>CANLVD010000004.1 GCA_947494445.1 uncultured Paracoccaceae bacterium | reverse complement strand
CGAGACCTGTGTGGAGGTGAGATCCAGTAGCGATAGGCTCTGCAGGTCCTTGAGCGGTGTGAGGTCCGAGACCTGTGTGGAGGTGAGATCCAGTAGCGATAGGCTCTGCAGGTCCTTGAGCGGTGTGAGGTCCGAGACCTGTGAGGAGATGAGAACCAGTCTCGAGAGGCTCCGCAGGTCCTTGAGCGGTGAGAGTTCCGAGACCTGTGTGGAGGTGAGATACAGCTCTTCCAAGTCCTGAAGCCGGGCGATCTCAGGGGGGATTGACGTCAGGGGGCCGACGCTGCCAAGGCTCAGGTCTAAAGATTTGCTTCCCTTTTGCCGGGCATTGGCGATTTTTCGTTGGGCTTCTTCATAGGCGTCATCTGCGTCACTCATGACATCAAATTCCTGCTGAAATACATCACCTGACTAAAGCATGGGCAGTGGTTCATGGGCAATGAGGCTGTTCATTCGGCGACTGTGCGGGCGGCCTCGGACGGGTGGAGGGTGAGGCGGAAGGTGGCGCCGCGGGCTGCGGGTTCGATGGTCAGGTCGCCGCCGAGTGCGCGCATGATCTCGCGGCTGATCGGCAGGCCGAGACCGGCGGAGCCTGCCAGCGTCATCTCGCCCAGTCTGGAGAATTTCTCAAACGCGCGGGCCCGGTCCTCGGCCGCGATGCCGGGGCCGTTGTCGGCGATGGTCAGGGTGATGTGCGGCCCTGCGCGGGCGGCGGTGATGCGGATCACCGGGATCTCGGCGGTGCCATATTTGACGGCGTTGGAGATCAGGTTGATGAGGACCTGCGCCAGCCTGTCATGGTCTGCGGTGACGGTGGCGTCCATCTGTGCGCGGGCGACCTTGATCTGCACGCCTTGGGCTGTGCGCAGCCCTTCGGTGGCGGAGATCGCGGCGTCGACCACGTCGCCCAGCCGGATCGGGGCGAGATCAAGTTTGACCTGACCGCTTTCGAGCACGGAGAGGTCGAGGATTTCGTCGAGCAGGCGGGTGAGGCGCTGGCTTTCCTCATGGATGATCCCGAGGAAGCGCCGGGCGTCGGGGGTGTCGATGTCGGCGTTCTGGCGCAGGATCTCGGCAAAGGAGCGGATCGAGGTCATCGGGGTGCGCAGCTCGTGGCTGACCTGCGAGAGGAACGCGTCCTTTTGCTCCGACAGGCGGGTGAGGCGGGCGTTGGCGGCGCGCAGCTCGGATGCTGTGCGGGTGAGCTGGCCGGATTTGCGTTCGAGTTCCTGGGAGTATTCGACGATCTGGGCGGTTTCGTCGGCCATGCGGATCAGCTCATCCACCGAGACCTGCCCGCCGCTGGTGATCTGGGCGACCATGGCGTGGGCGGCGGCGGACCCGACGGAGCCGGTAAGCTCGCGCTCAAGACCGGTGATCAGGAGGTCGGTGGCGTCGGGCAGGCCGGTGGATTTGCCCTGAGCCTCGGCCACGCGGGCGAACATCTCATGGGCCTGACCCGCGCCGAGGATGCGCTGGGCGAGTGTGAAGAGATCCTCGGCGGTGGCGGAGCGGGTCAGGGTGAGACCGGTGGCGTCGGGGTCGCGGAAGGCGTCGACGAAGCTGTTGGCCTGCAGGCGTTCGAGTGGGCGCTGGGTGGAGGCCAGCGAAAGGGTGATGAAGATGACGGCGTTGAGCGAGAGCGACCAGAAGACGGAGTGGACGAGCGGATCGGTGCCGCCGAGGCCGAAGAGGGATTGCGGGCGCAGGGCGGTGATGCCGAAGGGGCCGTCGGCGAGGACGGCGCTGGAGATCAGAAAGTTGCCCTCGAAGGATGGCAGGAAGAGGGTGTAGGCCCAGATCGCGAAGCCTGCGACGATGCCGGCGAGTGCCCCGGTCCGGGTGGCGCCGTGCCAGAAGAGGCCGCCGAGGAGCGCAGGCAGGACTTGCGCGACGCCGGCAAACGAGATCAGGCCGATGGAGGCGAGTGCGGCTGAACCGCCGGTGATGCGGAAATAGAGGTAGCCAAGCGCGAGGACCACGGCGATGGAGAGCCTGCGCGAGGTCAGCAGCACGTTGCGCACATCGCCTGAAGTCTGGGTGCGGGTCGGGTTGAGCGAAAGCCAGATCGGCAGGACGATGTGGTTGGAGATCATCGTCGAAAGCGCGATGGCGGCGACGATCACCATGGAGGTGGCAGCCGAAAACCCGCCCAGAAACGCAAGCAGGGCGACGGTTTCCTGACCCTGCGAGAGCGGGATGGTGAGCACGTAGAGATCGGGGTTGGCGGTGTCGGGCAGGAGCGCCTGTCCGGTCAGCGCGATGGGCAGCACGAAGAGCGAGATCAGGCAGAGGTAGAGCGGGAAAGCCCATGCGGCGGTATAGAGATGGCCCTCGTCGGCGTTTTCGACCACGAGGACCTGAAACATGCGCGGCAGGCAGATGATGGCGGAGGCCGCAAGAAAGGTCATGGTGACCCAGCGTGGTCCGAAGAGCGTTTCGGTCTGAAGGGCTGCGAGCCGTTCGGGAGAGAAAAGCCTGGTCTCGGCCCCCAGTTGGGTGACCACGAACAGGCCCACGACCAGCAGGGCCAGCAGTTTCACGATGGCCTCCACCGCGATGGCCGTGACGACGCCGTGGTGCTGCTCGTTGGCATCGACGTTGCGCGTGCCGAAGAAGATCGTGAAGAGCGCAAGCCCGGCGGCGAGCCAGAAGGCCGTGACGTCGGCTGCCGCGCGCAGTGGCTCGGGGTTTGAGAAGGCCGTGAAGACCGAAAAGCTGAGCGAGAGCGATTGCAGCTGCAATGCGATATAGGGCGTGGAGCCGATGACCGCGAGCACGGTGACCAGCGCGCCCAGAAACGTGCTTTTGCCATAGCGCGAGGACAACAGGTCGGCGATCGAGGTGATCCGCTGGGTGTGTCCGATGCGCACGAGTTTGCGCAGGAGCCACCACCAGCCGAAGAACACGAGAGACGGGCCGAGGTAGATGGTCAGATACTCCAGCCCGCCGCGCGCCGCCGTGCCGACTGCGCCGTAAAATGTCCAGCCGGTGCAATAGACCGAGAGCGACAGCGTGTAGACCAGCGGCGAGCGCAGCCAGTTCAACTGTCCTGCCCGCGCGCGGCGCTCGGCCCAGAAGGCGATGCCAAAGAGCAGGGCGGCATAGGCCAGACAGGTTGCGACGAGAATGTTGGAGCTGAGCATCGCGGCCCCTGCGCCTCAGGGTTTGTCGGCTGCCTTGCGCAGGCGGCGCGCAAGGCTGGCTGTGGCGAGGATCAGGAACAGCCAGACCGAAAAGATATAGACCAGCGAGACCGGCAGGCCGAAGACAAGCTGAATGCCCGCAACCGTGTTGAGCAGGGGCGAGACCAGAAGGATGACGCCAAAGGCGGGCATGGCCATGGCCGTGTCCTGCAGCTTGCGCCGCCTGACGGCATTGCTGGCCAGATCGGTTTTGGTGGCTGTATCGGTCATGATCCGCAAAGCTCGGTCACGGCCTCGATCACCTCGGCGTTGGAGAACGGTTTGGTCATGAAGCGGGTCACGCCGAGATCCTGTGCGGTCTCGCGGTCCTGTTTCTGGCCCTTGGCCGAGAGCATCAGAACCGGCAGATTGGCGTGCGCCCCGCTGCGCAGATCGCGCAGGATGTCAAAGCCGCTGCGATTGGGCAGCATGATGTCGAGCACGACCGCGTCAAACGGGCCCTTGTCGGCCAGTTGATCGAGCGCCCGCCCGCCATCGGGTTCGAGGATGACGTCAAAGCCTGCATGGGTCATCAGGAAGCGCAGGCTTTCCGCGATGTTGGGTTCATCCTCGACAATCAATACGCGTTTGGTCACGCCACCCCCTCCCAAGGTCCCTTTTTGCAAAGGTCTGCAGGGTTTTCCCTGCTTGTCGCCCAAGGATAGCGGGAGGGGCGTGTCGGTGTCATCCGGTTTTTGCAGGTCCGTGCCCTTGGGGCGGGATGCCGGTGTCGGGATGCCTCCGGCGTTGATATTGTGGCCAAGAAGTGGGGCGGGGTCATTTGAGGTGATAGGTGAGTGCGCGGTGGATCAGGATCTGCAGCGCGGTTTCGTCGATCTCGCTTGCGTGTCTGAAGATCACCGCGCGGTTGCCGTCATAGGCAAAGGCGGTGCCGAACTGGTCGCGAAACTGCGGGATCAGGCTGGTCTGGCAATGGGCAAAAAGGGCAAAGCCACCGCCTTTGTGCGGGCCAAGGCGCAGGGTGGTGCCGGTGCGTGGCTTTACCGGCAGGTAGGATGGCACGCCCCATTTCAGCGTTTCAGTGACCGGTGTGGTGGTCGCGGCGGTTGTGAAGATGAGATCGCGCAGGGTCAGGAGACCGCGGCGGTCTGGCGCGGTGAAGCTGTTGAAGATCGCGGCGATTTCGGGAGTGGCAAAGGGGTGGGTCATGCGAGCAGTGAGGCCTCTGCCCGGGCCGGGCAATCGGTTTGTGCGCAGATGCGGCAGCTTGGGCCGACGGGACGGTGCGGGCTTGCGGGCAGGGCAAAGGGGCTGTCGTTGTCGGAGACGATCAGCATGGCGGAGAGGAGATCGGGCGTCTGGCCCAGCGTGGCGCCGGGGCGTGGCAGGGCAACAGCAAGAGCGGTGAAGCCTTCGCCGTGTTCGAGACGCAACTGGGCCGAGATCAGACGGGTGGGGGCCGAGAGTGCCTCGAACACCGGCCAGAGCGGGCAGGCATTGCCGTGGCGCGGCAGGGCAAAGCTGGGCAGGGGCTGGCGGCGCAGGGGATAGCCGGAGGCATTGGTGAGAAAGAGGCCGAAGGCGGGTGCGTCGATCCACGAGCGGCGCAGGCTGGCGAGACGGCGGAAGACGGCGTGGAGATCTGTCTGATAGGTCCGGGCAAGCGTGGGTGGATCCCAAGCGGCGTCCTTGGCGCTCTGGTGGAAGGGGCGCAGCGGCATGGTCAGCGCGTCACTGGCGTATTGGTCGAGCCAGTCGCGGGCCATGGTCTGCGCCGGGCCGAGATCATCGGTGTCCCCCAGCATTTCGGAAATGACCTCTGACAGGCGGGAACGGGCGATTGCGCGGGGGATGTCGGCGAGGGTTGCGGCCTCCTGATCGAGCGCATCGAAGACCCAGTTGCGGCGGGTCAGGAAGCGGTCGAGCGTTTCTTCGGGCGTCAGGGCCTTGTCGGGATCGACGCCCGAGCGCGACAGGTATTCGGCCAGTCCTTCGGCGACGGACGAGAGGCGCAGGCTTTCCTCATGCACGGAGCGGCGGAAGCGGTTGTCCTGTTCGGGTGTGAGATCGTGCATCTGGTGCAGGATCGAGGCGCTGGAGCGGATGGCGGTGATGGTCGAGAGCATGCCGTGGACGTTTTCGGACAGGTAGGGGTCGTGGGTCAGGCGATCGGAAAGCGCTGTGACGGTGCCTTCGACCTCCCGCAGGCGTTGGAAGGTGGAGGCCAGAAGTTCGGCCATCTCAGGGTTGCGGCTGGCCAGATCCTCAAGCGTGCCGGGGGAAAGGGTGAGGTCAGGCAGGCGGGCTGCGGCCTCGTGCAGGGTGGAGATGAGCTGCGAATCTCCGTCGCGCGACAGGGTCTCGGTCGTGGTGCCCAGAGCGCTTGCGAGCGCGGTCAGTACATCCCCCGTGGCGGCGCGGCGGTTGTGTTCGATGAGGTTGAGGTAGGAGGGTGAAATGCCCGCAGCACTGGCCAAAGCGGTTTGGGTCCAGCCGTCGGACTTGCGGGCCTTGCGGATGCGGCTGCCGGTGAGTGTCCTGACCATGGGTAAACCCCTGTTTTTACTGGATGCCGGGCTGGCGGGTGTAAATAAATTTACATTATTGCAGCGCAGCGATGTCAAATATTTACAAAAAAGCTTAATGAATGCAATTGTTTATTGCGGATTTGACAAGATATTTGAAAGATATGGTCGGGCAAATGTGCCTCAGTGCCGTAACGCACTGATTAAACATCCGATGGGAGGACTTAAATGTCTGGATTCAAGATGGACCGTCGCGGTCTGCTGAAGACCAGCGCCGTTGTTGGCGCCGGTCTCGCAATGCCGACGATCTTCACAAGCGCCGCGCGCGCCTACACCAACGAGCCAACTGGCGGTTCGGTCACACTGGGTTTCAACGTACCCCAGTCCGGCCCCTACGCTGATGAGGGTGCAGACGAGCTGCGTGCATACGAGCTGGCTGTTGAGCACCTCAACGGTGGTGGCGACGGCGGAATGATGAACACCTTCTCCTCGAAGGCGCTCAAGGGCAACGGTATCCTTGGCAAAAAGGTCGAGTACGTCACAGGCGATACACAGACCAAGCCAGATGCAGCCCGTGCATCGGCCCGTTCGATGATCGAAAAAGACGGCGCAATCATGATCACTGGTGGGTCGTCCTCCGGTGTGGCTGTTGCCGTGCAGGCTCTGTGTCAGGAAGCTGGCGTGATCTTCATGGCGGGTCTGACCCACTCCAACGACACCACAGGCAAGGACAAGAAGGCCAACGGTTTCCGTCACTTCTTCAACTCCTACATGTCTGGTGCGGCGCTTGCGCCAATTCTGGCTGCAAACTACGGCACAGACCGTAAGGCTTACCACCTGACCGCTGACTACAACTGGGGTTACACCACAGAAGAAGCCGTTCGGAACTCCACCGAGGCTATGGGTTGGGAAACTGTTGCAGCTGTTAAGACACCGCTGGCACAGACCGACTTCTCGTCCTATGTCGCGCCAGTTCTGAACTCCGGCGCTGACGTTCTGGTTCTGAACCACTACGGCGGCAACATGGTGAACTCGCTGACATCGGCTGTTCAGTTCGGCCTGCGTGCAGCAGAAGCCAACGGCAAGAACTTCGAGATCGTTGTTCCGCTCTACTCCCGCCTGATGGCGCAGGGTGCTGGTGCCAATGTTGCAGGCATTTTCGGTTCCACCAACTGGCACTGGTCGCTTGAGAATGTGGCCGGCGATCGCTACGCGGGCACGAACGCATTCGTTCAGTCCTTCGGCGCGAAATATGGCTTCCCGCCGAGCCAGGCAGCACACACAGTATACTGTCAGACACTGCTTTATGCAGATGCGGCTGAGCGTGCTGGCACGTTCAACCCATGTGGCATCGACGAGGCTTTGGCCGATTATGAGTTCGATGGTCTGGGCAATGGTCCGACATTGTACCGTGCTGCCGACCACCAGTGCTTCAAGGACGTTCTGGTTGTGAAGGGTAAAGAAAACCCCGAGTCTGATTTCGATCTGCTCGAAATCGTTGACGTCACCCCAGCGGAGCAAGTCACTTACGACGCCTCCATCTTTGGTGGTGAGCTGGGTTCGTGTAACCCGGGCGCATAAGCCTGAAGACCCGCCGCGCCCTGAAACAGGGGCGCGGCATCCCCCCAATACAATGTCTTGCCCGTGCGACCGCTGGTCGTTCACGGCGGTATTCAACACAGGAGAAGGCTTGTGGATCAGATTGTCCTGCAAATCCTGAATGGATTGGATAAGGGAAGTGCCTACGCTCTGATCGCGCTGGGCCTGACCCTTATTTTCGGAACATTGGGCGTGGTCAATTTTGCCCACGGAGCCTTGTTCATGCTTGGTGCGTTCTGCACCGTCACCGTCAACCGCATCCTGAATCTGGGCTTCGTGCCTGAAGGGGCCACGACGCAGTCGGTGGGCGGTTTCAACTTCGGATCGCCGAAGGAGACCCCCTATCTGGAACACTGGTTCGGAGAGGCGGCGGGGCAGGCCATTGTCGACTGGTCGGTGCCCCTGTCGATCCTGTTCGCCATCCCGGTGATGCTGCTGATCGGTGTGATCATGGAGCGCGGGCTGATCAAGCATTTCTACAAACGCCCCCATGCTGATCAGATCCTTGTGACCTTTGGCCTGGCCATCGTGTTGCAGGAGATCATCAAGTATTACTACGGTGCGAACCAGATCCCCGCACCTGCACCCGAGGCCTTTGTCGGCTCGTTTGACTTCGGCGCGATGATCGGGATGGACGCAGGCGCGATCATCTATCCCTACTGGCGGATCGTCTATTTCGTCTTTGCGCTGATCGTGATCTCGGCAATGTTTGCCTTCCTGCGCTACACGACCTTCGGCATGGTGGTGCGCGCCGGTATGGCTGACCGCGAGACCGTGACGATCCTTGGCATCAACGTCGACAGGCGCTTTACCATTATGTTCGGCATCGCGGCCGCCGTGGCCGGGCTTGCCGGTGTCATGTACACGCCGATCAACTCGCCGAACTATCACATGGGCATGGATTTCCTCGTGATCTCGTTTGTTGTGGTGGTTGTCGGCGGCATGGGCTCGCTTCCGGGCGCGGTTCTGGCAGGCTTCCTGCTGGGCATTCTGGAGAGCTTTGCCTCAATGCGTGAGGTGATCGAGTTCCTGCCCGGTGTGA
The DNA here is from genome assembly GCA_947494445.1 of uncultured Paracoccaceae bacterium. Lineage (GTDB taxonomy): Bacteria > Pseudomonadota > Alphaproteobacteria > Rhodobacterales > Rhodobacteraceae > CANLSM01. The sequence continues at coordinate 341,247 of CANLVD010000004.1, read as the reverse complement.
ACCAGGTGGTGATCTATCTCGCGGCAATCGTAATTCTGTTGACCCGACCACGGGGCCTGATGGGCCGCGCGGGCGTAATGGAGGACTGACCGATGCTTGGTCTGAACAAAAAAGACGCCGGGCTGTTGTTCTTCGTGGCAATCCTGCTGGTGTTTGCGCCGTTCCTGCTGAACCCTTTCCCTGAAAGTTCCAGCCTTGCGCAGTTCAACGCGGGTTATCCCGACCTGATGCAGCGTTTCGCGATCTTCGGGATCTTTGCGATCGGGTTCAACATCCTGTTCGGCCTGACAGGATACCTGTCCTTCGGCCATGCGGCGTTTCTGGGTGCGGGCTCTTACGCCAGCGTTTGGATGCTCAAGCTGCTGACGATCAATGTGATCCCCGCGATCATCATCTCGACACTGGTGGCGGGCGTGTTCGCGCTGCTGATCGGCATCGTATCGCTGCGCCGCTCGGGCATCTACTTCTCGATCCTGACGCTGGCCTTCGCGCAGATGGCATTTGCGCTGGCCGCATCTGTTCTGACGCCGATCACAGGCGGTGAGACCGGATTGCAGACAGCACTGAACGATCCGCGCATACTGGATGGCGCGAACGAGACGGGCAACATCCCCTCGCCCAGCCTGTTCGGGCTGGAGACCGGGGCGACCTGGCAGATGCCGGTGGGTGACTGGCTGTTCACCTTCAACGCGGGTTATTACATGTGCGCGGTGATGATGTTGATCGCCTTTTATGTGTCGCTCAGGATCTTCAGCTCACCCTTTGGGCTGCTGCTCAAGGCGATCAAGACCAACCAGAACCGCCTGAACTATACCGGTGTCAGCACCCGTCCCTACATGCTGGCCTGCTTTGTCATCTCGGGCATGTATGCCGGTCTGGCTGGCGGTCTGATGGTGTCGATGGACCCGTTGGCCGGTGCCGAGCGGATGCAGTGGACCGCCTCGGGCGAGGTGGTTCTGATGGTGATCCTTGGCGGTGCGGGCACGTTGATCGGGCCGGTGCTGGGCGCGGGCTTCATCAAGTATTTCGAGAACATCTTCTCGAAGATCAACAAGAGTGTGCTTGAGGGTTGGTTCTCGTTCATGCCCGAGGGCTTGCAGGATATCTTCGTGACGATCCTTTACCCCTTCGTCGGCAAGGGCTGGCACCTGACGCTTGGCGTGCTGTTCATGCTGGTCGTGATCTTCCTGCCCGGCGGGCTGGTCGAGGGCGGCAAGCGGATCGGCAAGTTGTTCGGACGGCGCAAGTCCAAGGACACAGAAACCGGGGAAACCAACCCCGCACCGGCGGAGTAAGCCCATGGGTATTCTGGAAGTTCAAAACGTCAACAAGCGCTTCGGCGGATTGCAGGCGCTTGGCAATGTGAACCTGAATGTCGAGGAAGGCTCGGTCCATGCGATCATCGGACCGAACGGGGCGGGCAAGTCGACCTTGCTGAACTGCTTCGTCGGGCGTCTGATCCCGGACACCGGCAGCGTCATGTTTCAGGGCCAGAGTCTGTTGGGCATCAAGCCGCATGAGATCAATCAGATGGGTGTGAGCCGGGTGTTTCAGACGCCTGAGATCTTCACCGATCTGACGGTTCTGGAAAACGTGATGATCCCGGCCTTTGCCCATCGTGACGGCGCCTACAAGCTGAACCCGTTTGCGCGGGTGGCCAAAGAGGCCGAGATCCGTGACCTGGCCGAGCACACGCTTGAAGACATGGGCATGAAGGACAAGCTGACCATGACGGCAAGCGCGATGTCGCGCGGTGACAAACGCCGACTTGAGATGGCCATGTGTCTTGTGCAGGACCCCAAACTGCTGCTGCTTGATGAACCGACCGCCGGTATGGCGCGGGCGGACACCAACAAGACCATCGATCTGCTCAAGCATATTGGCGAGACCCGCGGCATCACCAAGGTGGTGATCGAGCATGACATGCATGTGGTCTTTTCACTGGCAGACAAGATCAGCGTTCTGGCGCAGGGCACGGTCCTTGTCGAAGATCTGCCGGAAAACATCAAAGGGCACCCGAAGGTGCGGGAAGCCTATCTCGGGGAGGCACAGGTATGAGTAACGATGACGTCATGGCTTCGATTGCCAATGCGGCTGCCGGTCCGGATCATATCGGTCGCAAGGCGCCTGCGTATTTCTCGGCCCATGACCTGCATGCCTATTATGGCGAGAGCTACATCGTGCAGGGCGTCAGCTTCAACATCCACGAGGGAGAGATTCTGGCGCTGCTGGGCCGCAACGGTGCTGGCAAGACCTCGACCCTGCGGGCGATTGCGCGGGTTGATGATCCGGTACTGACCCGTGGCGAAATCTGGCTGGATCACAAGGCGGTTCACGACATGAAGGCCTATGAGGCCGCGACCAATGGCATCTCGCTGGTGCCGGAGGATCGCCGGATCATTCAGGGCCTGACCGTGGAAGAGAACCTGCAACTGGCGCAGATCGCCCCGCCCAAGGGCTGGTCGATCGAGCGGATCTACGAGTTGTTCCCGCGTCTGGGCGAGCGGCGCAAGCAGGAAGGCACGACGCTTTCTGGTGGTGAGCAGCAGATGCTGGCCATCGGCCGGGCGCTGGCCCGTGACATCAAGCTTTTGCTGCTTGATGAGCCTTACGAGGGGTTGGCTCCGGTGATCGTGCAGGAGATCGAACGCACGCTCATCAAAATCAAGGAACAGGGCATCACCACGGTGCTGGTCGAGCAAAATGCGGTCGCTGCGCTGAAACTTGCCGATCGGGCGGTCATTCTGGACACCGGACAGGTGGTTTTCGACGGAGATGCAAAAGAGGTGCTGGACAACGCCAAGTTGCGCGAAGAGTATCTGGCTATTTAGTGCCCCTTGAAGATGAAATCCCGGTGCCGGCAACGGCTCCGGACCTACCAAAAAGACCAAATTGAGGGACCTAGGGATGTCGACCACCTATCCGCCAAGTGCAGAACTGGCGAAAACCGCCCATGCCGACAAAGCCAAATATGAAGAGATGTATGCAGCCTCGGTGAATGATCCAGACGCGTTCTGGGGCGAGCATGGCAAGCGGATAGACTGGATCAAGCCCTTCACCAAGGTCAAGAACGTCACTTACGCGCACCCGGATGTGTCAATCAAATGGTTCGAGGATGGCACGCTGAACGTCTCGGCCAATTGCATCGACCGGCATCTGGCGACGCGCGGCGATCAGACCGCGATCATCTGGGAGCCGGACGATCCGAACGCGGATGCCAAGCATATCACCTATTCCGAGCTGCACCGTGAAGTGAGCAAGCTTGGCAATGTGTTGAAATCCATGGGTGTGGCCAAGGGCGACCGTGTGGTGCTGTATATGCCGATGATCCCGGAGGCGGCCTATGCAATGCTTGCCTGTGCGCGGATCGGGGCCATTCATTCGATTGTGTTCGGCGGGTTTTCCGCCGATGCGCTGGGCGCCCGGATCAACGGCTCGCAGGCCAAGGTGGTGGTCACGGCGGATGAGGCCCCGCGCGGCGGGCGCAACACGCCATTGAAGACAAATGCTGACAAGGCCTTCGCCGGTGTCGAGCATGAGTGCAAGATGCTGGTGGTTCAGCGCACCGGCGGCGACATCGACATGGTTGAGGGTCGTGATGTCTGGCTGCATGAGGCCGCAGCGCAGGTTTCAGCGGATTGCCCGCCCGAAGAGATGGGCGCGGAAGACCCGCTGTTCATCCTCTATACCTCAGGCTCGACCGGGATGCCCAAGGGCGTGGTGCACACCACAGGCGGGTATCTGGTTTATGCCGCGATGACCCATGAATACACTTTCGACTATCACGATGGTGACGTCTATTGGTGCACGGCCGATGTCGGCTGGGTGACCGGGCATTCCTATATCGTCTACGGGCCGCTTGCGAATGGCGGTATCTCGCTGATGTTCGAGGGCGTGCCGACCTATCCTGACGCAAGCCGGTTCTGGCAGGTCTGCGAGAAGCACAAGGTCAACCAGTTCTACACCGCGCCCACCGCGATCCGGGCGTTGATGGGGCAGGGCGACGAGTTCGTGTCGAAATGCGATCTGTCGAGCCTGCGCATCCTTGGCACGGTCGGCGAGCCGATCAACCCGGAGGCCTGGAACTGGTACAATGATGTGGTCGGCGGCGGGCGGTGTCCGATTGTCGACACATGGTGGCAGACCGAGACCGGTGGCCATCTGCTGACCCCGCTTCCGGGGGCGACGACGACCAAGCCCGGCTCGGCCACCAACCCGTTCTTCGGGGTGCAGCCGGTCATTCTGGACCCGCAATCAGGGGCCGAGATCACCACGACCGAGGCCGAGGGCGTGCTTTGCATCAAGGACAGCTGGCCCGGTCAGATGCGCACGGTCTGGGGCGATCACGAGCGCTTCGTGAAGACCTATTTCAGCGACTACAAGGGCTACTATTTCTCGGGCGATGGCTGTCGGCGGGATGCTGATGGTTATTACTGGATCACCGGCCGGGTCGATGACGTGATCAACGTCTCTGGCCACCGGATGGGCACTGCCGAAGTGGAAAGCGCGCTGGTCGCCCATGAAGCCGTGGCCGAGGCCGCGGTGGTGGGCTACCCCCATGCGATCAAGGGGCAGGGCATCTATGCCTATGTCACGCTGATGGCGGGCGAAGAGCCGACGGAGGAACTGCGCAAGACGCTTGAGGTCTGGGTGCGTGCCGAGATCGGTCCGATTGCCAAGCCCGACCTGATCCAATGGGCGCCCGGTCTGCCAAAGACCCGTTCAGGCAAGATCATGCGTCGGATCCTGCGCAAGATCGCAGAGAATGACTATGGCACGCTGGGCGATACATCGACTTTGGCTGATCCTGCCGTGGTTGATGATCTGATCGAAAACCGCATGAACCGGGCGTGAGGGCCATCGGGCTCATGGTGCTTGCCATGAGCCTGATCCCGTTTGGCGACACTGCCGGAAAACTGATGAGCGGCTCGCATGGCGTCGAGCCGTTTTTCATTGCGTGGAGCCGGTTTGCCGTTGGTGCGGCCCTGCTGGTGCTCGTGATCCCGCACCGCGACAGGCAATTTGCGCTGTTGCTTGACTGGCGCATGGTGCTGCGCGCCCTGCTGATTGCCTGCGGCATCGTCAGCATTTTGACGGCTCTCGAAACCGAGACGATCGCCAATGTCTATGGCGCTTTTTTTGTGGGTCCCGCCGTGTCCTACGCATTGTCGGTCTGGCTATTGAAAGAGCCGCTGGACCCGCCGCGTGTGGGATTGCTTCTGGCGGGACTGGCGGGCGTGTTTCTGGTGGTCAAGCCGGGGTTTGGCATGACACCGGGGCTCGGTTTCGCGGTGCTTGCAGGCCTGTTTTACGGTGGGTATCTGGCTGCCAGCCGCTGGCTGCGCGATGCGGCAAGTCCGGGTGCGATGTTGTTGTCGCAACTGATCATCGGCGCCGTGGTGCTTGCCCCGTTTGGCATCCCGTCCCTTCCGGCGTTCTCTGGTGCCATTGCCGGTCTGGTGTTGTGGAGCGCTCTTGCCTCCATGGCGGGCAATCTTCTGCTGGTCTTTGCCTATCGGTTGAGGCCTGCCTCGCATATGGCGCCCTTGATCTATTTCCAGTTGGTTGCGGCAACGGTCTATGGGGTTTTGTTTTTCGACAGCTGGCCCGATATGCTGGCCCTGACGGGGTTGGGCATCTTGCTGGTGTCGGGCATTGGATCCATGGCAATGCGGGGGAGATGATGCGGTTTGTGATTGTGCTGGCAGCCTTGGCGGGTTGTGCGACTGCGCCGTTGGACCCAACACCTAAGGGCTTGCATGACCAATGCGGTGCGGTTCCGTTGCAGGGCCTTGTGGGGCAGGAACGCAGTGCGATTGCCGGTCAGCGGTTTGCGGCCTCGTCGGTGCGGCTGATCCTGCCGGGCATGGCAGTCACGCAGGACTTTCGCCCTGATCGCCTGAACATCCTGATCTCGGACGCTGACCGGATCGCCGCCATTCGCTGCGGCTGAGCTACTTTTTCAGGCGATAGGCCTCATGACAGGATTGGCAGCTTTTCCCGACCCGGGCAAAGCCGGCACGAAAGGCGCTGATGTCCGACAGTTGATCCGACAGGGCGGTCGCTGCGGTCTCAAGGGCCATGGACTGCCGGGTGAAATCCTCGAAATTGTCCCAGATCCCCGGCAGGGCTTCCGTCGGTTTGGTCAGATCGCGTGTTTCGAACATGACCGGGGTCATCCGGGCCTTTTCGGTCAGGATGGCTATGGCGGTCATGGCTTGGGTGCGGTCCATGTCTCCGGATTTTGCCATCTGCCCAAGGGTCTTTGTGGCGTCACCAATGGATTTCATCATCTCCATCCGTGCCTTGACCAGCCCTTGAGCGCCATCATGGGCGGTGGCGGGCAGGGCAAGGGCTGCGAGCAGGATCGATAGGCGGAGCATCCGGGGCCTCTTTTTCAAAGCATGGTTCTGGTGGTTGAGGTTGTATACTTCTGGCGGGGATATTTGAACCAAGAAGTGGGGGCAGGCTTCTCGGAAATTGTCCACCGGTGCGATCGCGAGACGGTTCTCTCACTTCTTGGTGAAAATATCCCGGGGGAGGCGCGGGACGCGCCGGGGGCAGAGCCCCCATTCCCGGCTCAGGCCAGACGCGTCATGCAGGCGACCGAGGCGATGGCAAATCCGATGCCCATGATCTCGCGCCCGGTCAGGCTTTCGCCAAAGACGATGACGCCGAGGCTTGCCATGGCAAGGATCGTGAGCATGGAATACCAGACCCCGACTGAGGCAAGCGACATGTGCTGCATGGCGATCATGATGCCTATGGCCGAGATCACATACATGGCCGCCCCGCCCAGAAATGTGGTCGAGATGATGCCGCCCCGGATCGAGGCGAGTTTGATCAGATAGTCGCCTGCCAGCGTGATCAACACGATGGCGAGCATGACGAGAAAGGGTTTCATGGCTGTGCTCCGCTTTCGATGCTTAAGCATCGCGGGTTGCGGTGGTCTTGTCTGTTGGGATTGTCACGTTTGTCCGCCGGTCGGCGTCAACTGGCTGCGCAACAGGGCGAGGGGATGGGCGCGCAGGGTCATGCGCATGGCGACGTAATCCTCGACCACCTCCTCGCCCTCGGTCATGGCGGGCAGGGTGACGGGCCCTTCGGTGATCTCTTCGCCCTCGAGGTTGCGGGCAAAAAGCGGCAGTTCCTCCTTGCCCGAGAGCGCCTTGGCGTGCCAGAGCGCCTCGCGTCTTGTGAGGTTGAGGCTTGCGAAGACATCGGCCTCGGCCAGTTTGGCCAGAAGGCGTGGCGGGGTGCCGGCACGGCGCCAGACGTCTGAAACGGTGGTGTAGCCATTGCCGCGGGCCGAGGTGATCCAGAGCGCTTCATCCTCGCGCATGGATTTGATCTGCCGAAAGCCCAGTCGCACGGCCAGACCGCCGCGGTTGTCGGGCTCCATCACATTGTCCCAATAGCTGGCATTGATGTCGATGGGGCGCACCTCGACCCCGTGTTCGCGTGCATCGCGCACGATCTGGGCGGGTGCGTAAAAGCCCATGGGCTGGGCGTTCAGGAGTGCGCAGCAGAAGATGCCCGGATGATGGTGCTTGATCCAGGCGGACGCATAGACCAGCAGCGCGAAGCTGGCGGCGTGGCTTTCGGGGAAGCCGTATTCGCCGAAGCCTTCGATCTGGGAAAAGCAGCGGGCGGCGAAGTCGGGGTCATGGCCATTGGCAAGCATCCCGTCCATGAAGCGTTCGCGAAACAGGTGAATGGTGCCGGATTTCTTGAAGGTCGCGAGTGCGCGGCGCAACCGGTCTGCCTCGGAGGGGTCAAAGCCCGCGCCGATGATGGCGATCTGCATGGCCTGTTCCTGAAAGAGCGGCACGCCGAGTGTCTTGCCCAGCACGGCGCCCAGATCATCGGAGGGCAGTTCGACCTCCTCCTCCCCGCGTCTGCGGCGGATATAGGGGTGGACCATGTCGCCCTGAATGGGGCCGGGGCGCACGATGGCAACCTCGATCACCAGATCATAGAAGCTGCGCGGGCGCATGCGCGGCAAGAAGTTCATCTGCGCCCGGCTTTCGACCTGAAAGACGCCGATGCTGTCGGCCTTGCAGAGCATGTCATAGACGCGCGGATCCTCGGCAGGCAGGTTGGCCAGCGTATAGCGCTCGCCCAGATGCATGGTCATCAGATCAAAGGCCTTGCGGATGCAGGTCAGCATGCCGAGCGACAGCACATCGACCTTGAGGATGCCGAGCGCGTCGATGTCATCCTTGTCCCAGCAGATCACTGTGCGGTCTTCCATCGAGGCGTTCTCGATGGGCACCAGCGCGTCGAGCCGCCCCTCGGTCATGATGAAGCCGCCGACATGCTGGCTGAGATGGCGGGGAAAGCCGGTGATCTGCCCGACCAGATCCATGGTCTGGGCAAGTCTGCGGTCCGTGGGGTCGAGGCCGATCTCGCGCAGGCGGTCTTCGGCCATGCCTGATGCGCCCCAGCCCCAGACCTGCGAGGACATGGTCGAGATGGTGTCGTTGCTCAGCCCCATGGCCTTGCCGACCTCGCGGATCGCCCGTTTGCCGCGATAATGCACGACCGTGGCGCAGAGGCCCGCCCGGTGGCGGCCGTAGCGGTTGTAGATGTACTGGATCACCTCTTCGCGGCGTTCATGTTCGAAATCGACGTCGATGTCGGGCGGCTCGTCGCGGGCCTCGGAGACGAAGCGCTCAAAGACCATGGTGCCGATCTCGGGCGAGACGGAGGTGACCCCGAGCGCATAACAGACCACTGAATTGGCCGCCGAGCCGCGGCCCTGACAGAGGATGTCGCGGGAGCGGGCGAAATCAACCACGTCCGAGACGGTCAGGAAATAGGGCGCATAGCCCAGTTTGCCGATGAGGCGCAGTTCATGGGCGGATTGTTTCGCGGCACGCTCGGGGATGCCTTCGGGGTAGCGCCAGCGCAGACCCTCGGCAGTGAGGCGTTCGAGCCGGGCCTGCGGGGCCTCGCCCTCCATCACCTCGGAGGGGTATTCATAGCGCAACTCGTCAAGCGAGAACGTACAGGATTGCGCGATCTTGCCGGAGCGGTGAACGGCCATCTCATGGCCCTTGAAGAGCCGCAGCATCTCGGCCTCGGAGCGCATGCGCTGTTCGGCGTTGGCCTGTGCGGACAGGCCGATCCGGTCGATGGTGGTCTTTTCGCGGATGCAGGTCAGCACGTCGACCAGCCGACGGCGCGAGCCATGGTGCATCAGCGGTCGGGCAGTGGCGACAAGCGGTGCGTTCAGATCCCCGGCCAGCGCGGCCAGATGGGTCAGACGCGCCCGGTCCTGTCCGTCATAGCCGGGGTGAGCGGCGAGATGGATGTCAGGGGCGCGGCGCGTCAACTGGCGTGCCTGATCCAGCCATGCGCCCGCGCCGGTGCTTTGGCCGGGGTGCAGGAGGAGAGCGAGATCGGAGAGCCGGTCCGCGGTCAGGTCGGCAAGATGCAGGGTGCAGCGCCCCTTGGCCGCCCGGCGCTTGCCCAGTGTCAGCATCTGGCAGAGATCGCCCCAGCCCTTGCGGCTGCGGGCAAGGGCTGTCACCTCAAGCCCGTCGCTCAGACAAAGGCGCGCTGCGGCCAGCAGGCGGGGCACGGTGGCATCGGGCGAAAGCGTCAGGCCGAGGGTCGAGGGGCCGTCCACATGGCCTGCATCGCGCGCGCGCGCCTCTTCCACCGCGCGGGCCACGTCGCGCAGCTGCACATGGGCGCGCACGATGCCCGAGACCGAATTGGCATCGGCAATGGCCAGCGCGGGCATGCCCAGTTCGGTTGCCCTGAGCGCATATTCCTCCGCATGGCTGCCGCCGGTGAGGAAGGTGAAATTCGAGGTGGCAGAGAGTTCGACAAAGGCCATGACGGTTCTGAATCAGGATCGGGAGACTCAGTATATTCACGTTTTGTTCTTTTTGGGAGTCCTTGTTGACGAGACACCACTGGACATGGGCAAGCACACCCCCTTCAGGCGTGTTTCACGACCTCCATCACGGCAAAGGAGTTGGTCTGGAGGATGCCGGGAAGCTTGTTGATCGTGTCGCCGAGCACCTGTCGGAAATGCCCGATGTCACGAGTGCGTACGGTCAGGAGATAGTCAAACGCGCCCGCCACCATCACACAGCTTTCGACCTCGGGGATCGTGCGAACCGCGCGGTTGAACGCATCCAGCGAGTTGTCGGCGGCAGTGGCGGCCAGCGAGACCTGCACGACCATCAGATGCCCGTAGCCCAGCTTGTCCTTGTTCAAAACGGCCCGATAGCCACTGATATATCCCGACCTTTCAAGCCGTTTCACCCGTTCGGAACAGGGTGTGTTGGTCAGGTTGACCCGGGTCGCAAGCTCGACAATTGACAACCGTCCGTTGATTTCCAGCTCGGCAAGGATCTTTTCATCAATTCTGTCCAAATTCCCAGCCATTAGCAAAAATCCCTGAAATACACCTTTGTTTCGAGAAGATATCCTAAAAATAGTCTAATAAAATGCCCTATGTCTAGTGATTATCACTGATAGTTAATGTCGAGGGTTGGTGTCGGGTCTCATTTTTTGATGGTCTGGCAGTCCTAAATCCAACACTCTCTGAGATACAAAACTGACCAACAAGGAGCACAACATGACAGTCAAGATTGTCATTGGACTTGATGGGACGGACACGGGGGAACGTGCGCTTAGCTATGCAAAAGATCTGGCATCGAAAATCGATGCCTGTGAACTGCTGGCAGCCTACGTGATCGAGTGGTCGCCCTTTACCTTTCAAACCGCCGAAGAAAATGAAAAGCGGCACAAGCGGCGTGAGGAAGAGATCGCGCTTGCCACCAGCCGCATTGTCGATCCGGCTGTCAAAGCCCTGACGGATGCGGGCTTCAAGGCAACGGGCATTGTGCGTCACGGAGATGTGGCCGAGACCCTGAACAGAATTACTGTTGAAGCAGGCGGCTCTCAGATCATTGTGGGCCGTACCTCGGCCGATGGCTTTACCAAACGCATTTTTGGCAGTTCCACGCAAAATCTTGTGATGCACGCCGACGTGCCCGTCACAGTCGTCGGATAGGGGGCAATCATGAAAAACATGTCTAAACTCTGGCTTGCCTCAGCGCTGACTGCTGTGGCGTCCTCGCCAGCGATGGCACAAGAGGCCATGTCGCTGGACCAACGCGTCAATGAGACCTTTGCCAACCTGACCGGGCCGTTCGTCAGCCTGATCTTTGCACCGTTCCCGGGCACAAGTTTCCCGTGGATCGTGATGTGGCTGGTTGTGGCCGCATCCATTTTTACGATCTATTTTGGTTTTGTTCAGTTTCGCTTCTTCAGACACTCGATCCAGCTGGTCAAAGGGGATTATTCCGATCCCAATGACGCAGGTGAGGTCAGCCACTTTCAGGCGCTTGCCACGGCCCTGTCGGGCACCGTTGGTCTGGGTAACATCGCGGGTGTTGCCGTGGCCGTGGGTATCGGGGGGCCGGGGGCCACGTTCTGGATGATCCTTGCGGGTCTTCTGGGCATGGCATCCAAGTTCACCGAGTGTACGCTGGGTGTGAAATACCGCAACGAATACCCGGACGGCACCGTCTCGGGTGGACCGATGTACTACATCTCGAAGGGCTTCAAGGAGCTGGGCTTGCCCGGCGGAAAGATCCTTGCGGTTCTGTTCTCGGTGTTCTGTATCCTTGGCGCCCTTGGTGGCGGCAACATGTTCCAGGCCAACCAGGCACATGCCCAGATCTCCAGCATTGTTGGTGACTATCCGGGCTGGATCACAGGCATCATCTTTGCAGGCATCGTCTTTGCGGTGATCGTGGGCGGCATCAAGTCGATCGCGAATGTGACCGAGAAAGTCGTGCCGTTCATGGGCATCATGTATGTCGGAGCGGCCCTGATCATCCTGTTGGTCAACTTTGACATGATCGGCTGGGCGTTTGGCCAGATCTTTGCAGGAGCTTTCACCGGTCTTGGTGTCGCAGGCGGCATGGTTGGCGCTCTGATCCAGGGCTTCAAACGGGCGGCCTTCTCGAACGAGGCGGGCGTTGGGTCTGCGGCGATTGCGCACTCTGCGGTGAAAACCAAAGAGCCGATCACCGAAGGCTTTGTCTCCCTGCTTGAGCCCCTGATCGATACGGTTGTGATCTGTACGATGACGGCTTTGGTCATCATCATCTCGCAGCAATTGATCGTTGATGAAGCAACCGGCAACTACATGCTGAATGAGGCAGGCACTGCGATTGCCACTGTTGACGGCAATTCGGGCGTGGCGCTGACATCGGCGGCCTTTGCGTCGGGCATTAGCTGGTTCCCGTATATCCTTGCGATTGCGGTTGTGCTTTTTGCCTTCTCGACCATGATCTCGTGGAGCTACTACGGGCTGAAAGCCTGGACGTATCTCTTTGGTGAGAGCAAGACCTCCGAGCTGGTCTTCAAGGTGATCTTCTGCGTCTTCATCGTGATCGGTGCGGCGGCCTCGCTTGGGCCTGTCATCGACTTCTCTGATGCGGCGATCTTTGCCATGGCGGTGGTCAACATCTTCTGCCTGTACTTCCTGATGAAGCTGGTGAAGAGCGAGCTTGGCTCCTATGCGGCGCGTCTGCAGAGCGGCGAGATCAAGAAGTTCACCCATTGATGAAAGCCACCCCGGCGCGTATGATTTGCGCCGGGGTGATTGCGAAACTTCATAAAAGCCTCCGGATCAAGTTTCCGGGGGGCTTTTTTCATGCCTGTCCCGGTTTGATTTTGGCATCGGGCCGCAACGGCTTATTGTGGTGCCATGAGGATGTTGACAACGATGGGTGTCTTTCTGGCGGGTCTGATGACCGCCGGTGCTGCTGTTGCGGATGGCGTCAAATGCAAGCCGGTCCTGCCGTATTTCTGCGCGAACATGCATATCGGGTGTTCTGGACGGACGGATCTGCCTGCGGCGGGGTTCAGCATCTCTTTTGAAAGCTCAACAGCAAGAGTTGTGTTCGAAAGCGGTGCAATCTGGGATGTGACGATTGAGGCGTCGGACAGCGGTCGCGTTTTCCGGCAACTCGGGAGTGACAACTGGATTCGCATCGACACTGACGGTCAATTCAGTCTGCGGGTCTATTCAGGAGCGAAGGCGTTGATGTCGGTGGGCCAGTGCGATCCCGACTGATCAAGGTGTGACTAATCCTCGGCCAATAACTCCATGCGCAAGGCGCGTAGCATCGGCAGGCTCTGACGCGCGGCGTCCGGGCCTGCGCGGGCGATCAACTGATCGAAAATCGGCTGGATCATCTGCATGGCATTTTCGCGCGCACGTGTGCCTGCCGGACTGATTGCCACGAACTTGCGGCGGGCATCGTCCCAATCGGGGCGGATGTGGATGAAACCTGCGTCCTCAAGCTTGTGGATCGTGTTGGTCATTGCCCCCTTGGTCACATGAAAGAGGCGCGCGAGATGGGCGGGTGACCGTTCGCTCTGAACCTGTGCGAGATGGTTCAGGACGTTGAAATGCGACAGCTCCATCCCCTTGGGCAGAGCCTTGGCGATGCGTGCCTTGACCAGTTGGTCGATGGTGGCGATCTCGGTGAAGATGGCCACGCCCAACGGATCCGTCGAGGGCAGGGGGCGCTTATGCGCTGGGAGGGGTGTGGTCTCGGTCATGGCTGAGTGCGGGCACTCTAGCCCGGCTAGTGGCCACCTGGTCAAGGTCCAGATCGACGCAAGCAACACCGGGGCCGTCTCCCATATCCAGCAAAACCTCACCCCAGGGCGCCACGACGAGCGAGTGGCCATAGGTTTTGCGCGGCTTGCCGGTCAGCGCGTCATGGGTGCCGCATTGCGCTGGCGCAAGGACAAATGCGCCGCATTCGATGGCACGGGCGCGCAGCAGTACTTCCCAATGGGCCTGCCCTGTGGGCACGGTGAAGGCCGACGGGATTGTGAGGATCTGTGCGCCAGCCTTGGCCAGTTGGCGGTAAAGGGCCGGGAACCGCAGGTCGTAACAGATCGTCAGGCCCAGCGTGGCAAGCGGGGTTTTGGCAAGACAGGCGGTCTCTCCGGGGCGGTAACCGGCGCTTTCGTGATAGGCCTCGCCGTCCTCCAAAGTCACATCGAACATGTGTATCTTGTCATAACGCGCCCTGATCGCACCGTTCGGTCCGATCAGGAATGAACGGTTGACGAAACGCTTGTCGGCCTCACCCTTCAGCGCGAGTGAGCCGATCAACAGCCAGATGCGCAATTCGCTTGCGACGACGCGCAGGCGTTTGAGTGTGATGTCCTGCGCCTGAGTTTGCAGCACATCGGCCTGCCGCGCCCGGCTGGTTGAGACACAATTCGTCACCTCGGGTGTCAGCACCAGATCAGCGTCTTCGCTGGCAGCTTTGCGGATCAGGGCCTCTGTCACCGGCAGGTTGGCTGCCGGAGTGTCAGAGCTGTTGAGCTGGATCAGGCCTGCGCGCACTCAGGCCGCCAGAAGCGCATCAAGCTTGCCCGCACGTTCCAGAGCGTTGAGATCGTCATAACCGCCTACATGGGTCTCACCGATGAAAATCTGCGGGACGGTGTGGCGCCCATTTGCCTTTTGCATCATCTCCGAACGCCTGGCGGGCTGGGCCATGACGTTCACTTCCGAGAAGGACACGCCCTTGGCGGTGAGCAGCCGTTTGGCGGCAGCGCAATAGCCGCAGATCGGTGTGGTGTAGAGCAGTACGGGTTGCATCGTGAAAGGTTCCTGACCGTATGGTGTGACGCCTTATATATACCTGCTGCGCCCGGGTGCAACGCGGGCAAGGGCCAGCACATTCACAGTCTTGGCACCGGCATCGCTCAAGCAGCGCGACAGGGTCGACAGGGTGGCCCCGGTGGTCATGACATCGTCGATCAGAAGGACCGATTTGCTCTTGAGGCGGTTCAGGTGACGGGTGGGGACCTCGAAGGCTCCTGCCATGTTGGCCAGACGCTCCTCCCGCGTCATGTTCTTTTGCAGGGTCGTGGAACGGATGCGGGTAACCAGATCGGGGCAGTATTCACACGCTCCGCTGATCTGGGGCTGGCGGGCCAGTTCGGCTGCCTGATTGAACTTGCGTGACAATAGACGCCAACGGTGAAGTGGCACAGGGGCGACGATGTCGGCTGTCTCGATCAAGGTGCTGCCTGCGCCGGCCATCCAACCGGCCAGTGTGCGGGCCAGATCCAGCCGGTCGCCATGCTTGAAGGACAAAAGCACGCGGCGCCCGACGCCGGTGTACATGATCGCGGCGCGCCCTTGGGTCCAGTCAGGGGGATTGGCGTGGCAATCGTCGCAGCGCAGACCATCCTCAGACGTGCCGGGGACGGGGATGCCGCAGGAAGCACAGATCGCGCCGGTGATGAAGCTGGTGTCTTTCCAGCAGGTCGGGCACAGGCCATGGGGTGCGTCTGTCAGGGTCATGCAGCCAGCGCATTGCGGGGGGTAAATCGCGTCTGTCAGCGCGTGCAGCATTTTGGCGGCTTTCAAACCCATGCGTGACCCCTTAGATGTTGCCTTAAGATGACCAATCCACCTGCCCTTTTTGATCGCCCGCTTCTGACCCGCCGCCGCGCCCGCGCGGTGGTGCAGGGATTTGCTGATTTCCTGCATGTGGAAGCCGCCGAGCAGGTCAAGGAAAGGCTCGAAGAGGTTAACAGGACCTTTACGCAGCCTGCGATTGTCGGCGGGTATCCCGATCTCTGGGCTGCGATGCTGGGGCTTGATGACGCCACCTGCGTTGCTGACGACGAGGTCCTGGCCCTTGCACCGGGTGCACATGATCTGGTGATCCATGCGCTCAGCCTGCATCAGGCCAACGATCCGGTGGGCCAGCTTGTGCAATGCAGACGCGCACTCAAACCCGATGGGCTGATGCTGGCGGTTCTTTTTGGCGGGCAAAGCCTGAGTGAGTTGCGCAGCGTGCTGGCGCAGGCCGAAAGCGAAATCACCGGCGGGCTGAGCCCCCGCGTGGTGCCGATGGCCGATATTCGCGACCTTGGCGGGCTGTTGCAGCGCGCGGGACTGGCGCTGCCTGTTGCGGATGCCGCGAAGCTCACGGTCACATATGCTGATCCCGTTGCGCTGATGCGCGATCTGCGCGCAATGGGCGAGACCAATGTGCTGAACGACCGGCACAAGCGGTTCCTGAGACGCGAAGTGCTGCTGCGGGCGACAGCGCTTTATCAGACGCACTTTGCGGGCAACGACGGGCGGATCACGGCCACGGCGGAGCTGGTGTTCCTGACCGGATGGGCACCATCGGAGAGCCAGCAGAAACCTTTGCGGCCCGGATCGGCGGTCACGCGGCTGGCTGATGCGCTGGGCACGCGGGAAGAGGATCCGGAGCGCTGAGGCCCCCTGTGGCGATCGGTCAATTGACCTTGCTCTCTGCTGCCCTACCTCTGCGACACAGTTCCATTTGCAAAGCAGGCCAAAGCGCATGTATGACGCCCGGATGACAGAGATGCTCCCAGATACCGACACGCCCGGCCTTGGCCGTCTGGCCCATGCCAGTGCCGACCACCCGCCGGTGCGCCGGGCAAAGACCGGGGTGATCCTGTCCAATCTTGGAACACCGGATGCGACCGACTATTGGTCCATGCGGCGCTATCTCAACGAATTTCTGTCCGACCGCCGGGTGATCGACTATTCGCCATGGCTGTGGCAGCCGCTGTTGCAGCTGATCATCCTGACCAAGCGACCTTTCTCATCCGGTGAGGCCTATCGCGGCATCTGGAACAATGAGGACAATGAAAGCCCGCTTCTGACCATCACCCGCAATCAGGCGACCAAGCTGCGCGCGGCAATGGAAGAGAAATACGGCGATGATGTCGTGGTGGATTTCTGCATGCGCTATGGCAATCCATCGACCAAATCGGTGATCGGGAATCTGAAAAGCCAGGGCTGCGAGCGGATCGTGTTCTTCCCGCTTTACCCGCAATATTCGGCGCCGACCACGGCAACGGCGAACGATCAGGCCTTCCGGGTGCTGATGAAGATGAACTGGCAGCCGTCGATCCGCACGGTGCCCGCTTACTATTCCGAGCCGCTGTATATCGAGGCTTTGGCCAAATCGGTCGAGACCGCCTATGCAGGGCTTGAGACCCGGCCTGACATTCTGGTCACCTCCTACCACGGGGTGCCGCAGCGCTATCTGATGGAGGGCGATCCCTATCATTGCCAGTGTCAGAAAACCACGCGTCTGCTGAAGGAGCGTCTGGGCTGGGAAGACACCGAGATCAAGACGACCTTCCAGTCGAAATTTGGCCCTGAAGAGTGGTTGCAGCCCTACACGGTCGAAGAGGTTGCGCGTCTGGCAGAGGCCGGCAAGAAGAACATCGCGATCATGGCGCCTGCGTTCTCGTCCGATTGCGTCGAGACGCTGGAAGAGATCAATGAAGAGATCAAGGAAAGCTTCGAAGAGGCCGGTGGCGAGACGTTTACCTATATTCCCTGCCTCAACGATGATGACGCGCATATCGACATGATGCTGTCCGTGGTCGAGCGGGAAGCCTCAGGCTGGTTGGGTCCGCGCTAGGCTTTATTCGCACCGCGTGCCAGATCCATGAAGGCGCGGATGACCTTCACATCGCGGCGCTGGGACAGATGGACCAGGCTTTCGAACATCTCAAGCCCTGCATCTGCCAATTCGATCTGCATCAGTCGGTCATCGCGTCCGTATTCGGCGCGTGAGACGATGCCGATGCCTGCGCCCGAGGCGACGACCTCGCGCACGGCCTCGCGTCCTTCGGCATAGATCGTAGGGACCAGTGTGATGCCTTTGCGTGCAGCCGCCTGTTCCAGTTTGGCGCGGGTTTTCGAGCCATCCTCACGAAACACCAGCGGATGATCGCGCAGCTCTGACAAGTGAAGCCGGGTGGTTCCCTCGGGCAGAAACCCCTTGGCACAAAAGGCGATGATGTCGGAATGGCCAAGATCCAGCGCGTCCATGTCCGGACCGGGATCGATGTCGCCGATCACCCCGATCTCGGCCTTGTAGGCGCGCAGATGTTCAAGGATCTCGGCTGTATTGCCGATCTCAAGGTGCAAGGTGACATCGGGGTAGCGGGTGCGAAACTGCCCGAGGATTGTGGTCACGTGAAAGGCGCTGTCGGCGATGATCCGCAACTCGCCTTCGATGGCAGAGCGCGCCTGAGACAACAGATCGGAAATCTGACCTTCCATCTCGAAATACTGGCGGGTGAGGCGAAACAGATCCTCTCCGCTGGGGGTCAGTTGGACCGGGTTCCGGTCACGCTTGAACAGGAGCACATCATGGTGAACCTCCAGATTGCGGACCTGTTCGGAGACCGCGGGTTGGGTCAGACGCATGGCATTTGCCGCGCGAGAAAATCCGCCCAGAAGGGCCACATGGTGAAAGGCTTTCAACTGACTGTGTCGCACGGTTGAGCGGCTCCGGTATAATATAGATTTTTCCGATGATAACATAGAAATCAATGATTTTACAGATAGGCGCAGATGGGGCATTAGGCTGGCAACACCATTCGCGACCGGAGTGTTTCTGACATGGCTGACCTTCCTGGACTACCTGATCCCGAAATGGGCGAGCCTTTCCTACTGACGCCGGGTCCTCTGACCACCTCGCTGACGGTCAAACAGGCGATGCTGCGCGACTGGGGATCTTGGGACGTTGATTTCCGCGCCATGACGTCTGCGTTGCGCGGGCGGCTTCTGACCCTGCTGGGCGCGGGCGCGGATGCGTTTGAATGCGTGCCAATTCAGGGATCCGGCACTTTTGCGGTCGAGGCGATGCTGGGCTCGTTGATCCCGCGCGATGGCAAGGTGCTGGTGCTGGCAAACGGGGCCTATGGTCTGCGCAGCGCCGAGACACTGCGCTATCTTAACCGCGATCACATCGTTCTGGACAAGGGCGATTATCTGCCGCCACGCGGTACAGAGGTGGCAGAGCTTCTGGCTGGCGATCCCGACATCACCCATGTGGTTGCCATTCATTGCGAGACCAGCTCGGGCATCCTGAATCCGATTTCCGAGATCTCCGACGCTGTTTACGCCGCCGGACGCAAGTTGCTGATCGACAGCATGTCGGCCTTTGGTGCCATCGACGTGTCGCCTGATACGATCCGGTTCGAGGCGCTGGTTTCCTCGGCCAACAAATGCATCGAGGGCGTACCGGGCTTTGGTTTTGTCCTTGTGCGCAGAACCGAGCTGGAGGCATGCAAGGGTAACAGCCATTCCCTGTCGCTCGATGTTCATGCGCAATGGGCCACCATGGAAAAGACAGGTCAGTGGCGCTTTACCCCGCCCACCCATGTTGTTGCCGCATTTCTGGAAGCGCTCCGGACGCATCACGATGAGGGTGGCGTGGCCGGACGCGGTGCGCGCTACGAAGCGAACCGCGATGCACTGATCGCGGGCATGCGCAAGCTGGGGTTCGAGACGCTGCTGGAGGATCGCTGGTTGTCGCCGATCATCGTGACGTTCTTCTGCCCCGAAGACCCGAATTTTGCCTTTGATCGCTTCTATGATCTGATGAAGAACGAAGGATTCATCATCTATCCAGGAAAACTGACTGTTGTGGACAGTTTCCGGGTGGGCTGCATCGGACAAGTGGATGTTGACGTGATGCACCGGGTTGTCTCGGCGGCGGCACGTGCCTTGATAACGATGAACGTATCCAGCGCCGCCCCACCCGCCGCCGCTTTGCAAGAACGCGCCAGACTGGCCGCCTAAGACTGACAAGGATCCCAAGAACATGACCATTTCCGCGCCCGTCACCGTGAATGACCGGGTCTATCCCGTGACCAAAGTGCCCGCGATTGCCATTTGTCTGGACGGCTGCGAGCCTGCCTATCTGGACGCGGCCATTGCGGATGGCTTGATGCCGACGCTCAAGCGTATCCGCGAGACCGGGACCGACCGTCTGGCGCATTCGGTGATCCCGTCGTTTACCAATCCCAACAACCTGTCGATTGCGACCGGACGCCCGCCAAGTGTGCACGGGATCTGCGGCAATTACCTGATCGACCCGGACACGGGCGAAGAGGTGATGATGAATGATGTGAAATTCCTGCGTGCGCCGACCGTCTTCGGTCAGGTCTTTGAGGCAGGTGCCCGCGTCGCGATTGTCACGGCAAAAGACAAGCTGCGCGCGCTTCTGGGGGCAGGTCTGCGGTTTGACGAGGATCGCGCAAAATGCTTCTCAGCCGAGCGGTCCGACACGACCACGCAAGCAGAACACGGGCAGGAGAATGCGTCCCAGTGGCTGGGCATGGCGAAGCCGGATGTCTATTCGGCGGAATTGTCCGAGTTCGTTTTTGCCGCTGGCGTGAAGCTGCTGGCAGAGTGGAAACCGGATCTGATGTATCTGACGACGACCGATTACATTCAGCATAAATTCGCCCCAGAGGATGCCGAAGCCAAGGCGTTCTACGCCATGTTTGACGGGTATCTGCGGGACCTTGATGCGATGGGCGCGGCCATTGTCGTCACGGCAGACCATGGCATGAAGCCCAAGCATCTGGCCGATGGCTCGCCTGCTGTTGTCTACGTGCAGGACCTGATGGACAATTGGCTTGGCAAGGACAAGGCGCGTGTCATTCTGCCGATCACCGACCCTTACGTGGTGCACCACGGCGCGCTCGGCTCGTTCGCGACGGCCTATGTGCCTGAGGGAACGGATGTGGCGGAAATCATCGCAAAGCTGTCGGCGACCGACGGGATCATCGAAGTGGTTGACCGGGCCGAAGCTGTGCGACGCTATGACCTGCCAGCCGACCGGATTGGCGACATCGTCATGATCTCGGGCGAGAACATGACCCTTGGGACATCTGCTGACCGGCATGATCTGGCAGCGTTGAAAGAACCGCTGCGCAGTCACGGCGGCCTGACGGAACAGGAAGTGCCTTTCATCGTCAATCGCGTGATGGACTTGCCCGGCCAGCCCGAGTTGCGCAACTTCGATGCGCTGTTCTATGCCACAACCGCTGCCAGCCTCTGACCCGGAAAGACCTGATACATGAGCAATATTCCTGAGATTCGCCACGAGGGCATGCGCATCGGCGGCGAGACCGTGTTCACCGATGATGTGGTCGAAGTGCGCTACCCCTATACCGATCAGGTGATCGGCACCGTGCCTGCGGGCAAGGCCGAACACGCGGCAAAGGCGTTCGAAATTGCAGCCGCCTACAAGCCCAAGTTGACCCGGTACGAGCGTCAGCAGATCTTGTTCCGCGCGGGCGAATTGATCCGCGAAAAGCGTGACTGGCTCGCCCAATGGCTGACGCTGGAACTGGGCATCTGCCACCAGCATGCGCTTTACGAGACAGGCCGGTCCTATGACGTGTTCACGCTGGCGGGCCAGATGGCCATTCTCGATGACGGGCAAATCTTTTCCTGCGATCTGACTCCGCAAGGCAAGGCGCGCAAGATCTATACCAAGCGCGAACCTGTGCGGGCCATTTCGGCCATCACGCCATTCAACCACCCGCTCAACATGGTGTCTCACAAGATCGCGCCAGCGATTGCGACCAACAATTGCGTGGTCTGCAAGCCGACCGAACTGACCCCGCTGACCGCGATTGCGCTGGCAGACATCCTGTATGAGGCCGGGCTGCCGCCTGAGATGTTCCAGATCGTGACCGGCCTGCCGGGCGACATCGGTGATGAGATGGTGACCAATGACAACATCGACATCGTGACCTTCACGGGCGGTGTGCCGGTGGGCAAGATCATCGCGGCCAAGGCCGGCTACAAGCGCACGGCGCTGGAGCTGGGCGGCAATGACCCGCTGATCATCCTCAACGACCTGACAGACGCCGATCTGGACAAGGCTGCGACCATTGCGGTTGCCGGTGCAACGGGCAATTCGGGCCAGCGCTGCACGGCTGTGAAGCGCATTCTGGTGCAGGAAAGCGTGGCCGACAGATTTGTGCCGCTGGTTCTGGAAAAGGCCAAGGCGATCCGCTTTGGTGATCCGCAGGACCCCCAGACACAGCTTGGCTGCGTGATCCATGCACAAGCCGCCGAACTGTTCGAAAAGCGTGTTTTCATGGCCGAAGAGGCCGGTGCCGAGATCCTTTATCATCCGGGCCGTCAGGGCGCGCTCTTGCCACCGATTGTTGTCGACAGGGTGCCCCATGACAGTGAATTGGTCATGGAAGAGACCTTCGGTCCCATCGTGCCGATCGTGCGAGTGCCTGACAATGACGCAGAGGTCATGGCAATCTCCAACAGCACGGAGTTTGGCCTGTCCTCCGGGGTTTGCACCAATGACCTGAACCGGGCAATCGCCTATATCAACGGATTGGATGTGGGCACCTGCAACATCTGGGAACAACCCGGCTACCGCATCGAGATGTCACCCTTTGGCGGCATCAAGGACAGCGGCAACGGGGTCAAGGAAGGTGTGCTTGAAGCGATGAAGTTCTTCACCAATGTGAAGACTTATTCGCTTCCATGGGTGGAATGACACGTCGGTTCCTGTCAGTCTGCGGGTCGTTCCGCTGGTGCAACCCGAAAGGCTGACATGACCCTGCCCAAGACGATGAATGCCATGGTCACGATGGGCCATGGCGGACCCGAACAGATGGTTTGGCATGAGGATTGGGCGTGCCCCGAACCGGCACCGGGTCAGGTGCTGCTGCGGGTTCTGGCCTGCGGGTTGAACAACACGGATGTGAACACGCGCGCGGGCTGGTACTCAAAGGCCGTAACGGACGCGACCACCGATGACGGGCACGTAAAGGTGGATGACGAAGATCCGTCCTGGGGCGGTGCGCCGATCAGCTTCCCGCGCATTCAGGGTGCGGATGTCTGCGGGCAGATCGTGGCGGTAGGCGAAGGTGTGGATCCTGTGCGCGTGGGCGAGCGTGTCATCGCGGATTGCTGGCTGCGCGACCCGGACGATCCGCTGGACATAACCAAGACCGGCTACATCGGATCAGAGAGTGACGGCGGGTTTGCCCAGTACACGGTCATGCCTTCGGTCAATGCGCTGGCTGTCAGATCAGATCTGTCCGATGCCGAGCTTGCGACGTTCAGTTGTTCCTATTCCACTGCCGAGGGCATGCTGACACGCGCCAGCGTCACGAATGCGGACACAGTTCTGGTGCCTGGCGCGTCGGGTGGTGTCGGCGGTGCCTTGGTGCAGCTTGCCAAGCGGCGCGGTGCACGCGTGATCGCCATGGCATCCGAAGTCAAGCATGACGAGGTGGCAAAGCTCGGCCCGGATCGGATACTGCCGCGCAGCCCTGCAAACCTGAAGGCGGCCCTGAAGGGCGAGACGATCACGGTTCTGGCCGATGTGGTCGGCGGGGATGCCTGGCCAGGTCTGCTGGATGTGCTGGCGCGGGGCGGGCGCTATACTTGCTCAGGCGCTATTGCAGGGCCGATGGTATCTCTTGATCTGCGCACGCTCTATCTGCGGGACCTGACCTTTACAGGCTCCACCGTGATTGACCGGCAGGTGATGCTGAACCTGATTGCCTATATCGAAGCGGGCGAAATCAGGCCCGCGTTGGCCGCGACATATCCTTTGAGCGAACTCCATGCCGCTCAGACAGCCTTTGTCGAGAAGCGGCATACAGGCAACATCGTGGTCGTCCCGTAAGGCGGGAATTAAGACATATCGTCCAAGTGTCACCATGGACTTGTGCTTGGCGCATAAAGCCATCAATCTGCCCCGACGACAGCGACCGGGGATCAGGAACGGTATTGTGAGCAGGGAACAGACGCTCAACGGCAGGGATCATAAGGGGTTTTTGCATGGCTGAAACGCCATCTACCGTCGTGCCATTGCGGCTGCCATCCCATGTGATGCGGCTGAAACGTCTGGGCTCGCTGCATCAGTCGCGGCTGAGTTTCATGCGCATCCTGACCCGCAGGCTGGCCCGGGAGGGGTGGCATTTCTCGCGTCCGAAATTCAACATCGATGCCAAGGGTGTGGGCCATGCCGTGTATTGCGCCAAAGGGCCGGACAGGACCTATTCGCTGGTGGCCTTTGCCCATGATCTGCCTGACGAGAAGCGTTCTGATCGCGTAATCGCCGAGGCCTGGGACACGACATTTGCCCTGTTTGACGGCACCCCGACGGATGAGGATATTGCCCGTCTGGATCACAATGTGCCCTTGCAGGAGGCAGGGCGCATCACGGGGCGCGAACTGACCCTGTCGCGGGCAAATCGGTCGGTGCGGCTTTGGGCCCATGTGGTGGATCGTCTGGCTAAGGGGCAACAACCGGATACAGACGAGATTGCGCGCGTGGGCTATCTGATGCGCACCACTGCGGTTTACGGATCTGGCAAGTTTGGTGCAGCGGATCGAGAGACCATTGAAGGCCGGGACGAGATGAAAGCGCCGTTTCAGGCAGAACTTCTGACCGTCTATCTGATCCGCGCCTTTGTCCGTGATCTGGTGGAGCATCTGGCCCGGGCAGAGGGGGGTGAAAAAAGCGTCACGCTTGATCCGGCGATCGCGCAGACGCTTGGCATCGGCAATTCCACAGGTCTGGGCATGGCGCCTTTCATCATCAACCACCCGATCCTGTTCAACAACTGGATCCGCGTGCGCGAGGAGGCGATTGCCCGGGTTCGGGGCCTGCCTGAGGCACGTGATACGGCGGCCGCGCAGTTTCGTGATCTGGTTGCCCGCTGTCAGGTTCTGGTCGCGGACTGGCGATCCGACCACCCGGCACAAGTTGAGAAGCTTGCCGGTTTGACGCGTGATCTGGACATATTGACCAAGCATGTCGATGACGAGATCTGGTCAGGAACCATCCCGTGGGACCGGCTGTGCCACTGGTCCGAGGCGCAACTGACCCCGGAAGGACAGGAGCTTGTTGCCTCGCTCATTCTGGAACCTCACGGCGCGCTGGTGGATGATCTGGCAGATGACCTCTCCGACAGTCTGGAGACGAGTTTTCAGATCGACGGGGACCTGACGGTCGCCACGACCCGTGAACAGATCGTCTCCTGTTTTGGCTGGGCTTTGTCGCTGGACTGGTCGGCACAGGAGGCTCAGGCCCGGGCCTGGTATGTCTCGGAAGAAAAGCTGGAGCCACGATTGGGCCAGCGCTTTGAAGAACCGATTGCGGAATATGAGCAGCCTCTGGCCCCCGCACGCGACGCGGTTGCAGCCTACGGTGCCTTGAATGGCTGGGACAAAAACGAACCGATTGCCGAGTTTCTGCTGGCCCATCCAGAGCACCGCCACACCATCAGGCGGGCCCAGATCAGCGCTTTGGCACCCTATAGCGAGATCCATGACAACACCATCGGTGCGGACGTCATGCCCATCGACATGCTGCGGGCAAAGCTGTCGTTTTTCGGCGCAACAAAGTTTGATCCCCGGTCGGACCGCTGGGTCAGGATCTGCATGTATGCGGGCGCGCCCTATCCCGAAGACCTGACGCCCCAGAATGCGGATTTCTGGGTCTACCCCGAGCTATGACCCTGTCTCTGAACGAGGTCGAGGCGTTGTCTCGAAAGGCTGTGCGCGGGGTCGGCCTGTCCTGGGGGCTGGCCGACGAGGCAGCTAGAGCAACCCGTTGGCTGTGTGCACAATCCCTTGATGGGTGCGGGCATCTTGCAAGCGCTTTGGACACTTTGGACGACTGTGCACCAGGTGACACGGCACCGGGGCGCAGCGGTTCTCGCTGGAGCACATCAACGGGGCGGATGTGCCCTCTTACGCTTGGTCCCAGCCTAGGGGATTTCGCGGCTCAGCTGAATGATGATGGCTGGCAGCTGGAGGGTGTCATCGCGCCGGCGATGCTTTTGCCCTACGCCAGTAACCTTGCGCGCAGGCGCCATGGGTGGGTCACTTTGCGCTGGAGCGACGTGAGTGCCACGACAGACGGCTTTGGCTTGTCGCTAAGCGCGGACAGGGAAGGTCTGAACGACATGATTGCGTCTCGCGTGGACATCATGGCAGGGGGGCAAATGGACACTCCTCAGGCAGTGGCGGACCGTGCAGCCCCTCAAACACAGGACCTTGCCAGTCTCACGGCCTACGCGGCCAGAACCTATGCACCGGACACCGAAGCCTCGCGTCTGTTGGGCGCAGGTGCGGGCCGGTCGGACAATGATTAAGAAGGAAGACTTCCCATGGTGGACAGCACGACCCTGAGCCTTGATGAAATCGAGGACATCTCCTACCGCGCATTGGTGGCCGCAGGCACATCGGACGTAGCGGCCCGTTCACTGGCAGCGGCCACAGCAGCGACTGAGGCCGATGGGATCGCCAGTCACGGGCTGGCCTATATCCCGATATATGCCGAGCATGTGCGCTGCGGCAAGGTCCATGGACAAGCCGTGCCGACGCTGACACAGGAGCGCCCCGGCATGATTTGCGTGGATGCCGCAACCGGCTTTGCCCATCCGGCGATTGACGCGGGATTTGAGGCCCTGATCCCGCTTGCCAGAACGCAGGGCGTGGCCGCACTGGCAATCCGTCGGTCCTACAATTGCGGCGTATTGGGTTATCACACCGCCCGTCTGGCGCGTGCCGGTCTGATGGGCATCGGATTTACCAACGCACCTGCATCCATCGCACCCTCTGGCGGCTCGAATCCCGTTGTCGGAACCAACCCGATTTCGATTGCCGCGCCCGGGCCGGATGGCGAACCAGCGGTTCTGATCGATCAGAGCGCCAGCACGATTGCCAAGAGCGAGGTGATGAAACACGCGCGTGAGGGCAAGCCCATTCCATTGGGCTGGGCGCTGGACGCCGATGGCAAGCCGACCACCGATGCCGAAGTTGGGCTGAAGGGATCCATGGCCCCCTCGGGTGGATACAAGGGGGTCGGCATTGGCCTGATGGTCGAAATGATGGCCGCCGCCATGACCGGGGCGACGCTTGGCATCAATGCCTCACCCTTCTCCGGCACCGCCGGTGGCCCTCCGCAAACCGGTCAGTTCTTTCTGGCAATTGATCCCGAAGCCTCTTCCGGTGGCGAATTTGCCAGCCGGATTGCTGATCTGACCGGCGCGATCAACGCCCAACCCGGTGCACGTCTGCCGGGCAACGGCCGGGCTGGCGCGCGGGCGCGGGCGCGTGCCGGTGGGGTTCAGGTTTCAACGGCCACGCTGGACAAGATCAAGGCGCTGCTCTGAAAGCGGTGCGAATGAACGAGACTTGCTCTTGCGGCACGAAAAATCGTAAAAGACCCGGCCACTTCCAGGGAGGGACACAAGTTGGCTCAACCTGGACCTGCCCCGGATGAGGATCTTACGACCGGGCCGATGGCCAAACATTTCCGGGCGCTGGCTGTTCCAGCGGCGCTGGGTATGCTGTTTGCGACACTTTATAACGTCGTGGATGTCTATTTCGCGGGCAAGTTGAACACCCAGGCGCAGGCAGGTCTTGCAATCGGCTATCAGGCCTTTTTCATCATGATGGCGGTGGGTTTCGGTCTTAGCTCGGCGATGGGTGCGCTGGTGGGCAATGCCAAGGGTCGCAAGGACCTGACCGAGGCGCGCAGCTATGCAGCGCAAGGCATCGCGTTCGGGATTCTCGCAACCCTTGTTCTGATGGTGATCAGCCTCTTTGTCGGGTCTTTCCTGATCGGTCTGGTGTCTGTGCCGGGCGCTTATCGGGATGCCGGGCTGTCTTATTTCAACTGGCTGATTCTTGCTTTGCCGGGGTTCATGCTGGCCTATGGGTTGAACGGCATCCTGCAGGCCCACGGCGATACGGTGTCGATGCAACGCTCGATGATGGTCGCGTTTCTGGCCAATATCGGACTGAACCCGCTGTTCATGTATGGCATTCCCGGGCTGGTGCCGGGCCTTGGTCTGGATGGCATCGCGGTGGCAACGATTGTCAGCCAGACGGGCGTGATGGTCTATATCCTTCACCGGATCTCCCGCTTGCGCACGATGGACGGTGCGCGGCTGCCGGACTATGTGCCCGATCTTGCAAGCTTCAAAGCGATCCTGTTGCAGCTTCTGCCCACTGCTGGCGCATTGATGGTGATGTTTGCCTCGGGCTTTGTTGTGCAGTTTGCGCTGAAGGGCTTTGGCGAGCATGCGATTGCAGCCCATGGGGTTGCACTCAGGATCGAGCAGATACTGCTCCTGCCAGTGCTGGGCATGACCGGTGCGCTTCTGCCGATTGCCGCGCAGAATTTTGGCGCGCAGGACCATGACCGGGTCCGCGATGCGCTGTTTTTCTGCTGGAAGCTGGGCTTTGCGATGACCGCCGTTGCGACCCCGATCCTGTGGTTCGGAGGTGCAGCTGCGATGAGCCTGTTTACCTCTGACCCTGACGTGATCCGGGTGGGGGCGAGTTACCTCAGGGTCGATGGATTTCTGTTTCCCATCTACATGATGCTTTTTGCCATCAACTCTTTCCTGCAGGCGCTGAAACGTCCGATCTGGACGCTGTGGATCAGCATCTATCGTCAGGGTTTTGGCGTGGCCTTCTTCATCTGGCTGTTCATCAGTGTCTGGGGTTGGGATGTGATGGGGGTCTGGCTGGGGATCGCGGCTGCGGTGTCATCGGGTTGGGTGATCGCGATGGTCGTGACCAGCCGTGTGGCCCAATCCAGCATCGGCGGTCTGCGCGCCTAAAGCGCGGTCAACTCGTTTTTAACAAGGATCTCAACCAGTGTGGTCTTGGCGGCTTCCCTGTGCTTGTGGTGAACGGCATAGGCCTGCGCGGCATCGCCGGTGCGGATCGCCTCAAGCACGCTGCGGTGGGCCGTGTTCGACGTGGTCGGCAGCGGTCTGAGATAGAGCGTCACCATCCGCGCCCGCCGAACCTGATCGGCCATCATCGACACGATGGCATGAACCCGGCCATTGCCGCCAAGACGTACCAGTTCCATGTGGAAGGCGTCATCGGCCAGCGCCCAGGCCTTGCGGTTCTTGTGGCTGAGCGCGATTTCCATATCCGAGATGATCTGCTCAAGCGGGGCAAGGTCATTCTGACCATAACCTTTGGTGGCCGCATCGGCCGCCGCCAGACTTTCCAGCTTGGTCAGCACGTCGTAGATCTCGGCCATGTCTGTGGGCGACAGCGTGGTGATCCGCACCCCCTTGCGGGGGCGAACTTCCAGCAGACCTTGGGCTTCCAGCATCACCACGGCCTCTCGTACCGGTGTGCGCGACATGCCCAGCTTTTCCGCCAGTTCGCTTTCAAGATGATCGGTGCCCGCGCCCAACTGGCCTGAAAAGATCAGGTTGCGCAGTTTGTCGACGGCGATCTGGGCCTGGGATCGGGACGGTGGGACGGACATCTGAGGGTCTGTTCTGTGGTCAGTAATCACACCAGACTAGCCAGTTTTCCCGGCACTGCACAGATCGTTATTTATGAGGTGTGTGATGCCCGACCGGAGCGACATGCAACCGGTCGGGCAAATGTTCAGGTGATCAGGCCAGATCGAAACGATCAAGCATCATGACCTTGGTCCATGCATCCACGAATTTCTGCGCGAATGCCCCCGATGCATCATCAGAGGCATAGACCTCGGCGAGCGCCCGCAGCTGCGAGTTCGACCCGAAGACCAGATCAACACGGGTACCGGCGTATTTTGCGGCCCCCGTCTTGCGGTCGCTGCCGGTGAATTCGGCCTCGTCCTCGGATGTTGCGGTCCAGACGGTCGACATGTCCAACAGGTTCTTGAAGAAATCGTTGGTCAGGGCACCGGGCTTGTCAGTGAAAACACCATGGGTGCTGCCACCGTGGTTCGCACCAAGCACCCGCAGACCACCGACAAGCACGGTCATTTCAGGCGCGGTCAGGGTCATCAGCTGGGCACGATCCACCAGAAGCTCTTCTGCGGAAACCGAGTATTCGGCGGCCAGATAGTTCCGGAACCCGTCTGCCTTTGGCTCAAGCACATCGAAGCTGTCCACATCGGTCTGTTCTTGCACAGCATCGGTCCGGCCCGGTGTGAACGGGACAGTGATGTCATGGCCACCGGCGGCAAGCGCCTGCTCAAGGCCCACTGTGCCGCCGAGCACGATCAGATCAGCCATGGAAACGGACTTGCCGCCTGCATTGAACGCCGACTGTACGCCTTCCAGCGCACCAAGCACCTTGGCCAGCTGATCGGGCTGGTTGACGTCCCAATCCTTCTGGGGAGCAAGACGGATACGCGCACCATTGGCACCACCGCGCTTGTCCGAGCCGCGGAAGGTCGACGCGGAGGCCCAGGCCGTGCTGACCAGTTCTGAGACATTCAGGCCGGTTGCAAGGATGTCCTGCTTGAGCTTGGCGATGTCCGCATCGCCCAAGGGCGCGCCCTGATTGGCAGGGATCGGGTCCTGCCAGATCAAGTCTTCGGCCGGCACGTCATTGCCGCGATAGCAGGCTTTCGGGCCCATGTCGCGGTGGGTCAGCTTGAACCATGCACGTGCAAAGGCATCCGCAAACTCCTGCGGGTTCTCATGGAACCGCTTTGAGATCGGCGCGTAGATCGGATCGACTTTAAGCGCGATGTCCGTGGTCGCCATCATCGGTGCGTGGCGCACGTTTGGATCATGGGCATCGGGCACGGTGTCTTTGGCAGCGGGGTCTTTCGGGGTCCACTGATTGGCACCGGCGGGGCTTTTGGTCAGTTCCCAGTCATAGCCCATCAACGTGTCGAAATATCCGTTGTCCCAAGCGATCGGGTTGGGTGTCCATGCGCCTTCCAGACCACTGGTGATCGTGTGCACGCCCAGACCAGAGCCAAAGGCGTTCTTCCAGCCAAAGCCCTGCTCGGCCATTGTGGCGCCCTCGGGTTCAGCTCCGACGAGAGCTGCGTCGCCAGCACCATGGGTTTTGCCGAAGGTATGGCCGCCTGCGATCAGGGCGACAGTCTCTTCGTCGTCCATGGCCATGCGTGCGAAGGTGTCGCGGATGTCATGGGCCGAGGCGAGAGGGTCAGGGGTGCCGTTTGGCCCCTCGGGGTTTACGTAGATCAGACCCATCTGCACGGCGGCCAGCGGGTTCTGCAAATCGCGCTCGCCCGTGTAGCGATCATCGCCCAGCCAGGTGTCTTCGGTGCCCCAGTAGATGTCTTCCTCAGGCTCCCAGATATCCTCGCGTCCACCACCGAAGCCGAAGGTTTCGAACCCCATGGATTCGAGCGCAACATTGCCGGTCAGGATCATCAGATCGGCCCAGGACAGTGCCTTGCCGTATTTCTGCTTGATCGGCCAGAGCAGGCGGCGCGCCTTGTCCAGGTTGCCATTGTCCGGCCAGCTGTTGAGCGGTGCGAAACGCTGCGAGCCAGAACAGGCTCCGCCACGGCCGTCTGCCGTGCGGTAGGTGCCGGCGCTGTGCCACGCCATGCGGATGAAAAACGGACCGTAGTGGCCGTAATCCGCAGGCCACCAGTCCTGACTGTCGGTCATCAGCGCGTGCAGGTCTGCCTTGACGGCATCCAGATCCAGCGCCTCGAACGCGGCTGCATAGTCGAAATCTGGGTCCATTGGATCGGTCAGAGCGGAATTCTGGCCAAGGATCTTCAGGTTCAGCTGGTTCGGCCACCAATCACGGTTGGAGCGTGTGCCGAATTTCGTGTGCAGCGTCATGCCGCCCATTACCGGGCATTTGCCGGCGGGTGCCTGGTCGTTTCCGTCCATAATCTTTCTCCATTGGTGGGGTATTGGATGACTTTTGGAGGCTTCATATCAGATTCGAGCCATATGATTAAGTTGCAAATTCTAATCATAACGATAGTTTTGGATTATAATGAACATCACGCTGAAACAGCTCAGGTATTTTGAGGCGCTCGCCCGCCACGGGCATTTTGGACGGGCGGCGGACGCCTGTGCAATCTCGCAGCCCGCGCTGTCTGTACAGATCAAGGATCTTGAGGAAAGCCTTGGCACGGTCCTGTTTGAGCGGGGACCGAGATATGTGCGCCTGACCGGATTTGGTGAGGATTTCGCCGAGCGGGTCCGTGATATTCTGGGCCGGGTGGATGATCTTGCCGAAATGGCCCGCGCCGCCGATCCGGGCCTGAGCGGGCGGCTGCGGCTTGGCATCATTCCCACGATTGCGCCCTATCTTCTGCCCAATCTGATCGCCAGTCTGACGGCCCAGTTTCCGGAACTGGACGTGCATGTGCGCGAAACCCTGACCCAGCGATTGGTGGAAGAGTTGTCGGAAGGCACTCTGGATGCCGCCATTGTGGCTCTGCCGGTGGTCGATCCCTCTCTGACTGAAGTGCCGCTCTTTGATGAAGCGTTGCTGCTCGTGCGTCCACAGGATGACGCGGACAAGCCCGTGCCGAACCGGGAGGACCTGACCGAGATGCGCCTTCTGCTGCTGGAAGAGGGGCATTGCTTCCGTGATCAGGCGCTGTCTTTTTGCAATGTGGAAACGGCGCGGCTGCGCAAGGGGCTGGACGGCAGCACCCTGTCGACACTGGTGCAGATGGTCGGTGCGGGTATCGGGGCAACGCTGATCCCGGAAATGGCGGTGGCTGTGGAAACCCGGTCAGCACCAGTCAGCATCGGCCGCTTTTCCGAGCCGCAACCGATGCGCAGCGTCGGCATGATCTGGCGCAGATCCAGCCCGCTTGCCCCACAACTGCAACGTGTCGCCGAGATCGTTCGCACATCAAGGGTCTGAACGGGTTCGGTCTCAGAAACGGGCGCGTGGATGTCGCAGCAGGATGACTTCACCCAAATCAATCCGTGTGTCCGGTCCGGGATTGAAAATCAGATCGACCCAGATGTCCCGGGCCTGCAGGGGATCAAAGGACGTGAAATGCAGGTCCCATTCAAGCAGGGCTGGGGCAGTTTCGAAAATCTCGAACGGGTATTCCTCACGGTTGGGGCCGCTTTCCAGTGTGAGGCGCCCAAAGGCCGGGCAGGGTGGCTCAAGCATTATTTCTGTCGACAGGCGGATCAGATGATGCGGGCGGGTCGTCGCGATCATCATCGGCGTCAGGCCAAAGGCCAGTGACAGAAAACTACCGTCGAAACTGCTGGTGGTCAGGGACAATCCGGTTTCGGTCTGCAGAGCCTCCGGATCTTGTTTTCCATCGTGATGGAGCGTGACCAGATCGCTCAGCTTCGTTCCATTCGCCACAAGGCCGCTGGAATGCCGGGGATGATAGCGCTTGAACAGGTCACAGGCATCCGGTGCCACCTTCCAATCCGCAGCCGTTGCAGGCAGTGGAACCGTGGTCTCAGGCATCGGGGGCGGCTTCGGCATTGGCGGCACGGATCGTGTCGGTGATGCTGTGCAAGAGGGAAATCGCGGCCTCATCCCCCAGACGGGCACCCCGAAAGCCGATGTAACTCAGCGTGAACAGCTTGCCCTTGAGGTCGGAAAAACTGCGCCACATGATCGTGGAGGCGCCCGGAAGACCACCTGGAGCCTGCCCTTCCGTCTTGATCAGAAGCGCGTTGTTGGAAATGCGGCGGTCCAGAACCTTGGCTGACCCCAGCAGTGCCAGACCGCCCTCGGAGGTCAGGAAATCCCCCAGATCCTCAAGCGTGCCCGGCAAGCCGTCGTTTGAGACATGCGCGGTCACCACCCCTTTGAGGGACAGGCTTTGCGACGGCGCGGCATCGGTCAGGGCACAATCCGCGAACAGGAACGTAACGCCCGAGCGGTTCCTGTCGGTGCTGCGCGGATCGAAACACAGACCGGCAGGGGCCGCCATGGTCAGGTTCGTGCCACCCACCCGAATGTCCATGCGGTCTGTTGCCGTGACAGACACGCCGCTTGAACAGCCGGTGAGAGCCAGCAGGCAAAGACCCGCAAGAACCGCCTTACAGGTCGGCATACACATGTTTTTCAGCCGCGCCGCCCGGATGGGTCACTGCACCCTTGTGGGTCTCGCCCACGATCTGCGCGTATTTCCACAAGGCACCTGACGCATAGATCGTGTCGCGCGGACCTTTCCAGTCGGCCTTGCGCGCCTCAAGCTCGGCGTCGGTCAGATCGACCGAAATCTCGCCTGTGATCGCATCGATGGTGATCATGTCGCCATCTTTCAGCAGGCCAATCGGACCGCAATGCGCGGCCTCTGGCCCGACATGGCCCACACAGAAACCGCGTGTCGCGCCGGAGAAGCGACCGTCGGTGATCAGTGCCACTTTCTTGCCCATGCCCTGACCGGAAATCGCAGCCGTGGTCGCCAGCATTTCACGCATGCCCGGCCCACCTGATGGGCCTTCATTGCGGATGACGATGACTTCGCCTTCCTTGTACTCACGCTTCTGGACGGCCTCGAAGGCGTCTTCTTCGCATTCAAAGACGTTGGCAGGGCCAGTGAATCGCTGAAGCTCGCTGGGAATGCCTGCGACCTTCACGATGGCCCCGTTTGGTGCAAGGTTGCCTTTCAGACCGACCACACCGCCGGTGGGGGTGATCGGGGTCTCGACCGGGTAGATGACCTTGCCATCAGCCTCGCGGTTGACGCGGTCGATCTCTTCTCCCATGGAGCGGCCGGTGGCGGTCATGCAATCCTCGTGGATCAGTCCGGCCTTGCGCAGTTCCTTCATGACAACGGGCACACCGCCTGCCTCGTAAAGATCCTTGGCGACATAGGCACCGCCGGGCTTGAGGTCGACGAAATACGGCGTGTCACGGAAGATCTCGCAGACATCATCAAGGAAGAAATCGATGCCGGCCTCATGGGCAATCGCTGGCAGATGAAGGCCAGCATTGGTCGAGCCGCCAGTGCAGGCCACGACGCGGGCCGCGTTTTCCAGCGATTTGCGGGTGACGATGTCACGCGCGCGGATGTTGCGCTCAAGCAAATGCATGACGGCCTGGCCTGAGGCTTCGGAATACTGGTCGCGGCTTTCATAGGGTGCAGGTGCACCGGCAGAATTTGGCAGGGCGAGGCCAATGGCCTCGGACACACAGGCCATGGTGTTGGCTGTGAACTGCCCACCACACGCCCCGGCAGAAGGACAGGCAACAGCTTCGAGTTTTTCCAGCTCGCAAGTGCTCATCTCGCCTGCCTGATGCTTGCCGACCGCCTCGAATACATCCTGGACGGTCACGTCCTTGCCATCGAGCCGTCCCGGCAGGATCGAACCGCCGTAGATGAAGACCGACGGCACGTTCAGACGCACCATTGCCATCATCATGCCGGGCAAGGATTTGTCGCAGCCCGCAAGACCCACGAGTGCATCATAGCAATGGCCCCGCATGGTCAACTCGACCGTGTCGGCAATCGCCTCGCGGCTGACGAGTGACGAGCGCATACCCTCATGGCCCATCGCGATCCCGTCGGTGACGGTGATTGTCGTAAACTCACGCGGCGTGCCCATGGCGGTTTTCACGCCCAGCTTGACCGACTGTGCCTGACGGTTGAGCGCGATGTTGCACGGTGCCGCCTCGTTCCAGCAGGTGGCCACGCCGATCAGCGGCTGATGGATCTCGGCCTCACTCAGTCCCATCGCATAGAGATAGGACCGATGCGGTGCCCGCTCGGGCCCTTCGGTCACGTGACGGCTTGGAAGTCTGCTCTTGTCAAAACGCGGTGCGTCCATGGGCCGATGCCCCCCTTGTCTGGTAATCTGCTGTTGCCTGATGAGCAGGAATAGGGCGAGGCTTGACGGAACTCAAGCTGATTGCACGGGCTATTAAGGTGGCGGGTCCCAGCTTGGGGCTACGGGACCCGCCGTCTGCGAATTCGGACGTTTGGGGATCCGAACGCAGAAGCGCTGCCAATTGATGAAGGAATGCAAAAGCATCACCGCCGAATCTCTGGGGGCACGAAGACGCGGTCGTCCAACTATTGACAGACAGACGGCATGCCTCGTTCCGAACATTGGGGTTAATTCGGGGATTGCATGCCATTTGCGCGATACAAGCGCCGAGCGTAGGTAGTGGCCAAAGCGCTTTGACGCCAGAGACGAAGCCTGTGTCACGTGTTCACGTGGTGTCGTAGGGTCAAAGCGTTCACTCGGTGCTCATGATCAGACCGGCTCCGACAGCAGCGACGGCTGCCGACACCCGGTCGTTGGTTCCAAATTTCTGAAAGATCCGGCGGACATAAGCATCCACCGTATGGGGTGAAAGGTTCAGGATCTGCGCGATCACCGTGTTGCTTTTGCCCCGTGCCATCCATTTCAGGACATCCCGCTCTCGCTCCGACAAAACGGGCGGGTCGGGCAGGACGAACTGCAATTGGCCGCAATAGGCTTGATGGGCGACCTGACAGGCCCATTTCAGATCGCGCATGGCGTCAGCCACCTGTTGGCGATTCGCATCCGTAAAGCCCAGTCCGAAATAGCCGTTGCGTCCGCCCGGACCATAGGCCTGAACTGCCAGACCATCCCGCAGCCCTGCAGCGCGGCCCCGGTCAAGATAGTCGCGATCCTGCTTGCTGAGTGTGACCAGCTTGTCGATGTCACTCCAGAAAAACGGTTCCGTTGACCGGGCCGAAAAATTGGTGATCGGATCCTTCAGATAGGCCTTGCTCAGGATGTAATCCTTCGTCCACCCCTCCGGATAGCCATCGGCGACAACGCGAATTTTCTCCCCGGACTGGGTGCCGGGTGGCGGCAGGTGGTGGTAGCTGACCATGGACACGCCACAGCTGCGGACATAGCTCAGGAAGCTGCGCCAGATCTCTTCTGGCCAGCGCGCGGTCTCTACCTGTTTCAGGAACGCATCAAGCGCGAGCCTGTCACTGATTTCGCTTTTCGAGGTCACCGGCTACCCACTCCAGACCCACTAATATGACGTAGGGTCAAGTTTTGCTGAAATCTGTCCGATTATCCAGAGTCATCATTGCACAAAAAGGGCTCGGAGGGAATGCTGAGACCAAAAGGATCTTGAGGATGTCGATTTCCATGCAGTCCATTCTGCCGCAGAAAAATACACCGGAGTTTGAGGCTTTCCTGTCGCCGGCACGCGCGCAGGCGCAGATATGGAAAACACTGATCGGTGTGGTGGTGATCGGTGGCTGGTATCTGCTCACTTCGCTTTTGTTGCTGATGCTGTTTCTCGCAGCCGGGTTTGACATGGCCACGACCGAGGCGGGCGTGACGCGCTTCACGCCAGCGTTTCTGGGGATGGCGCTGGCCACGCTGGCGGTCTTGCCGCTGTGCCTGATCCCGCTGGTGAAATTGCTGCACCGGCGCAGTTTTGTCTCGCTCATCGGGCCGCACGGGTTCCTCAAAGCCCCCTATCTGGCAGCGGCCTTTCTGGTGTTCCTGCTGACCATGATCGGGTTTCTGATCGACATGCTGATCGGTGATCCGGTCCGCGCGCAAAGCCTTGGAACGGTCGCACTTTGGGCCGTGCCGATCCTTGTTCTGTTGGTGCTGCAAACCGCTGCCGAGGAATTGGTGTTTCGCGGGTATCTTTTACAGCAACTGGCGGCACGGTTCGACAATCGCCTGATCTGGTGGGTGCTGCCTTCGCTTCTGTTCGGGGCAATGCACTACAGCCCGTCGAGCTTTGGACAAAACGCATGGATTGCTGTCGCCATTGCAACGCTGATGGGTTTGGTTCTTTCCGACATCACCATTCGCTCGGGCAATCTGTCAGCGGCCATGGGCGTGCATTTCGCCAACAACGTTTTTGCCATCTTCATCCTCAGTCTGCCGGGAGAATTGTCGGGCCTGTCGCTTTATCACCTGAATGTTGACATGACCGACCCCGATGCCGTGCGCCGCGCATTGCTGACGTCGTTTTGTGTGCTTCTGGGCATCTATGCAGTCTATCTGGCCGTTCTGCGTTGGCGACGCGGCTGAGATTGCATTCGGCGCGGCCCCGGCCTATCTAGAGCCTGACTTTCACTGCTCGGCAGGTTCACATGAACTGGATTTCCAACTACGTCCGCCCCAAGATCAACTCCCTGTTTTCACGCCGGGAAGTGCCGGACAATCTTTGGCAGAAATGTACTGAATGCGGAACCATGTTGTTTCACCGGGAACTGAGCAGCAATCTGAACGTCTGCCCGTCCTGCCAGCACCATATGTATCTGGCACCGGTTGACCGGTTCCGGGCCTTGTTCGACGGCGGTATCTTCACTGAGGTCAAGGTTCGCGAACCTGTGGCCGACCCACTGGGGTTTCGTGATTCCAAACGCTACACTGACCGTCTGAAGGATGCCCGCAAATCAACCGGCAAAGGCGAAGCGATGCTGGTGGTCGAAGGCGAGATCGGGCGTCTGCACTGCGTCTCGGCCGCGCAGGATTTCAGCTTCATGGGCGGCTCCATGGGTATGGCCGTGGGCAATGCGATTCTGGCCGGAGCCGAGCGTGCGGTGGCAACCGGCTCGCCCTTCGTGCTGTTCTCGGCCGCAGGTGGTGCTCGGATGCAGGAGGGCATCCTGTCGCTGATGCAGATGCCACGCACGACCGTGGCTGTGCAAATGCTCAAGGAAGCGGGCCTGCCCTATATCGTGATCCTGACCCATCCCACCACAGGTGGCGTGACCGCCAGCTATGCAATGTTGGGCGATGTGCAGATTGCCGAGCCCAATGCACTGATCTGTTTTGCCGGACCGCGCGTGATCGAGCAGACCATCCGGGAACAACTGCCCGAAGGCTTTCAGCGGGCAGAATACCTGTTGGAACACGGGATGCTGGACCGGGTGGTGCACCGCAAGGACATGCGCGAAGAGATCGCCGTGCTGCTGCGTTTCATGATGAACCAGCCGCCCATGGTGCATGGTGATCTGCCACCACCTGCTGATATGGACGCGCTGCCACAGGTGGCGGAGACCACCGCGTCGTGAGCCGCGGGCACAGCGACGCCATCCTGTCGCGTCTGATGTCCCTGCACCCCAAGGTGATCGATCTGGAATTGACCCGGATTGAGCGCCTTCTGGCGGCCTTGGGACACCCTGAACGCGACCTGCCGCCGGTCATCCATCTGGCTGGCACCAACGGCAAGGGCTCAACCCAGGCAATGATCCGGGCAGGGCTTGAAGGTGCGGACAAGCAGGTGCATGCCTATACATCGCCTCATCTCGCGCGGTTTCACGAGCGCATCCGAGTCGCGGGTGACCTGATTTCCGAGGCCGATCTGGCAGCCATTCTTGAGGAATGCGAGACTGCCAATCAGGGCCAGCCTATCACCTATTTCGAGATCACGACCGCGGCCGCCATGCTGGCCTTCGCGCGCAGCAAGGCAGATTTCACCCTGCTTGAGGTGGGGCTTGGCGGGCGGGTTGATGCAACCAACGTGATTGACCAGCCGGCGCTTACGGTGATCACGCCTGTTTCGCTCGATCATCAGCAGTTTCTGGGCGACACACTGGCCGAGATTGCCCATGAGAAGGCAGGCATCCTGAAACGCGGAGTGACCTGCATTGTGTCCTCTCAGGAAGATGCCGCGCTGGACGCGATTGAGGCACAGGCCGCGCGTGTTGGTGCGCCGCTCCTGATCCAGAACCGCGACTGGCAGGTCTGGGAGGAGCATGGGCGCATGGCCTATCAGGACGAGGACGGGTTGCTTGATCTGCCGCTGCCCAACCTGATCGGGGCACATCAGGTCGGCAATGCAGGTGCCGCCATTGCAGCATTGAGGCAACTTGGCGCAGGCGATGCGGACGCAGCGGTGTCCCAGGCCGAATGGCCCGCGCGGCTACAGCGCCTGAAATCCGGTCCCTTTGTCGAGAGCCTGCCCAATGCTGAGCTTTGGCTTGACGGTGGTCACAACCCGGCAGCGGGTGCGGCCCTGACAGAAGCGCTGGAGCGATTGCCAAAGCGACCCCTGCACATGATCTGCGGTATGCTGCGCACCAAGGACGCGGGCGGATATCTGGCGCATTTCAAGGGCAAGGTGGAAAGCTTGCAGTCGATTTCCATCCCTGAAGAGACCGCCACGCTAAGTGCCGAAGAAACGGCTGAGGCCGCAGCCCGTGCAGGTGTTCAGGCCCATCCGGCAGACACCATCGAGCAGGCTCTTTCGCGGATCGCGGCCATTGATCCGACCGCCCGCATTCTGATCGCAGGCTCGCTGTATCTGGCGGGAAATGTGCTCCGGGATCACGGCTGAGCCGGTCATTGATCGCCCGGCACCCCATAGGACGGTGCGCCTGCCGGGTTCAGTGCACGGCCGACATAATCAGCCATCTGGGGTTTGTAGATCTTCCAGGCTTTAGCGATGGCGTCGATCGGGCAGTCTTCCGTCCAGTCGCACCGCAAATCGGCCAGCGGCCAGCTCTCTTGATCTGCCAGTTGCAGACCTGCTGAATGGATCGGCCCTGCCTCGCCGCCTGCGACCAACCCTGCGCGCATGGCAATGATCAGGCGGTCACCAAGGTGACCATTGGATGCCTCGAAGCCTGCAACAATCGCTTGCGGTACGCTCTCGCCTGCCAGCAGATTGCCGCCTGATGCGACGTCCTTTCCTGCGGCCTCGGCCCAGATGCCCAGCGACTTGTCACCAGAATGAATGCCGGTACGTCCTTGCAGATCAATCGCCAGAATCTGCCGATAGGGCAGGTTGTCCGAGGTGGATTGAATCTCGCGAATTGCCTCTGGTGCCGAGTATCCATCCGCCATCAAATTCAGGGCCAGTGGCCCAAGCCGGGGGTCGGTGACGTTCTGTGACGCAACCGCTCCCACGCCTGCTCTGGTGTAGGAACAGCGCGCGGCCACAGCCGGGGAGGAAGACGCAATTGCCACCCCGAACATGCCGGTCTCAGAACAGCGGGCAACCAAAGAGAAGGTCATTGCCCTTCATCCGGGATCACGGCTGTGCCGTCGATCTCGACCAGCCAATTGGGCCGGGCCAGTGCCGTGACCACCAGACCCGTGCAGACCGGATGCACCCCTTTGATGTATTCGCCCATGGTTCTGTAGACCGCCTCCCGGTGGCGGACATCGGTGATATAGACGACCAGCTTCACCAGATGCTCCATGGACCCGCCCGCCTCTTCGATCAGTTGCCGGATGTTCTGCATCACCTTGTGGGTCTGCTCGGCCGGATCATGGCTGCCGATGTCGCGGGCATCGTCCAGATTTTGCGGACACTGACCGCGCAGATAAACCGTCCGGCCGCCTTGGGTCACCACCGCCTGACACAAGTCATTGTCGAGATTCTGTTCCGGGTAGGTTTCAGCCGTGTTGAATTTTCGGATGCGGGTGTGGGCCATGGCTCGAATGTCCTGATGAGGTGCTGGGTTTATTTCGCTGCGATCCTGCTGTTGAGGTACTGCGCAAAATCGTAGTTCGGGCGTTCCAGATGGCTTAGATGACCGGGCTTTGCGGCCTGCGAGCACAGGCCCTTGAAGACCTTCTCGGTACAACCACGATCCTCGGCGTTTACCCGATCAAGCAGGGCCTTGAGCGCCTTGAAATGGGTCTGCGCCTCGGGGTCATTCACGAATTCGGGGCTCATCCCGCCGCCAAAGCCGATGCGGACCTGACCCACGCCTTGCGGATGCAGGCTGAGATACCAGAAATACCCCGGCGTCAGAGTGATCAGCAGGCTGGGATAGATCGCCAGCAGATAAGTCATCCTTCGCCGCTCGCCGGTGAGGCGGGTGTTGTCGGGATGGGCGAGTGCGATCTTCAGCTGATCATCCTTCAGGATCGTGTGGTAGTTGAACGCCGGGCTGCCGGGGGGGCAGATCATGTCTTCCAGCCGCGACAGGCCACCCACGGTGGCCGCATGACAGACCGGCAGATGGTAGCTTTCCATGAAGTTTTCGGCGAGGATTTTCCAGTTCGTGTCCCAGACATGGGTCTCGAAGAACGTCTCGGTGTAAGTCTCCATCCGGTAGTCGCCGACCAGCGTTTCAACTTCGGCCAGATGCTGTGCCACGGGTTCGGCATCCGGGTTCAGCGAGACAAATACCCAGCCCAGCCATTCCTCGCAGCGGTATTGTGGCAGGCAGTAGTCGGCCCGGTCGAAGTCGCTGTTCAGTCCCATGGCCGGTGCGCCGCGCAACTGACCGGACAGCTCATAGGTCCATGCGTGGTAGGGGCAAACGATGGTCTTTGTCGTGCCGCGTCCCTCCAGCAACGTGGACATCCGGTGCAGACAGACGTTCGACATGGCACGCAACAGGCCGCCTGCATCGCGGGTCACGATCACCGGCTGTCCGGCAATTTCCTGAGTGACATAGTCGCCGGGGTTCGACAGGGCAGAAGCCCGGCCGACACAAAACCAGTCCTGCGCGAAGACATCGTTCAACTCACGTTCCAGAAAGGCGTCGCTGGTGTAGACCTCGGGTGGCATGGCGCGGGCCACCTCAAACGGTCGCGCGGTGTTCTGGCGCAGGGCTTCAACTGCTGATGTCATTGCTCACTCCGCTGCCTTTGGTGTGCTGTCCGAGAAATATTGCGCGATGGACCCGTCCCCGTCGGGCCAGACGGCCAGCACTGCCAGTATCTCCCGCACATCGGGTTGCATCTCAAGTCTGGTCTGGCGGGCATTGAAAACCGAAGTGCCGACCATCTGATCGGCCTGTTTCAGGGTGCGCTGAACATAGGCAATGGCTGAATGCCGGTGCAGGGTCGCGCGAATGAAGCTGGCGGCCTTGGTGTGGTGCTTTGGAGCGGTCACCCTTTGGATCGGTGTTGGCCGAAACGTGGAAAGGGTCGCCCTGAAGCACTTTACCGATATGTGCTTCGATGTTCTTTGAAAATTCGGGGTTCACTTCGTTGAGCACATCCTGCCCATCGTAAAGCGACCACATCTCACCCACGGTCTCATCGCCCACGCGGGTGACCACACCGCCGACGTCTTCCATCACCGCATCGGTGGCCCTGCGCTTGGCCCACCAGTCATCCTGAGTGTAGGGCAGCGCGTTGCCGATGGCGTTGACCTCGCCATTCTGGGTGACGGTCATCACGTCTCGGGTCTTGGGATCATGGGCCATGTCATAGATCCGCGCCCGGATGTCGACCAGCGGTTTGAACATCGGATGCGTGGTTACATCCGCGACTTTTTCGCCGTTGATGAAGACGTCGCGCGTGCCGCGGATGCTGTCGCGGTATTCAGCGCCTGTGCGGATCATGAGCCTGCTCCGGTTGAGTGTATTCACCCGGGACTCTACGGGGTTAGGACTTCATCCTTCAAGAACCCATTTCGGCAGTGTCTGCGCGATGCCGCCAGTAGACCGAAATGTCTTGCGCATTGTAGTGGGCGCGGGCTTCATCCCCGAAGCCGAGTTTGCGTGCCACATTGGCCGATGCGCTATGTGCGGGATCGAGAATGCAGCAGATCTTTTCTGGTCCATGGGTGCGGTCCATCCAGTCGATTGCAGCGCGCATCGCTTCGGTTGCGATGCCCCGGCCATGTGCTTGGGGCGCCAAGACCCAGCCGGCTTCGGGGAAAGGTCCAATCGGTGGTGTGATCTCGCGTTTGTAATCGGCAAAACCCACTTCGCCGAGGAAGCTGCCGGTAGCGATGTCTTCGACAAGCCAGTAGCCATAGCCGTTAAGATGCCAATGGCCAGCGCGGCGCAAGTAGCGCTGCCAGACCTCCTCCCGCGTGTTGGGGCGGCCGGTGATATAGCGCACGACGTCCGGGTCAGCCCAGAGCGTGAGCGAATGTTCGAAATCAGCCACCTGATGCCCGCGCAGCCTGAGCCGCTCGGTTTAAAGTATCGGGATCATGTCCATCCCGTCAGGCAGCGGGATAAAACGCCTCGTAGATCGGGCTGAGCGTGTTGTCGTCAAAAAGCGATGAGACCGACGTGCCATTGGCGATGTTCAGGATCGCCTGACCGAAAATCGGCGCGGTGGGGATGATGCGGATGTTCTTGGCACCCAGCACTTGTGGCGTCGGCTCGATGCTGTCGGTGATGACCAGCGATTTCATCACCGATGCCTTGACCCGGTCAACCGCAGGGCCGCTGAGAACGCCGTGCGAGATATAGGCATGGACCTCTTTTGCGCCCGTGTCCTTGAGCAACTCGGCTGCTTTGCAAAGCGTGCCGGCAGTGTCTGCAATGTCATCCACGATGATGCAGACCCGGTCCTTGACCTCTCCGATGACCGTCATCGATGCGATCTCGCCGGGCGCTGCACGACGTTTGTCAACGATGGCCAGATCCGCGCCGATCCGCTCGGCCAACTCGCGGGCGCGGCCCACACCACCCACATCGGGGGAGACGACGGTCACATCAGTAAGCTTTTTGAACTGGTGTTTGATGTCCAGCGCGAAAACCGGGGCCGCATAAAGGTTGTCGACCGGAATGTCGAAGAAGCCCTGGATCTGGGTTGCATGCAGATCCATGGTCAGCACGCGTTCGATCCCGGCCTCGGCGATCAGGTTGGCAACGAGCTTGGCCGAGATCGGCGTGCGCGCCTTGGTGCGGCGGTCCTGACGGGCGTAGCCGAAATAGGGGATCACTGCGGTGATACGGGCTGCTGACGAGCGGCGCAGGGCATCGCACATGATCAGCAGTTCCATCAGGTTGTCATTGGCCGGGTTCGAGGTCGGCTGAATGACGAACATGTCTTCACCGCGGACATTTTCGAACACTTCCACAAAGATCTCGGCATCGTTGAACCGCTCAACCCTTGCATCACACAGACGAACGGTCTCGCCCCGATGGATGCTCATGCGGCGGGCGATTGCCTCTGCCAATGGGCGGTTTGCATTTCCGGAAATCAGCTTGGGCTGGTTCACACTCATCATGATCGAGGACCTCTGCCAGGGATTTGCGCCTGCACCTATCATCCTGATCTGGCCTTGCAAAGGGCGGAATGCGCGCCATGATGCGCGCAAGGTTAAAATCACCACGAGAAAGGCCGGAAATGGCAGATATCGACTATTACATGTTCCCGCTCAGCCCGTTTACCTATCTGGCGGGCACACGGCTGGAGGACATGGCGCGGCGTCTGGGCAAATCGATTGCTTATCGTCCGTTCGATCTGATGAAAGTCTTTGCGGAAACCGGTGGGGTGCCGCCCGCACAGC
This sequence comes from uncultured Paracoccaceae bacterium, assembly GCA_947494445.1. Classification (GTDB taxonomy): domain Bacteria; phylum Pseudomonadota; class Alphaproteobacteria; order Rhodobacterales; family Rhodobacteraceae; genus CANLSM01. Next base: position 296,516 of record CANLVD010000004.1, on the reverse strand, counting down.
GCCATGAAAGCCGAAAGGCGTACAGGTTGCAGGAACTGGCGCGGATCTCTCGCCACACGGGTCTGCCGATCAATCTGCAACCGGCCCATTGGCCGACAAACCCGGTGCCCTCGAGCATTGCCATCCTCAACGCACAAGCCGATGGATCGGGCGATCTGGGAGGTTTTGTCCACGGCATCCTGAAAGCCTGCTGGGTTGAAGACAAGGACATCGCCAGTGACGAAGTGATCAAGGCCTGTCTCGAGGCCCATGGTTTCGATCCTGCAATCAGTGATCGCGACATGATCTCGGCGGTGGAGACTTATGAGCGCAACACCAATGATGCGGTGAAGGCCAATGTCTTTGGCGCGCCAAGCTATGTGGTGGGCGATCAGGTCTATTGGGGGCAGGACAGGCTTGCCTATCTAGAGGCGGATCTGGCCTGAGAGGGCCCTGAAGGGGCGGCCCTGCGGTGCAGGGCCGGTGCCTCCGGCGGGGATATTTTCCCCAAGAAGTGTTAAGGCCCGGGTCGCCGGTCAGGCGGCGGTGGTTCAGATATGTCCATAAGCCGTCAGAAATGCATCGACATCATGCGCAGTGGTCGACCAGGACGTCACCAGGCGGGCACTGATCATGTCCTCAGGAGCGCCTTTTTCCGGTGCAGGCGTGCCCCAGGGATAGTAATGCGCGCCAGCGTCTGCCAAGCGCTCATGAGCCGCGCGCGGCCATTTTGCAAAGACTGCATTGGCATCCGTTGGATGGTCCAGCACCGCACCGCGCGCCACCAACCCGTCTGACAATCTGGACGCCATTGCGTTTGCATGTGTGGCCAGCTTGAGCCACAGGCCGTCTTTCAGATAGGCCTCCATCTGCGCTGACAGATAGCGGTGCTTGGAGAAGAGATGCCCACCGCGCTTTCGGCGCAGTTCGAACTCCCAGGCCTGATCCGGGTTGAACAGGACAACAGCCTCAACCCCCATGCAGCCGTTCTTGGTCCCACCGAAGCTGAGCGCGTCAAAGCCTGCCTTCCAGGTCATCTCGGCAGGGGTGGCACCTGTGGCCGCAATTGCATTGGCAAAGCGGGCACCGTCAAGATGCGCGGGCAGGCCATGGGCCTTGGCAATCTCGCACAATGCAGACAGCTCAGCGACGGAATAGACCGCACCGTTTTCGGTTGTGTTGGTCAGGCTGAGCGCACCTTTTTGCACATTGTGCACACCTGCGCGCGCCGTAAATGCCAAGGCATCGCGGAAAGAGGCAGGGTCGACCTTGGCATCCGCACCGTCAAGCAGGGTGAGCTTGGCACCGCCGGTGTAGAACTCGGGCGCTGCACATTCATCCTCCTCGATATGGGCATTGCGGTGGCAATAGATCGTGGCCCAGGGCGGGCAGAGGCAGGCCAGGGCCAGTGCGTTCGCCGTAGTCCCCGTCGAAACCAGGTAAACGGCCGCCTGTGGTGCTTCAAAGAGATCGCGAATGGCTGCCTGCACCCGCTCCATGATCGGGTCCCCGCCATAGGAGTTGGTGTAGCCTTCGTTGGCACGCATCAGCGCCTCCATCACCGATGGATGGGCGGGGCTGGTGTTGTCGGATGCAAATTCCATATGTTCAGACCTGCTGGTTCAAGACGTAATCTTCAAAATCGTCTTCTTCGACGTCATATTCCGGTGTGAGCGCAAAACGCGGCGCGATGCCTGCGTCCTCAACGCTGAGGGGCGTGCCAGAGTTTAACGGGTGCCAATCCTCCAGTCCTTTCCCCTCGAACAGCAGACGATAGGCGCAGGTTCGCGGCATCCAGCTTGCGATCTCGTCCAGATTGTCAGGGCGCACGATCACGCAACCCTGCACCAGTTGACGGCGCAAGGCATATTGCCCGCAACGGCGGGATTTCAGATCCAGCAACCGGCAGGCAATGGAGGTGTAGGCCACATCGCCCGTGTCCTCATCTTCCAGTTTCAGCAGGCAGCATTTGCCACAGCCGTCGCACAGCGCCTCCCATTCGCTGGAGGTCAGCTCGTCAAGCGTGTAGCGTTCCCAGAAACGGGGGCGCAGGCCGGAGCGGTCAATCGGGTCCTCTGACATGACCCGGACCATGGCCGGAAATGCCCGGATTGAAAAGCGGATAAACCACGTGAAAGAGACCGATCTCTACCCGCCCGTAAAGGCCTTCCTTCAGGCACAGGGCTATGACGTCAAGGGCGAGGTCAAAGGCTGTGACGTGGTCGCCATCCGGGGCGAGGAACCCCCGGTGATCGTCGAGCTTAAGATTGGCCTGTCTGTGCAGCTTCTGGTTCAGGGGGTGGCCCGCCTATCGATCACCGATCAGGTCTATGTCGCGACCCCTGCCCGCAAATCCAAAGGGCGCGGCACCTACCGGGATATCCTCACGCTGTGCAGGCGGCTTGGGCTTGGATATCTCACGATCAACGCAGACGGCAAGGTCACGGCGCATCTGGATCCCATGCCCTACCAGCCGCGAAAGTCCAAAATCAAACAGGCCCGATTGCTGAAGGAATTTCAGGCCAGATCCGGGGATCCTGCCACCGGCGGTTCGGTGCGACAGATCACCATGACGGCCTATCGCCAGGATGCCCTGCGCTGTGTCGGATGGCTTGGGGACAACGGCCCGGGTCGTGGCCGTGATGTTGCCAGTGGGACAGGCGTGTCGCGGGCGACCGCGCTGATGCGGGACAACCATTATGGGTGGTTCGAGAAGATCTCCAAGGGCGTCTATGGATTGAGCGCGGAGGGGGCAGGCGTGGCAATCTCAGAGAAATCCCGGATCAAGGAGTATCTGTCAGATGTGCCCGGGTCTCCTCCACATCAAGATGCATCTGAGTCATGAGCGCATCCATGTCGTCAAACTTCAGCTCCGGGCGCTGATAAGCCACCAAAGCCACGGAGACGGCGCGGTCATAAAGATCACCGTCGAAATCAAGCAGATACACTTCCAGATTGGCCAGGTTCTCCCCAAAAGTGGGGCGCGACCCGACGGAGGCCGCACCCTGGTACCGCCCTTTGTGAGGCCCCTCAAGGACGTCAACCAACGTGGCATAGACTCCAAACTTGGGCGGGTGCAGACCTTTGAGGGACAGGTTTATGGTCGGAAACCCCATCTCGCGGCCCCGCTTGAACCCGTGTTCCACCGGGCCTTCGATCCGGTGCAGGTGGCCCAGCATGCGGGCTGCATCCTCCGGCCGCCCGTCGCTCAGTGCCTGCCGGATCGCGGTCGATGAAAAATCACCTGATGCATCCGAGACCAGCGGTGCGACCGTGACCCCAAAGCCAAGTTCGGCACCCATCCGGGCAAGGCTTTCCACATCGCCCATGCGGCCTTTGCCAAAGCGGAAATCCGCGCCAACCACGACATGCGAAATGCCCAAAGCATCCACTAAAACAGACGTGACGAAGGCCTCTGCGGTCAGGCTGGCCAGAGTATCGTCAAAGGGCAACTCGAAAAGCTCATCAACACCCAGTTTTTCCAGCCGGCTGGCCCGTGCCTCAGCCCCCATCAAACGGAATGCCGGCGCATCGGGCGCAAAGAAGCTGCGGGGGTGGGGTTCAAAAGTGACAATGCCAAGCGGCGCATCACGTTCTGCGGCTGCGGCCCGTGCCAGCGCGATCACCGACTGGTGTCCCAGATGTACCCCGTCGAAATTGCCCAGTGCCACGGCAGCATTGCGATGCGCAGGCGGCACAGGCGTCAGTGAGGTATGTCGGTGCATTGGCGCCCCATTGTCAGGGGCGGCTCAGACCCCGGTCAGTCGAATTTCGCGGAAGGCGCCAACACCAGGGCGTCGCCTTTCAGAACAACCGTATCGCCTACCAGACAGCGGCAATCAAGGGTCACGCGGCGTTTGCCATAGTCGATCTCACGCACGCTCACCACAGCTTCGACATGATCGCCGGGGCGCACTGGAGCCATGAATTTCAGGTTCTGACCCAGATAGACTGTACCATGGCCGGGCAATTGTTCGCCGATCACCGCCGAAATCAGCCCAGCGGTCAGCATGCCGTGGGCAATCCGCCCGCCAAAAATGGTGTCCTGGGCATAATCATCGTCCAGATGGACCGGATTGTGGTCGGTCGACAGTTCCGCAAACATCTCGATTTCGCGATCACCAATGATCTTGGAGACCGAGCGCGACATCCCGATCTCCAGATCCTCGATGCAGATGGTGCCGACCGGCAGATTGTGCTGATGGGCGTCCAACATGTTTGTCTCCCCAGACAAGGGCCAAAACTTTACGGCCACACTCCAAATGTCGCGTTGTGCGATGCAGCAGACATAGCCGAGTCGCGGCCTTCACGCAAGATCATTGCGCAATAAAATTACGTGAATGTTAAAAATTGGGTGATTTTATTGCGTGGAAGTTTTATGAGCCCAAAAGTACGCACTCAATCACCCCACACTTCTTGGCAAAATATCCCCGCCGGAGGCATCCACCGACTACGTCACGAACCAGCCTCAGCCGTCCCGCATCATCGCCATAAGCCGATCCCGGTCGCCGCGATCATCTGCCCTGTTCAACGCATCTGACAACGCTTCAAGCGATTGCAGGTTGTGGGCGGCGCGAAAACTGTCGACATGCGGCAGCAATGCCCGGACCCCTTGGGCCTTGGGCGCAAACCCGTCCCAGCGCAGAAGCGGGTTCAACCAGATCAGCTTTCGCGCGCTCAATTGCAGACGCTCGGCCTCCCGGGCCAGATCACCGGGATCATCACGGTCCAGGCCGTCGGTGATCAGGATCACCACGGCACCCTGTCCCAGAACCCGCCGTGACCAGTCCCTGTTGAAATCGCGCAGACACGCGCCAATCCGGGTTCCGCCTTCCCAGTCCTTGGCCTCCGTCCCGGCTGCAGCCAGTGCCGCATCGACATCCCGGTGGCGCATATGCCGGGTGATGTTGGTCAGCCGGGTCCCGAAGGTGAAACTGTGCACCTGTGCCCAGCCAGCCCCCTTGGCATTGGCGGCAGCATGCAGAAAATGCAGCAACACACGCGAGTAATTCGACATCGAACCCGAGATGTCACACAGCGCCACCAGATTGGGCCAGCGGTTGCGGCGGGCCTTCATCGCCAGCCGTTCAACATCGCCGCCGGAGCGCATCGCACCGCGCATGGTCCCGCGCCAATCAGCAATCTGTCCGCGCGCATTTGGCGCTGTGCGGCGTGAGGCAATGGGTTTGACCGGCAGATCCAGCCGGGCAATGGCACGTTTGGCCTGTGCCAGTTCGGACGATGTCATCTGCTCGAAATCGGCAGTCTTGAGCTTCTCCTGATCCGAGAAGGTGAGCGTTGCATCAAACTCGATCTCCTCGCCGCCTTCTTCGGCTTGAGGCTGTTCCGGTGTCTCGGCTCCATCAAGCAGGGCCTCAGCTGCGCGGCGTTCGGCAGCCTGAGCCTTGGGGGCCTCGTTCACGCCACGCACCATTGGCGTCAAAAGCCCCATCATGTGTTCCAGAAATTGCGGATCGCGCCAGTAAAGCCGAAAGATCTGGGCAAACACGACCCGATGCTCGGGGCGCGAGATGAAGCAGGCCTCCAAGGTGGCGTAGAAATCATGTTTCTCGGTAAAGCCTGCTGCTTCTACCGCTCGGATGGCATCCACCACCCGGCCCGGCCCCACAGGCAGGCCGGCACTGCGCAAGGCGCGTGCAAAATGCGTGATGTTCCCGGCCAGCTTGCCGTCATCGGGAATGGGAAGATCGGCGTAGGTGGCCACAGGCGCGCTCCGTTCAGACCGGTTCCAGCGCCAGCTTGCTTTCGTCAAGAATGCGCTTGGCCTCGGAGCCTTGCAGCTTCTGGATGTCATCCTGATATTTCAGGATCGCTCCCAGCGTATCGGCAATCACCTGCGGGCTGAGTTGGACGGTGTCGAGCGCAACCAGACATTTCGCCCAGTCGATGGTCTCGGCCACACCCGGTTTCTTGAACAGATCCTCCGAGCGCAGTTTCTGGACAAAGGCCACAACTTCGCGGCTGAGCGTATCTGCGGCCTCGGGCGCGCGGGCGCGGATGATTTCCATCTCGCGCTCAAAATCCGGATAATCCACCCAATGATAAAGGCACCGGCGTTTCAGGGCATCATGCACTTCACGCGTGCGGTTTGAGGTCAAGATCACGATGGGCGGCTCGGCCGCCTTGATCGTGCCCATCTCGGGGATGGTCACCTGAAAATCGCTGAGCGCTTCGAGGAGGAATGCCTCAAACGGTTCATCAGTTCGGTCCAACTCATCGATCAGCAGAATGGGCGCACCGCCGTCTTGCGGGCTCATCGCCTCAAGCAAGGGCCGGCGCACCAGGTATTCATCCGAGAAGAGTTCCTCCGTGAGCGCCTTGCGGTCCTCGCTGCCGGTTGCTTCGGCTGTGCGTATGGCGACCATCTGGGCAGCGAAGTTCCATTCGTAAACCGCTGACGCCGCATCCAGCCCCTCATAGCATTGCAGACGGATCAGTTTGCGACCCAGAGCCATGGAAAGTGCTTTGGCGATCTCGGTCTTGCCGACGCCCGCTTCGCCTTCAAGAAACAAGGGGCGGCCCAATTTGAGAGACAGAAACACGACCGTGGCAAGTGACCGTCCGCAGACATAGCCTGCCTCGCTGAGCAGGTTTTGGGTCGCATCGATGGATTGTGGCAGCTCGGTCAAGGGGTGTCTCCTGAAGGCGGGGAAGTCATTCGCGCATCAAATGGGGCGCAGAGGCAAAGATCAACCCCACCTTGGCATCTGGTCCCGAACCCAAATCAAGGTTATCTGTTGCGCAAACCGCATCAGGGAGCCAGTTGCAATGTCTCAAATCATCACCTCGCTGGAGGAGATATCCATCCGTTACGATGCGCTGTACTGTGATCTTTGGGGGTGTCTGCACAATGGCAAGGCGCCGTTTCCCGATGCAGTCGCGGCATTGCAGCAGTTTCGTGCTGGAGGCAAAACCGTGATCCTTGTGACGAACTCTCCCCGGCCAAGACGTGAGGTGGCCCGGCAGCTTGAAGGGATGGGCGTGCCTAAAGACTGCTATGACGACATCGCCTCGTCCGGTGATGCCGCACAGGGTGCAATGGCCGCTGGCGAGTTCGGCAAAAAGGTCTATCACCTTGGCCCAGAGCGGGATCTGCCGTTTTTCTTCAATGAGGATGGCTCGCCCATTGATGTGGAGCGGGTGGCGCTTGAAGACGCTGAAGGCATTATTTGCACCGGTCTATTCGATGACCAGACCGAGACGCCCGATGATTACCGTCTGACCATCCGCACGGGCGCACACAAGGGTTTGAAGCTGCTTTGTGCCAATCCTGACATTGTTGTGGACGTGGGCGAGAAGCGGATTTTCTGTGCCGGTGCCATCGCCAAAGCCTATAGCGAGGCAGGTGGTGAGTCTTTCTACTTCGGCAAACCGCATCCACCGATTTACCGCATGGCCGCCGACCGGTTGACTGCCCTGCGGGGGGCGCAGGTGCCGGATGACCGGATCCTTTGCGTGGGCGACGGTGTGATGACGGATGTCGCCGGTGGTATGGCGGAAGGGCTCGACACGCTTTTCATCGCAGGTGGTCTGGCAGCTGAAGCCACAGGCATGGCAGACGGTCAGCCTGATCCGCAAAAACTGACAGCTTTTCTGACCAGCGCCCAGTTGAGCCCGACGGCGACCATCGGGTATCTGCGCTGATCCCGTGCCGCAGCGCTGCCTCCGGCGGGGATATTTTTGCCAGGAAGTGAACCGGGCATATCTGAATTCCCGGCTTCAATTCCCGGCTGACCGTCCCTAGATTGAGGTCAAAGGTCGGGAGGTGGCATGGATCAGTTTGACGCGATACCGGAACTGGCACTGGACTGGGTGCGCGCTGGCAAGAAAGTTGCGCTGGCCCATGTGATCGAGACTTGGGGCTCTGCGCCCCGACCCGTCGGATCGATGCTCGTGATCTCTTCAGAGGCTGAGATGATGGGATCTGTCTCGGGCGGTTGTGTCGAGGGGGCAGTGGTGGCCGAGGCTCTGGACGCGCTTGAGGATGGAACACCGAAGCTGCTGGAGTTCGGTATCTCGGACGATGAGGCATTTGCCGTTGGGTTGGCCTGCGGTGGGCGGATCCGTGTGATGGTTGAACCTGTGGACCATGGCCAGGGACCGGATGTGGATCTGCTTGAGCGGTTGGTGGCAGCGCGGGCCCGTCGGCAACCGGTGGCCTATGCGGTTCATCTTGACCGGTTCGAGCGGCGGTTGATTGGCACAGATGATGCGGAACTGGGGGCAGTTGCCGCCGAAGGGTTCGCCAGTGACAAAAGTCAGTTGGCGGAGGGCTGGTATCTGGGCATTCACAATCCGCCCCTGCGGTTGGTGATTGTGGGGGCGGTTCATATTGCGCAACCCTTGACGGTGATGGCGGGCCTTGCCGGCTATGATGTCACTCTGGTCGATCCGCGGGAGGCTTTCGCCTCTGACCTCAGGTTTCCGGGTCAAAAGCTGGTTCACGACTGGCCTGATGCGGCCCTGTCAGCCATCGGGCTTGATGCGCGCACCGCCGTTGTCACCCTGACACATGACCCGAAACTGGACGATCCGGCCATTCGCACAGCGCTTGAGGCCGAGCCGTTCTATCTTGGATGTCTGGGCTCGACCCGGACCCACGCCAAGCGGGTCGCCAGATTGCAGGAGGCCGGTTTCCCGGATGGGCAGATCGCCCGAATTCATGGTCCGGTCGGGGCAGATATCGGTGCGCGTTCGCCTGCCGAGATTGCTGTGTCCATTCTGGCGGAGATGACCGAAACGCTGCGCAAGCACACAGTCATCACGGCAGGCTCATGAAATTCGGACCGGTGCCAGTTGCGGAGGCCCTTGGGGCGACGCTGGCGCATTCTCTTCAATTCGGATCGCACCGATTGCGCAAGGGCAGGCTGCTGTCTGCAGATGATCTGGACATGCTGCGCAGCCATGATGTTGACACGGTTGTTGTCGCCAGTTTCGAGCCGGATGATCTGAGTGAAAATGAGGCCGCTGCGCGCATTGGCGCAGCACTGGCCCCGGATCCGGACATCGCGGGTCTGCGCTTAGAGGCACCCTTCACCGGGCGGGTCAATCTGATCGCGGCACGCGACGGGGTGCTCGTTCTCGCTGCCGACGCGATCAGAGCGCTGAACGCGGTTGACCCCGCAATCACGCTGGCCACTTTGGCCCAACACAAGCGGGTCAGCGCAGGGGACATGCTGGCCACAATCAAGATCATTCCCTACGCGGTGCCGAACACTGCGGTCGAGCGGGCCCTTGGCTGCCTGAACGGCCAGGTTGTGAAAGTACACGCACGACATCACCAGCGCGCTGATCTGGTTCTCACCCGCACGGCCGGGATGGGTGACAAACTGATGCGCAAGGGTGAGACTGCGGTCTCAAAACGGTTGACCGCTCTGGGTGTGACCCTTGGACAGGTGATCGCAGTGGATCATGAAGAGGCGGCTGTTGCGGATGCATTGAGACGCTCTTCAGCTCCTCTGGTGCTGATCCTTGGCGGATCGGCAACTTCAGATGCACGGGACGTATGCCCGGCTGGATTGGTCGCCGCTGGTGGCCGGATGGAACGGTTCGGGATGCCTGTCGATCCCGGGAACCTGTTGTTTTTGGGAAAACTGGGAGAGCGTGATGTGATCGGTTTGCCGGGATGTGCGCGTTCGCCCGCGCTCAATGGTGCGGATTGGGTGCTGGAACGCGTGGTGAGTGGCATTCCTGTGACCTCGGAAGATATTGCCGATATGGGCATCGGCGGGCTTCTGAAAGAAATTCCGACCCGACCGCAGCCGCGCGCATTTGCATTGGCCGAGAAGGCGGGCAAGCCGAAGGTTGCAGTGATCCTGCTCGCCGCAGGTGCGTCGCGCCGGATGGGTGGGCGCGACAAACTTATGGAAACCATCGATGATGTGCCTCTTTTGCGCCGGACAGCGGACCGCATGATCAAAAGTTCGGCCGACAGCGTGATTGTTGTGCTGCCGCCTGATGGCCGGGACAGAGAGGAAGTTTTGCAGGGTCTGGAGGTTCAGACACTGGTTGCCAGAGACGCGGCGCTGGGCATGTCGGCTTCCCTGCGCGCAGGTGTTCTTGAGGCTGCAAACTCTCATGATGCCGTGATCCTCGCCTTTGCCGATATGCCTGACATTGAAGAGGCACAGATTGACCGGCTGATTGCAGCGTTTGACCCCAAGACCAATGCCCTGATCTGCCGTTCGGTGACAGCCGGTGGTGTGCCGGGGCAGCCGGTTCTGTTCGGTAAACGGTTTTTTGGGGCCTTGTGCGAACTGACTGGTGATCTGGGAGCGCGCGAGATTGTGCGCGGGGCGGGCGACTATCTGGTGGATGTGCCCGATGCAGGCGATGGCCCGGTCATTGATCTTGATACGCCGGAGGCCTGGGAGGCCTATCTGGCCGATCGGTCAGGGCAGTTCTAGGATCGTGTCGCGCCCGTTGCGCCGCATGCGGATGGCATCGGATGAGATGGCTGAAACCTTGAAGCCGCCAACAGTATCCCCAGTGCCGACCTTCACGAATTTGCCGGAGCGCAGACGCACCAGCGCCTGACGTTTGGAGCTTGTGCCATACACCCCGATCAGCGCCATGCCGCGTTTGGGGATTGCATTTTCGATCGTGGCGGCCTTCTGGACAGAGGCGACAGTCGGCAATTGCTTGCGGCTGGTTGTGCTGGGACTGACGACAATCGTCTTGCCGGGCTTCAAATCAGGCAGACCTCGGGGACGCGCCCGGGGGGGTGTGATCGACAGGATCGCGCGCGCGGATGGAGCAAGGTCTGGATCAATTGCAGCGGTGCGAACCTGCTGTGGCTTTGCCAAAGTGGTGGGCCGCTTTTGCGGGCGAGATGCCTTTTGGATGGCGCGCGCGCTGGGCAGGAATGCCTCTTCCGTGGCGGTCTGCAAAGCCTCGCCCACAGCAGCAGCCAGAGCAGCGGCCTGTTCTTCCACAAGCATCGGATCGGTTGGCAGGTCGGTATTGGCGCGCGCAGGCGGCACCACGTCCGGCAGGGCGGCAATGATGCGAAGGCCTGCATCCTCGCCATCGCTGTCAGGTGCCACAATCGGAGATGCATCTTCCGTGGTGGGCGTGTCTCCGTCCGGCAGAACAAGGGTTTTGGCTGGCGCGTCCGCAGGAATGGCCGAGGCCGTGGGCCGTGGCACAGGTCTCAGGATGTCATCGGTGCGCAGGGCAGCAATCCGGACTTCCGGTACTTGCCCTTCCCGCGTGGTGATCTGGGCTCCATCCCGGATGGGCGGTTCTTCGGGCAGAATATTCGCACCCGAACCCGGAACCGGTGCGAATGGCGTCTGGGTCTCGGAAGGTCGGATGTCGCCGCGGGTGGTTGAAGCGATCAGTGTTTCCGTTGCACCGGGAGCTGCCGGCTCAAACACCGGCATGGCCAGATCGATCATCGGGATATCCGCGATCTGGTCGGGATCCAGTGCCGCATAGAGCGGGCCGTCGGCCAAAACAGGCCGGGACACTTCGGGCAGGGCCTGAATGTCCAGCGTCAGTTCCGGTCCCAGAAAATCAATGTCGAACGCGGCCGAGCTGGTCGCAAATCTGGCGATTACCTGCTCCTGCCGGGACCGATTGCTGCCCAGATCAACCTCAAGTGCCGCAAGATCCTCGCCCACAAACGGATCCGAGATCGAGGCCCGCAGGATCTGATCGGTCGGACCGCGCAAGGCTTGCGGTATTTCGGCACCCAGCCGCTCGCCGGGGTTCTGGGCAAAACTGTCTTCTTCCAGAAGCAGACTGGTCAGCCGCAACCCTCGATCACGGGGAAGTGGAATGGGCGCGGCATTGAATGGCGCATTTGCAGGCCGGATGTCGGAGAGCGCGAGCATCAAGGGCGTCTCAATCACCGGGAGTGGTGCATCCGTGGCAGGACGTTCAGGGGAAGGCAGCGCAGCCCCAGACAGACGCCGCGCGGGTGGCATGAGATACGGAAGTTGCGGCTGTCCGTCGAACCCCCGGCCTGCATCTTCTGGCAACGCAGTCAGCCGCGTCTGAATGGGGTTGATCGATGGCAGTTCGGACCAGAGTGCATCATTGCTGCGATTTGCCGCCACAAGCTCTGTCAGGGCAACAGTAGGGGCCAAGGGCAGGTCCGCCATTTCCGGTGCGGCTGCGTCCCTCAGATCGATGTCCTGTGCATCAGGCTGGTGCCATGCCAGCGCCGAGGTGAAGGTTTGGGGATCCGGGGTATCCTGACCGCCCAGAAACTGGGTGGCGCCGAATATTCCGGCAGCGCCAAGACCCAACGCTATAAAGGCCGCTGCGGCCCAGCCAAGTCCGGCGATGGCAAACCGCGACTGTGCCGTGGCCGGGAACACGGCCTGCCGTCCGGTCTCGGGCACGGGCTTTCCGGTCATGTACAGGATCGGTTTGAAGCCGAAGCTGGTGACAAACTTATGAGTTTCATCCAGCGTTGCGGACGCAATCATGGCCTGTGCGTGATGCCCCACGCCGGAGGATTGCGCGCTCTGGTCGAGGATGTAATCCGTGTCGCCCTTTGCGTAGGAAGGATCGCCCAGCATGATCTCGTCATTGGGGATCAGAACCGTGACGTTTCCGGACCTTGATCCGACCCGCTGGGCCACGCCGCGCAGGGATTGCATCGAGGTGTTCAGCGTGCTGATCCGCAGATCCTGACGCACCAGATCTTCCCAACCGCCTCGGTCGGAGCGGCGCATGAGGGCGATGCTGTCGCCGGAAAGATCTAGTCCCAGGTCGGGTTCTGTCATCTCGTCCAGTCCAGAGCCGGATCATCGCTGCGTCATGATCCCTGGCAAATCGACCTTGACCGCAAGGGCTGGCAAGGTCTGTTGCCCATTCTTATATGGCAAAGGATCGGGCCTTGTCACGGTGATAGACGCGCATATTTCGGCAAAAACCTGCCGAGTTTCGCCTGATACTGTGCAAGGATCGAGGTCGAGCAGACGGGAGGATCGAAAATGGAACTGAGACCGGGACTGATGCGGGCAGTAGTGGCCGTGGGGCTTTTGGCGCTTGCGGCCCCTGCAATGGCAGAGGAAGAGGCCCCGCGCCTGATGACGCTGAGCGGAGAGGGGCAGGTTGAGGCCACTCCGGATATGGCCTCAGTGATGATGGGCGTGCAGAGTTCTGCCGAGACGGCACGGGGTGCGATTGCGATCAATTCCCAGCAGATGCGCGATGTGTTCAGCGCTTTGGGCGAGACCGGGATCGAGCCGCGCGACATCCAGACCAGCAATCTTTATCTGCAACCGCAATATGAGCATTATCGCGATGGAAAAGCCCCCCGGCTGACCGGGTATCGTGCCGGCAATTCGGTCACGGTGCGGGTGCGGGACACGGGCCTGGTGGGCGACATTCTGGACACTCTGACCAAGGTTGGGATCAACCAGATCAACGGGATCAACTTTGGCATTCAGGAGCCCGGGCCACTGATCGATGAGGCCCGCAAGGCCGCCATGGCCGATGCGTTGCGCAAGGCAAGGCTTTACACCGAGGCCGCAGGCATTGGTCTTGGCCGGATCATGAGCATCTCGGAAAGCGGCTCGGCCCGCCCGCCGATGCCTATGGCGATGGCCCGCGCTGAGAGCATGGATGCTGGTGTGCCTGTGGCCGAGGGTGAGGTTAGCCTGACTGCTCGGGTTTCCGTCACGTTTGAACTGGACTAGCGCGGTTGGCCTTGTGCGGATTTCGCGGGCTTGCAGCCCGCGAAGCCTCCGGCGGGGATATTTTACCCAAGAAGTGGGCAGGGGCCTGTGCGTTCGGTCTTGAATGATGGTGACCGCGGCGTTAAATGCGCCTTCAGGGCCGGAGCCCTGCCGCCTGCGGGGTGTGATGCCCAACGGTGAATCTCCGACATGACATGATCTGCCCATTCCGCGGTGTTCGGACAGGTGGCAATGCAGGCACCATCTTTTGGTCCATCCTCACCGCACGAACATGAGGCCAGATATGACCAATCAAAATGACGACAGCATCTTCGATGCAAAAGCGCAGGCAAGACGATTGCGACAATCGCTTGAGGCGCAGGGGCGCAAGATCCTGCATGCGCAGGCGCTTGATCTGATTGCCCAGCAACAGGGACTGAAGGACTGGAATGCGCTGTCAGCGCGCTTGAAGGAAGGCGCACGCGCAGGGCTGAGCACAGGGTCCCGTATTTCGGGCCGATACCTCAAGCAGCGCTTCACGGGGCGTGTTCACACATTGACGAGGCTGGGAGAAGGCGCGCGGATCACGATCCATTTTGACGCGCCGGTGGATGTGGTGCAGTTCGAGAGCTTCTCATCCTTGCGCCAGCGGGTCAGCGCCGTTGTGGGCAAGGACGGCAGGTCATTTCGCAAGACCTCTGACGGGGTGCCGCATCTGGTGCTGGACGACTGGACCGGGGTGGCAGGCTGACTGCCACCCCGGATGAGATCATGACGTTGCGGCCGTCAGTGCCTGATCCAGATCGCGGATCAGGTCATCTGCATCTTCGATCCCGATAGACAGGCGCACCACATTGGGGGCCGCACCAGCGGCCTCCTGCTGTTCGGGCGTGAGCTGACGGTGGGTGGTTGAGGCCGAGTGAATGATCAGCGAACGGGTGTCACCGAGGTTGGCCACATGGGAGAAGATCTCGACATTGTCGACCAGCTTGACGCAGGCCTCGTAGCCGCCCTTGACCGCAAATGTGAAAAGCGCGCCCGCGCCCTTGGGATAGGATGCTTTCACACGTTTCGCATAAGGCGAGGAGGGCAGGCCCGCATAGGTCACGAAATCCACACGTGGATCGGCCTCAAGCCATTTCGCGACTGTCATCGCGTTTTCCACATGGCGCTGCATGCGCAGGCTGAGCGTTTCGATCCCCAGCAAGGTCTGGAAGGCGGTGTTGGGGGACATGGTCATGCCCAGATCACGCAGGCCGATGGCAATGCCGTGGAAGGTGAAGGCCATTGGCCCGAATGTCTCGTGGAATTTCAGACCATGATAGGCAGGCTCCGGCTCGGTCATGGAAGGGTGCTTGTCTGCCTTGGTCCAGTCGAAATTGCCGCTGTCGACAACCACGCCGCCGGTGACGGTGCCATTGCCGGTGAGGTATTTCGTTGTGGAATGCACGACCAGATGGGCGCCATGCTCGAAGGGGCGGCAGAGGTACGGTGTGGCAGACGTGTTGTCCACGATGTAGGGGACCTGCAGCTTGTTTGCGACTTTGGCGACCGCCGCGATGTCAGTGACATAGCCGCCGGGGTTGGAGATGCTTTCGGAAAAGATCGCCTTGGTGTTCTCATCCGCTGCCGCCTCGATCGCCTTGGGATCATCGAAGTCGACGAATGTCGCGGACCAGCCGAAGCGCTTGATGGTCTGGGAGAACTGGGTGACCGTACCGCCATAGAGCCGGGTGGACACCACCACATTGTCGCCAGGCTGCATCAGCGGGAACAGCGCCATGATCTGCGCTGCGTGACCGGATGAACAGCAGACCGCGCCGACGCCACCCTCAAGTGTCGCGATGCGTTCCTGCAGGACCGACACGGTCGGGTTGGTCAGGCGCGAGTAGATGAAGCCCACCTCCTGAAGATTGAACAGAGCAGCCGCGTGATCGGCGTCGCGGAACACATAGGCCGTGGTCTGGTAGATCGGGGTCTGGCGTGCGCCGGTTGCCGGATCAGGCCGGGAGCCCGCATGGATTTGGAGTGTGTCGAAGCCGTAGCTGGGTGAGTCAGACATATCAGTCCCCTGTTGTAAAATTCCGCGCCACCTTAGGGGAATCAGCATCCGGGTTCACGCAGATTGTTTTTCGGTTTTTCCGGCGCTGCTTGGAGAATTGTTCGGCTTTGGGAGCGAAACGGAAACAAATTCCCGATAGATCTAAAAATTCAAAGCGTTAGCCAAACAAAAAAGCGCCCGAGGCTCAGCCCGGGCGCGAGTGGGAACGAGGGACAGTGAGATGAAAACGGTCAGTTCCAATTACCGCTTTCGACAAACAGGTATGTGTCGTCGATCTCGATGCAAGGATGCTCAAACAGATGTGAACAATCTGTTACGAGTGTTTCAGAAATCCTTCAAACCGGGCCAATTCTTGTCGCCAAGCGCGATGTTGCCCGCGATGTCGCCGGCCCAAAGGTTCTGGTGCCCGACCGAATAGAACAGGAAGATCCGACCCCCGCCCTCAACCCAAAGCTCGGGGTCTGTGCCGCGCTTGTATCCGCGTGCGATGCCCCATGCATCATAGCCGCCGAAAGCTGGAATATGGGTGTCAGGATCGGCTTCGAATTTCTTCAGGTTTTCTGCGTTGGCAAACCGCCAGATGGTACCATCATGGGTCAATTCATGGTCGAACGAGCCCTTCTGTGCTTTCAATTGACCAAGAAAGGACACCGGATCATAGCCGCGCAGGGCAATGCCCTGACCATCGACGAACACTGGCTCGGACCGGGCTGTGCGAACCAGAAAGGGCGCGGCCAGCAGGCCAAGGGCAAATCTGCGGGAGTAGCTCATCGCATGATCCTAGCACGAAGCCTGCATCAATCGAAGATGTCTTCGACCTCGTCCCACAGCTTTTCCATCATCCGTGAGAACGTGGGCTTGCGACGTTTCTTCTTCGATGACTTTTTGTGCTTGGGATAGGGCGCGTGAAGGGTCTTGGGTTTGGTGTGCTGTTTCTGCCGCTCGGGCGCGGGCAGTGGTTTCATATGATGCAGCGGCGCGCCACAGCCCGAACAGACCAGTTCGTGACGCCGTTCATCAAGGCGCATCACGGCGCGGGTCGAACAATAACAACAGGTAAATATCTTGGTGCGATCCGGCATGAGGTCTATCTAGTCACCCCCGGTCGCGGCTTCAACGCGAGCGCGCTGCGTAAAGCGAAACGGCGGCTGCGTTGGAGACATTCAGCGAGCCAAACGCGCCCATGGCCGGGATTTTTGCCAACCGGTGACAGGTGTTCTTGGTCAGTTCCCGCAAACCGGGGCCTTCGGCGCCCAGTACCAGCGCCAGTGGAACTTCCGGCAATTCTGCCAGCGCCTGTTCCACGGTCATTTCGGCCTCACCATCCAGACCAAGGATGAAATACCCCATCTCCTTGAGGCTCTCCATGCCACGCGCCAGATTGGGAATGCGCAGATAGGGTTGCCGCTCCAGCGCGCCGGAGGCGGTCTTGGCCAGCGCTCCGGTCTCGGGCGCGGAATGGCGATGAGGTGCGATCACCGCACGTGCACCGAAAACCTCGGCCGAGCGCAGAATGGCGCCGATGTTGTGCGGATCGGTCAGGCGGTCCAGCAGCAGGACCAGCGGGGCCTCATCGCGCGGTGCGCAAAGTTCCGACACAGACCCCCAGTTCAGCGGCTCGACTTCCAGTGCTGCACCCTGATGAACCGATCCCTGATCCAGCGGCGCCGAGAACCGGCGGGCGTCGGCCTCTTCCGGTGTCATTCCGCTTTGGGCAATCGCATCAGCCAGACGGTCCCGCGCGTTGCGGGTCACGATCAGCCGCAGTTTGACCCGCGCGGGGTTCAGCAGGGCATCGCGCACCGCATGTATCCCGAACAGCCAGACCGTGCCGCTGGCATCTGCCCTGCGTGCGCGCTCTTTCTCGATCACCCATTCTGGTTTCTTGGGTCGGGAACCAGCCATCATATCCACTTCTCTTTGATCCGAAGCCATGGCACGATGCCGGTGAGGAGGCAAGGCGTAGGATGATGCTGAGACTGGTTCGTCCCGATGAACTGGCCGTGGTCGCGACCATCGCGCGGGATGCGTTTTCACCCTACATCCCACAGATCGGTAAGCCCCCGGCACCCATGCTGGCCGATTTCCGTGCCGCCATGGGGCGCGGCCACCTCTGGACCTTGCGCAGCATCCACCCGATCGAGGGTTATCTTCACGCCTACCAGCAACGCGGATCCTTCGAGATCGAGACCATTGCCGTTCATCCGGACTCTCAAGGAAAAGGATTGGGTCAGCAGATGCTCGTGGCCGTCGAGGCACTCGCCCGCAGCCGCCAGTGCACCGAGATCTGCCTGTATACCAATGCAGCCATGGCCGATAACATCGCCTGGTACCGCCAGACCGGTTTTTCCGAACTTGATCGACGGGTCGAGGACGGCTTTTCGCGGGTCTACCTGCACAAGTCCCTGCATGTGAACTGACGATCCGTGATTTGCCAAAAAGCCGCGTCTTTGCGGTTGACGCGCTTGCCCCGCTTATTTATGCACTCCTCCAGTCAGGGCGACGGGCTGCAAGGTGCGGCAGCGGACTGTAACTCCGCCGGGGTGACCCATGCCTGGTTCGATTCCAGGGTCGCCCACCACTTTCCAATTCTTACTACGATCTGATTGGTCTCGCGTCAGATGGGTCGAGATCGGCGCTGGATGCAACCATCCTGTGAGCCAAGGTCGAATCCCGCCAAGCTTTCAGTGCCACAGATCGACCTCTTACTACCCAGTATCTGCTAGGGTTCAGTCACAGGCCACATTGCCGGACAAACGGTCGTTTCGCTGCGACTGCGCCAAAGGCCGCTTTCGCACCACTCTTCGTCGCCCGCTGGGCACTTCTTGAGATGAGAAGTCAACAAACGGGCGAACGATTGGCGCTTTCTTTTCGTTTGGAGTTCAGCGATCGAAACTGTTTATCGTGCCGTCTAGAAACAGCACCCGCTCTTTGTCGGTTCCCGGTCTTAGAACGCCAGTTGTGGCGATTGTCATTTCATTGAAGTTGAAAATCATCGTTATGTAGTCCGGCCGCTCAGCCTGAACCCAAGACATCAAGAATACGTTCGGAGCGATCTCACGCGATGAATAGGGGATTTGGCTATCAGAGTTGCCCTTTGGTCCGCCAGCAATCCACTCGTATTGGGCAAGTCCGCCAGCGAAGGACACAATCATTTGAGCGTCGTTATTGTTGTAGGTCCAGTTGACTTCGGTGCCATCGAGATTGTGGGTCCCGGTTCCAACTTGTGCCCATGCAGTCACCGCCGCCAGTTGCAGGGCAAGGATAGTTGCGAGGCATTTTGACAGTCGAAGAATTGTTTTCATGAGAGGGTCCTTTCAAGGGTTTCGCCACCGATCATCGAGCACTACGATAATTTCACAAGATAGTTTTGTGCGAACTTAGAATTCGACAAGGTAGATCAATGATTGATGAGTTACGCCAGATAGCAATCTTCGCTAAGGCCGTTGATCACGGCACGTTCAAAGGTGCGGCGGACGATTTGCGCCTCGCGCCGTCCGTTGTCAGTCACCACATCTCTCAGCTTGAAGCTAAGCTGGCTGTGACGCTGATTTACCGCTCAACGCGAAGGTTGACCTTAACCCGTGAAGGAGAGCGGTTGCTAAGATCAGCGCGTATCATGAACGATGCGGTCAATGCGGCACTGGATGATTTGCGCAGCACATTGAGTGAACCGTCTGGCGTGCTGCGTGTTACCGCCACATCCGGTCTGTCGCAGTCGCGTCTGATCAAGCACATAACTGATTTTTGTGCGCGCCATCCCAAAATAAACATTCAGTTGGAGTTCAGCGACGAACGGCGACACCTCATTGGCGACGGTTTTGATGTGGCCATCCAAGTGGGCGCAAAAGATGTTCGGGCTCCAAACCGTCAGAGCCTCTTTGAAGGCAGGCGGCGTATCGCAGGTGCCTCGTCTTACTTGTCTCAGTTTGGGCCAATAAAGACGCCAAACGATCTTAAAAGTCTAAATTGGGTCATGTTGGCTGGCGCGAAAGGGACCAACCAAAGACTGAAGAAATCGGGGCAAAGAACAGTAAAAATTGAACCGGTGGGTCAAGTAACGGCAAATAGTTCACTTGCGGTCTATCGGTTTGTAAAGGAAGGCGCGGGCATAGCAATCGTCCCTGAGTTTCTAACAGAAGATGATGTCGCAAAAGGTGATGTGCAGATTGTGATGCCAGATTGGGAATTAGATGCCTTGGACGTCTTTGCCGAATGGCCCTCAAACGCATCAAAAGACGGCATCGTCAGTTTGTTTGTTTCGGAAATTTGTGGCGCTGAGAGTATGATGGCAGCAAGGTAAGCAGCCATTCGAACCCGCCGCAGCATCGGTCGCCATGAGCCCCAAGCCAACATTTGCTTCATGATGTCAGAGCCTCGGAAATAGAACCAACGTGGCCAATTCGCTGGGATCTCGCAGGGAAACGGGCAATACTCGGGCTGGGTGAAACACTGGCTCGCGCGGCAGGCAGACAGGGAGGGCGGCGATGAACATTCTGTTCGTCATGTATGACCAGTTGCGGTTTGATTACCTCAGCTGCAGCGGGCATCCGCATTTGCACACGCCCCATTTCGACCGGGTTGCCAGGATGGGAGTGCGGTTTTCCAACGCTTTCGTCCAGTCGCCGATCTGTGGTGCCAGCCGCATGAGTTTCTATACCGGACGCTATGTCTCGTCCCATGGTGCGGCCTGGAACGGGTTTCCCCTGCGCGTGGGCGAGATGACCATGGGCGATCATCTGAGGGCCGCCGGAATGGACTGCTGGCTGATCGGCAAAACCCATATGAAGGCCGATGCCGAAGGGATGGCGCGCCTTGGTCTGAGCCCGGACAGCGAGATCGGTGCGCGGCAGGCCGAATGCGGCTTTGATGTCTGGCTGCGTGATGACGGGCTTTGGGGGCAGGGGCCGGACGGCTTTTATGACGAACGCCGCTCGCCCTATAACGAATACCTGAAATCAAGGGGCTATCCGACCGAAAACCCATGGGCGACCCATGCCAATGCCGGTGTTGATGACGACGGTGATGTCGCGTCTGGCTGGATGTTCGCCAATGCCGACAAGCCCGCCAACATCCGCGAGGAGGACAGCGAAACCCCGTGGCTGACCGGGCGCACGATCGACTTCATCGATCAGGCCAAGGGACCGTGGTGCGCGCATGTCAGCTACATCAAACCCCATTGGCCCTATATAGTCCCCGCCCCTTATCACGACATGTACGGGGCTGCTCACGTGCCCGCACCTTTGCGCAGCGAGATCGAGCGTGAAAATGCCCACCCGGTCTATAACGCCTATATGTCAAACCGGATCGCACAGGCGTTCCAACGTGAGGATGTGCGGCAAAAGGTGATCCCCGCCTATATGGGACTGATCAAGCAATGCGATGATCAACTGGGACGGCTTTTGGATCATCTGGAGACGACAGGCCGGATGCGGGACACGATGATCGTCCTGACATCCGATCACGGCGATTATCTTGGCGATCACTGGATGGGAGAGAAAGACCTGTTCCACGATCCATCGGTCAAGGTGCCGATGATCATCTATGATCCGCGGTCCTCTGCCGATGCGACCCGTGGCACGGTTTGTGACGCTCTGGTTGAAACCATTGATCTGGCACCCACCTTTGTCGATGCCGCAGGCGGGCAGGTTGCCTCCCACATCCTTGAGGGCCGATCACTTCTGCCCTGGCTGCGGGGCGAAACGCCAGACTGGCGGCACTTCGCCATTTCCGAATACGATTATTCAGCCTCCCCTCAGGCCGTTAAGCTTGGCCTCGACCCAACGGACTGTCGCCTGTTCATGGTGTTCGACGGACGGTTCAAGATGATGCATGCAGAAGGCGGTTTCCGACCGATGCTGTTTGATCTGGAAACGGACCCGTCCGAGTTTCACGACCTTGCAAAATCCACCAGCCATGACGCCGAGATTGACCGTCTTTACGGGTTACTGGCCGATTGGGGCCGCCGCCCCGCGCAAAGAGTCACAAAATCGGATGAGGACATCAGGCAGATGCGCGGTAAGTCCTTGCGGCGCGGCATCCTGCCCTTTCTGGTCGACGGTTCTGAAGTTCCCGAAGAGCTCACCCAATTCTACCGGGGCAAGTCCGGAAAGTCCTATTTGAAGGACTAGGCAACATCTGTAGTTCTGCCTGAGCCCTGTTGATACGCGCAGCGCCTCAAGTCACTCATCAACGCGCCCTGTGCCTGAAAACCCACGCCCGGTCACTCGACCCCACAGCAGGCAATGATCTGTGCAGGGAAATGGTCTATAAGGTCAGAAAAGCGCACTGGGACCGCCCGCAGAACAAAGAACCCATGGTGAGGCCACAAAGGCTCACCGTCGGGACATCGGGTGAAAAACAACGTCAGGCGCGAAAAAAGGGAGTGCCGATGGAGACGTTGCAATTTACAGGCGAGATGGGTGTCGTTCTTGGCCTTCTTGCCTTCACGGTGTTCCTGTTCGTGTCCGAAATTGTCAGGATTGACCTTGCCGCATTGCTGGTCTTGGTTCTTGTCGGGATCCTCAGCTATCTGCCCGGTCTGGGACGGCTGGCAGATGTCCCGCACCTCTTTGATGGGTTTGCCTCCAACGCCGTCATATCGATCATCGCCGTAATGATTGTCGGTGCCGGTCTGGATCGCACCGGCATCATGAACAAGGTGGCCGCCGTGATCCTCAAGAAGGGCGGCACGACGGAGGCGCGGATCCTTCCCATCGTGTCCGGCACCGTCGGCGTGATCTCAAGCTTTCTGCAAAACGTGGGCGCGGCGGCTTTGTTCCTGCCTGTGGTCAGCCGCATTTCCGTGCGCTCGGGCATCCCGCTCAGCCGCCTTCTGATGCCCATGGGGTTCTGCGCCATTCTGGGCGGTACAATGACAATGGTCGGCTCCTCGCCGCTTATCCTGCTCAATGATCTTGTGCTGACAGCCAATGATGGCCTGCCGAATGAGTTGAAGATGGAGCCGTTCAGCCTGTTTTCGGTCACGCCCATCGGTCTGGCGCTGGTTGCCACTGGCATCATCTATTTCGTGCTTTTCGGGCGATGGGTGCTGCCCAAGACCACAAGCGGACTTGATGTCTCAGGTGGCGGCGGCACGTCTGAATATCTGGAACGGGTCTATGGGCTGAACGCCGATGTCTTCGAGATTGAAGTTCCCGCCGACAGCCCGCTGGTGGGGCAAGTGCTCGCAGACATCAACAACGAGAACAACATCTACATCATCTCAACGTTCTTCCGTGGCAAATCATCAATGATCCAGATGCTGACAGCCGAGATTGCGGCACCCTGCCGTCTGGCCGTCATCGGCAGCGCTTGGGCCGTGCGAAACTTCACCGAGAAGTTCGGTCTGAAGCTCAAACCCGAACTTGATGTCTTCGTGGAGGATTTTGCCCCTACGAATGCCGGTGTGGCCGAACTGGTCATCCCACCGGATTCCAACCTGATCGGCAAAAGCCCGCGCGATCTGCTGCTGCGCAAGACCTTTGGCCTCAGCCTTCTGGCGATCCACCGGAGCGAAGAAACGCTCAGCCACGTAAAGACCGAGGACCACCAACCGACCCAGATTGGCCTGGTGCCATTTCAGGCCGGTGACATGCTGGTGGCCCACACCCGCTGGGACAACCTGATGCGTCTTAAACGCGACAAGGATTTCATCGTTGTCACGGCGGATTTTCCGCAGGATGAACTGCGCCCGCACAAGGTCCAGTGGGCACTGCTGTTCTTTCTCATTTCACTCTCGCTCATCCTGTTCACCGAGGTCCGGCTGTCGCTCTGCCTGCTGACCGGTGCGGTCGGCATGATCCTGTCGCGGGTTCTGACGATCGACGAGGCCTACAGGGCCGTCGGCTGGAATACTGTCTTTCTGCTGGCCAGTCTGATCCCGCTGGGGCAGGCGGTGCAGAACACAGGGACGGCCGCATGGATTGCACAACAGATCCTGACCATTCTGGACGGTTGGCCGGTCTGGTCCCTGCAAGCGGGCATCGCCATTCTGGCAACGGTATTCTCGCTGGTCATGTCGAATGTCGGGGCGACAGTGCTCTTGGTGCCACTGGCAGTTTCCATCGCGGTGGCCGCTGGAGCAAACCCGGCGCTGTTTGCACTGACGGTTGCCATCTCAACCTCCAATTCTTTCATCATCCCCACCCATCAGGTGAACGCGCTGATCATGGGACCGGCAGGCTACAAGGTGATGGATTTTGTCAAAAGCGGGGGGATCATGACCATCCTGTTTCTGGTCGTGTCGCTTACCATGCTGAACCTGGTGTTCTGACGGGGGAGCTGATCAAGCCTGATGCAAGGGCAGGTCCACCAAAATGCGGGTGCCAGTATCTCCATCGAGGATCTTCAGGGATCCGCCATGGTTCGACATCACTTTTGAGGCGATGGGCAGACCCAACCCGCTGCCCGGACCCGCATTGGCCTGTCCGAAACGCCCCAATGCTATGGCGTGATGCTCGGGCGGAATCCCGACACCGTCATCAATGATCTCAAGAAACACACGCGGACCATTGAGCCTCAGGACCACATCAATTGCCGTCATGCTTTCCCCGCCATGGACAAGAGCGTTGCTCAACAGGTTCAGCACGGCTTCCTGCAACATCACGGTATCACCCTGAACCGGAACCGGTTGACCGGGTTTGGACAGATCGATCCTCAACTGCCGGTCACCGGCCTGTTCGCGTAAACGGGCCATTGCCCCCTCAACAATCTCGACCAGATCAAACACTGCACCCGCTGGTTCGGTGTCCGAACCTTGCGCGCGTTCGAATGACAGCATCTGGTTTGTCAGGTGGCTTGCATCCCGCGCTGCCTGCAGCAGTTCCCGACTGCGCGACTTGGCTGCAGCCTCAGTCGGTGCGTTCTCAACGGATTCTGCAAGCGCCAACACGCCCGCAATCGGGTTGCGCAACTGGTGAGCCGCGTTGGAGATAAATTCGTCTTTCGAACTGATGCGGCGCGACACCCGATCCAGAAGCAAGTTGAGGGTGGACACGATCCCCCGGGCCTCAACCGGGACATCGCGGCGGATCGGTTCCAGATCACTGGGCGTGCGTCTGGCGATGGCGTCCTGAAGATCGAGAAGCGGCCTCAGCCCCAGCGAAACGCCGAACCAGACGATCAGTCCGACCGACACCAGCAACACGCCGATCACCAGAATTGCGCGTGATGCCACCTCGCGCACGAAGGTGCTGCGCACCGCCATGTCCTGCCAGACCGACACGGTGAACAGCCCCGAGACACCATCGACCGTGGTCGCATCCTGTATGCGCAATACCCTCACAGCGCGCCCCTGATAGGTGGCCGAAAAGAACAGCGGTTCGGTTATTTCTGCCGGTGCGGGGCTGGGCGGTCGGGGCGGAGTTGCGTAGCCGGTCACGAAAACACCGTCAGGGGCAAAGACGTGATAGAACAGATCCCCACCCGATGTTTCCCCCATCAGTTTTCGCGTCGACGGGCTGAGCGCATCCCCATCGGACAAGGCAACATCACGAGAGATCGCAAGGGCCGCAGATAACAGACCGCGGTCAAAGATGTCCTCTGCCCGGTTGGTCGCGTTGCGAAACTGCCAGACGGCGGCCGCGACCGAGATCACCAGAAGCGGTGTCAGGATGATCAGAAACAGCCGCATGCGCAGTGAAACGGCGGTCACGTGACGTCCTCAAGCAGCATCTGATACCCCAGTCCGCGTTGGGCGCGGATCAGGATGCCATAAGGTTTCAGGCGGCTGCGGATGCGCGAGATATAGACCTCGATCACTGTTTCTTCGACATCGGCACCGATGCCATAGGCGTGATCCAGCAATGTCTCTTTCGACACCAGTCGTCCTTCGGCTGACAGCAGGCATTCGAATACCGAAAGCTCACGCCGGGGCAGGTCCAGCGTTACATCGCCTGCCGACAACTGGCGGGCGGAGGCGTCAAACGTAAGGACCCCAAGGCTTTGCAAATGCCGTTGCGGGATCGCGCGGCGACGGGACAATGCCCTGACGCGGGCTTCAAGTTCGGCCATTTCGAACGGCTTGATCAGATAGTCATCAGCGCCAGCATCAAGGCCCAGCACCCGGTCTTCGGTTTCGGCCCGTGCCGTCAGCAGGATCACAGGGCGCTGATCCTGCCGCGCCCGCAGCCCCTTGAGCAGTGTGATCCCATCCACGCGAGGCAAGTTGATGTCGAGGATCACCAGATCGGAGGCGTCACCCCTTAAAAACGCATCAGCCTCTTGCCCGTCATGCAGCATATCGACTGCGTGACCGGCATCCTGAAGCCGGTAGGCTATGCCCTTGGCCAGTCCGATATTGTCTTCAACCAAAGTGATCCGCATGTTTTTTCTTCAGTGAAAGTTTCATGCAAGCTTCGCAGGTAACCTTCGGACCATCAAGCGGGCAAGCAAGCCTGCGATTCTGGTTCCGCGCCCTTATGGACAAGTGCGCTGCATCTTAGGGAGAAATATATGTCCACTTTCAAAACCACGCGTCGCGTGGCCGCTGGCCTTATTGCCGCTGCTGCCGCGACATTCTCATTGCAAGCTCAGGCTGGTGGCCATGGCATCGATCTGGCCGGTAAGACCGTTGAATGGGTGATCCCCTTCTCCGAAACCGGTGGCTCGGCCAAATGGGCAAACTTCTACGGGCCACTTCTGTCCGAAGCGCTGCCGGGCAACCCAACGGTTGTTGTGAAATTCATGCCCGGTGCAGGTTCCACCAAGGGTGCGAACTTCTTCCAGAACCAGTCCTATGACGATGGCACTCTGATCTTCGGTTCTAGCGGATCGACCCAGTTTCCGTTCCTGCTCGGCGATCCACGGGTGAAGTACAACTACGCGGACTGGAATGTCGTTCTGGCCTCAGGCACCGGTGGCGTGGCCTATCTGCCGCCTGAACTTGCCGCCAAGATGGACGGCATGGACGCATCTCCGCTGCAGGGCGAGGATTTCATCTATGGCAATCAGGGCGCCACACGTCTGGATCTGGTCCCGACGCTCGCCTGGGAGATGCTGGGCCTGAACGTTGAAAGCGTCATGGGCATCAAGGGCCGAGGTGATGGCCGCCTGATGTTTGAACGCGGCGAGGCCAACATCGACTACCAGACATCGTCATCCTATCTGTCCGGCGTGACACCGCTGGTCGAGGCAGGAACGGCTGTGCCGATGATGACCTGGGGTGCACTGGATGACGATGGCAACATCGTGCGCGATCCAACCTTCCCCGACATTCCGACCTTCAAGGAAGTCTGCGAAGCCACCAACGGATGTGAAACCTCGGGTGAGCAGTGGGATGCGTGGAAGGCCTTCTTCATTGCAGGCTTCCCTGCTCAGAAGATGGTGTTCCTGCCACAGGGCGCGTCCAACGATGCCATCGTGACCTACACAGCCGCGTTTGATGCGATCAAGGCTCGTCCTGATTTTGCCGAGATCTCAAGCAAGCGTCTGGGCAAATACCCCCAGATGACCGGTGCTGCGGCGCAGACCGCACTGGAAAGCGGCACGAACGTGTCCCCTGAAGCCAAGGCCTTTGTCGTCAACTGGTTGCAGGAGAAATACGGCGTTTCCCTGAAATAGGGTTTGCTTTCTGAACGCCCCGCCCGATCGGCGGGGCGTTTTGCCAAGCAAAAACTGGGGATGGTGTCATGGAAATTCTCATGGAAGCGCTGCCAGCGCTGGGCGATGCATGGGGCCTGATCCTGCAGCCTGTGGTGATCGGTTACCTTGTGCTTGGCGTGGTCATGGGTCTGTGCATCGGGGTCTTTCCGGGCCTCGGCGGCATCGCAGGTCTTTCCCTTTTGCTTCCCTTCATGTTTGGCATGGATCCGATCCTTGGACTGGCCCTGATGGTCGGCATGGTCGCAGTGGTGCCGACATCTGACACGTTTGCCTCCGTGCTGATGGGGATACCCGGATCGTCGGCCAGTCAGGCCACGGTGCTGGATGGCTTTCCCATGGCCAAGCGCGGAATGGCGGCACGGGCCTTGTCTGCTGCATTCGCTTCGTCGCTTTTTGGTGGGCTTGTCGGCGCAGCCTTCCTGACGGTCTTTATCCTGATCGCCCGCCCCATCGTGCTGGAGTTTCGCACGCCTGAACTGCTGATGGTCACCATTTTCGGCCTGTCCATGGTGGGTATTCTGGCCGGGCGCGTGGCGATCAAGGGGATCGTGGCGGCAGGGCTTGGCATGCTGATCGGTACCATCGGCGAGGGCGCATCCTCGGGCGATCTGCGCATGTCATCCTATGATTTTCCCTATCTCACGGACGGTCTGAAACTGGTCATCGTGGGTCTGGGCATCTTCGCCATCCCCGAGATCATCTCGCTTCTCAGGCAAGACCGCGCCATCTCGCGAGAGCCGCAACTGGGTGGAGGCTGGCTTGATGGCGTGAAAGACTGGTTTGCCAACATCTGGCTCTCGGTTCGCTGCTCGATTATTGGAGTGGTCGTCGGTGTGATCCCCGGTCTTGGCGGCTCGGTCGTGGACTGGATCGCCTATGGCCACGCGGTACAGACCACCAAGGACAAGTCGAACTTCGGCAATGGCGAAGTGCGCGGCGTGATCGGTCCGGAAAGCTCCAACAACGCCAAGGAAGGTGGCGGGCTTGTCCCGACGCTTCTGTTCGGCATCCCCGGTTCCGGCTCCATGGCGATTTTCATCGGGGCGATTGCGCTTCTGGGGTCCGGCCAGATCGAGGTCGGCCCGGCCATGCTGAAAAACAACCTCGACATCACCTATTCGATTGTCTGGTTGCTGGCGCTGGCCAATGTGGTGGGTACGGTCATCTGCATCGCGGCCTCGGGCGGTATCGCCAAGCTGACCACGATCCGCTTTGCGCTACTGGCACCTTTCCTGTTCATGATCATCAGCTTTGCCGCCTTCCAGTCGGGGCAGAACCTGATGGATCTTGTGGCATTATTCGCAATCGGGTTTCTGGGCATCCTGATGCGCCGGTTCGACTGGTCGCGCCCGGCATTCCTGATCGGTTTTGTGCTGTCCACACCTGCTGAAAACTATGCCAATCAGGCGATACAGATCGCTTCGTCAAGGTTCCGCAAAGGATTTGAGGAGGGGATTGACTACATCTTCTCACCCATCGTCATCGTACTTCTGATCATCACGGTCTTCTCGGTAGTGCTGGGTCTGCGGCAGGCCAAGAACATAATGGCCGAGGGCGATGTGAAGTCCGGCAGCAAGCGCGCACCGCTGGTGTTCCTGCTGGTTGTGACCGGCTACATCGCCTATGCCTTCTATGATGCGGCCTCCATCCCCAGCTACAGCCGCGACCGGGTCTTCCCGATGTTTGTTGCAGGCGTCTGTCTGGTGGGCTGTGCTGTCCTTGTCATCAGGATGATGCTGAAGCCCGAGACTGACACCGTGTTTGCGGACCGTGAGCTCAATGGCGAGGATGCAGACGCAACCCATGGCCTTTGGCCGACGTTGGGCTGGTTTGCCTTCCTGCTGATCCTGACCTCTTTGCTTGGCTTCATCCTCGCGCTTGGCCTCTTCCTCTTTGCCTTCCTGAAAGTTCGCGCCGGCCTCAGCACGGCCTTTGCCGCCGCCTACACTGCTGCAGGCATCGCGTTCATGTGCGGCATGGCATGGTTGCTGAACCGCGACTTCCCGCCCGGTCTGCTGCAGGGATATGCCGATCTGCCATGGCCGTTGACATGACCCAGACGGCCATCCCTTTTCTGTTCATGCGCGGCGGCACTTCGCGCGGTCCCTACATGAACCGGGCCGATCTGCCGCAGGATCTTGAGGCATTGGCGGAAGTGCTGATCGCGCTCGTTGGCTCCGGCCATCCGCTGAACATCGACGGGATCGGTGGCGGGGCGGCGGTCACGACCAAGGTGGCCATGCTATCGAAATCCGAGGATCCATGGGCCGATGTCGACTACTTCTTTGCTCAGGTGAGCGTCGAGGACAAGCTGGTCGACTTCAAACCGACCTGCGGCAACATCCTTTCGGGCGTTGGTCCGGCTGCAATTGAAATGGGGCTGGTTGACGCCCGCGATGATCAGACGCCGGTGAACATCCATGCGGTGAACACGGGCGCGAAGGTCGCTGCCCTTGTGCAAACGCCGGGCGGTCAGGTTCTTTACGACGGGGATGCCCGGATTGACGGCGTGCCGGGCAGTGCTGCCCCCGTGGCCCTTCAGTTCATGGAAACCGTCGGCGGGGCAACGGGAGCATTCCTGCCCACCGGCAATCTGGTCGATGTGATCGACGGGATCGAAGTGACCTGCATGGACGTCGCCATGCCCATGGTGATCGCGCGCGCCGAAAGCTTTGGCCTGACAGGATACGAGACCGCTGCAGAACTGGACGACAACCGTGCGTTCTTCGAGCGGATGGAGGCGGTGCGATTGAAAGCTGGCCTGATGATGGGCCTTGGCGATGTGTCCAAATCCGTGACCCCGAAATTCGGTCTCGTCTCGCCTGCCAGATCCGGGGGCACGATCTCGACCCGGTATTTCATGCCCTGGAACACCCACCCGACGATGGCTGTGACCGGTGCGCAATGTCTGGCCTCCTGCGTGCTCACGCCCGGCACGGTGGCCGAGGCTGCATTGCCCAATGCCTGTCCCGCGCCGATTGTGCTTGAGCACCCCTCAGGCCAGATCGACGTGTTGGTTGATTTCGAGAACAGCGATACCGGCTTCAAGATCAAATCCGCAGGTCTGGTGCGCACCGCCCGCAAACTGGCGGCTGGAGAGGTGTTCATCCCCTCTGGCATCTGGTCAGGCAACGCCACCTGATCCCGGTGCCGAATTCCACATAATTTCATTTACTTGCCGAAACGGTAAATCCAGAATGTCTCAAGGGAGGCGTTTGGTTTGAGGACACAAGTGGCAATCATCGGCGGTGGGCCTTCTGGTCTGCTGCTCAGCCAGTTGCTGCACAGGGCAGGCATCGACACCGTCGTGCTGGAGCGCAAGACCAAGGACTACGTGCTCAGCCGCATACGGGCAGGGGTGCTTGAGACCGGCATGGTCGCGCAATTGCGGGCAGCAGGCGTTGGTGCGCGGCTGGACCGCGACGGGATTGTTCACGACGGCACCGTGATCTCCTACGAGGACAGCGAAATCCGCATCGATTTCACCCGCCACACCGACAGTCATGTGACCGTCTACGGACAGACTGAAGTGACCCGCGACCTGTATGCAGCGCGCGAGGCGATGGACGGGCGTTTGGTGTTCAACGCCGACGGCGTGACCATCCATGATGCCGACAGTGACGCCCCCTGGCTGACATACATGCAGGGCGATACCGAACACCGACTGGATTGTGATTACATCGCTGGCTGTGACGGGTTTCACGGGGTCAGCCGGCAGACCATCCCGCA
The DNA here is from genome assembly GCA_947494445.1 of uncultured Paracoccaceae bacterium. Classification (GTDB taxonomy): domain Bacteria; phylum Pseudomonadota; class Alphaproteobacteria; order Rhodobacterales; family Rhodobacteraceae; genus CANLSM01. The sequence continues at coordinate 265,487 of CANLVD010000004.1, read as the reverse complement.
GACCGTGCGAAACGAGTATGAAAAGGTCTATCCATTCGGCTGGCTGGGCATTCTGTCCGAGACGCCGCCGGTGCATGACGAATTGATCTATGCAAGTTCGGACGCGGGCTTTGCGCTCTGTTCCATGCGCAACGCCAACCTCAGCCGCTACTACATCCAGTGTGGGATGGATGATCACCCCGACAACTGGAGCGATGACGCCTTTTGGGAGGCTTTGAAACGCCGCATTCCGGATGCCCATGCGCAGGCGCTGATCACCGGCCCGTCGATTGAAAAGTCCATCGCACCTCTGCGCTCCTTCGTGTGTGAACCAATGTGCTGGGGCCGCCTGTTCCTGTGCGGTGATGCCGCCCATATTGTGCCGCCCACGGGCGCCAAGGGGCTGAACACGGCGGCCAGCGATGTGCATTATCTCAGTCAGGCGCTGATCGGCCATTATGCAGGCAATGGTGACGAGGGGATCGCGCAGTATTCGCAAACCGCCCTTGCCCGCGTCTGGAAGGCCGAGCGGTTCAGCTGGTGGATGACAAGCCTGCTGCATCAGTTCCCCGGCCAGACCACTTTTGATATGCGCATGCAGCAGGCCGAGGTCGCGTTCCTGAGCGACAACGCCCATGCACAAGCCGTGCTGGCACAGAATTACGTCGGATTGCCGTATTGATGAACGGTGCCCAACAGGGCAGTCTGGCCACACTGATATACGGGGGAGGGACGCAATGACGGATCGCTATCAGGCCGGCATGACCACGCGCCGCGCGGTTCTGGGCGATGCCCATGTCGACCGGGCAGAAGCCGCCAAGACAGCCTTTGACGAGCCGTTTCAGGACCTCATCACCCAAGGCGCTTGGGGCACGGTCTGGGCTTCTGATGCGATCACCGACCGCGAGCGCTCGATGCTGACGCTGGCGCTTCTGGCTGCACTCGGCAATTTCGACGAGATCCCCATGCACATCCGCGCAACTGCCCGCACCGGGGCCAGCAAAAGCGATGTAATCGAGGCGTTCCAGCATGTGGCCATCTACGCCGGTGTGCCGCGCGCCAATCATGCGATCAAGCTGGCCAAGGAGACCTATGCTGAAATGGAGAGGGGCACGTGAGCAACCAACCGAAAACCAACTCCGGCTATATGGTTCGGGACCGGGCATGGCACCCGCGGGCTTACGCTCCGGCTTACAAGACGTCCGTCACCCGCGCGCCCTCCAAGGCGCTTCTGTCTTTCCCCTCGTCACTGGGTGAGAACACCGGTCCGGTCTTTGGTCATGACATCATCGGTCCGCTTGATAATGACCTGATCCTGAACTACGCAAAACCCGGCGAGATGGCGCTTGGCCCCCGGATCATCGTCAAGGGCCGGGTAATAGATGAGCATGGCAAAGGTGTGCCCGGCAGCCTGCTAGAGTTCTGGCAGGCCAATGCCGGTGGCCGCTACCGGCATCGCAATGAGAAATACCTTGCCCCGCTGGACCCGAATTTTGGCGGATATGGCCGGACCATCACGGACGAGACTGGCGCCTACGAGTTTCGCACCGTCCAGCCCGGCCCCTATCCATGGCCCAACGGCATGATCGACTGGCGGCCTGCCCATATCCACTTCTCCGTTTTCGGACAGGCCTTTGCCCAGCGATTGATCACCCAGATGTATTTCGAAGGCGACCCGATGATCTGGCAATGCCCGATCGTCAGCACCATCGATCAGAAAGAGGCGATCGAGACGCTGGTCGCGGCGCTCGACATGTCCCAGACTGTGCCGATGGATGCGCGCGTCTATGTCTTTGACATCGTGCTCAGGGGCCGCAGACAGACCTTCTTTGAAAACCGGTGGGAGGGGGCGTAGCCATGGTTCAGCAGCACAGAAAGTTCAAGGAAAGCCCTTCACAGACCGCAGGCCCCTACGTCCACATCGGCTGCACGCCGAATTTTGCGGGCATTGGCGGGGTCTACGCCGAGGATCTGGGCGCACGTATGATCACCGGACCGGTGCAGGGCCAGCAGATCGTATTGCACGGCCAGATCCATGACGGCACGGGCATGCCGATCCGCGATGCAATGGTCGAGATCTGGCAGGCCGATGCCAACGGTCTGTTCAATGCCCCGACCGAGACCCGGGGGACGGCAGATCCGGGGTTTACCGGATGGGGCCGCTCACCCACGGATCAGGACAGCGGCATCTACCGTTTCGATACGATCAAACCGGGCCGGGTTCCCTTCCATGATGGCCGCCTGCAAGCGCCGCACATCACACTCTGGATCGTTGCACGCGGCATCAATACCGGTTTGCAGACGCGCGCCTATTTCGATGATGAGGCTGAGGCGAATGCGCTCGATCCCATCCTCAACGGGATCGAGCACAAGCACCGTGTTCCCACGCTGCTTGCGCAGAAACAGGAAGATGGAAGCTACCGTTTTGACATCCGTCTTCAGGGCGAGGGCGAAACGATCTTTCTGGACATCTGAGGGCGTGGATCAGGCCAGCGGGAAATCCACATGAATGTGATTGCCATCCGGGTCCCAGACGTTGAAGGCTACCGTGTTGGTCTCGGGCAGTTCGACCTTGCGATGGGCAAGACCTGCTGCAGATAGCCGTGCCTCGAACTCGGCAGGTCCCTCTGCGCGGAAGGCAAAATGCTCCAGTTTCAACTGCACCTCTGATCCGGTTGCCGCCGGGGCGTCGATCTTGACCAGATGAACAACCGCCGCATCGCCTGCATACATCCATGCCCCGGGAAACGAGAAATCCGGGCGCGGCCCCTCCCGCAGTCCCAGAATGTCGCGGTACCACGCGATCATCGGCTCAAGCTCGGTTGTGCGGACGTTGACATGGTCAAGAAGGGTGATCTGCATCTGAGCCTCCGCAGGCATTTGTGACGGTACTATTCAAAGGTCTCTATGACCACTTTGCCCTTGGCCGTGCCTGTCTCGATCAGGGCATGGGCCTTGCGCAGATTGGCCGCGTTGATTGGGTTGAGCACCGTTTCCAGCGTGGTGCGGATGCGGCCCGCGTCGATCTCGGCCGAGACATGGTTCAACAGCCTGTGCTGCTCCTCCATATCCGGTGTCTCGAATTTGGCACGGGCAAACATGAATTCCCAATGCAGCGAGGCTGCCTTGGTTTTCATATCCGCCATCGGCATCGGTGCATCCGTATTATCAATGGACACGATCCCGCCTTGCGGGCGGATCAGTTCCACCGCAGTGGCCCAGTGGCGCATGTCATTGAAGATCGCGATGTGGTCGACGAATTCGATCCCCAAGGCCCGGACCTGTGCCACCATATCCTCCCGGTGGTTGATCACGTGATCGGCCCCTAATTCGGTGACCCAGGCGGATGTCTCGGGCCGGGACGCGGTTGCGATGACCGTCAGACCGGCGGCCTTGGCCAGTTGGATCCCGATGGAGCCGACCCCGCCACCAGCACCAATGATCAGCAGGCTTTGCCCCGCGTCCGCCCCGTCACGGTCAATGCCCAGCCGGTCGAAAAAGGATTCGTAAGCGGTGATCGTGGTCAGGGGCAGGGCGGCAGCTTCGGCAAACCCCAACGTGGCAGGTTTCGCGCCGACAATGCGTTCATCGACAAGCTGAAATTCGGAGTTGCTGCCCGCGCGGGTGATGTCGCCGGAATAGAACACCTCGTCTCCGGGTTTGAAGAAGGTAACATCGGGTCCCACTGCCTCGACCACGCCGCTGGCATCCCAGCCCAGCACCCGCGGCGGATCTTCCACCGCATCACCACCACCACGGCGTACCTTGGTGTCCACCGGATTGACTGAAACCGCCTTGACTGCCACCAGAATATCGCGCCCGGCAGGCGCTGGCTTTGGCAGGTCCACATCGACAAAGGCGTCTTCCCGGTCAATCGGCAGATAACGGGTGATGGCTACGGCTTTCATCGCGATGTCCTTCCATGGCGTGGGATCAGTCGGGCGACGTGATCAGACGCAAAACTCGCCTAGATCAGGGCGGAGTTCAACCGTCAGATCATCCAGACACGATCAGCAGTCCGGCTTTTTCCTCAATCGGAACCGGGTCAAGACAATTGCCCAGCCCCAGACCTGCCGCGCCCTCCCCGGTGCGGGCGTCATAGCCTGCGCTGTGATTGGTGCAGCGGATCTCAGTGCCATCGGCGGACAGCACCTGATCACCCATCCAGTTGAGCGGCAGATACTGATGCGGACAGGCATTGACGAAGGCACGAACCTCCCCCGCCTGACGGATCAGCAGGATCGGAAATTCCTCTAGCTCCAGACAAAGAACACTGCCCTCAACCACATCACCCGATGCACAGACAATGGCTCCCTCGTCCGGCGCACCGCGATAGGTTTTCCAGGCCTCAGACATCCTGGTCCAATTGCACCGCAGGCAGGATCTGGCCCGCGCATGTCCCAAAACCGATGCGATACGACCTCTCACATCGACCGGAGATTTCCACCAGATCCCCGTCTTCAAGGAAGCGACGCGTCTCTCCCGCGACATGCAGGGGATCGCGCCCATTCCTTGTCAGTTCCAGAAGCGAACCGTAGCTGCCCGGTGCAGTCCCTGAAATCGTGCCGGACCCGAGCAGATCACCAGTTTCCATCGCGCAGCCCGATGCCGCGTGATGGGCCAGTTGCTGTGCCGACGAATAGTAAAGCTCGCGTGCATTGGTCCGGCTGATCATTTCCGGTGCCGAACCTCCAAAGCCCAGCGACACAGTCAGATCAATGTTGAAGCAGTTTGGCGTCTGTTCCCGCAAATAGGACAGAAGCGGTTTTTCCCGCTCCGGTGGCTCCACCCGAAACGGCTCCAGCGCCTCACGGGTTACCACCCATGGGCTGATCGTCGTTCCGAAAGCCTTGGACAGAAACGGGCCGAGGGGCTGGTATTCCCAGACCTGAATGTCGCGCGCCGACCAGTCGTTCAGCAGCACATAGCCGAAAATATTGTCGTAGGCCTGAGCTGTGGTGATCGGATGGCCCATCTCATTCGGCGTGCCGACAATGGCACCAAGCTCCAGTTCGATGTCCAGCTTTTGCGACGGACCGAAGCGGGGTGCATCTTCCCCCGGACCCTTCGCCTGCCCGTTCGGGCGATGAATATCCGTGCCGGACACAACAACGGTCGAGGCCCGACCATTATACCCGATGGGCATGTGCAGCCAGTTGGGCATCAGTGCCGCATCGGCCCCGCGAAACATCGTGCCGACATTGGTGGCATGGGCGCGCGAGGCGTAGAAATCGGTGAACGACCGCACGAAAACCGGCAGATGCAGCGTTGCATCAGTGGCCTTGACCAGTGGAACATCCCGGTCTCCGCTGATTACATCAAGCAGGTCAGCAATCTCTCTGCGTGTCTCGGACCACAGGACCTGAGGCAGCGCCATGAACGCGTTGAGCGTGCCGCCATCAAAGACTGCCCTGTCGCCGCCCGGACGCAGTGCGCCACGGGCCTCAAGTGCCGTGAGATCAAGGATCATGTCCCCGATGGCGACGCCGATCCGCCGTGCGCCACCGCTGGTGGAAAACACGCCAAAGGGCAGGTTCTGGATCGGAAAGTCACCGCCCCTTACATTCGCGCTGTCGACCCAGCTCTTGCGGGCCGGGTCATGGGTTGCGTTCAGGGTCATGCCTTAAGGACACCGCGCTGGATCTGATCCTCTTCGATGGATTCGAAAAGCGCCTTGAAGTTGCCTTCGCCAAAGCCGTCATCACCCTTGCGCTGGATGAATTCGAAGAAGATCGGCCCGATGACGGTCTTTGAGAAGATCTGCAACAGAATCCGTGTCGAGCCGCCATTCACCACACCCTCGCCATCAATCAGAATGCCGTGTTTCTTCATCCGCTCGATCGGTTCCTGATGACCAGATACCCGGTCAAAGGACTTGTCGTAATAGATCGCGGGCGGTGCAGGCATGAAGTCGATCCCCGCCGCGCCAATCTGGTCGGTTGAGGCATAGATGTCTTCGGATGCAACCGCGATGTGCTGAATGCCCTCGCCCTTGTATGCACGCAGATACTCCTCGATCTGGCTTTGATCATCCGCGCTTTCATTGATCGGAATGCGGATTTTCCCGCAAGGCGAGGTCAGCGCCCGGCTGGTCAGCCCGGTGATCTTGCCCTTGATGTCGAAGAAGCGGATCTCCCGGAAATTGAAAGCGGTCGCATAGAACCGGTACCACGTGTCCATGTTGCCCTGCATGACGTTGTGGGTCAGGTGATCGATGTAGTAGAAGCCCGCGCCCTCTGGCTTGGGATCACGCGCACCCAGCCAAGTGTAATCGGCGTCATAGGGTGTTTTGCCCTCGTCGTAATCTTCGATGAAATAAAGCAGCGAGCCGCCGATGCCGATCACAGCGGGGGCCTCGATGGATTTGCCCGGGCCAGTGTATTCCTTCGCCCCGTAATCCACCGCACATTTCAGGGCGTGCTCTGCATCCACCACCCGCCATGCCATCGCGGGAGCGCAGGGACCATGGTCCTTGACGAACCCAGCTGCATGGGAGTGTGGCTCACGGTTGACCAGATAATTGACGTTGCCCTGCCGATAGAGCGAGATGTCGCGCTGTTTGTGTCTGGCCACCTCGACGTAGCCCATCTTGGTGAACAGGTCTTCCAGAACGCCAGGTTCAGGATGGGCAAATTCGACAAATTCAAAGCCGTCCGTGCCGGCAATGTTGATCTCGTCGATGACGGCTTTCGGTGCATCATGCGGAAACGGTCCCATAGGGTCCTCCTTTGGCAAAATGGCGTGGTTTTCGTGCCCTCCACCCCAAATTCGCTATCCCGGCCCGCGGGTTGTCCGTGCGGCAGGCGTTGGTGCTGCCGTGGTCAGATGATCCTTTCAGTTGGTGAGTGTATAAGCCTGGCGGACGCAGATTTCCAGAGGCTTCAGGGCGCGATCCAGCGCAAATCTGCAAGATTTCCCTTGCTGTCATAGTCAAACTGCGCACGTCTGATCTGCCCCCGCGTGTGGTCAAACCAATCAAGCATCCGCATGCGCAGTGCGACCACGCCGAAGTTTTGAAACCCATGTGCCGTGGTGTCAGCATTCGGTGCATTTTCCCAGGAGGCATCAGGGCAATAGGTGGTGCGCGTCCAGAAACTCGACCCCTCCCATGCTGTTCGTGCCTGCTGTTTATCCGGCCCGAAAAGCCGCGCATCACCGGTCAATCTGATCTGGATGCGGTTTGCAGGATCATATCCCAGAACTGCCACGCGCGGTTCTTTCCCTAGTTCTGACCATTTTCCGCTGTGGACATTGGTGTGAAACTCCAAGGAGCGTGCGCGGGCGTCGGTGGTCCGCAGGATCAGCATCCTTGAGCGCGGCGCGCCATCCAGACCGGTACTCGACAGGCCAAGAACATGAAACGGATGCTCGGGGTTCGGGCCTGCCTTCTCCAGATCCGTCCAGACCTTGTGCTGCAGGGCCGGATCACCCATTGATCAGCGCCCGGTGCTTTTCCAATGCCAGAACCGACAAAGCCAGATCGCCCAGAGCATGACCCCGGAACAGAAACGCCGACGGTGCCGTGCCCGCGCCTTTGGCAGGCAGTCTGCCCATGACCAGATCGCTCAGATCGCCGCTCACCAGATCCGGCGCGCACAGCTTGTTTTCAAGCGCGGCCTCCTGCGCGGTGTCGTCAATCACCAGTGGTTCAAAGGCACAGAAACTGTCGCGCACCCATGGTGCGCCGAGGTCGACAATCGCGGCAAAGGCGCCCGCGCGCATGCCCGTCGCATCCAGAAACGGCACAGCCCCACCGGTATGCGTGACCGTGGTCACCAGAAGATCGCAATTTTCAACGACTTCCTGACCGGAGGCACAATTCTCCACCGTCAGTCCATGCTGCTCGGCTGCCTGTGCCAGCAAGTCCTTGTTGGCCTGACCACGCCCGAACATGCGCATGTGCTTGAGCGGAAAAATCTCGGCAAAGGCATCAAGATGACTGCGCGCCTGAACACCACAGCCCACGAACCCGATGGTCGAGGCGGCAGGATCCGCCATCCTCCGTGCTGCGGTCGCGCTCAGCCCGGCGGTGCGCACAGCCGTGATCCAGTTGCCGTCCAGAATGGCCGCTGGCAATCCGGTCTGACTGTCGAGCATGGTCACCAGCCCGTTGATCTGTGGCAGCCCCGCTTCCGGGTTGTCCGGGTTCAGCACGACAGTTTTAACCGCGAGCAGGGACGGCCCATCCATCGCGGCCAAGGCGGCCATCATGTAGCGCTGATCGGCGGGCGTCGTGATCACGGCCTTGGGTGCGGACCAGACCGTTCCATCTGCGGCCCCTCTGATCACATGCTCCACGCTGTTGATGACGTCTGTGGTGGTGATGCCAAGCGCTTCAAGCTCGGGTTGCGTGAGATAGGGGATGTCCATGAACCGGGTCTCCTGCGCTTGCGCCGTGACCGGACGCTATCCGTTGCCGGGGCGGGGAACAACTGGCCACTGGTCACGGGCGATAATTCTACTAAACTCGCCCGCAAAGATGACAGGGAGACTATGAATATGAAACTGAAATCACTGATGCTGGCAGCCTCGATGCTCGCCATTGGCGGTGCCGCACTTGCCGATGGACACGCTGGCAAGCTGAAAGTCGGCATGATCACGACGCTGTCGGGTGGCGGTGCCGGTCTGGGCATTGACGTGCGCGACGGCTTCATGCTGGCAGTCAAGCAATCGGGCAATGAGAACATCGAAGTGGTGATCGAGGATGATCAGCGCAAACCCGATGTTGCCGTTCAGCTTGCCGACAAGATGATCCAGTCCGAGAAGGTTGATGTGATGACCGGTATAATCTGGTCAAACCTCGCCATGGCGGTGGTGCCGGCTGCAACCGCACAGGGCAAATTCTACCTGTCCCCAAATGCCGGCCCATCCGCACTTGCGGGCAAGGGCTGCCATCAGAACTATTTCAATGTGGCCTGGCAGAACGACAACCTGCACGAGGCGGCAGGCGCCTATGCGAATTCGGCAGGCATGAAGAACTCCTTCATTCTCGCGCCGAATTATCCAGCCGGTGTTGATGCACTGACAGGTTACAAGCGGCAGTATTCGGGCGAATTGGCTGGTGAGTTGCTGACAAAGCTTGGCCAGACGGATTACGCGGCAGAACTGGCGCAGATCCGAGCCTCTGGCGCGGACAGCGTGTTTTTCTTCCTGCCCGGTGGCATGGGGATTTCCTTCCTCAAACAATATGCCGAAAGCGGAATTGACCTGCCGGTTGTGGGCCCCGCCTTCAGCTTCGATCAGGGCATCCTGCAAGCGGTGGGTGCGGCTGCACTTGGGGTGAAGAACACCTCGCAGTGGAACAAGGACATCGACAATCCGACCAATGCGGCCTTTGTCGAAAGCTTCCAGGCTGAATATGGCCGCCTTCCTTCGCTTTACGCAAGCCAGGGCTTTGACACGGCCAATCTGCTGCTCAGCGCCATGGCAAAGGCCGATGTCGCGGACGCGGATGCCTTCCGGGCGGCTCTGAAGGCGGCTGATTTCAACAGCACACGCGGTGAGTTCGCATTCGGGTCCAACCACCACCCGGTGCAGGACATCTATGTGCGTGAGGTTGTGCAGGAAGGCGATGTCTTCACCAACAAGATCATCGGTCTTGCGCTGGACAACCACGCGGATGTCTATGCGGCTGATTGCAAGATGTAGACCTGACATCTGGGCATGTCCGGGACGTCCGGACATGCCTGTCCCCGCGGGGACCAATTTTATTCAGTGAAGAATTTCAACAACTTGTCGATTACGAGATCGGGCCGTTCCTCGGCCATGTAATGCCCGGTCGGGATTGCCTCCCCCCGGACATCCTCGGCCCGCAGCGACCAGAGCGCGCATGCATCGAAACATGCCTCGATCACGCCCTTTGATCCCCAGAGAGCCAGCAGAGGCATCGGCAATCGTGCCGCGCCGTCTGCATCATCATGAGCGATGTCGATTGTTGCAGCGGCCCGGTAATCTTCACAGCTGGCGTGGATGACATCCGGGTCCTCAAAGGCGCTCAAATACTCCTCAAGTGCACCGTCGAAGATGTCCAGTCCACCGGGATTGCTGCCGCATTTCGACAGCCAATAGCCACGCGGGTCAGCCCCGATACAGGTCTCGACCATTGGGGCCGGGCGGATCAGGAAGAACCAGTGCCAGTAGGCCCGCGCAAAGGCATTCGTTGTGTTGGCATACATCTCACGCGTCGGCGCGATGTCCAGAACAGCGAGCCTGCGCACCCGCTCGGGTGCGTCCATTGCCAGCCGGTGCGCAACACGCCCGCCCCGGTCATGGCCGACCAGATCAAATCGGGCATGGCCGAAATGGTCCATCAACGCGTGCATATCAGCCGCCATTTCACGCTTGGAATAGGGGCTGTGATCCGGGGCCGTTGCCGGTTTGTGAGATCGGCCATAACCGCGCAGATCAGGGCAATAGACCGTGAAGTGTTGCGCCAGATGAGGGGCCACCTTTCGCCACATGGCAGAGGTCTGAGGATAGCCATGCAGCATCAGAAGCGGCGGGCCACTGCCCATTGACCGAACGAATATATCGCCGCGCTCAAGCGAAACAGTCTGCTCGGTCAGACCGCTCACAGGTCTTTCCGCCTGCGCTGGGTTTGTCGCATGATCTCGTGACGTTTGGCCCGCAGGATCTCGATCATTTCAAGCTGCTTGGGCGACATCAGTTCTTCCAGCGTGCTGAGCTGTTTCCACGGTTTCTTGTCCAGATGCCGGTGCAGCCGGGGCGCGTGGATCAGTCGGGGTGAGAAATCCCGCTCGTTGAAAGCCTTCAGGCGGTGGTAGGTCATGAAATTATATTCATCGGGCAGCGCCAGAAACCGCAGGTCGCTGAGCCAGAGAAGCTCCCGAAAGCTGGGCTGGTCACGCTTGAAGTTGTTCTCGCGCACAGCCGCACTCCAGCTGCGAAACAGATCCAGTACGACCTCTTCTCGGCGGTAAGCCAAAAAGCCTGTGTTGACCTGAGGAAAGACCTCCGGCACCTCGGTTCGCCAGATCTTGTTGGCGTTCCATGTCATCCGCATCTGATCGAAAACACCGCAGATCTGGTAGCGTTCCAGTGCCTCGAACACCTCGTCAAAGGCGTCCACTGCGATGACATCGGCGTCCAGAAACACGGTTTTCTCAAACCGGGTCTGTGACAGCATATCGATCTTGGAGCGCCGCCACGGGTTTTCGATCCGCACCAGCCTGTCTGCCGGTGCCGCCTCGCCGTCCTGATCGGTGAAAATGTCGATGGGAATGTCAGGCATCCAACGCTTCAGGCTGGTGGCGGCCTGACGCGCCAGATCAAGATAGGCGGCTCCGGTGGCGACCAGAATGAACCCTTTGTCCACCGGAGCATCCATCATTCAGGACAGGTCGCCGTCGATCCCCTTGCAGGCCTCGACCAGACCTTTGACGGCGTCAACGGATTTGTTGAACATCGCCAGTTCATCCTTGTTCATCTTGATCTCGACCACACGCTCGATGCCGTCTTTGCCGATGATCGTCGGCACGCCGACATACATGCCTTTCAGACCGTATGCGCCATCGACAAAAGCCGCACAGGGCAGGAGACGTTTCTGATCCTTGAGGTAGGCTTCAGCCATTTCGATGGCAGAGGCCGCCGGTGCGTAGAAGGCGGACCCGGTTTTCAGAAGGCCCACGATCTCGGCACCGCCGTCGCGGGTGCGCTGGACGATGGCATCGAGGTTTTCCTGAGACGTCCAGCCCATTTCCACCAGATCGGGCAGCGGGATGCCGGCGACGGTAGAATAACGGGTGAGCGGCACCATCGTGTCGCCATGGCCACCCAGCACGAATGCGGTGACGTCCTTGACGGAGACTTCAAACTCGTCAGCGAGGAAGTGACGGAAGCGTGCACTGTCCAGAACACCGGCCATGCCGACAACCTTTTCATGGGGCAGGCCGGAGAATTCGCGCAGGGCCCAGACCATCGCATCCAGCGGGTTGGTGATGCAGATGACAAAGGCGTTTGGTGCGTGTGCAGCGATCCCCTCGCCCACGGATTTCATGACCTTGAGGTTGATGCCCAGCAGGTCATCGCGGCTCATGCCCGGTTTGCGGGCAACGCCTGCGGTGACGATGCAGACATCCGCGCCTGCGATATCGGCATAATCCGTGGTTCCGCTCATTGCGGCGTCGAACCCATCCACCGGGGCGCTTTCGGCGATGTCGAGCGCTTTGCCCTGCGGGGTGCCGTCAGCAATGTCAAAGAGGACCACGTCGCCCAGTTCCTTGAGCGCTGCGAGATGAGCCAGGGTGCCGCCAATTTGACCGGCACCGATCAGGGCAATCTTCGCTCTTGCCATATCGGATGTCTCCTGTTGAGTGCAATTACGGGCCTGTGGGTATCGGCAAAACCGACTGCTCGCAAGGGGCTAGAGGTGTCTTGGGGGGTCAGTTGGCCGTGTTTTTGCTGCACTGCGCCATGACTGAACCGGTTTGTTTCCACCTGAGGGTCAATCGAGCATCGTCAGATGGAGGTGCGGTTGTGGGAGATTTCGAGGCCGACAAGGGACATCAGCAGCCCATCGGCATGAGGAATGATCATCAAGACTGGACCGGTGACATCTGCTGAGGGGACAACCGGTCTCAGTCTGATGTCATTGGCCGGACTTGGCCGGGGGATGGTCGGGGCACCTTGCCCGATCAATGGTGCCTGAGCGCGCAGGCGCTCACCCACATGTCAATACTGTCTGCAGGCATCATGCCATTTGATGATGCCCATCGGCGTGATCAGACAGGCGCGCCGGAGCGTGTTGCAAGCTCTGGTCCTGCATCCCAGTTCTCACCCGCTGCCAGAAGACAGGCGGTGCCGGTGGGCATGGTCATCAGGATGGTCCAGGTGCCGGTCTCGGGCGAGGCATAGACCTCGACGATGCCATTGTTGTGGTTCAGCCCCATGCTTTGGCGGGTTTCACCATATTTTGCCGTAAGCCGCTCGATGATCTTGGTGCGGTCGCCACAAGCAGGGCGTTGTGCCGCTGCAGGTGAGGCGAACGCGACGGTCGCGGTGGCTGCGATTGCCAGAAGTGTTCCGATCTTCATGTTCAATCCTTTGTTGCTGCGCGCCGGACCCGGTATCCGGGGCAAACGCTTTGCGTTTGTTGAAACAACACGGGTCGGTCTGACGTTTCGCCGGCCTGGGCATGAACTGATCTTGGCAATTTCCTTGCTTTGCATGCGTGCTCTTCAATCGCCCTAGCATTGGAACAAAATGGGAATAACTGGTTAACGCAGCGCGCGGTGATGCCTAAAAATTGCAACGTCCGTAATTATATTCCGAATTAACCACCATTTTTGAAACCTTCGGTCTTTTGGGGGTTGCGCTGACGGGGCTGTTTTGCCACTAGGGTGCGGTGCAGCAAAATGTGATGTAATGATGGAAAAACCTTTCAGATCGGTTCTTTACATGCCCGGCTCCAATGCACGGGCCCTGGAAAAGGCGAAAACCCTGCCAGCGGATGCGTTGATCCTGGATCTGGAAGACGCGGTCGCCCCCGATGAGAAGGCTCTAGCGCGGGATCTGGTCTGTCAGGCCGTGGCCGACGGGGGGTATGGCAGCCGCTATCTGGTGATTCGCGTCAATGGAGCGGACACGGAATGGGGTGCTGAGGATCTAGAGGCAGCAATCGCGGCTGCGCCGGATGCAATCCTGTTGCCCAAGGTCAACCGCGCCGGTGACGTCGGCATCGTTGCAAATCAGCTGGACGCCGCTGGCGCTGCACCTGACCTGCGGATCTGGGCCATGATGGAAACACCGCTTGGCATGCTGAATGCCGCTGAAATTGCCGATAGCGATCCAAGGCTTGAGGCTTTTGTGCTGGGCACGAATGACCTGTTGAAGGATCTGGGCGCGCTGCACAGACCCGACAGGCTGGCCGTTCAAACTGGTCTTGGGTTGTGCATGCTTGCCGCGCGCGCCCATGGGTTTGCCTGCATCGACGGTGTGTTCAATGCGTTTCGCGATGAGGATGGATTGCGTGCAGAGTGCGAGCAGGGACGTCTGATGGGCATGGATGGCAAGACCGTCATCCACCCGGCACAACTGGCCGTGGCCAATGAGGTTTTTGCTCCCTCCGATGATGAAATTGCACTTGCTCACCGCCAGATCGAGGCTTTTGAGCAGGCAGTGGCACGGGGCGAAGGCGTGGCGGTGCTTGAAGGGCAGATCGTTGAGAACCTGCATGTGGAAACCGCACGCAAGACCCTTGCGAAACAGGCCGCGATCACGGCACTGTCTGCGGGCTGATCTGAACGGGAGACCATCATGACCCTTCTCGCCCTTGGCCTGATCCTGTGGATCGGGGCCCATGCGCTGAAACGCCTTGCACCAACCATGCGCGCGAATATGAATGCCAAGCTGGGTGAGGGCCCGGCAAAAGGTATAATCGCGGGTATACTGGTATTGTCCGTTGTCCTGATGGTGATCGGGTATCGCGGGGCTGATACGCCGGATGTTTATGTCGTTCCCGGCTGGGGCTTGCATCTGAACAACCTGCTTATGCTGGCCGCTGTTGCTTTGCTTGGAATGGGCAGTTCCAAAGGGCGGGCACGTTCCTGGTTGCGTCATCCGATGCTGTCGGGTGTCATGGTCTGGGCGCTTGCGCATCTGCTGGTCAACAGTGACCTCGCCTCGGTCGTCCTGTTTGGCGGATTGCTGTTCTGGTCGGTCGGGCAGATGGTGCTGATCAACCACTACGCCGGTCCGTGGGAACGGCCTGAACCCGGCCCTGCAAAGGGTGATGTCCGCTGGCTGATCATCTCGCTTGTGGTCTTTGGTGTCATTGCCGGATTGCACAGCCTGCTCGGCCCATGGCCGTTTCCGGGATAGGGGCAATGCTGGCATACCGCTTGCTGACCGAGGATGACACAGCTGCCTTTTGCCACAAGGTGACGGAGGCCCTGTCGCAGGGCTGGTCGCTTTATGGTGATCCGCAATATGCCTTTGATGCTGCTGCCGGAAAGATGCGCTGCGCGCAGGCCGTCACCAAGGAAGCGGATGTGACCTACACTCCTGACACGAAACTCGGACAGCTATGACCAAGACCAATCCCGGACGGTTCTTTGAAGACTACAGCCTTGGACAAGTGATCCGCCACGCAGTGCCGCGCACGGTCGGCACTGGCGAGCGTGCGCTCTATCATGCGCTTTATCCGGCGCGTCATGCGCTTGCCTCCTCAGATGCGTTTGCCTGCAAATGCGGTCTGAAACAAAGCCCGCTGGATGACCTGATTACCTTTCACACGGTGTTTGGCAAAACTGTCCCTGATGTCTCGCTCAACGCTGTGGCCAATCTTGGCTATGCAGAAGGGCGGTTCCTGCGGCCGGTCTATCCCGGCACGACGTTGACGTCGGTCTCGCAGGTCATCGGGTTGAAGGAAAATTCCAACG
Source organism: uncultured Paracoccaceae bacterium (assembly GCA_947494445.1). Classification (GTDB taxonomy): domain Bacteria; phylum Pseudomonadota; class Alphaproteobacteria; order Rhodobacterales; family Rhodobacteraceae; genus CANLSM01. The sequence continues at coordinate 250,110 of CANLVD010000004.1, read as the reverse complement.
GCAAGACCGGGATCGTCTGGGTGCGGACAGAAGGCTGGGATGATCACGGGTATCTGGTGCTGAGCTATGTACGCTGGGTCATGGTGCGCAAACGTGAGGCCGGGATGATCGGGATCGATGACCAGGTGCCTGACCTGTCCGATCACGTGGCAGCACATAAGCTGGTGGTGCCTGACGGGCTTGATCTGAGCGATTATCCGTTTGAGGAGGCAGGTGAGCGGTATCGGTTGTCGGACTACACAAAGGGCGAGATCATCGACCATGTGGATGGCGTCACCATTGAAGAGGCCGAACACATGATGGCAACGCGGCTTTGGCAGAATACGGCCAAAGTGCATTTTGACGCGACCAACCGTCCTGATGGCAAACGGCTAATCTATGGCGGGCATGTGATTTCCATGGCGCGGGCGCTTAGCTTCAACGGGCTGGCCAATGCGCAGATGATCGTCGGGCTGAATGCTGGCGCGCATGCTAACCCGTGTTTTGCCGGAGATACCGTGCGCGCCTGGAGCGAAGTTCTGGATGTGGCAGAGACCGGGCACTCCGGCGTCGGTTTGCTGCGACTCAGAACTGTCGCAACCAAAGGCGAAGCTGGCCCGTTGCGGGGTGAAGATGGCAAATACCTGCCGGAGATTTTACTGGATCTGGATTACTGGGTCGTTTGCCCTGTCTGATCCGGCGCGAATTTTCGCAAGCGATGGTCAATTTGTTTCATCTGTCTGGTTTTTGTGATCACATCAAAATATCCAGTGATCACAAATCCCTGAACTATTGTCGCAACGCACCAAAAACAATTGTCGCAAAGCGGCCTGATCCGATAGACACTGCTTAAAAGCTGCGCAGCATTTCTGTGCAGGCGCATGTAATAAAGAGGGTAAAATGGCTGATGTGAACCGGGGCAATCGACCCCTGTCTCCGCACCTGACGATCTACCGTCCTCAGGTCAACTCCATCATGTCGATCTTTCATCGGATCACAGGCGCGGGTCTGGCAGTCGGGTTTCTGGCACTGGTGATTACGCTCTTGCATGCCTCTGGCACCGTTGAAGCAGCCCGGCCATCCGGCTGGTGGCTGCTGGCCCTGATCCTGTTTTTCGCGGTGATCGGGCTGTGGTATCACTTCGGAACCGGCATCCGGCACCTGATCTGGGACATGGGGCATGGCTTTGACATGGAGTTCATCAAGAACTCCTCCATCGCGATTGCAGCTGTCGCCGGGGTGCTGAGCCTCATCACGCTTTTCGTTGCGATTTTCTGAAGGAGGTCACGATGCGATATCTGACAGACAGGCAGCGGGTTGAGGGGCTGGGTTCGGCCAAGGAAGGCGTCGGGCACTGGTGGACCCACCGCATCACATCCGTAGCGCTGGTGATCCTGACCCCGTTTTTCGTGTTTCCCTATGCCAACGCCATTGGCCACGGGGCTGAAGGGTTGCAGGCGCTTTACGCCAGCCCGTTTCACGCCATCGTCGGTGTCTTGTTCGTACTGGTCACGGCGCATCACCTGATGCAGGGCCTTCAGGTCGTGATCGAGGATTACGTGCACAATACCCTGCAACGCACGGTCGCCATGCTGGCCAACACGTTGTTCTGCGGGGCTGTCGGGATCGCCGGAGCCTTTGCTATTCTCAAAATCGCCTTCACGGCCTGAAGGGCGAGAGGATTACTGATGTCTGCTTACGAATATATCGATCATACCTATGATGTCGTGGTTGTCGGCGCTGGCGGCTCGGGCCTCAGGGCAACGCTTGGCATGGCTGAGCAAGGGCTGAAAACCGCCTGCGTGACCAAGGTTTTCCCGACCCGCTCGCATACCGTTGCCGCTCAGGGTGGCATCGCTGCATCCCTGTCGAACATGGGCCCTGATCACTGGCAGTGGCATATGTATGACACGGTCAAAGGCTCCGACTGGCTGGGTGACACGGATGCGATGGAATACCTGTCGCGGGAAGCCCCGAAAGCGGTTTACGAGCTTGAGCATTATGGAGTGCCCTTCTCGCGCACCGAAGAGGGCAAGATTTATCAGCGGCCCTTTGGCGGTCACACGACCGAATTCGGCGAAGGCCCACCAGTACAGCGCACCTGTGCCGCGGCTGACCGGACAGGCCATGCGATCCTGCACACGCTTTATGGTCAAAGCCTGAAGAACAATGCTGAGTTCTTCATCGAGTATTTCGCCATCGATCTGATCATGTCCGAGGATGGGCAGTGTCAGGGTCTTCTGGCCTGGAAACTGGATGACGGCACGATCCACCGCTTCAACGCCAAAATGGTCGTGCTGGCCACCGGCGGCTATGGGCGCGCCTATTTCTCGGCCACTTCTGCGCACACCTGCACCGGCGATGGTGGCGGCATGGTGGCGCGGCAGGGGCTGGCGTTGCAGGACATGGAATTCGTGCAGTTCCACCCGACCGGCATCTATGGAGCAGGTTGCCTGATCACGGAAGGTGCGCGCGGAGAGGGCGGGTATCTGACCAACTCCGAAGGTGAACGGTTCATGGAGCGTTATGCACCCACCTACAAGGATCTTGCGTCGCGCGATGTGGTGTCGCGCTGCATGACGATGGAGATCCGCGAAGGGCGCGGTGTGGGGGCAGATGGCGATCACATTCACCTGAACCTCAACCACCTCCCGAAGGAGGCTTTGGCCGAGCGTTTGCCCGGCATTTCGGAAAGCGCGCGGATCTTTGCGGGTGTGGATGTGACCCGCGAGCCGATCCCGGTGATCCCGACCGTGCATTACAACATGGGTGGCATTCCGACGAATTACTGGGGTGAGGTGCTCGATCCGACAGCAGAGGATCACGACCGGATTCTACCCGGCCTGATGGCTGTGGGAGAGGCGGGGTGTGCCTCCGTTCACGGGGCCAACCGTCTTGGGTCGAACTCTCTCATCGATCTGGTGGTCTTTGGCCGTGCCGCGGCGATCAAGGCAGGAGAGGTTGTCGATGCCGACGCCGCAAATCCCGTGTTGAACGAGGCGTCCGTGACCAAGTCCATGGACCGCTTCGACAAGCTGCGCCACGCGGATGGTGCAATTGGTACGGCAGAGCTGCGCCTGTCCATGCAGCGCACGATGCAGGCTGATGCTGCCGTGTTCCGCACCGACAAGACCCTGAAAGAAGGGTGTGAAAAGATGGCAAAGGTTGCTGCCGACATGGCCGACATCAAGGTCTCGGACCGGTCCCTTATCTGGAACTCGGATCTGATGGAAACGCTTGAGCTGGACAACCTGATGCCCAACGCTCTGGCCACCGTCGTTTCGGCCGAGGCGCGCAAGGAAAGCCGTGGCGCTCATGCTCAGGAAGATCACCCGGATCGTGATGATGTCGACTGGCGCAAACACACACTGGCCCGGGTTGCAGCGGATAACAGCGTCGCATTGACCTACAGGGACGTGCATCTTGACCCGCTGACCACCAAGGACGAAGGTGGGATCGATCTGGCGAAGATTGCGCCCAAAGCCCGCGTTTACTGATGGAGATTGATAGGATGATTGCTCGAATTTCCCTGATTGCCCTTGCCACCTTCGGCCTTGCCGCCTGCGAAGAGACCATGTCAACGGAGGCGGAAAAGCCCGAAGCCATGGCCGTAGAAGCCGAGAAAGCCATGGTTCTGGAAGCGCCAGCCGGCCTGAATTCGGATGAACTGCTGATCTGGAACAGCCTGACGGAAAGCGCCAAGAAGGACGCGCTGGTCTTCATCGAGAACGGCGGCACGTTCGCCCAGTTCATCGCGGCCTGATGATGGTGTTGCGCGCTCTGCCCCTATTGCTGGTCTGTGGCATCGCCGCCTGTTCCAAGCCCGAAGTCAGCGGCCCGGATTTCGCATCCGAGAAGGAAGCGGCCTGCTATGGTGAAGCTCAGGCAGCCATCTCGGACCCCAATGTGAAACTGCAACGCAACGGTACCGGACAGTTTGTCGAGGCGACGTTTCGGGGTGTGTCCCTGATTTCGATCCGTCCCTCTTCAACCTTTGATGCCTGCATGTCGGGTGTCGCCGATCTGGGACCGGAACCCCGGGAGATCACCTTCACGGAGGCAGAGCAGAAGTTCTGGGAAGGCCTGAGCGAAGATCAGAAGGCCTCGGCCTATGAGTTCATGCTGGGTGGTGGCAAATTGGCGGATTTCAAAGGCTGAGTGGCCTGAAGATACAGGAATTAGGTAGATGGTAGAACTGACGCTTCCGAAGAACTCCCGCATCACGGTGGGCAAGACCTGGCCCAAGCCCGAGGGGGCGACGAACCTGCGCACCTTCAAGATCTACCGTTGGGACCCTGACAGTGGCGAGACGCCGCGTGTGGACACCTATTTTGTCGATCTCGACACCTGTGGCCCGATGATGCTGGACGCCCTGATCAAGATCAAGAACGATATTGATCCGACGCTGACCTTCCGCCGCTCCTGCCGGGAGGGGATTTGCGGATCATGCGCGATGAACATCGACGGCATCAACACGCTGGCCTGTATCTATGGCATGGACGAGGTGACGGGTGATGTGAAGATCTATCCACTGCCGCATATGCCGGTGGTCAAGGATCTGGTGCCGGATCTGACGCATTTCTATGCTCAGCACGCCTCCATCATGCCGTGGCTTGAAACCAAGACAAACCGGCCTGCCAAAGAGTGGCGTCAGTCCATCGAGGATCGCAAGAAACTGGATGGCCTTTACGAGTGTGTGATGTGCGCGTCCTGCTCGACCTCCTGCCCATCATACTGGTGGAACGGCGACCGCTACCTTGGCCCGGCAGCGCTTTTGCATGCCTATCGCTGGATCATCGACAGCCGGGATGAGGCGACCGGTCAGCGGCTGGACGAGCTGGAAGACCCGTTCAAGCTTTACCGTTGCCACACGATCATGAACTGCACACGCACCTGTCCCAAGGGTCTGAATCCGGCGAAATCCATCGCCGAGATCAAGAAGATGATGGTCGAGCGCCGGGTCTGAGTGGCGTCTGGTGCGTTCCTGTGCTTCACTTGGTGCAAGTTGACGTGTAAGGACCATCTGCCCCATGACCAAGACCCGCCAGCAGCAGCGCTATGACAAGGACGTGGACAACGCCATTGTCCGGCTGAAACGTGCGATCAAGAAAGCCCCGGCCAAGACCTGCCCGATCTGCAAGTATGAAGGCCAGTTCGGCCCTTTCGGCATCCCTCCACGACTGAGCGCGAAATGCCCGTCCTGCTGGTCACTGGAACGGCATCGGCTGTTTTATCTTTGGGTCGAGCGGGAACAGCCGTTTTCGAAAGCCGACAGTCTGCTGCATTTCGCGGCCGAAAAGACAGTCCGAAGGTTCATCGAACCTCAGGTCGGGCGCTATGTCACGACCGATTACATGCGGCCCGAAGCGGATCTGAAGCTCAACATCGAAGAGATGGAGCTGGAAGACGCCTGTTTCACCCGGATCATCTGCAACCATGTGCTGGAGCATGTGGACGACCGCAAGGCGCTGTCAGAACTTTACCGCGTCCTGGTGCCCGGTGGTATAGCGGTTTTGTCCACGCCGATCTGCGAGGGCTGGGCCGAGACCTATGAAAATCCGGATATCCCGCTGGGACCGGAGGCGCATGAGCATTTCGGCCAGTGGGATCATGTCCGTTTTTACGGGCGTGACATTCGCGACCGGATCAAGGCCGCGGGGTTCGATCTGCGGGAGGTGGTTGCGGTTGAACCTGACGTTCAGACCCACGGCCTGCTGCGCGGTGAGGTGATGTTCGTGGCGAACAAGCCTGCCTGAAACTTACTCAGCCGCCTGTCGTGCCGGGGCCACCAGATCAAGAATGTCGATCATGATCCGGTTGAGGTCGAAATCCTTGGGCGTATAGACCTTGGCCACTCCTTTTTGCAGCAGAAGCTGTGCATCGGCCTCGGGAATGATCCCACCGGCGATCACCGGTATGTCGCCTTTGCCCGCATCGCGCAGACGGGTGAGCGTTTCCTCGATCAGAGGCAGGTGAGATCCTGACAGGATCGACAGGCCGATGATGTGCACATCATCCTCAATCGCCGCCTCCACCAGTGCTTCGGGCGTCATGCGAATGCCCTCATAGAAGACCTTCATGCCGCAGTCGCGGGCGCGCACGGCGATCTGTTCGGCGCCATTGGAATGGCCATCCAGACCAGGCTTGCCGACCAGAAAACGCAATTGCTGGCCAAGTGCGGTACCTGCACTGGCCACAGCCTCGCGTACATCTTCCAGCCCTTCGGCTGCGTTGGAAATAGATGTGCCGACGCCGGTCGGTGCCCGGTATTCGCCGAAAACCGCCCGCATGGCTGCGCCCCATTCGCCGGTGGTCACACCTGCCTTGGCGCAGGCGACCGAGGGCGGCATGATGTTATCGCCTGACCGCGCGGCGGTTTTCAAGGCATCCAGTGCATCCCTTACGGTCGCATCATCGCGGCTCTCCCGCCATGCGCGCAGACGCGTGATCTGATCCTGTTCAACCGATGGATCAACCACCATGATCCCACCGTCACTGCCGACCAACGGGCTGTCCTCACCCATCTCGTAGCGGTTCACACCGACCACTGTGGTCTTGCCCTGTTCGATACGGCCCAGACGGCTGGCATTGGCTTCGACGAGCTGGCCCTTCATATAGGCAATCGCTGCGACAGCGCCGCCCATGGCATCAATAGTCGCCAGTTCCTCACGCGCCTGAGCCTTCAGCGCCTCGACCTTGCGATCCACGGCCGGGTTCTCGTCAAAGAGATCGTCATATTCCAGAAGATCGGTCTCATAGGCCATGATCTGCTGCATCCTGAGCGACCATTGCTGATCCCATGGGCGTGGCAGACCCAGCGCTTCGTTCCATGCGGGCAGTTGAACGGCGCGCGCCCGGGCCTTCTTGGACAGGGTCACCGCCAACATCTCGATCAGGATGCGGTAGACGTTGTTCTCAGGCTGTTGCTCGGTCAGACCCAGCGAGTTTACCTGCACACCATAGCGGAAGCGGCGGAATTTCGGGTCTTCAACGCCGTAGCGCTCCCGGCAAATCTCGTCCCACAGATCAACAAAGGCGCGCATCTTGCACATCTCGGTGACAAAGCGGATGCCAGCGTTCACGAAGAACGAGATGCGCCCGACCACACGCGGGAAATCCTCAGCCGGGACTTGTCCGCGCACCTGATCAAGCACCGCCGTCGCCGTAGCCAGCGCAAAGGCCAGCTCCTGCTCGGGCGTGGCTCCAGCCTCCTGCAGGTGGTAGGAACAGATGTTCATCGGGTTCCATTTGGGGACGGTCGTGTAGCAATACTCCGCCACATCGCCGATCAGCTTCAGCGACGGCTCGGGCGGAAACACATAGGTGCCACGGCTGAGATATTCCTTGATGATGTCGTTCTGAACCGTGCCTTGCAGGGCCGAGATGTCCGCACCCTGCTCTTCAGCCACGGCAATATAGAGCGCAAGCAACCAAGGCGCTGTCGCATTGATCGTCATCGAGGTGTTCATCTGCTCCAGCGGGATATCCTGAAACAGGGTCATCATGTCGCCCAGATGCGAGATCGGAACGCCGACCTTTCCCACTTCCCCCCGGCTCAGAACATGGTCGCTGTCATATCCGGTCTGTGTCGGCAGATCGAATGCTACCGAAAGACCGGTCTGGCCCTTTTCCAGATTGGACCGATAGAGCGCGTTGGAGGCGGTCGCCGTGGAATGCCCGGCATAGGTGCGGAAAATCCAGGGGCGATCTTTTTGGGCATCTGACATCGGACGACTCGGAAAATTGCTGCGATGCAGCAACACTTACACGCAATAAAATTACTGAGCAAGAGGGTTTGATGGAATTAAATAACGCACAGGTGAGATCGCTATTTGCTGGCCATGCCCGAAATAGCCGCTAGGCTTCGCCGTGTGACTGAAACGATTGAAATTCCTGTCTGGTTCGCGGTTCTTGCAGGCGCCTTTGCGGTGGTGGCTTTGGTGGAGCGTCTGTTGTTCCCCTCGGTAAAGTGGTTCTTTCGCGCCCGTCTGAACCGTGCGATCGAGCGGCTGAACAAGCGGCTTGATCTGGAGATCCAGCCCTTCAAACTGACCAAGCGCAAGGTTCTTATTGACCGTCTGGTGCATGACCCGATGATCATGCACGCAATCGCCGAAGCAGCGGAAGAGGAGGGCGTCCCGCGTGAAGTGGTGGCTGAACGGGCCGAGCGCTATGCCCGCGAAATCGTCCCGTCCTTTTCGGTTTTTGCCTATTTCGGTCTGGCCACCCGAGGGGCCAAATGGCTGAGCCAGGCGCTGTATCGTGTGCGCCTGACCCATGTGGCGGCGGATGAATTGCGCGGGATCGACCCCGAAGCGACGGTCATCTTCGTCATGAACCACCGGTCCAACATGGATTATGTTCTGGTGACCTATCTCGTCTCGTCACGCTCGGCCCTGTCCTATGCGGTGGGGGAATGGGCCCGCGTCTGGCCACTGCAACCGTTGATCCGGGCCATGGGCGGGTATTTCATACGCCGCAAGTCGCTCAACCCGCTCTATCGCAAGGTGCTGTCGCGCTACGTCAAGATGGCGACCGAAGGCGGGGTGGCACAGGCGATCTTTCCCGAAGGACGGCTCAGTCGGGACGGACACCTGCAAGAACCCAAGTTGGGGCTTCTCAGCTATCTTTATGAAGGTTTCGACGATGCAAGCCCGCGCGATGTGGTTTTCATCCCGATTGCCCTGAACTACGACCGGGTGATCGAGGATCGCACGCTGCTGCCCGCTGCCGGAGATGACAGTGTGCGCTTCAAAGTCTCCTTCGTCTCGCTGGGCAAGTTCTTCGGCAAGCTGCTGCGCCTGCGCCTGCAGGGCAAGTACCACCGCTTCGGCTATGCGGGCGTTGCCTTTGGCGTGCCCCTGTCCCTTCGTCACTGGAAGCTTGCGCACCCGGATGTCGAAGACCCGGTTGGCAGGCTGGGGGCTGATCTGATGGGCGCAATCGGTGCATTGGTGCCTGTGTTGCCATTGCCGGTTCTGGCAACGGTACTGATGCAGGAGCCTGAACGCAGTTGGTCAGAACCTGACCTGAAACTGGCCTTCAACGACTGTCTGGAACTGTTCAAATCCGCTGTCGCCAAGGCCTATATCCCACGCAAGGATGCTGAATATGCCTTTGAGAATGCTCTGCGGCATCTGGATGAGCGGCGTCTGATCACCAACAAGGATGGCGTGATCGCGATTGATCCACAGGAAGCTGCAACCATTTCGTACTACGCAAACTCCATTGCGCATCTCGTCAAGCAATAAAATTTTTCTTTTACCCATATTGCTTAATGAAAATTACTGCTGCGGCGCACAAAATAGCGCTTGCGCTGCAAGAATGATAATGTCATGAACTTTTTGAACATGATTTTGTAATTTTGTTGCGTGAAAGATTCGCAACACGTGAAAATGGAGAGAGACATGGCCCTCGACGGACCTACAGCCAGCTATGAAGCGCCTGAAAAGGATCTTTATGAAATGGGAGAGATCCCTCCCATGGGCTACGTGCCGGCGCAGATGTATGCCTGGACCATCCGGCGCGAGCGCGAAGGAGAGCCGGAGCAGGCCTTCAAGGTCGAAGTGGTCGATATTCCCAAGCTCGACAGCCACGACGTGCTGGTCTTCGTTATGGCCGCTGGCGTGAACTACAACGGCGTCTGGGCAGGGCTGGGCACACCGATCTCGGTCTTCGATGTGCACAATGAACCGTACCATATCGCGGGATCGGACGCGTCTGGCATCGTCTGGGCCGTGGGTGAGAAGGTCAAACGCTGGAAGGTCGGCGATGAGGTAGTGATCCACTGCAATCAGGATGATGGTGATGACGAGCACTGCAATGGGGGTGACCCGATGTTCTCGCCTTCCCAGCGGATCTGGGGCTATGAGACACCGGACGGGTCATTTGCGCAATTTACCTGTGTTCAAAGCCAGCAGCTTATGCCGCGCCCCAAACACCTGACCTGGGAAGAAAGCGCCTGCTACACGCTGACCCTGGCCACGGCCTACCGGATGTTGTTCGGCCATGCGCCTCATGAACTGCGCCCTGGTCAGAACGTTCTGGTCTGGGGGGCCTCGGGCGGTCTTGGGTCCTATGCGATCCAGCTGGCAACCACAGCAGGGGCCAATGCGATTGCCGTGATCTCGGACGAGGACAAGAGGGAATTTGTTCTGGGGCTGGGCGCCAAGGGCGTCATCAACCGCAAGGATTTCAACTGCTGGGGGCAGATGCCCAAAGTCAACACGCCTGAATACAAGGAATGGTTCGGCGAGGTCCGCAAGTTCGGCAAGGCGATCTGGGACATCACCGGCAAGGGCAACAATGTCGATATGGTCTTCGAACACCCCGGCGAGGCGACCATGCCGGTTTCGGTCTTTGTTGTGAAGAAGGGTGGCATCGTGGTGATCTGTGCCGGCACCACCGGATACAACCTGACCATGGATGCGCGTTACCTCTGGATGCACCAGAAACGGGTGCAGGGCAGCCACTTTGCAAACCTCAAGCAGGCCGCCAGTGCCAACCAGTTGATGATGGAGCGCAGGCTTGACCCCTGCATGTCCGAAGTCTTCCCCTGGGCACAGATCCCTCAGGCCCACACGAAGATGCTGCGCAATGAGCACAAACCGGGAAACATGGCCGTTCTGGTCGGGGCCACGCGCACCGGATTGCGCACCTTTGACGACACGTTAGAGGCGAGCCGCTGAAATCAACCGAAGAATCAAGTCAATTGACCTTTGATTTCATCCACAGGGAGTACGCCTTGAAAAACGGGCGTATTCCCTTCATACATTGAAACTGTTCCATTTTATCCACAGCCCCTCGCAGTTTTGGGGGAGTTTTATTCGGCGAGTTTTGTGATACGCTAATACATGCTAAGGTTGTATTAACCATCTGTTAACCATTTGGAATGAGACTCACACATGTCGCAAGATTGGATGATTGATATACTGGCTGACATTCGCCAATTCGCTCAAAAGAATGCCATGATTGCACTGGCTGAACATCTTGATGATGCAATGGTGATTGCGGCTCGGGAGGTTCGGGATTGCGTAGCAGTATCTGAATTGGCGTCCAACAATGAGCCATCTACTGGAAGAGACCATCGACCAACTGCAGACCAGTGAGTCTGTAGATGATATCCCTGTTCTCCTGAAGACGCTTCGGGAAAACTATGACCTCGATCACATCGTCTATCATTCAGGTGGCCCCGGTCTGAAAGAACAGAACCTGTTCACCTACCCCGTCGAATGGGTCATGCATTACATCAACGAAGGGTATCGCAATCACGATCCTGTCTATATGTCGACCCAGCGCAGTTGGCTGCCGGTCGAATGGTCAAGACTGAACTGGTCCGGCAAGATGGAGCACCGAATCCTCAAGGAAGCACTGGATGGGGGCGTCGGTCTAAACGGGTATTCCATACCAATGCGCGGTGCCGCCGGTCGATTTGCGATGTTGAGCTTTAATGTAAATGCAAAACCGGCCCAGTGGGAAAGCCAGCTTGAGGCACAGAAGCGCGACTACTTGTTGCTGTCGCATTACGTGCATGAAAAGGTACAGGCCCTGACCGGCGAGGAAGAGGCCACGATCAAGGAGCTTTCACCAAGGGAACGCGACGTGCTGACCCTGTTAAGTCTAGGAAAATCAAGGGCTCAGGCCGCTGAGCAGCTGAAAATCTCCGAGCATACGTTCCGGGTTTACGTCGACACCGCACGCCACAAACTGGGCGCGCTCAACACCACTCACGCAGTTGCAGTTGCCCTGATTCAACGCGCAATTGTGATTTAAAATCTAACAAAAACAATATGTTGCTATATTTTTGTTCCTGCGCACGCTAGGAATTCATTAACCATGGCAATCCCACTGATTGGGCAATCTCAATCAGCAGGGAATGCCCACCATGATCCGTTTCATTTATGCCGACCAACTGACCTCCGAGCCAGCACTTGCCTCTTCCATGTTCAATGACCGCCGCCGCCAGTTCAAGGAACGCCTGAACTGGGACATCACCGTGGGCGACGACGGGCAGGAGCGTGACGAATACGATGACATGAACCCGCTTTACATCATCTGGCAGCGCCCCAACGGGCTGCATGGCGGGTCGATGCGGGTTCTGCCCACTGTGGGCCGCACCATGGTCAACGAACATTTCGCGCATCTTAGTGACGGAGTCGCCATCGCCAGCCCCCTGATCTGGGAATGCACCCGTTTCTGCATCAGCCCTGATGCCGAGGATGGTCGCAAGGTGGCCGGCGCCCTGATGCTGGCAGGCTGCGAGCTTGGCCTGCGCTTTGGCCTGACCGACAGCGTCGGGGTCTTCGACAATCGCATGATCCGCATTTACCGCAACATCGGCTGGGAGCCGACCGTCACCGGCACCGAAGGCACTGGCAAGGATGCCATCAGTGTTGGCCTCTGGCCCATCACGCCCGAATGCCGCGCCTCCATCGCTGACAAAACCGGATTTGAGGTGACAGCCGCCCGCGACTGGTTCGAAGCCTCCTTCCCCAGCCAAATGCCACTGGCGGCCTGAGCCGTCCCGGTGTAACCCGGCAGGGCAGGCCGCAGCCCGTGGCCCAGCCCTGCCGGAGAGACCATGGACCTGTCCCCAGACCAGGCCGAAGCCTATGACCTGATCGCCGATGTGCTGCAAAGCGCGGGCGTTGATCTGGTGGAGGGGACAACGCTGCCGCAAAGCGAAGGGGTCCACCGGACGTTGGCGGTTCTGGGCAAGGCAGGATCAGGCAAGACCGTACTTCTGGCCCATATGGTCGACGCTGTGGTCGCTGCTGGCGTCAAGATCGCTTCCGCCGATTATGAAGGTCGTCCCCGCAAGGACAAACGCACCATCGCCGTGCTTGCGCCCACCAACAAGGCCGCCAGCGTGCTGCGCCTGCGCGGCGTGCCCGCTACCACCATTCACCGCATTCTTTACACGCCCGTCTATGACCCGGAATATGAACGCATCGCCGCCTGGCTGACCGGAGAGGGCGAACGGCCCGAGGTGGAGGGGTTGACGGATGCCGCCCTTGACCGGGCCAAGCAGTTCTACGATGTGCAGAAATCCATTCCCGGTGCACTGGCAGCTGCCGGGCTTCGTGGCTCGGATTTCATCACCGGCTGGAAACGGCGTGATGATCCGCTGGATATCGGGTTTGTCGATGAAGCCTCGATGCTGGATGACAAGCAGTTTGATGACCTGCGGGAGATCTTCTCGACACTGGTTCTGTTTGGTGATCCCGCGCAGCTTGCGCCCGTGGGCCAATCGGGAAACATGTGTTTCGATGCGCTGAAAGACGAAGCGAAGCTCAGCCTCAGCCGCATCCACCGGCAGGCCGCTGACAACCCGATCCTTGATCTGGCCCACGCGCTGAGTGACGAGACGCTGAGTTTCGAGGCATTCGAGCGTATGATCGAGGAAAAAGCCGCTCAGGACGACCGCGTTGTCGTCAGCCCACGGGTGGACGCGGGCCTGATGGCGCGTTCCCCTGTGCTGGTCTGGCGCAACGCCACGCGCATCCGTCTGATCAACGCTTTTCGTGCAGCTTTCGATGCACCCGAGGATCACCTTCTGCCCGGCGAGCCGCTGATCTGCGATGGCATCGAGTTGCCGCTAAAGCACCGTCGCAAGCGCATTGATCTTGAAGCGCGCGGTCTGATCAAGGGCGCGCAGGCGGTGTATCTGGGCGAGGGGCGCAAGCCCGGGTTTTCCCGTTTGCACGTGCTGGGGGCCGAAGACCCGCAGGTCAGCGTGGCCACCATCATCAAGATCGAAAAACCTGATGAGGAAGAGCCGCTCATCCCCTCAGCCGCCCGTATGGGGGCCGCGTTCCTGCACGGCTCGGCCGTGACGATGCACAAGGCGCAAGGCTCGCAGTGGAACACGGTTCAGGTCTTTGCGCCCGATCTCTACGCCGCCTCGCGGGCGGGCCGGACCGAGGCGGGAATTCCCTTGTGGAAACGACTGGCCTATGTGGCGATCACACGGGCAGAGGAGCGTTTGATGTGGGTGACCCGATACCGTCTGGCGCGGCCCGATGCGCCATTAGCCACGGATGATCTGCGCGCGACCATCCAGACCCCGCTGACACTGGCCCCTGAAGAAGAGGTTTAACGCCGCGCAGCACGGGCCTCGGCCAGCATGCACAGCAACTCGAAGATGATCGACACGCCCAGCCAGGCCGTCCCGCCAGAGGCATCAAAGGGTGGGGAGACCTCCACCAGATCCGCCCCGATCAGATTGACGCCCGACATCTCGCGCACCACCTGCTGCGCCTGATAGCTGTTCGGCCCGCCGATCTCGGGCGTGCCGGTGCCGGGTGCATATGCGGGATCGATGAAATCAATGTCATAACTGCAATATGTGGGCTGGCTTCCCACCACCTCACGCGCCTGCGCCATCACATCCGGGATGCCACGGGCAAACAATTCGTCGACCGTGATGATGGTAACACCCTGTGCGCGGCCCCATTCAATGTCCTCGCCGTCATACATGGTGCCGCGAATGCCGATCTGGATGACCCGCTTGGGATCGAGCAGACCTTCCTCGATCGCGCGGCGGAAGGGCGTCCCATGGGTGTATTTGTAGCCGCCGAAGTAGCTTTCGAACAGGTCGGTATGGGCATCGAAATGGATCATCCCCAAGGGCCCGTCCGAGGCCAGACCGCGCAGCACCGGCAACGAGCACAGATGATCGCCCCCTGCGGTCATCGGCGTGATCCCCTTGGCCTTCACCTGAGTATAGAACCGTGTGATCCGCTCCATGCTGTCATGCAGATCCGCAGGGTTCGGCCCGACATCGCCCAGATCAGCACAGGCGCACAGCGCATATGGGTTGATCCCGCTGACCGGATGCAGGGTGCGGATCATCGTGGAATAGTCGCGCAACTGACGCGGGCCATGACGCGGACCGGGGCGGTTGGTCGTACCAGCATCCCAGGGCACGCCGATCAACCCGATCTCGACCTCGCTGATCCGGTCATCTTCAAGCGGCACATGGGGCAAGCGCATGAAGGTGGGAATACCGGCAAATCGCGGCAAATCGAAACCTGAAACAGGCTGAAAGAACGGGTCGGACATGCTAGACTGGCCTTCATTGGTTCATTTCGGGAACGTGACATGAAATTCGGCCTGCTTGCAATCGCCATCCTGTGCCTGATGCGCCCTGCCATGGCCATGGAGCAGGTCGATGTCGAGCTGGTGATTGCGGTCGATGTCTCGCGGTCCATGGATCTTGATGAGTTGAACCTGCAGCGGGAGGGATATGCATCAGCCTTGGAGCATCCGGCCGTCACCAGCGCCTTTGAAAGCGGGCCCATCGGCGAAGTGGCGTTTCTGTACATGGAATGGGGCGGGGTAGATCATCACCGGATCCTCGTCCCGTGGACCCATATTCGCACGGCAGAAGATGCAGCCCGGGTGGCGACACTTCTGCGCTCCAAACCGGTGGGTGGGTTGCGCGGCACGTCGATCTCAAGCGCATTGTTGAAATCAGCAGAACTGATCGAGGGCAATGATTTCGATGGCACACGCCGGGTGATCGATGTCTCGGGCGATGGTCCGAACAACCGCGGTGGTCCCGTGCTTGAGGCCCGCGATGCAGTGGCCGCCAAAGGGATCGAGATCAACGGCCTGCCCTTCATGGTCAAACGCCCGGGCGGCTATTACTCGATCGAGGATCTGGATTATTACTATGAGGATTGTGTGATTGCGGGCGAAAGCGCCTTCGTGATCCCGATCCATGACATCACCCGCCTGATCGTATCGATCCGCCAGAAACTTGTGCTGGAAATCGCCGGTCTCCAGCCCGCGCCGCGTTTTCGCGTCCGAAATGCCGCCCGTCCCGGGTGCATGATCGGGGAGCAGTTGCGGCAACAGCGGGAATGGGACAACTGACGCCCGCGCAAGGCAAACTGTCCAGAAATTCACCCAACCGCCCGATCAGTCAAAAATTTACGCCTTGTGCCTATGCCAATCGCACCGGACCTCTTGCCTGAGCGTTCATTCACCGCCATGTCTCACCCCGACAGCATTTGCGGAGTTGCCTGACCATGTCCCTGCGCCAAAGACTTGCCAGTTGGGTAGACAGCCCGCGCGTGCAATACGCCATCCTCGGGGTCATCATCTTCAACGCCATAATCCTTGGCATGGAAACATGGCCTGCAGCGATGGACCGTTTCGGCCCCATCCTCAAGACACTGGATCGCATTTGCCTGGCGATTTTCGTGGTGGAGCTCTTGGCCAAGCTGATCGCCTTCGGGCCGCGTTTCTTCCGCAACGGCTGGAACCTCTTTGACTTCGTGATCGTCGGCGTCTCCCTGATGCCTGCGTCAGAAGGTTTCTCGGCCCTGCGTGCCATGCGTATTCTGCGCGCGCTCAGGATGATCTCCATCGTGCCAAGCCTACGCCGCGTGGTCGAAGGGCTGGTCAATGCGCTGCCAGGCATGGGCTCGGTCTTCGCGCTGATGTCGCTGGTGTTCTACATCGGCGCTGTGATGGCCACAAAGATGTTCGGAGAAAGTTTCCCTGACTGGTTCGGCTCCATCGGCGAATCCGCCTATTCGCTTTTCCAGATCATGACTCTGGAAAGCTGGTCCATGGGGATCGTGCGCCCGGTAATGGAGGTCTACCCCTGGGCCTGGGCGTTTTTCGTGCCCTTCATTCTGGTCACCACATTCGCGGTGGTAAACCTTCTCGTCGGTCTGATCGTCAACTCCATGCAGGAGGCTCACAGCGAGGAAGAGATCGGCAAGACCGACGCCTACCGCGATGAGGTTCTGGAACGCCTGACAGCGATTGAGAAAGACCTGCGCGACATCCGGACCGACAAAATCCAGAAGTGATTTGTCATTTCGCGCAAGCTTGGTGATCCTTCCTGAAAAGTGGAGGGACCGGAGATGACAGCGCAACTAAGCCGCAGATTTGTTCTTGGCGGATTGGGGGGAAGCCTGTTGCTGACCCGGACAGGACCGGCATCAGCCGCCGGTCAAACCGCGTTCAGGGCCATCCGCCAGTTCTCGCTCGGCGACATGACGATCTCGATCATTGATGATGGCAGCTTTTCCATGGGGCTGGGCATGTTTGCCTCCAACATGCCGCGTGCCGATATTCAGGCACTCTTCCGCCATTACGGCCTGCCGACAGACAAGGCCGTGATCCCCTTGCAGGTGATGCTGGTGGAATCCGACGGAGAGCGGGTGCTGATCGACACCGGCATGGGTGATACAGGCTATGCCGGATCGGGGGGCGAAGAGGGGCGACTTGCCGGGGCACTTGCCAGTCTTGGCCTAGGGGTGCGCGACATCGACAAGGTCATCATCACCCACGGCCATCCCGATCATGTGGGTGGTCTGTCATCAGGCGGTCAGGACATCTTCACCGCCGCCCGGCACTTCCTGCCCGAGGTCGAGTTCAAGTTCTGGACCCAGGATCCCGCTCAGGCACCCTCTGCCATGCGCACAATGATCGCCCATTGCCGCGAACGCATTCTGCCGGTTGAGCAATCGATCAGAAGCTACGGAGACGGGCAGGAACTGGCGCCCGGCATCACCGCAGTCGCGGCACCGGGCCACACCCACGGCCATTTCGCGGTGCGTCTGGAAAGCCGTGGCGAAAGCCTTCTGCATCTGGTCGACACCAGCGTGCACTATCTTGCTGGCCTCGAGCATCCCGACTGGTCAGTCGGTGCCGACCTCGACAAGCCACTGGCGATCAAGACCCGCAAACGTCTGCTGGCAGAAGCTGCCGAGACGCAGACACTGGTCGCAGGCTATCACTTCCCCTTTCCGGGCGTCGGCCGGGTCATGCGCTACGGCGACGGGTTCCGCTACGTGCCCATGCCGCTGGGCTGAACACCTTCCTCTTCCAGCACCTTGCGGGCCACGCGAAAGCATTCCAGCGACTGCGGCACGCCGCAATAGATGCCGATCACATGGATGGTCGCGCGGATCTCTTCGAATGTGACGCCGTTGCGGATCGCACCGCGCAAATGCAGCTCCCATTCCGTCATCTTGCCAAGCGCACCGATCATCGACAGGTTCATCAGCGAGCGTGTTTTCACATCCAGCGCCTCATCGCCCCAGCCAAAGCCCCAGCACCAGGCGGTCATCGCCTCCTGAAAAGGGCGGGTCAGATCATCCGCGGCTGCCAGGTTCTTCTCGACATAGTCCGCACCCAGCGTCGCCTTGCGCTGTGCCAGACCGGTTTCAAACAAATTGTCCATCAGGGCTCTCCCGTTCCATTTGCGGCCACCGGACCCGATTCTGGCCGCAGCGTAAAGACCGGAAGACATTTGCCCCACAAACGGCCTTGCGAACGGGCCGGGTTTGCGCTCACCTGCAAGCTGACAGTTTCGGGACAAGACGATGCAAAAGATCAACACACAGGCGGACTGGATTGCGCGCGCGGCTGAGGTGCTGCCAGCCGCGGGTTTTGGCAATTTTGATCATGGGCTGGTTCTCAGCCACGGGCAGGGCAGCCGCGTTTGGGACGAGGATGGCCGCGAATACATCGACTACCTGATCGGCTCGGGCCCGATGCTGATCGGCCATGGCCATCCGGAAGTGCTGGAAGCGGTGTTGGAGCAACTGCCAAAGGGCATGACCTTTTTTGCCAACAACGCTGCCGGGATCGAACTGGCCGAAGAGATCTGCCGCGCCGTGCCCTGTGCCGAGCAGGTCCGCTTTGTCACCTCTGGCGGTGAGGCTGACATGTATGCGCTGCGGCTGGCGCGCGCTTTCACCGGCCGCACCAAGGTGCTGAAATTCGAAGGTGGCTATCACGGCATGAGTGCTGAAGCGCAGATGAGCCTTGCCCCCAGCCGTCAGGTCAATTTCCCCCAAGCCGTGCCCGACAGCGCCGGCATTCCGCAATCCGTTGCCGATGAGATGCTGATCGCGCCTTTCAACGACATCGACATGGTCCGCTCGCTGCTTGATGAACACGGACGCGATGTCGCTGCCATCATTGTCGAGCCCCTGCAAAGGGTCATCGCCCCCGAACCAGGATTTCTGGCTGCCCTGCGGGCGGAATGTGACCGGCACGGAGTTGTCCTGATCTTTGATGAAATCGTCACCGGCTTTCGGCTTGACTATGGTGGCGCGCAGGAACGCTACGGCGTCACACCTGACCTGTGTTCACTGGGCAAGATCATCGGCGGCGGGTTTCCCCTGGCAGCTGTCGCCGGGCGGCGTGACATTATGGATCACTTCGACAAGGCAAAGGTCGGCGATGAAGGCTGGCTGATGCAACTTGGCACCCTGTCGGGCAATCCGGTTGCCTCTGTTGCCGGGCTGAAAACCATGGAAATCCTGCGCCGGGACGGTGTCTATGACCGGCTGAAATCACTGGGCCAGACCCTGATGGACATGCAAAGCACAGCGCTGGATGCAGCAGGCATTGCCCACAGAATTGTCGGCGATGTTACGCTTTTCGACATCATATTCACCTCAAACACCGTGCGCGACTATCGCAGCTACCAAAGCGCGGATTCCGCACTCAACGCGCGCTATAATGACGTCTTGCGCCAGCATGGTATCCTCAAATCACCTGCCAAACTCTACCCGTCACTGGCGCTCACCGATGCCGATCTTGACCAGACCAGACAGGCCGTGAAAGCCGCCGTCGAGGCCATTGCCTGAACGATAACTTCTTGGCAAAAATATCCCCGCCGGAGGCATCCGGCATCAACCGCCCCGTGCGACGACTGATGGCTCAAAGCTCCAGTTCAGCCGCCGGGATCACCGGGAAGAACATGCCGTTAGAGCGCAGCCCGAACATCTCGCCCTCGACCTCGCCCGCGTCGATCAAACGATAAAAGGTCTTGCGGTCGATCAGCGCTTCCAGCCCGCTGCGGATGTGCACATAGGGCGACGGCTCGCCGGTCTGAGGATTGCGTTCGACCCTGATTGCGTTTTCGGGGCCCGCGACCACAACATCATCCACATGGGTGGTGAAACGAATGATCTGGGTGCCACCATCCCGCTCGATATCGGCGTCCACCGCCACAAAGGGTGCATCCTCAACCCGCAGCCCGACCTTCTCCACCGGGGTCACGAGGAAATAGGCACCGTCCTCCAGCTTGAGAATCGATGAAAACAGCTTGACCAGCGGCTTTCGACCGATGGGCGTGCCATTGTAGAACCATGTGCCATCACGTTTGATTTCCATGTCAAGATCACCGCAGAAGGGCGGATTCCACAGATGTACGGGCGGCAAACCCGTCTTTGTGGCCGCCTGTGCCGCGGCAGCGATCGATCCAGCATCAGGTTTCACGGTTTTCTGAGCGCTCATCATTTGCCCTATCGTGGTTAAGACGTACATTATACGTTCAGACTCTGCGGACAAGATGGTGCGCAAGGGAACGGCAATCAACGGCGAGAGGCTTGAGCATGAGCGACCTGGCAGACCAGATAGAAGCAACAGGGGCGGACCTCGCGCGTGCGCGCGAGATGATCGCCCGGCGGGTGATCGGCCAATCGGCCGTGGTGGACCTGTCCTTGACAGCGCTTCTGTGCGGCGGTCACGCGCTTCTGGTCGGTGCACCCGGGCTGGCAAAAACCCGGCTGGTCGAAGCGCTGGGCACGGTCATGGGGCTCAATTCGAACCGGGTCCAGTTTACACCCGATCTGATGCCGTCTGACATCCTTGGGGCCGAGGTTCTGGAAACCGGTCAGGATGGCAGCCGCACGTTCAAATTCATCGAAGGCCCGATCTTCTGTCAGCTTCTGATGGCAGATGAGATCAACCGCGCCTCCCCCCGTACCCAATCGGCACTTCTGCAGGCGATGCAGGAAAAGCAGGTCTCGATTGCAGGCGAGCGGCGCGACCTTGAAAAACCGTTCCATGTGCTGGCGACCCAGAACCCGATCGAGCAGGAAGGCACCTATCCACTGCCCGAAGCCCAGCTTGACCGCTTTCTTGTCCAGATCGACGTAAACTACCCCGACCGTGACGCCGAGCGTGAGATCATGCTGGCCACCACTGGCACGGCTGAGGCCGAAGCCGAGCCGGTCTTCGACGCCGCCCGTCTGATGGATGTGCAGCATCTGGTCCGCCAGATGCCCGTAGGCGAAAGTGTGGTGGAACTGATCCTTGATCTGGTCCGTGCCGCGCGCCCCGACAGCGAGGAAGCCGATGCTCAGGTCAAGGGTGCTGTCAGCTGGGGGCCGGGCCCTCGGGCCGCCCAAGCCCTGATGATGGCCGTCCGGGCCCGGGCATTGATGGATGGACGCTATGCACCGTCCGCAAGCGATGTGGCAGCCCTTGCGCATCCGGTCCTCATTCACCGCATGGCGCTGAGCTTTGCCGCACGTGCTGAGGGCCAGACGCTCGACAATCTGATAGCCGGACTGGTCACGCGCATCGCCGGTCAGGACATTGCCGCGTGAGCAAAGCGCAGGCTGACATTGCACATGACGCCATATGGTTGCGTCGCGATGCCGAGAAAGTCGGCGGCGCGCTGCCGCCACTGCTGGCCTCTGCCGAACGGCTGGCGGCCTCTGTGGCAATGGGTGGGCATGGACGCAAGCGCGCAGGCACCGGTGAGACATTCTGGCAATACCGCCGGGCCATGCCCGGCGATGTGATGACCGCCGTTGACTGGCGCAGATCGGCCCGCTCCGACAAGCTCTATATCCGGGAAATGGAGTGGGAGGCGGCGCAGACCGTCTCGCTCTGGGCAGATGATGCGCTTGCGATGGACTACAAGTCCGACCCCTCGGGCCGCTCCAAGGCTGACCGTGCGAAACTGCTGACGCTGGCCTTGTCAGTGCTGTTGGTCAAGGCGGGCGAGCGTGTGGCACTACTGGGCACGGACGCTGCCCAACCCCGCTCGGGAGAGACCCAATTGCGCCGCATGGCAATGACACTCGCGCAGGAGCGCGAAGACCGCCCCGACTATGGTGCGCCACCACAGGAACGCATCACTCCGGGTGGGCGTGCGGTGTTCTTTTCGGATTTCATGGGACCTAAGGACGAGATTTTCGATGGTCTGGCCCGTGCTGCCGAACACAATGTCTCGGGCGTGTTCGTGCAGATTGTCGACGAAGCCGAGGAGGCCTTTCCCTTCGACGGGCGCGTGATCTTTGAGAGCATGGCCGGTGTCGTCCAGTTTGAGACCCAGCGCGCCAAGGCCCTGAAAGAGGCCTACCTCGACCGTCTGGCCGAACGCCGCGCGATCCTGCAGGACACCGCCCGGCGCACCGGCTGGCAATGCCTGATCCACCGCACATCCCAAAGCCCGCGTCAGGCGCTTCTGTGGCTTTACGGGGCGATCGGAGGGCAGATATGACCGCCCATCCGCTCCCTGAGAAAGGCAAGAATTCGTGCTTTCAATAGGCTCTCTGGCGTTTCTGACCCCCTGGCTTCTGACCGCGCTCGTCACCCTGCCCATCTTGTGGTGGCTGCTGCGCGCGATCCCGCCAGCACCGGCCAAACGCGCCTTTCCCGGCGTTCGCCTGCTGCTGGGTCTGACCGATCCGGAACGCATGCCGGAACGTACGCCATGGTGGCTGCTCCTGCTGCGCATTCTGGCTTTGGCACTCGCGGTGCTGGCTTTTGCAAATCCGGTGTTGAACCCCCGCAGCGCAGATCTTGCACGCGGGCCGCTGCTGGTGGTGCTCGACGGGTCCTGGGCGTCTGCTCCGAACTGGCAGGACAGGCTGGCGCGCACCGCGGATGTGCTTGATCGCGCTGGCAGAAATGGCCGCACAGTGCATCTCCATGTGCTCAGTGACCCGCTTCCGCCTGAAGGCCTGTCGTTCCGCGATGCGGCCAGCTGGCAGCAACGGCTTGAGGGGATTTCCCCCAACGCATGGTCCGCAACGCGCGGTGAATTTGCGACGTGGCTGACCGATCAGGATGCTGAATTTGACACGGTCTGGATTTCCGACGGTCTGGCAACAGATGGCGATGCGGATTTCATGGCGGCCCTCGCAGGACGTGGCACTGTGACCGTCGTGCAGGACGCGCGCGCCACCCTTGGCATGGGCGCGCCACGGTTTGAGGATGGCAAGGTTCTGGCCAGTGTCCTGCGCTCGCGCAGCGATGTGGCGCAAGCCCCGGTGACAGTATCGGCAATCGGGCTCGATCCCAACGGGCTGGAGCGCAAACTGGGCGAGGCTCAGGCGATTTTCGAGCCTGACGCGCTGGCGGCGGAGGTCGAGTTTGACCTGCCCGTAGAATTGCGCAACCGGATCACCCGGATCAGCATCGATGGCCTGCGCTCGGCAGGTGCCGTAGCGCTCAGCGACGATGGCCTGAAGCGGCGCAAGATCGGCATTGTGGCCGGACGTGCGTCGCGTGAAGAACAGAACCTGATCTCGCCCTTGCATTACCTGCGCACGGCCCTTGAACCCTCTGCTGATCTGATCGAGGCGACGCTTGGCGACATTCTGAACGCTGCACCCGATGTGGTGATTTTTGCCGATGTCGGAACAGTCGCAGGCGAGGATCGGATCCGGCTGGAAGACTGGGTCGAAAAGGGCGGCCTGCTGCTGCGCTTTGCCGGTCCGCGTCTGGCGCAATCGGGCGAAGGCCAGTTGCAGGAAGACCCGCTTCTGCCCGTGCGCCTGCGTGCCGGTGGCCGCTCCGTTGGCGGTGCGCTGTCCTGGGGCGCGCCCAAAACGCTTAGGCCTTTCCCCGAAAGCAGCCCGTTCTTTGGCCTGTCGGTGCCCGAAGATGTGGCCGTGACCAGTCAGGTTATGGCGCAGCCCGATCCCAACCTGCCCGAACGTGTCATGGCAGCACTTGAGGACGGCACGCCATTGGTGACCGGACGTGCTCAGGGCACTGGCCGGGTGATCCTGTTTCATGTGACGGCAAATGCCGACTGGTCCAGCCTGCCGCTCTCGGGTCTGTTCGTTCAGATGCTCGACCGGCTGGCCGTCTCCGCACGCAGTTTTGCGCCCGACGCAGAGGATCTGGAGGGTGAAACATGGGTGCCGATCTCGGTGCTCGACGGATTTGGCACGCTCTCCGATGCCGGGCTTCTGGCAGGCGTTGACGGAGCTGATCTGGTCAGCAATCCACCAAGCGCGCTCCAACCGCCTGGACTGTACGAGGCTGGTGACCGGCAGATCGCGAGCAATGTGATCTCGGCAGAAACAGAGCTTGCGCCGTTGCAGGGGCTGCCTGCCGGGTTTGTTCAGGAAGGATTTGATGTGGCCGAAGAGTTCAGCCTGAAGCCGCTGATGCTGGTGCTCGCCTTTGGTTTGTTGATGCTCGATGTTCTGGCGACGCTCTTTGTCTCGGGCCGTCTGACCGGCCCCCGCGTGGTTGCCGGCGGCACGGCGGCACTGCTGGCGCTGGCGCTTACCCTCCCGCAGGAGGCATCCGCGCAGGACTCAGATGCGTTGGCGCAACTGGCCACTACGCAGACGGTTCTGGCCTATGTCCAGACGGGCGACAGCCGCACCGATCAGATCAGCGAGGCCGGGCTGATCGGACTGACGCTCGTGCTGAACCGCCGCACGGCCATCGAGCCGGTCGCGCCCGTCGCCGTTGATCTGGAACGCGATGAACTGGCGTTCTTCCCCTTCCTTTACTGGCCGGTCACGGAGTTGCAGGAGATCCCGTCCGAGGCAGCTTATGCCAAGCTGAACATGTATCTGCGCAATGGCGGGATGATCCTCTTTGACACGCGCGATGCCCATCTGGGCGGAACTTTGGGAAGCGGCACGCCAAATGGCCGGATGCTGCAACGACTTGCGGCCAATCTGGACATCCCGCCGCTGGAACCCGCGCCCGAGGATCACGTGCTCACCCGGACATTCTATCTGTTGCAGGATTTTCCCGGACGCTATGCCCGCACACCCATCTGGGTCGAGGCCGCACCCGACATCGAAGAGGTTGACGGCATGCCGTTTCGCAACCTCAACGACGGTGTAACGCCGGTGGTCATGGGCAGCAACGACTGGGCGGCGGCCTGGGCGGTGGATGCCGACGGACGGGCGATGTTCCCGGTCGGGCGCGGCTCCAACGGGTCTCGCCAGCGCGAGTTGGCCTACCGGTTCGGCGTCAACCTGATCATGCATGTGATGACCGGCAATTATAAATCCGATCAGGTCCATGTGCCTGCTCTGCTAGAGCGTCTGGGGCAGTAGACATGTTTGAAAACATTACCTTTGCGCCTCTGTTGCCACCGCTTGCCCTTGCCTTGCTCGCGGCACTGGCCGTGGTGCTTATCGGCTTTGGCCTCTGGCGTGGGCTTGCCGGTTGGTGGCTGCGCGCGCTGGCGGCACTGGTTGTGCTGGTTGCCCTTTCGGATCCGTCATGGAAGCAGGAAGAGCGGGATTACCTCTCGGATATCGCTTTCGTGGTGATTGACGCCAGCGCCAGCCAGACCATCGCGGAACGCCCCGACCAGATGGCAGCAACTGAGGCCGAACTGACCGAGAAGCTGGCAAGTCTCAGCGGTGGTGAGGCCCCGGTGGAGGTGCGCACAATCCGCGTCGCTCAGGGCGAGGGGGAGGCGCGCGGCACCCGGCTGATCTCGGCCCTGCGCCAAGCCGCGGCAGAAGTGTCTCCCGACCGGATTGCAGGCGCCATTCTGCTGACCGATGGCCGTCTGCACGACATTGATAGTTTCGATGGGTTTCCCGCACCGGTTCACACCCTTCTGACCGGCTCGGCCTCTGATTGGGACCGGCGGCTCGTGGTCGAAACCGCGCCGAGCTTTGCAATTGTCGGCGAACCCGTGGAACTGACGCTGAGGGTCGAGGCGCTGGGCCCGGTGCCCGCCTCCATCGATCCGCTGGTGCCTCTGGTTCTGTCGCTCGACGGCGAGCAGATCGCCTCTGTCCGGGTTCCCGTCGGCGAGACGCTGACCCTGCCGCTGGAGTTGCCGAAAGCCGGGCTGAACGTGATCCAGATGCAGATCGCCGAGGCCGAGGGGGAGTTGACCGAGCGCAACAATGCCGCCGTGATCAGCATCAACGGCATCCGCGACCGGCTGCGCGTGTTACTTGTCTCGGGCGAGCCCTACGCGGGCGAGCGAACATGGCGCAACCTGCTCAAAGCCGACAGCGCCGTCGATCTGGTCCATTTCACCATTTTGCGCCCGCCTGAAAAACAGGACGGCGTGCCGGTTTTCGAGCTGTCCCTGATCGCTTTCCCGACCCGTGAATTGTTCATGGAAAAGGTCGATGAATTTGACCTGATCATTTTCGACCGCTACCGCAGACGCGGCGTTCTGCCTTCGCTCTATCTCGACAATATCTCGCGTTACGTGCGCGACGGTGGGGCTGTTCTGATCGCCTCTGGCCCCGCATTTGCGGGCGCGGAAAGCCTCTATCGCACGCCCTTGCAGGCGGTGCTTCCTGCCGCCCCGACAGCACAGGTGATCGAGGAAGGCTTCCACCCGCGCGTGTCCGACGTGGGTCAGCGCCATCCGGTCACCCGTGGTCTTGAAGCACTCGCTCCACGGCCTGCGTCTGAGGATGGCACCCCAGGCTGGGGCCGCTGGTTCCGGCTGATCGATATGGAAACCACATCCGGCGTGCCGGTCATGGAAGGTCCCGAAGGCAGGCCGCTGCTGGTGCTGGACCGCCCCGGAGAGGGGCGCATCGCGATGCTGGCCTCCGATCACGCATGGCTCTGGTCACGCGGCTATGAAGGTGGTGGTCCCCAGCGTGAATTGCTGCGGCGACTGGCGCACTGGCTGATGAAGGAACCTGAACTGGAGGAGGAGGTTCTGGTCGCAGAACCCGACGGTGCGGGCGTGACCGTCACCCGTCGCTCCCTGTCTGAAAGCATTGGCGATCTGACCATCACCACGCCAGCGGGCGAGACCCGGACGGTCAACATGGTCGAGGTTGCACCCGGTGAATGGCAGGCGCGGATCGACGGTGCCGAGGACGGGATATACCGCCTGACCGAGGGCGAATTGCAGGCCGTTGCAGCGCTCGGCCCGGCGGCCCCGATCGAGTTTGAAAACCCGGTTTCCACCAACGAATTGCTGTTTCCCATCGCTGAGGCCACCAATGCCGGCGTCCTGCGCATCGCCGATATCGGCACTCCGGACATCCGCCGCGTGCGCGAGGGCCGTGTGGCCGCCGGGCGCAACTGGCTGGGACTTGCCCGACGCGAGGCCTACACCGTGCAGGACATTCGACTAACGCCGCTTGCACCCGGCTGGCTGATGCTGGCACTCGCCGGTCTGTTGAGCGTCGTCGCCTGGCGGATCGAGGGACGCTAGGGCGTCCTACGAAACACCCGAAACGATACCAGATTCTTTGCCCAGGGGCAGCCTTGTATTCTCGCGTGAAGCACTACACCCCAGCCCGGTCCGCCGCTGCCCTGCTCAGGCGGTCATTGATCGCCTGACCCAACCCCTTGGCCGGAATGGGTGCCACCGCGATGCCCTTGGCATTCGTTTCCACACCGGCTTCATCCAGAAGGTGCAGATAGGCAAACAGATTGTGCGCGGCCTCTTCCAAGTCACCGGTCTCGGACAGGTTCAACCCGGGAAACTCCCGCGCTGGCCCGAAAGACAGCCACAACTCGCCGGGTTCAGGGTCTGTGACACCCAGCCGAACGGGAAGTTTCGGCGCATAATGTGATTTCAACTGTCCCGGTGCGGTGATCTTGGACCCTGTGCCGGTCCCGACCGGGCTGCCCAGAACCTCGGCAATCCGCGCCACGTCCAGACCACCGGGGCGCAGGCAGACCGCCCGGTCCCCCTCGAAGCCAACAATCGTGCTTTCCAGCCCGACATCACAGGGCCCGCCATCAAGCACGGCACCGATCCGCCCGCTCAGCCCTTCCATCACGTGATCCGCCGTGGTCGCGCTGATCCGCCCGGACGGATTGGCAGACGGGGCCGCCAGTGGTCCGCCATAGGCCTGCAACAGATCGACCGCCAGCGGGTGCGCAGGAACCCGGATGGCAAGCGTGGTCAGACCCGCCGTGACCGGCTCGGCAATGGCCGCATCCGGCCTGAGCGGCAGCACCAGCGTCAGCGGGCCGGGCCAGAATGCCTCGGCCAACAGCCGAGCCTGTGGCGAGATGTCCACCAACGTTTCCGCAACGGACAGGCTCGCCACATGCACGATCAGCGGGTTGAAACTGGGTCGGTCCTTGGCCCGGTAAATCCCGGCCACCGCGCGCGTGTTGCGGGCATCAGCGCCCAGCCCATAGACCGTCTCGGTCGGAAAGGCGACGGTCTGGCCCTCGCCCAAAAGATACACTGCCGCCCGGATGCCCCGGTCGGTCGCGCTCAGGCGGATGGTGTTGTAGCCCTCGCTCATGACGCGGGGTTTCCCTTGTCCCTTGGCCCGCGGGCCGATAGTTTCGCGGCTGTATAAAGCCCTGCCTCCCGCTTGAACAGACACCGCGCTCAGAAAGGCCAGCCATGGGATATATCGCACCGGTCACCGACATGCAGTTCCTGCTCGACACGGTTCTGGACGCCGGACGTCTGGCCGAGACCACGCGCTTTGCTGACGCCACGCCTGAGATGGCAGGTGCGATCCTGACCGAGGCCGCCAAGCTGAGCGAAGAGGTTCTGGCGCCCTTGAACCGCGCGGGCGATCTGGATCCGGCCAAGCTGGAAAACGGGGTTGTGCGCACGTCAAAGGGGTTCGCCGATGGCTACCGCGCCATTGCCGAGGGTGGTTGGGTCGGCATGGCCGCCGATCCCGATCACGGTGGAATGGGCCTGCCGATGACGCTTGTCTCCTGTGTGGGCGAGATGATGTCGAGCGCCTGTCTGTCCCTGTCGCTCAACCCGTTGATGACACAGGGCCAGATCGAAGCGCTGGAGCATCACGCCTCACCCCAGATGCAGGCGCTTTTCCTGCCGCGCATGATCGCAGGTGAATGGACCGGCACTATGAACCTGACCGAGCCACAGGCGGGCTCGGACGTGGGTGCGCTCCGCTCCAAGGCCGAGCCTTTGGGCGATGGCACCTGGGCCATTTCCGGTCAGAAGATCTATATTTCATGGGGGGATCACGATTTCGGTGGCAATGTCTGCCACCTCGTTCTGGCCCGCACCCCGGGTGGCAAGACCGGCACCAAGGGGATTTCCCTGTTTCTGGTGCCAAAACTCATTCCCGATGACAACGGCGAGCCGGGCGTGGCCAACAGCCTGCGCGTTGTGTCGCTTGAGCATAAAATGGGCCTGCACGGCTCGCCCACAGCAGTGATGGAATATGACCGCGCCACCGGCTGGATGGTGGGCGAAGAATTCGGCGGGATGGCTGCGATGTTCACGATGATGAACAATGCGCGGCTGGGCGTTGGCGTGCAAGGCCTCAGTCAGGCTGAGGCTGCGACCCAGAAGGCGCTGGCCTATGCACTTGACCGCCAGCAGGGGCGCTCTCCTGTTGAGGGGGGCACAGGTTCCATCCTCGATCATGCGGATGTGCGCCGGATGGTGCTGACGATGAAGGCGCTGACCGCAACAGCCCGTGCGATCTGTCTCGACACAGCCCTGTCGCTGGATCTGGGCCGCGCGCTTGAGGGCGATGCGGCCAAGGCGCAGACCGCACGGGGCGCGTTTCTCACACCGATTGCCAAGGCGTTTGGCACCGACACCGGCATGGCCGTCTCGGAAATGGGCGTACAGGTTCATGGCGGCATGGGCTTCATAGAAGAAACCGGTGCCGCACAGTATTACCGCGACGTCCGGGTCACCGCGATCTATGAGGGCACCAATGGCATTCAGGCGATGGACCTTGTCGGGCGCAAGCTGATGGATGGTGGCGAAGCGGCGCAGGGCCTGCTGGCCGAGATTGCCCGGACCGCACAAGGTGCTCACGGCCCGCTGGGCGATGCGCTGGCCGCCGCCGGTCAACAGCTTTCCGCAGCACTCAATTGGATGGTCACCGCCGACATGCTGGCCCGCTCCGCCGGTGCGACGCGCTTTCTGCGCGCCTTCGCACTCACACTTGGCGGGCATTACCTGCTGAAAGGCGCCGTTGCCTCAAACGATCCAGACCGCCTTGCACTGGCACGCTTTCACATCAACCATCTTTTGCCCGAGGTCGAAGGCCTGTGCCGCGCGGCCTGCGCAGGTCATGACGATCTTTACGCACTCGGCGCAGATGCGCTGGCCTCCTGATGGACATCACCGGCCCCAAGATCACATTCCCCCACGCCGAACCGCCTGCTGAGGGCGAGGCGATCGAGGTTGCTCCAGGCATCCTGTGGCTGCGCCTGCCGTTGCCGATGAAGCTTGATCATGTGAATGTCTACGCGCTTGATGACGGCGACAGCTGGACGATCATCGATACCGGCATGCATTCCCGCCGCTCAACCGCGATCTGGGAGCGTCTTCTGGACGGCCCGCTTGCAGGCAAACCGGTCGGGCGCGTGGTCGTGACCCACCACCACCCTGACCACATCGGCAATGCCGCATGGCTGATGGCGCGTGATGGCGCGAGCCTGTGGATGACCCGCACTGCCTGGCTTTATGCCCGCATGCTGACACTGGACGAGCAGGACAGACCCACGCCCGAGACGCTGGATTACTACCGCTCAACAGGCATGGAACCGGCGATATTTGAAGCGCGCAGCAACGAGCGACCCTATAATTTCTGCGACATCGTAGCCCCGATCCCCGTGGGTTTTCAGCGCCTGCAACAGGATGGCCGCATTACCATGGCGGGCCGCTCATGGGTGGTGCACACCGGCAATGGCCATGCGCCCGAACACGCGACCTTCTGGTGCGAAGACGAAGACATCATTCTGGCAGGCGACCAGATCCTACCGGGCATCTCCCCCAATCTGGGGGTTTATGCGACCGAGCCGGAGGCCGACACCGTGGCCGACTGGCTGGAAAGCTGCGAGCGGTTCAGCACCATGGCACGCCCCGGCCAGCTTGTGCTGCCTGGCCACAAGCTGCCGTTTCAGGGCCTGCCACTGAGGCTCGCGCAACTGATCGACAACCACCACAGCGCGCTTGACCGGCTGATCAAACATCTGGCGACCCCGCAAACCGCCCATGACTGCTTTCAGCCGCTTTACATGCGCCGCATCGGTGAGGGAGAATACGGTCTCGCGCTGGTCGAAGCTGTCGGTCACCTCAATCACCTGCACCAGACAGGAAAAGTGACCCGCAGCCGGCGCGAAGATGGCGCGTGGCTTTATCAGGCGCAGTGACCGGAAAGGCAGTCAATGACCGAGATCGACACCAGCGCCGAAGCGCTTGAGAACGCCGCCCTGACACGTGCACGTGCCGTGCATGTGAACCCGGACGATGCCACAGTCGAAAATGAACCATTGCCCAAGGGCGTGGCCAAGACGCCGGTCAAGCAGAAGTCGCCCGCCGAATGGGCCTATGAGCGTGTGGTGCTTTACCTCAAGCATTTCGAAGAGAAGCTCGACAAGGATCAGGAGGTCGCCATGGGATTTGCAGGCTCGCAATCTGGCAGCCTGCACATTCAGGGCATGGGCTTCTATGCGCCCGATGTCATCACTTTCTACGGCGCGATGCAGGACGGCACAAAAACCCAGCTGATCCAGCATGTCAGCCAGTTGAATGTGATGTTGCGCGCAGAACCCAAATTGCGCGAAGAACCGGTCAGAATCGGCTTTCAACTTGCAAAAGCGCTCGAAGACTGATGTGACAAATCTGTCCTTCGACAGGACGCGCGGATTTGCTATACCGCTTGGCAACCCGCGAGACATGAGGATTTAGACATGAGCGAACACAAGCACGGCAGCATGGACATCTCGGTCCAGGAGAAAACCTTCGAAGGCTTCATCAAGTTCTTCATCTGGGTCTTCGGCATCTCCGCCGGCATCCTGATCTTCCTGGCGATCTTCAACAGCTGATGACACGCACTGGCCAAATACTGGCCGGAGTGATGCTCTGCGCTGCCGGATCTGCTGCGGCTGTGACGCCGTCGCAGGTCGCGACCTATGCGCGGCTTGATACCGCCTTTACCCAACGGCTCGGCAAATCGCTTGCGGCTGATGATGCCAAGGCGCGTGCGCAATGCATGCTGGCAGAATTTGAAGCAGCCGGTGGCGCAAGAGCGGTGAACGAACTTCTGGGCCTGATGACCGTACTGTCAGGTCCATCGCAGTTCGATGACCCCCAGATCGTGGCTTTCAACGCGGAATACGGCCCGCTTTACGCACGCGCCCTGTCCGGTTGCGGGGCGGG
This sequence comes from uncultured Paracoccaceae bacterium, assembly GCA_947494445.1. Classification (GTDB taxonomy): domain Bacteria; phylum Pseudomonadota; class Alphaproteobacteria; order Rhodobacterales; family Rhodobacteraceae; genus CANLSM01. Next base: position 218,036 of record CANLVD010000004.1, on the reverse strand, counting down.
CTAGCTTGACCTGTCTGAAATGTGACTGGCCAGCCCGGACCGTTTCGGGCTTTGATCCGTGCAACATGCATGTTTCCGGGAATTTGGCTTGATGGCTGTGTTGCGTTTGTGTGCCTTGTTGATGGCGGGCTTCTTGCTTTCAGGCTGTGCCGAGGATTTGCGCGCACCTTATGAAGACATTGCGCGTGCGCGCCACGTCACTCAGGAACGGCCCTACATCGAACTGCTGACCATGGTTTCGACCCGCAACGGTCGTGGTGCCCATTCAGCCCTTCTGATTAACGGGTCCGAGCGTGTGCTCTATGATCCCGCCGGCACCTTCACCCATTCCCGAATGCCGGAGCGGGGCGATATTCATTACGGCGCGACCGACGGGCTGGTTGATCTTTATCGGCGCTACCACGCCCGGCGCTCGCATTTCGTGCATGGCCAGAAGATCTATGTCTCGGCGGAAACGGCCGAGCGGATCATGGCGATCACCAAGGAAACCGGTGCCCAGCCCAAGGCCTTCTGTACGCAGGGCACCACGTCGATCCTGCAACAGGTGCGCGGCTTCCAGCACATTCGTTCGACCTTTTTCCCCGAAAACCTCAGACGTGAATTTGCAGCCATACCCGGTGTGATCGACAGCTACACCGAAGAGCAGGACGACGACAAAGGGCTGCCCCCGGCATGAAGAAATGGCTGGTGCGGCTGCTCATCCTTGCTGCATGTGTCTATCTCGGCATCATCGCGCTGTTTCTGGCCAACCGGCATGATCTGATCTATCCGTTTCGCGCCTTTCCCGCCCAGCCTGTAGATTTGCCCGGCGTCAAACCGGTTTATCTGCCTGCCACCGACGCTGCGCCAGAGCTTGAGATCTGGGTGAAAGCACCGCGCGGCGACAAGCCTGTCATCGTCTATTTCATGGGCTACGCGGGCAATCTCGCGCTCAACATCACGCGCCTCAAGGAGTTCGTGTTGAACGGATACGGGCTGGCCGCCATGACCTATCGCGGCGGTGGTGGTCGTCCCGGTAACCCCACGGAGCAGGGGCTGAAAAGCGATGCCCGTCGGATGCTGGCCGCACGCAGGGATCTTCCCGGCTTCGATCTGCCCAATGACCGGCTGGTGTTCTACGGCACATCGCTTGGCTCGGGTCTGGCGACTGCCATGGCGGCCGAGGTTGAAGGCGAGGCGGCCCTGATCCTTGAGACACCCTTCACCCGGCTCTGCGACGCGGCAGAGGCAGCCTATCCTCTGTTGCCCGCCTGTCTTGCCATGTGGGACGAGCATTATGCCTCGGTTGATATCATCGCCACCATCGATGCACCGCTTCTGATCCTGCATGGCACGGCTGATGTGACCGTGCCACACCGTCTGGGTCAGGCCCTGTTTGATGCAGCACAAGAGCCAAAGCGCTTCATCTCCTACCCCGGCGGGCGCCACAATGACCTGCGCCTGTTCGGGGCCGGGCAGGACGCGATTGCCTTTCTGGAAGGGCTTTAAAGCCTCCTGGGGCGTTTCGGGATCGGCTCGATCTCAACATCCACCAGCCGCTTGAACCCCAGTTCCTGCTGGCGGTCATCCTCCAGCACCAGACAGGACAGGTACCCACCAAAGACAGCACCGGTATCAATGCCGATCCAGCCACCGGTGTTGGTGATCTGGGGCATGACCGTATGGCCAAAGACAACCGTAAAGCCATGGTCGCGTGGATCTTCCAGAAACGGGTCGCGGATCCAGATCAGGTCCTGCACGCTCTGCTGATCTAGCGGCACGCCGGGGCGGATGCCCGCGTGGACAAAGACGTAAGATCCGATGCGGATCATCAGTTCCAGCCCGTCCAGAAACGTCCGGTGCGCATGCGGCACGGCCTCAAGTGCTGGCGCGTGACCGGCGGCCGGGTCATCGACATGGGCTGCAACCCCATAGCTTGCCAATGTCTTGACCCCGCCGATGGGATCGCTCAGCCAATGGTATTTCGACGTGGCCCGCTCCAGCGGATCGCGCAGATAGGCTTCAAAACGCTCGTCATGATTGCCCTTGATCAATCGCAGGGGCAGGGGTCCTGAACGCAGATCGATCAGCCGGTCAATCACCCCTTTGCTGTCCGGCCCGCGATCGGTGTAGTCACCCATGCAGATGACCAGCGGATCAGGATGCGGGCGCGCCTGCAGGTCCTGCCTGATGCGCTCCATCATCTCGTCCAACTGCTCAAGACAACCGTGAATGTCGCCTATGGCATAGATGCGTTTCCGGTCGGTTGATCGCATGGGCGCTGGCCGCTCCTGCTGAAAATAGGGTCCAGAAATGACAAACCCCCGCAGCGGATGCCCGGGGGTCGTCGGTCGGGCATGCGCCCAATATCTGACAAATGTCTCTTAGAGAAGACCTTCGCGCTGCGCTTTCTTGCGCGCCAGTTTGCGCGCGCGGCGTACGGCTTCGGCCTTTTCACGGGCTTTCTTAACCGACGGCTTCTCGAAATGTTGCTTGAGCTTCATCTCACGGAACACGCCTTCACGCTGAAGTTTTTTCTTCAGGGCACGGAGGGCCTGATCGACATTGTTGTCACGAACCATTACCTGCACTTGTAGTCACCACCTTTCATGTGTGTGTTTCGGGTTTCGCAGGAGCGCGCTATATAGCAAGGTGACCCGGACCTGTCCAGCACCAGAGGCACGAATGACTGAGCACCCCAAGACCGAAACCGACCATATCTCGCAGGCCCGCGCAAAAATTCTGGATGCAGCCGTGGCAAATGCGGTGTTTGACGGCTGGGGTGGTCCTGCACTGGCACAGGCGATCAGCGATTCGGGTGTCGATGCGGGGCTGGCAGCATTGGCATTCCCGCGCGGCGCGGTCGATCTGGCACTGGCCTTTCACAAGCGCGGTGATGCAGCCCTTGAGGTCGCCGCGGCAACCGAGGACATGACCCATCTGCGGTATTCCCAAAAGGTTGCCCGCCTGCTGGAACTGCGGCTTGAAGCCATGGCCCCCGAGCAGGAGGCCGTGCGCAAGGCCGTCGCTTTCTTTGCCCTGCCGCAAAATGGCGCGGATGGCGCGCGGGCGATCTGGGATACCGCCGATCTGGTCTGGCGTTTACTGGGTGACACCAGCGAGGATGTGAACTGGTACACCAAACGGGCGACGCTGTCCGCCGTCTGGTCCTCTGCCGTTCTTTTCTGGCTGGGCGACACCAGCGAGGATTTCGCAAACACCAGAGCCTTCATCACCCGGCGCATCGACAATGTGATGTCGTTCGAGAAGTTCAAGGCACAGATGCGCAAGACCCCGTTGGCAAAGCTGTTTGCCGCCGGACCCGGGCGCATTCTGGAGCGTGTGAAAGCGCCCACCGGTCCAATGCGTGACATGCCCGGCTATATGGAGCGCTGATCGATGGCATTGGGAAAGCGGGCTCTGACCTTTTTTGACGGCGCATGGCGTGAGGGTAACACACCGATCATGGGAGCAGCAGATCACGGCACATGGATCGGCACGATGGTCTTTGACGGGGCGCGAAAATTCGACGGCGTGATGCCTGATCTGGATCTGCATTGCGACCGCCTTGTCGCCTCGGCGCGCGCCATGGGGCTGGAGCCCTGCGCGATCGCGGAAACGCTGGCCGGGCTGATCGCAGATGGTGTCACACGATTTGCCGATGACGAGGCACTTTATCTGCGCCCGATGATGTGGTCGACCGAAGGCAGCCCGTCGATCATCGATGCGGTCCCGGGGTCCAGCGCGTTTGCCATCTGTCTGGAAACCCTGCCGATGCCTGATCCGGGCGCGTTCTCGCTCACCGTTTCACCCTATCGCAGACCCCATCCCGACACCGCCCTGACCGAGGCCAAGGCCGCCTGCCTGTACCCCAACAACGCGCGCATCGTGAAGGAGGCGCGCGGGCGCGGTTTCAACAATGCGCTGTCTCTCGATCTGGACGGTCATGTGGCCGAGACCGCCTCGACCAATGTCTTCATGACCCGCGGCGGCGAAGTGTTCACACCCGTGCCCAACGGCACCTTTCTGGCGGGCATCACGCGGATGCGGGTGATGGATCTGCTCAGGGCCGACGGGGTCAAGGTGAACGAGGTGCAACTGACAGTGGCCGACTTCCACGAGGCAGAAGAGATTTTCCTGACCGGCAATGCCTCGAAAGTCATGCCGGTCACCCGCTTTGAGGAGCGCGACCTGCCCTTTGGGCGGATTTGCCGCCGTGCGCGGGAGCTTTACTGGGACTATTCCCTGAGCAGAACACCGGTAACGGTATAATTTGAGATCGGGGAGACGAGCGTGGCTGAGATGATGCGGGCAGTTGAAATTTCTGAACCGGGAGGACCGGAGGTCCTGAAGCTGTGCGAGCGGGTAAGACCGCAACCGGCAGCGGGTGAGATCCTGATCAAGGTGGCGGCTTCCGGCGTGAACCGCCCCGATGCCCTGCAACGCGCGGGTGCCTATGACCCGCCTCCGGGCGCTTCTGATTTGCCGGGTCTGGAATGTGCGGGCCATGTGGCAGCCGTGGGCGCTGGTGTTTCGCGCTGGAAAGAGGGCGACGCGGTCTGTGCGCTTCTGCCCGGCGGTGGTTACGCCGACTATGTCACCACGCCTGCCGATCACGCATTGCCTGTGCCTGATGGTCTGTCGATGGAGCAGGCCTCGGCGCTGTGCGAGACGTTTTTCACGGTCTGGAGCAACGTCTTTGTACGCGGTGGTCTGCGCGCGGGCGAAGTGTTTCTGCTTCATGGCGGCAGTTCAGGCATCGGCACCACGGCGATCCAGCTTGCAGCCGCACGCGGCGCACGGGTGATCACCACCGCCGGTTCAGCCGAGAAATGTGCTGCCTGCATCAGCCTGGGTGCTGAACGCGCCGTGAATTACCGCGAAGAGGATTACGTCACAGCCGTCAAGGAGTTTTCAGGCGGACGCGGCGCTGATCTGTCGCTCAACATGGTGGGCGGGGACTACATCAAGCGTGACATCCGTGCGCTCGGCCTTGATGGCCGTCTGGTGATGATCGCCTTCCTGCAAGGCCCCAAGCAGGAGATCAATTTCGCGCAGATCATGACCAAGCGCCTGCTGGTGACGGGCTCCACACTGCGCCCGCAATCGGTGCAGGCCAAGGCCGTGATTGCGCGTAAACTGGAAAGCGAGGTCTGGCCGCTGATCGCATCGGGCCGCATCGGCCCGGTGATGGACCAGAGCTTTGCGCTGGAAGACGCCGCAGCCGCGCATGCCCGCATGGAAGCCAGCCAGCATATCGGCAAGATCATCCTGACCTTGTGAGCCAAGAGGGGGGGACGCGGCGCTGGCGCGCCGCGTGCGCTCCCGCGCGGGGGGATATTTTTACCAAGAAGTGGGGCTCAGCGGATTGGCGCCATGGTGATCGAACGGGCCGAGCAGTCACGCGCGGCCCGGTAGGCGCAATTGCGCGGCTCAAGGTTTTTGGTCAGACAGATGCGGACCTCCTGCACGGCTGCATCGCGACAGGTGACGGTGATCCCGTTTGGCGACATGTTGGTGTTGGCCTCAAGGAAGGCATCCTCGATGACCTTGGGCGGGACTGAGACTTCGCGGTCGAGCTGGCGAAAGATCTCGGGCCGGTTGACGCTGTCATAGGCCTCCCGCGAGAGGGCGAAGTAATCGTCCGAGCTGAGGCCCGAGCAGCGGCCATGCTTTTTCCACTGATGCCAGGCCAGCCCGCCTGAACCCATGATATCGCTCATGGCGCGGGTGTCACTGCGCGACGGATCGCGCTGGGAGGTGCGGCAAAACGAAGGATAACCATCCTCATATTCCGGCCAGAGTCCGTGCAAGGTGAAGCCATGATCATGACGGTCGTCGCATTGATCGGCGTTGCGGGCATCGCCCTCCAGCGCGCACCAGCTTGGGCTCCAGGACAGGGCCAGCATGTAATAATCAAAGTCGCCCGCCTTTTCGCCCTCGGCGCGGGCAAGACCGGGCAGCAGCATCAGAAGAACCAGAAACACACGCATAAATACCCTCTTTCACTTGGCCGCGATCCGGCCTATATAGCTCAGCAATTCCCCTGCGAAAACCCGTTCACAGGCTCTCGGGCCACGGTTTTCAAGCCGCAGGGGAGATGTGCTTGATCGAAAGGAACTGACCATGGCGCTGCCCCTGATGCAAAAGGCCACTGCCGTCTGGCTTGTGGACAACACCACCCTGACCTTTACCCAGATTGCCGAGTTTTGCGGTTTGCATGAGTTGGAAGTGAATGGCATTGCCGATGGGGAAGTTGCCATCGGGGTGAAAGGTTTTGATCCGATCGCCAACCGCCAGTTGACCGCTGAAGAGATCAAGCGTTGCGAGGACAGCCCCAAGGCGCGCCTGCAGCTGTGGCACAACCCCGCAGCCGATGGCGAGACCCGGCGCAAGGGCCCGCGTTATACGCCGTTGTCCAAGCGTCAGGACCGCCCGGCGGCAATTGCCTGGCTGGTGAAGTTCCACCCTGAACTGACCGATGGCCAGATCTCCAAGCTGGTGGGCACCACCAAGCCCACGATCCTGACAATCCGCGAGCGGACCCACTGGAACATGGCCAACATCCAGCCTGTCGATCCGGTTGCCCTTGGCATGTGTTCGCAGATGGAACTGGATGAGGCTGTCGCCAAGGCTGCCAAGAAGGCCAACAAGGACGGCACCGCGATCAGCAATGACGAGCGGATGAAACTGGTCTCGACCGAACAGTCGCTGTCCATGGACACCGAGCCGCGGATGCCCTCGAACGTCTCGGGGCTTGAGAATTTCTCGCTGTCCGATCCGCGCGGCAACGAGGCTGATGACGAGCAGCCCGATGTTGATGCCGACAGCTTCTTCAACCTGCCGTCTGACGACGAGCAGCCTGACGAAGAGCAGCCGGACGAAAAACGCTGAGCGCAGGCTTACACGGCGGGCGTATCAACTGCATCAAGGTTGGACCGCCCGCCATCTACGGCCAGAATTTGACCGGTCACGAAACTGGCAGCATCCGAGGCCAGAAACAGGGCCACCTCGGCGGCCTCCTCGGCCTCACCGATGCGCCCCAGCGGGGTGATCGCGCGCAGATCCTCATGCAGGTCCTCATCGGCCTTGAGCGCTGACTTCAGGCTGGTGTTCATCACCGACCCCAGTGCCAGCCCGTTGACCCGCACCTTGTGCTCGGCAAAAGCCACCGCCATGGAGCGCGTCAGCTGGCCAAGGGCTGCTGATGTCACCGAATAGGCCAGATGCTCGGGCTGGGTGCGGTTGGCCTCAATCGACGTGATGTTCACAATCGCAGCCGAGGCACGGTCATCGCCCGATTTCGCATTCTGTTGGATGAACCGGTTGGTAAAAGCCTGCGAGATCCGCATCGGCGTCTGCACATTGGTCCTCATAAGCGATTCAAACACCGGACAATCAGGATCAAGCGGTGAGGACTCAGCCACATTGCGAAACGCGTTGATCAGGATATCCACCCGGTCATAGGCATCGATTGTGGCCGCCAGCAGATTGGTCACGCACAGTTTCTCGGTCAGGTCACCGGCGAAATGCTGCGCCTGACCTTCGGAACCGTTGATCAGTTCTGCCTGTTCCTCCAGCCGCGCCTCATTGCGCCCGGCCATCATCACGCGCGCTCCCTGATCGGCAAACTTCCGGGCAATCGCAAGACCCACACCCTCGGCGGCACCGGTCACGATCACGGATTTCCCTTCAATCGAATGGGCCATCGGCTGTCCTTCCTGAAAAGCGGGCGAAAGGCATTTGTCTAGCCTTTCGCACCGGTCGCGACAAACACCTTGAAGCTGTTGGTCAGGGCCACCTGATCCCAGTGGCGGAAACTCTCGGTCAGGCTGGCCTCATAGGCAAGCTGCCGGTTCGCAACCATCAGGAACTGCCCCTTAGGCCGCAAAATCCGGCCTGCGGTGCGGATGAACGCCTGCCCCAGCCCGATATCTGCCTTGCGGCTTTGGTGAAACGGCGGGTTGCTGACGACCACATCAAAGCTTTTGTCGGGCACAGGCAATGCGGTGACATCAGCCCAGAGCGCCTCTGCCCGCGGATCGGTCACATTCGTCTTGCAGGCCTCAAGCGACGACCAGTCAGCCTCGATCATGGTAAGCGCGGTGACCGCCTCGCTGCGTGACAGAACCGCGTGCGACAGCGCGCCCCAGCCCGCACCCAGATCGGCAACGGCACCTTTCAGGGTGACCGGCAGATGCTCGGACAACAGGCGTGTTGCGGGGTCAATGGCGTCATGGCTGAACATGCCGGGGGCAGTGGCAAACCCGTCTGCATTGGTCGATGTGGCCCCTGAGGCCGCCCATACCGCCACCTGATCCGGCAGATCAGAAGGTCGCGTCAGCCAGAACACCTTGCCATGATCGCGGGAGGTACGGCCCCCGATCTCGAAGCTGCGCGACAGGTCTTTCAGCAGGCTCTCGATCCCGTCGGTCTTGGCCCCGTCCACCACCAGCCGTCCGCCCGGCGCAAGGCTGCCCAAGGCCGCAGCGACAAGCGCCAGCGTCTGAACCTTTGAGCGGGTGACAAAGACCACCGCCAGATCACAGGCCGTTCCGTCAAGCACAGGCGCAACCGTCCACCCTGCGTCCACCAGCACATCGCGCACCGGTTTATGTGGTTGAACGCACAGGCTGCCGGCCGGGTCGAACACATCCAGACCGATTGTATCGGCGGGATGCAAGACAACCACCTTGCCGGTGACCGAAGACAGGTCATCGAGAGCGGTTTGAAAACGGGGAGCGCGGGCCATCGGCTGCTGCGACTGACGCAGCTATTCCTTTTCCATGGTGCATTGCAGGGGATGCTGATTGCGCCGTGCGTAGTCCATCACTTGCGTCACTTTGGTCTCGGCAATCTCGAACGAGAACACACCCACGACCGCAACCCCTTTCTGGTGCACGGTCAGCATCACTTCCACAGCCGCCTGGTGCGAGATCCCGAAGAACCGCTCCAGCACATGCACGACGAATTCCATCGGTGTATAGTCGTCGTTGAGCAGCAGCACCTTGTAAAGCGGCGGCTTTGCGGTCTTGGCACGCGTCTTGGTGACAACGGTTGTGTCGTTGTCATCCGATCCGTCGTCATCCGCGGACAGTTTTATTATGTCGTGATCAATCAACGCCAAAGATGCCTGCTTCATGAACTGGCGACAATATATGGGCGAGAACGGATTCGAAAAGGGGGCAAATAAGAAAAGGGGGCGAAACGCCCCCTGATCCGTCAACATGCAAGATCGAAGTGATCAGGCAGTGTATGTTTTCATGCTGTCTGCAGCAGCCGTCATGCGGGCGCTGAGAGGAGCAGAAATCTCTTTCGCAGCGGATGCGTAGATTTCGTTCATCTTTGTTGCCTGACCCATGAAGGTCTCGAAAGCGGACTGGGCGAAGGCAGACTGCTTCTCGAACAGCTCGGTAACGGTCTTGGCAGATGCGAAATCCTGAGCGGCAGCAACGGAGTCTTCGAAGCTTTTCTTGGTGAAAGCGGAAACTTCGGAACCGATGCCTTCGGCAGCTTTTGCAGCGATCTCGGAGGATTTGACGACGGCGTCAAAGTTTTCCTGACCGAATGCAGTCATGTCTTCGAACGATTTAGTCACTTTTTCCATTCCTTCAGTCATGGATTTCTGTGCGTCTGCGGCCAGCTCTTCAACTTTGGTCGCGGCGGTCTTTGCTTTTGCAGTAGCCATTGCGGTGCTCCTAACGGGATGTGTTTAATTCTGGATCATAGATAGGGTCCATGTTGCACTGCGTCAAGGATTTTGTGTTGCGGCGCACAAAAAATTTGCCCAATCCCTTACGGAAGCGTTAACAAAAGTTTCTCAAGCATTGAATTTAATCACTTTTCTGAAATTCAATCTCATGTTACGTTTATTTTAATAATTAGCGTCGACACCAAAGATCGACACTTGAGGCATGGTTAACAGGTCGGAGAGACCGATGATTTTTAGGGCAGTATGCGGGGCCATCCTCGCAGCTTTTCTCATGATATGGTCGCCAATGGCAATGGCGGCACAATATGCAGCCGTGGTCATGGACGCGCGCACCGGTAAGGTCGTGCATGCCAGAAACGCGAATACCAAACTGCATCCCGCATCCCTGACAAAGATGATGACGCTCTATGTTGTCTTTGAAGAGATTCGTCAGGGACGCCTCGCGCTCGACCAGACTGTGACCATTTCGGCACATGCTGCCGGTCAGCCGCCTTCCAAGCTGGGGCTGCGGCGGGGGCAGAAAATCACCATTCGCAATTTGGTGCGCGCAGCAGCGGTGAAATCCGCCAATGATGCTGCCGCCGCGTTGGGAGAGGCGGTTTCCGGCTCGGAAGCAGCCTTTGCCCGCAAGATGACGGCCTTTGCGCGTGCTTTGGGGATGTCCAAGACGACCTTCAAGAACGCATCGGGCCTGACCGCGACCGGGCATCTGTCCACCGCCAGCGACATGGCGCTTCTGGGCCGCCGCCTGTTCTTCGATTTTCCCGAATACTACAACCTGTTTGCTCGCCGGTCGGTCTCGACCGGGGTGCGCACGGTCTACAATACCAACCGTCGCCTGCTGAATGCCTATGACGGGGCCGACGGGATCAAAACCGGGTACACCCGTGCCGCCGGCTATAACCTTGTGGCCTCAGCCAAGCGCGGGCAGGAGCGGGTGATCGTATCCATGTTCGGTGGCAAGAGCACCGCCAGCCGGAACGCACAGGTCGCCAAATTGATGGATCTGGGGTTTCAGCGGATGCCAAGCCATGCGCGCGTGAAAAAACCCAAACGCCTGACTTTCCTCAAAGGCACAGGCACGCCAAGCACGCGCAAGGTGCTTTCAACCAAGCTCAGCAAGTCCTTCCGGCCGGTGCCACGCACCTTCGGCGTGCCCAAGGCCGCTGATGATACGCAAGTCGTTGCCCGGTCGAACCAGAACGCCTTGTCCGACGAGATCCGCGCCGCTGTGGCCCGGGTTCTGGAGGAGCCGCAGGAAAAATCGACGACGCAAAGTCTGGCTGACCTGACCAAAGCGCCCTCCATCCGGCTGTTGCGCCCGGTGCCCAGGCCCAAGTCTCTGAAATCGGCCTCGCTTGTGCCGCAAAAGACCACGCCCGCGAAGCCGCTGATCGCAAAGCCCAAGACCACCGGCTCCTGGGCTGTGGACCTTGGCAATCACGCGAGCCGACATGCCGCCGAAAGCCACCTGCTGCGCACCGCATTGCAGGACATCGAGGCGTTGGATGGCGGGGTGCGTCGGATCGATGCGCTGGCCCATCAGGGGCGCACGGTTTACCGCGCGCGCTTTGTCGGACTGTCCGCACAGGCGGCAGAAAATGCCTGCGCGCGTCTGATGACCCGGGCAACCGAATGCCGGGCCATCGCGCCTTAGACAAGGGATGACGGTTTCGCGTTGGCGACAGGACCGGCGGTCAGAAGCTGACCGTCACACCCTCTAGGTCGAGCGAGCGGATCAGATCACGCAATTCCTGGCGTGCGGCGATGTTTGACATGGTCAGACGTCCGCCGCCGCCGGTCTCACCCAGATCCAACAGCGTCAGACCGCTGAGAAACAATTCGCGAAACACAACGCGTTCGGAAAACCCCGGTGCAATGCGAAATCCGATCCGTTCGGACAATTCGGTCAGGGCCTTGCCAACCCGCCTGCGGTTATGCGCCTCGACCGAAGCCATCCGGTTGCGCAACACCAGCCAGTCGACCGGCTTCAACCCGGCCTTTGCGCGCAGCTGACGGGCCTTCCAGACCATTTCGGAATAAACCGACGGCCCCAGCACCGTGCCTGTTGCGGGGTCCAGCCGTGCCAGAAGGTCGAAATCGATCAGACTGTCATTCATCGGCGTGATCAGAGTGTCAGCCACCGAATGGGCCATCTGCGAGAACCGCGTGTGCGAGCCGGGACAATCGATGACGATGAAGTCGCAGGTCTCGTCCAGTGTGTTCAGCGCCTCGGCAAAGCGTGCCTCTTCCTCGGCCTGCGCTTCGCTGAGACTGTCGCTGTCACTCTGGCTGAGCACCAGTCTGCGCGGCTGCGGCAGATCAATGCCTTCGCGGCCGACAAAGGCCTCGCGGTTCTCAAGATAGCGAAAGAGCGAGGATTGCCGCAGATCCAGATCCAGCGCGCCGACCTGCTTGCCACAGCGCATCAGGGCCGAGATCACATGCATCGAGGTGGTGGATTTGCCCGATCCGCCCTTTTCATTGCCCAGCACAATCACATAGGCCATCGAACTCTCCAAAACGCGACAGGCAGATATGTCAAAGCGCGCCCGGTCTCGCAGGCGCGCTTGAAAGTCATACGTCGAAAGAGGCAGGTCTTAGAAGCCCAGACCTTCGTATTTCTTCTTGAAGCGGGACACGCGGCCACCGGTGTCCATCAGGCGGGTGTTGCCGCCGGTCCATGCCGGGTGCGCGGATGGATCAATGTCCAGTGCCAGTGTGTCGCCTTCGGACCCATAGGTCGATTTCATCTGCACAATCGTGCCATCGGTCATCTTCACGTCGATGACGTGATAATCCGGGTGGATTTCTTTTTTCATCTCAAAACTCTCTTTGCTGAGCGGGACTGAACCCCCTGCGGCCATGGTCCTGCCATGCCGGTAGTGGGACGCCTCGCTGATCCTGAAGCCGCGCTATAGACCATGTGCCCTGCTCCCGCAAGCCCATGGTTCACCCGCTGTCCTTGCCACCGGGATTGTTGGGATCATAGACGCCGCCTGCCTGCGCTTCGATCGTGCGCTGCTTGCGCAATTCGCGCATGTCCGTCTTGGACCCGCCCGCGCGCCGTTCATCCGTGTCATGGGCATTGGCGTCATAGACTTTCACGCCGCTGGCCCCCTTGGTCCGTTGCCGCCGCATGGACGAGATGTTCTGCCGCTCCTCCTCCATATCGAAGATCGGCGCGAGGTTCTCCTTCGCGGTCTGGGCGTTTTCATCCACCGTCAGCACAAAGGCCAGCGACTTGGCCGTGTAAGGCACGAAGATCAGCAGGAACGAGATCACCAGATAGATGACCGTGCCGATGGTGAAGATCTGCAGGGCTTGCGAGGGGTCTTCCATGTCTGTCAGGGCTGCGAATGGCTGCACGACCACGCTGTAAAGGAAGGGAAACAGGATCGCGGCAATGATGGTGCAGAAGACCGGCAGGAACTGACGACCAAGACCAAAGAGCGGGTCATAATTCGGACTGGCCTTGGAGGCGCGGGCCGCGTTGGCTGCCATCGGCACAGAAAACAGACAATCAAGCAGAAGCGTCACGATGTACCAGGGGATGCCGACCAGAAAGATGGCCACGGCAATGCTTTCCACGGCGAAGGACGCATCGCCCGTGGTTTCAAAAAGACCCTTGAACCCTTCGATGATGCCGCCCTTGCGCAGGGCAAAATAGATGCACAAGGGGATTGCCACCAGCGACAGCGAAATCAACCCCATGCCAAGCCGGTAGAAGAAGAACTGCCGCAGGGACACCGACATCAGCTTTTCCGGTGTCGGGGCCGCATAGCGCCCGAGTGAGGCAAGGCCCGCGCGCAGCAACTGTATCTCGTAAAATGCGAACATCAGAATGATCAGCAGCAGAAAGCCGAGCCCAAATGGCGGAATGATCAGCAGAAACCAGATCTTCGCAAGCGACAGGATGATGGCGCCGAAGATGATGATATAGGCGATTGTGACTGGCAGCATGCGCAGAAACACAAACGGCGTGAGCATGAATGCCCGTAAGATGAATGTCCCGAGTCCCATATCCGAAAGCATATATGAAATTGGGACAGAAAAATGGTGAGGGACGGGGAAGATCGTGAAATTTTTTCACAAAGCACAGATCTGTGTCCCGCGTGCCATTTCCGGATTGCTGGCCGGTGATCTTGATCGCGATTTTCAGGCTCTGATGCGCCCGGTCATCAGCAGGAAACATATGGCGCTGACGGCCAGCATCAGGACGGCTCCGAACAGGTAGATCAGCAGGAACAAACCGCCACCGGGCATCAGAACGGACATCTCGGGGGCTGCTGGGTCGTAGTATACGGCAATGTCACTGCCTTCGATGCGTGTCGCAAATTCCTTGATCTTCTTGCTGCGGTCCGTCGTGAAGACCGATCCACCCCCCTTGTCACCGGGAACCGGTCCGAAGGCGATGCGCGCGCCCTTATGCTCCGTGCCTTCCACCACGTAGCTGTACTGGACAACCGGCTGTCGGGTCGCATTGGACCCAGATCCTGAATACACGAAGTCCGAGCGGGTGATTGTCCCGGTGACGGAGGGCCAGGATTTGCTGGATTGAGCCGCCAGAAACTGGGTGCCGCCAAGCCATGTCAACCAAAGTGCTCCGATCAGGAGGATGACGCAGAAGAAGCCGGAAATGACGGTGCGCATGGTGTGCCCAGAAGCGTGAAACAGATGCAGACAACATTTTCGCGTGATGAAAGCTCTGTCAAACCACGGTTTGGTGTTCATCTGATCTGGCCGCGAAATGCCTGGGGTGTGCAGCTCATTCCTTGCCGCGGCAATACTCTTTTAACGAGTAACCCATGGGTTACCCTTTAACCAAAGGTTACGGAAGGCTGCGAACCGGGCGCGCAAACGAAAAAAGCGGCCCCCCGGGGGACCGCTTTTGAACTTGCTCTGAAAGCCTTTGGATCAGGCTTCGGCACCGGTGGATTTGGGCCGGTAGTTTGTCTTCTCGGCGATGCGCGCGGATTTACCACGACGCGAGCGGAGGTAGTAGAGTTTCGCGCGGCGCACACGGCCACGGCGGACCACTGTGATGCTGTCGATGTTTGGCGAGTGGAGCGGGAAAACACGCTCGACACCTTCGCCGAATGAGATTTTGCGGACGGTGAATGCCGCCCCGATGCCTGCGCCGCCTTTGCGGCCAATGCATACACCCTCGTAGTTCTGGACCCGGGTACGGGTGCCTTCCGTCACGCGGAAGCCTACGCGGATGGTGTCGCCTGCGGCAAAGTCAGGAATGTCCTTGCCCAGTTCTGCGATCTGTTCAGCTTCAAGCTGTTCAATCATGTTCATGTCAGTCGTCCTTGTCTTCGCCTTTTGCGGCGGTGTTGTGCGCGTCCGAGAGCTCTGAACCTCCTGCCGGTGCCTTATAGGCCCGCCAGAGATCGGGACGACGTTCCTTTGTGACGGCTTCAGACTGGGACTGCCGCCATGCGGCAATGTTTCCATGATGTCCGGAGAGGAGAACCTCCGGGATCTGCAAACCTTCCCAAACCGTGGGCCGTGTGTACTGGGGATGTTCTAACAAACCGTTCGAAAAACTCTCGTCCTCCGCCGACTCGGCATTCCCAAGCACGCGCGGTATAAGGCGAACGGTTGCATCAATCAAGACCTGAGCGGCAAGCTCGCCGCCGGTCAGCACGAAGTCCCCGATGGAAACCTCTTCGATGTGGCGCGCATCCAGCACGCGCTGGTCCACGCCTTCGAACCGGCCACACAGGAGCGTCATGCCGCGGCATGTGCTGAAGCGTTTTGCCATGGCCTGTGTCAGGGGTTTGCCCCGTGGCGAGAGGTAGATCACAGGCCAGATGTCGCGGGGATAAGGCGCGGCCGTGGCGTCAATGGCCTTGCCAAGCACATCGGCACGCAGAACCATGCCAGCGCCGCCCCCTGCCGGGGTGTCGTCGACGTTGCGGTGCTTGCCGGTCGCATGGTCGCGGATGTTGACGGCCTCAAGCGCCCAAAGCCCGTCCTGCAGCGCCTTGCCGGTCAGGGACTGGCCAAGGATGCCGGGAAACATCTCGGGATAAAGCGTCAGGACGCGGGCCTTCCAGGCACCGGCCAGTTCGGGACGCTCGGTCATCAGCTCGCGCGGTTTCAGACTGGCCCCGATGGAAAGACGCCCGTGGGATTTGGATGGTTTATCCGTCATCACGGGCCATCAGGGCGGTCAGCGCACGCGCGGTGTTGGCGATTTTGGTTAGCAGACGGTCGGACAGATCGAGCCCCAGATCATCGGTGCTGAGGGCTTTCAGATGGGCCGTGAGCGCTGCCTCCAGATCATCAAGATCGCGGTCGGGATCGAGAAATTCGGCGATATCCGCTTCATAAGCGGAGTATTCATCCTTGGGCACGGCGTTCAGGCCCCTGGGGTTCCAAACCTCGCGCAGGATCCGCGAAATGTCCTGAGCCAGCCTGCGCGCGTCATCCTCGGGCGTGTCCGAGAAGATGCCTTCAGGCGGGTCGGTGATGATCCGGCCAGCCTCAAGATCGACCGTTGGCACGGCGTCGCGGGTAAAGGGCAGCATGGCGGGCTGGCTGAGGCCGGGGCCGGTGATTTCAAGAATGTCACCTGCGCCATGGTCATGCACAGCATGGACGCGGCCAAGAGCTGTGCCGCCGGTGTCGAAGACGTCCAGACCGATCAGATCGGCGTGGTAAAACTCGTCATCGGGCAGCGAGGGCAGACGGTCGCGGGGTGCATAGAGCCGCAGACCCTTGAGCCGCTCTGCATCTTCGCGTGTGGCCACACCGCTGAGACGGGCGGAGAGGCCGTTTTTGATGGTGCCCGTCAGGGTCACGCCAAAGCTGCGTGACCCGTCTTCGGTGGTCAGCGGTGCGTAATCCGCAATCGCGTCAGGTTCGGCGCAAAAGGATTTCAGACGCACCTCGCCGCGCACACCAAATGCACCCGCAATGGCGCCGACACAGGTCAGCGCGGTCATTGCGGGTCACATGCGCCGCAGGGGCGCAAAGGGTATGGTGCACGCGGCATAGGGCTGATTACTCGCTGGCCTCTTCGGCAGCGGCGTCTTCTGCCGGAGCCTCTTCCGTGGGTGCTTCCTCGGCAGGAGCGGCAGCGGCTGCTTTTGCGGCCTCTTCAGCTTCCTTGGCAGCTTCAGCAGCGGCTTCGGCCTTGGCGGCTTTCTCCTCAACACGCTCCTGAGCTTTCTTGCCAGGGGTGCCTTTCTTCAGGTTGGCACGCTCTTTTTTCTCAACGACTCCAGCGGCTTCGAGGAAACGGGAGACGCGGTCGGTTGGCTTGGCGCCTTCGCCGAGCCAATGGTTGACGCGGTCCATGTTCATCTTCACGCGCTCTTCGCTGTCTTTTGGCAGCTGTGGGTTGTAGGTGCCCAGCTTTTCGATGAAACGGCCGTCGCGCGCCATGCGGCTGTCGGCAGCAACAATCGAATAGAAGGGGCGTTTTTTCGAGCCGCCACGGGCGAGACGAATTTTGATGGCCATTTGGTTTTCTCCTTGTGAATGGCTGATGAGAGGCTACTCAAGCCTCTGAATTTGATATCTTTTCGTGGTGTTGGATCACTTCGGCGATGATGAAGTTCAAGAACGCCTTGGCGAATTCGGGGTCGAGATCAGCTTCCTTCGAGAGCTGCTCAAGACGCGCGATCTGTTTGGCTTCGCGGTCCGGAT
This sequence comes from uncultured Paracoccaceae bacterium, assembly GCA_947494445.1. Classification (GTDB taxonomy): domain Bacteria; phylum Pseudomonadota; class Alphaproteobacteria; order Rhodobacterales; family Rhodobacteraceae; genus CANLSM01. Next base: position 200,683 of record CANLVD010000004.1, on the reverse strand, counting down.
CGGAGGCAGGAAGCGTGTGCTGGGCCTTCAGTTTGCCGACGGCTTGGGTGTGGGCAAACCGCTCGGCGAGAGTGTAGACAAGCACGGCATCAAGCCGGTCGATGCTGCTGCGATGTTCCGCCAGAAGGGTGGCGGCGCGGGTCACGGGATCGGTCATGACGAGGCCTCATTCGGTGAAAAACCGCAAGAGTTCTTTCGTAACTCTTCCGTAGTTCTTTCATAACTCAAATTGTCGGACATCCCGCCGGGGTGCGGGATGCGGTAGACGTCGCGGGTCACCCCGTCGGGGAAGGTCTCGCGCCGGGCGATTGTGCCGCCAAGACGTTCGGCCAAGGCGCGCGCGGGCGTGTTCGCGTCGCGCATGTGGGTGACGACTTCGTCCCAGCCAAGTGTGTCATAGGCATGAGCAAGGGCTGCACGCGACGCCTCGGCCGCATAGCCGTGGCCACGGGCCTGAGGCATCAGCCACCATGTCAGTTCGGCATTGGGCCAGCCGGTCGGGTGCACCAGACCACAGCCGCCGATGGTCTGCCCGGTGGCGGTCACGTCCAGCAGCCATTTGCCGAAACCCTTGAGCTGCCAGTGACCGACGTCATAGGCCAGCACCCGGAACGCGTCATCGGCGCGGCGCGGCCCACCATAGGTGCCGGGGCCGGTCGCCTGCGCGAAGAAATCACGATAAAGCGGGAAGTCGGCCGCGTCCGGGCCGCGCAGGGTCAGCCGTTCGGTTGTCAACACGGGCATCATGATGCGGCACCCCGTGCGGACGGGTAGCGGTAGATCAAGGTGCCTTCGACAACCGGATGCGACGTCTCGGTGTCGATGATGCCGCCCAGCTTTGTGGCAAGGGCGATCGACCGGGTGTTGGCGGGATCAATATAGCTGACCAGTGTTGGCAGGTGCAGCGTGTCAAAGGCGTGGGTGAGCACGGCCTGTGCAGCCTCGAACGCATAGCCCTGTCCCTGACCGTCGGGTTTGAACAGGTACCCCAGTTCCGGCTCGGGGTCGCCATATTCGAAGAAGATCCCGACAAATCCCATAAGGTCATGGGTGTTCTTGCGCTCGACCGCGAACAGGCCGTGGCCGCGCAGCAGCCAGGAGGCGGTTGCCTGATTGAAGTCGTACCATGCGTCTTCTGCGCTGAACGGCCCGCCCATGAAGACACCATCTGCAGACCCCATGATGGCCTGATACAGGGTCGCATCCGCCAGTTGTGGTGCACGCAGAACGAGGCGGTCCGTTTGCAGGCATGGCAGGGTCGCGTGCGCGGCCAGTGCGATGCTGGCCAGCGGTCCGGTCGGCGGGATGGTCCAGGCAGAGGTCATGCGCAGGCCTCCGCTGGTGGGTGACGGTAGACGAGGCAGGTGTCGTCGGGGCGGGCGGCGGTTTCGTCAAGGGTTGCGCCAAGGCGTTCGGCCAGTGCGATGGAGCGTGTGTTGGCCGGGGCGATATAGGAAACCGCAGAGGTCCAGCCGAGGCGGGAATAGACGTCGCGGCGGGCTGCTGTCACGGCTTCAAGCGCGATGCCCTGACCTTCGGCGTCCGCCGACCAGAGCGTCCAGCCCAGTTCGGTCTCGGGCCAGTTTGCGGGATACCACGGGCCGACCGCGCCAAGGGCAGCGTCGCTGTCCTTGGAGGTGACGATCCAGAGGCCGAAACCGCGGATCGTCCAGTGGCCCATGACCATTGCGACCGCGCGCCACGCACCGCCAAGATCCTTGTTGCCGCCGGCGTATTGCGCGCGTTCGGACATGTAGAAGTCCATGCCCGCGTCGATGTCCTGCGGGCCGGGCTGGCGCAGGATGAACCGCTCGGTCTCAAGCCTCATGACAGGGCCTCCGGTGCCGGATGGCGGTAGACCAGATCACCGGGTTCGGACGCATTGGCCGTATGGTCGCGCGTGGCGCCAAGGCGTTCGGCCAGTGCGATGGAGGCAGCGTTGTCCGGGTCGATGTAGCTGACCAGCGTGGGCAGCTTGAGGGTGTCATAGGCAAAGGCACGGGCAGCGGTTGCGGCCTCGAGGGCATAGCCGTGGCCGCGATGTTCGGGGAAGAGGAACCAGCCGATTTCGGTTTCCGCATAGGCGGGTGGCTTCGTCACGGAGGTCTGGCCGATAAAGGTGCCGTCAAGATCAATGGCCCAGCCGCCGTGGCCGGTGAATTGCCAGCTGCAGATGTCAGAGGCAAGAAAGTGCCATGCGGTCTGTGCATCCAGTGGCCCGCCCATGAAGCGGGTGTCCCCGGTCGCGAAATAGTCGGTCCAGCGCGGCAGGTCCTGCGGCATGTGGTGGCGCAGGGTCAGGCGCGCGGTGGTGAGCGTGGGTGCGCTCAGCCGTGTGGGCCGTGCAGGGGCTTGCCCCTGAGCCGACATGGAAGCGGCCCCGGACGGGGCTCTGACAGGGCGGCTGCCCTCATATGCGAGTGCTGCGATCACTTCTTCTTGCCAAAGCCGGACAGGCCGGGGGGCAGTGCGCCGCCGCCGGGCATGCCGGGAAAGCCCGGGGGCAATCCGCCGGGGGCACCGCCACCGCCGGGCATATCCATGCCCGGGGGCATGCCGCCGCCCTTGCCGAACATCGAGCCGAGCGCGCCGCGCATCAGCCCCTTCTTGCCCATTTTGCCCATCTTTTTCATCATGTCCGACATCTGCCGGTGCATCTTCAGCAGTTTGTTGAGGTCCGAGACCTCCTGCCCTGCGCCTGCGGCCACGCGTTTCTTGCGGCTGGCCTGCATGATTTGGGGGTTGGCGCGTTCCTTCTTGGTCATCGACTGGATCAGCGCGATCTGGCGTTTGAAGACGCTGTCGTCAAAGCCGCTTTCCTCGATCTGTTTGGCCATCTTGCCCATGCCGGGCATCATGCCCATCATGCCCGACATGCCGCCCATCTTCATCATCTGTTCAAGCTGCATCTTCAGGTCGTTCATGTTGAACTGACCCTTCTGGAAGCGCTTCATCATCCGTTCGGCCTGTTCGGCCTCGATGGTTTCCTGCGCTTTTTCGACCAGCGCCACGATGTCGCCCATGCCGAGGATCCGGCCTGCGACGCGTTCGGGGTGGAACTCCTCGATGGCGTCCATCTTCTCGCCCAGACCGACGAACTTGATCGGTTTGCCGGTGACTGCGCGCATCGAGAGCGCTGCACCGCCGCGACCGTCGCCGTCCATCCGGGTGAGCACGACGCCCGAGATGCCGACGCGGCCATCGAACTGCTCGGCCACGTTGACGGCGTCCTGACCGGTCAGTCCATCGACGACGAGCAGGGTCTCATGCGGTTTGGCGATGTCGCGGACGCTTTCGACCTCGGCCATCAGGGTCTCGTCGACATGCAGGCGGCCTGCGGTGTCGAGCATGAAGACGTCATAGCCTGCGAGGGTCGCCTGCTGCTTGGCGCGCTTGGCGATGTCGACGGCCGACTGGCCCGGTACGATCGGCAGGGTGTCGACGCCGATCTGGCGGCCAAGGATGGCAAGCTGTTCCTGTGCGGCGGGGCGCTGGGTGTCGAGTGAGGCCATCAGGATGCGTTTGCCGTCACGCTCTGACAGACGTTTGGCGAGTTTGGCGGTGGTGGTGGTCTTGCCCGAGCCCTGAAGCCCGACCATCAGGATCGGCGCGGGCGGGCTGTCGATTTTGAGCGCCGAGCCGCCTTCGGTGTCGCCTGCGAGCACCTGGATCAGTTCGTCATGGACGATCTTGACGACCTGCTGGCCCGGGGTGATCGACTTGGTGACCGCCTGACCAGTGGCTTTTTCCTGAATGGCCTTGATGAAGTTGCGGGCCACCGGCAGCGAGACATCGGCCTCGAGCAGGGCCACGCGGACCTCACGCAGGGCGGTGGAGACGTCATCATCGGAGAGCGCACCCTGTTTGGTGAGCTTTTCGAACACGCCACCAAGGCGTTCTGACAGGTTCTCAAACATAGCCGCTCCGTTCCTTCCAAATGACCCTTGAAAAGCAGTTTCACCCCCGTGGGCGCAACGCGCTGACGGAGGGCGATCCTGATATAGGGTCAGGACCGGAAGAATCTAAGGCTTCCGGATTTCACGCGTCATTAGGGGATGGGCGCGCTTTGGTCAAGCGGGGGGACGCCTCCGGCGGGAGTATTTGGGGAAAGTCGAAAGCGTGGGGGGCCTGTCCTGCTGACCGCTTGGCAAGGCGGCGGAGGATTGTTATCTGGACGCCATGTTCATCGTGGCCGCCCTATATCACTTCACCCGGTTTGAAGACCCGTCGACCTTTCAGGCCGGGCTTGAGGCTTTGGCCAAGGCAGGAGGCGTCAAGGGGACATTGCTGCTGGCGGGCGAGGGGATCAACGGGACCATCGCAGGGCCGCGTGCGGGCATCGACGCGGTGCTGGCCGCGATCCGGGCGTTGCCGGGATGTGCGGCTTTCGAACACAAGGAAAGTCAGGCGTCCGAGATGCCGTTTCTGCGCATGAAGGTGCGTCTGAAACGCGAGATCGTGACCATGGGCCAGCCGGATGTCGATCCGACCGCGTCTGTCGGGCGCTATGTGCAGCCGCGCGACTGGAATGATCTGATTGCGCGCGATGATGTCGTGGTGATCGACACGCGCAATGATTACGAGGTGGCGATCGGCAGTTTTGAAGGTGCGGTCGATCCCGAAACGGCCAGCTTTTCTGAGTTCCCCACATGGTGGCAGGAGAATGCCGCGCGCTTTACCGGCAAGAAGGTCGCGATGTTCTGCACCGGCGGCATTCGCTGCGAGAAATCGACCAATTATCTGATCGGGCAGGGCGTTGACGAGGTCTTTCACCTCAAGGGTGGCATCCTGAAATACCTTGAAGAGGTGCCGGAGGCCGACAGCCGCTGGCAGGGTGATTGTTTCGTCTTTGACGCGCGCGTCTCGGTCGGGCATGGGCTGGAAGAGGGGCCACATGAGCTGTGCTATGCCTGCCGCCGCCCGATCCTGCCCGGTGACAAGGCGCGGGCGGAATACGAGAAAGGCGTAAGCTGCCACCAGTGTCTGGATGAGCATTCCGAGGCGCGGCGGCACCGGTTTCGCGAACGTCAGAAGCAGGTGGAACTGGCGGCCAGACGCGGCCAGACCCACATCGGCGAGCAGTGAGCGAAATCACCCTGCGCCCTGTGACGCCTGAGGATGCATCCAGCGTGGCCTGGGTGTTTCACCGGGCTGTCTGGATCGGTGCGAAAGACCACTACACGCGCGCGCAGTTGCAGGCCTGGGCAGGGGATGTGCCAGATCCGGCGCGCTGGCGCGACCGTTTGCGGGCGTTGTCGGGGTTTGTGGCCATGATTGATGACATATGTGTCGGCGTGATGACCATGGATGAGACGGGCTATATCGATCTGGCCTTTGTTGCGCCGGGCTTTGCCGGGCAGGGTGTGGGCCATGCGCTGCATCAAGCCGTGGAAGCACGGGCACGTGAGCTTGGGGCCGCGACGATCCACACCCATGCAAGCCGTGCTGCACGCGGCTTTTTCGAGCGTCAGGGACTGCGCGTCGAGACGGCACAGACCGTAGAGCGGGAGGGCGTCGCGCTTGAAAATTTCATCATGTCCAGACACCTCGGCCGGTGATGACGACCTGCCTGCCCACTTCTTGGTAAAAATATCCCCCGCGCGGAGCGCACCGGCCAGCCGGGCGTCAGCCCGGCGCCGCCGGCCCCCTTGCGGGCCCGTCAGTCGCGCAGCAGATCGTTGATCGAGGTCTTGGAACGTGTGCCCTCATCAACCTGCTTGACGATCACCGCACAATACAGGTTCGGCCCGCCCTTGTCAGACGGCATCGAACCTGCGACGACGACCGAGTAGGGTGGCACTTCGCCGTAGCTGACCTCACCGGTGGCGCGGTTCACGATCTTGGTGGATTTGCCGATGAAGACACCCATGCCCAGCACCGAGCCCTCGCGCACGATGCAGCCCTCGACCACTTCGGAGCGCGCGCCAATGAAGCAATTGTCCTCGATGATGGTGGGGCCTGCCTGCATCGGTTCCAGCACGCCGCCGATGCCCACGCCGCCGGACAGATGCACGTCCTTGCCGATCTGGGCGCAGGACCCGACGGTGGCCCATGTGTCGACCATGGTGCCGCTGTCGACATAGGCGCCGAGGTTGACGAAGCTTGGCATCAGCACAACGCCGGGCGCGATATAGGCCGAGCGGCGCACGATGCAGTTGGGCACGGCGCGAAAGCCTGCCTTGGTCCAGTCATCCGCATCCCAGCCGTGAAACTTGCTGTCGACCTTGTCCCACCAGCTTGAGCCCTGCGGGCCACCGGTTTGCAGCCCCATGTCCTGCAGGCGGAAGCCCAGCAGAACGGCCTTTTTGGCCCATTGATTGACGTGCCAGTCGCCGCTTGTCTGACGCTCGGCCACACGCAGAGTGCCGCCATCGAGCGCATTGAGTGTTTCCTCAATCGCATCGCGGGTTTCACCCTTGGTCTGGGGGGTGATGGTGTCGCGGGCCTCCCATGCGGCCTCGATTGCGGTTTCAAGCTGTGCGCGATCCATGGATATCTCCCCCCGGGGCTGTCGATTTCATTCACTCTGGTCTCAGGCTGTCTGAGCCTATAGAGCGGTGGGACGCGAACCGCAATCCAAGAGGCAAGGCAGATGGCCAGCAAACCCAAAAGATTTCCCAAGGCCAATGAAGACATCCGGATGTCGAAGGGCGTGCCGGATACGGCACAGACCCGTGCGCCGTCATACCGGCTGGCTTTTGCCGATGATGATTTCCTGTGCCGGGACGAGTTGCGGCCCGTGCGCCTGCAACTGGAATTGCTCAAGCCCGAGATGACCCTGACCGAGGAAGGCATCGACAGCACCATCGTGATGTTTGGCGGCGCGCGGATCCCTGATCCGGTGCACAAGGACAAGGCGCGGACCAAGACGCTGTCGGATCTGTCGCGCTACTACACGGAAGCGCAGGAATTTGCCCGGCTGGTGACCGAGGACAGCGAGGCCCGGGGCGGGCGCGACAATGTGATTGTCACCGGCGGTGGACCGGGTGTGATGGAGGCGGGCAACCGCGGAGCGGTCGAGGGCGGTGGCCGGTCGGTGTCACTGAACATCGTGCTGCCCCATGAGCAGGCGCCCAACACCTATGCAACGCCCGAGCTGTGCTTCAACTTCCACTATTTTGCCATACGCAAGATGCATTTCCTGATGCGCGCCAAGGCAATCACGGTGTTCCCCGGCGGGTTCGGGACGCTGGATGAATTGTTCGAGACGCTGACCCTGATCCAGACCGAGCGGATGGAGCCGATGCCGGTGCTGCTTTTTGGCGAGACGTTCTGGCGGTCGATCCTGAACTGGGAGGTGCTTGCGGACGCGGGCACGATCTCGGCAGATGACATCCACTTGTTCAAGTTCGTCGAGACCGCACAAGAGGCATGGGATCTGATCAGGGACGCCTGACCGGAGCGCCCCGGGAAACACGGCCTACCCGGCTTGCCAATCGAGCAGGGAGACAGGCTTTGCGGGCCGTTCTTTTGTGGCCGATGAATCTTCACTGTGGAGGATCCGGTGGAGCCTTTCAGGCAAGACCGGGCAACGCCCAGCCGGGCAGAACTGGTCGGGCGACAGGTCGCGTCAACGCGAGCCATGTAAATTCTGCGGAAGAAGCGCCCTTGCGTCTGATGGAGTGCACGGCGTCCCGGAACTGCTCCGGTGGAGCAGTTCAGCCGGGCACGGGCGGAGCCCGGGGTTGAACGCTATCTGGTGGATGCGGTGCTCGGGGGGGGTTGGTGTGGAGGTTGGATGGTGGCTCCCTTGAAAACGCCACCTTTAGTTCTACAGAGGCTCACTAATTAATCTCAACTGAGCTACAGTAAAATTCACCCTCTATTAAATAAAATGCAAACTCGAAATCTTGTTTTGAAGATCGAATTCTGAATGAGATTGGCTCTACGTCTTCAATGTTTATTGAGTTTAAATCGACCTCAGTGTCAGGAATGCAATCACTTGGGAATACAATTTTATCGCTGTTGAACGTATATTCAATTGAGTTAATTTTAGGAGACGACGGGGAAGCAGTAGACTTCTTGCAATCAATTTCAGCATTGAGCTCCAGAGCTATTCTGTGCTCCCCTGCTGTATTCCCCACATCAGGCATTTCAAACACTACGGCAAGGGGTGTGCAAAAACTAACCCTATTAGCATTAGCATGACTAGTCATAGCAACGAAAAGAAGTAAGACAGATATCAGTCGAAAAAAAATATTCATGGGATGTTCCTGAAATTTGGTAGTGTCTCGCTATCAAAATAACTCTGACTAACATCGCTAAAGAATTGGTGCAGTCAAAAAGCCTTAAGTGCTTATGAAATGCCTCAATCGGTTGCACCATTTAACTCCACTCGGAAGCGAATCCAATCCGGGTAGTCGCCCTTAAACTCAAAAAAATCGTCCCAGTATTCCAAGCCTAATTTTTGAAGTCGTTTTACATACTCCTTTAATGCTTCTTCCCCAAAGCTGGGACCAAAAGAGATGAGTTCTTCACTTTGGTCATATACATTTTCAACCTCCAATGCTGAACGCACATCTGAAAGCGCAACACCTCGTTCACCTAAACTCTTTACCCTCAAGACAATTCCATTTTCTGGGGTTGCTCTAATCACTATCGTTTACCTCGTTGGAATTGTCACACCCGAAGGGACATGGATTTTTGTATTGTGGATTGGAGTACTTTGTATAGGCTGAAAATCCTGCCTCCATTGGTCTGAGCCAGACCTTTGCAAAGCAGCTTCCGGCAGCGCCAAATCGACACGTATTGGTCCTGTACCACCAGGCTTCGGAGCACCAGGCGTTGTGAAGTAAACTCGCCCACCGGCACCACCGACGCCATTGGGTACGGCAGTGCCTTGGTTTTGCAGCCAAAGTCGAGCTTCCTGTCGGGACATCCACCGTGAAACATAAGTATATCCATCAGGCAAAGGACCAGAGGCTGCACCGGGACCACGTGGATAGACTACATTGTAGCTCCCTGTCGGTGGTATAGGGGGTGTAAGTGCCCCATTTGCAGCGCCAGAGCTATTTTTATTTCTACCTAGAAGCCCAGCTAAAATGCGTTTCCAGCTGTTTGCTGCAACTGCAGCGCCCCCTCCAATAGCAGCGTTGGTTGCCCCCTTGTTTGAGCCCCTCAACTGCACCGTCTTGAACTCCAGATTTAACTCGATCTGAAAGAACGCTGTCTCCTAATGAGGCACAATCATCTGAGTCTGATCCAATGCAGTCCATGGCAGCCGAAGCACCACCAAGTAGTCCACCTGAAACTGCAGCTGTTAACGGATCATTTGCTAGCAAGTTTGTGCTAGCTTTAACGTCCGAAAACTCATCACTACCGCCTTCCGACTCATTCCCTCCCCAAGAAAACCAACCGAAAATGTCCCCCCCCCGGATCACTAAGGTTGACAGGGTCGTTTGCCGAATACGCATACCTGTTAGTCCCAACCCCTGCCTTCGTCACCTCCCACCAATCCGGCTGAATGAACCGTCCCAGGGCGGGATCGTAGTAGCGGGCGTTGAGGTATTGCAGGCCTGCGGCGTCGTCATAGCGCTCAGATGCTTACGCGGCCCCACCGGGACCACGGTCTTCCTCATCCGATGAAGCCTTTGCCCCCGGTCTCCAGGCCCGGATCAAAGGTGACCTCTGAGACGATCTTTCTTACGTATCCCTTGCGTAATCAGGCATGTTGGTCATGGTGATCGTGCGCGTGTTCAATGACCTCCATGTTTTGAGTATTTTGGGAAAATCGAAGCGGGTGGGCGCGGCTAGTTGGTGAGGACGTAATCCACGATCAGGGTGCGTTGCAGGAAGCTGTTGTTGTCGTCCGAGATCAGCGTGATCCGGGTGCGGCCCTGGGCATCCTGCCAGACATCGATGCCTTCCATGTTGTCGAGCGTGCCCAGCGGGGTTTCCAGCAGGGTCTCGCCTGTCCAGACCGGGTCTGACTGGGGTTGAAAGCGGCGGATGCGGGTGGAAAAGCCGCGCAGGCCCGCGAAATCCCGTTCCAGCAGATAGAGCGCGCCATCGGGGCCGAACTCGGCGCCCGTGACCAGATGCGGGGGCTGGCGGGTCAGGGCAAAGGGTCGGGTCCATGTGCCATTTTGCAGGCGGGTGACGGGATAGGGGCGGTCGAGTTTGCCGGAACGCTCCGGCAGGGTGTAGAGCGCGCCGGTGCCATCTGAGGCAAGGGCTTCCAGCGAGGAGTTGTTCTGCAGGCTGGCGTGATCGGGATGGCGGGGCTGCGGCAGCGCGGGCGTTTTGAGGTCGGTGTAGCACCAGACCCGGTGATTGGCCTCGAACGAGATGCAGAGCATGCCATCCGGGCCACGGGTCAGGCCTTCGGCATCGACATCATAGCGGGTGACCGGCTGGCCCTTGGGATCGAGGATCGGGCCGTGGTCTTCCAGCGTGATGCCGGTGATCCGGTCGCCGTCACGCTCTATGCTGGCGCGTGCCCATGTGCCCTTGTCCGAGACGGTCACGAAGCCAGCGCCCTGATCGGTGATCACGAGGCCCGAATAACTGCCGAAGCCCTCGAAACTGCCGCGCCATGTGATCTGGCTGAGTTCCTGCATGCTGGCGGCGGCCCCGGGCTGGCCTGCCAGTGCCAGGGTGATCGCGATGGCCTTGGTGATCATCTCGATTTCAGCACGCCTGAGCATTGCTGGGGCAGATCGGCCAGCACGATGGGGCCCTTGGGTTTGACCGGTTTCTGAGGTTTTGGGGCAGGCTTTGGCGGCTCAAGCGCCTCGGTTACCCACCAGATGGCCGAGCGGCAGCCGTCGCCTGCGGGGATCGGATCCTGCTCGACGCAGCCGCGCGCGCCACGCGGGCAATTCAGCCGCACGTGGAAGTGATAGTGATGGCCCCACCACGGGCGGATCTTGCGCAGATAGGCCCGGTTGCCTTTCTCGTCACCGCACATCTTCAGCTTGACCGGCGGGGTCACGAAGATCCGCGCAACGGCAGGGTCCTGAGCCGCGGCTTTCAGAATCTCGTGATGGCTGCGGGTCCAGTTGCTGTTGATGTTGCGCTGGTTGGCCGAGCGCACGGAGATCGAGGAGATGTTTTCGCGCGCCTGCCGGCTGAGGGTCAGGTCCATGGCAGGCAGCATCCAGAAATCGGCATCCAGCCCCATCTGGTGGCTTTTGTGGCCTGAAAGCATCGGGCCGCCCCGGGGTTGCGAGATGTCGCCCACGTATATCCCGTTCCAGCCCGCATCCACGGCCTTGCGGCTGAGGCGTTTCACAAAATCGATGGTGTCGGGATGGCCCCAGTTGCGGTTGCGCGACAGGCGCATGGCCTGCCATGTGGGGCCGGTCTCGGGCAGTTCCTCACCACCTGCCAGACAGCCCTTGGCGTAGCTGCCATAGGCCCGGGCAGATTGATTGGACGGCGTGGATTTCGCGCCGAACAGGGTCTTGGCAGGTGTCTGGGCCGCAGCGGGCAGGGCCAGCAGCAACAGGATGCTAAGAACGGCTTTGAACATGATCTGCCTCAGGTGTTGTCTTGACCCAGTATAGCAGCACCAGACCGAGCGCGAAAAGGCCGATGACGGGCGCGATGCCGAGCGCCTGATCACCGGTCTTGAGGGTGAAATAGGCAATCAGGGTGGGCGCGATGAAGGCGGTGGCCTTGCCGGAGAGGGCATAAAGGCCGAAGGCTTCGGTCATTGGCACCTTGCCGTCGGCCTGATGGACCAGAAGGGTGCGGGACGCCGCCTGAAGCGCGCCGCCCGTGGCTCCGATCAGCGCGCCGCAGACATAAAAGACGATGTCGGGCAGGCCGGACCCTTCAGCGATGGGCATGAAGAGGACAGAGGCGCGGTTGGTGGTGAGCACAGTGATGCAGACCGCAATCAGGATCAGGATCGAGACGACGATCACCGGGCGGGGGCCGAACTTCTCATCCGCGCGGCCGCCGAGCCATGCGCCGAGCGCACCTGCGATGGCCGCGATGATGCCGAAGATGCCAAGATCGAACGTCTGCCAGTCGAGCACGCCAGCGGCATAGATCCCGCCGAAGATGAAGACGCCCGCGAGCGCGTCGCGGTAGACCATGGAAGCGATGAGATACATCATCAGCGAGGGTGTCTTTGGCAGGTTCTTCAGGGTTCTGGTGACGCCGCGCAGGCCCTTGCCGATGGCCCCGCCTGCGTTTTTCACGCGCGGTGCATCGGGTGTGAACAGGAACATCGGGATCGCGAAGATGATCAGCCAGATGGCAGAGAGGGGGCCGGTGATGCGTGCAGGCTCGCCAGCGCTGGCGTCAAGGCCGAAGATCGGCGAGATGCCCAGAAGCGTGGTTGGCTTGTCGCCTGCCGGGGCCAGAAACAGGAGCACGATCAGAAGCACCAGCACGCCGCCGACATAGCCCAGTGCCCAGCCCGAGCCCGAGATGCGCCCGATCTCTTCTTTCGGGGCAAGGCCCGGCAGCATGGCGTTGTAGAAGACCATCATGAATTCTGCCCCGAAATAGGCGAGTGCAAAGAGCAGCAGTACCGACGTGGGATTTTCCATGCCGGGCACAGCGCCCCAAAGGCCGAAGGCGCCGATCACGAAGAGGCAGGACATGGCGAAGATCCATGGCTTGCGGGGGCCGGACTGGTCGGCGATGGCGCCGAGGATGGGGGCAAGGATTGCCACGCACAGCCCTGTCCATTTCGCGGTGTTGGCCCACATCGCCTGACCGGTGACCGGGTCGGAGGCGACGGAGGCCGCGAAATAGGGGGCGAAGATGAAGGTGATGATCAGCGTGTGAAACGGCTGGTTGGCCCAGTCGAACAGCATCCAGCCGAAGATGCCCCTGCGAGATGCGCGGTCGGTGGTCATGTCTGCTGGTCCTGCCTGTCGCCTTTGCCGCGATCTTGGCGGCTTGGGCTGGGACTGGCAAGGGCCGCTTTAGGCCGCGTCTCGGAACGGATTTCGCCAAAAATGCCCATTTCTGCGTTATTTGAGCTTGAAGTAGATCACTACTCCTGCGCTCAAATGCCTGGAACCGAGCAATTTTGGACTGAAACTGGGGCTGTCTGGTAAATGCAGACGCCGCCTAGCTGCGCGCGCTCAGATGGGCGTCGAAGATTGCGCCAAGCGTGTCCTGATCAGTGGGGCCGCGAACGACCTGCACCATCTGACCGCGTGCATCGAAGAGAAGCAGGGTCACATGGGGCACGCGGTGTTCACGTGCCAGATCGCGTCCCTGCGGCGTGTTGATGTTGGCAACCAGAAAGGTGAATTGTTCGTCATCGAAGGCTTTCAGCGCGCGGCGGGACTGTTTTTGCAGGGTCTGGCAGAGGCGGCAGTTGGGGTCGTGGATCTGGACGATCGCGGGTTTGCCGTTGCCGATCTTGGTCAGGTCTGCCTCGCAGATTGTCGCGGAGACCGATCTGACTGTCAGGATGCCGGCACCAAGGACCACGGGCGTGGCAATGGCCAGATTGCGGGCCAGACGCAGGACATCACGGCGGCCCTGATCGGGTTTGGGCGCCGGGGCCTGTGCCGATTTTCTGGCGGTGGTCTTCTTGCGGTTCTTTTTCATGGTCCCTCCGGTGGCGGTTGGCCTTTGGGGTCATGTATCGACGGGCAGGTGCGCACGGGCCAAATCACATCTGCTTGAGGAGGGGGATTGTGCTAGGCTCGGGCCATTGAAACAGGAGGGTATCATGCAGCTTGGCGCGTTTTCCATCAGTCTCGGGGTGAAGGATCTGGCGGCCTCACGGGTGTTCTACGAGGCGCTGGGCTTTGAGGTTTTCGCGGGCGAGGCGGATCATGGATATCTGATCCTGAAAAACGGCGAGACGCTGATCGGTCTGTTTCAGGGCATGTTCGAGGGGCCGATGCTGACGTTCAACCCGGGCTGGGACCAGTCGGCGGGTGAAGTGAACCCGTTCACGGATGTCCGCGACCTGAAAGCGGCGGTGCGGGCCAAGGGGTTGGAGGTTAGTCAGGAACAGGGCGGGGACGCGGGGCCGGGCAGTTTCGTGGTGGTTGATCCCGATGGCTATCCGGTGCTGATTGACCAACACCGCTAGGATTTCAGAAGTGCTTCGCGCCGCAGGGTGAACAGACCCGCGCCAACCACGATGGCGCTGCCCAGCATCATCCAGCCGTCGGGGCGTTCGTCGAAGATCAGCCAGCCCAGAAAGATCGCCCAGAGCAGAATGGAATAGCGAAACGGCGAGGTGAAGCTGACCTCGCCCCGGCGCATGCAGAGCACGCCGAAGATGTAACCCATCAGCAGGAAACAGGCGCACCCGGCCATCAGGGCGACCTGCGAGAGCGTGACCGGCTGCCAGCCTGTCAAAAGCGTGCCGATGGCGCCTGTGAGCATGGCCGAGAACGCGGTCAGGAGCGAGATGAAGAGCGTCGGCAACCCGCCTGACATCATGCGCGTGGTCAGGTCACGAAAGACCAGCGCGATCACGGCGGTCAGGCAGAAGAGGGAGTAGATCGTGAACTCCTCTCCGCCGGGGCGGATGATGATCATGACGCCGACAAAGCCCACGGCGGCGGCGATGGTGCGGCGGATGCCGACGGCCTCGCCCAGAAAGACGGCGGCGGCCATGGTGATGGCCAGCGGCAGGATCTGCATGATCGCGGTGGCGTCCGCGAGGTTCATGTTGAACAGCGCCGTGAGGAAAAACACGGTGGCGCCTGCCTCACCCAGACAGCGGTAGATCAACAGCCGCGTGTCGCGCCCGACCGGTTTGGGTTTGAGCTGACCGGTGGCGGCAGCAAGCGCGCCGACAAAGAGACAGGCAAAAATGCCCCGCAGGAAGATCACCTGCATCAGGGGCAGATCGCCCGAGAAGGATTTCATCAGCGTGTCATTGAGCGCAAAGCCTGCCATGGACAGCGTCATGAAGGCAGCCCCGATCAGGTTGTCGCGGTCAGTGACGCTCATGCCGAGAGGCCCGGTGCGGGCGGCCAGGGGCGCTGATCCTCGGCCGCGATCCAGGCTTTGACCCAGTCGGGCAGGGGCGGCAGGGTGTTTTCCACGCCGCCTGCGCTGAGCACTTCATCAAAGGGAATTGCACCGTCCTTGCCACGCACGGCCCCGCGATAGAGCACTGCGGATTTGGCCACGCCCTTGTGGCTGGCGATGACGTAGAGATAGAAGAACCGCTCGTCATGGCCCAGACAGGTGGCGGTGAATTCCAGTCGTTCAAAGAGACGGATGCGCTTGCGGAACCGCACGGTGCAGCCTGCCATGGTCAGTGCCCAGCCCCGCTTCATCAGGATGCGGAACAGCCCGGTGCGCACAGCAAAAGGGAAAAGCGCCATGTCCGACAGGGTCATGATGCGGCCGTGGTTCATCTCGCCCCAGTGATCAAGATCCCACGGCTTGCAGATGTAGTGGGAGGTTTGACGCTCTTCCGGTTTGAGGCCGGGCTGGCGGGAGGCTAGAAGGCCGCGTATGGCGACGCCGAGAAAAGGGTACATGTCTGGGATCCGGAGGCTTTGAGTTCTACATAGCCGCAAGGCCCGGCAATGCAATCGGGCATTGTGCAGAGCCGATATGCTTGCAAGGCGGGGCTGGTCGCATTAGGTGATGGCCGAGCGCAAGAGAGTCAAGCGAGGCCCATTCACATGCAATCCCTGTTACAGATCCTGCTTCTGGTGCTGGACGTCATCTGGTTCTTCGTGATTGCCCATGTGATCATGAGCTGGTTGCTGAACTTTCAGGTGCTCAACATCCGTCAGCCCATTGTGGCCCAGATCTGGATGGTGCTGGAACGCGTGCTGGAACCGATCTATGGCCCGATCCGGCGGTTGTTGCCTGCCATGGGCGGCATCGATCTGACACCGTTGGTGGTGATCATCGGCCTCTATGCCGCGCGGATCATCCTGTATAACAACGCAGCCGCCTTCTACTGATCGAAGCGCACGACCTGACCATCGGCCCGCCGGACGCTGAGCGACATGGCGGGTGCGGCGGCGGTCGAGACATCCGTGAACAGCTTGAGTGCACCAAAGGTTGATAGCTCATCGCGCAGGGCCTCTGGCGCTGCAAGCGTGAAACTGTCCACAGTGAGGCCGGTGTCTGTCAGCGTCTCACCGGGCGGTGTCATGCCTTCGGGCCAAACGATCAGATGCGGCCAGACGCCACCCTGCACCGGCATGCCATCATCCGGCACGGTCAGCTGCCATTGCAGATCATCGCGATAAAGGCTCATGATCCGGCCCAGCGGATGGGCCGAGCGCGTCATGTCGGTCACAAGGGCTGAACTGCGCGCAATCCAAGCCGCCAGACGGGGTGTGGTCGGGATGTCGGGACTGTCGAGGCCGAACCAGCGGGGATAGGGCGGCTGATCTGCCGCCGGGTCGATCGCGATCACCTCAAGATAGACATCGCCGATCCGCCAGAGCGCGTTATGGGTGCCCATCTGGCTGTGCACGCCACCGCCCACGGGTGGGCAGCCGAGCGCGTCTGACATCCAGGATTTTCCCGCATCAAGATCGGCGGTCACGAGGGCAAAGTGATCAATCAGAAGAGACATTGCACAATCGCTAGCAATTTGTCTCTTTACTGGCAAGCCCTTGTAAAGCTAGGGTCCTGTTGCGGGGCAAGCGATCCCCCGGACCCCGGCATCAGCCCAAGCATCGCGTGACCCAGATCCATTCGGGGAGCGCTTCTTGATGTCTGAATTTGCCCTTCCATTTCTGTCTGCCGAGGCCTGTGTTCAGGCAGGCGATGCACTTACCTTGATCGATGTGCGAAAACCGGCGGCTGTGCTGGCCTCGGGCCTTGAGGTGCCCGGGGTTGAGCGGGTTGATCCCTTTGATCTGCATCTGGCGCATCGCTGTCTCGAAACTGACACGGAACTGGTGTTTTTCTGTGTGCATGGCCATGAGGTTAGCCAATATGCCACCGCAATGGCGATGGTTGCGGGCTGCCGGGCGCGCTATGTTCTGGGCGGGTTCGAGGCGCTGGTGGAGGCCGGTATGGAGACGGTCGAAATGAGGGAAAAGCGATGAGTGGGCCGGGAGTGCGCGATGTCTGGCCCAGCTATCTGCGCATCGGCCTTTTGTCCTTTGGCGGACCGGCGGGCCAGATCGCGCTGATGCAGGAAGAGATCGTGGAGCGCAGGGGCTGGGTGTCGTCCCAGACATTTCAAAACGGGTTGAACGTGGCGATGTTGCTGCCCGGGCCGGAGGCGCAACAACTGGCGACGTGGTTGGGGTGGCGGTTGCACGGTGTGGCAGGCGGTATGCTCGCGGGGCTCGCCTTTGTGTTGCCGGGGGCGGCGCTGATGATTGCGCTGGCGTGGATTTCGGCGGCTTATGGCGAGGCACGCTGGGTGGCAGCTGTGTTCTACGGCATTCAGGCAGCGGTTCTGGTGGTGGTGGTGCGCGCGCTCTGGGCGCTGGCCAGACGCTCGCTTGTGGCATGGCCGCGCTGGGTGATTGCGGGGCTTGCCTTTGTCGGCATCTGGGCACTGGGCGTGCCGTTTCCGCTGATTGTGCTGCTGGCGGCAGTGGCGGGACTGTTTCTGCGGGTCGAGACGCCTGCGCAAAGCACACCAGCGGCACCCGGTCAGATGCGGCGTCTTGTACGGGTTGTCGGCACCGGGCTCGGGCTGATCCTGCTGGTCTATATCGCCGTGCGGCTGGTCTTCGGAACCGATCCCTTTGACGGGATCGCGACGCTGTTCACCTCTGCCGCATTCGTGTCCTTCGGCGGGGCCTATGCGCTGTTGCCCTATGTCGCGGACCGGGCGGTGGACAGCTATGGCTGGCTGACGGCACCGCAGATGCTCAATGGTCTGGCGCTGGCAGAAAGCACGCCGGGGCCGCTTATTCTGGTGACGGTTTACGCCGGGTTTTTCGCAGGTTGGCCGATGGGAGGCTGGAGTGGTGTTCTGACCGCGTCACTTGCCTGTTTCTACACATTCGCGCCGAGTTTCATGCTGATCCTGGGCGTCGCGCCCATGGTCGAGACCGTGCAGCGGATCGGCTGGATCCGCAAGGCGCTGGCCGGTGTTTCGGCAGCCGTGGTGGGGGTTGTGCTCAACCTCGCGGTCTATCTGGGGACAGCGGCGCTCTTTCCTGTGGGGCTGGAGGCACCGGAATGGCCGAAAATCGCGTTGTTGCTGAGCCTTGGAGCGTTGGCGCTGTGGCGCGCGCTGCCGATGACCACGCTGATTGCGATGGGCGCGGGTGCCGGACCCATGCTGGCGCTGGCTGGCGTGATCTGAGCGGAAATCCGCAAGAACACCTGCCGTTCACGCAAGCGTGCATTTCGCGTGCGAGGCGGCGCGGTATGGTCTGGGCCTGTCATACTCAACAGGAGAGGCTCCATGCGCCACATTCTTCTCGCCGCCATCGCTTTGATCTGGGCCACATCGGCCCTGTCCCAATCGGTCACGCCAAGGCCCGGCTGGGAAGTGCTGGAAACCGGCAAAAGCTATGAACAGTTGATCGACGACGTGAAGGCGGCGGTGAAGGCTGCGGGCATGGGTGTGGTCACACAGGCCGGACCGACCCAGGCCGCGAAATCGCGCGGCGTTGAGATCCCCGGCAACCGGGTCATCGGCGTGTTCAACAATGTCTATGCGGTCAAGATGCTGGAGATGTCGGTGGCTGCCATGATCGAGGCGCCGGTGCGGATCTATGTCACCGAAGAGGCCGACGGCACCGCCACCCTGTCCTACAAGACACCGACCTTGGTGTTTGCGCCCTACGTGGATGAAGGCGGTGAGGGCGTGGCGCAACTGGCCATGGAACTGGATGCAATCTTTGCCACAATCGCTGCCGAAGCCGCCCGGTGAAACTGACGACATCTGGTCAGGGCGGTGTTCCGATGCCTATTGAACCCGCCCGGGCAACAGGATAATCACTCCCACATTGCCGCTGTAGCTCAGATGGTAGAGCACGTCATTCGTAATGATGGGGTCGTAGGTTCGAGTCCTATCAGCGGCACCATAGCTCCATATCTTGCTGCCTCATGAATTCTGAGTTCTCTTAATTACCTATGTTTTTATGACACTCACTGTCCAAGATGGCCTCTATTTGCCCCATATCCTTAGGGTGGATAGATGGCGCGGTTTTTGAACCGGTTGACCAGTCTGTTAGTGAAATCCCTGCCACGTGGAAAGCATGCTGATGGTGGCGGGCTTTGGTTTCATCACCGTGCATGGTCGCCGTCGGGAAATGGGTTTGGGTGGCTATCCTATTGTTGGACTGAAAGACGCTCGTGCGCAGGCGGAACGGTGTCGCGTGCTCGCCAAGGCCGGCACTGATCCGATCAAGGCACGGATCAATGAGCGTAGCATGCAGATCCGCAACCTTCGCAGTCTGAACGACGTCACTCAGGACGCATTCGAAAGCCTGAAGGCCTCGCTTAAGGGCGATGGAAAGAATGGCCGGTGGTTGCGCGCACACGGCGAGAGATCCTTTTCGATCTGCCAATATCTCTGGCTCGTTGTGCTCAAAGAAGATGGGGGGCGGTCGACATTCACAAAGCTGATCTGGACCGATCAACATCTGGGCGGACAACGCTTTCTCTGCCCGACGTGTCGGCGCAAGTCCACCAAACTCACTCTGTTTGATCGGTTCGGCTGTGCGACATTCAACGGCGGTTGGGAAAAACGGTCGTGACACTGCACCATGCGCAAATCCTGTGCATAGCTCGCCAAAGACCGAAATCTGCGCAATAGAAGCTCAAGGACATTTTCCGCGCCGGGAAACAGACCGATTTCCAATTGATATGGCGGCCCCCAGAGCTGTGCAGAAATAATCACAGGCAGCATTAAGGATCACGTTTGAGCGGGCGCGGTGACAAACTGCTTGCCAGCAGCACCCGAACTCTTCAAAATTCACTCAGATCGACGTTGGGAGAACCAGATCAACTGGTGCCGAAGGAGCAACCGCCCCGGAAACTCTCAGGCAACCGGACCGACGCCGATACCAAGACTCTGGAGAGAGGCACGGCAATTTGTGCTCGCCGAAGGGATAGCAATCTCAGGCGCATGGACAGAGGGGGCATCACGCGTGAAAGCCTACGCTTTCGCGTCCAAGTGGTGCCGCAGGATGTTTCATTGTCCGAACGGCCCGTCATAGAAAGGGGCCATTTGATGTCTGAACTTTTTCATACGCCGCTGCATGACCTTCATCTCGCTCTTGACGCCAAAATGGTGCCTTTCGCGGGCTACGCCATGCCCGTTCAATACCCGATGGGTGTCTTGCAGGAACACCTGCATACCCGCAACAAAGCCGGGCTCTTTGACGTCAGTCACATGGGGCAAGTGGTCATAAAGGGCGATAATTACCAGACAGTGGCAACCGCGTTGGAGGCGCTGATACCAGTTGATATCCTTGGACTGGATCAAGATCGCCAGCGCTACGGTTTTTTCACCGGCGATGCTGGTGGCATTTTAGACGACCTGATGCTGGCAAATCGTGGTGACCATATTTTTATGGTCGTGAACGCAGGCCGCAAGGCCGATGACATTGCCCATATGAAAGCTAACCTAAGCGGCGTCACAGTCACCGAGATTACCGATCGCGCGCTGCTTGCGCTGCAGGGTCCAGCTTCCGAAGCAGTCCTGTCTGCGCTTGATCCAAAAGCCGCAAGCATGCGGTTTATGGATGTGGCTACCCTTTCGCTTGCCAGAGCCGAATGTTGGGTATCGCGGTCAGGATATACGGGCGAAGACGGCTTTGAAATTTCAGTGCCTGCTGCGGAGGCCGATACACTGGCAAAAGAGCTATTGGCCCATGCAGATGTCGCCCCCATTGGTCTTGGAGCACGCGATAGCTTGCGTCTGGAAGGCGGGCTTTGTCTTTACGGACACGATATCGACACTGAAACCACGCCGACCCAAGCCTCACTGAACTGGGCGATCCAAAAGGTGCGGCGCATTGGCGGCGACCGCATGGGCGGGTTTCCCGGGGCGGATGTTATCTTGACTGAACTGATCCAAGGTGCCGCCAGCAAACGTGTTGGCCTACTGCCTGAAGGACGCGCGCCCATGCGTGAAGGCGTGCCGCTTTTTGCCCAAGCTGACGATGCCACGCCGATTGGAAAGATCACCTCTGGTGGCTTTGGACCCACAATCGGGGCACCTGTCGCGATGGGCTATCTGCCCACAGAACAAGCCATTGAAGGTGCGACGGTCTATGGTGAACTTCGCGGCAAGCGCCTGCCGATGACCATAACATCACTTCCTTTCACACCCGCTAATTTCAAACGCTAAACTGACGGAGAAGACATATGAAATTCACTGAAGAGCACGAATGGCTACGCCCAGAAAACGACGTTGTCGTGGTGGGCATTACGGAACACGCAACAACCCAATTGGGCGACATAGTATTCGTTGAACTGCCCGAAGTCGGCACCGTGGTGACCAAAGACGAAGAGGTCGTTGTGATCGAAAGTGTCAAAGCTGCCTCTGATATCACAGCCTCTATTGACGGAGAAATCGTAGAGGTAAACGCCGCGCTTGCCGACAATCCCGGACTCGCAAATGAAGATGCGATTGGTGCTGGCTGGTTCTTCAAAATTAGACCCACTGACCCGTCGCAGATGGACAGCTTGATGGACGAAGCCGCCTATAACGCCTTGATCGCCTAAATTTCGGAGCCTGCCATGACCTTCACCCCCACAGACTATCTGCCCTATGATTTCGCCAATCGGCGTCACATCGGACCATCGCCCGCCGAAATGGCGGAGATGTTGAAAGTTGTGGGGGCAGAGGATCTGGATGCGCTCATCTCTGACACACTTCCTCCCAAGATCAGGCAGGCCAAACCGCTGGATTTTGGCAAGCCGATGTCAGAGCGTGAGTTGCTGCATCACATGAAGGTCACGGCGTCCAAGAACAAGGTTCTGACTTCGTTGATTGGGCAAGGTTATCACGGGACGGTCACGCCGCCAGCAATCCAGCGGAATATCTTTGAGAATCCCGCCTGGTACACCGCCTATACCCCCTACCAGCCGGAGATTTCGCAGGGAAGGCTTGAGGCACTTTTGAATTTCCAAACTATGGTTTCTGACCTGACCGGATTGGAGATTGCAAACGCCTCTTTGCTCGATGAGGCGACGGCATGTGCCGAGGCGATGACCATGGCGCAGCGGGTCGCCAAAACGAAAGTTAATGGGTTCTTCATCGACGAAAACTGCCATCCGCAAAACATCGCGGTTATGAAAACACGCGCAGCGCCCTTGGGGATCGAGATTACTGTAGGCAAGCCGGATGCTCTGGACGCCACAGCCGTTTTCGGCGCGATCTTCCAGTATCCCGGGACCTTCGGACACCTGCGCGATTTCACCCCAGAAATTGCCAAACTGCATGACAGTAAAGCCATCGGCATAATTGCCGCCGATCCACTGTCGCTGACGTTGCTCAAAGAACCCGGTGCGATGGGCGCTGATATTGCGGTCGGCAGCACGCAACGGTTTGGTGTGCCTGTCGGCTACGGCGGCCCTCATGCCGCCTATATGGCAACCAAACAGAGCTATGCCCGTTCAATGCCGGGGCGGCTTGTTGGTGTGTCCATCGACAGCCACGGCAACCGCGCCTATCGTCTGTCGCTGCAAACCCGCGAGCAACATATCCGCCGCGAAAAGGCGACGTCGAACGTTTGCACAGCGCAGGCACTATTGGCCGTCATGGCGGGCTTCTATTGTGTGTTTCATGGCCCTGAGGGCCTAAAGGCGATTGCCCAGCGGATCCATCGCAAGACCGCACGACTGGCCGAGGGGATCAAAGACGCGGGCTTTGACGTGCGTCCCGCCACGTTTTTTGACACGATCACCGTCGAGGTTGGCCCGCTGCAAGCTGCCGTAATGAAATCGGCGGTAGATGAAGGCATTAACCTGCGGGCCGTTGGCACCACCCAAGTGGGCATCACGCTGGACGAACGCACTCGCCCTGCCACGATAGAGGCCGTCTGGCGGTCCTTTGGAATCGACCGCCAAGACAAAGATTATACGCCGCATTATCATATGCCGGAAAAACTGATCCGCACCACGGAATACCTCACCCATCCGGTGTTCCACATGAATCGCGCCGAGACCGAAATGATGCGCTATATGCGCCGCTTGGCTGACCGCGACCTTGCCCTTGATCGTGCTATGATCCCGCTGGGGTCCTGTACGATGAAGCTCAATTCAGCCGCTGAAATGATGCCGGTGTCATGGGATGAATTCTCGCTTTTGCATCCCTACATTCCCCGCGATCAGGCGTCGGGTTACATGGAAATGATCGATGATCTGTCCGCCAAGCTCTGTGATGTGACAGGGTATGACGCGGTATCAATGCAGCCCAACTCGGGCGCGCAGGGTGAATACGCAGGTCTGTTATCAATTGCGAGCTATCACCGCGCGAACGGCCAAGGTCACCGCAACATCTGCCTGATCCCAATGTCCGCGCATGGGACCAATCCGGCCTCGGCCCAGATGGTTGGCTGGAAGGTTGTACCAATCATGTCAGCCGCTAACGGCGACATTGATCTGGATGACTTCCGCGCCAAGGCTAAGGAGCATGAGGACAATCTTGCAGGCTGTATGATCACCTATCCATCCACTCACGGCGTGTTTGAAGAAACTGTCATCGATGTCTGCAAGATCGTGCATGACCACGGCGGTCAGGTCTACATCGACGGGGCCAATATGAATGCCATGGTCGGACTGTCGCGGCCTGGTGATTTGGGCGGCGATGTGAGTCATTTGAACCTGCATAAGACGTTCTGCATCCCCCATGGTGGTGGCGGTCCCGGTATGGGGCCAATTGGCGTCAAATCCCATCTCGTTCCGCATTTGCCCGGCGACCCGACATCTGGCGAAGGAGCAGTGTCTGCGGCGGCCTTTGGATCACCATCACTTCTACCAATTTCCTGGGCCTATTGCCTGATGATGGGCGGCGATGGATTAACGCAGGCGACGCGCGTTGCAATATTGAACGCTAACTACATAGCCAAGCGGCTCGAAGGGGCATTTGACGTCCTTTACAAGGGGCCAACAGGTCGGGTCGCCCATGAATGCATCATTGACACTCGGCCCTTTGCCACCAGCGCTCATATCACCGTGGATGACATCGCCAAACGGCTGATCGACTGTGGCTTCCATGCCCCCACGATGAGCTGGCCCGTGGCAGGCACCTTGATGATCGAACCTACAGAATCTGAGACCAAGGCCGAACTTGACCGATTTTGCGATGCCATGCTCGCAATCCGGGCCGAGATCGCAGACATAGAGAACGGCAAGGTCGACCCTGAGAACAATCCGCTGAAAAATGCGCCTCACACCATGGAGGACCTCGTGAAGGACTGGGACAGACCATACTCGCGCGAAACCGGATGCTTTCCGCCGGGCGCTTTCCGGGTGGACAAGTACTGGGCACCGGTAAACCGGGTCGATAACGTCTGGGGCGACAGAAACCTGACGTGCAGTTGCCCTCCGATGGAACACTATTCTGATGCAGGTGATTGATACAAACTCGGAAAGACCCATCACTCGTAGCGAAGGTCCGCATTCCGTCCAATCCGGACTGGCAGCGCTGCGGCAGGCCAAACTCAAGCCTAGATGACCGCTCTGCGGGAAAAGCTTTCGTTACCCAGCTTTGGTTGAAGGTTTGCTTTTGGATAGCCGGGTCCAAATAAAACCCACGAGAAGAAGGAACAGCACCGCCAAAGTTGTTGAAACGGACTTGAGATTTGTGGCTGTGCTGACGGCGTACACCAGAGGAACAGAAACCTCTGGCCAGCTCCAGATCATTGCCACGATACCAAGGTTCTCAACATTGTCGAACAGAGCAGTGCCAATCGAAAGGACGATGCCAATGCGGAGAAGCCTGGTGTTTGGAATGTGTTGTCCAAACCAGCAAATCGTTGCGATCAAAGTCAACGCGAGTATGGCAGGATATAGTGTATCCAAGGTTATCTGGTGACTGAGGTAATACTTGCGCCCTTCCACCCCTAGCGCCTCAAGAAGCGTCGTGGCCTCAGTCGGCCCATAGCCGAAGGGACGCATGTCGAAAGGCACATGTCCCGAGACCATTTCGATATGGGCGAGCGTGACATTGATCATCAGCAAGTAGATCAAAGCAGCAATCATTCCTGAGCCAATCGCAATCATTCCAATGTGTTTTGACAGTATTCTGTCCGTCATTCTGTAAACTCCTACACCTGTGCCACACATGCCTTCAGACGAATTCACCCGCATTATCATTTGTTAAGGCAAGCGAAGATGGATTTACGGACGTTTCTCATGCAGTCACCTGACGCGTTGAAGGGGGAAGCACCGAGCGTCGAACGGGTCGCGGCAGATTTGGTGGTCAGCGTTCGGAAGTTGCAGCAACGACTGTCGGACGAGCAAACCAGTTATTCCAACGTTCTTGCCGACGCACGGCGCGATCTGGCCGAGGAATTCCTGAAGGCCGGAGAGGTAGGCAATGACGAGATTGCCTACCTCCTGGGGTACTCCGAGGTGTCAGTCTTTTCGCGGTCATTCAAGAAGTGGACCGGCCAGACACCGAGCGACTTCAGAGCGTCCAATGCCTAAGCAACTTTGGTGTTACTTTCGCGCAACCGGTTTGTCTGGCTGTGCAGTCCCGGGGTCCAGTAGATGCCAGCGGCCACGGCCAGATACGGCAGGAAGCCTTCCAGTACAGGCAATTGCATGGCGACGAATGCGAGGATCGCTGGAAATACGCCGATGGCGAGGTTATCGACTGCAAAGCGGACGGCACCGTCGATCCTGTCCTTTCTGCGTGCTTTGCGTTTGACAGGAGCATCCTCCCCATGGGCCTTGAACCAGGCAAGCGTCTCGGCGATCGCCTTACGCATCGGCGTCTGCACAAAGTCGGGGTGCGCGTGGCGGAACCTGGCGTCATTCAAAACCACCGTCGTCTCGTACATGTAGGATAGCGACGCGACTTCCCGCATCACCGGAATAACCCGCCCCAGAGCCGACACCATCAGCTTCGGGGTCACGCTGATTTTAGTCGGTACTTCAGCAACATCTGCAATCTGCTCCAGCCAGGCTGCACAGACGGCACGAGTGTACCACCTACGTTGACCACCTCGTAGGCGTTGCGCTCGCGATCTTGCGTCAAGGCAACCATCGCCCGACCCGCGTCGGACGCATAGAGCAACTGCTGCGCAGGCTCGGTCGAGATCAACCACGGCATCGCCTTGCCCTTGAGCGCATTTTCAAACACGGGGGCAAACTGTCTGTTGGTGACGTTTGGCCCCCAAATCTCGGCCATCCGGATGACGAGCGTGCGAATGCGGCCCTGATCGGTCGCGCGTTGCAGCATTTTTTCCAGATCGACCCGAACCTTGCCCAGCGGTGCCGAGGGATGGAACGGTGTGATTTCACTTATGGGTTGGTCGGTTTGGCCAAAGTTATAGTTGTTGCCGGGGAAGATCACGGTAGCGCCGGAATGCTCTGCGGCCTCAATCACGCTTTGGGTCATGATCGGCATCGCCGCCGCCCAGTGTTCGTAGGATAAGTTGGCACCATGGAAGATAAACTCGGTTCCTTCCGCGATACTCTTGAGAAGCGAGGTATCATTCACGTCGCCCTCCACGATAGTGAAGCCGCGCGTGTCGTCAAAATTCGCGATGGCCTTTCGGCGGTCACGCACCAGAAGCGTGGCCTGCTCGCCTGCCCCCTGAAGGGCTGTTGCGAAGGCATGTCCGATCGCGCCTGTGGCGCCAATAATGAGATATTTGTTAGGCATGGGTCTGTGTATCCTTTTGTTTGAAAGACGCGTGATCGCGCTGGTGACCCAACCCTAGGACCGGTCGATGCGGCTGTGATTGACGGGCCGCGCGCGAGATTTGACCGATCGCGCAGATCGACATCGCAACGAAAAAGGGCGCGCTGACAGCACGCCCTTTCTAAGGAAGAGACTTTATTCAAAAGCCCGGCTCAAACCCCATGGCAGTGAAAGCCTCGTGAGGTTTGTGAACAACCAGCGCCCGGCCAGAAAACTGGCGGAATGGGATCTTCAGCCTGAAAATCTCGAAGGTGATCATTCCGGTGGTCGCGTCTACAAGGACGTTCACAACGTATCCGCGCTTGGCAATCCCAGTGGCGGTCCGGTCCATTGCAAACCAGTCGACCGGCTCACCGGTAACGCCCTCATAGTGCGCTTCATACCCGCCGCTGGTTTTGTCGAAATCACTGATGTCCAACCAAAGGCCGGTGGTCAGCAGAATAACGGCGGCAAACCCTACAGTGGCGAAGGGATACACGATGTAGGTCATACCACTGCCTCCTCCTTCGCCGCCTGGCAGGCAAGTCGCAGAACTGTTTCGCCTGTCGCCTCATGGGTAGATGATCCGACAGGGTGAAAACCATAACCGTCATAAAATCGGCGGCCAACGGCGTTGCGCTCGAACACCTCGACTTCAAGACTGCCGAGTTTCCGAGCGGCATCGTCGACCAATCCGCGCCCGAGTCCGTTTCCGTGCAAGGCAGGATCAAGAAACAATCCGCCGATCTCATTGCCGATCATGGCGATGAAGCCCACGACCTGGCCATCCTTCTCGGGCACACGCGTCGAGGCGTGGACGAGGTAGATATTGCGAAGATTCTCAGTCTCCTGTTCCACGAAGTCGTCGGCTAAAAACGGATGCGCGACTTGAGTCGCAGCGCACCAGACCGTCACGACCGCGTCGGTATCTTTGGTTTCGAAATCACGTATCATTGGTTCATGTCCTGAGTTGTTGATGCAGGACTTGTCGCCGATCTGACGCTTTCGAAGCATGACCGGAGGTGCAGAGTTCTTGGCAATTTGCGCGAAAGCGACGTGCGAAAATACTCGCGGCCAATAGGTAACTTAGGACAGGGCTCCGGAATTCTGCGTGTGCAGCCCGCATTGCGGACTTTCACCGCACGAGCAAGACCTGATGCGGGCCGTACTCAAATAACGCGGACAAGCGCCAATTCGCTGCAGATGCTCAAATGGCCGCTTTAGCGTTTGCATGATGCTCCTGAGATCGAATTGCGGTGGCTCAGATTAGGTGCTTTGACCCAAGTTTGGATGCCGATACGCTTCGGGATAGCTCATCGGCATTTGTGGCCCCAACGGCACCACGCCATTCCACGACCGTCCAAAGTAGCCCTGACGGCAATGGATCAGCGACCCGGCATCAGCAACTCCACCGAGCGCATAGACTCGGCAGAGCCACCGCCACAAATGCGGGTAGTCCAATATTCGCGCGCCGTTTAACTTCATACGGAGATAGTACACGGGATCGTGCCGATACAGCGTCGGGAAAAGCCGCAGATCGACCTCGGTAAAGGCATCACCAGTCAGAAACGCACGACCATCGGACAACAACTCTTCGAGAAACGCGAGGGTTTCGAAATAGGCTTGGTAAGCCTCAGCATAGATCGCCTGATCCGACGAGAACCCAGCTTTGTAGGCGCCATTGTTGATCGTCACATAGATACGCTCATTCAGAGCATCCATATCGTTTTGCAGCACCAGATCGTCCGGCACGAGGATCGGACGATGCGCTGCGCCACCAAGAGCTTCGGAGTGTTGGTCCAGCATCCGGATGATCTCGGCGCTTTCATTGTTGACGATGCGGCGCGCGATTTTGTCGTAAAGGATCGGGACTGATTGCTCGTCCGAACCTTCACGCTGATAGATTTCCTTGGCCAAGCGCAACCCTTCACCCGTGCCGGTTTCTGGTGTGCACTCGGGCAGCCTTGCACCGGTGAGCGATGCAATTCGGTTTGGCGCGAACTCCCACAGGTTTGGACCAACTGGGTCAGCCTCATCTGTGCGATTGGGAAAGGCCACATCCATCGTGATGCTGTCCTGCAACCCCAACACAGCACGGGCCAAGGTCACCCGGTGGCACCACGGGCAATTCAGCGCCACAAACAGATGGTACCTCCCCGGCTCTGGCGGGAAGTCCGGATCACCGATCCACGCGCGAAAGCCACTGACGCCGCGCACAAATTCACCCTGTGCGCGGCGTTCATTGGCTTTGGTTTGGTCTTCTTCAGTCGCGGTGTTTTTGGTCATTCGAGACCCTTCACCCTCTCAGCCGGTGATGCAAGATGATTGGCACGGCCAGTTCTTCTTCATCGCCAAGATGGCGTTTCAAAAAAGCCTCGATCACCGCACTGGTTTGATGCACGTCAGCCGCCTCTTCAAGCGCCTGCGCTGCATCGAGATGCGTCAGTTTGATCACGCGGTTGGCCTGTCGGGTGAAGTCATCCAGCACCTTGTCCAGATCGGCATGATCCTTTTCCAACACCTCTAACCCTGCTTCGAAACGCGGGTCGGCAGCGGACAATTCTGGAAAATAGCTGTGATCTTCCCAGCCATGATGTCCATGCAAGTTCCCGACCAGATTGCCACCATAGTAGGAGAGCCGCCCGGCATAATCGTCGAGAGCCATATCTTTGTTCAACAGCGCCTCAGCATCCAACCGGACCCGCTCAGACACCCGGCGGAACATCTGATGCGCGCCAAGCCAATGACGGGTCTTCTCTTTGAAGCCGGGATGCGCGTCCCATGCGTCGCGCGGGTACTGATCCAAGAGAAACCGCATCTCTTGGGGCATTTCGTCTTGGCGGATGGTATATGTATCGAGCATTGGATGTCTCCTTTCCGATCCCATCTGGGGGTGCCATTGGGCGTGCACAAGTTGGGACTTTGGCAGGGCGGGTATGTGCCTAGCACACGCCAGCGAAGCGAATACCGCTCAGCTCTGCGACCTCGCGCTTCCATGTCGTTATGTCGCGCTGTGTTAAGCCAGACAGGCTGTCATGGCCGCAGGCGCGAGCCAGAACCTGCATCAGTTCCACACTTGCCCCAAAATAACGCGCCAGGCGTTCCGCGCCAGTCTGCACGTCCAGCCGTTTGCGCAGTTTTGGTTTCTGCGTGGCCACACCGACAGGGCAGTTGTTGGAGTTGCACATCCGTGCCGCGATACATCCGACGGCTTGCATGGCGGAGTTGCTGACGGCGATTGCATCCGCGCCCAAGGCCAATGCTTTGGTAAAGTCTTCAGCGACGCGTAGCCCGCCGGTGATCACCAACGTCACCTCGCGTCCTGTCCGCGCATCCAAATGCTTGCGTGCGCGTGCCAGTGCCGGGATCGTCGGTACCGAAATGTGGTCGCGGAATATGAGTGGGGCTGCACCCGTGCCACCGCCACGGCCGTCCAAGATGATGTAGTCCGCGCTGGCCTCTAGCGCGAAGTCGATGTCATCCTCAATATGATTTGCGGATAGTTTGAACCCGATGGGAATGCCCCCCGAACGTTCCCGCACCTGATCAGCGATCCGCTTGAAGTCCGCAGGTGTGTGCAGGTCAGGGAACGTTGACGGCGAAATCGCAGACTGGCCCGGCTCCAACCCACGTACCTCAGCAATCTTGCCTTGCACCTTGTCGCCGGGCAGATGCCCGCCAGTGCCGGTCTTGGCCCCTTGGCCGCCCTTGAAGTGGAAGGCCTGCACCTTTTCGACATGATCCAATGACCAGCCGAAACCAGCGGAAGCAAGTTCGTAGAAATAGCGACTGTTTTCGGCCTGCTCTTCGGGCAGCATCCCGCCTTCGCCTGAGCAAATACCAGTCCCAGCCATCTGCGCCCCACGCGACAATCCAGTTTTGGCCTCTTCGGACAGCGCGCCATAGCTCATGTCGGAGACAAAAAGCGGGATATCGATCTGCAAAGGCTTGGCCGCTCGAGGTCCAATGATGACCGAGGTCGCCACTGACGCGTCATCAAGAAGTGGTTTGCGGGCCATCTGCGCAGGCAACACCTGAATGTCATCCCAATGCGGCAAGTCCTTGCGCGGCACGCCCATGGAGCCCATTTCGCCGTGATGGCCCAGCTTGCTCAGCCCGTCTTTCGCCAGTGCATGGATACGCGCAACTGTGGGTTCTTCGGGGGTTGGTGTGGCCTGAGGGATATCGGACTTTGGCGCAGGTGCCGCATCCCCAACCGCGGCTTCGCCAAGGCGAGTATGCGATCCATCGCAAAACGGCGCATTAGCACTAGATTTGCATTGGCAAAGGGCTGCCGAGCCATCCTTGTCGGCCGTAAATTTCAGCGGCTCAATCCCGGTCCCGGCGTGAGATCCGTCGCAAAACGGCTGACTCTTTGATCGTCCACAGCGGCACCAGAAATAGTCTTTGCCAGCCTCGAGATCGACTTTTGCGGAGGCCTTGGCGGCGATGATGGGAACGGATTGAGTCATAGAGAAGCTTCCTTGTTCAAAGCGGCGCGGTTGTGTGGGGCGGCATAGTCGACAAGCGGCCCTTTCGGGACAACGCGGGTCGGGTTCACCGTCTCATGGCTGCCGTAGTAGTGTTTTTTGATGTAGGCGATGTCGACGGTCGCCGCGACGCCTGGGCGTTGGTAGAGATCGCGGACATATCCCGAGAGGTTCGGATAATCGGCAATACGACGGAGGTTGCATTTGAAGTGTCCGACATAGACCGGATCAAACCGCAGCAGCGTTGTGAACAAGCGCCAATCCGCCTCGGTCAGATGATCCCCCATCAGATAGCGGTTTGTGGACAAACGTTCCTCTAGCCAGTCGAGCGTCTCAAACAACGGATCAAGTGCTTCTTCGTATGCGGCTTGTGTCGTCGCGAAACCCGTTTTGTAGACCCCGTTGTTGACCGTGTCGTAAATACGGGCGTTGAGCGCGTCGATCTCCTGTTGCTCAGCTTGAGGATAAAAATCGCCGGGGGCTGCACCGACAGCGTCGAAAGCCGAGTTGAACATGCGAATAATGTCAGCGGATTCGTTAGAAACGATGGTGTTCACTTGCTTGTCCCACAGGACCGGCACAGTCACCCGACCGGAGAAATCAGGTTTGGCCGCAGTGTAGACCTGATGCAGAAACGCGGCATTGTTGATCGGGTCCGGGGTTGATCCATCGCCGGGCGCAAAGGTCCAGCCATTCGGCCCCATGAACCAATGCACAATCGAGATATCGATCAAATCTTCAAGGCCTTTCAGCGCCCGGAAAATCAACGTGCGATGCGCCCAAGGACAGGCGAGAGACACATATAGATGATAGCGCCCGGCTTCTGCCTTAAACCCGCTCACACCCGAAGGCCCCGCACTGCCATCGGCGGTTACCCAATTGCGAAAGGCGGATGGTTTGCGCATGTAGCGTCCGTCAGTTGACCTCGTGTCGTACCATTGGTCGACCCACTTCCCGTTTTGCAGCAATCCCATGATATGCCTCCTGCGTGTCTATTGCGTGATATTGAAAGTAACAGTGACAGGCTCTTGTTTGGTCCCGATGGTGCCAGCAACCGCGTCAAAAGCTGCCCCGATCGTATTACCTGAAACGTCCTCGAGTTCAGGATCGACGATCAGTTTGTAAGTGCCCCTCTGCCACGGTTGGTCTGGGATCAAGCTCCACCCACCGCCATCGGTTTCGAGTTGACCGCGAACAGGGACCCCTTGCGGATCTTCCACCGTGAGCAACCGCAAGACGGCTCCGCTGTCGATGATCCTGTCAAAGGCAACAGTCACCGGTGCATAGCTGCCCACAGGTGGTGGAAGGATTTGCCAGCCATCAGGTACAATCGCCTGCCGTTCTGCTTCACCAACCCGAAAGGCCACCGAGGCCTCTTGTCCAAGAGGGGCACCTGCCGCACTTTGCATCGCTTCAGCGACGACAAGCCGATAGGCCTCGCCCGTCATCAAAGGTGCACCACCTTGCGTATTTGGTCCCACGCCTTGCTTGATCCGCCCGGGATCGAGCAGCAGCGTTGCGCGGGTTTGGGTGGGGTCCCAAAGTTCCGCTTCAAGGCTGAGGAAAGGGCTTGGCACCTCAGTGCCATCCCGGCCAATCAGATGCACAGCTTCACGAAGCTGCCCGCGCGCCATGGGCTCCGAGAAATGGAGGTAGAGCCGCAATGTATTGGCCGGAATAACCGCCTGAGACGGGGAGAAACCAACCAAACGCGGGACCGTTGCCTCTGCAATTGGGGGCACAATTTCAAGGGCCGTACCATTCAGGTCAAGTGTGTAAACGGTCCCCGACTTCAGATCGAAACGCGGTTGTATGATAAGGTTTGCACCTTGATCCTGAAGGGTGACGAGCATGCCGCGCGTGCTGTCTAAGCTCGCGACTTGCAATCGCAGTAGCTCAGGATTTGCCAGCAATGCCGCGCGATCTGCACCCTCAAGGCCTGTCACTACGACGGCTCCCGACACCAGATCAAAGCGCGCAGCAACCTCCGCCAAGCTGGGCAAAGGCAGCGCGATGAATGCGGCAAGCAAAGCCTGCCGCACCAAATGCTTCACCGCCCGCATCAGTTGAACTCGAGAGGAGGCGCTGCCTTGTAGCCGAACGGATCGGGGCTGCCTTCAAAATTCATTTCCACCACGTGATCCGCACGATCAAAGAAGAACGGCAACGGGATCGTGTGAAGCTGAATGTTGCGCGGGTCCTCGGGGCTGGTGCGCACCACCACAGCGTAGTTCTCATCCAACGTATCCAGATGCATCGTCCCGCTCATTGGCAGCGGAAACTGCTCCACACCTGCGACAGAGAACACCGGCTGGACGCCTTCTCCCTCTGGCATTGCCCCTGCGTCGGCGAGACCGGCAAGGCTCAGTGACGCAGCAGAACGGTTGGTGTTGGTCACCACAACATTGCTGCTGCCATCCCACGCGTTTACGTACGGCACGATGTCCAGTGGCGTGTTGCCAAAGCCCATCTCGCCAATCATCGTCCCCTTAACCTCTGCACCGTCTGTCAATTCGGACAACGGGATCTTCACGATGGGCGTACAGGCATAGATCGCGATCAGGGTCACAATACCATCCAACTCGGCCACCGTCTGGGTGATGATCGGCGCACGGGTCTCATATTGCGCGTGAACAGCGTGCCAGATTTCAATGGATGACGTGCTGATATCGTCGGTGAACGGGAATGGCATCCGCCGCAGCTTGGAGCTGAATTCCTCGTTCGAGATACCCGCCACCAGTATTTCACCTTGGTAGTAGTCGATGTCCGTGATGGCCAGCGTGTTGAGCGGTTGCCCGAATTCGAGCGTGGCAGAGGTTGGCACTGGCCCAACAGAAATTGACGAATGATCGGCTGCCGCCAGATCGACCAGCTCAAGCGCGCCGTTATTGACCGACACGATTACTGCTTCGGCATCCGGTCCATGCCCACGATGCACCGACAGGAAAATCTGCTTGCTGGGCTTGTGAACCACCATGTCGTTGATCACGACCTGTTCTGGCTCAACACCCAAGATAGCTGCAATCTCCACATCAAGGTTGTTGAAGATCGTGCGCCCTTCAAAGGTCTGTGCGCGGCCAAGCTGATAGCCGGATTGGTCGGCAAGCGCGTCACCAAGATCAAAGGCATGAACCAGCCCCGCTTTGGCATCGCCCACAAAGAGGGTGTCCGCGTCGTCGAAAGCCAACGCGCCTGCTGAAGACAGCGACTGCGCCTGAACTGCGCTCGCCACGATCAGCGCCAAAGCGCTTGCGGTTAGAATAGATTTCGTAAGTCTCATTGGTTTCTCCGGGTTTGCGATGTGACAGCCTGCAAGCTACGGGTTGCCAGAAATCTCTCTAGTCGGAAAAATGTGACCCCAGGGGTCGCAAAATGAGAACACCATTGTGCTTCCCGTTTTGGGTGCTCCGTTGTATCCAAGCGGCATGCGCATCCGCGCAAATGAACGGGAGAGCCGAACTATGGGCCAGATCGAAGACCTCCGCCTTTTCGTGAAAATCGTAGAAAGAGGCGGGATCGCCCGTGCAGCAGAAGAGATGAGCATCGCCAAATCAGCGGTCAGCCGCAGGTTGGCCCAGCTGGAAGACCGCTACTCCGTCCGCCTGATCGACCGCCAACCCCGCGTGTGGGAAATCACGAGCGCCGGACAAGAGCTTTACCAACGCGCCAGCCACATGGTGGCTGAGGTCGACGAACTAGATTCCGACTTTTTAAAAGTGGGCCATACGCTCAAGGGGCCGATGTCCATCACCATCGCCCGTGAGTTCGGACTGGCGTACCTCAAACCGACGTTGTTCAAGTTCGCTCAGGATCACCCCAACATCGACCTGACCATAGACTTCGATGATCGGACCATCGATTTAGATAATGAGAATTATGACCTCGCGGTGCGCGTAACAGCTACTGAACTACACGGTCTGCACTGCCATCGGCTCGGCACCACGCAGCATGGTTTGTTCGTAAGCCAAGGATACGCGGCGACCCACCAGCTGCCAGAAAGCTTCGAGGAATTGTCAGACCACCCACTCTTGCACTATGGATCGGAACGCCGCGCGACTTGGGCTTTTGAGCAGGACGGTAAACGAAAAACGGTCAGGTTTCGCCCCGCCTTGAGATCCAACTACGGGACATTTCTGCTGGATGCAGCGTTAAATGATGGCGGGATTATCCGGTTGCCACTGTTCGTCGTAGAAAGCGAGGTTCAAAACGGTAACTTGGTATCTGTGCTGCCGCATCTTAAGCACGCCGACTACGGCATCTACTTGGTTCACAGCAGCAAACGCCGCCTAAACAGGCGCATGAGGGCAATGATGGACGCACTCACAGAAAGCTGCGTGCCCTTGACCGAGTAGAGGAAACTCATCCCTGCCGTCAGAATGATACTCGATCGCGGTTTTCCAGCATCAAAGTGACCTGCTCCCCTGAGAACCCGCGTTTATAAGTTAGCTCTGTTCAGGTTTTGGTCTTCTTTTGACCGGTTGGCATATTCGTATGGCGTCAGGCCAGCGAGGCTAGAGTGAGGCCGGTTGTGATTTTCGTCGGCGCGTCAAGCCGCAATCGTGCGGCAGGCGGGGCGCAGAGATGGGAACAGGTGTTCGTTGAGGCATTCTTCGCGCATTCTTCCGTTAAAGCTTTCCACCAAGCCGTTCTGCATGGGCTTGCCGGGCGCGATGTAGTGCCAGCTGACTTGGCGGTCTTACTGCCATTTCAGCATCGCGTTGCTCGTCAGTTCCGTGCCGTTGTCCGAGACAACCATGCAAGGATCCCCGCGCAAATCAGCGATCCGATCCAGTTCACGGCCGACACGCGCACCACCGATGGACGTATCAACCACAGCGGCCAGGCATTCCCGGCTGAAGTCATCGATCATCTTCAGCACGCGGAACCTGCGCCCATCCTCCAGCGCGTCCGACATGAAGTCGAGCGACCATCGCTGGTTCGGCCCCTGCGGGATCGTCATGGGTGTTCTGGTGCCGACTGCCCGCTTGCACCCGCTGCGTTTACGGACGGTGAACCCTTCTTCGCGGTAGAGCCGGTACAGCTTCTTCCAGTTCGCTTGCCATCCCTCGCGCTTCAGCAGGATGTGCAGACGCCGGTAGCCGAACCGATGCCGATACACGTGCGGATCGATCCCGGCCTACGCACAGGCGCGGCGTTGAGCGTAGCGCTTGGTCTACATGACTCAGTCCCCAGCATTCCTCCTCGAACCGGGCCTAAAATTTTTTTCCGAGCATCCTTTTCAGCGAGGCCACATCCATCATCTGCTCGGCCAGCATCTTCTTCAGTTTGGTGTTCTCGGGTTCCAGTGTCTTCAAGCGTCGTGCATCGGCAACTTCCATGCCGCCATATTTCGAGCGCCATTTGTAAAATGTCGCATCGCTGATCCCATGCTTGCGGCACAGCTCCTTCGCGCCAAGCCCAGCCTGATGCTCCTTCTAAATCACCCCTCTCGGGACATTGCTTCGCATTACCCTTCCGGGCTGTGAATGATCTGGTCTTCGCTGAATTCGCTTCTCTTCATCGTCTGTCTCCTAAGTTGGAGAACAGGCTAACCTCAAATCGAGTACTTTTTCAGAGGTGCAGGTCACATTGCCGCTCAGGGCTGAGAATTAAGGGGCAGAAGTGACGATCC
The DNA here is from genome assembly GCA_947494445.1 of uncultured Paracoccaceae bacterium. Lineage (GTDB taxonomy): Bacteria > Pseudomonadota > Alphaproteobacteria > Rhodobacterales > Rhodobacteraceae > CANLSM01. The sequence goes on along the minus strand of CANLVD010000004.1, from coordinate 163,872 downwards.
TTTGGGGTGTGAGCGCGAGGTGTTCGTCCATTTCGCAACCTTACCAAAATGTAAGCTACGTGATGAGTGTCTGTAAGAGCGGCCTCCTATTTCTGTTTCATCGGACGGCAGCGAAGTCGTCCCCAACATGAAAACGGAGAAAAGACATGAACACCAAATATCTCGCAGGCGCACTCACAGGTCTGGTTTTGGCAGGCGGAATTACGGGCATGGTTTCTGCACAATCGGCGGCAGACCAGACTGGTTTGACCAAGGAACAGATTATTGAAATCGCGCTTTTGGAAGTTCCCGGCGAAGTGACCGAGATCGAACAAGAACGTCGCCGTGGCAAATCCATTTTTGAGGTCGAGGTCCTCGGCTCCGATGGCAACGAGATGGAGATCTACATTGCCGCTGACACCGGCGAGATTTTGAAGGTTGAAGCGGAAAGCTCCGATTGCGAGGGTGATGACGATGATGATGATGACGAAGCCTGATCGAAATCGGTTTTCGTCTTGAGGATTAGCGCGCTAGGCTGCCGGAATGGCGGTCTGGCGCCGTTTGACAATCACGCTAAGGAACACCATGCGCATCTTGCTTTTGGAGGACGACGCCCAGCTTGGACCGTGGATCACAAATGGATTGCGTGAAGAAGGCCATGTTGTCGATCACTTTGACGATGGCAAGGATGCGCTGATTGCCGCCATGGGGCAGGATTTCGATCTTCTTATCCTCGATCGCATGGTGCCGGGGCTGGACGGCCTGGCGGTTCTGAAATCTTTGCGCGCGTCCAAAGACAGCACTCCTGCCTTGTTCCTGACCGCCTTGGGCGAAGTCGAGGCACGGGTAGAAGGATTTGAAGCGGGAGGCGATGACTATCTTACCAAACCTTTCGCCTTTGCTGAATTGTCGGCGCGTGTCGGTGCCCTTGGGCGCAGACGGGAGGGTGCGGACCCCACCAAGACGACGCAAACCGTCCTGCGCCACAGCGACCTCACGCTTGATCTGTTGGCGCGCACCTGCACGCGGCAAGGCCAGCAGATTGACCTGATGGCAAAGGAGATCAAACTTTTGGAATACCTGATGCGCAGGCCCGGTCGGCTTGTAACCCGCACCATGCTTCTGGAGCAGGTCTGGGACATGAGTTTTGATCCGACGACCAGCGTGGTCGAGACCCACATCAGCAGGCTGCGTGCCAAAATCGACAAACCGTTTGATGTCGCCTTGCTGCGCACGCGGCGTGGGGAAGGCTACGTCTTTGGTGCATAGGTGGGTGCATCAACTCAGGTGGCTGCGTCGCTCGTCGACACTGCGCTTGGCGGCATTGCTGTCGGGCATCTTTGCACTTGGTTTCGTGGTCGCTATTTTTGTGGCCCTCACCCTGGGGGAACGGGCGAACGAGCGACGGTTGGATGCCACTCTTTCGACGATTGCACTGGGCGGAGCGATTGCGGACACCCGTTTGGACAGCGCCGCACTGATCTTGCGGCCCTTGGATGATCTCGATGGGCTGCCTGATCCGTTTGTGCGTGTGGTCTCGCGCGGAGGGGGTGTAGTGCGGCTTCGCGACGATCTGATGCGTTCAGACACGTGGCGGGTTCTTGTCGCGCAAGACGGTGCTGGAAGCCCGGTCTTTGCGGCTGTTCCAATCGAAGAAAATGAAGATGCGCAGGAACTTCTTGCACAAATTCTCTGGTCGACTGCCGGCGTTGTCGTCGTTGTGACCCTCGCCATTGGACTCTGGGCCGGCTTGATCGCCCAGCGTCGATTGCTGCGCATTAATGCAACCTTGGGTCAGTTGTCGGCGGGTGACTTGACAGCGCGCACTGGCCTGACGCGGTCCAAGGACGACCTTGACGACATTGCGAAGACCCTCGACCAAACGGCGGCTGAGCTGGAGCGGCTCGTCGCGCAAACACGCCATCTCAGCGCCAGTATTGCCCATGATCTGCGCACACCCTTGGCGCGACTGCGCGCACAGCTTGAGATGCTGCCGGATGGTGAGGAACGTGGTGTTGCATTGGAAGAAGCCAGCCGCCTGTCGGACATATTTGACACCATCATGCGCGTGGCCCGGATTGAAGCAGGGCAAGGGCGCGACGGGTTTGAAGAGGTGCCGTTGGCAGAGCTGGCGGAAGATCTGGCCGAAACCTTTGGCCCGGTCGTCGAGGATGAGAACAAGGCCCTGACGCTGGATGTCAAAGCGCCTGCCGTCGTGCAAGGGGATCGCGGGATGCTGGTGCAGGCCATTGCAAACCTGATCCAGAATGCGCTGGTCCATGGTGGCGATCAAATCACGCTGTTCGCTCATGGCCGCACTATTGGTGTGGCAGATAATGGAGCAGGCGTAGACCCCGCCGCTTTTGCCGACATTGTCAAACCGATGGTTCGCCTTGATGCAGCCCGCAGCACGCACGGGTCAGGGCTTGGCCTTGCTCTGGTCAGGGCGGTTACGGATCGACATGGAGCGCAGCTTGAACTTGCGGTGAATGATCCACAGGGGCTCAAGGTCGCAATCAACTTTACACACTTGTAAGGTTCCGGTCAGGCAGGGGTAAATCCGCATCTCCATATTCAAATCATCGAAACACAAGATGAAACCGGAGATACCCAAATGACAAATCTGATCAACAAACTCGCCAATGCCCTGACCAACATCGTTCTGTTCGCCGCCGCCGTCGTCATGGCGGGCATCGGGTTTGCTGTTGTGGGCACGCTTGCCCTGTTCGGGCTGCTGGCCATTGGGGTGGCAATGATTGCCGCCCCCTTCGTGACAAATGAGCAGCCGGCCGACGCCGAAGTCTCAGCCTAGTCCAGACTAGAGATAGGCATCCCCATGACATCTCCTGCCGCATCAAGTGCAAAACCAATCGCCAAACCCCATGGCTTTGTCACGCGAGGCATCCATTGGCTGTCGATCCTGATGATTGCCTATGGCTATTCCAAAGGCCTCGACAATGTGAACCAACTGGCCGACCCTGCCTAGTTCCTGTTTGAAGTGTTGTTTGCGTCAGGCATGGGGCTGCTGTTTGCGTTCCGATTGTTCTGGACCCGGAAAATCGGTGGGGCGACACGCTTGCCGCAAGAAGCGCCGTCGTGGGAACACGTGGCATCACGCGCTGTTCACTGCGGCCTTTATGGAGCGGTCTTCACCATAGTCGGAACAGGTCTTGCCATTGCATACGCCTATGCGTCTCCTGTCCTGGGTGATGCCTTCATCAATATGACGATTGACATCCACGAAGCCGCGTTGACCGTCTTGCCGGTCCTCATCCTGACCCATGTTGCTGGGGCGCTGTGGCACAAGGTCACCCGGCGCGACGGTGTGCTAGAGAGCATGACTGGAAAGCTGCCTGTATAGATTTCACCTGTGCCACTTTGGCTCCAATGCCGGGGTGACTGGCCGAACATCCGCCGGCACTCGCGGCTAAATCGAGATGAGCTTTGATACCCTGCGTCCAAGGCCGCCTCGTACACTGTCTTTCCTTCGGCGATGCCCGTCGTGGCATTGCTCAGGCGCATCGCCGAATGCAAAGGCCGGATCGTGTTTGTCGCAAGTCTAGGCTGCAACCTCGGTCTGAAGACAATCAGGTTCGACAATATGAACTGGATTGAGGGTTACGGCGCAAATACTGCATATTCACAGAGCAAGCTGGCATAGTTGATGTTGCTTACGAATTGCAGGACCGAGTGGCCACTGCGGGCCGCGAGGATGTTGGGGTTTTTGTCTGTCATCCCGGTTCGTCAGCCACATCGCTGATCACCACCAGCGGAAGGCGTGCGATGCGCTTGATCTGTTGGCTGATGATCAGGACGCCGATGGTATAACGGTAGGGTGGAAGCGGTAGGTCCGGTCGGAAAGGGAACACAGAACACTCATGCCTGTGACATAGCCGCGATGAAACGGTTGTGGGATATGTTCGAGAAAGCCGCTATTCAGAAGCGCCCCAAAACCTGCCTTTGCTTAAACAGCGCTTTGCTGTCGCTTCCCGAAGGTGGTGCCACCCGTCTTATGCCCCCTCTTCATAGCGCTTGCGTTCTTCATCCGCCGCACTGCGCCATTTCGCGCGGAGCAGGTCCATTCGCCGAGGAATACTGTCTTCAAGGACCTCCGCCTCAAGGATCCGTTCTGTGCGAAAGTAGCGAAAGCCTTCGCGCATCTCGCACCATGCAGCGATGATGCGGCTGGTGTCGCGATAACCCAGAAGTATGGGCCAGATCACCCGACGGGTCTTTTGGCCCGAGTTGTCAGAGTATTTCAGAGCTATCTTCTTGCGGCGCCGAATGGCCAGACGAATGGCCGCGGCGCCGAGTACTTCATCCGGCTGAGCAACGGGCGCGACGCTGACAGACGGTTGAAGAAACGACGTCCGGTACTTGTCAGGAGCAACAGCTTCCAGCTTGGTGATCAGTTTCTCGGCTGCCAGCGCAAGCTCGGGTTCGCCTCGGGTCTGGACCCATAGCACGCCAAGTGTCACGGCTTCGATCTCGTCCGGGGTCAGCATCAGCGGTGGCATGTGAAAGCCGGGCTCCAACACATAGCCGACCCCGGCCTCGCCGTTGATTGGCACGCCTTGACCGATCAGTGCAGCAACATCTCGATACACCGTGCGTTTGGTCACGCCCAATTCTTCACCAATGGACTGGGCAGAGATCGGCCCTTTGGCACGTCTCAGGATCTCGATGACTTCAAATAGCCTGTCGCCACGCCTCATGTGATCTCCTTTTGATGAAACAGATCATACTGACACTATGCTGACAACACGCTGTCAGCATAGGCGCGGTAGAAGCGGGAAAGACAACAAAAAGGAGATCAGAATATGAGACGTTTCATAGCCATAACCCTCGCCGCTGTTCTGCCAACAGCACTCGTTGCAGAATCGACGGAGCAGCGGGGAACGGCGCCGATCATGGCCATGGGCGCTTATGTTCCAACCGACGACATGAAAGGTTCCGAGGCCTTCTACCGCGCCCTGTTCGACAGGGCCCCCGCAATCGGACTGCCGGACTTTGTGGCTTTTGACGTGGCTGGCGGCTGGTTCGCAATCGTGTCACGGGACAAATACGCACCAGGGTCCGAGGCAGGTTCGGGCGCGGTTCCCTATCTGCAATCCGCCGATCTGGAAGTCTTGCACGCCCGCGCCACCGCCGCCGGTGTGACCGCGCCGCAGATCATCGAAGAGCCGGGCATCCACCTGCTCAAGATCACCGATCCCAACGGTCAGCTGATCGAGTTCTTCAGCCTGACAGGTCAGTGACGCCCACAACACTTTGCGCAATCTCAAAGGACATCGCACCATGCTTATGAACTACTTCGTCGTCGGGACCAACGACATGGCCGCCGCAACGCATTTCTATGATCAGTTTTTTGGGCAATCAGGATTGGAGCGCGTCTCACCCACCGAAAGAATGACATACTGGCTCGGACCTGACTTTGCCTTTTCAGCCGCCATCCCGTTCAACGATAACCCCGCCACGAATGGCAACGGAACCATGGTCGGCTTCAGCGTCGGGTCGATTGAAGAGGTCAAAAGGCTGCACGCTTTGGCCATCGAGCTTGGTGGCTCGAGCGACGGCGAACCGAACCAACGTGGACCACGCTTCTCGGCCTATGTCAGGGATCTCGACAGGAACAAGATTTGCCTTTCTGCCTGAGGCAGGCCGAAAGCGCATTCCTCGATTGAATGGAAAAGACTTTGAAACTTGTTGTTCTGGGCGCGAACGGCCGGACTGGTGAGCTTGTGCTCCAGACTGCACTTGCAAAGGATATGCACGTCACAGCGGTCGTTCGCTCTGCTGACAAAGCACCTAAGCTTCAACATGCAAGATTGCATGTTGTTGTCGGCGATCCCTGTGACCCTGTGGTCCTCGCATCAGTGTTTCGCGACCATGACGCCGTAATATCCACTCTGGGTGGCCGGCTGCCGACAAAAATCGCCACATCAGTGTATTTTCGATCTGCGACCGCCATCGTTGACGCTGCGGACGGGGCCGGTCTCAAACGGGTCCTAGTGACAACGACGGCATTGCTGTTTCCAGACCAAACGCTGCTGGGAAAGCTGCTTCGTATTGTTGTGCCAAACGTTGTGCGCAGCGCCGGTCGGATGGAGGATATCCTGAGAGGGTCAGGCCTCGACTGGACATTGGCCCGCGCGGGATTCCTCAATAACACGAGCGTGGCGACTTACCGTGCCCAAAAGGGTGCTCTTCCCGAAAACGGAACAGCTGTTTCCCGGTTGGCACTTGCACATTTCCTGATCGATGCCATCGCCGACCCCAAGACCCATGGGGCGGCATACGGCGTGTCGCAAACGCGCACATGACCAAAAACACCTTCACGCGCCTGTCCGAGTTCGTAGCTGAGGATATTGCGCCAGAACAGTGAAATTGATCGTCTTGCACCGAAGTCCAGAAGCAAGTGAAATGCTGCCGTTGATCATCGCACGACAGCAATTTCTACCATGTTGCGGTCACCGCAATCATGCAGCGTTGGAATGCCCCAATCCGCGCAGCATGTTGTCTGCCAATGCACGCGCGTCATCACAAGCACCCTGAAGAAGTGTAGAGCGTCGGTAGCGCATGTAGGGAAGTCCCATCACATAGAGACCCTGAGCCACGACCCCACCGTCATGGAGGAGACGGTTTTTGCGGTCAAAGTGTGGAGCGCGCAGCCAACTGAAGTCCGGTGTAAACCCCGTCGCCCAGAGGATGGATGTATAGCCCTCTTGCACAAGGTTGATGCTGAGCCTCGGATCATCAGGCAGCTTTGTCGGCGTCATGGAAGGCAATGCGCTGATGCACCCATCGGGCATGTGCATGCTTGCATGGGCATCGATCGATGCAAACAAGCGCGCCATTTTCAAATCCGCGGTTGCCCAGGTATTTGCGAGGTTACCGGAAAATTGAGCGTGGCCATTGTCCAGGCCGACGCAACGACCAACAAGTTCAACGCCGAGGTCTTGAAGCCTGTTCAGATCCAAAGTCCTTTCGGCGGTTAGCGAGGGAGATGGAAGACGCCTGACCCTGTCGATATCGGGCACGTCAGAAAAAGAGTGGTCGCGACGCCAATCCGTGCCATCCATTCCAAGATGTCTGACCCTCGATAACGCCGTGGCATTCGCGTGTGGTTGCCCACCGCCAAGGTCACCTGCCGACCGGAACATTGCAACTCCTTGGCCAGCTGCAGGCCAGAGGCTGAAGCCCCGACCACCAGCATCTTACCTTCAGGCAGATCGGATGGTCGCTTGTAACAAAGTGGGTTTGTCTGGACGATGTCCCCTGGCGCGTTAAGCGCGAAGGCGGGGGTTTTGGGGTGAACGTTGGCACCGGTTGCCATGACGACAAACTTTGCTTCGATGGTGCCCTGGTCTGTTTGCACAAGGTAGCCCGATGACAGAGGCTCCACCAGGAGCACTGTGGTGCCCAGTTGGATCGGGAAGGTTGTTCTTTTGAGACATCTGTCGAAGCGCGCGACCAGTTCAGACACGCTCATAAACCCATCAGCGTCCGGACCGTCATATGGCAGTCCGGGAAGGGTGTTCATCCGGTTTGGTGTCAGCAATCTGCGACTGTGAAACGATGCCTGCGATTTCATCGGGCGCTGCATCGGCGTCGATGTGGAATTTGACTCGAATGGCGCTGAAGCCGTTGCGGATGTCCGGGTCGATCCCAAGGACACCAGACATGTCCATGTCGCCTTCAACCTCGACCTGCACCGAATTCAATTGCACGCCGCGATGTTGCGCAATGGACGCGACACCGCCGGTCAGACAACTGGCCAATGCGGCCAGAACAATGTCCAAAGGCGTGGCTGCTTTGTCCGAGGCCGCGAACAGTGCCGGGTGGTCGCTTTCAACAGTAAAACCCAGATCGCGGGTTTGCTCTTCGCCAAGACCAAAGAGCCCATCGATGGTTGAGCGACTGTACGCCCCATCGACCCAATCGCAGTTCGCGCACCAGGTGAACTGCGCCGCAGGTGGCGCCTTGGTCAACGCTTCGCGCGCGCCCACGAGGGCTTCGACGTTGACGTCGAATTCGTCGGGACGATTGCCCCATGGATAAGGGATGTCCGGCACATCGACACCCAGAAAGGCGCACAGGGTTTCCCAGCCAGCTCCGACTTCCAGTTCCAGGAGCTGTTCTTGCGGAATTGCGTCCCTACGGCCGCATTGTGCCGCTCGAAAACCTCGATCACATGGTCGCGGTCATCGATGTTACCGCCAAAGGTGCGTTCGATGTACATTTGGCTGCCCAGAGAGTTTGGATCCTTCGCAGACTGGCATAGCAAAGGCAGGATCGTTTTTGCCATGCTGTCGTACCAGCACCCCGGGGTCCCGTGTCGTAAGGACAAACTTCGCATCCGCGTAATGGGTCGCAAGTTCGCGCCAGAAAAAAGCGCCAGGCCAATCGGCGCTTGCGTGATAACCCGCGAATGTCTTGTCCCAGTCAGGTGTCTTGCCTTGAACAAGAGAGACCCATTCATCAACGCGGTCCTGATGTGGCAGAACTTCAAACATATGGTAGCACGGGCCACAGCCCAGAATTTCAAGCGCCTTCTTGAGTGACTCGGTGCCGGTGCGCCCAAATCCCAGACCGATGACTGAAAGTGTCATTTTAAATTCCTTTCGCTCATTTGCCGCTGTCGCATTGATTGCTGGAGGCAGCGTGTTTGTGGTGAGAGGAATTTGACGGAGACCGGAATGCGCCGCTTGATCTTACCTTGATGTTTTCCTGACTTTTTCTGATATTGTGCTAAGGCTCTAATTTTACATCATTTTTTCAGCACTCGATTCTCGCGATGGTGGGCAAAACGGCAAACACACAGGTGTCCGTGTCTCGCCAGGTGTCGAGTAGGGTGGTCGATTGTCTATTCCGCCAACCCAGCGCTGGCCAGCAGGTCACAAATCGCGTCGCGATGTATATCTTGCGCATATGGCACGGTGCGCCGGAAAAAGCTGACACTGAAACTTGGGCTGACCTTTTCAAGCTCGGCCACGGTTTTTGCTGCTTGCGCATGACGTCCCAGTTTTTCGTAACCAACTGCAAGCAACGCCTGAATATTCGTCAGTCCCGGCAGTTCAACCGCAGCGCGCTGAGCTTCGGCAAGCGATGCTTCATAACGGCTTTCTGCAAAATGGGCGCGGGACCGGTGTTCGAGGTACATGGCAGGATATAGCGGGTTAAGCTGCATTGCGCGATCCAGCACCTCAAGCGCTTCATTGCCACGGCCCATATAGGGCAGCATCGCGCCCAAATGCGCGAAGAAGTGGGCGTTCGAGGGATTGAGACGGATCGAGTGCCTAATCACATCGTTGGCCCGGTCGAAATCAGGTTCGGTGCTGTTCCTCCAAAAGGACAGGCCCAGAATATTGTACGCCCAGGGTTCATTGCCATCGGCGGCGATGGCGGCCTCAGCGGATGTCAAGGCGCGCTCGAACACTTCTTCGATGTTGGGGTGCCATCCGTTCGTCGCCTGAATGTGGTATGCCCAGCCCAGGGTGGCATGCGCGCGTGCCAGAAGAGGGTCCAATTGAACCGCCTTTTCCGCCTCCTGTCGGGCCAACATCATGCCAACTTTTGAGAAACGCCACAGGTGTTGTTGGGCCTTCAGCGCATGATCATAGGCAGAGGTTGATTGTTCTCCGTCACCAAGCACACGTCGATAATGGCGCTGCTGCACTTTGCCCGCGAGAATGTTGACGATCACGGTTGCAACTTCTTCCTGGACGTCTAGGACGTCCTCAACCCGCCGATCAAACTTTTCGGCCCAAAGGGTTTCAGCAGTTGAGACGTCGACGAGTTGAACCGTAGTCCGTACTCTGTTCTCGGACCGGCGCACGCTGCCCTCGGCCATATATGCAACGCCCAGTTCAGTCGCAAAATCAAGAGCGGCTCCAGCACGTTCATGAAATGCAAAGGCGGATTGACGGGCAATGACCGAAAGTTCGGAATAGCGCGAAAGATCCGTGATAACATCCTCGGCAATCCCATCGGAGAAATAGGATTGCTCAGGGTCGCCAGAGAGGTTCTTGAACGGAAGAACGACAATCGACGGCCTTTGACCCGTATCGGCTGGAGTCCGGTTTGCATCAGCAAGACCTGCGTCAACCGGTTGATGTCCAATGACGACGTCGGGGACGAACAGAAACCCTTTGCGAGCAATCTTTTATCTTGGTTGAAATCGCGGCGTCGGACACAATGCGCCCGCCCCAGATTGCGTCAATGATCTCGTCACGGTTTAGCACTCTGCCTTGATGCTGCGCAAAATAGGCGATGAGATCCAAGACTTGAGGTTCGATGTCGATTGGGTCTCCGTTGTCGCGCAGTTCCCATCGGGACAGGTCGATCTCGAATGACCGAAAGCCGATGATCTTGGCACTTTGCTCAGGCATTGCCATCATTTCTCGCGCATTTGTGCCTACGACACAACAGGAGGAACAACTGCGCCCCAAACCAGAAACCGTGATGGACAGTAAGGTATGCCGCCAATGCCGGTAGCTGCAAATAATTCCAACGCTGAGTGTTTTGAACTCTGTTTGACCTCATTTTGCGACGCAGCTTATGCCAGCCTTGGTTACTAGTTTCGAGATCGCTCAGATGCGCCTGATCCTCTGCCATCGCAGTTTTGACTTGCCAAAACGCCCTCAGCCTCCGGAAGAAATCTTCGCTTGTCTTTGCTGCTAGGACTATTCCGCAGGTCCTCTTGGTGACTTGAGGGATCTGGTGCAGCTCTAAGTATCGAGGGAAGCATTCTGGCGCAGATCATCCGGCTCCGCCATACTTCGATAGCATGCAGACTTTGCCGAACCACGTTTTGGCGGATGCACCGGGGCCTGTATCGAGAAAACGGCACACAAACCCCGCCCGCTGATGGAGAGGAGAGGCGGACATCTCATAGCCAGATGGATTGTTCGCTTTCTGACAACCACACCGCAACGAGTACAGAAAATGCCAGTGACCAACATGGCCCGCAAAAAAAATTTTCCTGAATGTCGATTGAGGTGATCCTGATCCGTCGTGTGGGTGAAGAGGCAAGAACGCCCTTCTCAAAACACATGAGAGGACAGACCCATGAACTTCAAGAAAATCGCACTTGGCGCAGTAGCCGTGTTGACTGTTGCAACAGCTGCAACCTTGGCTCTCCCGCGCCACGTGAACGTCGAACGCTCTGCTATGATCGATGCCGAACCTGAGGCTGTGATCGCACTGGCGGCTTCCAATTCCGGGTACCAGGCCTTCAACCCTTACAAAGACCTCGACCCGGACCTTCAGGTTGTGATGTTCGGCCCCTCTTCGGGTGTCGGCTCTGGCTTCTCTTTCAAAAGCAAGGACGGTGCTGGCCAGCAAACGGTTGCGGCAGTGGAACCCGGTCGGGTGATTTTTGACATTGATCTTGGCCCGCTTGGACAGCCGACACAGGCGATCTCGGCCGTTACCATTGACGGTGCGACAGAGGTAACTTGGAGCATGGACATGGATCTGGGAATTAACCCGCTCTTTCGTGTGATGGGCCTGTTCATGGACGGCATGATCGGTTCGAACTTTGAGCGTGGCCTTGCCAACATCGCTGACGTTACCGCTTAATCCCAACAATCAACACAGGACCTAAAACAATGCGTTATACATTTCTTCTGTACTCTGATGCTTCCATGGCCGCCCATATGACCCAAGAGGATTGGGCTGCATCCAAGAAAGCTTTTGGCGCGTATATTGGCGCGCTTCAGGAAGCTGGCGTCTTCATCGACACTGACTGGCTGCACCCTGCCGACACGGCGACGACCATCACACTGGCGGGTGGCGAAAAGCGGGTCCAGGATGGACCGTTTGCCGAAACCAGGGAAACGCTTGGGGGCTTCTTCGCTATCAATGTGGAGAACCTGGACGAGGCGCTGAAATGGGCCGAGAGATGCCCGGCGGTCCATTACGGGAAGGTCGAAATCCGCGCGTCCGCCATGGACAGCGTGTGACCGGAAGCGACGCACAAGCGCGGGCGGAACATGTCGCCCGTGCTGCCTACGGCAAGCTTGTTGCGATGCTGGCGAGCCGCTCGGGCGACATCATCGCCGCTGAAGATGCGCTTGCCGATGCCTTTGTTGCCGCGCTAAAGACATGGCCTGAGCGTGGCATTCCCGACAAACCCGAGGCCTGGCTTTTGACCGTAGCCAAAAACAGACGCACCGATCAGGCGCGCCGTGATGCCCGTCTGGTCATAACCGACAAGGCAAATGACATGGCCGACGCACATGCAAACGACACTGAAGAAGCACCACTGGACGAGCGGCTGAAGCTTCTCTTTGTCTGCGCGCATCCCGCCATCGATGAAGGCATCCGCACGCCCTTGATGCTGCAAACAGTTCTTGGACTTGAGGCTGACCAGATCGCGAGGGCCTTTCTGGTTTCTCCCACAGCCATGGCGCAGCGGCTGGTCCGGGCCAAAAAGAAGATCAAGACCGCAGGCATCCCGTTTGTGGTGCCTGAACCCGAGGCTTATCCGGACCGTATGGGCGCAGTGTTGGAAGCGGTTTATGGCGCATATGCCGTGGACTGGTTGGAAGGCGACGGGGATCTGAGCCATGAGGCATACTTTCTGGCCAACATTCTTGTCGAACTGGCCCCGGATAATCCTGAAGCTCTGGGTCTGACAGCGCTCATCGGTTTCATCGAGTCCCGACGCGACGCGCGCATCGAAAACGGTGTTCTGGTTCCAGTACCAGAACAGAACGTTGAGCTTTGGGACACCCAACTCATCGAACATTCCGTGAGTATGTTAACTCAAGCCTCATTGCGGTGCGCACCCAATGCCATGCCCGGGCGCTTCCAGCTTGAGGCCGCGATCCAATCTGTCCATGCGGCCCGGTCCGTCACAGGGCAAACCGATTGGCGGGCGCTGTCGCAGCTGTATCAGGGCCTTATGCGTGCCTATCCCTCCATCGGGGGGGCTGTCAGCCGGGCAGCAGTCGTGGCTGAGGATGCAGGCCCTGTTGAGGGTTTAAAGATGCTCGACCTGATCGACTATGACGGGCTTGAGAACTACCAGCCTTTCTACGCTGTACGCGCCCATTGTCTGGCCGCCTTGGGGCGCACGGCAGACGCCGCTGAGGTCTATGCAAAGGCGATTTCCCTGTGCAGAGATCGTCCTTCGCAAATGTGGCTTGAGAAGAAATCCGAGATCTTGCGGAAAAAAATGTCATGATGATTTGAATGGTGGCCATTGCATTTCCGACATCGCAAGGCACATCATCACCCCAACCGGCCGCTTGAATTTCAGTCATAGAATTCATGAAGGGACCTTCACTATGAATACTCGCGCCAACGCAACACTTCGTCAGGCTGAAACTTCAGACGCAAGGCACCTTGCCGAGTTGATTAATCTGGCTGGTGAAGGCATCCCCAACTGGCTTTGGGCACGCGCTTGCGGTGACGGTCAAAACCCCTGGAAGTCGGGATGGAGCGTGCCCAGCGTAGTAGCGGAGGATTCTCTTACACCAATGCGTTGATCGCTGAGCTTGACGGCGAGACGGCATGCATGGTCCTGAGCTATGCCATCACTGAAGCACCAACTGATAACCCGGACGATTTGCCGGCACCAATCGCGCCTTTTGTGGCGCTGGAAAAACTATCTGTAGATACATGGTTCATCAACGCGCTTGCGGTTTATGGTGAGAAGCAAAATCACGGCATTGGAACACAGCTGTTGTCAGCTGCTGAAGACCTTGCCCGGTCCAATGGTTTGGATGAGATGAGCATTCAGGTTTATGGCCAAAACGCAGAGGCCGCGCAGCTTTACGATCGCCATGGTTACAAGCAAGTTGCCAGCGAGCCTGTCCGATTGCATCCGTGCCCGCCGTACCAAACCGGAGATGTTCTTCTGTTGAAGAAGCCACTGGCGATCTAGAGTGGCGGGGTAGGATTGACCATCCGGATATTTCGGTCATGACTGATAGTCAGGCAGCCTTTGCCGGTATTGGACTGGATTGGGTTGATGATTTCTGTGTCCCCGGGCGGTTTGCGCGCTGTCCCGCCCAGACTGAGACCAGAACGATGGCAGCCCCGAGACCTTGCATTGGAGACAGTGACTGATCCAGCCACATCCACCCAAGGATCACAGCTGTAACTGGGCTCATCATTCCCAGCATGGACACCGCTCCCGGCTCAAGCCGGACGACGCCTCGGAACCAGATCGCATATGTTGCGGCCGCACCGATCAGACCAAGCCAGAGGAGGCCAGCAAAGTTTGCCACGGTGAGCGCGGGAAGCGGTGGTTCTAGTATCAGTGCCAGTGGCAACAGGATCAGACCACCGGCGGTCAGTTGCCAAGCGGTGAAACTGAGGGCCGAGACTGGCGGTTGCCATTTCCGGCTCAGGACGGTCCCAGCGGCCATGGAGGCCGCGCCACCCAATCCGGCAAGTATGCCTATGGTATCGAGCCTGGCATCCGGGCCGACGAGCAAAGATGCAACGCCAATCACACCCGCTGCCGCAGCTGCAACGGCCCCCGCAGTTATTGGGGTGCCAAGCCAACCGCGGGCCATCAAAATCACAATCATTGCCTGAACCGAGCCCAGGGTCGCTGCAACCCCACCAGGAAGCCGATAGGCGGCCACGAACAACAGGACCCAGAATAGTGCAAAGTTGAAACTGCCAAGCAGAAACACACGACCAAGCCAGATGCGTGGTGGCAGACACCGCGTGATCGCAAGCAGCAGCAACCCAGCGGGCAAGGCTCGCAATGCGGCCATCGTCACCGGGTAGCCTGCGGGCAGCGCTTCGGTCGTGACGAGATATGTGCTGCCCCAAACGGCCGGGGCGAGAGCTGTGATCAGAATATCTGTGGTGCGTGACATGGGTCATCCTCTCGGACAGGCTCTTCAGAACAGGTGAAGGGTGATGGAGATCGGGGCCGATTGTGGGCAATACGACAGGCTACAGATGGTGCTGCAGTAGAACAGGTTCACGCCAATCTGGGATCAGACAACAAGGCTTTGGGCAGTTCGCAATTGTGTGAAAAGGTCTTCGCGTGGTAAGTTGACGATGCGGGAGCCGGTCTTGCGGATGACCAGCGTCGAGACGGAGCGGACATGATGCGTGCGGGCATGATGCCGGTCGGCCCCAAAGCCTATCCATCTGGGAAAAACTGTTCTGTGCCGGAATTTCAGATCGAGTTCCGCAGAAAGTCTTCGCATGCGTGACGACAGATTGAAACACCAGTCGCAAACGACGTCATGAAAGAAGTCGATGGTAAGACGTGCCATCACGCGGCCTCCGAATGCAGATTGGCCCCGGCAAGCCGCGCAGCAATTCTGGCGACATAGGCACCTTGAAAGCGTGCGCCAGCGAGATCAGTCGCTGTTGGCGTTCGTGACCCATCGGCTCCGGCAATGGTGCCCGCGCCATAGGGAGAGCCGCCTATGATCGCATCTGCTGTTGTTTGACCGGCAAAGCTGTAGGGCATTCCGGCGATCAGCATGCCGAAATGCTGCAGTGGGATCTGGGTGGAGAGGAGCGTCGCCTCGTGCCCTCCATGTTGCGAGCCGGTGGAGGCGAAAACTGCAGCAACCTTGCCAACAAGCGCGTTGCGCGCCCAAAGCCCGCCTGCCTGATCGAGAAATGACTTCATCTGCCCTGCCATCATGCCAAAGAGCGTTGGCGTGCCAAAAATGATTGCGTCATAGGCTTCAAGGTCCGCCGGAATGGCTTCGCGCGTGGTGTCCACTGCAAACCCGGCCCTTTTCCGAATGTCGGCGGGAACGGTCTCGGGAACACGGCGCAGATCGACGGAAACACCAGGGATACTGCCTGCACCTTCGGCTTCAGCGTTTGCCAGCGCCCTGACATGGCCATAGCTGGAGTAATAAAGAACAAGAACGCAGGTCATGGGATCCTCTCAAAGCTGACTGTTTCGGTGCCTGGGAAGATCGGGGGTTTTGCGTGTTAGAATAAGCCGCCCGCTGTCACTTCAGTCTTTACTCTGGTTGAATAATATCAGGGGTGCAGCGCTGTGCGCAGGTGATCGAGAAACGCGGTCACCTTTGCATCCATACCCAGCCGTGAGGCCGTCACGGCAAAAATCTCGGGCGCCGGCAATTCCCAATCCGGCAGAACCCTTACAAGTGCGCCGCTTGCTTCGGGTTGGTTTGAGACGAATTCCGGCAGGGTGCCAATGCCTTGTCCCGCAATGAGCAGATCGCGAAGGACAAGGCTGTTGCTCACACGGGTTTTTGGATCGAGATCAATTGTCTTTTCGCCCAAGGGACCTTGCAACTCCCATGAAGTCAGGTGGCCCGCAAGCAGGAACCCGACCACCGGATGTCGATGAATGTCTTCAGGGCTACTCAGTTCTCCGGCCTTCTCCATAAAGGAGGGCGCTGCATAAATCCGTTGACGCAGTGTTCCGAGCTTGCGCGCGACAAGGGCCGAGTCTGGCATGGCTGCACGGATGCGGATCGATACATCATACCCGCCTTCGACCATGTCGATAATCCTGTCGTCCATGGAGAGTGAAAAACGAAGATCGGGGTGGGCATTGAGAAACTCGGGCAACATGGGAGCGATGACCGTTTGCCCAAAGGAACTGGATGCGTTCACTTTGAGATGTCCGCGCACGGCCCCGGCACCTTCGCGGATGCGCGTCTCGACCTTTGTCACGGCGTCGAGAATTCCGGTAGCTTCATCATAGTAGAGCCGCCCAGCGTCCGTCACGGACATGGATCGAGTTGTTCGGGTCAGCAACGTCGTGCCGAGACTTTCTTCCAGCAACTTGATCTCACGGCTCAAAAGCGCCGAGGAGACGCCCAGATCATCCGCAGCCCGCGCGAAACTTCCTCGTTCCACGATGCGGCGGAAGGCCTGCATGACAGAAAGCTTGTCCATCCTCTTGGTCGATCCATCCGAGCGCAAACAGCTCTTTATAAAGGGGTCTTCGTTTTGATTACCACAGTTGAGAAAGCAGAGCGAGTGGATCGGATGCGCCGCGAAGGGGTGATGGGCGAAGAGATCGGCGATCATTTCTGACCTGAGAGTGACCCCAGCGACGGACACTGTGCTGTCTGTGTGAACAAACATGATCCAGACCGTCACTTGCCATTCTCGCAAGTTGGCTTTGCCTCTCTCAACCAGCCGGTCTGGTCTAAAAGGGATCCCTGAGGTTTTTTGAGCCGATAGCGACGCGGCGTGGTTCCGTATTGCCGACGGAAAAGGCGGTAGAAGTAGCTACTGGTGTCAACGCCGCAAGCGTCAACAACAACATCGATGAATTCAGCCGGGAATGTTTGCCGATCCGTGTCTACAGAAAATTGAACTCAGGCAACGTGATCGATGCCCTGAGCGACTTGTTCATCCTGCGCAGCATGCCGTCGTTCATTCGTTCAGATAACGGACCAGAGTTCGTCGCCCAGGCAGTACGGGACTGGATCAACGCCGTCGGTGCAAAAACGGCCTGCATTGAACCAGGCAGTCCATGGGAGAAAGGATACTGCGAAATCTTCTACAGCCTGCGCGAGGCCCAAATCCCGATCGAAGAATGGAGGAAACACTACTACACCAAACGACCATACAGCGCATTGGGCTACCGTCCTCTGGCCCCTGAAACCATTGTCCAGATGGACCAACGGCCGATCATGCACTAACAATCAAATTGGCCCACTCAGTTGGGGTTGAGCAGGCGGTGGTGGCCCGACGGAAGACCTGCTCGCCAAGGCTCAGGCCTTTCAATCCATGATTGGTATGCCGCTGTTCCGGTTCAGTAGCCTCAGCGATACGCTTGATGCGTTCGAGGATCGGCCGATCTGTTGGGATGCGTGGGATATCGATCCCAGTTACGAGGAGAAGTGTGAAACCATCCAAGGTGGCACACGCAGCGAAATCAGAAAAAGGCCCTTTGCGTGTTGCTGTGACTTTCAAGACAACGTGGCGCAGCAGCACCATCACACAGTGCATCCAACTGCGTGCCCATTCCAGACGTGTGGATTTTGTCACTGAAGTCGACTGGCACAAACACCTTATACTGCTCAAGGCAGCGTTTCTGACAACTTTGCAGTCTGATGAAGCGACCTTTGATACCCAATGGGGGAGGGTCAGCCGCAGTACCCGTCGCGATGCAGGTTTTGATACGGCGCGGCTTGAGGTTCCGGCACAGAAATGGGCATCTGTCAGCGAAGGAGATCAGGGCTTCGCGGTTCTAGATGATTGCAAATATGGCTATGATGTCCTTGGCGGATGCATCCGTATCACGTTGATAAAATCTGCGACCTCGCCAGATCCAACGGCGGATCAAGGCCAGCACCATTTCACCTATGCCATGCTGCCGTTTTCCACCGCTGCACCGCAGTAGCTTGACCACGAGACCTACGAACTCAACGCGCCCTTGAGAGTATTTGCCCCGTCTAGGATGCCGTGTAAGACCTCCCCGCCATTGGTGTCAGTATCGCCGCCGAATATCATCATCGAAACGGAGAGAACCGCCTAATGGCTTTTCCTCACATAGCATCACTCAAATTCAGGGGGCGGACCGCTCGACTTCCGACAGGTGAGTTCCGGTGCGCAGTGTAGGCTTGTCCCGGGACCAGATGCGGGATCAATGATTGCCGAGGAAAGTGCCTGTCCGGCTTCATATCCGATCTGACGTGCAGGAAGACGTACCGTTGTCAGCGGCGGTTCGATTTCTGATGATCCTTTGAAGTCACCGATGCCCACCACTGTGACGTCATCGGGCACGACCAGACCGCTTGCCGCCGCCCCGTAAAGTGCCCCGGTTGCAAGAATGTCATTGCCGCATATCAAGGCCGTGGGGCGGTCTGTTTGAGAAAACAGACGTTTCGTGTCCTGTTTGGATTCCGATATGCTGTAGACGGTTGTCAGCATCCATTCGTCAGGAACTTCGACGCCGGCTGATTGCAGGGTCCGAATGATGGTATCTCGTCGGGCAAAGGCGCGGTCATTGCCGTTGATCGGGGGAAACATGCACGCAATGCGTCGATGACCCAAGGCAAGGACGTGCTCGGCGATCAATTTACCTGCCTGCTCATTGTCCGCGCCTATGGATGGATAGCGAGAGTGCTCGGCGTAATTCCACATCAGAATGCATGGTATTTTCTGACTGTCGAGCATTTGAAAGACGGCCTCATCGTGATCCAGACCGGTCAGGACGACCCCATCAACGCGGTGCTCCAGAAACTTGCGCAAAATCGCGTATTCGCGTTGCAGATCGTATCCGTGGGACGCCAGCAGGATCGTGAAGCCTTGCGCCGCGACGGTGTCAGAGAATGCCTGAACGACTTCAGCGAAAATGGCGTGATCGAGAGTAGGGATCAAAACACCTACGGTACCGGAGCGGATTCCATGGATCGTTTGTGCTGCTCGGTTGCGGATATAGCCCGTGCGGCGCACGGCGGAATCAATCCGCTTGCGAGTTGCGGGTTTGAGCAACTCCGGGTGATTGAAGTATCGCGATACCGTCGAGGGCGACACGCCTGCGGACTTTGCGACCGCAATGATATCTGCCTTTTTTGACCTGTTATCAGACACATAAGCCTCGATTCCATCGAATTTATGAAAACATTTGCAAAACTATTTTCATCGCTTAGCGTGATTGGTCAAGCCTAGAGCAGGGAGGAGCTAGGGCGGATGGATTTTCTGTTCTACATGGGCGACGTGTTCACCCCGATCAATTTCGGGTTGCTTCTGCTGGGCACCATCGGGGGCTTGATCCTTGGAGCAACGCCGGGGCTTTCACCTACGATGGCTGTTGCCCTGCTGATCCCGTTCACCTTCCAGCTTGAGCCACAACAAGGCCTGATCCTGCTTGGCGCAGCTTACACATCGACGGTGGCCGGAGGCGCGGTCAGCGCGATTTTGCTGAAGATACCCGGCGCGCCTGCCAACATCGCCACAACGCTTGACGGGCATACGATGGCGACAAAGGGCGAAGGGGCAAAGGCATTGCAATTGTCCTTCATCGCCTCCGCGATTGGTGGCCTGTTCGGTGTGTTCCTTTTGATTTTTCTGACCCCTGTTCTGGCCCAGTGGGCGCTGGCCTTCGGGCCCTCGCATCTGTTCTGGCTTGCGATCCTTGGCGTCACCGTGATCGGGACGCTGGATTCGAGCTCGGTTGTGAAAGGGCTTTTGTCTGGTTGCATTGGCCTGTGGCTCGCGACCATCGGTTTTGATGACATCATGGGGGCGCAGAGGTTCATCTTTCACCCCGCGGTGAGTGGTGGGATCAATGTAATCCCCGCGCTCATCGGCCTGTTCGCGATCCCGCAGGTGATCACGATGTTTACCAAGGGACGTTCAAGCGATGATGCCGAAATCATCAATGTGAAGAAGCACCCGATCCGATTTGCCTTTGCCGAAGTGTTCAAGCGCAAGATGGCCCTGACCATAGGCACAATCACAGGCTCCATCATTGGATTGATCCCCGGTGTGGGCGGGCAGATCGCCGGGCTTGTCGCCTATGACCAGTCAAAGAAATTCAGCAAGGAAAGTGAGAAGTTCGGAACTGGACACAGCGAAGGCGTGATCGCGGCGGAAAGTGCGAACAATGCGATGGTCGGCCCGTCGCTGGTGCCACTTCTGACACTGTCGATCCCGGGTTCCCCTACGGCTGCGGTGCTCTTGGGCGGTCTTTTGATTCATGGAATTTTCCCCGGCCCCGACCTGTTCATGAACTACCCGCAAGTGGCCTGGACATTCATTGACAGCATGCTGATCGGTCAGCTGTTGATGTGTATCTTCGGACTTTATATCGCCGGGCTGGCCGCCAGTGTTGCGCGTGTTCCCCATGCAGTGATGGCTGCAATCGTGCTGGGGCTGGCGGTGTTTGGCAGCTACTCCGTCCAAAACTCGATGGGCGACGTCTATGTCATGGCGACGCTGGGGCTGGCCATGTATTTTCTGGAGCGTTTCGGCTTTTCAGCAGCGCCGCTCGTGCTGGGTCTGATCCTTGGGCCGATTGCCGAAGCGAACTTCATTCAGGGCTCGATGATCGCCAATGCAACCGTCGGGACCGGCACGTATTTCTTCACCGGGTGGCTGAACTGGCTGTTGATCCTGATCGTGCTGGCGTCAATCAGCTATTCGGTCTGGATGGAGATTATGGCACGTCGGTACACCACCAAAGATGATGCCGTCGCAAAGGAAGAGGCTCTGCCATGACCGATCTGCCACGCAATCAACATATCATTGCTTCGGGCCTGATTGCATGTGTGGGCGTCAGCATTGCTTATATCAGTTTTACACAGGAACCCGCGGACGCTTTCATTTTTCCGCGCCTGATTTCATCGGTCTTTGCGGTTCTGGCAATCTGGACCTTCGTCAAAGCCGTTCTGGGCCGCACCAAGGTCGGCAACGGCATCAACGGCCAGGCCATGCGCAACATGCTGCCCGGCTTGATTGTGACAATCATCTACGTCTATTGGGCAGCCAAGTCGCTTGGCTTCTACACCGCAACCACCATCGCGTTTTTCGTGTTGCTTTCACTTTATGATCCGGCCCCGCATTCGGACATCAAAAGCTGGGGCAAACGGATCCTGATCACCGCTGGATTCATGGCGGTCATGTACGGTCTCTTTGCGCAATTGCTGAATGTTTTCACACCGCGAGAGATCTTTTTCTGAATCGCAAAGGCGACAGATATAACCCTAGGGAGGATACTATGAAGAAATGGATTGCAGGGGCTGCACTGGCCCTGACCGCAATGACGGGACCGGCGCTCGCGGATGGTCACGACAGCTATCCCGAGCGGCCAATCATGCTGATGGTCAGCTACGGTGCTGGTGGCGCTACCGACTTTCAGGCACGCATCGTGACCATGACGGCGGGCAACGAAGATGCGCTTGGCATGCCGATTGCCATCGTTAACCGCCCAGGTGCCGGTGGCCGCGTCGGCTGGAACTGGTTCGCAACCGAGGCCGAAGGGGACGGCTATACTCTTGGCGCATACAACATCCCGCATTTCATCGCCCAGTCGATCGAAGGTGGTGTTTCCTATTCGTCCGACAGCTTTGAACCGATTGCAAACTGGGGTGCCGATCCGGCTGTCTTCGTGGTTGCAGCGGACAGCGATTTCAACTCGATGGCTGACGTGGTCTCTTATGCCAAGGAAAACCCTGGCGGTCTGACTTTCTCAGGCGCGGGTCTTTTTGTTGGACACCACATTGCCGCCCTGCAGCTTGAAAAGGCCGCTGGTGTGAAGATGGCCTATATTCCCAACAACTCAGGTGGTGCAGGCGCGATGCGTGCTGTGATCGCGGGTGAAGTTCTGGGCGGTGTGAACAACCTTTCCGATGCGTTCCGAGCGCAAGCTGCTGGCAACGTCAAGATCCTTGGCGTTTTCGATCTGGAGCGGAACGCAGAATTCCTGCCAGACGTGCCAACCATGATGGAGCAGGGCTATGACATCGACAACGCCTCCGTGAACTTCCGCGGTGTCATGGTGCCCAAGGGCACACCGCAGCCCATCATCGACAAGCTGGCCGCAACAGTGCCTGCGATGTTCGAAAATGGCCGGGTTCAAAGCCGTATGGCTGCAGGTGGATCACCGATGCACATCATGACACGCGATGAAGTTCTGGAAATGTGGGCTGCGCGTCAGTCAACTCTCGAAGAGCTGCTGGCAGGTCTTTAAACACATTGCGCAGCACCAAATATCTGGTGCTGCGCATCTCCATACAGGAATACTCCCATGACCACGGTTGATCCCATTGCAGAGGTTGAAGCCATCGTTGCGCGTGCGCGTGCCGCACAAGGCGCCTTTGAACGCAATGGATCACAGCAGGCATATGACCGCGCAGCACAGGCCGCTGCCTGGGCAATCATGGAACCTGCCCGCAATCGTCACTTGGCAGAACTCGCAGTCGAGACCACAGGTCTTGGAAATGTGCCTGACAAGATCACTAAGAACCATCGGAAAACTCTTGGTCTGATGCGCGATATTCGGGATGCACAGACCTACGGGATCATCAGTGAAGATCCCGCGACCGGCATCACTGAAATCGCCCGTCCAATTGGTGTGATCGGCGCGGTTGTCCCATCGACAAACCCCGGCGCCACGCCCGCAAACAACATCATCAATGCGTTGAAATGTGGCAATGCAATCGTGGTGTCACCCTCGCCCAAGGGCGTGCCCACATGTGAAGCGCTTCTGGGCTATATTCATGCCGAATTTGACAAACTGGGGATCAACCGCGATCTGGTCCAGATGATCCCCGGTCGCGGATCAAAGGAGAAGACCCAGCGCCTGCTTGAAATCGCCGATTTGATCGTGGTTACCGGCAGTCAGAACAACGTCAAACGCGCCTATACATCCGGTACACCCGCTCTGGCTGTTGGTGCGGGAAATGTCGCTGTTATCGTGGATGAAACGGCTGATCTGGCAGCCGCAGCGGACAAAATCAAAGCCTCCAAGACCTTTGATAATGCCACATCCTGTTCTTCCGAAAACGCAGTCGTTGTCGTCGATGAAATCTACGACGCCTTCGCGGCCGAGATGGCGCGTACAGGCGGCGCACTGATCACTGACGAAAGCAAGGTTACTTCAAAGCTATGGGTGAAGGGCCATTTGAATCCGCAAGCCATCGCCCAAGACGCAGATAAAATGATCGCGGCTCTTGGCCTGACAGGTGAGGTTCCAGCCGACACCGCCTATCTTGCGGTCGAGACGAACGGCATCGGCGCTGATCACCCGTTGTCGGGAGAGAAACTCAGTCGTGTCCTGACGGTCTACCGCGCCCGTGATTTCGATGATGCTGTTCGCATCACCCATGATATCGAGATGTATCAGGGGGCGGGTCATTCCGTTGGCTTGCACACGCAAACGCAGGACCGTCCCCTCACACTTGCCAAGGCAATCCCGACAAGCCGCGTTATCGTGAACCAGGCGCACACCTTTGCGACAGGCGGGTCGTTTACCAATGGCATGCCGTTTTCTCTCTCGATGGGGTGTGGATCGTGGGGGGGTAATTCCATCGATACCAATCTCCACTGGCGGCACTTCATGCAAACCACGAAGATCGTGCGCGAAATACCAGCCAATGAACCCACGCTGTCGAACATCTTTGACGACTACTGGCGCGAGGCTGGTCAATGATCGTTGACAAGGCAACGCCACCTGAAGGCACCGTGAAGGACTGGCTTGATGCCCGTGCGGCGACCAGTGATACCGCGATGATCTTTCCGGAAACCGGGGAAAGTATTGACTGGCGCAGTTTGCGCGACACCGCAAGCGCCATGGCGCAGGGTCTGGTTGGTCTGGGGATTGAACAAGGCGAAAGCGTTGCGATCGCTCACCCCAATGGAAAGGACGGCGTTTTGGCCGTCTATGCGGCCCTCTATGGTGGATTTCGGGCTACGATGATCAATTTGGCTGCGGGTCCGGACGCGATTGCCTATGCGCTCGACCACAGTGGTGCCCGCTTTGCTTTCGTGCATGATGCCCAGACCGAGGCGATCAAAAGGATTGCGCCATCCGTGCTGACCATTCTGACAGATGACATGTTGCAGCATCGAGTGGCCTTGCGGGATTTCGGACCCGATCAACATGCTCTGTTGATGTATACTTCGGGAACGACGGGTCAGCCAAAGGGAGTGGTCCACAACCATTCCAGCCTGTTGGCCGGCGGATGGACCACAGCCATCGCACATGACCTTTCACCCGTTGATCGTGGTTTTTGTGTTTTGCCGATCTATCACATCAACGGGCTTTGCGTGACGATGATGGGGGCACTTGTATCGGGTGGATCGCTGGCGATGTCGTCGCGGTTCTCCACCAGCAAATTCTGGGAACATGCCGATACTGCAAAGGTTACATGGTTCTCTGTCGTTCCTACGATCATCAGCCATCTGCTGCACAGCGACATTGAACCAAGCGCAGGGAGCTGTGATCGCTTGCGCTTCGGTCGTTCTGCATCTTCTGCGCTTGCTGTAGAAACGCAGTCGGCGTTTGAAAATCGCTTCAAAGTTCCGATAATTGAGACCATGGGGCTGACAGAAACTGCAGCTCAAATCCTGTCAAACCCTTTGCCGCCGCTTGTCAGAAAAATCGGATCGCCGGGAATAGGCTATGGCAATGAGGTGTGCATACTGACACCGGATCTGACCCCTGCACCGCCTTTGCAGGAGGGAGAAATTGCCGTTCGCGGCCCCAATGTCATGGTCGAGTACCTGCACAATCCTGAAGCAACGGCTGATACATTTGCCGGGGACTGGCTGCGCACCGGGGATCTGGGTCACATAGATGAAGACGGTTATGTTTTCGTGACAGGTCGTCTGAAGGAGCTGATCATCAAGGGTGGTGAAAACATCGCTCCACGCGAAATCGACGAGGTTCTGTACTCTGAACCCGATATCATCGAAGCGGCGGCATTCGCCCGCCCATGCAACAGCTACGGCGAAACGGTGGAAGCTGCGGTCAGCGTCAAACCCGGATCAGAATTGTCAGAAGCCGCACTGATCGACCTTTGCAGGCAACGCCTCGGCAAATTCAAATCGCCCGATTGCATTCATTTCATGACGGAGTTGCCCAAGGGGCCCTCGGGAAAGATCCAACGGCTCAAGCTGGCAGCTTTGGTGTAAAGAAAAGGCGGAACAGAGGCAGAAGCTCGGGGTTTCGCTGACTGAAGCCATGGCCCTTGGTGCTCTCTATAAGCTGCAGCCTGAGCTTTGCGAACTGTGAAACATGGTAATGCAAAGCCCGTTTCGGCAAGCTCGAACCCTCAGGCGTTATTGGCAAAGATGGTCACCCCATCTGGCAGCTGGCGCAAAACGGCGCGGGCGCGGTCGATCCATTCAGACCGTGTGGTGAATTTTTGCGAAAGCTAAGTCAGTTCCAGAATCGGTTTTCCAAGTACGTCCATGTCAGGGGTTATGCCAAGGCCGGGTCCTTCGGGTGGGGCAATGCGCCCATGCGATCTGACGGGTGCGTCTGGGCACAGACGGGGAGCCACATAACCGGACAGATCGCAGGTATTGAGCAGCGAGGCCTGCGGGGTTGAGGCTGCGAAATGCAGTGAAGCCGCTGTGACTATGTCCGACCCCCATGTGCATTCGGCGCAAATTTCGGCCCCAAGGTGCACAGTGAGATCACGCGCCCGGCGCATCGCGGACAGCCCGCCAAATTTAGAGAGTTTCAAAGCCACCGCATCGAGACAACCCAATGCATGGGCCTGCAGAAGTGTCGCCATGTCATGGGTGCTCTCGTCAAGTTTCATTGCAAGCCCAGTGGCATTGCGGACAGCGGCACAGTCTTCCAGTGTTTTGCATGGTTGTTCCAGCATGACATCCAAATGCGCAACGGCGCGCCCAGTGCGCGTGGCATGAAGCTTGGATGCTCCACAATTCCAATCGCCATAGACAATTGGTCCATCCCCGACCGCTTCGCGCACTTTGATCAAGCGCTCGGCGTCTGCCTTCCAATCTGCATCCGCGCCCAGTTTTGCCTGAAACTGCCGAATGCCCGTGGCATAGGCTTCGCGCGCGATCCGCGCCATCTCATCAGGTTCGATGCAGGTGATGGAATGATAAAGCGGCATGTCAGCGCGCGTCCGCCCTCCTAAAAGCGCGTAGAGCGGTTGATCAGTGGCTTTCCCGAAAAGGTCCCAAAGTGCGATATCAACGATGGATTTTACGTGCGCGTGTCCGGGCAGGAACCCGTCCAGCTTGCGCATCGGTGCGTCGATGCCAAAGGGCGAAATGCCCAGAATCTGCGCTGCCAGTTCGGTGATGGCACTTGGCACACCATCGGCGAAGGCAGGCAGATAGTGGGGGATCGGGCAAACTTCGCCCCAACCCTTCAAGCCAGTGTCCGTCTCAAGGCAAAGCACGTGGGTTTTGACGGTTGCACAGGTTTTCCCCTCAGCCATGTAGTAAGTTTCATGGCTTGTCAGGTCCACAGACCAAAGAGTGATGCGCGAAACTTTCATGCCCTTGACGTGCGCGGCTGATCAATGGGTGCGCGCTTCATGCTGGCACCAACACATCGGTGCGCGGCCTCAAACTTTGCGGATCATATGCGGGTTCACCAAGAACTCGCGCGGCGCGCGGCTTACTGTGGATCACGACCTCTAATTTGGTGCCCGGCTTGGCTGCTTCCGGGTGGATGTAGGCAAACGCAAGGATCTTTCCAACGCTCGGCCCAAAGGCGACAGAGGCTGTTGATCCCACAAGCTTGCCGTCCATAAGCACTGCTTCGCCGCCATGGCCGTCTGCCTTGCCGTCAGGTTCGATTTCGAGATAGGCGCAGACCCAGGGCAGATCGGTTTTCAGGGTCTGGTCGCGGCCCAGATAATCCTTGTCGGTGCGCGCAAACCGCAGCACATCTGCCTCTGCCAGCGTGACCTCGTTGGTCAGCTCTCCGGCACCTTTGAAGCCCTTTTCCATGCGCATCGCGTTCATCGCGAAGGACCCGTAGTCCGCGATATCGCAGGCTTGCCCGGCGGCCCAAAGGGCGGTGTAGACATCCAGACAGGCGGCATTGGGCATGTGAAACTCCCAGCCCAACTCACCGGCATAGGACATGCGGAAGGCCCAGATGTTGTGACCTGCAACGGTGATTTGTCGGGCGGACAGCCACCTGAAGCCGGCGTTTGACAGATCAGTTTTGGTGCAGGCGGCAAGAACTTCCCGTGATTTGGGGCCGTTCAGGGACAGGGCAGACCAGTCTGAGGACAGGGCTGTGATCGTGACAGTCTCATCACTTCGCTGGTGGTTCAGGTGATCCAGCAAACGCTGCTCGAAGAAGGCGGCACAAACGAGATAGAACTGGTCGTCGGCCATGCGCACGATGGTCGTTTCCAACTCGATCCGGCCTGCGCGGTTCAGCATGTGGGTCAGGGTGATCGAGCCCACTTTCCGCGGCATCCGGTTCGCTGTCAGCCGATCGAGCAGGGCATAGGCATCGGGTCCTTCCACCAGCACCTTGGTGAAGGCGGTGACATCCATGATGCCCACGGTCTCGCGCACGGCTTTGACCTCGGCTGCGACCATGTCATCTACAGGTGAGCGGTTGAACGTGTAGTGATCTTCCTGCGCGATGCCGCGTGCAAAGAAGCGCGGGCGTTCGAAGCCGTAGACCTCTTCGTGCACGGCACCTTTGGATTTCAGCAAATCATGAAGCGGGGAGGGTTTTACAGGCCGTCCAGCGAGGCGGTTGAAATGCGGAAACGGGATTTCGTGGCGCAGGCAGTAGTCTTCTTCGGCCTTCACCACTTGCCAATCTTTAGTGGCGTAGCTGCCAAAGCGGCGCGGATCATAGTCGCGCATCGATATGTTGGCCGCGCCATACACCATCCAGCGGGCCAGTTCACGGGTCAGGCCCGGCCCCCAGCCGATGCCGATCTGCGTGCCGCAGCAGCACCAGTAGTTGCGCACGCCGGGTGCGGGACCGATCAGCGGATTTCCGTCGGGTGGGTGGCTGATTGCGCCGTGCACTTCGCGCTGGATGCCCAGATCGGCAAAGATCGGCATGCGGTTCAGGCTTTCCTCAAGATAGGGCATGACCCTGTCGTAATCGGCATCGAACAGCCAGTTCTCATAGTCCCACGGGCAATGATCGTGCCAGACGGAGTTCGGGTTTTCCTTCTCGTAGATCCCGATGAGGCCGCGTTTCTGTTCCATGCGGATGTAGCCGGACACCTTCTTGTCGTCGCGGATCACCGGCAATTCTGCCTCAAGTACTTCGAATTCAGGCACGGGCTCGGTGACGAAGTAGTGATGGGTCATCGACGTCATCGGCAGTTGCAGGCCTGACCATTCGCCCATTTGCCGCGCATAGGTGCCGCCTGCGTTGACCACATGCTCGCAGGTGATAATGCCTTTCTCCGTCTCAACCTGCCATTCGCCTGACGGCAGTTGCGTGATGTTCGTAGCCCTGCAGCGCCGGATGATCCGCACGCCCTTTTGCCGTGCGCTAGCAGCCATCGCCATTGTCACATTGGTCGGATCCACATGGCCGTCATCAGGGGTGTGCAATGCGCCAAGAACCCCGTCGAGATTGTAAAACGGGTGCAGTCTTGCGATGTCTTTGGTGCCTACCAGATCGATGTTGAACCCAAGCGCCCGGCCGACGGACAGGGTATGGCGCAGCCAGTCCATTTCATCCTCGGTGTATGCCAGCCGAAACGACCCGCAGCCGTGCCACGTGACGGGCTGCCCGGTTTCAGCTTCCAGCCCGCCGGAATACAGACCGATGTTGTAATCCACGCATTTGCCAAGGCCGAAGCTTGAAGTGGAATGGGTGATCTGACCTGCTGCGTGCCACGTGCTGCCGGATGTCAGTTCGGCCTTTTCCAGCAGAACCGTATCTGCGCCCCAGCCTTCGTGGCCCAGATGATAGGCCAAACCCACACCCATGACGCCACCGCCGACGATGACAACACGGGCATGGGTCGGGAATTCTGTTGCCACGGGAATGATCCTTTTCGGTTAGCCTTTTCTCTCGACACGCTAAGCGAACAAAAGTACCATCGTCAATCATGATTGGGACAAATGTATCAAGTTCGATTCTGGACCGCCTTGCCGACGAGCTGCCCGAGCTGACGCCTGAGGCGCGCAAAGCTGCGACCTATGT
Source organism: uncultured Paracoccaceae bacterium (assembly GCA_947494445.1). Lineage (GTDB taxonomy): Bacteria > Pseudomonadota > Alphaproteobacteria > Rhodobacterales > Rhodobacteraceae > CANLSM01. The sequence goes on along the minus strand of CANLVD010000004.1, from coordinate 134,336 downwards.
GCTGGAAAACCCGCGAGATGTGGGTGTCTCGACCGTGCGTGAGATCGCCGAGGCTGCGAAGGTCAAACCCAACACTCTGGTCCGTATGGCACGTCAGGTCGGTTTTGAGGGCTATGACGATTTCCGCGAGCCGTTCCGCGATGCAATCCGACGCGGTGCGGCGGATTTTCCTGACCGGGCGCGGTGGTTGCAGGACATCTCCAAATCCGGCGAGCTTGGCAGGCTTTATGCGGATATGGTCCAAGGCGCGCTGAGCAACATCGAGGACACCTTCGCAGGCATTTCAGCGGAGGATCTGAAGGTTGCGGCCGAGACGATCTGGCAGTCCAACAATGTGTTCACGCTGGGCGTGGGGGTGAACAACTCAAGCGCGCGCAATTTCACATATCTTGCCTCAACCGGGATGGTCCGGTTTCATGCGATCCCGCGTGCTGGCTCAAACGCCATTGATGATTTGGCCTGGGCCGACAAGGCCGACACGCTGATTGCGATTACCTGCCGGCCTTACAGGGCTGAGGTCGTGGAGGCGGTGGAACGGGCGCATGAGCAGGGAATGAAGATCATTGCAATCTCGGATAGTCCGGCCAGTCCCATCATCCGGGCAGCAGACCATGGCTTTGTCATCTCCTGCGACACGCCACAATTCTTCCCCTCATCGGTCAGCATAATTGCCTTGCTTGAAACGCTGTTGTCTTTCGTGATTGCGGTGGCAAGTGATGAGATCGTTGATCGGGTCGAGACCTTTCACAAACGGCGCCACCAATTGGGGCTGTACCATGCGGGGGAGAAATGACCGGACCCGTCCGCTCGCTGGCTGCACGGTATTACACCGACCCAAAAGTATTCCGGCTGGAAACTGAAGGGCTTCTGGCCCGGACCTGGCAATTCGGGTGCCATGCGTCGCAAGTGGCCAATGTTGGCGACTATGCCACTTTCGAGATTGCCGGAGAGAGCCTGTTTGCAATCCGCGGACGCGATGACAGGATCCGGGTATTCTACAACGTCTGCCAGCACCGCGCACATCAGTTGGTCACCGGAATGGGCACAACCCGCGTTGTGGTCTGTCCTTATCACGCCTGGACCTATGAATTGACTGGTGAGTTGCGTGCCGGGCCGAATATCAAAGCTGTAGAGGGCTTTGATGCGTCGGAGATTTGCCTGACCGAAGTGAGGGCTGAGGCGTTCCTGGGCTTTGTCTTCGTCAATCTGGACCCTGACGCAGCACCAATGGAGGAGTGGTTTCCAGATGCGCGCGCCGAGCTTGAGGAATGGGTGCCAAACTGGGTTGACCTGAAGCCGCTGGAATGGGTGAGCATCCCTGAAAAGTGCAACTGGAAGGTTTCGGTCGAAAATTACTCGGAATGCTATCACTGCTCGTTGAACCATCCGACCTTTGCCAATGGTGTCGTCAAGCCCGAAACCTATGACATCCAACCTCAAGGCAAGTGCCTGCGCCACACAACGGAGTGTCAGGCGCTGGATCAGATGACCTATGACATAAATTCAGGCTTTGCCCACAGTCACGAATATTCCAGTTGGTTCCTGTGGCCGATGTTTTCGTTTCAGGTCTACCCGGGCAACGTGTTGAACACCTATCATTGGCGGGCAGCTGATGCCGACAGCGTCGTGGTCTGGCGCGGCTGGTACTCGGTGGGTGGCGTGGACGACCCCAAGATCCGGCAACTGGCCGTTCAGGATCGGGAAACGACGGTGGAAGAGGATATCCGTCTGGTTGAATCCGTCCAGCGCGGCCTTAAATCCCGTGGCTATGTTCCGGGGCCATTGGTTGTTGACCCCAAAGGCGGCGTGAATTCGGAGCATCCCGTCATGCACCTGCAACGCTGGATGCGCGAAGCGATAGACGGCTGATCAGAAGCTTTGCGGCATGACCAGCTTCGGCAACCACAAGACGATTTCCGGAACGGCGGCCAACAGGACCAGGATCAACAGCATCGGTGCGAGAATGATCGCAACCTCCTTGAGGACCTGCACCACGTTCAATCCGCCAATGGCCGCCGAAATCAACAGGCAGAGCCCGTAAGGCGGGGTCACCAGCCCGAACGCAAGCGACACGATGCCGATGATCGCAAAGGCGATGGGGTCAATTCCACCGGCCTGTGCCACGGGCATGAGCACGGTCCCGAGAATGATGATGGTTGGGATCGCATCGATGAAAAGCCCGAAGATCAGGAACAGCAGCGCGATGATCATTGCCGTCCCGAAGGGTCCGAACTCCCACGCTGTGATCAGGCTGACGATCAGCCGGGGCGCATTGTAGAAGGACAACAGCCAGCCAAAGGCGGATGCAGTGCCGATGGCAAAAAGCGAGATCGCGGCGAACCGCGCGGTGTCGAAAAGGATGAAGCCCAGATCCTTTGGTTTCACGGTGCGATAGACGAACATGCCGAGGATCAGCGCATAGCCTGCCGCGATGATGGCACTTTCGGTGGGCGTAACGATGCCGCCGACGATGCCGCCGATGACGAAAATCGGTGTGAGCAGGGCAAGTGCAGCGCCTTTCCACGCGGCCCAGAACTCCCCCCAATTCGGGGTTGCCGTGACCGGATAGTTTCGGACCTTGGCAAAACCATAGACCGTTGCCATCAGAGCCAGTCCGATCATCAGGCCCGGGATTGCCCCACCCAGAAAAAGCGCCCCAACGGAGACCTGCATCACGCCGCCCCAGACAATCATCAGGATGGAGGGCGGTATAATCACCCCCATCACGGAAGAACAGGCGGTGATCGCAACGGCAAACCGGGTGTCATATCCCTCTTTCTGCATGGCCGGGATCAGGATCTTGCCGATGCCCGCAGCGTCAGCCGTGGAGGAGCCCGAGATGCCGGCAAACAGCATGGACACAGCCACATTGACGTGGCCCAACCCACCGGGCAGCCAGCCTGTCAGCACACGGGCAAGCTCGATCAACCGGTCCGTGACCTTGCCGGAATTCATCAGGTTGGCCGCCAGCAGGAAGAAGGGCACAGCCAGCAAGATGAAGGAGTTGTAGGACTGGAACATGCGGTCCAACACGATGAAGGGCGTCAAACGCAGTTCCAGCAGAACAACCGGGATCGTCGACAAGCCAAGCGCGAATGCGACCGGGATGCGCAACAGGACAAGCACAAGAAAGCCGCAGATCAGCATGCTGCTTGCGGTGGCGGTATCCAGGATCATTGTGTTGGGACCGATCTGTTACGGAACGCCGCGATCTCTTCGGTCAGTCGGTAGCTGGCGAAAATGAGCCAGACCGCGCCTGCGATGGGTACCGAAACATAGGTGACCGCAAGATTTGCGCGCATCATGACGGAGCGTTGGTTGTTGCCAAAAGCGACGTATTCGAAGCCGTAGATCAGAAACAGAAGTGCGAAGATCATGATCCCGACATGGACCACTCCGTTTTGCACAAGGCGCATCAGCGGAGATGCTGCATCTTTCAGCACCCGCACGTCGAAGTGAGTTCCATCCCAGACGGCGACCATTGATCCGATCATGACAATCCAGACGAAAATGAAGGTCGCCAGTTCCTCTGTCCAAAGATAGGTGGGGATCAGGCCGGTGTAGCGAGAGATCACCTGCATGGCGACCGGCACAGCGAGGGCGCCCATCAGGACGCCGAGCAATATGCGCAAGCCCTTGCAGAAAAATTCCAGCGCGTTGCCAATCATGTGATGCGCCTCCCCGGTTAGTCTTCTTGTGCATCAAAAGGGCGGCGAGCAATGTGCGCGCCGCCCCTTGTGGTGATCGGATTACATTCCGCGGATGTTTTCCAGCAGTTCCGTTGCACCCAGTTCTGCCGCGTAGGCATCCTGAACCGGCTGCACCAGTTCAAGCATCTTTTCACGACCGCTGAACGGATGCACCACAACCTGGCCGGCGTCTGACATGGCTTGCAGTTTTTCGCCGTCCTGACCGCTTTCCAGCGCACGACCAAACGCGCCGGCCTCAGCGCCCGCGGCCTTGATTGCAGCCTGCAGATCTGCGGGCAGGCCGTCGAAGATCTTGGCGGACATCACGATTGGCCGCACCGTGATCGTGTGCTGAGTGAGCGAGATATGCGGGGCAACCTCGTAGAACTTTAGGTTCTGGATTGAGGCCGCTTCGTTCTCAAACCCTGCGATCACACCGGTCTGAATGGCGTTGTAGACCTCGTTGTAGGCGATCGCAGAAGGCGCGGCACCAACAGCAGAAAACGTCTGTGCCTGAATGGGCGCACCCATGACACGCATGCGGTGACCTGCCAGTTCTTCCATATTGGTGATCGGCTCGGCTGAGGCCAGATTGCGGACACCACCGCCGTGGTAGCCGACAATCACGATGCCTGCTTTTTCGCGCAGATCATCCTCAAGGGGGGCGAGTGCGTCAGACGACAATACCGCATTCCAGTGGTCGAGATCGCGAAACAGGAACGGCATGTCCATCAACGGAATGGATTCAGAGAACACAGCCATGTTTGACGGTGCCAGAATGGTGTAATCGACCGCAACGCCCTGATTGAGATAGGTCACATAGTCAGATTCAACGCCCAGTTCTCCGTTGAGGCGCAGATCGAAGGTGACATCGCCCTCATATTTCTCGGCAACAAGGCGTTCAAACTCACGCAGGGTTTTGGTGAAGGCATGTTCTTCATCGAACATGCTCGCACCGCGCAGGGTTGTCTGCGCGTTTGCGGCAGAAACACCGCTGACGATAACCGCTGCTGCGGCGAGTGTTTTCAGTGAGAAATTGAACATTTTATCCTCCCAGTTCAAGTTCGGGTCATGTCCACGGACCTTGGGGCCGCAGGGTTGATAATGGGGTTTGTTCTACGAGAACGAGACGCCTCCATTTGCGTCGATGCAAGCACCGTTGATAAATCCGGCGCCTTCTGTCGCCAGAAACGCGACGATCTCTCCGATTTCTTGCGGATCGCCTTCGCGTTTCAGTGGTGTAGAGGCCGCGACCTTGTTGCGGACCTCATCTTTGGTGAAGACATTGTGGAAATCGGTATCGATCATGCCGGGACAAAGGGCGTTGACCCGGATGTCAGGTCCAAGTTCCTTGGCGAGCCCCCGGGTCATTGTCATCACCGCGCCTTTGGATGTGGCATAAGCCACAGCACCCGGGCCACCGCCGTCGCGACCGGCAAGGCTTGCAAGATTCACAATGCTTCCACCAGCCCGCATATGTGGCAGGCAGGCCTTGGTCATCGTGAAGACAGAGGTCAGGTTCAGGTCCATGACCGCATGCCAGTCGGCCAGGTCCATCTCAAGGATCGTCTTGCGTGCCACAAGGCCGCCTGCGTTGTTCACCAGAATGTCAATGTGGCCATACTGGGCGACAACCGCTTCAACGAAGGCATTGGCACTGTCGGGTTTCGAGAGATCGGCACCCATGGCCATGGCCCGGCCGCCCTCATCTTCGATCTGTGCCACGGTCTGTTCCGCACCTTGTGCGCTGGCGTGATAGCTGATCGCGACCGAGGCTCCCTTTCTGGCCAGACTGAATGCGCAGGCCTGACCAATGTCCCGGCCCCCACCCGTGACGAGTGCGACCTTGCCCTCAAGTGGCAACAGAGCGGCGGATCCTGTCTTCCGAGCCAGTTCAATGTTCATTGCGAGCCTCCCTCGATTGAGGTTAAAGGTTTTCGTAAACTTGGATACTAGTCAACTAAAAATTACTGACGGAAACTACATTTCGGTCAAATCATTGAATTTTATAGGATTCTGAAAACCTAGTAACCGCGGAACTGTCTGTACTTTCCCCGCAAGTTTTGTCACATTGGCCCTGTTGCAAGGATAGGAATGCTGATGACTGCTGTTGCGGAAGCCCATGACAGAAAAACCGGAACCGATTTTGTATTTGAGACACTGTTTGATCAGATCGTCAGTCTTGAGATGTTGCCGGGAACCAAGATTTCGGAAACTGAAGTGGCCAAATCCTTTGGGTTTTCGCGCCAGCCGGTGCGGGAGGCATTCACCCGCCTTGCCAACTTGAATCTGCTTCAAATCCGTCCTCAACGTGCGACGGTTGTGCGTCCATTCTCGCGGGAGCTGATTTCGAATGCACGATTCATCCGCGCCGCCATTGAAATGGAGATCGTCCGAACTGTAGCACAGGACCGTGACAAGGCCGTGGACGCGGAACTCAAGGCGAACTTGCGACAACAGCGTCAGGCAATCACTCGCGAAGATGCAGATGCGTTCCATGCAAGCGACTATCAGTTTCACAAATTGCTGTGTCGTGCGTCCCGCAAGGAATTTGCTTTCGACATCATTGCCGCGAACAAAGCGCAGGTCGACAGGTTGTGTATGCTCTCACTGACCAGCACATCCACGATGGAGACGCTTTACGCGGATCACGTGGCCTTGCTGGACGCCCTGTTTGCGGGCGATGCCGAAACCGGGGTAGGCGTGTTGCAGACACATCTTGAACGTCTGACACCAACGGTTGATGCGCTTTACACAACGCATCGAAACTACTTCGAGTAAGGCTGCCGCTGGAACTGAGCCCGGCCGATGTGGTCGATCAGAAAATCAATAAAGACCCGGACCTTGGCTGAGACCACGTTGCTTTTGGGGTAGATCAGCCAAAGCGACGGTTGTTCTGCAAGCGCATATTCCGGCAACACGTGCAGCAACCTGCCATGTGTCAGATCATCGTGAACGAGCCACAGGGAATTGACCGAAATGCCAGCCCCGTCGCGGGTGAGTTGCTTTTGCGTCATGCCGTCATTCAATACCAATCGATGGGCTGCGCGCTTGGGATCAAAATCGGACGTTGCACCGTCAGGTCCGACAAGGCCCCTTGGTTCAAGGTCGCGAAAGGCGATCAATCGATGCGTCCGCAAATCCGCGGGGGTTTTCGGGGTGCCTTGCCGGTTCAGATAATCGGGTGAAGCGCACAGGATGCGCTTGTCATCCGCCAACTTGCGGGCGGTCAGGCTGCTGTCCTCGAGAACCGAATTGCGCAGAGCAAGGTCATAGCTGCCTTCGATCAGATCGAACTGGGTGTCGGACAGATGCAAGTCGAGGGTCAGATCAGGATAGTGTTGCATGAACAGCGGCAAAAGCGGAGCGATGTAAAGCTGCGCAAACGAGCTGGGAGCGGCAAAGCGGAGTGTGCCCCTGATATGCGCCTGACCTGCGCCAAGCGCTGCCATGGCGGCTTCTTCCTGGGCGATGATCTCGCGGGCGTAGGGCAGAAAATCCTGCCCTTCAGACGACAGCGACACTTTACGGGTTGAGCGATGGAGCAGTTCTGCACCCACCAGACGCTCCAACTTGGCTATGCGCGTGCTGGCCACCGCGGGCGCCATGCCAAGCGCACGCCCCGCCGCACTGATGTTGAGGGTTTCACAGGCCAGAACAAACAGGCGAAGGCTTTGAGTGTCCATATTATATAGTTTTTCGGAATACTGAAATCACTGAGTGCCGCTTTTTATATCATTTTGAAGTGATAATTCAAGCTTCAAGATAGAAACAGGAACACCCGATGACCCGGACTGCGACAGTCAATTACCATGTGCACAAACCAGAGCGGCAGGCGTTTGAGCTTGATGCCGGCGGGATCATTGGCAATCTCGTTGCCCCTGAACTGGCCACTACAAAGGTTGAGGTTTCAGACCAACGCTCTGCCAGGACGGCCACCACTTTCAACGCGGCTTCAGTCGGGTTCAGAACTTTCCCGACCCAGATTCCATCTTTTGACGATGTTCGGGACTGGCGCCGCATTTATGATGCGGAACTGATGGAATTACTGACCGCAGAAGTGGACGCCAAGGAGGTCGTGATTTTTGATCATACCGTTCGAGTAGACGATTCCGATGCCGATCGAAAACCGGCGCGGAATGTGCACAGCGACTACAGCCTGAACGGCGCCAAACAACGCCTTATTGATATTCTGGGCACAGAGAAGGCTGCCGAATGGAGTGCCGGACACTATGCCTTCATCAATGTGTGGCGCCCCACTGAAGCACCCATCAACTCGGCCCCACTTGGTTTCATCCTTCCCGACAGTGTGGCGGAAGAAGACTGGATCCTGCTCGATCTGATCTATCCGGACCGCAAGGGTCAGATCATGGGTCTGGCAGCAAACCCCAACCACCAGTGGATCTATATGTCGAGCATGACCCGTGATGAGGTCGCCTATTTCAACATCTTCGACAATCGCGGTCGCCCTTCCATCGGGCACAGCGCGCTGGATATGGTCGAAGATCCCAACATTCACACTGTCCGTAAAAGCATAGAGAGCCGAACACTGGTTCGCTTTTGATAGTCCGACAACCACGCATTTGGCGCCCTGGATCACTGCTGATCTGAAACGCGACCGCAGACATCAAAGAGGAATACCATGTCCAAAACCATTTTCATCACGGGATCGACCGATGGCATTGGCTTGCTGACGGCCAAAAACCTTGCATCCGAGGGGCACAGGATCCTTCTTCATGGTCGAAGTGCGTCCAAGCTTGATGCAGCACTCAAGGAAGTTGGCGGAGCGTCCGAAGGTTATCTTGCCGATCTGTCCCGTATGGCTGATGTCCATGCATTGGTTGCAGAAATTCGCAAGGTTCACGGGCAGATAGACGCGCTGATCAACAATGCGGGCGTATTCAAGATCAAGGATGCGGTGACTGCTGATGGCTATGATGCGCGTTTCATGGTCAACACCTTTGCGCCTTATGTGCTGACCCTTGAGCTTCTGCCGATCATCGCACCCAGTGGTCGTGTTGTGAACCTGTCCTCCGCGGCACAAGCCCCAGTGGATTTGGCCGCCTTGCAGGGCCGCGCGCCGCTTGGGGACATGGAAGCCTATGCACAAAGCAAGCTGGCCATCACGATCTGGTCGCAGGAAATGGCGAGGGATTTGCCAAACGGGCCGGTCGTTGTGGCCGTTAATCCCGGCTCGCTGCTTGCGTCCAAAATGGTCAAGGAGGGCTTTGGCGTCGCAGGCAGTGACCTGCAGATCGGGGCTGATATTCTGCGGGAAGCCGCCTTGGGGGCATCCTTTGCGTCAGCCTCTGGCAAGTATTTCGACAATGACACCGGCCGTTTTGCGCAACCTCATGCCGCGGCCCTTGATGCAGGGCACCGAACAGAGGTGATGCAAGCGATCAGGGAGGTTGTCGCCAAGTTGGGTTAATCCCCGCAAAGCGCAGAACACCACATCACAGACAGACGTGCCCAAGCACGACACATCAGGAGCATTTCAAATTGGAACTGAACTCACTTGACCGCGCCCGTGCAGTGGAGCGGCCCACTCGGGACGCGATCCTGCAGCGCGCGCCTTCCGTATACACTTTCTGGAACCGGAACACGTCTCTGTTTGAGGACGCGTGGAGACAATGGGAAGACAAAAACCCCCAGATTGCTGATCTGGACCACAGCCTTTTCGACCCTCAACTGCGCAGGGCGGTCGAGCAGGCATGGGCGGACCCTGCCAGCGAAGCTTCGGTCAAGGATCTGTGGAAAGAGGTTTTTCCGGGCGTCTATGAAGCCCAGTTCTTCGACCCTGCGCAGCTGTCTGTCCTGCGGGATTATCTGAAAGCAGCGGCGGATGCTGACATCCCCTTGCGCCCGCCTTACGGCATTTCGCTCAATCGTGGTGGAGCCATGCTGGATGCCAGATCGGAAGGCTATCTCGCCGCGCCGAATTTTCAGGCTTTCTATCGTGATCTGATGAACACCTATATGCGTCCGATCTCGCGCCTGCTGTTTCCCGATATCGTGGGATACGACACACAAACCTTCGGCTTCTCCATTCAGTGGCAGCCGGACAAGGACGCCTCCTTGCGCGCACACACAGATGCATCGTCGGTGACGTTGAACCTGAACCTGAACCTTCCGGGCGAGGCGTTTTCAGGCTCGGGCGTGAAGTTCTTCGACCGGGAAACGCGCCAGATCAGTGAACTGACATTTGCCCCCGGCACGGCGTTGATCCACCACGGCAGTGTGCCCCACGAATCCATGCCGATCACCAGCGGCGAGCGGTCCAATATCATTCTGTGGCTGTATGGGGATCAGGGTCAGGTGCCCGCATCCGGTGCGCCATACACCGAGGTTTCACCGCGTGAGCGCTGGAGCGTTCCTGCTGCGCAAAGTGACGGTTTCGCCCCCTTCTGAAGCGCACTACTGGAAACAGTTTCTATCAAAGGGGCAGGGCATTCTGCCCCTTCGAAACCGGGCTGACCACTCAGGTTTCGGTTGCAGTACGCATGCAGTCTATCAGTGCCTGTTTGCGCTCGAAACCGATCCCCGGCACATCTGGCAGGCCGACACGGCCATTTTCCACTTTAACCGTGTCGGCAAAGCCACCAAACGGTGCAAAAACCTCAGGGTAGCTTTCGTTTCCGCCAAGTTTCAGCCCGGCGGCAATGTTCAGCGAAAGCTGGTGCCCGCCGTGGGGCACCACATTGCGGTTGGAAAAGCCATGCTCGGGCAGAAGTGCAAGCGTGCGCAGATACTCAACAAGACCGTAGGACAGCGCGCAGTCGAATTGCAGCCAGTCACGGTCGGGGCGCATGCCACCATGGCGCAGCAGGTTGCGCGCATCCTGATGGCTGAAGAGGTTCTCGCCGGTGGCCATCGGGCCGTCATAGTGCTGCGCCAGCTCGGCCTGAAGCGCGTAATCAAGCGGATCCCCGGCTTCTTCGTACCAGAACAGGTCATATTGGCTCAGTGCCTTGCCATAGGCGATTGCGGTCTCCAGATCGAAGCGCCCGTTTGCATCGACGGCCAGATTGCGACCCTCTCCCACGACCTCAAGAGCCGCTTCGATGCGGCGACGATCCTCGTCCAACGAGGCCCCACCGATCTTCATTTTCACGACGTTGTAGCCAATGCCTCGGTAGCGGCGCATTTCCTCCTGCAACTGGGCATCATCTTTGCCGGGGTAATAGTACCCGCCCGCGGCATAGACAAAGACGCTGTCATCTGCGGTGCCATCGCCTTCGGCGTCGGCCAGATACCGCCACAGCGGGACGCGCGCGATCTTGGCAACAGCATCCCAGATCGCCATATCCACCACTCCAACAGCGACGGAGCGTTCCCCATGACCGCCGGGTTTCTCATTGGCCATCATTGTGGACCAGACCCGACGCGGGTCCAGATTGTCACCGCTGTCGTTCAGCAAACTGTCCGCAGTGGCAGCGCGCAGTCTGGGCAGAAACCGCTCATTCAAGAGGCCCGAGGCAGCATAGCGACCGTTGGAATTGAAGCCGTAGCCTACAACCGGCTGTCCGTCACGCATCACATCGGTGACCACAGCCACGACGCTGGCGGTCATCTTGGAGAAATCGATATAGGCGTTGCGGATCGGCGAGGAGATCGGCACGACAGCCTCCCGTATGTCGGTAATGCGCATGATTTCCCTTTCCCGGCCCGATTTGCGGCGGTCAGCGGCCAAAGACATCCTTGTGACGCTCTCGCAGCACGTTCTTTTGCACCTTACCCATGGTATTTCTGGGCAATTCGTCAACAAGGAAAACGGCCTTGGGCAGTTTGAAATTCGCCAGTCGCCCGACAAGTGTGTTGGATGTTGCCGGATTTACCCAAATGTGCACTTGGAACAACAACCGCAAATTGATCTAGCTGTACCTAACAACCTTGATGACAGACCGGCGGCAAAGACCAGAACGGTTGATCAGGCCCACTGTATTTTCAGACTGCCCGGAGGTGGGGAGGTGTCCAGAAACCTTGTGATGTCTGAAAGGGGCAGGGCGTGGGATACGACCTGATCGATCTGGTCGCCAAGCCCGGCGATGACCTCAAGCGACTTTGGAATATTGTGGTTGAGGGAATGTGATCCGGCGAGCGTCAACTGACGGCGAAACACCTCGAACGGGGCCAGATCAATTTTTGCGTCCGACGGGCAAACGCCGAAGAAAAGGCCTTTGCCACCGTTGGCCATGTAACTCGTCACTCCGGCGGCCACTGCAGGCACGCCTGTTGCCTCGACCACCAGATCCGCCGCATGGTGCCAAGGCTTCAGGGCATCTGACCCGCTGGCCACAGCATCAAAGCCGAAACCCTCAGCCAGGGTCAGGCGGCTTTCAGAGATGTCGCAGAAGGTCACGTCGGACACGCCTTGTGATTTCAGCGCCATGCCCATCAACAGGCCCATGGGCCCTGCACCGATGATCAGGGCGTTCTCCATCCAGGGTTCAAAGACAGCGTCGACGCCGTTCAGGACACAACCCATGGGTTCGGCAAGGGCTGCCTGCAGGAATGACATATCGCCGATGGGGTGAACATTGGCGGCACTCACAAGACTGAACTCAGCAAATCCGCCATGGGTCGTGACGCCATATGCGCTGAGAGACGCGCACAGATGTGTCCAGCCGCGCTGGCAAGCGCGGCAGGTGCCGCATTCAAAGTTGGGATCGACGGCAACGCGTTCACCGACGGACAGGTGGCTTACATCAGGGCCGGTTTCGACCACGACACCGGCATACTCGTGACCGGGGACCACCGGGAAAGCGCCGGTCCCGTAATTATCCTTCAGAACCTCATAGTCGGTGTGGCAAATCCCGCTGGCCTTGACCTCGATCACGACCTCACCCGGTCCCGGTATCGGGTCCGGCAAGTCGATGAAGCGGACCTCGTTCTTTGCGGTGAAGACGACAGCTTTCATGACGTGGTCACTCCTGAAGATAAGATCTCAAGGCAGCCTCGATCCCGTCTGACCAGATCAGCGTCAACCAGTCCGAGAAATCACAGCTGAAAGAGGTATGTCCGGCAAGATCACCGTACAGGTCCGATTGGGCGAGCCATGCGGCGGGGTCGGTTTTGGCGGCTTTGGCCGCGATTGTCAGCTTGTCCCAGATCGGGTCATTGGCCTCGATCCTTGATCCGTCTTCGCGTGTTCCCTCGCACATGCGTGCCCAGATGGCCTGCGACAGGGCAAGGCCCCGTGTTGGGGTGCCTGCGGCAAGGGCGTCACGCAGGGTGGGCAGGATGAAACCGGTCTGGCGGGAGGACCCGTCAAAGGCCACGCGGCGCACCGTATCGATGATCTCTGGATTGGAAAAGCGACGATCGATCAGATCGACATATGCCTCTGGCGTCATCCCCGGCACGGCGCTGACCTGAGGCGATATCTCGGTGCTGGCGACCTTGCGGAAATAAGCCCCGATCAACGAATGGTCCATGCAGCCCGAGATGAACTCTACCGAAAGAACCTCACCAGCATTGGCAATCAGTTGATGGCCACCGTTGAGGATGCGGATTTTCATCGCCTCGAAAGCGTGCACGTCATCGGTAAACGTCGCCCCGACCGAGTCCCAGTTGGGACGGCCCGCGCAGAACGCATCTTCGATCACCCATTGGCGAAAATTCTCGTGGGTGACGGGGGACGCATCCTCGATCCCGAGGCTCTTGACCAGTTCCAGTTCCTTGGGACCGGTGGCCGGGACGATGCAATCGACCATCGAATTGGGAAAGCTGCATTTGGCCTCGATCCAGTCGGCAAGATCCGGGTCAGACAGGCGTGCCAGAGACACCAGCGTCTGGCGCAGGATCGTGCCATTGCCCTGCAGGTTGTCACAGCTTTGCGCAGTGAACGGGCTAGCCCCGTTTGCCCGGCGCAGTTTTAAAGCTGCGATCATTGCGCCAAAGGCGGTCTTTGGGCTGTCGGGATGTGCTGCATCATGCTGAATGTCTGGATGCGCTGCGTCAAAAGCTTTTGAGACCGGATCGATGTAATACCCACCCTCGGTGACCGTTAGGGACACGATGCGTATGGCAGGCTTGGCAATCTGTGCAATAAGGGCGGCATTGCCGTCCTCCACCGGTACGAAGCCGATCATGGAGCCGACGATCTCGGCCGATCTTCCGGCAGGGTCCAACTCGATCAAAGTTGTCAAATAGTCCTGAGCAGCGAGGCGTTCGCGTTGGGCAGCATCGGGGGCACGCACGCCCGCGCCGATGATGCCCCAGTCCAGTGCCTTACCCTGTTGCATCAGGCGGTGCAGATACCATGATTGGTGCGCACGGTGAAAATTGCCAAGACCGATGTGCACGATGCCCGGCGTGATGGCTGAGCGATCATAGGTCGGCCCGATGACACCCGACGGCAGATCCTGCAACATCGCGTTGGACAGTCTTCGAAGTGTAGTCTGCATCAGCTCATCCAGTTACCGCCGTCGACGTTCAGCGTCTGGGCAGTGATGTAGCGTGCGGCACTTGAAGCCAGAAAAACGCAAGGATCCGCGATGTCGCTCGGAACACCCATGCGGCCCAGAGGCACCGCTTTGCCCACTTCGCGCTTCTTCTGTCCGAGCGGTTTGTTCTCGTATTCCGCAAACTGTGCATCGACGACGTCCCACATCGGCGTATCAACGACGCCCGGAGCAATCGCATTGACCCGGATGTTGTCGGATGCCAGTTCCAGCGCAAGCGATTGGGTGACCGAGATCACGGCGGCCTTGGTCGAACAATACAGCACGATGTTGGGCTCTCCCCGGCGACCGGCCTGAGAGGAGAAGTTGATAATCGCCCCACCGCCGCGGCGTTTCATGGCCGGGACAACCGCCTGACAGGCAAAGATCGTGCCGCCGACATTCACATCATACTGGCGGCGATAATCCTCTGCCGTGATCTTGTCGATCGAGGCCATGTTGAAAATGCCCGCGTTATTGACGAGGATATCGATCCCGCCCAGAGCATCCTCGACTTTCTGAACCTGACCCGCCAGAGCATCGAACTGCATCACATCCATCGCCAGGCCCATGCCGCCGATGGCCTTGGCGGTCTCAACCGCTTCGTCTTCGCGCAGATCCGCGACGGCAACCTTGGCACCGGCTTCCGCCATTGCCTCGCAAATCGCACGGCCAATGCCACGCGCACCGCCCGTGACCAGAGCCACTTTTCCGTCAAGCACGCTCATGACATCCGCAGACCGTTTGCATCGAACTTGTGTATCTGATCAGAGCGCGGGGTCAGAGATACCGTATCACCATAGCTGACCGTCACTTCCCCGTCAGCGCGTACGGTCATCGGGTCACAGCCCGGTATGCCGTGGATGTGAATGAACGTATCCGATCCCAGATGCTCGGCCACACCGACCGTGCCCTGCCATTGACCACCGGACATCGAGACGTCGATGTGTTCGGGGCGAATGCCAATGGTTTGTGCGCCATGTTTGGCGGCTTCCTCGCCCTGGATGAAGTTCATCTTGGGGCTGCCGATGAAGCCTGCGACAAACAGGTTGCGCGGTGTGCGGTAGAGTTCCAGCGGGCTGCCCACCTGTTCGATCACGCCTGCCTGCAACACGACGATCTTGTCGGCCATGGTCATGGCTTCGACCTGATCATGGGTCACGTAGACCATGGTGGTTTCAAGCTTCTTGTGCAGCTCCGAGATTTCCATCCGCATGCCAACGCGCAGGGCGGCGTCGAGGTTGGACAATGGTTCGTCAAACAGAAACGCCGCAGGCTCTCGTACAATCGCACGGCCAATGGCGACACGCTGGCGCTGGCCACCGGACAGCTGGCCGGGACGCCGGTCCAGATAATCGGTAAGGTTCAGCGCTTTTGCGGCCGCATCGATCCGCTTGTCCTGCTCCTCCTGGCTCATCTTTGCCATGCGCATGGGAAAGGCGATGTTCTTGCGCACGGACATATGCGGGTAAAGCGCATAGGACTGGAACACCATCGCAAGCCCGCGCTTGGCCGGAGGCAGGTCGGTGGCGTCAGCACCGTCGATCTCGATGACACCTGATGTCGTGTCCTCCAGTCCCGCAATCAGGCGCAGCAAGGTCGACTTGCCACAGCCGGATGGCCCGACGAACACAACGAATTCGCCATCGTTGATTTCAAGATCCAGCGGCGGGATGACTTCCACATCGCCAAACGCCTTTTGAACTTGCTTGAGCTGTATGCGTCCCATGTTCCTGTTCCTTACTTCACTGCGCCGAACGTCAGGCCTCGGACAAGTTGTTTCTGGCTGAACCATCCCATGATCAGGATGGGGGCGATGGCCATGATCGATGCAGCGCTCAGCTTGGCATAGAACAAGCCCTCGGGGCTTGAATAGCTGGCGATGAAGGCCGTCAGTGGTGCTGCCTTTGCGGCTGTCAGGTTCAGGGTCCAGAATGCCTCATTCCAGGCCAGAATGATGTTCAGAAGAACCGTTGAGGCCATGCCGGGGATCGCCATGGGCGTGAGGACATAGATGACTTCCTCGCGCAGGCTGGCACCATCCATGCGTGCAGCCTCAAGGATTTCACCGGGGATTTCCTTGAAGTAGGTGTAAAGCATCCAGATGATGATCGGCAGGTTGATCATCATCAGCACAAATGTCAGGCCGATGCGCGTGTCCAGCAAGCCGAAATCACGGAAGATCAGATAGATCGGGATCAAGACGCCCACCGGTGGCAGCATCTTGGTCGACAGCATCCACATCAACACGTCCTTGGTGCGCTTGGCGGGCACAAACGCCATCGCCCATGCAGCCGGGATCGCGATCAGCAGTCCCAGAAATGTCGACCCGACCGAGATGGTCACCGAGTTCATGAAGTGCTTGAAGTAATCCGAGCGCGCCTGAACAGCAGCAAAGCTGTCCATGGTCCAGCCTGAGCTGAACAGGATCTCCAATGGAGCCCGGATCGCATCCTCTTCAGTCTTGAATGACAGGATCAGGATCCAAAGGATCGGAAAGAACATCAGGAAACCGACCGTACCCGCAATCGCGGTGTTGGCGATCTTTTTCCCGTTCGAGACTGCACGTGCCATGTCTGTCCCTCCCTTAAGCGTCGAGGTTCTTGCCGATCATCCGCATCAGGAAGAATGCGACGATGTTGGCAAGGATGATGGCAACGACCCCTCCTGCGCTGCCGATGCCGACGTCAAATTGCAAAAGCGACGAGACATAGATCAGGTAGGTGAGGTTGGTTGTGGCAACGCCCGGTCCACCATTGGTGGTGACCAGAATTTCCGCGAAGATCGACAACAGAAAGATCGTCTGGATCAGAATGACCACGGTGATCGCACGTGCCATATGCGGCAGCATGATGAACCAGAAACGGTTGACCCAGCTTGCGCCGTCCATCTCGGCGGCCTCAAGTTGTTCCTGATCAAGCGATTGCAACGCCGTCAACAGGATCAGCGTGGCAAATGGCAACCACATCCAGGCGACAATGAAAATGACGGAGGCCATGGGTATCTGCCCGAAAAAGTCTATCGGTTGCAGCCCAAGGCCCGCTGCAATCTGCCCGAAGATCCCGTTCACCGGGTTCATGAACATGTTCTTCCAGATCAGACCTGACACGGTGGGCATGACGAAAAACGGCGCAATGACCATGATCCGGATGATCCCCTGCCCGAACATCGGGCGGTCGAGCAACAGCGCAAAGCAGATGCCGCCGACCGTCGTGATTGTCAGGACGCCGCCAACCAGCACCAGTGTATTGAGCATGGCTGCGCTGAAGCTGGGGTCGGTGAAGAACCAGTAGTAGTTCTCCCACCCGGCAAAAGGTGTCGCGCCCGGTTGCAGCAGATTGTAGCGCAGAAACGAGAAGTAGATCGTCATGCCCAGCGGGATGATCATCCATCCCAACAACAGGATGACCGCCGGGGAAATCATCAATCGCGCCGAGGATCTGGAAGCTTTCGTGGCCATGCGTCTCGCCCTCCTGAGTGATTTATGGATCAGCGTTCAAGGAAAGACCAAAATACGGGTCTTTGCCAAACCGCTGGCACAATGTTTTTTGCAGCAATGGGAGGGCCGAAGCACAAGGCTCCGGCCCGTCCTGGGAAGAGGTTACTTGATGTAACCAGCCTTGGTCATTTCACGCACTGCGAACTGCTGGCTGTTGGCCAGAGCCTGCTCGACCGACATCTGACCGGCGAGAGCCGCTGCAACCTGCTGACCTACGTAGTTGCCGATGCCCTGGAACTCAGGGATCGCGACAAACTGAACGCCAGTGTAAGGCACTGGGTCACGTGTCGGGTCAGCCGGGTCAACCGACAGGATCGCGTCAACGATGGTGTTGGCGAAAGGTGCGGCCGCAAGACGACGTGGGTCCTCTTCAACCGATTTCCGCGTACCGCTTGGAACTGCGACCCAGCCTTTGGATTCGCCAACCATCTCGAAATACTCTTTCGAGGTTGCCCACTTCAGGAAGTCTTTTGCAGTGTCGACTTTCTTGGAGCTTGCGGGGATCGCCAGCGCCCAGGACCAGAACCAGCCTGTGCCCTTGTTGGTTACCTGCATTGGTGCCTTGAAGAAGTCTGTCGTGTCAGCAACGGAGGACGTGTCGGGGTTGCGAACGTCGCCAGCAGCTGAGGTTGCATCAACCCAAGTCGCACATTTGCCGTCCTTGAACAGCGCACGGTTTTCGTTGTGGCCGTTTGCAGACGCACCTGGAGGGCCCGAAGCCTTCATCAGGTCAACGTAGTAGTTGACGGCTGCATTCCACTCAGGGGAGTCGAGTTGCGGGTTCCAATCCATGTCGAACCAGTCCGCGCCAAATGCGTTTGCAACTGTACCGACAAAGGCCATGTTCTCGCCCCAGCCTGCTTTACCGCGCTGACAGGTGCCGTAGATGCCGTTCTCGGGATCATGTGCTGCCGCGGCCATTTCCGCAAACTGCGTGTATGTGATCTGCTCGTCAGGCACTTCGATGCCAGCGGCCTCAAAGATGTCCGTCCGGTAGAACGTGAACGACGTCTCGGAATAGAGCGGCAGAGCATAGAGGTTGCCATTCGCGGACAGGCCGTTGCGGACCAGCTGGAACACGTCTTCCAGATCATAGTCAGCATCATCAGCGAAATCATTCAGAGGCGTGAGCCAGCCTTCAGCGCCCCAGATCGGAGTCTCGTAAGCGCCGATGAACATGATGTCGAAGGAACCACCACCTGTGGCGATGTCTGTCGTCGTACGCTGGCGCAGTACATTCTCTTCCAGAACAACCCAGTCAATGGTGTTGCCGGTCGCTTCTTCCCATGCAGGAGCAAGCTCTTGCATGGTGATCATGTCCGCGTTGTTCACGGTCGCGATTGTGATCTGTTCAGCCGATGCGGCGGATGCCAGTCCAACCGCGAGCCCAAGCCCGACAGCAGTGCCGAGCAGTGTGTGTTTGTTAGGCATTATTTCCTCCCAGTTTTTTTACACGTGTAAACAATCGCGCAAGGGGTGCTACACGTCAAGTGAAATCTTGGCTATTAGTTGCCCCGATTTTCGATCCCAAGTGTCTTTTTCATCCTCTTTCAGGTGGATTCACGGATCTTCAAGGCGGCTTCTCTGAGCACAGTGACCGAATCGTCCATCCTCTCGCCCCGAATCCTTTCGATCAGAAGGCGCAGCGCTTCCTGACCGATCCCTTCGATATCCTGTGCAGCAGTTGTGACGGCGGGGTACATGTACTGGCTCAGAGGATGGTCATCGTGTCCCGCGATGCGGAGGCCGGAATGCGGCTCTCCACGACGCAGGAACAGTTCATGTTCATTGGCCGCGCGGATCGCACCGATGGCAATGCGGTCATTGGCACACAGGATCGTCTCGGAGGTGTATCTTTGATGGCTGAAATGATCATTCATGACGCCATGCCCGAATGCCTCGAACTGCCATGATTCCCGAGCGCCTCCGGTTGCCACGATACGCGGTTCCAGGCCAAGGCTTCGCATCTTGCCTGCATAGGCGCGTTCACGCTCCACCGCGTTAGAATTCAAGGGTGGCATGCCCAGAAATGCTGGTGGTTCACCAGTTCGACACAGGTAATCGACAACAGCGGCAATGCTTTGCGCATTGTCGGTTCCAACAAAATCGGTTCCGTCCACGGGTTCTGCCGGGCGCGAATCTGCGAAGACAATTGGAAAGTCTTCGCGGGCGATCTGAAAGGCTTCAATGGAACTGTCCAGCCCCAACGGCGCAATGATTGCGCCATCTGCACTCATCGACCGCAACCGGGCCACTGCCTGCGCCTCTCCTTTTGCCTTCCCGTCTGAGCTTTGAGTGATAACCGTATAGCCTGTTTTCCGCGCCGCGCTTTCGATTGCTTCCAGCAGACTGGTGAAAAACAAATCGTTGTAATGCGGGATGATGACACCGATCAGCCCTGACAGTTTCCGATTCTGTCGCGTCGCGATGAAATTGTAGACATAGTCGACCTCGGCCAGACGTTCGCGGATCTTGCGCGACGTGGATGGACGAACAGCGGATTGATCCTGAAAGAAGCGAGACAGCGTTGGGCGTGAGATTCCAATAGCTTCCGACAGCTCTTTCATCGTGGCAATCTTCTGTTTGCTCTTCACCATGAAGCGGATCTCCTAACCGACCATCTGCCAGAGTGTCTGCGAAATTTTACACCTCTCATGGATCGAACTTTGACACATGTAAAAAATTTGTCTACATCCTTCTTCAAGACAGGAGGAAGGCATGTCCGATACCAGAACCATAGCCACCATTGGCGAGATCCTTGTCGAATTCGTGTCCCATCGCCGCAATTGCGCGCTTGAGCAGATCAGCGAGTACTCTGGCCCATACCCCAGCGGAGCACCTGCCATTTTTCTGGATCAGGCAGCCCGGATGGGCGCGCGCACCCAGATGATCGGCGGTGTCGGTGCCGATGGTTTTGGCCGCTCCGTTCTGCAACGCCTGACCGAGGACGGCGTTGGCACAAAGGGTATTCATGTCGCGGAAGACCAAAGTACGGGCGTTGCTTTCGTGTCCTACTATGACAGCGGCGCGCGGGATTTCATTTTTCATCTTTCAGGCACTGCTGCTGACAGTTTCAGCGTGCCGTCAACGCTGCTGGAGCCGTCCAAGACGATCCTTCATGTCTCGGCTTCCTCGCTTGGTGCGCAGTCCATGCGTGGCAAGATCCTTGATGCGGTGCGCACCGTGTCAGATGCAGGAGGGCAGATCACCTGTGATCCCAATGCGCGGCCGGAATTGATGCGCGATGAAGCTGCAATGGATGCAATGCGCGAGGTCATGGAGCGCAGCTATTGCCTGCTGCCCAGCACCAGCGATCTGGAGTTTCTCTATCCGGACCTGTCCGAAGACGCAGCTGTGGAGCGTTTGCTTGACGGCAACGCCAACGTGGTCGCCGTCAAGCGCGGGGAGCGGGGCGCGACGGTCGTGGGAGCGGGTGAACGCCATGAATTCGTCGGTCATGCTGTTGAAGAACTGGACCCGACCGGTGCTGGCGACTGTTTCTGCGGTACCTTTGTTGCATTGCTGTCCCAAGGCGCGTCCCTTTACGACGCTGGCCGCCATGCCAATGCGGCAGGCGCCATTGCAGTGACCCGGCGCGGGCCGATGGAAGGGAACACCGGCCCGGACGAGATCGCCGATCTGCTGGGGCGCTCCGAACCGAAGGAACTAACTGCATGAGCCTTGTCCATGACCTGATCGCCCGCAACCGTGCTGGCGAGCCCATTGGCCTACCCTGCTTTTGCACCGCCAATGAGCATGTCCTGCGTGCGGTGCTGGCCCATGCTGCCAAAACCGGGTTTCCAACCGTGATCGAGGCGACATGCAACCAGGTCAATCAGGACGGCGGTTACACCGGGATGACGCCTGCGAACTTCATGACATGGCTGGCCGAGCTGGCCAGTCAGGCGGGTGTGTCGATGGACCACCTGATCCTGGGCGGCGATCATCTTGGACCAAACCCGTGGAAGTCAGAGCCGATAGATGCCGCGATGGACAAGGCCCGGGAGTTGGTAAGGCTTTATGTCGAGGCCGGGTTCACCAAGATCCACCTTGATGCCAGCATGGCGTGTGGCGGGGAGCCTGCGCCGAGTTTTGCCCAGATTGCCGAACGCGCTGCTGCTCTGTGCGCAGTTGCCGAAGCCCATGCGCCCGATCCGTCAAGGCTTATCTACATCATCGGCACCGAAGTGCCGATCCCGGGTGGAGAGACAGAAGAACCCGATGCGCTTGATGTGACGTCCGTGGCGCGGTTTGAGGACACGATCCAGACCCATCACGACGCTTGGCGCGCCCGGGGGCTGGACGCGGCATGGTCAAGGATTGTGTCGGTTGTGACCCAGCCCGGCGTCGATTTCGGTCATACCTCGATCTATCCATACGTGCCGGAAAAGGCGCATCCGTTGAGCGAGGCGATCCTTGGGCACGACGGCCTTACGTTTGAAGCACACTCGACGGATTACCAGTCGAACTCAGCGCTGGCCGATCTGGTCAGGACACATTTCTTTTTCCTCAAGGTTGGCCCGGAACTGACCTTCCGGTTTCGTGAGGCGATCTGGGCCCTGGCGTCGATTGAAGAGCAACTGGACATCGATCAGCCATCGCGTGTTCGG
This sequence comes from uncultured Paracoccaceae bacterium, assembly GCA_947494445.1. Lineage (GTDB taxonomy): Bacteria > Pseudomonadota > Alphaproteobacteria > Rhodobacterales > Rhodobacteraceae > CANLSM01. The sequence continues at coordinate 112,093 of CANLVD010000004.1, read as the reverse complement.
GATGTCATTGCCGATCGGATGACCGCCAATCCGAAATACTGGTCGGACTATTACAGCGGCACGGATCACGAGCTGCAACAGCTGAAGACCTTCAGCTACAGTGACCGGATCCGCTACTACTGGACTGACCCTCAGGTAGCGTCTGCTGTTGATCGGTTGCTTGAGGTTGTGGACGCTTCGGATCTGGCAGAACCGGTTGTCTCACAAGCGTTCTTGGGGCTCGATTTCGGAGCGATGCCCAAAGTCGCTTCGGACCTGATCGGATTGCAGGTCAACCGTTGCATCGCACGGTATTTCAGGGCAGCAGGCCATAAGTGACCGTTAGGCTTGGGCTGTCGCAGATGTGATATAAGCCGCTGTTATTGTTTGAACTTCAAGCAATAACCTTGAGGTGAAGATCCGGCAGTTTTTAGTTGGGTTTTATGAGCTTCTTTTATGATCTGTTCAGACTTACATTTCACCATCTAATGGACTTCAGTGAATCCCGTACCATAGCTGCGAGAACTTGTCGCAATGGACTGGCAAAGCCGGATAACCCCTCCATCTCTGGACGTAAGAACAGAAGCAAAAGGGTAAAAACATGCTGGACACACTGCTGCTTTCGCGCATTCAGTTTGCCGCGAATATTTCGTTTCACATCCTGTTTCCGACGATCACCATCGCGCTGGGCTGGGTGCTTCTGTTCTTCCGCGTGCGCTACAACTCGACCGGCGATGCACGCTGGATGGAGGCTTACGGCTTCTGGGTGAAGGTCTTCGCACTGTCTTTTGCGATGGGGGTCGTCTCGGGCATCACCATGTCCTTCCAGTTCGGCACCAACTGGCCGGGCTTCATGGAAATCGTCGGCAACATTGCCGGTCCTTTGCTGGCCTATGAGATCATGACCGCGTTTTTCCTTGAGGCGGTGTTCCTTGGCATCATGCTTTTTGGGTTCAGCCGCGTGCCGCGCTGGCTCCACACCAGTGCAACGTTCTTGGTTGCTTTCGGCACGACCATGTCGACCTTCTGGATCATCGTGCTCAACAGTTGGATGCACACGCCCCAAGGCTTTGAGATGATCGACGGGGTTGCTCATGCCACAGACTGGTGGGCGATCATCTTCAATCCATCCATGCCCTACCGGTTCTTCCACATGATGCTGGCCAGCTTCCTGACCGTCAGCTTCCTGATCGCAGGGGTCAGTGCCTTCCGTTGGCTGATCGGAGGGCGCACATCCGGCGTGCGCGTAGCGATGCGCACAGCCATATTCACGGCTGCTCTGCTGATCCCCGTGCAGATCCTTGTGGGTGATATGCACGGTCTGAACACCAAGGAATACCAGCCCGCCAAAGTCGCTGCCATGGAAGGCGTGTGGGAGACCGAGCGTGGCGTGCCGCTTTTGCTGTTCGCTCTGCCTGATGAAGAGGCGCGCGAGAACAATTTTGAGATCGGTATCCCGGGATTGGCTTCCTTCATCCTGACCCATGAATGGGATGGCGAGGTCAAGGGCCTGAACGAGTTTGTGGCCGAAGATGGGACGCCTCTGCATCCCCGTGTGGCCCCGGTCTTCTGGTCCTTCAGGGTCATGGTGGGCACAGGCATGCTTATGCTTCTGGCAAGCTGGGCGGCTGTCTTCCTGATGTTGCGCAAACGCAGTGACGGCATGGGGCGCCGGGGTGTTGAAGGTCTGCCCAAGCCATTCCTCTTTGGCCTGGTCGCCATGACTTTCAGCGGCTGGCTTGCCACGCTTGCGGGCTGGTACACGACCGAGATCGGGCGTCAGCCCTGGCTCGTGCAGGGTGTCATGACCACCAAAGAGGCCGTGGCAGATGTGCCGCCGACCATGGTGCTGTCGTCGCTGATTGCCTATCTCGCGGTCTATGTGATCCTGCTAGGGGCCTACATCAGCGTGATATTCTACCTCGCGCGCCGCGCGTCCCGCGGTCAATCCATCGAGCCACGTCTGCCGCAGTCTGAAGACGCGCAGGTGCGTGTGGTCCCAGCGGAGTAGCGATGATGTACACATTTGGTGATCCAACCCAATGGCTGCCATTCGTTTTCGCCGGTCTGATGGGACTGTCGATCCTGATCTACGTGGTCCTCGACGGGTTTGATCTGGGTGTCGGCGTATTGTTCCCCTTTGCCGATGACGAAGAAAAGGACGCGATGATCGCATCCATCGGCCCGTTCTGGGACGCGAATGAAACATGGCTGGTTCTGGCCGTTGGCCTGCTGCTGGTGGCTTTTCCCAGCGCCCATGGTGAGATCCTGACGGCCCTTTATGCACCCGTGGCCATCATGCTGATCGGGTTGATCCTGCGCGGTGTGGCGTTCGAGTTTCGCGTCAAAGCGCCTGCTGCCTACAAGCGTCTGTGGAACAACGCATTCTTCATAGGCTCGCTGATGACCTCGCTCAGTCAGGGGTTCATGCTGGGTCTTTATGTCATGGGGCTGGACTGGACGCTTGGTCATGTGGCCTTTGCCTGTCTGACGGCCGTGTTCCTGACGGTAGGTTACAGCTTTATCGGGGCGACATGGGTGATCCACAAGAACAGTGACGCGCTTCAGTTGAAAGCAGTGGACTGGGCAAAGGGTGGCATCTGGGGGCTGATCCTGGGGGTTGGAGCCGTCTCGCTTGCCACGCCATATGTCAGCCCGCGCATCTTCGAGAAGTGGTTCGATTTTCCGCAGGTTCTCTGGCTTGCCCCTTTGCCCGTGGTCTCGGGTCTTTTGATCGTCTGGCTCTGGACGATGCTGCGCCGGATGCCCTTTGCCAATGATCACTGGAACTGGTTGCCCTTTGTCGCGGCCACGCTGTTGTGGACGACGGCCTACGGGGGCATGGCCTACAGTTTTTACCCTTACGTGGTGCCCGAAAAGATCACGATCTACGAGGCTGCAAGCGCGCCGGAATCGTTGTTCATCATCCTCATCGGATCCCTGTTCGTACTTCCGGCAATCGTCGGCTACACCCTGTTGTCCTACTGGATTTTCCGCGGCAAGGCGCACGAGCTGCGCTACGACTGAAACGTTGGCCGAAAATTTCTGTGCAGGGTCTTCATACCGATTGGCCTGCACAGGTGCCGCCTGTGACATTTCCAACGTCAAGAAAAGCGCATATCATCTGAGCAAAGCATAACCGGGAGTTATGGGCTCGATGGACATCACCCTGATCCGCACCTTTCTGGAAGTGGCAGCAACCGGATCCTTCGTGAATGCCGCTGACCGTTTGTTCGTGACACAATCCGCCGTCAGCCTGCGGGTGCAGCGGCTGGAAGACACGCTTGGCAGGCCGCTGTTCACGCGCTCCAAGGCGGGTGCGGAACTGACCCCGGCTGGCAAGGAGTTCGAGCGCTATGCCGTCAGCATGATCAAGATCTGGGAAGAGGCCAGACAGCAGGTGGCTATCCCTGAAGGCTTCACGGCCAGCCTGTCGATCGGGGCGCAGTATTCGCTCTGGCCACGGCTGGGATTTCGCTGGATCGATCAGCTACGTCAGCAACTGCCCGATCTGAACATCCGCGCAGAACTTGGAATGCCCGACCGCCTGACCCGGTTCCTGATCGAAGGGGTGATCCAGGCGGCACTGGTCTACACCCCGCAGCTGCGCCCTGGTGTGCATGTTGAAAAGATCCTGGATGAAGAACTGGTGATGGTGGCCGCTTGGGAAGCCCCCACACTTGATCATCTGACCGGGCGCTACGCTTTCGTCGACTGGGGGCCGGAGTTCGTGCATGCCCATGCCATACACCTGCCGGATCTGACCAACCCGGGCCTGACGCTTTCGCTGGGGGCGATGAGCGCGGATTTCATCCGCAACCGACAGCTGGCAGCCTATCTGCCTGCCCGATACGTCAAACGATACATCGATCAGGGAGAGTTGCACCTTGTCCCTGACGCTCCCAGCTTTCCCTATCCAGCCTGGGCGGTCTGGCGTGACGACATCGAACCGGGTCTCCAGGCCAATGCCGAACGCATTTTGCGCGCAGTTGCCGGTCAGGTTGATTCCGAGCAGGACGCCGTTCTGGACCGGCTTGAGGACATCAGTTCCGAGGATGCCCCGGAAAGCCTTGGAAAGGTTGTTAAAATTACATGAGCAAAACTCGTTTTATCCATAATTATTTAGAATTTTCTTTATAGATTAATTTTTCCTAATCCATTCCCACGGCGCAAGCCGCCGCGCTCAATTGTGAGACGGACTTCCTCGTTAGAAAAAGGAATGTGGAATGAAAAATTTGACTGTACTTGCCGCTGCAACCTCTGTGGTTGCACTGCTGGCAGCGTCATCTGCCTTCGCCCAAGCCGCGCTTGTCGGTACCGAAGCTCTGGATGACCGGATTGAAGACATTGTCGAGAACGTAGAAGACGAGTTCGACAAGAGCAACGACGCGGACCGTTTCGGCGGAACCCAGTTCAACCAAGGCTGGTCTGGCTCGCTGTCCGCAAGCCTGTCTGCAACCTCCGGCAACACTGACACCGGTGACTTCTCGCTCGGTTCGCGTCTGCGTTACGGTGCCGGACCCTGGAGCCACTCATTCGGTGCGGCCATCGAGTATGGCGAAGACAATGGCGTGTCGAGCAAGGAAGAGGCCTTCCTGACCTACGAAGCCAACCGGTATTTTGATGAAAACCTGTATGTCTTCGGTCTGGGCAGCCTGCGCTATGATGACTTTGCATCCAACAGATACGATGCGTTCATCGGCTTTGGTCCAGGCTACCGCGTGATCAACAACACCGACATGACCTGGCGTGTTCAGGCAGGTCCGGGCGTGCGTTACACCGAAGACCAGAACGGCCTCGACAACACATCTGGTGCCGGCCTTCTGTCGTCGCGCTTTTTCTATCGGGTAACCGACACGGTGTTCCTGACCAATGACACCGACGTTCTGCATTCGGATGCCGGCACGCTCGCGACCAACGAATTTGGCGTGAACTTCAAAGTGACAGATGCCCTCGCGACCCGCGTTGGCTACCGGTCCGAGTATGACAGCGACCCTCTGCCCGGTCTGAAAAGCACAGACAACGCCCTGACCGCTGCCATCGTTTTCGGCTTCTGATCCGGGACGAACATCGGACGAGTTAAGGGTGCAAACTTGGGGACGGAGCCATCCGTCCCCTTTTTCAAAACAAAAACAGGGAGGACCGGACCATGAAACCGCAATCTTCACGCTATAATCCCGAATGTGGGTATGTGGATGTCCTGACTTCAGAGGCCAATGGTCTGACCATCGGGTACCGTTTCATCGGTGCGCGACCCGGCCCACAGCTGGCCATTGCCGGCTTCTGCAAAAGCTCCGAACAAGTCTTTGATCGGTTGATCTCCATTCCCAGCTTGCCATGGATGCGCGGAAAGCTCGTGTTTCTGCGGCTGGACGCGCTGGATTCAGAAGCCACAGATCTGTCCCGCATTCCGTTTCTGGGCAGTGTCGACCGGACCGTGACCCTGCCATGGACCGACGGCTTCGAGCTTGACGACAAGGCTGTTCGCGAGGGGTATCGGATGGTGTTGCGCGCATGTGCGGCCATGGGCATGATTTCCGGACGCGGGATACCGCCGGAATGACGGATCAGGTGCCATCGGCAATTTGATCGACAGCGCGGCGGTGGTTGTGTCATCAGTTGGCTCAAGTGACAGCCCACAGGAGCGATGCCGATGACCCCCCAGATGATCCCCGATGCCGTGTTCCACACCCGCGTGCGCAATGACGCGATTGAGGGCGACAATCCGTTCGAGTGGAAGGATCAGAGCACGGCCGACATCTTTGGTGGCAAGCGCAGTATCTTGTTCGCTGTGCCCGGTGCGTTCACACCCGCCTGTTCAGAAAGCCACCTGCCGGGGTTCGAGCGTCTACATGACGACCTGCTGGCCGAAGGAGTGGATCAGGTGATCTGCCTGTCGGTCAACGATGCCTTCGTGATGCATCAATGGGCCCTCTCGCGCGATGTCGTAAAGGTCAAGATGCTGCCCGATGGCAACGGAGAGTTCACACGCAAGATGGGCATGCTGGTGGCACGCAACGGGCAAGGCATGGGGATGCGAAGCTGGCGCTACAGCGCGCTGATCGATGATCAACAGATTATCAAACTGTTTGCCGAGCCGGGATTTCGCGATGACCCGCCTGGCGTGCCCATGGATGTAACTTCGGCTGAAAACATGTTGTCCTGGCTGCGGGCAACATAGCCTCACCAGGTCAAGCCCACCGTTGAACTGCCGGTCAAAAGCAGGTGTCGCGGTTTCAAATTGAGCCGCTATGCTGGGCATGATTTCAAAGCGCAGGCACCGGCGAGTTGCGAGGGCCTCAAGACAAAGCGAAAATTCAGATGGAATTCACGATTGAAGGGGCGCGGGTCTTTCTGCCCGATGGTCTGGTCGAGACCAGCGTTCAGGTCAGTGATGGCCAGATAGCAGCCATTGGAGACAGGCCCATCGGTCAAATCGTGGATGGACGTGGGCTGTATCTGGGACCAGCGCTCATCGATCTGCACGGGGATGCGTTCGAGCGTCAGGTCATGCCTCGCCCGGGTGTGTATTTCCCTCTGGATGTGGCGTTTCTGGAAACCGACCGGCAACTGGCCGCCAACGGCATTGCCACAACATATCATGCGCTGACATTGGGGTGGGAGCCGGGCCTGCGTTCGGTTGCAAACGGGCAAGCGACATTGGCCATGCTGGACCATCTGCACCTGCGCTTCACGGTGGAACACAGGGTGCAATTGCGCTGGGAGACCTTCGCCTTTGAGGCCATCGAGACGATTGAAGCTGCATTGGGGCATGCCCGCAAACCAGCGCTGGCCTTCAACGACCACACCTCCATGCAAATGCGCGGTCTGGATGTGCCGATCCAGAAACGCGCGTTCGAGCAATCGCCCGATTTTCTGTCAGCGGATATCGATGATCCCCGCCTGCTGGAACGCCAGATCAGGCGCGCCGCCAAGATGGCGATCCCGATTGACGAGTACATGAGCCACCTCAGATCGGTCTGGGATCGGCGCGACGAAGTTGGTGCGAAAGTCGAGGGACTGGCGGCGAAGGCCCGGGCGCTGGATGTACCGATGCTGAGCCATGACGATACGCAGGTAGAGACGCGACACTATTACCGCAGCCTCGGGTCCCGAGTTTCAGAGTTTCCAATGACGATTGCGCCCACGCAGGATGCCCGTGACGCCGGAGACACGATCATTTTCGGGGCGCCCAACGTTGTGCGCGGCGGCAGTCACATCGGCTCGCTTTCTGCCGCTGATATGGTGGAAGAGGGGCTATGCGATGCGCTGGCCTCCGACTATTTCTATCCCGCGATGCTGGCAGCCATTGCCCGGCTGGATGCCGAGAAACGCGCATCTCGTGACATGCTGTGGTCGCTGATCTCCACAGGACCAGCCCGCGCGATGAAGCTTGCGGACCGGGGACTGATCGCGGTCGGCCAAAGGGCTGATTTGGTGCTGGTTGACTGGCCTGATGGGGCCACTCCGGCGGTCAGGGCCACATGGTCTGGGGGGCGTCTTGCCTATCAGGCGACGCCCTTGGGCGCCTTGTAAGAGCACGCGCGACGCCAAACAAAAAGGCCCCCGAAACCGAGGGCCTTGAACGCGCTTCAGAAACGCAGATTTAAAGCGCGTCTTCGATCCAACCCTGAAGGGTTGCTTTCGGGGCAGCGCCGGTCTTGTTCGCGATGACCTTGCCATCCTTGAACAAAAACAGCGCCGGAATGCCGCGCACACCCAGTTGCGACGGCGACGCCGGGTTCTCGTCAACATTGACCTTGGCGATTTTCACGCGGCCTTCCATCTCGGCGGAAAGCTCTTCCAGAGCCGGGCCGATCTGTTTGCAGGGACCACACCATTCAGCCCAGAAATCCACCACGACGGGGATGTCCGAATTGACAACTTCGGCGTCAAATGAATCGTCAGTTACAGTCACAGTCGCCATATCGGGCCTCCTTCAGGGGATCAGTCGCGTCATGCGCGTCGGGTGATGAACCTAGGTATCCCCCTCAACCACGTCAAGAGATGTTGTGCGCGACAGCGCGGCACTCACAAGATCGTGCGGCAACTCCATCAACTCCGCGCTACGTGTCCACAGGATTGCGGTCTCAATGCGGTGGCCCGGGTAGATCTGCGTCAGAGCCTCGGCATATGCGCCCATCTGCCTGAGAATCGCCTCTGGCGTGGCATCGGGCCTGTCCGGGACGATCCGGTTCGACTTGAAATCAACTGCCAGAATGCGGTCATCCGTGATGATCAGCCGGTCGATCTGGCCCAGGATCTGGCGACCGTCCAAAACATCAAGCGGGGCCGTGACCGACACTTCTGCAAGTGCGCCCGGCACAAAAAGATGCGACAGACCCGGCGCATCCAGAACGCCTGTCACCTCAGGCAGGATGTCATCCAGTGGGCGGCCTGGCAGAAGTGACGCTGCATGAGTGGCCCAGTCCGATCTTGGCAATGTCGGCAGATGCTCCAGCAGTTTGTGGATGTCTGTGCCGCGTTGCAGAGCGTTCTCATCACCCTCGCCACCAATGGAATGGGCACCGCCAAGGCCAGAGGGAGCAAGGGTTGAAACCGCCAGAACGGGCTTTTCACAAGGGTCATTTGTCCATTCCGGCAATCTGAGGTCTGATCGGTGATCTTCCTCAGTGACCAGCGGTGAACCGGTCCAGTTCTCTTCGATCACCTGCCCCAGCGGATGGGGGTGCGCGGGCAGATCCGCAAAGGCGCGCTGAACATGGGAATACCAGCACTGGTCGTTCAGCATTCCAGCACCACAGACTATCAACCAGCTTTCCGCGCGCGTCATGGCGACATACAGCAGCCGGATCCGCTCTGCCTCATCCTGAGCATCAGCCTCCGACTTGGCCTGCATCATTGCCGGGGACGACTGATCGTTGCTGCTGCGCCAAAGCGGCAGGTTCTCGGCAGTTTTCAGCACCGGCGGGCGGTTGGCATTGCCCTCGCGCGCTGCCGTGTCCGGCAGGATCACGATCGGCGCCTCCAGCCCTTTGGCTCCGTGAACGGTCATCACGCGCACCTGATTGCCGCGCCCTTCCATCTGACGTTTGATCTCGACATCCTGAGCCGCGAACCAGTCCAGAAAGCCTGTCAGACTGGGGGCTTCGACCCGCTCATAGGCAAGCGCCTGATCAAGCAGCGCGTCAACTGCCTCGCTGGCCTCGGGACCAAGCTGGGCGATCAGCCGGTCGCGTCCCTTGTGCCGGGTCAGAATGCGCTCCAGCAAATCATAGGGCCGCAGGAAATCGCTTTGCCCGCGCATGTCTGTCAGCATGTCCCAAAGGGCGGCGTGTTCCCGGTCCTGTGTGATCAGTGGCGATTGCCGGACAACGGACCAAAGCACCGTCTTGCCCCGCCCGGCACACAACCCAAAAAGATCGCTTTCTGAAAGCCCGCAGAGCGGCGAACGCAGAAATTCCGCCAGCGAAAGATCATCATCGGGTGTGGCCAGAAACCGCAACGCGGCGATCAGGTCTTTCACGGCCAGTTCCTGCGACAGGTTCAGACGATCCGCGCCCGCCACTGGCACGCCAAGGCGTTTCAACTCTGCGATCAGCTTGTGAAACATGGCCGAGCGGCTTTGCACCAGCACCAGAAAATCACCTGCGGTCACCGGCCTTGTGCCTTCCTTGGTGGCGAGGATTTCTCCGTCTTCGATCCACCTATGGACCTGCACAGCCAGATCGCAGGCCAGTGTCAGCGGAGCCTTGTCCTCCTCAGGCACGTCCACCGGCTCAAACCAGGGTACGGGAGCAGACTTGCCGGGTTTGTCCCGGAAATCCCACAACTCCACCCGACCGGGCATATCGTCTTTAAATGCCCGATGCGTGATGTCCTCCGACAGGCCCAACTCGGGTCCGCCCGCGCAGATCGTATCGACCACTGAAAGGATCGCAGGGGCCGAGCGAAAGGAATAGAGCAGGTCGCACATTTCCAGCCCGTCAAGCGGCGCAAGGGCTTCCAGAAACCCAAGTCGCATCCGGTCAAAGGCGGCAGGCTCGGCCCCTTGAAACGAATAGATCGACTGTTTTTCGTCCCCAACGACAAAGATCGTGCGCGGGCGGTTTGCGCTGCTTTGGGAGGCGAAAAATTCCGCTGACAGGGTCTGGATCACGGTCCATTGCGCCGGGCTGGTGTCCTGTGCCTCATCCACCAGAATATGATCCAGCCCGCCATCCAGACGGTATAGCACCCATGCCGCATCCTGACGCTCGGTGACCAGTTTGCCTGCCTTTGAAATCAGATCATCGTAATCCAGCCGCCCGATGGCCTGCTTGGCCGCGTCATAGCTGGTCAGGAATGCCTTGCCGAACAGATGCAAACCGAACGAACGGCGAAAATCCCCTTCGGCCAATTCGGCCTGACGCATGTCCAGCACAGCTTCACCCAATTCACGGCAGATATCCGATGCGGGTGGAAAGGCCTCGCTGGGTGCCTTGGTGATCACCGTTTTGCGAAGCCCATTTGATTGCGTCAGAAAGGTCTCCCGCATGATCTCGTAAAGCCGGGCAGTACCTGTTGCCCGATTGTTCAATGCCAGAAACGCAAGTTTGGCCTTCTCATCAGTTGGCTTGCTGGACGCGTTCAACGCATCGATCAAACCATCCAGATCAAGTGATGCGGCCATGGCACGCACATCAGCCAGACGTGTTTCCCTATCAAATGGCTCAAGCGCACCCAGCGCCCGGCGCAAAGCCGCCTCATCTGGGTTTGCCGCAAAGACAGCGCGGTGTCGCAGGATCGCCTGCAACAGCCCGTCCGAGTTGTGATCCAGCCATTGCGCAACATTTGACACCACGTGATCGGGGTCTTCTGCTGAAAGGCGTTCAAGACTGGCACTGCGCAATTGAGCAGCCTGCCGGTCATCCAGAACCTCGAACCCCGGAGAGACATCGGCCTCAAGCGGAAACCGTCTGAGCAGCATGTCGCAGAAACTGTGGATCGTCTGGATCTTCAGACCACCCGGCGTCTCAAGCGCCCGGGCAAAGAGCGTGCGCGCCTGTGCCAGACCTGCCTCATCAAGCGCATCGGCCTCGACACCCAGTTCAACGAGGGCGGCTCTCAGATGGTCATCATCCAGCATCGACCATGCACCAAGACGTGCGAACAGACGGTTCTGCATCTCGGCGGCAGCAGCGGTCGTATATGTCAGACACAGGATTTTCTGCGGGTCAGTCGGGCGCAGCAGCAGGCGCGCCACCCTGTCTGTCAGCACGCGCGTCTTGCCCGATCCCGCATTGGCCGTCACCCATGACGAGCGACTGGGGCGTGCGGCCTTCATCTGGGCGCGTGTCGCATCATCGAAAAGAGGGGACGTCATGTCACCGGCTCCACTTCAAACGGATCGCCGTCCAGCCACTCACCACGCCGGGACAAGTGATCATAGTCGCTTTCAAAGGCAGTCTTGGGACGGGTGCGGGCTGGAAAACCGCTTTCGGGCGACAGGTAATGGGAGATGAACCGCACGAAGTGTTCCCAGAACGCCTCTCCTTGAGGACCTATGTCCCGGATTTTGCCGTCAGCTTTCACCGACAGGATCTGCATCACACTTGTTTCCACCGGCGGAAGCCCCTCAAATCCGCCTGCAGCGGCAATTGCGGCCTCAAGCGGTACCTGCACGGCATGGGTTTGCAGATCGCCAACACCCGGTGGATCACCGGTCTTGTAGTCATAGATCGCGATGCTGCCATCCATCAGGCGGTCGATCCTGTCCGCCTTGGCCGTCAGGTCAAAGGGCAGTGACAGGCCAGTTGCAGACCTGCGGCCCTGAGCTTCCAGAAGTGCCGGGCTGCCGATCTCGCGCCGTGCACGCTCCTGCGTGATGAACTGCGGGGCCGCAGCCTCAAGGCGCGCCTGCCAGCTCAGCCTGCTGGCAGCCCAGGGAACGTTACTGTCCAGCACCTCGTTAATGACAGCCGTCAATCTGTCTTCGGCATCGGGCGGCAATCTGTCGAAAGTGGCGCGGACAAAGGTTTCCAGAATTTCATGGACCAGCGTGCCGCGCAGCAGGAAATCTGGGTCACGGCCCAAAGGGTCCAGCTTGCGAAGGTTCAGGATGTGACGTGCATAGATCGCATAAGGATCGCGGATCAGAGTCTCAATCTGAGTAACCGACAGGCTTTGCGGGCGACTGCCCAACGGCGGGCAGGGAGCAGGGCGACCGGCAGGTGCAAGAGTGATCCCGGGTCGGTCGATCTCGGCGCTTTCTCCCTGAAGCCGCGTTCCACGAGCACGCATGGCTTTCAGTTCCGCATCTGCCGAGGGCCCAAGCCCGGTCATCAGATTGGTCAGTCTCAACAGCCAGCGGCTTGGCACGGTTGGGGCGGCTTCATCCCGCAAGGACCGGCTGAGCACGACTTCTGCAGCGCCTGCTGCCTGTTGGAAATCATGCGCCGCAAGCCCCACCCGTCGTTCTGGTGAGGGCAGACCAACCTGACGCCGCATGTCCCGGTTGAGCCATGGATCAGGCGCGGGCAGACGTGGCCATGACCCCTCGTTCAGCCCGCCCAGAATGACCAGATCGGCATCCTGTGTACGAGCCTCAAGCGTGCCGAGAATTGCGATGTTCCCATGGGTGGCCACCGCGCTGTCAGGCACCTCTCCGGCCAGCACAGAACCCAGAATGCCGCGATACTGGCTCAGCCCGATCTGCCAATCGGTGTCTGAGGCCACAACAAAACCTTCCATGGCAGCCAGTGCCGCTTTCCCGGCGTCCTTGTCCCACAACTCGCCCGTGGCGGTTTCGTCCTGCCAGCCCCCTGCCAGATGCTCGGCAGTCTTTCGGTGGCGATGACACCAGACCGGCAGCGGTGCAGGAGACACATCGCTTAGTGGCTGAAGTGCTGTCTGCAACCATGCGATCCAGACTTGCCGGTCTGCGTCATCCCCGGCCCATGCAGCCATGATCCGCCAGTCGATGTGCGGGCTGCCGCCGCGCAGGCATCTTAGCTCCAGCGCACCGACGTGGCGCAGATGTGCCTTGCGCATCTCTTCCGAGGCATTGGCACAAATCGGGTGTTTCAGGATCGCGACCAGCGCACCGGGATGCAGCTCGGGCCCCATGGCCGCTTGTACCAATCGCAGGAACACACCGGGCGGGGTTTGCGGCAAGGGCGTCCCGGCACTATCATCGGGCGTTGCGGACCAGCGCGCCAGTGCAGCCGTGACCCGGCGCGTCAATCCCCGATCCGGTGTGACCAGCGCAACCCGTTTGCCTTCGGCATAGGCGCTGCGCATCTTCCAGGCAATCGCCAGCGCCTCGGCCCTTTGGTCCGGGGCTTCGATCAGGCTTACACCCGCAAAGGCCTCAGCGATCTCGGGCAGCAGATGCGGGCCTTCGTCCAGCCATTTGTCGGTGACTGGCGCAGGTCTCAAGGCCAGCGAGATCAGCCGGTTGCGTGCAGGGCAGGGCGCGGGTGTCCGCTCCCACGGCGTCACAGTTTCCGGCGAGACACCAAGCCTGTGCAGAAGCGCGTATAGACCGGCCTGTGGATGGTCACTTGCGTTGGCATTCCGGCTGTCGAGCGATGTCCATGTCTCGTCGGGCAGTTCGAAGTCGAAACCGGGCAGCACAATGCCGCCCTGAGGCAGTTCCGCCACTGCGCGCATCAGCACTGCTGTTGCCCCCCGCGACCCGGTGGACCCCGCCACGATCACCGGATGCTGTGGCGGTGTCTGTTGCCATGTCAGCGCCAGCTGTTCGGCGGCAAACCTGAGCCGGGCCTGCGCGTCAATCGGTGCTTCCGCCGTGGCGCGCATATGGTCGATGATGATGCGCAGAAAGGCCGTCACCCGCGCCCAGTAGCTGGTCATGTCCCCTGTGTCTATCTGGTTGAGCGCATCAGGCGGCACACCTTCGCCTTGCATCTCGTCCATCAGTTCAGCCAGACTGCCAGCCAGATCAAAGGCGGCTTCCCGGTTGCCAAAGCCCGCGCCATTGTCGATCGCCTTGGTGACAAGCTGGGCAAGTTGGATCTGGCGTGCGAGCGGCGGTTGGGCCTGCGGCAGGGCAAGGCCTGCGTCCGATGCCAGATCGGTCAGCGTCCGCAACCGCGGCAACAGCCGCGCCGGACCGTTGGTCAGCAGGCTCTGCAACCGCCGTCTGGTCCGTTCGGTGTTGAGGATGATCTCGATCCGCGCCAGCGCCTCGGGCGGGTGATCCCCCAGCCGGGCCATCAACCCGTCCAGAAACCGGGCCGCAAAATCTGCCCCCGGGGGCAGACCGAAGATGCGTGGGACACCAGGATCAAAGAGCCTTGTCATGTGCCCAACAACCCTTCTGCCAGCCTGATGCCCTCGGGCGTGCCGACATCGGCCCACCCACCGGCATGTTCCACCCCATAGGCGCGCCCGTCCGCGATCATCAGATCCCACAGGCGGTTGAGCGAGAATTTTGCGTCCGCAATCTCCGCCAGCCGGTCGGTTTTCACGATGCAGGCGCTGATATAGACAAAGGGCGCTGCCTCGGCTGACCCACGCCGGATCAACCGCCCCTCGGGGTCACAAAAGAAATCCCCAGCACCAGCGTGCCCGGTCGCCCGGTCGCGGGCGATCAGCAGCAACAGAGCATCCATGATCTGAGGATCCCACCGGGCCAGAAGCGTCTCAAACGGGCTGGGTCCGGTCCAGATGATGTCCGCGTTAGAGCAGATGACGGGTCCATTGCCCAAGACTGGCAACGCGGCTTTCAGACCGCCGCCGGTCTCCAGCAGATCGGGTTCATGGGACAGATGGTATCGCCAGACGTCTCGCGCCCTGATATGGGTGACCACCTGATCAGCCAGATGATGGGTGTTGATAACAATCGGGCCGCTGGTGACTCCGTCAAGCCGGTCCAGCGTGTGATCGATCAGGGTCTGGCCGGCCACGCTGATCAGGGGCTTGGGGCAGGTCTCGCCAAGAACGCCCATGCGCGTGCCGCGCCCTGCAGCAAAGACCATGGCGGGCATTTGTCGGGTCATGACACACCTTCCGGGGCGGTCAGATTTTCGCCCACCCAATCCCGCAGATCGGTCAGTTCAGGATGTTCAAGATCACGCATCAGATGGTCCCAGACCCGGGGCAGGAGCGCCAGATACCCGTCTTTGCCCTGTGAATGCCAGACCCTGAGAAACAGCCCCAAAATCTTCATGTTGCGCTGTGCGCTCAGCAGACAGAAATCGGCTCGAAGGGAAGTTTCCCGCACTCCAAGCGCCGAACAATACCGCGAGATCATCCGTTCCCGCAGGTCCGGGCTGACATCGCGGCGGGCATCTTCCAGCAACGACACCAGATCATAAACTGGCGGGCCACAAAGCGCGTCCTGAAAATCCAGCAATCCTATGCGGGCAAGGCCGCTGCGATCCGGCAACCAGATCAGGTTCTCTGCATGGCAATCGCGCAGCACCAACCCGTTTGTATCTTCAAACCGTGCCCAATGCCGCGCAATCAGTGCGTTCAATTGTGGATCAGGCGGGCCGGGAAACGCGTCGCCCTTGCAATAGGGTCGGTACCATTCCGCCAGAAGCGAGGCTTCCCGTACCGCTGTTGCGGTGTCGTATCGGGGCAGATCCCGTGCCAGATCACGCTGCCCGTGAAGGCCGATCAGCAGATCGACAGCTTCTTGGTAGAGCGGTTCCTCTCGCACCGGATCATCCGCGATTACCTTCACAAACAGATCATCGCCAAGATCTTCGAGAAGCAGAAAACCACTCTCCAGATCTTGAGCCAGAATGTCCGGAGGGCTCAGACCGGACGCGCCAAGACGCCGGGACATTTCCACAAAGGTGGCGGTGCTCAGCACTGTCTCGGGTGGTGCATCCATGACTATGCAGCGCTGCCCGTCTGACTTTGAAAGGCGGAAGTAGCGCCGCAACGAGGCATCGCCCGCAAGCGGTGTCATTTGGGCCTCAGCCCATCCGGCGTGCGCCAGAAATCCCGCCATCAGATCATAGCGAACCCCGTTCACAGCGCGTCTTGCCTTTGCAATGGGTCGTGCAGGCCCGGCCAGTCGCCAAAGGCTGTGCACCGCAGGTCGCGGCCATCGCCCGACTTTGGCAGATCAAGTGCCAGTTCCAACCTGCGGTCGGGCAGACCATCGCCCAGCCGATCGGGCCATTCCACAAGGCAAACTGCGGTATCGAAAGCATCGAACAGGCCCAGTTCCTCAATCTCGTCCACACTGGTCAGCCGGTACAGATCCGCGTGCCAGATTTCCAGCGCACCGGCCTCATAGGTCTGGACCAGAGTGAATGTGGGCGAGGGGATATCCTCGACCAGTCCGACCTGTGCCAATTTATGCCGGATGATGCCACGTGCCAGATGCGATTTGCCCGCGCCTACAGGCCCGGACAGCAGAACCGTGTCGCCTGCGCTCAGCACATCCGACAGCCGTTCGGCCAGCGCCGTGGCATCAGTCTCGCTGGCCAGAAACACTTGAAATTCAGTTGGCATGACACCCCGGGATCCGACCTTATCACTTCAGTCTGGCCAGATCGCGGGACCTGTGCAAGGGGTGTTCTGGGAAAGCCCGCCTGCATGGGTCAGAAAGCTTTCGGCCAGCTAGCCCTGCCCGGTCAGGAGCGGCTCGGAGGGATCCAGCAATTCCTGTCCAGCGCCTGCGGTCCGAACCGTGCAGGCGATGTGCAGCAATCCGTCCTGATCGATGGAAGGGGGTTGATAATCATGGGCCAGACACTCGATCGACCGGTCGAACAGGCGCTTGCTGATGGTGGGTTCAGCCTCGCTCTGGGACCAATCCTTGACCGGTGTCAGCATCAGGGACAGACGAATGCCATCTGCCTGCTTGTCCAGTTTCAGGTCAATGGTGCTGTGTTTCCTGGTGATATCCAGCGCATGAATCAGCGATGCCCAGACCACCTGTCGCACCGATTGGTGCTTCCACAGGGTTGAGCGCAACTGGCTTGATGACAGGGCGATCCCGCGCTCGTCCATCATCGCGAGCAGTCGTCTGGGTATGCCACTGGGGGACATGTCCCTGCGCTCTCGTTCCCGGTCCCGCAGAAGCGACAGCGAGACATCCAGATCCTCGACCAGCGCATCCAGCGTATCGCGCCACCAGTCTGCATCTCCCGCACTGGGCTTGGACAGGGCATTGCGCGTGGATTGAAGGGCGGCGATCACCTGCTCGACCACCAGAGAGGTGGACCGGTCAGCACTGTTCGCTTCATTCTGGTTCGAGAAGACCGCAAGCGTGGTGCCATCGGGCAAGGGTGCGAAATGGCCGATCAGGTCATGGCCGTAATGGTGCTGGAAATTGGCCTGCCAGGCTGCCCTGTTGTCGGGATTGGTGGCAAAACTGCGCAAATCCCCAAAGGCCGGGTTTGGCAGGCACTGCTCCTGAAGAATGCGCGTCACCTCAGTGATGTCGAGCGCGGGAAGGTCATCCATGGGATCGATGGACCAGAATTCCGAGAAGACCGTATTGGCCAGGATCAGATGTCCTGCTGCATTGAACACGGCAACCGCGTCTGTCAGTTGATCGAAAACAGATTTGCTGAGGTCCAGTTCAGCCCGGTACTTGCGTTCCAGTGACAGCGAATTCGTGATGTCCTCGAACAAAAAAGCCAGCCCGCCGCGCACATGGGGGCGACCGGTGACCCGCAATGTCCGGCCCGATGCCAGCATCCAGTCTTCATGATACTGACCATCCTGTGCCTGCGCCTCAAGGTTCAGCAACTTGCTGCGCAGGGTCTTGAACTCAACCTGTTCGGGCACATTGCGGTTGCGACGCAAGGCTTCAAAGAATTCCCGTAAGCCCGGGCGCGCGGCCATCATCACCGGATCGAGATCCAGCAGGGATGCAAGTGCCGGGTTGAACATGGTCAGCTTGCGGTCATCGTCGAAGATCGCCAGTCCCGTAGACAGATGGGCAAATGTGTCGCTGAGCGTCGAGAGCATCGCGTTCATCGCAACCTGAGCTTCCAAAAGGGCAGAGTTTTCCGTTACGGAGACATAGCATTTGGCCGAACCGGCATCTGTGCGCAGGACACTCACCTCAAAACTGCGGGTCTTGCCCAGATATTCAACTTCAATGCTGTCATGCAGACTGAGCTGCTGAGGATCATCCTGCGCAACCGACTGGATGGCGGACTGAACCGGTTCCCGATCCTGATCGGAAAGGTCCTCCAGAAACGCTCTGGCCGCTGCATTCGCAGCCTCCAGTTCGGCCTTGGACGTCAGAATGAACGCGGGGCTTTTGATGCCTTGCAGGATCATGTCCTTCTCGGACAATTCCAGTTCCAATTCGGCCAAGCGCCTTTCAGCCTTGATCATCTTCATCGACAGGTTGTCTGCGGGATCAATGGTCAATTGTGTCATTGCCCCTATGGTCGATCCGGTGATCTGGCAATAGTCGCCCTTGCGGGTCCGCTGTACATTGATGAAGGACTGGCCGGACCTTTGCAGCAGGTCGATCAGGCGCTTCAAGTCGGTGCCTGATGTCTCGAAGGCCTCCGTGATCCCGCTGATGTCCTTGGGCGCGTGGTCCAGAAATTCACCGATGCGCGCGCCTGTTTTAAGCAATTGCCCATCGAGGAACAGCAGGGAGGTGTCCCCGACCCGGTCGTCAAAAGACGGCAATGTCTGTCCGGAGGATGCTTCAGCGCGTCTGGCCACCAGCAGGTAAACCGCCCACCCGGCCACAAACACGATGCCGACCGCTCCGCCGACAAGCACTGTTAGAAACCACATTTATTCCTGTCCTAGCCCTGCAAACGAGGTCCTGCACCCGCTGGGCCAAAGGGTGCCAGCCCCTTGATTTGCCAATCTGCCCGATTTCCGGACGTTAGTCTTTTGTTAGTCTTTAGGCGTATTAGGTTAAAAGTTTGTTAAGAAAACAGCTTTTGGTTGTGTCCCAACGGTCCCCGACTGGCCTTGCGATCGACCTCCAGCGCGTCTCTGGACCAGATCAGCTCCACCACTGCCCCGGTCGGTCTGGCAAGTTCCGCAGGCTTGAGGTCCTGCGCCGATTCCGGGCCGTCACCGCTGCCACTGGCGAATGTCAGCCGCGCGCCTGTGCGTTCCAGCAGGGTCTTTGCGATGAAAAGTCCAAGCCCCATCCCCTCATACCCGGGGCGTTGCGGATCGGCAGTGCGCGAGGCCTGTTTGCGCCGCATGAAGGGATCTCCGATGCGCCCGATCATGTCAGGCGCAAACCCCTTACCGTCATCACCCACCACGATGCGCAGATCACGCTCGGTCCAGTCGATGTCGATCCAGACCGTCGAGCGGGCAAAATCCACAGCATTCTGCACCAGATTGCGCAGGCCATGGATGATCTCGGAATGACGGGCAACCGTTGGCTGATCCGGCACGGCCTCATCGGCCAGCGCGCCGTCCACTCGGAAGATCACTTTGACGCCGCGGTCCAGATGCGGCTCCGCGGCCTCTTCGACCAGACCCAGGATCGGCACATGCTTGAGGTGCAGGTCATCCTTCCCGCTGCGCCCCATATCAGCTAAAATCATACGGCAACGCTCGGCCTGCGAGCGGATCAGCTCCACGTCTTCCAACAGCTCGGGCCGGTCGGCAATCTCATCTGCCAGCTCGGCCGAAACCAGCTTGATCGTCGCAAGTGGCGTGCCAAGCTCATGGGCGGCCGCTGCCACCACACCGCCCAGATCGGTCAGTTTCTGTTCGCGCTCCAACGCCAGTTGCGTGGCGGTCAGCGCTTCCGAGAGCGACATTGTCTCCATCGTTACCCGGCGGGCATATCCGCTGAGAAATGCGACCGAGATCATCAGCGCGATCCACATTCCGTAGACCAGCAGGGGCGGCATCATCAGCGCACTGCCCGAGGCCGTTTGCAAAGGCTCGTGATAAAAGATCAGAAAACTGACACTGGCCAGCGTGCTGGCGCCCAGAAACAGCGTCGCTTCCATACTCAGCACGGTTGCACTGATGATGGTCGGGGCCATGATCAGCATCGCAAACGGGTTGTTCAGACCACCGGTCAGATAAAGCATCAGCGACAGTTGCGCGAGGTCGAAAAAGAGCGTCAGCAGCGCGTCCCTGTGGCCCAGTCGCTTGGTCTCGGGGTGTACCAGCGTGGTCGCCAGATTGACCGCCACTGACAGGCCGATGACGATGGCCACCAGATCCAGCCGCAGGTCGATCCGCAAGCCATAAGCCGCGACCAGAACCGCGAGCGTTTGCCCCGCCACGGCCAGCCAGCGCAGGTTGACCAGTGTGCGCACCCGAACCCATTCGCCGCGTCGCCCACTGCTGAGGTAAGGAGTGGTCTTGTCTGCCATGATCCTGACCTAACAGGCCCGCTCAGCCGTCCCAAGGGCAAAATGTCTCAGTCCGCTCGCGAAGTCTTGAACTGCGCCGGTCGCACAAACAGTGTCTAAGCCGTAGGCACAGGAGGAAAGCCCCATGAACCGAGCCATTTTTGCCACCGCGGCAGCCGCAATCGTTGTTGGCGGGTTGGGCACAGGCCTCTGGTTCGCCTTTGGTCCCAACCAGCAGGATGCGTTGGGCCAGTGTCGTGGTTCGGTCGTTGCCTCAGACGCAGGTGGCATCGGCGGCCCGTTCGAGCTGATTTCCCATGAGGGTCAGGCGATGACTCAGGCTGACGTGTTCGACCGCCCGTCGCTGGTCTATTTCGGGTACACCTACTGCCCTGATGTCTGCCCGCTGGATGTGGCGCGCAATGCCATTGCCGTTGATCTGCTGGATGAGCAGGGCAAGGATGTGCGTCCGGTCTTCGTGACCATCGATCCGGGTCGCGACACGGTTGAGGCGTTGGCGGATTACGCGCCTTACATGCATGAAAAGATGATCGGGCTGACCGGCTCTCAGGATGCGATTGATCAGGCGATCAAGGGGTACCGGGTCTATGCCAAGCGCGCGTCTGAGGACGAGGATTACCTGATGGATCACTCGACCTTTACTTATCTGATGGCCCCGGATGGCACGTTTCTTGATTTCTTTCGCCGTGATGCAACGCCCGAGGCCATGGCCGAGCGGACCGCCTGTTTCGTGGATGCGCTGGGAAGCTAACCGGTCTGCTTGAGGCTGACGAGCGAAGCGGCATGCGCCTCCGTCGGGCAGTCCGACCAATCGCCCGCAACCAGATCGCCGGGTTTGATCGAGGCAAGCGGCAGGGATTGCCCCGGCGCAAGCGACCAGAGCCTGCGATTCATCGCCGCCTCCCTCCAGGTGATCGGCTTGGGCGAACCGCCTCCGCTTGGCTGAGACAGGATCGCGACTTCGTGGCCGAACTGGCGAAACCGCTCGACGGCCAGTGACATCAGCGTCAGATCGGTCTGGGCATTCAGTGTGACCGTGATTCGGACCTGCAGGGCGCTCAGTCCAGCCAGGCTGATGCGCTGACGCAGAAGCGACACCTGCCGCTCCACCGCTTCCAGCCCGCCAAACAATTGCCCCGAGACATCCAGCACCAGCACTTGCCCTTTGGAGCGTCTGGCCGCAAAAGCCGTGACATGGCGCGAGAGCACCAGCCAGTCGGTCAGGGGGCCTTGTGGCAGGCTCGGGTCCAGCCCGCCAACAACGCGCGCCTGAAACCCGATGGCTGTCGCAGGCTCCAGTCCGATCTCGCTGATCGGACGAAATTCGCTTTCTGGAAGGGTTACAGATGGCGTGTCGGAGGTTTTGCTTCTGCCCGGCAGACAGAAGGTGAGCAGGCGCAGCAGGATGCCATCATGTGCCATCCCGCAACTCTGCGCCTGACCCGTTAACGAAGGTTTAAGACCACCACCGGTTCAGAGGTTGGGAAAATAGTCTTCGCAGGTTCCTTCGCGGTACACATCCGCCGTGCAGCAATGCAATCCACCACCAAAGGCATAGGCGTCGCGCAACTCGACCGGAATCACCTCCATGCCCAATTTGTCAAGCTGTTCAGCCTGATACACCTCGGAGGCCTCGACACAGACGGTCTTGGGATCGATCACCAGCACGTTCATGCTGAGCCATGTGGACGAATAGCAAAGCGGCGGTGGCGCATTGTGGGCGGGCTGTGCCGCGTCCACGATCTCCCATCCATTCTTCTGGTACATCGCGCGCTGATCGTCCGGCAACCGGCGCTGCGGGTTGTTCAGAATCAGTCCGGGACGGATTGGCGTGAAAGTCGCATCGATGTGGATGGGGTAAGGATCCCCGGGGAAGTTGACCGTATGCACCCGGTGATCGGGGAAGTGGCGCTTCAGCCATTCGATGCCCTTGAGGTTTGTCGTAAACCCGTGCTGCACCACCAGATCCTTGCCAAAACGCAGAACGTCTGCTGCATCGAAAAGCGGCTCTTCCTCGGTGGTCACGAAAAACTTCTCGGCGGCCCATTGCAGGCGCTTTTCCACGCCAATCTTCTCGGACAGATAATCGGGATGATAGTCCGCATCCGTAAGGCGCGGCTTGGGGGCGGCTTCATGGCGAAACTTCGGATCCTCATTGAAATACTTCTGCATCAGAGGTCGGTAGCAGAGGTATTCGAACCAGCGGCAGCGATAGCTCATGGTCGCTTCCAGCATCTCCGAGCCGACCGTCAGCAGCACATCGCGCGGTGGCATGCAACCGAACTGGCTGTCGGTGTGGAAATCGGGCGTGGTCGCGGGCTCGCTGAAATCAATCGGCGTCGGGCGGTCGACGCGGATGCCACGGCCTTCGAGCATGGTGGCGAAATTGTCCAGCAGCTCATTGCCGCGATCGATGGTCTCCTGCGGGCGCTTGCCCCACTGGCCGCGCATGTCGCTGTCCTCGGGCACCTTGGCGTCCAGCGCGGGTTCAGCGGGTGGAATATGGCAGTCCGTGGCCCGTCCCACGATCACATGTTTGAGCGGATCCCACTCGGTCCACGAGTTCACGATTGTTGGTTCAGTCGTCATCTTGTCTTGTCCCTGATCTTCTTTTTGGCATTTCCCCCATCGCTTATCGCCCGAAGTCTGAAAGGGCCAGTCTGTTTGCGACCTCGCAGGGTACTCAATATCGGCGCGGCACGTTGTACGCCCGGTGCAAAAGCCCTAGGTAGACGGGATGTCCGATATTGCTTCAGGAAATACCGCATGACCGAACGACTGAAACAGCTGACCGATGATTTGCTCCAAGCAGCCAAACGCGCAGGCGCGACCGCCGCGGATGCGCTGGCGGTCGATGGCACGGGTCTGTCGATGCAGACGCGCGACGGGGCGCTGGAAGAGGCTGAAAGCGCTGAAGGCGCTGACATCGGGTTGCGGGTGTTTCTGGGCCAGAAGCAGGCCACTGTATCCTCGTCCGATATCCGGCCCGAGACGGTTTCGATCATGGCTGAACGGGCGGTTGCCATGGCGGCTGAAGCCCCCGAGGATCCTTATTGCGGTCAGGCCGATCCTGACCAGCTTGCGACCAGCTGGGATGTGGCGGCCCTTGATCTCGATGACCCGTCCGAAGCCCCTAGCCCAACTGAACTGGCCGATGATGCGGCTAGGGCCGAGGCCGCAGCGCGCGCAGTCAAAGGTGTCTCGCAGGTCGATGGTGCCGGCACCAGCTATGGCCGGACAGAAATCTATCTGGCCATGAGCAACGGATTTTCCGCAGGTTATGCACGCACCCAACGCTCCACCTCCTGTGTGGCCATCGCGGGCGAGGGCCTTGAGATGGAGCGCGATTATTGCGGCGAGGGCCGCGCCTATGGCAGCGATCTGCCCTCACCCGAAGAGATCGGCCGGCTGGCCGGTGAACGCGCAGTTGCCCGTTTCGGCGCAGGCCGCCCGCCGACCGGTGCCTTTCCGATCCTCTTTGACGAACGGATATCCTCTTCTCTCATCGGGCATCTGATGTCTGCGATCAACGGTGCCGCCATTGCACGCGGTGCAAGCTGGCTGAAGGATGCGATGGGAGAGCAGGTTCTGCCCGCGGGCCTTTCGCTGACAGAGGACCCGAACCGGGTGCGCATCTCCGGCTCGCGCCCCTTTGACGGCGAAGGTTTGCCGGTGCAGCGGCGAAACTGGGTGGAGGATGGCGTGCTCAAGGGCTGGGTGTTGGATCTGGCCAACGCGCGCAAACTGGACATGGCTCCCACCGGCAACGCCTCTCGCGGGGTTTCAAGCACGCCCTCGCCGTCGGTTTCGAACCTCGCCCTGACACCGGGCAGCCACAGCCGTGATGATCTGCTGGCCGAGATGGGGACGGGCTTGCTTGTGACCTCCATGATCGGCTCGACCATCAATCCCAACACTGGCGATTACAGCCGGGGCGCGTCAGGTTTCTGGGTCGAGAATGGCGAGATCACCCGGCCGGTCAATGAATGCACAGTCGCAGGCAATCTGCGCGACATGCTGATGCGGATCACGCCTGCCAATGACGCGCGCAGCCACCTGTCGCGTCAGGTTCCGTCGCTTCTGGTCGAGGGGCTGACGATTGCAGGCGACTGATCTGGCGCTGCTTCTGGATGCTGCAGAAAGTGCAGCGCGCATCGGAACGCGATACTTCAAGGCCTCGCCCGAAATCTGGGACAAGGGCGACGGACAGGGGCCGGTGACGGAAGCCGATCTTGAGATCGACCGGATGCTCAAGGCCGAACTGCGGTCCGCCCGTCCTGATTATGGCTGGCTGTCCGAAGAGACCGAGGACAACACCGATCGCCAGCATGCTGAACATGTCTTCATCATCGATCCCATCGACGGCACGCGGGCCTTCATCGACGGGCAGAAAAGCTGGTGCCACTCGCTGGCCATCGCCCACCACGGCAAAGTCACGGCAGCGGTCGTGCACCTGCCGATGCGCGAGGAAGTTTTCAGCGCCGAGGCCGGGCAGGGCGCCCACCTGAACGGCACACGGCTGGCAGCTGAGGGCAAGCCGGACCCCTCAGGTGCTGATGTCCTGACCACCAGACCGACACTTGACCCCAAGCACTGGAAAGACGGCCAGCCGCCCGGCTTTACCCGCCAGTTCCGCCCCTCGCTTGCCTTTCGCATGTGCCTTGTCGCGCAGTCCCGCTTTGATGCGATGATCACCCTGCGCGACGCGTGGGAATGGGACATTGCAGCAGGCGATCTGATCTGTCGTGAAGCCGGTGCCAGCGTCAGCGATCGTCTGGGCGGCGATCTGGTCTTCAACGCGCCCTCTGCCAAACAGGCAGGCGTGCTGGCCGCAAATCCGCCGCTTCACCAGCGCCTGATGCTTGCCCTTGAGGCCTGAAACCGCTAGGGCCTTGGTCCATCATTTACGGGAAGGATTTTTGCTATGACCCAACGTTTGCATCTTGTGTTTGGCGGCGAACTTGAGGACCCGCAGACAACCATTTTCCGCGATGTCACAGCCATTGATCTGGTCGGCATCTTCCCCGATTACGAAAGTGCCTACAATGCATGGAAGTCCAAGGCCCAGATGACCGTGGACAATGCCCATATGCGCTATTTCATTGCCCATCTGCACCGCCTGCGGGACGAGGAAACCGCCGCCGGTTCGACAGAAGAGCTCGGCTGAGACGGGTTGCCGTCTTGCCACGTTCAGCCCTTGTCGGGATTTATCTGGGGGTCTCCCGCCTGTCGGGAGGGCTGGCCAGTCATCTTGTGCGCAAACGGCTGAAAGCGGGCAAGGAAGACCCTGACCGCTATCCTGAACGTCTCGGCCGCACCGCCCGGAAACGCCCGGACGGGCCGCTTTTGTGGTTCCACGCGGCCTCCGTGGGTGAGGCGCTGGCGCTGATAGATCTGATCGACCATCTTGTCCGCACCCGGCCCGATCTGCATGTCATGATCACGACCGTTACCCGGACCTCGGCTGAAATTCTCGCAAGCCGCCTGCCGGATCGTGCCTTTCACCAGTTTGCCCCGGTCGACAGTTGGCCTGTGATGGGCCGGTTCCTTGACCATTGGCAGCCTGATCTCGCGGTCTGGACCGAAAGCGAGCTTTGGCCCACGATGATCTGCCGGACCCGCGCAAGCGGTGCCGATATGCTGCTGATCAATGCGCGCATGTCTGACCGCAGCTTCAAACGCCTGCGCAAGTTGGGGCGGTACCCGGCATCGCTTCTGAGCCGGTTCTCCCGCATTCTTGTGCCTGATGACGCAATGGCCGACCGGCTGTGGATGCTTGGCATGCCGCAGGACAGGTTGCAGGTGACCGGTTCGTTGAAGGGCAAGGCCTCGCCACTGCCCGCGGATCCAGCGGATCTTGCACGGCTGTCCGCAGCCGTAGGGGAACGCAAGATCTGGTGCGCGGCCTCCACCCATACCGGCGAGGAGGTGCTTGTCGCAAAGGCCCATCACGAGGCCCGCAAGACGCTTCACCGTCTTTTGCTGCTCCTCGTGCCACGCCACCCGGACCGTGGTGACGCAATTGCGCAAGCGCTGCGAAACGATGGCTGGACCGTTGCGCAACGCTCAAAGGGTGAAATGCCCGATGCAACGACCGACATCTATCTCGCCGACACCATTGGTGAGATGGGGCTGTGGTACAGGCTTGCGCCCGTCAGCTTTGTCGGCGGCTCGCTGGTCGAGATCGGCGGCCACAATCCCTATGAACCCGCCCTTCTTGGATCCGCAGTCCTGACCGGCCCCCATATCGAGAACTTCACCGACCCCTATGCCAGCCTGCGGGAAGCAGGTGGCGTGATCGAAGTGCCATCCGCTGATGATCTGGCCGCCGCTGTCGTCAAGGCCTCCCAGCCTGATGTGGCTGCACGCATGGCCGAAGCCGGGTGGGAGGTATGTTCCAAAGGCGACGACGTGATCGAAACGGTGGCCAATACCATCCTCGACCATCTGCCACCGGGGCCTGACCAATGAAAGAGCCGGGCTTCTGGTGGTCTTCCGACCGCGGCTGGCAAAGCCACGCCCTGTCGCCGCTTGCAGCCCTCTGGACTTGGCAAACCGCCCGCCGTGTCGCCCGCCCGCCCGAGGTGACCGAAGGCATCCCGGTGATCTGCGTTGGTAACCTGACCATCGGGGGCACTGGCAAGACGCCGACGGTGATCGCCCTGCTGGACATGCTCACGGCGCGCGGCAAACGCGCCTTTGTGCTCAGCCGGGGCTATGGCGGAACCGAAGCAGGCCCGGTTCTTGTCGACCTTGCCAGACATACAGCCCATGACGTCGGCGACGAACCTGTGCTGCTGTCGGCCTTTGCGCCAGTCGTGGTCTCCCGTGATCGCGGGGAAGGTGCGCGGCTCTGCACGGCTGAGGGCGCGGATGTCATCGTCATGGATGACGGCTTTCAAAATCCGAAACTGGCCAAGACCCTGTCCATTCTTGTGGTCGATGCCGCGCGCGGCTTTGGCAACCGCGCGGTCATCCCGTCAGGCCCTCTGCGAGAACCTGTCAGCGCGGGGTTGGCGCGTGCCGACATGATGCTCCTGATCGGCTCGACTGCCCATCGAACGGCCTTTCTGAACGATCCACAAAACGCTTTTCCCAAACCTGTTCTGCAAGGCGCGCTGACGCCCTTGCAAACCGGCATCAGCTTCAAGGATCGCAAGGTTGTGGCCTTCGCCGGGATCGGGA
Source organism: uncultured Paracoccaceae bacterium (assembly GCA_947494445.1). GTDB lineage: Bacteria > Pseudomonadota > Alphaproteobacteria > Rhodobacterales > Rhodobacteraceae > CANLSM01. Next base: position 84,671 of record CANLVD010000004.1, on the reverse strand, counting down.
ACCCGCAGAAATTCTTCGATACGCTCAGGGCCGAGGGCGCACATCTGGTCGGCACCCATGGATTTGCCGATCACGCCCCTTTCAGCGATACCATCCTGCAACGCCTGACAACTGAGGCCACATCCAAGCACGCACAGCTCGTCACAACGGAAAAGGACGCAGCGCGTCTGCCTGCGTCGTGGCTCAGTCACATCCGGGTGTTGCCCGTGCGCCTGCACATCGACGATCCAGAACCACTCGGCACGGCACTGGATCGGATGTTTGGCTGATCAGCTTCCCAGCAGATCGTTGAGCGTCGTCTCGAACTGCGGATACCCCATGTTCGAGTAGCTTTTGCCATCGATCATGAAGCTGGGGGTGGAGTTGATCCCGTCCCGCTCCGCATTGGTCTGGAAATCCTCGACCAGCGCCTTGGCAAAATCCTGATCCTGCAGACAGGCATCCATCTGATCGTTCGTCATCCCGGCCTGGCGCCCGATGGCATACAGGTTCTGCGCCACTTCCGCCGGGCTTTCGCCGCGCGGCCAGGTCGACTGGTTGGCATAAAGCAGATCGACGATGCCAAAATACCGGTCCGGCCCGGCACAGCGTGCCAGCATGCCACCCCAAAGCCCGTAACGGTCGAAATAGACCTCGCGGTAGATGAATTTCACCTTGCCGGTGTCAATGAAGTTTTCCTTCAGCTGCGGAAAGACGTTTTCGTGGAAGCTGCGGCAATGCGGGCAGGTGAACGAGGCATATTCGATCACCGTCACAGGTGCATTCTCATCGCCCTTGACCATCTCGATCACTTCGCGTGCTTCACCCTCGGTGCTTTGTGCCAGAAGGCTCGTGCTGCTCAGCGTGGCACCCGTTGCAAGTCCGCTGAGCATCAGCGTCCGGCGGGACAGTGGAAAGGTCATGACTGTGTTCTCCTGGTCAGAATTCTCAGCGGTTCGACAGGACATGGCGTCCCAACTGCTCCAGAGCAAGGCGCAGATCGCTGTTTTCAACATCTTTGGCGGCTTCATGGGCCTCGGCACAAGCGGTCTCGTTCGGCTCGGCCGGGGCAAATGGCGTCTGGGTCTCGGCAAATCCGGCATGGCCGGTCTGGGTCACGCGCACGCGGGAAATCGCGTTGTAGCCATAACAGGCATTGACCCGGTCCCGGATCGTATTGCGCTGCATGTCAACAACCGGCGCATTGGCACCCTGACAATGGACCACAAGCGTCGCACCGAACCCGTCGCGCGCATAGGATACCTTTTCGGGCAGGGCCATCGCTGCAATTTCAGCCCCCACAATGCTGTCCCAGTCAGTCAAAAGCCGCATCTGGGAAAAACCGCGCTTCTCACCGGCTGAGCGAATGCGATTGGTCAGCAGGCTGCCGGTCTGGGCAAATCCGCGCGTGGTGGCCTTGCGGCGATAGGGTGTCTGCTTGGTTTGGTCAGCCATTTTCCACGGGGTCACACTTGAGGTTCAGACAAAACACTAACATGTTCACCCCGGTCGGCCATCGGTTTTGAAAGGTGAGGGCATAAAACTTGCGTGAGGAAGCGGAAACACTTCTGCATTGGTATGACCACCATGCCCGCGATCTGCCGTGGCGGATCGGACCTGAGGCACGCAAGACCGGTGTGCAGCCTGATCCTTACCGCGTCTGGCTGTCCGAGATCATGTTGCAACAAACCACGGTTCCGGTTGTGGGCAGTTACTTCGCGACTTTCACGACGCGTTGGCCAAGGGTGAGCGATCTGGCCGGGGCCGATGATGCAGAAGTTATGGCGGCCTGGGCCGGTCTCGGCTACTACGCCCGCGCCCGCAACCTGTTGAAATGCGCGCGGGTGCTGCGCGATGAACATGGTGGGCGGTTCCCGGGCACTGAGGGTGAACTGCTGAAACTGCCGGGCATCGGGCCTTATACGGCAGCGGCCATCGCCTCCATCGCTTTTGACGTGCCGGCCACCGTGCTTGATGGCAATGTCGAGCGGGTGATGGCCCGCTATTTCGCCGTGACCGACCCGCTGCCCGGATCAAAGGAGGATTTGCGCCGCCTTGCCGGCAGCCTCACGCCGGACCGGCGACCGGGTGACTATGCGCAGGCGGTCATGGATCTGGGGGCAACGATCTGCAAACCACGAAATCCGGCCTGCGGCATCTGTCCGCTGATGCCCGGCTGTCAGGCGCGCAGGCAGGGCATTGCCGCCGATCTGCCTGCCAAGACCCCGAAAGCCCCGAAACCGGTGCGCCACGGCATCGCCTATCTTGCACGCCGCTCGGACGGGTCGGTGGCGCTGGAGCGAAGGGCAGAGAAAGGCCTGCTCGGCGGCATGCTGGGTCTGCCGGGCACAGATTGGGCAGAAAACTGCCCCGCGCCAAACCCGCCTTTTGCGGCTAAGTGGCGTGCGGCCGGAGAAATTCGTCACACGTTTACCCATTTTCATCTGCAATTGCAGATCATGACCATTGAAAGCGATGCAGACTGTGCGCTTGATGATCATGCGGATCTTGATCCCGGCAGTCTGCCCACAGTGATGCGAAAGGCCTATCTGCAAGGTCTTGCTTTCCTTGACAACAGGGTTGAGGAGCCCGGCAAGGGGTGACACGATCAGACCGATGACAGAGGCAACACAGTTACCCAGACCGACGCCGGGCTTGCAGAATGCTTTGCCCTTCTGGATGTCGCTGGTCTTCGTGCCGCTGATCGCGGCAGGGGCTGTCTGGGGCGGTTGGGTGATCGCGCTGATCCCGTTCTATGGCTGGTTCGTGATGTCGATCCTCGACCGTCTTGTGGGGCTAGATGAGGCCAACATGAGCCTTGAGACGGGCGAGGATGATCTCTTCTGGTACCGCCTGATCACCCTGCTCTGGCTGCCCATTCAACTGATCCTGCTGTTCGGCGCGCTGATGACCGTCAGCTGGACCGACCACCTGAGCCTGCGCGAAGAGATGTTTCTGATGATCACCGTCGGCGTGGTCACCGGCACAGTGGGGATCAATTATGCCCATGAGCTGATCCACCAGAAAAACCGGCTGGAACAGCGCCTTGGCGAATGGTTGCTGATCTCGGTTTTGTACGGGCATTTCCGGTCCGAGCATCTGATCGTGCATCACCGCTACGTGGCGACCCCGCGCGACCCGGTGACCGCTCGATACAATGAAAGCTTCTACCGGTTCTTTCCCCGTGTGCTCTGGGGGCAGCTGATCTCGGCCTGGCGGGCGGAAGTGGACCGGCTGGCGCGCAAGGATCTGCCCTGGCATCACCGCTCCAACCCGTTCTGGCGCTACGGCGCGGGGCAGGGGATGATGCTCGTGCTCGCGGCCTTGATCGGCGGTTGGGCCGGGATCGGGTTTTTCGCCTTACAGGCCTTCATCGCCGTGGCCCAGTTGGAACTGGTCAATTATGTCGAGCATTACGGACTGACCCGGCGCCATCTGGGTGATGGGAAATACGAGCATGTGAAGCCGCATCACAGCTGGAACGCGGCCCAGAAGATGACCAACCGGCTGTTGATCAACCTGCAGCGCCACTCGGACCATCACTACAAGCCCGACCGGCGATTTCCGCTTTTGCAGACCTATGGCGACGCGGAAGCTCCGCAACTGCCCTATGGCTATCCGCTGATGACTGCCATGGCACTGAACCCGCTGTGGTGGCGGCGCACGATGAACCCAAGGGTGCGCAAATGGCGCGCAGATCATTATCCGGACATCAAGGATTGGTCGGCCTATGCCAAGGCCACCAATCCGATGCCGGGCTGACGCGGCCGGTGGCGGGATGCCTCCGGCGGGAGTATTTTTTGGAAATTCGAAGAGCGGGTCCGGCTCAAAGCGCGCCGATGGCCTCCAGCCGTTTCCAGGCGTGCTCCACATAAGCGGCCTTGACCGAATGCCCGCCGGGGTGGGTGCAGTATTCCAGCAGATTGCCCGTCTGGTTGCGCCGTGCCTCACAACTCAGCCCTTCGGCAGGCATCGGTTCGGCTGCCCCGAACGCGCCCATGCGGCCCGCCATGTCCAGCGCCTGCATCACATCGCCCTGCCGTGTTCTGGCAATGGCGCGGCCTGCAACCGGAACGATCTTGTCTGACATGCCATGGATGTGGATCAGGTTGACGCCGTCATTGGCGCAGCTTTGCGGCACCGGGTCCCAGAATGTGCCCGCGATCGGTGCAAAGCCTGCGAACATCCCGGCCCGGTCACAGGCCATCTGCCAGACCATCATGCCCCCGGCGGAGAAGCCGGTGAGCATCAAGCGCTCGGTGTTGATGCCATGGCGCTGACCCAGATCGGTGACCAGCATGTCCATGTAGCGCAATTCCTGCTCGCCATCGGTGCCCATGTCAGACGGCGTGCCGGGGATCCTCCAGTCATCGGCGAATGACTTGATCGCGACAAAGGCCACGCCCAGCCGGTCGGCCAGCGCCCGCATGCTCTTGTTGCGCATGGTGCCCACATGGGAGCCGCGATAGCCATGGGCAAAGATGATCGCACCGGGTGCCTCAACCCCTTGGGGCAAGTCGATCCGGTAAGGTCTGTCGCCCAGCATGCAATCGCTGTCAGGACCGCAGGCATGGCCCGCAACCGGCAGGAGGGAGAGTGCAAGAAGAGAGGCCGCAAGTCTGAACATCATGTGATCCGCATTCGATGATTTCCCAGACCTCCACTCAGGCAGGTCTGCCACGCGCTGTCCAGTCAACCCATCGTGAGCGGTAATTGGGTCCAGTTTTCACCTGATTGTCTGGTTTTCTGGCGTGATCGGGCATTTTGCCGATGACCCAGCGGGAAACTCTCCTAATACTGGGGCGCAGAACCCGGTGTGAAACCGGGCAACGTAACAAGGAGAAAAACCAAGATGCTGTCGCTCATCATATCCTTCGGGATCCTCATGGCTTTCGCGCTGGTCGCGTTCTGCACTGTCAAATGGTGGAACGTGCCGGTGATCGGGGTCACGCCGGTGCCGCTGTTTACCTTTCTGGCCATTCTATTCACCTCGGGGCTGGATGTCGGTCTGATCATGTTCCCGCTCGGTGAATTTCCGACCTATATCGACCCGGAATCGCCGGAATATGGCTTCACCAACCCGTTGGCGATCGAGTTCGGCTTCTGGGGTTTCCTGATCTGGGCCTTCTATTTCCTGACCAGCTTCTATTTCTGTGTGATCGAGCCGAAGGTGAAGTTTTTCGAGATCCCGGCGGTGCGGATCCTCAACAACATCGTCATCATCGGAACCTGCGCCTTCACGGCCAGCCTGTTCCTGATCTATCTGCCCTACTACATCCCCGACATCGGCGATGGCGAAACGGTGGTGACGACCTTCTATGTGATTGTCTTCTGCGTGATCTTGGCGGCTGCCTATTCCAGCACGGACATCAAGTTCGTCAGGCTTCTCAGCGTTGGCTCGACGGTGCTGTTCTCAGCACTGATCCTGCTGATGTGGGCAACGTCGGGCATGGGCATCGGCGGCATGGGCTCGACCCTTGGACTGTTGGGTGGCTATTTTTCGAACCTTCACAAGTTCGTTCTGCCGATCAACGACTATCATGAGTTTTATCTGTTCTGGTGGTTTGCCTGGTCGATCATGATCGGTCAGTTCACCTCGCGCTTCGTGGGCGGGTTGCGCACGCAATACCTGCTACTGGCGCTTCTGGTGATCCCGTCCATTCCGCTCGCGATCTGGTTCTCTGTCCTGTATTTCCACTTCGACAATGGCATCGACACCGCTGGCCTTCTGAACTGGTGCATGGTGATCGTGGGCATTACCTTCGTGGTCAACTCGCTCGACAGTCTGATCCGGCTCTATTCGGACAACCTGTCGATCACGACCGAGCGGTTCGGCAAGCTGGGCTATATCGTGGGCAACGTAGCCGTGCTCTTTGGCCTGACGCTCCTGTTCCAGAGCCAGTGGCTGCAGATCCAGTGGATCGGCGCCGTGGTGGTGGGCATCTATCTTGCCTGTGTGCTCTACATCGTCTTCACCAAGCGTGATGAGGTGATGGCGATCAATGCATCGCCTGAAGAAAACACGCTGGATTACGCGCGGATCGAAGGCACGCACTGAGGCCCTTCAAAACGGATCAGGCCGGGCGGTTCTTCGCCCGGCCTGATCAAACCCTGCGGTTGCAGGCACCGTGGCTTACATGAAGAATGTGTTGCCGTCTGCCAGCCAGATTTCCTCAAACCCGTTGATCTCAAGCGTCTGGTTGCCCAGCGTGACGATCCAGTCATTGCCGATGGATTGCGCGCTTACCGGATCGGCCAGTGTCAGATGGTCCAGCCGCAGCACGTCATAGCCAAGCCCACCATCAAGCGTGGCCGTGGTGCCAAGCGAATAGGCGTCATTCAGATCCAGCACCAGCTCGTCATTGCCGGCACCCAGATTGACCGTGCCGCTCAGACCGGACTGGTAGAAATCATAGAACGCGTCATCAGGTGTCATGCCTGCCGGGGCGACAAACTCGGATGCGGCATTGGACAGGTAGACAAAATCCTCGCCGTCGCCGGCAACCAGATCAATGTCGATCTGGTTGTCGACCGAGCGTTGACCGGCATCGATCTCAAGCCGGAAACTGTCGTCGCCGGTTCCCAGATTGACCGAGCCATCAAAGAACCCGAAACCGCCAGGCGTGGCATCATTGACATCGCTGATCCGCGCTTCAACCACATCATGGCCCGACCCGGTATCAAGGTTGAGGTTCATCCATGAATTGATGTCTGAGGCGACCTCAAGCCAGATCTGATCATTGTTTGCCCCGGTCTCGATATCCGCACCATTGATGACCGCATCGGACTGGCTGGCAGAGGTGCCTGCGCCTACCGAAATGACGAGCACATCCTCACCGGTGCCCATGCTCACATCGCTCAGTTCGAAGCCCGCGAAAACCGCGCCCTCGATGTCGAAGATCAGGACATCATCGCCAAGACCGGTGGTAAAGGCCGCATCTTCAACCAGCGTGTTGCCATCGGCATCGCTCAGGTTGCTGCCGCTTGAGAATCCCGCCACCCGCGTGGCTCCGATCACCTTCAGATCATCAGCATCCGAGAAGGTCAGCACCTCGACCGTTGTCTGGTCAGGGAAGAACGTATTGAGGGATCCATATTGCGGTGCAGTGGCCAGATCGACACCAAGGCCCGCGTAATCCACACCGGCCTGCGAGATATAGATCGGCGTGGCCGGGCCATCGACGCCCTGCTTGATCAGGTTGAGCGTGATCTCTTCGCTGGTTGCGCCATGGCGGTCAACCGCACGGACCACGACCTCGCCGGTCACACTTTCGTCCGATGACAGATCCGGATCGATGCCAGTGGAAAGAAGCGTCAGAACCGTTCCGTCGACCGCGACATCAAAGCCATCCGTGCTCGACACCACCTCATAGGTCAGTGTCGCACCGGTGTCATCGCTGTCCACGTCATCGCCAAAGGGCGACAGATCCAGACTGCCGGTGCGCCCATCCTCAAATGCAGTGAGTGTGCCGGTTCCTGCCAGTGTCGGCGCATCATTGACGCCGGTCACAATGATGGTCTGCTCAAGCTGGGTAGTGGAGCGGTCAAAACCGAAAGCCGCATAGGACAGCATGTCGAAATAATAAACGACCTCGACCGTTTCACCTAGCGCCAGCGAGGTCAGGTCCTGTGATTGACTGAAGCCGCTGGGATCAAACGTGATGTTCAGGGTCAGGTCCGTGCCCATGGCCCCTTCATTGCGATCGGCCTGAATGCTCAATCTACCGATGTTGTCCGACTGACCGACATAGTCCAGATCCAGTTTGTTGTCGTAATCGGCAACGCGGATGGTGAAGTCGATCTCTTCTCCCCAAGTGGCCACAACAGTGTCCATCTCGATGATCGTAGGGCTGTCTTGACCCAAAACGATGGTCGCATCGGAGAATTGCAGAACTTCAACACCCTGCAGCGTGTCTGTTCCATCATCGCCATCGGCAATATAGCGATCATCCACGGTCCAGCCTTTCTGAGTGCTGCGCCATGTGTAGTCCCAGACCGATCCGTCATAGATCGCTGTATCCGTACCGCCCCGTCCGATGAACAGGTCATTACCGCCAAGACCCTTGAAGGTGTCATCCCGGTCGCTGCCGCGCATCCGGTCGGAACCGGATGACCCGACAAGGTTCAGACCCTGACCGCCGCCACCACCGCCATCTTCGCCGCCGCTGTCGCCACCGCCGCCGTTGCCACCTTTGCCCTTGCCGCCTTTAGCCATAGTCCGCCTCCCAAACTAATCTCACGCCCACAATACTTCCCTGACATCCAAAAGTGTCGAATTTTAGGATGGGACACAGGTTCGCAGGGCCATGGAAACCGCGCGGGCCGTTTTTGAAAGTTCAGACCACTCCGGGACGGTCGGACGTCATCGAACCTCGGTCAGCCCACCGAACCAGGAACATACAATCAGCCCGGATGCAGACACCGAACTAGAGATCCGAAACGGCGTCTTTTGACCCGATTTCGTCTCGACTGTGACGTGGCTGTCACCGACGATGGGCCCATCGCTTACCGCATCGGTGGCACCGGTTGCTGCCAGCATCTGCCGGCTGCGATTGGCCCAGAAACTCGACACGGTGTACTCAGACACCCGCGACAGAAGCGCTGCATTGGCAAAGGCAAGTCTGCCATTGGCCTCATAGATGCTGGTGGGCATCGCAGTGTTGGACGACAGGGCAGCAACGATCTTGTCCAGTTCTGAAAAGCTGTCTGTGTAAGACGCAAGCTCCAGCCGTGTCATTTCTTGAAGCAGGATCAACTCGACGCTGTTTGCAACCTGTTGAAGATAGTTCTGCTCAAGGGGCGTCCATTTCCGCGGGGTTCGCGAGATTGAGCAGACAGAACCGATTGCCCCCAGACTGGAGTTGGTGATCGGGATGCCGAGGTATCCAGTCACCATACCGTCGCGCACATACTTGATGTCCTGCAGTGTGCTGACATTTCGCGCATCCTCGGTCAGGAGAGGCGCGTTCTTGCCGATGGTGCGGATACAGACCGTGTCTTCTGCGGCATGCTGGCGGTCCTGCAGATCACCGCCGGGGCTGGGAAAAACTCCAAGGGAATGCAGGGCGTTATTGTGATACACGCTCATCATAACCGCATCGGACCCTAAATCTTGATTGGCGGTCTGTGCCAGTTGATCCAGCTTCTCAATGATGCTCGGACTGGCGGTTTGCGTGTTGGGGGCCGGGTCAAACAGGTTGTCGGTTGTAGATCTTTTCAAGGTCGTCCCCCTCGTCCCTATAGCCGTTCAACACTCAAACCGGCTTTTTATTTTTTGAAGCTTTTGCGTCAGTAAAATGATATGTATAACTCTGTATAACGATCAAAAAAGTTCACGGCAAGTTGTACCGAAGGGTCGAATTGCCGTGCTAAGCCTGCTTTGCGCCGTGGTTGCGTAATAAGTTTTTGATTTAACAAGAGGTTGCATTGTCCAATATCGATAAGATCCGGATCAAGGATATTATGTCCAAAACCGGTTTTTCCCGCTCTACGATTGATCGCGTTTTGAACAACCGAGAAGGTGTGCGCGCACGCACCAGGGAACGTGTTGAGGCGGTCCTGAACGAATTGGGCTATGCGGCCAACGCGCTTGATGATTTGCGCAAGCGCAGTGCGCCCAACACCGAAGTCTTCCTGTCCGAAGGCACCAATCCGTTCTTTGAACAATTGTGGATCGGGATGCGCACCGCCTTGGACGAAGTGCTGACGGGACAGAACATCAGCTTCAAGGGGTTTGACCCCTACGAGCCGAAAACGCTGCTGGCGTTGTTGCGCGGCGTTCGCGAAGATACCAAATGCGTCATCACCGTCGGTGTCGAAACCGCCTCTGTCGCGTCAGCCATTGATGAGCTGGTTGCGCGTGGGGTGCGCGTGGTGACCACTGTCTCGGACGTGCCGATGTCGCACAGGGCGGTCTTCGTTGGCCAGAACAACTTTGCCGCTGGCAAGACTGCGGGCCGCTTGATGCTTGAGATGACAGGCAGCACGCCCGGATCTCTGGCGGTCATGACCGGCCATCTTGAGTTTCGGCATCTGTTGGAGCGCAGGGCAGGGTTCGAGCAGATGATCGGCCTGACCGATCCCACGCGAAGGGTCTACTTTGCCGAGCCGTTCGGCGGCCGAAATCAACCGGCGCGGGACATCTTTCACAAGACCCTGAAACAACTTCCCGATCTGGTTGGCGTCTATTTCTGTGGCGGCGGGCAGCCGGGGTTGTTCGATGCCCTTGGCGAAACCGACCTGAAATCCATCGCTCATGAGATGACGCCCTCAAGCCGTGCAGCACTTCTTGATGGCAGTCTGAATTTTGCCATTTGTCACGACATTCTCGATCTCAGTCGCAAGACCTTCAGCGCGGCCATGAACCCCAACATCTCCCACGGGACCGTGCCCTGCGGCATTCACATCCACACGTCCGAGAACCTGCCTCAGGAAAATCTGACGTCCAATAATAATCTCGTTTCCAGGGGTGGTGTCCGGCCGGGATAGCCGACGGCAGAAGGGCCGAAATCCCCATCACCCGGTGTATTCCGAAAACGGTTTTCGGGGACGCTACATCTTGCCAGCCAGGATTAAGAAGAATTTTGCACAGTGTAGTGAACTGCATTGGATTGAATTCCGCACACAGATTTATTGAAAGCTCCTGCGGATGTGACGATGCTCAATGTCTCAGATGCTGACGAAGCTGACGTTCGATTTCTTGTAACTAAGTTCCGCTTTGTGCGCTTCGTGAAAGTAGCGAAAGGTACCCGGTTGGAAAGCGGTCATTTGCCGCGAGTGCGGACTTCCGATGTCATTGGACGATAGCAGTCATTGAGGGAAGTGGGTATGTAGCCAATGCTCCCCTGTGCCAAGTAATTTGCCACAACAGCTCCCTTATCGATCAGTTGCACTGAAGCGCCCTGGTTGATTTCATATTAGCTGATATCAGCAAACTGGTCGCAGATTCATCAAAGGCCAATTCAAACCTGGAGAGTGCAAGAGTGCCCAAGCCCTAGTAATGGGATCGGAACAAACACTAGGCTTTATTGCAAAACCATCCCCGCTTCGACATGTGCCATCCTGAAGTTCTGCGGTGAAACACCCGTTTTGGATTTGAAGAAACGGGTGAAGTGGCTTTGTGCCGAAAAGCCCAAACCATCCGATATCTCAGATATAGAAACGCTAGGATCGCTCAATAGTTGAGACGCACGTTCCCAACAAAGTGTATCTAGGTACGTGCGCGGGGAAAGCCCAGTGCATTGCCGAAACCGAGCATAGAACTGTGACCGTGATAAGCCGACAGATTGGGCGACGAGGTTGAGATCCAGCTCTTTGGACGGGGCTTCGTGAAAGGCTTTGATCGCCTTGCGAACCCTGTGATCGCTCACAAAGGATCGATCCGCGCTTCGGGCAGACATAACACTGGTCCTTGAGCATTGCAGGACAGATCGGACCAGATCGCTAAAAAGCACGTCGAACCGGTCTTCATCACTGTGCATATTGGCCAAGTGCTCTGCCAAGAGTGTTGCCTGTTCTGTCAGTTCTGGGGTGACTGATGCCGTCGTCGTCGTGAACGGCAGATCTCTGGAACCTTGTTGTATCTGGTACATGTTTTCACCAAACCAGAGTGGATCGACATAAAGAGCTAGTAAGACTGTTGGCTCTTTGCTGGGCTTGCGGTGATTGGAATGCACGACCCATGGATTGACCAGTACCATTTCCTTATCCGTCAACGCAGCGCTGTTTTGGTTCATCTGATAGACGGTGTCCGGTCCGGACAGTTTGATCAGAGCATGAACCTGAGAATGCGCATGATCCGCAACCGGTTTAGTTGCTGAAATCAAAGCCACGCGCCCAAAAGCACCGACGACAATTCCCAATGCGTTCGCCATCATTCCTTTCTTGCCGTTTGCTGCCCCTCAGAAAAACGGACAAAAAGGTAAATAGCACGACGCAGGGGCAATGACCAATGCAATTGCCCGTGACATAATTCAAGCAACGAAAGCATTCGATCTCGCCAAGAGATTAAAGACTACGAACAGGGAGGGAGGAAAGTGGCTCAACTGCCGGATTTCCTAAAGACCGACTGCTACGTCGGTGGCGCATGGGTGAGCGCGGAGTCAAAGGAGCGCTTTGCCGTCACAGACCCTGCAAATGGCGATGTTTTGGCCCGTGTGCCGCGCATGAGTGTCCACGGACACGGAAGCCGCCATTGCCGCAGCACAAGCGGCCTATGAGGCCTGGAGCAGCAAAACGGCAGCAGAACGCGCCTCTGTGCTCAATGACTGGGCCGCAGCCATGCGAGAGAACGCCGAGGACCTGGCCCGTCTGATGACGCTTGAACAAGGCCAACCTCTCGCAGAGGCGCGGGTTGAGGTGGAGTATGCCGCAAGCTTCTTTACGTGGTTCGCCGAGGAAGGCCGCAGGCTCTATGGCGACATCATCCCGCCGCATCGCACGGATGCGCGCATCCTTGTCACACGAAATTCATTGGGTGTGGTCGGCGGCATAACGCCCTGGAATTTCCCATCTGCGATGGTCACGCGCAAGGCGGTGCCCGCTTTGGCGGCTGGCAACTGCATGGTGCTGAAACCCGCTGACGCGACGCCTCTGTCGGCCCTTGCCGTTGCGGCCCTGAGCGAGCAGGTGGGCCTGCCAGCAGGTGTGTTCAACGTGGTCACAGAGGATCGCGCAGATGCGCCGGAGATCGGTAAAACCCTGATCGACAGCCCACATGTCAAAAAAAATCGGCTTCACGGGTTCCACTGCGGTGGGCAAGCAATTGACGCGCGATTGTGCCGACGATCTCACCAAAGTCAGCCTTGAGCTGGGCGGCAACGCGGCCTTCATCGTCTTTGATGACGCGGATATCGACGCCGCCTTGAAAGGCGCTCAGATCTGTAAATTCCGCAACGCGGGCCAAACCTGCATCGCCGCCAACCGGATCCTCTTGCAAGACAGCATCCATGACGCATTTGTCGATGCCCTTTGCGAAAAGGCCAAAAGCATCTCGGTGGGTCACGGGCTTGGCGCAAATGTTGCGCAAGGTCCGTTGATCGACACGCGCGGGTTGGACAAGGTTGAGCGTCTGGTGGCCGACGCCACTGCCAAAGGCGCGACTTTGAAGATGGGCGGACGCCGCCACGAAGCGGGTGGAACCTACTATCAACCCACGGTCATGACGGGCGTTACCAATGAAATGGACATCTCGCATCAGGAGGTCTTTGGCCCTGTCGCAGCCATCGCCAGTTTTACGGATGAAGCGGAGGCCATCGCGATGGCCAATGATACGCCTTACGGCCTTGCCGGATACTTCTACAGCCGCGATGTGGGGCGGATCTTCCGCGTCGCTGACGCGCTGAAAACGGGCATCGTCGGCGTGAACACCGGCCTGATTTCAACCGAGGTTGCGCCATTCGGAGGCGTCAAAGAAAGCGGCATCGGCCGGGAAGGATCCAAATACGGCATCGAGGATTGGACAGAGCTGAAATACATCTGCCTTGCCGGATTGGGGGCGCCGTCATGATTGTCGAAGAGCGTATTTACACCCTGCACATCGGCAAAGTGCCCGAATATCTGAAGCTTTATGAGGCTGAGGGCCTAGAGGTTCAGACCCGTATCCTCGGCAATCTCCTGGGCTACTATCAGGTGGAATTTGGGCCGCAAAATCAGATAGTTCACATGTGGGGCTACACAGATTTGGCCGATCGCACGAAACGCCGCGGTGAGCTTGTGCAGGACCCCGATTGGAAGAGCTACGTGCCGAAAATCAGGCCCTTGGTGCGTTGGCAGGAAAACAAGCTCTTGCTGCCCGCTCCCTTCATGCAGACACGCGAAGCCTAGACGGAGACACACCGATGGACATGTATTTGTTTGAAGATCACCTGCGTAACGGCCAGACCGCCAGATTCGGCGACACAGTGGCTCGGGCGATCTACGTTACCGGTGGCAGCATATCCGTGGGGGACAAGACTTATGCCTACAATGACGGTCTTGTGGTGACCGGGGCCGTGACGGTGACCGCCGGAGACGAAGGCGCATCGCTTTGGAGATGGGACCTGTCCGACGCGGCCCCTGTGGATGCGCCAGCTCACAACGCGCTGAAACTGTCTGGGCCCGGTCCGGAACACCTTGAAGTCGCGGGCAATTTCATGCGCCTCGACAGTGTGACGTTCCCTCCGTCCGGCACGGCCATGCTACACACGCATCAGGGCCCGGGCATTCGATGCCTGCGGGAAGGCAGCATTCGTATTGACACCGAAGGGCATTCAACCGCCTTCGGCCCGGGCGGGGCGTGGTTTGAGGCCGGACCGTAGCCTGTCTTTGCTCAGGCGGATCATGGGGTGCAAAGTCGGTTCATCCGGGCGATGGTGCTGCCAGAGCCACTGCGCGGCAAATCCTCCATCCACTATGTGAATGAAGAAGATCGCGACAAACCCAAATCCCAGAGTTACCGCAACTTCGGCGAGATCGGTCTGGCGCTGTGACCCCTGATACCCCCGATATCGCCCTGACGGGGGCACAAGCCCTGGTCGAATGCCTGCGCCAGCAGCAGGTCACCCAGTGCTTTCTGGTGCCAGGTGAAAGCTATCTTGCTGTGCTTGATGCCTTGGTCGACGCGCCGGAGATCGACACCACCGTGTGTCGCCAGGAAGGCGGCGCGGCAATGATGGCAGAGGCCTGCGGGAAGCTGACGAGCCGCCCGGGGATCTGCATGGTCACACGGGGGCCCGGAGCGACAAACGCCTCGGCCGGACTGCATATCGCGCGACAAGACGCGACACCGATGATCCTGTTCGTCGGCCAAGCCGCACGCGACATGCGCGAGCGCGAGGCATTTCAGAAAATCGACTATCGCCGGATGTTTGGGCAAGTCGCCAAATGGGTCGCCGAAGTGGACAGCGCAGACCGCATGGCAGAGATGGTGTCGCGCGCGTTTCATGTGGCCATGTCCGGCAGGCCTGGCCCAGTGGTTCTGGCGCTGCCAGAAGACATGTTGGTCGAAGCGGCCAGCAGTGCCGTGCCACTCATGCCTCCGGCTCAACCCGCGCGTGGGGGTATCACAGACGAGGACATCAACCCTGCTCGCAGCCCTGGAGACGGCGGAAACCCCGATGATCGTCGTTGGCGGAGGTGCGTGGTCAGACGCGGCGCGGATGAGCCTTCAAGAGTTTGCGACACGGTGGTCAGTGCCGGTGGCGGCCTCGTTCCGGTGCCAGGACTTCTTTGACAACACGCATCCCCTCTATGCCGGTGATGCGGGGATTGGAATTAATCCCAAGCTTGCTGATCGTATCAAGTATTCAGATGTTCTGATACTTTTGGGCACGCGTTTCAGCGAAATGGAATCGCGCAGCTATGACCTGATCAACATTCCTCGACCTGCCCAACGTCTATTTCACATCTACCCTGATCCCGATGAGATTGGCCGGGTCTACGCGCCAGATCTGGGCATCGCGGCCCCAGCTGCTGCGGCTATTGAGACGTTGCTGACCAGAGCTGGGGCGAAGGCTACCAGCCCTGCAAGGCAGGCTCACGCGGACGAGTGCAACGCCGATTACCAGGCATGGTCGAGCTTGCCAGAAGGCGTAGGCGATCTGGCGATGGCAGGTGTTATGACCACGATCAAAGCATCACTTTCTGATGATGCGATCATTACGAACGGTGCGGGCAACTACTCGGTCTGGGTGCATCGTTTCTTGAACTACCGCACCCACAGGACACAGCTTGCTCCGATCTCGGGCTCCATGGGATATGGGTTGCCCGCTGCAGTGGCCGCCGCACGCATACATCCTGACCGGCAGGTCGTTTGCTTTGCGGGTGACGGATGCTTCTTGATGCATGGACAGGAGCTGGCGACAGCTGTCAGGCATCAGGCCAATCTCACCGTGATCGTCGTCAACAATGGTATGTACGGCACGATCCGCATGCATCAGGAGCGGAACTATCCGGGACGTATCAGCGCGACCGATCTGGTCAACCCTGATTTCGCGATGCTGGCAAGATCCTACGGATGCACGGGTGAAACCGTAACCCGCACCGAAGATTTTCAGGGGGCCTGGAACCAGGCTTTGTCTCATAAAGGGCCCAGCCTCATCGAACTTCAGGTCGACCCCGCTTTGATTGCGCCGACACAAACAATCGACGACCTGCGCCGGGTCGCCGCGTCCGTTTGAGGCCGTGACAAAAGGATAGGACTACGCAAATGGCAGAGAAGAAAACTGTTATCATCTCCGGCGGGGCCATGGGGATTGGCCGTGCTATCGCCGATCGCTTCGCCGCCGAAGGTGCCGCCGTTGTCATTGCTGATGTGTCAGGTGCGGCCGAAGCCGCAGCCGAGATTGCTGAGACCGGCGCGGACGCGATTGGGGTTACGTGCGACATCTCCGATCCCGCCTCTTGCCAAGCCATGGCGGCTCATGCCGTCGAGGCATTCGGGCGGATCGATATTCTGGTCAATAATGCCGGTCTCTATTCAACGCTCAAATTGACAGAATTTTCGGAAATCACGCCTGAGGAATGGCAGCGCGTTCTGAATGTGAATGTCATAGGCCAGGCTCTTGTGACTGCCGCAGTCCTGCCGACGATGACGGCTCAGGGTGAGGGGGCGATCGTCAACATGTCCTCAGGGACACCGTTCAAGGGCGTGCCGTTCCTGCTGCACTACGTGGCCAGTAAGGGCGCAATCAATGTCATGACCAAAGCCCTGGCCAAAGAGCTGGGCCCAACAGGCATTCGCGTCAACGGCGTGGCCCCTGGGTTCACTATGTCTGATGGGGTCAAGGCGAACCCCCATCAGATTAAAAAAACTGCAAGAGATCTCGCTCAAGGCACGGGTGATCGCCCGCGATCAATTGCCTGAAGACGTCGTCGGGGCCGTGCTCTTTTTGGCCTCTGAAGATGCCGCTTTCATGACTGGCCAAACGCTGGTCGTGGATGGGGGCGCTTACTTTCACTAACGCCAACATCATTCCATGGGAGGAAAAAATGAAACGTCGTACATTCTTGAAGACCACTTCGCTTGCCGCAGCCGCACTGACTGCGCCCAGCTTGGTCCGCGCCGGGGCCTCAAAGAAACTGCGGATCGGAACGATCACACCGGGTAGCCATTTCTGGACCCAGACAATGGACCGTGTGGGCACTGCCATGGCGGACAAAAGCGGCGGTGCCTTTGAGGCGCAAATTTTCCCATCAGGGCAGCTCGGTAACGAAGCAACAATGATTCAACAGCTGCAAGCCGGTGGCCTCGATATGGGTTTCCTGACCGTGGCGGATTCTCCAACCGAATTGACGACATGGCGTCGCTCTTTGCGCCCTATCTGGTGAATGATGTCTCCACCGCCTCCAAGCTCCTAAGCGGCCCGACCGCGACGGCCATGCTAGATCAGTTCACCACCCAGGGTATGAGGGGTTTGGGGTTTGGCTTGGGCGGCATGCGTCACCTGATTTCTCGTGAAGCTGGCGAAACCTCTGGCGATCTTGCCGGGCGCAAGTATCGCATCACGCCGTTTGCCCCGCTGCGTGACTTCTACGAGCTGATGGATGTGGCTCCAACGCCCGTGCCTCTGCCTGGGCTTTTCGACGCTCTGGCCAACGGCCAGGTGGACGGCGCGGATATTGATCTCGAACTGGCCTGGAAGCTGAAGCTCTACGATCAGGCGCCCAATCTGACCATCACCAGCCAGATGATGTTCCCTGTAGTGGCCGTTGTTTCAGGCAAATATTGGGTCGGATTGGATGACAGCGAAAAAGCCATGCTGTCCCAATCTGTATCCGAAGAGATCGATTGGCTTTATGGCCAATACATCGAGTTCGAGCCCAAATGGCTTGATGACCTGAAGGGCACTGGCATGAATGTGGCCTCCGCCGATCAGGATTTCTTTGGCGATACCATCGACAAGTGGAGCGCGATCTGGGAGCCGAAAGCCCCCTCTATTGCCGCATTGCGAGGCGAGGCAGACCAGCTATCCTGAAGATCACTTGGGCCGTTCGCAGATCTGCGCGGACGGCCCGCTTTCCCATAGAGCGGGCGCTGAAATGAACTCAGTTATGGCCTTATCCGACCGCCTTGCCAGGGTTGAGCAACTTGCACTGAAGCTCCTTGTTGCGGCTGTGCTTTTGTTGATGGTCCTGAATGTCGTCACCAGGGCCGCGAACCTGTCTCTCTACTGGGTCGATGAACTCGCGATCAATCTGATGGTTGTCTTTGCGTTTGTCGGCTCAAGCCTGATGTTCGCGCAACGACGCAACTTTGCTGTCACGCTGGTGACGGATGCCGTCTCGCCCACTGTCCGCCGCGTGTTGGCGATTACAGTCGATTGCATAAATCTGTGCTTTGCGGCCTTTCTGACCTTTGCCTGTTGGGTCTGGTTCGATCCCTGGACACTGGCGAGCTATGGCTTTGATACCCAAGCCTTCTTTCAAAACACCTTCAACAGCGTCTATCAGGAAGTGACGAACACGATCGGCGTGCGTCGGCTGTGGTTCTTTTTGGTGATGCCGCTTTTTGCGGTCACCCTGGCGATCCATAGCGCAGCCTGCCTCGCGCGCAATCTGGCGAGCGCGCCTGAGGATTGGGGGCATCCATGATCACGGCCGCGGCGTTCGTTATTCTCCTTTTGGTCGGCGCACCGATCGGTATCGTCTTGGCCGTCTCAGCAACGGTGTTCCTGTTCGACACGGGCAATACAGCGCTCATTGGGTCTTATGCGCTGCAATTGCAATCAGGTATCGGCAAATACGGCCTCCTAGCGATCCCGCTTATTATGATGGTTGGAGAGATGATGAACGGCGGTGGCATCACCACCCGTCTGATCGGAATGGCGCGGGCGATCATCGGTACGATGAAGGGTGGCTTGGTTTACGTTAATATTCTTTCCAACATGATGATGGCCTCCATTCTCGGCTCGGCCACAGCGCAGATTTCGATCATGTCGAAAGTTATGGTCCCCGAGATGGAACGGGAAGGCTACCGCAAGACCTTCGCCGTTGCGACAACCACTTCCGCAGGGCTTCTCTCTCCAATCATCCCGCCCTCCATGATGTTCGTCGTCTACGGCGTTCTGGCCCAGATTTCGATTGGAGATCTATTCATTGCAGGCATTGTGCCTGGGCTGTTGATGGCATTTGGGTTCATGGTCGTGATATTTATTATTATCGGCCTGATCAATCCCTTTCCCGTCGCACCGCCTTTGTCACGGTCTGAGCGGATCCTTCTTTTGCGTGACGGCCTGCTAACGCTTTTGATCCCGGTGTCTATCATCGGAAGCATACTTTCAGGCATTGCAACGCCCACGGAATCTGCTGCAATTGCGGCCGTTATGGCCTACCTGATCGGGCGGTTTGTAACCAAAGAACTCGCCGATCGCGATATTCCACAGATGCTACTCACAGCCGGATCGAATTCGGCGCTTGTTCTTTTCATGGTGGCCACCGCCAATGTGTTCAGCTGGATCTTGATCTATGGTCAGATTCCACAAAGCCTCGCAGAGTGGGTCGTGACAGTAGCTGAGCATCCGATCCTCTTTTTGCTGCTGGTCAACCTCATTATGCTTGCCGTGGGTATGATCATCGACGGTATTCCCGCGTTGATCATGGTTGTGCCGATCGTTCTGCCCGTAGCGACAACCGTCTACGGGATCGACCCCTATCACCTGGGCGTGGTGCTCTGCCTGAACTTGACCCTGGGGTTGGTAACGCCTCCCGTTGGCGTGGCACTCTACGTAGCGGCAACTGTCTCGAACGTGAAAGCCGGTGCGATCTTCAAATCTGCAATGCCTTTTGTTGCCGTTGCTGCATTGGTGTTGGTCCTGATTAGCATCTTCCCCGAGTTAATCATCCGCTAAATGCAACCGCAGTCATACCGCGCCAAACTAAGCGTCACAGGCTTCAAGGCTGTCCAAAGGTAGTCATTGATGAGATTTGGCTCGGTTCCTTCGCAACGGTTTGCGCGAATGGCAGCTTTGAAGACGCGCAGTGCAATACGGAGACGCATCTTAAAGTCAGTTCTGGGCGGTTCTTGCCGACGCGAATGTCGGCTCTCTGCGGTTCGCAACCTTTTGTTCGTTGCGCAGCATCTGTAACTTTGGGCTCCAAGCCGCCATTCACCTGCCAAAAAAAACCCCGCCTCGAAGGGCGGGGTCAGTTGGATGCCGCTAGGCACCGGCGGTAAAACCTTTATTGCATTTCGGCACGGACCTGCTGTCTCAGGACGTCGATGGGGGCAAGGACGCCGTCCCTTTTGAAAGACCAGTAGGTCCAGCCGTTACAGGATGGAGCGCCTTCCAGCGTGGCACCAACCTGATGAATTGAGCCTTTGGCGTCACCTGTAATCAGGGTGCCATCGGCGCGTACCTTGGCCGTGTGACGGCCGTTGAGTGAATGCAGTACCTCGCCCGGGCGCAGCAATCCGCGCTCCAGCAACTGTCCGAAGGGGATGCGCGGCTCGGATCGTTTCGACTGGGTGACCTTCAGACAATCCTTGTCCAGAACCCGCTCGTTCCCGATGCGTTTTGCAGCGACCTTGCGGTAGGCCTCCTCGCGTTCGATCCCGATGAAATGACGGCCCAGACGTTTGGCCACGGCACCTGTCGTGCCCGAGCCAAAGAACGGATCAAGGATCACATCACCGGGGTTGCTGCTGCCGATCAGCAGGCGGTGCAGCAGGGCCTCGGGCTTTTGCGTCGGATGGGCCTTTTCGCCATGTTCGTCCTTCAGCCGCTCGCTGCCCGAGCAGATCGGGAACAGCCAGTCAGAGCGCATCTGCACACCGTCATTCAGTTCCTTCAGCGCGGCATAGTTGAACGTATATTTCGACGCATCCGACTTGCCTGCCCAGATCATTGTCTCATGGGCATTGGTCAGACGTTTGCCGCGGAAATTCGGCATCGGGTTTGACTTGCGCCAGATCACGTCATTGAGGATCCAGAAACCCGTGTCCTGAATGGCTGCGCCAACACGAAAAATGTTGTGGTAGGAGCCGATCACCCAGATCGCTCCATCAGGTTTCAGCACCCGGCGGGCAGCCTTCAGCCAGTCACGGGTGAATTTGTCATAGGCCGCAAAGCTCGCGAACTGGTCCCATGCATCGTCAACCGCATCAACGCGTGAGTTGTCGGGCCGGTGCAGATCACCCTTGAGCTGCAGGTTGTAGGGAGGGTCCGCGAAAATCAGATCGACGGAGTTCTCCGGCAGGCCGTTCATCACCTCGATGCAGTCCCCTGCAAGGATCTGATCCAGTGGCAGTTCAGCCACGCTCTGATGTTCTTTTGCAATAGTCATCGACCTGTCCCAATCGATCTGTCCGTTGACCAAAATATGAGTCAAAGGCGATTCGCGGTCAATTTCTTTTTGAATCAATAACTTAACTAATTTTTTTCATACAACATCTTGTGTATGGGTTTGAAGGTTCGACGATGATGTGGTGTCACCCCCAAGAGGCGCAGCGCTTCGATGTGCTTGGGAACCCCGTATCCGGCATTGGTTTCCCAGCCATATCCGGGATACTGTTGCGAAAGCGCAACCATCACCTCATCCCGGTGCACCTTGGCAATGATGGAGGCCGCAGCAATGCTGGCCGAGCGTCCGTCGCCGCCGATGATCGCCTTGGAGGATGACGAAAAGCCAGGCGGTATATGCCGCCCGTCGATCAGGCAGAAAGCCGGGCGTTGGGGCAACGCCTCGACCGCGCGCCGCATTGCAAGGTAGCTGGCCTGCAGGATGTTCAGCCGCTCGATCTCGCCAACGCTCGCCTCGCCCAGCCCGACCAGCGCTGTTGCCCGGATCACCTCGGCCAGCATCTGCCTCCGCCCTGCGCTCAGCTTCTTGCTGTCGTTCAGTCCCACGGGCACATCATCAGGGTTCAGGATCACCGCCGCCGCCACCACTGGCCCTGCCCAGGGCCCGCGCCCGACCTCGTCAATGCCGCAGACCGGTTGCGGGCATTCGCGCTCAAGCGTCAAGTCGGGCAGGCTGGGCATCTGGTCAAACTTTGGTATCCGTGCATCCATTCTTGTTAGCAATCCTGACCGCGAAGATCGACTGCAACCTGCAAGACCTGCCCCACCCGATACCTATGCACCGGTCCGCACCCTCTGGTGTTGCCCGGCGATTGAAGGCAATCTTCCCGGTGTTGCCACTTCAACAGCGGAGCCTGCCCATGCCTGTCTGCGTCACCGACATCAAACGCGCCGATCCTGACATCGCGGCAAGCCTTGCCGGTTTCGGCGTCGCCACCGTGCATGAAGCGCAGGCGCGCACTGGCCTGATGCACCACCGTCTGCGCCCGATCTACTCAGGTCCCGCAATCAGCGGCACGGCTGTGACCTGCACTCTGCCGCCGGGTGACAACTGGATGATCCATGTGGCGACCGAACAATGTCAGCCCGGTGACGTGCTGGTTGCGGCCACGATCTCTCAGGCCCATTCGGGCTACTTTGGCGATCTCATCGCGACGATTCTCAAGGCCCGTGGCGTCCATGGTCTGATCCTTGATGCTGGCTGCCGTGACATCGACGACATTCAGGCCATGGGCTTTCCGGTCTGGTCAAACGCGATCTGCGCCCATGGCACAGTCAAGGAAACGCTGGGTGATGTGAATGTGCCGGTCAGTTGCGGTGATGCGCTGGTGCATCCGGGCGATGTGATTGTGGCCGATAATGACGGCGTCGTGGTCGTGCCGCGCCGGACCGCAGGCACAGTTGCCAAGGCCGCTCAGGCCCGGGTCGACAGGGAAGAGGTCAACCGCGCCCGCTATCTGTCGGGTGAACTCGGGCTCGACGTCAACAACATGCGACCCAAACTGGCCGAGCGCGGGCTTACCTACATGACCCAAGCCGATTGGGAAGCTGGCTCATGATCATCGATTGCCACGGCCATTACACGACCGAGCCCAAGCCCTTCACCGATTTCCGCAAATCCCAGATCGCGGCATTCGAGACAGGCGACACAATGCCTGACTTTCCGATGATCTCTGACGATCAGATCCGCGAAACTGTCGAGGCCAATCAGCTCAAGGCGCTGAAGGATCGTGGCGCTGACATGACGATCTTCAGCCCGCGCGCCAGCGGCATGGGTCATCACATCGGCGATGAGGCGGTCTCGATGACCTGGACCCGCCATTGCAACGACATGATCCACCGCGTCACGCAGTTGTTCCCGGACAATTTCATCGGCGTGTGCCAGTTGCCGCAAAACCCCGCAGCGCCAATCGCCAACTCCATTGCGGAACTTGAACGCTGTGTGACCGAGCTTGGCTGTGTCGGCTGCAACCTCAACCCTGATCCCACAGGCGGCATGTGGACCGGTGTGCCGCTGACCGACCGGGCCTGGTATCCGTTTTTCGAGAAGATGGTCGAGCTGGACGTGCCCGCGATGATCCATGTCTCTGGCTCCTGCAACGCCAATTTTCACATGACCGGCGCGCATTACATCAATGCCGACACCACCGCGTTCATGCAGTTTCTGCAAGGTGATCTCTTTGCCGATTTCCCCGATTTGCGTCTGATCATCCCCCATGGCGGCGGGGCCGTCCCCTATCACTGGGGCCGCTACCGGGGGCTGGCTGACATGATGGGCAAACCGCCCCTGTCTGAGCATGTGATGAGAAACGTCTATTTCGACACCTGCGTCTATCATCAGGCGGGCATTGATTGCCTCTTCGGGGTGATCGATGTGGACAACATTCTGTTCGCGTCCGAGATGTTCGGCGCGGTCAAGGGCATCGATCCCGAAACCGGTCACCATTTCGATGATACCAAGCGCTACATCGACGCGCTCGACCTTTCACCTGAGGACCGCGCCAAAGTGTTTGAGGGCAACGCGAGACGCGTCTATCCGCGTCTCGACAGGTCCCTGAAAGCGCGGGGCCTCTAGACCGGCCCCTTGCGCAGGTTCTCCGGCAGCCACAGGGCAATTTCGGGGAACCAGATCAAGATGAAGCACATCACCACCATGATCAGGAACATCGGCAGGGCCGCGCGGGTGATATAGCCCATCTCGTGATCGGTCATGCCCTGCAACACAAAGAGGTTGAACCCGATAGGCGGCGTGATCTGCGCCATCTCGACGACGACCACCACGAAGATGCCAAACCAGATCAGGTCGATGCCCGCCTCGCGCACCATCGGTTCGACCACTGCCATGGTCAGCACCACGGACGAGATGCCGTCAAGGAACATGCCCAGAATGATGTAGAAGACCAGAAGCGCCATCAGCAGTTCGAACCGCGACAGCTCAAGCGCTGCAATCCCGTCAGCCAGTGCGCGCGGCAGGCCGGTGAAGCCCATTGACAGTTTCAGGAAGGCGGCACCCGCCAGGATCAGCATGATCATGGCACTTGTCCGGGTCGCTCCCATCAGGCTTTCGCGGAACGTGTCCCAGTTGAGCGAGCCTTGCCCGGCCGCCAGAACCAGCGCACCCACCACGCCGAAAGCCGCCGCTTCGGTTGCGGTTGCGATGCCCATGTACATCGACCCGATCACCACCACGATCAGTCCGATCACCGGCAGCAGAAAGCGTGAGTTCTTGACCTTCTCGACGAAGCTCATCACCGGGTCGGCAATCGGTGCCCAGTTGCGCGAGAAAATCGAATAAATCGCAACATAGCCCATGAACATCAGCGCCAGCACAAGGCCGGGAAAGACACCTGCAAAGAACAGCTGCGTGATGCTTTCGTTAACCGTGACGCCATAGACGATCAGCGCCAGCGACGGCGGGATCATCAAGCCAAGCGTTGCCGCTCCGGCCAGCGTGCCGATCACGATGTGTTCGGGGTAGTTGCGCGCCCGCAACTCGGGGATCGACATTTTGCCCACGGTGGTCAGCGTTGCTGCGGACGATCCCGATACAGCCGCGAAAACCGTGCACCCCACGATATTGGTGTGCACAAGCCCGCCGGGCAGGCGGCCCAGCCACGGCGACAGGCCCCGGAACATGTCCTCGGACAGCCGCGTTCGGTACAGGATCTCTCCCATCCAGATGAACAGCGGCAGGGCGGTCAGCGTCCAGCTTGCCGATGTTGCCCAGATGGTGGTGACCATCGTGTCACCGATGGGCCGCGTGGTGAACAATTCCATGCCGACCCAGGCCACCCCCATCAAGGCCAGCCCGACCCAGACACCGGTGCCCAGAAGAACAAACAGAACGATCAGAAACAGTGCGATTGCATAAAGCTCGGTCATCGGCCTACTCCCCGTAGCTTTCGTCGACAATGTCGCGCTGGATGCGGTGCTGACCGGTCGTCAGCACGGAAATCAGATTGTCGGTCAGGGCCACGGCCAGCAAGCCGCCACCCAGCACCATCACCGATTGCGGGATCCACAGCGGCGTTGCGTCCTGTGCCTGGCTCAACTCGTTGAACTTCCATGACCAGTAGGTGAAATTATAGGCATACCACGTGAAATACCACGCGATCACCGTGCCCAGTCCGAAACACCAGACCTCCAGCGCCCAGCGGAACCGCTCGTTTACCGCATTGAGCAGGATCGACACGCGAATATGCGCGCCCCGGTTCAAAGCGTTGGCAAAGGCAAAGAAACTCGAGGCCGCCATGCAATAGCCCGCGTAATTCGCGGCACCGGGGAAGATCTCACCAGTCCAGCGCGCCACCATCTGCGCAATGATCAAACCCAGGATCGCAATCAGACAGAGCGCTGCGAGCACGCCCGCGAGCACATAAAGAAAGTCCAGCACGGACCGCAGGATGCGAACAGCCGCCATCAGCCTTGCCCCCTATAAAGTCATGAAGAAAAACCAGCGGCGCGAGCTTGGGCCGCGCCGCTGTCAACAGCCCTTACTGGGCTGCGCGATAGGCGTCCACAATGGCCTTGCCCTGATCGCCTGCGGCTTCCAGCCACTCGGCAGTCATGGTCTCACCAATGGCGCGCAGTTCGGTCATCAGACCATCGCCTGCCGGCTGCACGTTCATGCCGCCATCGCGCAGACCCTGGAGGGTAAAGCCTGTGTACTCCTTGGCGCGCCATGTGCCGGCATATTCGGCCAGCTTGGCACAACCCATGATGACGTTCTTGTTGGCGTCAGATGTGCCGTCCCAGACGCCTGAGTTCACCATCACATAGTTGCGTGGCAGCCATGCATCGACCTCGTAGAAATGGCTCAGGCTCTCCCAGACCTTGCGGTCATATCCGGTCGCGCCCGAGGACACCATGGAGGAGGCAACACCGGTCGCAAATGCCTGCGAAATTTCGGCCGCTTCGATCTGAACAGGCAGCATGCCGGTCAGTTCGGCAAGACGTGCGGTCGCGTTGTTGTAGGAGCGGAACTTGATGCCTTCCATATCGGCAACCGCGTTCACTTCCTGATTGAAATACAGGCCCTGTGGCGGCCATGGCACGGAATACAGCAGCGTCAGATTCTGCTCGGCCAGGATCTCTTCCATTGTGGGCTTGGCGGCGTTCCACAGCTTGTCATGATCGTCAAAGGACGGCGACAGGAACGGAATGCTGTCGATGCCGAAGATCGGGTTCTCGTTCTGATGACCCGACAGAAGCCGCTCGCCAATGGGCACCTGACCTGTCTGGATCGCACGCTTGATGTCAGCGCCCGCAAAGAGCGAGCCGCTGGGGTGTGTCGTGATCGAGATGTCACCACCCGTACCGGTGGTCACGCATTCGGCGAATTCCGCACCGGTCACCGAGTGGAAGTTCGAGCCGGAATAGGCCATCGGCATGTCCCAGTTCTCGGCCAGAGCAGGCGCCACGCTGACGGCCGTCAGTGCCGTCGACACGGCCAGCGCCATCGTCGTTGTCTTGATCTTTGTCATTGTCTTCTCCTTGTTGAATTCAGTTTTCTTATTGTTATTTCGAAACAAACCGATCAGGCGCATAGGCGCTCATATCGATGTTGGGGGTCCGACCGGTCAGCATCTCCGCCAGCAATCGGCCCGTTTTTGGTCCGCCCGTCAAGCCCACGTGGTGATGGCCGAACCCTGTGAAGACACCGCTGCGCCCGATCTCGCCAATCAGCGGCAGGCTGTCAGAGGGCGCGGGACGATGCCCCTGCCATTCGACCTCGGCTGTGGATTTCAGACCCGGAAACGCCTCGCGCACCTTCTTGCGCAGCATGGCAAAAGGCGCCTTGGAGGGTCCGGCATCCAGCCCGCCGAATTCCACGATGCCTGCACAGCGCAGCCCGGCGGCCATCGGCGTGGCCACGAACTTGCCGCTCGCGATCATTGTCGGCTCAATCGGTCCACCGGTCGCGTCTTCAAAGACGATGTGATAGCCCCGCTCGCTTTCCAGCGGGATGTTCAGACCCAGCTTGGCCATCAGCGGTTTCGACCAGACGCCTGTTGTGATGATCGCCCGTGCGCAGGGGATCGGGCCGTCCTTGGTCTGTACGGACGTGATCTGCCCGTCTTCCATCTCGAAATCGGTCACATCGGTCTGAACAAATGTACCCCCCATGCCGGTGAACACATCTGCCAGTGCAGCGACGTAATTTCCCGGATCGCGGATGTAGCCATGATCCTTGCAGCAGGCCAGACATTGCACCGCATCAGACAGGTTCGGCTCACGCTCCCTCACGGCCGCGCCTTCAATCAATTCCGGCACGAAGCCCGCCTCACGGCGCAGACCCCAGACATAGCCGTCAGCCTCAAAGGCTTCGCGATCGGCATAGGCGAAATTATACGAGGTTTCCGTCACCCAATGGGTAGCATCAGTGTCAGCCACCAGCGCCTTGTGCTGGTCCACGCTGTCGCCGATGATTGGCGTCATGGCCTTGGCGATGCGCCGCGTGTCCTTGTCATTTGCATGACGCAAATACTTCACCAGCCATGGCGCGAGCTTGGGCAGATAGCTCCAGCGCATGAAAAGCGGAAATTCCGGGTCCATCAGCAGCTTGGGTGCTTTCGCGATCAGCCCCGGCGTGGTCACCGGCACAATTGCGCAGGACGCCAGAATTCCGGCGTTCCCGTAAGACGTGCCCTGACCCGGCGCGCCCCGGTCCACCAGGGTCACATCGGCCCCGTAGCGGCGCAGCCAGATTGCCGTGGATACGCCCACGATCCCAGCGCCGATGATCACGATCTTCTCAGTCATTCCGTGGCCTTGTTGATGGCAAAATGATCCAGTTTTCCGGTATCAGGTGTTCCGCCGAGACCGGATGCCTCCGGCACGACGACCTGACCGTCTCGCACCTCGAAGGGTTGTTCGAGAATGTCCTCCACCAGAAAATATGAGGCCTGATAAAACTCGCAGCCCAGCGTGATCTCGGGCGTGGCGGCGATCATATGAGTGCCGGCCAGATGGGCGAGACCCGCCTCGAACATATCCCCGCCATAGGCTGACATGCCAGCACTTGCTGCCATGCGCGCCACCGTTTGCGCTCGGGTCAAACCGCCCGATTTCATGATCTTGATCGACACGCCGTCGGCAATCCTCTCGCGTATGGCACGCCCCATATCCTCAGGCCCGAAGACGCTTTCATCGGCCAGCAACGGCACGTCGATCTGGGCCCTTATGTCGGCCATCAGATCATAAAGATGCGCTTTCACGGGCTGCTCGATGAAATCGGGTTTGAAGCCCGCCACGTCGCGCACGCACGCCAGCGCATCGCTGGCGTGCAGTCCCTGATTGTAATCGACCCGGATGGCAAATTCCGGGTAGTCCGTGCGCAACCGCTCCAGCCGCATCAGGTCGAAATCATGGCCCTTGAAGCCGGTCTTCAGCTTGATGATCCGCAGGCCATCGGCCTTGATCCTCTCCATCAGGTCCAAGTCCCGGTCGAAATCGGGATCGGCGATGGAGCAGCTGAGCGGGATCGTGTCGCGGCACCGTCCGCCCAGGAGCGCCCAGACCGGCAATCCGGACAGCCTGCCCTGAAGGTCCAGCAGAGCCGTTTCAAGTGCTGCCTTGGCTTCCGTGCAATGGGCAACGGCATAGCTTGCGTTTTCCATGATGCGGGCCCGGTCTGCGAGCGATTGCCCGACGACCAGTGGCCGGATGTAGCGGTTGAGGGCGGCATATGATGCCTCAGCCGAGCCGGTGAAGACCGACCAGCTCGACGCCTCTCCATACCCCCATGTGCCATCTTCTGACCGCAGGCCCAGAACGACGATGTCCACCACATGCTCGACCGAGCCAATGCCGTGATCGCGCCGTGCATTGACCGGCAGTTGCAGATGCCAGACGGTCATGTCCGTGATGGTTTGCAAGTTGGTCTGCCCCGTCATTCCCTGTGCCTCGCAGACTGCAATGGGACGCAGGCGAATGCCAATGGTTTTTGTGTCTTTTGCGGGAGGCTGCATGTTAATACTTTCGCGCCGAAACCTGCCGCAGTCAGAATGGCTAAACCCCCATACTCAAACACTTTCCAGAAGTGTCCCCGCGGGGACAGGCCATAGCTGCGACAAGAGGTTAACATGACAGAGGTCTATCCCATCCAGCGGCGCACCGGCGCATTGCTCTCTTCCAGCGGCTGAGTGATTACATCGACCAGTGTCGGGCCGTCATGATTGATCGCCTCGCGCAGCACGCGTTCCAGATCATAGGGGGTCTCGACCTTCCAGGATTTCACACCATAGGCGGCCGCCACGGCGGCCTGATCGACGCGGTTGAAATCGACATTATGGTAGCGCGCACCCTTGTCGTCCTTCTGGCTGGCCTTGATCCATCCGAAGTTTGAGTTCGAGAAAACGATAAATGTGATGTTAGCGCGGTAGCGGCAGACGGTTTCCAGCTCGCCGCAGGTGAACCCGAAAGAGCCGTCGCCCATCAGCCCCACGACCTTGCTTCCCGGCCGTCCAAACCACGCGCCCAGTGACGCCGACAGGGCATAGCCCAAAGCCCCGTGCGCGCGGTTGGTGATGAAATGCCGTCCCGGCCGGGGCAATTGGTAATAGGCCGAGAAATACGGGCAGCTTGTGCCGGGGTCCGAGACGATGGTGGCGTCGTCTGGCAGGGTTTTCTGCAAGGTGGCGATCACGCGTTCGGGGCGGATCGGGGTGGCGTCGCTGGTGGCGTGGATGTTGAACACCTCGAACTTGCGACGTTTGATCTCGGCCGCCGCAGTCGCCCCGCCAAAGCTCTGGGAGCCTTGTCCGCGGGCATCAAGAATTGCGTTTGCCGCGCTCAGCGCAAGTTTCAGATCGGCGACCACGGCCACTTCCGTGGGGTAATTCGCGCCGATCACCATCGGGTCGCTGTCGAAATGCACGATGCGGCTGCCGGGCTTGGGTGCTTCCCAGCGCGCGGTTGTGGTGGAGCCTGCGCGGGCACCCATGAAGACCACCAGATCGGCGTTTTCCATGGCCGCCCATGTCTCATCCGTACCACCGTTGGAGCCAACGACACCAACGGCGTTGGGATGTGTTTCGGCCAGCGACCCCTGACCCGAGATCGATGTCGCTACGGGGACATCAAGTCGGGTCGCCAGCCTGTCCAGCTCTGCCTCGGCCCCAGCAATCACGACGCCGCCGCCGCACACGATGAGTGGCGATTTGGCCGACAGGATCGCCTCAAGTGCTGCCTCGATCGCGCCGGGCGCAGGTGCTGCGGGGTAGGCGGGATAGGTCTGATGGTTGGCATCCGCCCAGACATCAGCCGGGTCCACATCGTCGTATTGAATGTCATAAGGCAGGCCCAGATGGGCGGCACCCGAGCGCCCGGTGGTCATCGCGCGAAACGCCGCGCGGACCATGCGCGGGATGTGCGCGGATTGCTTGATCACCGTGTTCCATTTGGTCAGCGGGCGCATCATCGCTTCCTGATCCACCTCGGTCAGCGGGTATTTTCCGTATGTCCCCACGGAGATGTCGGTGGTGATGCCAAGCACCGCATATGAACTTTCGCTCGCTTCGATCAGCCCGGGCAGAATGTAGGTGGCCCCGCCGCCAGAGGGCCCTTCGCAAACGCCGGGTCTGCCGGTCACGCGGGAATAGCCATCAGCCATATAGGAAGCCGAACGCTCGTCGCGGGTCAGGATGTGGGTGATGCCGTGCTGCTCGCCGCGGATCGCATCGTAAAGCGGCAGGCTGGTGTCGCCGCAAAGGCCGAAAATGTGTTCAACCTTATGGGCGTCCAGCATCGCGACCATGGCCTGAGCGCCGTTCATTGAATTTGACATCTGGTGATTCCGAAAATGCGGTTGCTTGTGGTATACTGTGCTGTATACAGGCTGGTAGCAACAGAAAAGTTGCCAGCGTGCCGGGGGCCTGATTAACAGGTCGGACACGCAAGGTGAGCGAAGGAGCGCGGCTGGGATGAGTGTGCAGCGTGGCGGCAAGTCGGTTTATGGCGCGAGCATCGGCATTCTGATGCTGGAGGCGCAGTTTCCGCGCATCCCCGGTGACATCGGCAATGCGCTGACATGGCCGTTCCCGGTGCATTACCGGGTGGTCGCAGGAGCGACACCCGATCTGATCGTGCGCGGTGATGCGCGTGCCATGCTGGATGCGTTTGTGACCGAGGGCCAGGCGCTGGTGCGCATGGGCTGCGACGGCGTGGTGACGAATTGCGGGTTTCTGGCGCTGATCCAAGACGACCTGAAAGCGGCCCTTGGTGTTCCGGTGGCCAGTTCGTCATTGATGCAGGTGCCGATGGTTTCTGCAACCCTGCCGCCGGGCAAGCGGGTGGGCGTGCTGACGATCTCCAAATCCACCCTGACGCCCGCGCATTTACAGGCCGCGGGCGTACCGCTGGACACGCCCATCGGGGGGACGGAAGGTTTGCGGGAATTTTCCCAGGCCATCTTGTCAGATCATCTTGAGATTGATTTCGCGGCCTGCCGCTCTGATCTGATTGATGCCGCCAGCGATCTGGTGGCAAGCCATCCCGATCTGGGGGCCATCGTTCTGGAATGCACCAATATGGTGCCTTACGCGCGGGACATTCGCAAAGCGACCGGCCTGCCGGTTTTTTCCGTGCAGACGTTGGTCACGTGGTTTCAGGCAGCCTTGTCGCCGTCTGCCTATCCGCTGGAACTGGACGATCCGCGCGGCTGAGCCTAGCCCGGCACGTAAAGCTTCGCAAAAGCCTTCTGCACGGCTGCGGTCGCTTGCTCACGCCTGCGGGTGATGTGCTCGCGCATGGCCTGTTGCGAGGCTTCCGGATCGCCTGTGGCCAGCGCCTCGACAATGCCGGTGTGATGGCCCGGTGTGACGCCGCGCCAGTCTTCCATGTCGATCCAGCGCACGAATCTGAGACGGGCGTTGAGGTTCATCAGCATCCGTTCCAACTCGGAATTGCCCGAGAGGCGGATGACCTGCACGTGAAAGCGCTCGTCGAGATCGAGCAGCACTTCCACGGGCGTGCCGTCGCGATACTGGTGCTCGGTTTCCTGCAAAAACGTCCTCAGAGCGGTGATGCCTGCACCGTCCGCGCGAATGGCTGCCAGTCGCGCACCTTCGCACTCGACGGCAAGGCGTGCTTCATACAGGTCCAGAATGTCATCAGGGCCAAGGGATCGACAGAAGAACCCCTGACCGGGCTGGAAGGTCAGGAAGCCCTCGGCCGCCAGACGGTTCAGCGCCTCGCGCAATGGCGTGCGACTGGTGCCCAGATCGCTGGCGAGGGCACCTTCCACGATCCGCTCGGACGGCTTGAAGGCAAAGGCGACGGCCATGTCACGCACGGCGTGATAGACGCGATCCGCGCTGGTCTGCTCAGGTTTCAAGACGCCGCCCTCCAGTGTTTGAGGCAAACCTAGCGCAGGGTTTTGGAAAAGGCGACTGCCTGAAAGCGCTCAGACAATCGGATTGGCGCTGCCCGGGCGGTTGGGCAGGGACAGCGCTGCGATGGGCGCGGGCGTCTCGGCGATGACCTTGCCGGCGCGGACCACTTTCAGTCGTGTCGCGCGCTGGCGGATTGCGTCTATCGGATCGCTTGCGTGCAGCAGGTTGAAATGGGCGGGCTTGCCGATGGCCAGACCGTAGCCTTCTAGCCCCATGATCCGGGCGGAGTTCTCCGTGACCGCATCAAAGCACCAGCGCATGTCATCCATGGAGGACAGCTGGCCGACGTGCAGCGCCATCCATGCGATGTCGAGCATGTCAGCCTGACCGAGCGAATACCACGGATCCATCATGCAATCCGAGCCGAAGCCGACGTTCAGCCCGGCGTCGCGCAATTCCCGCACGCGGGTCATGCCGCGGCGTTTGGGATAGGTGTCATGGCGGCCCTGCAACATGATGTTGATGGCCGGATTGGGCAGGGCGTGCAGACCGGCCTCCACCATCAGCGGGATCAGTTTAGAGACATAGTAATTGTCCATCGAATGCATGGAGGTCAGATGCGAGCCGGTCACCCGACCCTGCAGGCCAAGGCGCGTGGTCTCAAAAGCCAGCATTTCCACATGGCGGGACAGGGGGTCGTCGCTTTCATCGCAATGCATATCGACCATCAGGCCGCGCTCCGCCGCGATTTCGCACAGCGCCGTGACGGATGCAGTGCCATCGGCCATGGTGCGTTCGAAATGCGGAATGCCGCCGACCACATCAACGCCCATGTCGAGCGCACGGATGGTGTTGTCCATGGCGGTCGGGTCGCGCAAGACGCCATCCTGCGGGAAGGCCACCAGTTGCAGATCGAGATAGGGTTTGACCTGTTCGCGGACCTGTAACAGCGCCTGCACGCCGGTCAGCGGATCGTCGCAGGTGTCCACATGGGTGCGGATCGCGCCGATGCCCTTGGCCACAGCCAGATCGCAATAGGCAAGCGCGCGCTCAATGATCATGTCGATGGTCTGGATCTCTTTCAGCTCGCCCCAGAGCGCTATGCCCTCCAAAAGCGTTCCCGAGACATTCATCCGGGGTGTGCCGCGCGACAGGGTTGCGTCCATGTGGAAATGTGGATCGACAAAGGGCGGGGCCACGAGCAATCCACCGGCATCGATCTCCTGACCGGCTTCTGTCGTAATGCCCGGCTCAAGCCCGGTGATCAGGCCCTTGTTGCAGGCAATGTCGATGCCAGTGCGGCCATCGGGCAGAGTGGCGTTCTTGATCAGAAGATCGGTCATAAGGGCTCTCCTATCGCTGGCCCTTGCGCCATGGTGTGAGAAGGGCGCGGGGATAGTCGGCGCGGCGCGCGGCGATGACAAGGGCCACGATCGACAGGATGTAGGGGATCATCAGGAAGACCTGACCGGGGATGAAGCTGCCGGCCTCGGTCTGGAGGCGAACTTGCAGCGCGTCGAACATGCCGAACAGCAACGCGCCCAGAAGTGCCTTGCCCGGTTGCCATGAGGCAAAGATCACCAGTGCGATGCAGATCCAGCCGCGTCCGTTGACCATGCCGAAGAAAAAGGCGTCAAAGGCCGACATGGTCAGGAACGCACCTCCCAAGGCCATCAGTGCAGAGCCCGCAACGACCGCGCCCATGCGCAGGCCCACGACCGACAGGCCTTGTGCGTTGACCGCATCCGGATTGTCACCCACGGCCTTGATCGCCACGCCAAGCGCGCTGCGGTCCATGACCCACCAGACCACAAGGACAAGCACCAGCGCCAGCACGGTCATGGGCGTCTGCTGGAACAGGACCGGGCCGAGGAAGGGCAGGTCTGACAGGATGGGGATGTCCATGGCGCGAAACGGCTCGATCCGGGGCGGCGAGGTCACGTCCGGCAGTGCCGTGCGATAGGTAAATGAGGCCACCGAGGTGGCAAAGAGTGTGATGCCAAGGCCCGAGACATGTTGTGACAGGCCGAAGGGCACAGTCAGGATGGCGTGCAGAAGTCCGAATAGCGCGCCTGCAAGGGCGGCTGCCAGAACTCCGCCCCAAAGACCCGCACCCAGCCAGACGGCCATCCAGCCTGTCATTGCACCGACCACGAAGATGCCCTCGATCCCGAGGTTCAGAACACCGGAACGCTCGCACAGAAGCGCGCCGAGGACGCCGAAGATAAGTGGTGATGCGATGCGCAGGCTGGCGGCCCAGAAGCTTTCGGACAGGAAGATTTGCAGGATATCGATCATGGGGTTTGCGCGCCCCTGAACCGCAGCCGGAATTGCGCGAAGAACCCGCCAAGCAGCACGCAGATGAGCGACAGGGAGACCGTCAGGTCGGCCAGAAAGCTTGAGACGCCCATTGCGCGGCTCATGCTGTCGGCACCGACGAACACGGACGCCACATAGATTGCGGCAAGCACCACGCCGATGGGCGAGAGGCGCGCAAGCATGGCCACCACGATGCCCGCATAGCCGAAACCAGGTGAGAGATCGGATGTGAGATAGCCCTTCAGCCCGGCCACTTCGGACACACCCGCAAGTCCGGCCAGCGCGCCAGAGGCAAAGGCCACGATCAGCATCAGGCGGGTAACGCCGATGCCTGCGTGACGTGCGGCAGCGGCGTTTTCGCCCACGGCACGCGCTTTCAGCCCCCAGACAGTCAGGGCCGTGATGATCCAGGTGATCAGGGCCGTGCCGATGGCCAGAAGAAAGCCTGCATGAAGCCGCATCCGTTCAAACAGGCCGGGCAGGATGGCCGCGTCGATGATCGGCTCGGATTGCGGCCAGCCCAGACCCATGGGATCCTTGAACGGGCCTTCCAGCATCATTTGCACGAAGATCAGGATGATGAAATTCAACAGAAGGGAGGTGACGACCTCATCGGCGCCGAACCGAAGCTTCAGGATGGCGGGGCCGAGCATGCCGAGCCCGCCCGCAATGGCGCCTGCCAGCAATACCAGCGGGATCATCAGGGCAGGTGGCCCGTCGATCATGCCGGTTCCGATCCAGACAGCGGCAAGTGCGCCGAGGTAAAGCTGCCCCTCGCCACCGATGTTCCAGAGCTTTGCGCGAAAGGCGATCGCCGCGGCCAGACCGGTGAAGATCAGCGGCGTGGCGCGGGTCAGCATCTCGGTGAAGGTGAAGAACGAGCCGAAAACGCCGAGGAACATCTGCTTGTAGGCCTGCAGGAGCGGCGCACCGGCGGC
The DNA here is from genome assembly GCA_947494445.1 of uncultured Paracoccaceae bacterium. GTDB lineage: Bacteria > Pseudomonadota > Alphaproteobacteria > Rhodobacterales > Rhodobacteraceae > CANLSM01. The sequence goes on along the minus strand of CANLVD010000004.1, from coordinate 48,824 downwards.
CAGAAGCGGAATGGCGGCAAGCGCCAGTGCCGCCAATGCTGCGATCACAGGGATGAGCGCAGTCAGAAGCGGTCTTGTGGTCTCGCGCGGGACAATCTCGATCATGCGGCTTCCCCTGCCATGGCATAGCCGATGTCGGTGCGGTCGCGGCTGTCTGTCTCAAGGCAATGGCCGTCGTGCATCACGAAGATGCGGTCGGAAAGTGCCAGAACCTCGTCCAGATCCTCGGAGATCAGGATGACGGCGGCACCCCGGTCACGCGCCTCGATCAGGCGGCGGCTGATCTCGGCGGCGGCGCGGAAATCAAGGCCACGTGTCGGTTGGTTGGCAAGGATCACATCTGGGGCCGCTTCGATCACACGGGCAAGGATCAGCTTCTGGATATTGCCTCCCGAGAGCAGTGCCGCGCGGGCAGCGATCCCGGGGCCGCGCACGTCATAAGCGCTGCTCAGTCTTGCGGCATTTTCCGCGATACCCGATTTGCGCAGAAAGCCAAAGTGCTGCACGTCGCTGTCATCAAGACGCTCCAGCACAAGGTTTTCGGCGACTGTCAGCGCGGGCACGATGCCGTCGTGGTGGCGGTCTTCCGGGATGCGGCCGATCTTGTGGGCCAGAGCGGATTTTGGTGTCAGCCGGTCGATTGTCTGCCCCTGGATGGACAGGCTTCCCGCGCTGGGCTGCTCCAATCCCGAGATGACCTGTGCAAGCGTGGTCTGGCCGTTGCCCGAGACGCCCGCGATGCCGATGATCTGCCCGCCATGGGCATCAAGGGTGACGTTGCGCAGGGGCCGCGTGCCGCTGGTAGAGAGGTTTTGCAAGTGCAGACGCAGATCGCCCGGCGTGCCTGGGCTACGGTCGGGCATTTTGTGATCCTCGCCCACCATCATGCGGATGATCCGGGCGGCGTCAGCTTCTGCCGTTGGCATCTCGCCCACGGCCTTCCCGTGGCGCAGGACCATAATGCGGTCGGAGAAGGCCAGCACTTCCCGCAGTTTATGCGAGATGAAAATGACCGAAAGGCCGTCTGCGACCATGGTGCGCAGTGCCGCGAACAGGCCATCGGCCTCTTGCGGGGTCAGAACGGCCGTTGGCTCGTCAAGCACAAGGACGCGGACGTCACGATAGAGTGCCTTGAGGATTTCGACCCGTTGCCGCTCGCCCACGGTCAGCGCGGAGATCTTGGCATCAAGCGGTACAGTCAGGCCGGAGCGGGTCATCAGGTCGGTCAGGCGCGTGCGCGCGGGTGAAAGGGCGCGGCGGAACGACCAGAGTGGTTCAGCGCCCAGCACCACGCTGTCCAGAACGCTGAGGTTTTCGGCCAGTGTGAAATGCTGGTGCACCATGCCGATGCGCGCATCAATGGCGGCCTGTGCGTTGCCCGCTGGCAATGTGCGGGGCTGGCCTGCATCGAACACCTCAACGCTGCCGGCATCAGGTACATACTGGCCAAAGAGCATGTTCATCAGGGTGGTCTTGCCCGCGCCGTTTTCGCCCAGAAGGGCCAGCACCTCGCCATGCATCAGATCAAGGCTGATGTCATCGGCGGCCAGCACCGGGCCGAAGCGTTTGGTCAGGTTCTTAAGGGACAGGACAGGGGTCATGAGTGAAAGGGCGCGGGCAGGGTCTGACCCGCCCGCGCCGGTCTGATCTCAGTTGTCGGACTGGGGTGCAGCGTCATTCACATTGACGCGGAAGAGCCCGTCCATGATCTCGGCTTCAGTGGCAGCCACAGCCGCCACGACATCGGCTGGCACCAGCGCCTCATCCAGCACCAGCGATCCGCCGCCATAACCCATGAAGCTGTACTGGCCGTAGTCCGAGGCCTCGAACGTGCCGCCTTTGACGGCTGCGATGGCGCGGTCGATGGTCGGCTCCATGTGCCAGATTGCTGAGGCAAGGATTGTATCGGGATAATCGCCGGAGGTGTCGATGACGTTGCCGATGGCCTTCACACCGCGTTCTACGGCGGCGTCGGACACTCCGAAGCGTTCCGCATACATGATGTCGGCACCTGCATCCATCATGGCGAAAGCGCTTTCCTTGGCTTTGGGCGGATCATACCAGCTGTCGATGAAGTTCACGAGGAACTTGACGTCCGGATTGACCGAGCGGGCACCGTCCATGAACGCATGCATCAGGCGGTTGACCTCGGGGATGGCGTAACCGCCGACCATGCCGATCAGGTTGCTTTCGGTGGCATTGCCCGCGACGATGCCCGACAGATAGCTGGGCTCGTGGATCCAGTTGTCGAAAACCGAGAAGTTGTCGCCGCTGGGACCGAAGGACGACCCCATCAGAAAGGCCGTGTCGCCGTAATCCTTGGCCACGTTGCGGGCCGCACGTTCCAGCCCGAAAACCTCACCCACGATCAGCTTCTGACCGGCCTCGGCGTATTCGCGCATGACACGCTCGTAGTCGGTGTTGGCGACGTTTTCCGAGAAGGTGTATTCGATGTCGCCGCGTTCGGCAGCGGCGTTGAGCGCCTTGTGAATGCGGCTGATCCATTGCTGCTCGACCGGTAGTGTGTAGATCGCGGCCACTTTGATCGCCTCGGCCGAAGCAAAGCTGGCGCTAGCCAAAAGTCCCGCGCCCGCCATCAGGCCAACGGCTGCGCGGCGGGTCATCTTGATCAATGACATGGGTATCCCTCTCGTGGTTGGTTTCTTGCGGGCCAGCTTAATGGTCCTGTCGGGTTTGTCCCGAATTTTTTGGACCTTTTGGTCAAAAATCGACCAAACCCCGCAAGATGCTGAATAATTCGGCAGGCAGGAAAGGCCATTGGTGGCACACTGGTCTGCCTGCGACCTAGTGCTTTAGTCTGATGTAATTTCCAACAGGCTTGCACGTCTTGCAGGGTTGACCCTAAACTTGAAGTCCACTGAGAGGGTCCAGAATGCACAAAGGTGAAAATCACAGCCGGGTCGAAATCGACTCCATTCTGGTGATTGATGATCATCCGCTCTATTGCGACGCGCTGGCCTCGACCCTGTCCAAGATGTTTGCAGCCAAGACCATTCGCACGGCGACCTCGCTCAGTGATGCGATGAAGATCGTCAGCCAGCGGGTGTCGCCCGATCTGATCATGCTGGATCTGAACCTGCCGGATGTGACGGGGTTGAGCGGGTTTTTCAAGATCAAGGGCAAGATGCCCGATGTGCCGGTGCTGGTGATTTCTGCTGAAAATTCGCCTGATACGGTTCATGCACTGTTGTCCGCCGGGGCGGCCGGGTTTGTGCCCAAGGATGCCTCTCATACGGTGCTGAAGGAAGCGCTGATGGAGGTTAGCGAAGGGCGGCGGTTCCTGCCGCAGGGCTACAAGCCGTCGAGCCGCAGCGCGGATGAAGAGCCCAGCAGTTTGCAGATCGCCCAGAAGATCGCGGCGCTGACACCTCAGCAAAGCCGGATCATGCGGCTGATCTGTGACGGCAAGCCGAACAAGCAGATCGCCTATGAGCTGAGCCTGGCCGAGGCGACGGTGAAAGCGCATATCACGGCTTTGCTTCGGCGGCTTGGGGTGCACAACCGGACGCAGGCCGCGGTTCTGGTGAACGCGGCCAATCTGGATGTCGGCCGGTCCGAGCGCGCGGAGACCGGAGCGCAGGAGACCCTTTGAGATGAACCGCATCGTGCCGCAGGCCCGGTTTCTGGCGCGCTTGCCGCAGGTCGGAGTATCAAAGGCCCGCATTCCCGATGAGGCCGTCGGCGAAGCGGCAGCGCAGCTTGACCTGACAAGCGCAGGGCTTGTGCTGGTCTTTGTCCCCAGTGGGCTGGATCTGGACCGGACGGCGGCAGCACTGAACACCCACCTCGCAGACCTGCCGGTGTATGGTTGCACCACCGCAGGTCAGATCACGCCTTTGGGGTATGAGGATGGCACGCTGATGCTGGTCGCCCTGCCTCGGGCGCATTTTCGCGGTGAGGCATCGCTCATTCACCCGCTCAGGCCGGTATCGATCGAAGGCACTGCGACCGTGGCCCGGCAGTTGGAAGAGGCGCTGGGCACCAAGCCGGACTGGCAGCGGCTGGCGCTTTTGTTCTCGGACGGGTTGTCGAAGCAGGAAGATCTGCTGGTCACGGCTCTGGAGGCAGGTTTGCGCGACACGCAGGTCTTTGGCGGCTCGGCTGGCAACGGACTGGCCTTTGACGAGACCTTTGTGTTCTGCGACGGGCGGTTTTACCCCGATGCGGCTTTAGTGCTGATGCTGGAGACCAATCTGCCGTTTCAGGGCATCGGGTTTGATCATTTCTCGCCCACATCCAAGCAGATGGTGGTCACCCGCGCCCATCCCGAAGAACGCCTCGTGCAGGAGATCAACGGCGCGCCTGCGGCATCGGAATACGCCCGTCTGGTGGGCTGCGCGCTTGAGGATCTATCGCCCGAGATTTTTGCGGAGAATCCGGTTCTCGTGCACAGCGGTCAGGCTTGGCATGTGCGCGCCATTCAGCAGGTCGAGCCTGACGGGGCGCTGGCGTTTCTGTGTGCCATCGACGATGGTCTGGTGCTGACGCTCGGCCATGGAAACGAGATACTAGAGACGCTGGACAATGGCCTTGCGGTGCGGGATGATCATGCCAATGCGCCCGATTTCATACTTGGCTTCGACTGTGTTCTGCGCCGTCTGGAAATCGAGCAGAAGAACATGCTGGCCGAGACCTCGCAGGTGCTGCGCAGGCATCGGGTGATCGGGTTCAACACCTACGGCGAACAGCATTGTGGCGTACATGTTAACCAGACATTTGTCGGACTGGCCTTCTTCAGGCCTCAGGAGGACGAAACCGCGTGATCAATCCAGACGATCCGCTTGACATTCAGGTCCAGAAACAGGGCCGCATCATCGACGCGTTGATCCGCAGGGCGGACCGGGCGCCAGAGGTGCGTGGCTCGGCCTATTCACTGTTCCAGTCAGCGGTGGCCTTGCAGGGCGAGGTCTGGGCAAAGACCAAGGATCTGGAACGCGCGCTGGATACGCTCGGGCAGGCCTCGAACCAGTTGCAGGTGGCCGAGTTCGCCCGTGAGCAGACCCAGAAGAACCTCGGGGACGCGCTGGAGGCGATGGAGGGCGGCTTTGCGCTCTTTACCGACAACAAGCTGCAGGTCTGCAACGATCTGTTCCGCAACCTTTTGGCCGATGTGTCCGAGATCATCCAGCCGGGGCTGGATTTCCGCGAGTATTTTCAGGCCGTGCAGGCAAGTGCCCATGTGCGGCGCGAGCATGAGCGCGACCAGATGGCGATGCTGCACACCCATCTTGACCGCTCATCGGGCATGTCGGCGTCTTTCGTGCTGGCGCTGAAGGATGATCGCTGGTTCCAGATCACCCATCAGCGCACGAGTTCCGACAACATCGTGGTGCTGCAGACCGACATCACCGGCGTTGTCCGCCGCAACCAGACCGAACAGAACCGGCTGATTGATGCGCAGGCGCATTTTCTGCAGGCAGCCTTCGATCACATGTCGTCGGGCATCTGCACGTTTTCCCATGACGGGCATCTGTTGATCAACAATGCCCGCTTTGGCGAGTTGCTTGGCCTGCCTTTTCCGCTGCTGCGTGAGGGCACATCCTTTGGCCAGATCCTTGAGTTCGTGCGCAAGAACCGGCTGATCTATTCGCCCAACGAGACGCTGGATTTCAAACGGATGCTGGACCAGTTGAGCCGGGACGGCAGTTTGCAGGAGCGGATCCGGCACATCGAGGGAACGATCCTCGATTTCTATGCCCATGTGCTGCCCAATGGCGGGTTCATCGTCAACATCATGGATGTAACGGTCGAATTCCTGACCACCGAAGCGCTGGAACGCCGCGTCGATGAGCGCACGGTGGAACTGACACAGGCCAACCGGCGGCTGCGCGAGCAGTATGAAAATCAGGCGCTGGTCGAAGAGGCGCTGCGACTTGCCAAGGAAGAGGCCGAGGGCGCGGTGTCATCCAAGACGCGCTTTCTGGCCGCGGCCAGCCATGATCTGTTGCAGCCGATCAATGCGGCCAAGCTGTTCATCTCGACCCTGACGGAGCAGTCGCGCGAGACCTCCATGGCTGATACGGTCGACCGGCTTGTGCGCTCGTTCAACTCCATCGAACAGTTGCTGCATGCGCTTCTGGACATCTCAAGGCTGGATTCGACCGGGACAGAACTGCGGATCACGGAGTTTCCGATCAATGACATCCTGTTGTCGGCGCGTGATGAGTATTCGTCGCTTGCCGCCGAGAAGGATCTGCAACTGACCATCGTGCCGTCCGGTCTGTGGGTGCGCAGCGATCAGCGCTATCTGTCGCGTTCGGTCCAGAACCTGATCGTGAACGCGATCCAGTATACCGAAACCGGACGGGTGCTGGTGGGGTGCAGGCGGCACGGGAGTGAAGTGGTGCTTGAGGTCTGGGACACGGGCGTCGGGATTTCCAAGAAGGATCAGGAGCGCGTGTTCGAGGAGTTCACGCGGATGGACACCAAACGTTCGGAAACCGGCATGGGTCTGGGCCTGTCGATCGTGCAGCGGGCCTGTCAGCATCTGGGTCATCAAGTCAATCTGCGCTCCAAACCCGGCGTAGGTTCGGTCTTTTCGATCACAATGCCGATGACGGAAGCCAAAGCCCCGCCACCGCGCACCAGTTTGCCGACAGCGCCGGTGCAAGATTCCGAGATGGATCTCATCGTGGTGATCATCGAGAATGACCCAGATGTCCTGTTTGCAACCACCCAGAAGCTGGAAAGCTGGGGGGCGAGTGTTCTGGGGGCCGAAAGCACCGAAGACGCGCTGGCGCTGGTGCAGGACATCGGCATGGCGCCCGACATCATTCTTGCGGATTACCAGCTGAACGGCGACGACAACGGCGTGAAGGCGATTCAGGCCCTGCGGAAGGCCACGGGCTCGGTCATTCCCGCGATCATGATCACGGCTGATCGCAGCGAAAGCCTGATCCAGATCAGTCATCAGAACCGGTTCACGGTTCTGACCAAGCCGGTGCAGTTGAGCCGTTTGCGCCCGTTGATCGACTGGAAGACGCGGGTGCGTGCAAACTGACGTGGACAGGCGCGTTACAGACAAAAGTCGGACATGACAGCGGGGCTGCAGGGGCTAGGCTTGGTCCAACACTGGGAGAGAAACATGACACGATTTCTGACAGGCTTGTGCCTGACACTCGGGCTGGCGTTTTCGCAAAGTCCGGCTTTGGCGGTCGAGACTTACGACCTGATTTTCAAGAATGGCACGCTGGATGACATCTCGAAGGATGCGACGCTGGCCTATGACCGGGAAACGGTGGTTGATCAGAAAGCGGAAATGTCGGATCGCGCAACGGGTGAAGTGCGGCTGACCTTTGAAGAAGACGAGATGGCGCGGTTGCGATTCCACCAGGGCGACAAGTTGCGCAATATCGGGGCGTTTCCCGCAACTGTGGGCAACCCGATCATTATGTATTTCGTGGAAACAGTGATCCGCGATGTGGCTCAAGAGGCCGGTGGCAGCCCATTCTACATCCGCAACCGGGTCAAGGATTCGCTTATTCAGTTTGCCGAGATCAATGACGCCTCCAAACCCTTTGGCGGCAGCGATGTGGGTGTGCAGCAGATCACTCTGCGGCCGTTTCTGAACGATCCGAACCGGGCCAAGATGAAGGGCTACGAGGATCTGGCGCTGACCATCACAATGTCCAACGACGTACCGGGTTGGTATTATTCGCTGGAAGCTAATGTCACAGGCAAAGGTGGGCAGGGACCGCTTTATCGCAACGCCCTGACACTGTTGAGCGGGACTGCGGAATGATCCGCATTCTGGCGCTGTTGGCGGGGGTCGCGGCAGGGGCTGCGTCCGCGCAAACGGTCGAGGAGCGTCTGAACGACTATCCCACGATTGCGCGGGCCGATTACATCTTTGGCTGCATGGCAGCCAATGGGCAGACCCGTCCGGTAATGGAGAAATGCTCCTGTTCGATTGACCGGATCGCGGGGATCCTGCCTTATGAGCAATATGTCGAAGCCGAAACCGTGTTGTCGATGCAGTTGACAGGTGGAGAGCGGATGGCGGTGTTCCGGTCCGCGGCCTCGGCCCGGTTGTTGGTGGCCAATCTCAGACGGGCACAGGCGGAAGCGGAAATCCTCTGCTTTCAGTGAGGCACTGCTCAGCCGCCGAAAGCGCTGCCTCCGGCGGGAGTATTTGTAGAAATTCGAAGGCGGGCGTCAGCTGCTGAGAGATTTCTGCAGCACCTTTTCAAATACATTGCCCTCGGTATCCCGGGCGCGCACGCGGATGTCGGACGCGCCGTTGTCTGTGTAGTGGAAGCGGAAAACCGGATTTTCGCTGACCGAAATGCCACCCTCGAGGGTGAACAGCATCTCGTCACCCTGAAACACTTCGAGCTTGTCGATGAAATGGGCGTTGATGAAAAGCTGGGTGATCTGATCGCGCTGAAGGCCCGAATAGTTCGGGTGGCGGATCATGATCTGTGCCTCGCGCCGGGTGTTGGATGCAGCCAGACCGCCGTCAAAATGCTTGAGCCGCATCTGACCCATGGAGGCAAGTGCCACTTCGGGATCACGGGTGGCAGGTGCCGAGCATCCGCCTGACGCTTTGACGTAGCGGCCATGCATGAAGCTGCCTTCTTCGGTGCGAGCGATGACGCGGACGTTGGAATACTGGTTGACCCGGACGCGCAATTCGAAATCGAGCGGCTCCATCGCCGTGCCGAATGTCATGTCGGCAGCCATAGGGGCGGGGTTTTCATCAATCACCAGCATCGCGCTTTCAATCCGTTGACCGGTGTCTGGATTACGGCGGATGACAATGGGCACGGTGGCCGCATCATGGGCGCGGTAAGGTGCGTCCACATCGAACAGCCGCGCGCCATCGGACAGGGCCACATCGCCCAGAAGGTCATATTGAAGATCGGCCCAGCTTCCCTCGGACGTCAGGGGGTTTTTCAAGGTCGTATCCTCGGCCAGAGCGCCATAGGAAACGGCCGAAAGCAGTGCAGCGAGGGCGAGAGCCTTCATGACAGTTCCTCCGATGTTTTCGTTGACCGCAGGATATGCCACAAATTCGGGCAAAAATAAACCTCGCCTTATGGAGCGGTGCCGGGAGCGCTGGGATTTCCTAGGGTGTGGGCAGACCGGGGAGGAATGACGGAATGTTCGAGGCGGTATTGCTGACATGTGTGATCGGATCAACCGAGACGTGCCGGGAAGTCCTCAAACCGGGGTATGAAGCGGAAACGGAGGCCGAATGCGCACTGGCCGCCAAGGCGTCGCAACATGATGACATCCGCTGTCAGCCGGTTGGGGATGCGCTGGCGGTTCGGGAACTTGCACCGGGCGTTTTCGCACATCTTGGCATCATTTCGGACGCCAATGAGGACAATCAGGGCGATGTGGCCAATCTGGGGTTCATCATCGGTGACACGTCCGTTCTGGTGATCGATACGGGCGGGTCGCGGCTGGTGGGTGAGCGGTTGTGGCGGGCCATCCGCGCTGTGACCGATAAGCCTGTGAGTCATGTGGTGCTGACCCACATGCATCCCGATCACGTGCTGGGGACCTCTGTCTTCATGGATGTCGGGGCCCGGATCGTCGGTCATGGCGGTCTGGCGCGTGCCCTTGCGGACCGGGCGGGAAGCTATCTGGACAGCTTCGGTGGCCTGATCGGCGAAAAGGCTTTTCTGGGGACAACCATCACCTCGCCCGATGTTGGCATCAAGGTGTCCGACAGCATTGATCTGGGCAATCGCACGATCACGCTGACACCCTGGCCGACGGCCCATACGGGCAATGATCTGACGGTTCTGGATGAGACCTCGGCCATCATGTTCACCGGTGATCTTCTGTTTGAGGATCACGCGCCTGCGCTGGATGGCTCCGTCAAGGGGTGGCAGCAGGTTCTGCGCGAGATGGAAAAGATGGGGGCAAGCCGGGTGGTGCCGGGCCATGGCGGGCCGCTTCTGGACTGGCCCGAGGCCTCTGAACCTTTGAGTGCGTATCTCGCGATTCTGGAGGCTGAAACCCGGGCGGCAATTGATGAGGGGCTGTCACTGGGGCAGGCAGCCGAGACCGTGGCGCAATCCGAGCGCGAAAACTGGTCATTGTTCGACCTGTTCAATCCGCGCAATGCCACCGTGGCCTACACTGAGCTGGAATGGGAGTGAGCGCTTAGTCTTCAGGCGCGAATTGCAGAAGCAACTGCCCCAGCGCATAGGTGCGCTTTTCCAGCAGCACCGGTGTTTCGCACACATAGGTCAGCGAGCGGGCGCGGTCGGTGAAGATGCGCTGGTCCCAGTCGATCTGCTCTTCCAATGCATCAAGCTTGTCGAAATCCGGATTTTCCGCTTCCTCCAGACTGACCATCATGGCGCGGCTGGCGTCGATTTTCTCAGCCAGAGCGATCTGGTCGAAGGAATAGCGAGAAATGCCTGCCATCACCTGAGTGCGATTCTGGCTGACCCGGTTGAAGAGACGCTCGAAAATCCGGCCATAGTCGCCTTGGGTGGCGTCGGGGTGACGGGCTGCGAAATCAGCAATCGCGACTTCGGCCTCTTCCAGTGTGACCCGCCGCAGGACCAGTTGATCGGCCAGATCGCGAATGTCGCCTGACAGGTCCGCGTCGGTCAAAGGTGCTTCGTCAAAGGCATAGGGCCACATCAGTCCGGCAGACAGGGTTTCGACCTTGCGCTGGATGCAGGGCCAGCTGGGATCGGAGTAATCGGCAGCCTGGACGGACACCGCCATCATGCAGGGTAAAATCACGCGCAATACGGGTCGAAACATCTGGCCACCTCCTGCGCTCAAATGGACTGGGAATTGCGGGCTAATTCAACCCTCTTGTGCGCAGTTCATCCTAAGGTCGCAATTGTTCGGGTCCGGTGAGAGGGTAGAGTTTCTTGAAACACCGCAGAGTGTTGATTGGGATTTTGATAACGGGAGGAGTGCGCATGCGGACGCGCGCAGCCGTGGCTGTTGCCAGTGGCAAACCATTGGAAATCATGGATGTTAACCTTGATGGGCCCAGAGCCGGTGAGGTTCTGGTCGAGATCAAGGCGACCGGTATTTGCCATACGGATGAGTTCACCCTGTCAGGGGCGGATCCCGAGGGCATCTTCCCGGCGATTCTCGGCCATGAGGGTGCGGGTGTCGTGGTCGAAGTGGGCGAAGGCGTGACCACACTGGAGGTCGGTGATCACGTGATCCCGCTTTACACGCCCGAGTGCCGCGAGTGCGAATACTGCCTCAATCCCAAGACCAATCTCTGCCAGAAGATCCGCAGCACCCAAGGGGCCGGGCTTATGCCCGATGGAACCAGCCGGTTCTCGACCCTCGATGGCGATCCGATTTTCCACTACATGGGCTGCTCGACGTTTTCCAACCACACCGTGGTGCCGGAAATCGCGCTGGCCAAGATCCGCAAGGATGCACCATTCGACAAGGTCTGCTACATCGGGTGCGGCGTGACCACGGGCATTGGTGCCGTGATCAACACCGCCAAGGTCGAAATCGGCTCACGCGCGATTGTCTTTGGTCTGGGCGGCATCGGTCTTAACGTGATCCAGGGTCTGCGCCTTGCGGGTGCGGATCAGATCGTCGGCGTGGACCTGAACCCGTCCAAGGTCGAGATGGCGACGCGGTTCGGCATGACCGATTTCGTGAACCCAACGGAGGTCGAAGGCGATCTGGTGCCGTATCTGGTCGATCTGACCAAGGGCGGCGCGGATTACACATTTGATGCAACCGGCAATGTCGGCGTGATGCGCACAGCGCTTGAAGCAGCCCACAAAGGTTGGGGAGAGAGCATCATCATCGGTGTTGCACCGGCAGGTGCCGAGATTTCGACACGTCCCTTCCAGCTTGTGACCGGGCGGTCATGGCGCGGCACGGCCTTTGGTGGTGTGCGCGGCCGGACGGAAGTGCCGCAGATCGTGGACTGGTACATGGATGGCAAGATCGAGATTGATCCGATGATCACCCACACCATGGGACTGGATGACATCAACAAGGGATTTGACCTGATGCATGAGGGCAAATCCATTCGCGCGGTCGTGGAGTTCTGATCGGGATGGAGGTTGTCTCCTCAAACGCTAGCTTTGGCGGTACCCAGACCGTCTATCGTCATGCGTCCGAGACCTGTGCCTGCGACATGACTTTCGCGGTGTACCTGCCGCCCCAAGCCAAGTCGAAGTCAGTGCCCTTGCTGTGGTACCTTTCGGGTCTGACCTGCACTCATGAGAACGCCATGGTCAAAGGCGGGTTTCAGGAACATGCGGCACGCAACGGTGTGGCGCTGGTCTTTCCCGACACCTCGCCCCGGGGTGAGGGCGTGGCCGATGACGAGGCGTATGATCTGGGGCAGGGCGCTGGCTTTTACGTCAATGCCACTCAGGACCCCTGGTCACCGCATTTCCAGATGTACGACTACATCGTGCGCGAGCTTGACGCCAAGCTGAAGGGCATGCTGCCGCACAATGGCCAGCAGGGCATCACCGGACATTCGATGGGTGGCCACGGCGCACTGACCATCGCGATGCGCAATCCGCGGATGTTCAAGTCGGTCTCGGCCTTTGCGCCGATTGCCAATCCGACCAAATCGGATTGGGGTCGCAAGCAGTTGAGCGCCTATCTTGGCGATGACGAAAGCACATGGGCACATCATGACGCGACCGAATTGCTGACATCCGTTGGCTGGTCGGGCGACATGTTGATTGATCAGGGCAGCGAGGATCAGTTTCTGGACCTGCTCAAGCCTGAGGCTCTGGCCCATGCCATGGCCGCCAAACGCCAGCCGGGCGTTTTTCGGATGCAGCCCGGCTATGACCATTCCTACTTTTTTGTCTCAACCTTTGCCGGTGACCATGTGAGATGGCACGCGGAACGGTTGGGAGCGACGATCAGCTGAAGGACCAGAACTGTTATGAAGACACCATTGCTTGCCACGATTTGCGCTCTTGTTGTGACCTCCGGAGCGGCTTTTGCCGCAGGGGATGCCGCCAAGGGCGAGAAAGTGTTCCGCAAGTGCAAGGCCTGCCATCAGGTCGGGCCTGAAGCATCCAACAAGACCGGTCCTGTGCTCAATGGCGTCGTGGACCGCGCAGCAGGCAGCGTAGATGGCTTCAAGTATTCGCCGGCTTTGACCGAGGCTGCCGCGGGTGGTCTGGTCTGGACCACAGCCGAGCTGGACGCGTTTCTGACAAAACCCAAAGACTATCTGGCCGGGACAAAAATGACGTTCGCCGGTCTGCGCAAAGACGCAGACCGGGAGGATGTCATCGCCTACCTTGCCACATTCGCAGCTGAATAAGGAGACAAGCGATTACCATCCGGTGGTGCCCAAAGTTTTGATAGGCCTCAGGCGCATCCCGGTTACGAAAACGGAGCCACAATTTCAATCGCTTTGTGTGGGCGTGTATCTGCCCGGGTTCTGTTAAATTTCAACTAGGGAGAAGGTAATGAAAAAGCTAACCGCTTTGACCTCTGCCGTCGCAATTTGCGCAGCCGGTATGGCGACCGCGAATGACGATTTGCAGACCAAGATGGACAACCCGAATAACTGGGCCATCCAGACAGGGGATTACGCGAACACGCGCTATTCCGAACTCGACCAGATCAACCGCGACAATGTTGGCGACCTGCAGGTGGCCTGGACATTCTCAACCGGTGTTCTGCGCGGCCATGAGGGCTCTCCTCTGGTGATTGGCGAGACGATGTATGTTCATACACCGTTCCCCAACATCGTCTATGCACTGGACCTGTCAAACGAAGGCAAGATCCTGTGGAAGTACGAGCCAAAGCAGGACCCCGATGTGATCCCTGTAATGTGCTGTGACACGGTCAACCGTGGCGTCGCATATTCCAATGGTCAGATCTATTTGCATCAGGCAGACACCACGATCGTGGCGCTCGACGCCAAGACCGGTGCTGTCAACTGGTCCGTGAAGAATGGCGATCCAGCCATCGGTGAGACCAACACAGCGACCGTTCTGCCCGTCAAGGACAAGATCATTGTCGGCATTTCTGGTGGTGAATTCGGTGTGCGCGGTTCTGTGACTGCCTACAACACCGCAGACGGCAGCCAGGCATGGCGCGCTTATTCCATGGGCCCAGACAGCGATATCCTCGTTGATCCGGCAGCAACCACCCATCTGGGTGAGCCTGTTGGCGAAAACTCAGGTACAAACACTTGGGAAGGCGACCAGTGGAAAATCGGTGGCGGCACCACATGGGGCTGGTATTCCTACGATCCAGACCTGAACCTGGTCTACTACGGCACGGGTAACCCATCGACCTGGAACCCTGCCCAGCGTCCTGGTGACAACCGTTGGTCCATGACCATCATGGCCCGTGATGCGGACACCGGAATGGCCAAGTGGTTCTACCAGATGACCCCGCATGACGAGTGGGATTATGATGGCATCAACGAAATGATCCTGACCGATCAGGCCATCAACGGCGAAGCTCGCAAGCTTCTGACCCACTTCGACCGTAACGGCTTTGGCTACACAATGGACCGTGAGACCGGCGAATTGCTGGTGGCTGAGAAGTTCGATCCGGTTGTGAACTGGGCAACCCATGTTGAGATGGACAAATCGTCCGATCAGTATGGTCGTCCTCAGGTTGTGGCTCAGTACTCGACCGAGCAGAATGGTGAAGACGTAAACTCCACCAATATCTGTCCGGCAGCTCTGGGAACAAAAGACCAGCAGCCAGCGGCTTACTCGCCCAAGACTGAACTGTTCTACGTTCCGACCAACCACGTGTGCATGGATTACGAGCCGTTCCGCGTCTCCTACACTGCCGGTCAGCCTTACGTTGGCGCGACATTGGCCATGTACCCACCAAGCGACAGTCATGGTGGCATGGGTAACTTCATCGCTTGGGATGGTAAAAAAGGTGAGATCGTCTGGTCCCTGCCTGAGCAGTTCTCTGTTTGGTCCGGTGCTCTGGCAACTGCTGGCGACGTCGTGTTCTACGGCACGCTGGAAGGGTTCCTCAAGGCGGTTGATGCCAACACGGGTGAAGAGCTTTACAAGTTCAAAACCCCATCAGGCATCATCGGCAACGTGATGACCTACACTTCCGGTGGAAAACAGTATGTCGGCATCCTGTCAGGTGTTGGCGGCTGGGCAGGTATCGGCCTTGCAGCCGGTCTGACCAACCCCAATGACGGCCTGGGTGCTGTGGGTGGCTATGCAGCCCTCAGCGACTACACCGCTCTGGGTGGTCAGTTGACAGTGTTCAAGCTGCCAGACTGATCCAAAGTGACTTTGACCGGTGCGCGCATGACGCGCGCCGGTCTCCCCCAACCCCTTTTTGAGGAATGAAGATGCGCGTATCCGCCCTTGTTTTGATGTCCGGCCTGGCACTTGCCTTTGCCCAGACAGCCGTGACCGAAGATATCGACAACATCACGGCCGCCTATTCCGAGGACGGTCGCTACTTCACAGAAGATGACGTGCCCACCTACAACATTCAGGAAGATGGCACCATCGACTGGCTGACCTATTCCGGCTTCCGCCGCTACCATTCCGAATGCCATGTCTGTCACGGCCCCGAGGGAGAAGGCTCGACCTACGCGCCGGCGCTGAAGAACTCGGCCATCGACATGGATTACTATGATTTCGTCGACGTCGTGACCAACGGCCGCAAGGTTGTTCGTGGCGGCGGTGGTGACAGCGTGATGCCCGCCTTTGGCGAGAACGCCAACGTGATGTGCTACCTTGATGACATTTACGTCTACCTCAAGGCGCGCGGTACAGAGGCTGTTCCCCGTGGGCGACCCCGCGCGAAAGAGGCGAAATCCGATGTAATCAGGGCGGATGAAAATGCCTGCCTCGGCTAAAACACTTGTCCTGACACTCGTTTGCGCTCTCGGTCTGACCACCGGGAGCGTTTTTGCACAAACTTCGGATCTGGTCTCCAAGGTGGCCTTCCGGGTCTGCGCTGATCCTGCCAACCTGCCGATGTCCCATGAAAATGGCGCGGGCTTTGAGAACAAGCTGGCGGAGATGTTTGCCGACAAGCTGGGATTGCCGGTGCAGTACAGCTGGTATCCGATGGCGACAGGGTTCATCCGCAACACGCTGAGGATCAACAAATGCGATGTGGTGATCGGTTATGCTCAGGGCCACGAGATGGTTCTGAACACCAATCACTATTTCACTTCGGCCTACACGCTCGTTGTGCCCGAAGATGGCGACATGGCGGGTGTGACCGCGCTGTCTGATCCGGCATTGCAGGGCAAGTCGCTGGGGATCATCGCAGGTTCACCACCGGCCACCCACATGGCGCGAAACCGGCTGCTCCTGAAGGCCAAGGCGTATAATCTGGTGGTTGACCGGCGCCATGAAAGCCCTGCAATTGATATGCTCAATGATCTGAAGGCAGGCGAGATTGACGGCGCAATCCTCTGGGGGCCGATCGCCGGTCCCATGGTGAAGTCTGACTATCCCGGCTACAAGGTGATCCCGCTGATCAAAGAGGAGTTGCCACCGCGCTTGTTCTTCCGCATCACCATGGGGGTGCGTCAGAACGAGAAGGTCTGGAAACGCAAGCTCAACTCGCTCATCCGGCGCAATCAGGACGAGATCAACGCGATCCTGACAGATGCTGGCGTGCCTTTGATGACCGACTTCGGGGATGGTGTGAAAGTGCTCGGCCAATGATCCGGGCGGGCACGCTGGTGCTGGGGCTGGTTCTCGCCTCGCACAGTGTCGCCCAGCCGGTGTCCGAGCCTGACGGCTACAGAATGGACCATTATCGCGGTCCGGTGCCGATCACACTTGAAGGCGGCATCGTGGTGGACACGGATGCAGCACATGCGCTCTGGGCCACCGGCCGCGTGGCGTTCATCGATGTCTTGCCGCGTCCCC
Source organism: uncultured Paracoccaceae bacterium (assembly GCA_947494445.1). Classification (GTDB taxonomy): domain Bacteria; phylum Pseudomonadota; class Alphaproteobacteria; order Rhodobacterales; family Rhodobacteraceae; genus CANLSM01. The sequence continues at coordinate 31,983 of CANLVD010000004.1, read as the reverse complement.
CAAAGCCCTCGAAACTGCCCGAGGGCACGATCTGGCGCGAGAAACCCCGCCATTCGATACCCGGTGCGATCTGGCTGCCCAATGTGGGCTATGGCGCGATTGCCGATGTGACAGACGCCTATTTCAAGACAGGCCTGTCAAAGGCAACCGGAGGCGATGCTGATGCCCCGGTCGTGTTCTTCTGCCTTGAGGAGTGCTGGATGTCCTACAATGCCGCAAAACGCGCGCTTGGTTACGGCTATACCCGCGTCTTCTGGTATCCCGAAGGCACCGACGGCTGGACCTTCATGGATCACCCGACCCAAGAGGTCGCGCGCGAACCCGAAGGCTGACAGCGCCCGGCTTCGATTTTCCATAAATACTCAAATTCGCAAGGACTGGATCTCAGAACCCGGCCAGAGATTTGCTCGCCTTGCTGACCGTCCCGTCCGTGTCAGTCATCGTCACGTCTACATTATTGGTCTCGCCGGGCACCGACAGGCTCAGGCGCGGGTTCTCGCTCAGCGAGATTGACCCGGTCACATCAACGAAACCCTGGCCATCGAGATCAATCTCGACATTCTCGATATAGCGCATCGGGATGAACAGGAGCGAGATCTGGTCCATCTGCATGCCGGAATGGCTTGGGTGGGAAATCTCAAGGTCAACCTTCTTGTCGGGCACGACGCTGGGCGCGGCCATCTGGTCTTCCAGCGTATTGGCCGCATCCAACTCGCTGATGCTGATCGCCATGTTGCCTAAGGTGGCCAGCGCCAGTTCCTCATCGGTCCCCGGAGGGGCTGAGCAGGCACCCTGGCCGGAGGTCTTCACGAAGGTCTCGGCCACGTAAAGCTGACCATCCGTGGTTTCCGCCACGATGTGCAGGGGCGTCGGGCCGTTGACCCGCATGGTCACTTCGAACTGGAATGTCGGCACCGGCTGGTCGAAGGAGAACACGGCCGAAACGGGCATCGGATTTTCGTCCAGAACCAGCGTCACCTTGCCGATGTAGCGGCCCTGTGGCGGTTTGATATGAGCACCGATCCGTGTGCGCGCGTCTTCCTGCGAGCGATAGGGCGCATCAATCACGATGGACTTGTCGGCAGGCGTCAGAACCCTGTCCTCGAACAGCGCTTCGCGCAAGTCCTGCCATGTCTCGTTGGCCGCGATTACGGGATTGGCCAGAGCCATCGCCATAGCGGAGATCATCAGGGTCGTCGTCTTCATTCTTTACTCCATCCCTATTTCCTGGCGGCCAGAAAGGTTCCAAAAGCCCTCGGTCCATCGCCGGTTTCTATTTCTGCCCGCACGGTCAGGCTGGCGACATCAATCAGACTGACCGTGTTCGAGAACCAGTTTGCCACCACAATAGTCTTGCCATCGGAGGTCGCGCCGATTCCTTCAGGATATTCACCAACATCAAGTTCAGATAGCATTTTCAGGCTGTCTAGGTCAAAGACGCTGAGCGTGTCGGCATACTGGTTTGAGACAAATCCCTTGCCTTGCGCGAAGGCCACGCCATAGGGACGATCGCCGACCGGCAGGGTGGTCAGCAACTTGCCGGTTTGCGCATCAACCACGCTCAGGGCGTCTGATCCCACGTCTGCCGAGAAGATCCGCCCCTTCGGTCCGAAAGTCACGGCAAATGGCCGAATGCCCACGGACGCGCGCAGATGCAGGCTCAGATCAGCTGCGGAGAACACGGAAAGTTGATCGGCATCACGGTCCGCCGAGACGACCCAGCGCCCATCAGGCGAAACGGCAAGGCCTGCGGGTGCGCTTCCGGTCTGAAGCGTGGCTTGCAGGCTCAGGTCATCAGCGGACAGGACCCAGATGCGGGCATTGTACCAGTCGCTGACGAAAAGTCTGTCGCGGGCCTCATCCAGTGCGATCCCGATGGGGCCGCCCTCAAGGATGATCCGGCTGTGAAAAGCGCCATCGAGTGTGTGGCGCGCGACGGTCTTGGTCTCGGGGCTGACGGTGTAGACCGCATCCCGGGCCACCGAAAGGGTAACGCCTGCAGGATTGCCCGGCACCGGCACCCGTGCGACCTCCCGGCCTGCGTCAAGATCGAGAATGCTCAGATCGCTGGAATTCTGGTTGGTCACATAGGCAAAATCCCCCGCCGCCAATGCAGTGGCGGCAAGGGTGAACATCAGGGAGAGTGGTTGCTTAATTCCCTGCAAAACGCGCAGCAAGCGCATCAAGACCGGCCTGATACACGCCAGTAACGGCAGCAATTGCTGCCTCGTCGTTCAGTTCGGGCGGTGGATCGTTGTTTGGGTAACCCCGATAGAACGCACCGCGCCATTCGATCAGCGCCCCCCCGCCATCAACAGGCTTGACTGTGATATGGGCCGAGTAGTTCGTCACCGGCAGAACTTCGACCTTCACATCCGTGATGCGGTAGGAATAGCTCATCTTCTCGTCAGAAAACTTGTAGAGGATCTCCGAGATCGTCGGGCCCCCCTCGGCACCCAATGTCAGTACGCGGGTCGCGTCAATGTCATTGCCGCCCTCACCGGTTGAGGAATGCACCGCCGGATGCCAGCTCATGTCCTGAAAATTGCCGACAACCTCCCAGACCTCTTCAGGGGTCGCCGCGAACTCTTGTGTCAGGGTGACTTTTTGCCGTGTCGGGCCATGCGCAAGCGCCAGTGACGGGAGCATCAGGCCCACCGCAACAGCGCCAAGCAGCTGTCGTCTGTTCATCTGTTGGTTCCTCCATAGACGTTGTCAGGATGCTACCGGGGCCGATGCCCCCCGCAATGATCCAAAAGTATCGGTTTGCGGGTCCGGTAGGGTCAGGCAGTGTTGTGCGACAAGACCAAATAATGGGGAGGTTTGGGAATGAAGGCGGCATTTGCTGCTCTCTGCGGGATGTTGCTTCTGGTCCTGACGGCGGGGTCTGCGCTTGCGCTTGAGGTGCGCACGGCGATCCTGCGGATCGATTATCCCGAGCTCCTGCCGATCTCGCGTTTTGATCTGAAACCAGATGACCTGGGCTTTGCCGGTGCAGTTCTGGCAAATGAAGACAACCAGACAACGGGCAGCTTCCTGGGTATGGAGTTTGCCGTGACCGAGCGAGCCACGACGCCTGAAGACGCGGATGCTGCGCTCGATGCCATTTTGGCCGAAGGGTTCGATCTGCTTGTGGTCATGGCGCGGGACGGGGACGTCCTGCGGCTTGCAGACCGGGCGGGCGACGGGGTTCTGGTGCTTAATGCGACCGCACGCGGCAGTGCGCTGCGCAATGACGCCTGCCGGGCAAACCTTCTGCACATTGCACCCAGCAACGCCATGGTGGCCGACGCAGCCGTTCAGTTTGCCATGTGGAAAAAGTGGAGCCGGATGGCTCTGATCCACGGGTCGAACCCCGAAGACCGGGCATTGGGCGAAAGCTATAAACGCGCGGTGGCCAAGTTTGGCGGACGTCTGTCCGAGACGCTGGAATTCGAGGACACCGGCGGATCGCGCCGGACCGATACGGGCCATGTTCTGGTGCAGCGGCAGATCCCGCTCTTTACGCAGAAAATGGGCCGCCATGATGTGGTTCTGGCGGCGGACGCCAGCAATGTCTTCGGGCTGTACCTGCCCTTTCACATGAGTGATCCGCGCCCGGTCATGGGCTCTGCCGGATTGCGCCCGGTGACCTTTCACCCTGCACATGAGGCCTGGGGTGCAACCCAGTATCAGCGCCGGTTCGAGCGGCTGTCTGGCCGCTACGTTCAGGAGGCTGACTACGAGGTCTGGCTGGCAATCCGGGTGATCGGCGAGGCTGTGATCCGCACCAATGCAGCCGATGCCGCAACCCTGCGCGACTATATCCTGAGCGATAAATTCGAGTTGGCGGCCTTCAAGGGCCAGAAGGTGAATTTCCGTGACTGGAACGGTCAGTTGCGCCAGCCGCTGATCCTCTACGACAGCAAGATCACCGTCAGTGTCTCTCCGCAGGAGGGGTATCTGCACCAGACCTCAACTCTCGACACGCTGGGCTATGACCGGCCCGAGAGCACATGCACAGCATTCAAGGAAAATGGCTAACATGAAACTATTGTCCCTACTGTTCGCCACAAGCCTGCTGGCCACTCCGGTGCTGGCCAACAAGGTCTTTGTCTCGAACGAGAAGAGCAACACGATCACGGTCATCGAAAGCGACAGCTGGGAGGTGATCGACGAGTTCCACGGCGGCAACCGTCCGCGCGGCATCACCATGAGCCCCGATGGGAAGCTGCTTTATGTCTGCGCATCCGACGATGATCTGGTGCGGGTCTTTGACGCCGAGACCTACAAGGAGGTCTATACGTTGCCCTCTGGTCCGGACCCGGAACTGGCGGTTCTTCACCCGTCGGGCAATCCGCTGTTTCTGTCGAATGAAGACGACAACCTTGTAACAGTCGTGGACACTGAAACCCGTACGGTGCTGGCGGAAATCCCGGTGGGCGTCGAGCCTGAGGGCATGGCCATCAGCCCTGATACAAAGTGGGTTATCAACACCTCAGAGACGACCAATATGGCGCATTTCATCGACACCGAGGATTTGGCGATCAAGCACAACATCCTTGTCGATCAGCGCCCGCGCTATGCAATTTTCACGCAAGATGGATCAAAGCTATTTGTCAGCTCTGAAATCGGTGGAACGATCAGCGTGATTGATCCCAACGCTGAAGGTGGTCCGGTTCTGACGACGAAGATCGGCTTTGAAGTGCCCAATGTGCAGCCTGAATGGTTGCAGCCGGTGGGCCTTCGGGTGACCTCGGACAACAAGTGGCTTTTCGTGGCACTTGGCCCCGCGAACCGGATCGCGGTGATCGATGTTGAGACCAATGAAGTGGTCAAATACATCCTTGTTGGCCAGCGGGTCTGGCAGCTCGATTTCACACCGGATGAGAAATACCTGCTGACCACCAACGGCAATTCCAACGACATCACGGTGATTGATGTCGACGCGCAGAAAGCGTTGAAATCCATTCAAGTGGGACAACAGCCCTGGGGCGTTGTCGTCTCTCCAAACTGAAATTGAAGGAACATACCATGAAATATCTTCTGGGTGCTGCAACGGCGATTGGCTTGGCGACAAGTGCTGGTGCGCATGATCTTGGCTTTGCCGGATTGCTGTCGAGCACGAATATGGAAGAGATGCCCGAGATCACATTGTCGGTCGGCAAACCGCTTGCGGACGGGCCGATCACGTTGAAGTCGGGCACCGGCTATGAGGTTGAGATCGTCTCGGACGGCACCGGTGAACTGGGTCTTGAGGGGCCCGGATTTTTCCGCGCGATCTGGATCAATGAGGTCGTGATCAACGACCTTGAGGTCCGCCCGCTGGGGCTGGACAGCGTCGAGTTTGACGATGAAGGCACGATGGAGATCGAGTTCATTGCAATCAAGCCGGGGCGGTATTTCCTGCGCGTGCCCGGATCAACAGGTGAAGGCCAAAGGGTCGAGATCACCATTCAATAGGAGCGTCCCATGCTGCGCCGCCTTGCCTGCGCATTGACTTTTGCCCTGATGGCCGGGAGTTCCCCGGCGCAAAGTCCGATGGACGGGGTTGACCTAAGTTCGCCCGCGATGACCGAAGCGGAGATGACGCGCGAAGATATCGAAGCGCTGATCGCTACCGGCAAGCCGCTGGATCTGACCCGCAAGATGCTCAACGGTCTGGATCTGTCCGGGCTTGATCTGTCGGGGGCGAACCTCAGGGCGGTGCGAATGAACATGGTCAATCTGTCGGGGGCGAACCTCAAAGGTGCGGTGCTGGATCAGTCATGGATGCTTGAGGCAAACTTGCAAGGCGCGAACCTGACCGGGGCCTCGCTGTTTCAGACCCAGCTTGGCCGGGCTGATCTGCGCGGCGCCAATGTGATGGCTTCGCGTGCAGCAGCGGATTTCACCCGGGCCGATTTGTCTGGTGCAAATTTTGCAGGTGCAGATTTCTCGGCTGATCTGACCAACCAGTCGATGGGTCTGATGCGGGGTGTTCTGCGCAAGGCAAAGGCGGAAGGAACCAATTTCACCAATGCCAACATGATGCGCGCAGATGTGGAATTTGCCAATCTCAAAGGTGCCAATCTGACCGGGGTCAACCTGATGACCGCGACCCTTGGCGGGGCTGATCTGACCGGGGCCAATGTCGCAGGTGCGTTGTTTGGCGAGGCGGATGTGTCCTCGGCAACGCTCAAGGATCTAACGGGCGCGCGTGACGGGCAGTTCGAGAAGGCGCTCAATCTGGATCGGGCATTTCGGAACTGAGCAGGGTCAGCCGTTCGACAAGATCAGGTTGATCTGACCGGCAGCAGAAAAGCTGGACGCCGATTGCAGCAGAGTAAGCGCAGCAATACCTGGTGTTGTGCCGGACGGACCGGCCTCGATTTGGGCGCGTGTCAGAAAACGCTCGATCACCAATTCAACATTCTCTGGATCCGAAAAGACGGCTGGGCTGCTGCTGCCGAACAATTCCCGTGTTTTCGATTCTAGATCGGCCTGTTGGCGATCAAGATCAAGCGTGGCGAACTGGCTGGGCAGGTTAAATGCAGCTTCGATCACGGCACGGATCGGCTGCGAACCCATGACCTTAAGCCAGCCCGTGTTCTCAACCGAAGCGCTGCTGGCGATGTCTGCAATTTCACGCTTGAAGCCGAGGGCCAGACGCAGGTTCGGATCGCTGTTGCCGACGGCAATCTCGAACTGCCGGGTCTCGTAGGCCGAGACAATCTCGTCCGCGAAACCCGGCAGACCCGTGCGGGGGCCTAATGTGTTGCCAAAGCCAAAGGCCTCGGAGAATTCACGGTAGCGGGGGTCGACGAAGCGGTTGGCAAGCGCACCCGGTTCCTCGGTGCCGTCCTCCAGCATTTTGCGCAGGAAAAAGGTTTTCCCGATCTCTTCGTCCAGACCAAAAGCACCAAGTGCCACCGTCATCAACTGGCGATCCGAGACCAAAGCTTCTGCTGTAGCGATGCCACCGATGCGATCCTTGAAAGCGGCGATGTCCCGTTGCAGGGTCACGTTTTCCTTGAACGCGGCTTCCTGTGTTGGAAGCGTGCGTTCCAGAAACCGCCAGCCAGCGACTCCGGGCAAAGGGGTGACCGGCTGGAAGGTCATGAGGCTGCCCGGTGACTGTGGGCCAGCAGTTCAGCCTCACGCTCGATCAGGTGGCGCAGCGATTTCAGCGCGGGATAAAAGTTTTCCGCCAGAGTTGCGTCATTGGCCGCGTCCAGCCGCAGCCGGCTTTCGGTGTCGACGAAGACTTGCGACAACTGTTCGATCCCGCGCAGCAACTGGCTTTTGCCCTCTTTGGGATCAGCCTCTCCCGCGATGATCAGTTGGGCTATGTAGCAGACGCGCTTGACCGGGGTATTGGCTTCATCGGGATGCAGTGCATCGCGCAGCCGCAACACTTTTGCGTCTGACGAGATGATGTTGAGGCGGGTGCGCCGGTCGCCGTTTTCCATGACGACGCCGTTGACCATAACACGCTCGCGCGGGCCGAGTTTGAGGACCAGCCCGGCCATCAGTCCGGTTTGCCCGGAGTGCGCAGACCGCGCATGATGGTCGTGTTGACCTCGATCAGCGGGGCGGCGTTTTCGGTGCCTGCAAGCACTTTGCGTCCGTGCTGGAGAGAGAACTCGGCGAGGAAAAAGAGCCGTGCACGCAGATCGGCTGGAAGGGCATTTTCGTCGCTGGCGACATCGGTTGCGATGATCGACCAGAGCTGGTTGTTTTTGTGAATGGCGTCGGCGAGTGCCGGAAAGTCTGCGGTTTTCGGATCGGGATTGCTGCTGAGTGCACGGGTGATGCGCGAGAAGGCGCGATACTCGACGTTGCGCTCGGACGGGTCGATGGCGGTGACTTGTGCATAGGCGGAATGGGCAAGGGCGGCGGTATTCATGGATACGAGGTCCTCTCAGGCGGCCGGTCTTGGGGGTGGTGGCGCTTGACGTGGGGCAACAGGGATTGACCGGGCAAGGCGGATTGCCCTGCCCGGTCAAATTCGGATTATCGGAACAGGGCCAAGATGTTCTGTGGCGACTGGTTCGCGATCGACAGGGACTGAATGCCCAGCTGCTGCTGTACCTGCAGGGCCTGCAGGCGCGCAGACGCCTCTTCCATGTTGGCATCCACCAGAGCGCCGATGCCCGATTTCAGGCTGTCGGACAGTTTGCCAATGAACTCCGACTGGATCTCAAGACGGCTTTCACCGGTACCGAACTCAGCTGCGGCATCAATGGCGGTCTGAGTCAGGATCTCAATCTCGGCAAGTGCAGCTTCGGCACCGGCTTCGGTCGAGATGTCCATGGTGCCAAGAGCCTCAAGGCCACCACCAACGGTGTTGTCTTCAGACACAACCGTATCGATCCGGATGGCGATGTTGTCGGCAGCTGTCGTGGCAAGGTTTGCAGAGCTTGCAACAAGGTTGTCACCCGAAGCAGTGATGCTCAGATCGCCAGAATCGATGCCCGCAGCAGCGGCAAAGGTTGCCCATTTGCCAGCCAGAGCATTGACCACGTCAGAGGCAGTGTCACCGTCCTTGGCAACATAGGTCAGGTCACTTGCGGCGGCCAGCGCGTTGGAGTTGTTGTTCTCCGTCAGCAAGGTCACCAATGGTGCAGAGATGACAGAGTTATCCGCATCCGTTGCCACTGTGGACAGCGAGTAGGCGGTTCCGGCTTCAACGGTTGCAACTGTCACGCTGGCGTCCGTTGCGTTGATCGCATCCAGTGCACCACCGGTGCCTGCGGTGTAGGTGCCGGTTGCATCAACGGATTGAGCCGTGGTGCCAAGATCCTGCTTCTGGATCGAAATCTCGGAAGACGAAACAGATCCGTCAGCCGCACGATCAAGAGACGCAAGAATGCTCATCGTGCCACTGCCTTCGATCTGAGGCGTGGTGTTGGACAGCAGGTTCTGACCATTGAACTGAGCAGCCGAAACGATGCCCGCAATCTGTTCACGCAGCGAGACCAGATCATTTTGCAGCTTGTCGCGGTCAACGTTGTCTTCCTGGGCGGCGACGATCTTTTCCTTGATCTGACCCAGAAGGTCAGTCACGGATTCAGCGGCATTCCGGCCCACTGCGACCGTGGACTGGCCCAGCGAAAGCGAGCTGGAAATCGCAGAAAACCCGTCAACATCCGACTGCATCACCTGCGAGATCGCCCAGAAGGACGAGTTGTCCTTGGCCGTCGCAATGCTTTTACCGGTCGAGATTTCGTTCTGCGTCATCGCAAGGTTCTTGTTGATGCTCTGCAGGGTTTGCAGGGCCACCATTGCGCTGTTGTTTGTAAGAATAGACGACATTATTCACCCCTTTGGTGCGCGATGTCTTTGACACCGCAGTTACAAAAGCAGCCGGGTTTCCGGCTGGTTGTGTCGTTCTGACCAATGCGGGCAAAGTTCTTTGAACCTTCCGCGCCAACCCCTCGGGTCGCAGGGGGACCATCGCGGTGAAAGCCATAATAGAGTGTTAATTCAGGTGACATCTCGCGGAGTGAGCACGCGAAATCTCTCAAGCATTTTCGGTAAATGAAACCTTGATCAGCTGCGCTTTTCGTGACCCTTGAAAGGGGTGCCGAGCACGACTTTCTCACCTTTGCCAGTATAGGTGCGCAATTCCATGGCCTTGCCGGTCAGTTCATCCAGACGGCGTTGTGCTTCGGTCATGCCACGGCGGCTGGCCTGAATCAGGCGCTCGTTGGCACGTGCGGTTTTGCGAATTTCCTCAAACAAGGTCTCAAGCCTGGCGTCCTTGGGCAGGCTGTCCTGTTCCAGCAGATCAAGCAGTCGTGTCTTTCTGCGGTGACTGTTCGGCAGGTCACTGAAATTTCCGTTGAGCAGTGCAAGCCGTTCCTGTTTGAGCAGAAACAAGAGACTGCGCGCACGACGCACGGCAAACAGCCGGGCCAGCATGGTCAGTCCGCCCGTTCCAGCAGAGACTGGAAAATGGATTCAGCCAGGCCAAACCCGCCTTTCTCGGAGATCTTTTCTGCGTAAGCCTCAAGCAGGAAACCTGAAAAGGCCTCCTCCCCTGCGCCGCCACCAAAACCTTCAGGCATCTTGCCCACGCCGCTTTCCTTCAGCATCAGCGCTATGAATTGCGCCTCAAGCTTTTCGGCAGCCTGCTGCAACTGCGCCTGACGCGGGTCGGGGGGCTGAGACCGACCGGGCGCGCCTGCGAGATCGGGAAAACCGGACGGGATCATATCAAATGCTCCGAAAATGGACGTGGCATCCCTTCTGTAACCTCAAGCAAGTAAACAATCTGGTAACACCCCATGGATTAGGGAGAGGCTTGAAGAGGTTCCAGAACAGGAGACCCGTGTGCAGCCTTTGATGCAGACCCAGTCGGCAAGCCCGGCACCGGAGGTGACCCCGAAAGTGAAAGCATCGGGTGACGACCGCGATGGTCAGAAAGATCCGTTCGAAAGCCTTTTGGAAGGTGACGATACATCGGATGAGAATGATGTCGCGCTGGTGCCGCAGAAGGGAATTTTGCGCTCATCGGAAGGGATCGCTGAAGATTGGAGCGTTCCTGAGGAGGCTGTAACCCCGGAGAGGCTTTTGGCTGAGGACACGGGATCGCTCTTGACGGATCGATCGTCTGGTGAAGGCGTAGTGTTCAGGGGTGAGGCATCGCCAGCGGATGGACCTGATGCTGAGCTATCGGCAAGTGTTCAGACCGATCAGCCTTTGACTGCGATTGATGCTGCCGGGATCGAACCGCCCGAGGTGGGTCTGGTGGGCGCAGTTGCCACGGACGCCAGCCCACAGAAAGGCGAACCTGCGGCACCCTTGCCGACTGAGCGTTCAGCTCCGCCGCTGCGGACTGAACCGGTGGTATTGCAAGCCGCAGCACCTGCATTACAGAACGCTGATCTTACCCGGGCCGCTGCGCTTGTGCCGGGCACTTCGGGGGATCAACCGGAGCGCCCCGCGGTTGAGGTGCAGGTGCAACGGGTACCTCCCGCAGCGTCGACAACTGCGCCTTTTGTCATGCCTGCCCAAGCTCAGACACAGGTATTCACCGCAGTGATCAACACTGGGCGGATGGATGAGATCGCGGGATTGTCTTCACCTTTCCTTGCCCGGGCGGATGCTTTGATGACCCTTGCTTCCGGTGTTGATGCGCCCCGCTTCGCAGCATTGGGCACCGCTCCCGTTCTGCCGCAACCCAATGTCGTGCTGCAACAGATCGCAACCATCCTGCCCGGACGGGCAGATGGTCAGGTTGAATTGCGCCTTGATCCGCCTGAACTGGGTAATGTCAGGCTGCAGTTTTCCCAAAGTGATGGCAGCCTGTTGACGCTGGTCTCGGCGGAACGCCCGGAAATCGACGCCATGCTCAGACGGCATGCCGACGGATTGCTGGCGTTGCTGAAAGAGGCTGGGTTTGATGACGTCTCTTTGCAGTTTGGTGACCATGCGCAACAGGGCATGGATCAACAGGCAGAGCACGCGCAGTCAGGAGAGGGGGGGCGGTCGAGTATGGCCGAGACCGTTGTTCTTTCCGTCCCGGTCATAAGTGACCGTCTCGATCTCAGAATGTAGGCTTGGAGGATAAAGACATGGATGCAGTTTCCCCGACTGTTCAGAATGCGCAGGCGACCGCGCAGTCCACGCAGACATCGGCGTCTGCCTCGGCACTTGCGTCTGATTTTGAGACATTTTTGACGTTGCTGACAGCACAGTTGAAAAATCAGGATCCGCTCGCACCGCAGGATTCAACAGAATTTGTGGCGCAACTCGCGAGTTTCTCGTCGGTAGAGCAGCAAATTCAAAGCAATGATACGCTGCAACAGATCCTCGGGTCTCTCGACACGGGCGGCTTGAATGACGCGGCCTCCTGGCTTGGCGCACAGGTTCTGGCGCCCGGTGCAGTGGATTTCAACGGAGATCCGGTCTCGGTGGAATTTGACATCCCTGCTGGCAGCAGTGAGATGATCGTGACCATCACAGATGATTTCGGTCAGGAGGTTGGCAGTTTCGCGCATCAGGCGGGAACGGCCTTTGAATGGCTGGGTCTGGGGCAGGATGGGGAAATCGTGCCCGACGGGCCCTATACGTTCACAGCCGTTGCCAATGATCCTGATGGCCAGCCGTTGGCCGCAGAGGGTCAGTCCTTTTCGACCGTGACGGAAATCCGCAGTGAGGCGGGGCAGGCTGTCTTCATAACCGAGAACGGTGCACGCCTCGGTGTTGAGAACCTCACGGCCCTGCGCAGTCCTGTGGTCACGGCCCTCTAGGTGTCGGGCGGCAATCCGTCCCTTTCGTTTCTGCGCATGACGCTGGCTTTTTTCGCAGTTTCAAACTGATCTGAAACCTGATCAAGGGCCTGGCTCTGGCCAAAGCACTTGGCAAGGTTTCTGCGGGCAATCTCACACTCGGCCAGCGCCCTGTCCCGGCGCCGATTGATCCTGTTTGCTTCCTGTTGATGCCAGTTCTGATACCGCGAGAGCACCATCCCGCTTGCCTCGGCATCAACAGTGGATGCCTCCAGATCAAGGTCCGAGCGGTGAGCTTCAAGATCGTCATCCTGTGCCTTCAGAGCCTGCGCCGCAGTCGCCATTTCCGACAAAGCACGTGCAACCCGCAGGGCAACAACTTCCTTGAGAGGCTTGAACCGGTTCATTGCTCCCAACTCCGTTCCTGGGAGGTTTTGCGCATCTTCTGTGCAAACTGAATGGCAGCGGCAACCGCTCGGTACATATCGGGATCAATTTCCTGTCCGATTGGTGTCATCGCGTGGATCGCGCGCGCGCTGGGGGGATCCGAGTAGATCGGGACGCCAGCAGTGGCTGCGGTTTCCCGGATCATGCGTGCCACCTCATCAACCCCTTTTGCCGAGCAGACCGGTGCGGACCCGGCTTCCCGTGACCAGATCAGGGCGACGGCGTAATGGGTCGGGTTGACGATCACGACATCGGCCTTGGGCACGTCTGCCATCATCCGGTTTGTGGCAATATCCATGCCCTTCTGCCGGCGCTGGGCGCGCAGATGAGGATCGCCCTCGCTCTCCTTGGCCTCATCGCGCAACTCCTTGTGCGTCATGCGCAGCTTGCGCATGTGGTCAAAGCGCTGCCAGAAAAAGTCGATCACGGCAATGGTTGCAAAGATCAGTGTAACGCTGATCAGCAGAGTTTCCATCAGACTGCCGGTCAGGGTGAGTGCGCCAAGTGCAGGCAGTTTCGCTGAGGTGAGGATGTCATCCTCGGCCTTCAGTATGACAAGGGTCAGAACGGTCGTCACCGCGATCAGTTTGGTTACGGATTTTGCGAATTCCATCAAGCCGGTGGGGCCAAACTTGGATTTTGCTGTTTGCAGGATCGAGATCCGGGAAGCCTTGGGCATCAGGTTCTTGGGCGTGAAGACAATCGCGCGCTGGGCCAGCAGTGCCGCAAGAGCAAGCGCAAAGGGCAGCAGCATCAACAGGGCCAGAAGGGGCACCATCGGCCACAATCCAGTCAGCAGCAAGCCGCGCCCGCCGGGCCCGGCAGCAGCTTGCGCGAGGCGGTCGGAATGCTCGATGAGGGACGCAAGGCTGAGGATCGAGCGGTCCAGCCCGACGCGGGCCAGCAACAGGATGGCCAGCGTCAGGCCAAGCAGACCGGCGGCGGCAGACAGGTCGGTAGAGCGCGGGATGTTGCCGTCACGTCTGGCCTGCTCAAGGCGCTGCGGCGTCGGATCATGTTGCTTCTCTTCGCCGTCATTCTGGTCCTGGTCCCCGCTCACGGAAGGCCACCGAGCGGGGTTTCAAGCGTTGTTCCCATGGCGTTCAGCCAGGTGGCCAGAATGAACGGGCTGGCCAGCATCAGGATGACCAGCGTTCCAGCGGTAATCGCGGGCGCTCCGACAAAAGCCACCATTAATTGCGGCATGGCGCGGTTCATGGCTCCAAGTGCGAGATTGTACAGAAGCGACGCGATGACGAAGGGCGCGGCGAGGGAAAAGGCAAGGCGAATGGCCGCCATGCCATGGGCAACACCCCAGTCCGCGACGCTGGAACTGTCGGCCAGCAGGCCAACTGGCAGGATCTCGTAGCTTTGCACGATCATCCAGACCAGTTGAATGTGCAGATCCGTGATCAGGGCAAGCGTCAGGCCTGCCAGCACCAGCATGTTGCCAAGGGCCGGCAACGGGTCGGGCGTGACCGCCACACCTGCCATCTGCACCAGCGATGTGCTTTGAGCGGCAAAGGCACCGGCCAATTGCAACGCCATGACGATGATGCGCACCGAGAGGCCCAGAAGCAGCCCGGCCAGCGCCTCGGACAGGATAAGCAGGATCAGGCCGAGCGCGTCAGTGGGAGGCGTGGCAAGGTCCTGTGCAAGGAAGGGCGCGCAGATCATGCTGAAGGACAGGGCAATGGCCAGACGCAGCCGCCCGGGGATGAAGCTTTCGCCGAAACCGGGCATCAGCATGGTGACCGCTCCGACACGGATGAATACGGCAAGGAAGCTGAGAAACAGGGTCTCGGCCACTGTGAGGATCTGGGCCAGCAGATCCAGCATCACGCGACACCCAGAATGGCGGGCCGAATGTCGGTGCCGATCTCCTCGAACGAGACAACAGGGTTGCGGATCGACTTTGCCGCCAGCACGGTCTGGATGAACCGCCGTCTGCGGGTCGATGTGACAATCGCCGGATAACGCCCACCTGCATTGGCTGCAGTGATCTTTTCGGCCAGTGCTGCGGCAAGCCGGTTGAATTCCGCCGGAGGGAGAGCCACATCGACGACGCTCGTCTCGCCTTCGATCTGGTGCTTCTGGAACAGATCTTCCCACTGCGGAGCCAGCTGAATGAGTGGCAGGATGCCGCCGGGCTCCTGCAATTCAGAGATGATCTGGAAGCCGAGCCTATGGCGCACATGCTCGGCCAGAGCCTCTGGCACCTTGGTCGAAGGATTGGCCTCGGCGATGGCTTCCAGAATTAGGGCCAGATTGCGGATCGACACCCGCTCTTCCAGCAGCAGACGCAGAACCGCATGCAACTGGTCCACAGGCACCTTGTCGGGGATGAATTCATCGAGCATCTTGCGGTTCGCATCGGCTCGCGAGACGTCACTGACGAGCGCGTATTCCTTGAGCAGTTTGCGCAGAGCCCTGCGGGAAAACAGCCGGGAAAAGTTCAGTTTCAGGACTTCCAGAAGATGGGTGGCGACGACTTCGGTTGGCGTGACGACAGAGAAGCCTTCAAGGGCGGCTGTTTCCTGATCCTTGGCGTCGATCCAGCGGGCAGGAGCGCCGTAAACCGGTTCGGACACATCCGCGCCGGGAGGTGCCTCGGCCTCGCCTTCAGCCAGAAGGACAAGCACCTTTCCGGGCATCAGGCTGGCACGCGCAACTTCGACGCCCTGAATACGGATCACGTATGTGCCGTCGGAGAGTGCGGGGTCGTCCGTCATACGGATTTCAGGGATGACCACGCCGAAGGTCTTGGCGATATGCGTGCGCATGTTCGAAATACGTCCGTCAAGGCCGCTGACGCTGTCCATGATCACCGGCACCAGAGAGACCGAAAACTCCATGTGGATCTCATCAACATCAAGTAGATCGCCGAGTTTCTGTGCGGGTTTTGCGGGTTCCACGGCGGGTGCGGCGGCGGCCGCTTTGGCAATCTGGGCTGAGCGTCGCGCGAAGAATGCAGCGGTTGCCAGAACTGCGGCCCCAAGCACAAACGGCACAAATGGCAGGCCCGGGACGAGCGCAAACAGCACCAGCAAAACAGCCACAGTCAGAAGTGCGGTCGGGTACCCGCCCAATTGCGAGACCAGCGCCCGGTCCGCCGAGCCGATGGCCCCGCCCTTTGACAGCAGAAGGGCCGAGGCAATGGAGATGATCACGGCAGGGATCTGGTTCACCAGCCCGTCGCCAACGGTCAGAATGGAGTATGTGCGTACCGCCTGACCGACATCCATCTGATGCACGAACACCCCGATGGCCAGCCCCATCACCAGATTGAGCAGCGTGATCAGCAGGCCCGCAATCGCATCACCCTTGACGAATTTCGACGCACCATCAAGCGAACCGAAGAAGGTGGTTTCTTCCTGTTCCTGCTTGCGGCGGGCACGTGCTTCGGCATGGTCGATGGCACCGGCGGCCATGTCGCTGTCGATGGCAAGCTGTTTGCCGGGCATGCCGTCCAGCGCGAAACGGGCGCTCACCTCGGCCATGCGTCCCGCGCCCTTGGTGATAACGATGAAGTTCACGATCAGAAGGACGCAGAAAACCACGAGCCCCAGAAAGACGCTGCCACCCATGATGAACATGGCAAAGCCTTCGATCACGCCGCCGGCGGCTCCGGTGCCCTTGTGGCCTTGCCCGATGATCAGTTTGGTCGAGGATACATTGAGCGACAGGCGCAGCATGAGGGAAGCCAGCAGGATCGTCGGGAAGGCCGAGAAATCGAGGGGCCGCTCGATGAACAGCGTGTTGGTGAAGATCAGAATCGCAAGGGCAAAGGATGCAGCCAGCCCGAGATCGAGCACAATCGCGGGCATTGGCAGGATCATCATGACGATGATGCCCATCAAGGCCACGGCAAGCAGGACCGTCGGGTGGAAAAGCGAATTCAGGCTGGCATTCTGGAACATGTCTTAGAACAACCCTCGGCGCGCACGCGGCAGGAGCGAGCGGCCCTGACGGGTCGCAGCCAGCCCGGCAAGAGAGCCGTATTTAGTGGGCGGTGGTGCCACCCAAGGCTCTTCGGGTTCCTGGGGGACAACCACAGGCACGCTGTCTGTGGGTTGCAGATCGGCTGTGTACTGATCGGCCTGAACCTCAGGCTCCGGCTGGCCAG
The DNA here is from genome assembly GCA_947494445.1 of uncultured Paracoccaceae bacterium. Classification (GTDB taxonomy): domain Bacteria; phylum Pseudomonadota; class Alphaproteobacteria; order Rhodobacterales; family Rhodobacteraceae; genus CANLSM01. The sequence goes on along the minus strand of CANLVD010000004.1, from coordinate 15,213 downwards.
TGAGGCGCGCGATGATCCGGTCGAAGCGGGCGCGGTAGCGGTTGGCAAACTTTGGTGTGCGGGAATGATAGGCACCGGCTGATTTCGACCAGGAACCCGTTTCCTGATAAAGGCTGCGCAGGAACTGGGCTGCGTAAAGCGCGTTCTTGCGGGGATCGAACATGTCTTCCACGGAAGAAAATGCTTTGCCGTGCCAGCGATAGTTGATCTGGAAACACCCCACATCGAAACTGCGGGCACCCCGCGTAAAATGTTTGTTCACATAGGCCAGAGCCTCGTCTGGAGCGTTAAACCAGATGCCCTTGCCCTCCATATTCACGGTCCAGGGCCAGGGGCGATACTGTCCTTCGATCCGGGTTCCCGTCTCGGTCAGTGTGATGGCACGCATGACAGCCAGCGGCACGCCTGTCTTGGCGGCGGCGTAAGAACCCGCGCGGTCGCAGATGGCCGACACGTCTGCGGTTTTTGCCTGGGCAGCGCCGGACAAAAGCAACAGAACTCCGAAAACCAGCGCAAGACTGGCAGGGGCAATTGGAAACATCCAAGGCTTCTCCTAGATGTAGGTTTGTCGGCAGCAGTAGTGGCGATGGGTTACCAATGAGTAACCAAGACCGGATGGGAACCGCAGAAATGGATTATCTTGTACTTCTGGGACTGATCGGATCGGTGGCAGCAGCAGCATCGACGGGTGCAATGTATGGCCCCGGTGATTGGTATGAGCAGCTGGACAAACCGTCCTGGACCCCGCCCAACTGGCTGTTTCCGCTGGCCTGGACGGCACTTTACATCCTGATGATCTGGGCGGCCTACCGTGTGGCGACCTCAGGGCATCCAGCAATGCCTGCCGCACTGGCCATGTTCGGCTGCCAGATTGCGCTCAATGCGATCTGGAGCCCGATGTTCTTCGGGCTCAGGCGTCTGGGCACGGCCATGATTGGGTTGATCTTCCTGTGGCTGGCCGTGGCCATGACGATGCTGTTGTTCTTCCGCGTTGATCTGCTGGCAGGCCTGATGTTCGTGCCCTATCTGGTCTGGGGCAGCTACGCAGGCGCGCTGAATTACGACATCTGGCAACGCAACCGGTCAGCCGCGTAGGGCGCGCAGCATAACATCGACATTGGCAGGATCAGCCTCCGGCGTGATCCCGTGGCCCAGATTGAAGATATAGGGACCGTTGGCAAACGCCGCTGCGGTCTCCTGCGTGGCTTTGATCAGGGCATCTCCCCCGGTGATCAGCAGCAACGGATCCAGATTGCCCTGCACGCAGGCCTTGGGTTGCAGAACGCGCGCAGCCCATGCGGGATCGACGGACGTGTCGATGGCACAAGCCTCAACCCCGGTTGCATCAATGAAGGCCTCGGCCTTTTCGCCTGCCTGACGGGGAAAGCCGATGATCGGCACGCCCGGATGGGCCGCGCGGATTTGGTTGATGATCTTGATCGCGGGCTGAATGGCATATTGATCAAAGAGCGCGCCGGGCAGGGCACCTGACCAGCTGTCGAACAGTTTCACGACCTCGGCTCCGGCCTCGATCTGTTTTATCAGATAAGCGGCAGTCGCATCGGTGATCCGGTCCATCAGCGCATCAAAGACGGGGCGGTTCTGGTAAATCAGAGAGCGGGACGGAGCCTGATCCTTGGTGCCGCGCCCCGCAATCATGTAGGTTGCAACCGTCCATGGCGCCCCGGCAAAACCGATGAGCGTGGTCTCGGCGGGCAACTCGCTTTTCAGGATTTTGACCGTCTCGTAGATCGGCGACAGGGTGTCATGGATCGCATCGACCGGGCCAAGCTTGTCAAGATCGGCCTGCGAGGTGACGGTCGACAGGCGTGGGCCTTCACCTTCGACAAACCACAGATCGGCCCCAAGCGCCTGAGGCACCAGAAGGATGTCGGCGAAGAGAATGGCCGCATCAAAGCCATAGCGACGGATCGGCTGCAAGGTGACCTCGGCGGCCAGTTCGGGATTGTAGCAAAGCTCCAGAAAGCTGCCCGCCTCGGCACGGGTTGCGCGGTATTCCGGCAGATAGCGGCCCGCCTGTCGCATCATCCAGACCGGTGGTGTGGGCAGTGTTTCTCCGCCAAGGGCCCGCATGACCAATTTATCCTTGCTTTGCATCGCGCCCTCGTATTGTGTCTAGTTTGAGTTACACTTTCACCCTTGGCAGAATTTGACAAGGGGCCAAATGCACATCAGCGCCGCGTCGCGGCAGGACGAAGACATGACGATGACAACCCCCTCAGCAGACACACCTTTTCGGATCGGGACGCGAGGCTCGCCGCTGGCGCTGGCTCAGGCGCACGAGACCCGGGCGCGGCTGATGCAGGCCCATGATCTGCCCGAGGAGGCGTTCGAGATCATCGTGATCAAGACCACCGGTGACAAGGTGCAGGACCGTCCCTTGGGCGAGATCGGCGGCAAGGGGCTGTTCACCAAGGAAATCGAAGACGCCATGCTGGAGGGCAGCATCGACATCGCCGTTCATTCGATGAAGGACATGCCGGTTGAGCAGCCTGATGGGCTGGCGCTCACCTGCTATCTGCCGCGCGAAGATGTGCGCGATGCTTTCGTTTCGCTGACCCATGGATCGTTGGCAGAGATGCCCGCGGGCACGGCGGTTGGTTCCTCCTCTCTCAGGCGACGGGCACAGATCAAGTTTGTCCGGCCTGATCTTGAAGTCGTGGAATTTCGCGGCAATGTGCAGACCCGGATGAAGAAGCTGAATGAGGGCGTGGCGGATGCGACTTTTCTGGCCATGGCAGGGCTGAGGCGTCTGGGCATGGAAGAAGTGATCCGCGATGCCATGGATGTCGGGGACATGCTGCCAGCGGTGGCGCAAGGGGCCATCGGGATCGAGCAGCATCGTGACAACGCCCAGGCGGCGGCCATGCTTGCGCCGATCAATGACCGCGACACGACCACGCGACTTGCGGCTGAGCGCAGTTTTCTGGCCGGGCTCGACGGTTCCTGTCAGACGCCGATTGGCGGGCTTGCGGTCCTCGACAAGGGGCAATTGACCCTGTCGGGCGAGATCATCCGCCCCGATGGATCGGAAAAACATGCAGATGTCATCTCGGGTCCGGCCAGCGATGCCGCACGCATGGGCGCGGAATTGGCAGCCAAGCTGAAAGCTCTTGGGGGAGATGACTTCTTTGTGACGTGACAAGTGTCACGCTATCCGTTCGTGCAGATGGAATTTCGGTTAACAATACACTAATATAAAAGGTGTCCGGATATGGTGCCGGGCTGCAATTTTGACCAGTGGGGGCCGGTCATGACTGTGATTTGTGAGGTGTTCGATCCAGCCGAAGCGGAATTGACGGTAGAAGTGGTACAACGGCGCGCAATCGCCGATTTGCTGGTTCATATCGACAATTCCAAGCGCCATGTCGGACATACAGAAGCGATCTGGAGCATCGTGGAAGAGCGCAAACCGCTCGCCCGGCGCATTATGTTCACCGAAAAACCGGGGTTGGCGCGTCTGAAAGTGTGTTTTGTCGATTCGCCGGTCCAGGCCGGTTGGGTGCGCAACCATGCGCTCAAGGGCCGTTTGCATTAGATCAGGGCCGGATGCGGCTATGTGACCTTGCCTGACGTCTCGCAATTTTGCGGCAAAGATGGCAATTTGCCGTTCAGCCAAAGACTGAAAAGACGTGAGCCATGAACTACGACGCCCTGTTTGCCGATCAGCTTGATGCCCTGCGAGATGAAGGGAACTACCGGATTTTTGCGGATCTTGAACGGTGTCGGGGTCAGTTTCCCAAAGCAGGGTGCCATGGGGCAGACGGGCTTTCGGATGTGACTGTCTGGTGTTCCAACGATTATCTGGGCATGGGTCAGCATGATGATGTGCTCAACGCGATGCATGCGGCCATGGACAAATACGGTGCCGGATCGGGCGGCACGCGAAACATCTCGGGCACCAACCACGAACATATCCGTCTTGAGGCCGAGCTTGCCGATCTGCATGGCAAGGAGGCAGCGCTGTTGTTCACTTCGGGCTATGTCTCGAACTGGGCAGCACTAGGTACGCTTGGCTCCCGCCTGCCGGGAGCGGTCATCCTGTCGGATGCGCTGAACCACGCGTCCATGATCGAGGGCATTCGCCACGCACGCTGCGAAAAGATGATCTGGAAGCACAACGATATGGACGACCTGCGGGCCAAGCTTGCGGCCTGTCCTGTGGATGCGCCCAAGATCATTGCCTTTGAGAGCGTCTATTCGATGGATGGCGATATCGCCCCGATTGAGGCGATTTGCGATCTGGCAGACGAGTTTGGCGCGATGACCTATCTGGATGAGGTTCATGCGGTCGGCATGTACGGCCCGCGCGGTGGCGGTATTGCCGAGGAACTGGGTCTTATGGACCGGGTGACCCTGATCGAGGGGACTCTGGCCAAGGCCTATGGCGTTGTCGGCGGGTACATCACGGGTTCCAGCCACCTGTGCGACTTTATCCGCTCCTTTGCATCCGGATTTATCTTCACAACGGCTCTGCCACCGGCGATTGCGGCGGGCGCGCGGACTTCAGTTGCCTATCTCAAGGCATCTGCCAAGGAACGCGACGCGCAAAAGCGGCAGGTCGCCAAATTGCGGGCTGGTCTGGATCGTGCGGGCATTCCGCACCTGCCGAACCCCAGCCACATCGTACCGGTGATGGTCAATGACCCGGTCAAATGTCGGATGCTGGCTGACATCCTGATGGACAGCCACGGCATCTATGTGCAGCCGATCAACTATCCGACCGTGCCCAAGGGGACAGAGCGGCTGCGCTTCACGCCCGGACCGATGCACAGCGATGCCGATATCGCGCATCTGGTGCAGGCGCTGAGCGCGCTCTGGTCGCAATGTGCCCTGTCGCGTGCAGTCGCCTGATTGCAATTGGACTGATGCATTTTACTTCTCTGGCCGGGAAATGACGGGCTAGGTTCGGGCGAACCGCACACGGACCCAGCCCATGACCGACACAAGATTTTCAGGTGTTTTCACCCAGCAGGAAGCCCTGCCGGCGGACGCGATTGCGGCGGCGGTCGATGTGATGCAGTCAGGGCGTTTGCACCGGTATAATTCGCTGAATGGCGAGGCGACCGAGACCGAATTGCTTGAGACGGAGTTCGCTGCCTATCAGGGGTGCAGATTTGCGCTTGCCTGTGGCTCGGGCGGTGCGGCGATGCAGATCGCACTGCGGGCGCTTCAACGCAAGCCCGGCTCGGTTGTGCTGACCAATGCCTTTACCCTTGCGCCGGTACCGGGTGCGATTGCGGCCTGTGGACTGACGGCTGTACTGGTGGAAACCACGCCGGAACTGGTGCTGGATGTGGATGATCTGGCGCGCAAGGCCGCCTTCACCCCCGGTGCGGTGCTTTTGCTTTCCCATATGCGAGGGCATCTGTCCGACATGGACGCGATTCTAGAGGTGGTTGCGCGCCACAATCTGATTCTGATCGAGGATTGCGCGCACACAATGGGGGCAAGCTGGAAAGGGAGGATGAGCGGCACCCACGGGCTGGCCGGGTGTTTCTCGACCCAGACCTACAAGCATATCAACAGCGGTGAGGGTGGGTTTCTGACCTCCGATGATCCGGAGTTCATGGCGCGCGCCGTGATGCTGTCCGGATCTTACATGCTGTTCGACCGGCACAGGGCAGCACCGGATGCAGAGGTCTTTGCCGACATCAAGCTGGAGACCCCCAACACGTCATCGCGGATGGACAACCTCAGGGCTGCGATCCTGCGCCCGCAATTGCGTCATCTGGACGAGAACGTGGACCGCTGGAATGCTCTGTACGAAGCAGTGGCGGATGAACTGTCGAGGTCCAACAGCATCCGACTGCCCCAGCGTGACGGCTGGGGGAAGTTTGTCGGCAGTTCGATCCAGTTCTTCCTAGACGGCATTGATCAGGATGCGGCGTCCGCTTTTGTTGCGCGATGTGGGGCCAGGGGCGTGGAGTTGAAGTGGTTTGGGGCCTCGGACCCCAAAGGATACACCTCCAACCACAGCAGTTGGCGCTATCTTGAAGCGCAGAATCTACCGCAGACCGATGCGCTGATGGCCGGACTTTTCGACATGCGCCTGCCCCTGACCTTTTCAATCGAGGACTGTCGTCTGATCGGCTCGATCATCCGGGACTGCGCGGCTTTGGGTGATCCATCATGATGGATTGCAATATCTGACATCATGACAGCGATGGTTGAGCCGGGCGCACTTCCCGCATAAGCGTGGCGGTGAAGGAAGCTGAACATGTCGGCCCAAGTCACCCCTGACGATCTGATTGATCACAAATCCACCTGGACCGCGCATTTGCGGGCCATGCTGGCGCTTGGCCTGCCGCTTGTGGGCGCGCAACTGGCCCAGATTGCGATCCATGTGACCGACACGATCATGATCTCGCGGTTGGGAGCCTTGCCACTGGCAGGCTCGGTTCTTGGCACGCAGCTGTTCTTCGTGATCTTCATCGTGGGCTCGGGCTTTTCGGCGGCAGTTGTGCCCCTGGCCGCAAACGCCCAGGGGCGCGGGGATATCGCAGGGGTACGTCGCTCGGTCCGGATGGGGCTTTGGGTGGTGCTGATCTTCTCGCTTCTGGTGATCGCACCGATGGTCTTCAGCGAGCAGATTTTTCTGGCGCTCAAACAGGACCCGGAAGTGTCGCGGATCGGAGCCGAGTATTTTCTGCTCGCAGGCGCCGGGCTTCCTTTTGCGCTGGCGTTGATGGTTCTGCGCGGCTTCCTGTCGGCACTGGAGCGTGCGCAGATCGTGCTCTGGATCACCATGATCGGTGTGGCGATGAATATCCTGTTCAACTGGGCACTGATCTTCGGCAATCTGGGGATGCCGGCGCTGGGCGTCGAAGGAGCAGCAATTGCATCCGTTGCGACCAATATTCTGATGGCTGGCCTGCTGCTTGCCTATTGCTGGCTGCTGCCCGCCCTGAAGCCCTATGAGTTGATGGTTCGCTTCTGGCGTCCCGACTGGCCCGGTTTTGCCGATATCCTGCGCCTTGGCCTGCCGATCAGTGGCACTTTGCTGGCCGAGGTCGGGTTGTTCTCGGCCTCATCGGTGCTGATGGGCTGGCTGGGTCCTATCTATCTGGCAGCCCATGGCGTGGCGCTGCAGGTGATCTCGGTCATTTTCATGATCCCGTTTGGATTGGCGCAGGCGGGAACGGTTCTGGTGGGGCAGGCTTATGGGCGCGATGATCATCGCGGCATCGATCTTGCTGGCAAGATCGCCCTGATGCTGGCCGCTGTTCTGGCTGTTTTGGCTGCCCTGTCTTTTGTGCTGGCCGGTGAGTTGTACTTCTGGACCTTCCTGGGAAAGGAGACTGCAGACGCAGCCGCCATTGTGGCCATTGGCGCGCCCCTGTTGGCTGTTGCGGCCGCATTTCAACTGGTGGACTCGCTGCAGGTGGTCGCTGTCGGACTGCTGCGCGGGCTGAAAGACACACGCATTCCGATGTGGATCGCTGTCTTCAGCTATTGGGCAGTTGGTTTGCCCGCTGCCTATATTCTGGCGTTCCCTCTAGGTTTGGGTGGTGCCGGGGTCTGGTGGGGGCTGGCCGCCGGGCTGTCACTGGCTGCCGTCTTGCTGACCCACCGGTTTCTTGCCCGGGACCGTCTGGGCCTGATGACCCCTCAAGGTGCCGCTATGCCCGGATGAGAGTTCTGCTCTCCCCACGGTAGCGCCCGCGTGTGTCCACCAGCATGGGGGCGTCATTGCGAATCATATCATAGTCAAAGGCTGTGTGATCGGTCAGAAGAACGACGATGTCATGGTCGCGCAAAGCCTCGCTTGTCAGGTCCGAAAACCTCAGATCGCTGATCGCATCCACATCCACGCAAGGATCGCAGGCGGTGATCTGGGCGCCGCGCGCCTTCAGGTTTTTCACGACCTCCATGGATGGGCTTTCGCGCATGTCATCAATGTCGGGCTTGTAGGTGATGCCAAGCACCAGAACGCGTGCACCCTGAACCGACTTTCCAGACCGGTTCAGCCCCTCGGCGACGCGGTCGGCCACATAGCGCGGCATGGCGTCGTTCACATCGCCTGCGTGGTCGATGAATTTCGTGGAGGCGCCGAATTGTCGTGCCTTCCAGCTCAGGTAGAAAGGATCAACCGGGATGCAATGTCCACCGATGCCGGGCCCGGGGTAATAGGCGCGGAACCCGAAAGGTTTGGTTGCGGCGGCATCGATCACCTCGAAGATATCAAGGTCCATCTGGTCGGCCACCATCTTGATCTCATTGACCAACCCGATGTTCACCGCGCGGTGGATGTTTTCCAGCAGTTTGACCATCTCGGCCGCTGACGTGGAACTGACGGGCACCATATGGTCGATGAACCGGCTATAGAAGTCCTGACCGGCATTCAGACAGGCTGGCGTCAGACCGCCGATCACCTTGGGGATCGAGCGGGTGGTGAAGGATTTGTTGCCCGGGTCTTCACGTTCGGGTGAATAGACGACGAAGACATCCTGCCCCACGACCAATCCCTGCCGTTCAATCACCGGACGGATCACCTCTTCCGTGGTGCCCGGCCATGTCGTGCTTTCCAGTGAGATCAATTGACCGGGGCGCAGATGCGGCGCGATCTGATCCAGTGCTGATCGCACAAAAGCCAGATCTGGTACGCGGGAGGCATCGACAGGTGTTGGCACGCACAGAATGATGGCATCACAGTCCGAGATTTTCTGAAAGGAGGTTTCCGCACGAAATCCGGCAGTCACCAGACAGTTGATGTCACAGTGAGGGATGTGTTTGAGCGGGCTCAACCCGGTGTTGAGCGTGTCCACCCGACGGTCGGATATGTCAAAGCCTGTGACTGGAAACCCAACTTCGGAAATGCGCAGTGCCAGGGGGATGCCGACGTAGCCAAGGCCGATGATGCCAACCCTGCACGTCCCCTTGCTGACCTTGTCTTCGAACCGTTCGAACACATCGGCCATGATCGTCATGTTCACATCGACACCTCGCAAATTCCGGGTAGACCAACTTGACTACCTTTCCGGCTACAGAAGCCGAGAGGTGGTTAATGAAATCTAAAATTTGCGTATATTTTTTGTAAACTATGCCAATTCATGTTTACACTTGATTTACACTTTTACGGGCGATGACCAGGTGCAGGGCCGGTGGAGCGGCCGAGCACCAAATCAGCCTCCCAAAGCTCGGTCATGGGGATTTCAGTTTTTTCGGTTATCTGGCTGATCAGCATCTCGACAACCCGATGTCCGGCCCGTCTGACCGAGGATCTGGTGCAGGTGAATTGCGGAACGTCACCGCTGTTGGGCAGAAAAGACAGCATATCGTCATGGGTAACGAGCGACACGTCCCGCCCGATTTCCAGACCCAATTGCCCAAGCGCCCGATAGACGCCGATCGTCGTCATCATCGAGGAGGACAGGAACGCCGTGGGCGCATCCGGTCGGGCCATCAGTTCAGTGGTGCTGTCAAACCCGTAAGGCTCAGTCATGCTGGCATGCAGGATATGCCCGGGTTCAATTGGCAACTCTGCCTTGTTCATGGCCTGAGTGAAGCCTGCCAGCCGATCAGTGGCGAAACTCATCCCCTTTGGTCCGTTCAGCAATGCGATGCGCTCATGTCCGAGATCGATCAGCAGTTTTGTTGCCCGTTCGAAGGCGCCGAAATTGTTGATGTCGAGCCAGCTGTAGGGAGAGGATACGCCTGGAGCCACGCCGTGCACGACAAAGGGAATGTCCAGTTCGGCAAGCAATGCGATCCGCGCGTCCGTCGCGGTGGGAGAGTGCAACACGACGCCATCAACGCGGTTGCGGGCCACGAGTGTCCGGTAAGCTTCCTCCTCATTGCCTTCCCGCGCGACAGAGACGACCATGTCATAACCCAGTTCCGCATAGGCCTCTCCGGCACCTGCGATGAAGTCACCAAAGATCGGGTTGATCATGTCGTTCTGCGCAAGGCTGAGCACATGCCCAATGGCCTTGGTCTGCCCGGTAGCCAGCCGTTGTGCCTGATGGTTTGGAACATAGCCATGCAGGGCTGCGGCGGCCTGAACCTTTTCCCGGGTGCGGCTGCTGACCTCCGGATAACCGTTCAGCGCGCGGCTTACCGTGGTCGGCGACAAGCCAAGAGTTCTTGCCAGTTCCTTGAGGTTCACGGAGGCGTATCCCTTTAAAGCGCTTTGAAAGAGTGCTGAGTGCGAATTGCCTTGGCAAGGAAATTTTGTCTAAAGACTCAGAGAATCTTGACAAGTTGGTCAGTGCTTTGCATTGCTGGAGCATCCAAACCGGTTTGGAAGCCTAAAAGACTGACACTTTGCCCTTGGGTCCAGCCGTCAAGCAGAGGATGCGTTCGTGAAAGTTGCGTGTTTGATTTGCCTCCCAGACCAGCCACGCAGCCGACGCAAACATCCCGAGTGGCCTAGGGCAAAGTGCAAGCTTTGACAGACGATGCGAATGTGACCGCTGCATGTTGTGGTCTTGCGAACAGTGACACCCTCGGGGGTTGGCCAGTGCCTGCCTCCCTCACCAAGGACAAAGCCAATGAACCTTGCGCTTCCCGTGAAAAACGGACCTCAGATGTCAAAAGACCCGGATTGGTGGCGGGGAGCGGTGATCTATCAGATCTACCCGCGCTCCTATCAGGACAGCAACGGAGATGGCATCGGTGATCTCGCAGGCATCATCCACCGGCTGCCCTATGTGGCGAGCCTTGGGGTCGATGCCATCTGGATCTCTCCGTTCTACAAATCGCCGATGGAGGATTTCGGATATGACGTCTCGGATTATCGCGATGTAGATCCGATGTTCGGCACTTTAGGTGATTTTGATGCGCTGATCGAACAGGCCCACGCGCTCAATATCCGTGTGATGATCGATCTGGTGCTCAGCCATACGTCGTCACAGCATCAGTGGTTTCAGGAAAGTCGGTCGTCGCGTGATAATGCCAAGGCGGACTGGTATGTCTGGGCTGATGCCATGCTCGACGGCACGCCACCCAACAACTGGCTGTCCATCTTTGGCGGATCTGCCTGGGCTTGGGACACAGATCGACGGCAGTATTACCTCCATAATTTTCTGGCCTCTCAGCCAGACCTGAATTTCCATTCGATGGAGGTACAGCAGGAGTTGCTGGACGTTGCCCGTTTCTGGCTTGAGCGGGGGGTTGATGGTTTCCGGCTTGATACGATCAATTTCTACGTCCATGACAAAGACCTGAAGTCCAATCCAGCCTTGCCAGAGGATCAACGTAACTCGACCATTGCGCCTGAGGTGAACCCTTATAATTTTCAGGATCACCTTTACGACAAGAACCAGCCGGAAAATCTGGATTTCCTCAGACGCCTGCGCGCTGTCATGGATGAATATCCCGACACGGCAGCCGTGGGTGAAGTGGGTGATGCGCAACGCGGGCTGGAAATTATCGGTGAATACACCGCCGGTGATGATCTGATGCACATGTGCTATGCCTTTGACTTCCTGTCGCCTGATCCGCTGGACGGACAAAAAGCGGCCAAAGTGTTGACGGATTTCGAAGAGACGGCGGCTGACGGCTGGTCCTGCTGGGCCTTTTCAAACCATGACGTCTCACGCCATGCGAGCCGCTGGAGCCTCGACACGGCGAGCAACAAGACCATGACGGCCCTGATCCTGAGCCTGCGCGGCTCGGTCTGTCTGTATCAGGGCGAGGAGCTCGGCCTGACCGAAGCTTATGTTCCGTTTGAAGAGTTGCAGGACCCTTATGGAAAGCAGTTCTGGCCCAAGTACAAGGGACGCGATGGATGTCGGACACCGATGGCCTGGACCGCAGACAGCCCCAACGGTGGATTTTCGGACACCAAGCCGTGGTTGCCGGTCGCACTGGAGCATCTGGGACGCTCTGCTGCCGCGCAGGAAAACGACGGCACATCCATGCTGAACTTTTACCGCGATGCTATAAAGTTCCGCAAAGCGCATCCGGTGCTGGCCAAGGGTGATCTGGAGATCATCGAAGCAGATGAACACAAGATCAGTTTCCTGCGTCGCGACGGGGCAGGGGCAGCGATGTTCTGTGCGTTCAACCTGAGTGACGCGCCGCAAACCGTGACCCTGCCCGATGGCGATTGGGACACAATCACCCATTCGGATTTCTCGGCAAATGTGACAGGAAAAACGGTCGAGCTGCCAGCACATCAGGCGTATTTCGCGCAACCGGTCTGATGCGGGATACCGGGACGGGGCCCTGATATCGGGAGCCCCGTCCCGTGAGATGCGCTTGACCTTGCAAGGGGAGCGCATTCTTGGCAGGAGTGCAGGAGCGACAATAGCCAAAAGGATCTCAACATGATGCCGGTTGTACTGGATTACCCTGATCGCGACCTGCTGATGACCGATCTGGCCGAGATTGTTGCGGGCGAGTTGGCCGACGCTGTCGTCGCGCGGGGACAGGCTACATTGGCAGTTCCTGGTGGCACCACCCCGGGGCCGTTTCTTGAGGCGTTGAGCCGTGCCGATCTGGAGTGGTCCAAGGTCAAAGTCATGCTGACGGATGAACGCTTCGTGCCGGAGACATCCGAACGCTCCAACACGGCACTCTTGCGGCGCAGTCTTCTACAGAATGCAGCGCAGTCGGCACAACTGATCCCCTTCTACGTGGCAGGAGACACCCCAGAGGACGTGCTGGACGGGTTGGCCCGGGCCGTGTCAGATGCCTTGCCCATCGACAGCTGCATTCTGGGGATGGGCACGGACATGCACACAGCCTCGATCTTTCCGGGGGCTGACAAGTTGGATTTGGCGCTCTCGCCCGATGCCCCGGTTCTGGTCCCGATGCGCGCGCCCGGCGCACCGGAACCCCGGATCACTCTGCCAGCCCATGTGCTGAAAAACGCACGCAACATCCATGTTCTGATCGTGGGGGAGGCAAAGAAGTCTGCCCTTGGCGAGGCGTTCGAGGCAAACTCGGCACTTGAGGCTCCGATCCGTGCGATATTCGATGCGCTAAGTCCGGTGAATGTCCATTACGCGGCCTGAACCCCTGCGCAATTATGCGCCGCCACAAGACCCGGTGGAGATCCTGCATCACGACGACGATTTGATCTTCGTCAACAAGCCCGCAGGCCTGTTGTCCGTGCCGGGAAAGGCGCTTGAGCATCGCGATTGTCTGGAACACCGGATGGCCGCGCAGGTGCCCGGCGCGCTTCTGGTGCATCGGCTGGACATGGACACTTCCGGCATCATTGTGTTTGCGGCCAACAGAAAAGCACAGCGGCATCTGGGTCTGCAGTTTGAGCGGCGCCATCTGTCCAAGACCTATCGCGCCCGGGTGCAGGGGCGGGTCGGGAAGGACTGCGGTGTCATAGACCTGCCGCTCACCTCAGACTGGCCCAACCGGCCCTTGCAGAAAGTATGTCATGAGACGGGTCGACCCTCCCAAACAGACTTTCGGGTGCTGGAGCGTGGGGATGAACACACGGATGTGGAGCTAGTGGCTTTGACCGGGCGCACCCACCAGTTGCGTGTGCATCTTTGCGCAATCGGCCACCCGATCCTCGGAGACCGGTTCTATGCACCTTCTCTGGTGCAGGACCGCGCGGACCGTTTGATGCTGCATGCCCTGAGCCTGAGCTTGCGCCACCCAACCGGGGGCAGGGAGATCACGGTCACAGCACCCATGCCGTTCTAGCCCCAATAAGCGGCAGCACTGGGCACACGTCCGTATTCAAGATGGAAGTCATCCAGTTGTGGCGGTGCGACGCCTGCATGGCTTAGGAGGCCATGAACCTGACCACGGTGATGAACCTGATGCTGAAAGAGGTGCAACAAGAGCGCATCGACACGCTCTTCAAAGCTGCCATCCGGGCGCTCGGTACGGCGCAGGTCGCTCAGGTTCTGTTCCGTCAATGCCTCACAAAATGCAATCAGACGCGCATCTGCATCGGCTTGAGCCTTGGCCAGTTGATCTACTGCATCGAAGTCCTGCGCTGTGTAGACCTCGCGCCCCAGTCCGCCACCTTCAAGCGCATCAATGTAGAAAAGGTCGACGGAGTGTATGTGATTGAGCGTTGCAATGATCGATCCAAAAAATACGGGCCGCGGCAGATGAAGCACACGGCTGTCCAAGGGCAATATCACGTCAAAAAGCGTGTCATTGGCCCAGGCAGAATTGCGCGCCATCTGAACAAGAAGATGCAGAGCAGTCATTCCGGATCCTGCCGTCTGAACAACTTGCGCCCTGACCAGATCGCCGAGCCGCCAAAGAACACGCTGGCCAATCCGAGCACCTCAATCCAGGCCATGCCGCCAATGCCGCGATAGGCAATCGCGAACACCATCAGTGCCAGCCCTGCCAGAGAGAACAGGAACCTGAACCACAGCTCTTTGCGATCTGGGCCGTATTTCATATCCGGTTCCTCAAAACTGGGCCAGCACGGCAAGGGCTACCACGATCACCATGGACAAAGCCATCACGCCATTGACGATGCTCTGGCTGCGCCGGGACAGATCCAGCCGCTCGATCGACAGCCCCAGCCAAAGCCACAGCAGATGGATTGGCACCCAAATCGCATTAACCAGCAGCAGCTTGATCACTGTCTCAGCCCCGAGCCCCATTCCCGAGAAGGCAAAGCCCGAGAACAGGGCTGTGTTGACGGCATAGGCCTTTGGATTGATCGGTTGCAGGGCAAGCCCCTGCCAGACACCGGGTGCATTCTCGGGATGGATGAACGCAAGCTTGCTGCCCGAAAAGGCGATCTTGGCGGCCAGATAGAGCAGATAGGCGGTTGAGACACACATCAGCACAAACCGGATCCAGGGAACCGCCAGCACAAGCGCTGCAAGACCCGAGACCACCATCAGGATCACCAGATTGTTGCCCAGAAACAAACCGGTCACGTAAGCGATACCGGCCTTGCGCCCGTAACTCGCCCCGACACCGGCCGTGGACAGAACGCCCGGTCCCGGCGTGATGATCAGGAAAAAGATTGCCGCCACGAACTCAAGCAAATCCCATGTCCACTTCTTGGTCTAAATATCCAGTCTCCGACAGCTGCCACACTGCGCATGGCCGATTGATCTGTCCATGACTCTCATGGCGGTGCGAGGCGATTTTGCAGACAGCACCCAGCACGGCTTGGGATGACGCGGGGTCAATAAACCATTGCAAACTTTTTTTGCGATTCCGTCCATTTAGGGGTTGCGCGACTCTTTGGTGGTGCGTAGATAGCGCTTCACCGGCGGCGCTGAGGTGTTGTTGGAAACGAAA
>CANLVD010000003.1 GCA_947494445.1 uncultured Paracoccaceae bacterium | reverse complement strand
CGGGGCGAACGTTTTGCCGTTTTCCATGCCTAAGGCGGGTTCTGAATGATGAAGGACTTTGCAGAACTTGGCAGGCAACATGATCAGTACAGGGCGGATTATCCAGCAACGCCTAAACTGAATGAACGCGCCTCATTCCTGATGGATCAAATGACTGGCCTTGGCCGCGTCAAACCGTCCCTTGAAAGCCGGTATCTGGTCAAAGGGTGGATGGATCGAGGCGCATTCTCGGTTGTCTATGGTGACAGCAATGTTGGCAAAACCTTCTTTGCGTTGGATCTGGCAGTGCATGTAGCAGCGGGCAGGGACTGGCAAGGCAACAGGGTGGCCACCGGCGACAAGTGGGCTGGGTGGGTTCTTTATTGCGCTCTTGAGGGTGGCAAGGGCATTCACAACCGTATCGAGGCCATGCGGCTGAGACAGCCAGCCCTGATGGCGAGCGTTGCGGATGACCAGTTTAGCCTTCTCTGCACTCAAATGGACTTCTGTGCGCCCGGTGATGCATCGGCGCTCATTGAGGCGCTTGAAGCTGGTTCCGGCACTTATCCATCGCTGATTGTCATCGACACACTGGCCCGTGCAATGGGCGCTGGTGATGAGAACTCAAGCAAGGACATGGGGGCGCTGACAGACAATCTGGACCTGATCCGGCAGGAGACAGGCGCTCATGTCATGGTGGTGCATCACAGCGGCAAGGACGCCAGCAAAGGCGCTCGCGGGTCCAGTGCTTTGCGGGCAGCGGCTGACACTGAAATTCACATCACCAAGGCCAATGGCACCATTCAAGCGCAGGCTGAGAAGCAGCGTGACATGGCGTGTGATGCGCTCTTTGCCTACACGCTTGAGACGGTTGAGATCGGCGCTGATGAAGACGGTGATCCGGTCACATCGGCGGTTGTTGTTGAGGCTGAGCCAAGCGCTCGCAAGGTCCGGTTGAGCGGCAAACCACTGATTGCCAAGCAGGCTTTGGACGACGCTTTAGCACATCATGGAGAGGTCAAATTCGGTGACTTGTTCCCTCAAAATCGGCGCTGTGTTCACCTCGATAAGTGGCGCGAATTCTGTGACCGGCACAGCCTTAGCAACGGTGAAAGTGACAGTGCCAGCCGCACCGCTTTCATGCGAGCAAAGAGCAAATTGCAGGACTTAGAACTGGTCCGAATTGTCGATGATTTTGCTTGGAGGGTCGAGGAATGAACACCCGTCACAAGCGTCACAAAGCGTCACAAGTGACGGCAGTGACACGGTCAATCCAGCGTCACAGTTGTCACACCCCCCTTAAGGGGGGTGACGTTTGTGACGGTAACCCGGCTTTCCAAAACAAGGGATTTGAAAATGAACTTTGAGCGTATTGGCACACCTGCGGCTGCGGTCTCTCTGGATGAGTGCAAGGCTCATATGCGGGTGGACCACACTGAGGAGGATAGCTCTATCACAGCCATGATGCGCACAGCGCAGTCTGAGGTTGAGGACTATGCAGGCATAGCGCTCACCAGCCAGACTATCAGGGTAACCCTGCATGGGTGGCCTGATGTGTTGGACATGGTGCTACCCATTGGCCCAATACAGGATGGTGCACCACTGAGTGTCACACTCGATGGTGTAGCCATGGGTGGCTATGAGCTGAGCGGAAACAAACTACCGCGTCTCAATCTCACAACAGAGATCACCGAGGACATGCGCAATGGCGTCGTGGTGGTGGAGTATCAGGCGGGCTTTAGTGATGACGCCACTGGAATTCCCGATGACCTGAAAACCGCAGTCTGTGACCAAGCACTGCAAATCTATGAACTCAGGGCAGGGCATGAATTCCGGCGATCAGGGGAAAGCTTGTCGCGCCATGCAGCACGGATTGCACAGCGTTATCGGAGGATCACCCTATGAGTGTTCTGGTCCCAATGCCCCGGTTTCTAAAAGCCGTGGGGAACGACATGGGGGGTCACACTTTCGCGCTGTGTGGTGAAAGGGGCCAGCCATGAAACCAGCTACAAAAGCCATTCGGTTTCTGGAAAGCCTCTCAATTCCTGAGGGGCCGAAAGCTGGTGACCCTATCAAACTTGCGCCTTTTCAAAAGCAATTCGTCAAGGGTGCTTTGGCCGATGGCGTTAACGTCGCTTGCCTGAGTATCGGGCGTGGCAATGCAAAAACGGCTCTGTCTGCTGGCATTGCGTTGGGCGCGGTCATGGGCAAATGGGATGCACAGCCGCGTCGGGAGATTTTGATTGCGGCAAGGGTCAGGGATCAGGCCCGAATTGCCTTTGATTTTGTCGTCGGTTTCATTCGCTCTTTGCCTGAGGATGACCAAAAGCAGTTTATCATTCGCCGCTCGCCACGTCTGGAAATTGAGTTTGAGGGCGATGGTGGTGGTCACTTCATTCGGGCAATTGCTGCGGATGGCAAAACGGCTCTGGGTTCTGCACCGACACTTGTCCTGATGGATGAGCGAGGCCACTGGATGGCGGATCAAGGTGACGCCCTCGAACACGCCTTGTTGTCTGGGCTTGGCAAGCGCGGTGGACGGGCTTTGATAATCAGCACCAGTGCACCGGACGACGCGCACCCTTTCTCTGTTTGGCTGGATGAGGAACAAGAGGGCGTTTATCGGCAAGAGCATCGGCCAGCACCGGGCTTGCCTGCGGATGATCTGGAAAGTCTTAAGCAGGCAAACCCCGGCGCGGCTCATGGTATCGGGTCAAATTTGGAATGGTTGCAGGGGCAGGCGAGGCGGGCCATTGCGCGGGGCGGATCAACCCTGACAAGTTTCAGGCTCTACAATCGAAACGAGCGTGTGACTGGTGAAAGCCGTGACGTTCTTTTGACGGTCGATGAGTGGTTGAGTTGCGAAGTCTCAGAAGCACCACCGCGCCAAGGTTCCGTTGTGATTGGCATTGATCTGGGCGGCTCTGCCAGCATGACGGCAGCGGCCTTTTACTGGCCTGAGACGGGCAGACTTGAGGCCCTTGGCACCTTCCCAAGCAATCCAAACTTACTGGATAGAGGGCAAAATGACGGTGTGTCTGGGCGCTATGTCGAGATGCAAGAGCGGGGCGAACTCGCAACCTTGGGTGACAAGACCGTGCCGGTTGCGCCTTGGTTGGTGCAAGTCGTGGGGCATGTGGCTGATCAACAAATCGCGGCGATCACAGCGGACAGATACAAGCAGGCTGAATTCGGTGAAGCATTGGAAAAGGCCGGTATCCGCGCACCTGTCATTTGGCGGGGCCAAGGATTCCGTGATGGTGGTGAGGATTGCGAGCGCTTCAGACGCGCGGCTTATGACGGCAAGGTAAAGTCTTATCCGTCACTGTTATTGCGATCTGCCTTCGCGGATGCGGTTTGCCTTCGTGATCCTGCCAACAATCTCAAGCTTGCCAAGGCTCGTTCAACGGGCCGAATAGATGCAGCGGCTGCAACCGTCCTGGCGGTGGCCGAAGGCGCTCGGATTATGGGCCGACCTCTCAACAAAGGGGGGCGGGTGCTATGGGCGTAAAGGACCATTTTCGCCATTCAAAGAGGGTCACCCGTACTCGTCGCTGGGCCGTTCTGCGGCAACAAGCCTTAGACCGTGATGGCTGGCAATGCGTCCAGTGTGGCGAGCGTCGGCGGCTTGAGGTTGACCATATCAAGCCGGTCAGAACGCACCCCGAACTTTCTTATTCTCTGCGCAATCTGCAAGTGCTTTGCGGCTCGTGCCACGCGCGGAAAACCCGAATTGAGGTAGGCCACAAGCCCCTTGATCCAAAGCGTCAAGAGTGGCGCGACCTGCTGCGAAACATGCGGCGCAAACCTAACGAGCATAAAGGATTTACAGATGCTTGATTCACTTAAGATTACCCGCCGCCAGTCGGAAATCCGTCAGGAACTGGCAACCCTTGTGGGCAAGGATACGCCTACTGATGATGAAACCCGTGCCATGTCGGACTTGGATGCAGAGTATCGCACCAATGAAACCCGCTTTCGTGCCGCACTGATCTCCGAGGATCAGGAGCGGAAAGAGGCGGGCGAGGATTTGAACACTCGTTCTGATCAGGAATGGGCAAAAACCTTGGCTGGTTTTGAAATCCGGCAAGCTGCCTTGAACCTCGATGAAGGCAAGGCGCTTGATGGCAAGACTGCCGAGATCGTGTCGGAGTTGCGCTCAAAGGGCGGCTATCGCGGCATTCCGGTTCCGCTTGAGGCTCTTGAGATTCGCGCCGGTGAAACTCTGGCCGGTGGCACTCCTGACCCAATTCGCACCGCACCGACAATTGAACGGCTCTTTGCAAACACAGTTGGTGTTCGCATGGGCGGTACAATGGTCAATGTCGGGACAGGGGGCATGGAATATCCGGTTGCCACAAGCGCTGTAACGGCAGGCTGGGCAGCGACGGAAACAGGCGATGTTCCCGGCACCACGGCTTATACAACGCTGGACCGGCCACTGTCGCCAGACAACACGCTTGGTGTTCAGATGAAGATTACCCGCAAGGCATTGAAGCAGTCGGGCGAGGGTCTGGAAACGGCAATCCGCCGGGATATGACAGGCGCAATTTCTGAGGCGTTGGACATTGCAACCTTCCGGGGGTCCGGTTCTGCTGGTGAGCCTACCGGCATTCTGACTGGCGCGTCTGGTTGGGGCATTGCAGAGACGGCAGTTGATGCAAAAGCTGAGTGGGCTTTGTTCCGGTCCGAGATGGTTGAATTCATCAACAGCAACGCTGCAAACGGTCCGTCTGATGTGCGGGTTTTGATCCGTCCTGAGGTCTGGGACACGCTGGACGGCATCTTGGTGGGTGACGGTGGAACGCGGTTTGAGTGGGATCGGTTGGTTGAGGCCGTGCAATCGGTTGTGATCAGCAACAACGCGCTGGCCGCGCCAACTGGTGACCCTGCTGAGACCACTGCAATCCTGACAACCAATGCAGGCGGTGTTGCACCCTACTTCGTGGGCATGTGGGGCGCGGTTGATCTGATCCGTGATCCGTATTCCGACGCTCAATCGGGTGGCCTGCGCCTTACCGCTTTGACCACGGCAGACATTACCGTGAGCCGGGCATCGCAAACCCGCGTTATGACCGGGCTGCGTGCATAATGCTCTGGGGCGGCTTTTCAGGCGGGCTTGAACTCCGCAACTCTGCGGACGGGGCAACCTGTCTGCGGGGCCGTTTCCCGTATGGCGTGGCCACTACCCTTGTGGATGGTGGCCACGGTCAAAGGGCAAAGAAAGAGGTCATTGCCAAGCGGGCATTTGCACCGCGCATTGATGCTGGCGAGGACATTCATTTTCTCGCCCAACACGACTTTGACAAGCCCTTGGCCAGTCGCGAGGCTGGGTCACTCACGTTTGAGGATCAGGACGACGCTTTGGCTTTTGAGGCCCGCATATCGCCTCAAATGAAAGAGGTCAGTTATGTGCGTGACTTCTTGGCGGGGCTTGAGGCGGGATTGGTCACTGGCCTGTCACCGGGTTTTCGAATTCGCAGTGACCAGAACGCGGAAAGCATCGCGGCTGATGGCGATGCAATTCTCAGAACAATTCGGGCGGCTGATTTGTTTGAGATCAGTGCCGTCACCAAACCAGCTTACCCAAGCGCACAGATTGAGGCGCGGTCATGGGGCCTAACAGCACATCCCTCTCAATCGCACCTTAAACGATGGAGGCTGTGAGATGTGGCCATTTAAGAAGAAAGTTGAAAAGAGGTCATCGGCGGCAGGCTACACGTCTGCGATTATGGCGGCACGCGAAAGCTATATTTCCGGCCGGTCTGGCGTTGGGGAACTTACCGCCACTGTGCAAAGCTGCATAGGACTCTGGGAGGGCGGCTTGTCTCTTGCGGACGTGTCAGGCACTGACCTGCTTGATAGGCGTTCTATGGGGCTTTTAGGGCGCTCTATGGCCCTGCGTGGTGAGGCTGTATATCTGATCCGGGACAGCGGCTTAATTGCTTGCTCTGATTGGGATTTGCGCACACGCAACGGTGTGCCGACTGCTTATCGGGTGCAAATATCCGAGGCAGGCGGTGGTCGTGCTGAAACCGCGCTTGCGGGCGAGGTCTTGCATGTCAGGGTGGGGGCCGATGCATCAACGCCTTACTATGGCACAGCACCCTTGAAACGGGCAGAACTCACAGCCGACATGTTGAGCGCAATTGAGGCCGCTTTGTCAGAGGTGTATCGGGACGCACCATTGGGCAGTCAGATTGTTCCCCTGCCCGAAAGTGCATCATCAAACATTGATGAGATGCGCGGGGCCTTTCGGGGCCGTCGCGGGTCTGTCTTGGTGGTCGAAGGTGTGGCTCAATCGGTGGCAGCGGGAATGCACCCTCAGTCTGACAAAAAGCCTGATCAAATCAGCCCTGATCTCAGTAAATCTATGACCAAAGAAAGCCTTGAGGCTGCGCGTAATGCGATCTCGATGGCGTTTGGTGTCTTGCCCGGTCTGACCTATGCAGCGACCACGGGGCCAATGGTCAGGGAAGCCCAAAGGCACCTTGCCCAATGGCAGTTACAGCCGATTGCCTCACTGCTTGCAGAAGAAGCCACAGCCAAGCTTGGAAGCCCTGTTGAGATCGACGTTATGCGCCCGCTGCAAGCCTATGACGCGGGCGGTAGGGCAAGGGCTGCAATGGCGATTGTTCAAGCTATGGCGCAGGCCAAGGATGCGGGAGTGGACCCGAAACTTGCACTGGACTTGGTTGATTGGAAATAGGGCAGGTCGCGCCCTGAATACTTCAAGGCAAAAGCGACCCCGTTAGTCGGTGAGTGGGCAAACCCCGACAAGGCACGGTGTTCTCCTACACGCGGTGCAGGGCCAGCACGCCTACTGGACGTGGCTGGCCCACACTTGATTTAAACTAAAGGGAGGAGGATAGAGCAAACACTCCAGCGCCAAAGCAGGCAAACGACGCCAGTGCAACAATCACACCTGTTATTGCATTCCAATCAAGAAAGCGTTGATGGCTGACATTATCAGGATCAAAGTCATGCGACATTTGGACTTTCGTTCCAAGATAGATAAACAGCCATAGTGAAGTGCCTAAAAGTGCGCCCAGTCCCCAGAAAGCAACAACCGGCCCAACTTCAACGTCACTCAGTGTCCCTAATTGAGTTAATAAGGCGAGCCACGAACCGCTATTTAAAAGCGTAATTGCTGTAGCGCCGCCTTTAGAGGCTGCTATTTGTCTGTCTGTATGAACATCCCATCTTGAAAGTAATTCTGTATCTCGATGTTCTGATATTTTGTTCTGATTTGTGGTTTTTTTAAATAGGCTGTTTGAATTTGCTTCCATTTCAACTCACTTTTTAAGTCTCACACCAGCCCCGCCGCCATTCTCTGCTATGAATTCAACCCCGGCGGTTTCAAGGGCTGAGCGCAATTTAAGCACTGTTGATTCATATGGGACCCTTTGACCAGCTTCAAAAGGAATGATTGTCGAAGTTGCGACTTTGGACAGTTTCCCAAGCTGATCCTGTGAAAGATCAAGCATTGCCCTTGCTGCTTTGCATTGATGTGGTGTCATAGATTGTAGATTATCTCTTGTCTTGTGGTTTGGGCAATGTTAGAGGTTTTCTACAATCTAGCACAAGTGAGGATATTCACAATGACCAATGCAAACGCCGTTTTGGCGAACAATACCGTTTTGTCTGATGATCCGATCCTTGGGGAAATTAGGTCACATCTCGCCAAGACCACCCTGAACAGTGATGCGCCAGAGGAACAGAAAATCTTGGCCGCAGAAGTCTCGTGCGCCTACCAGATTTCTGGCCTCATAGATGCTCTATGCGTGTTTGAGCGCGCTGCACTGGGTGAAGCGCATGAGATCAGCTTGGATGCTTTGCTTGCTATCCTGACCGTTCTCCGTCCTTTGTCGGTTGCCCACATTGATGCGCTCGAAACTTTGGAAAGCCAGCTAAAGAGGGTGCAATCATGACCCTCAAGCCAGATCCAGAAACACAGGCTGTATACATTGCCGGAATGGTTGAGGGGCTTTGTGCGCTTGACAACGACAACTATCAGGACAGCAACTCAAATGCGATCACATCCATGATGTGGGTTCTCAAGGATCTGACCGCGCAGCTTGCTCGGGACTTAGAGTCTGTTCATGGCAAGCGGACCACGTGCTAAAACAATTTATTATTACCACGGCATGGTAAAGAGGTTGCATACATTACCACGTCGTGGTAAGAGAGCCTTATGAAGATTTCGCTCTACACGCCAGAACTGACCTGTGATGAGGCAGAGCGTTTTTGGATGACGCCTAAGCAAGTGTGCCAACTGGCAGCTATCGGAGAGGCATCAGATCCGAAGGTGAAGAAGTTGCTGAATACGCTGTCAGATCGAGGGCATGTGCCATTTGTGAAGTCGGGGGAGGCTAAAACGGCACCCCGACTTTACTCACTCGTCTCGGCTGCGATGCTTAGGGTGATTTTCGACATTACGCGTGATGGACGCACCTACAAGTATGCACAGCCTATAGCGGATGAGGTGCGCAAAACCCTGCTTGGTGGCATTCAGGAGTATTCGGATCTTGCTGATTTTGATCTGGAAAATAGTCACAAACGCTTATTGTTTGCGGACATCAAGGACAATGGCACCCCACGTATAGTTAGCTGGCGCGAAAGCAGCGCTGAAGGCGAAATTTTCATGGCCAATAGCCTATACAATGCAGGCTATCTAATCTTCCGAATCCTTGGTGTTTACGCTGATTATTGGCACGACGATCTGGAGGCACGTGGAGAAATCGCTCGACCCGAACCTGTCCAGATTGGCGAAGATGGATGGCCAATAGAGGGGGGTGAGAATGGCTAAAGAACCTCGCCCGCAAACTCAAGCTCGCCAGCACGCAGTCGCTCTTATCCAAGCAGCGCGTAACGCAGGTTGGGCACGCGCTCGTTTTGAACTTAAGCCCGATGGCACAACCGTTGTTGACGCCTGTATGGCCGACCCTGAGGACGGTGACGATTTTCTCAACACAGATCTGAGGATGGGAAAGTGACGAAGCGCGAATTGCCTAAACATGTGTATGAATACGGTGGCTATGTCCGTTTCTTTCGCCCAAGTCGCGGTCAATCAAAGATGATGAAAGAGGAACCCGGAACACCTGAGTTTTGGGACCACTATAATAGTTTGCTAAGGGGACGTGAGCCTGTCCCGACCAAGCGGAACTTTGAGGCGCTGATTCTCAGCTACTACGAAAGCGATGCGTTCGAGAAGTTGAAGCCCCGCACGAAATCTGACTATCGCAAGTACATCAGCCACGTTCGGGCGATCTGGGGCAAGAAAGATCCAGCTAAGATCGAGACGCGCCACATCTATGAACTGCAACGCGCCAATGCTGATCGGTGGCGGCAAGCCAACTACCTTGTGCAGGTCTTGGTGATTCTGATGAACCATGCGCGCTTGATAGGGTTTCTCAAAAAGGAGCATGGCAATCCCGCGAAAGGCATCCGGCTCTTTAAGCAGGAAGGCGACGGCTGGAAACCGTGGCCGGATGACGTGCGGGCAGAGTTTGAGATGGTTGCGACACCACGCGCCCGGCTTGTTTATGAACTGTGTCTTGGCACTGGCCAGCGGATCGGTGACGTGCTCAAGATGCGTTGGAACCATATCCGCGATGGTGAATGGGACTTCACGCAAGGCAAGGGTGACAAGCCCATGTGGATACCGTTTACGGATAGGCTCAAGGCATACTTGGCCACAGTCGAAAAGAAGGGCTTGACCGTCATTACAGACAAGGCGGGCCGTCCCGTCCGCTATCGCACCGTTGCTGACGAGATGCGCAAGGTCAAAGCCGAGATGGAGCACCCGGACGCGGCTAAATACGTGACCCACGGGCTGCGCAAGAATGCAACTATCGAACTTTATCAATCTGGTTGTGACGACGAGATGGTGAAGGCGGTCACAGGTCACTCCGGCGTCGAGATGTTGAAAAAATACGGAGGAATGGTCCGTCAACGCGAACTAGCGACGAGGGCGCAAGACGCTCGGAACCGCTTTGAACAGAACAAGACCGAAACATGAAAGTTTCAACAGATGTTTCAAAAACTGAGCAGTAGGAGCAACGACATGGCGCAAGTCATTGAAAACATTGGAGGCGAGTACCGGAATCGAACCGGTGTACACGGATTTGCAATCCGCTGCGTCACCACTCCGCCAACTCGCCGTTCCAGTGTGGGATCAGTTGCAGCGCTATAGCAATCCGGCTGGGGCGTGACAAGCGTGAATGGGCGTTGCCCAGATGTTTGGGTTGTGACATAGACGGAAGCGAGACCAAGAGACAGGACATCGGACCATGATCGATTTTCAGGCAGCGCGCGTGATGATGGTAGACACCCAGATCAGACCCTCTGACGTGACCCATTATCCGATCATCGACGCCTTCCTGAGTGTGCCGAGAGAGCAATTCGTGCCAACTGAGGCTCGGGCGGTGGCTTATGTGGGGGATCACCTGAAAGTCAGTGCAGACCGCGTCGTGCTTGACCCGCGGGTGTTTGCCAAGATGCTCAATGCGGTTTCGATCCAACCCGATGAGCTTGTGCTCGATGTGGGCTGCGGCCTGGGCTATTCGACCGCCGTCATTTCCCAATTGGCGCAGGCCGTGATTGCACTGGAAGAGGATGCAGAGCTGGCTGAAGAGGCGCAGTCGCTGCTGGCCGCACAGTCGGTTGACAGTGCCGTTGTAGCGGTCGGGCCGCTGGTTGACGGGCAGGCCGAACATGCGCCTTTTGACGTGATTGTCATTGAAGGCGGGGTCGAGCAGATGCCGCAATCCCTGAGTGATCAGCTCAAAGAGGGCGGCCGGGTGATCGCGATAATGCTGGACGGTCCTTCCGGTCAGGTGCGCCTTGGTAAGAAGATTGCGGACAAAATCAGCTGGCGGGTGGAATTCGATGCCACGGCACCGCTCCTTGCTGGATTTGAGGCTGCCAAAGAATTCGCTTTCTAAGCCACAACAATTCCAAACAATTCAGGCTCGGCGCTTGATCGTGGCCGGGGGTGATCTTAAAGTCAGTTTAACTGTCTTGGAGCGCATCATGTCATTTAAGTCGTCACTGACCGGGTTCATCGCCGGTACGGCCCTTGTCACCAGTCTCGGGTTTGTACCGGGAGGTGCATTTGCCGACACTCTGTCCGATGTTCTGGTCAAGGCCTATCAGTTGAGCCCGACACTGGAAACAGCGCGCGCGGGCTTGCGCAGCACAGATGAAGGCGTGGCACAGGCACGTGCGGCTCAGCGCCCGACCGTGTCAGGATCCGCGTCGGCCAATATTGCGGCAAGCGACAGCAACAACTGGAACCTGCAGGACAATTATTCCCTTGGGCTGAACTCGTCATTGACGATTTTTGACGGCGGGCAGAATGCTTTCGGGGTCGAGTCTGCGCGCAATCTGGTCTCTGCGGGTCGCAATGATTTGCGCAGCGCCGAGCAGGGTGTCCTGCTCGATGCAGTCTCGGCCTATATGGATGTGCGCCGCGATATGCGGTTTGTCTCGCTGGCCAAGAACAATGTCATGGTCCTGAGCGAGCAGGTGCGTGCTGCGCGCGATCGATTTGAAGTGGGTGAAGTTACGCGCACCGATGTGTCGCTGGCCGAAGCGCGTCAGGCGCAGGCAAATGCCAACCTTGCCTCGTCGCAAGGGCAGTTGCGTGCCAGTTCCGAGACGTTCCGTGCAGTTGTCGGTGTTGCGCCCAACAATCTTCAGCCGCCTCCTCCGCTGCCAAATCTACCAGCAACCCTTTCTCAGGCTGAACAGATCGCGGTGCGCGAGCATCCGGCACTGGCTTCGGCCCGGTTCACGGAAATTGCCGCAGATTATGATGTGAAGCGCGCCCGCGCCGCGCAAGGGCCCAGTGCGACGCTCAGTGGCGGCCTCAGCTATTCGGCCAACACAGGACGCGACGGTGACAGCACGACCGGTGCCAATGTCGGCGTTTCGGGGTCCTTGCCGATCTATCAGGGGGGGCGTCTGTCCTCGCTTGTGCGACAGGCCGAGGCCAATCTGGCCCGCCGCAAGTCCGAAGTTCAAAGCACAGCGCGTTCCGTTCGCCAGAACACTGCAACCGCTTGGTCGAACCTTGATGTGGCCCGGGCCACGATTGTGGCTGCCAAGGAAGAGATACGGGCCGCTCAGGTGGCATTTGACGGTGTGCGCGAAGAAGCGACTTTGGGTGCCCGCACAACACTGGACGTGCTGGACCGCGAGCAGGAACTGCGGGATGCGCAATTCAGCCTCGCGTCTGCCGAGCGGGATGTTTATGTCGCGGGCTTTAACCTTCTGTCAGCTATGGGCCTGTTGAATGTGGAGTATCTGGGTCTGGGCGTGACGCCTTACGACCCGGATCTGAATTATCAGCGCGTTCAGAATGCGCCCTACAGCACCAAGCGTGGATCCACGCTGGATCGCATCAAAGGGCGGTATCAGCGGGTCGAATAAATGCCCTCTCAGGGCTTTGTGATGTAAAGCGAGAGTACCGATGTCCGAGCCTAAACCGGAAGACTTTGACGAACTGAATGATGTCATTGCCAATCTGCGGCGTCTTGCCCAGCAGGAGGCCGAGGCCTTGGGGGAGGATGCCTCAGAGAAAGCACCCTATCTGCGCAGCTTCAACACGCTTCAGCTGACGGTCGGTGACAAGGTCGAAGGGCAGGACGGCTCGGAACAGGAAACAGGTGCGCCGGACCCGAGTTCAAACGCGTTTGTGCGCATGTTGGCCAATCGGCGAGAGGCTCAGAAACCGCAAGCAGCCGAGCCTCAGAAGGCAAAGCAGGACAAGCCTGAACGCGGTAAAACCGACAGATTCAAGGATCACGCGCCCTTGCCGCATCCTGATCGACCGGTTGCGATTGCCGGGCGCAAGCCGCGCAAGGCACGGATGGCGTTTTCCTCGGTCACGGACTATGCACAATCGCTGACAGATCGCCTGACAGAAGATCAGGTCAGGTCTTTGGTGCAGAACGTGCTGGCAGATGCGGCCGGATCAGGCGATGGCGATGACCGTTTGGGTGCCTTGCTTCGTGAGTTGATCAGGACGGAAGTCGACAAGACCGCGTCGCCGGATCAGGCCTAACAGGCAAAGTCCCGTGAACACACCTGCCCACCTCATTTTCGCGGCGGCAGTTTATGCAAAACCAGAACGCACGGCTGTGACCGTTGCGGCCTTGCTCGGGGCATTTATGCCCGATGCATCCCTGTATTTTCTGGTGGCCTGGGCGCAGTTTGTTCAGGACATCCCACCACGGGTGATCTTCTCCCAATTGTACTTCAGCCCGGCCTGGCAGCAGATTTTTGCGATCGACAACTCCGTTTTCGTCTGGGGAGGCATCATGGCTGCAGGGCTGGCATTGAAAAAACCGGTGATCCAGGCATTTGCAGGCGCGGGTTTGTTGCACATCGGTCTTGATTTCCTACTGCATCATGACGACGGACGGCCGCATTTCTGGCCGTTGAGCAACTGGATTTTTGAAAGCCCGGTCAGTTACTGGGATCCAAGAGCCCACGGGCGGGTAATTGGCTTGATAGAGGTGGCGCTCTGTGCCGTGTTTCTGGGGGTTTTGTGGCGGCGCTACTCGCCGCGCAAGTTGCCCCGGATCATCATCGTGCTGGCGGCGGCGGGGACAGTTCTGCCGGGGGTGATGTTTGCGATGATGTTTGGCTCGTGATCCAGCGCGCCTTGGGGCGATAGCGCGGCTTGTGGGTCGAGCGGGCTTTGACACTGGCATGCTCTGATTCCGATCCACAGGCTCCGGCCTCGCGGCGCTTGCGAAACCAGAAATACTTGGCCGAGCCTTCCCAACTGCCGACACTGGGTGCACCGGGATCGATGGGAAAGGCATCGTGCCAGTTATCGGGAAGCCTGAGGCCATGGGACTGGGCCTTTTCAAGCATCCATCGCAGAGGAATGTTTGACACGCCCCGGGCCTTTGGTTTGCGCCAGACATGACCGCCGATATCAGCGTGATTGCCCGCAAACCAGACCTGCTCCAAATTGCCGTCCCAACCGGGCTGGTGTTTCCACGGTAGCGGCGTAAAGGCTTGCCGCGTCTCATCCAAGGCGAGCGCGTGGTAAGCATTCTTGATCGCATGGCCAAGAGTGTGGTTGTGAAACTCGGTTGCCATGGGCGCAAGACGTGAGATGAGCGGGTAGGGCAGACCAAGGGCCTTTACCGTGTCCCAGACGCCGATGAATTCCATCGGCACGTCCGTGCGGCAGTACCGCTCGGAGAATGTGCGGGCCTGCGCTGTTGGGTGTTCGGCCTCGTAATAGCGAAACGCCCGCAATATGCGGCGTTCGGTTGCATGACGTCGTTGAAGAAGGCCGATCTGGTCGATGAACCCGGCAAGTGAGCGAACCGCATAGGCACCACGGGAGAACCCGAACAGCATGATCCTGTCGCCCGGCTGATAACGCGAACACAGCATGCCATAGCCCTGCATGATCGAGCGGTTGACGCCCACGCCCATGGCCACATGCAGCCATTTTTTCCAACCCTCGCCTTGCACACCCGCGTCATAGCCGAAAGTCTGATCAGCAGATGGTCCGACATCTTCGAGCAGACGATAGAGCAGGCCAGCGTTGCTTTCATGGCCCTCTGTCAGTCGCGACAGAGTGCCGTCGATGATGAAAACATGGGTTCGAGGCCGTGTCATGAGATCAGGTTTGCGCCGATGGGGAGGTCCATTGCAAGTCGCATTTTCTGACAGTTTCGCGGGGATTGTTACAGAGTGTCAGCAGCCTGTGCAGGGGGGAACCATCGGATGCGCTCCGCGCGGGGATATTTGACCCAAGAAGTGATCAGATGGTTTTCGTCATGTAAGTACTGAGCGGGGAGGAGATGTAGCCTTCGAAGGCCGGGCATTCCACATAGCCGTGCCGCGCATAGAGCTGCCGGGCGGGCAGAAAAGCTTCATATGAGCCGGTCTCCAGAGACAGTCTTTCGTAGTTCATGGCGCGGGCTGTCTGTTCGAGATGACGCAGAATGGCATCTGCATGGCCAGCCCCGCGATGGGCCTTGAGAACATGCATGGACTTGATCTCGGCATGCTGGTCAGTGATCCGGGATACGGCTCCCATCCCGATCAGGGTGCCGTCGTTCCAGGCGGAATAGAATGCCACATCCGGATTTTGCAATGACGAGATGTCAAAGGCAAAGACCGCCTCGGGCGGGGTCTGGTCGCGCATCACTTCGAGATGGGTCTCGACAAGGGCGCGGATCTCGGGCCCTGTCAAATCATCCTTGCGGATCTCCAGCGTCACTCTGCTGCGACCTTGCCTGCGGCCTGTAGCCATGACCACATGCGCAAAGGTGTGAGCGGCATGTCGACCCGGCCGACGCCCTGATCCCAGACCGCATCAAGGGCGGCATTGGTCACGGCTGCCAAAGCACCAACGGTGCCAGCCTCGCCACAGCCCTTCATGCCAATGTCATTGGCGGTGGAGGGCACAAGTTCGGTGTGAAACGGCATCATCGGGATGTCATCGGCACGGGGCATCGCATAGTCCATGAACGAGCCGGAAAGAAGCTGACCATCGGCATCGAACACCACCTGTTCCGTGATCGCCTGACCAATGCCCTGAGCGACGCCACCATGGACCTGTCCTTCGGCCATCATCGGGTTCATCAGCACGCCGAAATCATCTACCACCGTGTATTTCACACATTCCGTCACGCCCGTGGCCGGGTCGATCTCGACCTCGGCGAAATGTGCGCCGTTGGGGAAAGACCGGGTTTCGATCGTGTTGGTTTCCTGCGCCATCAGAAGTTCGGTCTTGCCTTCGCGCCGGGCACGGCCCGCAAGCGTCATGACGTCAACAGACCGGTCAGTGCCCGCCACGCGGAAAGCGCCATCCTCGAAGGTGAGGTCAGCAGCGGCCACTTCCAGTTCGTCCTCGGCCAGCGGGCGGAACTTTTCAATCATCGCATCAGCGGTCACGTTGATGCAGTTGCCCTGCATGGTGACCGAGCGCGACCCGCCGGTGCCGCCACCGGACTTGATACGGTCGCTGTCGCCCTGAATGAAGCGGACCTTGTCAAAGGGAATGCCCGAACGCTGGTGCAGGATCTGGGCAAACACGGTTTCATGGCCCTGACCATTGGACTGGGTGCCAACGTAGAGGTTGACCATACCGTCGTCATCAAACTCGATCTTGGTGGTCTCGGTCTGATCGCCAAGGATCGACTCGATGTAATAGCTCAGCCCGATGCCACGCAGTTTGCCTTCGCGGGCGCTTGCGGCCTTGCGGTCGGCAAATCCAGCGAGGTCGGCCTCAAGCACAGCGCGGTCAAGTACCCGATTGAAATCGCCTACGTCATAGATTTCTCCCGCCGCTGAGCGGTAGGGAAAGGCTTCCTTGGGGATGAAATTCTTGCGGCGCAGGTCTATCGCATCGACGCCCATGTCTTTTGCGGCATAGTCCATCAGACGTTCAACCACATAAATCGCCTCGGGCCGGCCAGCGCCACGATAGGCATCGATCTGAGTGGTGTTGGTGAACACGCCCT
Organism: uncultured Paracoccaceae bacterium; assembly: GCA_947494445.1. Lineage (GTDB taxonomy): Bacteria > Pseudomonadota > Alphaproteobacteria > Rhodobacterales > Rhodobacteraceae > CANLSM01. The sequence goes on along the minus strand of CANLVD010000003.1, from coordinate 435,479 downwards.
GTACGTCGAAAAACACGTTCTGCACGTCATAGACCCCGGTCAGCACCTTGAGCGCCAGATCTGTCTGGATGAACTGGGCAAAGCCCGAGCAATAGGCCCCCATATTTGCAACCGAGTTGATCCTGAGCGCGGTCAGCTTGTGATCGGCGTCAAACGCGGCCTCGGCGGTTGTGATCAGATCGCGCCCACCATTGTCCGTCAGCATAGCCTCAGCCCTGTCGGCCATCCACTTGACCGGCTTGCCAAGTTCGCGCGCAGCCAGCGCGACGGCAAAATATTCAGGGTAGTCGAAGGCCTTCATTCCAAATCCGCCGCCCACATCCGGGTTGGTGACGCGGACGTCATCGGCATCCATGCCAAGTGCACGCGCAAGTGAGGCTTTGGTGCCCCAGACGCCTTGACCGTTATAGGAAAAATGCAGCCGTCCGCCGTCCATCTCGGCAAAGCAGGCGCGGTTTTCCATGGGCATGGCAAACACCCGGTTGTCGATCATCTCAAGCGTCACGTGATGGGAGGCGGCAGCAAACGCATCCTTGGTTGCAGCCTCATCACCGTAAGACCAGTCGAAAACCTGATTGTTTGGCGCTTCATCATAGATCGCAGGGCCACCGACGGCCGTATTCAGGTGGACGGGCAGCTCGTCATAGTCAAATTCAATCGCCTCGATCGCGTCCAGCGCCTGCTGGCGGGTCTCGGCGACCACGATGGCGACGGGCTCTCCCAGAAAGCGCACGCGCCCTGTGGCCAGAACCGGGCGCAGCGGGCTTGCAGCCATGGAGCCGTCGCGGTTCTGGATCACTGAGTAATCCATCTTGTTGCGCAGCTTTCCGTCCAGATCAGCCGCTGTCCAGATGCCGTGAATGCCGTCTATTTCGCGTGCGTCCGAAACATCTAGGCCAGTGATCTCGGCATGGGCGACGGGAGAGCGGAAGAACAGCGCGTGCAAGGCACCGGCTGGTGCAATGTCATCGACATACCGCCCCTCACCTTTGAGGAAGCGCAGGTCTTCCTTGCGCAGGACAGATTGGCTGACACCAAATTTGCTCATGGTGATGGTCCTTCCAGCAGGCAGGGGGAGAGGTCTTTTCCTCGTACAGAATAGTGTTTTCACGCGTCCGGTAAACCGCGAACTTCGCCCAAAGCATCCAGATTGCGACCAAAAGCTGTCGCGCTTTGGCATGCCCGGGTGGTTTTGGCCCAGCAGGCTTTCTCCATGAGCGAAAGGAACAACGGATGATGCAAGGTGCAAATGTCTCAGGTGGTGTTCTGGAAGACCATCAGGTGAAGTCGTACTGGCGCGACGGGTATCTGTTTCCGGTCCCGGTTTTTGGAGCGGATGAAACAGCCCGGTTGAGGGCTGAATTGGAAGCCCTTGAGGCCAAGTGGCTCGACAATGGCCTGCCTCGACCACTATCGCAGTACAAGCGCGTCAATGCCCAATGCGTGATGCCCTTGGCAGCGCGCATCGCCCGGGACCCGCGCGTTCTGGATGTTGTTGAAAGTCTGCTGGGCCCCGATCTGATGATCTGGTCGGTGGAGTTCTTCATCAAGGAAGCAGGCACAAAGGCGATTGTCTCCATGCATCAGGATCTGACTTACTGGGGCTTGGGCGAGACGTCCGATCAACTGACCGCGTGGATCGCACTTTCGCCAGTGACCAAAGCGTCGGGCTGCATGGATTTTGTCCAAGGCTCTCACAAGAACCCGATCCTGCCACATGCAGACACGTTTTCACCTGACAATCTGCTCAGCCGCGGTCAGGAAATCGCGGTTGATGTTAAGGACGAGGACAAGGTCGCAGCCGAGATCGCACCCGGAGAGATGAGCCTGCATCACGGGTTGATGATCCATGGGTCCGGCCCGAACACATCTGATGACCGGCGCATCGCCGTGGCCATCCGCTACATCACGCCGTCTGTTCAGCAACAGGTTGGCCAAACGGATTATGCCATGCTCGCAAGGGGTGCGGACCGGGCGCGCAATCTGGTGCATATTGCCCCGCCAGTGACGAATTTCTCTGCAGCTTCCCTTGCGCTTTACGAGGAAATCCTCAAAGCTCAATCGACCGCATTGTCCCAAGGGGCAGAGCAGGCAGTAGCGATGTATGCGCAAGGAACGGTGCAATGATGGATCACGTCAAATTCACCCAGATGAAGGACGGCGACCGGGAGGATTACGCCTTTCTGACCGAGCATGAGGTCGAATACACCAAAGGAACCGCGGACCGCCTGCTGAGTGCGCTGGTCAATCTGGATGAGGGTCTGTCAGGCTACAAGGTCACGCGCCTTGGCCATTCGCTGCAATCGGCCACGCGGGCCTGGCGGGACGGGGCGGACATCGACTGGATCGTCTCCGCACTTCTGCATGACATCGGGGACATCTTTGCCCCGTACAATCATGACGAATATGCAGCCGCGATCCTGAAGCCATTCGTGCGCGAACAATGCACCTGGGTCGTTGAAAAACATGGGGATTTTCAACTGATCTATTATGCCAAGCATGTGGGGGCAAACCCCGACAAGCGGGATCAGTACCGTGACAGTCCCTATTTTGGGGACTGCGCTCAATTCTGCGAGCGCTGGGATCAGTCAAGCTTTGATCCCGACTATGATACCCTGCCGATAGAGCATTTTGCGCCCATGGTGCGCGAAGTGTTTGCGCGTCGTCCTTACGACGAGGCAGTGGTTCGGCCGGGCGTGCAGATGCCGCTGGTCGACGCCGGCCTTGTGGCTCAACGCGCCTGAGGTCTTTCCCTTCGTGGCACAAGCCTATAATGGATGCGTCAACTGCGATTGACCGCTTCAAGGATGCACGCCATGGCGATGGAAAAAAACTTCGATGCAACGGCCTCAGAGGCTGCGATCTATGCCGCCTGGGAGCAGGGCGGGGCGTTTCGGGCAGGTGCCAACAAGAGCCGTGACGAGACATTTTCGATTATGATCCCACCGCCCAATGTGACGGGCAATCTGCACATGGGCCATGCGTTCAACAACACCTTGCAGGACATCCTGATCCGCTGGCACCGGATGCGCGGGTTCGACACGCTGTGGCAGCCCGGGACCGATCACGCAGGGATTGCGACCCAGATGGTGGTTGAGCGGGAACTGGCTGCTGAGGGCAATCCGGGGCGGCGCGAGATGGGGCGTGAGGCCTTCATTGACCGGGTTTGGGAGCAGAAGAAGAAGTCACGCGGCAACATCATCGGCCAGCTGAAACGGCTGGGTGCATCCTGTGACTGGGACCGGGAAGCCTTTACCATGGGCGGTGCGCCGGGGGATCCCGATGCGGGATCGGGTGCGCCAAATTTCCACGATGCGGTCATTAAGGTTTTTGTCGATCTTTACAACAAGGGACTGATTTACCGGGGCAAGCGGCTGGTCAACTGGGATCCCCACTTCGAGACTGCGATCTCGGACCTTGAGGTCGAAAACCTCGAGGTTGATGGGCATATGTGGCATTTCAAGTACCCGCTCGCGGATGGGGCGGAGTATGAGTATTTGGAGAAAGACGAAGACGGGGGTGTGACCTTCCGCGAGATGCGCAACTACATCTCAATCGCGACAACCCGGCCTGAAACGATGCTGGGTGACGGTGCGGTTGCGGTCCATCCTGATGACGCGCGCTATGCGCCAATTGTCGGAAAACTCTGCGAAATTCCGGTTGGTCCGAAAGAGCACCGGCGACTGATCCCGATCATAACGGACGAGTATCCGGACCCCGATTTCGGTTCGGGCGCTGTGAAGATTACGGGCGCGCATGACTTCAACGATTATGGCGTGGCCAAGCGCGGCAACATCCCGTGTTACCGTCTGATGGACACCCGTGGGGCGATGCGCGCCGATGGTGTGGGTTATGCGGCTGAGGCTGCCAAGGCGCAGGCAATCCGTGAAGGCGCGGAGATGTCGGAGGCGGAGATCGATGCGATCAATCTGGTGCCCGAGGCCTATCGCGGGCTGGACCGGTTCGAGGCGCGCAAGCGGGTTGTGGCTGACATCACCGATGAGGGTCTGGCGGTGATGGTGGCCGATGAGGAGGGTGTTGAAACACCGCTCGTCGAAAAGAAGAAAATCATGCAACCCTTTGGAGACAGATCAAAAACCGTGATCGAGCCAATGCTGACCGATCAGTGGTTTGTCGATGCTGAAACACTGGCAGGGCCTGCTTTGGAAGCGGTGAAGTCGGGCCGCACGCAAATCCTGCCCGAACAGGACAAGAAGGTCTATTACCACTGGATGGAGAACATCGAGCCGTGGTGCATCTCGCGCCAGCTGTGGTGGGGCCATCAGGTGCCGGTTTGGTATGATGAGGATGGCAACCAGTATTGCGCGATGTCCGAGGCTGAGGCCTCAGCACAGGCGGGCGGCAAGGCATTGACCCGCGATCCGGACGTGCTCGACACGTGGTTCTCGTCTGGGCTCTGGCCGATCGGCACATTGGGCTGGCCGGATAACACACCGGAATTGCAGCGTTATTTCCCGACTTCCGTGCTGATCACCGGATTTGACATCATCTTTTTCTGGGTCGCCCGGATGATGATGATGCAGCTTGAGACGGTCGATGATATCCCGTTTGACACGGTCTATGTTCACGCGCTGGTGCGCGACGAGAAGGGCAAGAAGATGTCCAAATCGTTGGGCAACGTGCTCGACCCGCTGGATCTGATCGATGAATATGGCGCAGATGCTGTGCGCTTCACGCTGACCGCGATGGCGGCCATGGGGCGTGATCTGAAGCTGTCTACAGACCGCATTCAGGGCTATCGGAACTTCGGTACAAAGCTGTGGAATGCGGCGCGTTTTGCCGAGATGAACGAGTGTTTTGGCGAAGAACTCTTTCATAACTCTTCCATAACTCTTTCATACCTCAAAAATCCCGCAACCCAGACCGCCAACAAGTGGATCATCGGGGAGACCGCAAAGGTGCGCGAGGCCGTGGATGCAGCCCTTGCGGCCTACCGGTTCAACGATGCGGCCAATGCACTTTACGCCCATGTCTGGGGCAAGGTCTGTGACTGGTATGTGGAATTTGCCAAGCCGTTGTTGCAGTCCGATGACCCGGACATTGTGGCCGAGACACGCGCGACCATGGCCTGGGCGATTGACCAGTGTCTGATCCTGCTGCACCCGGTGATGCCGTTCATCACCGAAGAGCTTTGGAAGGGTCTGGCCAAGCGCGACGGGATGCTGGTTCACGCCACATGGCCCGACTATGCGGTCAGCGATCTGGTGGATGCAGATGCGGATGCCGAGATGACATGGGTGATCGGGCTGATCGAGGCGATCCGCTCGACCCGCACGGAGTTGCGGGTGCCCGCGGGTGCCAAAATTCCGCTGATCGAGTTGGAACTGGATGCCGCCGGGCAGGCAGCGCTTGAGCGCAACCGTGCGCTTGTGGAACGCCTTGCCCGCGTCTCGGACTTCCAGAGCGCGGATGCGGCACCGAAAGGGGCGGTGACCCTGCCGGTCAAGGGCGGTGTGTTCTGCCTGCCATTGGCCGATCTGATCGATGTGGCCGCGGAACGGGCGCGGCTGGAAAAGTCGATGGCCAAGCTGACCAAGGAGATCGGTGGTCTGTCAGGCAAGCTCAGCAATGAAAAGTTCCTGTCGCAGGCGCCCGAGGCTGTGGTGGCCGAGCAGCGCACGCGTCTTGCAGTGGCTGAAGAGGAGGCCGCAAACCTGAAAGCCGGTCTGGAGCGGTTGGCCGCTCTTGGATGATGCCCGTCGCCTGATCGACCAACCCGCCTTTGTGGTGCTTTTGTCCGGTCTGGCGACGCTGACGGCGATCTCGATTGACATCATCCTGCCCGCGACCGGTGCGATCGCCCGGGATTTCGGTGTGGATGAGCGTTTCGCGGCCCTGACCATCGGGGCCTATCTGATCGGTTACGGTGTCGGGCAGCTTGGCTGGGGTCTGATCTCGGACGCTTACGGGCGCAAACCGGCGCTGACCTATTCACTGATCGGGTTTTCGCTGGCGACCATCGGTTGTGCCTTTGCCCCCGGGTTCTGGTGGCTGGTCGTCCTGCGGCTGGTGCAGGGCGCCATGGCCGGTGCACCCGTGATGGCGCGGGCGATCTGCCGGGACATTGCCAGTGGCCCGGTACTGGCGCGGCTGATGTCGGTGCAAATGGCGGTCACGTCCATCGCCCCGCTGATTGCGCCGATTGTCGGGGCGTTTCTGCTGACATGGGTGGATTGGCGGGCCTGTTTTGCGGTGCTGCTGGCCTTGTCGCTGTCGCTTCTGGTGATGTGGCTGCGTCACGGTCAGGAGACGGTGCCAAAGCTGCGGCCCGAGCGGATGAGCCTTGGGTTCCTGCGCCACGGGCTGCGGGTGCTGTTTGGCGCGCGGGCGTTTCTGGTGGGGGTCTGTGCGTCCGGGTTTTGCTTTGCGGGCTATGCCTCGCTTCTGTCGTCAGGCGCTGTGGTGGTGGAAGAGGCTTATGGTCTTGGCCCGACAGCCTTTGGTCCGCTGTTTGCGGTTGCAGCGGTGTTTCTGCTGATCGGCATTCTGACGTTGCGGCATCTGGTGGCCCGGATCGGGATGGAGCGTCTGGGGCAGGTTCTGCTGGTCTGCGTCTGTATCGCCGTGGCCATTCAGGTGGTGTTCTGGATCACCACACCACCGCTTTGGCTGTTCTGGGCAGGGGTCAGCGTCTATGTCTATGCGCTTGGCATGGCGCTGCCATGGGGGCAGGCTTACGCGATGGAGACCGCGGGCGACATGCCGGGGTTTGCGGCCTCGGTTCTGGGGTGCCTGCTGATGCTGTGCGGAGCCTTTGGTGCGGCGATTGCGGTGGGGTTGCACGACGGCTCGCACCGGGCGATCAGCGCGACGATGGTGATCTGTGGCGTGTTGACGGTGCTGGCGCTGTTACGGCGCTAGCTTGTCCACAAGGCGCATCATGCCGGTGGCTTTGTCGATATAGAGGTGAGTGACGCGCTTGCTGGCGATGTGCCGGACCAAAGACGGGGCTGCGCGGAGGCTAATCGCGGCAGCCCCGGTGGCCAAAAATCCGCGCCGGCTGAGACCTTTGCGGGACTGGTTACTGGTGTTGCTCATGCGCCTGACCTAGACTGGGAACTGTTGCAATATCAGGGGAAAACCGGGTGGTTTCTCCCCATTTTCAAGAACCGGAGCTGCCAGATGTACCGTTTGACCCCGCTTGCCGACCGCCTGCCGCCATCGGTGCCCTTTGTCGGGCCGGAAACTCAGGAGCGGGCGATGGGGCAGGCGTTTCGGGCGCGTCTGGGGGCCAATGAAAGTGTGTTTGGGCCCTCGCCAAAGGCGGTTGAGGCGATGGCCGAAGCTGCAGGTCAGACGTGGATGTATGGGGACCCGGAGGTGTTCGATCTGCGTCAGGCATTGGCTGTGCATCACGGGGTGCAGGCTGACCGGATCATGGTTGGCGAAGGGATCGATGGCCTTTTGGGGTATCTGGTGCGTCTGCTTGTGGCGGAGGGCGATGTGGTCGTGACCTCAAGCGGGGCTTATCCGACGTTCAACTATCATGTGACAGGCTTTGGCGGGCAGCTTGAGATGGTGCCCTATCGCGACGACCGGGAAGACCCGGATGCGCTGCTTGAGGCGGTGAAGCGCACGGGCGCGCGGTTGGTTTATCTGGCAAACCCCGACAATCCGATGGGCACCTGGTTGAGCGCTGCCGAGATTGAGGGGTTTGCGCGTGCATTGCCGGCGGAGTGCGTCTTGTGTCTGGATGAAGCCTATAGCGATTTTGCGCCCGAAGGCGCGGTGCCCGCGGAACTGCCGGAAAATGTGATCCGGATGCGGACGTTTTCCAAGGCTTACGGGTTGGCCGGGTTGCGGGTGGGCTATTGTCTTGGCGCGCCGGATCTGATCGCGGCGTTCAACCGGGTGCGCAATCATTTCGGCGTCGGCCGGGTGGCGCAGGCAGGGGCCATGGCGGCACTGGCGGATCAGGACTGGCTGACGCGGGTGCTGGAGGATGTGGCCGCGGCGCGGGTGCGGATTGCGGAAATTGCGACTAAACATGGGCTGGTTGCCCTGCCGTCGGCCACGAATTTCGTGACGCTGGATTGCGGGCGGGACGGGGATCATGCCCGCGCGCTGCTGGCCGAACTGGTCGCAAGGGGCGTCTTTGTGCGCATGCCCTTTGTGGCACCGCAGGATCGCTGCATTCGGGTGACTGCAGCGCCTGACCGTGATCTGGATGTCTTTGCCGAAGTCTTGCCGGAGGCGCTGAAGGCTCTGGGCTGAGCGGCTCAGGACAACTGCACTTTCAAAGCGGCGGCAGCGGCAAAGGGTGTCATGGCGACGATGAAAAGGGACAGACCTGCAAGCAGGGCAAGGGCTGTCAACGGATCCTCGCCACCTGCGGCGAGCGAGACGCATCTGGCCCCGAAAATGAGTGTCGGAATGTAAAGTGGCAGCACCAGCACCGAGAGGATTAGCCCGCCGCGTCTGAGCCCCACGGTCAGGGAGGCACCGAACGCACCCAGAAAGCTGAGGCCGAGCGTGCCGATGGCAAGCGAGGCGATCAGCCAGACAAAGGCCTCCACCGGCAGGTTCAGGGTGATCGCGAGAAGAGGCGCAAGGCAGGTAAGCGGCAGGCCCGTCGTCAGCCAATGGGCAAGCGCCTTGGCCGCCACGAGGCTTTCCATCGGGATGGGCGAGAGTGCGAGGATGTCCAATGTGCCATCCTCGAAATCGGCCTGAAACATCCGGTCGAGCGACAAAAGGGCTGACAGAAGCGCACCGATCCAGAGCGTGCCGGGTGCGACCACTGCCAGAATATCCGGGTTCGGGCCGACGCCGAAAGGCACCAGCAAGGTCACGATCAGAAAGAAGGCAAGCCCTTGTCCGGCACCACCACCAGCGCGGAATGCCAGCGTCAGGTCGCGGCGGATGAGCGAGGTCAGCCCGCCCATGTCAGAGCCTGTCCATCAGGAACGGATCGCTCGGGGCTTGAGACGCGGGCGTCAGGGCGAAATCCGAGCCGGGTACGTTGAGCGGCAGATGCGTGGCAATCAGGGCCATGCCACCAGTGCCAAGGTGGTTGGCAATCGCGGTCTCGATCATCGCGACCGTATCGGCATCAAGCGAGACCGTCGGCTCGTCCATCAGCCAGAGCGCGCGATCGGCCAGCAGCAGGCGGGCAAGGCCCAGACGGCGTTTCTGACCGGCTGAACAGGCAAAGGCGGGACGGTCGGCAAGCTTGGTGAGGTTGAAGGTCTCAAGCGTCTCATCCAGCCGGTCTGATCCGAAGACGCGCGCCCAGACGGAGAGATTCTCGATCACGCTGAGCTGTGGTTTGATTGCGTCCAGATGGCCGGTATAGGCGATTTGCAGGTGAAAGCTGTCGCGGTCCGTGCTCAGGTCGGTTCCGTTCAGTGTGACCGAGCCTGCGCTGAGGGGCAGAAGCCCTGCCACGGCGCGCAACAGGGTCGACTTTCCCACGCCATTGGGACCCGTCAACCGCACCGCCTGACCGGCGGGGCAGGCGAGGCTGACATCGTGCAATATCCGCCGTCCGGCGCGGGTGCACGAGAGTAAGGTGATCTGCAATCCCATACCCCGTGACTTAACTGATGCGCGAGGATGCTGGAAGGGGCTTCCGCTTTGTGGTGAAATACTGTATGCAATTGTATGCAAATTGCCGCAGCCCCCTTGTGAAGTGAGGCATAATGCGGTTACACGGGATCAAATTTCAGCCCTCAATGCCAGATTGGAGCCAGCACTATGCCGATCAAGACCGGACATGACAGCAGCAACACAAGACGCAGCCTGACCGTAGGCGCGCAAACCGTCGATTACTATTCGATCAAGGCCGCTGAGGACGCGGGTCTTGGTGAGTTCGACAAACTGCCAGCGGCGCTGAAAGTGGTGCTGGAGAACATGCTGCGGTTCGAGGACGGCAAGACGGTCAGCACCGATGACATCAAGGCGTTTTCGGACTGGGGCAAGCAGGGTGGCAAGAACCCGCGCGAGATTGCCTACCGGCCTGCGCGCGTGCTGATGCAGGATTTTACAGGTGTGCCTGCGGTGGTCGATCTGGCGGCGATGCGCGATGCGATGGTTTCGCTCGGTGGCGATCCCGAGAAGATCAACCCGCTGAACCCTGTCGATCTGGTCATTGACCATTCGGTCATGATCGACGAGTTCGGCAACCCGCGCGCGTTCCAGATGAACGTAGACCGGGAATATCAGCGCAATGGCGAGCGGTATCAGTTCCTGAAATGGGGGCAGTCCGCGTTCAACAACTTCCGTGTTGTTCCACCGGGCACCGGCATCTGCCATCAGGTGAACCTTGAGTATCTGGGTCAGACGGTCTGGACCGACACCGATCAGGACGGCAAGACCGTTGCCTATCCCGACACATTGGTCGGCACCGACAGCCACACGACCATGGTCAATGGTCTGGCGATCCTTGGCTGGGGAGTTGGCGGGATCGAGGCGGAGGCCGCGATGCTGGGCCAGCCGATCTCCATGCTGATCCCCGAGGTTGTCGGCTTCAAGCTGACCGGCAAGCTGGTCGAGGGTGTGACCGCAACCGATCTGGTATTGCGTGTGGTCGAGATGCTGCGCGAGAAGGGCGTGGTTGGCAAATTCGTGGAATTCTACGGCGAAGGTCTGGACGATCTGCCGCTGGCAGACCGCGCCACCATCGGCAACATGGCGCCTGAATATGGTGCGACCTGTGGCTTCTTCCCGATCGATGACGAGACCCTGCGCTACCTGCGCACATCGGGCCGGGAAGAGGACCGGATTGCGCTGGTCGAGGCTTACGCCAAGGAGAACGGTTTCTGGCGCGGGGCAGATTACGATCCGGTCTACACCGACACGCTGGCGCTGGATATGGGCACAGTTGTGCCTGCGATCTCGGGCCCGAAACGCCCGCAGGACCGGATCCTGCTGGATGCAGCCGCAAGCACGTTTTCAGGCCATATGGAGAACGAGTTCAAGCGTCCGCTGGGCAAGGAGGTCGCGGTTGAGGGGCAGGATTACACCATGTCTTCGGGCAAGGTGGTCATCGCCTCCATCACGTCATGCACCAACACGTCGAACCCTTATGTGATGATTGCCGCCGGTCTGGTGGCGCGCAAGGCGCGCGCGCTCGGTCTGAACCGCAAGCCTTGGGTGAAAACCTCGCTCGCGCCGGGTTCTCAGGTGGTGTCGGCCTATCTGGAAGCGGCCGAGTTGCAGGACGATCTGGATGCGATCGGCTTCAACCTTGTGGGCTACGGTTGTACGACCTGTATCGGCAATTCCGGCCCGCTTGCGCCCGAGATTTCGGCTGCGATCAACGAGGGTGATCTGGTGGCAACCTCCGTTTTGTCGGGCAACCGCAACTTCGAGGGACGGATCAACCCGGATGTGCGCGCCAACTATCTGGCCTCGCCGCCGCTGGTGGTGGCCTATGCGCTGGCCGGTGATCTGAACATCGATCTGACCACTCAGCCGCTGGGACAGGACAAGGATGGCAATGACGTCTTCCTCAAGGATGTCTGGCCAACGTCCAAAGAGGTCTCGGATCTGGTCGAGCAGACCGTGACCCGCGAGGCGTTCCAGTCGAAATATGCGGAAGTCTTCACCGGCGATGAGAAATGGCAGGCGGTCGAGACGACAGACAGTCTGACCTATGACTGGCCGGGCACGTCCACTTACGTGCAGAACCCCCCCTATTTTCAGGGCATGGGGCCGGATGCCGGCAGGATCTCGGACATCTCGGGCGCGAAAGTGCTGGCGATGCTGGCAGATTCGGTCACGACCGACCACATCTCGCCCGCAGGGTCTTTCAAGCCCGAGCATCCGGCTGGTCAGTATCTGATCGACCGTCAGGTGAGCCAGCGGGAGTTCAACTCCTACGGTGCGCGGCGGGGCAACCATCAGGTGATGATGCGCGGCACATTTGCCAACATCCGGATCAAGAACGAGATGCTTGATGGCGTCGAGGGTGGCTATACCAAGGGACCCGACGGCTCCCAGATGTCGATCTATGATGCCGCCATGGCCTATCAGGACGCCGGCACGCCGCTGGTGATCATTGCGGGCAAGGAGTATGGCACCGGGTCCAGCCGTGACTGGGCGGCAAAAGGCACGGCACTGCTGGGCGTGAAGGCGGTGATTGCCGAGACATTTGAGCGTATTCACCGGTCCAATCTTGTGGGCATGGGCGTGGTGCCGTTCGAATTCACCGGCGGTGACACCCGCAAGACCCTTGGTCTGACCGGTGATGAAACCGTGTCGATCTCGGGCCTGTCGGGTGATCTGAAACCGCTGAGCGAAGTCCCGGCGGTGATCACATATGCCGATGGCACGACCAAGGAAATCGCGCTCAAGTGCCGGATCGATACGGAAGTGGAGATCGAATATGTCGAGAACGGCGGTGTGTTGCATTATGTGCTGCGCAACCTTGCCAAGTCTGCCTGATCTTCTGATCTGAATTGAAAGCCCCGGGTGCAGGAGATGCGCCCGGGGCTTTTTTTGTCGCCTGTTTTCAATCGGACGTCATGATGCAGACGGCGTAAGGCGGAAGGAACGTGGCTTGCTGGTTCTGGATAAACGTTTTGACTATCATGGTCAGTCGGTTGCATGGGGTTCTCTGGGCTCGGGTCCACCTTTGGTGATGGTCCATGGCACGCCGTTTTCTTCGCAGGTCTGGCGCAAGATCGCCCCTTTGCTGACACCGCACTGGACGATCTACGTCTTTGATCTGCTGGGGTATGGCCGCTCTGAAATGGCCGATGGGCAGGATGTGTCCTTAGGCGTGCAAAATGAACTGCTCGCTGCACTCTGGCAGCATTGGGAGATAGAGAGCGCTGATGTGCTTTGCCATGATTTTGGTGGCGCGACAGCACTTCGGGCGCATTTGCTGAACGGGTTGCATTTTCGCAGTCTGACGATCTTTGATGCAGTTGTGCTGGAGCCTTGGGGTTCGCCCTTCGTACAACATGTTCGCAAACATGAAGATGCTTTCGCAGGCATGCCAGCTTATGCCCATGCGGCACTGCTTGAGGCCTATTTGCAGAGTGCTGTGGCCCGTCCAATGGATCCCGTGGCGCTTGGGATTTATGCAGACCCCTGGACCGGTGAAATCGGACAGGCCGCTTTCTATCGCCAGATCGCTCAGATGGATGTGAAATACACGCGCGAGATTGCCGGTGATCTGGAACGTCTGCGCCAGATGCCGGTTCAGGTGCTTTGGGGCGAAGAAGACAACTGGCTTCCGGTGGCACAGGGTGAAAGCTTGGCAAGCCTGATTTCAGAGACGGCGCTGATCCGCGTGAAAGCTGCAGGGCATCTGATGCAGGAGGATGCTCCCGAAGCCATTGTCGCAGCCATGATGCGCCATCAGATCACGTAAAATGACACAGTTCTCGCGAAGGCTTGACTGGCGTGTCGGGCGCTTTGCACATAATTTGCCGGTGAAGCTGAAGTGGAACCAAGTGATGCGTGTAACCCTTTCCCGTCTGTTTGCCCTTGTGGCGTTGAGCTGTCTTGCCAGTTTTGGCATGGCACGGGCACAGAATGCCGTGGTGGTGGAACTGTTCACCTCGCAGGGCTGTTCCAGTTGCCCGCCCGCAGACAAGTTGCTGGGAGAACTGGCCAAGCGCGACAATGTGATCGCGCTGGCGATGCATGTGGACTACTGGGACTATCTTGGCTGGAAGGATACTTTTGCCAGCCCCGAGAACACCAAACGCCAGCGGCAATACGCGGCCAAAGGCAAGCGGCGGTCGATCTTCACGCCCGAGGCCATCATCATGGGTGAAGACAGCCTTGTGGGCCATTCGAAACGCAAGATCGAGGCGAGCCTGAAGGCCCATGGTGCAGCGGCGCGGTCCGTAGAGGTCGCGGCAAAGGCAGGCTCTGGTGTGATCGCGATTGCGGTGCGGTCCTATGGGGACAACGTGGCGATCTCGCGGATCCTGCTGGCGTCAATCATGCCGCATTCGGAAGTAGAGATCCTGCGCGGTGAGAACCGGGGCAAGTCGATCTATTACCACAACATCGTCACCGATCTGGCTGAAGTTGCAGTCTGGGATGGAAAGGGTGAAACCCGGTTCAACGCCCGCATGGGTCAGGGCGAGCCCTATGCGGTTCTGGTGCAGGATGCGGTGACCGGCAAGATCCTGAACGCGGTCAAGGTCCGCTAAGGTCGTCGGGGCGTTTGTCCCACCTCTTGTGCAGCCATAACCATAGATCGGGACGCTTCAATACTTGCTCCTCAAGGGATTTGTTCAGCGCACGCGTCATCTCGGCCACGGTGGAATGGGCAATTGGGGCTTCGAATACGACCTCGATTCTTGTCGGGTCATCGGCGTTCCTGATGCCGTAGGCAGGCACAATTGGCAGGTCGTAACGCAGCCCAAGTTCGGCGGCTGAGTTGGACGTGAGTGCCGGGTGGCCCAGAAACTCCACCGGATCGCCGTCCCATGCCTTTTGATCCAGCAAGATCGCCATGACGCCGCCAGAGGAGAGTGCCTTGACCAATTGTCTTGTGCCGCTGCGCCCCTTGGGGGCAATCGGCGTGCCGTATTTTTCGATCTGGTTGAGCAGCAGGCGGTCATAAAGCCGGTTGTTGTAGGGACGGTAAACGGCCCCGCAGATAATGTCATGACGCAACAGGATTGTGCGGATCGCCTCCCATTGACCGAAGTGGCCGGAAATAACGAGTGCGCCTTTGCCCTCTGCCTGTGCCTGTTGGATCGCTTCCAGCCCTGGACCACTGACGCTTAGTTGCGCCCCTCGGGCCAGAAACTGGTCGGCTTGCAGGATCTCAATAAGGGTGCGCCCGACATTGGCTGCCATGGATTTTGCAAGTCTTGTGCGCTCGGACGCGGGCATTTCCGAAAAGACAAGCGACAGGTTGTCATCGGCACGTCTGCGCATGGATTTGAGCGCGCCAAAAGCTGCACGGCCCGCGGTCGCTCCCAGGGCCAGCCGCCAGCGATGGGGCAGGGGCGCGCTGAGGCCCAGAAGCGCGCGCAGCATCAGCACGATGGCGTGGTCGCTGAGCTTTACAGGGCGGTTTTGCATGGCGGGAGGTGCTTTGGTTCCAAAGGGGTGTCTAAACGCAAAAGAGGCGGGTTATGCCCGCCTCATATCATCGCTCAAACGTCAGCCGGTCAGTTCCTGAGCGGGTTGATCATCATGACCATCTGACGGCCTTCCATCTTGGGCATCGTCTCGACCTTGCCAAGCTCAACCGTGTCTTCTGCGACGCGCTCCAGCAGTTTGCGGCCCAGTTCCTGATGCGCCATCTCGCGGCCCCGGAAACGCAGGGTGATCTTGACCTTGTCGCCGTTGCCCAGAAACTTGGTCACGTTGCGCATCTTGACCTCATAGTCATGGGTGTCGGTGTTTGGCCGAAACTTCACCTCTTTGACTTCGATGATCTTCTGGTTCTTCCGCGCCTCGGATTCCTTTTTCTGCTGTTCATACTTGAACTTGCCGAAATCCATGATCTTGACCACGGGCGGGTTGGCATTCGGGGAAATCTCTACGAGATCAAGACCAGCTTCTTCGGCAAGGATCATGCCGCGGCTGGGAGTGACCACACCGACGTTTTCTCCGTCGGCACCGATCAGTCTGATCTCTGATGATGTGATTCTATCATTCACGCGGGGGCCGCTGTCGCGCTGTGGTGGCGCGTTATGGGGTCTGCGGGCTATGGCTTATCCGTCCTCTGTTTGTTTCAAAAAAGAAAAGCGCGAAAATCGCGCGGGCTTTACTATAGGCATTGCGAGCGGAATTGGGAAGGGGAGTTGATCGGCGGAATTCCCCCGGTCTGTTTGGTTGTGGCTTTGCGGCACACCACATAGGTCACATCACAACTCGTCAACAAAAGGAGTGGGTCGAGATGAAATGGCTTTTGGGTTTGGGTGCTGTGATTGTGGTGGCTGCAGGCGCGTATTTTCTGACGTCGGGCGGTGGGGAAGAGGCTGCCGATATGGCCACCGAGGCCGGAGAGGCGGCCGTTGAAACCGCGACAGAGGCAACAGAAACAGCAACAGAGGCTGTGACCGAGACCGCCACAGAGGCGGCAACGGCTGCAGAAGGCGCGGCTGATGCGGTGACCGAAGCCGTTGAAGGTGCAGCAGATCAGGCCGGTGAGGCGATTGATTCGGCTGTGGAAAGTGCCAAGGAAACGCTGACAGAGACCCTTGGCGACACGGGCGGTGTCGTTGATGGACTGGTTGATCAGGCGGGCGATGCGGCCAAAGATGCGCTTGACAGTGCGACCGGTACTGCGGGCGATGCGGTGAAGTCGCTGACCGAGGGTGCCGGCAATGCTACCGATGCAGCAGCAGATGCGGCTTCAGACGCAGCAAATGTCGTGACCGAGACGGCCACGGAAGCGACGGAAGCAGCAACCGAGGCTGCTGGTGCAGCAGCCGACACGGCAACCGAGGCTGCCAGTGAAGCAGTATCTTCCGCCACGGAAACGGCCACTGAAGCGGCTACGACGGCTACAGAAGGTGCAGCGGATGCGGTAACAGAAACCGCCAGTGATGCTGTGACCACGGCCACGGAGAGCGCGGCTGATGCGGCAACAGAAACTGCGACCGAAGCTGCGACAACGGCTGCGGAAGGTGCTGCGGATGCGGCAACTGACAGCGTGACCGAGCAGGTTCAGGATGCTGTTGAAGACGCGGTTGAAGATGCTGCCAAGAAACTGCTGAACGCCAACTGAGTTGCGAAGGGCGCGGGCATTTGCGCGCGCCCTTTGACCTTACAGTTGATCGGGTGCGCGCGCCTCGTTCGACAGGGTCGCGATGACATCCTCGAACGACAGTGTTTCGGAGGATTTCTGGCCCAGACGGCGCATCGATACCGTGCGCTCTTCCACTTCACGCATGCCGATGGCCAGTATGACAGGCACCTTGCCCAGTGAATGCTCGCGCACCTTGTAGTTGATCTTTTCGTTGCGCGTATCGGCCTCGGCCCGGAGACCGGCTGCGGTCAGGGCAGCGGTCAATTCAAGCACATAGTCATCTGCATCCGAGACGATGGAGGCCACGACGATCTGGCGCGGGGCGAGCCACAGAGGGAATTTACCCGCGTAGTTTTCGATCAGAATGCCGATGAAACGCTCGAACGATCCAAGGATCGCGCGGTGCAGCATGACGGGCCGGTGTTTTGCGCCATCCTCGCCCACATACTCGGCACCAAGCCGTTCGGGCAGGGCGAAATCGGCCTGAAACGTTCCGCATTGCCATTCACGGCCAATTGCATCGGTCAGTTTGAAGTCCAGCTTGGGGCCGTAAAACGCGCCCTCGCCGGGATCAATTTCATAATCATTCCGGACGCTTAGAATGGCTTTCTCAAGCGAGCTTTCGGCCTTGTCCCACATCTCGTCCGTACCGATCCGCTTTTCCGGGCGGGTGGAGAGTTTGATGTCGAAGCTGGTGAAGCCCATGTCGGTATAGACGTTGGACAAGAGGCCGATGAAGGCCGCGCATTCGGCTTCCAGCTGGTCTTCGGTGCAGAAGATATGCGCATCATCCTGCGTGAAGCCGCGCACCCGCATCAGGCCATGCATGGAGCCCGACGATTCGTAGCGGTGGCACGAGCCGAACTCGGCCAACCGCAGGGGCAGGTCGCGGTAGGATTTCAGGCCCTGATTGTAGATCTGCACATGGCAGGGGCAGTTCATGGGCTTGAGCGCGTTGACCCGTTTTTCCTTGGCATGTTCCTCTTCGACTTCGACGATGAACATGTTTTCCTGATAGGCTTCCCAGTGGCCAGAGGCCTCCCACAGCTTGCGGTCAACGACCTGTGGCGTCTTGATTTCCTTGTAGCCTGCAGCCTCAAGCCGGCGGCGCATGTAAGCCTCAACGGTGCGGTAGACCTGCCAGCCGTTGGGATGCCAGAACACCATGCCGGGGGCTTCTTCCTGAATGTGGAACAGTTCCATCTCGCGGCCCAGTTTGCGGTGATCGCGCAGGGCGGCCTCTTCAAGCATGGTGAGGTGGGCTTTGAGTTCGTTGCGGTTGCGGAAGGCCACGCCGTAGATTCGCTGCAGCATGGGCCGGTCGCTGTCGCCGCGCCAATATGCACCGGCAACCGACATCAGTTTAAACGCGTCTGCGGGGACCTGACCGGTGTGGGCCAGATGCGGCCCACGGCAGAGATCCTGCCACTCCCCATGCCAGTACATGCGGATTGGCTCTCCTTGAGGGATCATACCGACAAGCTCGACCTTGTAGGGCTCACCTTGCGCTTCGTAATAGGCAATCGCGCGATCGCGGTCCCATGTCTCGGTCCGCACAGCATCACGCAAGTTGATGATATCCTTCATATTTTTCTCGATTTTCTCGAGATCTTCGGGTGTGAAGGGCTCGGCCCGGTCGAAGTCGTAGTAGAAGCCGTTCTCGATCACCGGGCCAATGGTGACCTGCACGTCTGGCCAGATCTCCTGTACGGCGCGGGCCATGATGTGGGCGCAGTCGTGGCGGATCAGTTCCAGCGCGTCGGCCTCGTCCTTGATGGTAACGATGGACAGCGCCACATCAGTGGTGATCGCCTCGCTCAGATCGGCCAGACGGTCATCGATCCGGACCGCAAAGGCGGCCTTTGACAGCGATTTGGAAATGTCGGCGGCAATCTCGCCCCCGGTGATGCCGGACGCGTATGAGCGCTGAGCGCCATCGGGAAGGGTGATGGAAATGGTGGAGCCGTCCATGGGCTTTCCTCCTGAGTTTTGGCGCCTACGAAACGCCCGGTGACAGATGGCCCCGACATAGCAAGCCGGTCTGTCAGGTCAAGAGGGGATAGCGATCAGCCGCACAGGGAGGTGTAGAGGTCGATCAGTTTGCCCTGGCTGGCCGAGGCCGCGAAATGGCCCTGCACGAAGCCGCGCCCGGCCAGACCCATATGCGCCCGACCGCTGTCATCGAGATCCAGCGCCCGGGCGACCGACCGGGACAGGGCATCGGCATCAGATGCGGGCACCAGCCATCCGCTTTGGCCGTCGAGAAGGGATTCGGAACCGGCGCCCGTGTCGCTGACGATCACCGGGCGGCCCATGGCCTGCGCCTCAAGCACCAGTTCACAGGATGCGACCGGCAGATCGGGCACGGAAGCCACGACCGAGGCGAGTTTCAGGGCGGCGGCCATGTCGTCGCAATGTGGGATCCAGCGGACCCGTGAAAGCACGTCATAGCTCTTGAGCGCGGCCGGCAGGTCTTCGGTGCTGTCAGGCTCGTCCCCGATCAGCAGCCACAGGGCATCGGGCCCGCTCATCGCGGCATTCAGGATCATATCGAGCCAGGCCTTGTCACGGGTGGCGTCTGGCACCAGAACGATGGCACGGGCGTCTTCAATCACGCCCCAGAGGTCGGCCAGTTTGATCGTGCGCTCGGTGCTGACATTCGCCTCGTCCAATGCGGCAAGATCCACGCCGGTCGGGATCACGTGCAGATCTCCGGCGCCGATCTCGAATGTGGTTTCAAGCAGCGTTGCCAAGTATTGGGACACTGCGACCATGGGTCGGCCGGTCAAGTGACGGCGGGTGTTGCGACGCTGGAAAAAGCCCGACGCCTCGGGCAATTCGTAAAGTGTCTGAATGAGCGGCAGGTTGGCGGCATCTGCAAGCGCGCGTGCCGCCTGACCATCGGCCAGCCCGTGAACATGAAGCAGGTCAATGTCTGCGCGGGCCATTTCGGACAGAAGATCCTGATTGGTGCGGCTGGCAAAGACACCGCCACGGGGGCGGTAGAAGGGCAGGGTTGCAGCGCCCGCACGCACCACTTGAGGTTCAAGCCGACCGCCAGCGCTCGCGACCGTTGCCTGTCCTCCGGCCTCTTGCAGGGCGCGGGTATCGGCAATGACCCGCCGGGTCATCCTTGACGGATTCAGATCAGGCAGGCATTGCAGAACCTGTGGGCCCGTGCGGGGGCCAACGGAATGTTGCCGGGACGAACTGTCGAGAATGGATACCATGCCTGAACCTGTTTTCCTCGATTCGCCTCAAGGGCGAACTCTTGCTTATTGTTTTACACCATCGCGCGAAAATGCACGCGAAAAACCCGGACTGATTTTTCTGGGTGGATTTGCATCCGACATGACCGGGTCCAAAGCTCAGTATCTGGAGGCGTTGGCGATCAGGGAAGGGTTTTCTTTTCTGCGCTTCGACTATTCAGGACATGGTGTGTCAAAAGGCACATTCGAAGAGGGCAGCATCGGGGACTGGGCTGAAGATGCGCAAGCTGTGATCGAGGCCGTGACGGACGGGCCGCAGGTGCTGGTCGGCTCCAGCATGGGGGGCTGGATCTCGCTTCTGCTGGCGCGCCGGATCCCGGAACGGATTGCGGGTCTTGTGGGCATTGCGGCAGCGCCTGATTTCACAATGCGGATGTGGGAAGAGATGCCCGAGGCGATGCGTCAGGAGTTGATGGAGTCCGGGAAGGTCGCGTTGCCATCGAATTCCTGGGAGGAACCATTGAGAATTTCACGCAGGTTGATCGAGGATGGACGACAGAACCTGATCTTTGACCAGCCGTTGCAATGTGCCTTTCCGGTCCGTCTTCTGCATGGTGAAGCCGATAAGGATGTCCCGACCTCGGTCGCCCTGCGCATCATGGACCATGTGGAGGCAGATGACATGCGCCTTACTCTGGTCAAAGGGGCAGGGCACAGGTTCTCGGAAGACAGCGATCTTGCGCTGTTGGAGCGGGACGTGCTGGAGCTTATGTCCTGAGGGTGCGGAAATTGTGCCGCGGAGGGAGAAGGCCTTGCTGATCTTCAAGTATGTGCTTTACGCGATCGCGGTGCTGGTTCTGGCCGGGATCGGCCTGTGGCTGTTTGGCCCGCGCGAGCCGATGGACGGGCCACGGGAATTTGCAAACAGTGACATCGGGGCGGATGTGGATGCTTATCTGGCCACGGCTGAAGCGGCGTTTGATGATGTGCAGGACGGCGCCCAGAAGAGGGTGATCTGGGCCGGTGCGCCAGGCGCAAAGACGGCTTGGTCTGTGGTTTATCTGCATGGGTTTTCGGCCACGTCGGAAGAGATTCGCCCGGTGCCTGACAGGCTGGCAGACGGGCTGGGAGCGAATCTTCATTTCACGCGCTTTACCGGACATGGCCGGTCATCGGACGCAATGGCAGAGGGCAATGTGCCGGATTGGCGTGACGACGTGACGGAAGCGCTGGAAATCGGGCGGCGGATCGGAGAGCGGGTCATTGTCATCGGCACCTCGACCGGCGGAACCATGGCGGCTTTGGCAGCCGCCGATCCGGCGGAAATGCGGGACGTGGCGGGCATCGCGTTCGTGTCGCCCAATTTCGAAGTGGCGAATTCAGCTGCAACCCTGCTGAACTGGCCCACGGCCCGTCAGGTCGTGCCTGTGATCGTCGGTGAAACACGTGGCTGGGAGCCGGTGTCGGAGGCGCAGGGCAAGTGGTGGCGGACGTCCTATCCGACTGTGGCCGTGCTGCCGATGGCGGCGGCAGTGAAGGCCGCAAGCTCGTTGGATCTGGGCAAGATCACAACGCCCGCCCTGTTCATCTTTTCGGATGAGGATCAGGTGGTGAGCCCCGAGCGGACACGGTATGTGGCTGCGAACTGGGGCGGTGATGTGACGTTGATGGACATCATGGTTGGTCCCGGTGACGACGCGCAATCCCATGTGATTGCTGGCGATATCATGAGCCCCTCGCAGAATGACCCCGTGGTGGAGGGCATGCTGAACTGGGCGCGCGGCCTATAGCAGAAGACCGATCACCACCATCATGAGACCCAGAAAACAGACCGAGAGGGCGCCCACATTTAGCGCGATCAGCCCCTGCATGGCGGCCTTGGCCTTGGCCTGATCGGTCTCGGCCTTCAAAGCGGCCGAGCGCTTGATGAAAAGCATCAGGCCGATCAGGCCGAGAAGCGTGGTGCCAGCACCAATGTAGATCAGAATATCCATGGCCGGGTGAGTATCTTTTCGCCCGGGGTGGCGCAAGGGCCTTGAAGCCCATCGGCGGGCTGAGTAGGGTCCGGCTTCGCAAATCAGATCGCACCAAATCAGCAAAAGAGGTCATCCCGTTGGATCCTGAGGTCATCGAAGACGCCGCCCCCTCCACCTACCGTGTCACGGCCAATGAATTGCGCGCTTTTGTCGAGCGCATCGAGCGGTTGGAGGCGGAGAAAAAGGACATTGCCGATCAGCAGAAAGAGGTGATGGCAGAGGCAAAGTCGCGCGGCTATGACACCAAGATCCTGCGCAAGGTGGTGGCATTGCGCAAGAAGGACCCTGCCGAGATCTCGGAAGAGGAAGCAGTGCTTGAGCTTTACAAGGAAGCGCTGGGGATGTGATCCCGGACCGGGCGGTCTAGCGCCGCCCGAAAAGCCCGCCGATCCACCGGCCCAGTGCCGAACGGCGGTTGTCGAGCCGTGTGTCCATCTCGGCCAGCATCGGCTCGACCGTGAGTTCCTTGAAGGACCGGATCTTGATGTAGATCCACAGGAACAGCCCTGCCAGAAGCCCCAACAGCACGATGTTGAACCAGGGGATCAGTTGCTGGTTGGGGTCGTCCGTGGGCGTCATGCTGAGGGCGTTTGGGAACATCGACATGAACTCGAACCGCCAGCCGTAATGGCGCACGATCACCCATTGCGGGCTCTCGCCATCCGAGACGAGGGACTTGGCGCGCGCATTGAGGTTGGAACTGTCGAATTTGAAATAGGGCGGCCAGCTCCAGTTGGTGTCCTCGTTGCGGTAGACCCGCTCGCCGCCTTCGGGCCAGATCGCCTCGATGAACCGGACGTCGCGCGTGGCATTGGCCACGGTGCCCGCGTCAGAGCCTGCCCAGAACCAGCCTGCGTCCACATCCATGCGTTTCACGTCCGTGCCGACAATGCGCACGATGTCGCGTGAGGGCAGAGAGTAATGCAGGAAAGACACGATTGTGGTGATCAGCACCACCCAGAACACGCGTTTGACCCATTTCATCGCAAAACCCCTTTTGTCGCTGAGGCTGACATAACATCCGCAGATACGGTTTTACAGACCCTGACGCCGGGGAATTTTCAGCAAAACCCGCCAGAGGCGGGTTGCCTCCGGCGGTGATATTTGGACCAAGACGTGGGCGGGGGTCAGCTTTTGACCAAAGCGTGGCGCTTCTTGCCGGCAGAAAGTTTCAGGGTCTGGGCAATCTGGTCTGCGGTGACCATTGTGCCTGCGTCAGTGACGGGCGCGTCGTTGAGTTTTGCTCCGCCATCGGCGATCAGGCGCTTCGCCTCCTTGCCCGAGCCTGCAAGACCTGCGCGGACGTAAAGCTGGACGATGGAAATCTCACCAGAAGCCAGATCATCTGCGCTGAGCGTGACTGTGGGCAGGTCATCGCCTGCGCCGCCTTTCTCGAACACATCACGCGCCGTGGCCTCGGCGGCTGTCGCTGCATCTGCACCATGGGTCAGTGTGGTGACGGCGTTGGCGAGAGCGATTTTCGCCTCATTGATCTCGGAGCCTTCAAGGGCTGCAAGGCGCGCGCATTCCTCCAGCGGCAGTTCGGTGAAGAGTTTCAGGAACTTGCCGACATCGGCATCAAGCGTATTGCGCCAGAATTGCCAGAATTCATAAGAGGACAGGCGGTCCGAGTTGAGCCAGATCGCACCCGACGCCGATTTGCCCATTTTCGAGCCATCGGCCTTGGTGAGGAGCGGCGTGGTCAGCCCGAAGACCTGATTGCGGTTGATCCGGCGGGTCAGATCGATGCCGTTGACGATGTTGCCCCATTGGTCCGAGCCACCCATCTGCAGCTGGCAGCCCAGATTGTCATTGAGCTTCATGAAATCATAGGCCTGCAGCAGCATGTAATTGAACTCAAGGAAGGTCAGCGGTTGTTCACGGTCAAGGCGCAGGCGAACGCTGTCGAATGTGAGCATGCGGTTGATGGTGAAATGGCGGCCGTAGTCGCGCAGGAATTCAACATAGTTCAGATCATCCAGCCAGTCGGCGTTGTTGGCCACGATCGCGTCGGTCGGGCCGTCGCCAAAGGTGAGGAAGGCGTCAAAGACCTTGCGGATGCCTGCGATGTTGGCGTTGATCTTGTCGGAGGTGAGCAGTTGGCGCGCCTCATCCTTGCCTGACGGGTCGCCGATTTTCGTGGTGCCGCCACCCATCAGGACAATCGGTTTGTGGCCGGTCTTCTGCAGCCAGCGCAGCATCATGATCTGGATCATCGAGCCCACATGCAGGCTGTCAGCGGTGGCATCAAAACCGATATAGCCCGGAACCACGCTTGTTTTCAGAGCCTCGTCCAGGCCTTGCAGATCGGTGCAATCGGCAAAGAATCCGCGGGCCTGCATGATTTGCAGGAAATCGCTTGTGGGCTTGTAGGTCATCGCGTGGTCGGTCCGTTGTCTTGTGATTGAGGCTCACGTATAGCGGCTGGAGCGGGGAAGGAAAGAGGGATGCAGATGCGGGGGCCGGTCAGAGCACTGGGGTTGATGAGCGGCACGTCGCTGGATGGCTTGGATGCAGCCGAGATCGTGACCGATGGCGTGGATGTGCTGAGCTTTGGTGCGGCAGGGTATCGGGCCTATAAGGATGCGGAGGCACAGGTGCTGCGTCGTGGTTTCGGATCCTGGCCGGGAGAAGACGCGGGGCGCGATGCCGCGATCACTCAGGTGTTGGGGGAGGTTCATGCGTCACTGGCGGTGCAGTTTCCGACGGCTGAGGTCATCGGTTTTCACGGGCAGACCCTGAACCATGCACCCAAAGAGGGGCGGAGTTTTCAGATCGGTGACGGTGCAGCATTGGCAGAGGCTTGCAGGCGCCCGGTTGTCTGGGATTTTCGTGCAGCCGATGTGGCCTCTGGCGGCGAAGGGGCGCCGCTGGCACCGGTTTATCATCACGCACTTGCGCGGATGCTGGGGCTGGAACGGCCTGTTGGGTTCCTCAACATCGGGGGGGTGGCGAATGTGACCTGGGTCGATCCGCGGCTGAGTGATCCCGGTGCGCCCGATGCGATGCTCGCGCTCGACACGGGGCCGGGCAATGCGCTTATGAATGACTTCATCGCCGTTCGAACCGGTGCGGGGTTTGACGAGGGGGGTGGTCTCGCCGCGCTTGGGACTGTTGATGAGGCATTGGTGGCGCGGTTTCTGGCACTGCCGTTCTTTGCTCTTCCTGCTCCCAAATCGCTGGACCGGGATGCCTTTGCGCAGGTGCAGGCCTGGCTCGATGGGCTGAGCACGGAGGATGGTCTGGCGACGCTGGCTGCTATGAGCGTGGCGGGGGTGAGGGCGGCGGTTGCCCTGATGCCGGAGCCGCCCGAACGCTGGCTGGTCTGCGGTGGCGGGCGGCACAACGGGGCGTTGATGCGCGGGCTTGGTGCCTCGGTCAATGCACCCGTTGATCCGGTTGAGGCGGTCGGGCTGGACGGTGATATGCTGGAGGCTCAGGCCTTCGCCTATCTGGCGGTGCGTGTTCTGCGCGGTCTGCCCACGTCATTCCCCGGCACAACAGGTTGTCGGGTGCCGGTTTGCGGCGGGCGGATCTCACACTCTGGATGAGCGCTTAGTGACCGCCGCTCAGGATGCCGGTGCGCACGGAGTAGTCGACCGCAATCTCGTAATCCGGGTCATCATCACTGTCGACGATCAACTGGCCTGCATGTTTCATCAACTGATGGCAATCGCGGCTGAGATGGCGCAACTGGATCTGCTTTCCTTCCGCTTCGTATTTCTCGGCCAGTGCCTCGATTGCCTGCAGCGCTGACTGGTCGGCGACACGTGAATTCAGGAAGTCCACGATCACCAGAGACGGGTCATCCTGTGGGCGGAAAATCTCGGTGAACCCATCGGTGGAGCCGAAGAAAAGCGGGCCTTCGATCTCATAGACCTTGGCACCTTCAGGCGTGATGTGGGAGCGTGCACGAATGCGGGTTGCGTTGGTCCAGGCGTAGGCCAGGGCCGAGACGATCACACCCACGACCACCGCAATGGCAAGGTCGGTGGCCACGGTCACAACAGTCACCAGAAGCATGACGGCGGCATCTGTCTTGGGGATTTTGCGCAGGATGCGCAGCGAATTCCAGGCAAAGGTCCCGATCACGACCATGAACATTACGCCAACAAGGGCTGCCAACGGGATCTGCTCGATCAGCGGGGAGGCCACGAGGATGAACAGCAACAAGAAAATCGCGGCGGTGAAGCCCGAAAGGCGCGTGCGCCCGCCAGATTTTACGTTGATCATTGACTGACCGATCATCGCACAGCCGCCCATGCCTCCGAAAAACCCGGTGACCGTGTTGGCCACGCCTTGTGCGAGACATTCCTGCGAAGCACCGCCCTTGCGGCCTGTGATCTCACCCACAAGATTGAGCGTCAGCAGGCTTTCGATCAGGCCGATGGCGGCCAGAATGATCGCGTAGGGGATGATGATCTCAAGCGTTTCAAGGTTGAGCGGCACGGTGGGGATGTGGAAGAGCGGGAAGCCACCCTGAATGGAGGCCAGATCGCCCACACGAGGTACTGGGATGTCGAAGGCAATCACTAGACCTGCAACAATGGCGATGCCTGCAAGCGGGGCAGGGATTGCCTTGGTCACCTTGGGCACGCCCCAGATCAGCGCCATGGTCAGGGCAACCAGTGCCAGCATGGCTATGAGCGGAAACCCGGTCATCCAGACATGTTCGCCGTTCTCGACCGGGGTCTTGAATTGTGTGAGCTGGGCCAGAAAGATCACAATGGCCAACCCGTTGACGAAGCCGAGCATCACCGGATGGGGCACCAGTCGGATGAATTTGCCCAGTTTGAAGACACCTGCAAGGATTTGCAGGATGCCCATGAGCACCACAGTGGCAAAGAGGTATTCCACCCCGTGTTTTGCCACGAGCGAGACCATGACGACTGCGAGTGCTCCGGTTGCACCCGAAATCATGCCCGGACGCCCGCCGAAAAGCGCCGTGATCAGGCCGACCAGAAATGCCGCGTAAAGCCCCACCAGCGGGTGTACACCTGCCACGAAGGCAAAGGCCACAGCTTCGGGCACCAGAGCCAGCGCCACGGTCAGGCCCGCCAGAACCTCGATCTTGATGCGCGAGGGCGTCAGATCATCATTTGTCACATTGAAGGACTTGAGAAACTGGGGAACATTGGTGGAAATTGGCTGGGGCGTATCGGTCAAAACGGTCTCCTGCGGGGTCGCGAAGCGTGCTAACTATAGGTTTACCACCTCATCACAAGAGGTATTGTGACGCAGCGCAGCGATTTGTTGGGGTATCGGGGGGAATGTTTAAGCAAGTGTTTGTATTGTTGGGGCAGATTGACTATATTGATGGGCAGGAGGATCTCATATGCCACGTGATGGATACGGTCTTATCTGAACTTGCACCCGGCGATACGGCTTCGGTCTGATCGCCCGTGCTTCCCATTCGCAGATACTGGTTTGGCTATCTGATCGCAGGTCTGCTGCTGCTTGGCCTTGTTTTTCTTGGTCTTTATCTTCTGAACAGCCCGACCCAGCAAAGTGATCCCGCGCGCGCGCTGGTGATCTATTTCGGCATTTGCGTGGCCTATCTGTCGGTAGTGGCCTCGGTCTATATTCAACTGCGCACCAGCCGCATCCAGGCCACCTTGCAGGCGTTGCAGACCCTGCGCACGGATCGGGAATATCTCATCAACGCGGCTTTGGTGAAACAGCACATGCCCACAAAAGGGGAGCTGGATGAGGCCAGTGTGGCGCTTTTCTTCCTTAAACCGCCCGCACCATCCAAGGTTGATGACCCATCCTTCAATGATGCTTCAAGCTTTGTGCTGAACCAGTATGAGTTTCTGGCTGCCGCCACCGAGATGGGCGTCATGGATGAAGAGTTGCTGCGCCGCACGGTGCGCGGCGCTGTTGTCACGCTGGTTGAGGCTTATGCGCCGGTAATCAAACGCATTCGCACCAAACGCCCGACAGTGTTTGATAACCTGATCTGGCTTTACCGGCGCTTCAAGATCGGCACGCCGGTGGCGTTCGACTAGAGCGTCTGACGAAAACTTCGAGGCATCACGCACCACATAGCGCGTTGAAATTCTTGATTTCAGGCAGCTTTTTGTGATTCAGCGTTTTCGCCTGACGCGTCAGCGGGTGTTCTCGGTCATCCGGCGGCGGACATATTCGTCCACATTGCCGATCATCTCGTCCATGCCGGGATCAAAGAAATGGCCTGCGCCTTCAATCTGGGTGTGAGTGACCGTGATGCCTTTTTGCATCTGCAACTTCTTGGCCAGATTGTCGATGTCGCTTGGCGGCACCACGCGGTCTGCCGTGCCGTTGATGATCAGACCCGATGACGGGCAGGGCGCGAGGAACGAGAAGTCATACATGTTCGCAGGTGGCGCGACCGAGATGAAGCCCGCAATCTCGGGCCGACGCATCAGAAGCTGCATGCCGATCCAGGCCCCGAAGGAAAAGCCCGCAACCCAGCAATGCTTGGCATTGGGGTTCATGGCTTGCAGATAATCAAGCGCGGAGGCTGCATCCGACAACTCGCCAATGCCCTGATCATATTCGCCTTGCGACCGGCCAACACCGCGGAAATTGAACCGCAAGCAGGTAAAGCCCATGTTGTGAAAGGCGTAATGAAGGTTGTAGACAACCTTATTGTTCATGGTTCCGCCAAACTGCGGATGGGGGTGCAGGATAATCGCTATCGGTGCATCTTTGGACTTTTGCGGATGGTAACGCCCCTCTAGGCGGCCTTCTGGGCCGGGGAAGATGACCTCTGGCATGGGCACTCCTGCAAGCAGCTAGAGAGATTGACGGAATCACTCAAGCAATTTAGAACGGTTCTAATTCGCACGAGACTTCGCGCGGGCTGAGGTGCTAGGTAAGGATTTGCATCTCATCCGTCAACTGACGAGAGATGGGCATTGCCATGAAACTCAGCACCAAGGGACGCTATGCGATGATCGCGCTGGCCGATCTGGCGCGTGAGGGCGAGGGGCGGCTGGTGTCTTTGTCGGAAATCGCGGAGCGTCAGACCATCTCGCTGGCTTATCTTGAGCAGTTATTCGTCAAGCTGCGCCGGGCCGAGATCGTGGACAGTGTGCGCGGCCCCGGTGGCGGCTACAGGCTGGCCAAGGCCGCTGATGCGCTGCGGGTGTCGGAGATACTGGGCGCGGTGGATGAGACCATGGATGCGCTGACCCGCGGGGCCGGGGCATCAGGTGCGGATCAGGGGACAAGCGCCCAGCAATTGACGGACAAACTGTGGGAGCAGCTTTCGGCCAATGTCTATGTGTTCCTGCATCAGACCCGCCTGTCAGATGTGATCAAGGACCAGATGGCGCCGTGCCCGGCCGTGCCTGCATTCGTGGAAATGGTCGATGAATAGGGCCTATCTGGACTGGAATGCGACCGCGCCGCTGAGGCCGGAGGCGCGCGCGGCCATGCTGCAAGCCATGGATATCATTGGCAATCCATCCTCTGTCCATGCAGAAGGCCGGACCGCCAAGGGCATTGTGGAGACCGCACGTGCGCAAGTTGCCGCCCTTGCGGGCTGCGAGCCTCAGGAGGTTGTGTTCACCAGTGGTGCGACCGAGGCCGCCGCGCTGGCGCTGCATCGCGGGCTTGATGTGGTCTATTTCAGTGAGGCCGAGCATGATTGTGTCTACAACCGGGCCAATGGTCTGGCGCATTCGGTTTACGTCTATCCCCGCGAAGGCGGATTGCATGCGGATGACGAATTTTCCTACCGCTCGGACGAATTCGATCTGACGGAAGGCATGTTTGCCATCGCGACCGCCAATGGCGAGACGGGCGTGGTTGAGGATGTCACCAGGATCTGTGGTTTTGCCCGTGAGGCCGGAGCCGCCTTCCTGACCGACGCGGTTCAGGCGGTAGGTAAAATACCCTTTGATTTCAGGGCGGTGAATGCGGATTTCGCGCTTCTGTCTGCCCATAAAATCGGGGGTCCCAAGGGCGTGGGTGCTCTGATCGTGCGCAACGGCGTGGATGTCATCGACCCGCCACAGGGCGGCGGGCAGGAGATGGGGCGACGCTCGGGCACGGAGAATGTGATCGGCATCGCGGGATTTGGCGCGGCAGCGAAGGCCGCCAGCCGCGATTTGCAGGATGGCACCTGGGATCGGGTGGAAAATCTGCGCGACAATCTGGAGGCGGCTCTGGAAGATGCCGTAAAGGAGACTATTTTTATCGGGAAAGGGGTTGCGCGCCTGCCCAACACCTGTTGCTTTGCCACCCCCGGCTGGAAGGGGGAGACTCAGGTGATGCAGATGGATCTGGCAGGGTTTGCAGTCTCGGCGGGCTCGGCCTGCTCAAGCGGAAAAGTGAAGGAAAGCAGGGTTTTGCGGGCCATGGGCTATGACCCGGTCACCGCAAGCTCGGCCATACGGGTCAGCCTTGGGCCGACCACGACAGAGACAGAGGTCATGGGTTTTGCCCGGGCCTGGAGCGATGCTCACAGCCGCTGGAAACAGCGCGCGGCATAACAATGAACGGGGGGCATGACCCCCTTTGAGGAGAGAGAGATGACAGCGCTCGATACGGTACAGGTCAAGGATGGCGTCGATCAGGAAACGGTCGATGCGGTCAAATCCGTTGGCGACAAGTACAAGTACGGATTTTCCACCGACATCGAGATGGAATATGCGCCCAAGGGCGTGAATGAAGACATCGTGCGTCTGATCTCGGAAAAGAATGACGAGCCGGAGTGGATGACCGAATGGCGGTTGCAGGCCTTTGCCCGCTGGAAGGAAATGGAAGAGCCGGAATGGGCAATGGTCAACTATCCTGAAATCGACTTTCAGGATCAGTATTATTATGCCCGCCCGGCGTCGATGAAAGAAAAGCCGAAGTCGCTGGACGAGGTTGATCCGGAACTGCTGGCGACATACGCAAAGCTGGGTATCCCCTTGAAAGAACAGGCACTTCTGGCAGGTGTCGAGATGCCGGCGGAAGAGCGGCGCGTGGCCGTTGATGCGGTGTTTGACAGCGTGTCTGTGGGCACGACGTTCAAGGATGAACTGGCCAAGGCCGGGGTGATCTTCTGTTCGATCTCGGAAGCCATCAAGGATCATCCGGAACTGGTGAAGAAATATCTCGGCTCGGTCGTGCCGCAGTCGGACAACTTCTATGCAACGCTGAATTCGGCTGTTTTCTCGGACGGGTCGTTCGTCTATGTGCCGCCCGGTGTGCGCTGCCCGATGGAGCTCAGCACCTATTTCCGGATCAATGCCGAGAATACGGGCCAGTTCGAGCGGACTTTGATCATTGCCGATAAAGGCAGCTATGTCAGTTACTTGGAAGGCTGTACCGCGCCGATGCGGGACGAGAACCAGCTGCATGCAGCGGTGGTTGAACTGGTCATCATGGAAGATGCCGAGATCAAGTATTCGACCGTACAGAACTGGTATCCGGGCGATGAGAACGGCAAGGGCGGGATCTATAATTTCGTGACCAAGCGGGCCGATTGTCGGGGGGATCGGGCCAAGGTGATGTGGACCCAAGTTGAGACCGGATCGGCGGTGACGTGGAAGTATCCAAGCTGCATTCTGCGCGGCGACGACAGCGTCGGTGAGTTCTATTCCATCGCGATTGCCAACAACATGCAGCAGGCCGATACGGGCACCAAGATGGTGCATCTGGGCAAGAACACCCGGAGCCGGATCGTGTCGAAGGGGATCAGCGCGGGCAAGGCGCAGAACACCTATCGCGGGCTGGTTTCGATGCACCCTAAAGCGTTGAAATCACGTAACTATACTCAATGCGATAGCCTTTTGATCGGGGACAAATGCGGGGCGCATACGGTGCCGTATATCGAGTGCAAGAACAACTCGTCCCGGGTTGAGCATGAGGCCACGACATCAAAAGTGGATGATGACCAGCTGTTCTATTGCCGCCAGCGCGGCATGGACGAGGAAGAGGCTGTGGCGCTTGTCGTGAACGGGTTCTGCAAGGAAGTCTTGCAGGCGTTGCCGATGGAATTTGCGATGGAAGCGCAGAAACTGGTGGCGATCTCGCTTGAGGGGTCTGTGGGGTAACCTTTTCTTCAGACAGGTTGCCCGGGCGGTAACCTGTGTTGAGAGACTGACAAGAAATTCTGAACGAGAGCTTAAATGGACGTGGTTTTGATCGGATTTGTGATTTTGACGCTGGGATGGGCGGTTTTGCTGCCTGTTCCCGGGGTCATTGTTGCAGAAATTCGTGAAAATCGGGTTCGGAAAGGGCAGATGTGAGCGACCGGGACAAGACTGTCGACCGTCCACTGGCCTTTCAGGACAGCGGGAGGCGCCGGAGCTATTCGCCGTTCCTTTGGGGGCTGGTGCTTGCGCTGGTTGCGATGGGTCTGCTGGTCAGCGTTGGCTGGCCAATGGAGACCCAGACGGACCTGTATCTGTTCGGTGCAGTGGGCGTTCTGGCGCTGTTTGCGGGCATTTTCCTGGTGCTGACCGTGATGTCAGAAGGACACCTAATCGACGCGTTTCCGGGCGCAGGCATGTTCTGTTTCGGATTGATTGTAGGCCTTGGCATTCCACTGGCGATCCTTTGGATGATCGCGCGCGCGGAGGAGTTGAACGCCCCAGAGCCGGAGCCGGAGCCGACGTTCTGGCAGAAGATCATTGGAAGAGATTGAAATGACAGAACAAATCCCTCCAGTTCTCAGGCTTGATGAGGCGCAGACCTTTCCAAATGATCCGGGCGTTGGTGACTTCGGCTCGGTCATGGCGCTGGTGGGCGATGCGATTGGCATGAAGGATCTGGGGTGCATGTACATGCAGGTCGCACCGGGCAAGAAGGCGTTCCCGTTTCACAATCATCACGGCAATGAGGAATTCTTCGTGATCCTTGAGGGCTCTGGTGCGTATCGCTTTGGCGATCAACAATACGCAATTGGTGCGGGCAGCGTGTGTGCTGCCCCCAAAGGCGGGCGGGAGACAGCACATCAGATCCTGAACACCGGCGATGTGACGCTGAAATATCTAAGCATTTCAACGAAATATGACCCTGATGTCGTGGAATACCCCGACAGCGACAAATTCGCGGCCATGGCCATCGGGCCGGGCAACCGGTTTCAGACTGCGAACCTGAAATTCATAGGCCGCACCAAGGACAGCCTGAGCTACTTTGACGGAGAAGATGGATGATTGTGACCACCACACCCTCGGTTGAGGGAAAAAATATCACGTCTTATCATGGGGTTGTCGTAGGCGAGGCGATCCTGGGCGCGAATGTGATCCGCGATCTGTTCGCGGGCATCACCGACATTCTGGGCGGACGCTCGGGTGCCTATGAAGAAGAGTTGGGCAAGGCGCGCACCATTGCGCTTGATGAACTGGAGGAGCGCGCGGCGGCCAAAGGGGCAAATGCCGTGGTCGGCGTGGACCTCGATTATGAAGTGATCAACAACATGCTGATGGTGTCTGCCAGCGGCACGGCGGTAACCATCGAATAGGAAAATACCGGGTGAGTTCTTCCGTAGTTCTTTCGTAACTCTTTCATAACTCGACTGCGCGGAACTGATGAACACCTGGTCAAGAAAGGTAAAGACATGCTTGAGATCAAGAACCTCCACGTCAAGCTGGAGGAGGAGGACAAACAGATCCTCAAAGGCGTCGATCTGACGGTTGAGCCGGGGCAGGTGGCGGCCATCATGGGGCCGAACGGCTCGGGCAAGTCGACACTGAGCTATGTGCTGTCCGGGCGCGATGGCTATGAGGTCACGGACGGGGCCGCGACGCTGCTGGGAGAGGATATTCTTGAGCTGGAGCCTGAAGAGCGGGCGGCAGCCGGTCTGTTTCTGGCGTTCCAGTATCCGGTTGAGATCCCCGGCGTGGGCAACATGACCTTTCTGCGCACGGCACTGAATGGCCAGCGCAAGGCGCGCGGCGAGGAGGAGCTGTCGGCGGCGGACTTCCTGAAGCTGGTGCGCGAGAAGGCCAAGGCGCTGAAGATCGATGCGGATATGCTCAAGCGCCCGGTCAATGTCGGTTTCTCGGGCGGTGAGAAGAAGCGCAACGAGATTTTGCAGATGTCGGTGCTGGAGCCGAAGATGTGCATCATGGACGAAACGGATTCGGGCCTTGATGTGGATGCGATGAAGCTGGTGGCCGATGGCGTGAACGCGCTGCGTGATGCAGGCCGGTCGTTTCTTGTGATCACCCACTACCAGCGGCTTCTGGATCACATCAAGCCCGATGTCGTGCACATCATGGCCGATGGCAAGATCATCAAGTCGGGCGGCCCGGAGCTGGCATTGGAGGTCGAGACCAACGGCTATGCGGATATTCTGGCGGAGGTGGCGTAATGGCGCTGCCTGCGCAGAAATTCGAGGCCGCTGACGGTCTGCTGGCGCGCCATGCGGCACCTGAGGCCGGTGCGGTCTGGGCGGTCGAGGCGCGAGATGCCGCAGCCGCCCGGCTGAGAGCCATGGGCGCGCCGATGCGGCGCGATGAGTACTGGAAGTTCACCAATCCCGCTGCGCTGACCATTGCTGCGACCCAAGCGGCTGTCTTTGCGGTCGATGAGGAGCCGATCTTTGACGACATCGACCGGGTCAAGGTGGTGTTTGTCGATGGTGTGCTGCGGCGTGATCTGTCCGATGATCTGAGCCTTGAGGGCGTTGAGATCGAGACGCTGGGCGAGGCGCTGGCCAAGGACATCCACTGGGCGCGTGATCTGTTTGGCGTGCTGGAAGCGCGCGGTCAGGATCCGGTTGACCGGCCGATGGCGGCGCTGAACACGGCTGTGGCGGGTGAGGGGCTGGTGATCCGGGTGACCGGCAAGGCACCCAAACCGCTGTCGCTGATCTATGTGCATGAAAACGAGACCTCGGACGCTGTGCTGCATCATCTGGTGCGGCTGGAAGAGGGCGCGGATTTCACGTTGTTGGAAAACGGCCCGGCGGCGGCGCGGTTCAACAAGGTGGTTGAGGTGGATGTGGCCGATGGGGCGGCATTCCATCACGTGCGGGCGCAAGGGCGCGATCACGAGCGCAAGACGGCCACGCATATGTTTGCGCGGCTGGGCGAGGAGAGTGCCTATAAGTCGTTTACCCTGACGGTGAACGGTGTGCTGACGCGCAACGAGCAGGTGATCGAGTTCACCGGCGACAATGCTGCCGCCACGGTGGCGGGTGCCTGTGCCGGGGATGGGGACGAGTTCCACCACGACGACACGGTGTTCGTGACCCATGATGCGGTGAATTGCGAAAGTCGGCAGGTGTTCAAGAAGGTCTTGCGCAACGGGGCTGTAGGCGTGTTTCAGGGCAAGATCCTCGTGCAGCCGGATGCGCAGAAAACCGATGGCTATCAGATCAGTCAGGGGCTTTTGCTCGATGATGACAGCCAGTTTCTGGCCAAGCCCGAGCTTGAGATCTACGCCGATGACGTGGCGTGTTCCCATGGCTCGACCTGCGGCGGGGTTGACGAGACGGCGATGTTCTATCTGACCTCACGCGGGGTGCCAAAACCCGAGGCGCAGGACATGCTGGTGCTGGCGTTCATCGACGAGGCCATTCAGGAGATCGAGGATGAGGCGTTGGCCGATGACATCCGTGATCTGCTGGCAGGCTGGCTGAGCCGGCACCGGGCCTGATGGCGGCAGGACTGGTTGATGAAATCCGGGCCGCATGGCCCGGGTTTCGTGCCTCCATGGCGCGGCAACTGGCGGCCCCTCCACGTGAGGAGCGGCTGCTGTTCTACGTGTTTCTTGGCTGTTTTCTGGGGTTTATCGCGGGTCTTCCCGGAGCGATTGCGCAGGCGCGTCTGCTGGAAGAGCCGGATGCGGTGACCGGCGTGGTCGCCGGGCGGATATTTGCGGCGATCTTTTTTGCACCGCTGTTTCTTTACGGCGTGGCCGCTGTTTCGGTGCTGGCGATGCGGCTGGCGGGCAAGAAGCAGAGCTTTTATACCGGGCGGCTGGCGCTGTTCTGGGCCATTCTGGTGGCGATGCCGGTGCTGTTGGGGGCCTCACTGATCGAGGCGCTGGTGCCGGTCAGGGTGTTGGCCGAAATCATCAACCTGTTGGCGTTTCTGGCCTTTGTCTGGATCTGGGCCTCGTGCCTTGCGCAAGGATTTGAGGTCAAACGCACCGGAACTGTTGCCGTTGGGATTCTATTTTTGCCAGTTTTGCTAAGTTTCGCTGCGTTTTCCTTGAGGTAGCCCGCGGTCCAAGCCTTAATTGTGTCTTATTGTTTCTGCACTCTTATCGCGGGGGCAAGATGTGATTGGCACGAAGAAGGGTGCAGGGTATGAGTGAGTCTCAGAGCCAGACCGCTGAAACGGTGGCATTTGTCCCCACGGCGCGAACAGAGCGCGGGTATTTTGGTGAAACCAAAGACAATCTGGGCGATCGGATCATCGACAGCTGGCGCGACATGCGCGGCAATGTCCGGCGTTTGATCAACGAAGAGCCCGATGAGCACCGCCTGCTGTTCTACGTCGTGCTCTCGGACATTATCTTTTTCCTATCATGGTCGTTGAAGACGGTGGTTGCACCGGTCTCGGGCGTGAAGAATGCGGTTCCGCTTGAAATCGGGGCCTGGCTGATCGGCGCGCTGATGCTGCGCACGACGGCGATGTATCTGTTTTCGGCCGCACTGACTGCGGGCAGCAAGCTGTTTGGCGGCAAGGGCGACTGGAAAGCGACGCGCACAGGCGTGTTCTGGGGCGCGCTGGTCGCAGCCCCGTTTGGGTTCCTGATGGCTGTTCTGACGGTGATGCTGAGCTGGTTCGAGCCGGTCTTCCCGATCCTTGGCGAAGAATGGGTTTCACTGCCACCTTACTGGATCAGCCTTGTGCCGTTCATCTGGTTCATCAGCCAGGGTCTGGCCGAAAGCCAGGGATTTGTGCGTAATTCGGTCTCGTTCATGGTGATGTCCATACTGGCCCTTGCAGGACTGGTTGGCGCGGTCTATCTGAAGGCAAACGGGATTTTGTAACATGAATGGAACGCTCGGACGGCTCGTCGCGGAAGCGTTGTCGAGCCCCCGAACAGCGGCGCGACAACTGCTAGGGCTCGGGATTTCCCGGGCCTTTGTCTTGCAGGCTGCAATCGTGGTCGCCATCGGGGCGGCGGTCGTACAATTCTTCCTGACCGCGCTTGTGGCCGGCATGGCGCAAGAAGGCACGGCACCGTCACAGATGCAGCCGCTGGCTGCCGCACTGCTGCAGTTTGGGCAGATCCTGATCACGGCAGCACTGGTCTTTGGCATCGGGCGGATGTTCGGTGGCACTGGTGATCTGGACGGGGCACTGGTGATCACGGTGTTCCTTGGATTCATGAACCTGATCTGGATGGCGGTCATGATCATCTCGGGCGCGCTGTTGGCCCCGTTGATGGGCTTTGCTGCACTGGCTGCGGCAATCTGGGGATTGTGGGCATTGGGCAGTTTCGTGGCTGAATTGCACGGGTTCTCATCTGCGTGGAAGGTGATCGGTGTGGCCTTCGGGCTGAGCTTTGTGCTTGCGCTGATTGTCGTACTTGCACTTGGTGGCCCTGTCGCTATGTCTTGATCAGAAGGCACGAAGACCTGAAAGGCACGAGCATGTATGACGTCCAGAAAATCCGTCAGGATTTCCCGATCCTGTCACGGGAAGTGAACGGCAAGCCGCTGGTCTATCTGGACAATGGTGCCTCGGCACAGAAGCCTCAGGCGGTGATTGACGCGGTGAGCCATGCCTATGGTCAGGAATATGCAAATGTGCATCGTGGCCTGCATTTCCTGTCCAATCTGGCGACCGAGAATTTTGAGGCGGTGCGTGAAAAGCTGCGGGTGTTTCTGGGCGCGGAACATGAGGATGAGATCCTTTACACGACGGGATCAACGCAAGCGTTCAACCTGATCTCCTATGGCTGGGCGGCACCACGGATGGAGCCGGGCGATGAGATCATCCTGAGCGTGATGGAGCATCATGCCAACATCGTGCCCTGGCATTTCCTGCGCGAGCGGCAGGGCGTGGTGCTGAAATGGGTCGATGTGGACGTGAACGGCGCGCTGGATCCGCAGGCGATCATTGATGCGATCGGGCCAAAGACCAAGATGATCGCGATCACGCATATGTCGAATGTGCTGGGCACTGTGGTCGACATCAAGACGATCTGCGAGGCGGCCCATGAACGCGGGGTTGCGGTTTGTGTAGATGGCTCGCAATCGGCCGTGCACATGCCGGTGAACATGGTCGATCTGGGCTGTGATTTCTACGCGATCACCGGGCACAAGCTTTATGGGCCGAGCGCTTCGGGCGCGGTTTACATCAAGCGCGAGCGGATGGCCGAGATGCGTCCCTTCATGGGCGGCGGCGACATGATCCGAGAGGTTAGCAAGGATGTGATCACCTATAATGATCCGCCCCACAAGTTCGAGGCAGGCACACCGGGCATCGTGCAGATGATCGGACTGGGGGCCGCGCTGGATTACATGACCGCCCTGGGGCTGGAGAATATTGCCGCCCATGAGCAGAGTCTTGCGGCCTATGCCACCAAACGCTTTGCCGGGTTGAACTGGCTGAATGTGCAGGGCCATGCGCCGGGCAAGGGGGCGATTTTCTCGTTCACGATGGACGGTGCGGGGCATGCCCATGACATCTCGACCGTGGTCGACCAGAAGGGCGTGGCGGTGCGGGCCGGGCATCATTGTGCGCAGCCCCTGATGCAGCATATGGGCGTGAGTGCGACCTGCAGGGCGTCCTTCGGGCTGTACAACACTACCGATGAAATTGACGTATTGGTCGATGCGCTGGAACTGTGCCACGAACTGTTTGCCTGAGCCGCAGCGGAAAGCGGAAATCCGCTTTAAGAGAATGCTTGCTAACCTTTGATTGATCGCTTGTGACTTTCGCCTAGACTGCGCACAGTCGGGGCGAGGGATATCAGGAGATTTACATGAAATTTGTGGGTTCTGGATTGGCGCGCAGCATTGCTTGCGCAACAGCACTGTCTTTTGCGTCTGTTTCCATTGTTGCGGTGATGGCGCCTGATGTGGCGATTGCCAAGAACGGCAAGGGTGCTGACAACGGCAAGTCGGGAAGCTCCAACGGGAAATCAGGTGGGTCGAAGGGCAAGTCGGCCTCAGCGAAATCCAAGTCTCACAATGCCGGTGGCGGTTCTGGCAAGAACAAGAGCAAAACTGCTCCGGGTCAGGCCAAGAAGCTGTTGCAAATGCTTGGACTTCAGCAGTCGGGGTCGGATGGATCGCAACGCAAAGTGGTGCGTGCGCACCAGCCCAGCAAGCCCTCAAAGCCTGCCAAGCGGTTGCGGCTGACTTCGGATGAGCTGGTGGTGCGGGCCTCGGCCCCGGTCGGGCGACCGGTCGCAGGTGATGATGACGGGATGAAATTGAAGAACCATGGCGCGCTCGCCTCGGCCATGGGGGCGCTGAATGCGGCGCACGCGTCCGAACAGGCGTTACAGAATGCGAGCCCGAATTCGCGGGTCGGACGGATAGCAGCCTACCGGGATGCGGCTGAGGAAAGCGCCTTGCGGGAGGCAGAACTGGCCGAGCAGAAGGCAATTCTGGAGGGTCTGACCGCACCCGAGCGGGATGCGGCTGAGGTAGACGCCGATTTAGATCTGGTCAAGGACGAGATCGCGGATGGGCAACTGGCCATAGATGCGCTTGAGGCTGATATTCTGTCCGCTGAAACCGACGAAGAGAAGGCGGCGTTGCAGGATCTGCTGGATGTCGCCAAGGCCGAGCAGGAAGCGGATCTGGTGCGCGAGCAGGATTTGCTGACCGAGCAGGCCGATGGTGCCGCTTATCGCGAGGCTGAGATGATTGTGGCGGAGCTTGAGGAAAAGGCGCTGGAGCAGGCTGATCTGGAAGACGGGCTGCTGGAACTGGCGGCGAACAAGCCGATCACGCCCGAGGTTGAAGCCGAAGTGCGCCGCTTGCTGAGCCTGCCGGAACTTGCGCCGGTGGTTGAGGTGCCAGAGACGCCGGAAACACCATCCGAATAAGCGGACCTTTCACGACTGGAGAGATCAGCGCCCTGATGCACCCGCGTCAGGGCGTCTTTGGTTCCAGCACGGTCACACCGTCGCCGCCACCGCGGGCGCGGTCGGGATCGAGCGACATGGAAATATACTCGCCCCGCCGCCACAGGATCGACAGATCATCATAGTGGCGGGACAGGAAATGCCCGGACTGGCCGGTGGCAATGATGAAGCGGGAGGCGTCGGGATCGGCGAAATCGACCACGATGCGCAGACCGCCTGCATGGACATTTGCAAAGGGTGTCGGCCCATTGCCCGGCGTGCGGGCGCGCATCAGCGTGTGATCGCCACCCGGCGTGTTCTGACGGATGTTGAACAGCCATCCCAGCACCGGGACATTGCCCAGAACCTCGTGCCGGTGGACGGCCTGATGCACTTCGCCCCAGCGCCAGCCTTCGATGCGGTTGCCATGCTGCTCGGAGAGGTAGAGGAGCGCGTCATCGAGGGCCTGACGGGACATCTCGGCGCAGGTCTCGGTCCGGGTGGAGGTGCGGATGTCACACCAGACACCCGCGCCGTCGATGTTGCGGAAGACACGTTCGATGAACAGCGGTTCGGGTCGGGGCAGGGCCGTGACCAGCGGGCCGATGTCGTCGATGATCAGGCGGCGCTGCAGAGCGCGCAGCCACGCAGCGTAGATCAGCGGCTCGGGCGCGTGTTCGGACATCTCGCCATTCCATGCGGCCAGAGCCTCAAGTGCGACCTGACGGCGGCGCTCCAGCGTGTCGGCGGCGGCTGGTTCGCCTGCATACCAGAGATCGCGACCGATGAGCGGCAGGAGCGTTCGGGCTGCGTTCGAGACGGTGTCCGACTGCGCCTCGACAAAACTGTCGAGGGTGTGGAACTGCCGTCCGCCAAGCACCCGGTTGGCCCGTTCGATCCGCTGGGTGTCGCCCCAGTCAAATGAGATGTGATCGGGGAAGGGCGCGTCGGTCAGGCGGTTGTTGGTGTTGACCACGATGCCGCTGGCGGGGTCTACAGAGGCGGGGTGATCGGCGTAGTTGCGCAGGCCTGTCCAGTCATTGACCGAGACCCAGCCAGCTGCCGGGATCTGACCTTTGGAACCGTGCTGTGCCTGCCGGATCGGGGCGGCACCGGTCATTTGCAACGCGATGCCGTTTGCATCGGCCAGCGTCAGGGTAAGCGCAGGCGCGGTGATCAGCGCGGCCACGGCGCGGGCGTCCGCAACAGAGCCTGCACGCATCAGCCCAAGCACGCTTTCAATGGAGCGGTCATTGCCGGTGAGGGCCGTCCAGGCAAGAGAGGCGACATGGCCCTCGGGCGTGATGTCGTCGATGCCGAAGTGATTGCCCGGAATGACGGGGCCGTGGCGGGTGGACCGGAAGGCTTCCGTGCGGGGCTGGGCGTCCTTGATGTCGATGACGACCCGGCGCTCTGAGAAGGGCGTGAAGCCCTCGGGAGTGAGGTATTCCCCCGGATTTTCGGGGTTCAGACGCTCGATGTAGATGTCCTGATCATCGAGATAGGATGAGGTGATGCCCCAGGCAAGCGAGGGGTTGCGGCCTGCCAGAATTCCCGGAATGCCCGGGATCGTGCCGCCAATGGCACCGCCTGTAGCCAGTTCCAGCCGGGCCAGATACCACTGGCTGGGGGCGGTCAGGCCAAGATGGGGGTCATTGGCCAGAAGCGGCTTGCCCGATGCCGCGCGGGTGCCTGATGCGGCCCATGCGTTGGAGGCCCCGGCAAGCCCCGGAGCACGGACCGGTGACAGGGGGTGACGCACGGCGATGCCCGCAAAATCGCGGGTGTCAGGCCATGGGATCTGGCTGAATTCAGGCAAGGCGATGGTGGCCATCGGAGAGGCTGGCAACAGATCTGCCAGACGCTCGGGCGAGAGGCGCAGGGACAGCTTGGCCCGCAGCACCTCGCGTTCGGCCTTGTCGGTGAGTTGCAGGGCCATCAGCTTGATGAGCGCGATGCTGTCTGCCGGTGTCCAGGGCGAAATCTGGTTGGAAAACAGGAAAAACTCGGGCGCACCGCGGCCCAGTGCCTCGTCCCGGATGCGTTCGAGATAGGCGTTCACACCGTCGGAATAGGCCTGAAGCTCGGTAAGGGTTTGCGGCGTCTGAACCTCGACTGCGCGGCGGGCGACACCGTAAAGATCAAGGCCGCGCAACAGCAGATCGACATTGTAGGTTTCTTCGCCAAAGACCTCCGACAGGCGGCCCTGTGCTGTGCGGCGCAGGAGCATCATCTGGAAAAGGCGGTCTTGTGCATGGGCAAAGCCAAGGCCGAAGATGACATCGCGGTCGGATGCCCCGAAGATGTGCGGCACGGCGTAGCTGTCGCGCACAATCTCAAGCGGTTGGGTGAGATTGCGGACCTCGGCACGGGCGCGGTAATCGGGCAGGGAATGGCTGGCGATGTAGTACAGAATGCCTGCGGCCAGCACGCCAAGCACAGCGAGACCCAGCACAGCGCGTGTCAGCCACTTGAAAAGCGTTGCCATAGGGTTGATCGGTCCGTGTGATGTGCCG
This sequence comes from uncultured Paracoccaceae bacterium, assembly GCA_947494445.1. GTDB lineage: Bacteria > Pseudomonadota > Alphaproteobacteria > Rhodobacterales > Rhodobacteraceae > CANLSM01. The sequence goes on along the minus strand of CANLVD010000003.1, from coordinate 393,058 downwards.
GGTGCCCCTAGCTAGCAAGGGCGCAGGTCAGGGGCAACCGGCAGATGTCAGCGGATCAGGCGGGAATATTTCGCGCCTTCGAGGCTTGCCCCCACGATCAGGCCGCTTTGGCCGTAGATCACGGAATAGACCGGATTGGTGACCGTGCGGGTGGAGATGCCTGCGGCTCCTGCACCTGCATCAAGGGCGGCAAATTCGGCGTCCACGCCCAGCTCCCAACCGTCGGTGACGCGGAAGTTTCGCAGAACCTCGGGCGTCATGAAGAAGAGCGCCTGTGCGTAGCGTTGCGCGCCGATTTGCAGACCGAAGGCGGCGGCTGTAAGCGACATGTAGTCGACGGTCGCATCCCCGATCATCAGCGCACCTTCGCCATAGGCGCCTGAAAGCACGAAGCCGCCCTCCACAATGTTGGGAATGATCAGCAGGCCGGATGCGCGGCTGGCCAGACTTTCGGTGCCGGGCACGGTGGAAAACAGAAGCGATTTGCTGGTTGCCACGCGCGCGTCGATGTCGGCGGCTGTGGGGGTGCGGATGGGCGCACAGGCCGCACCGGCCAGAAGCGCCACGCCGCCCGATGCCAGCAGGCCGCGGCGGGTAAATTGGGTCATGTCGTTGTCTCCGCTCGGTTTGTTTGAGAAGCCTCAGGTCCGGTCTTGTCGCCGGTGCGCAAAGGTTAGCACGCGCCGAGCAGGCTGTCACGATGAATGGGAGGAGGCATTGGCAAGCCAGCGGGCAGGTGCTAGGAGGCGGGCATCAGACCATAGGGGCGCGTGGATGTCGGACAATTTCGTGATCTGTATGAAATGGGGCACGCTTTACAGCGCCGACTATGTCAATGTTCTGTATCGTGCGGTGCGTGATCATCTGAGCCTGCCGCACCGGTTTGTCTGTTTCACCGAGGACCAGCGCGGCATTGATCCGGGCGTCGAATGCTACGACTTGCCCGACCCGCATCTGGACCGTGCGTTCACCCGTATGGGCGGCTGGCCGAAACTGACGATCTATCAGGAGCATCTGGAAGGCTTGCAGGGACGTGCACTGTTCATTGATCTGGATTCGGTCGTTTGCGGTGATCTGGGACCGATGCTGACCCATCCGGGTGAGGTTGTGGTGATCCGGGAATGGCGGCGGTTTGCCGATTACTTCCGTAAGTGGGAGGTCAATGGCGCGACCGGCGTGCTGGCCTTTGATATGGGTGGGCCGTGTGATCATTTCTACCAGACATGGCTGGAGGGGCCGGAGGCGCATGCAACGGAACTGCGCTCAGAGCAGCGGTTTGTGACCAAATATGCACGCGACATGCAATTCTGGCCCGATGACTGGGTGGTGTCCTTCAAGCGGCATCTGATGGCAAAACCTGTGCTGAACCGGTTTGTGCCCGTGCGCGAACCGGGGCCAGAGGCCAAGATCGTGGCGTTTCACGGCAAGCCCCGCCCGATTGACGTGGTGGCTGACAACAATCAGGTCTGGGGCAAACCGCTGCGCTATGGCAGGGGGGCAGTGCCTTTCGTGCGGGATTACTGGATTGGCTACGGCGGCAAGGACCCTAGCTAGAATTGCCCAGTCTGAGGCTGGTACGGATGCGACAGCGCAAGGGGCTGGGGTCAGTGCGGCCTTGCAGGAGATCGACCAGAAACGTGCCGGTGAGGCTGCCGATCTCGGATGATTGCACATCGACGGTGGTGATCGTCGGACTGGAGACGGATGCAATTTCGAACGCGCCGAAACCTGTCACGGCCAGATCGCCCGGCACGTGCATGCCCTGACGCGCGCATTCCGACATCGCACCAAAGGCCACCTGATCGGAGACGCAGATCAGCGCATCAAGCTTGCGGATGTCCGCAATATTGTCGGCCACAGCCCGCGCGCCATGAACCATCGAGACCGGTGCCGGTCCGGCGGAGATCAGAGCGGGTGTTGGCAGGCCGAGCCTTGCAGCCTCGTCCAGCACCCCAAGTCGTCTGGCCCGGCCGCGAAAATCTGCCGTATCGGACGCGCCAACAAAGCCCAGTTTCTTGCGGCCCGTCTCGGCCAGATGGCGCACCACGGGGCGGATGGCGTCTGCGTTCGAGAAGCCGATCACATGACCAAGCGGGTGTTCAGGCTGGTCCCAGATCTCGATTACCGGGATGTCGGCGCGGGTGATCATCTCGCGGGTGCGCTCGCTGTGGTGGCTGCCGGTAAGAACGATCGCCTCGGGTCTGCGGCGCAGCAGCTGATCGACCAGTTTCTCCTCGGTTTTGACCCGGTAATCGGTGCTGCCCAGAAGAATTTGCAGGCCTGCGGTCTCAAGGCTGTCATTGAGGGTGCGGAAGGTGTCGGCGAAATTGGCGTTGTTGAGCGAGGGGATGGTCACGGCCACGAAACCGGTGCGCTGGGAGCGCAGGGTCGAGGCGGTGCTGTCAAAGACATACCCCAGCCGGTTGGCTGCACTCAGCACCTTGGCACGGGTTTCGTCATCAACGGCGCCGCCGGGCTTGAAGGCCCGCGACACGGTCATGGGAGAGACGCCCACCGCCTCTGCCACATCGCGCATTCTGACCGGTTTTTTCATGGGTTTCAGTGGGTTGGGGAAAACTCTGACATCAATGTGACGTGGTGGTGGATCTTGCCGTCAAAATGCTCCGCCACGATCTTGGCGGTCTCATCCTTTGAGGCGTAGCGCTCGGGGCAATCAAGTGCCTGTCCCATGCCGTCGAGGTCGGGGTAGGTGATGGCGAGGATCAGAGGAAATTCTGGCGCGCCGTCGTCACGGTCTTCGGAAAACATGACGCGGACGTCCGTGTTGGTGGTAAAGCGGCGCCAGAGCGGCACGAGGCGATCATGAACGGCTGCGCGAAACGCGTCCTTGTGGCCCTCGCGGACCTGTCCTTCGAACATCGCAAATCGGGTGATCATGGTGTCGTCTCCAGTTCTGGTCCGTTAAAGAATTCCATCAGGGCCGCTTGATCTTCACCGCCCAGACCTGCGGCGGTCAGCAGACGGTGAACTTCTGCACAAAGCGTGGTGAGCGGCATCGCGGTGTGGGTCTCGCGTGCCAGATCCTGAGCGGCGTTGAGGTCCTTGACCATATTGTCGATGCGGCCCGTGCGACGATAATCTCTGGCAACATAGCGGGGCAGGTATTCCTGCAACAACGCGCTGTCGGCGCGGCCCCCCTTGAGGGCTTGCGGGATCTTGGCAGCGTCCACGCCCGCATCAAGGGCCAGTTTCGTGGCTTCGGCCACCGCAAGGAACCCAACGCCACAGAGCACCTGGTTGATGATCTTGGTGGTCTGACCGGCACCTGACGGGCCCATATGAGTGTAGTTGCTGGCCACATGTTGCAGCACCTGATGTGCGCGGGCGATGTCGGCATCTGTGCCGCCGGCCATCAGGGTCAATTCGCCGATCAGGGCCTTGGGCGCTCCACCCGAGAGCGGGCTGTCGACCCAGCCAAGACCTTTTTCCGTCGCCATGTCCGCCAGCTTGCGGGTCGATCCCGGATCGATGGAGGACATGTCGATGATCAGGGTGCCGGGGCGTGCACCACTGGCGATGCCATCCGCACCGAAGGCCGCCAGTTCTACAATCTTGGCGCTGTTCAGCGATGTGATCACAAAATCGGATTGCGCGGCGGCATCTGCCGCACTTGAGGCCGCGATTGCCCCCTTGTCGGTGAGGGCGGCGACCGCGTCGGGGTTGCGGTCGTAAACAAAAAGGGTCTGGCCGGTTTCCACGAGCCGGGTGCCGATGGCGCCACCCATGGCGCCGGCTCCGATCAGGGCAATGTTCAGGGACATGGGCGTGCTCCGCTTCGGGGTGTCAAAGGGAGGCGGTGATCCCGCCGTCGACGTAAAGGATGTGACCGTTCACAAAGCTGGAGGCCGGTGAACTCAGGAAAACACATGCCCCGACCAGTTCTTCAACCTGACCCCAACGGCCTGCGGGTGTGCGTTTTTCCAGCCATGCGGAGAAGTCAGGATCGGCCACAAGGGCAGCATTGAGCGGCGTGTCGAAATAGCCCGGAGCGATGGCGTTGCATTGCAGCCCATGCTTGGCCCAATCGGTCGCCATGCCTTTCGTCAGGTTGCCCACAGCACCTTTGGTGGCGGTGTAGGGTGCGATTCCGGGGCGGGCAAGGGCGGTCTGAACCGAGGCTATGTTGATGATTTTGCCCCGCTTTCTGCCGATCATATGCTTGGCGACAGCTTGGCCCACGTGAAAGACAGAGGCGATGTTGGTCTGCAAAAGGCGCTCGAACGCATCGGCTGGAAAGTTCTCAAGCTCCGTGCGGTGCTGCATGCCAGCGTTGTTGACCAAAATGTCGATAGGGCCGGTTGCGGCCTCAAACCCATTGACGGCATCCGCCACGGCTGCGTGGTCTGTTGCATCAAAGGGCAGGGTGTGGACGGTCGCACCTGCATCGCGCAGGCGCATTGCAGCATCCTCCAGTTTTGTCGTGTCGCGGCCGTTCAGGACGATCTCGGCACCGGCGTCCGACAGTCCTTTGGCAAGCGCAAAGCCGATGCCTTGGGAGGAACCGGTGATCAGCGCGCGGCTGCCGGTGAGGGTGAACAATGCGGCTCCGGTGGTCATGGAATGATCCTCAATTCTTGGCTCGACGGGAGGTGTGATACTGTTTATGGTATCGATAACACGACCTGTCAAGCCGGGAGGCAAAACCGATGAAAGCCATTGTCATTCACGCAGCCAAGGATTTGCGGATCGAGAGTGCCGAGGTGGCCGCACCCGGCCCGGGGCAGGTGCGCATCACGATGGCGATGGGCGGGATTTGCGGCTCGGACCTGCATTATTACAACCATGGAGGCTTTGGCACCGTGCGTCTGCGCGAGCCGATGGTGCTGGGCCATGAGGTTTCGGGTCACGTGGCGGAGCTTGGTGAAGGAGTGACAGGGCTGGAGATCGGCGCTTTGGTGGCTGTCTCTCCGTCGCGGCCGTGCGGGGCGTGTGGTTATTGCCTTGAGGGCAAGCCAAACCATTGCCTGAACATGCGTTTCTACGGCTCTGCCATGCCGTTTCCCCATATTCAGGGAGCGTTTCGCGAGCAGTTGGTGGTTGAAGCTGCCCAGTGTGCGCCTGCGGGCAATTTGAGTGCGGGCGAGGCTGCGATGGCCGAACCGTTGGCGGTGTGTCTGCATGCGGCGAAACAGGCAGGCGATCTGCTGGGCAAGCGGGTGCTGGTGACAGGCTGCGGTCCCATCGGGGCGCTGTGCATTGCGGTGGCGCGCCGGGCAGGCGCGGTCGAGATTGTCGCGACGGATCTGGCAGCCTTCACGCTGGCCAAGGCACTTGAGATTGGCGCGGACCGGTCGATCAACATGGGTGAGAGCCCTGACGGGCTGGCGGATTACACGGCTGACAAGGGGCATTTCGATGTGCTGTTCGAATGCACGGGCGTGGCGGCAGCGCTGGGTGCCGCGATCCCCGCGATGCGGCCCGGCGGGGTGATCGTGCAGCTTGGATTGGGTGGTGACATGACGCTGCCGGTGCAGGCGATGACGGCCAAGGAGCTTCAACTTCGCGGATCCTTCCGGTTTCACCCGGAATTCCACACCGGCGTGGCCCTGATGCGCAGCGGTCTGATCGATGTGAAGCCATTGATTACGCAGATCTTTCCACTTGACCGGGCGGTTGACGGATTTGACATTGCGTCAGATCGGACACAGGCAATGAAGGCTCAGATCGCCTTTGCGTAGACTGGCTTGAATGCGCCCTGCACCCGGCTTAGGATCGCGACATGTGTCAGGAAAGCTCATGACGTGTTGATGATCAGAGGCCATTTGGCCTCAGCCATCCGGTATCCAAGCGGGTGGCTGTTTTGGTAAGTGTATCGTGGTCCTGCACAACAAGTGTGCGACCGTGACACGGGATCTCTCAGGCCTTTTTGGCGCACAAAACCCTTCAGAGGCGCGAAAACTGTCGCCTTTGGCCGCACTTGGATGGTCAAACGCCTTTGCCAGCCAGATCGATGCGGATGATCTTGAGGAGACGCCGCCCTTGCGTGTGGTCGAGGTGCATCGCAGTGGGTTTGCATTGAAGGGCGACGGGATCGAGGCTGAAATGCCCCCCGATGCCGCAATCACTGTAGGTGACTGGCTGCTTTTCAATCGCGAAGCCCCGTCAGAGAGCCAATTGCTGGAGCGCAAGAGCCTGATCAAGCGGCGCGCGCCCGGACATGATCGTCGTGAGCAGCTGATCGCGGCCAACATCGATACGGCGTTCATCGTGACCTCCTGCAATGCGGATTTCAACATAGCGCGTCTTGAACGCTATGTGGCGCTGGCTTTTGAGGCAGAGGTCACGCCCGTCATCCTGTTGACCAAGCCGGATTTGTGCGACGATCCCGAACGCTATGCACAGGAGGCGGCAACTGTGTCGGAGCTTGTGCCCGTGGTGGTGGTAAATGCCAAAAGCGATGCACCGGTGGAGGTGCTGCGGGACTGGTGCAAGCCGGGGCAGACGGTGGCGTTTCTGGGCTCTTCGGGGGTTGGGAAGTCGACCCTGACCAATGCTTTGATGCGTGATGATGCGATTGAAACCCAGGCCATCCGCGAGGATGATGCCAAGGGGCGCCACACGACGACCCGGCGTGAGCTTTACGTGATACCCGGTGGACCGGTGGTTCTGGACACGCCCGGCATGCGGGAGTTGCAGCTGACCGATGCGGCCTATGGGCTTGAAACGCTGTTCTCGGATCTGACAGAGCTTGCCGCATCCTGCCGGTTTCGTGATTGCGCCCATGACACGGAGCCCGGTTGTGCAATCCGTGCCGCTGTTGAGCGCGGCGATCTGGATGCGGACAGGCTGGAGCGTTGGCGCAAGTTAGATGCCGAGGATCGGTTCAATTCCGAAACTCTGGCCGAGCGGCGGTCACGGGACAAATCCTTTGGCAAGATGGTCAAACAGGCCATGAAGGCCAAGAAATCGCGCTGACCTGAGTACGACGGCAGCATCCAAAAAACACATGCAGAACGCGCCAATTTCCGTTTTCGGGGATCAGCTGCATTTACAGAGGCAGCGTTCAGCCCTACCTTTTTGCATAGATGGCCTTTTGTGGCCGCACCAAGCTTCTGGACGACGGGAGATTTTCCATGACGATATCACTGAAGGTGAATGGAACCACGCATGAGGTGGAGGCCGATCCCGGCACGCCGCTTTTGTGGGTGATCCGTGACGAGTTGAAGATGACCGGAACGAAATTCGGCTGTGGCGTGGCCTCTTGCGGGGCCTGCACGGTGCACCTTGACGGAGAGCCGGTGCGGTCGTGCCAGACTTTCGTGGAAGATGCGGAAGGGGCCGAGATCACGACCATCGAGGCGATGGCCGAGACAGAAATCGGTGCTGCTGTCCAGCAGGCCTGGATGGAACTGGATGTCGTGCAATGCGGATATTGCCAGTCCGGGCAGGTGATGTCTGCCGTGGGGTTGCTGAGCGAAAACCCCAAGCCGAGCGCGCAGGACGTGGACGACTACATGTATGGCAATGCCTGTCGCTGCGCCACCTATCAACGCATTCGCGCTGGCATTCTGCGCGCTGCTGAAATTCTGGAGGCGTGAGATGACCCTGACAACCTCAAGAAGAAGTTTCCTCAAAGGTGCAGGTGCTGCCGCGGTTCTGCTTGTGGGTGTGCGTCCCGATGGGGTGATGGCAGCCGGCGGTGACGGAGCGGTTCAGTTCAACCCGTTTGTGAAGATCGATGCCAATGGCGCGGTCACGGCAATCGTGAAGCATTTCGAGAAGGGGCAGGGACCGGCCACGGGTCTGTCGACGCTGATCGCGGAAGAGATCGGACTGCGGATGGACCAGATCGATTACGCCTTCGCGCCATCCAATCCTCAGGTCTACAACAACCTGTTCTTTGGCCAGTTTCAAGGCACCGGCGGCTCGACCGCCATGGCGAACTCGTTCATGCAATACCGTCAGGCAGGCGCTGCTGCTCGCGAGGTTCTGATCGCGGCTGCGGCCAGCCAATGGGCGGTGGATGCGTCTGAGTTGTCGATTGTCGAGGGCATCGTTCAGGGGGCCGGAAAGTCAGCGCCCATCGGTGATTTTGTCGAATCGGCCTCCATGCTTGAGGCACCGGCCGAACCTGCCCTGAAGGACCCGTCCGAGTTCCGCCTGATCGGAAACCCTGATGTGCGCAGGCTGGACAGCGAGATCAAGGGCAATGGCACAGCGCAATATGCGATGGACGTGCATCTGCCCAATCAGATGGTTGCTATGATCGCGCGACCCGAGCAGCGCGGTGCATTGGCCACAGGGTTTGACGATGCTGGCGCCAAGGAAATCAAGGGGTTCATCCGTGCGGCTGTCATGCCCAACAAGGCAGGTGTCGTGGTTTATGCCGAGCACACATGGGCCGCGATGCAGGCCCGCGATGCGCTTGACGTGACCTGGGATCTCTCTGCGGCTGAGGCGCGGGGGTCTGATGAGATCAAGGCCGAGATCATGGCCGCCTTGGAGGCAGAACCCACCTACAATGTGAACAAGACCGATGCTGCGGCAACGCAGGCAGCGATCTCTGATGCTGCTCAAGTGATTGAGAAGACGTTTTATTTCCCGCTTCTCGCTCATGCACCGATGGAGCCGCTCAATTGCACCATCGAGGCAACGGCAGATGGCGGGATCCTGCTTCATGACGGGTGTCAGTTCCCAACGGGACCGCATTTTGCCTTGTCCCAGATCTTCGAGTTGCCGATGGAGAAGATCCAGATCAACACGATGCTGGCTGGCGGCTCTTTCGGGCGGCGGGCAACGCCGGATGCGGATTATCAGGTTGAGGCGGGGCTTGCCTTTGTCATGACTGACCGGACGCGGCCCGTGAAACTGGTCTGGTCGCGGGAGGATGACCTGCGCAGCGGTTATTACCGGCCTGCTTTCGGGCACAAGGTGCGCGTGGGTCTTGATGATGCGGGCAAGATCGTTGGCTGGGAGCACCGGATTGCCGGTCAGTCGATCATGAAGGGCACTGCGTTTGAGGATTTCAGCGTTCACGACGGCGTTGATCACAGCTCGGTCGAGGGGGCCTCTGACACGCCGTACCGTATTCCTGGCGCGCATTTTGGTCTGACCGATACCGAAAAGGCGACCAGCACGCTTTGGTGGCGTGCGGTCGGTCACACCCACACGGCCTATGTCATGGAAGTTATGATGGACATGGCAGCAAATGCTGCCGGGCAGGATCCGGTCGCGTTCCGCCTGTCCTATCTGTCGGGTGACAAGGATCAGGACCGGATGGCGGCAGTGCTGAAACTGGCCACGGAAAAGGCCGGTTGGGGCAATGTCGCACCGGGCCGCTCGCAAGGTGTGGCGGTGCACAAATCCTTTGGCTCTTACGTGGCGGAGGTTGTTGAGGTCTCGGGCACGGCCGAGGATGGCGTGAAGATCGAAAAGGTCACCTGCGCGGTTGATTGCGGCATTGCGGTCAACCCGGATGTGATCAAGGCGCAGATGGAAGGGGGGATCGGCTATGGCATCGGGCATGGCATGCGCGATCAGATCACCCTGACGGATGGCGCGGTCGATCAGTACAACTTCCCCGACTACGAGCCGCTTCGGATCGGTGACATCGCGGCAATAGATGTGCATATCGTGGCGTCTGCCGAACCGCCCACGGGTGTGGGTGAGCCCGGCTGCCCGCCTGCGGCCCCGGCCTTGGCAAATGCGATTGCGGCCAGCAGTGATCTGAGAGTTGGCAATCTGCCGATGGTCGAGAACGGCGTAAGCTTCGTGTGAGTATCGCGCGGCATCCGCAGAGTTGCGGGTGCCGCGTCTTTTGGGACCTCAGTCCGAGGGCTGATCGAGCAGGGTCATCAACTCTCGCCATTCCCGCGCTGACATCTGGGATGTTTCTGCCGTGACGGCCTCGCCCTTGAGCATGCGCTTGAGCACGGCCAGACCCTTGCCCGACACAGCCGCACTTTCCAGACGGTGGTCCTTGAAAGCGGCGTAGGCCATGGGCACCCAATCGGCCACGACCTTTAGGATAGCGTCGGCGTAAGCGCGGATTTCATATTGAGCATGGGGGTCCGCACGCAGACGCAAGAAGTGGAACAGGTTGTGCAGATCAACCTTCCAGTACCATTGCGTGTAGACATTGGCGGGCAGGTTCATCCGTGCCAGTTCGCGTGCAAGGCCCTGCTGACCTTCCTGACCCATCATCTGCTCATAGTGATCATAGCAGCGGGTCGCATCATCGCGCAGGATGTTGAGCACGCGAGCGGCCTCCTCCCCCTCAAGCAGTTCACCGCGCCCCTGATTGTTCACGACCGACTGAGCGGCAAGGTGTTCAGGCGCGGGGATGTAGAATTCCCGATCCAGAATGGAATAGCGCGCGGAATACTCGTTCACATTGGCGGTGCGGTGCCGGATCCACTGGCGCGCGACAAACACTGGCAGTTTCACATGCAGCTTGATCTCGCACATCTCGAACGGTGTCGAATGCCAGTGGCGCATCAGATAGTTGATCAGTCCGGCATCGTTTGAGGTGTGCTTGGTGCCCGCCCCGTAGGACACGCGTGCGGCCTGAACAATGGCCTGATCGTCGCCCATATAGTCGATGACCCGCACAAGACCGTGATCGAGAACCGGATAGGCGGTGTAGAGATGCTGTTCCATCCCCGGGGCTGTTGCCCTCAGAGTTCTGGTGGACTGGGCGCGCTGCGCGTCGATCTCGGCTTGTTGCTCGGTGGTGATAGCCATGCGGGGCCTTTCGGGGAGTGGAATCGAAAGTTAACGAGATGTAGCAGGATACCGCCTGAGAGACACAAGATGAAGGGGTATCTCGCCCGGTTCGTGAAAAACCCACCGCCATCCTATCCGAAAGAGAGGGAATCGTGACGCTACGTTAGCTTGGCGAAAGACTGTGCAAGGAAAACGCGTTTACCTAATAATTGCACAAAATAATAGGGAGTGATCATGAATACTTACGTCCGCATGGCCATCGCGTCGGCCAGCCTTTGCGCATTGAGCGCGACCGCGTCCTTGGCGACGCCCTACACCAGCTTTTTCATGCTGGGCGACAGTCTGAGCGATCCGGGCAATCTGTTCGAGGTCACGGAGAACGTCACTGGCACCGGTTTCCCACCGCCGCCCTACAATCAGCGGTTCACCAATGACCGGACATGGGCCGAGGTTGTGGCAGACGAGTTTGCTGTCTCGGAAAACTATGCATTTGGTGGCGCGCGGGCGGTGACCAACTCTCCCGAAGTTCCAGGCGATGCGACGACCGACAACATTCCTGACCTGAATGCGCAGGTTGGATTGTTGACGGGTGCCTTGCCGGGGGCAGCGCTTGGCCTGTCCACGCCGAAACTGACGATTGCCGATGGTGGAGCCAACCCGCTCACCGGGTTGTGGTTTGGTGCCAATGACCTGTTCGGCACGCTGACCAACAATCCGCTGGATGCCGCACAACGCAAGCTGGATGCTGAAGCAGCGGCGAATGCGGTTGCAGACACGATCGGGGGCTTGTTCCTTGCTCTGGGGCTCGATGATTTTCTGGTGTTCAATGTGCCCGATCTGGGTCTGACACCCAGCTATCAGCTGAACCTTGGTGGCCTGCAATCAGCCGATGCGACGGCTGCAGCGCAGGATTTTAATAGTCAATTGGGTCTGCGACTGGACCAGTTGCGGCTTCTGGGCATCAACATCATCGAGATCAATCCGTATGATCTGCTGCAGGATCTGGATCAGAACCCCGGCACCTACGGCGTGACGAATGTTGATGCGCCTTGTCTTTGGGTGAATGAGCTTGCCGATGATCGCCCTGACACCACACTGCCGTTCTGCGGAGCGGATGTGGCTGACTTCGCCTATTTCGACGGCGTGCACCCGACATCGACGATCCACAACGGAATTGCTCAGGTGGTTCTGCGGGAATTGAACATGGCGGCAGTGCCGGTTCCGGCAACTGCGTCTTTGATGCTGCTGGCACTTGCTGGCTTTGGGGTCATGCGTCGCCGCAAGTCCTGATTTTTCAGCTATTGAATCCAAAAAGGCGCAACACCTGTTGCGCCTTTTTTTTGCTGGAGAGCATCACCGGGCCGGTCACGACAATTTGGCCCCGCGACGGTGGAATCACGTTGACCCCAAGATGCGCGTCGAAGCTTACGGATCTCTTAAACGCTCAGTTTTAATCAGTTGAACGAGGCGCGCGCGATTTCCACCGCAGGGCGGACATCCGAGCCAGCCCCGAGAGCGGTGTTCAACTGCACCTGGGCCAGCGCCAGGGATTGGCGGTTTTCAGCAAGCGTCTGGCGTGCTTGTGACAACTGACGCTCTGCGTCGAGCAGGTCAAGCTGTGTGATTTCCTGATTGCGGGCCAGATCAAAAGACAGATCGCGCCCTTCGCGCCGCGCTGAAACCACCTGGCTTGATGCAGAGACAGCCGCCTGCCGACGGGAGACGACGGCGAGGGCAGTTTGTACCTCTTCCACGGCTGTCAGAACCTGGGATTTCCAAGTGAGATAGGCCTGTGTTGCACGAGAGGCCGCTGCATCGCGGGAGGCGATGCGCTGACCCTGATCAAAGAGGGGGATGTCGAGCACCGGGCCAAAGCTCCATGTGTCCGCACCATTGATGCGCGGTGTGATGGTGCCTGACAGCTCCAGGCTGGGGTAGCGATTGGCCTCAGCCGCGCCAAGATCGGCAACGGCTGCGCGGTACAGACGCTCGAGCTGGATAAGGTCCGGGCGGTTGCGCAAAAGATCCGCATCGATGGAGACAAGGTTACGACTTTTGATGATAGGAATGCCACGGCTTTTGCGCAGAGTGTCCGACGAATATGCATCCGCTGGAATGCCCATCAAGGTGGCGATCCGGTTCACTTCAGTATCAATTGCCAGATCGAGCGTCGGCAATGTCGCCTTGCCTTCCAGCAACAGGGCCTGCGCCTGTACACTGTCGAGACGGGTTGCAGCGCCCACGTTCAGAAGCGTGTCGATTTGCCCGATTGTTTGGCGCCGTGAAGACTGATCCTGAACAGTCAGACGGCGGCGTTCCTGCAGACCGCGCAGGGTGATGTAGGATTGGGTCAGCGTCGCGATATAGGTCAGGCGGGCGTTGCGGGCCCCGGCCTCAGCCGCTTCAACCCGGGCAAGGGCCGCAAGTTTCTGGTTCTTGGAGCGACCGAACGGATCCAGCAGAAGACTGAGCCCAAGTGAGGCTGCGGCCACCCGGCTGGAACTGTCGCCGCGCGCGCCCTGTGCGGTTGCGGAGACGGTTGCATCGACATTCTGTGTCAGACCGGCAGCGCGGCTCAGGGCTTCGGCCTCGGTCACACGTTCCAGTGCAATCTTCAGGTCGGTGTTGGCGGTAAGCCCTTCATCTACAAGGGTATTCAGGGTTGCATCGCCAAATGCCGTCCACCAGCGAATGTTGGTCAGATCGACGTTCTGGCGGGCATTCAGGGAGATGCCTTCTTCCGCAAGCGTAGCTTCTGGCGCTTTGTAATCCTGAGCCACATCGCAGCCAGCAAGCCCCGCCACCACGCTCAGCGCGAGGGCCATACGTCGTTTGCCACCGCGGGCATTGCCTGCGCCGGTGGCTCCCTCAAATGGGTGTCTGCTCATCATCGCCTCAACATTGTCCCGGCATCTGCTGGCCGTGGTTCAATCAACTGCGAGTGAAACAATAGTTTATAATAGGGCTCAAAGCCAAGTTTTCTTGCATATGGGCCCCACAACCTGCGGTAAATTTACCACGAATGTGAAAGGCTTGTCGGGAATGATACTGCCCATTGTCCTGCATCAGGGCGTTTCCTGAGCCGTGGACCAGTCCAGCAGGAAGGCATCAATCAGCCTCATGGCTGCGTCAAATTCATCTGCATCCGGGTGATCGGCATGCGCCCCACCTGAGCCGCTCCATGTTGTCGCCTCGATGCGTATGGCCACGTCGCGGGTCAGAACGGCAGTTTGTGAAAGACTGAGAGAGACCCGGTAGGGATCGCATTCGCCGCGCGGAGGGGAGAACCTAAGGTTGAGGCTTGGCAGGCCGGGTTCCATCTCAAGTTCCGCTTCCAACAGCACTTTCAGACCCGCGCCCTGAAATTTCCGAACAATCTGGGCATGCAGTTCTGGCCCGAACAGCCCCTCATACCCCTCAGGGCCCTTGAGTTTGCGGGTGTCGATGAAAACCGCGGGCAGCCCTTTGAGACTTCCGGATTTTGTCTGTACCGGCAGGGTATCGGGATCATGGCCACGTCCTGACTGACGGCAAAACCGCGGTTCCGAGCTTGCGGGATCATTGGGCGCAGGGCGGTTTTCCTGAAGGGCCTGAAGGGCCGGGCGCAATCCGGCTGGATCAACGCGGTTCATCGGATAGCTGAGGTATTCGGTTGCGTTGGAGCAAGGCTCTTCATCACAGGGCATCGCGTGTTCGAGAAGAACCCAGACCTGATCTGGCAGCGCTGGCACAGGGGCAAGCGCAACCAGTATGGCTGCAATTCGCGACATCAGGCGTTTCCGCATGAACCGACAATCCTTCTGGTTCCGGTTCCTGCGGAATTATCCGAAAACTGTTCCCAGTTGGTTAACCAGAGCGTGCCAGAAGCTCGGCATTGCCGCCTGCGGCTGTGGTGTCGACACAGATGTGTTGCTCGGTGGTGCAGAGACCGGCCAGATCGTCGCCGGAAGACAGTGAAAGAATTGCGCCATCACGAGAGCCAAGCGCCTGCCGGAAGGGCTGGGCTGTTTGTGCGTCAGACCAGAGCGCGACCAGAGCGAAACCGCTCAGATGTTGGAGGTCACCCGCTGCCAGTGTGCCGTCGATGCCATCTATTGCCCCCGGTGCAACAACAAGCGCTGCACATCCTGCCGTCCGCGCAATGTCAGCCTGAGCGGTTGCGGCCTCCAGCCCCGGTCCAAGGCAGAGCACGGGACCTTTGGCTATATGGCTGAGGCGGTTGCTTTCGCCGGTGGGGCCGGGAAGGGTCTGGCTGGAGACTTTGGCGGTACCTGCGGGCAAGGTGTTCAATGCGGACTGGACCTGATCGCGAGGCACTGCGTTACCTTTTGCCTCAGGCAGGTCCTTGCCGACGCTTGCCTTGAAACGTTCAAGATAGGACGGGCCACCTGCCTTGGGCCCAGTGCCCGAGAGCCCCATGCCGCCAAAGGGCTGACTGCCGACCACGGCTCCGATCTGGTTGCGGTTGATGTAGATGTTTCCGACCGTCAGGCCTTGGGTGACCTCTTCGACCCGGTCGTCGATGCGTGAATGCATCCCGAATGTCAGGCCGTAGCCCGATGCGTTGATGTCAGCGACCACCTTTGAAAGATCCTCGGCCGGGAACCGCGCGACATGAAGGACGGGGCCGAACACCTCTTGTGTCACGTCACTGATGCCGTTGACGCGGATCACCGCAGGGCCAACGAAATGACCTTGCTCGGGGATTTCCATCTGGCGCAGGAGCCGGCCCTTACGGGCTGCGCGGTCAATATGGGATTGGATGTTGCGGCGGGCCTGTTCAGTAATTACCGGGCCAACATCCACGTGAGGCAGGGAGGGATCACCCAGCCTGAGCCGCACCATGGCTCCATAAAGCATCTCAAGAAACTCGTCTGCGATGTCATCCTGAAGATAGAGTACCCGACAGGCCGAACAGCGTTGGCCAGCAGATTGAAAGGCAGACGCAATCACGTCGCTGATGGCTTGCTGGGGCAGGGCGGAGCTGTCGACGATCATCGCATTGATCCCGCCGGTCTCGGCAATCAGGGGCGCAAAGGGGGAAAGGGAGCGCGACATCGCACGATTAATGGCCTGAGCGGTGGCGGTGGAGCCGGTGAAGCAGACGCCGTCGATCCGGGGGTCGGAGGTCAGCGCGGCACCCACGGTCGCACCCGTGCCGGGCAGGAGTTGCAGGGCACTCTGCGGCACGCCTGCATCAAGCAGCAAACGCACAGCAAATCCGGCGATCAGCGGCGTGGTTTCTGCCGGTTTGGCAATCACGGCGTTGCCTGCAGCAAGGGCGGCTGCAATCTGGCCTGTGAAAATCGCGAGCGGGAAGTTCCAGGGCGAAATGCAGAGCATCGTACCGCGTGCGGGTTTGTCCCCGTGAAGGATGCCTTGCGCTGCGTAATAGCGCAGAAAATCCACCGCCTCGCGCAATTCGGCCACGGCATCGGTCAGGGTTTTACCTGCCTCGCGCGCCAGAAGGGCAAAGATCTCTGGCGCGTTGGCCTCATAAAGATCGGCGGCGCGGTTGAGAATGTCAGAACGGGCCTGCGGAGTGTCCCCTGACCACGGGCTGGCAGTTTGCAGCGCAACCTCAACATCAGGGGTGCCAGCTTCGGTCACTGTGCCGACATGGTCGTGCAAACCGGCTGGGTTGAGCAGATCAAGATTGCCCGCACCTGTCACCGCACCCGCGATCAACGGGCCTGCCTGCCATGTGGAAGTGGCAAAGGCCCTGCTGCGGGACATGATGTCTTCAAGCGTGGCAGGCTCATGAATGTCCCAGCCACGCGAGTTGATCCGCTCGGGCGCATAAAGGTCACGGGGCAATCGCGGCTCCCACTGAGGTGTTGCCAGTTGTTCAAAGGGATCTGCCACGACTTCTGCGACCGGCACATCCTCATCGGCGATCTGGCTGACAAAGGAGCTGTTTGCGCCGTTTTCCAGAAGGCGGCGCACAAGATAGGCCAGCAGATCCTTGTGTGGGCCGACGGGGGCATAAATCCGGCAATGCGCTTTGGAGCGTTTCAGCACGACGTCATAGAGGCCCTCGCCCATGCCGTGCAGACGCTGAAACTCGAAGCTGGTCTCGTCAGGGAACAATTCGCGGATCACGGCAACAGTCTGGGCGTTGTGGGTGGCAAATTGCGGGTAGATGCGGTCGGTCATTCCGGCCAGTTTGGCTGCACAGCAAATGTAAGAGACATCCGTCTCACATTTGCGGGTGAAGACCGGGAAGCCGTCCAGACCCTCCACCTGAGCGCGTTTGATTTCCGTGTCCCAATAGGCGCCTTTGACCAGCCGGACCATGATCTTGCGATCAAGCTTCTGGCTGAGCGCATAAAGCCAGTCCAGCACGAAAGGCGCGCGTTTCCCGTAGGCCTGTACGACGACCCCAAAGCCGTCCCATCCGGCCAGTGCGGGATCGCTGAGCAGCGCTTCGATCACATCAAGGGACAGGTCCAGACGGTCGGCTTCTTCGGCATCAATGTTGAGGCCCATGCCAGTCTTGGCGGCGCGCAGGGTCAGGTCGCGGGCGGTGTCTACCAGCTCTGTCAGGACCAGATCGCGTTGTAGCGTCTCGTAGCGTGGGTGGAGAGCGGAAAGCTTGATCGAAACGCCCGGATTTTGCCGCGGGGTGCCGGTGCAAAACGGGGCCAGCTTGTCGATGGTATCGGCGTAGGAGGCATGAAACGCCCGGGCATCCCTATCGGTCAGAGCGGCTTCGCCCAGCATGTCGTAGGAATAGGTATAACCCTTGGCGCGCGCCTTGCTGCCGCGTTCCTGAGCCTCCTCAATGGTGCGGCCAAGGACAAACTGCTGACCAAGCTCGCGCATGGCACGGGCCACAGCCTTACGGATAACCGGCTCGCCAACACGGCGCACTGCGTTGTGCAGGGTGCTCGCAATGCCATCACCATCATCATCCTGCAAAACCTTGCCGGTCAGCATCAAGGCCCAGGTGGAGGCGTTGACTAGCGCGGAACTGGACTTTCCCAGATGCGCGGACCAAGCTGATGGCGCGATCTTGTCTTCGATCAGCGCGTCGATGGTGTCAGTGTCGGGAACGCGCAGCAGTGCCTCGGCCAGACACATCAGCGCGATTCCTTCTTCGGATGACAGACCGTATTCGCCCAGAAACAATTCCATCAGCCCGGTGCTGCCGTCCTTGCGCAGACGGGTCACCAACTCGGTAGAATATGCCGTTGCTCGTTCCCGTGTCCGCGGCGTGACGGGGTGGGCTGCCTGCAACTGATCCAGAAGTGTTTTGGCATCTGACAATCGTGCATTGGCAATTTCTGTGCGCAGTGTGGACAGCATTGGCGACATCCTTTGGCAAATGTGACGGGTCCAATATATCGGACATTTGAAAGGCATGTTGCCTTTGATTCGCTCAATCATGGCCGTATAGACCGTACTACACACACGAAATAGGTGAAGAGATCGGCATGGAAATAAAATCAGGACATCTGGACCAATACGACAGAAAGATACTGTCTGCCTTGTCCAAAGACGGTCGAATGCCGGTCACGGACCTGGCAAAGCTGGTGGGGCTGTCCAAGACACCGTGCCAGAATCGCGTCACCCGGTTGCGCGAAACCGGGTATATTCAGGGCTTCAGGGCGGTGCTGAACCCAAGCAAGCTGGGGTTGGATCACATCGCCTTCGTTGAGGTCAAGCTTTCTGATACGACGGAGGCGGCGCTTAAGGCATTCAACACAGCCGCTCGTGACATTCGGGAAATCGAGCAATGTCACATGATAGCTGGCGCTTTTGACTATCTGCTGAAAGTGCGCACAGGCGACATCAAGGCGTATCGTCAGGTGCTGGGAGAGGCAATTTCAAACCTGCCCCATGTCGCCAGCACATCGACCCATATCTCCATGGAGGCGGTCAAGGACAGCGCGTATTGATGCGCTGTCCTGTAATCTCATCAACCGCCCAGATAGGTCGGCAACCAAAGTGCGATCTGCGGGAACATGAAGATCAGAATCAGGCCGATCAACTGGATCACCATGAATTGCATCATGCCGAAGTAGATATCCTTGAGATCCCATTCCGGCACCACGCCCTTGAGGAAATAGGCCGATAGTGCGACCGGCGGACTGAGCCACGCGGTTTGCAGGTTCACCGCCACAAGGATCGCGAACCATGTGAGGTTCACATCCAGTGCTTCAAGCGTTGGCACAAGGATGGGGACGATGATCAGCACGATCGGCACCCACTCCAGCGGCCAGCCCAGAAGGAACACAAGCGCCATGATGATGATCAGCACCAGTGTGCCGCTCAACTCCATTGCCAGAAGCAATTCGGTCAGCATGGTCGGCGTGCCAAGGCGTGAGAAGACCGCCCCGAAGAAGTTCGAAGCCGCAACCAGGAACATGATCAGAACGGTGATCTCAAGCGTCTTGATCATCGCATCATAGAAGCTGGTCATGGTCAGCTTGCGGTAGGCCAGTGACAGGAAGAGCGATCCGAAGGCGCCACAGGCCGCAGCCTCGGACGGCGTTGCCCAGCCCATCAGGATTGAACCAAGCGCAAAGGCAATCAGCGTGGTGGGTGGGACGAGGCCAAGGAAGAACTCATACCACAGGTCGGAGAAGAAGAACCCGCCGGGTTTGGCCTTGCGGCTCCAGAAATAGACACCGGCCATGACACCGACCCAGGCAAGCGGAATGATCAGACCACCCAGCGGGATGAACCCAAGACCACCGCCAGCACCCCGGATCACCAGATAGATGAGCAGGCCGAGTGCGACGCCGACCAGCGCCATTTCAGTCGCGTAATAGGGCGAGGTGTCTGGCTGCTCCTCTTCGGGCAGGATCGGGCCAAGGTCAGGATTGATCCAGCAACGCACCAGCGCATAGATCATGTAAAGCGTGGCCAGCATAATGCCCGGAATGATGGCGGCCTGAAAAAGCTCCGTTACCGGGATTTCAAGAACCGGCCCCATGACCACCAGCATGATGGAGGGCGGGATCAGAATGCCAAGTGTACCGCCTGCGGTGATTGTACCCGCAGCAAGACGCACGTCATAGCCAGAGCGGTTCATTGTGCGCGCGGCCATGATGCCCAGAATGGTGACGGATGCGCCGACAATACCGGTGGCAGCCGCAAAGATCATCGAGACGAACAGCACAGCCACGAACAACGCGCCGCGTGTGCGTGAGAACATCAGCTGAATGGCCATGAACAGGCGTTCCATCAGCCCCGCTTTTTCCATCAGGATGCCCATGAACACAAAGAGCGGCACAGCCACCAACTGGTCATCCAGCATGGTCGCGTTGAACTGGAAGGTCTGAAGGTAGAAGGCCATCTTTGCCTGAAAGCCCCATGCGCCAAAGACAAAGGACAGGAAGATCAGCGTGAACGAGATCGGGAAGCCGACGAAGATCGAGAAGAGCATGACGCCCAGCATGATCAGGCCGATGATCTCGGGCTCGATGCCGCCCAGACCGGCGGACCCGACCAGCGATCCCCACCAGCCGGAGATCGGCAAGGCACCGGGGTAGGCGACGCTGACAAAGACCAGCGCCAAACCGACGATGTAGAAGGGCAGGATGCGCAGGAAGAGCTTTCGACGGCCTTCTGACATTTCGTAGAGTGATTTCAGAAGCTCCGAGACGCCCTGAATGAGCAACAAGAAGGCTGCAATCGGCATGGCGGTTCTGGCCGGTGCCAGAGGGGCCATCATGGCGGTGTCCATTGAACGTTCCCATGTGAGCCATGCCTTGATCGTGAATTCGTAGGAGACCCAGAGGAAGAACAGCATCGCGGGGAAGTAGAACAGCATGTAAAGCAGGCTATCCACGGTCATCTGGCGTTCCTTGGACCAGGACCTGTAGATGAAATCGGCTCGAATGTGGACACCGCGCATCAGCGCGTACCCCGCGCCCAGCATGAACATCGCCCCTGCGAGCATGCGGGAATATTCATAGGAATAATCCGTGGGGGCGGCAAAAAGCTTCCGGCTGACGACCTCATTGACCATTACAGCGATGATCGGGATCACGAGCAGGCAGGTAATCCGCCCGACCCAGAGGTTGATGATGTCGATGATCGACACGATGGGACGCATCCAGGGCGTCATGTCATCGGGTGTTTCGCCGGGTTTGAACGAATTGCGCTCGGCGATCAGCTCATCAGTGATCTCCAGGTCTTCAATTTTGATCTCTTCAGCCATGACGCGTCCGTCCCTCCCATGGGATCTGATGTCCCTTTACGCGGCAAGACCGGACCCCGGTTCTGGCGGATAAAGGGGCCACGACGCGGATGCGCCGTGGCCAGTAAGGTATTACGTTTGTTATTATTTCAGTGTGTCAGCAAACGCGCGACCGAGGTTCGCGTTCGATGTTTGTGCACCTGCCCAGAACGGAACAGCGATCTCGGCGAAGTCTTTCTGGGACTGCCAGACCTTTGCAAAGAACTCGTTCTCGGCAGCGTTCTTCTCCAGCGAGGCTTTGGCGGCTGCCATGTACTCGGTGAAGTAGTCTGCTGGCGTGTCATGCAGGATGACGCCGTGGTTCTCGGTCAGGTCCTTCAGCGCCTTGCCGTTCTCGTAGATGCGGTAGGACATGGCTTTGGACAGCGATGCGTTGGCAGCAACTTCGATGGCTTTCTGCTGACCTGGTGTCAGAGAGTTGTAGACGTCGCCATTGAGGTAAAGGTCAGCGTTAACAACAACCTGGTGCAGACCCTGAAGGTAGTAGTGCTTCAGGACTTTCTGGAAACCAAAGACCGAGTCAGGCTTCGGGCAGCACCACTCGGCCGCGTCGATTGTGCCTTTTTCAAGCGCGGGCAGGATGTCGCCGCCGCCCATGGCCACGGATGCAACACCGATGTCCTTGTAGGTCTGGCCGGGGATGCCCGGAGGTGTCCGGAAACGGTACTTGCGGAAATCGGCCATGGACTCGATCGGCTCTTTGAACCAACCCAGTGCTTCGGGGCCAACTGGTTGAAGCATAAAGCCTTTTACGTTTACGCCCATCTGCTCCCACAGCTCGTCATAGAGCTCTTTGCCGCCGCCGTACTGGAACCAGCTGACGAATGCGATGTTGTCGATGCCAACGCCAGCGCCCGCAACAGGGGAGCCGAACAGCATGGCTGCAGGGTGCTTGCCGGACCAGTAGTGGGTCCATGCAAAGCCGCCTTCGATCAGACCGGCGTCAACCGCGTCAAGTGTCTCACGGACACCAACAACAGCGCCTGCTGGCAGAACTTCGATCTTGACTTCGCCGCCGGTCAAGTCGCTGACATCCTTGGCGAATTCTTCAAGCATGAACACTTCGTCCGCTTTGGCCGGGATCACCGACTGGACGCGAATGGTCACTTCAGCGAAGGCCGCAGAAGCGAAGACCGAGAGACCCACGGCTGCTGCCACGGTGCCTTTGGTCAGGGTGTCAAAATTGAACATATGTTCCTCCCATTTGACGGTTTTTGCCTTTGTTTAACGTTATTGTCCCGCCTGTGCCCGAAGGCCTCAGCACTGGCGTTCTTGCCCGAAATTCCGGTGATTTTGAAAAGAGTTCTTTCATAACTCTTTCGTAGCTCTTCCATAACTCTAAATTCATGTCAGTGGCCCTTACCCATTTCCCAGCCCTCAACGAGGCCGAACATCGGCAAAACCCCTGTTCCCACATCGAAAAGACCGCGGGCCATCATCTCACCAGCCACATAGATCAGGACGATCAGGCCAAGCCAGGAGATCCATGGATATTTGGTCAGAAGCCTCATGATGATGGTTGCGGCAAAGGCCATCATCAGGATCGCAAGGCCCAGTCCGAAGACCAGCATCTGGGTGTTGCCATCCGCAATCGCGGCAACAGCCAGCACATTGTCGAGCGACATGGATACATCTGCCACGGTGATCGCAATAAGCGCTGAGGCAAGCGTTCGCCGGGGCGGTCCGGTATAGCCTTCCTCGGGATCCTCAGCCATTTCCATGGCGTGTTCGGCATCGGCATCGGTGCCATGCCGGATTTCCTGATAAAGCTTCCAGCAGACCCAGAACAAGAGCAGCGCACCGACAAAGAGAATGCCCGGAATGCCCAGCAGCGTGGTCGCAATCACGGCAAAAACAATGCGCAGACCTGCGGCAATGACCATGCCATAAATGATGGCCTTCCTGCGCAATTCCGGTGCCAGACCAGCCGCAGCCATACCGATCACAAGCGCGTTGTCGCCGGACAGGATCAGGTCGGCGATGACGATCTTTGTGAAATCCAGGGCAGTGTCCATCATGGGTGAGCGTCCTCCAGGATCATGTCTGAGGCCTTTTCGCCAATCATGATGGCAGGCGCATTGGTATTGCCGGAGGTGATCACCGGCATGATTGAGCAATCCGCAACCCGAAGGCCGCGCAATCCGTGAACCCGCAGGCGGTTGTCCACGACGCTCATTGGATCCGACCCCATCTTGCAGGTGCCGGTTGGGTGGTAGATCGTGACAGAGGTGTTGCGCGCCCAGTCCAGCGTGCCCGCCTCGTCATCAAAGGCGATCTCTTTGCCGGGAGCGTATTCTTCTGTCACGTGGGATTTCAGCGGATCGAATTGCGCGATCCGCCGGGCGATCTGGATGCCCTTGACGATGGTTTTGCAGTCCGTCTCGGTCGCGAGGTAATTGGGGTGGATCCTGGGGTGATCGTTGATGTTGGCCGAGGTCAGTTCCAGATGGCCTGCACTTTCAGGGCGCAATTGCAGAACAGATGCCGTGAAAGCCGAAAACTTATGCGCGCCTTCGGCCGGACTGTCGGCTGAAAAGGGCTGGATGTGGAACTGGATGTCGGGCGTTTCCATGTTCGGATCGGTCTTGAGAAACCCGGTGCCCAGTGAGGCCGCCATGGTCATCGGACCTTTCTGGGTCACTGCATATTGCAGCGCGATCATGGCCTGTTTGAAAAGGTTCGACGTCTCGGTGTTGATGGTCGAGAGGTCTGTTTTGAACACCGGGCGGGCCTGCAAGTGGTCTTGCAGGTTCTTGCCCACGCCTTTGAGATCGGCCTTCATCTCGATGCCAAGTGGCATCAGTTCATCCGCACTGCCCACGCCCGAAAGCATCAGGATCTGGGGAGACCCGATGGCACCTGCGCTGAGCACGACCTCACGGCGGGCCTTGATCTTGGTCTTCTGGCCTGCGATGTCGGCCAGTATGCCCGTGGCGCGCCCGTCCGAGATCAGTATTTTTTCGGTCTGGGCATCGGTGATGATCGTCAGATTGTCCCGGTGGCGGGCGGGTTTGAGATAGGCCACCGCTGAAGAACAGCGCCGCCCGCCACTCATAGTCATCTGGAAGTAGCTGACGCCTTCCTGATCTTCGGTGTTGTAATCGGGGGTGCGCTTGTATCCGGCGGCCTCGGCTGCATCGAGCCAGCGGTCGACAACCTCGCGGGTCAGGCGGGAGGGAGAGACCGACAAAGGCCCGCGTGTGCCGCGCACATCGGATTTGGGTGAGCCTGTCCAGGTCTCGGCCCGGCGGAAGTAGGGCAGGACATGCTCCCATGACCAGCCCTGATTGCCAAGCTGGGACCAGTGATCGAAATCCTGTGGCTGGCCCCGGACATAGAGCAGCCCGTTGATGGAGGATGAACCGCCAAGCACGCGACCGCGCGGCCAGGGCAGGCGACGTCCGTTCAGGCCCTTGTCGGCCTCGGTCACATAGCGCCAGTCGCTGCGCGGATTGCCCATGGTCTTGAAATAACCGACGGGAATGTGGATCCAGGGATTGTTGTCTTTCGGACCGGCCTCAAGCACGGCAACAGTGAAGCGACCGTCCTCCGACAGGCGATTGGCCAAGGCGCATCCTGCGCTTCCGGCGCCTACGACAACGAAGTCGAACTCCACATTTCCTCCCAACACTTAAAAATTGAGACTTTTCATCTCGTTTTTGTTATGCGGGTGAAGCTTGCAGGGATTCGCCCGGTTTGCAAGGATTCGCTTGGAGGACAGGATCACGATGACAAAAACACCGACGCGGATACCAACCAACCTTCGCACTTTGCTGATCCTCGAGGCATTCGGAACCAGTGACCGCGCGATGAGTGCGACCGAGATCAACACTCACATCGGCTTGCCCAAGCAGACCGTGCACCGCCTGTGTAACATGTTGGCGGAAGAGGGTTTTCTGACGCGCGAGACCGACAGCAAGCGGTTCCGACCGGCCAGACGCCTGCGCGCCATGGGTGCGGGATTGCTGCACACAAGCCGGTCGCACATACCACGCCATCAGGTGCTGATGGAGGTCGCGGCCCAGGTGCGCGAGACGGTGAATTTCGTGGTTCCGGGCGAGACCGGGATGAATTATGTCGACCGCGTTGAGACCGACTGGGCCTTTCGCATCCAGCTGCCGGTCGGCTCTTCCGTGCCGTTTCACTGTACCGCCAGCGGCAAGACTTTCATGGCGTCTCTGGACCCAGGTGCGCGGAAATCCTTCGTCAGGGCATTGACCCTGAAGGCCTGGACCAGCCAGACCCATGTGGATGCGAACGCGCTTCTGGCAGAGCTGGCAACCGTGGCCGAGCAGGGCTATGCGCTGGATGATGAGGAGTTCATGGAAGGCATGGTCGCGATTGCCGTACCTGTCCTCGACGATCAGGGCCGGTTTGCCGCAGCACTCGCCTTTCACGGCCCATCTCAGCGGATGACCATCGAGCAGGCATTCGAGCGGCGCAACGTGCTGCTGGAGGGCGCGAAAAAGCTGACCGAGGCGGTCTATTCCTGAGGGTTGAGCACGATCTTGGGTGCCGCGATCTTGCCGTCAAGGATCTCTGAAAACGCGGAGGCCCCTTGCGACAGCGGGCGCGTCTCGATCCAGTCAAGCGGGCCGAGCCGTCCGTCAAAAATGGCCTGTGCCGTGTCGCGGAATTCGTCCGGCGTGTAGGTGTAGGTGCCGAAGAAGGTGATCTCCTGCAAAGTGGCGCGGCGGACATCGAAGCCTTCCTTGCTGTCGCCCAGTCCGATGTGACAGATCGCACCGCCGGGACGGACCACTTCGGATGCGGTTGCCCGTGTCGGGCCAAAGCCGACCGCGTCGATCACCAGATCAAAGTCAGATGGCTTGAGGGCGTCAGGGGTCGTGACATGGGCCTTCGTGTGCTCGGACAGATAGGACAGGCGGGCCGGGTTGGTTTCGACCAGGGTCACATCGCGCACACCAAATACATCAAGGCACAGCGCAGAACCCAGACCGATGGCACCACCGCCGATCACAAGCGCGCGCGCCTCTTCCATCGGCTTGACCAGAAGATCGCGTGACAGGCGCACAGCGTGCCAGCAAACGGCGAGCGGCTCGGCAAGGGCCGCGTGGTCAAAGGAGACGTTATCAGGAACCTCAACCAGATTGGATGTGGGCATGGCGACTTTTTGGGCAAAAGCACCCTGACGCGGCGGCATGGAGATGATCTGGCGGGTCTCGCACAGGTTGCTGCGCCCCTCCAGACAATGGCGACATGTGGTGCAGGAAACCAGTGGATTGATGGTTACACGCTTGCCCGCCATCGGACCGGACAAAACAGTCCCGGCGCCTTCATGGCCGAGGATCAGAGGGGCGGGTCTGCGTGCGTCATGACCCAGATAGGCGTGCATGTCCGAGCCACAGATACCGACGGAGGAAATCTCGATCAGGTTGTCATCCGCGCCTGCCTGCGGGTCGTCCCAGGACTGAAAAGTGAGCGACTTGACCCCTGTGTATACGAGCGCGTCCATTGTGATCTCCCCGATGACGTGATTGCTTGCGCAGACATGTCTCACAGGTGCCCTGCAGGAGCAAGGGGGCGCTGCCCCCGGCGCGTGTCGCGCCTCCCCCGGGATTTATTCGCCAAGACGTGTCAGTGGCGTCTCCGACCGCGGTGGTGTCGGTCTTGCGTGCACCAGATCATCTTCGATTTTCCGACAAATACTCCCGCCGGAGGCGCAGGCCGGCTGAGAGCGGTAGTCCTTCAGAGACCGAGCCCCTTGTGCATCAGGGCAGATTTCAATGGCGGCGTTCCAGCCAACAGACGCAGTCCCTGACGGCGAAGGTCGCGCAAGGGCTGAAAACCGCTCATGGCGGCCCTGTTCAATGCTTCAACCCCCAGCATCCGCAGTTTTATGTCTGCGTGCCGGGCTTTGGCATAGGCATTCAGCACCTCGGTTGCACCGGGGTCTTCCCTGTCCCTGACCAGATCGCGCAGGGCGATGATATCGGCAAGGCTGGTGTTCAGCCCTTGTGCTCCGATGGGGGGCATGACATGGGCCGCTTCGGCGACCAAAGCGGTGCGTGGTGCGGTCAGGTCGCGGGCCTGCTGGGCAATGATCGGCCAGAGGGCGCGGCGACTGGTGAGTGTGAGCGGGCCCTGAACCGCACATGAACGGGCTGTTGCCGCTTGTGCAAAAGCCACATCATCGAGTGCTGCCAGATCATCGGCAATGCGGTTTTCTTCCATCCAGACCACGGCAGAATGATGTGCGTCGTCCTGATCAGGCAGCGGCACCAGCGTGAACGGCCCGCCTGTGCGGTGGACTTCGGTCGAGACATTATCATGCGGCAGCGGATGGCTGACCGTAAAGACCAGAGCCTTCTGGCCAAAATCCGTGCGGCGCACATCAATGCCGGAGGTCTTGCGGATGAAGCTGTTGCGCCCATCAGCGCCGATCAGCAGTTTTGTTGCGACCTGCTGGCCATTTGAAAGCTGCACCAGCGCCTTATCAAGTCGTTGTGTCACCCGCACGACCCGTGTGCCGGTCATCAGAGTTGCGGTGTGCTGTGCCTCCGCATGAGCCAGAAATTCGCGCCGGATCAGCCAGTTCGGCAGGTTTGCGCCAAAGATCGGCTGGTCGATGTCCGAGGCTTTGAAATCGGCTATTTCCCGGATCTCGTTCTCAGGTCCGCCTGCATCGATCAGGCGCATGGTCACCAGATCCGTGGCATGAGGGACGAGCCGGGACCACAGGCCAATCTCGTCAAACAGGGCAATGGCAGGTTGCAGAAAGGCAGTAGAGCGCAGATCGGCGCGCATGTCTGCACCATCGGTGATCTGCGCTGCGGGATCCACGCAAAGCGTGCGAAATCCTGCATGGGCAAATGCGTTCAGCGCGGCCAAGCCCGCGACACCGCCCCCTGCGATCAGAATATCGGTTTCAATCCGCTCCATACTTCTCAGATGTAGCCGCACAGGCGGGACATGGAAGAGGTCTCAGACAAGCTGCGACAGAAAGTCTGGAAGGTCAGTGGTTTGGGCGTGGATATGGGCGGCCTGTGGGGCCTCGCCCACGAGCACGGTTTTCATGCCGCGCCGGTGCGGATCCTCAAGGTTTCGCGGATCATCCTCGAACATGGCGGCGCGTGCAGGCTCGATGCCCGCCTTTGTCAGGATTGTCTGGTAGGCCTCCGCCCGGGGTTTGGGGATATAGCCCGCAGCCTCGATCCCGTAGATCGTCTCGAAACAATCGCTCAGACCAAGCGCGCGGGTGACCCGCTGACCATGGCTGAGCGAGCCGTTGGTGTAGACCAGTTTGCGCCCGGGCAGGGCAAGGATCGCATCGCGCAGGTCAGGTGCGGGTGCCATGTGGTCGAGCGTGATGTCATGGACCGCATCGAGAAACGGATCAGGGTCGATCTGGTGGTTGATCATCAGGCCCGAAAGCGTGGTGCCATGGGCCTTCCAGTACGCATCGCGCAAATGATTGGCGTGATCATGGCTGACATCGAGATGTCGTGCCACAAACTCGGTCATCTTGACCTCGATCTGGTCAAAGAGCCGCGCGGACGGCGGATAGAGTGTGTTGTCGAGATCGAAGACCCAGGTGGTCACATGTGAAAAGGCATCGCGCATGGGTGGAATGGGTAGCGGCAGACGTGCTAGCGCTCAAGCGGGAAATGCAGGAGGCGGTCGTGACAACGGGCATGGATTGGGCGGGCAAGGTCGGGCGTGAATGGGCGCGTCAGGCCGACGCGATGGACAGGTTGCTGGGGCCGGTGGGGGAGGCGGGGCTGAATGCCCTGGGTGATTTGCGTGGCCGGTCGGTGCTGGATCTGGGTTGTGGGGCAGGGGCGACCAGTTTGGCGCTGGCTGACCGGGGAGCGCAGGTGACCGGCGTGGATCTGTCGCCCGATCTGATCGGCTTGGCGCGGGCGCGGGATACGGATGGGCGGGTCACTTGGGTTGAAGGGGACGCGGGTGCTGTTGTTCTGGATGCGCCGGTGGATGCGCTGTATTCGCGATGTGGTGCGATGTTCTTTGATGCGCCTGAGGTGGCATTGGGACATATCCGGGGGCAGCTTCGGCCCGGGGGGCTGGCTGTTTTTGTGTGCTGGCGGGCGATGGACCTGAACCCGTGGGCTATGGTGCCGCTGCGTGCAGCAGAGCATCTGACCGAAGGCCCTGCCGAGGCGCCACGACCTGGCCAGCCCGGCCCCTTTGCCTGGGCCATCCCTGAGGTTTTCGAGCCGATCCTGAGCGGTGCGGGTTGGCAGACCATTGAATGGAGCGTGGTTAGCTGCTCATCGGTGATGGAGGCAGGCGAAGATCCTGATCCGATTGAACGCGCGGTTCTGTTTGCAATGCGCATCGGGCCTCTGGCGCGGCGGCTGCGCGGGGCTGATGAGGCGCGCAAGGCGCGTGTGGCCGAGGCCTTGCGAGAGGCTTTCCAACCATGTCTTGAGGATGGGGCGGTCAAGGTTGGTGGACGTGCATGGGTGATCACTGCAAACGCGTGAGGCTCGACGCGGGGCAATGCTTTGGCTAGGCTGACAAAAATTGCGATGGGAATTTGCCGATGACCGTGGTTCAGGTCCAACAACGAGACGCCTATGATCTGCTGCTGGAAGCGATTGACCGGGGCGAATACAAGCCCGGTGACCGGCTGGTCGAAAGCGAGCTGGCAGACCGTTTCGGTGTGTCGCGCACGCCGATCCGCGAGGCGTTTCAAAAGCTTGAAACCCAAGGTGTTCTGGCGCGTGACGGGCGTTCGCTGATCGTCTCGGCGCTGGATCATGACCAGATGGGTGAGCTTTACGTGGTGCGCACCGAGCTTGAGGCTCTGGCTGCAAGACTGGCGGCCCAACATGCGGCCCCTGAAGAGATCAGGGTGCTTTTCGATATGGTCAAAGCGGACAGGGCGCTGTCCGGTGATCCACAGGAATTGTCGCGTGCGAACAAGCGGTTTCACCGGCAAATCCATCTGGCAAGCCACAACCGCTATCTGGTGCAGCAACTGGAAATGGTGCACCGGTCGATGGCGCTTCTGACCTCGACCTCCTTCGAGATGGAAGGGCGTGGCGCACTGGCGATGGATGAGCATGAGGCGATTGTTACGGCCATCCACGAGCGCAAAGGCGAGGTGGCCGAGAAGGCCATGCGTGATCACATCTCGGTCGCTTATGAAGTGCGTCTGAAACAGGGGGCCGGCCGGGTCTGAGCCCATGGGACGGCTGGTTCTGCACATCGGGATGCACAAGACCGGCACCAGTTCGATCCAACGGTTTTTCTCACGCAACAGACGTCTTTTGGGGCTATTGGGCATCTCCTATCCGGTGGTGCGCGGACCGAATGGACGCTGGCTGTCCAAGCAGACGGATCTGTTCGAAGCGATCAGCCATGAGAAGGATTTCGGATCGCCGCATCCTTTCTTTGGAGGCTCTGCTGGTGTGGTTGCGCGACTGAATACGCGGATTGCTGATACAGATGTAACGGTGATCAGCGCAGAGGGTCTGTCAGGAGAGTTTCCGGATTTTGCGATAAAATGCAAAGCCTTACAGGCAAGCTCTGTGAGAGTGGTAGTGTCTTTGCGGCCTCAGGCAGACTGGGTGCAATCCTTCTATCGTCAGATGGTGTTGAGCCGTGATGTGGCCGAACGGC
The DNA here is from genome assembly GCA_947494445.1 of uncultured Paracoccaceae bacterium. Lineage (GTDB taxonomy): Bacteria > Pseudomonadota > Alphaproteobacteria > Rhodobacterales > Rhodobacteraceae > CANLSM01. The sequence continues at coordinate 362,553 of CANLVD010000003.1, read as the reverse complement.
GGGTCTTCCCGGCGTTTCTGGATGATCCTGACACGCGGGCGCATCTGGATTACGAGGCGCTTCTTGACCGTTGGGCAGAGGCCTTCGGGGCGGACAATTTGCGGGTTTTGCAGTATCCGCCCAAGCAGGCTTTGCTGAGCGGGTTTCTGCAAGCCGCCGATCTGGATACGCGTCTGCGATGGCTGCCTTACGGGCGGGCGCATGCCAATCGATCAAACTCTCCAGATGAAGTTTCAGCCTTGGTGGATGGTCCGGTGGGGTTTGGCTCGGCAGAGGAACGTGCGGCATTTCAGGCGCAGTTTGATGCGGCTGCGTCAAGGATTGCCGCGCGGTTCCGGTCAGTCCGGAACGCCTGACCAAGCCGTGGTCGTACTATTCACCGCAGCGCATAAAAAAAGAGGCCCTAAAAGGGCCTCTTGAAGTCTCAGGGAGAGCCTGCTGATCAGCAGGAGTAGTACATCTGGAACTCAACCGGATGAGGTGTGTGCTCAAAGGCAAAGACCTCTTCCCATTTCAGTTCGGCATAGCCGTCCAGTTGATCCTTGGTGAAGACGTCACCGGCCAGCAGGAACTCGTGATCGGCTTCCAGAGCGTCGAGCGCTTCACGCAGCGATGCACAGACGGTCGGGATGTCTGCGAGCTCCTCTGGTGGCAGATCGTAGAGATCCTTGTCGTTCGCTTCGCCCGGATCGATCTTGTTCTTGATGCCGTCAAGGCCAGCCATGAGCAGGGCTGCGAAGCACAGATACGGGTTGGCTGCGGGATCGGGGAAACGGGCCTCGACGCGCTTTGCCTTGGGGCTCTCGGACCATGGGATCCGGACACAGCCGGAGCGGTTGCGTGCGGAGTAGGCGCGCAGAACCGGAGCTTCAAAGCCCGGGATCAGGCGCTTGTAGGAGTTGGTCGACGGGTTGGTGAAGGCATTCAGCGCTTTCGCATGCTTCAGGATACCACCGATGTACCACAGCGCTTCCTGGCTGAGATCGGCGTATTTGTCGCCTGCAAACAAGGGCTTGCCATCTTTCCAGATCGACATGTTGACGTGCATGCCGGTGCCGTTGTCGCCAGCGATTGGCTTTGGCATGAAGGTTGCCGACTTGCCGTATGCGTTGGCCACGTTGTGGATGACATACTTGTACTTCTGCAGCTCATCAGCCTGATGGGTGAGCGAGCCGAAGATCAGGCCAAGCTCGTGCTGACAGGAGGCAACCTCGTGGTGGTGCTTGTCGACTTTCATGCCGATGCGCTTCATGGTCGACAGCATCTCGGAGCGCAGGTCCTGCGCTGCATCCGTTGGGTTCACGGGGAAATAGCCACCCTTGACGCCCGGACGATGGCCCATGTTGCCCATCTCGTATTCGGTGTCGGTGTTCCAGGACGCGTCTGCTGCATCAACCTCGTAGGAGACCTTGTTGATGGAGTTCGAGAAGCGCACATCGTCAAAGAGGAAGAATTCTGCCTCTGGGCCGAAGTAGGACACGTCACCGATGCCGGAGGATTTCAGATAAGCCTCGGCTTTTTCGGCAGTGCCGCGCGGGTCGCGGTCGTATGCCTCGCCTGTGTCAGGCTCGACGATGGAGCAGTGCAGGCAGAGAGTTTTCTCAGCATAGAACGGATCGACATAAGCACTGTTGGTGTCTGGCATCAGCTTCATGTCGCTTTCATTGATCGACTTCCATCCGGCGATGGAAGAGCCGTCGAACATGAAACCTTCGTCGAGGAAGTCTTCGTCGACCTGATCGGCCATGACCGTCACGTGCTGAAGCTTGCCACGTGGGTCGGTAAACCGGATGTCGACGTAATCTACATCGTCTTCCTTGAGTGTCTTGAGAACATCACTCTTGCTCATTGCGCTTTCCCTGAAGTTTGGAGGTTTAGAAGTGTAGCAGGATGGGACAGATCAGAGCGCGTCTGCGCCGTCTTCCCCTGTACGGATACGAATTGCCTGAGAGACATCGGAAACGAAAATCTTGCCGTCGCCGATCTTGCCCGTCTTGGCAGCGTTTACGATGGCTTCAATCGCGGTATCGACCATGCCGTCTTCCAGCACGACCTCGATTTTGACCTTGGGCAGAAAATCAACCACGTATTCCGCGCCCCGGTAGAGCTCCGTGTGGCCTTTCTGGCGACCGAACCCTTTGGCCTCGATCACGGACAAGCCCTGAATTCCGATGTCCTGGAGAGCTTCTTTGACTTCGTCGAGTTTGAAGGGTTTTATGATAGCCTCGATTTTCTTCATTGGGCACTTCCTCGCGATAGATTGCGCCTTGGTGACGCGTTTGACGTGTCAAAGCATCTCGGGCACAGGGATTCAAAGGGCTGGCAGGGGGTGATTGTTAGGAACCTCTGAAATTCGCAATAACTGCATAAAAAATAGACAAACAGCACAATAAATGGGCAGAAAGAGAAGCAAATGACCGCGGTTCTGACGGCGCAGGAGATGAAATCGCTTGAGCAGGCTGCCATGGAAGGCGGCGGTTGGAGTGGGCTTGAGTTGATGGAGCGGGCAGGGCTTGAGGTCGTTGGTGCGATCTTCAAGGCGCGGCCGGACCTGGGTGCCGGTGCCCGGCGGGCAGTGGTTCTTTGCGGGCCGGGCAACAACGGCGGAGACGGTTATGTGATCGCGCGAATGCTGGCGGATCGGGGGTGGCGGGTTGCCGTGTTTTCCAGTGCGCCGGGCGCGGTATTGCCCCCCGATGCCCGGACCAACCGGGAGCGTTGGGGTGGCAATGTCGGATCGTTGGATCAGGCTTTTGCAGCTCTCGCTGATGGTACTGCTGATCTGGTGATAGATGCTCTTTTCGGGATCGGTCTGACCCGGACCTTGGGAGAAGAGTTTCGCGACATCGCGCGCCTTATGGCTGAGCCTGCGGGAGAAATGTTTCGCGCCGCCGTCGACATTCCATCTGGCTTGCAGGCGGACAGCGGTCAGGTGTTGGATTATGTTATGCCGGCTGATCTGACGGTCACGTTCCACAGTGCAAATCCCGGACATTACCTCTGCGCGAATTCTTCAATTGATGAGGTTACACCGATTTGTGGAGAGTTGGTCGTGGTGGACATCGGATTGCGGGCGGGCACGCCGATCGCAAATCTGGTTCTGAATACACCACCCCGGCACGTTGCGCGCAAAGACGCCACGCATAAGTATCAAGCCGGGGCCTGCCTTGTCATCGGCGGCGAGAAACCCGGTGCGGCCCGTTTGGCGGCGGAGGCTGCTTTGCGGATCGGTGCCGGTGTGGTCACGCTCGGCGTGCCAGATGCTGCGCAGCCGATCACACCATTGGCCTTGATGAGCCGACAAGTGGCCACAGTTGCAGATCTGGACGATGCGCTTGTGGATACCCGACTGCGCAGTCTGTGCATTGGTCCGGGCCATGGTGGTGGAGATCTGACCCGTGACATGGTCAGGGCCGCCTGTACCAGCGGCAAGGCGCTGGTGCTGGATGCCGACGGCCTGACCTGTTTCGAAAATCACGCCAGTGATCTGTTTGACATGTTGCCCGGGCAGGCGGTGCTGACCCCTCATGCGGGCGAGTTTGCCCGGTTGTTTCCTGATTTTGATGCCGGTGCGGACCGGCTTGGCGCTGTCCGTGCAGCGGCACGGCGCGCAGGGTGTACGGTTCTGTTGAAGGGAAAGGTGACCTTGATTGCCTCAGCGACCGGTCATGTCGTGATTAATGATGCGCGATACGAGCGCCACGTGCCATGGCTTGCCACGGCCGGGGCGGGCGATGTGCTGGCGGGCATGATTGCGGGGTTGATGGCGCGGGGTTATCTCGGCGCGGGCGCGGCACATGCGGCCGCCTGGTTGCACGTGGACTGTGCCAGACGTTTTGGACCCGGTCTGATTGCGGATGATCTGGCCGGTGAACTGCCCGGCATCTTTAGGGAATGGGCCTAGGCGGCGTCTGCATTTAGCTTTCGCACTGGCGCGTGTCCCATTTTGCCGCTGACAAGGAGAACAGACCGCCGCGATCTGGTTGATCGCAAGGTCTGTTCGACCCGTCAGAGACAAAATGGGTCGCGTCCCTTCGGGATTTCGCCAAAATTGCCCCTCGCAGCGTCATCAGAGCTTGAAATAGATCACTATTCCTGCGCTCTGTTTCCTGGCGAGGAGCAATTTTGGACTGAAACCAGTGCGAAAGCTAAATGCAGACGCCGCCTAACCGGCTTCTTGCAAAAGCCGGGCTTCGGACGCACGCAGGACCGGGCGCGCTGTCTGGCCCATCTGGTCGGGCGCGGCGCGAAGATCCGGGAAAATCTCGAATAACTCGTCCCGGACCTGGGCTTGCAGGCTGTCTATCACAGGCACGCTCGGCTGGAAGCTTTCGGTTGATGCGCCGTCAACCGTGATGATTTCATGGCGATCAAACAGGATGTGACGGTAGGTGACCGGGGTCTCAGGTCCAAGCCGCGTGACGGTGGTGTCATTCAAGAGCGCGCTTGCGGTGACGAGAACTTCCTTGACACCGAACAACATCTCGGCCCGCCAGGAATTGATCAGCATCCGGTGGTTGGGAGAGACGATCATGTCGCGGGCAGGGGAGCCGGGTGCAATGGCACCGCGTTTGATCAGGACCGGCGCGAGATGAGGTCGAAGACCAAGCTGCTGTGAAGTGAAATCAGACGCGCTGGCCCATTGGATCACCTGCGTGCCGCGATCACGGGTTACGACCTGATCACCCGCGCTTAACGTTTCAATCGGGACCGGCCCGGCTGGTGTGAGAACCAGAGCGCCGGTTGTGAAACAGATTGCAAGTTCATCATAGGTCGGGCCGCGGGCGGCATTTGGACCTTCTGAAGTTGAAACAACAGTCAGCTCCTGCCCGAAGGGGGGAAACTCATCCAGAAAGGCAAGACCGACCACATTGCTGTAACCCGGACCCAGCGCGATGCCGTAAAGCGTGTAGTTCTGGGTGCCGTCGGTGACCACAACCGTGTACTCGGCCTGAATGTTTTCGCCATCGCCGTAGAAGGTGCTGCCGATGGTCTGGTCACCATCAACATTCTGAGCGCTTGCATTGTCCTGAAGCACGTTGTTGTTGTCGGTGATTGTCAAAAGCCCGGGCGTCGCGTTTGCATCAATGGTGATAGAGCCGCCATTGTGTTGCGAGCCGTTCCCTTGATTGCTGTTTCCAAGAGGCGCGCTGGTGATCTGGCTTTGATCAACGATGTAGAAGCTGGGCATATGTCGGCCTGTCGTCGCATTCTGGGTGCGTTTCTGTCCTAAGTTCCCTAATGGGTCGTTAACCATCTAGCAAGGGTTCACTTTTCGCTCGCCCCTGACTTGGACCTCTGTTAGAGAGGCGCCGATTTGGGTCGGGCGGTGTCTGGCCCTGCAGGACATGTCGCGGGTGTGGTGAAATTGGTAGACACGCCAGATTTAGGTTCTGGTGCCGCAAGGCGTGGGGGTTCAAGTCCCTCCACCCGCACCATTGGATGAAGAGACGAGGAACATAATGCAGGTCACGCAGACGCTGAACGAAGGACTGAAACGCAGCTACACCATTGTCCTGCCCGCAGGGGAACTGGAGGCAAAGGTCACCGAAAAGCTGGAAGAGGCCCGCAAGGACTTCCAGATGAAGGGCTTTCGCAAGGGCAAGGCGCCAGCGGCCCTGATGAAAAAGATGTTCGGCAAATCCGTGCTGGGTGAAGCGATGCAGGAAAGCATCGACGATGCGATGCGCAAGCATTTCGACGAGAGCGGTGATCGCCCTGCAATGCAGCCTGACGTCAAGATGACCAATGAGAACTGGTCTGAGGGTGACGATGTCGAAGTCGCACTGAGCTATGAGGCCCTGCCTGAAGTGCCCGAGGCCGACTTCTCGGGCGTCAAGCTTGAGCGTCTGGTGGTCGACGTCGAGGATGCAGCCGTTGACGAGGCGCTGGAAAACCTCGCAGGCAGTGCCAATCACTTTGAGGCACGCGGCAAGACCGCCAAGTCGCGTGATGGCGATCAAGTTGTGATCGACTTCCTTGGCAAGGTTGATGGAGAGGCCTTTGATGGCGGTGCTGCTGAGGATTATCCGCTGGTTCTGGGATCCAACAGCTTCATCCCGGGCTTTGAAGAGCAGCTGGTCGGCAAGAAGGCCGGTGAAGAGGTTGAAGTCAATGTCAGCTTCCCGGCTGAGTATCAGGCCGCGCATCTGGCTGGCAAGGACGCTGTCTTCGAGTGCAAGGTCAAGGAAGTGCGTGAGCCGAAGCCGGCACCGATTGATGACGAGTTGGCCAAGAAATTCGGTGTTGATGATCTCGACACGCTGAAAGGTCAGATCCGTGAGCGGCTGGCAGATGAGTACAAGGGCGCGGCCCGTCTGGTGATGAAGCGCAAGCTGATGGATGAACTGGACGAGTTGATCAAGTTTGACTTGCCGCCCTCGCTGGTCGAGACCGAGGCCAAGCAGATCGCGCATCAGCTTTGGCACAACGACAACCCAGATGTAGAGGGGCATGATCACCCCGAGATCGAGGCAACAGACGAGCACAACACTTTGGCGGAGCGCCGGGTGCGTCTTGGATTGCTTCTGGCCGAGATCGGCAACAAGAACGACATTGAAGTCACCGAAGCCGAAATGCAGCAGGCGATGATGGCGCAGGCCCGTCAGTATCCGGGTCAGGAGCGTCAATTCCTTGAGTTCATGCAGCAGAACCCACAGGCCCGCCAGCAGGTGAGCGCCCCGATCTTCGAGGATAAGGTCGTGGACTACGTGATTGAACTGGCCAAGGTGTCCGAAAAGTCCGTTTCCAAGGAAGATCTGCAGAAAGCGGTTGAAGCGCTTGAAGTCGACTGATCTTCAGGCAATCTGAACAAAGGGCCGCACTCTGTTGGAGTTGCGGCCTTTTTTATGTCTGCTCACTGAATGGTCACTGGCGTATTTCGCTGCTGATCCACCCATTCAATGGCCAGCCGCGACCAGCCTTTCGGCACCGAATGGCCACCGGGATGCAGGCCCAAACGCAACTCCATCCCCGAGGTGCAACTGTCCCAGCGCCGAAACCAGAACCGATCATCCGTAGCAGTTTTGTCGGCGCGCAGCATGTCACAGCCATTGACCTGCCGCAGAATGTCGAAACTTGCAAAAACGTCGCCCTGCACGATCCGCCCGCCCCCAAGGGGCCGTCCCTCAAGCGGTACGACGCGGTCGGACCAGCCATGCATATGGAACAGTCGAACCGGTCCGTTGCAGTCTTCCGGCACGGGGTGCGCGCGCCAGTAGGCCCCGCCGATGGGGGTGTAGGCAAAGGCCAGGTCCGGATCAGCGCAGGCCACATACCAGGTCAGGGATCCGCCGATGGAAAAACCTGACAGAACCACCGCGTCGCGGTCGATGTCACCACGATCAGCGGCGTCAGCCAGGACCGCATTCAGAAAGGCAACCTCATCGCGTCTTTGTTCGCGGTCTGGATGAAACGACCAGCCCCGTCCCGGTCTTGTGGCGGAATAGCGCATGCCGTCAGGAGCGAGGAACCCATAGCCAAATTCCAGAAACGTCTCGACCATCAGACGGTTTTTCATGATGCCTTCTGCGGACCCACCAGCGCCGTGCAGAAAGACCATGACCGGCACCGGTCCTGTCGCATCTCCGGGCAGTTCAAGGTGATAGGTGCCGCTGTCGATTTCACAAGGTGCTGCGCCTAGGGCACATGGGGACTGGGCTGCGACGCAACTCGGGAGCAGCCAGAACGCAAGACAGGCCTGCAAAAAATGTTTGAACATCCAGGATCCTTTCCATGCGTCCTAAAGTGAATTCCTATCCAATTGATGAAGATCACGGATCAGGTTTTCGACAATGATTTGCGAGGTGCCCTTGCAGACCTCTCGCACCGCCCTTATTCCTTACACCAACAAGCGTGGCACATTCCTGACCGCGCGCCAATCCAGAGGCAGCCCCGATGCAAGATCCTTTTGACACATATATGAACACTCTGGTCCCGATGGTGGTTGAGCAGACCGCACGGGGAGAGCGGGCGTATGACATTTTCTCGCGCCTCCTGAAGGAGCGGATCATCTTCGTTTCAGGCCCCGTTCATGATGGCATGTCCACGCTGATCGTGGCACAGCTTTTGTTTCTTGAGGCCGAAAACCCCAAGAAGGAAATCGCGATGTACATCAACTCGCCCGGTGGCGTGGTGACATCCGGCCTGTCGATCTATGACACGATGCAATATATTCGCCCCGCGATTTCAACACTTTGCGTGGGGCAGGCGGCGTCCATGGGGTCGCTTCTTCTGGCTGCGGGCCAGAAGGACATACGCATGTCTCTGCCCAACAGCCGGATCATGGTGCATCAGCCTTCGGGCGGTTATCAGGGTCAGGCATCTGACATTCTGATCCATGCGCGTGAGACCCAGAACCTCAAGAACCGGCTCAACAAGATCTATGTCGAACACACCGGGCAGGAACTGTCCGCGGTTGAGGCAGCGCTTGAGCGGGACAATTTCATGACAGCAGAGCAGGCCAAGGACTGGGGTCTGATTGACAATATTGTGACCAACCGCAGCATCGGCGAAGACGAATAATTGGCACCGTTTGGTGCTAAACTTCCGGTCCGGAAAGACTTAGGCAACGAAATTGTGGCATAGCTCACCGATGTGCCTCCGCCACTGTGCCATGGTTAGGGGGCAGATCGCCTTGTAATGGTGCGATTTGCGGTTACTATGTTGGCACATCGGATGTCGGGATTTTGGCCAAAGGCCATCAGGCAGCTTGTTGGGCGCGTATTTTCGCAACGGGGCTCTCTTGTCTTTTGTGTGACAGGCGTGCCTAACTGACAAGATAGGGACCGACTCGCGCGACATGTGTCACGCGCGGGAACAGGATCGGTAGAGCAGGAGGGACACGATGACAAAATCCGGCGGGAGTGAGTCCAAAAACACGCTCTATTGCTCTTTCTGCGGAAAGAGCCAGCACGAGGTGCGCAAGCTGATTGCAGGCCCGACCGTGTTCATCTGTGATGAATGTGTCGAACTGTGCATGGACATCATCCGGGAAGAGACGAAGAGCTCTTTGGTGAAATCCTCCGAAGGCGTGCCCAGCCCGCAGGAAATTTGCGGTGTGCTGGACGATTACGTGATCGGACAGGAGCGCGCCAAGCGGGTGCTCTCGGTCGCTGTTCACAACCATTACAAGCGCCTGAACCATTCCCAGAAGAACGGGGATGTCGAACTGGCGAAATCGAATATCATGCTGATCGGCCCGACCGGTTGCGGCAAGACGCTTCTGGCCCAGACGCTTGCACGCATTCTGGATGTGCCGTTCACGATGGCCGACGCGACCACGCTGACAGAGGCGGGCTATGTGGGCGAGGATGTCGAGAACATCATCCTGAAGCTTCTGCAATCAGCCGAATACAACGTCGAACGTGCGCAGCGCGGCATCGTCTACATCGACGAAGTCGACAAGATCAGCCGCAAATCCGACAACCCTTCGATCACCCGGGATGTCTCCGGCGAGGGTGTGCAGCAGGCCTTGTTGAAGATCATGGAAGGCACGGTCGCCTCCGTGCCCCCACAAGGCGGCAGGAAACACCCTCAGCAGGAGTTTCTGCAGGTCGACACGACGAACATCCTGTTCATCTGTGGCGGTGCATTCGCGGGTCTGGACAAGATTATCGCGCAGCGCGGCAAGGGCTCGGCCATGGGCTTTGGCGCGGATGTGAAGGTCGAGGATGACCGGCGCGTTGGAGAGTTGTTCCAGGAGCTGGAGCCTGAGGATCTGCTGAAATTTGGTCTGATCCCGGAATTTGTCGGCCGTCTGCCGGTGATTGCCACGCTCACCGATCTGGATGAGGAGGCTCTGGTCACGATCCTGTCCGAACCCAAGAACGCTTTGGTCAAGCAGTACCAGCGGCTGTTCGAGATGGAAGATGTGCAACTGAACTTCACCGAAGATGCTTTGAAGGCCATTGCCACCAAGGCGATCGAGCGCAAAACCGGCGCGCGAGGTCTTCGTTCGATCCTCGAGGAAGTTCTGCTCGACACCATGTTCGAAATTCCCGCGATGGTGAATGTCTCGGAAGTGGTCGTGAATGACGAAGCGATCCGTCGTGAGGGCGAACCGCTCATCATTTATTCCGAAACCAAGGAAGAGCCGGCGTCAGCGGGTTGATCCCGCTGGACGTCTGCGATCAGATCGGGGATAAAGCGGCAACGCGCCGCTGAACGAGGATCCGTCATGGGTATTTTGAGCCAGGTTCTGTGTTGGTGGGATGGCCAGACTCTGGGCACCCGCATCTTCACCTCCCGCAAGGGTCAACGTGTGGGTGAGGACGAGCAGGGCAACGTCTTTTACCAGACCGCCGATGGCAAACGACGCTGGGTGATCTACAATGGCGAGATTGAAGCCTCCCGCGTGTCACCCGAATGGCACGGCTGGCTGCACCAGACCTATCAGGATCCACCGACAAAAGCGCCACTTGCGCGCAAGTCGTGGGAAAAGGCGCATAAGCCCAATTTGACTGGCACACCTGCAGCCTATCATCCACCGGGCAGCCTTCTGTCCTCCAAGCCTGTGGTCCGCAAGGACTATGAGGCATGGCAGCCGGAATAATCTGATGGCCAATTCAGCGGCGGAGACATTGGTGGGCGCGGCCGTGGTTGCGGTGGCGGTCGGGTTTCTGGCCTTTGCCAGCCAGTCAACCTCCATGGGTACGACATCTGACAGCTATGAACTGAACGCCAGTTTCAACAGTGCGGAAGGCATCTCGGTCGGGACGGATGTGCGCCTTGCTGGCGTCAAGGTGGGCACGGTCACTGGTCTGGAACTGGACCGTGAGACCTATCAGGCAAGACTGTCCTTTGCCGTGGCCAAGGATGTGCTGATCCCCGATGATTCCGAGATTTCAGTGGCCAGCGAAGGCCTCTTGGGTGGATCCTTCATCGAAGTGGCACCCGGTGGGTCGGACTTCATGCTCGAAGACGGCGAGGAAGTGCTGCTCACCCAAAGCTCCGTCTCGCTACTCAACCTGCTTTTGAAATTCGCGACCGGCGACGGATCGGGCTGATGCGGTTTGCTATCGCCTGTCTGGCCTGTCTGGGGATCGGGCAGGCTGTTGTTGCGCAAACCACTCTGAATCAGGGTTTCAATCAGGACGGCACGCCGATCGATGCTGAAACCGGGTTGCTGCCCGAGGAAGGGTTCGTGCCCGAAGATGCTGGCGCGCCCACGGATCTCCCGACACTGGAAGCCCCGTTTGTGGTGTTGCGCGGGCTTGATACGGTTACCGGGTCGGTGACTGATTTCAAGGTGGCCTCCGGCACGATTGTCGATTTCGAGCGCCTGCAGATCGCTGCCCTCAGCTGTCGCTATCCCGAAGGGGAGATCGGATCGGAAGCATTTGCCTTCCTGCGCATCCGCGACCAGCGCGAGGATGACATCCGGTTTTCCGGCTGGATGTTCGCGTCAAGCCCGGCACTGTCGGCGTTGGATCACCCGCGCTATGACGTCTGGGTAGTCCGCTGCAGCACCGAGTAGGGCTCTGCCCCGCGTGGAAGCGCCCAGAAATTTGCATTCAAATTCAACGCAGTATTCAGCAGCTTGTGGTACTTGGATCGGCTGATCTCAACCGCGCCCAGTGATTTCAGATGGTCGGTGACAAACTGGGTGTCCAGCAGACCGAACCCGCCCTCGCGCAGTCTTGCCACCAGATGCACCAGCGCGATTTTCGAGGCGTCGCGTTTGGCTGAGAACATGCTTTCACCAAAGAAAGCCCCACCGATACAGACCCCGTAAAGCCCGCCAACCAATTCATCATCCGCCCAGATTTCGACCGAATGGGCAAACCCCAGCTGATTAAGCTCGCAATAGAGATCGAGAATCTCGTCATTGATCCAGGTCTCGGACCGATCCGCGCAGGCCGCCACTGTCGCCCGAAACGCCGTGTTGACCGCCACCCGGTGATCCTGGCGCAGAACCGCCTTGCGCAAGGAGCGCGAAACATTCAGCCCGTCGAGGGGAATGATCCCGCGGCGTTTGGGATCGACCCAGAAAATCTCGCGATCCCCGGCGCTTTCAGCCATTGGAAAGACACCTGATGCATAGGCCTGAAGCAGCAACCGGGCGGTGATCGGCGGTGTCTGCTCGTCCTTCATCTCATGTGTCTCAATGTTTTGTTTCAGGCCTCGCCCGCGAGGAACTTCTCCAGCCAGTGGATGTTGTAGTCCCCGGACTGAACAGCGGGTGCGTCGAGCAGTTCGTGGAACAACGGTATGGTCGTGTGAATTCCATCGACGACAAACTCATCCAATGCCCGGCGCAGACGTGCCAACGCCTGATCGCGATCCGGTGCCTCGACGATCAGCTTGCCGATCAGGCTGTCGTAATAGGGCGGGATGCGGTAGCCCTGATAAATCGCGCTGTCCATCCGCACGCCCAGTCCACCGGGCGCATGATAGGCCTCGATTGTTCCGGGCGAGGGCGCAAATTCCGGCAGCTTCTCCGCGTTGATCCGGCATTCAATGGCATGGCCCTTGGGGATCAGCTTGTCCTGCTCCAGCGACATCGGCAGGCCAGCGGCAACGCGGATCTGCTCTTGCACCAGATCAACGCCGTAAACCGCCTCTGTCACCGGGTGTTCAACCTGCAGACGGGTGTTCATCTCGATGAAGTAGAACTCACCGTTCTCAAAAAGAAATTCGATTGTGCCGGCACCGGTGTAATTGATCGCGGCCACAGCCTCGGCACAGGTTTTGCCGATGCGCGCGCGTGTCTCGGCATCAATCGCGGGCGAGGGCGCTTCTTCAAAGACTTTCTGGTGACGACGTTGAAGCGAGCAATCCCGCTCGCCCAGATGCACCGCCTGACCCTTGCCATCGCCAAACACCTGTACTTCGATGTGCCGCGGCAGGGTGAGGTATTTCTCGATATAGACCTCGTCATTGCCAAAGGCGCCTTTGGCCTCAGACCGTGCGGTTGAAAACGCCTCAGACAGATCATTTGCTGTGCGGGCAAGCTTCATGCCGCGGCCACCACCGCCTGCGGTGGCCTTCACAATCACCGGAAAGCCCATTTCGGCCGCGACCTCATGGGCCTCTTCCACGGTCGGCACAGCACCATCTGATCCGGGCACGCATGGCACGCCAAGGTTCTTCATCGTGTCCTTGGCCGTGATCTTGTCGCCCATGGTGCGGATGTGATCCGAGGTCGGGCCGATGAACGCGATCGAATGGTCCTCAAGCACCTGCACGAACTGGGCGTTTTCGGACAAGAAACCATAGCCCGGATGAACAGCCTCAGCGCCGGTGATCTCACAGGCCGAGATGATGGATGGGATAGACAGATAGCTTTTTGCGCCAGATGGTGGCCCGATGCAGACACTTTCGTCGGCCATGCGCACATGCATTGCATCGGCATCTGCAGTGGAATGCACCGCCACCGAGCCGATGCCCATTTCCTTGCAGGCCCTGACGATGCGAAGCGCGATCTCGCCACGGTTGGCGATGAGGATCTTTTTGAACATCAGCTGCGCCTTATTCGAGGATCAGAATTGGAGCGCCAAACTCGACCGGCGCACCATCCTCGACCAGAATGCGCGATACGACGCCCGAGCGGGGGGCCGGGATCTGGTTCATCGTTTTCATCGCCTCAACAATCGCGATGGTCTGCCCTTCGGTCACGGTCGCACCAACACTGACAAACGCGGGAGAGCCGGGTTCCGGTTGCAGATAGATTGTTCCCACAATGGGTGAGGTCACGGCACCGGGATGCTGGGCGGGATCATCTGAGGCCGCAGGTGCTGCTGCGGCAGGAGCCGCCGCAGGCGCAGCTGCTGCGGGCGCAGGGGCTGGTGCCGCCGGGGCGGGGGCCGCAACGGCAGGGGCTGCCACAACGGCTGCCTGCCGGGCCACCCGAACAGTCAGGGCATCATCCTCGGCGTAGTCCCGGCGCACTTCAATCTCGGACAGATCGTTCTTTCGCAAGAGATCTGCCAATGCCTCGATGAATGCCACGTCCGATGTGTGAGTGTCTTTTGTCATTGTTATCCTCGTTGTCCTCGGAATGTCTCTGCCGCTCTTTCGCCGCCTTCTACACAAGCCTTTACCCTAGGAAAAGGTCAATAAAACCATCAACTGGCCTCACGTGCCGCGCTGACCTCCTGACGCATCCCGTCAAGCGGGCGATAGCCGCGGACCATGCGGTTGCCGATCACGAACGCAGGCGTGCCGTTCACGTTCAGCTTCGCAGCCAGCCCCTTGACCATATCAAGATGCGCGCCAACGCTGTCGCTTTCCATATCCGCGATCATCTGGCTGACATTCACGCCTGTTGAGGCTGCGATCTTGCCGATGACATCATCATTCAGGCGGCCCCGGAACGACATCAGGGCGTCATGGAAAGCCGCATAGACTTCCGGTCCCTGATGTTCCAGCACAGCCGTTGCAGCGCGGGCTGCTACCACGGACTCTGGCCCCAGAATGGGAAGTTCCATCACGATGTAGCGAATGTTTCCGTCGGTTTGGACAAGCTCCTTGACGTCTTCATGGGCTTGCTTGCAGTAGCCGCACTGGTAATCCAGAAATTCGATCATCGTCACATCGCCATCGGGATTGCCGCCGACCCAGGCCAGCGGGCTGTTGGTTAGGGCTTCCAGATTGTCGGCGATCAGATCCTCGTCTGCACGTGCCTCTTCTGCGGCATTACGGGCGCGCAGGACGTCCATGGCCTCCAGCAGCACTTCAGGATTTTCCAGAAGGTAGGCGCGTACTTCTGCTCGAAACGCCTCGCGATCTATATCGCCCAGATCCTGAGCCTGTGCACCTGTGGCCACCAGCAGAGTGGCTGCCCAAAGACTTGTTTTCAAACCCATTACCTGCTCCCAATTCATTTCATGCGGGCGGCCATCTTCAGGATGTCCTGAGCCCGACGCCAGGCCGGAGTGCCCTCCGGCAAAGCGCCCGCTGCACGTTTGGCGTGAATCTCAGCATCCTTGAAGCGCGTTTGCAAGGCGAAACGTTCCGCCGTGGCCAATGAGGCGCGTCCCTTCTGCCCGGTCATCGCATAGGCCCGGCCAAGATCGCGCAGCACTTGTGCATTCGCGCGATCGAGCCGGTTTGAGGTTTCAAGCACGCTCAAGGCTTCGCGCACGGCTGCATTGGACCCTTCCGCGACCAACGCGCGGCCCAGCCCTGCCAGCAGCAGCGGGGATTTGGGTGCAAGGCTGACCGCCTGCCGGTAAGCCCGGATCGCGTCAGCCGCCTTGCCATTCTCGATCGCAAATTGCCCCTTGAGGTCCCAGTAGAACGGATCCTTGGGACGCGCCTTGACCAGTGCATTGACGGCTGCCTCGGATTTCTTGGTGTTCGGCAACCGGTGATAGGCTATGGCGCGCGACAGGGTCGCAATCTCGCCGTTTCCCTTGGTGTTTCTCAGGATGCGCGCAGGCGGCAGTTGGAAGGCATCGAATTTGGCGACCATGCGCGCATGCCAGTATTTCAGCGTATCAGACGGCGGTTTGCCCTTTGGGGCCGATGCGATCCGATCCTCCAGCAGGCGAAACCTGTCCGACCAGAGCGGATGGGTGCGCACGTAAGGGTCCATCCGGTTGTTCGACAAAAGCTCCTGCCCGCGAAACAGCTTGAGCACGCGCAGCATGGCCTGAGCGTCCGCGCCTGCACCAACCATGTAATTCAGCCCTGCCTGATCGGCTGAAGCCTCTTCGGCGCGGGAATGGGCCAGCAGGTTGCGCCGCAGTGCTTCTTGCGAACCAGAGCCAATCGCCACCGCTGCCTCACCACTGCCACCAACCGCGGCCAGAACCGCGAGCAGTGCACCGATGCCCGCGGCAGTGTTGGTCGAACGTAGCTTGAGATTGCGGCGCGCCAGATGTCCGCCCGTGATATGGGCGGCCTCATGGGCAATAACGGCCTGAATTTCCGCCACACCGTCCAGCTTGGCCAACAGCCCGCTGTGCAGAAAAATATTATCGCCTCCTGCCACAAAGGCGTTCAGCTCGCGATTGTTGACGATGTAAAGATCGACGCGAGAGGTGCCAAGACCGGCCGCGCGCAGCACCGGATCAGCGATCAGGCGCAGGGTCTGTTCAATCTCGGCATCCCGGATCAGGGATTGTGCTTGGGCCACCGTGCCGGTTGCAAGCAGTGTGGCCAGCAGCCCGGCTTGCCAAATCCGCGCGAACATGTTTGGTCCTCCCCGGGCAATCCACGTCCACAGTACTAGGGGCTATGCCATGAGGATTTCAAGTCGCGGCGCGGTCGAGCCGTTCATTGTGATGGATGTGATGGAGGCCGCACGCAAGGCCGAGGATGCAGGTCGCCACATCATCCATATGGAGGTGGGCCAGCCCGGTACGTCTGCACCAGATGGCGCCCGCAAGGCGCTGGCCGAGACGATGGAACGTGATGCCCTTGGCTATACGGTCGCCCTTGGCCTGCCTGAACTGCGCGCCCGGATCGCGCAGCTGTATCACGACTGGTACGGCGTAACCCTGTCGCCCGAGCGGGTGGTGGTGACGGCAGGATCGTCAGCCGCCTTCCAACTGGCGTTTCTGGCACTGTTCGAGACGGGCGAAAAGGTGGCCATCGGTGATCCCGGTTATCCTTCCTATCGCAACATCCTCAAGGCGCTTGGTCTGACGCCTGTTGGTCTGCAAACACCGGAGGCTGCACGGTTCCAGCCCACAACGGGGGATCTGAGCGATGATCTTGCGGGGCTTCTGGTCGCCAGCCCGGCAAACCCGACCGGCACAATGCTGGATCGTGCAGCCCTGGCGGAACTGATCGAGGCCTGCACGGCACGCGACATCGCCTTTATTTCCGACGAGATCTATCACGGCATCCAATATGGCGCGCGCGCAGTCTCGGCCCTCGAGATCAGCGACGACGTGATCGTCATCAACTCGTTTTCCAAATACTTCTCAATGACGGGCTGGCGGGTCGGCTGGATGGTCGTGCCCGAAAGCCACATCCGCCAAGTCGAGCGGCTGGCGCAGAATCTGTTCATCTGCGCCCCGCATGCCTCGCAAGTTGCAGCCCTGGCCGCGATGGATTGCACGGATGAACTGGACGCCAATTGTCAGGTCTATGCGGCCAACCGGCAATTGCTGCTCGATGGGTTGCCAGACGCAGGATTTGACAGGATCGCACCGCCTGACGGGGCATTCTACATCTATGCAGATGTTTCGGACATGACTGATGACAGCCGTGCGCTGGCAGACGAGATCCTGCGCGATGCAGGCGTCTCGGTCACACCGGGACTGGACTTCGACCCGGTTCGCGGCCATCAGACCCTGCGCTTTTCCTATGCCCGCTCGACCGAGGATATTGCTGAAGGATTAAAGCGTCTCAAGAACTGGCATGCAGCCCGCGCAAAGTGATGAAAATGCAGGTAAAAACCGGAGAAAACCTCTTCGTCAGCCATCGCTTTCAGCTTTCTGTGCGTTTCCTCACCTAAGGTAGCTTCAAGGGCAAGACAGCCACAAAAAACCCGATTATCCACGGTCACAAGTTGATTTGCGTGGGTGTTTGTATGGTTGATTTGTTCGGAGTTTTGGCCGGCGTTCTGAGTGCATTTGCGTATTTACCCTATATCCGCGACACGCTGCGGGGCGACACCCGGCCCGAGCGTGCATCCTGGTTGATCTGGTCCTTGCTGGGCTCGATCGCGTTCTTTTCCCAGATGTATGAAGGTGCCACCCATTCGCTCTGGCTTGGGGGCATTCAGGTGCTTGGCACGATTGTCGTTTTCCTTCTGTCGATCAAGCGCGGGATGGGCGGATTTCTCAACAAGAGTGATCAGAAGGTGCTGGCGGTTGCCTGTGTCGGCCTGATCCTGTGGTATTTTGCCTCTACGGCAGTCTATGCTCTGGCCATCATCATCTCGATCAACCTGCTGGGTGGCTGGGTGACCATCACCAAAGCCTACCGCGACCCGCAAAGCGAGACGCTGCTGACATGGACTGTGTCAATGGGTGCCTCAAGCCTTGGTGTGCTGGCAGTCGGGGACTGGGATTGGATTGTGCTGGCCTATCCGCTCTACCTGCTGGTGCTCAACACAGCGATTGTCAGTGCCATTCTGCTGGGCAAGGCAGCGCTCTTACCAAGATCGGCAACCGCGTCTGTCTGAATCATGCCGGGCTGAGGCATCCGGCCATGCCGAATGCCTCAGGAATGGTCAGCTGCCGATGGCGCGTGCCCACCAGCCACGCTTGCGAGGCTTGTCATCATCGGGTCCGTCACCGGCATCCGCGGTCTCCACCTGGGCGGATTTCACCTCGTCAATCACAGATCTGGCCGATGCGCGTGCCCGCGGTTTCGGACCTGGCTTTGCAGGCGCTTCCGAAACAACTTCCGCCGCAACCGGAGCTGGTTCTGGTTCCGCCTGAGGAGCGGGTTCCGGAGCTGCCGCGACTTCAACCTCGGCTGGGGCATCAGAGGCCGCAGCCTTTGGCTTGCGCGTCCGGCGCTTGGGCTTTGGCGCTTCTTCAACGGGCGCTTCTGCCTCAACTTGAGGCTCAGCCTCGGGTGACGCCTCTGCCTCAGTGGTATCAGCTTCTACTTCAACCGCTGCGGATTTCCGGCTGCGCCGTCGCTTGGGTTTGGGCGCGTCTTCCGCCTCGACTTCAGGTGCAGGCTCGGCATTCTCTGCCGCTGCGTCCTGCGGTGCATCCGTAGACGCCTCCTGTGCGTCCGGGGCATTACCCTCGTTGCCTTCAGCAGCTTCTGCTCCGGGTGCATCACCGCGACCCTTGCCGCCCCGACGCCGCCGCCGACGCCGCTTGCGCCGTGGCTGATCATCTTCGCCACCCTCGGCCTGCTGGGCATCTGTTTGCGCCTCTTCGACCTCCTGTGCGACCTCGACCTCGTCGTCTTCCTCATCAGGCATCGACGTGAGTGCGATGTCGTTGAGCAATTCCCGCTCGGGCAGGATGCGGGTCGCGGTCTTGAACCGCTCCAGCTTGTAATCGGGGCTGATCAGGCCAGTGTCGCCTTCGATCCGCACGGACAGGCCGAAACGCGCCTCGACCATGCCGATGTGCTCACGCTTCTGGTTCAGCATGTAGTTGGCAATGTCCACCGGCGCTGTCACCAGCACTTCGCGCGACCGTTTGCGCACGCCTTCCTCTTCCAGCTCGCGCAGGATCGCCAGCGCCAGACTGTCGGGTGAGCGGACGCGACCGGTGCCGTGACAATGGGAACACGGCGCGGTCGTCGCCTCGATCATACCCGGACGTAGCCGCTGACGGCTCATTTCCAGCAGACCAAAGCCCGAAATGCGGCCCACTTGAATGCGGGCGCGGTCATCCTTCAGACGGTCCTTCAGACGTTTTTCAACGGCTGTGTTGTTGCGCCGCTCATCCATGTCGATGAAGTCGATCACGATCAGACCAGCCAGATCGCGCAGCTTGGCCTGACGGGCCAGTTCCTCTGCGGCCTCAAGGTTGGTCTTCAGCGCAGTCTCTTCGATGGAGCCTTCCTTGGTGGCCTTGCCGGAGTTCACATCAACCGCAACCAGCGCTTCGGTCACATCTATCACGATGTAGCCGCCCGAGCGCAATTGCACCACCGGGTTGAACATGGCGGCCAGCGTCGTCTCGACCTGATAGCGCGAGAAAAGCGGCAGCGCCTCGTTGTAATGCTTCACGTTCTTTGCATGAGATGGCATCAGCATCTTCATGTAATCCTTGGCCTCGCGGTAGCCGCGCGCACCATCGACGAACACCTCGTCAATGTCGCGACTGTAAAGGTCACGGATCGACCGTTTGATCAAGCTGCCTTCTTCATAGATCGGGGCAGGGGCGATGGAATTCAGCGTCAGTTCGCGGATCTGCTCCCACTGACGCAGAAGGTATTCGTAATCACGCTTGATCTCGGTCTTGGTGCGCTGTGCGCCCGCCGTGCGGATGATCAGACCAGCGCCTTGCGGCACAGAAATGCCGCCCGCGATGTCTTTCAGCTTCTTGCGGTCCGAAACATTGGTGATCTTGCGCGAAATCCCGCCACCGCGTGCGGTGTTGGGCATCAGCACGCAATAGCGACCGGCCAGCGACAGATAGGTGGTCAGGGCAGCGCCCTTGTTGCCGCGCTCTTCCTTGACGACCTGCACCAGAAGGATCTGGCGCACCTTGATGACCTCCTGGATCTTGTAACGCCGGGGGCGAGGCTTGCGGCGGCGGATTTCAGCCTTTTCCTCTTCCTCGGCATCCTCGATGGTCTCGACCGCATCCTCGGCTGTGTCCTCAGCAGTGTTGTCGTCAGCGTCGCTTGCCGATGTGGTTTCTTCAGCCTCGGGCGCAACCGGAGCATCTGTGCTTTCAGCGTCTGTTGCCTCGGGCTGAGTTGCGTCTGCCTCTGCCTCTGCCTCTGCTCCAACTTCTGCCTGGGTGGCATCGGCTACAGGTTCTGCCTTGTCGGCCTTGGCCGAGCCCTCAGGCAGGTCTTCGACCAGACCGCTGTCATCGCCCTCGACCTCCGGCAGATCCATTGTCTCCAATGCATCCTTGGCTGCAGGTGTGCCCTCGGAACTGGCCTTGGAGCGGGACCGGCGACGGCGCTTTGGTTTCTCGGCTTCCTGCTCGGCCTCTTCTGCGGCTGCACGGTCATATTCCGCCTCTTCACGCAACAGCGCTTCACGGTCGGCTGTGGGGATCTGGTAGTAATCGGGATGGATTTCCGAGAAGGCCAGAAAGCCATGCCGATTGCCGCCATAGTCGACAAAAGCAGCCTGCAACGACGGTTCAACCCGTGTGACCTTGGCGAGATAAATGTTTCCGGCAAGCTGCCGTTTGTTCAGACTTTCAAAGTCGAATTCATCGACCTTGTTTCCATCAACCACAACAACGCGGGTTTCCTCCGCGTGGGTGGCATCGATAAGCATTTTCTTGGACATGTTTTCTTTCGAAACCCGTCAGCAACAGGGCCGGGAGGGGCACTTCCGGTCAATACCGAGGGTAGATTTGAGGATGCGAACCGCAAAGCATGACCAAAGGCGGGCGCAAATATGCGCCGGATCGCTGTCTTGGTCCTGTCGTCGCGTTTCATCGCGGTTATACTCCAGCGTCTCGCGAAATATCGCCAAAACGCCAATTATGGCCCGGTTTCCCGGGGTAATGAGGCGGCGCGAAGCGCCTGTCACGAGGGATCAGCGGGGGCCGGTTTTTCCATACGGCTCGTCCTCGCTGAAGTGACGAATCTTCCTGACGAAGCACATATGCACTCCGTCGTATTTGCACAATACGCATGCAGTTGCACAGAATACAAATTCTTTTCTGGGACTTGTCAGACGCTGCGGGTACACACACCCCTGACCTGCACCGCCATATCGACCTGTTAAAGCCACATGACCCGCGCCTTTGCTGTTTTTTTCTTCCTTTTGACGGCCATGCCTGCCTTGGCGGCAGGTCTTGAACTGCGTTCATCTTTTCTGGGTGATTTGACCATGCTGTTGGAGGCGGAGACGCCACCTGCATACAGAATTGGCTATTCCGGCGCACCAGCGCGTCTGGTGCTTGATGTGCAGGTGCCCGAAATTGCAATCACCACTGGTGACGATAAACAGGTGGAGCAATCCGATGTCATTCCGCTGTCCGCAGGCTGGACCCGGGTGGAGTTACACCTCAAAAGGCCACAGGTTCTTTATGAAGCCCGAACGACAGACACCGGATTGGAACTGCGTTTCAAACGGACAAACACAAGCGGTATTGCGTTTGCGGCGAAGACTTTTCCGATCACACCAGTGACGCGGCGCGAAGCCTCCGAGCGCGTTGAGGGCGAAACCTTTCGCGTCACCATTGATCCGGGGCATGGCGGCATAGATGCGGGCGCAGTGCGGGGTGGTGTATCGGAAAAGGTCATCGCGCTTCAGGTGGCCCGGCGGATCATGGCGCTTGCAGGCGACCGGCCAGCGCTTGAATTGTCTCTTACGCGGAAGTCAGACCGCTATCTGGGGCTGCGCGAGCGGGTGGCAATCGCGCGCGATCAGCAAGCCGGACTGTTCCTGTCGATCCATGCAAATACGGTTCTGACAGGGCGGGCTCGGGGAGCGGCTGCCTATCTTTTGTCCGACATAGCCTCGGATGCCGAAACCGAAGCTCTGGCGCGGCGTGAAAACCGCACTGACATCCTTGGCCCTGGCACGTTGGCCGGCACCACCGATCTGGTGGCGGCGACCGTCATCTCGCTCACCCAGCGCCAGACCAATACGGCGTCGCGAGAATTTGCCCAAAGCCTGATCGAAACCCTGCGCCCTAGGGTTGAGGTTTTGCGCAGCCGCCCCATCCGCTCGGCAGATTTCCGCGTGCTCAGATCGCCGGAAATCCCGTCTGTCCTGCTCGAGCTTGGCTTTCTCTCGGACCCCGAGGATCGCGCCAACATGACCGATCCGGACTGGCAGGACAGGGCTGCTCTCAGCATCCTTGATGCGCTCGATCAATGGGCTACGGGACAGCGCACTGATGCCATCGCAGCCGAGTGATCGCGGCATTCTGTCAGAATGTGCGAAGTTGTGTTTTGACCTCCGCGCCGCTTCTTTCTAAAACAAGGTCTGACACGCGACAAAGGACAGGCCGCTGATGATCCGCGCCATCTTCAATTTCTTTGGTTTCATCTTCACATGGGCCACGCTTGGCCTGTTGATGGCCAGCCTGTTTCTGATCGGCATCTTCTGGATCTATGGTCAGGATCTGCCGGACCACGAGCAATTGGCGCAATATGAACCAGCCACGCTCAGCCGGGTCTATTCAGGGCGCGGTCAGGTGATGGATGAGTTTGCCCGCGAGCGGCGGATTTATACTCCGGTCGATGAAATTCCGGATCTGGTCAAGCAGGCTTTCATCTCGGCAGAAGACAAGAATTTCTACACGCATACGGGTTTTGACGCGCGCGGCATCGCATCGGCCATTCGCGATGCCATTGTCAGCCGGGGCGAGAATGTGCGTGGTGCTTCCACGATCACCCAGCAGGTGATGAAGAACTTTCTGCTGGATGGCTCACGCAGCTACGAGCGCAAGATCAAGGAAATCATCCTCGCCACCCGGCTGGAAGGGACGCTCAGCAAGGGTGATATTCTGGGTCTCTATCTCAACGAGATATTTCTTGGCCAGAACTCCTATGGAGTGACCGCGGCCGCCAACACCTATTTCTCCAAGCCCCTTGAACAACTGACCCCGGCTGAGGTTGCCTATCTTGCAGCCCTTCCAAAGGCACCCTCGACCTATCATCCGGTCAGGGCCAAGGAACGCGCGATTTCCCGTCGGAACTTCGTGCTGAAAGAGATGTACGAAAACGGGTATCTGGATCAGGACCGATACGCTGCTGCGCGCGAGGCTGATCTGATCACCGTGCAAAGCGGCGACATCGACAGCTTGCGGGCAGAATTGCCCAAGCGCGATTACTTTACTGACGAGATCCGCCGCCAGCTGTCCACCAAACTGGACGAGGGTGAGGAGGAACTTTTCACCGGCGGCCTGACCATCCGTGCGACCATGGACCCAAGCCTTCAGCAAGAGGCCGCATCGGCCCTGCGCACAGGGCTTGAAAAATACGACCGCTCGCGCGGTGTCTATCTGGGCCCGCTGGCAGAGCTGGATTTCCAGCGCATGGCCACCGAAGACGGCTGGCGCGAAGCGTTGGCCGAGGCACGCGTGCCCCGTGACATCGAGTTGTGGCAACCCGCTGTGGTGCTTCTGGTTGGTGAAAACTCTGTCCGTGTCGGGATTGAAGGTGTCGAGGAAGACGAAGACGGCCATTTCATCACAATGTCGGATGTCGACTGGGTCCGCTCGATCCGCGCTGAAGGGTTCGAGAACCGCCGCCCGCGCAATCCATCTGATATGTTCCGCATCGGTGATGTGATCATGGTTAAGGCGTTGATGAAGGATGGTGTGTTCGACCGCTGGTCAATGCGCCAGATCCCCGAAATTCAGGGTGGCTTCATGGCGATGGATGTGAAAACCGGTCGCGTGCTGGCCATGCAGGGTGGCTTTTCCTATGAACATTCCGTGTTCAACCGGGCAACGCAGGCCACCCGCCAGCCGGGATCGTCCTTCAAGCCGTTTGTCTATGCAGCCGCACTCGACAGTGGCTACACACCTGCCTCCATCGTGGTCGATGCCCCGGTCGAGGTCGAAAGCGGCGGCGAGATCTGGCGCCCGACCAACGCATCGGACCGCTTCTACGGACCGGCACCCCTGCGCACCGGAATTGAACAGTCGCGCAACCTGATGACCGTTCGCATCGCACAGGATGTCGGCATGGACAGGGTTGCAGATTATGCCAACCGCTTCGGTGTCTACCAGAATATGCCACTTCTGCTCAGCTACTCGCTGGGTGCGGGCGAGACGACGCTGTTCAAGATGGTTTCGGCCTATGCGATGTTCGCAAACGGCGGGCGCGAGGTCGAACCGACACTGGTCGACCGCGTGCAGGACCGCTATGGGCGCACGATCTATCGTCATGATCAGCGCGGCTGCAAAGGCTGTGAAACGGCAGATTTCAAAGGCGATCTGCCATTGGTCTGGGACACGTCCGAACAGATCATGAGCCCCGTCACAGCCTATCAGGTCGCCTCCATGATGCGCGGCGTGGTGTCCCGCGGCACCGCCAAGAATACGATCGGCAAGGTGCTTGGCGTGCCGATCTCGGGCAAGACGGGAACCACCAACGACAGCAAGGACGTCTGGTTCATCGGCTTCACCCCGCGCATCGTTGCAGGTTGCTACATGGGCTTCGACACGCCCCGCCCGATGGGCAAGGGAGCCTTTGGCGGCACCATGTGTGGCCCGGTCTTTGCCGATTTCATGAAGGTGGCACTCAAGGATCACGGTTCCTACCAGCACCCGCAGCCACCCAACACAACCTTCATCAAGATCGACCGCTTCACCGGCCAGCGCCTGCCCAACAATGCCAGCGGCGAAAATGTCGTAACCGAGTTGTTCCATCGTGGTGACGAGCCAGCAATCGGTGGCTTTGGCGTCTATGTGGATGGCGGCTTTGCCATGGCTCAGAACATCCAGCTGTTCAGCAGGGGCGGCGGGGCCGGACAGGTCAAGGAAGTCACCACCTCCTCCGGTCAGAAGAAAGTGCTGCCCACGCGAAAAGGCTTCGGCACGCTCTCCTCTGGTGGTCTTTATTAGATCCAAGGGCTTGCCGAGGGCAGGTTCGCCCGCTAGTTAACGGGTTAAGGCAGCCCCCGCCAAATCAGAACAATAAAACGCGGAACCTTTCATGCGAGCAGAAACCGAAAGCCATATTCGGGACATTGAAAAGTCTCTCGAATTGCTGCGCCAGCGTCTGGGCTGGGAAACGGCAGAACACCGGCTGGAAGAATTCAACGCCATGTCCGAGGATCCCACGCTTTGGGATGACCCGACACGGGCGCAAAAGCTGATGCGCGAGCGTCAGATGCTGTCGGATGCCATCGACAGCTACCGCGAAATTGCATCTGGACTGCAGGACAACATCGACCTGATCGAACTGGGTGAGATGGAAGATGATGCCGAGATCGTGACAGAAGCCGAAGCCGCTCTGGCCAGCCTCAAGGATGTCGCTGCCAAGCGCGAGATCGAAGCGCTCCTGAACGGCGAAGTTGATGCCAATGACAGCTTTCTTGAGATTAACGCAGGTGCGGGTGGCACTGAAAGCTGTGACTGGGCGTCCATTCTGGCGCGCATGTATGTCCGCTGGGCCGAAAAGCGCGGCTACAAGGTCGAAATGATCTCGGAAAACGCGGGCGAAGAAGCAGGCATCAAATCCGTCACCTACCAGATCAAGGGAGATAACGCCTATGGCTGGCTGAAATCCGAAAGCGGCGTGCACCGTCTTGTGCGCATCTCGCCCTTTGACAGCAATGCCCGGCGCCACACGTCGTTCTCAAGCGTCTGGGTCTATCCGGTGATCGACGACACCATCGAGATCGAGATCAATCCTTCTGACATCCGCGTGGACACCTACCGCTCGTCCGGAGCTGGTGGCCAGCACGTGAACACCACGGATTCGGCCGTGCGCATCACCCATATCCCGACCAACATCGTCGTGACATCGTCCGAGAAATCTCAGCATCAGAACCGTGCCAACGCCATGGCAGCTCTGAAATCCCGGCTCTACGAGCTTGAGATGCGCAAAAAGACCCAGGCCATTCAGGACGCCCATGACGCCAAGGGCGACATCGGCTGGGGCAACCAGATCCGCTCGTATGTGTTGCAGCCTTACCAGATGGTCAAGGATCTGCGCACAAACACGGAAACGTCTGACACCTCAGGCGTGCTTGACGGGGATCTGGATGCTTTCATGGCCTCAGCCCTGGCGCTTGATGTCTCAGGCAAATCACGCGGTGAGGCGCAGGCCGAAGACTAGGACCCACCGACGCGTAGGTCCGGGGCAGGAGAAGAACGGATATGATCGCAGTGATTTTCGAAGTGATCCCGGCGGACGGGCGCAAGGAAGAATATCTCGACATTGCCGCCAAGATGCGCCCGATGGTCGAGGAGGTTGAAGGCTTCATCTCCGTGGAACGCTTCCAGAGCCTGACCAACCCCGAAAAACTTCTGTCACTCTCGTTTTTTGAGGATGAAGCCGCCATTGACCGCTGGCGCACACTGTCAGCCCACCGAACCGCCCAGAAACACGGGCGGGGTGGTGTTTTTCAGGACTACCGTCTGAAAATCGCGGGCGTTCTGCGTGATTACGGCATGTATGACCGCGAACAGGCCCCTGACGACAGCAAGGACGTGCATGACGGTTAAGATCGCTCAGGGCGTGCAGAAACTTCAAGGCCACGGCATCTGAAGCCCTGAACAGTCACATCTGTTACGCCTTGTCCGTCAGCCACGCCCGACCGGTCGCCTGCACCCGTTCCAGTATGCTGAAAAGATATGTGCTGCCCAGAAGGCAAACCGCGCACCCGTGCCAAGGTCGTCTGAAAGATCAGGCATCAAAAGGGCGAAGATCAGGGTCAGAAACACGCCTGCGCCAAGCAGATACACGGGCCATGACGTGGGAACAGGTTTTGTAGTTTTCACGGCATTGGCCTCGGTCGATCTGCGGTTCGCAGTGGTACCTAGCGCCCGGATGCAGCCGGAAAAGAACAACCTGAGCCGGGATCACGCATTTCCGTCTCAGATCGAATCCCAAAGACATGCGATCACCCATAAAAAAAGCGCCCCGCAGGGCGCTTCTTCATGGAGTTTTCAAAAGCTCAGGACGCGGCTGCGGCCTTGGCGGGTTTGCCAGCTTCTTTCAAAGGATCATCCTGACGCTGAACAGAACCTTCGAAATGCGCGCCGCTCTCGATGGCGATGGTCTTGTGGATGATGTCACCCTCAACACGTGCGGTTGATGTCAGGCGCACTTTCAGTCCGCGCACACGGCCCTTCACATGGCCGGTCACGACCACATCATCGGCGACGACTTCGCCCTTTACGGTCGCGTTTTCGCCGATGGTCAGCAGATGTGCGTGAATGTCGCCCTCAACCGTGCCTTCGACCTGAATGTCACCGGTCGTTTTCATGTGACCGGTCACAACCAGATCAGACGACAGGATCGAAGGGGCCGGCTTTGCCTTGGGGGCGGCAGGAGCGGCCGATGGTGCGTCAGACACAGGCTTGGATGGGGTGGGGGCGCTCGGTGCAGCAGGTGCGGACGAGCCTTCATTGGGTTTGGGTTTAGAGAACATCTTTGGCTGCCTTTATGTATGTCATGGGGTTCACAGGCTTGCCGCCGATGCGGATCTCATAGTGCAAGTGCACACCTGTGCTTCTACCCGTGGTTCCCATATCACCAATATGCTCGTTGCGCGAGACGCGATCTCCAACTTTTACATGAATTTTGTTCAGATGCGCATAAAGCGTCTCGAAGCCGAAGGCATGGCGCACTTTGATCAGGTTGCCAAAGCCGCTCTGACGGCCCGCAAAGATCACGACACCATCAGCGGTAGAGTTGATCGGCGTGCCGCGTGGACCTGCCAGATCGATCCCGTTATGCGCCCGGCGACCACCTGTCTTCGGGTCACGCCGCGTACCAAATCCGGAGGTGAAGCGGTGCGAGGCCAGAACCGGCATCGTGTAAGGCACTTTTTCAGCCGCGATGCGCATCAGGTTCATCTTGTCCATGCCCTCGATCAACGCCGCGTAACGCGCATTCATCTCAGGATCATCATAGCTGCCGCTGGAGGCACCAACCGGCAGAAGTGGCCCGCCGACGCCCGAATAGCTGCGCCGCACCTGACCAACAAGACTGTCAACGCTCAGACCGGATTTCGCGAACATGTCTTCAAGTGGCGAGAAAGACATCTCGACAGCCTGTTCCAGCTGGCTGAGCATCCGCTCCTGCCGCTCGGAATTGACCTGCATCTTCAACTCAAGCCCGGCAACCTTGAGGTCTTTCTCGGCATAGGCTGACAGCGCCATGTCACGGGCTTCGACAGCGCTTTGCAATTCGTCCGTGATCGCGACCAGCGTGCCTTCAAGATCATCTTCACCCGACTGGCGCGTGTTCAGCTTGCCGCTGACCATGTCGAGACGCTCAGAAAGCGAGGCGACATCAGCGCGCAACTCGTCACGGCTCGACAGGGCCGAGCCCAGATCTTCACGCAGCAGACCGACCGCGATCTCCATCTCGTTGCGCTCCTGCATCAGTTCCAGAAGGCTGGACTGCTGCTGGGAAATCTGCTCCAGCGCCTGCGAGAACCGGGCGCGCGCGGATTTGGCATCCGCTGCAAACTGGTCCCGCTCCGCTCGCATCATGGCAATCCGCTGGTCGACAGCTTCCTGAACGATCTCCGCCTGACCCTCACCGTCACCGGCGCTGACAAAGCTTACAACGGTTGTCGCAGTGGTCAGAGCCATCCAGCCAATGGACAGCGCAACACCGCCACCGATCAGCAGCTGGGTGAGAGGGGAAAGGGTGAGTTCTCTTGTGTGACTGTCACTTGAGATCGAGATCTTGCGCGCAGGAATGATCCCGCCACGGTCTGTACTACTCTGTTTCGTCATTCGTCCCGCCAGGTCCATTTTTTATTCTGCCCACCGGTTGGCCCGACATGACAGCTTTGAAACTCGCGAAACCTTAATGGAACGGCCCAAGGCCCGCAACTTTTCCGACATTTGCCTGAGCGAAATCCCGCCGATGTAAATCTGTCAGGTCAGAGGCCAGTAAAAGTCCGGCGGAATGCCCGCTTCGGCGCGTTTTTCCTCATTGAATGGAGGCTTCAGCGCCCCGTGGAAATAACGCCTGACAAGCGCGTGGAAATGCTCCTTGGGGTCGTGGTTGTGCCGCCCGCAAAGAAAGTGAAACCATTTCGATCCATAGGCCACATGGGCGACTTCTTCTGCATAGATCGTTTCAAGCGCTGCCACGGATGCATCGTCCTTGGCCTGTTTGAAAATCCGGATCATGCCGGGTGTCACATCCAGTCCCCGGGCCTCAAGCACCATCGGCACCACGGCCAGCCGCGCCTCGATGTCATCAACCGTGTCGCTGGCCGCGCGCCACATCCCGGCATGGGCAGGCAGGGCACCATAATGGCTGCCGTAAGCCTCCAGCCGGTCGGCCAGCAGGTTGAAATGCTTGCTCTCATCATCGGCGGCCCGCACCCAGTCATCGTAGAACCCAATCGGAAATTCGACGTCCGGAAACCGGGCAATGACATCCCAATGCAGATCGACCGCGTTCAGCTCGATATGGGCAATCGCATGCAGAAGTGCGATCCGGCCTGCCTCTGTGCCGGGCTTGCGCTTGGGCACGTCGCGCGGGTCCAGCAATTCGGGCAGCCCAGGGCGCGCGGGCATGTCCGGCGGCGTCTCCCGGCCCAGCGGGGCAGGGGTTCCCGCCTCCCGCCCGGCCAGCCAGGCTGCTGCCATCTCACGCGAAACTGCTGTTTTCTCGCGCGCATCAGAGGTGTTCAGAACCGTAACTGCCGCTGCGCGAAGCGAGGAAAGCGCCCCGCTCACAGAGCCTCGACCGCCTTCAGCACCGCCTCCACATGGCCCGGCACTTTGACCTTGCGCCAGACCTGCGCGACCTTGCCCGCACCATCGATGATGAAGGTTGCCCGCTCGATGCCCATGTATTTGCGCCCGTACATCGATTTCTCGACCCAGACGCCGTAGCTCTCGCACATATCGCCACCCTCATCGGACAACAGGATCACACCCAGATCATGCTTGGCGATGAACTTGTCATGCTTGGCCACGCTGTCCTTGGACACGCCCAGCACAACCGCACCCGCCGCTTCAAACTGGGCTGCGTGCTCGGTGAAGCCGATCGCTTCCTTGGTGCAGCCGGAGGTGTCATCCTTGGGGTAGAAGTACAGCACCACCGTCTTGCCCGAATAATCGCTCAGCGATACACTTTCGCCACCGTCACGTGGCAGGTCAAATCCGGGCGCAGCATCACCGGGCTCAAGGGTCACGGTTACGGCATCTGTCATCATTTTCTCCATCTGTTGGCACGCGCCGGTCACCGCCCGCGCTTTGAGTTTCTGATATGCGCCCGCAGGTGCCGGCTTCAAGGCCATTCTTGACCGCAAGCCGCCAAGCTGTGCAAAGCTGATCGGGTCATGCGCAGATCACAGCAGATACAAACCGCACCGGTTCAGGCCCGGCAACACTCGCGCATGCAGCGCGCGACCGGTCTGACCCTGCGCGAACTGGGCTCTGTTGTGGTCAAGCTCAAGATGTTCATTCTGATCGGGCTGTTCGCCATCGTTGCCCTGCAAGGCAGTATACCGCTGCCCCATGCACTTGTCGGTGACCGGGTTGAGGCTCTGGTCGAGGAGCGTTGGCCGGGCGTTGATCTGCGCATCGGTCATGCCGCGCTGGATCTGGGGCGCGGCACCTCCGCCAGCAGGCTGGTGCTCAGCGACATCGAAATTCTCGATGAGGCCGGCCAGACCGTCGCCACCAGCCCCGAGGTGAGCGGCGGTTTCTCGGTCATGAACGCGCTGCGCGGAAAATGGACCCCGAACACTGTTGATCTGAAAGGCGCAACCGCGCGCATTCTGCGCACCGAGGACGGCACGCTCGCGCTTGACATCAACCGCGGCAACGGTGGCGGGCAGGGCATTTCACTTGCCCGGCTGCGCGCCCTGCCGGTGATCGACGGGCTTGAGACCGTGCGCCTCTCTGGCATCAACCTGACTTATGAGGATCGCCAGAGCGGCAGGCTCTGGGAAAGCAATGACGCGGATCTGTCGCTCAACCGAGCGGAGGCGGCCACGGTGATTTCGCTGCGCGGTGCGTTCTCGCACAATGCCGGTCAGCCAGCGCGCATCACCGGCCGCCTGTCGATCCCCGATGACCCGGGCGAGCCGCTGAGGCTGATTGCCGATTTCACCAAAGCCAGCCCGCGCCAGATTGCAGGCCTTGCGCCGCCGCTCAGCTGGATGAAATGGATCGAGGCACCGGTGGGCGGCAACCTCAGCCTTGCTCTTGATGATGCCTCGCAAGTCACGGAATTTGCAGGCGTTCTGGACGTCGGCTCGGGGCAGATTCTGCGCCAGTCTGCTCCGTCTGTGCCCTTCGATCAGGCCAAGGCCTATTTCAACTGGGATGCGGCCCGCGACCGCCTCGCACTTGACCGCCTCAGCCTGACCAGCCCGCAGCTTACCATCGCCGCAGATGGTGCGTTTCTGCTCAAACGTGACGCGCAGGGTGTACCTGACACTGTCCTTGCCGATCTGTCGATCAATGCGCTCAAC
Organism: uncultured Paracoccaceae bacterium; assembly: GCA_947494445.1. GTDB lineage: Bacteria > Pseudomonadota > Alphaproteobacteria > Rhodobacterales > Rhodobacteraceae > CANLSM01. The sequence goes on along the minus strand of CANLVD010000003.1, from coordinate 330,905 downwards.
TACACCGACCCTGCCACTTTCGCGGCCCCGCTCGATTTTGACAGCGGCCATCTGGGCGCGCGTCTGCATCTGGACAGCCAGCGCATCGACATCGGCCAGCTTGACCTCAGACGTGGTGACGCGCGTATTTCCACGACAGGGCGCATCGCCCCGGGGGCTGCCCGCTGGACCACTGACCTGACCCTCGCGCTCAGCGACATTGACCGCGACATGGCGGTCAATTTCTGGCCTGTGCCCTACAAGCCAAACACACGCAAATGGATCGACGGGCATATTCTGGCAGGCCAGTTCGACGCTGCTCAGGTTCGGTTTCAGCGCGACGACACGTCGACCGAATTTGCCGTCAATTTCCGGTTCCACGACGCCCATGCCAACATCCTGCGCACCATGCCCGATGTCACGCAGGCCGTGGGCCACGGCGAGATCGCCAACAAGGCCCTGCGCATCAATCTGACCAGCGGTTTCGGGACGGAAGCCTCGGGCAACCCCATCGATCTGGCTGGCAGCACTTTTGAGATTGCCGACATCACGCTCAAGCCAGCTACAGCCGTGGCCCGCATCACGGGGCAGGGGCAGATCCCTGACCTGCTGGCGCTTGTGGACCGCAAGCCGTTGGAATTTATGCAAAAAATCAAGCGCTCTCCGGACATCGCCGATGGTCAGGCAGACGTTGATGTCACCCTGCGCTTCCCGATGATCAAGGAGTTGCGCCCGAAGCTCGTTCAGGCTGATGTCACTGCCACCCTGCGCAATGTCACCAGCAGCACGCTTGTGCCAAACCGCCCCGTGAGGGCTGAACGTCTGGCGCTCAGCGCCAGTAACACCAGTTTGGAAATCGCAGGCCCAGCGCAATTGTCAGGCGTGCCCCTGACCTTCACCTGGACCCGGGAACTCGGCCCTGGCTCGGCACCCGGCTCGAACCTGACCGCGCGGTTGCAGGCCGATGATGCGGCTCTGCGTGCCTTTGGCATCACCCTGCCTAGGGGCAGCCTGACAGGAGCGGCCAAGGCCCGGCTGGATCTGGCAATACGTCCCGAACAGCGGCCTAAATTCGATCTGACCGCCGACCTGACCCCGGCAACCGTCAGTATCCCGGCACTTGGCTGGTCAAAACCTGCGGGAACCGAGGGGCAGTTGACACTCTCAGGAGCGTTTGGAGCACCGGTCACCATCGACCGTCTTGCGATGACCGCACCGGGTCTGCGCGCAGATGGCACTCTGATCCTCGACAATGGCGGACTGAAGGAAGCCCGCTTTGATCGCCTGACAACGGGTGGCTGGCTTGACGGCCCCGTGCGGTTTCGGCCTGCGCGCAGCGGTGCGCCCGCAATCATGCGGCTTGAAGGCGGCACTCTGGCCCTGTCGCGCCGCCCGAAGTCCGGAGGTGGCGGCGATATGCGCATCGGACTGGATCAGGTCGCACTCGAGATTACCGACAGCATCCGGCTCACCGGCGCGACAGCCGAACTCAGCACCGGCGATGGCCTTCAGGGGCGCATGAGCGCCCGGGTCAATTCCGGGGCGGAGATTAACGCGATCCTGCAAAAGGATGGCAGGATCTATCTGCAAAGCGATGCTGGCGGTGAAGCTTTGGCCGATGCCGGTGTTTTCCGGCAGGCAGCCGGAGGCGAGCTTACGGCTGTCCTTCAGCCACAGGGACGGGCAGGGCAGTACCGCGGCGCCTTGCGCCTTACCGGTGCACGCGTCGGCAACGCACCGGCTTTGGCAGAATTGATGAGTGCGGCCTCGATCGTGGGCATCGCTGATCTTCTTTCAGGCCCCGGCGTCGGATTTGATGAAGTCGATCTGGAATTCGAACTGACGCCCGAGCGCATCGACATCTGGAACGGTCGCGCGGTCAGTCCCTCCATGGGCATCACGCTCAATGGCACTTATGCGACCGCCTCGCGCCAACTGGATATGGAAGGTGTGTTCTCACCGGTTTACTTCGTGAACGGGTTCTTCAGCCAGATCCCCGGTCTTGGGCGTTTGCTCGGCGGACGCAGCGGAGAAGGGCTGGTCGGCATGACCTACGCCATGCAGGGCCCGGCCAAATCGCCGCGGGTCACGGTAAATCCGCTTTCGGTCTTTACCCCGGGCGCGTTTCGGCAGATTTTCCAGCGCGATCCGGGCTATGCCGGGGACGCATCCCGCGCCAACTGAGACTGATCCGATGCTGCTGAGTGATTTCGACTTTTCCCTGCCCGAAGACCTGATTGCCCTGCGCCCCGCCGTGCCGCGGAGCGCCTCGCGCCTTCTGGTCTGCGAAAGCGGCCAGATCACCGACGACCAATTCACCAATCTCGCCGATCACCTGCGTGAAGGCGATCTCTTGGTTTTCAATGACACCCGCGTCATCCCGGCCCGTCTGCGCGGGGAGCGGCACCGCGACACACCCCACGGACCGGGCCTCGCAGTGATCGAAGTCACGCTTCTTGGCGCGTTCGAGGACACTTGGTCAGCGCTGGTCAAACCAGCCAAACGTCTGATCGTGGGGGACGTCATCACCTTCTCGGACCAATTGACCGCCGAAGTCCTGTCCCGTGACGGCGGGGAGGTGCGCCTGCGCTTTTCGCTTCAGGCAGGTGAGTTCGAGGCAGCTCTGGCCGATGTCGGCTCTATGCCGCTGCCCCCTTACATTGCCTCGAAACGGGCGGTCGATGGACAGGACACGCAAGACTACCAGACCGTCTTTGCCAAAACCCCCGGTGCGGTTGCGGCACCCACGGCGTCACTGCATTTCGATGACAGCAGCTTTGCCGCCCTCAAGGCCAAAGGGGTTGATCACACGTTTCTCACGCTTCATGTGGGGGCAGGCACGTTCCTGCCGGTCAAGACCGATGATGTCAGCGCGCATAAGATGCACGCGGAATGGGGGCAGATCACTCAGCCCTCGGTCGACGCCATCCTGCGCACCCGCCAGCGAGGCGGGCGGATCATCCCGGTGGGCACGACCGCACTCAGATTGCTTGAAAGCGCCGCCACAGGCCCGGGTCAGATCGCCCCATGGGCGGGTGAGACCGATATTTTCATCAAACCCGGTCACGAGTTTCTGCTGACCGATGCCCTGATCACCAATTTCCACCTGCCCAAATCGACGCTGCTGATGCTGGTCGCGGCCCTGATCGGCACCCGTCAGGTCCATGATGTCTATGCTCATGCCATCGCGAAAGGGTATCGCTTCTTTTCTTATGGCGACAGTTCACTTTTGATCCCTTAAAGACAATTACGACAACCACATGTCGTAAATCCTCTGTTTCCACGTTTCGGTTTAGGCCACGTAGCGGAGCAAGCAATGGAGGTCTGTTATGCTGCGCGTTCTAGGCAACACATGGGCTTTGATGCTCGGTCTGTTCCTCCTGATGCTGGGAAACGGGCTGCAGGGCACGCTTCTGGGTGTGCGCGGCGACATCGAAGGCTTTGGTCCCGGCACCATGTCCTTCGTGATGAGCGCTTATTTCATTGGCTTTCTGGGCGGCTCCCGGCTGGCACCTCATATGATCCGCAGAGTGGGCCATGTGCGTGTATTTGCGGCTCTCGGATCGATCATCTCAGCGGCTTTCATCCTGTTCCCAGCCTTCCCCGACCCGGTTGCATGGTTCGTTCTGCGTCTCTTTGTGGGGTTCTGCTATTCGGCGGTCTATGTGGTGGTCGAAAGCTGGCTGAACAACGCGTCAGACAATTCCAACCGCGGGCAAGCCCTGTCGCTTTATCTGATCATCCAGATGATGGGCATCATTACGGCTCAAGGCATCCTGCTGTTGCAGGACCCTGCAGGCTGGATCCTCTTTGTCGTGATCTCCGTTGCGGTTTCCTTGTCGTTCCTGCCGATCCTGCTCGATGTCTCGCCTGCACCGATCTTTGACACCACCAAACCGATGTCGCTCAGGGCGCTTTATGGCGTTTCGCCACTTGGCGTGGTCTCGGTCTTCTTTCTCGGTGGCATATTCGCCGCGATGTTCGGCATGGCCTCGGTTTATGGCACCGAAAAAGGGCTGAGCCTTGCGCAGATCTCGCTTTTCATCTCGGCGATGTATGTCGGCGGTCTTGTCCTGCAATACCCCATCGGCTGGCTGTCGGACCGCATGGACCGTCGCCGTCTGATTGTGATCTGTACAGCCCTCGGCACGGTCATCACAGCCGTCGGATCCTTCCTGACGGAGTATCCCTACATCCTTCTCTTCACGTCCTTCATGATCGGCGGGCTGGCCAACCCGCTCTATTCGCTGCTGATCGCCTACACCAATGACTTTCTGGAGCATGAGGATATGGCAGCCGCCTCAGGCGGTCTGATCTTCATCAATGGCCTGGGCGCGATTTCCGGGCCGTTTGTCGTGGGCTTCATGATGTCCAACCTCGGGCCCGACAGCTATTTCCTGTTCATCTGTGCACTGATGGGCATCATCACGCTTTACGGGCTCTACCGGATGACCCAACGGTCTGCGACTTCGGTCGAGGATGCGATTGCCTACAGCACGCTCTCGCCGACGTCTTCGCCTGTGATTCTCGAATGGGCGCAGGAATATGCGATTGATCAGGCCAACGAAGACGACGAGATAAAGCCAGACGCAGAGGAAAATCGCTGACATCTGGCTGGTGACAAACAAACGTTAATCCCAAAAACTGGTGGGAAAACGGGCAGGAGGGCCATGCCATGGCAAAGGATCTGGCAGAAACGGAAGCCGCAGAGAGTATTCTGCGTTTCTGGCTTGAGGAGTTGACCCCAAAGGACTGGTATGTCGTCTCCGACGCGGTGGACAGCCGCATCACAAACGACTACCGCGATCTGTGGGATGAGGCAGCCGAGGGCAAGTTCACCCACTGGGTCTGCGAACCGCGTGCCTCACTCGCGCTTATCATCCTGCTCGACCAGTTTCCGCGCAACATGTTCCGCGGCTCCGACATGGCGTTTTCCACCGACGCCATGGCGCGAGCCCGGTGCAAACAGGCGATTGACGCCAAGTTTGACCTGCGCTGGGAAGGCGACAGCCGGCAGTTTTTCTACATGCCGCTGATGCATTCCGAAAGCCTTGCCGATCAGGACCACGCGGTACGCCTGTTCAAGATGAACTTGCCCGGCGGGTCCAACCTGCTGCACGCCAAGGCTCACCGCGAAATCATCCGCCGTTTCGGACGCTTCCCGTTCCGCAATGAAGCGCTGGGGCGCAAGACCACTGCCCCCGAGCAGGTCTTCCTTGATGCAGGCGGCTATGGCACAATAGTCAAGGAACTGTCCGCCTAGGGCATCTGCAAATCCTGCATAACGGGGTTGCAGCCAGCCCTGTGGCCAGTCTCATTGAGATAGTTTAACGTTAAGCTATCATAAATCGGGAGGGCCAGATGGCTGACAAGAGCTTTGATGTTGTGGTGATCGGTGCGGGACCTGGGGGCTATGTTGCAGCCATCAGGGCGGCCCAGCTTGGCCTCAAGACCGCGATCATCGAACGCGAGCATCTGGGCGGCATCTGTCTCAACTGGGGCTGCATCCCGACCAAGGCGATGCTGCGCTCGGCTGAAGTGTTTCACCTGATGGAACGCGCGGCGGAATTCGGACTGAAAGCCGAGAACCTCGATTATGACCTCGACAAGGTGGTCGACCGCTCCCGTGGCGTTGCCAAGCAGCTTTCAGGCGGCGTCGGGCATCTGCTGAAGAAAAACAAGGTCACCGTGATCATGGGCGAGGCGACGATCCCCGCCAAGGGCAAGGTCTCCGTCAAGACCGACAAGGGGACCGAAGACCTGACCGCCACCAAGGGCATCATCCTTGCCACAGGGGCGCGCGCCCGCGAATTGCCCGGGCTTGAGGCCGACGGCGATCTGGTCTGGACCTACAAACACGCGCTCAAGCCGCCCCGCATGCCCAAGAAGCTGCTGGTCATCGGTTCGGGTGCCATCGGCATCGAATTCGCCAGTTTCTTCAACACCCTTGGCACCGACACCACAGTGGTCGAGGTGATGGACCGCGTCCTGCCCGTCGAGGACGCCGAGATTTCCGCGTTTGCCAAGAAGGCCTTCGTCAAGCAGGGCATGAAGATCATGGAGAAATCCATGGTCAAGCAACTCGACCGCGCCAAGGGCAAGGTCACCGCCCATATCGAGACCGGCGGCAAGACCGAGAAGATGGAGTTTGACACCGTCATCTCCGCCGTGGGCATCGTGGGCAATGTCGAAGGGCTGGGGCTTGAGGCGCTCGGCGTCAAGATCGACCGCACCCATGTCGTCACCGACCAATTCTGCCGCACAGGCGTCGAGGGCATCTATGCCATCGGTGACATCGCAGGTGCACCGTGGCTGGCCCATAAAGCCTCCCACGAAGGCGTCATGGTGGCCGAACTGATCTCGGGCAAGAACAACGTCCACCCGATCAAACCCGAAAGCATCGCAGGCTGCACCTATTGCCATCCGCAGGTCGCCTCCGTCGGCTATTCCGAGGCCAAGGCCAAGGAACTGGGCTATGACATCAAGGTCGGCCGCTTCCCCTTCATCGGCAACGGCAAGGCGATTGCACTGGGCGAGTCCGAGGGCATGGTCAAAACCGTCTTTGATGCCAAGACAGGCGAGCTTCTGGGCGCTCATATGGTCGGCGCGGAAGTGACCGAACTCATTCAGGGCTATGTCGTCGGGCGCCAGTTGGAGACCACCGAAGAAGACCTGATGGAAACCGTCTTCCCGCATCCGACCCTGTCGGAGATGATGCACGAAAGCGTCCTCGACGCCTATGGCCGCGCCATCCACTTTTGATTTACGAATCACAATCTGCCAGCCCCGGAGATGCCTTTGGGGCTGGCCGAAACGGCCGTTCGCAATCATGGCGAAAGCCGGTCGCAAATCCGCCCGAAAGCCATCATTCCGGCGTGATTTTGCAAGGCCTGCCACAGTTCAAACACAATCAAGCAAAATGCCCTAACCTATTGGTCAGGCAGCATTAACCAGCCCTTCGAATTTGACGAAGTTTGAGCGCTTTTCCCCTGTATTCGCAGTGCAGCACAGCCTATCTGTCTGGCAACACGCGTAGTGTAGTGAAAGGTAAACTTATGAAAACGTTCTTCAGCGCTGCTGTTCTCAGCTTGGCTCTTGCCACCGGCGCTTCTGCTGCCGTCGTCAATGCAGGCTTCGACGATCTGACCGGGTCGAACCCGGGCACAGGTCTGTCCAACGGCAACACGCTCGCCAATATGGTCGGTGCAACCGGGTCCCGATCCTGGGACATCTACTCCAGCCTCAACGGCTGGACCACAACCACAGGCCCCGGGCTTGAGGTTCAGACCAAGAACACCGTTGGTGCCATCGACCCGCATTCCGGTCCGTTCTACATCGAACTGGATGGCGATCCCGACATGGTCGGCGCAGCCCCGATCCCCGGTGGCGGCAACTCGACCATCACCCAGTCGATCTTTCTGGAAAAGGGCAAGTACGAACTGTCCTTCTTCTATGCACCCCGCGTGCGCAACAATGGCGAGCTGACAAATGGCGTCGAATATTCCATCGGTGACGTGCTCGACAGCATCACCGGCCCGAACGCCGATGCACCCTTTGGTCAGTGGACTGAAGTCGTGGCGCTCTTCTCCGTCGCACAGGCCGGCAATTTCGACCTGACCTTCAGCGCAATCGGCCGCAACGACACGCTTGGCGGGTTCATCGACACGGTCAGCATCGCAGCAGTGCCGCTGCCTGCACCGGTTCTGATGCTGGGCTTCGGTCTGGCCGGTCTCTTTGCTGCAAGCCGCCGCAAGTCCGCCTGAACCTTCTGATCAGATTTCGGGAAGGGGCCGCCTCAGCGCGGCCCTTTTTCATTTGCCCTACCTGAACGCCAGCCCGACGGCAAAGGCCACCACGGCACAGATCCCGCCCACCAGCACCGTCTCGCCAACGCAGCGCACCATGGTCTCGGTCGTGACCTTCCAGCGCAGCAGGCCCAGTGCAACAAGCGCTGCAAAGGTCGCAAAAACCGACAGGCGGAAGGTCAGGTCGGACGCTTCCATCAGGAAATAGGGCATCAACGGCACGGAGCCGAAGATGATGAAGGCCGTGAATGTCGCCAGCCCGTTCATCGCCGGGCTGTCATCGCTGGGGTCCGACATGCCCAGCTCATATTGCATCATCAGATCGGCCATGAATTCGGGGTTGCGCGCGAGGATCTCGGTCATCTCCTCCCGGTCCCGCTCGGTCAGACCTTTCTCCTCCAGAATTTCCAGCATCTCGGCCCGTTCGAACTCGGGATTGACCTTGATCTCGATCAGCTCCTTGGCCCGTGTCGCGCGGTAGACATCCTGCTCTGAGCGCGACGACAGAAATTCGCCCAGGCCCATCGCGGTCGCATCTGCCAGCAGGTTGGCTATTCCGAACAGCAGCACCGCAATGCCGCCGATCTGCGCCACGCCTTCGGCCTGTGCACCGGCAAAGCCTGCAACCACCGCAAATGTCGTGACGATCCCGTCATTGCCGCCATAGACGATCTGCTTCAGGAATTCCTGAATACGCCCGATCTTGTGTTCGGAGGCTTTGTGGCTGGCAAGGGTCTCGGTATTCATGACCCCCAGCATAGACCTTGGGCAGACAAAGAAAAGGCACCAGTTTCCCGGTGCCTTCACTCATTTCAACAGGTTGCGCCTGCGTCAGGCCGCAGCAGGCTTTCGCGTGATGCCAGCCTTGAAGACAAAGCCCGCCAAAGCCCCGCCCAGAAGCGGCACGATCAGAAAGACCGGCAGTTGCAGCCATGCGGTTGGCCCGGCAAACAGCGCCGGCCCAAGCGACCGTGCAGGGTTTACCGACACCCCGGTGACCGTGATGCCGACCATATGGATCGCGGCCAGCGTCAGACCGATCACAAGTCCTGCCATCATCGACGGTGCACCTTCCTGTGTTGCACCCAGTATCACCGTGACAAACAGGAACGTCGCGACAAGTTCGAAGATCACTGCCGCAAAGAACCCGTATTCGCCCAGATAGCCAGCACCCCAGCCGTTCTGACCCAGACCGTTTTCAGCCAGCGAATAATCGGCCTTACCGACTGCGATCAACAGAACCACGAAGGCCCCCAGAATGGCGCCCGCGCATTGTGCGATCACATAGCCGAAAAACTCCTCTTTCGGCATGGCTCCGGCCATCAGCGCGCCAAGGCTCACCGCCGGGTTTAGATGCGCGCCTGAAATATGCCCGATGCTATAGGCCATGGCCATAACCGCCAGACCAAACGCCAGCGAGATGCCCAGCATCCCGATCTCACCCCCCATCAGGACGGCCGATCCGACCCCGAAAAAGACCAGCGTGAAGGTGCCGATCACCTCTGCAATGTATTTTGTCATGTTGCCCTCGTTCAATTTTGATGGGTGAACGCTACCAAGGGCCCGGTAAACGGGGCAGGGGAAAACCACGGCAGCTGCCCCCGGGGAAAATCCGGGCAAAGGTCTCAGGTCTGCGCATAGCGGCCTTGCGTCTCAGGACGAGACAGATGCCAAATTGCGGGCTATATAAGGGGAAAGCCTTTCGGAGCAACCATGTCCTCTCGCGATCTTTCAAACCGGGCCGAACGCCATCCTGAAAAAGCCAAACGGGCCGACACGCCCGTGTTGCGCAAACCTGACTGGATCCGCGTCAAAGCACCCACGTCGCAGGGTTACAAGGACACCGCGCGGATCATGCGCGAAAACAAACTCGTCACCGTCTGCGAAGAGGCCGGGTGCCCCAATGTCGGCGAATGCTGGTCGCAAGGTCACGCCACCATGATGATCATGGGCGAGATCTGCACCCGCGGCTGCACCTTCTGCAACGTGGCCACCGGGCGCCCCGATGCGCTCGATGTGTTTGAGCCGGGCAGGGTGGCCGTCGCGGTTGAGAAGCTGGGCCTCAACCATGTCGTCATCACCTCCGTTGACCGCGATGATCTGGCCGATGGCGGGGCCGAGCACATCGCCCAGACCATCCGCGCCGTGCGACGCAAGACGCCCTCCACCACCATCGAAGTGCTGACGCCCGACTTTCTGAAATGCGATGACAGCGCGCTTGAGGTCGTGGTCGAGGCCAAACCGGACGTCTTCAACCACAACCTTGAAACCGTGCCGGGCCTCTACCCCGAAGTCCGCCCCGGCGCGCGCTACTTCCACTCCCTGCGCCTGTTGCAGCGGGTAAAGGAACTCGATCCCGCGATGTTCACCAAATCGGGCATCATGGTCGGTCTTGGCGAAGACAAGCAGGCGGTGCATCAGGTCATGGACGACATGCGCGCCGCCGATGTCGATTTCCTGACCATCGGGCAATATTTGCAGCCGACCCCGAAACACCACGTGGTCAACCGCTTCGTCACACCAGAGGAATTCGCCTCCTACGAGAAAGCCGCCTTCGGCAAGGGTTTCCTCATGGTCTCCGCCACCCCTCTCACCCGTTCCTCCTACCACGCAGGCGACGACTTCACCCGCCTGCGCGAGGCCCGGCTGAAAAAGCTGGGCAAGGGCTGAGATAGCTAGGCTGTGTCGGATTTCATAAAGCGTTAACGGATGCCCGCGTTCTGCGCCTATGAGTTACGAAAGAACTACGTTTGAGTTATGAAAGAGTTCTGTGGCAAATCCACATCAGAGGTGTGACATTTGCCGTTAAGGCTCAGTCCAGAAAGCCATCCACCAGATGCTGGGTGACAGCAAGGCAGGCCTCTTCCTGTGACTTCCCGGCGGCCATGGCGTCAGTGTGAACCTTGCGCTGTCGGTCTGCCGAATTGCCGTTGAGCGCGATGTTATAGATCCGGCCCAATGCCTCGCGGCAGCCCAGTTGCTCGGCGTTTTCTCCAAGTATTTCAATCAGTTCACCCGCCAAAGCGGACATCGGCACAAGTTCCGAGCGGCCATGATCCACCAGACAATCGGACACCCCATAGCGCTGCGCCCGCCAGCGGTTCTCCATGATCAGCGTACGGGGATAAAGCCGCCACCGCTGGTTGCTCCGTCTGAGTTGGTAAAGATAGGCCATAACCGACTGATAAAGCGCAACAATTGCGCCTACATCTGCCAGACTGGTGCAAACATCCGCGATCCGCGCTTCAACGGTTGGAAATTTGTCCGACGGGCGGATGTCCCACCAGATCTTTGTGCCATCCTCCAGACATTTCGACCGGACAAGATGTTCCACAAGTCTTTGATATTCCGCATAACTTCCCAACTGATCGGGCAGGCCCGTGCGTGGCAGAGCATCAAAAACCGTCAGGCGGTAACTGGCCAGTCCGGTGTCTTCGCCCTCCCAGAAGGGCGAGGAGCAACTGAGCGCCAGAATATGCGGCAAAAAGTAACTCGCCTGATTCATCAGGTCGATCCGCAGGTCCTCATCTTCGATGCCAATGTGAATGTGCATCCCACATATGACCATCCGGCGAACGGCCTGCCCAAGATCTGCCCGCAACGCGTCATAGCGTTCCTTGCGCGTGTGGGTCTGCGCGCGCCATTTGCTGAAGGGATGGGTCGAGGCCGCGATTGGGGCATAGCCAAACCGGCCCGCCGTTTCCGCCACGCCCTGCCGCAACTGCCGCAACTCGGCCACGGCATCGCCCACGGAAATATGCGGCTGCGTGCCCACCTCTATCTGGCACTGCAGGTATTCGCCCGTCACCCGATCACCCAGAAGGTCCTGACAAGCCTCGACAAATTTCTCTTCCGGCTGCTGGACAAGCTCCAGACTGTCCTGATGCACAATCAGGTATTCTTCCTCGATCCCAAGGGTGAAGGTTGGATTTAATGTGCCCATGATCCCGATCTCCCTGAGATCAGCTTAACCGCGCGGTCCTGCAATTGGCCAGCGATTTACGCGGTAAAACGCACAGCCCCGATGTAAGACAGGTTCCGGTTTCTCTGCGCATAATCAATGCCGTAGCCAACAACGAATTCATCAGGGATCTCAAACCCGGTCCATGTCGCGCGCACATCAACCTCCCGACGCGACGGTTTGTCGAGAAGCGCACAGACTGCCAGTCGCTTGGGATTGCGCGTCTTCAGTATCGCCAGCACATGGGACAGGGTAAAGCCGGTGTCGACGATATCCTCGACCACCAGCACGTCGCGCCCTTCAATTTCGCCGCGCAAGTCCTTGAGAATGCGGACTTCTCGACTGCTCTCGGTGCTGTTGCCATAAGACGATGCCTCGATGAAATCGACCTCCACCGGCAGATCAAGTTCACGCACCAGATCTGCGATGAACACGAAAGAACCGCGCAAAAGGCCAACCACGATCAGCTTGTCGGTGTCAGCGAAATGGGCAGAAATCTCGCTGGCCAGATCTTCCACCCGGGCGGCAATGGTCTTGGCCGAGATCAGCGTCTCGATCTGGTAATTCGAATGGTCCATCCTGCGTGCATGCCCCCCGTGACATTTCTTCACTTTTCCTCAGGGTTTCTAGCGTACATAAGGCGCACATGCCAACGCATGCGGAAAAAAGAACCCTGCCTTATTCGGCTGAGCAGATGTTTGCCCTCATCGCAGACATTTCGGCCTATCCCGAGTTTTTGCCCTGGTGCGCGGGCGCGCGCATCCGCTCCCGCCGTCCCGTTGAAACCGGAGAGGTTGTTGACGCTGATCTTGTCGTTTCCTTCAAAGTATTTCGGGAAAAGTTCGGCTCCCGCGTGACGCTGTCGCCAGAGGCCCGCAAGATCCATGTGGAATACCTTGATGGACCGTTCAAATACCTCAACAACCACTGGTCGTTCACGCCGGTCGATGGCGGGTGCGAGGTTGATTTCTTCGTGGATTTCGAGTTCCGCTCCCGGACCCTGCAGGCCATAATCGGTGTCGTCTTCACCGAGGCCATGCAGAGGATCGTGCGCGCATTCGAGACGCGCGCACGAGAGTTATACGGTCCCGGCCCTCAGGACGCGACGTCGTAGGCCCGCTCGCCATGGGTTGCCAGATCAAGGCCCATGGTTTCGTCATCGGGATTGACCCGGATCGGGAAAATAACCTTTGAAATCAACACGCAAACGACCGTGATCACGAGTGTATAAACGCCCACCACAGCCAGTGCCGTGATCTGGGGGCCAAAGGCTGCATGGCCGAAAACGGCAATCATCAGCGTGCCGAAAATCCCGCCAACCCCGTGCACTGCGAAGACGTCCAAAGTGTCATCCAGCTTCATCAGGTTCTTCACGACCGCGCACATTTCCTGACACAGGACGCCGGCCACGCCACCGATGATCAGCGCCTCGACCGGGCCGACAGACCCCGATGCAGGTGTGATGGAGGCAAGGCCCGCAATCGTGCCGGTCACCAGACCGACAAGGGATGACTTGCCATACTTGATCCGCTCCCACAAAGCCCAGCTGAGCGATGCAGCAGCTGCTGACAGATGCGTGACCACAAGCGTCATGCCTGCCGCACCCGAGACTCCCAGATGAGAGCCTGCATTGAAGCCGAACCAGCCGACCCACAACATGGACGCGCCCAGCATCACATAGCCCGGATTGTGCGGTGGTTTGGATTTGTCACTGCGTGCGCCCAGGAAAAACGCGATGACCAACGCAGCAAGACCCGCAGTTTCATGCACCACGATGCCACCGGCCAGATCAACCGTGCCCATCTCGAAGGCCCATCCACCTGCGCCCCAGACCCAGTGGGTGACCGGTGCATAGCAAAAGAGCATCCAGAGCGATGAGAACAGAAGCACAAAGCCAAAACTGATCCGTTCGACATATGCACCCACGATCAGGGCAGGGGTAATGATGGCAAATGTCATCTGGAAACCGAAGAAGACGATCTCGGGGATAGAGCCGGAGAGGGTGTCCGCATCCACGCCACGCAGGAACATCTTGTCCAGACCGCCCCACCAGGCGTTAAGCGCGCCGCCATCGCCAAAGGCAATGGAATAGCCTGCGACCAGCCACAGGATCGACATCAGACAGGCCACTGCCATGCATTGCATGAACACCGACAACACATTGCGCGCGCGCACGAGCCCGCCGTAAAACAAGGCCAGTCCTGGCAAAGTCATGAACAGCACCAAAGCTGTCGCCACTATAATCCAACCGGTATCCGCACCGTCCATCGTCGCCATCCCCTTTGTTCAGCAGCGCTTTGCGCGCCTTTGCGATGGCTGGAGGTCTGGGGTCTGACTGACCAGAGGCGCAAGTCAGGTGGTCTGAAATTGGTTCGAATGCGAGTGATTTGCGCAATTAGAGGGCGTAATAATCCATTACTGCACAAAAAATGTGCTAACTATGGAGTGTGCACAGCGTCAATCAACAGGTGTAGCGCATGGGCTGTTGTGGCTTCGCGCACTTTGGCGCGGCCGATGGCCCCAAACTCGATGGTCTGGGTTGAAACGGATCCATCATTTCCGGCCAAGCCAAAACAGACACGACCCTCGGGCTTGAATTCCGAGCCGCCGGGACCTGCAATACCTGTGACCGACACGGCCACGTGTGCGTGACTACGTGTCAGGGCGCCTGTGGCCATTTCTGCTGCGGTTTCCTCGGACACCGCCCCATGGGCATCGAGTGTTGTCTTGCGTACGCCCAGCATCTCGATCTTGGCTTCATTGGTGTAGGTCACGAACCCGCGCTCAACCACGGCAGAGCTTCCGGCGATGTCCGTGAGCGCAACAGCGATCATGCCACCCGTGCAGCTTTCGGCCGTTGCCAGCATCCACCCTTTGGCCTTGAAGGCCTCAAGCAGCTGCTCTGCCAGTGTCATTGGCCCAGCACCCCGTGGGAAATCCCGGCAGCAGCCGTGACCACGATCGCAGCCATCACTCCTGCCAACACGTCGTCAAGCATCACCCCCACAGGGGTTTCCTTTCGGTCCGCCCAGCTGACAGGCCACGGTTTCCAGATGTCAAAGAGCCGGAACATGACAAAAGCCCCAACCCAGCCGGGCCACGGAAAGACATGCGGGGCTGCACCGGCCATGCTCAACCCGATCGAGAGAGGCATCAAGGCAATCCACTGACCTGCGACCTCGTCGATCACAATCTCAGACGGGTCATGGTCGTCTTTGCCCGCGGTTTCCACTTTCGTGGCCCAAAGCCCGACAAAGAAGGCCAGAACCACGCCCAGAGAAAGCAGCACCGGACCGCCCAGCACATGCAAGCCATAACCAGTTGGCAGGGCCGCAAGTGAGCCGAAAGTGCCCGGTGCAACCGGTGCCAGCCCTGCGCCAAAAAAGGTTGTGATCATTCGGCTCATGGCGCGAAAATCGCAGCTGTGGCGATGGCGGCGATGCCCTCACCCCGTCCGGTAAAGCCCAAATGCTCGGACGTGGTGGCCTTCACGCTGATCCTGCCCACATCCACGCCGGTGATGTCTGCCAGCATGTCCTGCATAGCCTTTGCGTGCGGGCCGATTTTGGGCATTTCACAAATCAGCGTGCAGTCAAGATTGCCAATCTGAAACCCACGGGCCGCAACCCGCTCAATGGCCTTGCGCAGGAAAATCTCGGATGCAGCACCCTTCCATTGCGGATCAGATGGGGGAAACCACTGTCCGATGTCGCCTTCGCTGAGCGCGCCGAAAAGCGCGTCCGTGATTGCATGCATGCCAACATCAGCATCGGAATGCCCGCGCAAGCCCTTGCAGAACGGGATTTTCACGCCGCACAGGATCACATGGTCGCCGTCATCCAGCGCATGAACGTCAAAGCCATTGCCTAGACGGATGTCCATTTCTCTGCCTCCAGAAGCCGTTCTGCCCGGGCAAAGTCCTCGGGCATCGTTATCTTGAAATTGTTGCCATCTCCCAGCACGATTTTGACGGGCAGCCCGGCTGCATGGGCCAGCGCCACATCATCGACCGCAGGTCCTTTTGCCGAGCGGTGTGCCGTGAGTATTTTTGGAAAATCGAAACCTTGTGGGGTTTGAGCACGCCAGAGATCATCGCGCGCGACAGAAGCGCTGACCAGATCACCGGTTGCGTGCCACAAAGCATCCACTATCGGAAGTGCAGGAAACGCTGCAGGAAAGGCTTGCAGCGCGGCAAGCACCCGGTCAATCACCTCTGTTGTCAAAAAGGGGCGGGCGGCGTCGTGGATCAGGACGTGGCTGGGTGCGTGCCGTTCCAGTGCTTCCAGGCCAAGACGAACTGACAGATCGCGTGACGCACCTCCGTGGACAGGGGGGAGTAGTCTTGGATCTGAGATGCCGTCAATTGATCGATGATAGTCGTCCGCATCATCAGGATGGATCACAACAAGAGCCGAGTTGATCTTCGGGCTTGCCAGACAGGCGCGGAGTGTCCTTGCAAGTATCGGCTCTCCGCCAAGAGGCATGAATTGCTTGGGACGCTCGCTTCCGGCCCGTTTGCCCCGACCGGCTGCAACAATAAGGGCGGATGGGGTCACGGATGAAATCTTCTCTGTTGGGACGCGCGCATTATCTTGCCCAAACTGCGCAGGCAGTACAATGGGTTGAATTTTCATTGCCGCACCCAGTGTTTTGCCTTAAGTAGCGAGAAGTGCACAGTGAGCAGGCAGTGATTGATGGGAATTGAGGGCAAAATATGGGCAATGCCTGTTTTTATGGCACCTCTTGCGGGAATTACGGATCTCCCGTTTCGCAATCTCGTCCAAAAGTTTGGCGCAGGTCTTGTTGTTTCCGAAATGATGGCAAGTCAGGATGTCGTGCAGAACCGCCCCTCAACGCGTGCCAAGGCTGAACTTGGCATCGGTGTCGGCGCAACATCCGTACAGATCGCCGGGCGTGAAGCGGTCTGGATGGCCGAAGCTGCTAAACAACTCGAAGGCATGGGCGCATCCGTCATCGACATCAATATGGGGTGTCCGGCCAAGAAGGTGACAAGCGGATACTCGGGGTCTGCGTTGATGCGCACACCGGATCATGCCCTGACCCTGATCGAAGCTGTCGTGGGCGCGGTTGATGTGCCGGTTACGTTGAAGACCCGTCTGGGATGGGATGACGACAGCCTGAACGCGCCTCAAATCGCAAAACAGGCCGAGGAGGCAGGTGTTCAGATGATCACGATCCACGGGCGGACCCGGTGTCAGTTCTACAAGGGCCGGGCGGATTGGCGGGCCATTTCCAAGGTCAAGGAGGCCGTGAACATTCCGGTGATTGCCAATGGAGATATCATTGACGCAAAAACCGCGCGCAAGGCGCTGGAGGCATCGGGTGCAGATGGTGTCATGATCGGCAGAGGTGCGCAGGGCAGGCCCTGGGTGCTGGCGCAGGTGGCCAGTGAACTGGGTTATTGCGATGCACCTGACATTCCCAAGGGCAAGGACCTGGCTGACATGATCGCCACGCATTATGATGAAATGCTGAGTTTCTATGGCGTTGACCTGGGGCTGAAATGCGCCCGCAAACACCTGGGCTGGTACTGTGACATCGCAGGGACGACCGCGGCCACCAAACGTGCTGTGCAGACTGCAAATGATCCAAGAGAGGTTTTCGAGTGGTTGAAGGACATCGGCGCTGAAGCGGGATTGGCCGCATGAGACCACTGATCCTTGACCCGCTTTGGGGAGCAATCCCGTATCCTGCGATCCTGTTGGGACCAGATCGGGTGATCCTGCACGCCAACAACGCCACGGAAGTGTTTGGCTCGACCTCTCTCAAGCAGATGATCGGCAAAAACATAGACGAGTTTGTCGGCTCAGACAGCACCTTGATCGATGTGGTCGATCAGGTGCATCGGGGCAGTTCTTCTGTGGTGCAATATGCCGTCGATGTCATCTGGCGCGACAAATCGGCAGCCCAGTTCACCATTCATGCATCATTGGTGCCCGAAGGCGACGGGCAAGTGCTGTTGCTGATGCACCCCAGAGGGATGGCTGAACATATGGACCGTTCGCTCACCCACCGCTCTGCTGCCCGCTCGGTCACGGGTATGGCGGCGATGCTGGCCCATGAGATACGCAATCCGCTGGCGGGCATATCTGGTGCGGCACAGCTTCTGTCCATGGGGATGTCCGAGGACGAGCAGGAATTGACGGACCTCATTCAGGATGAGACGGCTCGCATCGGCAAGCTGGTTGAGCGGGTCGAGCAGTTCGGCGACCTGCGTCCGGCGCGGCGCAATGAGGTAAACATTCATGATGTGCTGGATCGCGCAAAACGGGCAGCACAGGCAGGCTTTGCGGCCCATGTGAAATTCACGGAGGAATACGATCCTTCGCTGCCACCCACGGCTGGTGATCCCGATCAATTGCTGCAGGTGTTCCAGAACCTGTTCAAGAATGCAGCCGAAGCCGTGCCGAAGGTCGGGGGAACGATCAAGATTTCCACGGGCTACAAACCGGGCGTCAAGCTGTCGCTTCCCGGTGGCCGGTTTGAGAGCCTGCCTTTGATGGTGCGGGTGCGAGACAATGGGCCCGGGGTGCCGGAAAACCTGATCTCCGACATCTTCGATCCGTTTGTCAGCTCAAAAGCCAATGGCACCGGTCTGGGGCTGGCTCTGGTATCTAAAATCATGGCCGATCATGGCGGCGTCGTGGAATGCGACAGCGAGCCGGGCCGGACAAGCTTTGTTCTGCGTTTGCCAGTGTGGCGGCAAAAACAGACATCACTGCAAGGAGAATTGTGATGGAAGGGACCGTGATTGTCGCGGATGATGACCGCACCATTCGCACGGTTTTGAGCCAGGCTCTGACTCGCGCCGGCTGTCGGGTGCGCTCGACCGGCACCATCTCGACCCTTTGGCGGTGGATTGAGGAAGGCGAGGGTGATTGCGTTGTCTCAGATGTGATGATGCCCGATGGGGATGCGCTTGATCTCTTGCCTGCGATCAAGCGCAAGCGGCCCGATCTGCCCATCATCATCATGTCTGCACAAAACACGGTCATGACCGCGATCCGTGCGACCGAAATGGGTGCATATGAATATCTGCCCAAACCCTTCGATCTGCGTGAGGTGCTGGCACAGGTCAACAAGGCACTGGCGCGTGCGCAACCACAACTGAAGCAGAAGCCGGACGAGGAAAAGCGCGAGGACAACCTGCCGCTTATTGGCCGCTCACCTGCGATGCAGGAGGTCTACCGGATCATGGCGCGTCTGATGACCACCGATCTGGGGGTGATGATTTCGGGTGAAAGCGGCACGGGCAAAGAGTTGGTGGCGCGCGCCTTGCACAATTTCGGACAGCGCAAATCCGGGCCGTTTGTTGCGATCAACATGGCTTCTGTCCCGTCGGACCTGATCGAAAGCGAGCTTTTCGGGCTTGAGAACATGGGCGGTGAGCCCGTGCCTGGCCGGTTTGAGCAGGCCAATGAGGGCACGCTGTTTCTGGACGAGATCGGCGATATGCCTGTGGCGGCCCAGACCCGGCTTCTGCGCGTCTTGCAGGATGGTGAATTCTCGCGGGTTGGTGGCCGTGGCATGGTCAGTGCCGATGTCCGCATACTGGCGGCAACCCATCAGGACCTGCGCGCCTTGGTCAATGAGGGCAAATTCCGTGAAGATCTGTTTTATCGTCTGAACATCGTACCCGTGCGCCTGCCGCCTTTGCGTGAACGGCTGGACGATATTCCCGATCTGGCGCGCGCTTTCCTGCGCAATGCCGAGATGGACGGATTGCCCCGCAAATCCATTTCGCAGGACGCGCTGGACATTCTGCGCAAACAGGATTGGCCGGGCAATGTGCGGGAGCTTGAGAACCTGATGCGGCGTCTGGCGGTGCTTTGCCCCGATGACATCATTTCAGCCAACATCGTGACCCAGGAACTGAAAGCGCGACCCACTTCTGTGGTGTCACCTGGGGGGGACCAGAACCAGAAACTGGGGCAGGCCATCGAATCCCATCTCAAACGATATTTCGATCTGCATGGTGAAAATCTGCCGCCTGCCGGTCTGTATGACCGGATCCTCAAGGAAGTTGAACTGCCGCTGATCGCGCTGTCGCTTGCCGCAACCCGCGGAAATCAGGTGAAAACTGCCGATCTTTTGGGGATCAATCGCAATACGTTGCGTAAGAAGATCCAGGATCTTGATATTCATGTGACACGCGGCAAAAAGATGATGTAAGCTGGCAACAGTTACAAACTGGCAACAGGCCGCGTCACCGACGTGCAACAGGTATTTCGATCTCGAATCTGGGAAAGGGGCGACCGCCTATTGCGGACCCGCAAGCTGCGCACTGGTCTGACGCTCGGGCTTGTGCTGGCCGGGCCCGTACTTGCGCTTGCGACCTATGCGGTGGTCGGGGGCATCGAATCCACCAACTCCACCTCGTTGCGCCTCGTTTTGCTGAGCGACTTCATCTACGTGCTGCTGGTGGCAGGGCTTGTGGGTCAGCGCGTGGCCAGCATGATCTCTGCCCGGCGGCGCAAATCTGCTGGCTCCCAGTTGCACTTGCGCCTGACAGGCGTCTTTGCCCTGATTGCCCTTTTGCCGACGATCCTTGTGGCTGTGTTTGCCACTTTGACTGTGAATTTCGGGTTGGAGGGATGGTTTTCTGACCGGGTAAGGCAAGTGGTTGGCAATTCCCTTGAGGCGGCCCAAGCCTATGAGGCTGAGCACCGCACAAATCTGGCGTCCGACGCTGAATTGCTGGCTCGTTTTCTGAATTCTCAGAAAGCCCGATTTCCCCTGATCTCTCCGGGTCAGTTTCGGGAGTTGCTGAACCGGGGCCAGTTGCAAATACAGCGGACTTTGCGTGAGGCTTACGTGATCGATGGGGAAGGTGCCTTGAAAGCCCGCGGTGAGCGATCTTATCTGTTCGATTACGAGCAGCCCACAGCAGATGAACTGGCCAGAGCGCGCACTGGTGAGACGGTGATCATTCAGGACGAGGCGATCAGTGAGTTTCGTGCGCTGATCGTGTTGCCCGCATTTGCCGACAGATACCTTTACGTGACCCGTGATGTGGATGGAAAAATCCTGCAACTGCTTGATGAAACGGAAGAAACCGTCGGGCTTTATCAGCAGCTTGAACGCGATCGCGGGCGGCTGCTGTTCGAGTTCGGTCTGGTGTATCTTGCTTTTGCGGCTTTGGTGATCCTCGCGGCAATCTGGCTGGGGCTTTGGTTTGCAGAACGCCTGTCCCGTCCCGTTGGTCAACTGGCCGCAGCCGCCCAGCGCGTGGGGGCGGGCGATCTGGCGGTGCAGGTGCGCGAGCAGGAAGGCGATGACGAGATCGCGCTTCTGGGCCGCACGTTCAACCGCATGACCCGTCAGGTGCGCGGCCAACGTGATGCGCTGATCGCCGCCAATGAACAGACCGAGATGCGCAGGCGTCTGTTTGACAGCATCCTGACCGGTGTGACCGCAGGGGTGATCGGCCTTGATCCCCAAGGTCGGGTCGAGATGATGAATTCCGCTGCTAAGGATCTGCTGAACCTCGATGATCTGGTGGTCTCGGAGGCCCATATCGAACAGGCCATTCCGGAATTTTCGCAGCTCTTTCGCAAAATTGAGGAAAGCCCGCAGTCCGTTTCTCAAGGCGAAGTAAAGCTCACGCGAATGGGCCGTGAAGATACTCTTCTTGTGCGCATGGCGCGGCGGGAAAGTCTTGACGGCACGCTTGAGGGCTATGTGGTGACCTTTGACGATGTCTCTGATCTTGCGCAGGCCCAGCGGCTTGCTGCGTGGGGGGACGTGGCGCGCAGAATTGCCCATGAAATCAAGAATCCGCTTACGCCCATCCAACTGTCAGCAGAACGGCTGCGCCGGAAGTTTGGCCCCATGGTGGGGGACCAGCAGGAGGCGCTTGAGCAGTACACAGATGTGATCATCCGCCAGACAGGCGATTTGCGGCGGATCGTTGATGAATTCTCGAAATTCGCCAGGATGCCGGCGGCAGACATGCGAGAAACAGATTTTGCTAAGATCCTGCGCGATGCTTTCGTGCTGATTGAAACGGGACGCCCTGACATCAAATTTGACCTCAACATTCCCAAAGGTCCGCTGATCGGTCTGGTGGATGCAACCATGATGAGTCAGGCATTCAACAATCTGCTCAAAAACGCGACTGAGGCCATCGACGCGCGCAAGGCCGGAGATGACGGTGAATTTGACGCCGAAGTGCGGATCCGCGTTGATGCATTGCCGGGGGCTGTCCTTGTGCAGATTCAGGATAATGGCGTCGGCCTGCCGGAGAACCGCAGCCGGTTGTTTGAGCCCTACGTGACCCATCGCGATAAGGGCACAGGGTTGGGTCTGTCGATCGTGAAGAAGATCATCGAAGAACATGCCGGCCGGTTGGATTTGCTGGACGCACCGGATTTTGACGGCAAGGGCCATTACGGCGCCGAGGCGCGGATCGTCTTGCCGCTGGATCGGCAGTCACCTGCCAGAATGGCAACTATTTCAGAAGAAGTGGCGTGAGGACAAGAGGGGCAACTATGGGCGAAATTCTGGTAGTAGATGACGAGCGGGACATCCGCGAGCTGATCTCGGACATTCTGGAGGATGAGGGCCACACAACCCGGCTGGCCTGGGACAGTGACAGCGCCTATTCCGAGATCAATCACGCACCCCCCGATCTGATCATTCTCGACATCTGGCTGAAGGATAGCAAGCATGACGGGATCGATATCCTCAAGACCGTGAAACGCAACAATCCCGACATTCCGGTGGTCATTATTTCAGGCCATGGCAATATCGAGATTGCGGTCGCGGCTGTGAAGCAGGGGGCTTATGATTTCATCGAGAAGCCCTTCAACATTGATCAGTTGATGGTGGTGATCTCACGCGCACTTGAGACGTCACGCCTGCGGCGGGAGAACACCAAGCTGCGCACGCGCGATGTGTCGCAAGCCGAAATGATCGGATCGTCTGCCGCTCTTAAAGGGTTAAAAAGCCAGTTGGAAAAAGTGGCGCGCGGCAATGGCCGTGTGATGCTGAGCGGACCTTCGGGATCGGGCAAGGAAGTGGCCGCACGCTTCTTGCATTCGATCTCGGATCGCAGCTCGGGACCGTTCGTTACGGTCAATTCCGCATCAATCGAGCCTGACCGGATGGAAGACGTCCTGTTTGGCCGCAGCAGCGGCGAAAGGGGTCATGAGCCTGGACTGTTCGAGCAGGCCCATGGTGGCATCTTGTTCTTCGATGAAGTCGCGGACATGCCGCTTGGCACTCAATCGAAAATCCTGCGGGTTCTGGTGGATCAGAGCTTTCAGCGTGCCGACGGCGGGGATTTGGTGCGGGTTGATGTGCGGGTAATTTCAGCCACCAATCAAGACCTTAAAGGTGAGATTGCAGCCGGACGGTTCCGGGAGGAGTTGTATCACAGGCTCAACGTGGTGCCTGTGGCAGTGCCGTCGCTGGACCAACGACGGGAGGATATCCCTGAACTGGCCCGCTATTTTATCACCGACCTGAACGCCTCTCAGGGTTTGCCGCTGCGCGCACTGAGCGCTGAGGCAGATGCGCAGTTGCAGACCATGACCTGGCCCGGCAACGTTCGCCAGTTGCGCAACAACATCGAGCGTTGCCTGATCCTTGGCCCGGAAAGCGGAGAGATCAAGACGGAAGAGTTGCAATCAGACGCTGGAGAGCGCGACAGCGACGATGTGGTTGCAATGATCGCCATGGCCTACGCGGGTTTGCCGCTGCGCGAGGCGCGCGAAACCTTTGAGCGCGAGTACCTGATTGCCCAGATCAACCGCTTTGGCGGCAACATCTCGAAAACTGCGAACTTCGTGGGCATGGAACGCTCCGCTTTGCACCGCAAGCTCAAATCGCTCAATGTCATCACCACTGCGCGCAGCGGATCGCGCATTGCCAGCGCAGATGCGCTTGATGATGCGCTGTGATGGCACCGGTTAGGACAGGCTCATGAAAATCATCATCTGTGGGGCCGGGCAGGTCGGTTGGCAATTGGCCCGCCAATTGTCGACCGAAGCCAATGATGTCACCGTCATCGACAACCAGCCCAATCTGATCCGACGGATCACCGAAGCGCTCGATGTCAGCGGGATTTCGGGCTATGCGTCCCATCCCGATATTCTGGACCGGGCAGGGGCGCGTGATGCGGATATGATCATCGCGGCCACCCAGTCCGATGAGGTCAACATGGTGACCTGTCAGGTTGCCCATTCGATCTTTGCGATCCCGCGAAAGGTGGCCCGTCTGCGCACGCAATCCTATCTCGATGCGATCTATTCGGACCTTTACCGGCGCGATCATCTGCCCATTGACGTGGTCATTTCGCCCGAGCGTGAGGTTGCCGAGGCTGCCCTGCGCCGGTTGTCCGCGACTGCGGCTTTCGATACGGAAAGTTTTCTTGACGACAAGGCGCAGTTGATCGGCCTTTCGATTGACGAGGGCTGCCCGGTTGTCAACACGCCGCTCAGGCAATTGTCCGAACTCTTCTCGACCCTGCGTGCCGTGGTTGTGGGCATTCGCCGTGAGGGCAAGCTTTTTGCGGTCGAGCCGTCCGACCAGCTTTATGTCGGTGATCAGATCTATCTGTTCAGTGCCAGGGAAGACGTGGACCGGACGATGGAAATCTTTGGCAAGAAGAACCGTCGGGCTTCAAGGGTGATCATTGTGGGTGGCGGCAATGTCGGACTGGGTGTTGCGAAATCGCTGGAGGCAAAGCCCGATAAGATCCGCATCAAGGTGATCGAGTTGAACCGGGCCGTGGCCGAGGCTGCCGCCGATGCGCTTGATCGTACGATCGTGCTCAATGGCGATGGTCTGGACATGAACCTTCTGGAAGAGGCCAATCTGCATTCCGCCGATGCGCTTCTGGCCCTGACAGACGATGACAAGACCAACCTGCTGACGGCGACGCGAGCCAAATCAAGTGGATGTCCGTTGGTCATCTGTCTGGTCAACGACCCTTCCCTGATCCCGTTGATGGAGCCGCTTCACATCGACGCTTACATTAACCCAAGGGCAACCACTGTCTCTTCCATCTTGCGCCATATTCGGCATGGCCGGATTTCGGCGGTCTATTCAGTTGGCGATGGTGAAGCTGAGGTGCTGGAGGCCCAAGTGCTCAGCACATCCTCCATCGCGGGCAAACTGTTGCGGGATGCGGACTGGCCGGAGGGCGCGCTCGTTGGCGCGATCCTGAAAGAGGGGAAGGTGGTCGTGCCGCGCGGTGATACCCGCATCGAGGAAGGCGACAGACTGACCGTCTTTACGCTTAGGCAGGATGTTGCGCGCGTGGAACACTTGTTCCAGGTCTCGATCGATTTCTTCTAACCCATGAACCTGCTCCGCCAGTTTCCTGTCATCGTGATCCTGCTGCTGGCGACGGCCGTGGCGATGATGGTGCCAAGCCTGCATGCAGCGAGGCTGGAAGACTGGCTTGTGGCCAGAACATTTCTTTACCACAGCCTGTTTTTCATCATCATCGGGATGATGCTTGGACTGGGTACAATGGGCCACAAGCACCGTCTGTCCTCGCGCTATCAACTGTTCAGTCTGGTGGGGGCATATTTCCTGTTGCCTCTGGCCATGGCTCTGCCGGTCAATCATCTGGTTCCCTCGATCTCCTACGCGCAGTCCTATTTCGAGATGCTGTCATCGCTTACCACAACTGGCGCGACCATCCTGCCTGATCCGGACCGGGTGGCCGAGCCGATCCATCTGTGGCGGGCTGTGGTCGGTTGGGCCGGAGGATTCATGACGATTTTTGCGGCGCTGGCGATCCTTGAACCGATGAAACTCGGTGGGTTTGAAATCGAGGCGACCGTCGCTGGGCACAAACAGGCAGTCCTGCACCGTGGAACCATCAGTCACAGTGTGCTGGAAAACCGGTTTGAGAACTTGCTGCGCTCGTTGATCCCGATCTATGTTCTGGTCACAGCCTGTGCCGCTATCCTGTTGATGGTTCTCGGAGACCGCGCCTTTGTGGCTGTTTGCCATGCCATGTCAGTGGTCGCGACCAGTGGCATCACGCCGCTCAGCGATCTGAGCGAGACCGGCTCTGGCTATGCAGGTGAGGGGCTCTTGCTTCTGTTCCTGCTCCTGGCGCTCAGCCGTAAGGGCTTTGCCGATCTGCAACGACAGACCATCCTGAAAGCCAACCTGAATGATCCAGAGCTGAAACTGGCCTTGGCTTGCATCCTTGTGATCCCGTCGCTTCTGGTGCTGCGTCACTTTCTTGGTGCGGTCGAGGTGGATGATCAGCAGAACCTCGGCGGTGCGCTGACCGCCTTCTGGGGGTCACTGTTCACGACCACGTCCTATCTGAGCACCTTTGGTCTGGAAAGCCGCGACTGGGCGGCCGCACAGGGCTGGTCCGGCCTGTCCACACCCGGTGTCATCCTGCTGGGCCTGTGCATCATGGGCGGTGGTGTGGCGACAACGGCAGGCGGGATCAAACTTCTCAGGGTCTACGCGCTTTACAAACATGGTGTGCGCGAGATGCGCCGCCTGATCCACCCCAGCTCGGTAGGTGGGGCCGGGATGACAGCGCGCCGGATCCGCCGGGAAGGGGCCTATATCGCGTGGATCTTTCTGATGCTCTTTACCCTGTCGATCGCGCTGACCATGACGCTGCTCAGCCTTTTGGGCAACGGATTTGAAGACGCGCTTGCGTTTTCTGTCGCAACGCTGACCAACACCGGGCCAGCGGCTTCTGTTCTGGGCAGTGCCAACACCTATGGCATGCTTTCAACTACGGAACTGGCAGTGCTGTCCGTTGCCATGGTTGTGGGGCGGCTTGAGATTCTGGTTTTTGTGGCGCTTCTCAACCCCTTCTTGTGGGGAGATTGATCGGATCAATCGGCATAGAGGTCACATTGGCAATATTGTTTTGCGTTTCCCACTGGAAATTTGTGCAGTGCACATCCATAGTTATCGCATCCGACGCGACACGTATTTCTTTGAAAGTGTCCAAAAAAACAAAAGGCTTATCTGATGGCTGGTGACAAACAAAACTTGCAGGACGCATTTTTGAACAATGTGCGCAAAAGCAAGATACCGGTGACTATTTTTCTTGTAAATGGGGTCAAGCTGCAGGGCGTGATCACTTGGTTTGACAATTTTTGCACATTGCTGCGCCGTGATGGCCAGTCCCAGCTTGTTTACAAGCACGCAATCTCAACCATCATGCCGTCACAGCCCGTGACCTTGTATGATGGTGAGGAAAGCAACTGACGGACGCATTGCGCACGCTCGTTCTTCATCCTGACATCTATGGGCGCGACCAGCGTCGCGCCCCTGAAAATGCACTTGAAGAGGCGGTCAGCCTGACCGAAGCCTTGGACCTTGAGGTTGTGGCAAGCTTCGTCGTGCCGGTCTCAAAACCTGTGGCTGGTACGTTGTTCCGATCCGGTAAAGTCGAAGAATTGGGAGCGCTTTGCGCGGCCGATGACATCGGGTTGGTGATATTCGATGGGCCACTTTCACCGATCCAGCAGCGCAATCTGGAACGTGCGTGGAAGGTCAAGATCCTGGATCGGACCGGTCTTATTCTCGAAATTTTTGGCGACCGGGCGGCCACGCGTGAAGGCGTGTTGCAGGTTGAGCTTGCCCATCTGAACTATGCCAAGTCGCGTCTGGTGCGCAGCTGGACCCACCTTGAGCGTCAGCGCGGAGGTCTCGGTTTCGTTGGTGGACCCGGCGAGACCCAGATCGAGGCGGACAGACGTGCGATTAACGAGCAAATTCTGCGGATCAAGAAAGCGCTGACCAAGGTTGTGAAGACCCGTGGTTTGCACAGGGCCGCACGCAAAAAGGTTCCCTATCCGATTGTTGCGCTCGTTGGGTATACGAACGCTGGAAAGTCCACACTTTTCAATCGCCTGACGGGTGCAGATGTTGAAGCCAAGGACATGCTGTTTGCAACCCTTGATCCGACAATGCGTGCACTTGAGTTGCCAGAAGGGGCGCAGGTTATCCTGTCAGATACGGTTGGGTTCATATCGGAACTGCCGACACAGCTGGTCGCAGCCTTCAGGGCCACGCTTGAGGAGGTTCTGGACGCAGATCTTGTACTGCACGTGCGTGATATTCAGCATCCGGAAACGGAGGCTCAGGCCGAAGATGTGCGCAACATCCTGACGGATCTCGGGATTGGCGAGGACCGACAGGACAAGATGCTTGAGGTCTGGAACAAGACCGATCTGATGTCTGACGATGCGCTTGCAAGCCTTCAGAACCTGGCTGACCGTCAGGACCAGAACTTCGCGGTTTCCGCCGTCACAGGTGCCGGTGTCCCGGAACTGCTGAGCGCGATTGAGACGGCGCTTACCGACACGATCCTGCATGAAAATCTGGTTTTGTCATATGCGCAGGGCCGTGCGCGTGCATGGTTGTTTGAGCAAAATCTGGTAACTTCGGAAGAGCAGACCGACGAAGGGTTTGAGCTTGATGTCAGTTGGACCAAGCTTCAGAAGGACCGGTTCGAGGCGTTTCAATCCACCTGATCCAAGGTTTTCAACAAGCTGTCAGGCGCAGTGCCGCTTTGGAATTCCGTCCAGTCGCCCATGCGTCCCCGAAACCACGTGCGCTGTCGTTTTGCATATTGTCTTGTGGCGATGCATGCCCTTTCGATGGCGTCTTCCAAGGTCATTTTGTCGGTCAGGTAGGCCATCAGCTCCGCGGCTCCCAACGCGCGTGAAGACGGCAAGTCTGGCTGCCAGCCACGCTCCAGATTGCTGCGCACTTCCTCCAATGCACCCAAGTCCAGCATGGCGTTGAACCGCGTTTTGATCCGGGAATTCAACTGCTCGACGGGAGCTGTCACAGAAATACAATGGGCGTTGTTGCGCGCAATCAGCGGGGGTGTCGTGACTTGCTGCCATTCAGACAGCGGACGTCCTGTCTCCGTCAGAACCTCCCAGGCACGTTGAAGGCGCATACCGTTATGCTGGTCTATTTTTGCAAATGTATCAGGGTCTAGCGCCTCCAGCACATCCAGAAACACCTGCAAGTTACCGAGCGTGCGAATTGCATCGCCCTGATCCCTGACTGCCTTGGAAATCGAGGGTATCTCTGAGAGGCCGGTCAAAAGACTGGACAGGTAAAGCCCCGTGCCACCCACGATGATCAGTCGCCCGGAGGACTTCAACTGGTCTGAGACCTCGCGCAACCAATGACCCACGGAATAGGGGGCATCATGAGCGACATGGCCGTAAAGCGCGTGCGGTGCCTTCGCCAGATCATCTGTCTGCGGTCGGGCCGTCAGGACGGACCAATTCTCATAGACCTGCAAGGCATCGGCATTGACAATGCTGCCGCCAAAACGCTCAGCGATGGCCAATGCCAGTCCGGATTTACCAGATGCGGTCGGGCCACATATCAGCACGTGCTTGGTCACCGTCGCGGCCTGTCCTCTTTTCGGGTTTCAAGGCTTTGCCTCAAGCCATGAAAATGACAGGCCGTCAAGCTTGGTGGCTTGAACATCAAATGTAAGAGTACTGAATTGCCCGCGACCAGCCGAAATGCACATGAGCCGCGGGCGTCATTGATACTTACCGTCTCAGGCCGGTTTCCTGATCAAAGTAATGGGCGAGTTCGGGCTTGATGGTAAAGCCCAGTGTTTCACCCTTGTTGGTTGCCGGTGGCTTTTCAGTTTTTGCGATGAACTCTGTGCCTGCGGCTGTGATCATATGGACAAGCGCATATTCGCCCAGATTTTCAACCAGTTCCAGCGTTCCGCTGACCACGGCTGACGCGTCTGACGTTGGCACCATGTGTTCAGGTCGCAGTCCAACATGTTCGTCACCAGCAACTTCGCGTCCCAGATGTGCAGCCGCACCGCTGGCCAGATCGGCGGTGGAGAAGAAATTCATTTTCGGGCTGCCAATGAACTGTGCAACAAAGGCATTGGCTGGGCGTTCGTACAACTCGATGGGCGAGCCGGTTTGCTCGATACGGCCATCGCGCAGCACAACGATCTTGTCGGCCAACGTCATCGCTTCGACCTGATCATGGGTCACATAGATCATGGTCGTCTTGAGGCGCTCGTGCAGACGCGCGATTTCCAACCGGGTCTGAACCCGCAGGGCGGCATCGAGATTAGACAGTGGTTCGTCAAACAGGAACACCTTGGGGTCACGCACAATGGCACGGCCAATGGCCACCCGCTGGCGCTGACCACCGGACAGGTTGCGAGGACTGCGGTCCAGGTAATCGGTGATCTGCAGGATCTCAGCCGCAGCATTCACCCGCCGGTCAATTTCCTCGGGATCGGTTTTCGCCTGTTTCAGACCGAACGCCATGTTCTTGAACACGGTCATATGGGGGTAAAGCGCATAGGTCTGGAAAACCATCGCTACGCCACGTTTCGAAGCGGCCACGTCATTGACCTGGGTCTCCCCGATGGCAACACTGCCGTCGGAGATTTCTTCCAGCCCTGCGATCATCCGCAGCAGAGTGGATTTCCCACAGCCCGACGGGCCGACGAAAACGACGAACTCTCCGTCATCGATATCAAGATCAACGCCATGCATGACTTGCGTGGCACCATAGCTTTTGCGCACATCGCGCAGAGTCAGACCGGCCATTTCATCTCCAATTCAGTGATTTCAAGGCGAAGGGTTTCAGAAAATTCAGGGAAACGTCGGGGCAGGTCCCCCCACAAATGCCCAGAGGTGACAAAGGCGTCAGAGTTCAACAGCGCTGAAAGATCACCCCAATTAGGCTCGACATATTCGAATGAGATCTTGCCGGCTTGCACATGGCGGGCAAACACAAACCAGGCAGCAATGCTGCGGATGGCGTGGTTGGGCAAGATCCTCTGTTCCAGACAACCCTCAAGCGTGGGACGAATGAAAATTTGAAACTTTGCCATGCCATCGGCACAGATGCGTGCCACCGTGTCACCGATGGCCCGGTTGCCGAAACGACGATCGATGCTGTCCAGATACTCGGTCTTTGAGAAAGGCAAGTTCAGGCGCAGAGCGGGCAGAACTTCTTCTGCCTCGAAGGCCCTGAAATGATGGTAGAGATCCGGATCGCGCATAGCTGCGTCAAAGGTTTCAACACCTTTAAGTGCAGCAAAATAGGCAAGTGCTGTGTGTCCGCCATTGAGGACCCGGATCTTGGTTTCCTCATAGGGATCAACCTCAGCGGTCACTGTCACACCAGCCCGCGCAAGGTCAGGCATCTTGGCTGCAAATTTTGACTGCAAAACCCATTGAGAGAAATCTTCAGCCATGATCGGTGACTTTACCGTCT
The DNA here is from genome assembly GCA_947494445.1 of uncultured Paracoccaceae bacterium. Taxonomy (GTDB): domain Bacteria; phylum Pseudomonadota; class Alphaproteobacteria; order Rhodobacterales; family Rhodobacteraceae; genus CANLSM01. The sequence goes on along the minus strand of CANLVD010000003.1, from coordinate 299,909 downwards.
GTCCGATCAGAGCGGACATTTCCACGCTCAGCTCACGCGGGCTGCGTGGTGTAATCCGGTCGACCATTGAACAAGGGAAAGCCACATTGCCATCAACCCAACGTGCCAATTCAACGTCACCAAAGGCGCTCAGATAAGCGCTGAGGTTGCGCTTCAGCATCTTACCGTTCTGGCGGATGTTGTCACAGCAGGCGATTGTCAAAGGATTGCCGGTCGATTTCATCCGCCTGCGCAAAGCGCCTCTGAGATAGGCGTAGACGCTTTTTGAGGTCTCGCCATTGATTTCAGATGTGATCGTCGGCTCGGTTGTGTTCAGTGCACCGTTTGGATCTGTGTAGTATCCGCTTTCGGTGACGGTGATGGTCACCAGATGGACAGATGGCGCGGCCAGCAGCTCCTCTGCCATATCAGTCTCAATACTCCAGTCGGCAAAGCGGACATGGCTGCGCACCCGGCGCAAAGATACAAGACCATTTGCTGCATGGGATTTCAGAAAGTATCCATCATGACGTTCGATGTCCAACTTGGCATCGTTGAATTGAGAAGTTTCCGTCTTGCGCAGATTGACGGCAGCAATACCCCAGGCAAGATCGCCCGTGATGTCCATATAGTCATCCAGATAGACCGCCTGATGCGCCCGGTGAAACGCGCCGAACCCCAGATGAACCACGCCCACCTGACAGGCGGACCGGTCATAGCTGGTTGCCGAAACCGGTGTGTGGGTCGCGCTGTTCATGAGGCTGGATCCATATTTGGGACCAGATCTTTGCGGGCCGTGTCCCGGTACTCTGACGGCGTCATGCCTTTGACCTTCAGAAAGTGCCGGTTGAAATTGGCAAGGTTCTTGAACCCGGCCTTTTGGGCGATCATCGTCACCTGCTCGTCAGTGGCATATAGCATGCCGCAGGCCTGCCCAATGCGCACGCGGTTCACAAACTCGACGAATCCGTTGCCCGTCACGGTCTGGAAATTTCGGCTGAAGGTCACATGGGTCATGCCTGCCATGTCAGCGGCCTGAGCGACCGAGAACTCTTCCTTGAAGTTCTCCACCAGATAATCGACGACCTTGCCGATGCGCGCGTGTTTGCTGTCGCCCTGTGGTTTGATCAGCTTGGTGGCCGACAGGGTTTTCTTCTCTGCATGCTCATTCAGGCGGACCAGAAACCGTACGAAGGCCAGAATGCGTTCGGCCCCCTTGGTGTCGCGGATGCTTTCCAGATGCCCCCGCGCGAAAGTCGGGTTGAAACCTTCAAACTGGATGCCGGACTGGGCCAGTTGAAGCATATGGGCCACCTGCGAAAACTCGGGAAAGCCCTCGGCCAGCTTTTCGACACTGTCGTGGCTGAACTGAACCAGCATGTCGCGGGTCTCGACCGGCTCGGACCAGACCTGATCGGTGATCCAGTTGTGCGGCAGGTTCGGCCCCGTCATGAACAGATCGCCTTCCTTGAAGTCGCCGATATAGTCGCCGACAAAGGCCTTGCCACGGGTCTCGACCACAAGATGCAGTTCATACTCCTCATGGGCATGCCAGCGGCACAACTCGGATGGCCAGCCATGCTCCAGATACCGGATGGACCGGGTGGAGCGGTCCACCATCTCTATTTCGGGTGCAATAATAGACATCTGATCACCTGTGCCCGCAGCCGCCACGGATACAGGCGGTCAGGTCATTGGGTTTGCTGCCAAGGATCACTTGACCGCTCCGAATGTCATGCCCTGGACGAGCTGCTTCTGGGTCAGCCAGCCAAACACCACAATCGGGGCGCAGGCAAGGGTTGAGACCGCAGAAAGCTTGGCCCAGAAGAGGCCCTCCGGCGAGGAGAAACTGGCGACAAGCGCTGTCAGAGTGCCCGCATCGGCCGAGGTCAGGTTGATTGACCAGAAAGCCTCGTTCCAGCAAAGGACAATGGACAGAAGTGCAGTGGATGCAATTCCACCCCAGGCCAGCGGCATCACGATCTGGGTGATCTCGTTGTAGACAGACGTGCCATCCATGCGAGAGGCCTCAAGAATTTCCTTTGGGATTTCCCGGAAGTAGTTGAACAGGATCAGCATGATGATCGGCAGGTTCATCATTGCGAAAATAATGACCAGAACCAGCTTCGTGTCCAGAAGGCCGGTGCTTTGGGCCAGCAGATAAATCGGCATTACCACGCCCACAGCAGGCAGCATCTTGGTGGACAGCATCCACATCAGGATGTCCTTGGTCCAGCGCCCCGGGTTGAAGGCCATTGCATAGGCTGCCGGGATGGCGATCAGCATGGCAAGCATGGTTCCGCCGACAGACGTGACCACGGAGCTCCAGGCGTAGCGGGAGTAATCCGTGCGTTCCTGAATAAGCGTGTAGTTCTCAAGCGTCGGCGTGAAGAACAGAAGTGGCGGCTGGGCAATCGCCTGGCCTTCGGTCTTGAAGCTGGTCAGGACCATCCAGAAGATCGGGAAGAAGAACAGGACCGCCACAATCCAGGCCGCAACTACGGCGATGCGGTTTTTCAATGCGTCTCTTTGTTTGTCTGTCATCGGATCACACCGTCAGTGTTTTGCCGACCGCGCGGATCAGGAAGATCGCAACGATGTTGGCAAGGATGATTGCAAAGACACCGCCAGCAGAGGCAACGCCCACGTCGAAGCCTTGGAAGGCCTGCACGAAAATCAGATAAGTCAGGTTGGTTGACTGAACGCCCGGTCCACCTGCTGTGGTCACGAAAATCTCGGCGAAGATCGAAAGGTGAAAGATCATCTGGATCAGAAGCACGATGGAGATCGGACGTGCCAGATGGGGCAGGGTCAGGTTCCAGAACTGAGACCAGAACCCTGCTCCATCCAGAGTGGCCGCTTCTTTTTGTTCTTGATCCTCACTTTGAAGGGAGGTCATGAAGATCAGAATGGCAAAGGGCGTCCACTGCCAGCTGACGATGATGATCACGGACAACAATGGAAAATCAGACAGCCAGTTGATCGGCTCTGCACCGAACCAGCCCGAAACGACAGCAAACAGTCCGTAGATCGGGTTCATCATCATGTTCTTCCAGACCAGCGCGTTGACCGTCGGCATGATGAAGAAGGGTGAGATCAGCAGAACCCGCACCACGCCTCGTCCCACGAACGGTCGGTTGATCAGGATCGCAACCGCTAGGCCCAGAACAACCGTGATGCACAAGACTGAGCCAACGAGGATCAGCGTGTTGATCAGTGCTGGCCAGAAAGCGGCATCTGTGTAGAAAAATTCGTAGTTGGACCAGCCGACGAACCCGGAACGCTCGGGATAGAGCAGGTTATAGCGCTGGGTCGAGAACCAAAGGGTCATGCTGAGCGGAACGATCATCCAGAGCAGCAGAACGATAATGCTTGGGGCTTGCAGCCACCTTACGAGCGTCGGATTCATGGGTCCCCTCCGGTTCATTATTGTCAATATTTCGCCAAATCGGCGAAGGTGCCGAGCCGTTTATCGCTCGTTTTCGGAAAATCAAATTCAGGTCTTGAAGATCAGGGCGGCAAACAATGGCCGCCCTGAAAGAGCATCACTGAAAATTATCAGTAGTAGCCTGCTTTGCGCATTTCACGATCAGCGGCGGTCTGCGCATTCTCAAGCGCTTCCTCGACCGTGATGTTGCCAGCCAGAGCATCGGTCATCTGCTGGCCAACGGCCGTACCAATCGCCTGAAACTCGGGGATCGCAGCAAACTGGACACCTGTGTAGGGCGATGGGTTCTGGGTGGAGTTGGCAGGATCCGCAGAGAGGATCGCTTTCAACTCGGCTTCTGCAAATTTTGCAGCGCCCAGGAAGTTCTCGTTCTCGTAGGTTGATGTACGTGTGCCTGTTGGAACCGCACCCCAGCCGTTCACGGAAGCAACCAGCTCGATGTACTCTTTCGAGGTGGCCCACTCCATGAACTTCATGGCGTCGTCTTTCTGCTTGGTGCCCGAAGGAATGGCCAGTGCCCAAGCCCAGAGCCAGTTTGCGCCACGCGTGGTCACCGCCTGAGGCGACTGGGCGAATGCAATCACATCTGCAACCTTGGACTGACCGGGGTCGGACACGAAGGACGCCGCAATGGTCGCATCGATCCACATGCCGCATTTGCCTTCGTTGATCAACGCCAGGATTTCGTTGAACGAGTTGCCTTCCGAGCCCGGAGGTCCGTAGTTGTTCAACAGATCCACGTAGAAATTAACTGCGTGGTTCCAGGCTGCGCTGTCCAGAGCAGGGGTCCAGTCTTCGTTGAACCACTGAGCGCCAAAGCTGTTTGCCATGGTCGACAGGAATGCCATGTTGTCGCCCCAGCCGGGTTTGCCGCGCAGACAGATGCCGTAGACGCCATTGTCCTTGTCAGTCATGGCGGCCGCTGCGTCTGCCACATGGCCCCAGCTTGGATTGTCGGGCATTTCCATGCCGGCTGCATCCAGCAGGTCCTTGCGATACATGATCATCGAGCTTTCGCCGTAGAATGGTGCCGCATAGAGCGACCCTTCGTGGCTCAGACCGCCACGCATGGCAGGCAGGATATCGTCAACGTCGTACTCGGCACCGAATTCCAGTGCTTCCAGCCATCCACGCGAGCCCCAGATTGGTGCTTCGTACATGCCGATGGTCATGATGTCGAACTGGCCACCTTTGGTGGTGATGTCAGTGGTCACGCGGCTGCGCAAGGTGCCTTCATCCAGCGTCACCCATTTGACGGTGATGCCCGGATTGGCCTCTTCAAATTTCGGTGTCAGTTTCTGCATTTCGATCATGTGGCCGTTGTTCACGGTTGCGATCGTCAACTCGCCCGCAAATGCAGTCGAAGCAGCTGCAAGACCGAGGCATAGACCTACGGCCGTGTTGCTAAGTAATTTCATATTATCCTCCCAGAAATTACGGATTCGTTTTCGTTGTTTTTCAACGGTGAGGATTTTTTCAAAGTCGCGCAAATACGATACTTGCAAAAGCACATACGATTTCATCAATCTTGCAGCTTGTCGATAATTTCAGGGCCATACCGGACCTGATCCAAGGTCTGACAGCGTGCCGTTTGCCCTATTTATAATACGATGAAACCGGGAATCGGCGACGGCAACCACTCGAAATTCACCGATAGGATTTTGCCTTTTCGGGTCTGGGATCGCGTTCTCTGTGACTGGTTCAATCGATGGTTTTTGAGACTTTAGGCGAGCCCTTCGCCGTCACTTTTCAAGCGGCTTTCCCACTCGATTGGACGGCCACGACTAATGTCGCGTTTGAGTTTTATGTTGTTAACACACCACCCTGCATTCAGACTGATTGTCTATCCGACTCGATCACAAGCCAGACAAACAGGCTGAGGGGTCGGTTGCCCGCAAAAGGGCAGAACCGGGAGGAAGAAACATGAACCAACACCGTTTGTTCAAACTCATGGCGGCTGCAACGCTGTCGGCCAGCTTCGCGTTTGGGACCACAGCCCTCGCTCAGGATGTGATCAAGCTGGGCGCGATTGCGCCCAAAACCGGGCCGCTCGCGGGTGGCGCGGTGGTTACCCAATGGCCAAATGTCGAATTGTGGGTAAAGCAGGTCAATGAACGTGGAGGGCTGCAGGTCGGCGACAAGCAGATGACCATTGAATTGATCGAATACGACGACAAAACCAACCCGGGCGAGCACATCAAGCTGGCCCAGCGATTGGCCGAACAGGACAAGGTCGACTTTGTCGTGGCCCCCTACGGCACGGGGTTCAATATCGCAACGGCACCGATTTACGGCCGCTACGGCTATCCGATGATCGCGGTCTCGGCGATCACCGATAAGATGGAAGAACTGACGCAGCGCTATCCGAACTTGTTCTTCACACTGGGGACCACGACAGCTTTTGTGGATGGGGTGAAGGAAATTCTTGTCGAGAAACGCGACGCGGGCGAGATCGGCAATGAGATTGCAATGGTCAATGTGGCCGACGCCTTTGGCATTGAATTGGCAGACCGGGCGCGGGACCTGTTCACCGAGGCAGGTTTCGAACTGGTCTATGACAAATCCTACCCGCTGGGCACGCCTGACCTGAGCCCTGTCATGAAAGGTGCCAAGGACTCCGGTGCCAAGGCATTCGTAGCCTGGTCTTATCCTCCTGACAGCTTTGGTCTTGCCGAACAGGCAATTGTCGAAGATCTGGATGTCGCCGTTTATTACTCAGCCGTTGCCACAAGCTTCCCCTCCTTCAGCGGAGCCTTCGGGGGCAAGATCAACAACGTGCTAGGCGCAGGCGGGACCAATGTCGATGACCCGAAAGTGGCTGAGTATCGCGCCGCTCATGAGGCCATCACTGGCAAGGTTGCCGATTACTGGGCATCGGCCAACACCTATGCAGCCTTGCAGATCCTTGAGCAGGCCATTGTCGGATCCGGTACGCTGGACCGCGATACGGTCACGCAGTTCATCAAGGACAATGCCTTTGACACGGTGATGGGCGAGTTGACCTTCGAGGATAACGTTTCACACACGTTCTGGTCCGTGGGTCAGTGGCAGGATGGTGTTTTCCGCGGAGTAAAAGGGTCCAATGTTGACGGGGCCGTTCCGGTACGCCTGAAAGACGGTTGGGCTGAATGACATGATCCCGGGACGCGGGGATCGCTCCTGCGCCCCGGGTTCGCGAGGCTGCCCATAAATGATTGATATTCTTGTCTCCGGCCTGTTGCTGTCTGGAACCTATGCGCTGATCGCCATGGGGCTGAACCTGCAGTACGGCGTGGCACGGATCATGAATCTGGCCAATGGCGAGGTGTTGGTGCTGGGGGCGCTGGCGGCGTTCTGGCTCTACACAACCAGTCAGGTCAGCCCGCTTTTGACAGCAGCACTGGTGGCTCCTGTCGCTTTTGTCGGTAATTGGCTGATCTATCGATTTCTGCTGACACCCTTGGTGCGACGCTCAAAAACACAAGGTCATCTTGAGGTCGACAGCATCCTTGCGACCTTCGGCATTTCCTTCATCTTGATAGGTATCATGGTCTCAATTGAGGGTGGGTTCTTTGCGTATAAGTATCTGCTGGAACCGATTTCGATCATCGGATCAACCACATCGTTGAACCGGCTGGTGGCCTTCCTGATTGCCGTTCTGATCGGTGCGGCTTTGTACCTGTGGTTGAACAAGACCCGCTCTGGTGTGGCCGTGCGTGCGGTTGCTGTCTCGACTGAGGCAAGTGGGCTGGTGGGCATCAATGTGCCACGCATCTCGGCGCTTGCCTTTGCGCTTGGTGGTGCCATCACAGCGGTCGGAGGGGCGCTGATTTCGACCTTCATCACGCTTGATGCCTCTATCGGTGTGGTCTTCACTATGAAGGCACTGATCATCGTGATCATGGGCGGTGTGGGTGACATCCGCGGGGCCATTGTTGCGGCTGTGATCCTCGGCGTGGTCGAGACAGCCGTGGCCACTCTGATTGATCCCGGCCTGACGCTGGCCGCTGCCTATCTGATCTTCATCCTGATCCTGTTGTTTCGGCCGCAAGGCCTGTTCGGGAGGCTTGATACATGAAGCCGTCGGGATGGTGGGAATTGCTGATTGCAGCCCTTTTGGTCGTCGTGGTCGCCTTTGTCCCACTGGTCGTGAACGGCTATTGGCTGTCAATTGCGGTCACAGCAATGATGTATGTGGCGCTTGCCACGTCTTGGGCGTTGTTTTCAGGACCCACCCATTACATCAGCCTCGCAACCGGAGCGTTCTTCGGGATCGGCGGCTATCTGGTTGGCACGGGCATGTCGGATTACCAGTTGAGCTTCTGGCTGATGGCAGCGATCGGGCCTATTGTAGCTGCAATCCTTGCCTTTCTCATCGGCATCGCAACCCTGCGCCTTTCAGGTGTCTATTTCGTGATTTTCACGCTTGGTCTGGCCGAGATGATCCGCAATCTGGTCTCTTGGGTGCAGAATAACTTTCTGGGCTCGCGCGGGCTGTATGTGCTGACCGACTTCCGCGACCAGCACCTTTACTGGATGCTTCTGGGTGTTGCTGCCGTGATCTATCTGCTGGGCTGGATCGTCAACCGCTCCCGGCTCGGGTTTGCGCTCAGGATCATCGGCAATGACGAAACCGTGGCACGCCATGTCGGGATCAACACCGCGATTGCCAAGGTGATCCTGTTTACGACAACGGGATTTTTTGCAGCCCTTGTCGGCGCGATCATCGCACCAAGATGGAGCTACATCGAACCCAATCAGGTTTTCTCACCACAACTGTCTTTTCTTGTGGTGATCATGGCCTTGCTGGGCGGGGCAGGCAGGCTTTGGGGGCCATTGGTGGGGGTCATTCCGTTCACGATCATCTGGGAATGGGTGAACATCCAGTTTCCAAACCAATCGACATTGTTCCTTGGACTGGCCTTTCTTCTGATCGTCTATGTCTTGCCCAATGGCATGGTTGGCCGGATCGAGCAGTTGCACGCTCGAATCAAGGAGGGGCGCAAATGACCGCGCGACCTATCCTTTCGGTAAAAGGCGTGACCAAGCGGTTCGGAGGTTTGGTGGCCGTCGATGACATGACATTTGATGTTGGAAATCACGAGATGATTGGCGTGATTGGCCCGAATGGTTCGGGCAAGACAACGATGATGAACATGATTTCGGGCGCGTTCAGACCCACATCTGGCCAGATTACCATGAAAGGCAGGCGCTTGTCCGGGCTGCCGGCATACAGGATTGCCCGCGAAGGCGTGGGGCGCACCTTCCAGCTTGTCCGCCTGTTGCCAGGACTGAGTGTGCTGGAAAACGTCATGGCGGGTGCGGCCTTTGGCCATCGCAGGCGCTGGGGTCGTGAAGCAGAAGATCTGGCCCATCAGATGCTGGACCGCGTTGGCATCGATGCAACCTCACATGCACCGGTTTCAAGCCTGACCTACATCGACCAGAAACGTGTGGAACTGGCCCGTGTTCTCGCAGGCGAGCCCGAGGTTCTGTTGCTGGATGAATGGCTGGCAGGTCTGAACCCTACGGAGCTGGTGACAGGTATCGACCTGATCCATGCGCTGCGCGATGAGGGCCGCACAGTTGTTCTGGTCGAACATGTGATGGATGCCATACGCTCGCTTTGTGATCGCTGCGTGGTTCTTTCATCTGGCGCGAAAATTGCTGAAGGGGCACCGCAGGATGTATTGTCAGACCGGGATGTGATCCGGGCCTATCTGGGAGATGATGATGCTTGATGTGCGCAATCTGTCGGTCACCTATGGCCAGCATCCGGCGTTGAATGGCATCAATTTGCATGTGAAACCGGGTGAGATCGTGGTGATCCTCGGGGCAAATGGCGCGGGCAAATCCACCTTGCTGCGTTCCATCTCGGGCATTTGTGAGGGCAGGGTTGAAGGTGATGTTGCGCTGGATGAGGTGCCTTTAAGGGGCGAAACCTCTGACCGGATTGTCGAGCGTGGGATCGCGCTTGTTCCAGAGGGGCGCGGGATTTTTGGCGATCTGACAGTGCGCGAAAACCTCAATCTGGGGGCCTATTCCGAGCGCGCACGCGCCGATGAGGTCACCAATCTGGACCGTGTTCTGCGATTGTTTCCGAAATTGCGAGAACGCCAGGGACAGGTGGCCCGCACTATGTCAGGGGGCGAGCAGCAGATGGTGGCCATTGGCCGCGCGATGATGTCAGCCCCGCAAATCCTGATGCTGGACGAGCCTTCGCTGGGCCTGTCGCCGCTCCTTTGCAAGGAACTGTTCCAGAATCTCGCCACTGTGAAGGAGCTTGGCATTGGCGTGCTGCTCGTGGAACAAAATGCCAAACAAAGCCTCGCCATCGCGGATCGGGGGTATCTTCTGGAAAACACGCGGATCACTCATGAAGACACGGCGCAGAACCTCGCCACTGATCCGGCTGTGCAAATGGCTTATCTGGGGGCGGGCAAGACGTCTGCGGCCAAGCCCGCCACCAAATCTGAACCTGAACGCCCGGCATTCGTGGCACGTGACCAGCCACGTCGAACCGCGGACCAGCAGACCGGTTTGGATATCGATGCGCTGGTGCATGGCGCCGCAGAAATTTCGGCAAAACCCAGACCTGCGCCCGCCCGTGTCAACCAAGTTGACGTCAGCAAGCATGCAGAACCTCGACTGCAGGCAGTGATGAAAGAGATCGAAGATGCAGCGAAAGCAGCACGACGCTTGCCAAAGACACCTGCGACGTCTCAATCTCCGGACCGGCCTCATCCCGCAACCGAACCGCTGGCTGCACCGCCCGTGATCGAAGTCTACAAACGCCCTCGGGTGCAAGTGTATCGCCGCGCAGATGGCAGCTTTGAAAGGAACTAGGAATGCTCGATTCAGCCTCTGAAGCACCGCATATCAAGGGCCAGTTCATCGGCGGGCAATGGCGGCCAGCGTCGCGCCACTTCGAAGATTATAACCCTTCTGATGGCAGCCTCTGGGCCAGAATTCCCGATGCCGGAGCGCATGAGACACGGGCAGCCATTGAAGCCGCACATCAGGCCTTTCCCGATTGGGCCGCGAGACCCTTTCAGGAGCGGGCCAACCTGATGCTCAAATGCGCTCAGATTGTCGAGAAACGTGCACCTGATTTCATTGCTGCGGCCCAGTTCGAAGGTGGCGGTTGGTATGGCAAAGGCGTCTATGAGACCAAGGCGATCCCTGAGATCTTCAACGCCGCAGCTGCGGTTTGCTATGCGCCGATTGGTGAGGTTCTTCCCTCTGTGAGCGGCAAGGTCTCCACAGCCGTGCGTGTGCCCATGGGGGTTATCGGTGTAATCTCGCCATGGAATGTGCCAGGCATTCTGGCGACGCGCCAGTTCAGTTTCACCATGGCAGCGGGCAATTGCATCGTTCTGAAACCTTCTGAGGAAACCCCCTACATGGGTGGTGTCTTCTTTGCCGAAGTGATGGAGGAGGCAGGCGTGCCGCCGGGTGTCTTCAACGTGATCACCTGCTCACGCGATACGGTGGCCGAGGTCGGAGACGAATTGGTGGACAATCCGCTGGTCAAGGGCGTGGCCTTCACCGGCTCCACCGCTGTGGGGCGGCGGATCGCTGCGAAATGCGGAGCGCATCTGAAGAAATGCTGCATAGAACTGGGCGGCAAGGACAGCCTGATTGTACTGGAAGACGCGGATATGGAGCGGGCAACATCAGCGGCCAGTTTCGGGGCCTTCATGCATCAGGGGCAGGTTTGCATGAGCGTGGAAAAGGTGCTGGCTCAGGAAAGCATCTTCGAAGAGTTCCTGACGAAGTTTGCAGCACGAGCCGCCAAGCTCAAGACCGGCAATGTGGCTGACAAGGGCAATGTGATCGGCCCGTTGATCAATGACCGTCAGGCGCAGCGGGTGGCGGACCAGTTGGATGATGCGCGTGCCAAAGGGGCGCGCGTGGTTCTGGGCGGCGGCGTGAACGGGCGTTTCATTGAGCCGACAATCCTGACGGATGTGACGCCCGACATGGACATCTGGCGTGATGAGACTTTCGGGCCGGTCGCGGTCGTGGTTCCGTTTCGTGATGATGCCGAAGCAATCGCGCTCAACAATGACACGGAATACGGTCTGAGCTGTGGGATCATCACAGCAAATGAGGAACGTGCTCTGGCCATGTCCCAACGGCTTGAAACCGGCATGTGTCACGTCAATTGCTCATCCATCAATGATGAAAGCCATGCGCCCTTTGGCGGGTCCAAGGCCAGTGGTATCGGGCGTTATGGTGGCAGGTGGTCATTGGAAAGCTTCTCTGAGATCCGCTGGATCACCCTTGATCGCGGCGGCAAACCGTTCCCGCCGGTGTTCTAAGCCATGCGTGATCTGGTCAAGGGAAAACGCATCATCGTCACGGGCTCTGCCTCAGGCATCGGCTGGGAAACTGCCCGGATCCTGAGCGAACAGGGGGCTGAGGTTCTGGGTGTCGATGTGACCAAGAACTTTGATCACGTTGAAGAGTTTTACCGTGCCGATTTGAGTGATGAACGCACCATTGATGCCCTGATCGATGTATTGCCTGACGGCATAGACGGTCTGGTGAACAATGCAGGCCTGCCGCCGACGCGCCCCGCTGAACAGCTTCTCGCGGTAAACCTTGTGGGCCTCAAACGGCTGACCTACGGAATGATCCCGAAACTCAATGACAATGCATCCATCGTGAATGTTGCCTCGCTCGCAGGTTTCGGCTGGCCTCAGGCGGTGGATGCCATCAGGGCTGCCGATGATCTGGGCTTTCATAACCTGAAGGCCTTCATTGATCGGTGGAACGTATCAAGCGAGGGCGGGCGCAGCTATTTCTTCTCGAAAGAGGCGTTGATTGCCTGGACCCTGCGCAACCGCTGGACATGGCGGGACCGGGGCATTCGGATGAATTCTGTCAGCCCGGGTCCGGTTGATACGCCGATACTGGGCGATTTTCTGCAGACATTGGGCGCGCGGGCCGAAGAGGATCGCAAGATCATGGACCGCCCCGGCACGGCAGAAGACATCGCACCTGTCATCATGTTCTTGTTGAGCGACATGACCCATTGGATCCGGGGAACCAACATCCCTACGGATGGTGGCATGTCATCGAATATTCTGTGCACCATGCACGGTCTTTAGGGAGGGTTTGAGATGAGCTTTTTGGGCTGGTTGATCCTGATTGTCATCATTCTTGCGATTGTGGTGGCGTTGGTCGCCTGGTTTTACGAACGGGCCACAAACGAGATCTCTCTTGTGCGCACTGGCATCGGCGGAAGACGCGTGGTGATTGATGGTGGTGTTCTGTCTCTGCCCTATTTTCATGAGATCAGTCATGTGAACATGGCCACCCTGCGCCTTGATGTTGATCGCAGCGGTGAGGCTTCTCTGATCACCCAGGATCGCTTGCGTGTGGATGTTGGGGCTGAATTCTATGTCTCTGTCATTCCAGATGACGAAGCGATCACCCGGGCTGCCCAGACCCTTGGCAAACGCACGTTTCAACGCGATGAGTTGCGCGGGTTGATTGACGGCATGATGGTGGACGCGCTGCGCTCGGTTGCGGCCAAGATGACGATGGACGAGTTGCACGAGAACCGTGCCGCCTTTGTGAAAGAGGTGCGTGCGATGCTGCTCGACACCCTGTCGCGCTATGGCTTGCAACTGGACAGCGTTTCATTGACGGCCCTGGATCAGACACCGTTTTCAAAGCTGGATGAGAACAATGCATTCAATGCGGTTGGCATGCGCAAACTGGCCGAGGTGATCGCAAAGTCCAAGAAGGAGCGGGCCGAGATCGACGCGGATAGCGAAGTGAGCGTCCGACGTGCTGCGATGGAAGCTTCTCGCAAGCGCATGGAGATCGATTTGGAGGAACGCCGGGCCGAGATTTTTCAGCAACAGGAGATCGAGACGCTGGCTGCCGCCCAGATCGCCGAAGTGGCCCAGAAAAAAGCGGAGAGCGAGTTGTCGGCCACTAAAGCGCGGATCGATATGGAGCGCAACATTCAAGCTGCAGAAGTGGCCCGTGAGCAGGCGTTGTCAATTGCCGAACAGGACCGCCAGATCGCCGTTGCCGCCAAAAGTCAGGAAGAAAGCCGTGCGCAAGTGGAGGCCGACATGGTGCGGGCAGATGCTATCCGGGCATCCGAGGCGGTCGAAACGGCGCGCGCCATGGCAGAGGCTGAACGCCGGGCGGAACTGGCTCGTATTTCCGCAGAAGCCGACGCCAGAGCCGCTGCGGCGCGTGCGGCCATTGCTGCTGAAAGCGACAAGGCCACAGCCAAGGACCGGGCAGCAGTGCGTCGGGAGGCTGCAGAAGCCGAGAAAGCGGTAAAGCTGGCTGAGGCTGATGCCATCCGCGCCCGGATTGATGCTGAAAACAGCCGGTCGGACGCGCTGGTGGCCATGGAGTTGGAAAAATCCAGACTTGAGGCCATGCCGAAGATCGTCAGCGAAATGGTCAAGCCCGCTGAAAAGATCAAATCGATCAACGTCAATCATGTATCAGGCATGGGCGGGGGAGGATCAGATGGTGCCATGCGCACACCTGTTGCCAGCACCATGGATGCGATCATGGAAATGGCCGTCCAGATGCCGCTTCTCAAAAAGATCGGCGATCAGATGGGCGTATCGTTTGATGAAGCCCATGTGGATGAGAAGACGAAGAAGTGACCTTAAAGCGTGCGGTAGATCAGGGTGCCATCTGTTGAAGCGTTGTTTTCAGCGACCATAGCCTTGACCCGCGCGTTCAGCGGTGATTTCCCGCAAACTGGATCGGTTGCGGCCGGATCTCCAGCAATGGCCATGGCCTGACAACGACACCCGCCAAAATCGCGTTTCTTGAGCTCGCATGACCGGCAAGGCTCCTGCATCCAGTCTTCGCCGCGATAGGCGTTGAATGCAGCCCCGTCATACCAGATGTCCCGCAAGGACGTGTCACGGATGGACTGGAAAGTCAGGTTCTCAATGGTTTGTGCCGCATGACAAGGCAGGACCTGCCCGTCCGGCGCAATATTCAGCCCCAGCATACCCCAGCCTCCCATGCAGCGCTTGGGCGTGTCTGAATGATAATCTGCGGGCACGTAATCGAGTACAAGTTGACCCTTCAGGCGCACGCGCGCCTCATCAACAATCCGGCTGGCCTCTGCTGCCTGTTCCTTGGTGGGCATCAGGACGTTGCGGTTCTTCAGGGCCCATCCGTGGAACTGAACGATGGCAACCTCGAGGCGGCGTGCACCCATCTCCAACGCCATCTCGATCGCGCGCGGCAGTTGGTGGAGGTTCTTGCGATGTAGAACAGTATTCAAGGTCAACGGAATACCCAGATCCTTGATCCAGCCCGCTGCCTGCATCTTGCGTTTGTATCCCCCCTTGTAGCCACCGATATGGTCGGCCATTTCAGCGTCCGTTCCCTGAAGCGACAACTGAATGTGATCGAGACCGGCCTCATCCAGTGCTGCCAGCCTTCGTTCCGTGATCCCGATGGCCGACGTGATCAGGTTGGTATAAAGCCCTGCGGCACGGGCGCCCGAGATCAACTCCGTCAGATCCGGTCGCGACGCAGGTTCGCCGCCTGACAGATGCAATTGCAGCACGCCCAGTTCAGCTGCCTGCTCAAAAGCGCTGATCCAGGTCTCGGTTGGAAGCTCCTGGTCTTTCTGGGCCAGAGCAATCGGGTTCGAGCAATATGGGCAGGACAGGGGACACCGATGGGTCAGTTCGGCCAGCATGGCAATGGGCGGGGGAATTCTCATGGAGCGGTCTCCAGAATGCGGCGGTCGATCAGACCTTGGATGTATTCACCAGCATCGCCCTTGATCTGCTCGGGCGGTGCTGCGTATTTCTCGGCCAGTCCCGCCACGATCGCACCAAAGGACCTGATGCCGTCGATTTCCTGCAAGATCGCATGAGCAATGGGATCAAGCGCGATGGTCCGTTCTGGTGCCAGCAACACCCACCGATCCCGCACCTTGTCCATGTGCAGCCGCACACCGCGCGGGATCACAGGAACCGAGGCATCGTCCAAACTCATGACGCTTTGGCCTTCTGGTCAAGAAGATGCGTTCCGGGCTGCCACGCACCCGGAGGGATGCGTGCGGGCTCAACATAAGCGGCATTGAGTGCATCAAGCTGCGCCCAGAGGACATCGGTCTTGAAGACCAGGGCAGCTGCAGCGGCATCCTGCTTCTCAGCCGTATCCGCGTGGTCCAAAACCCAGGACAGGCCAAACGCCACGTCCTTCGGCGCCTCCTTCAGGCGGTTCCTGAAATAGGACAGGCTGGCATCATTGGCGAAGGCGTAGTTGGCCAGAAGCCCCTCGATCCGGGCCGCATGGATCTTTGGCGCGAAGAGTTCGGTCAACGAGGCCGCCACGGCCTCAAGCAGGGACTTGTCGCGGACAAACCGGACATAGGCATCGACCGCAAACCGGGTGGCGGGCAGAATGCCGTCTTTGCTGGCGACATAGTCAGGGTCTACACCCACGGCTTCTGCCAACCGCAGCCAGCGGGCAATGCCGCCCTCGTTCTCATCCGTGCCGTCATGATCCTCGATCCGTGAACGCCACGCCCGGCGCAACTTTGGATCCTCCACACGGCTCATGAAAGCAGCGTCCTTGATCGGGATGCTTGCCTGATAATAAAAACGGTTGATCACCCAGGCGCGAACCTGATCTGGCGTACAGCCGCCCGAGTGCAACCGGTCATGAAACGGATGCTTGTCGTGGTAGCGCTCATGGCCGATCTGGCGCAGGCGGGCCTCAAACTCTTGGCGGGATGCCGTCATAGATCAAACTCCAGTCCATCATGCCCGATGATCCAGCCACTTGC
Organism: uncultured Paracoccaceae bacterium; assembly: GCA_947494445.1. GTDB lineage: Bacteria > Pseudomonadota > Alphaproteobacteria > Rhodobacterales > Rhodobacteraceae > CANLSM01. The sequence goes on along the minus strand of CANLVD010000003.1, from coordinate 283,698 downwards.
CTCGGCCTCGCGGCGTTCTGGAGCATCAGGGCGGAAGACAGGGTTGGTGTTGTTCATGTGAACGAAAACCTTCTTAGCGATGTTCAAATCTCTGAAAGCTGCGATTGATCCTTCGGGCCCTGACATCGACATATGTCCCATCCGCGCACCGGTCTTCTGGCTCAGCCCTGCGCGCACCATTTCGTCATCTTGCCACAGGGTGCCGTCGAACAACAGCGCGTCAGCGCCGTCCAGACGCTTGCGCAGTTCATCTTTGAGGGCAGCACAGCCTGGAATGTAGTGCAGGGACGTGGCTTCCGATTGAAGCCGCACACCTATAGTTTGTTCGCCTTCAAGCTGGGTGTCCACGGTCTCTTCCTCCAGATAGAGGGGCACCTTGCCGGGAACCGAATAGAGCATGGCAGTGACACCATCTACCAGTTCAAAGGGCGTGTCCAAAGCCACACTCTGGCGGTCCACGTAGTTGCTGTTCAGCGCATCGAACATCGGGTTTGCCGCGATCACATCGTGGATATGGGCGGTGGCAAAAAGCGTGAAGGGTTGCTGTTCGCGCAGGGTCAGAAGACCTGCCACATGATCGATGTCACCATTTGTCAGAAGTACGGATTTGATCGGGCTGACGCGCAGATCAGTTGGATGCAACTGAGGGGCCAGGCGAACCTGCTCACGAATGTCAGGCGACGCATTTATGATGGCCCAAGCGGATTTGTCCGCTGAAAGCGCCAAAGAGGATTGAGTCTGGGAAGGTATTTTACCGGAACGCGCCAGATTGCAGTTGGCACAGCCGCAATTCCATTGGGGCAGGCCACCACCGGCGGCTGCACCTAGAATACGAGCGCGGAGCGCCAAAGCAAATCCCCGCGCTCAGTAAATCAGAACAGCTGATCGTCGTTGCGATCGTCGTTCTCAGGTCCGTACATGTTGATTTCCATGCCGCACTCGATTTCGGCGATGATTGGTTTGGTCCAAGCCATTGTGTTTCCTCCAAGTTGAATAGCAAGATGAGGCTAAGCGCTGGACCCCTTGGGTGTCACCTCAGACCAAAGTATCATCGCGCAAGCAGACATTGTAAATTTGCGCGTACAGTCAATTGGTGGCTTTAAGGAATCCCCTCCGGCCCTATGGCTTGAAATGGGGTTGAATATTCACAGACTGAACCACTTAGATATGCGAAATGCCCCAATAGTTCTGCCTTCGCTCTCCAACTGAATCGACTGGATAGGGTGATTTTGGGAACCTTTCGGATTGTTGGCTGTTGATAGTGCAATGGAAACAAATCTGGAGACGGTTCAAATGGAATACGCAGGCATTGGTGGATTTATCGTTCTGGCTCTGAACATCTGGGCCATCGTCTCGATCATCGGATCAACCGCCTCAACAGGTGCAAAAGTTCTGTGGACACTTCTGGTGCTTGTGTTGCCGATAGTGGGCTTCATCATCTGGCTGATCGCTGGCCCTCGCTCCTCAAAAAGCATCGCCTGACACAAAGTTGCGAACTGTGATTGGAGTTCAGTGGCACGCGGCCCAAGTGGTGCGTGCCACTTTTCTGACTCTTACCGAATCTGGCGCGAGTTTTTGCCAACCGCATCTAAGCTGAACCTAAGGCTGGTTGGGGACAAGTCCCAAGGCATGATTATTGTCCAGGTGTGGGGAACCTATCCTTATCAGGTGCGTTCTCTAGACGAGGAGAACAACTATGCACAACAAGTCCTTAACCCTGAATTGCCTGATCGTTTTGACGACCGTAGTGATCTTCACAGTTCTGCATCTCTCCAAAGAATTTTTTGCACCGGTCGTGTCAGCTCTGCTTTTGGGCGTCGTTCTGACACCACTGTCGGACCTCTGGGAACGCTGGCGTGTGCCTGCGGCACTGGCCGCCTTGATGTCGGTTGTGCTCGCACTTTCAAGTATCTTTTTGCTTTTGCTCGTCATCGAGCCTTACATCACCGACACAATCAACAAGGCGCCGATCATCTGGTTTGAATTGCGAGAAACGATTGAGACCCTGAAGAACGCACTGCGGGGGCTGGAGGAAGTGTCCGAGGACGTCGCAGCTGCATTTGAACCTACCGCAGGCAATGCAACGACAGCACCTGTTGATCTGCCATCTGTTACGGATGCACTTCTTTATGCTCCGCAGTTCGCTGCACAAGTCATGATTTTCACCGGTACCCTCTACTTTTTTCTAATGGTTCAGAACAGTATCTATTCCTGGGTCGGTACAAAGTTTGAGCGGTTCGGCGAAGAAGAGCTCCGCTATGCTGGCAATCAGGTCGCGCGCTATGTTTTGACAATCACAGCGATCAATTTCGCGTTTGGGGTGGCTGTGGGCATTGCGATGCAGCTTCTGGGGATGCCGTCACCGATGCTCTGGGCCTTTCTGGCTTTCACCCTGAATTTTGTGCTTTATCTTGGGCCTATCACTATAATTTCAGCATTGCTGGTTACTGGAATAGTGGTCTTTGACGGGCCTGCCAGTTTTGCACCGGCTGCAATTTACCTGGCAATGAATGCGACGGAATCCCAGTTTGTGACACCAACCCTTATCGGGCGCAGTCTCTCAGTAAATCCACTTCTGGTGTTTCTGTCGCTGGTGTTTTGGCTCTGGCTATGGGGGCCAATAGGTGGCGTGATCGCTATTCCATTGTTGATCTGGAGCCTCGCGGTATTCCGCGGATTGACCCATCAGGCCATTTCCTCAGGCACTCCTGGCAGATTGTACCCCAGCTTTTCTGCCGGAGCGGCGTCATAAGGTAGGATGAAACCTTGTCGGTCACGCGGTGAGCGGTGGGCGTTTTCCAAAGCCCGTTTTGCCCAGGCACGTTGTGCGGTTGCTGGATCATGAAATTCATCCCCACAATCCGGACCCAACCAGTGATTGAAGCACCGGGATTTCAGTAATCTGACGTCCTCGTCGCGCCGGGTAATGATGCCAGCTTCGGTGTCCCATGCCATGCTGCGACCGTTCAGGTTTGCTGATGAGATGATAGCACTGGTCTGATCGAATACAGAAACCTTGGCATGCAAGTAGATGATTGGCGCACCAAAATGGGTCGCCCGCCCGTCGGGCTCAACCGCTCTCGGTTGGGCAGGGGACCCTATGAAAACACGCTTGCCAAAGGCATTATTCACAATCGCTAGAGCCTTGGTCTGAAGATACTCCCCATATGCAACATCGCTGGTAGGTTCATCGACAAATGCTGCATCTTCCGGTGCGGCAGGCAGTATCAGAATAAGCGATAGACCCCGATTTTCCTGCGCCCGTTCAGCCAGTTGCCTGGCCATGCGCGTGTCACGAAAATACTGTGTTTCCAGATAGACCAGATGTCTGGCATTTTTAATTTGATTCCCATGCGCTTCCGCCAATTCGCTTACCACTGTCTTGGGTGACAGAAAGGGCAATGCAAATTTCCTCTTGGCCGAGATGGTCCTTAGAAGATGATTAACCGAGATCGGGGGCTTTCCGCAGGTCGTTGCTTCAAATGATTTTAGGTGGTCTGCAGCCTCAGCCGCAACGGTTCCTTCCAACAAAACCTGAGTGTCATGCCAAGTGTCACTGGCTGCACGCATGTGATTGGGCGTGTCATAGCGCCTCTCGTTCAGATCAAGGCCACCGACATAAAGTCGCTTTCGATCGAAGGCCGCAAGCTTCTGGTGATGTGTCACGGGAACCAAGGGAGGCAGCGTAAGACGGGGGACCAGCACATCATTTCGCCATTTTGAAAGATCTTGCAGACGTGGAGCTCGGGCAAAGTAACGCCTTCGGTCAGTAACGGTTTTCGTGTTAATCTGTGCAAGCCCTGAGCGGATTTCCTTGTGTATTTTGGGCCAGAGGACCAGTCTCGGCAACAAACCAACCCGAGCAGGATGCATTGAGGCGCGGGCAGACATCAGATCCGGTTTCTCCGACGCTTCGCCTGCCGCGATCAATCCACGGACGCACTCCCAGGCATAGGCGTGCAATTCGGGTCGTGCGACCGGGTCGAAGTCACTCAAAATCAAAGAGATTTTGACCCCCCGGTTCAAAGTGTGGGTAATCATATCAAACCATGTGTCTCCAATAGCCCTCGCTTTCTCGGAACGCAGTTTGGTGAAGGGATCAAAAATACGAAAACCAGCTACAACTTCCTGATCAGCGCGCAGGAATTCCGCCTCCAGTGCGGGATAAGCTTCCTCGGCTGTCAGAAGAACCTCGAACAGTCGGTTTTTGTCCCGCTCTGTCATCAGAAGTCACGGATTTCCGGCTCGAAGTCGGCAATGGAGAACCGCACCCGCATCGTGTAGGAGCCGGACGTCTTCTCAATTTCGATGTGGCCGCCAAGCTGAATGGCAAAGGCTTCAATCAGATCAGATCCCAACCCGGTACTCTCGACTTCGACATGTGGACCCACCGAATTCGCGAGCGTCAACTCACACTCCTTGTCTTCTTGAACAAGCGTCGCGCGAACCCAAGGAAGGGCCCTTTCTTCTGACGAGCCAATATACTTCATCATATTTGTGGTGCCCTCAGCTGCCAGCAAAGACAGGGGCACGGCTTGATCCGGGTAAAGCATCACAGGGTCAAACTTTGCATCGAGCGCGACCTCGCCCTGCTGAGGAATGGCAATCTCGAAAGAGTTGTCCATAATCTCGGTCAACAAAGCGCCGACATTGACCATGCCCTCATTTTGCGACTGGTACAGGTCCCGGTGAATGGTCGCGAGGCTGCGAACACGGTCCTGAAGGCTGGAAATGACAGTTCGGGTTTCCTCTTCTTTGGCAGATCGTATCTGCATATTCATGATCGAGGAAATCAGCTGAAGGTTGTTTTTTACCCGGTGGTGAATTTCCTTCACCAAAACATTCTTTTCCCGAACCGAGTTTTCAAGCTCCGCCTCATCGTGAAGGAGGTATTTCGTCATTCGATCAAAATTCTCGTTCAAGGCACGCAGTTCATTAGGCATCGCCAGACTGGTGTCGATGGCACTCACCTGACGATTTATCGTGAACATGTCCATTGAGCGGCGTAATTTCACGATGTGTCGTGTCACAAGCATGTAGATGGACAACATTGCCACACCCATGCTGGCAAACCACATCAGGATCGGAAAGACGGATGGTCTTACAAGTGCTGCGGCGTCACTGGCCAGACCATCGCCAGCACGCCAAACGCCCAATACAGTTGCCGGACTGCCCTGGATCGGCACCAGCGTATAGGTCCGGCGTTCGCCGCGGGCATTTTTTCCGTGGAACGCAGTGGTGCCGCTGTCCCTCAGACTGACGAGGTCCAAGCCAGCGGGCAGTTCGGCCGATGCTGCTTTCAAGTCAGACCGCGCTGTCAGAATCTCCCCTCCTGAATTGAAGGTCATAAGCTCTTCCAGGCCGAGTTCGTTGAGGTCTTCATCTTCTATCGGCAGTTTGGCATGGGGCACGGAAATCGAGATGTAGCCGGCAAACTCTCCGTCTATTTTGAATGGTTCGGATATGATAAAGACTGATTGCCGGCTCATCGGACCATTTGCATTAACCGCGATGGTCGGTTCTTGAGCGTCCATCGCGGTTTCAAAATCAGGAAATTTTGAGAAGTCGAAAGTTGCCCCTGACGATGTACAAACCATTACTCCCGAAAGAGGCAGCAGCCCGATAAAGCTGTATTGTTGATTTGCATCGACAAATTTGCCCAGATCACGGCGGCATCTTTCTGGATTATCGATGAAATCAGCTGCAACAGTCGCAAAGAAACGCGCTGTGCCAAAAGCGCGTTCGATGGTCAATTCCTCAAATTTGGCTGCTCTGTCCGTGACCGCCTGTAGGGCAAGTTCTGCATTTCGTTCGGCCTCGGTTGCGACGCGATTGGTCTGAAAAATCGCAACGAGGCCCAAAGGGAACAAGGCCAGTGTCATAAACAACAACATCTGGACGCGCAGCGAATTCCACCACGGATCTGTCTTCACGAACGCGGCCCCGACGTTCCCACGACAGCAAGTGTGGCTGTGTCGGTGAGTTCGAGCGCATCATCATCGTCAAGATGCAAGAGTTCCGACAGGCGGGCACGCGCCCGGTTCACACGGCTTTTTATCGTGCCGGTTGCAACGCCACACATTTCAGCAGCTTCCTCATAGGAGAAGCCCGATGCTCCAACAAGGATCAAGGCTTCGCGTTGTTCGTCCTGCAAGTGGTTCAGAGCTGATTTGAAATCCGTCATTTGCAAGCGGCCGTCGTGATCTGGCTTGACCGAAAGACTGTTGGAAAACACGTTATCTACGTCTGCTACCTCCCGGTTCAATTTGCGCCGGGACGTGTAGAAATTATTGCGCAGGATTGTGAAAAGCCAGGCTCGCATGTTTGTCCCAACCTCGAATTTGTCCATATTTGACCAGGCCTTCAACACTGTATCCTGCATCATGTCATCCGCAGCTGCGCGATTGCGGGTCAAGCTGAGCGCAAAAGCCCGCAGGGCCGGTAAATGTGTTACCAGCTCATCTCTGGGGTCAGGATTGCTCATTTTCTATCCTTGAGCTCTTTGTCCTGTGCCTTGAGCACGCTCAGCAGATCGATGATTTCATCTGGCATCTTGTCCGCTTCGAGTTCTGAAAAGACCTGCTTGAGACTATCATCAATGAGCCGATCTCTCTGGGCCTTCCTGGGATCATCTCTGCTTGCCATCCGTCTGCGGAGCCTCATCTAAAAAATTTACATCTGACTGGAACCAACTGCTTTCTACCGCGTTTGTTCCAAGAAATATGAAAAAAGGTCAAAAAAATGAATGACACCAGTGTGGAGATGAGTTTCTCGGATCTTCTTGCTGCAGAACTGCCCTATCTGCGCAGGTATACCCGTGCGCTGACCGGGTCGCAGGCGAGGGGGGACAAATACACAGTTGCAACTCTCGAAGCCATCCTGAGCGATCGGTCTCCCTTTGACAATGATCAACCTGTAAAAGTGAACTTGTTCAAGTGTTTCCACGCGATCTGGCTAAGCAGCGGTCAATCTGTGTCCGAGCCTGAAGACAATTTGCACAGTCGGGCTCATGCCCTCTTGGCCAAACTTACTCCCAACTCGCGCGAAGCCCTGTTGCTACGCACGATCGAAGAATTCAATCCTGTCCAAATTGCAAAAATCATGGATCTGGACGTGGAGGATGTGCGCGGTCTGATCACCACAGCCAATGAGGAACTGGCCAAGAGCGTCAAAGGACGGGTGATGATCATAGAGGACGAGCCGATTATCGCAGCTGACCTCAAAGCAATTGTATCAAGCCTTGGCCACGAGGTGACCGGCATAGCACGCACGCGAAACGAGGCGGTGGAACTTGGCCATGACACAGAACCCAACCTCATCCTTGCGGATATCCAGCTTGCAGACAATTCGTCCGGCATCGACGCCGTGAATGATTTGCTGAGTGTGATGACAGTACCGGTTATTTTCATCACTGCATTTCCTGAACGTCTTTTGACTGGTGATCGTCCAGAACCTGCTTTCTTGATTTCGAAACCATTCGAGCAAAATCAGGTTCTGTCAGCGGTCAGTCAGGCGATGTTCTTTGCCTCGACTGAAACGCTGAAAGTCTGACGGAACGCGGAATACGGATGTCGTATCAAGCCCCGCCAAGTCACCTTGGCGGGGCTTTTCCTGTTCAGGAAACGGTGATTGCGCGCAACATCCAAGCCGCCTTTTCATGGAAGGCAGACCGGGCAGTTGCCAGATCTTCGGTCACCGGGTCGTTCTGTTCGGCAGCGATCCTGATCAGGGCGTGAAGCCTATGAGAAATTCGCTCATGGTCTTTAGCCAGCATGCTGCACATCTCGCCCGCAGAAGGAATGGACAACGGGTCTTCAACCACAGAAGCCTCGACGATCGTGGTCATGGCAAGAGGAGCCATCTGCCCGATGGCTCGCATCCGTTCTGCCAGTTCATCAGCCGCCGCAAACATGTTTTCGTACTGCGCCTCGGTCAGCTTGTGGATAGAGTAAAAAAGGGGTCCTTCAACGTTCCAGTGAAAAGCGTGTGTCTTGAAGGTCAGATGGTATGTATCCGCCAGGATCTTGCAAAGACTGTCTGCAATGGTCTCGGGGTTGCGCACACCTGAAGAGACGTCATTCGGCGTGGCAAAAACATTCAGTGGCTGTGTCATTTCATTACCTCTTGGAAATTGATCTGAGAATCCGTTGCCGTAATTACCCTCGAACTGCGCGCAGAATGAGCGAGCCGACGAAGAGAACCAGGAAGATAAAGAACAAAATCTGGGCAATTCCAGCGGATGCAGATGCGATACCTCCAAAGCCAAATACTCCAGCAATTAAAGCAATGACCAGAAAGATAATAGAATAGTAAAGCATAAGACTTCTCCCTTTGGGTGAACTCAGACGGGTTTGTCGAGATTTCCAAGTTCAACCAGCAATCCCAGTCATCGGTTCCCGTTTTTTTTTCTTGAGTTGTCTTGGAACCTTCGGCGTTCCGGCGTGTTGAAAAGGCATGGATCATCACAAACCAGGAGATCGACATGGCTACAGCAGCTAAAAAACTCAACGGAACAACTGAACTGGCAGCAGCTGATCTTGCAGCACAGATTGAAGTCTTGCGCGACGACCTCAGCTCGCTGACTCACTCCATTGCCGTACTCGGCAAAGCAAAGGGAGATGAGGCAATAACAGCCGCGAAGTCCACGGCAACTGATGTGCGGCAGAAAGCGGTCGACTCTGCCGAGACTGCACGTCTGCAGGCAATGGAGCTGCAAAGTCAGGCGAATGATTTCATCAAGACCCAACCTGCCACTGCGCTTGGCATTGCTGCTGGTGTGGGCTTCCTGATCGGCTTCATCGGTTCGCGGAAGTAACTGATGCTTGGGATCGAACAGAAAGTGGCGCGCACAGCCAAACGCGCAGGTCTCCTTTCCGGAGGCCTGCTGCTTTGCGCGGTTGGAACCGGATTTCTGACCATTGCGGGCTGGCTGGCGCTGGTGCCCATGGTGGGTATGCAAGTAACCGCCGCGATCATTGCTGCCATTTACTTGGGCGCGGGGCTGATCTGTGTCGGGGTCTCAACCCACCGCACGGACCATGACTCGTCCACGCAGCCTGATCCGGTCGCACCCCTTGAAACCAAGGGGCCACCTGTGATGCAGGCGTTTATGTATGGTCTTCAGGCCGGGTCGCAGGCGGAACAGAGGCGGCATTAGTTACAGCCTCTAAGATCATACGATTGGTGAATGGCGTTTCCAGCACATGTGCGTTGGGAAAGCTTTCTTTCGGTGTCCCGATGAAAATTATTGATATTCCTCGGCTGGCACAGGCCGAAAGATCATCTTTCCGATCACCGAGCGGAAGACTGCCGTTCACCAACACACAGGAATGCGCTCCGTCAGGCGGTCTAAGCGCCTCACTCAGAGCGTCTTCAAAGTGGACCTGGCACTCGGGAAACTGTGAGGGAAGAGCGGTGCTAAGATCAAGTCTGACCACCGGGTCGGGCTCTATTACGTAGAAAATGTGGCGCATCATTACCCCTCCGTTCTGACTGGGTGATCATAGGCGACACACCAGAGCTTGCTTTAATCTATGACATAGGAAAGCGTGAAAACCATGTCGACCAAATGCCAGAATTGCCCCTTGAGGCGGATGTCAGCCTTTGAAGAGATGAGTGCTGACGACGTGAAATTCATGCAGAAATTCAAGGTGGGAGAACTGGTCGTGGATGCAGGGACACCAATTTTGATGGAGGGTTCGAATAGCCCGCAACTTTATACCGCGCTGCATGGTATGGGCTTGCGGTACAAGCTTTTATCCAATGGCGCACGACATGTGGTCAGTCTGGTTTTCCCGGGTGATTTCGTCGGTTTGCAAGCTGGCATCATGGGGGAGATGGGGCATTCGGTCGAGGCAACCACAAAGATGACCTTATGTGTGTTCGATCGCTCGGAGATCTGGACATTCTTCAAAGAGCGCCCCGAAAGAGCTTTTTCCCTGACCTGGCTTGCCGCGGTAGAAGAACATTTTCTCGGTGAGGCGCTCTCGACCCTTGGTCGGCGTTCGGCGCTGCAATCAGTGGCTTGGGCGTTGGCGCGGATCTACATACGCGGATCCGCTTTGAAGCTTGTAAGCAACAGCGCGATGAAACTCCCCTACAAGCAACAGGATTTGGCTGATGCGCTTGGGTTGTCTCTTGTGCATACGAACAAGACCCTTGCACGATTGAAGGCGCGGCAACTCGCTGTTTGGTCTGACGGCACTTTGAGAATCCCCGATATTGATGCTTTGGCAGAAGTTGCATTGTTGGACACACGTACTGTCCAGTTGCGGCCGATCATCTGAACCTGTTGGCAAAGCGTAAATCAAGTATCGGCAGGATTTTTTAACCTATCGATAAGCCCTTGCAAGGCGGCTTTTGCCTGCTTGTTCTCTGTTTCCTGTGCCAGGCGATCCGTAACTTCAAACAAATGCGACATGACGATCCGGTCGTCTCGAACATAAGGTTCGATCCGGCCAAAACTTGCGTCCAGCAGTGCTGCAAAGTTAATGACTGGATATTGTACGCGCCCATCCGTCCTGAAATCCAATTGGCTCATTAGGTCCGTTGCCGCACCCAATCCTACATACAGCCAATTGATACAATTTACCGCTGTAAACGGGTCATTTACGCCCGGTGACATAGCGCGCGCAACCATCTCAACCAGTTGGCTGACAATGAACAGAGGGTTCTGCGGCTCAGTCGGGTTCTGTCCAAGCGCGAAGCAGTCACGAAAGCTTTGACTAAGCTCGTCAGAGGGTTCGGATACGTTCCAAATTTTCAACACAGCCGTGTTTGGCGACACGAAATCTCCGGCAACATGCTGAACGGCCACGAATATATCATGCTCCTGAGCGAGCTGTTTCAAAAGCTCCTTGTTCCAGGTTTGGATATACCCGCAGTCCCTTAAACTGACAGTGCAATCCGGCGCACTTTCAGGAAAATCTATGATCGTGCCCTGTGTTGTACTTGGAGGCTGGCCCGCTTCGCCTTCCAATGCTGCCTTGAGACGCCGGCCAAGACCGGCTGAGATGTTGGAGACATTGATGATCTCGGGGATGTGGTGGACATAGTAGATCATGGCCATCACGGAAATGGCGGTCAGACCAAAAGCCAAAAGGATAGACAGATGTGGCACGAAGGCGGCATTGTCGCCGTCTGGCCCATACGGGCTTTGCACAGCCCTTAGAACCAGCAGCGCATAGACGAAGGTGGCGATCAGGATGCCAAGGCTCCATTGCGTGCCTCGATCTCTCATGAAATTGCCGATCAGCCGTGGCCCAAAATTTCCTGACGCAAAGGAGACAGCGACAATGGTGATTGAAAACATGACACCTGCCACCCCAATGGTGGCCTGAGACATCACTGCAAGAGTGGAGCGGGCACCATCGACCTGTGTGGTCAGCCAAGCTTCGGGCAAGAATACTGTTTCTTTGTCAACCCATAGGCTAAGTTGAGCCAGAATGACGGCAAAAAGCGCCAGATTGGTTGGCAGAAACCAATAGCTGGCGCGGATGTCTTCCAAGTACTTTGCGATCAGTGCTCGCTTACTCACGCCGTGATCCTAGAAGCTTTAGAGTTCATGCGGCAGCAATCGAACTTGTTTGAGACAGTGTTTCGCAGCCGCTCTCAGGATGGACCATAACAGTGCGTGTCGGGAAGGGTATATTGACGTCCGCGTCGTCCAGCGCCTCTTTGACCTTTCGTTTGATATCGGCCTGATATTGGAAATAGACATCCGTATCGCACCACACGCGCAGCAGAAAATCTACACTGCTAGCACCGAGGTTGTTCACTTGCAAAAACGGCTCAGGCTCAGCATGTGATCTTGGATCGGACATAACGGTCTCGCGGATTACCCGCTCGGCCTGAGCCAGATTCACCCCGTATCCGACGCTAAAGGTCCACTCAGCCCGGCGGGTCGGATAACTTGAATAATTCTTGATCGTATTTCCCCAAACCTCGGCATTGGGAACAACCACACGAACGTTCCCGATATTTGCAATCTCGGTATAGTTCAAAGTCACTTCCTTTACCGTACCCACCACATCATTGACTTGCACAAAGTCACCAACTTTGAGTGGACGGAACAGAATGATCATCACACCCGCTGCCACATTGGACAGCGTTCCCTGCAAGGCAAGGCCAACAGCAAGACCCGCGGCACCAATGACTGCAACGATTGAAGTTGTCTGGATGCCGAATGTGTTGAGAACAAAGAGTGCAGTGAAAGCAAGAACTGTGTAGCGAACAAGATTGCCTAGAAAACCGAAGAGCGTTTCGTCCAGACTGCCGTGTTTTCCAGCAAATTTGCGAATGCGTCGCCGCAGAAAGCCGGAAATGACAAAACCCAGAAAGATCAGCACAGAAGCTGCGATCAAATTGCCGGTCAGGGCAACCAGCACTTCGAAAGTCATGACATCGGCCATGGACTTTCCATCGAATATCTCGGTTTGGAAGACCTGAGACATCTGAGTTGATACAGTTTCCATGACATTGCCGATCTGTTCCATGACTTTCCATCCTGCGCTTTGGTGCGGCCACGGTTAGCCACAATCCGGTTTGTTCATCAGAGAACACATCTGACGCCGATTGGTTCCCAGAGAGTTGGGCGCAAGTGCAGGTTTTCAGGGTTTCACTTTAGGGTCCGGCTGAACGCAAAGCTTTTGAAACAGGTTCCAAAACATCGGTGGCAGCAGTGGCGGAGGAGGTGGGATTCGAACCCACGGAACGCTTGCACGTTCAACGGTTTTCAAGACCGCCGCATTCGACCACTCTGCCACCCCTCCGGTGCAGCGCTTTTAGCCTTGAGCGGCAACATCTGTCCACACCCATTTTTGGCATTCTATCATGCTTTCATTCGCTGCGGATTTTGCTACAGTGTCGGCGTAGCATTCTTGGTGACTTGAGGCAGAACGTCGTTTGAATCCGCGCAGAACCGGACAGATGGCAGGGACAAGACTAGGCAGGGAGGTCATGGGAAATGGCTGAATTCGGGATGTCGCGTGCAGGCATGCTCACCGCAGCGGTGGCATTGATGGCTCTGACGGGCTGCGAGGAGCTGACCCGCAACACCGGGGCTTCAAGCAGTGGCGGAAATCCGAACGTCCTGCGCATTCAGGAACGCGAGGTCGAAGCACCAGAGGTGTATTCGGCAACGGGACCGGGCCTTTGGGACGGACGTCCGTCACTGGGTGGCATCTGGGTCGCGGTGGGCGAGGAGGTCGCACCCGAACGGGTGCGTGTCACCAACACCGAAAATGGTCTCATCATTACGGCTGCCTTGTTCCGCCAACGCAACCTGCCACCGGGGGCTGATATTCAGGTCTCGTCCGAGGCAGCAGAAGGGCTGGGGCTTGAAGGAGGCATTCCAGCCATTCTTGATGTCGTCGTGCTGCGGAAAGATACCGTTGAAATTCCGCCCGTGGCCCCTGCAGAAGTGGTGGAAACAACGCCAGTCGAAGAACGTCTGGATGCCGTTGATGAACCTTCGGTGGACGAGGAGGACGCCACAACCGAGGAGGTGGCAGCTGAAACCATTGCAGCGCTGACCGAAACCCCGCCTGAAGCTGAAGAGGCCGTGGCCGAGGCCGTTCTGGGTGATCCATTGGAAGAAGCGCCCATGGTCGATGCGCCCGTTGAACCCCCGGCTGAGACCAAGAAACGCGGCTTTGGTGCGGCTCTGGCGTCGATTTTTGCCCGAAAACCTGCAGCAGCGGCTGCGACCACTGCCTCTGCATCCGCAGAAGTGGCCGAGGATGCAACCGAAGTCCTTCCAGAAGCCGTTGCGATCGAAACCCAGGCTCTTGAGGCTGCACCGCAGCAATCGGCAGCGGCTGTGCTTGATCCGGTCAAGCCGGTTGCCGCAACCCCTCCGAAGCCGAGGCCGGCTGTTGTCGCGGTCGCTGCACCTGCAGCCCCGGCTGAGCCGATTGCACAGACCAATCCCGATGGCTCGCTCGTTCGGCCATTTGTGGCTGTCGGCAGCTTTCCGGAACAGGGGCCTGCATCAGATCTGATCCTGAAACTGGAAAGTCAGGGGATCAAGACAAAGGGGCGTCGGATCAAGGATCGGACCGGAACAAGCTTTTCGGTTTTTGCCGGACCCTCCGTCACATTGGACGACCAAAAAGCCCTGATCGCGAAACTGAACTCTCTTGGATACAGTGATGTTTTCACAAGCAAATAAAGCTATCATTGGCACGCTGGCAGTCTTGTGTCTGATCCCCGTACAAGGGGCGGCCATCGACACACAGGCGCGTGCAGCCCTCGTGATCGATCATGCGACAGGTGCTGTGCTTCTGGACAAAAATGCTGATGAAGCACTGCCACCGGCATCGATGTCCAAGCTGATGACGCTTTATCTGGTGTTTGAGGCGCTGAAGGACGGCAGGCTTGAGTTGTCGGACACGTTTCGGGTCTCGGCCAAGGCATGGTCCATGGGTGGCTCAAAAATGTTCCTGCGTGAGGGTGAGCAGGTCAGCGTCGAGGATTTGATCCGCGGCATTATTGTACAGTCGGGTAATGATGCCTGCGTGGTTCTGGCCGAGGGCATCGCCGGATCGGAGAATGCCTTTGCAAACCAGATGACACGCCGGGCACGTGAATTGGGAATGATGGAAAGCACTTTCGTGAATTCCACTGGTTGGCCGCATCCCGATCACCGCATGTCCGCGCGGGATCTGGTGTTCCTTGCAGGCCGCATGATCGAGGAATATCCCGAGTTTTATGAGTTCTTTGCCGAAGAAACCTTCACATGGGACGGTATTACGCAGGACAATCGCAATCCGCTTCTGGGCGTGGTGGCCGGGGCGGATGGCCTCAAGACCGGACATACAGAAGAGGCCGGATACGGCCTTGTGGGCTCGGCCCTGCAAGACAATCGTCGGATCACTTTGATGATAACGGGCCTGCCTTCCAGTCGGGCACGTTTGTTGGAGGCCGAGCGGTTGATGAACTGGGCTTTTCGTGACTTCTTTTCCAAGTCTCTGTTCTCGGATGGACAAGTTGTCACTCAGGCCAATGTCTGGCTGGGGGAGGAGCGGACAGTTGATCTGGTTCCCACAGAGCCACTGGACGCCATGATCGCCTTCGTGGACCGGGACGACCTCAAAGCCGAGGTGCGGTATTCCGGTCCGATTGAAGCGCCAATTGCAAAGGGCGACAAGCTGGCGGAGCTGGTCGTGACAACACCCCAGATTGGCGAGACGCGTTATGATCTTGTGGCTGCCAATGATGTGGCGCGGGGTGGATTTTTGCGACGTCTTGATGCGGCGGCGCGGGTTCTGGCCTCAAAAGCGCTGAGTTCCGGTCAGGCGCGGCTGGCGGGCGAGTGAATCCGCCGTGCTGATCACCTTTGAGGGGATTGACGGCTCCGGCAAGTCGACACAGGCCCGTGCCTTGGCAAGTCATCTTGCTGCCCTGGGACGCGAAGCGGTTCTGACCCGCGAACCAGGCGGGTCAGATGGAGCCGAAGACATTCGCAAGCTTCTGGTCTCTGGCGAAGTTGGACGGTGGTCACCGGAAACAGAAATTCTTTTGTTTTACGCGGCCCGTCGCGATCATCTGGAACGGCTGATTTCACCGTCACTTGCTGCCGGTAAATTCGTGATCTGCGATCGTTTCGCGGATTCCACACGCGTCTATCAAGGCGCTGTTCGCGCTGATTTGCGGGCCATGGTGGACCAGTTGCACAAGCTGATGATCGGGATCGAGCCTGACCTGACAGTAATTCTGGATGCTGACCCGTCGGAGGCGTTGAACAGAGGACTTGCACGCGGCAGCGGTGAGGATCGGTTCGAGGATATGGGGCTGGCGTTTCAAATGCGCCTGCGGCAAGGTTTTCTGGATTTGGCCAAGGAATTTCCCGACCGGTGCGTGGTTGTAGCCGCCCAAGGCACGCAAGAGAACGTGGCGGCACGCATTTTGGATGCCATTCAGGACCGCCTGCCATGAGTGACGAACTGCCAGAGGCGGATTGCCTGACCGGGGCTCCTCATCCCAGACATGCGGACACAGTTTTTGGTCATGACCGTCCGGTGGCACAGTTCATGGAGGCTTTGGAGACCGGGCGCATGCATCATGGCTGGCTTCTGTCCGGACCCAAGGGGGTCGGCAAGGCCACATTTGCGTGGCAGGCCGCCAAGCGCCTGATCGACGGCGGTCAGGGGCCATTTATGGTCAATCCTAAAAGCCCTGCCGCGCGTCAGGTCAAGTCACTTGCGGCTCCCGGTCTGAGCCTCTGCCGGCGCAGTTGGGATGAGAAAACCAAGCGGTTGCGCTCGGTGCTTGGCGTCGATGATGTGCGACGTATGAAGTCGTTTTTCACCATGTCCTCTGCCGAAGGTGGCTGGCGGGTCGGGATTGTGGATAGTGCCGATGAAATGAATACGTCCGCCGCGAACGCCTTGCTGAAACTGTTGGAAGAACCCCCTGCGCGCACGGTGTTTTTTCTGATCGGTCACCAGCCATCACTGCTTTTGCCAACGATCAGGTCGCGGTGTCGCAGCCTGCGGTTTGATCCCCTGACGACAGATGACATCGCATCTGCACTTGGGCAGGCATCGATAGGCACAGAGGATTTGGAAGGGGTTTCAACACTTGCCGCAGGTTCGGCTGGACGTGCGGTTCAGTTGATGTCCTCGGACGGGGTTGAGCTTTATCGTTTGATCCTGAATATGCTCTCGACCATGCCCGGCGCGGATCGTCAGTCTGCAATGAAACTGGCAGAAACAGCCGCCGGGCGGCAGGCCACTGATCAGTATGACATGTTGCTGGATCTGATCCCTTTGTCTCTCAGCCGTTTGACCCTGATGGCGAGCCGGGGTGGCGGGGTCGAGCAGGGGTTTCCGGGTGAAGCCGAAATGGCCGCGCGTCTTCTTCCGACACCGACTGTTCAGCAGATGGCCGCGCAACTTGTGTCTGATGTGATGGCGCGTGCGGCCCATGGGCGTGCGGTGAACCTTGACCCGGGACAGGTGATCCTAGATATGATCCTGTCGATCGATACCGCATTTCGCAAGGCCGCATGACGGTCGCGCTGACCAGACAGGCCTGACATGTCCCAAGTACACATCGTAGACAGCCATTGCCATCTGGACTTCCCTGATTTTGATGACGAACGGGCCGAGGTCGTGGCACGTGCTGTGGCCGCGGGTGTCAGTCGAATGGTCACGATCTGCACAAGGTTGCGGCAGGAACCTCAGGTCCGAGCCATTGCCGAGGCGCATGCAGCGGTTTTCTATGCTGCGGGAACTCACCCGATGAATGCAGCAGACGAACCGATGGCGACTCTGGACGCTTTGATTGCCTTGAATGAGCATCCCAAATGCGTGGGCATTGGTGAAACGGGGCTGGACTACCATTACACCGCCGAAAGCAAACCCCAGCAGATCGAAAGCCTTGGCATACATATAGAAGCGGCCCGGCAAACTGGCCTGCCGCTGATCATCCATGCGCGCGATGCAGATGAAGATATGGCACGCATCCTGACGGACGCTTATGCGCAAGGCCCGTATACTTGTGTAATGCACTGCTTTTCGTCCTCAGCCGAACTTGCGCAGGCAGCCCTTGATCTGGGCTTCTATCTCTCGATGTCTGGCATTGCGACGTTCAAGAAGTCGCAGAAGCTGCGCGACATCTTTGCCAAGGCGCCGGTGGACCGCATTCTGACGGAGACCGACAGCCCTTATCTTGCGCCCACGCCGTTTCGTGGCAAACGCAACGAACCTGCCTACACAGTCCATACAGCCGAAGTTGGCGCAGAAGTCTTCGGTATGAGCTATGCCGAGTTTGCAGCCCAAACCAGCGCCAATTTCGACCGCCTGTTTTCCAAGGCTGCCCATGCCTGAGTTGCGCATCACGATCCTGGGCTGTGGCTCTTCAGGTGGTGTGCCGCGTCTGGGCGGGCATTGGGGGGCCTGTGATCCGGCCAACCCCAAGAATGCCAGGCGGCGCTGTTCCATTCTGGTGGAACGTTGGGAGGGCGACGCGGTCACGCGGCTTTTGGTTGACACTTCACCCGACATGCGTGCCCAGCTTCTTGAGCAGAATGTCGGGTATCTGGACGCGGTTGTTTTCACCCATCAGCACGCAGATCACGTGCATGGTATCGATGATCTGCGCATGGTGGTCTTCAACCGCAAACAACGCCTCCCGGTCTGGGCAGATGCGCAGACCTCCGACGCGCTGATCAGTCGGTTTGGATACGCCTTTGTGCAACCCGAAGGATCGGCATATCCGCCCATTCTGGACCTCAACAACATTGATGGTCCTTTTGAGGTCACTGGCGCTGCTGGACCGATAAGTGTTCTGCCGTTCGAGGTGGAACATGGTCAGATCGACGCGCTGGGGCTGCGATTTCATGACGTGGCCTATCTGCCAGACGTCTCGGCCATACCCGAGGACTGCTGGGTGCATCTTGCGGGACTTGACTGCTGGATCCTTGACGCATTGCGTTACACGCCTCATCCGTCTCATGCCCATCTGGAGCAATCACTGGAATGGATCGCGCGTGCGCAGCCTCAAAGCGCTGTCCTGACCAACATGCACATCGATCTGGACTATGAGGCCCTGAACGCTGAAACGCCGGACCACATCACGCCAGCTTATGACGGGTTGCAACTGAGCTTTCTCGTCTGATGGAAGCTCTGCTTTCCGTTGTCATTCCGGTGTTTCTGGTAGCAGGTGCCGGGTATGTTACAGTCCGGCTGAAATATCTGGGCGACAGCGTGATCGAAGGGGTGATGATCTACACCCAGAATTTCGCGATCCCCTGTCTGCTGTTCAAGGCGACGATGACGCTGGATTTCTCGGCCGTTTTCGATCCAGGCCTTCTGACCTCCTTCTATCTTGGGGCGACAACCACGTTCCTTCTGGGAACATGGGGGGCACGTGCGCTGTTCAACCGTCGTCCGGGAGAAGCGGTTGCAATCGGTTTCGGTGCTCTGTTTTCCAACTCCGTCATTCTTGGACTGTCAATCGTGGAGCGGGCTTATGGGGCCGACGCACTGGCTGCGGCCTTTGCCATCGTGTCGATCCATGCGCCATTTTGCTATATCCTTGGCACGATCACGATGGAAATCAGCCGCGCAGATGGGCGTGGGGTGGGGCAGACCATGGCTGCCATTGGCAAGGCCATGGCGCGAAATGCCCTGCTGATTTCCATTGCCTTGGGATTTATGGTCAATCTCTCTGGGCTGCGACTGCCAAATGAAGTGATGGATGCGCTTGATATGGTGGTCCGCTCAGCCCTGCCTGCAGCGCTTTTTGGTCTGGGTGGTGTTCTGACGCGTTACAAAATGCGCAGTGCCTTGGGCCCGTCTCTGATGATCTCGTTTCTCTCGCTTATTGTCCATCCGGGCATTGCCTTTCTGCTGAGCCGCCATGTTTTCGACCTGCCGGAGCCTATGGTTCAGGCCGCGGTCATCACAGCATCCATGGCGCCGGGGGTGAATGCCTATGTCTTTGCCCGGCTTTACAACCGGGCCGAGGACGTGGCCGCCAGTACAGTTTTGCTGGCAACATGCATGTCCGTTCTGTCAATTTCCGTCTGGCTTGCAATCGTCGGGTAACACACTTGCGCAAAGGCAAGATGTGAATTGTGAACAAAGACTTGCGCTAATCACTTTGCAGAATTGATTGCATCGGGTTAGGCATAGACGTCACTGGTTTGATCTTGTTCCGTTTTCCATTTCAAAAGGCTGAGTTGATGACTGCAAGTTTCGTGCTGACCCTTGGTGAATACTGGCTCTGGATCGGTGCACTTGTTGCTGTGGTCTTTCTGACCATCGGAATTGATCGGATCGATGAAGATGCGCGAGGAGCGTACATCTTCAGGGTTCTTCTGGTTCCCGGTGTGCTCGCAATCTGGCCGTTGGTGCTTATGCGGTGGTTCACACTGGAGACCGGTCGCGATGCCTGGCGCGGGCGTCACACGACAGAACGCCATATACACGCTGGATGCTGGTGGGTGCTCGCAATCGCTCTTCCGTTGATCGTGCTTGGGGGGCTCGCGCTGAAACAGAATTGGCCAGACGACTTCACGCCTGTCCGGATCGGAGACGCGCAATGAGCGTCAAGTATATCCCTGTCCAGTGGAACCCGAACAAATGGGTCTACGATGCCGTTTTGATCGTCATGATGGTGATCTATCTCTGGGTGTTTCTGATGCTGGCCCCGGACCGACTGGACCATGAACGGGTCATCAACCCCCAGATTAACGCCATGCGCGCCTTTGGCAGCTGCGCCTTTCTGATGCTGACCGTCATCTTGTGCCTTGGACCGCTCGCCCGCTTGGATCGCAGATTTCTGCCACTTGTTTACAATCGCAGGCATTTCGGGGTTCTGACCCTGATCGTGGCGCTGTCGCATCTGGCATTTGTTCTGGACTGGTACTACGCCTTTTCGCCCACGGCACCTTTGGAAGGCTTGTTGAGCGCAAATACGTCCTTCACCCGCACGCTCGGTTTTCCATTTGAGATGCTTGGCCTCTTTGCTCTGGTCGTTTTGTTCGTGATGGCTGTGACCAGTCATGATTTCTGGTTGAAGTTTCTTACGCCCCGGATCTGGAAGCGTCTGCATTTCCTGATCTATCCAGCTTACGCGGCCGTTGTCGGACATGTGGCATTGGGAGCCTTGCAGGATCAGACAAATATGGTCTTTGCCGCTGTGACGCTTGTCAGCGCATGTCTGGTGGGGGGGCTGCATCTGGCTGCGGTCATCCTCGACAAACCGGCACCGGCGGCAAGCGGAGACTGGGTTTCAGTCGCCGCAGTTGAGAGTTTCGAGGATGGACGGGCCAAGATCGTTGAACTTGGCGACGGCGAACGGGCTGCTGTGTTTCGGATGGGCCGTGATTTGGCGGCAATTTCAAACGCCTGTGCCCACCAAAACGGCCCCTTGGGCGAGGGCAGGATCATTGATGGCTGTGTGACCTGTCCATGGCATGGATTTCAGTACCGTCTGTTTGACGGCCGCTCGCCGGAGCCTTTTACCGAGAAAGTGCCGACGTACGGTTTGCGTATGCACAATGGCATGGTCGAGTTGAACCGGGTGGCCAATCCACCGGGCACGCCAACTGACCCGATTTCCCTGCCGGAGGATGTGGCATGAGCGAGAAATCAACGCCGTTTTTCATCGGATTTCTTCCTGTGCCCGACGGGTTGCGCGGGTTCCTGATGGTTGCCTGCGCTGGTCTGGTCATCGCCTTCACTGCTTTGGCCTACATGATCGGCACCACGCAGGCTGATCCCGGACCGGCGCAGTTTCGCTTCGATCTTGGTGCACAGACACTGACCGGGACAATGACCGCACTGCCTTACCCTGTGTTACACGTGACCAACGGGACAGAAACAGTTGCTGCCGGTCGGTCGATCCTGCTGTCGGCCAACGGCAAGAACGGCGTCCAGTCACGCATCGAGGATGGTGCAGTTGTCACGGCCTCCGGGCCTTTGTTGCAGCGCGGAACGCTGGACATGATGCAGGTTCGGGGAGGCAGGCGCGGCATCAAGGCCGAACCGGATGTGACGGCGATTGAGGTAGTCAGTGAAAGCCTTGGCCGCTGGCAGATGGCGGGTGAGATTTGTGATGGCAAATGCCTGACAGGTGCCATGCGCCCGGGTCGAGGGATTGCGCACAGGGCTTGTGCAAACCTGTGCATCTCGGGTGGAGTGCCGCCGGTATTCGTGTCCGCCCAACCTGTCGAAGGAGAAGAGTTTTTTCTGGTCGGGGACAGTGACGGCAATCCAATCGGCCCTGATTTGACAGAATTCACGGCGCTTTACATCCAGGTCGAGGGCGAGGTTCGCAAACTGGGTGACATGCACATGTTCCTGATGGACGTGGATACGATCAAGGTGCTGCCATGAAGCGGATTTTCGGACTTATTCTCGCAGTATTGGTTTTCACGGCCCTGTTCTACCTCTCACGCTATTGGAGCTTTTCGTTGTGGGGCAGGGAAGGCCTTTTGGGGTTCAACTGGCTGCGTCCCCAAGGCAATCTTGTACCGGTCTGGCTGCGTGGCAGCGGATATGGGGCTTTCGCGATTCTGGCCTGGGCAGTTGGTGCGTTCCTGATCCTGACTTTGTTGCAGTCGATCTGGGGACGCGTTTTCAAGGAATGATCCGGCAGCTGTTGATCGCCTTTGCGGCGCTTGCTCTTTCGTCCAGTGGACTGTTTGCCCAATCGATACGGGTCTGTGGTTGGCAGGCAGATGCAATTTCCCAAGGCTCGGCAGGCCACGCCCGTTTAACCGGGCATCAGGACGCGCCCGGTGCGGTTGGTCTTCGCATGATCTCCGACAGCAAGACAGAGGGGCAGGCCCCGGTGCCACAGTTCTGCGGGGGTGCATTGATTGCACCCAACTGGGTTCTCACTGCGCGCCACTGTGTTGAGGGTAAACGATGGTCGCGTTTGCAGGTGTTTCCTCCGTTGCGTGGACAATCA
Organism: uncultured Paracoccaceae bacterium; assembly: GCA_947494445.1. GTDB lineage: Bacteria > Pseudomonadota > Alphaproteobacteria > Rhodobacterales > Rhodobacteraceae > CANLSM01. The sequence goes on along the minus strand of CANLVD010000003.1, from coordinate 261,273 downwards.
TCCGTCGACAGCACAGCAAGGGAGGCCCGCGTCGCGTTGTGTCCGGCGCTTAGCTTTCCCGGCAGTCTGAAACGCGATTTAGCTCTGGTCCCGCTCACCCAGTTTGCGCCCCAAACAGCTGGTCTTGCCGGTCTTGCAAATGCCCGGATCGGGTCTGTGTCAACTCAGCTTGTTCTTGCCAGTTGGCCGCTCAAGTCACGCAATGAACGCAGATCAACGGTCAGGTTGACGGATTTGACATCACAGGATCAACCCGGACCACAAGGCATGTTCATGGCGCGGCGGCAGGATGGCTCCGTGCACGGCCCCTGCGGCGGAGAGAGCGGATCGCCGGTCTACATCCGCAAAGTGACGGGCATGCAGTTGGCAGGAATATTGACCGCAATATCCGGCCCGACCAAACGCAAGGATAGCGATCCATCGCGCTGTGCAAATCCTGATACATTGTCCGTGATCACGCCGGTTTTTCCAGAACGCGACTGGATCCGTGCCGCCATACAGGAATGCCGTGCCAACCCGGATCAGTGCCGCCCTCCGCAATCCGACGGATAGCTTTGAAAGACTGACTTTGCAGGTGGTCAACCACAGCCGACTGTTCTAGGTATTGGCGCAGGAGAGCACTGGCCGTTAGATGACAGAAAATCAGCTGAAAACCATCGTAGTTGGTCTGATCCTGACCTTGCTCGCGGTCGTGGGTTGGTCAGCCTTTGAGGGGCCCGGGCGAGGTGGCGCAAAACTGCCTGATGGCCAGATGGTTGTGACCGAACTTGAGGGCGATACACTCAATCAGACCGTGGCTACGCTTCTCAAACGCGTCTATTCGGGGTTCGAGGCGAAGACGGAATCCGATATCTATGACGGGATCGCGTCCGGCGTGACCTCGGACATTGCCACGGACCTTTACCTGCAAAGACGCATGGCTCAGGAGGCCGAGTACTCGGAAGAAGCTGCGGCCGTTATCCTGTCAGTCGAGATGCTTTCGGTTGAAGTACTGGACGAGACCGACAAGGGGTATCAGGTGGCCGCCAAGTGGCGCGTGTTCGGGCGCCTTGGCCATGAAGATCATCAGCATGAACGGGTAAATGTCTATTCTGCCAAACTTGGCGTCGGACCGGGGGCCGAGGAATGGCGCCTGACCAGTTTCGATCTTGATCAGGTGCTTCGCGAAGATGTCCCGACCTTCATGGAAGACTTCTGACGTGATCGCGCTGACCGATCTGGAATTCACATATCCTGACAGCGGGTTTTCTCTGACTGTATCGGATCTTGAGGTGCCACAGGGTGAACGCCTGGCAATTGTAGGTGCGTCGGGGTCAGGCAAGACCACGCTCCTTAATCTGATTGCGGGACTGGTGTTGCCAAATCGTGGAACGATCCGGTTTGATGGGCAATCAGTTGGATCACTGACTGACGCCGGACGGCGAGATCTGCGGATCAACTCAATCGGTTTCGTATTCCAAAGTTTCGAGTTGGTCGAATACCTCAACGCGCGTGAAAACATCCTTTATCCCTTCCGCATCAGCGACGCATTGGCTCTGACCACTGAGGCCCGTAACCGCGCGGATGTGCTGGCTGAAAAAGTCGGCTTGCTCGACAAGCTGGACCGCTATCCTTCTGCCTTGAGCCAGGGAGAACGTCAGCGTCTTGCGATTTGCCGCGCTCTGGTGACCAAACCCAAGCTGGTTCTGGCAGACGAAGCGACAGGAAACCTTGATCCGGACAACAAGACGCTGATCCTGGACCTGCTGTTTGAGCGGGTGGCAGAGGATGGGGCCACGCTGATTGCAGTGACCCACGACCACGCGCTTCTTGATCGTTTTGACCGGGTGATCGATTTCAACGAGTTCCGTCGGGGTAAAGCCGATGGGTGACGCGCTTTTTCTGGCGATTGCCTATATCCGATTCCACCGTTTGCGGTCTGCTGTGCTGGTTTTGGCCTTGGCGCTGATTCTTGTGGTGCCGGTTCTCACCCGGGCGGTTCTGACATCGGCGGAAGGGCAATTGTCGGCCCGGGCTGATGAAACTGGGCTTCTGATCGGGGCCAAGGGATCAGCCCTCGATCTGATCATGAACGGGCTGTATTTCACATCGGACCGCCCATCACTCGTGTCTATGGCAACACATGACCGTGTCTGGGACAGCGGATTGGCCGAGGCGATCCCCTTGCATGTACTTTACCGGGCAGGGGGTGCACCCGTTGTCGGTACGTCGGTGGACTACTTCGATTTTCGCAATCTGTTTCTGCAAGACGGGCGACGGTTTGCCGTTCTGGGGGAGGCGGTCTTGGGGGCCAATGCGGCCAAGTCCATTGGCGTGACCACCGGCAAAACGCTGTTGACCGATCCCGAAAATCTGTTCGATCTCGCAGGATCCTATCCGCTGGAACTGTCCGTGGTCGGAATTCTTGAGGCCTCAGGCACGGCCGATGATGATGCGGTCTTTGTGGACCTGAAAACCGCCTGGGTGGTGCAGGGGCTGGGCCATGGTCATGATGATGTAGTGGTGGGTACAGCACCAGACGCCGCCACGACAGCGGTGACCGCCAATGCAGCCCTTCAGCAATTTACCCGGATCACGCCCGAGAATATCGACAGCTTCCATTTTCATGGCGATCCGGACAGCTATCCTTTGTCCTCCGTCATTGCGATTGCCCCGGATGCCAAACGCGCAGCCATCTTGCGCGGTCGCTATCTGGGGGAGGTTGAGACCGAACAGATCGTGGTGCCACCGGTTGTGATTTCATCATTGCTGGCCACGATTTTCCGCATTGGCGAGATATTGGATGCCGTCTTTGTTGTCGTTGCCTTTGCTGCCCTGATTGCTGTTGGACTTGCCTTTTACCTGTCTGCCAAACTGCGCGCAGGCGAGATGTTGACGGCTTTCCGACTTGGCTGTCACAGAATGACCCAATGGCGTTTGATGGGGGCTGAACTTGTACTGTTAGCAATCACGGCAATGTGTCTGGCTGGCCTATGCGTGGCAGGCCTGACGCCTTATGTATCTGACATTGCCGTTTGGCTGGTAACCAACAAGGGATAATACATGCGCCTGCTTGCACTGCTTTTCACATTAATCACGACACCTGCGCTGGCACATTTTGGCGTTGTGCTGCCGTCCACGCCGATGCTGGACAAGGACGACGGGCGTGAATTGAACCTGACGCTGGCATTTACCCATCCATTTGAAAACATCGGCATGACATTGGATGCACCTGTTGCCTTCGATCTTCATCTGGACGGCGAGACGACCTCGCTTCTGGATCAGCTTGAACCGACGTTGGTCAATGGTGGAGCCGGGTTTGAGACGCAGATCCAGATCTCACGCCCGGGTGTCCATCTTTTCGCAATGACCCCGCAGCCCTATTGGGAGCCTGATGAGGATGCATTCATCATCCACTACACCAAAACCTATGTGGCGGCTTTTGGCGATGACAGCGGCTGGAATGCGGAAATCGGAATGCCGACCGAGATCGTGCCGCTCAGCCGACCCTTTGGCCTTTGGACCGGAAACGTTTTTCAGGGCATTGTCAAACTTGATGGCAAGCCGGTGCCCTATGCCGAGGTCGAGGTTGAGTATTACAACGAGGGTGAAGCAAAGACGATCCCGTCAGACCTGATGATCACCCAGACGGTCATGGCTGATGGCAATGGCGTGTTCACATATGCTCCGCCTGCTGGGGGCTGGTGGGGGTTTGCGGCTCTGAACTCAGCAGACTATCAACTGTCCCATGAGGGCAGTGGACGTGATGTGGAGCTTGGTGCTGTTCTTTGGGTCCATTTCGAATCCTGGATGGCAGAATGAGACTTTGGATCCCGGCCCTGATCCTGGCCATGCTGAGCGCAGTTCCAGCCATGGCGCATCGGTTGATCGTATACGCGACTGTTTCTGAGGGTGAAATCTCGGTTGAAACCAAGTTCTCGAACGGTCGTATGGCCGTGTTGGGCGAGGTGGTGGTTTTTGATGGTGAAGACGCAGAGGTGCTGCGCCTGCCGATTGCTGATGACGGCGTGACGCGGTTCGAGATCCCCAACGGCGACACGGGCCTGCGGATCGAGGTATCCACGCAAAGCGGTCATTCCGACTACTGGATTTTGACACCTGACGATCTGATAACCGGAGCGGCACAATGAAGTTGGGCTTGACCCTTGCGGCGGTGCTGGCAGCGGTTCCAGCGCTCTCTGAGCCTTTGAATATTGTGGCCGTGAATGCCCCTTTGGCTGATTTTGCCCAGACGCTTGGGGGGGACGACGTCAGCGTGACTTTCCCGGTCCCCCTGGACCGTGATCCAGCGCTTTGGCGGCCGGGCATCGCAGATATTTCAGCCATTCAGGGCGCTGATCTGGTGTTGCTGAATGGGGCCGAATATGCAGCATGGACAACCAAGGCAAGTCTGTCACGCCGGAAAACCCTACTGACCACAGCGGGCCGCGAGGATCAGTTCATCCCGGTGGCGAACGCCGTGACCCATGCTCACGGCCCGGACGGCGAGCATTCCCATACAGGATTTGCTGCCACCACATGGCTGGATTTTGACCTTGCGGCCTATCAGGCGCAGGCGATTGCCGACAAACTGACGGACCTGCTGGAAACGGATGCTGACATCGCGGCGGCGTCAGCAACTCTTCAAAGCGATCTCGCTGCCCTGTCGCAGCGTGCCGATGACCTTGGCTCTGGTATTTCCGGCACCGTGATTTCTTCCCATCCCCGGTTTCAGTATCTTTTCAAAGCGCTCGGCGTTGACGGCAAAAGTGTTTCATGGGCTGCTGGTGCAGCACCGACAGCAGATGATCTGTCCTCAATGACGGAAGTTCTGGCTGGATCCCCTGATGCAAGGCTCTTTCTGTTCGAGGCAGAACCGCATCCTGATGCCTTGAAGGCCATTACTGAACGCGATCTTGTGCCGGTTGTGTTTCTACCGGGTGATCACTTGCCTGAAGACAAATCATTCATCGAGACGATGAGCGACAATCTTGATCGATTGGAAGCCGCGCTGAACGGCTTATAGTTCGAATGTCAATGACGCCCAGAGCGTGACCCAAAGCGCGTTCAGATCCTGTTGGATCCGCGGCGGGGCAGGCAGGATCGACACCGCATTGATCAGGTATTCTCCGGGCACGCGCGGCAACGAAAACACACCATTTGCATCGGTCTGATACCAGGTCTTCTCAGCCGCCTTAGTCTCGGACTTGTGGAAGACGTAAATGGCAGTCATTGGTACAGGCTGGCTGCGCTCAAGCAATTTCACGCGCACAGGCCCATCGCCTTCATAAGGGTTGTCGAGCGCTACGAACTCGTAGGGAAGACCCAGTACACGATCTGACCCAGCACTCCCACCCACAGCGACCAAAGATTTGACATAGCGAAAGTAAGCTTCACGAATGTCTTTCTCGGGCCAGCCCTGTGCCTTGTGTTCAGTGAGTGCTGCATCAAGCTTCTTGCCATTGAGGAAGGAGGCGAATTTCTCAATGGTGGGATAGGTGATGATCGAGGCCGAAGACCGATACCACAAAAGGTTCAATCCATCAGCGGCTGCAGGCACTTGAACAGCGGGGCGTTGCGATTGCGATCCGGGCAGGGGAGCGATCTCAACATCGCCCGCAAATATGCCGGAACGCTCATAGCCGCGCGCGGAATAGGCCATCTTGGGTCCGCCAAAATTTTCGCCATTTACCGCATCAGCGACAATTGTTGCACCTGATGGCAGGCGGTAAGCCTCAGGCTCGAACCAGTATTCATGGGCCGAGGCAAGTTGGGCCGAAAGCGCCAAGCCGGCCAGCGTCAGATAGCGAAACATATGCAAGCTCTGTTGTCCTTTGCCTTTTGGCCTCAGGCCCGACGTTTGCGTCGACGACCTCCGCCCTCACCAGAGTTCTGATTGAACGACACTTGCGGAAGCGACACAAGCGCGTTGAGGCGCGGAAAAGTCGCAGTTGCGTGAGGTATGTGGTTGGCAGCGACGAAATGCTCCTGAAAGCGTGGCTCCACTGCGGTTTCAACCTTTTCGATCCGGCGCACCACACTTTCGATCTCGCGCCGGGCAGCCGCGTTCAGCAGCGCGATCCGTGCACCGGTGCCTGCGGCATTACCAGCAGATGTCACCTTGTCGATTTGACAATCGGGGATCATGCCTAACACCATGGCGTGTTTGGGCGAAATATGCGCACCAAAAGCACCGGCCAGCACAACGCGGTCGACCTCATCCACGCCAAGCTGATCCATCAACAAACGTGCACCCGCATAAAGCGCTGATTTTGCCAGTTGGATTGCGCGGACATCCCCTTGGGTAACTGTAATTGTCGGGCCGCCTGTCGCACTGCCGTCATAGAGCAGATAGGCATGGGTGCGACCCTCCGGGATGCAGCGCGCTGTGCCGGTCTGTTCCGCTGATCCGATCAGACCACCGGGATCGACAAGGCCCGCAATGCGCATTTCAGCAATGGCCTCGATGATGCCGGATCCACAGATGCCGGTGATGCCCGATGCTGCCGTGGCAGCCGCAAAACTTGGGTCATCGGACCACAGGTCACTGCCGATCACCCGAAAACGCGGCTCCTTGGTGACAGGATCAATTTCCACACGTTCGATGGCGCCTGGTGCGGCGCGTTGTCCGGCGGAAATCTGTGCGCCTTCAAAAGCGGGACCGGTGGGAGAGGAGCAGGCAAGAACCCGATCTTTGTTGCCAAGCAGAATTTCGGCATTCGTGCCGACGTCGACGATCAGAACCAGATCGTCGGACTGGTTCGGCGCTTCAGACAAGGCAACAGCGGCAGCATCAGCGCCGACATGGCCTGCGATGCACGGCAAGATATAAATCCGTGCGTCTGCATGCAATTGCACTCCCAGTTCATTCGACCAGAGCGTCAGGCTGTCCGAGGTTGCGAGCGCGAACGGGGCCTGACCGAGCTCGACTGGATCAATGCCCAGAAGCAAATGGTGCATGACCGGGTTCGCCACGATCACGGCTTCGAAGATCATCGTTGGATCAATGGAAGCCTCAGCCGCAATCTGCTGGGTCAGCGCGTTGATGGCATTGCGCACGGCTTCGGTCATTTCCTTGTCGCCGCCGGGGTTCATCATCGAATAGGAGACCCGGCTCATCAGGTCTTCGCCGAACCGGATCTGCGGGTTCATCAGGCCTGAACTTGCAACGACGTCTCCCGTGCGCAGATCGCAAAGATGTGCTGCAATCGTCGTGGACCCGAGATCGATGGCCAGCCCGTAGATTGCCTCTTCAAAATAGCCGGGCCAGACCTCCATGATCCGGGCAGGTCCAAGACCACGCCCGTGATAGACGGCGCAGGTGACCTTCCATTTGCCCTTGCGCAGGGCAGGTTGAAGTGACTGCATTGTGCGCAGATCACCAACCACATGCGCCAGACCCCATTGATCGGTCAGCGCCTCCGTCAACCGCTCAAGATCGCCCGAGGGGTTGTGCATGTCGGGCTCTTCCACCTCGACATAATAAAGCCGTGTCGAGGGATCCATCACGATGTCGCGCGCCTCGGCCCGTTTGCGCACCACCTGTTTGTGAACCTGGCTTTCGGGGGGCACATCCACCACGATATCGCCCTGCACGGTTGCCTGACACCCCAGACGTCTGCCTTCGACCAGACCACGTTTGGACTTGTAGCGTTCTTCCACCGAATTCCATTCGGACAAGGCACCATCGCGCACGGTCACGCCATGCTTGGGAAAATCTCCGTAAGACGGTGTGATCTGGCACTTCGAACAGATCCCGCGCCCACCGCAGACACTGTCCAGATCAACACCCAATTGGCGCGCTGCCGTCAGGATCGGCGTGCCGACCGGAAAATTGCCGCGTTTGCCCGAAGGTGTGAAAATCACCAGAGGATTCGCATCGTTGGACATCAGAAACTCCCTTACATCCCGGACATTTGGCCAGAACCAGATTGCGTTCGCCAGTCGATTTGCGTCACGCTGTTATCGCTTCGCGGCTGATTTCGGAATTGTGTTCTTATTTGATCCTGACAGGCTGTCCGTAGCCTATTGCTCTGTCTATATGTTGCGTCCGGTAATGGAAACAGGAGGCTTTTGGGTCATGAAAACAGGTCTGTTGTCAGTTGTATTTGCAGCACTCGCGGGAACGGCGATGGCCGCTGATTGGTCCCCGCTTGAGCGCGCGGGCGACATCTCCAGTGAGATCACATCCGACATCCGGGTGCTTGATATCCGCAGCCCCAAAGCCTTTGCCGAAGGCCACATCACAGGTGCCGCAAACGTGCCTTACGGCCTGTTCCGTGGGCCGAAAGACAATCCCGGCCGGGTGCCTGAGGTTGAAGATCTTGAAGCACTGCTTGAAGCTGCCGGTGTGGCGGTGGATCAGCAGATCCTGATCGTGTCGCAGGGTGACACCGCGACTGATTTCGGAGCGACTGCGCGGGTCTACTGGACCCTCAAGAGCCTTGGACTAACTGACCTGACGATCCTCAACGGAGGTGTGCAGGACTGGGTTGCCGCCGGTGGTGCGTTGAGCCGCGAGATCACCAAGATTGAGCCAACAGACATCGAGGTTTCCTTCGACGACAGATGGTGGATGGACATTGACGGTGTTGAGGCCGTTATTGATGGCGACAGCGATGCCGTGCTGATCGATGCGCGCCCGCACAAGTTCTTTGTCGGTGGCATCAAGCACAAGGCGGCTGTGTTTGCCGGAACGATTGCAGGTGCAATGAACCTGAGCCACGAGACATGGTTTATCGGCAAGAACCCGATCGTCACGCCAACAGATGCAACCTTGAACACGGTTCGGGAGATTGCAGCCGACAACCCCGGTGCACCGCTGGTCAGCTTCTGCAACACGGGCCATTGGGCGGCAACCAACTGGTTTGTTGCCTCCGAGCTGGCAGGGATCGAAGGCGTCAAGCTCTATCCTGAAAGCATGGTGGGCTGGACCCTGTTCGACAATCCCGTCGTTACCGGCTCCAACAGCTGAGTGCCAAGAGATGTTCACGTTCTTGTCACCATTTGCGTGGACAACGTGAAGCAATGTGATCGAAGGCTTTGCTAATTTGATCCTGCGCCGCCGATGTCAGGCGGCGCGTGTCAAACAGTGGAGTTTTCAATGACTATAAACCAAATTGCTGCGCTGGCCCTGGCCGGCGCTGCCAGTCTATTCTTGCCTGCGGCTTCGGCAATTGCCGCACCTCTGAAAGTGACGATCACCAACAATCAGGACGCAGGCGGGCTGTATCTGACCCCGTTTCTAACGGTGTTGCATGACGGCTCATACGATGCCTTTGATGCAGGCGCACCTGCCAGCATTGGCGTTGAAACCGTGGCTGAAACCGGCAATACGGCACCTGAAGCGGCAAATGCCGGGTCCAATCCAGCCAATCTCGTGACGACCATTACCGGCTCTGACAAAACACCATTGCCGCCGGTTCTGGCACCCGGTGAAACCACCACCGTGGTGTTGAATGCAGATCCGACAACAAACCGTTACCTCAGCTTCCTGTCGATGGTCATTCCGACAAACGACAGCTTCTTGGGCAATGACAACCCTATGGCCTACGAAGTCTATGCCGCTGATGGCAGTTTCACGGGTCTTGCGCCGATCCAGATTTTTGGCGCGAATATCTGGGATGCCGGAACCGAAGCAAATGACAACGAAGGGGCAGCATTCAGCGCAAACGGTGGCACTGCGACTGACACAACCGGCAATATCACGCTCGGTTCAGACCTGTCGGCCTATCTTGGCACAGGAACAGCTGCAGGCACGACGCTTGCCTTCCTGCCGGGAGCATCAGACCTGATTGCGACGATCTCCGTGAGTGCCGTGCCGATCCCGGCACCAATTGGTCTGGCGCTGCTGGGATTTGGCGTTCTGGGCTTCATCGGCCGACGCAAAGCATTGGCCTGACGTGAAAAAGGCCCGGGCGGTGACAATTGCCCGGGCCTCAAATCTGTGAATTTGTGATAGATCAGGCGCTGCGGCGCCGACGACGGCCCTCACGTGCACCGCGTGCACCTGCCTCAACCTCACCCTCGGCCAGAACCGGCTTGTTTGCCCTGATCCAGGCTGCACCATGGGCGTCATTGTTCATCAGAAGGTTGGCTGCGCGGATCGCCTCCATTTCCTGCGGACGAACCGGGTTCATGATCGCCGATGTCATGCCCGACGCGATGGCCATTGGCAGAAATGCCCCGTTGATGCCGTGGCGGTTGGGCAGACCGAAAGAGATGTTCGACGCACCACAGGTTGTGTTCACGCCAAGCTCGTTGCGTAGCTTGCGCACCAGCTCAAAAACCTGAAGACCAGCGGTTGCCATGGCACCTATGGGCATGACAAGTGGATCTACCACGATGTCATGTGCCGGAATGCCGTGATCAGCCGCGCGTTCCACGATCTTTTTGGCAACCGCAAAACGTATCTCTGGATCTTCCGAGATGCCGGTGTCATCGTTTGAGATGGCAACCACGGGCACGTTGTATTTCTTGACCAGTGGCAGAATGGCTTCTAGGCGCTCTTCCTCTCCGGTGACGGAGTTCAGAAGCGGACGGCCCTCGCAAACCTCAAGACCGGCTTCCAGCGCACCTGGAACCGAGCTGTCAATGCAAAGCGGCACGTCCACCAGCCTCTGCACCAGCTTGAGGATCGAGACCATCAGTGGCGGCTCGGTCTCATTGGGGTTGGGGTTGGTGTTGTAAACCACGCCTGCGTTGATATCGAGCATGGTTGCACCGGCTGCCACCTGCGCAAGAGCGTCCCTTTCGACGGTCGAGAAATCGCCCGCTTCCAGTTCGGCCGCAAGGATCTTGCGCCCGGTCGGGTTGATGCGCTCACCGATTACGCAAAAGGGCTGGTCGAACCCGATGATTGCGGTCTTTGTCTTGGATTCGACAACGGTTCTGGTCATGAACTCTGGATCCCTCTTGGATTAGGCTTGGGCTGCAATGGAACCGGCGGACCTGCCGTATTCGTCGGTGAATTCTGCGGTCTTGGTGATCCCTCCCAATGGGAAGAAATGCACGCTTTCGATGTTGAACCCCGGATTGGCGGCCTTGTACGCGGACAGTTCGGCCAGAAGCTCATACGGGGTAAAGGGAAGCATCAGTTTCGTCAGATCGGCTGCACGGCGTTGCAGAACCCGCAAAGACGGTCCGACACCACAGGCCATGGCAAATTTGATCAGCGTCTGAAGCTTGGCGGGGCCGGCAACACCGATGTGTACCGGAATGTCGATGCCTGCCTCGGCCAGACGATCAACCCAGGCAATCACAGGGGCTGCTTCAAAACAGAATTGCGTGGCAATCGCCATTTCCGCATCTGTCCGGTTTTTGAATTCCTGCTTCCAGCGCAGAGCCTCCATAACCACAGCCTCGCCACCATCCTTGTCGATGTCGCGGTTGCCCTCGGGATGTCCTGCTACGTGAAGGCGTTTGAAGCCGTGGGCATCGAAGAGGCCGCTGTCCATCAACTGCATGGACGAGTGGAAATCACCTTTAGGAGCATCAAGCCCGCCACCCAGCAGCAGCGCCTGATCGATGCCTAGGTCAGCGTAGCGTTGGATCCAGTCCCCGAGCATTGCCTTGTCAGCAATGATCCGCGCCGGGAAATGCGGCATGACCGGAAAGCCTTCCTCCGTGATCCGCTTGGCTGTGGCCAGCATGTCTTCGATCGGCGTGCCGTCGATATGCGCAATGTAGACGCGGGTCCCATTGGGCAGGATATCCTTGAACGAGGCAACCTTTTCGGCGGTGCGCGGCATCACTTCAATCGAGAAGTTCTCGATGAAGCCAGCCACATCGCTGGACCCGGTCAGGGTGTCGGTCTGCTTTGCCTTGCGACCAAAGGGAAGAATGCTTGCCATCCATGATCTCCAATCTGTCACCGGGTCCGGGCCTCAGGCCCAACCATCATTTGCGATCAATGCCTTGATCTTCTCGGCATCGTATTCGTCTTCCAGACGCGCGGCTTCGGATTTTACGACATCCTGCGCGTCACCTTCGACCGGGTAGGGTGGGGCCTTGCGCCACTCTGCCAGATAGGCATCTGAATCGCGTGCGCCGATTTTCATGGCACAGCGATCGATGGCCTGTTCAAAGCGTTCTGCCAATTGCTGCTTGGCCCCACGACGGCCTTTGCCCACAATGATCTGGGCGGGAATATCGCGCCAATAAACAACAGTGACGTCGGCCATGATCGGTCTCCTGATCTTCAAGTCTTTGCGCTCAATATGGCAGCCGTAACCCAAGCTATGGATTGCCAGCGACATGGTGAGCGAGAGTTGCGACGCAAATGGCTCAAGTTTTTGCCACTCAACGGCATCGAGGTCGCTTTTACGCGTTGATGGGTCGCTTGCCAACTGCTATAGTCGCAGCAGCAAAACGCTTTGACGGTATAGGACCGACGCTCATGACCAACGCTGACCAGCGAACGATTTCGTTCGAGTTTTTTCCACCACAATCTACTGAAGCAACATTGCGCCTGTGGCGCTCTGTGGAACGGCTTGCGCCTTTGGTGCCGCAGTTTGTTTCCGTCACATATGGCGCAGGAGGCACCACGCGGGACCGCACCGTTGCCGCGATCAAAACCATTCGTGACCGTGCGCGGCTTGCCGTGGCAGGTCATCTGACCTGTGTCGGTACAAGCCGTGAAGATACTCTCATAATGGCGCGAAAGTATCGGCAGAGCGGGGTCACAAGGATCGTGGCGCTGCGCGGTGATGCACCAAAAGGTGCAGGGCGGTTCACGCCGCACCCTGATGGGTTCTCGGGATCTGTTGAACTTGTCAGCGCATTGGCCAGGGATGGCTGGTCAAATATTGCCGTATCCGCTTATCCGGAACCTCATCCTGAGGCCGCGGACGCCGATGCCGACATCAAGATGCTGTTGGCCAAACAGGATGCCGGTGCAACCTCGGCCATCAGCCAGTTCGTGTTCGAGGCCGAGACATTTCTGCGCTTCCGAGACCGCGCTGTGAAAGCCGGGGTCACCATCCCGATCCACCCGGGCATCCTGCCAATAGAAAACTTCGACAAGATGTCCGGTTTCGCCGAACGTTGTGGAGCAACAGTGCCGGACTGGCTGCGCAAGGCCTTTGGCAACACCCAGACAGCGGATGAACATCAACTTCTAGCCACTGCGATAGCAACTGAGCACTGTGATCAACTTCTGCGCGAGGGCGTGCCGCATCTGCATTTCTACACCCTCAACAACCCCAATCTGACTTATGACATCGTGCGAACCCTGGGTTTCGAAGCCCAGCCCTTTGCACAGGTCGCAGGCGGTGCCGTGGCCTGACGCAGCGGACTTGCATCAATCGGATTTGGCGCGTAGCGTGACCTCAAAGAGCCGTGACAGTGACGTTACGGACATATGACACGGTACACACATGGCGCAGGATCCCACTCGACCTGCGCAGGACGCTATAATCCGACCCCGCAAACGCGGTGGCCGACCCCCTGCGCAGAGCCAGGGCGAGCTTTTTGCCGCGCTGGATCTCGGAACAAATTCGTGCCGGATGCTGATCGCCCGGCCTGAGGGTGCGCATTTCCGCATCATTGATGCATTCGCCAAGACGGTTCGGTTGGGACCGGATATCGAGCGGACAGGATCCCTGTCGCGCGCAGCCATCGAGCGCACAGTCGGGGCTTTGAAAGTCTGTTCCTCCAAACTCAGTCGCCAGAATGTCGTGGCCCAGAGGCTGGTCGCAACAGAGGCCTGCCGGCGTGCATCAAATGGTGGGAAGTTCCTGTCTCTGGTCAAATCCCGCACCGGACTTGATCTGGAAGTGATCGCCCCGGAAGAAGAGGCACGTCTGGCCGTTGTTTCCTGCGCGCCTCTGGTGTCCAAACGCGCGGATCAGCTGCTGGTCTTCGACATCGGCGGTGGGTCGACAGAGCTTGTCTGGATGGACATCTCTCACATCGATCCGCAACACCGTCAGCGCGCGGTGATGAAACTGCGGCTTGATCCCCGCGTCGAGGCGGTGGAAACAACAGGCGCGCGCGTGGTCGATTTCATCTCGGTGCCGCTGGGTGTTGCCACGCTTAACGAACGTTTTGACGATGTTCTCGACGAAAGTGCGCGCTTTGCACTGATGTCGTGGTATTTCGAAGAGCAATTGCAGAATTTCGTGCCCTATAATGATCTTGATATCCTGTCTGATCCGGAAAGGTTTCAGATGATCGGAACTTCCGGGACGGTCACCACCGTGGCCGCGGCCCATCTTGGTTTGAAGCGTTATGACCGGCGCAAGGTCGATGGCATCACCATGTCCGCAGAACAGATCGAAGCGGTTGTATCCCGTCTTGTCTCACTGGGGCCCGAGGCGCGCCTGAATGATCCGGCCATTGGACGGGACCGCGCGAAACTTATCATAGCAGGTTCTGCAATTCTTCAGACGTTGTTGCGTATATGGCCGACGCAGCGCCTGCGCGTGGCCGATCGCGGCCTGCGCGAAGGAATGCTCTATTCAATGATGAGTCACCACGCAGCCGCAAAGGCTGCTGCCAACAAAGGGCTTTCAACTTGACCGAACGGCGAACCTCCGGGCGCGGGCAGCGTGATCTGAAAGTGCGGGTCAAGTCGGCCAAGGGGCGCAAGCTGTCCTCAACACTTTGGCTGCAGCGGCAGTTGAATGATCCATATGTGGCCCAGGCCAAGAAAGACGGCTACCGGGGCCGGGCGGCCTACAAGATCAAGGAAATCGACGACAAATACCGGTTTCTGGTTCCCGGCGCTCGCGTGGTCGATCTGGGGTGCGCCCCGGGCGGCTGGTGCCAGATTGCCACCGACCGGGTGAATGCCGAAGGTCTGAAACGCGGCAAGAAGCAGGGCCATGTGCTGGGTATTGACCTGCAGGAGGTTGAACCGATTGCCGGGGCAGACCTGCATGTGCTGGATTTTCTGGAAGAGGGTGCAGACGACAAGGTCAAAGAATGGCTGAACGGTCAGGCCGATGTGGTGCTCTCGGACATGGCTGCGGCCAGTTCAGGCCACAAGCAAACCGACCATTTGCGGATCATTGCCCTTGTAGAGGCTGCGGCCCTCTTTGCCTGTGATGTGCTGGATGAGGGTGGCACCTTTGTTGCCAAGGTGCTGGCAGGTGGGGCCGAAGTGGAAGTGCTGAACCTTCTGAAGAAGAACTTCACCAAGACCACGCATTTCAAGCCACCAGCAAGCCGCTCTGACAGTTCAGAGAAGTTTCTGGTGGCCACTGGTTTCAGAGGTCTGCCGCAGGACTAGGCATTACGGGCCGCAAAGATGAACCCAAGAAAGTTCATCAGCAATTGGGCGGCAAGGATTTGCGTCGATCCAGTCGGGTCATAATCCGGTGCAACTTCCACCAGATCAATACCGATGATCCTGTTGCGTTTTGCCACGTGCTGGAGAATTTCAAGCACATCATAATACAGGAACCCGCCATGGCTGGGCGTGCCTGTTCCCGGTGCAATGGAGGGGCAGAACGCGTCAATATCGATAGTGACGTATAGATCGGCGCCCTCGGGCACGCGGGCCACAAGACCTTCGGGTCCAAGTGCACGTGCCTGTCGCACCGACAGAATGTCCGAGCCCATGGCGCGTGCGGCCTCATAGCCCTCCTTGGCAGTTGAGGACACATTGCGAATGCCCACTTGCGTCAACCCGGTGACATAGTTCTTCTCAGCCGCGCGGCGCATTGGGTTGCCATGGCCGTGGCGCACGCCGTGCCGTTCATCCACAAAATCCAGATGGGCATCGATCTGCAGCAGATGAAACGGTTTTGCATCGTCAAAGGCACGGATGCAGGGAATGTTGACCGAATGATCGCCACCGATAACAACCGGCAGGGCGCCGATGTTTCGGGCGGCCCGAACAGCGGTCTCGATGTTGGCATGACTGGTCTCGGTGTCCGTGTGCACGATGTCAGCATCACCGAAATCAACAATGCGCACATCCTCACCCAGATAGGTCTGATCGTCCTCATGGTCATAAGCGCCCGCATGGCCGAAGGAAAACAGGGTCGAGGCTTCTCGCACTCCGCGAGGCCCGAACCGAGCACCAGACCTGTACTGGGTGCCAAAATCAAAAGGTGCTCCGATGATGGCCACATCCGCCTCGGCCCCGGCCCAGTCCGCCACGTAGGGTTTCTTGGCAAATGTCGCGATCCCCACAAATGGCAGGTTCAGGCGGCCGCTCTCATATCCGTGCTTGGTCATTCATCCGTCCCGGTCAGCTTGTTTGGGCGCAGAGTGATCTGCCGGACGTGGGAAAACAAGATGTTCCGCACCTCGGGCCCTTTCCTTTTGTGCGCGTCCATGTGATAGCAAAGCGCCAATAGCGAAGCCGTGCCGGAGTGGACAGATGAAGATTCGTGAGGCCCTGACCTTTGATGATGTTTTGCTGGTTCCAGCCGCCTCCAGCGTGCTGCCTTCCACCGCGGATACGCGCACAAAGGTGACCAAGTCCATCTCGCTCAACATTCCGCTTCTCAGTTCCGCGATGGACACGGTGACCGAGGCCGAGATGGCCATTGCCATGGCGCAGGCAGGCGGCATGGGTGTTCTGCACCGCAATCTGGATATCGAGGAACAGGCGCGGCAGGTTCGCCGTGTAAAGCGCTTCGTCTCGGGTATTGTCTACACGCCGATCACGCTTACTCCCAACCAGACGCTGGCCGACGCCAAGGCTCTGCAGGAACGCTACAAGATCACCGGCTTTCCGGTGGTCGATGAAAATTCACGGGTTCTGGGCATCGTCACCAACCGCGACATGCGGTTTGCCAGCGATGACGGTACGCCGGTCTCTGCGATGATGACGAGCGACAACCTTGCGATCATCGAAGAGCCGGTGGAAATTGAAGAAGCGCGCAGCATGATGCACGCACGCCGGATCGAAAAGCTGCTGGTGGTCAATGCCAAGGGGCAGTTGACCGGTCTGATGACCATCAAGGACATCGAACAGTCGGTCATCAACCCGTCTGCCTGCAAGGATGATCTGGGCCGCCTGCGGGTGGCTGCGGCCACCACAGTAGGCGATGCAGGGTTTGAGCGGTCCGAGGCGCTGATCGATGCAGGCGTTGATCTGGTGGTGATTGATACGGCCCATGGCCACAGCCAAAGCGTGGGCGAGGCGGTGGAACGGGTCAAGAAACTGTCAAACTCGGTTCAGGTGGTCGCTGGCAATGTGGCCACAGGTGAGGGGACAAAAGCACTGATCGGTGCAGGGGCAGACGCGGTCAAGGTTGGCATCGGTCCCGGTTCGATCTGCACCACACGGATTGTGGCAGGTGTCGGTGTGCCGCAGCTGAGCGCGATCATGGATTGTGCCGAGGAAGGCGCGCGCAGCAACACGCCGGTGATTGCCGATGGTGGCATCAAGTTCTCGGGCGATTTTGCCAAGGCTATTGCCGCCGGTGCAAGTTGTGCCATGATCGGCTCCATGCTTGCGGGCACGGATGAAGCGCCGGGCGAGATGATCCTGTTTCAGGGCCGCAGCTTCAAGGCATATCGGGGCATGGGTTCCGTCGGGGCCATGGCGCGCGGGTCGGCTGACCGGTATTTCCAGAAAGAAGCATCGACCGACAAGCTCGTGCCGGAAGGCATTGAGGGGCAGGTTCCATACAAAGGGGCAGCAGGCGCTGTTCTGCACCAGTTGGTTGGCGGCCTGCGGGCGGCCATGGGCTATACCGGATCAAAAACCATCGATGACATGCGTTTGTCCTGCGGTTTTGTCAAAATCACCGGGGCCGGGTTGAGCGAAAGTCATGTGCATGACGTTCAGATTACCCGGGAATCGCCCAACTACCGGGGCAGCTGAGGGCCCGATGTCATGAGCATGCAGGATGGTATGACCTCGTGACGCCTGCCGCGCGTCTGTCCACCGCAGCCGAGTTGATGGATCTGATCATCGACGGCGACGCGGCAGAGCGGGTCTTGACCCGTTGGGCGCGTGCCAGCCGGTTTGCCGGGTCCAAGGACCGGGCCGCTGTGCGTGACATCGTGTTCGATATTCTGCGCAAACAACGCTCCTATGGCTGGCGCATGGGGAGCGATACCGGCCGGGCCCTTGTGATCGCTCATCTGCTCGATCAGAATGACGCGGTTGAGCAGTATTTTACAGGTGAGGGCTACGCGCCGGCGCCCCTCAGCGCCGATGAATTGGCGAGGATCTGCAACGAGCCTGAACGCGGTCCGTATCCGGTTGAACTGGATTTTCCCGATTTTCTGCAAGAACCTCTGAAACGCTCGCTGGGGGAGGATTTTGAAAACATTCTTCTGGCCCTTCGCGACCGGGCACCGGTAGACCTTAGGGTCAACACGCTCAAGGCTGACCGGAACGCTGCACGCGATCTGCTTGCCCGTGACGGCATCGAATGTGCTGTGCCGGAGGAGTGCGAGACGGCTTTGCGCGTGACCGAGAACCCGCGGCTGGTTCAGAACTCCAAGGCCTACAGGAACGGTCTTGTCGAATTGCAGGATCTGTCGTCACAACTGGTCGCCCTTGCCTGTGATGCCCGACCCGGCATGACGGTGCTGGATTACTGTGCGGGCGGGGGCGGCAAAAGCCTTGCTCTCGGGGCAGCTATGAAGGGGCAGGGCCGATTGCTTGCCCATGACATCAATCCCGGCCGCA
The DNA here is from genome assembly GCA_947494445.1 of uncultured Paracoccaceae bacterium. Lineage (GTDB taxonomy): Bacteria > Pseudomonadota > Alphaproteobacteria > Rhodobacterales > Rhodobacteraceae > CANLSM01. The sequence goes on along the minus strand of CANLVD010000003.1, from coordinate 242,693 downwards.
TGAAAAACCTTCCCGAACGGGCAGGGCGTGCGGATCTACGGGTGGAATTGACTGACACACGCGCACTTCCATCACTTGCAGGTGCCTGTGATCTGGTGTTGGTCGATGCACCCTGTTCAGGGTCTGGCGCCTGGCGCAGAAACCCAGACAGCAAATGGCGGTTGAGTGATGATGATCTGGACCGTTTGATTCAGGTCCAAGGCGATATTTTGCGGCGGGCTGTATCCTGCGTAAGGCCCGGTGGGCGACTGGTTTATGCCACCTGCTCGATCCTTGATGTGGAAAACCAGATACAGACGGCGAGATTTCTGTCACGAAATCCTCAGTTGAGCCTTCTGAAACACCAGTCATTCTCGCCACTGACAGGTGGCGACGGTTTCTACTTCTGCGAGATAACTTGACACTAACACACTCTATGCGCGAAGATTTTAAGGATATTCTTTAGACTTCGTTAACGGATTGATCCCAAGAAGGTGACGCCCGTCCAAAAGCAGAAGAGTGCCGAATGTGAGCCCGATTTCCTTTCCATCGACACAGCGTCCCCAAGTGATCAAACGCCGGATGCTGGCCGTGGCTTTGAGCGTGATTACAGCCCTCGCATTGCTGGTACTTTCCGACACAGTTCCGGTAAACATCCTGTTGCTCTTTCTCGACCTTTTTGTCGGGGTGGTCATTGCGGCGGCGGTGGTCTGGTACCTGTTTTTCATGCGACGGGAGACATCGAACCACGGATTTGAAACGCTCTACGAAAATCATCCTGATCCATCCTTCTTGACAGGTCTTGATGGGCAGATCATGGCCCGCAATCGGGTCGCCAAAAGACTGTTTGCCCAAGATGGCAATGTTGCTCAGGTCCTGCAGCAATTGACCGAGGATGCAGATCAGGTTGTTTATCGACTGGCCCAATTGGCAAAGACCTCTGGCATTGCCACCACGCATATCTCCTCCAAGGGACAGGTAAGGCATCTGACGGCCCAGACGGTCGAGGGGAAATGCCTGCTGTGGCACATCGCAGATGGTCGCGTGCCGGGTGTGAGTGATTTTAATGCGGAATGGATGGAAGACTTTCCGTTGGTGGAACTGGATCCCAATGGGACGGTTCTGCGGGCAAACGCAGCTGCGCATCAGGTGTTCGGAACAGAGTTTGGTCGGCTGGAAGACATCCTGTCAGATTTGCCATTGCGCCATGGCGGCCTGCACGCGTCGACCCTGGATCCCGAAAAACCTTATCGGGCCTATATCAAGGCCTTGGACAACGGCTATGAGAATGTGCTCTTCACGCCATGCGATGCCGATGAAGTCTCGAACCTTTTGACCGATGAACTGCTGGAGGATCTGCCCGTCGGGCTTGCGCGCATCTCACCCGATGGACAGTTGATCGTCGCCAATGAGATCGCCCGCGGACTGCTCGGGCCACAGGCGGTTCCTGGCCGCCAGTTTGCTGGCTTGATCGAAGGGTTGGGCAGGTCCCTGCCGGAGCGGATATCAGATACGATGAAAGGCCGCTCGCTGGGACGCGCAGAGATTGCACGCGGACGGATCAATGATCGCGAAATCTTTCTGCAAGTCAGCCTCACACGCGTTGTTTTTAACGGCGAGCCTTCACTCCTGGCAGCCATTTCTGATGCCACAGAGTTGAAAACGCTGGAAGCACAGTTCGTACAAAGCCAGAAGATGCAGGCCGTGGGCCAACTGGCCGGCGGGGTTGCCCATGACTTTAACAACCTTCTGACGGCCATCAGCGGCCATTGTGATCTGCTTTTGTTGCGTCATGATCGCGGTGATCCAAGTCACGGGGACCTCAAGCAAATTCACCAGAACGCAACTAGGGCGGCCGGGCTTGTGCGGCAATTGCTTGCGTTCTCCCGCAAACAAACCCTGCGCCCGATCACCCTGCATCTGCCCGATGTTCTGGACGATCTGGCGCATCTTTTGAACCGGTTGCTGGGGGCCAAGGTCAGCCTCGACATTCAGGCAGATGAAGGTCTTTGGCCGGTTCGGGTCGATGAGCGTCAGTTCGAGCAGGTGATCGTCAATCTTGTGGTGAATTCCCGTGATGCCATGAGCGACGGCGGAGATGTCATTCTGTCGGCGGAAAACCTCGTTCTGGAAGACGAACTCAAACGCGATCAGGCCAAGATCATTCCTGGCCAATACGTCAAGATCGAGGTACGCGACAATGGCGTCGGCATCCCGCCCGACAAGATCGGCAAGGTGTTTGAGCCGTTCTTCACCACCAAACGGATCGGCGAGGGCACAGGGCTTGGACTGTCAACGGTCTATGGCATCGTCAAGCAAACCGGCGGGTATATTTTCTGCGACAGCACGCCCAATGTGGGGACGACTTTCTCAATCTATCTGCCGATAGCTGAAGAGGTGAGCCAGTCGGGTGCCTCAAAGGCTGACAATGGGGCTGTTGAAGGTATCAAAGCACGTGATTTGACAGGCCGTGGTGTAATTCTGCTGGTTGAGGATGAGGTGCCGGTTCGGGCTTTTGCCGCCAGGGCCCTGCAGCTCCGTGGTTATACGGTTCTGGAAGCCGAGGACGGCAATCAGGCGTTGAAAATCCTTGAGGATGACGACCTTAATGTGGATCTGTTTTTATCAGATGTGATCATGCCGGGGCTGGATGGTCCCGGCTGGATCACCCAGGCGCTGCAAACGCGCCCGCAGACACCTGTGATCTTCATGTCAGGTTATGCCGAAGGGGCCTTCGATCAATCAGGCCCGGAACTCAAAGACGCGAGCTTTCTGGCAAAACCCTTCTCACTCACTGATCTTGCGGAACAGGTGAAGGATAAACTGGTGGATCCCGATCCGGCGGCAATTCACTCTGGCAAGGATCCGTTTCCGGCCACGGTCTCATAAAGATCGAACTCTCGATTTAGGTGGTTTTCAAGCCGCGACAGAAGCTTTGGCGACAGGAAAGTTGAGCCTAAAGGTGAGGCGTTTGCCGTGCCCAAGACAATGGGGGCATCCAGTCTTTTTGCCCAAAATCCGGTAAAGCGGTCCAGGTTTTCATAGGCAAACACATGATCGACGCCCAGAGCCTGTTTGCTGTCCCTGAGAAATTCCCATGGTCGACCAATCCCCGAAATATTGGGGTCTCCGTCGCAATATCGTTCCGTAAATCCCTCAAAACTCATGTCCTTTGTGCTTTCCGGTCGCCCGTCCAGCGCAGGTCTTTGACGGTAAAGATACCAACTCCCGAGCCAGGAAACAGGATGGCGCAGCACGGCTGTTGTTTCGAATGTTCCAAAATCCATCGCCTGGAGATAGGGCGCAACATGCTTGGAATATCGCCGGTATGTCATGTGAGTGACCTGAGGTGCGCCTGAATAGATGATTTCGCAATGTTCACGCAAAGCGTTCTCGATCGCCGTTGATCCGGTTTTGGTCATGGCCAGAAAAACCAGCCGGGCGCGCAGCGAAATCATCATGAGCAAGCTCTCCTTTACCAAGTGTTAAACCATTTCCCGTCAGGCTGGTCAGATAAAATTTTAGTTGCAATGTTCCCGATTTGGTCTCAAAAGGTTAATGAGAACAAGAGGCGAACTAAGCAGTCAATTGCCGTTTTCAGGCGGATGTGAAATAAGAGGATCAGGTTATGGCTTCCACTTTGCTGGATTTTGACGAGAAGCGCGGTATGGACAAGCAGAAAGCTCTGGAATCGGCGCTCAGCCAAATTGAACGGAGCTTTGGCAAAGGCTCCATCATGCGGCTCGGCGATGCACCGAAAATGGACATCGAGGCAACGTCGACAGGCTCGCTGGGACTGGACATTGCCCTTGGAATTGGTGGATTGCCCAAGGGTCGCATCATCGAAATCTACGGCCCTGAAAGCTCGGGCAAAACCACTTTGGCGCTTCACGCAATTGCGGAAGAGCAGGCAAAGGGCGGCGTTTGTGCCTTTGTCGATGCAGAGCACGCGCTCGATCCGTCATACGCCCGCAAACTTGGGGTCGATCTTGATGAATTGCTGATCTCACAGCCCGATGCGGGCGAGCAGGCTCTGGAAATTACCGAAACGCTGGTCCGCTCTGGCGCTGTGTCGATGATCGTAGTCGATTCGGTGGCGGCACTCACGCCGAAATCCGAGCTTGAAGGCGATATGGGTGACGCGCAGGTTGGCGCACAGGCCCGCCTGATGAGTCAGGCCATGCGCAAGCTCACCGGTACGATCAGCCGCACCAATTGCATGGTGATCTTTATCAACCAGATCCGGATGAAGATCGGCGTCATGTTCGGGTCGCCAGAAACAACGACCGGTGGCAATGCGCTGAAATTCTATTCCTCCGTGCGTCTGGACATCCGCCGCATCGGTGCGCTCAAGGATCGCGATGAAGTTGTTGGCAACGCAACCCGCGTCAAGGTCGTCAAGAACAAGGTGGCACCGCCCTTCAAGCAGGTTGAATTCGACATCATGTATGGCGAAGGCATCTCGAAAATGGGTGAATTGATCGACCTTGGCGTGAAGGCCGGCATTGTCGAGAAGTCGGGGTCATGGTTCTCCTATGGGGACGAGCGGATCGGGCAGGGGCGCGAGAATGCCAAGACCTTCCTGAAGGAGAACCGCAAAATGGCTCTTGAGATCGAAGACAAGATCCGGGCTGCTCATGGTCTGGATTTCGATGCACCCATGGAAGAAGAAGACGTGGTCGAGACCTGACGGGCCATCCATAGGAACAGTGCAAGGCCATCCGGTTTCGGGTGGCCTTTTGCGTGTGCCCAGTGGACAGTCTGCCATCGCTCGGATAAGTCCGAGATCGACTAGAAATTCCGAGAGATCCGATGGCCAGCCTTAACGATATCCGCAGCACGTTTTTGGATTTTTTCCGCAACAATGATCACCGGGAGGTCGACAGCTCTCCTTTGGTGCCGCGCAATGATCCGACGTTGATGTTTACCAACTCGGGCATGGTGCAGTTCAAGAACGTCTTCACCGGGCTTGAACACCGCGATTATGTGCGCGCGACAACATCACAGAAATGCGTGCGCGCAGGTGGCAAGCACAATGATCTGGACAACGTCGGCTATACCGCGCGCCACCACACTTTTTTCGAAATGCTGGGCAACTTTTCCTTCGGTGACTATTTCAAGGAAACAGCAATCCCGCTTGCCTGGGATCTGATCACCAAGGAATTCGGCGTCAACAAGGACAAGCTTCTGGTTACGGTTTATCACACCGATGATGAGGCGGCCGAGATCTGGAAGAAATACGCAGGTCTGCCGGACCAGCGGATCATACGGATCGCCACCGATGACAATTTCTGGATGATGGGTCCAACCGGCCCCTGTGGGCCTTCATCCGAGATTTTCTATGATCATGGCGATCACATCTGGGGGGGGCCACCAGGCAGTCCAGAGGAAGATGGCGACCGGTTCATTGAAATCTGGAACCTCGTCTTCATGCAGTACGAACAGCATGAAGACGGCTCCCGCACGGAATTGCCCAACAAATCCATCGACACCGGCATGGGGCTGGAGCGGATGGGTGCGACGCTTCAGGGCTCGCACGACAATTACGACACGGACGTGTTTCGCACACTGATCGAGGCCTCTGCCAATCTGACCAGCACCGAACCCTATGGCGATCAGAACGTGCATCACCGGGTAATCTCGGATCATTTGCGCTCATCGTCTTTCCTGATGGCTGATGGCGTGCTGCCGTCAAATGAGGGGCGCGGCTATGTACTGCGCCGGATTATGCGCCGCGCCATGCGCCATGCGCATCTGCTGGGCGCCAAGGACCCGGTCATGCACCGTCTGGTCGGCGCGCTGGTTGCCAACATGGGCCAGCATTTCCCCGAACTGGGCCGCGCGCGCGCCATGATCGAAGAGACGCTGCTGAGCGAAGAAACACGTTTCAAGCAAACGCTCGATCGTGGCTTGGGCCTGTTGGACGAAGCGCTTGAGACGCTCCCTGAAGGAGCAAACCTGCCCGGTGAGACGGCGTTCAAGCTTTACGATACCTATGGCTTCCCGCTGGATCTGACGCAGGATGCCCTTCGCGAAAAATCACGTGGCGTGGATGTGGCTGGCTTTGACAGTGCCATGGCCAAGCAGAAGGCCAAGGCCCGTGCTGCGTGGTCCGGATCGGGTGAAACCGCAGATGAAAGTATCTGGTTCGACATCGCCGACGACCGGGGCACGACGGATTTCCTTGGGTATGACACGGAAAAGGCCGAGGGTCAGGTGCAAGCCATTGTCTCGGGCACCGAGGTGAGGGATCAGGCAAGCGCTGGAGCAACGGTTCAGGTCATTCTCAACCAGACACCGTTTTACGGAGAAAGTGGCGGGCAGGTTGGCGATACCGGGGAAATCCGGACGGAAACCGGCGTGGTCACTGTCTCTGACGTCAAGAAAAAAGCCGGTCTTTTTGTTCACATCGGGCAGGTGGAGAGCGGTGAGATTGCCAAAGGACAAGCTGCTGAGCTGATCGTTGATCCAACGCGCAGGCGCGCGATCCGGGCCAATCACTCGGCAACGCATCTCTTGCACGAAGCCCTGCGGGAGCATCTGGGTGATCACGTTGCCCAGCGGGGAAGTCTGGTGTCCGATGATCGGCTGCGCTTTGATTTTGTACATCAGAAGGGCATGTCGCTCGATCAGATCCGTGCGGTTGAGGCTGATGTCAACGACTATATTCGTCAGAACACGGCCGTTGAGACTCGGATCATGACGCCAACGGATGCGCAGGACCTTGGTGCCCGAGCGCTCTTTGGCGAGAAATACGGCGACGAAGTCCGTGTCGTGTCCATGGGTCGCAAGGACGGCAGCGGCTTGGGCGTTTCGGGTGATGTGTATTCGCTTGAACTTTGCGGTGGCACCCATGTGGCTCAGACCGGTGAGATCGGCACATTCGTTGTGGTGGGGGAAAGTGCTTCTTCTGCAGGCGTGCGTCGGATCGAGGCTTTGTCAGGTGCTGCGGCCATGACCTATCTGAGCACGCAGGACCACCGGTTGGCTGAAGTCGCTAGCGCTTTGAAATCAGCACCTGAGGATGCCGCAGAGCGCGTGCGGGCGTTGTTGTCCGAGCGCAAGACGCTGACCAATGAACTGGCCCAGTTGCGCCGTCAGTTGGCGTTGGCTGGAGGTGGTGGAGCCAGCGATGAGCCGACAGCCGAGACCGTTGCTGGCATGCCATTTCTTGCACAAGTTCTAAAGGGCGTGTCGGGCAAGGATCTGCGCGGTTTGATCGATGACCACAAGGCCAAGCTGGGGTCTGGCGTGATCCTGTTGATTGCCGATGCCGACGGTCGTGCAGCAGTTGCTGTCGGGGTGACAGAAGATCTGACGTCGAAGGTCTCGGCTGTTGATCTGGTGCGTGTGGCGGCCGAAGCTCTAGGCGGTAAGGGCGGCGGTGGCCGACCTGACATGGCGCAGGCCGGAGGCACAGCACCGGAGAACGCCGATGATGCCATCAAGGCGGTGCGTGCCGCACTAGGCGGTGTTGCCTGACGAAGCTTCCTGCAATTTGAACTTAGGAGAAGACAATGCCAGCTCTATGGATAGCTCACGTGGACGTCACCGACGCAGATGCCTATGGCGCTTATATCGAAGTGGCCTCGGTCTGCATTCCGGCCCATGGTGGCAAATTCATTGCCCGTGGCGGTCGGTGTGAACAGCTGGAAGGCAAGGCATATCCGCGCAATGTGGTGGCGAAATTTCCGACGGTCGATGCGGCACTTGCCTGCTACAACTCGCCTGAGTACCAAGCGGTTGTTCCGCTGGCGAAAGAGGCGTCGGACCGCTCTGTCGTGATCGTCGAGACGGACGAATAGAAGCAGGGCCTCCCGCCCGTCGCTCCGCTCCCGTTGGGCAAGGCGCGCCCTGCGGGCGCGACATGGAAAAGCCAGCTCAAGTGCCTGGATTTGCAGTTTTCATGTGATGCTTGGCGTGGATCAGCCAACCAGCGCCGCATTCAGATTTGCATCGATCTTTTCGAGAAATCCCTCGGTCGTCAGCCATTTCTGGTCCGGGCCAACCAGAAGGGCGAGATCCTTGGTCATGAAGCCGCTTTCAACGGTATCCACAATCACGTTCTCAAGGGTTTCAGCAAAATTCATCAGTGGCGCATTGTCATCCAGTTTGGCGCGGTGCTTGAGCCCACCGGTCCACGCGTAAATCGACGCGATGGAGTTTGTCGACGTTGCCTCTCCCTTCTGGTGCTGACGGTAATGACGTGTCACCGTGCCGTGGGCAGCTTCAGCCTCCACGATCTTGCCATCGGGCGTCATCAGCTGTGATGTCATCAGGCCAAGTGAGCCGAAACCCTGCGCGACCGTGTCGGACTGCACATCCCCATCATAGTTCTTGCAGGCCCAGACGAACCCGCCGGACCATTTCATGGCAGCGGCCACCATGTCATCGATCAGGCGGTGCTCATACGTGATCCCGGCATCTTCATATTGCTGGGCAAATTCGGCGTCGAACACTTCCTGAAACAGATCCTTGAACCGCCCGTCATAGGCTTTCAGGATCGTATTCTTGGTCGACAGATAGACAGGCCAACCAAGGTTCAGGCCGTAGTTGAACGAGGCCCGCGCAAAATCGATGATCGACTGGTCGAGATTGTACATACCCATGGCCACACCTGCGGCGGGCGCATCAAAGACATCGCGTTCAATCACTTCGCCATCTTCACCAACGAATTTCATGGTTAGCTTGCCTTTGCCGGGAAAGCGGAAATCCGTCGCCCGATACTGGTCGCCATAGGCATGGCGGCCGATCACTATGGGCCGGGTCCAGCCGGGCACCAGTCGGGGCACGTTTGAGCATATGATGGGTGCGCGAAACACAACGCCGCCCAGAATGTTGCGGATGGTCCCATTGGGGGACCGCCACATTTGTTTCAGACCGAACTCCTCAACCCGGGCCTCATCAGGGGTAATGGTGGCACATTTCACACCAACGCCATGCTCCTTGATCGCATGAGCTGCATCAATGGTGATCTGATCGTCAGTCCGGTCCCGCTCTTCCATGCCCAGATCGTAGTATTTCAAGTCAATATCAAGATAGGGCAGGATCAGCTTGTCCTTGATGAACTGCCAGATGATCCGGGTCATCTCGTCGCCATCAAGTTCGACAACCGGGTTTTCGACTTTGATCTTGGTCATGGGATCCTCGCTGGAAGTTCAGGTTTCGCTGTCTATACGCGCAATCGACATTGAAGGAAAGTACAGTATGCAAATGTATGCAGTAGTTGATCGAACGTTTTGGAGATGTTGCAGTGTCCCGCAGATTGCCATCGGCCTGAGTTGTCAGTATCACCCGGCCTTTGAGCCAAGCAAGAGCAGGAGCGCACATGTCCGGCACCAATCACGCCCAATCCGACCCGCTGGCAGGCCATCAACCTGCGATCGTTCTGGTCGGACCGCAGATGGGCGAAAACATTGGCGCAGCGGCACGGGCCATGTGGAACTTCGGTCTGGACCGGCTCAGGCTGGTCAATCCGCGCGACGGCTGGCCCAATCCCAAGGCGGTGGCCATGTCCTCGGGTGCGGCACGTGTGATCGACGGTGTGCAACTGTCCGAAACGACAGAAGGCGCAGTGTCTGATCTCACGTATGTCTATGCCACCACTGCGCGCCCCCGCGATCTGACCAAAACCGTTTTCACGCCGGAAGCAGCCATGCGCGATGCGCGCGTGCGCGCGGCTCGCGGTGAGCAGGTCGGCATTCTCTTTGGGGCAGAGCGGGCAGGGCTGCAGAACGAAGACATTGTTCTGGCCAATGCGGTGGTGTCGGTACCTGTGAACCCGGCCTTTGCTTCGCTCAATCTGGCGCAATGCGTTCTGCTCATGGCCTATGAGTGGCGCAGGCAGGCCGATGACACGCCCGAGGTTCAGACATCTGGAAAGGCGCGCGCAGCCAATGGGGCCGAGATGGCGGCTTTGCGGGCGCATTTTGAAGAGAAGCTGGAGGCCACAGGGTTCTTCTGGCCCGAGGAAAAACGCCATTCCATGATCGAAAACCTGCGCAATATGCTCAGCCGCATGCCGATGACCGATGCGGATGTGCGCACATTTCACGGCATTTTGCGCGCTCTGGCCAAAGGGCCGACTGCGCCTGAGTGACACGCTTGCAGCCCGGCCTGCCCAAAGCTAAATGTGGGGCAAGGACGCATTGAGGATCTCATGAGCAAACCCCGCAGCATCTTTGAAGATGTCTCTGAAAGCAAAGAGACGCTTCAGGCCAAGACCGCCAAACCCAGGCGCAAGAAGCCCGAAGGGGCACGCAAGGCCATCGCCGGGTGGCTATCCGTGCTCTTTGCCCTCGTGGTCGTGATGATCCTTGTAGGTGGCCTGACCCGATTGACCGACAGCGGGCTGTCAATCACCGAATGGCGCCCGGTTACCGGGGCAATTCCACCCATGTCTGCAGCGGAATGGGATGTGGAGTTCGAAAAATACCGCGCAATCCCCGAATACAAGCTGCAAAACGAGGGCATGAGCCTTGAGGCTTTCAAGACCATCTACTGGTGGGAATGGGGGCATCGGCAACTGGGTCGCCTGATTGGCCTCGTCTGGGTCATCGGTTTTGTCTATTTTCTTGCCCGCCGCCAGATCCCGACAGGCTGGACGCCGCGCTTGCTGGGCATCGGCCTGCTTGGTGGCCTGCAAGGGGCCATTGGATGGTGGATGGTGTCATCTGGCTTGACAGGTGCGCGGCTTGATGTGGCCTCTTACCGGCTGGCCACGCATCTGGGGCTCGCCTTTGTCATTCTGGGGCTGATCACATGGTACATCCTGCAACTACGCCGGGCTGAGATGGACCTGTTCAAGGCGCGCCGCCAGAAACTGGACAAGCTTGCGCGTCTCTCGAGCATCTTGGTCGTTATGGTGTTTGTCCAGATCCTGCTGGGGGCTCTGGTCGCAGGGATCGATGCCGGGCGCTATTTCCCCTCATGGCCCCTGATGGCAGGACAGTTTGTGCCGCCTGAGGCATTTGACTTGACGCCCGGCTGGCGCAACTTCTTCGAGAACGCAGGCCTTGTGCAGTTCAACCATCGGATCTGGGCCTATGTGTTGCTTGCCAAGGGTCTGTTTGTCTGGTGGCGCGCGAGGGGGACAGCACTGGTTGCGGTGCGGCGGGCCTATGACTGGATGGCGGTGATCCTGTTCGGACAGGTTGTGATCGGCATCGTCACGGTAATGATGGCGGCTCCTTGGAACATCGCGATATTCCATCAGTTGCTTGCCATAGCGCTGTTTGTGCTGGTGCTGCGTGCGCGTTTCGTCAGCCTTTATCCGCTTGAACAAAAGATCGCGCGTGGGACCTGAGCCATGAGCCTTCAACCAAAAATGACCGCGGACGAGATCGGAGAGTTCCTGAGCGTTGAATTCCCGCAGATTGACGGACGTTTCAAGATCGAGTGCATAGGTCCGATGACCGCAACCATGTCGATGCTGGCAAATGAGGGGGACTTGCGCCCAGGTGGCACAGTGTCTGGCCCGGCGATGTTCGCTCTGGCCGATGTGGCCTTCTATGTTGTCACGCTGGCGATGATCGGCCCGCAAGCGCTGACGGTCACAACAGGCTGTACAATCAATTTCATGCGCAAGCCCGAACCTGGACGTCTTCTGGCCGATGCCCGCATTCTGAAACTGGGAAGATCGCTTTGTGTTGGGGATGTTTTGCTGCATTCCGGTGACGCAGATCGCGCAGTAGCGCATGCTTCAATGACCTATTCGATCCCTCCACAGCGCTAGTTGTGGGGTAAATAAATACCTATTTTATAACACACTGTTATTAAACAATATTACTGATCATTTGCCGATTGACTGGGCTCGGTAAATCCTTAGAACCACGCCATCTGATGCGGCTTGCCCGTGTCTTCCCTTTAAGATGATAGCGGATATACGGATGAAAACCTATTCAGCCAAACCAGCCGATATCGACAAGAAGTGGATCCTGATCGATGCAGAGGGCATCGTTCTGGGTCGTCTTGCCTCGATCATCGCGATGCGCTTGCGCGGCAAGCACAAGGCGTCTTTTACGCCGCACATGGACATGGGCGACAATGTCATCGTCATCAATGCTGAAAAAGTGCAGATGACCGGCAAGAAGCGCACCGACAAGAATTATTATTGGCACACTGGCCATCCCGGCGGCATCAAGTCCCGCACGGCAGGCCAGCTGCTGGAAGGCGCACATCCCGAGCGTGTCGTGACCAAAGCGGTCGAGCGGATGTTGCCTGGCGGTCCCCTGTCGCGCCAGCAGATGTCAAACCTGCGCGTCTATGCAGGCACGGCCCACAATCATGAGGCTCAACAGCCCGAAGTTCTGGATGTTGCATCCATGAACGCGAAAAACACCCGGAGTGCATGAGCATGGCTGAAGAAATCAAATCTCTCGACGATCTCAAGGCAGCCGTCGGCGGTGAAGACGCCGCAGCACCTGAGGCAGCCGTCGTCTACACCACTCCGACAGAGCCCGTTCGCGATGAACTGGGACGGTCCTACGCCACCGGCAAGCGGAAAGACGCCGTTGCGCGCGTCTGGATCAAGCCCGGTTCCGGCAAGGTTGTCGTGAATGGCAAGGACATGAACGCCTATTTTGCACGTCCGGTGCTGCAGATGGTGATCGGTCAGGCATTCTCGGTCGCCGGCGTTGCTGGCGAGTTCGACGTGATGGCAACCGTCAAGGGCGGTGGTCTTTCGGGTCAGGCCGGTGCAGTCAAGCACGGCATCTCGAAAGCTCTGACACTTTATGAGCCATCCCTGCGCCCTGCGCTGAAAGCGGCAGGCTTCCTGACCCGCGACAGCCGCGTGGTTGAGCGTAAGAAATACGGTAAGCGGAAAGCGCGCCGGAGCTTCCAGTTCTCCAAGCGCTGATTTTCGGCTACACTCCAATTTGTGCGACCACGACCAAGCCGACCCAATCCGGGTCGGCTTACTTCGTTTGTGGGTAAGTCAATTTATTTCAAAGGCTTGCGCCTGATTGATCAACCTGTTCAACTGCCAATGTGACCGCAGTCTGCACAGGACCTGACCCATGATCTTTCATCCCGCCGGTTCCCGACCATCCATCAAAGCCGATCCGGACTACTTCACCGGTGACGTCTGGATAGATCCAATCATCATCGCGCCAGAGCCTGCGACATTGCGAACTCTGCGCGTCCGGTTCTCGCCCGGTGGCCGCACCAACTGGCACAGCCATGGCATGGGACAGACGCTTTATGTGGTAGAAGGGCAGGGATGGCTGCAGGTCAGGGGCGAGGCCGCAAAACCTCTCAAACCCGGCGACAGTGCCTTTATTCCAGCGGATGTCGAGCACTGGCATGGTGCGACGTCTGACACCGGCATGACCCATATTGCGATGCAGGAAGAACCTAAGGGCAAAGGCGCTGTCTGGCTGGAACCAGTGGCGGAAAATCACTACGCTGCAGCCGCTTCAGCCAAGCAGGCTTGAACCTTCCCAGAGCAATCCATAGACTCATCTCGAGAGGGAATTCGGGGACATGACATCATGAAAGGGCTGGTCCTTTTCGCGGCTGTTTTTGTGTCAATCGTCGGAATGGGCCTGGCTGCCAGCGGTCAGGACAAAACCGTCGTGACCATCGGCAGCGGCAGCGCAACAGGCGTCTATCATCCGGGGGCGTTGGCAATATGCGATTTGTTGGGCGAGGCAGAGGATCCATTGCCTTTTTCCTGTAATGTCGTGGAAACAGACGGGTCCGTGCAGAACATCGATGCCCTGCGTAGAAACCAGATCAATCTGGCACTTGTTCAGTCTGATGTCCTGATAAATGCGGCACGCGGCAGTGACACGTCGCTTCCGTTCTGGAAAGCGCGCGTTCTCTTTTCAGTGCATCAGGAATTATTCACGCTGGTCACCCGTGCGGACAGTGACATCAAGACGTTGCGAGACCTGCGTGGCGAGCGGATCAATCTGGGTGGTTTTGGCTCCGGTCAGCGCGCAACCTTTCTGGAACTGGCTCAGGCCCATGGCATGACACTGTCGCAGTTTGGCGGCACATCCAGCCTTCAGGGCTCGGCGATGCATCGGGAATTGTGCGAAGGCGAGGTTGCAGCGGCAGTTTTCATGGTCGGTCACCCGGCGGATGCCGTACAGGATCTGGCCACCGCCTGTCCGGTTCGGATTGTGTCCATGGCAGCAGATGCCGAACGCCTTATCCTGCGCAGACCCACCTATGAGCTTGGGGTGATCCCGAAAGATACCTATCCCGGCCAGTCGGAGGACATGACAAGCTTTGGTCTTTCCGCTGTGCTGATTACCACGGACGCGTTGCCTGAAACTGTGGCTTTCTCTATCGCGGAAGAAACGTTACGCAGGGTCGAGGACTTGAAAGTCAAACACCCCGCCTTGGGACAGTTGGAGGTCAATCGGATGATCGCCCCCAGCTTCATCCCGTACCACAAGGGCGCGTTGCGCGCGTTTCGTGAACTGGGCCTGATAGATTGAGATTGCAATGGATTTAGGTGTTACCCCGAAAGTTGCCCCGCTGATCGAGGCGGTACGTGCCATGGTGCGGGATGAGATCGCACCGATGGAAGACGAATTCCGCTCCGAGATCGGCAAGACCGGTGACCGGTTTGAATATACAGAGCGGATGACGGAAATTCTCGAGGGCCTGAAGGCCGAGGCGCGCGCGCGCAACCTGTGGAATTTCTGGCTGACCGACAGCGCACGGGGTTATGGTCTCAGCACGGTGGAGTATGCCTATCTGGCAGAAGAGATGGGCAAGACGCCACTTGGGGCGGAAGTCTTCAACTGCTCAGCACCCGATACCGGCAACATGGAAGTGCTTGAACGCTACAGCCAGCCCCAACACAAGGAGCGGTGGCTGAAACCCTTGCTTGAGGGTCAGATCCGCTCGGCCTATCTGATGACCGAACCGGACGTGGCGAGCTCTGACGCGACCAACATGTCGCTGTCTTGTGTACGTGATGGCGACGACTATGTCCTCAATGGCGAGAAATGGTGGTCCTCAGGCGCGGGCGATCCGCGCTGCAAGCTGTATATCGTGATGGCCAGGACGGGCTCGGATGAGGCGCCCAGACATCAGCGCCATTCCATGCTGCTGGTTGATGCCGAAAGTGCAGGCATCGAGGTGTTGCGCCCGATGCAGGTCTACGGTCACGACGACGCGCCGCACGGCCATATGCACATCCGCTTCACCGATGTCCGCGTGCCTGCGGAAAACCTTCTTCTGGGTGAGGGGCGGGGGTTTGAAATCTCTCAGGGCCGTCTCGGGCCGGGCCGCATCCACCATTGCATGCGCGCCATCGGGCACGCGGAAGCTGCGCTTGAATTGATGTGCAAGCGAGGTCTTGAGCGCGTGGCTTTTGGCAAACCCATCGCGCATCTGGGGGCCAATTACGACATAATCGCCGAATGCCGGATGGAGATCGAACAGGCCCGGCTCTTGTGTCTCAAAGCCGCCTGGATGATGGATCAGGGTGACGCGCGTGCCGCTGCTCCGTGGATTTCGCAGATCAAGGTGGTCGCGCCCAAAGTGGCCCTGAAAGTCGTCGATGAAGCTGTGCAGATGTTCGGCGCGCAAGGCATCAGCCAGGACACGCCATTGGCCGCAAGCTGGACCCATCTGCGCACCTTGCGTCTGGCCGATGGACCCGATGCCGTGCACCGCAGACAGGTCGCCCGTGCCGAATTGCGCCGCTACACCAATGACAAGGTCTGAGACCAGGCAGGACCCTTTTCTCACGCCGTCGGTCCTGTCTTATCTGTGCGAGAATATCCCCGACCTGACAGATGTGACAGGTGTCGAGAAGACCGCTCAGGGTCAGTCAAACCCCACATATATCCTGACGACCAATCGCGGAAAGCTGGTTCTGCGGCGCAAACCGCCCGGCGAGCTTTTGAAATCAGCCCATGCCATTGACCGGGAATTTCGGGTGATGTCCGCATTGGCCAAATCGGTCGTACCAGTGCCCACCATGCTGCACTATTGCGCTGATGACACCGTCCTTGGTGCTGAGTTTTTCGTGATGACTCATGTAGAGGGTCAGAATTTCACCGATCCACGGTGCCAGTCGCTCAGCCGCGAAGAGCGTGGCGATCTGTACTGCGGAATGAACCAGACGCTCGCCTCGTTGCATCTGATCGATGTCGCTGCTGTTGGACTTTCGGACTTTGGACGACATGAGGCTTATTTCGAGCGGCAACTCAATCGCTGGACCAAGCAATATCGAGCGAGTGAAACCGAGCATTTGCCCGATCTGGAAGACCTGATGACCTGGCTTTCAGACAACTTGCCGCCCGAGGATGAAAAGGTCTGTCTGGTCCATGGCGACTGGCGGATCGACAATCTGCTTTTTGATACAAGCACTCAGATGGTGTCCGCGGTGCTGGATTGGGAGTTGTCGACGCTGGGCAACCCTTTGGCCGATCTCGGTGCGCAACTGATGCAATGGGACATGCCGACCGGGCTCAATGGACGGGGGCTTGACGGCGTTGACCGCAGGCAGTTGGGCATTCCCAGCAACCAGACATATCTTGAATATTACACCATGCGCACCGGGCGCAATGACGTGCCGGATATGACATTTCCGGTCGCGTTTTCCTTCTTTCGCATGGCCGCGATCCTGCAGGGAGTCAAGTTCCGTGCATTGGCCGGCAATGCATCAAACCCCGCGAAAGCGATGAAACTGGCCGAACATATTCCGACATTTGCCACCAAGGCATTGGCCACAATCAGCGCGGCAGTCTGAGGCAGGCTTTCAGCCCCCCAAGATCGGCACTGTCGCTCAATTCAAGCGTCCCGCCATGGCTGCGCGCCACATCCATCGCAATTGACAGGCCAAGGCCGACGCCACCGCCCTCATCCTGATTGCGGGCAGTATCAAGCCGCGCGAAGGGACGCAGCATCTCCTCACGTGCGTCCTGGGGGATGCCGGGACCATTGTCTTCCACCACAAATTCGCAGGTCTTCTCCAGCATATGGACGCTCAACCGTTGCCGTGTGCCATAGCGCATCGCGTTGGTGATCAGGTTTTCCAGCGCGCGTGTGATCGCCATCCGTTTGGCTTGCATCTCCGTCCGGCCCGGCGTCTCGATCTGGGTGCTCAGGTTGATCTTGGCACCCGAGCGGCGCGCATTGGCAAGCACATCATGTGCCAGTTGAACGCAATCCACCGCCTCCATATCTTCCAGCGTGTCACCACGGGCAAAGGCAAGAAACCCCTCCAGCATCTGCTCCATGTCATTGACGTCGCGCACCATATCGGCGGTTTCAGGGTCATCCATCAACGCCAGCGTCAGCTTCATCCGGGTCAGCGGCGTGCGCAGATCGTGGCTCACGCCGGACAGCATCCGCGTGCGCTGTTCGATCTGCCGCTCAAGGCGTGCGCGCATCGACAAAAAGGCAGAGCCCGCCCGGCGCACCTCTTCCGCGCCCTCGGGTCGGTAACTTTCGGAGCGGCCTTTGCCGAAGGCCTCAGCCGCATTGGCAAGCTTAAGGATGGGTTTGACCTGATTGCGCAGAAACAGGATCGCGATGATCATCAAAAGCAGAGCGGTCGAAATCATCAACACAAGCAACTGGTGCGGGTTGGTGGTCGAGACACGCGCACGCGGAATATCAGCTTGCAACACGCCAAGTTCGGTCGGCATTTCGACAAAGGCAATTTTGGAGTTGGTTTTCAGATCAATCGCAATGCGCGGCCCCAGAAGGGATACCAGTTCCTTGGACATGGCAGCGCCCGACAGATCATAGAACACCCGCTTTGTTCCCGGCTTTGGGTCGTCACGGGCCTCCAGAATCAGTGGAAACCCTAAAGGACTGGACAAGTTACTGAGACGAAGCTGCGCGATGTCGCGTGTCGGCGAGGTTTCGATGATCTGCATCGCCACCGCAATTTCACGGGCGATTGATCTGGTCATCTGTTGCGTTACATCTTCAAAATGGCGTTGAATGAAGACCACGGCCACCACAAGCTGAAGCGCCAGGATCGGAATGATCAGGATCAGGGTGGCCCGGCCGAACAGGCTTCGCGGAAGGAACGGTTTGATCGCAAATCGGCTCATGGCATCAACGGTTACGCGCAGGCTCATCCAAGCGCAAGGCAGATGGAGACACTGATGGCATTCTCCCAGGATCACAGCCCCCAGATCGGAGAGCCGGAACCCTTGTGCGACGGTCTGAGGGTCATCACAGCCCCCAACGCCAGCCCGATGACCTTTACCGGAACGCGCACCTATCTTCTGGGCCTGACCAGTTTGGCCGTGATCGACCCGGGCCCTGCAAATGAAGCCCATCTGGGTGCGATACTTGCATCCGTTCAGCCCGGCCAAAGCATTTCGCATATTCTGGTCACCCATCCGCATCTTGATCACTCACCACTTGCGGGCCGCCTTGCCGCACTTACAGGCGCAAAGGTCATGGCTTTTGGAGCCTCCCATGCCGGGCGGTCTTCGATCATGACCAAACTGGCTGAAACAGCCGAGATTGGCGGAGGCGAGGGGATCGACACCGACTTTACCCCTCACATCCCGCTTGCCGATGGTCAGACCATCGAAGCGGATGATTGGACTTTGGAAGCGATCCACACCCCCGGACACCAATCCAGCCACCTCAGTTTTCGCTGGCAAGACAAGTTGTTTTCCGGCGATCACGTGATGGGTTGGGCCAGCACATTGATCTCGCCGCCCGATGGCGACCTGACCCAGTTCATGACCTCGCTTGAGCGGTTGAAAGGGCAGGGGTTCACCCGGTTTTTTCCCGGTCACGGGCAGGTGGTGGAAACGCCTGAAACCATCATTGACCATCTGCTTACCCACCGCAGATCGCGGGAAGCCGATATTCTGGAACGTCTGCAGGATGGTCCGGCCACACCGCGTGCTCTGACGCGGATGATCTACACGGATGTGCCTCAGGCGCTCCACGGCGCGGCCGAGCGCAATGTTCTGGCCCATCTGATCGATCTGACAGATAGAGGCGTGGCCAAGCCTATGGGTGACCTCAGCCCGTCGTCGCTGTTTCGCCTGATCCCGCAGGCAAAGCCTTGATGGCCCGACCAAGTGCTGAAATCTGATCCGCACTGTCACCGATTGCATTTACAGGGCTCATGACTTCAGCCAGATCAATCTCCGTTGCCAGATCCGGCTCAAGCATCCCACCAAGCACTTCAGCCAAAGACTTGTCGCCCTCTATCACCCGCGCACAGGCTGATTTTACCAAGGCAGCGGCATCCGGCCGTGGCATGTGTCGGGCAAGGGCAAAGGTTACGGCCTCGGCCAGCATCAGCCCTTTGGTCGCGTTCATTGTGCGTGCCATGGCATCGGCATCCACCTCCAACCCGTCCAGCACCTGTTGTGCTTTCAGCAGCGACGCGCCACATGCCCGCACAAGCTGGGGCAGAACCAGCCATTCAAGGGTCCAGGCAGCCCCATCGCGCTCCCCTGCGGCATCCATCGCCCCGGACAGAGTTGCAGCCTGACCGCGTGAGAAAGCGGCCAGAGTGACTAGGTTTTCCGCAAGCACCGGGTTCGATTTATGCGGCATGGTTGAGGATTGCCCGCCCTTGATCCGCAATTCGCGCAGTTCCGATTGTCCCTGCAAAAGAAGATCACGTCCGATTTTTCCCAAAGACCCGCTCGTCAAAGCCATCCAGTTTCCAAAACTGACAATGCTGTCTCGCGTTGCATGGGGCGAAGCATCCGTATGCCGCAGCCCAAGACCCGCCGCGAATTTTTCGCGCAACGCCACAGCGTTTGAACCCAATGCCGCTGCATTGCCGCTTGCCCCATGGAGGCTCGCCACCAGCAAATCCGAAGACAGCGCATCCAGCCTGTTAATCTGCCGCACCAGCGGCATCGCCCATTGCGCCACATGCGCGCCCAGCGAAACAGGCGTTGCCACCTGCCAGCGCGTGCGCCCAGCCATCACGGTTGTCTCATGTGTTCGTGCCAGGTCTTCAGCCGTGGTCAGTATTCCCAATAGCCGCGCCCGGAAAATCGCCACCACCCGGCGCAGACGCAGAGCCAGTCCGGTGTCCAGAATGTCCTGCGAGGTCGCCCCAAAATGCGCATAAGCGGCATGTTCCGGCGCTGCCATCGCCTTGCGAAGCGCCTGCACGAAACCCGGCACGATCACACCATCGCGCGCGGTCGGCTCGGACAGGCCAGCGGGGTCGATCTGCAGTTCCATCGCGGCCCGGTGAATGAAATGACCCGACACTTCCGGGATGATGCCCATCTCGGCTTGCGCCTTGGCCAGTGCGCCTTCAACCAGCAACATCGCCCGCAACTGGGCGGTTTCAGTGAACAGTTGTGCGATCTCTGGGTCTCCCAGAAGGCCCTGATACACGCTTTCGTCAAACAGGCTCGCGCTCATGAACCAAGCGCCTTGGCAAATCCGTTGATCAGGGCGGCAACCTCATCGGGTGCCTCGATACAGGGCAGATGGCCGACGCCGCGCACCAGATGAAAGGTGCATCCCGGGATCAGGCCAGCGGTTTCCCGCACCAGATCGGGCGGGGTCGATCCGTCCTCGCTGCCGCCGATGGCAATGGCCGGCAACCGCAGACGCGAGGTGCTTTCCATCAGATCGGTCCGCGCGATCGCCTGCGAGCATCCCGCATAGCCATCCACAGGCGTGCGCACCAGCATGTTGCGCCAGACCGCCAGCTTGACCGGTTCCTCAGTCCGGTAGCGCTTGGAGAACCAGCGCTCAAGAATGGACACCTCCAGCGCCTCGATCCCGCCAGCGCGCACCGCCTTGATCCGGTCCTCCCACATCGCTTCGGTGCCGATCTTGGCGGCTGTGTCCATCAAAACAATACCGCGCAGAACCTCGGGGCGCTCTGCAGCCAGCCCCTGTGCAATGATGCCGCCAATGGACAGCCCGACAAACAGCACTTCGTGCAGGTCAAGATGATCGATCAGGGCAGCGGCATCAGCCACCAGATCGCCCATGTCATAAGCCCCGGAGGGCGCATCACTCAGCCCGTGCCCGCGCATGTCATAGCGAACAACCCGCGTGCCCTCAGGCAACTGGTCCACTACGTCATCCCAGATCCGCAGATCCGTGCCCAGTGAGTTGGCAAAAACGATGCACGGTCCATCACGTGGCCCTTCGTCTCGATACTGCACATGAATGTCGCGGAGTTTTACAAACTGCATATCAGCCCCAAGCATTTCCTTTTGCGCTTTATCGGCAGCAAAGCGGTGAAATGCAAATCCTTGTCGGGGGGTCATAATTCCGCTGGACGAGGTATTTGCCCTTTGCTATAGCCGCGCTTACGCAAACGACGCGTATGTTCCGGCGTAGCTCAGTGGTAGAGCATCGGACTGTTAATCCGCAGGTCGTAGGTTCGAATCCTACCGCCGGAGCCAAACAAAACGGGCCCTGTCCATCACTGGACAGGGCCCGTTTTGTTTGGGGTTTGCCATCCACCCGATCACCCTGTGGTTTAACGATCTGTTAAGCAGTTCGCCTCAAACCAGATGAAATTTGCTCAAACTTGACGTAAAACTCCTTCAAACAAAGATCAGTTTTGTAACAAGGACCACGCTCATGACACTCGGTAAAACAATCCTCGCAGGCCTCGCACTTTTCGCAGCAATCGGTGCAGAAGCAGCAGACACAAAATTGCTCGCTCTCGACGGGTCGGCAGTCTTTGTTGGTGAGATCGTTGATGCCGATGAAAAGGCCTATGTCATTGAAACCGGTCTGGGTCAGATGGTGCTGCCAACCGACACGGTGATCTGTCAGGGCGCTGATTGCCCCGAGATCGATCTGCCCGAGATGCTGCTCAGCTGAGGGTGCTTTCGTTCAATTCGGTGCTGCGGGGGCAGGCATCGAATTGAATGGCAAAGCCAATTCACCCGCGATATAGCTGTGTAATGAATGTGATCACCAAGACCGACCAACTGGCTGCCTTTTGTCAATCTGCAGCAAAACATCCCTTCGTCACTGTCGATACAGAGTTTCTGCGCGAGCGGACTTATTACGCACAGCTTTGTCTTGTGCAGCTCGCAATGCCCGGCACCAGTGATGACGAGGGGGTTCTGGTCGACACGCTGTCGCCTGATCTTTCGCTTGAGCCACTGTATGACCTGTTCCGCAATCCCGATGTGGTCAAGGTGTTCCACGCCGCGCGTCAGGATCTCGAGATTTTCTATGTTGATGGCGGTGTGATCCCGCAACCGCTTTTTGACACGCAGGTCGCGGCCATGGTTTGTGGCTATGGCGAACAGGTCGGCTATGAGACGCTGGTCCGTTCCATCGCGCGCACCGGTCTTGATAAGTCGTCACGTTTCACTGACTGGAGCCGTCGCCCCTTGAGCGATCGGCAGATGGCTTACGCCTTGGCCGATGTCACCCATTTGCGGCAGATCTACCTCAACCTCGACGAGCAGTTGAAGTCATCTGCCCGGCAATCATGGGTTGATGAAGAGATGCAGGTGCTGCTGTCGCCAGACACTTATGTGGTCGAGCCGGACAATGCGTGGAAACGGGTGAAGACCCGCACGACCAATGGTCAGTTTCTGGCGATTGTGCGTGAGCTTGCCCGGTTTCGCGAATCCTATGCCCAGACCCGAAACGTGCCACGTTCGCGGGTGTTCAAGGATGACGTGATTCTCGAACTGGCATCGACCAAACCGAAAAACATGGATGATCTCGGCAAGTCGCGTCTTTTGCAACGCGACGCCCGCAAGGGTGAAGTAGCCGCGTCCATTCTGGAGGCGATCAAGACCGGTCTTGCCATGCCATCGTCCGAACATCCCGACGTTGCGCCGCCCAAACAGCGCAAGCAGGGCGTGGAAGGGCTGACCGACTTGCTGCGCGTCCTGCTCAAGGCCAATGCGGAGCGGGTAGGGGTGGCGCAGAAACTGATCGCGACATCCTCGGATCTTGATGCGCTGGCCAATGATGAGGCTACCAATGCACCGATCCTGAAAGGTTGGCGGTTTGAGGTCTTCGGCGCAGATGCGATGCGCCTCAAGCAAGGAGAAGTCGCGCTGTCAGCCACAGATGGCGTCGTGCGGGTGATCGAGCTTTAAAGCCGCAGGGCCCGCGTTGCATCCCCGCTGACGATCTGCACTTCGCGCAGCTTTCCAAGCCTTTTGTTGGTGACGAAAAAGGCGCCCTGAAGCGGGTCTGTCTGACCCGACACCTGTCCGGGATCCGGCGCAAAGGCCCGAAACTCAAGAACAAGAATATCGGATTCGTCCAATGCCGTCTCGGACTTGCGTTCCACAAGCACACCAGTGTGATAGCCCGTCCGGTCGCCCACACCTTCTGCCCGGATCAGCACCCCACGCAAGGCGGGTTCCACACTGGCATCGGTCAGTCTTGGCACCAGAACACCAGTTACGGCAACAGGCTGAATGACCTCGACCTCTTCTTCGTCCTTGGATCCTCCGCCAAACGGCGACGACCCGAAGGAGCCAAATGACCCGAGCGAGCCGGTGGAGCCTGAAGACCCTGATCCCGAGCCGGATCCGCCCGAACAGCCCATCACGCTCAGGCCCAAAATCACCGCCGCACATACCCGCAAAATCATGGAATTCCCGCTCACCCATCTGGTCACATTCCCTCAATCCCTAACCGCTTGTGCGCGTTGAGGAAAGGAAAACTGCATGCCCCATGCACAGAGGCGCTGGACCTGACCTGACCAAAGGTCTAAGTGGTTGGCTTGTAAGGCCGCTGAATTGAGGGGACACCCATGGCAACCGACGCCTTTGAAAGCATCGTGGAAGACTTCGAATTTCTGGAAGACTGGGAAGATCGCTACCGCATGGTGATCGACCTTGGGAAACAGATGCAGCCCTTGCCCGAAAACCAGAAAAACGCACTGACCAAGGTTGATGGCTGTGCCTCGCAGGTCTGGATTTCTCCGCAGATCACGGGCACCGGCCCGGATGCGGTTCTCAGCTTTCAGGGCGAATCCGATGCACTCATCGTCAGCGGCCTGATCTCAGTTCTGTCAGCGCTGTACAACGAGCAGACCGTCAGCCAGATCGCCCAAACCGACGCCGTCGCCGAAATGGGACGTCTGGGTCTCGACAAACATCTGTCCGCACAGCGTTCCAACGGCCTCAGGGCCATGATTGCGCGCATTCAGGGCCTTGCAGCCGCGACCTTGGAAGGAGCCGCCTGATGACCGATCTTGCAACACTGATGGCAGAACGTGACTGGATCCTCGCCGATGGTGCAACGGGCACCAATCTCTTTGCTATGGGGCTTGAGGCAGGCGAAGCGCCCGAGCTTTGGAACGTGGATGAGCCCGAAAAGGTTCTGACGCTTTACCGCTCTGCGGTTGAGGCGGGCGCCGATCTGTTCCTCACCAACTCCTTTGGTGGCACCTCTGCCCGGCTGAAACTGCACAACGCCCAGTCGCGTGTGCGGGAGCTGAACATTGCAGCCGCCAAGCTTGGCAGGCAGGTCGCCGATGCCGCCGATCACCCCGTGGTCGTTGCGGGGTCCATGGGACCCACCGGTGATCTGATGGAACCGGTCGGCACGCTTTCTCACGCTGATGCGGTCGAGATTTTTGCCGAACAGGCCGAAGCACTGATGGAAGGCGGGGTCGATGTGCTCTGGCTTGAGACGATTTCAGCCCCCGAGGAACTGGCCGCCGCGGCCGAGGCGATTGCCAGAACCGGCGCGCCGTGGTGCTGCACCATGAGTTTCGATACCGCCGGGCGCACCATGATGGGCGTAACCTCAACAGCCATGGTTGAACTGGTCAACAATCTGCCCAACAAACCGCTGGCATTCGGGGCCAATTGCGGGGTCGGCGCGTCCGACCTGCTGCGCACCGTGCAGGGATTTGTCGATGGCAACGCCAGCCTGCCGCTGATCGCCAAGGGCAACGCTGGCATCCCCAAGTTCAAGGACGGTCATGTGCATTATGATGGCACACCGGAATTGATGGGTGATTATGCGGTGCTTGCCCGGGACAGCGGTGCCAAAATCGTGGGCGGGTGCTGTGGCACCATGCCCGAGCATCTGCGTGTCATGCGCGACCGCCTGACCACCACATCTCCCGGTCCGCGTCCGCCGCTCGAAGAGATCACCAGCCGCCTTGGCGCATTCAGTTCCGACACCGATGGCACGGGACAGGCGCTGTCACCTGCACGCCGCCCGCGCCGCAGACGTGCCTAGTCGGTTCCAAACCTGTTTTTGTCGGAATTCAGTCAGAGAAAACTGACACATCTGCGAATTCTGGCGAAAGCGTGGGTCAATATTTACAAGAAGGTGGACGGCCATGTCAGATGAAGAAGACGATATCATCCTGAGTGAGCTGGATGACGACGAGCTGGTCCAGCAGATGTTCGACGACCTCTATGACGGCATGAAGGAAGAGATCGAGGAAGCGGTCCACATCCTTCTGGACCGTGGCTGGATGCCCTATGACATCCTGACCAAGGCTCTGGTCGAGGGCATGCGCATCGTCGGCATCGATTTCCGTGACGGCATCCTCTTTGTCCCCGAAGTGCTTCTGGCGGCAAATGCGATGAAGGGCGGCATGGGGATCCTCAAGCCGCTGCTGGCAGAAACCGGCGCGCCGCGTCTGGGCAAGATGGTCATCGGCACCGTAAAGGGCGACATCCACGACATCGGCAAGAATCTCGTCTCCATGATGATGGAGGGAGCCGGGTTCGAAGTGGTCGATCTGGGCATCAACAACCCGGTCGAAAACTACATTGACGCGCTCGAGAAGGAAGACGCAGACATCCTTGGCATGTCCGCACTTCTGACAACAACAATGCCCTACATGAAGGTCGTGATCGACACACTGGTCGAAAAGGGCATGCGTGAGGATTACATCGTGCTGGTCGGTGGCGCGCCGCTGAACGAAGAGTTCGGCAAGGCCATCGGTGCCAACGCCTATTGCCGTGACGCAGCCGTGGCTGTTGAGACGGCCAAGGATTTCATGGCCCGCAAGCACAACCAGATGGCCTCTGCCTGATCCAGTGACATGACCCGCGCGCTCCCCGACGATCAGACCCTGACGGAGGAGGGCGCGCTTGTCGCACAAAACGGCAAATCCCTGATCCTTGCCTGTGGTGCTCTGGCGCGTGAGATCATCGCCGTGATCGACCTCAATGGCTGGAAGCATATGGATCTCAAATGCTTGCCAGCGAAGCTTCACCTATACCCTGACCAGATTTCCGACGCGGTCGAGGCAGCAGTGACCCAGCACAGTCAGGCCTACGACCAGATTTTCGTTGCCTATGCCGATTGCGGAACAGGTGGTCTGTTACAGGCCCGCTGCGAAGCACTCGGGGTAAAAATGATCGCAGGCCCCCATTGCTATGCGTTCTTTGACGGCAATCAGACCTTCGCAGACCGTGGTGACGCGGAAATGGCCGCCTTTTACCTGACTGACTTTCTGGTCAAGCAGTTTGATGCTTTCGTCTGGAAACCCATGGGACTGGACCGACACCCCCAGTTGCGCGACATGCTCTTTGGCAATTACGAGACGCTGATCTATCTGGCGCAAACCGAAAACCCCGATCTGGACCGTCAGGCCAAAGCCGCCGCTGACAGGCTTGGCCTTGCCTATGAGCGGCGCTTCACCGGATACGGCGATCTGGCGTCGCATATGAAAAACTGGGCCTCCTGACAACAGGGCATTGCACCGCACTGCAATTCCACTAAACTGTTGATAAATAAGACTAATCAGCATCATGGCCTTTGGACCCTATCACCGACTTTCCAGCCCAACCAAGACCAGGGACACCGCCACAGCCCAGCAGCGCCGCGGAGGCAAAACAGTGTAGGCTGACCAGCAACTGCCAAGGCCCTCTACCGTGCCCGCAAACAGGCACATCGCCCCACATCGAACCGCAAGACGCTCACCAACCGGGATTGATCCGATTCACGCGTCGTCCAAAGTCCGGCGATAGTACAGAAAAATACTGCTCGACACGACCTCCACCACCGCCGCCTTGGACAGCGACACCAGTGTCGTCTCGCCTTGCAGAAACTCGAAGATGATCCCGACCAGCTGCCCGCCTGCGATCACTGCAGTGACGAAAAGCGCCATATAGGTCAGCCAGCGCCGGATCAGTGAACGGTCCCGTTCGCCAGAGCCATGCATACGCTCGGTGATCCGGTTGAGGACGAACCACACCGGGCCCGCCACAACCAGCACCGCAATCGCCTGATTGAACCTGTAGGACCGGAATCGCCCCTCGGCCATCCAGTCGATCAGCATGTGGATCAACAGCACGACATAGGTCGAGGCAAAGGCAAGTGCGGTGAAAAGCAGAAGATAATAGAACGCATCGCGCGCACTCAGCATCGCGTTGGGGCGGGGCACGGGCGGCAGAAACTCCGTGTCGGCAAAAGCGTTCATCCCGGCCGAGATTTCCCGCTCCGACCAGCCCGTCTTGACCAGTTCTGCCCCGATCACGTCACGGCTGTGACCGGCCAGCAAAGCGTCGCGAATAAACTCGTTGATTGGATCAGGCTTGGACATTGATCAAAGATATTCCGCCCGCACCAACCCGTATTTCGCCATCTTCTCATTCAGCGTCCGGCGTGGCAGGGCAAGTTCGTTCATCACCGTCGACACGGCGCCCCGATTGCGGCGCAAGGCGGTGTCGATCAGCATCTTCTCGAACGCCTCGACCTGTTCCTTCAGCGGCGTCTCCACATTGGCGCGCGGCATCGGCAGGGTCAGATCCTCCGAGGGCAGCAAATTGGCAAGGCCACTTTCACCACGACGCTTTTGCAGCACGGCGCGCTCGGCCAGATTGATCAACTGCCGGATGTTGCCGGGCCAGGGTGCCTGGATCAGTCGTGCTGCATCATCGGCTGACACCTCGGGCGTGTCGGATCCATAGTCATCGGCGAACCGCCGGCAAAAGCGGTTGAACAGCATCAGGATATCTTCCCCCCGGTCGCGCAGGGGCGGGATGCTCAGATGTAATGCCGACAGACGGAAAAACAGGTCTTCGCGAATGACATCCGGGTCGCAGGTTTCAGCCGACAGCTTGGACGAGATCGAGATCACCCGGATGTTGCGCAGCGACAGACCCGCCTCGACATCGACCTCCGAGATCATGTCCGCGACCAGCCGTGCCTGTAGCGAGGGTGGCAAATCTTCAATGTTTTCAAGGCAAAGCGTGCCGCCGTCAGCCTCGATCAGCGCAGGCTTCTCGCCGCTGTCATCATGGGTGCCGTAAAGTTTGCGCTCCAGCGCGTCTGCATCCATGGCCGCGCAGTTGATGGTCACAAAGGGGCGACCCTTTCGCGGACCACAGGCATGCAGCGCGTGGGCGATCAGGCTTTTGCCAGTGCCGGTTTCGCCTGTGATCAGCACATGGCCGTCAGCCTGTGCAAGATCCAGAATGGTTTCCCGCAACCGCTCGATCACTTCGGACGAGCCGACCAGCTTGCGCAACAGCACAGATCCGTCACTCAGTTCACGCCGCAGGTTACGGTTGTCCAGTGTCAGGCGTCGGGCCGTGCAGGCGCGCCGGGCCAGATCCGCCAGACGCTCGGGATCAAAGGGTTTTTCGACAAAGTCATACGCCCCCGCCCGCATCGCCTCCACCGCAAGGGCCACATCCCCATGACCCGTGATCAGGATCACCGGCAGTGCGGGATCAATCCGCTGCAACCGGTTCAGCATCGCCATGCCATCTATGCCCGGCATCCGGATGTCCGAGATCACGACGCCCGGAAACTCCGCATCCAAAGACCCAAGCGCCAGTTGCGCGCTTTCAAAAGTCATCGCCTTGAAGCCTGACAAGGTCAGCCATTGGGCAATCGAACTGCGCATCGCGCTTTCATCATCGACAATCGCGACATGCAATTTGTCTGACATCATGGGGCTACTCCGCCGCTGTCTGGTTGGCTTGTTTTTCGTCTGTCAGGGGCAGGGTCAACTCGAATATCGCACCGCCCTGGGTTGCGTTGCGTGCGCTCAGCCTGCCGCCAAGCTCTGTCGCGATCCCGGCCGAGATTGCCAGCCCAAGCCCGACGCCTTCGCCGGGTTTCTTGGTTGTGTAGAAAGGCTCGAACAGGTTCTCAAGATCGGCAATGCCTGTCCCGTTATCACGCACGGACAGTGACATCATCTTGCCGCTGACCAGAAGAATATCGAGCACCGGCTGATCGCAATCTGCCACGGCATCCAGCGCATTGCGCAGCAGATTGACGATGATCTGTTCCAGCCGCACCGGGTCCGCCGTCACATTCACCGGCGTCGAAGGCAGCGCCTTGCGGATTTCCACAGGGGATTGGGTCAATTGCGGTGCCATCATCGACAGCGAGGATTCCACCACATTGCGCATATCAACCACATGCATCGACGTCGTGCTCTTTCGCGCATAGCTCTTCAATTGTCGCGTGATTGACCCCATCCGGTCAATCAGATCATCAATCCTGAGAAATGAGCTTTCCGCTTCTTCCACCCGGTTGCGTTTGACCAGCAGTTTTGCACCCGCCAGATAGGTCCGCATGGCTGCAAGCGGCTGGTTCAATTCATGGCTGACAGCCGCCGACATCTGGCCCAAAGCCGCCAGTTTTGAGGCCTGCTCAAGGCTTTGTTCAGCGTCCTGCAGGGTCTTTTCAACCCGCTCCCGCTCGGCAATTTCCTCGGAAAGACGCCGGTTGAGCCGCTTCAACTCAAGACTTTCCTGCTCAATCGCCTGAGATCGCAACCGCAACCGTTTCGACAACCAGTACAGCACAGCCGCCACCATCAGCGCCAAGGCGGTCACCACCAGCGCCAGGATCAGATTGACCTGTGCACGCACGTTTTCCAGCGACGAGAAGAACGTCAGCCGCCATCCGCGAAAGCCCACCCGTGTCTCGCTGCGCAGATAGGGTTTGTCGTTGATGAATACGAACGGGCTGTCTTCGGTCTGAAAGGCGGGCAGGGTGATTGGCGCGGAAAACCGGCTTGAGGGGCTGGGGGCTGCCAGATCGGCAATCACATTGTTGCGCCAATAGGGGTTGGAGGCGAGAATGATGTTATCTTCCGAGTTCGTCACAGCCACCCGCGCATTGCGCCGCCGCCAGCTTTCCTCAATGATTTTCAGATCAACCGAAACAGCCACCAACCCGATGGTCAGCGCTCCATAAGTCACCCGTCGGGCATAGTGAAACCCCAGCGGAGAGTTGTTCTCGGTATCTGCCACGGTGAAGACCGTGCCACTGTCGCGCAGGGCCGCGGTCACAAAGGGCCGCTCGTTGCCCAGCCGCCCCAGATCGCGCCGGTTGGTCGAAGCCACGATCCGGCCATCCAGATCATAAAGCTCGATCGCCGTGGTCCCGATCTCATTTGAGAACTCGATCAGACGTTGCGAGGTGGACGTGTAGTCCTTGCTCAGCAACGCGCCGATCAGTACCGGGTCACGGGCCAGAAGCGGTGGCAGAAGCGCATGACGCTGCAATTGTGCCTTGAGGTTGCCTGCAAAAAACGTCGCCGTCAGCTCCGCGTCCGAGCGCTGGCCTTCCGTGAAACGCGCGGTCAGATACAGGTTCAGCGCATAAAGCACCCCGACCACCGACAGCACCAGCACGACAATCGCCGCACGCCACCAGGGCGGGGCTGATCGTCTGAGGCGTTTCAGAGGCCGGA
This sequence comes from uncultured Paracoccaceae bacterium, assembly GCA_947494445.1. Lineage (GTDB taxonomy): Bacteria > Pseudomonadota > Alphaproteobacteria > Rhodobacterales > Rhodobacteraceae > CANLSM01. The sequence goes on along the minus strand of CANLVD010000003.1, from coordinate 212,155 downwards.
TCAACATCATTCCTTCAAGCTAATCGCCTGAACCCAAAGGCTCAAGAAGGCTGATGGCCGTTCGGCGTCAAACCGCCTGCAAACTGCCGACCATCGCATCAAACAGGCGTTTGCCATCCTGCCCGCCATGGGCCGGATCACACAGGCGTTCAGGATGGGGCATCATGCCCAGCACCCGACGGTTCTCAGACAGAATGCCTGCAATATCGGCAACCGAGCCGTTGGGATTGTCCTGATAGGTAAAGGCAATCCTGTCGCTGTCGCGCAATGACTTTACCAGCGCGTCAGGGGCCACGAAATTACCGTCATGATGGGCCACAGGCACGCGCAGCACATCGCCTTTGCTCAGGCCGTTGGTGAACAGGCTCTGGTTGGTCTCGACGGTCAGATGCACGTCGCGGCAGACAAATTTCAGCCCGGCATTGCGCATCAGGGCACCGGGCAGAAGCCCTGCCTCGATCAGCACCTGAAACCCGTTGCAGATCCCCAGCACCGGGCCGCCACGCGCGGCAAAATCCACAACCGCCCGCATGATCGGAGAGCGCGCGGCAATCGCCCCGCTGCGCAGGTAATCCCCAAAGGAAAATCCACCCGGAATGGCAATCAGGTCAAGGCCGTCGGGCAGCGTGGCATCCTTGTGCCAGACCATCTGCGTCTCAAGGCCTGTGGCAGCCTCAAGTGCGACCGCAAGATCCCGATCACAATTCGATCCGGGAAAGACAATGACCGCCGCCCGCATCAGGACAGCTCGATCGCGTAGTTTTCGATGACCGTGTTGGCCAGAAGCTTCTCGCACATCTGCTCGACCTGCGCCTTGGCTGTGGCCTCGTCAGTCTCGCTCAGGTCCAGCTCGATCACCTTGCCCTGCCGAACACCGCCCACACCCTCGAACCCCAGTGAGCCGAGCGCGTGATGCACTGCTTCCCCCTGAGGGTCCAGAACACCGGGTTTCAGGGTTACAAAAACACGTGCTTTCATCTCAGTTCACCAGTTTTGGGCCCGTGGCCACATTTCCAACCCGCGGCATCACGCCAAGACGCTTGGCCACCTCCGTATAGGCATCCGCAAGACTGCCCAGATCCTGCCGGAACACATCCTTGTCCAGCTTCTTGCCGCTCTCGATATCCCACAGCCGGCAACTGTCGGGCGAGATTTCATCGGCCACGATCAGACGCTGGTAATCACCTTCGAAAATCCGACCGATTTCGATCTTGAAATCGACCAGCTTGATGCCGACGCCATACATCAGACCCGACATGTAGTCATTGACCCGCAAGGCCAGCGCAATCATGTCGTCGATGTCCTGCTGGGTGGCCCAGTTGAAGGCAATGATGTGCTCCTCGGTGACCAGAGGGTCGCCCAGTGCATCGTCCTTGTAGTAGAATTCAATGATCGGACGGGGCAGGGCAGTCCCCTCGTCAATGCCAAGCCTCTTGGACATCGAGCCTGCCGCAACATTGCGCACGACGACCTCAAGCGGGATGATCTCAACCGCCCGGATCAGCTGCTCGCGCATGTTCACCCGCTTGATGAAATGGGTCGGCACGCCTATGCCGTTGAGGCCGGTCATGAAGTATTCCGACAGGCGATTGTTCAACACGCCCTTTCCTTCGATCACGTCGCGCTTCTCGGCGTTGAAGGCTGTCGCGTCATCCTTGAAATACTGGATCAGAGTGTCCGGCTCAGGGCCCTCATAAAGGATCTTGGCCTTGCCTTCATAGACCATTCTGCGCCGTGCCATATACCTGCTCCTGTCCCGGGAAAGCGCTTCAGCGCCTGGGGGCGTCTATAGGCAAATCACGGGGAAGGGGCAAGGATTCTCGAGTTTCGAGAAAATCGGTTAGAGTGGCTTTCTACAAGAACTCATGTTGCTCAAGATTTTGGTATCCGGAAATGTTGAGGAGGGCTCAGCTTGACTATTAACCGAAACTTCAACCGTCGTCAGACGCTTTTAAGCGGGATGGCACTTGGCCTGATCAGCCCGTTCCTTTCCGGCTGCAGCGGAGCAACACCGATAGACACCTACTCTGGAGCGCGCGAGGCGGTCTCCAATTTAGACACTTCCCCTGATGTGCTAGACCAACTTTCACTCAATCGGAACAAGGGCATTCGGCGGCGGGTCGCCTTTCATCCAAATGCATCTGTCAAAAGTCTGCGCCAACTCGGGGCGGACGAGGATTGGTCGGTACGACTTGAAGTTCTTGGAAATCCAAAAACGCCGGAAGACGTTATTAACAGGCTAGCAACTTCGGTTGCTCCACTTTTCATAAACGGCAAACTGAACATAACCATCTCCGATCAACTGAACCGCTACGGAGCTCAGGCTACTTGGCGCGCTGGACAAACGGCCGTCAGGACAGCATTGCCAACAGGCTTCCAACTCAGATCGCGATTGAAAAGCGTGGCCGAAAGAATGCCTGTGGCACTTCATTTTTCTTTTGTTGAAAGATCAGCGGACTACGGTCCGGCATCTTTCATTAAATCCAGAACGCTTTACCGTAAGACTTTCAACGTAGCTGGTTTCAACCGTGGGCCGTCAGGCCAAATAGGTTTGGTTTTTGCAAAAAGGTTTGAAACGCCGTTTCCGGGATCATTTACGTCTTCCCGACCGCCACGCTCGTCTCCCACAGTTTCACAGATTGTCGACGAAACGCTAAAGACGCTTGATCGGCGGATTGATAGTGGATCCAGCAAAGCCGACTTTGAAACTTGGAACAGTTTGACCGATTGGCTGTGACCCTTAATTGCAGTAATGTCCTTGTCTGACCTCTTTGAGGTGGTTACCTGTACACTAACCAATGCTTATGAATGCAGGAGACTTGTGAATGAGCACCTTTGACGAACGTCAGGACGCCTTTGAAAAGAAATACGCACATGATGCGGAGATGCAGTTCAAGGCAGAGGCCCGGCGCAACAAGCTTTTGGGGCTCTGGGCCGCTGAACTGATGGGCAAATCCGGCGATGACGCCGCAGCATACGCCAAGGAAGTCATCAAGTCCGATTTCGAAGAAGCCGGCGACGATGACGTCTACCGCAAGGTCTCGGGCGATCTTGGCGACAAAGCCGATGAAACCACGATCCGCGCCAAAATGGCCGAGCTGATGACCGAGGCGAAAGCCCAGGTCATGTCAGAAGTGGACTGAAGCCCTCAGGGGCCTCAGAACTCCGCGATCATTTCGCAGGAAACCTTGCCGATCCCATCGTCATCCAATGCGATCACGATGGGTTCGGACAGAAGGTGAGATTTCTGCGGGCGGCGAAACGGCTCTGCCATACGCCGCCCCTCAGCCGCCGTAATGACGATCTGAACCTTTGGAAATCCCTGTCTTGTATTGTCGAAACTTCCCGGCTGATCGGGGATGAAGCGCGCGCGCGACACCTCTGCGCTGGTGCCTTGCAGCAAAACATCGCGACAGGTCTCGAACATGGCCACAGCAATCGGGTCTCCGATGATCGGTGCTGTCAAAATGATCTTTCGCGACCCATTGATCAGCCGCCGACCAGATGACGTCATACGCAACGTTATGTTTTCGCGCTTGGCATCAATCGCCTGATGGGTCCAGACCAGTTCCTGCCGGTTCTCCCCGGGGATCAAAGTGATGCCTGTGCCGCGAAACCTGCCTTGAGTGCGTGCCCGAAACGACAGCATCTGATCGACAATCACCGCCTCGGTTGGGGTGTTTGCCGCTGTCTCCTGCCCGTTGGCAAGCTTCGGCCCGGTTTGCGCCCCGGCACCGGTGGCCAGCGCAAGACACGCCGCGATCATAAGAAATTTCATTTGCCCAAACCCCCATTGATGGTCACCGCAAGGCCTCAGCATGGGGCACGTGCGGTTTGTCACTGCACTTGTTCCTATACACAAGCATAGTTCCCTCATTTCACGAAATCCTTTTGAGGGGAGCATCTCATGTCACATGCATCCGGTAACAAGCTCACGGCTGTTGCGCCGCACTCCAAGCTCTATCAGGGGCCGTTTGGTCGAATTTGCCCGACATTACCGGGTTGGCGCCCCAAGGGCATTCCCGATCACAAGCTTGATGAGCATTTCATTGATTTTGCGAACAAGCACATGGTCGAAGCGCCCGGTGAAGCGCCCGAGGATCTGGCCACTGACGGCACGAAACGCGCAGCGCTTGAGGCCGAGTTTTCGTCAAATGTGCCTGCGGGCTACACCTACTTCGGGCAGTTCGTGGATCATGACATCACATTTGATCCCGCTCCACTTGGGGTACGGCAAGTTGATCCCAACGGGCTGAACAACTTCCGCACACCACGTCTGGACCTTGATAACGTCTATGGGCGTGGACCGGACGATCAGCCATATCTCTACGATCCCGACAACAAGGCCAAGATGGCCATTGGCCAGATCGAGGGCACAAGTCTGCCGGATCTGCCGCGCTACACCATGCCCGGTCAGGCCGGCTCTCCGCCCAAATCGGTGGCATTGATTGGCGACATGCGCAATGACGAGAATTCCATGGTCAGCCAGTTGCAACTGGCTTTTTTGCTGGCCCACAACACCCTCGTGGACCGCGCGGTCAGTGAATACGGCCTTGATGTCTCAACGGGTGAGGGCAGGGGAGAGGCCTTCCGTCAGGCCCGCCGTACCCTCACCTGGCTCTATCAGCATGTGGTCTGGAATGACTATGTCCGCCGCATCGCCAATGACACTGTCTACAAGGCTGCAATGGCGCTGAACGATACAGCCGACGGGCGCAAGCGCTGGGATCTTGGCCTCAAGGACGTCTATAACTGGAAGCATCAGCCGTTCATGCCGGTGGAGTTTTCCGGTGCGGCCTATCGCTTCGGCCATTCCATGGTCCGCAACGCCTATCAGACCAACAATGATGTGCGCGGCTTTGGCGATTTCGCCCCGATCTTCGACAACACCGGTGCGGCCAGCCCCGATGATCTGCGCGGGTTCCGCCCGATGCGGCCTGAAAACGTCATTCAGTGGGACTGGTTCCTTCAGATGACCAGTTCAGGCGGCCCGTTCCCGCAAATGGCGCGCAAGATCGACACCAAACTGGCAAATGCACTCAGCCATCTGCATGAGGGCCCATCCGGTTCGCCCAACAACATTCTGGCCTTCCGCAACCTCAAGCGCGGGGTCAGCCTCGGACTGCCATCGGGGCCTGAACTGGCGAAGAAATACTGCATCAAGCAGGTCAGGATGAAGGAGCATGAACCCGATGCGCTGTGGTACTACATCCTGCGCGAGGCCGAGGCGCTGCCCGGTTCAAACTCCGGTCAGATGCTGGGGCGTCTGGGCTCAACCATCGTCTGCGCGGTTTTCGCTGGCCTTATGAAGGGCGATCCCTGTTCATGGGTCAATCTTGATCCCTGCTGGTCACCGTCTGACGACCCGCTTCTGAAAGACGGTACCGACAATGTTGATGATCCGGCATGGTCACTGGCCTCGATCATTCGCCTCTCGGGTCTGCCCGTAAAGGGCGGCGACATCGTGATCTAGGACGCACCCAACAGCGCATCAATCGCCCCGGTCACCCGGGGCGAATTGGGGCCGGTGGTGGTGCCGAACTCGGCCACCAACTGCCCATCCCCATCCAGCAGGATCTTGTGGAAATTCCAGTTCGGCGTCACATCCTGCTTGGCTGCCCAGTCATAGAATGGATGCCGGTCTCCACCCTTCACAGACGTGATCTCCGTCATCGGCAGGGTCAGCCCGAAGTTCACTTCACAAAACGCCTGAACTTCTTCTTCCGACCCAAATTCCTGCCCGCCAAAATCATCAGACGGCACGGCCAGCACGACAGCCCTGTCCTGATAGCGCTCATGCAACGCCTGCAACGCATCATATTGCTTGGTGAACGCGCACATCGACGCTGTATTGACCACCAGCACCGGCTTGCCCCGGAACTCAGCCAGATCGATCTCGCCGCCATCGATTGACGGAAAGACGAACCGCTCGCCTGCCAGGGCAGATGTCCCTGAAAGCATGGCCCCCGAAAGCATGAGCAGTGTGACGGCAATCGCGCGCATCATAGGGTTACCCTCCCTGTTTTGAGAGGATACGCAGCAAAACACCAACCGGATTGCTTTTCAGCCGATCATGCGTCGAAAACCCGGGCAAAGATCGTGTCCACATGCTTGGTGTGATAGCCAAGGTCGAACTTGTCCTCGATCTCGGCTTCGCTCAGGGCGGCTGTAACTTCGGCATCGCCCTTGAGTTCGGTCAGGAAATCCGCGCCTTCCTCCCAGACCCGCATTGCGTTGCGCTGGACCAGACGATAGGCATCCTCACGGCTGACACCGGCCTGCGTCAGCGCCAGCAGCACGCGCTGGGAATGCACCAGACCGCGAAACTTGTTCATGTTGTTGATCATGGTCTCGGGATAAACCACCAGCTTGTCGATCACCCCCGTCAGCCGCGCCAGTGCGAAATCCAGCGTGATTGTCGTGTCCGGCCCGATGTTGCGCTCAACCGATGAATGCGAAATGTCGCGCTCATGCCACAGGGCCACGTTCTCCATCGCCGGGATCACCGCCATGCGCACCAGACGCGCCAGCCCGGTCAGGTTTTCGGTCAACACCGGATTGCGCTTGTGCGGCATCGCGCTTGAGCCCTTCTGCCCGGGCGAGAAATACTCCTCAGCCTCCAGCACCTCCGTGCGCTGCAAATGCCGGATTTCGGTCGCGATCCGCTCAACGGACGAGCCGATCACGCCCAAGGTCGCGAAAAACGCCGCGTGACGGTCCCGCGGGATCACCTGGGTCGACACGGGCTCGGGCTCCAGGCCCAGCTTGGCGCAGACATGAGCCTCAACAGCGGGGTCAATATTGGCAAATGTCCCCACCGCGCCCGAGATCGCACCGGTGGCAATTTCAGCGCGTGCTGCGAGCAGGCGCGTCCTGTTCCGGTCCATCTCTGCATAGGCCTGTGCCAGTTTCAGCCCGAAGGTCACAGGCTCGGCGTGGATCCCGTGGGACCGTCCGATGCAGACCGTGTCCTTGTGCTCATAGGCCCGGCGTTTGATCGCCTCCAGCAACTTGTCCATATCGGCCAGCAGAATATCCGCGGCCCGCACCAGCTGCACATTGAAGGTCGTGTCCAGCACATCCGACGATGTCATGCCCTGATGCACGAACCGGGCTTCCTCATTGCCGATGATCTCGGCCAGATGGGTCAGAAACGCAATCACGTCATGCTTGGTGACGGCTTCAATCTCGTCGATCCGGGCCACATCGAACTCGACATCCTTGGCCTTCCAGACAGCCTCGGCGCTTTCGCGCGGGATCACACCCAGATCAGCCTGCGCATCGCAGGCATGGGCCTCGATCTCGTACCAGATGCGGAACTTCGTCTCGGGCGACCAGATGGCGACCATATCAGGGCGGGAATAGCGTGGGATCATCAAACTGCTTTCTTGTTGCGCGATGCTGCGATCTGATAGACCGGGCAGGGGCCAAGGACAAGGGAGAGGGGCTTGCAACCCATTGCCGCATTTCAGGGGCGCTGGATCGTCTCGCGCGTCATCACAGATCACCGTGCCGGGCAGACCGGCCATTTTGAAGGGGAGGCCCGGATCACCCGATCCTCGGGGCCACACGAATATTTTGAGACAGGCACGCTTGAGATGGGCACGGCACGCATGCGGGCCACCCGCCGATACCTCTGGTCACCTGATCCCGACGGCATCGCAATTGCCTTCGATGATGGCCGCCCGTTCCACATCATCACCGACAGCGCCAAAGCAGGGCATTTCTGCGACCCCGATCAATATGACGTCTCGTATGATTTCACGAACTGGCCCGACTGGTCGTCTGTCTGGTCGGTCTCGGGCCCACGCAAATCCTATGTCATGACAACCCACTACCGCCGTCCATAGCGCTTTGTCCTTGTGACCGGGCACAGCCCATGGCAAATGTACTTGAAATCATGTCGCGCAAACAGGAGCCTTGTCATGTCCACCGCCACCCATTCCGTGCTGTCAGAGCGTCTTTGGGCCACCGAGGCCCATGGTCTCTGGATCAAACGCGCCATTCTGCTGATCGTGGGCGTTGCCGTCCTGACGATTGCCGCCAAGATCCGGGTGCCGCTCTGGCCATCGCCCGTGCCTGTAACACTTGGCACTTTCGCGGTCCTGTCCATCGGGGCCGCCTATGGCCCGCGTCTGGGTCTGGGCACGATCATTGCCTATATGGCCATTGGCGCCATGGGTTTTGACGTCTTCGCGTCTTCCAGTGCCGAAAACAACGGCATTGCCTACATGCTGGGCGGCTCGGGCGGATATCTGCTGGGCTATGTGCTGGCAACCTTCGCGCTCGGCCTTCTGGCCCGCCGTGGCTGGGACCGGTCGGTTGCTTCCATGTCGGTTGCCATGATCGTGGGCAATGCGTTGATCTACATTCCCGGCCTGCTGTGGCTGGCAACATGGATCAACTCCAACGGCTATTTTGATACTGCCACCTACGCCTCCGTTTTCGAGCAGACCATGGTCTGGGGCCTGACACCCTTCATCATCGGTGACATCCTGAAACTGGCGGTTGCAGCGATGATCTTCCCGATGATCTGGAAGCTGGTGGGCAAGGCCCGCGGCTGAAGTCAGCAACACTCCAAAGACGAAAAACCCGGCCTCACAGCCGGGTTTTTTTATGTCTGGAAGAAATTGCGCTCCCGGAAAATCCCCCCTCCGGAAGCGCAGAACTGTGACTAAGTCTGCCTAAAATAAAGGAGGCGCGCCCCCTATTGTGATGATCCCCAGCACAAATTTACGCGACATTACACGAACGCACTTGGCCCCCACCACAATCCTTGAAATCCTGTTTCAGGCCCACTCCCGAATTCTCGTTACTCAAGCCCCCAAAGCAACTCGTTACAGTGTTAACCTAGATGAAGAGGACGTTAAAAACTGTGAGATTTGACACTCTTTGCACACCAGAGGGGAAAAACTTCTCTCTGTTCCCCCCTGTGATCAGACATGAAAAAAACCCGCCTCCAGGGGCGGGTTTCTCATTCAAGGTCCAGTTGGTCGGGTTCAGCTTTTGCGGCGTCTCACCAGCGCCAGTGCACCAACGGCTGCCAGCATTAAGGGCAGTCCCGCAGGCAGCGGGATCGACGGCATGTCGGCTGGCAGGAAGAAATATGACACGCCAGCGAAATACTTTGCATCAAAGGTGCCTGACAATTCGCCTTCAGGATCGGTTGTGGTGACAAGTGACATGTTCATCGCCACCGAAATGTCAAAAGTGCCAGGTCCTTTGAAATCTTCGGGATCTGCATTGTAGAAAAAGGACCCTTCAAGCAGCGCCCCGAACAAAGAGTAAGTGAAGTCCTGCTCCAACTCGTCAACACTGACTGTCTCGGCGTCAGAGAATGAAAGGTCAAAGGGAAGCCCCAGACTTGGCACATCCACAACGATGTCGATTGATTTTGATTGGTCGATGCCACCATCAATCGTTGTCGCGCCAAAGATTCCATCTTCAATCTTATGCGTGAAATCGGCGTCCAGACTTCCTGATCCGCCAACGCCAACGTGGACAAGCTCGCCCAGTGCGGTATCGAATTTGTCCATTGTGAAAGTGACGCTTTCGTCATAGCTGGCGCTGTCACCCCCGGAAAACGATGGAGCTTCCGAGAAATCCTTGGTCTGGTCAATCACACAATAGGTGACGCCGCCCAGGTTCCGTGTTTCATCGCAGGATGCTGCAAAACCTGCATTCGCAGCGATTGAAGCTGCCGCAAAAACCGCGGCTGAAGTCAGATAATTCATGATGTCCCCTCGAACACACTCTGTACAATTTCAGACAGATTGATCCTAATGTAGCGAAATTGCAATCAAAACGATTGTAATGCCCTCGGCTATTCAGCGGCATGCACTTTGATCACTGGTTCCATTCTATCCAGAATTTCCTGCTCCAGATGGCATTTGACCTGATGACCATCTGTCAGCGTACGCATCGGCGGCACCTCCCGTTCGCACAGACCGCCGGGCACTTCGGACTTGAACCGGCACCGCGTTTGGAACGGACAGCCCGAGGGCGGGTTCATCGCAGACGGAATATCACCATCAAGCACGATCCGTTTCTTCTCGACGCTCGTGTCCGCAATCGGCACAGCCGACAGCAGGGCCTCCGTGTAAGGATGATAGGGCGGTGCGAACACCTGATCGGTAGATCCCATCTCGACCACATGGCCCAGATACATCACCATGACGCGGTCCGCGAGATAGCGCACAATCGACAGATCGTGGCTGATGAACAGCATCGTCGTGCGGCTCTCGCGCTGAATGTCCATCAGCAGCTCCGTCACGGCCGCCTGCACGGACACATCCAAAGCCGAGACCGGCTCATCGGCCACCACCACCTTCGGCCCGCCCGCAAAAGCACGTGCAATCCCGATCCGCTGCTTTTGTCCACCTGACAACTGCCGCGGCATCCGCCGGGCAAACTCACGCGGCAGTTTCACCAGATCCAGCAGTTCCAGCATCTTCTCTTCACGCTCGGCCTGAGAGTTTCCGACCTTGAACTTCTCCAGCACGCGAATGATCTGGTTGCCGATGGAATGTGACGGGTTCAGCGTATCGAACGGGTTCTGGAACACCATCTGCACATCGGCCACCGTGCGCGTGTCGCGCCTCTCGATGGGGGTCATGGCGATGTCGTTGTTCTCCAGAAGCACATGCCCCTCGGTCGCGGTCTCCAGCCCAAGCAGCACCTTGGCAAGGGTTGATTTCCCGCATCCACTTTCGCCCACAATCGCCAGCGTCTCGGCCTCACGCGCTTCCAGACTGACCGTTTCATTGGCCTTGACCACGCGTTTCTCGCCACCGCCAAACAGGGCCGACGCTGCAACCTCATAGTATTTCTTCAGCGTATCGACCTTCAGGATCACATCGCCTGCCTGAGTCTTTTCCGCCTTCACTGCCACATCAGGCGGCGCGGTCCAGTCGATCTCCTGAAACTTCAGGCACCGTGTCTCGTGCCGATCACCTGCCGGGAACATCGGGATTTCACCCTTGTTGCAACGGCCTTCTTCGAAATAGGTGCACCGCGGCCCGAAATTGCACCCCTCGGGGCGCTCATGGGGCAGGGGGAAGTTGCCGGGAATGGCGATCAGGGGTCGGGCGTTCTTGTCGGCGCCGGGCAGGGGGATCGACCGGAACAACCCTTGTGTATAGGGATGCTGCATCCGGTCAAACACTTCTGCAATCGATCCGGTTTCAACAGCCTCACCCGAATACATCACGCAAAGCCGGTCACAAGTGTCCATCACCAGACCAAGGTTGTGGCTGATGAACAGCATGGATGTGCCGAACTTCTCGCCCAGATCCTTGACCAGATCGACAATGCCGGCCTCGACCGTCACATCCAACGCCGTGGTCGGCTCGTCCAAAATCAATAGGCTGGGTTTTGACATCAGCGCCATGGCGATCACGATGCGCTGTTGCTGACCACCCGAAAGCTGATGGGGGAAGGATTTCAGCATCCGCTCCGGGTCGGGCAGGCGGACGCTTTCCACGACCTCCAGCGCCAGCTTGTATGCATCGCCCTCCGACATCCCCTCATGGATCATCGGCACTTCCATCAACTGCCGCCCGATTTTCATCGCCGGGTTCAGAGAGGCCATCGGCTCCTGATAGATCATCGCGATTTCCGAGCCGCGCAGATCGCGCAATTCGGCCACCGTCATCGCATTCAGATCACGCCCCTTGAACTTGATGGAGCCGCCGACGATCTTGCCGTTCTTGCCAAGGTCCTGCATCACCCCCAGCGCCACGGTGGATTTGCCGCAGCCGCTTTCACCGACAAGCCCCATGGCCTCACCCGGTTGCACAATGCAGGAGAAATCCATCACAGCCGGAATTTCACCGGCGCGGGTGAAGAACGAAATCGACAGGTTTTCGATCTCAAGGATCGGTCCGTCATAATCCCATTTGGCCATCAGACAGCCCTCCCTGACGTTAAGCTGCTGTTAAGAGATCGCGCCTGTTTGAGGTACGAAAGAGTTATGGAAGAGTTATGGAAGAGTTCTTTCATAATTCAGTCCTTCAGGCTCTGTTCGCGCAGGCCATCGGCCAGCAAATTCAGACCCAGCACCAGCGTCATGATCGCCAGCGCAGGCGGCAGGGCAGCCCATGGGAACAACCGCAGAAGCTTGCGCCCCTCGTTGATCGTCATCCCCCAATCAGACGATTCAGGACTGACGCCCAGACCGAAAAAGCCCAATGTTCCCAGCAGGATGGTCGTATATCCAATGCGCAAACACGCATCCACAATCAGCGGTCCCCGCGCGTTTGGCAGGATCTCCCACATCATGATGTACCACGGCCCCTCACCACGGGTCTGGGCTGCCGCCACATAGTCGCGTGTCTTGATGTCCATGGTCAGTCCGCGCACGATCCTGAACACTGTGGGCGAGTTCACGAAAACCACAGACACGAATATATTCAACGTGTTACCGTCCATCCAGACGCCTGCGGGGTTCCACGCATTGATCAGATGCAGGTAACAGAACCCCCCGATCAGAATGACCGGCGTCAGCAGTTTCCACATCAGATCAGGCCGCGTGCTGAACCTGCAATAGATGAACACGATGAAGAAAATGATCGGGATCAGGAACAGCACAGCCGCCATGGTGGTTGGTATCGCGGTGGATCGGATTTCCGGTGTAACCAACAGATAAAACAGCAGAATTACCGGGAAGGCGAGAACGAGATTGGCCAGAAAGCTCAGGCCGGTGTCGAAAATACCGCCATAGTAACCTGCCGGTAACCCCAGTGTGATACCAACCATGAAGGCGAACAGTGTTGCGACCGGGGCGATCGCCATTACCGTTTGGGACCCGTGTACCATCCGCGAAAACACATCGCGGCCAAGGTTGTCCCCACCAAAGAGAAACGCTTGCCCGGTCTCTGTCTCAAACATGCCTGGTGGTTTGTTCTTCAGGGCACGATATTGCTCAAGTGGATCAAAGGGCGCGACCATATCTGCAAAAATCGCGGTCAGCACCCAGAACAGCACCAGCGCAAGGCCAATCATGCCAACGGGGCTGTCGAACAGGCGCCCGTAAAGGCTCAGGTTGCGTTTGAACAGCGCGGAAGCACCCATGATCAGGACCAGACCGATCCAGACCGGCAGGAAGTGACCGACCGCTGTGGTGAGAATTTGAAAGCTTCCAAGTGGTTCCATCTTCCCGGCTCCTTAAGACTTCACGCGGATGCGCGGGTTGAGATAGACGTAACCGATATCCGAAATCAGCTGAGTGATCAGCACGACCGCGACCGCCACGACCGAGCAGGACAGCAACAACTCGATGTCATTATTGCCCGCAGCCTCCACAAGAAGCCAGCCGAAGCCTTTGTAATTGAACAGGTTTTCCACGATCACGACACCCGTCAGCAGCCATGGAAACTGCAACATGATCACCGTAAAGGGCGCGATCAGCGCGTTTCTGAGCGCGTGCTTGACCACGATGGATCGGAAACTCACGCCCTTCAGCCGGGCGGTCCGGATGTATTGCGCGGTCATCACCTCTGCCATGGAGGCGCGCGTCATCCGCGCAATATACCCCATGCCGTATATCGCCATGGTCATGACGGGCAGGGTGAAGTTGTAAAAGGTGATGCCATCCATCGCCTTTGAGGCTGATCCGCTAAACCACTGCAATCCCACAAGTTTTGACGAGAATATCACCGTGAAAACCACGCCCGAGACGTATTCCGGCGTTGCCGTGGTGGCAATCGCGAAGGTCGACAGGCTCCGGTCCTGAAAGGATCCCTCCCGCATGCCCGCCAGCACGCCCACCAGAAGAGCCGAGGGCACCATGACCACCATGACCCAGAACATCAGCTTGCCGGTCAGGTACAGCCGCTCTCCGACGATTTCCGAGACCGGTTTGCGGAACCGCGTGCTGTCACCCAGATCTCCGGTCACGAAATTGCCGGCCCATTCGGCGTATCGGGTGAGCAGGGGTCGATCAAAGCCCTCTTCCTGCAACCAGATCGTCACCTGCTGGTCTGTCATCCGCATGTTGTTCTGCTCTTTGGCGAGCTTTTCGAGATTGGGCTGAAGGTTGACAAGGCTGAAGACGATCAGCGTCAGACACATTGCGGTCAGCACCATGACGCCGAAACGTCGGAGGAAAAATCCTAGCATATCTGGTCCCTGTTGGCGGGCTGGCACCGGCTTCTGATCCGGCGTCCTTTATATTAGAAAAGGGGCGCAACTGATTGCGCCCCTTATATTTTTTTCGATTACGCGTCTGGATCGATCCAGGTTTTTTCGTAATGCGCCTCGAAGGTCGGGTGGATGCCGTAATTCTGAACCCGCGGATGCGTGTGCAGGTAAAGTGACCGCCAGTAGGGCTGCACGATGGCACCGGAAGACTGCAGCATCATCTGCAGATCCTTCATCACCTCACGGCGGCTGTCCGCATCGGCAATCGCCATTGCTTCAACCAGTTTCGCATCAAACTCGGGGTTCGCATGGGCGCTCTCGTTCCATGCTTCGCCAGAACGATAAGCAAGCGCCAGAACCTGAACGCCAAGCGGGCGCATGTTCCAGTTTGTGGTCGAGAAGGGGTAGCCAGCCCAGTTGTTCCAGAAGGTCGAGCCGGGCATGATCGTCCGCTTCACATTGATGCCCGCATCGCGCATTTGCGCAGCAATGGCGTCAGTTGTGTTGCGGCGCCAGTCATCATCGATAGAGATCAGTTCGATTTCCGTATCGCCATGACCTGCGGCTTCCAGCAGGGCTTTCGCACCGGCCGGATCACGCTCCTGTTTGGGCAGTTCGGCATATTCAGGGTGCATCGGACCAACATGATGGTTTTCCGCAACCTGACCACGTCCACCATAGCCCAGATCAAGCACGGTCTCGTTGTCCACGGCCATCTGCACCGCACGACGCACGTCGACATTGTCAAACGGGGCTTCGTTGGCGTTCATCCGGGCAACGATCGTGGCGGCTGTCACCACCTCGGTCTTGACCAGGTCAAGGCTGTCCAGAATATCCACATAGTCCGACGTTGTCTGGTAGTTGATGTCGATCTCATCGGACTCCCATGCAGAGATTTCTGCTGAAGGATCAGTGCCATAGTCGATGAATTCAACGCCATCGAGGTAGACGTCGCCACCCCACCAGGCCCTGTCGGATCGCTTGAGCGATGCGCGAACACCCACTTCCAGCTCTTCCAGTTCAAAGGGACCAGTGCCCACAGGGGCCTCGGCCAGAGAGCCAGCAAAGTCACGGTGCACGATCAGGGCAGGGTAGTCGCATACGCCCGGAATGATCGTGATGTCAGGCGCTTCTAGGTTCAGTTGAACCGTATGGTCGTCGACCTTGACGATAGCACCTTCGCGAGCTGCGAACAGCTCACGTACTTTTTCTTCGTTGACGACCGTGCCGTCTTCCTTGGTCACTTCTTCCATGTAGGTCTCTTCGCCGGTTTTCGCGACAAGAGAGGCCATGCGACCCGCCATGGAGTTACCGGCGACGTGCTTTTCACACCAGCGGTTGAAGTTGAACACAACATCGTCTGCGTTGAACGCATCGCCGTTGTTCCAGGTCACACCCTGACGCAGGTTCAGCGTATACTGGGTTGCGTCCTCGTTGACTTCCCAGCTTTCCAGCAACCAGGGCTCGAAGGTGAAATCACGGGTGTAGCGCACGAGGTTCTCGCAGAAGCCGCGCGCGACGTTGGCCATTTCGCTCCAGTCAAAGATCCGTGGATCCTCAACCCGGCGCACAGGCATTGCACAACGCAGAACGCCGCCGGATTTGGCGTGGCCGTCAGCATGGGCGGCAGGCGCAGTCAGTCCGAGCAGGCCATAAGCCGTTGCAGTGGTCGCACCTAGTGCCGAAGCCGTTGCCAGAAACTCACGACGATCCATCTTGCCGTCGCGCGCTTCCGCAGCCAGTGCTTCAACAGCCGTGTGCAACGGCTTGTTGTTGATTGTTTGCTTGGTCATACATCTCTCCCTGTGAGACCATTTGTTATCCAATTTGAGCTAAGCTTCCTGAGCTCGAAAATGGTGGCCGACATTGCAGGCCATTGAGCCTCGAAGGTCAACAGGTCAGGGGAATAAACTTCGTCTGGGAGCGACGTGAAATGTTGGTAAAACGACAAGGCGGGAAATCAATCAGCAATATTTGTATAATCAGTATTATGTAATTTCCAGATTTGCAGAAATCCGGCAATGTTTGCCTGTTTACGTCTATCCCTCCGCATAGGCACATCACTTCGAGAGTGAATAGACCTTCTATCTCACATCTACTATTTGGCGTATCTTATTGGTTAGTATTAAAATTACTGATTGGGCTGCCAGCCTGGTCCCTATGAGTATTTTCGAACGATCGTCAAAACCCCGAAACGTTGGAGCCAACTGAGCAATTCTGAGAATTCGGAATCTAGTGGCGGAGAGACAGGGATTCGAACCCTGGATACGGTCTCCCGTATACACACTTTCCAGGCGTGCGCCTTCGACCACTCGGCCACCTCTCCGCTGGAAGCGTCTTTATACGTCCGGTTTTTCGGATTGCAAGAGGAACTGAGTGCGAATCCTCATGCCATCCCAGACTGCCTTAAACCTCCGACGATGTGACGTCGGGAATGTCGCTTCTGGTCTCGCGCAGGAAGCGCGGCAGCGGCAGACCCTTGGAGGCAAGAAACTCGGGATTATAGAGCTTTCCCTGATACCTCGTGCCATAGTCACAAAGGATCGTCACAATGGTTTTGCCCGGTCCAAGGTCACCTGCCAGCCGCACAGCGCCGGCGATGTTGATGCCAGATGAGCCGCCAAGGCAAAGTCCTTCTTCCTCAAGCAGATCATACATGACCGGCAGCGCTTCAGCGTCGGGAATGTTGTAGGCGTAATCCACATCAAGGCCTTCCAGATTGGCCGTGATACGCCCCTGCCCGATGCCTTCGGTGAGCGATCCACCTTCAGCTTTCAACGATCCGTGCGCGTAGTGATGAAACAAGGCCGAACCATCTGGGTCCGCCAACCCGATCTTGATGCCCGGATTTTTCGCTCTCAGTGCAACGGCAACACCGGCCAGCGTGCCGCCGGAACCGACCGCACAGACAAACCCGTCGACCTTGCCATGGGTCTGGGACCAGATTTCCGGGCCGGTTGTGTCGATATGGGCCTGTCGATTGGCGGTATTGTCGAACTGGTTTGCCCAGATCGCACCGTTGGGATCGCTTTCGTTCAGCGCCTTTGCCAGCCGTTCGGAATAGCGCACATAGTTGTTCGGATTGCGATACGGCGCTGCGGGCACCTCGACCAGATCAGCACCTGCGATGCGGATCATGTCCTTCTTTTCCTGCGACTGGGTCTTGGGGATCACGATGACCGTCCGAAAGCCCATGGAAGCACCAACGAGTGCGAGGCCGATGCCTGTGTTGCCGGCCGTTCCCTCAACAATCGTGCCGCCCGGGCGCAGGCTGCCATCGGCTATGGCATGCTGGATGATCGACAATGCCGCACGGTCCTTGACCGATTGGCCGGGGTTCATGAACTCGGCCTTGCCCAGTATTTCGCAACCGGTTTGCTCGGACACCTTGTTGAGGCGGATCAGGGGCGTGTTGCCAATGGCATCGGCAAGTGAGCTGTGCACGGTCATTTCGGGGTCCTTCGAGACTCAAGTCGTGGTCATTCTGTGATGACCTGCGCGCAACCTAAGGATCGACGGCTCGAGACACAAGTTCAGGACCACATTTCCACAAGACGTTTTTTCTGTCTCAGAAAGTGCAAAATGGCCAGTGCCGCATGGCTATTGAGAAAGGTGCCCTTGTCCAGCGCTTCCTCAGCCTGAGCGCAGGAAATGGTGAAGACGCGAATATCCTCCCCCTCCTCATCCAATCCATGGGTGCCACCCACATGGGACAGATCAGCCTCCGCGACATAGGCCGAGATATGTTCAGAAAAGCTGCCGGGGGAGCTGTAATATTCCGCCATCAGATGCATGCGTCCAACAATCAGGCCAGCCTCTTCGCGCGCCTCCCGACGGGCAGTTCCTTCAGCACCTTCAAGAGTGTCGATCAGACCTGCCACAACCTCGACCTCCCAGGGGTTGGGATCAAGACGCGCAAGCGGTGCCGGGCGCATCTGCTCGATCAGCAGAATGCGGTCACTGCGGGGGTCCCATGGCAAGACAGTCACCGCATCACCGCCAATGAATACGGCACGCTCCACCTCTTCGGACAGGCTGCCGTCAAACTTTCGAAACCTGTAGCTTTGGTGTTCCAGCGCAAAGAACTCCGAATACACCTGCCGACGCTTCAGATCGACCACATCATTCACATCAAAGCCGGTCAGGAAACTTTCGGTCTGGGTTGTTGTTTGACCGAAATGGCGCGCAATGGCCCGAATGCGCATGCCCTTGAGCATGGCCTTGGTGATTGTACGTCCAGCGTTTAGCTGATCGGCCAGCTCCACCAGTTGTGCCGAATGGATCTCGCGTGCCGCGGGCGACCATGTTTCCGCTTTCCAGCTTTGCGTCGTCTGGCGCAGGGGCAAGTCGGCAATGCTGGCAAGCGCTTCACGCCTTGTCCCGGATGGATCCTGAAGCTCAACAGGTGTGACGAAGCCTTCAACCGCGTCCAGATACGACAGCAAAGCTGCACCAATCCCCGTGCCAGCCTGCACCAAGACACCATCGACTACACCGTCTGCACTTGGCGACAGGATCAATTCACCGGTCAGCGTCACTTCAAAAATATCATGATCAACCAAGGTGGCAGGCACGACCGCAACGGCATCGGATTGCAGGTATTCTGCCATCTCGGCCAATGGTCCGAAGAGAAAAACCTCAGGGGCGTCTGGTTTCTTGCCGCTCATGAATTGCCTTCACATTGATTTACTCTAGGTTTGCATGCAGAAATATACAAAACCTGTGATCCAAGGTCCGTTTGTTGGCGTATACATCGGAAAGCAGGCAACAGACAGCGATATGAACATGAGTGATCAACAACTTCTTGACAGATACCTGACGGCTTACGCGAATGGCACCTTGTCAGATGGGATGAGCCTGTTGATTGCATCCTTTTTGACATACTCACCTGAAGCACGTGCCAAAGTCGCAGATCTTGAGGTTGTGGCCGGTGCCATGCTTGAGGAATTGCCGGTTCAGGATCTTGATCCTCCCGGTTTTGACGCGGTGATGGCACGGATTGACGAAGGGCGTGACAACGCGATTCAGAGCTTCCCGAAAGTGACTGATGCGCGCGTTCCAAGCCCATTGCGCTCTGCGCTAGACGGCAATCTGGATGACCTGCGCTGGAAATTCCGCATGCCCGGCTTGTCTGAGTATTGTCTGGACAGCTACGAAGGTGAGGCAGTCAGTCTGCTTAGGGCAAAGCCTGGCACTGGAATGCTCGCCCACACCCATGAGGGTGAAGAGGCAACGCTGATCCTGACCGGTCAGATGGCCGACGGCGACAAGGTCTATCGCGCAGGTGATATTGCGGTGGCCGACCATCATCATGACCATTGTCCAAAGATCATAGGCGATGAGACCTGCTACTGCCTGATCGTGATGTCGGGCAGCATGAAATTCACCGGACCGGTCGGACGCGCACTCAACCTATTCACCTGACCCCCTGACGGGAGACCACAATGACCCTCGACAGACGCAACCTTCTGTTGGGCGCGGGCGCTGTTGCGCTTGGTTCCGCCCTGCCCCGGACCGCGATTGCCTCGACAAGCGTGGAGCGTCGGTTCGATATTCTTCGCAAGTCCTCCAAACTTGGCACCCAGCGTTTGCGTGTGTCCCGCGCGGGTGATCAGCTTGAAGTTCTGGTAGACATCAAGATCGATGTGCGCCTGCTGGGCCTGCCGCTCTACAAATACACAATGTCCAATCGCGAGGTTTGGTCGCGCGGGCGGCTTGTGTCCATGGTGTCAGACACCAATGACAACGGCACCAAGGAATATGTCCGGGCCGAACGTTCAACGGGTGGGATTTCGGTCAAGGGTTCGGGCTATGAGGGCGTGATCTCCGGCACGCCAGCGACGACAACCTATTGGACCAAGGCATTCCTGAAACGCCCCGTGTGGATCAACACGCAAAATGGTGAGCCGATGAATGTGCCCGTGCGCAAACGCGGGGCTGAGGCGTTTCCGTTCCGCACCGGTCAGATTTCAGCCAACCGCTACGATTGCCGTGGCGATCTGGACACGCTTGATCTGTTCTACGATGCAAATGACGAATGGATCGGCAACCAGTTCATTGCGCGTGGCGAAACCGCCCGCTTTGTGACCTCCAGCTTTGGTGGGGCGATGGCGCCGCTCTGGGGCTGAAGTGAGCGTATTTTCGAAGATCATGCGCCCTGAAGACGGGGCTGCATGGGTAACGGGTGCATCTGGCGGGATCGGGCGTGCTCTTTGCCTGAAACTCGCCAGCAAGGGCTGGACCGTTTATGCCACCGCCCGCTCTGCAGATGAATTGCAGTTGCTTGCAGATGAAACCACCAACGGCACGATCATACCAATGCCGGGCGACGTGACCGATCAGGCAAGAATGATCGAGATCGTAGGCGAAATTTCCACGCAGACAAACCTTGCACTTACCGTTCTGAACGCGGGCATCTACACACCGATGCGGGCAACGAACTTCGATGGTGATACTGCCGCCAAAATGCTGGATGTAAACCTCAAGGGTGTAGCTTTTGGCCTTGATCCAGTCCTCAAGGCAATGATCGCTCAAGGTACAGGACATATTGCGCTCACAGCCTCTGTTGCGGGTTACAGGGGTCTGCCTGACGCCGCGATCTATTCTGGTACCAAAGCCGGTCTAATCGCCATGGCAGAGGCCTTGGCGATGGACCTGGTGGATCTCGGCGTGCGCATATCTGTCATCAACCCCGGTTTTGTCGAAACTGAGGCCACTTCCGTCAACAGTTTCTCCATGCCATTTCTGATGCAGCCCGAGGAGGCTGCGCAGAGGATTGTCGACGGGTTGGAAAAACCCGGCTTCGAAATCGCATTCCCCAAGCGATTTGCCCTGATTTTGCGGGCCGTTGGCCTGCTTCCCAATCAGGCCTATATCTGGGCGATCCGCAAAATGCTGGGCTGGTCAGGCAAGCCGGATCAGGGTTGAGCTGTCTCGATCTGCGCTCGCAGCCGGGCCTGTTCTTCACGCGACAGATCGAAATTCCACATCAGCCCAACCGCGATCAGTTTCAGGATGATCGGCGCGAGGGCGTAGAGCAAAGCCAGTCCGAAGATGGCTTCTTCACTGTTTATTCCATCTGCATCAAAGCCGATGCCTTGTTCCAGAATGATGAAGGCAGCACCGCCTGCGATGGCAAGGGATGCCTTGGTCACCAGTGACCAGAGAGCGAAAAAGGCTCCTGTGCGCTGCTCTCCTGACTGCGCCGTGTCGATGTCGACGAGATCCGCTAGAATGGCCGAAGGCAGCGACAAATCTGCGCCAAGTGCAGCACCACTGAGAACACAGATAACCGCAAATGCCACAACATCGCCGGGCCCAAGCAGCAGCGTGCAGGCAAAAACCGCACAGGCATAAACCATCGCGCTGCACCAGATCCGGTTCTTTGCATATTTTCGGATCAGCCAGCTCCACAAAAGGGCCGCCAGCACCCCTGCCCCGAAATAAAGGATCAGCAGCGCGGGTCCCCAATCTTCAGATTGCAACCTTGCGCTGACGAAAAACAGAAACAGCGACGCTGGCAATGCATTGGCAGCACCGTTGAACAGATAGGCCAGCAACAGGCGTGAAAAGCGTGGCTCGCCGCGCATCACGCCAAAAAGCGCCAGCACCGGCGCGCGCTTGCGGCTGTGGTTCTTGGGCTCGGGCACAAGCCAAAGGCAAAGCACCACAGATACGGGCAGACCGACAACCACCATCAGAGCCGCATTCTGCATGCCGATGCCTTGTGTGGCCCCAAGACCAAACAGGACAGCGGCCAGAATGGTCCCAAGAAGGCCAGTGGCATCGCGCCAGATGGCAATGCGGCTGCGCTCCTCGTAGTCTCCGGACAATTCTGCTGCCCATGCGAAATAGGGCGTGAGCATCATCGTCCACCCTGCTGTCAGCAAGAGAAGCCAAAGCGAAAATGGCCCGATGCCGGCTGAGGTTGGCACGAACAGTTTCCACACCGCCAGCATGACAAGCGGCATCCCTGCAACCATCCAGATGCGCCTGCGCCCCCATGCGGTTTCAACCCGGTCGCTGATCCAGCCCATGGCGGGGTCCGAGATCGCGTCAAAAAGCCGGATCAACAGAAAAACCGTGCCGATGGCCGTCAGCGACAGGCCCATGGTCTGCGCATAGAACGGTCCAAGAAACACGAAAACCGGGAAATACATGCCCGTCAGCGGCAACGCTGGCATTGCGAAGGCGGCCAGTTGTCGGCGGGACAGGGTCACGCCAGTATCCGAGTGTGGGTTACTTCCAGAGTTTGGAGGCGTTCTGCGTCAGTACGCCAGCGCAGATCCCCAGAAACAACCCGATGCCAGCCACCTGCCAGTTCATCAGGTACTGCGCATTGAAAAACGCTGCCCGAAAGATATCGAGGATCGCGTTCGTTGGATCGCGGTAATCCGCGCCCTGAATTTTGTAGAGCATCCGCAACAGACCCAGTGACAGAAGCGACCAGACTGCACAGGTGATGGCCGCGCGGATACCAAGCTCGATCCCTCCTGCCCGTTCGACGGGGTTCGACATGCGTTTGCCAAGAGAGAACCAGCCGACGATGGCCCCGATCCCCATCAATACGGAAACGAGCGCTTTCTGTTCTCGGTGCAAATCGGCGTCCGGGTAGAAAACAAGCAGGACCAGATACATGATCCCTCCCGCTCCGGCGAGCGTGACAGCGGCGACAAGTCGGGCAGCAGTGGGCATGGGGGCACCTCTTCTTGCTGGGCATTTGGGCCCCTCTCGATCAGCTCGGTCGGGACATCGTGATTTGGGTCACGTCAGTTGTGCCCGATTTAAAGCAGGCTGCACAAGAGGTTAGGTAATAATTCCACATACGCTGAAACCGCTCGTCAAAGCCCATTTCAGAGATTTTGTCCCACGAAGCGTTAAAATCATCATACCAGACGCGCAGCGTATCGGAATAACTCTGTCCAAACTCGATGGAGCCTTCGACGGACAATCCTGCGGATTTTATCTGATGCCTAAGCGCAGACGGTCCGGGCAGCATACCGCCGGGAAAGATGTATTTCTGGATGAAATCAACGCCTTTGCGGTAACTCGGGAACAAGTCGTCCTGGATCGTGATGATCTGCAATGTGGCGCGCGCATCTGGTTTCAAGCGGTTCCGAACCGTCTCAAAATAGGACGGCCAGTATTTTTCACCCACAGCCTCGAACATCTCGATCGATGCAATGCCGTCATATTGACCGGTTTCCTCTCGGTAGTCGCGCATCACGATCTCAACCTGGTCCGACAAGCCTGCCTTCTTCATCCGCGCGCGCGCAAAATCATGTTGCGCCTGACTGATGGTCAGGCCGGTCACCTTAGCACACCGTTCTTTGGCAGCGTATTCCGCAAAACCACCCCAGCCACAGCCGATCTCAAGAATATGGTCACCCGCCTTCACGCCGATCAGATCGCACATGGAGGCGTATTTGCGGGTCTGCGCAATTGCCAGCGCCTCGCCCGGATGGTCATAGATCGCAGATGAATAGGTCATCGTCTCATCCAGCCAAAGGCTGTAGAAATCATTTCCCAGATCGTAATGATGAGCGATGTTCTTGCGCGCCTGTTCTTTGGAGTTGTCGCGCAGCTTGTGCCTTATCCGCTCATAGGCACGCACAATCGAGACACCCAGCAACTGATGGGTCACTTCAGTATTGTTGAGCATCAACACATCAAGCAGTTGCTGCAAATCCGGCGTGTCCCACCAGCCATCCATGTAACCTTCGGCAAAGCCGATATCGCCATCCCGCAGCAAGCGTCCGAACATGCCGGGATTGTCGACTTTGATCACGCCGGTCTGGCCTTCAATCTGGCCCTTTGCCCGGAAAACGCGCCCGTCGGGCAGATGGATAAGCAGACAGCCATGCTTGATCCCGCCAAGCGCCTTAAAGCAGGCCGCAAACCAGCGCGGAAGATCGGGCTGGCCCGAAACGCTGTCCAGAACCTCCCCGTCCTGATTGCGCCAGTCTGATTGAAGCATATTCACGTCGTAACTCTCCCTGGCCGAAGTTTAGGCCGTGGTCTTGGTGTCGTCCAGTCCGCCGGTATAGGACAGAAATGGTATTTTCTTGAGCGCCAGCCGCAGCGCGTGCCAGTGGATGAGCGCAATCACACGGAAACTGAGCAATGGATGCAGGATAAAGGCCTGGATCAAAGCCCCATCCGTCAGGGGGCTGGACTTGGCTGTATGGGTCGCGATCAGCGTCTCACCGGCGTCGCCGGATTGTCGGATCCGCAGTCGCAGGTTATCATCAGGCGGAAGCAGGGTGAACTGGTAGGTTTGTTCCATCTCGATGAAGGGAGAGACATACATCTCCTTGGATTGGGTCTGACGAATGGCGCCACCTGACCGCTCGGACGCGGGCAACACATAAGCCACCTGATCTCCGTAGGTGTTCTTCACCTCGTAAATGTTCGCGTAAAGCTGTCCGGTCTTATCGTAACAGAAGTAGACCGACAGTGGATTGAACCCGTAGCCCAAAACGCGGGGGAAGCTCAGCAAGGTCACTTTATGCGCCCGGGCATAACCCTTTTCCGCAAGTTCCCTGTCGACCCATTTGCGCAGACGGCTGCCGTCGCGCGCGCCGTGATCGCGGTTGTGAAAACTCAGCAGGCCAAAACGGTTGAAAGACAAAAACCCCAACGCTTTGTCGGCTTCATCCAAACGGTCGATGTCAAGCAACAGAGAAAACACCCGGTAGCGGAAGCGATGCTGGCGCGGGATCAGCCGCATATGCATCACATGGCCGCTGTAAAGCCGGTTATCCGCTGGTTGGTTCACTCCGCGGCCTCTGCCAGCGGTGTGACGATGGCCTCGGGCATGCCTTTGGCCCAGACAGGATGCGCGCCAAGACTGGCAGCGACCCGCAGCCCGGAGCGCAGACCATCTTCGTGGAACCCGTAACCCAGCCATGCACCAGCATACCACACACCGCCCCTGCCCTGAATGGCATCTATCCCGGCCTGCGCCTCAAAGGCGGCCGCATCGTAAAGCGGATGGGCATAGGAAAACGTACCATGGACCAAACTTTCTCGCGGCATCTCTGCGGGATTGAGGCTGACAAACAGATCATGTGACCGGTCCAGACCCTGAAGCCGCTGCATCCAGTAGGTGACTGGTGCGGGTTTGCGCAGATCCTGCTCGAATCCGTCTGAGAGGAAGTTCCAGCTGGACCAGACACGCTTGCGTTTGGGCATCAGGTTTGGATCCGAATGCAACACGGCCAAATTGTCGGTCGTGCGAAAAGACGACAACAACGCGCGCTCCTGCACGTCCTGATCTTTCAGCAGCTTTGCCGATTGCGGTGCGTGACAGGCCAGAATGACCTCGTCAAAGGCCTGTCGTGACCCGTCGGCCAGCACAACTTCTGGCCGCCCGGAGGCGCGATTGATCTCAACGACCTCTGCGTTTTTGTGCGTGAGCCCACCCAGTGCTGCCAGAAGCCGCGAGACATACTCGCGTGACCCGCCTTCCACGGTCCGCCAGCGTTGCATTGGCTCCATACCGCACATCAGATCGTGGTTGCGGAAGAAGGCGACGAAATTCTCTGCTGGAAACTCCATGATTTCGCCCACCGGTGTGGACCAGATCGCTCCGCCGAAGGGCGCGGCAAAACAATCCCGAAACCAATTCGAATAGTTGTGCTTTTCGATGAATTGGCCAAGCGTTAATCCCTGCAAGGCCCCGCTGTCCAGCAGTCCCGGTGCTGTCTTGTTGAAGCGCAGGATGTCGCGCAGGCCATTGAGAAATTTGGGATTAAGTGCATTCAGCCGCTGGGCAAATATCTGGTTGAGACTGTCGCAGGCATATTCCAGCTTGCCACCGTTCACCGACAGCCCAAAGGACATGTCTGACCATTTGGTCGGGACATCCAGATGCTCGAAAAGGCCCGTCAGGTTGGGATAGTTGCGGTAGTTGTAAACGATGAATCCTGTGTCGACCGCAATGCGTGCGTCCCCGAAATCCACGTCACTTGTCTGTGCATGTCCGCCAAACCGGTTGTCTTTCTCGAAGACCGTGACCTCGGCGATGTCTTTGAGCGCGTATGCCGCGCCCAGGCCCGAGATACCGGCACCAATTACGGCTATTTTCATGCAACTTGTCCTTTGATTTGCAGGCTGTGGGTCTTGTACGCGGCAAGTGCTGCCTCGCGCCCCTTCTTTAAGTCTACGATGGGCGTGGGATATGGATCACTTGGAGACAAATTCCATGCCTTTGGGATGGCCTCGAAATAGGCCAGAGCCTCGACCGACGGATTGCCTTTGCCTTCTGCGATCCATCGATCCCGATAGATCCTTTGAGGGTCGAACTTCTCAGCCTGTGTGGCTGGGTTGAACACACGAAAGTAGGGCGCTGCGTCCGGACCGGACCCGGCCGCCCACTGCCAGCCCATTGCATTGGATGCAGGGTCCCAATCAACCAAACAATCAGCAAACCATTTCATGCCCAAGCGCCAGTCGGTCAAAAGGTGTTTGGTAAGGTACGAAGCAACCAGCATCCGCGCACGGTTGTGCATCGTCCCGGTCACATACATCTCGCGCATTGCCGCATCGATCACCGGCTCGCCCGTTCGACCCTGACACCAGGCAAGGAAAGCCTCAGACTTGCCCCGCCAGGGGAATGCATCCCAACTGTCGCGCCAATTTGTCGTTGTGATGTGGGGCGTGTTCCAGATCAGATGGTAGGCAAAATCTCTCCAGACCAGTTCCTTGGCAAAAACCTCGGCGCCCGCAACGCCCGCATCAAGCGCATTTCGGGCCGCGAGATAACATCTGCGGGCCGAGACTTCGCCCAAGGCCAGATGAGCGGAAAGGCCTGATGTTCCCTTCCGGTCCAGCCTGTCGCGATCCGCATTGTACTCCGCCACCGGACCATCCAGAAATTCAGTCAGTTTGTTGAGCGCGGCCCTTTCACCGGATTGCACAAAGCGTTCAAGAATCGAGCCTCCCCTCTGCATGGAATGTGCAAGACCAAGATCAGCGATGGACAGGCTTTCTGGCCAGATTTGAGGCGGGTTCAAGCTTGTAGGAACCGGCAACATCTGCCCGACGTCCAGTCCCCTCACAGCCTTCCAGAATGGCGTGTAGACTTTGTAGAACCCGCCCTGCCCTGTCTTGACGGTCCATGGTTCAAACAGAATGTGGCCCGCTACGCTTGCCGCGGCCAAACCGGCGTCGTTCAAACCTGATTTGACGCGTTTGTCACGTTCGATTGAGGTCGGATCATAGGCGCGTGACCAGAGCATTTCAGTCGCACCTGTCTCAGAAGCCAGTGCTTTCAGTGCGTCCAACGCATCACCCTTGCGGACGACCAGACGACTTCCGAGCGCTTTCAGGTCGGAATCAAAGGCCGTCAGACTGGCTTCCAGACGCCAAAGATGTGCAGCGCCGAGTTCCGAGGTTTCCGGATCAAGAATAAAGACCGGAATAACCGGCTTTCCGCTTTGTAAGGCTTTGGTCAGTCCGGGGTGGTCATCCAGTCTGAGGTCTCGGCGAAACCAGAATAAGAGTGTATCTGTCATGCTGACAGCTTGCTGCCCCGTGTGTCATCTTTAGTTTACAGTATACGCAGACCAGAGCGGGTTTGATCAACCCTTTCTTTCGCGTTTCTGTGGGGCATGACTTGTAGCGCTAAAGGACCAAGTCCAGAGCATTCAACAGCTTTTTGACATCTTCGTGACTGGTGTAATGAACAAAGCTCAGCCTCAACACACCTTGATCAGGATCAACGCCCATGGCGCCGAGAACTCTCACAGCATAAAAATCGCCAGCACCGGCCATAATGCCCAGTTCCGCCAAGCGTTTCGCGACAGGCCGTGGATCTCGCATCAGGTTCACCGCGACCGTGGGAACCTTCAGTCGGGCGTCTGTTTCGCCCAGCAAACGAACGTCATTTCGCCCCGAGAGATAGGCCAACAATGGCGCCAATGTTGCCTGCTCCTGCGCCTTGAACAGGTCATTCACAAAGCGGGCTTTCTGGGCGGGATGAACCTGCCCACCAAAATGCCGGTCATGGATGCTTTCAACAAAATCCACCATTCCGGCACAGGCGGCGACCTGTGCATGATCAGGCCCTGCAGGAGTGAACCGTTTTGAGCGCGAGCCCGCGTTGAAAACATGACCCTGATTTGGAAGGCGGTCTGCCAGGTCACGACGCACGGACAGAATACCCTGATGGGGCCCGTAAGTCTTGTAGCTGGAGAACATGTAGATGTCCGCCCCCAGCGCCGCGATGTCGGGGAACCCGTGCGGCGCATGGCTGACACCATCGACACAGCTGTAAGCGCCGGCATCGCGTATGGTCTGACACCATGCCGCCACAGGGTTCACACGGCCAAGAATGTTCGAACAATGTGGAAAACAGACAAGTTTGACGCGGTCATCCAGCAAAGCCTCAAGCGCAGCCTGACCAAGGTTGCCAGTTGCGGGATCCACTTGCCACTCTCGGATCTCGATCCCGTCTTCGGCCAAGCGACGCCACGGACCGGAATTTGCCTCGTGGTCCTGATTGGTGACAATGATCGCGTCACCCGGTGACATCATCTGACGGAATGCTTGGGCCAGAACATAGGTGTTCTGGGTGGTTGATGGTCCGAAGGACAGCTCATCAGCCTCGATGTTCAACATCGCTGACAGACGATTTTGCGCTTCGTCCATCTCTTCGCCTGCAATGTTGGATGGCGCATAAGCCTCATAGGGCTGGACCTTGCGCGAGCGGTAGAAACGCTCCAGCCTTTCAATCACCTGTTTGCAGGGAAAGGAGCCGCCTGCGTTCTCAAAGAACGCTTTTCCGTCGAGAGCAGGATCCTGAAAGGCCGGAAACTGCGCCCTGACGAAGTCCAGATCCAGGTCAGGCGTTGACATCAACGACAACGCGACCGCGTACTTGACCATTGAGGATGTCGCGGCCGAGGCCCGGCAGATCTGAAAGTGTCGCAGGTTCAACCATTGCCTCAAGCTTATCCATTGGCAGATCGCTAGCCACGCGGGTCCATGCGCGTTGGCGGGCTTCAAAAGGCTTCATCACGCTGTCGATGCCCAATATATTCACGCCTCGCAGAAGAAACGGAATGACGGTTGCAGGCAGCGCCGCCCCACCGGCCAGACCAACGGCTGCGACTGAACTACCATATTTCATCTGCCCAAGCACACGGGCGAGCATTGCACCCCCAACCGCATCGACACACCCGGCCCAGGTCTCGGCCTCAAGAGGGCGCTTGACGGTTTCGTTGATGTCTTCGCGGGCAACAATCTGGGTTGCTCCAAGCTGCTTTAGGTAGTCTGCCGTCTCGGGCCGTCCTGTAACCGCGGCTACCTCATAGCCCAGATTGGACAGAATAGCAGTCGCGACCGAACCGACACCACCGGCGGCCCCTGTGACCAACACTGGCCCCTGGCCTGTGGCCAGTCCTTGCCCCTCAAGCGCGTCAACCGCCAGCATGGCCGTGAAACCAGCTGTTCCGACCGCCATGGCTTGCCGTGTTGTCAAACCATCAGGCAAGGGCACAAGCCAATCTGCCTTGACCCGTGCCTTTTGCGCATAGCCACCCCAATGCGCCTCGCCCACGCGCCAGCCGGTCAGCACAACCTTGTCGCCTGCCTTGTATCTTGGATCGTCCGACGCCTCGACCGTACCGGCAAAATCAATGCCCGGTACGTGCGGGTAATTGCGCACCAGACCGCCGCCCGGGCCAACACACAGACCATCCTTGTAATTCACAGTGGAATATTCGACGGCAACGGTCACCTCGCCCTCAGGCAGGTCCGCGTCGGAGATCTGCTGAACCGATGCGGCGGTTTTTCCATCTTCGTCTTTGGTGACAATCAGTGCGTTGAAGCTCATGGCTATCCTCGGAGTTTGGCGATTTTCAGGTGCAGGATTTCAGGTCTCGGGGCCGGACCAGTCGATTGGACATATCTCGGCAGAACGACCGCTGAAATCCCAGACACGGCCATAATCCCGCACCCGGCTTTTGGTGCCCTTGGCGACATAAATGTCAGGACCCATCCAGTATTTGGTGTTCTTGACCACAACCGGTTGATCCTCGTGCCCCAGCACCATTTCGATCTCGCCCTGAATTTTTCGGCCGATGACAATGCGGCGTTTCGGGCCGTCTGTTTCAATGATGACGGGCGCGCGTTCCGCACCAATGATTTCGCTCACCAGCATGGTGAAAAGACCTGTGGTGCCGCCGGCCTTGCCCGAGAAGATTTTCAGAATACCGTCATAGGCAATGTGGCTGGCGTTCTCATCTACGTATGCGGCCACACGCCAGTTGCCTTCTCCCATGCGACCGGGAATGTCGACCAGAAGCCCGATGTTGAGGCCTGACAGATCCTCAGACCCATAATTGCCCTTGTCGATGCGGATGCCCATCCATGCGTGGCAATGGCCCTCCGTCGGAGGATGCGCACCCAGCGACACGACGCAGGGACAAAACACCGTACAGGAGCAGTTCAGAAACAACTCGCCCTTGATGCTCCAGTCTGTATCCGGCTTGCGATCAGGCCGTGTGCCGGGCAGACGACTGTCGATCGGGTTTGTGACTTTGAGCTTTTCTTCCGTCTTTGCCATATCGATCCCTGTTCAAAAAAGTTGCGCCAGATGCCAGGCTGCGCCTGCGAGAAAGGCTACCCCAAGAGGCTTCGTGACCCAACGCCCGATTTGAGGAAGTTTTTCCAAAGTCATGATCAAGGTCGCGATGCCCATCCAGGCCAGGTTCATCGCTCCGCCGACAAAGCCGATGGACATGATCGCCCAGCAGCAGCCGATACAGAACGCGCCTTCCTTGGCCCCCATGATGACGCCACCTTGAAATCCCGGTCGCCAATGCGCCAGAAAATGCACCATGGGTGTGCGGCAATGATCAACGCACATGTCCTTGAGCGCCGAGAACTGATAGATGCCCGCGACGGTCAGCAAAACGGCTGAAAAGACGAGCGAGCTGCTGCTGCCCATGCTGTTCAGAAGGCCGATGTCGAACAGGACCGCATGAATGAAACCAATGCCAAGACCAAAGGCAAACCAGGTCACCAGAAACCCAAGACACAGACCAAAGGATCCACCGCGGGACCCGGCACCAGTGGTGATCAGATCCTCATAGGTGCGCAAAGTGGGCACAAAGGTTGGTCCCATCATGGCTGCCATCATGATCATCCACATCGGGATCAGAACAGATGCACTTGTCATGCTCATGGAACCCATCTGGCCCATCTCGCCTGACATACCGCCGTCTGCCATGGGCATGTCTGCCCCCATCTCACCAGACATACCATCGCTGGGCATCGGCATATTGGCTGAACCCATTTCGCCCGCCATGCTGCTTTCGTGCATGGGCATCTTCATGCCACCAAACAAATCCATGCCCATTGATTGGGTCATGGCATACATCACCCACCAGGCCCAAAGGATCAGGGCGAAAAATCCGAGCCACAGGGCTGATCTCAAAAATGGAAAGGTTTGGGTCATGGTCAAAGGTCCATCTTGTCACTTTGCGTCAGACCATGTGATCTGCTACGGGTCAATTGGCAAAATGTCTTACAATTGGAATTCTTGTGGAAAACACCTTCAAACCTGTCAGCAAAGCCGGACTGGCGGTGCAAATTGCGGATCAGTTGAAAGCTTCCATGCTCTCTGGTGACCTGAAGGTCGATGACCGCTTACCAAGCGAGGCGGAACTTGCCACGCGATTTGGCGTGTCACGACCCACAGTGCGCGAGGCCTTGAAGCGGCTGGCCGCAAAAAACCTGATCCGCACGACACGTGGGGTCACCGGCGGGGCATTTGTCAACCGCATCGACTGGCCGACGGCACAGTCTGATCTGGCCAGCCAGTCCACATTGCTGATCTCGTTTAACGACATCGACTTTCTGACAGCCAGCAAAGCGCGTTTCGCACTTGAACGCGCCGCCCTGCCCTTTGCCATCAGAAACCGCACACAAGATGACATCAACCTTCTGAACAGAGAGCTTGTGCGTCAGGCCAACAAGGACACCAGCGACGAAGCGTTTTGTGCTTCAGACGTGGCATTCCATTGCGCAATTTCCGAGGCGTCGTGCAATCCGGTTTTGTCCTATCACGTCAGTGCAGCGATTGCGGCGATGCAACCACTGATGAACATGTTGACCTATCAGGACCGCGACAGAGCCGAGATCCTTTCGTTTCACAACGATCTTGCAGCGTCATTGAATGAGCGGAATACCGATGCTCTGCATCAGGCTCTGGACAAGTTGGAAGCCTACACGGAAATGTTGTGGACGCGCCGCGCGCCCACCATGACCGATAGCTGATGGCGCTCACCTATTTCGCTTATGGCTCCAACATGCTGACGGAGCGTTTGCGGGCCCGATGCCCGGGAGTGCGGGTCATGGGCGCTGGTGTCTTGTTTTCGCACCGGGTTGAGATCGCAAAATTCAGCGCCGTCGATGGGTCAGGAAAAGCAACAATCCTGCCCGCCACCGGACAAAACGCCCATGGGGTTCTGTTCGAATTGCCTGACAATGAACTGGCCTTGCTCGATGCAGCAGAAGGTCTGGGTAAGGGCTATGACCGCATTGATGCTCTTGGAGTGCAATATAAACGTCAGACAATTAACGCTTTTACCTATCGGGCCACCACTCCTGCCGAAAACCTGATCGCTTTCGAGTGGTATCTGGCCTTAATCGTTGCGGGTGCCCGTCAGCATGGATTGCCTGATGATCATGTGGACAGGTTTGCCCGTATGGAGCGCCAGCGGGACGACAATCACGCCCGTATTGGTCAACAACAGGCCCTTCATGCCTTGTCTGCGGCAGGATATTCAGACCCTTCCGCTTTGCTTTACCCGGCGGGCAGTCCCAGCAATTCATCCAATTGACGCCTGATCCAGCCACGCGGGATGAAATGTCCGCGCGCATGAATGTCGAGAACCACCGGTTTGCCCGATGCACAATCCGCCCATACATAGCGCGAAAATACGTCTCTCGCTGTTACAGACCACTCAACAGGCGTCGCATGCGGGTCAGCACACCCATTGTGCCGCCGCCACAGGGCTACCGGATAGGTTTTGTCACCGTCGGGGCCGTAAGGATAATCCATAACAGTGTCGCGCAAACCGTGCACGTGACGAACTTCCAGCGGCCCGGTCTCGCAATCCTCCTGCTGATTCCAGAACGTTCCGCTCACCGCCAGAAGTGCCCGGAAAGACCCTCCTTCAGCACAGGCATACCGCCAGGCCATGGCAGATCCGAAGGAATATCCCGAAACAAACATTTGGTTCTCATCCACCGGATATCGCCCTTTCACGTCCTCAATCACCCGGCGTGCAAAGTCGATGTCACGGCTGTCCTTTGACCGAAACGACCATGTGCCGTTCACCCCGTTGGGAGCCACAAGCATTACCCCGACCCGCCGTGTTGCCCCTGAAATGCGGGCGTGTTTGACGATCAGTGTTCCCTGCCGTGCCCATCCGTGGAAATGCAGCATCAAGGGCATGGGTGAGACACCGTCCCAGTCATCGGGCAGTTTGATGTGGTAGCTTCGGTCACCCAGTTCACAGGGCACCTGCTCAAGACAATCCTGCGCGGAAGCCTGTGAGCCAAAGAGGAGTAGAAAACACAAAAATATCAAACGCATGTAGAACCTGCCGCAGTGATTTTACCGGGTTCTAGCATGGCTTTGTGAAGGCTTTGGTCACAAGCCCGTCAGGAGGATGCGAGCGTTTCTTTCAAAGTTTCCAACTCTAGCCACTCTTCTTCTGCGGCACTCAGGGCTGTTTGCCGCTCCACCAGTCCTTTGGAGGCCTTGTCAAACTTCTCGGGAGACGTTGCGAACAAATCTGGCGTTGAAAGAAACGCCTCAAGCTTGGCAATTTCGGCTTCAAGCCGCTCCATTTCCGCCGGGAGCGCCTTCAAGCGATGTTCCTGCTTGAAACTCATCCGCCCGTCTCGGGATTTGGGCTTATCGACTGGCTGGGATTTCTTTGCGGGCTGTGTGGGTATGAAAGCAGATTGTGGCTGATCACCTCGCTGGCTTAGCATGTCCGAATATCCACCGGCATAAACTGTTGCACGCCCCTGCCCCGGCATGTGCACGGTCGTGGTTGCGACACGGTCGATGAAATCGCGGTCGTGACTGACCAGCAGAACTGTGCCGCTATAGTCGTCGATCACCTCCTGCAACAGATCCAGAGTCTCTACATCCAGATCATTTGTTGGCTCATCCAGAATAAGCAGATTGCTCTCGCGCGCCATCAGTTTTGCCAGCAAAAGGCGCGCCTTTTCACCACCTGACAAGGCAGAAACAGGGCCACGGGCCTGCGCGTCGGCAAAAAGAAATTCCTTGAGATACCCCACAACATGCTTGGGCGTGCCCCGAACCATGATCTGATCGGAACTGCCAGCGACGCCAAGCGCTGGATCAAGTGCGAGATTGTCCCAAAGCGATTGGGTTTCGTCCAATTGCGCCCGGTTCTGATCGAGAAGCGCCTGAACTAGATTGGTCCCCAGCCTGATTTTCCCGGCATCGGGCTCGATCTCGCCAGTCAGAAGTTTCAGAAGACTTGTCTTGCCTGCACCATTGGGACCGACAAAAGCCACACGATCCCCACGCATGATCCGGATCGAGAAATCACTGACGATCTTTTTGTCCCCGAAGGCAAGCGACACGCCATCAGCCTCGGCAACCAGACGCCCTGATTTGCTTCCAGCCTCAAAGGCCATGGCAGCCGGGCCTGCGCGTTTGATCTGACTTGACCGTTCGGCCCGCAATTCAGCCAGACGACGCACACGTCCCATGTTACGTTTGCGCCGGGCCGAAATGCCTTCAACGGCCCAACGCGCCTCGTCCTTGATCAGACGGTTGAGCTTGTGGCGGGCCTGATCCTCTTCGTCGAACACCTTGTCGCGCCAGGCCTCGAACCCGTCAAACCCGGTGGGGTTGGAGCGCATGACACCACGATCGATCCAGAATGTGCTGCGCGACAGGGCCTTCAGGAACGCACGGTCGTGAGAAATCAGAATAAAGGCCGAGCGGGTGTTGGACAGGTGCTCTTCCAGCCAGCCGATGGCCTCGATATCCAGATGGTTTGTTGGCTCGTCCAGCAGCATCAGATCAGGTTCGGCCGAGATCAGACGAGCCAATGCAGCCCTGCGACGCTCTCCACCGCTTGCCTTGGCTGGATCAATTGCGCCGTTCAGTTTCAGACCTTCCAAAGCCATTTCAGCCTTAAAGGCATCCGATGGATCAAGATCGGCGGTGGCAAAATCATAAAGCGTCTCGAACCCGGTGAAATCAGGGTCCTGTTCCATGTACGCCACTGATGCGCCTGGTTTGACGAACCGCATGCCTGTGTCGGGTTCGACCAATCCGGCCAGTATTTTCAAGATGGTCGATTTGCCCGATCCATTGCGCCCGACCAGACAGGCGCGTTGGCGCGGGTGAACAACCAGCGAGATGTCAGTGAACAGAGGCGCGCCGCCAAAGGTCAGCGCGATGTCAGATAGGGTCAGAAGTGGTGCCGGTGCCATTGGGGCGTCATGGGCCAGTGATGATCCGACGTCAAGCCGGGGCTTGCGCGCACTTGCGCAATTGATACTGTCACGCGGTCTCAACTGCCGGAAAACCACCCAGATGACCAGACTGCCATTCAACCCGCATCTCGCAGATACGTTTCCGCCGCCAGTGATGGAGGCCCGTCAATGGCTGGATGCGGTGGATATTCCGCATGATCGGCCGCTTCTCAATGTCTCGCAGGCGGCACCGGTCGCGCCACCGCCCGAGCCGCTTCTCAAAGAGATGTCACGTGTGGTTCTGGAAGAACCGGAGGCCCATCTTTACGGGCCTGTTCTGGGGTTGCCTGAATTGCGTGAAACCATCGCAGAGCAGTGGTCCAAGCGATATAATGGCCAGATCGCAGTGGAGAATGTGGCCATCACCTCAGGCTGTAATCAGGCGTTTTGCGCTGCCATTTCATCCGTTGCCCAAGCAGGCGATGCGGTGATCCTGCCGATCCCGTGGTATTTCAATCACAAGATGTGGCTGGACATGATGGGGATTGAGGCACGGCTTTTGCCCTGTGGGCATGGAATGGTGCCATCCCCTGCTGAAGCTGCAAAGATGATCGATGAAAAGGTCAAGGCCATCGTGCTGGTCACGCCAAACAATCCAACGGGGGCCGAATACCCCTCCGGCGTGATCGGCGAGTTTGCCAATGTCGCCTCGAACCACAGCATCCCTCTGGTTCTGGATGAGACCTATCTGAACTTCCATTCCAGCGAAGACGCACCCCACGATTTGTTTGCTGATCCCGATTGGGGCGACACGCTGATCCATCTGTACTCGTTTTCAAAAGTTTTCCGCCTGACGGGTCACCGGATTGGCGCGATCATTGCCCATCCCGACCGTCTGGCTCAGATTGAGAAGTTCCTTGATACCATGACCATCTGCCCGTCTCAGATCGGCCAGAAGGCGGCACACTTCGGTCTAGCTCATCTGTCTGACTGGGTAGCAGGCGAACGTACTGAAATTCTGCGCAGACGCGCCGCCATCGAGAGTGGGTTCAACCGGCTGGAAGGATGGACCGTTCTGGGAACCGGTGCCTATTTTGCCTATGTCGAACATCCTTTCAGCATCCCGTCTGATGAACTGGCCAGACGGCTGGTCGAAGTACAATCGGTGCTGTGCTTGCCGGGCACGATGTTTGCACCGACGCTGGCCGAGGGTGGTACGGGTGAGGCTGAACGTCAGATCAGACTGGCCTTTGCCAATGTCGATCCGGCTGGCATATCAATTCTCCTTGACCGTCTGGCGGCATTTCACCCCTGACCCTTGCCACTTTCCAGCGGGTTCAATAGAAGATTTTCTGACATGCGGGCGCGACGACCCGCCAGCAACAGGAACTGCCCTTCATGCTCACCATTTTCCGGTCCTCTGGCTCCAACGTGTTCATATGGATCCTGATGGGTTTGCTGATCATCGGTCTGACCGGATTTGGTCTGTCTGGGGCCGTCAGCGGTCTGTCTCAACAGAACGTTGCCAAAGTGGGTGATCAGGAAATCCCCACACAGAACTTTCTTTTGCGACTGGACAGTGAAATCAATCGCACGTCAGAGCAGATCGGCACCCGGCTGACGATGGAACAGGCGCGGCTTTTCGGCATCGATCAGCAAACGCTTGGTCAACTGGTTACACTGGCCACACTGGATGATGAGGCGGCTGATCTGGAGCTTTCAACAGGTGACGATTCCGTTCGCCGCGCGCTTCTCGCATCACCGCAGTTTCAGGGCCTTGATGGCAGTTTTGATGAAGACGCGTATCAGTACTCACTTGACCGTCAGGGTCTGACGCCAGCAAATTTCGAAGGCGAGCTGCGCAAGGGCATCACACGTGAAGCCCTGCGGTCTGCCGTTCTGGCAGGCGTGACCGTTCCCCCAAGTGTTGCAGAACGACTGTTGTCCTTTGCACAGGAAGAGCGCGTGAT
Organism: uncultured Paracoccaceae bacterium; assembly: GCA_947494445.1. GTDB lineage: Bacteria > Pseudomonadota > Alphaproteobacteria > Rhodobacterales > Rhodobacteraceae > CANLSM01. The sequence continues at coordinate 174,563 of CANLVD010000003.1, read as the reverse complement.
CACTTGGGCGCGCATGCCCGCATCGGCCCTTGAAACAGAGCCTGAGGCACCAACTGACGCGGAACTGCGCGAGGCGTATGAGGCGGATCCAGAAACCTATACCGCGCCTGAGACACGCAGCGTGTCCTATGCAGCCCTGACAGTCGCAGAGCTGGCGCGATCGATCGAGATTTCAGACGAGGAATTGCAGTCTGCCTATGACGCACGTGCGGAGGAGTTCAACACTCCTGAACAGCGGGTTCTGGACCGTGTCGTCTTCGGCACTGAGGATGAAGCATCCGCTGCCCTTGCCCGGATCACTGAAGGCACTGCGACATTGGAAGAAATCGCCGGCGAGCGTGACCTGTCGCCCGAGGAAATCTCGCTTGGCCTGCGGGCAGCATCCCAACTGGACAGCGGCATTCGCGACGCAATCATGACCGCTGACCGGCTGGGCGTCATCGGCCCGCTGGCAACCAGTTTGGGTCCGGCACTCTTTCGTGTGAACGCGGTGATCCCTGCCCGCACAGTTGCCTTTGACGATGCCAGGGACGACCTGCGTGCTGCACTGGCCGATGAAGAGGCCGAAGCGACCATCACCGATCTGATCGAACCTGCCGAGGATCTGGTGGCCGGTGGTGCGACTTTTGAAGAACTCGCGGCAGAAACCGAAATGTCCTTTGGAACAATTGATATATCATCCGAAGTCGGCGCTGGTCTTGCTTCGGACCAGGCGTTTCGGCGTGAAGCATTTGAGGCTGAACTGGATCAGGATCGTGATCTGATCTCACTCTCTGACGGCGGCATTGCGGTTTTGCGCGTGGATGCCATCACACCGCCGACCTTACGGCCATTCGAGGATGTTCGTGAAGAGGTACTGGCGCGCGTCACAGCAGAAAACCGGCGGATTGCCTTGGAGGTTCAGGCACAGGCTCTGGTGAATGGCCTGAATGATACAACACCATTTGCAGCAGCCGTGGTTGAAGCCGGGCTGACACCCAACACCAGCGAGGCGTTCACCCGTGGAACACCCCTGCCCGGTCTGCCTGCCGGGATCGCGACGGAGGCATTCGGTGTGTCTGTAAACGGCACTGGCGTGTTCCCTGATGGCGATGGTGTGGTGCTCTTTCAACTCGACAGTGTTCAGACCTTTGATCTTGATGGCGCCGACGCGGCACCAATGATTGCTCAAGCCACAAGCGCGCTGACGCAACAAAGGGCAAGCGATGTGTTTGAGGCCTATCTGACCGCAATTCAGGCGGATCGGTCAATCACCGTCAATGACTCCCTGATCGATCAGATCCTGTCTCAGTACCCCTGACAGATGACAATCGAACCCGCCTACGAGCCGTTCAAGGCTGCCCATGATGCAGGCAAGAACCAGGTGGTCTGGACCCGGCTGGTTGCGGATCTCGACACGCCTGTTTCGCTGATGCTGAAACTGGCGGATGCTCGCAAGGACAGCTTTATGCTGGAAAGCGTCACGGGGGGTGAGGTTCGTGGCCGTTATTCGGTCATTGGCATGAAACCGGATCTGATCTGGCGATGTAACGGCGAGACGGCCTTTATCAATCGCACCGCCCGTTTTGATCCCGATGCCTTTGACGCGCAACCCGATGATCCACTGACATCATTGCGTAATATCTTGGCCGAAAGCCGGATTGATCTGCCCGAGCCATTGCCCGCAATTTCTGCCGGTCTGTTCGGGTATCTCGGCTACGACATGATCAGGCTTGTGGAACACCTGCCCAATGTGAATGCGGATGTGCTGGGCGTGCCGGATGCGATCATGATGCGCCCGACGGTTGTTGTTGTGGTCGATGGTGTAAAAGGCGAAGTGATCGTTGTGTCACCGACATGGAGCGCGGATGGCCAGTCAGCCAAGGCCGCTTATGCACAAGCCGCTGAACGCGTGATGGATGCCGTGCGTGATCTTGAGCGTCCTGCCCATGTTGCGGGGCTTGATCTGCGTGATGCGTCAGATTTGCCTGAGCCCACGTCGAACACAACGCGCGCAGCCTATCATCAGGTGGTTGAGAAGGCCAAGGAATACATCCGCGCTGGCGACATCTTTCAGGTGGTCCCGTCGCAACGCTGGGCCTGCCCGTTCGAGTTGCCCCCGTTCTCGCTTTATCGCGCCCTGCGGCGAACGAACCCGTCGCCTTACATGTTCTTTTTCAATTTCGGCGGTTTTCAGATTGTCGGGGCCAGTCCGGAAATTCTGGTACGCGTCAAGGATGGCAAGGTCACCATTCGTCCGATCGCAGGCACCCGTCCTCGGGGCAAGGATGCAGCTCAGGACAAGGCGCTGGAAGACGATCTTCTGGCCGACAAAAAGGAATTGGCAGAGCACCTGATGCTGCTTGATCTGGGCCGCAATGATGTGGGTCGCGTGGCCAAGATCGGCACGGTTGACCCCAATGAGCAGTTCATCATCGAGCGTTACAGCCATGTTATGCACATCGTCTCGAACGTTGAAGGTGAATTGAGCGACGATCACGACGCACTCTCGGCACTGCTGGCTGGTCTGCCTGCCGGAACCGTGTCAGGTGCGCCAAAAGTCCGAGCGATGGAAATCATCGATGAGTTGGAGACCGAAAAGCGTGGTGTCTACGGTGGCGGTGTCGGCTATTTCTCGGCTCAGGGTGAGATGGACATCTGCATTGCCCTGCGCACCGGTGTTCTGAAGGACCAGACGCTTTATGTGCAGGCTGGTGGCGGCGTTGTCTATGACAGCGATCCCGAGGCTGAATATCAGGAAACGGTCAACAAGGCAGGCGCGCTGATGCAGGCAGCCAAGGAAGCGGCGCTCTTTGCGGGCAAGTCCGGCGGCAACGGGTAAGGCGTCTCAGCGCTCTCCCAGACGCAGCATCGCTGTAGATACAGGTGCCAGCAGGACTGATTTTGATCCCGTTCCCAAAAGCCACGATACCAGCGTAGTCATCGTGTCGGGATCGGTTCGCCCGACCACGACCGCCGCACCAGCTTTGGAGGCATCCAGAACCGCACGGTCAAGTGCGATGCGAATGTTCTGACGTCCCGCACCGCTGTCAATCACGCGCGCGATTGCTGCACTGGGCACGCCAAAAGAGCGCGCCTGACGGGCAACCGTATTCACACCCGACGCCCGATGGGTCAAAAGCCCATGGCCGGAAATTTGCAACCCGGCCAAGGCGGCACGTGCCAGATTGGCGTCTCTGGGAAGCGGCCCATCGACCCGGTCCATCAAAGCAACCGAACCAGGTATTGCGGCCAGAAATGCAGGGATGCTGTCGGACATTGCTTCGGGGTTGGTCCCCTTCTCGTAGACTTCGTCCCCGACAAAGGGCAGCATGCTGACCGTCTCGAAGCCTCGGTCGGCATAGTCACGCGCAATATCTGCAGCGCCCACCATATTGACCGGAATGGCAAAGGTGATCGGGACTTGAAGTGAGCGAAGCGCATCACGCCCCACGCCTTCGGTGCCGGAATCGATCAGGACAATAGACAGGACCGGGCGCCGCTCAGGTGCTTCAAACTGCCTGCGATTGGTTTCAAACGCACTTGCCTGGATCAGGGTCGCAGGGGGAAGGCGGTCCAGATAAATCGTCTCTTCAGGTCCCAAAACCCGCGCACCCGTTGCCGTGGCAGTGCGCAACTGCTCGGGCGACGGCGCTAGGGCGGCTGTTTCCTGTTGCTTGGCTTTTTCACGCTTGGCCTCTTCCGCAAGCTTTGCCTGCACCTCTGCGGCCAGCGCTTTCTTGTTCTTCTGTGGCTGAGGGCGAGAGGTATCAAGATCAACCGCAGGCCCCTGATCAACACCGGGTTGGTCAATGACGGAAGCAAGGGCGGTTCCCTCGGACCTGCCGGTCTCGGCTGGAATGGCCTCATTTGGAAGCGTTGCATCGGTTGCGATCTGAACCGGTTCTTGAGCCGCCGGTTCGATGATGCTCTCAGTCACCGTTGGGGCCTCTTCAACCTCAGCCACAATTGTTTCGTCCGGCGCGGCATTGTCTTCTTCTGCGACTTCAACTTCCGTGGTTTCAGACGGCACGGATTCTTCAGCAACCTCGGTCTCGGCGATGGTTTCAAGCGCGGGTGTTTCCATCACGGGCGGATCTTCATTGCCCTCGGGCTCGACCACCTCGGCGGTTTCGGTCTCTTCGGATTGTCCATCCAACGTGTCGACCACCGGACGTTCGGTGCTGGCTGAGTCAATCGCGGGTGCATCACCACCGCCGGGTGTTGCCAGTCCGGATACACCTGAGCCAATCTGTGGGCGTGCACTGCCCTGCCCGCCAATGGCCACGACGGCCTCGGATCCCGGGGCGTCAGCACCAAACCCGCCGGCGCCAAGGGTTGGGACGGAAACATCGGGCGATCCCCCACTGCCGGGCAATGTCACCACGTCAATTGCAGGGCCAGACTCAACCGCAGGGGATATGTCCTGTGCGGGTGCCGGAGTGGCCTCTGACGCTCTTACGGGTGCCTCCCCCTGTGTCTCGTGCAGGTCAACCTCAGCCGCATCGGTTTGAGGCGTGACGGATTGCGAGGTCGCGTCCGATGAACGCTGCAACGGATAAACCACCGCCAAACCGATCAGCACGATCGCGCTTGCCAGCACTCCATAAAGGATGCCGGACAAAAAGCCGCCCACTTGACCGTCAGGTTTCGCCATCTTTACTCACCCTCATTTGACCTTGGACCCAAGCACGCTTCGCGCTTGACCTTCGGTCGTCTTAGCAGCCATGTATATCGCGCCCGTTAACCCTCGCCAACCACAACCCGCCAATGTCGGGATGGGAGACTGCGATGATCTTGCTGATCGATAACTATGACAGCTTCACTTATAACCTTGTTCATTATCTAGGTGAATTGGGCGCAGATGTGGTGGTCCGTCGCAACGACGCGCTGGATGTACAAGCGGCCATGGCTATGCGACCCTCAGCGATTGTCCTGTCACCTGGACCCTGCGACCCAAGTTCTGCAGGCATCTGCCTGGCACTGGTTCACGCAGCGGCTGAGACCAAGACGTCCCTGATCGGCGTGTGCCTTGGTCATCAAACAATCGGTCAGGCATTTGGTGGCAAAGTGATGCGCCACAGCGAAATTGTGCATGGCAAACCCGGCGTGATCCGACACACCAATACCGGTCTGTTTGCAGGCCTGCCGTCACCCTTTTCCGCGACACGCTACCATTCCCTCGTGGTGGACCGCGTCAGCCTGCCTGATTGCCTTGAGGTCACAGCAGAGCTTGATGATGGTACAATTATGGGTTTGCAGCACAAGTCATTGCCGATGCATGGCGTGCAGTTTCACCCTGAATCCATTGCGTCCGAGCATGGCCACAAGATGTTGAAAACGTTTTTGAATACCGTGAAAGAGCCTGCATGAGTGACGCCCTGAAACCATTGATCGCCGCCGCCGCAGAAAGGCCGCTTACCCGGGCAGAGGCTGAACAGGCTTTTGACATTCTGATGGAAGGCGACGCCACTCCTTCCCAGATGGGTGGCTTTCTGATGAGCCTGCGCACGCGTGGTGAAACGGTTGATGAATTCGCTGCCGCTGCCGCTGTGATGCGCGCAAAATGCAATGCAGTTTCGGCACCTGCTGGCGCAATGGACATCGTTGGCACAGGTGGTGACGGCAAGGGGACGCTGAACATCTCGACCGCTACGGCTTTTGTCGTAGCAGGCACCGGGCAAGTGGTCGCAAAACATGGCAACAGAAACCTCAGTTCCAAATCCGGTGCGGCGGATGCGCTGACAGAACTGGGCATCAATGTGATGGTCGGCGCGGATGTGGTTGAGCGGGCTCTTGCCGATGTGGGCATCGCCTTCATGATGGCCCCCATGCACCACCCTGCGATTCGGCATGTCATGCCGACCCGTGGCGAGCTGGGCACACGCACGATTTTCAACATTCTGGGGCCCCTGACCAACCCTGCAGGAGTGAAACGCCAGCTAACGGGCGCTTTTTCACGCGAGATGATCCGCCCAATGGCCGAGACGCTGGGCGCTTTGGGAACCGATCGTGCTTGGCTGGTTCACGGAAGCGACGGCACGGACGAGATTTCAATTGCCGGGCCGACATATGTTGCCGAATGGCATGATGGTGAGCTGAAGGAATATGAGATTTCACCAGAGGATGCAGGCCTGCCCGTGCATCCCTTCGATGATGTTCTTGGCGGCACACCGAAGGAAAACGCGGTTGCGTTCCGCAACCTGCTCGACGGCGAAAAATCAGCTTACCGCGATGCAGTGCTTTTGAACTCAGCCGCCGCGCTGGTGATCTCTGGGATGGCGCAAGACCTCAAGGCGGGTGTTGAGATGGCAAGCGACAGTATCGACAGCGGTGCCGCAAAGAAAAAAATCTCGGCGCTCGCCAAACTGACATCCGAGGCTGCGTCATGAGCACCATTCTGGACAAAATCAAAGCCTACAAGCTGGAAGACGTGGCCGAACGCAAAGCCAAGCGATCTTTTGCAGCCGTTGATGCCGATGCGAGGGCAGCCGATCCCGTGCGCGGTTTTGCAAATGCCTTGAAGGACGCCAGCAAGGATGGTTATGGCCTGATCGCCGAGATCAAGAAGGCCAGCCCGTCCAAGGGCCTGATCCGGGCTGATTTTGATCCACCTATGCTTGCCCAGGCCTATGAAGCAGGTGGCGCCACCTGTCTGTCGGTTCTCACAGATACTCCAAGTTTTCAGGGCGCTGACGAGTTTCTGGTTGCCGCGCGTGCTGCCACGTCCCTGCCCGCTTTGCGCAAGGATTTCCTTTATGACACGTGGCAGGTTGCAGAAAGCCGGGCGCTGGGGGCCGATTGCATTCTGATCATCATGGCCAGCGTCAGCGATGCGCAGGCAGCCGATCTGGAAGCAGCGGCCTTTGACTATGGCATGGATGCATTGATCGAAGTGCATGACCGGGCGGAACTTGATCGTGCGCTGTCCCTGAAGTCTCCGTTGCTGGGCATCAACAACCGCAACCTCAACACTTTCGAAACAACGCTTGAGACCACCCGCAGTCTGGCCAAGCTGGTGCCTGATGATCGCATGCTGGTTGCCGAAAGCGGGCTTTATACGCCAAACGATCTGGCCGGGCTGGCCCCATTGGGCGCGCGTTGTTTCCTGATCGGCGAGAGCCTGATGCGTCAGGATGACGTGGAAACGGCGACACGCACTCTGCTTGCCTCTCCGGTGGCGGCATGAGCGGTTTGACCCATTTTGACGCTGGTGGCGCTGCTCATATGGTTGATGTTAGCGAAAAGGACACCACATCGCGCACAGCAGTTGCGCGCGGAGAGATCACCATGGAGCCTGCTACACTTGCCCTGATCGTTGAAGGGCGCGCAAAAAAGGGTGATGTGCTCAGTGTGGCACGTCTAGCTGGCATCATGGCCGCGAAAAAGACCCATGATCTGATCCCGCTTTGTCATCCACTCGCTTTGTCCAAGGTGTCTGTGGACCTGACCACCCATGACGCGCCTGCACGGGTCGAGATTGAGGCGACAGTCAAGACAACGGGTCAGACAGGGGTCGAGATGGAAGCATTGACGGCGGTCTCCGTTGCGGCCCTGACAGTCTATGACATGGTCAAGGCCGTGGACCGGTCCATGACCATCGGGGCCACTCGGCTGGTCTTGAAGGATGGCGGCAAGTCCGGCCGGTTCGAGGCTGAGTGATGATCAGCACGTCCGAGGCTTTGTCGCGGATCCTGTCGCTCCTGTCGCCAACAGATGTTGAAACTTGCGCATTGACCGAAGCCTTAGGCCGCGTTCTGGCACAGACCGTATGTGCCTCACGAACTCAGCCACCGTTTTCAGCCTCCGCCATGGATGGTTATGCAGTCCGACGTGCAGAAGCTGAACCGGGTATGACGTTGAAAGTTATCGGCGAGTCTGCTGCCGGACACCGGTTTGCAGGTGCCCTCGGTTCCGGAGAGGCGGTTCGGATTTTTACCGGAGCGCCTGTGCCAGACGGCGCAGATGACATTGTCATTCAGGAAGATGTCACTCGCGTTGGCGATCGCATCACGATCAGCCCGGATCGTGATCAGCAACGCTATATCCGACCTGCCGGTGCGGATTTCTTCCAAGGTGACACTTTCGCCGGTCCCAAACGCCTGACCCCTCAGGACATCGCCCTGCTGGCAGCAATGAACATTGCCGAAGTGCCGGTCTATCGCAGACCGGATATTGCGTTGATCGCGACAGGTGACGAGTTGGTCATGCCCGGCGGAGTTCCAGGGCCAGACCAGATCATCAGCTCAAACAATCTTGGCCTGAAAGCCTTGCTGGAAGCCTGTGGTGCCTCCTGTCGCCTGCTGCCAATCGCACCTGACAGCGCTGATGGACTGTCGTCGGCCTTCCGTCTGGCAGACGGAGCTGACGTGATCGTGACACTGGGCGGGGCGTCTGTCGGTGATCATGATCTCGTGCAAGAGGTCGCAGGCACACAGGGTCTGGACCTTGATTTCTACAAAGTCGCCATGCGACCGGGCAAACCCCTTATGGCCGGGCGCTTTGGTAAGTCGATCTTGGTCGGTCTGCCGGGCAATCCGGTGTCTGCGATGGTCTGCGGGCATATTTTTCTCAGACCGGCCATTGATGCACTCTTGGGTCTTCCTTCCGGACCGATCACACGCAAGCAGGCAAAACTGTCCCATGACATTGGTGAAAACGCCAAACGTGAGCACTACATGCGGGCCTCGGTCACACAGTCCGACGATGGTCCCGTCTGTCAGATTGCATCGCGTCAGGACAGTGCCTTGCTGTCCGTGCTGGCGACCGCAAATGCTCTGGCCGTCAGACCTCCCTTGGATCCGGCGCGCAAAGAAGGTGATCTGATTGAGTTTATTGATCTGTCATTTTGAAGGTTATCCACAGAACAATTGACACAAAGCAAGAACACATATAGAACTTGTCTGGAACAAATGGATAATAAACGGGGATTTCCATGCTCACACGCAAGCAGCTTGACCTTCTTCGGTTCATTCAAAAGCGCATGGATCGCGATGGGGTGCCCCCGTCTTTCGACGAGATGAAAGATGCGCTGGACCTGCGCTCCAAATCCGGAATTCACCGTCTGATCACAGCACTTGAGGAGCGAGGTTTCATCCGCCGCCTTGCCCATCGTGCGCGGGCCATCGAAATCGTAAAGCTGCCTGAAAGTCTTGAAAGCGGTTTTTCCCCGCGTGTTGTCGAAGGTGGCCAGAAGCCGCAACCACGCAATGCCATGCCCGTTGAATCATCGGCAATCGAACTTCCGGTCATGGGCCGGATTGCCGCCGGCACCCCGATCGAGGCGATAGAGCAGGTGTCGCATAATGTGGCCGTGCCGGGCTCGATGATCGGGGGCGGCAAGCATTACGCGCTTGAGGTCAAGGGCGACTCGATGATCGATGCCGGAATCAACAACGGCGATATCGTTGTGATCAAGGAGCAGGACACGGCCGACAATGGCGACATCGTCGTAGCTCTTGTCGAGGGGCAGGAAGCAACCCTGAAACGCCTGCGCAAACGTGGCGGGACAATCGCCCTTGAAGCTGCCAACCCTGCTTTTGAAACCCGTCTGTATCGCGATGATCAGGTAAGCGTTCAGGGCAAACTGGTGGGTCTGATCCGAACCTACTGACCATATCGGCTGACAAACAGATCAGGTCGTGTCCATGGACGGATACCGGTCGTCTGAGCCGTCGTTGTTTGCGTCAGCTTTCCATCCACGAATGTCAGAGCAACAGATCCTGTTTGCAGCAGTGTTTCTGTCGACAGGGTAATGCAATCATCACCAATGCCTTCGGGCAGTTTTCCAACCAGAATGTCAGTATCACGACACTCTGTCCTGCTTGGTTGCTTCGCAAAAATCGAAAGATAGTAACCCCCGGCAATGTCTGCCGTCATGGCACTTGAGGCGCGTTCGAACGCAGCACGCTCAGACGCCTTTACCTGATCCACTGCATCCCCATCGTTTTCAAGCCAAGTCTCGGCAGCAAAACCATGACCCTTGGAGCGGTTGAGCACGCGGCCCTGTTCCGCCATCACGCCCACAAGTCGCCCCGATTGATCGATCAGGATCATTGGTCGTTCCGTACCGGACCAAAGCACAAGCGCCATTCCAGCGACCAGAATTCCGGAGAACCGAAGGCGTCCCTTCCAGAACACAAGAAAGATCAAGCCGAGCGCCAGCAGCGCTAAAGCCTCAATCGGACCGCTGTGAATGCGCCATAGTGCACCCTCAAGTTGTGCAATCCATTCTGCCACTGACAGGATGCCGGAAATCCCCTTGTCCATCACCCAGAGTGCAGGTCCGGACCACCCAAGCGGCGCAAGGCAAATCGCGACAATCGCCGCGGGCATGACCACACTGCCCATCAAGGGAACAGCCAGAAGATTGGCCAGCAGCCCATATTGCGCGATCTGGTTGAAGTGAAAGGCCGAAAACGGTGCAGTGGCAAGGCCAGCCACAAAGGAGGAGATGACTAAAAATACAGCAGGTCGAACAAACCACCACTGGCGATCCTGCAGAAAGCTCCAGAATGTGGTGCTGCGCAGGGCATTGAATGTTGCGACAAGGGCCGTCGTTGCAGCAAATGACATCTGGAACCCGGCCTCAAGCAGGCTTTCAGGCCGCATGACCAGTACAAGTGTCGCGGCAATGCTGACAGCGCGCAAAGTAAACGCAGGTCGTTCGATCCATACTGCAATCAGGATCACAGATGTCATGATGAAAGCGCGTTGGGTTGCAACGCTTGCACCTGACAGGAACAGGTAGACCAGCCCTGCCAGAAGCGCGGCACCCGCGGCCCATTTCTTGATCGGATATCGCAAGGCAAGTCCCGGGATCATCGCCAGCAAAACACGACAGGTGACAAAAACACATCCCGTCAGCAACCCCATATGCAGCCCGGAGATCGCCAGAAAATGGGCAAGATTTGAAGCGCGCAGGCTGTCCATTGACGCCGGATCCAGAGCGGAGCGATCCCCCGTCAGAATGGCAGCTGCAAAAGCGCCACTTCGCAGCGGCATCTGTGACCGGATCCAGCGCGACGCCTTGAGACGAATATCGGTGATCCACAGACTCGCGCCTTCGATACGCGGAACAGCAGCCCTGAGAACGGGTGCGCGTGTATACCCGACCGCCCCGATCTGACGATACCAGGCATGACGCCTGAAATCGAAACCCATGGGCTCGACCGGCCCGTTCGGCGCGCTTAGCATGGCCGTCGTTGCAATCCTGACGCCGGGAACCATCGTGCCGTCAGCGATAAACCCGTGGAGCGATATGCGGATAAGATGCGGAACGTCCGCACGAGCCATGCCAGGAATGTGCACGTGATCCAGAACCAGACGCGGCGCGTTTCGTGCAGATCGGTCCAACCCGACCACCCTTCCCTCAACCGGGCCTCTGTAGTCGTCTCCTAGAACCGGGGCAGATTTCACATAAGTGCGCATGGAAGACAGGCCAAAACCCAGGCAAGCCACTCCAATGAGGAACAGCAGCGTCAAACGACGGGTGAACATGACTGCGATCAGGGCCAAGCCTGCACTGGCAATGGACAGGACCAGCAATCTGGAAGGCTCTGCCAGAAGGGAAAAGTAGACACCGATGCCGAGACCGAGAAACACAGGCACCCAAAGCAGCTGGTTCGGGCGCTGTGCATCCCACATGGCGTGCCATGACTGCATCTTGTTCTTTTGCCCTCAATGGGAATAAGTACGCGCAACACTATCTTCAACATGGTTTCCAAGAGGTAAACGCGATGTCTAACCCGAACCCAGTGGTCACCCGATTTGCGCCCTCTCCCACCGGATATCTGCACATCGGAGGCGCACGCACGGCGCTGTTCAACTGGCTGTTTGCCCGCCACCACAATGGTACGTTTCTTCTGCGCATCGAAGACACAGACAGGGCACGCTCGACACCTGAGGCAACCGAGGCAATCTATGCAGGTCTGAAATGGCTGGGACTGGACTGGGACGGCGATCCGATTAGCCAGTTTGCACGCGCGGACCGTCACCGTGAGGTTGCAGACGCCATGCTGGCTGCCGGGACTGCCTATAAATGCTACTCCACGAAAGAAGAGATCGACGCTTACCGCCACGCTCAGAAAGCTGCCGGAAAGCCAAGCATCTTTCTCTCGCCATGGCGGGACAGCGATCAACCCGCACCTGATCTACCTTTTGTTGTGCGCCTCAAGGCACCGCGGGAAGGCGAGATCACGATCAATGATCAGGTTCAGGGCGATGTGACCTGGAAATGCGAGACTATGGATGACCTGATTCTGCTGCGCTCCAACGGCTCACCAACCTATATGCTGGCCGTGGTCGTTGACGATCATGACATGGGCGTCACCCATGTGATCCGTGGAGATGATCATTTGACCAACGCAGCGCGCCAGGCGCTGATCTACAAGGGCAACGGTTGGGATCTGCCGGTATTTGCCCATATCCCACTGATCCACGGGCCTGATGGGGCAAAACTGTCAAAGCGTCACGGCGCTCTGGGCGTTGAGGCCTATCGCGAGGTCGGTTACCCGGCCGAGGCGATGCGCAACTATCTGGCCCGTCTGGGCTGGTCGCATGGCGACGACGAATTCTTCACGACCGCGCAGGCAATCGAGTGGTTCGGGCTGGATGCAATCGGAAAATCCCCCTCGCGGTTTGACTTCAAGAAACTGGAAAACCTCTCCGGCCAACACATTCGAGCAATGGAAAATGACGCCCTGTTGGCAGAGGTGAATGAGTTTGTTGCGGCGCATCATAACCTCCCCATCACGGCAGAGAAAAACTCTGTGTTCCTGCAAGCCATGGACAGCCTTAAAGAGCGTGCGAAGACCTTTCCGGAACTTATTGAAATGGGAAGGTTTTTCCTATCAGAACGCCCGTTTTCCCCTGATGAAAAGGCCGCTCAGCAGCTTGAAACGGTATCCAACGGCATACTGAGCAGATTGACTTCGCGCCTGCGAGATGCTAGCTGGACGCCAAGTGATTTGGAGGAGACGATCCGTCAGTTTGCCGAGGAAGAAAACCTCAAACTCGGCAAGATAGCGCAACCTCTCAGGGCCGCATTGACCGGCCGCACAGTGTCCCCATCGGTCTTTGAGATCATGGAGATAATCGGCAAGGAGGAGACGATTGCGCGGCTGGAGGATGCAGCCTGAGGCTTAGGCATACCGCCCGAAAGCGAAGATCACAGGGGACGCTGCATTTCTTGGCCAGCGTCTCGATCCTGTAATGTTCCACCGGCACGATGCCGGTCTGGAATCCAAGCATAAAGGGCCCAACATGGCAAAAGACGCTGATCGCTCCGCAACGCTTTCCATCGGCGAGACCACCATTGACCTGCCGATCATGAGCCCGTCGCTGGGGCCTGACGTGCTGGACATCCGCAAGCTCTATGCACAAGGTGATGTGTTCACCTTCGACCCCGGTTTCACATCGACCGCGTCTTGCGAAAGCGACATCACCTATATTGACGGTGACAAGGGCGAACTGCTCTATCGCGGCTATCCCATCGACCAATTGGCCGAAAACTCTCACTTCCTCGAAGTGTGCTACCTTCTGCTGTATGGTGAGCTGCCATCGGCTCAGGAATTGAACAAATTCGAGACGCTGGTCACCCGCCACACAATGCTGCACGAGCAGATGACCAACTTCTTCCGAGGCTTCCGTCGTGACGCGCATCCGATGGCGATTGTCTGCGGCGTGGTCGGTGCCATGTCGGCTTTCTATCACGACAGTACCGACATCTCGGACGCGCATCAGCGCGAAGTTGCGACCGTGCGTCTGGTCGCAAAGCTGCCTACCATCGTGGCTTGGGCCTATAACTATCACACAGGCCGTCCGCTGGTTTATCCGCGCAATGATCTGGATTATGCGGCGAACTTCCTGCACATGTGCTTTTCGGTGCCGTGCGAGGAGTACAAGGTCAACCCGATCCTCAGCCGTGCCATGGACCGAATTTTCACACTACACGCAGACCATGAGCAGAACGCATCTACCTCGACCGTTCGGCTTGCAGGTTCGTCGGGGGCCAACCCGTTTGCCTGTATCGCGGCTGGTGTTGCCTGTTTGTGGGGACCTGCCCACGGTGGTGCGAATGAGGCAGCGCTCAGCATGCTTCGTGAGATCGGCACCGTCGATCGCATTCCTGAGTACATCAAAAAATCTCAGGACAAGAACGACAGCTTCCGTCTGATGGGCTTTGGTCACCGGGTCTACAAGTCTTACGATCCACGTGCCAAAGTCATGCAGGAAACAGCCAAGGAAGTTCTGGAACTTCTGGGTGTCGAAGACAATCCGACCCTGCAAGTGGCTCAGGAACTGGAGAAAATCGCGCTCAGCGATCCGTATTTCATCGAGAAGAAGCTTTATCCAAACGTGGATTTCTACTCAGGCATCATTCTGGATGCCATGGGCTTCCCGACCACGATGTTCACGCCAATCTTTGCGCTGGCCCGCACCGTTGGCTGGATCTCGCAGTGGAAAGAGATGATTGCAGATCCATCGATGAAAATCGGGCGTCCGCGTCAGCTTTACACCGGAGCCACGCACCGCAACTACGTGAATGTCGAGGATCGCTGAGACGCGACGAAACGATCCATGAGCAAAAGCCTGAAACGGGTCCTGGCGCATGCTGATGCGCTGGGGCTTGAAATTGAGCCAATCCACCTGCCACAAGGTACACTGACAGCACAAGCTGCCGCTGATGCCTGCAAATGCGATGTTGATCAGATCATCAAATCGATCTTGTTCCGCATCGAAGGGCAAGACACCCATGTCTTGTTCCTGACAGCCGGGGGCAACCGGGTGTCACAGGGGAAAGCTGAAAAAGCCGCCGGAAAGCCGTTGACCAAGGCCGATGCGGCCAGCATTCGGGCCTACACGGGCTTTGCCATCGGTGGGGTCTCACCGCTTGGGCATCTGAACCCGGTTGAGACGTTCATGGACCCCCACATCCTTACCTTTGATCGGATCTGGGCAGCAGCAGGGACACCTCATCATGTGTTTGAGGTTGCGCCAGATATCCTGAAGGATGCGCTTCAGCCGACAATCGTGGATTTTACCGAATAACGCTCAGGACCGAGCGCGCAGCGCGCAACCCCGGATCCTCTCCTCCCCGGCCAAGTTTCAGCAAGGCCTTGTCAAATCCAGCAATCTGACGTTCACGCACCTCGATGTCGCCCATCAAGCTCATGGTTGCATTCAGCAAGTTTTCCGACGTGCAGGCCTCAAACAGGAACTCAGGCACCAGTTTGGTCTCGGTCAGCAGATTGACCAGTGTTGCCGTATCGATCTTGGCCATTCGCTTGACCATCATGGTCGTCAAGGCACTGGTCCGGTACCCGATCACCATGGGCGTGCCCATGGCTGCAAGCTCTAGTGATACCGTGCCAGAGGCTGCGAGAGCTGCCGTAGACGTCGCAAATGCCGCCAGCTTGCGCTGGTCCGTCGCGCCAGACTGGTGCAGCAGATGAACCGGGAATTCCACGCCGGTGAAAAGCTCCGTGACCGTGTCTCTTTGCGCCGCGACGGTCGGGACAATCACATGGACGTCCTCATGCGCGGCCACCACTCGGCTGGCCAACTCTTTGAATTGCACGCCAAGACGCCTGATCTCGGACCCGCGTGACCCGGGCAGAAGTGTCAGTACCGGTGCAGATTGCGGGATCCCCAGATCTGCACGCAAACTGATTTGGTCTTTACGCGATGGCACCGGAACTGTCGCAATAGGGTGGCCTACAAAATCACAGCTCATGCCGGCTGCTTCCATATAGGGCGGCTCGAACGGCAGCAGTGCCAATACATGATCGATAGAACGGGCCATTTTGTCAGCACGTTTCGGACGCCAGGCCCAGACGCTTGGAGCAACATAGTGCACGGTTCGGAGATCAGGCCTGGATTTGCGTGCCCGCCCGGCGACCCGCAGACAGAAATCAGGCGAGTCGATCGTGATCAAAACATCCGGATCAGCTTGCGCGATGTCGGACACGGTCTCCGCGATACGCTTCAACAGTTGCGGTACCTTGGGCAAGATCTCAACCAGCCCCATGATCGACAGTTCAGCCATTGGGAAAAGGCTTTTGAGACCGAGCGCGGTCATTTCCGGACCACCGATACCGCGAAACTGAATGTCGGGCCGCAAGGTCTTAAGGCCAGTCATCAGGGCAGCACCCAGTTTGTCACCCGAAGGCTCTCCCGCGATCAGATAGACCGTCAGCCCGCTCACGCGGGCTCGTCTGACGCGTTGTCCGGATTTGGCACATCGCTGTCACGACCCCAGAGAAACAGCCCCAGCTCATCTGCCTTGGCAATAGTCTCATCCAGTCCCAGAACCAGCACGCCACCTGCCTGTACGACAACTCCCGCAAGACCTGCCTTCGCTGCACGGTCCATCGTGCCAGGGCCGATAGCAGGCAGATCAACCCGCCAGTCCTGACCGGGTTTGGGAGCTTTCAGCAGAACACCTTTGGAGCCATCAGGGTCAGGTCGATACATCTCACCGGTTTTGGCCACGAATTCCAGCATCTGGTCTGTGCCTTGAATGCTTTCTGTGGCAAGACAAATGCCTTGCGCCACAACTGCTCCCTGCCCGACATCCACACTGCCAATGGCGCGCACGATCTCGGATGCCCGCGAAGCGTCGCTCTTGTCGTCGTCAGATGGTTGCGCCTTGGTCAGGACACCGGGTTTCATAAGAAGTGATTCAAGCAATTCATGTGGGGCCTTGATCGCGAACCCTTCGGCTTCAAAGATATTTGAGACAATCGACAGCGCCGCATCATCGCCGGATTTAAGCGCGGAGAACAGCGAGGGCGCCAACCGCAGACCTTTGAGGTCAAACCGCAACGGGCTGAGCTTGGGTCGCGTCATGCCACCGGCAAAACTGACGGTTTTGCAATTGGCCTTGCGCATGTCCGAAAACAGCCGTCCCGGCTTCTCGAATATCGCATTAATTACAGGGTGTTTGTGAACCCAATCCAACGTCACGCCTTCAAACAGAACAACCCGGTAAGGTTGGCCGCGCAGGGCACAATCCTCGGCAATCATGCGCGGCAGGATGCCTGAACCTGCAACAATCGCTATCGCATCACCCAAAGCAGGAAGGTTGGTACTGGAACTCATGAAGATGGCCTTGTGACATGACGGCTGCTGTCTGCTTGCAGGAAACTGACAAGCTCGGCAACAAGCGGATTGCCCTCGTATTTAATCGAGATCTCGGCCGCCGCCTCCTTGAGGTTGCTGCCTGAGGCAAACAGCTCTTCATAGGCGTTGCGCAACCCGTGAATTGCCAATTTGTCCACGCCGCGCCGTTTCAACCCGACAAGGTTGAGCCCGCCCAGGAATGCACGCTCTCCGATGACAGTACCAAATGGGATCACATCACTGACCACGGCCGCCAGCCCGCCGATCATGGCGCCCTGGCCAACACGACAAAACTGGTGCACGCCTGCAAGCGCGCCGATGACGACGTTGTTTCCGATTACACAATGGCCACCAAGGGACGCGTTGTTGGCCAGAACGACGCCGTTGCCAACGATGCAATCATGCCCGACATGCACGCCCATCATGTAGAGTCCGTTGTCGCCCACTTGCGTCAGCCCACCACCACCTGCCGTCCCGGGATTCATCGTGACGTGCTCGCGAATGCGATTGCCTGAGCCGATTTTCAGTTGTGTCGCTTCGCCCGCAAATTTCAGATCCTGAGGCTGGTGTCCAATAGACGCAAAAGGCCAGACTACTGTGCCATCGCCGATCTCGGTATCCCCTGCCACAGCCACATGGCTTTTGAGATCTACGCCAGCCGCGAGCCGCACTTTTGGGCCTATCACACAGAAAGGCCCGATATGACAATCAGGACCAATGACAGCACCGTCTTCGATGACCGCGTGGGAATGCACGGTCGCTGAGGGGTGAATGCTCATCCGGCAGCCTTCGTTTCAGGGGGCTGGATCATGGCTGTGAACTCGCACTCGGCAGCAATCTTGCCGTCCACTTTGCCTTCGCCCCAGAACTTCCACACCTTGCCACGACCACGGATCACCTTGACATGAAGCTCCAACTGATCGCCCGGCTGAACAATCTGGCGGAATTTGCAGCTGTCCAGAGACATGAAATACACCAGCAGGTCATTGTCCATCAGATCAAGTGACTTGACGACCATAACCGCGGCTGTCTGGGCCATAGCCTCAACGATCGTGACGCCCGGCATCACTGGTTTTGCCGGGAAATGTCCCTGAAAATGAGGCTCGTTGACCGTCACGTTCTTCAGACCGACAGCACCAGTGTTTGGCTCAATATTGAACACGCGGTCGATGAACAGAAATGGATAGCGATGCGGAATGCAGCGCTTGATCTCGTCGATATCGGCCTGGTCCAGATCTGGATCAATGTCGGTAAAAGGCATGTCAGTTCTTCTCGTCTTGAGTTGGGGACGGGTCGGTTTGAGTGTCTCTGTCCAGACGTCTAATGACTTCGTCGGTGATGTTCAAATTCTGATTGGAAATCAGCACAAGGCGCTGTTCGACCACCGCACCTGCCCCGGTCTCCTGTAAAATTGCCTGTAACACAGGTGCGACACGGGCAAAAAACAATCGTCGAGCCTGCTCGGAATTGGCTTGAGCCTCGGCTGCCTTTTCCTCTTGCTCTTTACGCGTGCTCACAACGCGAGCGTCAAACTCATCTGCCAGTTTGCGAAACTCAACCGGATCAGTGGTTGCACGCAGTCCCGTCAGTCGGAGTTCTTCGGCTTCCAGTTCTGCATCAAGCTGCCGACCTTGAGATTGAAGCTCCGCCCGAACCCGTGCCTCTTCGGCCAGGATCACCTGTCCTGCCTTGCTGTCACTGAGAACCCGTTCCTGCTCAAGCGTCAGCAAGGATGGGGCTTGCTGTGCCTCTACCGGCATGACGTTTAACGCCAATCCCAAAACCACACTCAAGCTCAAGGTTTTGAGCATCATGGCGATCAGAAGCGCGTATCGACCGTCAGGCGGAACCGCTCTTCTTCGTCCCCATCAACAGACTTGATCGCGCGTCCGTAGTTCAAACGAAGCGGTCCAATGGCAGTGTCCCAGAAAAGGGACACACCAACCGCTGAGCGAAGCTGCGCGCTGTCATCGATCGGTCCAGATGCTCCGTCAACCACGTCATTCAATCCCCAGACCGAACCGACATCGAAGAACACGCCTCCGAAAATCCCATACTGTTCCGGCAAGCCTATGGGGAAGCTTGCCTCTAGACGAGCTGCCGCAAAGTAGTTGCCACCAAGGCTGTCATCCACGGAATTGGCGTTGCCCGGGCCTATGCAGCCTGTGCATCTGTCACGCGGGCCAATACCGCCCGTTGCAAAACCGCGCAGCGAGTCACCCCCAAGGAAGAAGCGCTCCGAAATACGGGAATTGCCTTCAAGCATGTTGAGCGCGCCACCCTCAACCTCAGCGGACAGGACGACATCTTCGTTGAATATGGCCTTGAAGGCTTTTGCATTGATCACCGTCTTGGAGAATTGTGTATCGCCTCCCAGCCCAGCAAAATCCTGATCGAACCGCAAAATAAACCCAGACGTCGGATCAACCGGAGAGTTCCGCTTGTCCAGAGTGTAGGTAAACCCGATTGCAGAGGTTATCAGGCTGTCCTCTTCGGCAATCAAAACCGGCGAAACCTCATCAGGATCGGCCCCTGTGATCTCATCCCGGGAAATGCGATACCGCAGTGTCAGGCGGCTGTCGCGCGACAAAGGGAAGCCGATGCGGGGCGAGAAGCCAACATTTTCGGTTGTCACACCGCTCTCCTCACGCTCGCGATTGCGCGAATAGATGTCAAAACCGGCAGACAGATCGCGGTCAAACAGTGCGGGTTCAGTGAAAGACAGGCCCAGGTTCTGAGCAACGCTTCCAGACGACAGATCAATAGATACGAATTGACCGCGCCCAAGGAAATTGCGCTCACGCAAGGACACGGTTCCGGCCAATCCATCGCCGGATGAGAAAGAGGCGCCGAAGTTCAGGCTGCCGGTCGGGGCCTCTTCAACACGAACCGACACAATGGACCGGTCCGGCGCTGATCCTTCTCGTGCTCGTACATCGACTTCGCTGAAGAATCGCAACGCCTGAATGCGTTGCTCAGCCCGGTTGATCTCTGTCGCGTTGAATGCATCGCCCTCAACTATCCGGAACTGACGGCGGATCACGCGATCCAGTGTCTGTGAGTTGCCCTGAATATCGATCCGTTCAACAAAAACGCGAGGCCCCTGAACCAGATCAAACTCAATATCAACAGTCAGATCTTCCTCGTTCTTGGTGATGCGTGGCTCGACATCCACAAATGCAAAACCACGGCTGCCGGCGAGATCGGCAAGATTATCTATTTGCCGCTCCAGATCCTTGGCATTGTAGACGCGCCCGGAACGCAGAAATAGCTCCCTTTCGAACTCCTCCTGATCCAAGCCTTCAGCAAGAGCTGAAACGGTGATGTCACCGTAGGAATACTGCTCGCCCTCGTTGATGGTGAATGACAGGAAAAACCCGTTGCGTTCGCGCGACAGTGACGCGCTGGCAGAGCGCACTTCAAAATCGACATAGCCACGCTCAAGGTAGAATTGGCGCAGCAGTTGCTTGTCCAATTCCAGCCGCGCTTCGTCATAGGTGTCATTGCGGAACAGGAAGCTGAACAGCCCCGCCTGCCCCGTCTCGATGGCGCGGCGCAGACGGCGGTCGGAAAATCTCTTGTTGCCAGTAAAGCTGATGCGCTGCACTTCCGTGACCCGGCCCTCCACGATCTCGAAAACCAGATTGACGCGGTTATCGGGCAATCTGATCAGAACCGGGGTCACCTCCGCGTTGAAGCGACCGGATTGAGCATAGACGTCAACAATCGTCTGAGCATCACGTTCCGCGACGGCCTTTGAAAATGCACGACGCTCTCGCAGAGAGATGATTGTCGCCAGTGTTTCATCATCGATGACGTCATTGCCCTCGAAGTTGATGAAATTGATCGTCGGGTTCTCGACAACAGAGATCTCCAAACGTCCCGAGGCAGGTGTAAGCGTCACATCTTCGAACAAACCGCTGTCAAACAGGCGCTGCAATGCTGCGTTCAACTCGGCGGGAGAAACGGCCTGCCCGGGGGTCAAGCCCGAGATCACGCGAATGGTGTCTGCCTCGATGCGCTGGTTTCCGGCAACGTCGATGCGGGAAAAAGAAGCGCTTTGGGCGTGCGCCTGCCCTCCAAGGGCAAATGCCAAAATCAATCCGAAAACAGCGATCAACCGGCTTAACGCCGTGGCAGGCTTTGTCATGCGCCCCTCAGTCCCTCTGATTATGCGTGCCGGTTTGCCCCGGCAATCGGTGTCAGCTTACAAACAGCAGTCTGACCACATCGTTATACGTTGCAAAAACCATTAGCAACAGGACCATCGCCAGACCGGTGGACATGGCAACCTGCAGGACTTTGTCATTGGGCGGGCGACCCGCGACAGCCTCATAGGCAAAGATCATCAAATGACCACCATCAAGCACAGGAATTGGGAAGAGGTTGAGCAATCCGATAGCGGTAGAAATCACCGCAATCAGGGCAATGAAGTCCAGCAATCCGCTGTCCGCCAGCTTACCCGACATCTGAGCAATGCCCAACGGGCCTTGCAGATTGGATGCACTGATTGACCCTATGATGATGTGCTTCATGCCATTCAGTGACATAGCAATCGTGTCATAGGTCCGCTCAACACCGATGCCCAGTGCTGTCCAGACGGGTGGAGTAAAAGTGGCAGCCGTAAAGGGCTGCATGGCGCTGATGCCGATCATCATACGTTGCTCGAACCCGCCCTGCCCGTCTTCGGTGTCCAGAACCTTGGGGGTGATCGTGGTCTCGAACACCTCGCCGTCGCGGAACACTTCAAGCGCAATGGGCTCACCGGAATTGCTGGAAATGACCTTCTGCAACTGCTGCCAGGCCGAGATTTCCTGACCGTCAAGCGACAGGATAAAATCTCCCCGCTCCAGCCCTGCTGCATCTGCAGGTGAGAAAGGGATGGGTGCAAATACCAATGGCGCAATCGGATAGTGAACATTGAGATCTAGAATCTGGCCGTCCCGCTCCACTCGAACAGACACCGGCGCGTAGCTGTCGTCATCACGACCCGCTGCATAGAGTTGACCAACACTGGTGGCTTCTTCCCCGTTGATCTGCAGCAGCAGATCACCGGTTTCCAAAAGATCCACGCCCCGTTCGGGCATCAGCGCAACCTGATCGATCCGTGGTTCGTCATCGACAAGGCCCTGCCAAAGCGTGATCCCTGCAAACACCACGATGGACAGAATGAAATTTGCAAAGGGACCTGCCGCAACTGTCAGCATGCGGCGCCACACGGCTGAGCCATGAAAACTGCGCGCCTTGTCCCGGTCAGACATCTGCGCCATGGCCTCTGGGTCCGAGCGGCTGGCACCGTCCGCATCGCCCAGGAACTTCACAAAGCCCCCCAAAGGCAGGGCTGCCACCTGCCATTTTGTTCCACGCTTGTCGCGCCATGACGTCAGAACGGGTCCAAACCCGAGAGAGAACGTCTCAGCATGGATGCCGCACCACCGCCCGACAATGTAATGGCCGTATTCATGCACGAAGACCACTATGCCAAGAACCACAATGAACGGCAGTGCCGAGGCCAGAAATCCGCCGATCAGGGGAATGCTTGCGATCAATTCCATCATCTTGCGTCTCCGTGGGTCTTTGCCCAGTCTCTGCCCAAAGCCCGGGCTTCTGTATCAAATTCCATAACGTCGTCCAAAGTGTAGCTGTCCGTCACACCCGCTGCATTTTCCTGCATCTGATCAAGTACATGGGCAACGAGGCGCGCCATGTCCAGAAAACCAATTGATTTGTCTATAAAGGCATCCAAAGCCGACTCTTTTGCGGCATTGAAAACCGCACCCGTCAATCCACCTGCTGCCATCACCCGGCGGGCCAGTGCCAAAGCGGGAAAGCGTTCTGGATCAGCAGGTTGGAAGTCGAGCCTTGCCAGTTCCGCAAAGCTTATACGATCGACTGGAAGTGCTGCCCGGTCCGGATAGTTCAGCGCATATCCGATGGGACCACGCATATCCGATGGGCCAAGCTGGGCCATGATCGCGCCATCAACAAAACCGATCATCGAATGAATGATGGATTGGGGATGGACCACCACCTCGATCTGATCAGGGTGCACGTCAAAGAGCACCTGCGCCTCAATCACCTCAAGTGACTTGTTGAACATGGTTGCACTGTCGATGGAGATCCTTTGCCCCATGTCCCAGTTTGGGTGGGCCATTGCCTGTTCCAGAGTCACATTTTCCATCCGGGAAAGGGTCCAGTTGCGAAACGGACCACCTGATGCGGTCAGTAGAATGCGTTCGATGCGCGCACTGTTCTCCCCTTGCAGGGCTTGAAAAATGGCGGAATGTTCGCTGTCAACAGGCAGCAGTTTTGCGTTATTGGCAGCCACCGTCTGCCTGACCAGCGACCCGGCACACACCAGCGATTCCTTGTTGGCCAGCGCCAGCGTGGCCCCTTGCGCTGCCAGCCCGAGGCTTGCCTTTAGCCCAGCCGATCCGACAATTGCGGACATGCCAAGATCAACTTCGCGCGTGCTGGCCTCGGCAATGGCATCCTCTCCAGCCGCGACTTCGATTTCAGTTCCGGCAAGTGCGTCTTTGAGTTCAGCATACCGCGCCTCATCCGCGGTAACGGCAAGTTCGGCGTGCAGCGTACGGGCTTGGTCTGCCAGTCGTTGGACATTGCTGGACCCGGTTACCGCCACCACGTCCCAGTCATCTGGCGCGCGTCCAATCAGGTCTATCGTGTTGCAGCCAATCGATCCGGTTGCGCCAAAGATACTGATTTTCCGGGTCATCTCAGATACCCGGCCAGATCAAGGAAAGAACACCAAAGGCAAGCAAGGCACCAGCGAGACCGTCCAGCCTGTCCATCAACCCGCCATGGCCCGGGATCAGACCGCTGGAATCCTTGGCGCCAAAATGTCTTTTGTAGCTTGATTCAAGCAAATCCCCAGCTTGTGAGGCCATGGCCAGCAAGACGCTCAGCACAGGCAGGGCTGTCACCGGGATCGAGCCGAACATGGAAAATCCAATCCCAACAATGAGTGCAAGTCCCAAACCACCCAATGCTCCCGACCACGTCTTCTTGGGGCTGACCGCAGGCCAGAGTTTTGGGCCGCCAAACGTGCGGCCTGCAAAATATCCACCGACATCGGCTGCCACGACAACCAGTATCAACCACAAAATTGTCTGAAACCCGAACACCGGATTTTCACGGATGGCCACCAGAACGCAAACACCCAAGGCGATGTAGACAAATCCCGGGACGATCCAACGTCTTGGCGATATTTTTTGCCCCAGCAGCGCTGCCACGCCGATCGCAATCACACCAAAGCCCGCCAGCAAACCGTAGATGCCAGTTCCGATCACACTTGCCATGCCTGCAATACAGACAATCACCAGACCCCGATCGTTGAGGTTGAGTTCGGTATGATGAATGCGGCGATATTCCCAGAGCAGCAACACAATGATGATGCACATCAACAGGATCGTGTAGACCCCGCCCAGCCAAAGATCTGCGAAAGCGATGCTGGCCATGATCAGGGCCGAGATGACCCGTGTCTTGAGATCAGCGTATTTCCGATCCGTATCAGGATCAGGGATGTCCGAGGTCATCCGACAGCCGCGCCAAAGCGCCTTTCGCGCGTGTTGTAATTGCGGATGCAGTCGGCAAAGACCTCAGCGGTGAAGTCTGGCCAGCAAATGTCCAGAAAATTGTATTCGGCATAAGCTGCTTGCCACAAAAGGAAATTCGACACGCGCACTTCACCAGAGGTGCGCAGCACCAGATCAGGATCGGGCAGTCCGCCGGTGTCCATATGCGCGCTCAGCGTGGCCTCATCAATCTGACTTTCAGTCAGTTCGCCCGCAGCGACTTTTGCGGCCACCCTGCGCGTGGCCCGAATGATCTCATCGCGTCCGCCGTAGTCCAGGGCAACTGTGAGATACAGCTTGTCATTGTCTGATGTCAGCTCCTCGACCCAGGCCATCATCTCCTGCAAATCGCGGTCCAGACGCATCCGGTTGCCGATAAAACGCAGGTTCACGCCGGCCTCAACCAGCTTTGCGCTTTCCTTCTTGATGTAGCGCCGGAAGAGCCGCATGAGGCCCGCAACCTCATCTTCGGAGCGCTTCCAGTTTTCGGTCGAAAAGGCGTAAAGCGTCAGATGGCTGACATTGAGGTCCGGACAGGCCTTGATTACGTCGCGAACCCGTTCAACGCCCTTGGCATGACCTGCAAGCCGCGGCATACCGCGCCGAACAGCCCAGCGGCCATTGCCATCCATGATGATCGCCACATGACTGGCAGTCGGTTTGAAATGTGCTACGCGCGTATTGGCCATCAGAATTCCGTTTTAAACTGTCAATCACGTCAGGTCGTCAAACCTGCATGATCTCTTCCTGTTTGTTCTCAAGTGCTGTGTCGATCTTCTTGACCATCGAATCTGTCAGAGATTGAATTTCGTCTTCCCAAAGCTTCTGGTCATCCTCGCCCATGCCATCGGCTTTGGCCTTTTTCAATTGATCCATTCCATCCCGGCGTACGTTTCGCACAGAGATCCGGGCTGATTCAGCGTATTGACCGGCAACTTTGGCCAATTCACGGCGACGTTCCTCGTTCAATTCAGGAATTGGCAGACGCAAGATGGTGCCGTCCATCTGGGGATTGATCCCCAATCCGGAATTGCGAATTGCCTTGTCCACTGCGTTGACCAGTTGCTTGTCCCAGACGTTGACCAAAACCATGCGGGGTTCTGGCACGTTGATGGTTGCACACTGGTTAATCGGCATGGTGGAGCCATAGGCATCGACCATCACCGGATCCAGCATGGAGGCTGACGCCCGTCCCGTTCTGAGCGAGGCAAATTCCGTTCTCAGGGCATTCAATGCGCCGTCCATGCGCTTTTGCAGCGCGTCTAGATCAATCTCAAGATCGTCTGACATGTTCGTTTCTCCAGCACTCATGCAGATCGGAAAGCGGGCCTAATGTTCGTTGCCCGGTTCCACGATCGTGAACTTTCCTTTTCCGGCAACCACACCGGCCAGCCCGTGTGGTTCCTTAAGGGAAAACACCACAATAGGCAGATTGTTGTCTCGCGCCAATGCAATGGCGGAGGCATCCATGACCTTGAGGTTCTTGCGCAACACCTCGTCATAGGTCACGCGCTCGTAGCGCACGGCATTGGGGTTGGTCTTGGGATCGCTGTCGTAGATGCCATCGACCTGAGTGCCCTTGAAGATCGCCTGGCAACGCATCTCGGAGGCACGAAGGGTCGCTGCCGTGTCAGTCGTGAAGAACGGGTTGCCTGTGCCTGCCGCAAAAATGCAGACCCGTCCCTTTTCAAGGTGGCGCACGGCGCGGCGGCGAATGTAGGGCTCGCACACCTGATCCATCGGAATGGCCGAGATGACGCGGGTAAAGACGCCAAGCGATTCAAGCGCGCCCTGCATCGCAAGTGCGTTCATCACCGTGGCGAGCATTCCCATGTAATCTGCCGTGGTCCGCTCCATCCCCTGTGCAGACCCCTGAAGACCCCGAAAGATGTTGCCCCCGCCAATGACCATGCAAATCTCAACGCCCAGATCATGCAGGCGTTTGATTTCTTCTGCGATGTGTTCGACTGTTGGTGGATGAAGTCCGAAGCCCTGATCGCCCATCAAGGCCTCACCGGAAATCTTCAACATGACGCGGTCGTATTGTCGGGGTGATGCCATATCGGCGGTGTCCTGCATCAGTTGGTCCCCTGCACGTCTTTGGTTGGCCGCAAAATGTCTGAGAATGCGGTGGGTTTCAATGGGAAAAGTCCTCAATTGCCGGACCCTTCCTTGCAGCGCAGCACAAGCGCGGAAATCAGCCGATGTCTATGTTGCACAAAAAAGCCGCACCCAAATCAATGGATGCGGCCTGAATTGTAAGAGAATTCTCGTGAACCGGCTCAGCCGCCCATGGTCTTTGCAACTTCTGCTGCAAAATCCTCTTCTACCTTTTCAATGCCTTCACCGACCTCAAGGCGGATGAAACCACCCACGTCTGCCCCGGCTTCCTTGGCAGCCGCAGCAACCGTGAGATCGGGGTTCATGACAAACTTCTGTTTGAGAAGCGTCACTTCCTCGAAGTACTTGTTCATCCGGCCGATGATCATTTTCTCGATCACAGCATCGGGCTTGCCGCTTTCACGGGCCTGTTCGGTCAGAACCTGCTTCTCGCGCTCGACCAGTGCCGGGTCCAGATCAGCTTCGGACAAAGAGGCCGGGTTGGTCGCCGCGACATGCATGGCAACCTGTTTGCCAATGCCTTCATCGCCACCTGTTGTTGCTACCAGAACGCCGATCTTGCCCATGTTGGGAGCAGCGGCATTGTGAACGTAGGCAGCAACATTCGCACCCTCAAGACGCGACATGCGGCGCACCGACATGTTCTCGCCAATGGTCGCAACTTTTGCGGTTACGGTGTCTGCAACAGTCTTGCCACCAAGATCGGCTGCAAGAAGTTCTTCAAGGTTTGAACAGCTCAGCGCCGCTTTGGTGATGGCGGACACCATCTCCTGAAATTCGGCGTTCTTGGCCACAAAATCGGTCTCGGAGTTGACCTCGACCGCAACGCCAACGCCGCCATCTACAGCCACGCCAACCAGACCTTCAGCCGCTGTACGGCCGGATTTCTTGGCAGCCTTCGCAAGACCCTTGGTACGCAGCCAATCAATTGCTGCTTCCATATCGCCACCGGTTTCGGTCAGGGCTTTCTTGGCGTCCATCATGCCTGCGCCGGATGCGTCGCGCAGTTCTTTTACCATGCTCGCAGTGATGCTCATCACAGCTCTCCTCTATAGAAACGTCTCAAGGGCAGCGCCGATGTCCGGCGCTGCATCTGTCTGACCTGTCGAGATGCCCTCAGGGTTGATCATTGACAGGTGTGCGACAGGGATTACTCGGCTTTTGCCTCTTCGCCAGGAGCCTCAGCTTCGGCTGGTGCAGCCTCGGCAACAGCGTCTTCCATAGGCGCGTCTTCCATCGCACCCAGATCGACACCAGCAGACCCGAGCTGGGACGCCATGCCGTCAAGTGCTGCGCGCGCGATCAGATCGCAATAAAGCGCAATGGCACGGGCCGCGTCGTCATTGCCGGGGATCGGGTAGTCAATACCGGCAGGGTTGGAGTTGGTGTCCAGGACCGCAATCACGGGAATGCCCAGCTTGTTGGCCTCAGCCACTGCAAGTGCTTCCTTGTTCGTGTCGATCACGAAAATCAGATCAGGCACGCCACCCATCTCGCGGATACCGCCCAGCGATGCCTGCAGTTTGGTCTGATCGCGCTCAAGGCCCAGACGCTCTTTCTTTGTCAGACCTTCGGCGCCACCGTCCATCTGCTCATCAATGGATTTCAGGCGGGAAATCGACGCAGAAACCGTTTTCCAGTTGGTCAGCGTGCCGCCCAACCAACGGTGGTTCATGTAGTACTGAGCAGATTTTTCAGCTGCATCCGCAACAGCGCGTTGTGCCTGACGCTTGGTGCCGACGAACAGAACGCGGCCACCCTTGGCAACAGTTTCGCGCACGACGTTCAGCGCCGCGTCCAACAGCGGAACTGTCTGTGTCAGATCGAGAATGTGAATGCCATTGCGATCACCATAGATGTACTCGCCCATGCGAGGGTTCCAGCGGTGAGTCTGGTGGCCGAAGTGTACGCCTGCTTCAAGCAGCTGGCGCAATGTGAACTCGGGAAGAGCCATTGTCCGTTTTCCTTTTCCGGTTTCGCCTCAGCGGGGCATCAGGACATGTGTCCCAACCGGTGGACGCTTCGGGGATGTCTCCCCCAAATCGCCGCAGACCCCGCCTGTGGATTTCGTGCCCGGCTCATACGACAGTGATTATGGCTTTGCAACCCCGCAATGCCCTTGCCCGCCGGGAACATTTGACCCAGAACTGGGCCCGCAAGTAAAATGTCGAAAGGCCCGGTCATCGTGTCACCCACCCACCCGATTGTCTGTCTTGGTTCCGCGCTCTGGGACATCATCGCGCGGACTGGATCACAGATGCACCCCGGTGCCGACGTTCCAGGCCAGATCGGGCGCCAGATGGGGGGTGTGGCTCTGAATGTCGCGCTGGCTCTGCGGGCGCAATCCCTGCCCGTACGCCTGCTGTCGGTGGTGGGCAAGGATGTAAGCGGCACCAGCCTGATCGAGGAGGCATCGCGCCGTGGCATTGACTGTTCACAGGTGTTGCGGACGGATGCGCCGACAGACACCTATCTGGCCATTGAATCCAAGGGCGGTGAGGTCTTTGCAGCCATCGCTGATTGCGCGTCTCTGGAACGGGCCGGGGCAGATGTTCTGCATCCCCTGGAAAAGGGCGATGCTCTGGGCGATACACCATACACGGGGCACATCATCGTCGACGGCAATCTGCCGGTAGCTGTTCTGACCCGGGTTGCATCACTGGATCGCCTGAAAGATGCGCATCTCGCCTATGTTCCGGCCAGTCCCGGAAAAGCCGCACGCCTGCGCGATGTGATCGCTGAATTTGGCGGGACGCTCTATGTCAACCGGGTTGAGGCCGAAATTCTGTGCCAGCGTGCACTGTCCGATGCCTCACTTGCAGCCGAAGCTCTGGTCCGTCTTGGCGCGGACACGGCCATCGTCACCGACGGGGCACGACGTGTGGCACAAGCCGATCAGAGCGGCCTGATCTCTCGCATCCCGCCCAAGGTTCAGGCAATTTCCACCACCGGGGCCGGCGATACGTTTCTGGCCGGTCACGTTGCTGCACAGATCGCAGGCCTGTCGGCTGAGGATGCGCTGGAAGCCGCGATGAGGGCAGCGGCAAGTCATATAACAAGGACAAAGTCATGAACGAGTTGTTGTGGTTTTCACCTGAGGCTGAAGCCGCGCGCCGCGAGAACCGCCCCCTGGTCGCACTAGAGAGCACCATCATCACCCATGGCATGCCCTTCCCGCAAAACCTTGAGATGGCCCACAAGGTTGAACAGATCATTCGGAATCATGACGTTTGCCCGGCAACGATCGCGATCATGGATGGGCGTATCTGCATCGGGTTGACCGATGAACAACTGAAACGGCTGGCCAACACCCCTGACGCCCGCAAGCTGTCCCGTGCGGATCTTGCAGAATGTCTGGTCACAGGCCAGACGGGCGCGACAACTGTTGCCGCCACCATGATCTGTGCGCGTCTGGCTGGAATTGATGTCTTTGCTACAGGCGGCATTGGTGGCGTTCACCGTGGTGGCGAACAGAGTTTTGACATCTCCGCCGATCTTCAGGAACTGGCCAAAACCCGGGTCACTGTTGTTGCCGCAGGCGCCAAGGCCATCCTCGACATCCCCAAGACCCTTGAAGTGCTGGAGACGCTGGGCGTTGCCGTCTTTGCTTATGGGCAGGACAGGTTCCCAGCCTTCTGGTCACGCGACAGCGGCCTTGCTGCACCATTGCGGGCTGATGATCCTGAAATCATTGCGAAAGCGCACATGATGCGTGGCCAGTTGGGTCTTGCTGGCGGACAGCTGGTCGGCAATCCCGTGCCTGAAGACAGCGAAATTCCCGCTGACGTGATCACGCCCATGATCGAAGCTGCCCTGAGCGAGGCCGTTGCCAAGCAGATTTCCGCCAAGGCGGTCACGCCATTTCTGCTCGACCGCATTTTTGAGTTGAGCAAAGGCGCGTCACTTGCCACCAATATCGCACTTGTCGAGAACAATGCACAATTGGCGGCAAAAATTGCCCGGCATCTGTAGGTTTTAACCGTTGTGATCCGACCTGCCTCTGCCTAAGTAAGCACACAGCACCGAACTGAGAGACCCATGGCCAGAAAACCCGCAAAGCCAAGCAGAAGGCTTGCCAAACCGTCGCTGTTGCAGCGCATGCGGTCGAATTTTCTGACCGGCCTCGTGATTGTCGCTCCTGTCACGCTCACCTTGTGGATGATCTGGGCCAGTGTGAACTTCATTGACGCCAGGATCGTGCCACTGGTGCCCGGCATTTATAATCCGTCGACCTATCTGGGCGTGAACATCGCGGGCTTCGGGGTGGTTGTCTTTCTGCTTTTCACCACATTCGTGGGTGCCCTGACCAAAGGGCTTTTCGGGCGGCAGCTGATCCGCTGGGGGGAAGGCCTTGTCGATCGCACACCGATCGTGCGGTCCATCTACAATGGTGTAAAGCAGATCTTCGAGACGGTGATCAGCCAGTCCAACAACTCTTTCAAATATGCCTGTCTGATTGAATATCCCCGGCGTGATATGTGGGCCATTGCCTTTGTGTCGACCGAAACACGCGGCGAAGTTCTCAACCGCTCCGGCCAATCAGCACTGATGAGTGTGTTTCTGCCCACGACCCCGAACCCAACCTCGGGATATCTGCTGTTTGTTCCCAAGGAAGAGGTCGTCATTCTTGACATGACGGTCGAGGATGCAGCCAAGCTGGTGATTTCCGCCGGTCTGGTCACACCGCCCACCAAGGAAGAGATCGCGGCCGGACGCAAGACAAACGGACTGCGCGCCGCACAATGATTCTAATGGCGGCCTTTGGCACCGGCTTTGCCACGGCCTTTTCGCTGATCCTGGCAATAGGTGCGCAGAACGCCTTTGTCCTGCGACAGGGGTTGATGCGCTCCCACGTCTTTGCGGTTTGTCTGGTCTGCGCCCTGTCCGACGCCATCCTGATCGCACTGGGCGTTGCAGGTTTCAGCGCAGTGGTCGAGCAAGTGCCATGGTTGCCAACGGCAATGCTCTATGGCGGCGCGCTCTTTCTCTTTGGCTATGGTGCGTTGCGCATCCGCGCTGGTCTCACCACCTCTCAGGTTCTGGACACCTCTGGTCAGGCCCAACCTCTGCGCCCGGCAATTCTGACCTGCCTTGCACTCACCTGGCTCAACCCACATGTCTACCTCGACACATTCGGGTTGATCGGGGCGGTTTCCACACAGTTTGACGGCACGGGCAAACTCGCCTTCGGAGCTGGCGCTGTCAGCTCTTCTTTCGTGTTTTTCTTCGGGCTGGGCTACGGGGCCCGTCTGCTTGCGCCATATCTCTCATCTGCCCGCGCCTGGTCCATTCTGGACATCCTCATCGGCATTCTGATGTGGATTTTGGCCATAGGTTTGCTGAGCGCAGGCATCTGACACTTCTTGGCAAAAATATCCCCGCCGGAGGCACACGGGCGCAGTCTGCGCTCCTTCAGGGCTCAGACCACCAGACGTCTGGCAGAAATCCGATCCAGTCCCCGTAAAGCGGCAGAGAGTTCTTTGGGTATTTCAGGCTGGCAGTATGTGCGAGCAGGCTTTCCTGTGCATACCAGAATGGCACGAAATACCGTCCCGACATAAGCACGCGGTCCAATGCCTTGGCTGCGTCCGTGAAGGTTTCCTGATCCTGAGCCGTCAACATTGCCTCGATCATTGCATCTGCTGCAGGCGACGCCATGCCCATATAATTGCGTGTGCCCGGCTTATCGACGCCGTCCGAGCCCCAATAAAGCTTCTGCTCATTGCCCGGGCTCAGGGATGCTGTCCAGGAATGCACGATCACGTCGAAGTCATAGGCTGACCGACGCGCGGTATATTGAGCATCATCTGCATTTTCGATCTCGACCGTGATGCCCAGCCGGGTCAGCGCATCGATCCAGAGGTTCGCTCTATCCTCAAGCGCACCGCCGCGCAGCATGATGGAGAAGGTAAACGGATTGTCATCAGCATCTTTCAGAACGCCATCCTGAACCGTCCACCCAGCGGCTGCCAACTGATCGCGCGCTGTCCGCAAATTGGTTCTGTTGCGCTGTTGACCGTTGGAGGCAGGCAGGCTGTAGCCGTCAACCGCTCCGGGCAACAACGTGTCCTTGTAGGGCTCGAGCAATGCCAGCACGCCACCTGCTGCCGGTCCATCTGACATTGCCATCGGTGAGTTTGCAAAGTAGCTGGCCCTGCGCGGGTACACGCCACCGTTCAGGGTCTGGTTGACAAACTCGAAGTTGAAAGCATGAAGCAGTGCATCGCGTACCCTCCAATCCTTGAACTGTGGACGCCGAGTGTTGAATACAAACCCTTCCATGCCCGACGGGCGCTGGTGCGGAATGACTGACTGGACGATCTCACCCCGTGTGATCGCCGGAAAATCATACGCCTCAGCCCATCTGGTCGGATTGCCTTCCCTGAATGTGGAAATCTCCCCTGCCCGAAACGCTTCTTCGATCACGGCACCATCGGCAAAATACTCGTAGCGGATCGTATCGAGATTGTGTCGGCCACGGTTGAAAGCCAGGTCCTTTCCCCAATAATCAGGGTTCTTCACGAACTCGACGAAGCGCCCCGCCTCGAAGTCGCCCACAACATAAGGACCGGTCGCTGTCGGGACATCAAGCGTGCTGTCTTCAAAAACCCGTCCTTCCCAATCGCGTGGGTTCAGGATCGGGCGCAGCCCAAGGATCAGCGGCAGTTCGTTATCTTGTGTGTTGAATGTAAAACGCAAACCGCGCTCACCAACTTTCTCGGTCGTCTCGACCTTACTCCAGGCATTTGCGTAGCGTGGGATGCCTTTTTCAGCCAACGTCTCGAAGGACCAGATCACATCATCGACACTGAGCGGCGTGCCATCAGAGAACGCCGCTTCAGGACGCAAGTGAAATTCCACCCATTCCCGGTTTGGACCCACTTCAACCGATTCGGCCAAAAGCCCGTAAAGCGTGAACGGTTCATCCCAGGACCTGCCCATAAGTGTTTCAAAAACATGCGCCCTGAGCCCGTATGGAGAGCGTCCTTTCAGGATATAAGGGTTCATTGCGTCAAACCCGCCACGCTCCCCGAAGACAATTGTGCCGCCCTTTGGTGCATCCGGGTTCACATAGGGGAGAGACACAAAATCCTGTGGTAGCGCGGGCGCGCCATACATGGCTATACCATGACTGGGCTCAGCAAAACCTGACCCGGCGGAAAGACCGACCGCGCAAATTGCCGCTGCTAAGTGGGACAGATACCTCATTTTTACCGCTCTCCTCGCCTTTGGGGGATGTGTTTTGCCCACAGCATATCAATTGAGACCCCATCAGCAATTTTATTCTTGGCCTTGGGCGAGCATACGCGTATAAAGGTAGCACTGCTCGATAGGTTTCTTGCCTGTATGAAACCTGCCTCAATAACTTACGCCCTCCTTGTGAGGGCGTTTTTTTTGGTGAATGTACGGTCCAAAGGCCTGTTCGTAAGTCATTTGCAGCAATCACTTTTTTGATTCGCCCCCTTGCACCTTCGACCGTTCTGAGGCTTCTTCGCAGTTGCAGCATTTCATCAATTGCAGGAGCACGCCCATGTCGCTTTCCGGAAAGACAGCCGTCATCACAGGATCAAATTCAGGCATCGGGCTTGGCATTGCAGCAGAGCTTGCCAAACTGGGGTGCAATGTTGCCCTGAACTCCTTTTCCGACACCAAGGAAGATCATGCCATAGCAGATAAGCTGGCCTCCGAGACCGGTGCCAAGGTCGTCTATATTCAGGCCGACATGTCCAAGGGTGATCAGTGCCGCGCGCTGATCGACAAGACGGTCGATGCATTTGGTGCGGTGGATATTCTGATCAACAACGCCGGCATCCAGCATGTGGCGGGCATTGATGAGTTTCCCGCCGAGAAATGGGACGCGATCATTGCCATCAACATGTCGTCAAGTTTTCACACCACCGCTGCGGCCTTGCCCCATATGCGCAAACAAGGCTGGGGCCGTGTGGTCAACATCGCGTCAGCGCATGGCCTGACGGCATCTCCCTTCAAATCAGCCTATGTCGCGGCCAAACACGGAGTTGTGGGTCTGAGCAAGGTGACAGCCCTTGAGACCGCGCAAGAGCCGATCACCTGCAACGCCATCTGTCCGGGTTATGTGCTGACGCCACTTGTTGAAAGTCAGATCCCCGACACGATGAAGAAATATGACATGGACCGCGAAACCGTGATCCGTGACATCCTGCTGGAGCGTCAGCCGTCCAAGCAGTTTGCCACGACCGAACAGCTTGGTGGTTGTGTGGCGTTCCTGTGCTCGGATGCAGCGGAGCAGATCACCGGCACAACCCTGTCGGTCGATGGCGGCTGGACCGCGTTATGACCCGCAAGCGGATCAATCTGGCACTGCAGGGTGGTGGCGCGCACGGAGCCTTTACCTGGGGTGTGCTTGACCGCCTGCTGGAAGACGACCGCATCGAGATCGAAGCGATCACCGGCACGTCCGCGGGTGCAATGAATGCCGCTGCCCTGAAATCCGGCTGGATCGCCAACGGATCGCAGGGCGCACGCGACGCGCTGGACGCCTTCTGGAGCGAAATATCCTTTTACTCCTCAGTGCCCGACAACCCGGTCACAACCTGGCTATCCACCTTCCTGCCTTCGGCTGAGCTTGCTACCCGGATGATAGAACTGTCGCCTGCGTATATCGCAGGTGATGCGCTGACTCGCACCTTCTCTCCCTACGAGTTGAACCCTCTGAACATCCATCCGCTCCGGCCAGTGGTCGAGAAGATGCTTGATTTCGACCGGGTTTGTGCCGATGGCGGGCCGAAGCTTTACATTTCGGCCACCAATGTGCGCAGCGGCAAGATCAAGGTGTTTGAACGCTCTGAAATCACTGCTGATGCGATCCTGGCGTCTGCCTGTTTGCCAACGCTTTATCAGGCGATTGAAATTCCAGATCCCTGTACCGAGGAAGTTCACGCCTATTGGGACGGTGGCTATATGGGCAACCCTGCCCTTTTTCCCCTGCACTACAACACCGAAAGCCCGGATACGCTGATTGTGCACATCAACCCCATGCACCGGGAAGACCTTCCGCGCACGGCAACGGATATCCTGAACCGGATCAACGAGATCAGTTTCAACTCATCCCTGTTCCGTGAATTGCGCGCCATCGATTTTGTCCAGCGCCTGCTGGAAGATGGCGCGATCACCTCACACAGAATGAAGAAAGTCTACATCCACTCCATTGCCGATGACGAACTGATGACCAAACTGGGGGTGGCAACCAAGCTGACCCCCGACAATGCGTTTCTGGAACGGTTGAAGTCGGCGGGACGTGCACGGATGGATGACTTTCTGTCGGTGCATTTTGACGATATCGGCAATCGAGGGACTGTGGATTTGCGTGCGATGTTTTCCTGAGTTCAGGGCGTTCAGCAAAGCAATTTCAGGCTGAATTAAGGTCAGGGAACAAGCGCGCCAGACCATCTGCACTGGCCTCGCACACACCCCGCTCGGTGATCAGCCCTGTTACAAGCCGTGCTGGTGTCACGTCAAAAGCCGGGTTTCCGACCGATGTGCCCTCGGGCGTGACCTGAACTTCCGTCACCTTCTTATCCTGTCCTCGTCCCCAGACATGGGTAATCTCACGATCATTCCGGTCCTCAATCGGTATCTCGGCAATCCCGTCTGTCACCGTCCAATCAATGGTGGGTGACGGTAGAGCGACATAGAACGGGATACCATTGTCACGTGCTGCCAGCGCCTTGAGGTATGTGCCGATCTTGTTGCAGACATCACCCTTCCGCGTGGTCCGGTCAGTGCCGGTAATCACAAGATCAACCAGCCTGTGCTGCATCAGGTGACCGCCTGCATTGTCAGTGATGTATTGGTGGCTGATGCCGTGGTGTCCAAGTT
The DNA here is from genome assembly GCA_947494445.1 of uncultured Paracoccaceae bacterium. GTDB lineage: Bacteria > Pseudomonadota > Alphaproteobacteria > Rhodobacterales > Rhodobacteraceae > CANLSM01. The sequence continues at coordinate 137,886 of CANLVD010000003.1, read as the reverse complement.
CCCAACTGGTCAGGGCGCCTTGATTGCGCGGACGGGTCTCATCGACCCAGACATGGATTGGAAGACCGGCATCATGGGCGCAATACATCGGGCTTGTGGCCGTGCCATGATCCACAGTCGCCAGCCAACCGGCATTGCAATGGGTCAGCAGACGAACGGGTTCGCCGCCCGACTTGCCCTTCGCAATTTTGTTAATGATCTCATACCCATGCCTCCCGATGCTCGCGTTGATCGCTACATCCTCGTCGCAGATTTCAGCTGCCAAGGCCATTGCTGCCTGCCCGCGATCTGTCTGCGCCATCGGAAGAAGAATGGCGGCACACCGATCCAGCGCCCATTTCAGATTGATTGCGGTGGGTCTGGTCGCGTGAAGGAGATCGTAGGTCTCTTGAAACGACGTATCGCTCGGATCCCGCAGCATCTGACGCGCCATGCCATAGGCAGCAGTTGCACCAATCAGCGGCGCGCCGCGGACCCACATATCGGCAATGGCGGTGGCAAACTCCTCAACCGTTTCCAGATCAGCGATCCGAAACTCATGGGGCAGCCAGCGCTGATCGATGATCTGGACCTGATCGATCTCTGCCTTATACCAGATCGAGCGGTAAGCCGTTCCGTTGACGATCAAATTTCTTCCTCCATTATGGACCTGCCAAATCGGCACCTTCTGGCCTGAAACCATCAAAGATCAACAACCGACAGGAGTATCCCTACCATGTTGACCGGCATTGACCCTAACATGCCCCCGGACCTGTTGCATATTCTGGCAAGCATGGGTCACGGTGATGAAATCCTCGTGGTTGATGCCAATTATCCCGCAGCCTCCACCGCGCGGCACTGCCAGATCACAAAACCGGTCTACCTCAGTAACATGAGCAGCCCCGAGGCCATCGCGCTGATCTGTTCAGTTATGCCAATCGACGGCTTCATCGACTATGGCGCTTTGCGGATGGAAATCGACAATGCGCCTGACGAGATGGGCTCGGTCCACAGCGAGGCATGGCAGGTACTGGAAGCGGTCAAACCCGACACTGCCCGGCTCAACTCATTGGAACGGCAGGACTTCTATATTCACGCCAAGACATGCTATGCGGTGGTCCGAACATCTGAAGCACGGCCTTTTGGCTGTTTCATCTTACGCAAAGGCGTCATTTTTTGAGGGCTGCATGAGCACGAACTGGTTTGAAACCGGGCTGGACCGCAACGCGGCCAATCACCAGCCACTGACGCCGATCTCGTATCTTGAGCGGGCAGCGACTGTATTTGCCAACCAAACAGCAGTGATCCATGGGTCCGAGCGTCTGACCTATGCGGCGTTCTGGAGCAACTCCCGCCAGTTGGCCTCGGCTCTCGTGCAACGCGGGATCGGGCGGGGTGATGCGGTCTCTGCCATGCTGTCCAACACACCGCCCATGTTGATCGCTCACCACGGCGTGCCAATGTCTGGTGCAGTTCTGCACGCTATCAACACACGCCTTGATCCCGCGACCATCGCCTATCAACTGGATCATGCGGAAACCAAACTTCTGATCGTGGACAGGGAATTTTCGACCACTGCCAAGGCGGCACTTGATATGGCCGAGGTCACACCGCTGGTGGTCTGCTACGATGATCCGGAATACCCCGACAATGCCCCCTATCCGAAAGGAGAGGAGCTGGGCACGCTGGATTTCTATGATTTGCTTACAGAGGGCGATCCTGACTTCGACTGGGTAAAGCCCCAAGACGAATGGGATGCGATTGCATTGAATTATACGTCTGGCACGACCGGGCGACCAAAGGGTGTGGTCTATCATCACCGGGCTTGTGCGTTGATGGGGTATAACAACACGATCCATGCAGCCATGGGTCAGGGATCTGTCTACCTCTGGACCCTGCCGATGTTTCATTGCAACGGCTGGTGTTATCCGTGGACCCTTGCCATCGCCGGGTCGACCCATGTCTGTCTGCGCTGGGTGCGCGCAAATGACATCTATGCAGCAATTGCCGATCACAAGGTGACCCATCTTTGCGGCGCGCCTGTGGTGATGAGCACGCTTTTGGCGGCCTCACCCGATGAGACACGCGCCTTTGACCACAGCGTCAATTTCAACACCGCCGCAGCACCTCCTCCGGAACGCGTTCTGCAGAAGATGGCCGAGGCCGGGTTCAACGTGACACATGTCTACGGGCTGACCGAGGTTTACGGCCCTGCGGTCGTCAACGTATGGGACACAAGTTGGGACGCCCTGCCCGGCCCGGAGCGTGCCAGCAAAATGGCACGGCAGGGTGTGAACTACGCTGGCCTTGAAGGTCTGGATGTCATGGATCCCGACAGCATGAAGCCGGTCCCCCGTGACGGAGAGACACTGGGCGAGATCATGCTGCGCGGCAACATCGTAATGAAGGGCTACTTCAAGAACGAAGCAGCTTCCGGTGAAGCATTTGCAGGTGGCTGGTTTCACTCAGGCGATCTGGCAGTGATCCACCCCGATGGCTATGTCCAGATCAAGGACCGCTCCAAGGACATCATCATATCGGGCGGTGAAAACATCTCATCGATCGATGTGGAGAACGCTCTTTACAAGCATCCTGATATCTCGGCCTGTGCAGTGGTCGCACAACCTCATGAGAAATGGGGAGAGACGCCTGCGGCTTTCATCGAAATCCGTCCCGGCGCTGATTTGAATGCAGAGGACGTCAGGGATCACTGCCGCGCGCACCTGGCCGGGTTTCAAAGACCCGGGGCGATCTACTTCGAAGAATTGCCCAAGACCTCAACCGGAAAAATCGAGAAATTCCGCTTGCGTGAAAAGGTTCGCAACATCACATTGTAATTCTTAGATATAATATCGCCGAAGTCTCGATCTGAAGGAGGCATCTCATGACCTACGCTGTGAACATGTCCCAGAAAGCCGATGTGGCACCATTCTTTGATGAGGCGACCAACACGGTGTCCTATGTGGTCAGCGACCCTCAGACCCGTGCCTGTGCAGTGATCGACAGCGTCATGGACATTGATTATGCCGCCGGCCGGATCACGTCTGACAGCGCGGATGAGATCATCGCCCATATCAAGTCCAATGATCTGTCCCTTGAGTGGATCATAGAGACCCATGTTCACGCAGACCACCTGTCAGCCGCGCCCTATCTGCAAGAGAAACTGGGTGGCAAAACCGGCATTGGTGCGCGGATCATGGATGTGCAGGAAACCTTTGGGAAGATATTCAACGAAGGCACGGAGTTTCAGCGGGACGGCTCTCAATTTGATGCTTTGTTTGAGGATGGCGATGCTTACAAGATCGGCTCTCTCGACGCATTTGTGATGGCAACTCCGGGTCACACGCCTGCCTGCATGGCCCATGTCATCGGGGATGCAGCGTTTACCGGCGATACACTGTTCATGCCCGACGGCGGGTCTGCGCGCGCGGATTTTCCCGGTGGTGACGCAGGCGAGCTGTATGACAGCATCCAGAAGCTTCTGTCCCTGCCCGACAGCCTTCGCCTGTTCATCTGCCACGATTACGGCCCCGGAGGCCGTGCCATCGCCTGGGAAACAACCGTGGCGGAAGAGCGTGCATCGAACATCCACCTCAAGGACGGACAAACGCGGGAAGACTTCATTGCCCTGCGCGAGGCACGAGATGCCACACTCGCTGTGCCAAAGCTGATCATACCCTCTTTGCAGGTCAACATGCGCGCAGGTCAGGTGCCACGCGATGACAAGGGCAACCCGACGCTGAAAGTGCCGGTCAATGGCTTGTAGGGCCGATCGATGACCGACAACCCGTCATTCACCGAGATCAGGGACATCCTGACGTCCACCAAGGTGATCGCGGCCGTAGGTGTGTCAAACAACCCGATCAGGCCGTCCTATTACGTGGCAAGATACCTTTACATGCGCGGCTACAAGGTGATCCCGGTGAACCCTGTGATTGCGGGCCAGCAGGTGTTCGGCCAGATCGCAGTTGCCAGTTTTGCAGACATTCCCGATGACCTGTCGGTTGATATGGTTGAGATCTTTCGCAGGCCCGAGTTTATTCCCGGCATCGTTGAAGAGGCGATTGCAACCCTCGGGCCGTCACTGAAAACGATCTGGATGCAGTTTGGTCTCAGGCACGAAGGTGCCGCCCAAACCGCCCGTGATCATGGTCTGAATGTCTTGCAGGACCGCTGTCCCAAAATCGAATATCAGCGGCTGTTCGGCGAGTTGCGCAACGCAGGCTTCAACACCGGGATCATATCTTCCCGCCTGCCCATCCTGCCCTAATCCTGAGACCAGTCAGGCGGGCGTTTTTCAATGAAGGCTGCAATGCCTTCTTCGGTATCGCGAAACAGCATATTGGTCGCCATGACATCGCCGGTGTAGGCGTAGGCAGCTTCCAGATCCATTTCCAACTGGTGGTAATAGGCTTCTTTCCCGATCTTCACGACCGAGCCCAGTTTTTCCGCAACCGCTTGTGCCAGTTTTTGCGTTTCCGCATCCAGTTCACCACTGGCTGCAACGTGATTGACCAGCCCTTCGCGCGCGGCATCGTCTGCAGACAAAAATCTGCCTGTCGTCAGCATCTCGAACGTTTTCTTGCGGCTGATATTTCGACTGAGTGCCACCATCGGGGTTGAACAAAACAGCCCGATGTTCACCCCATTCACACCAAACCGCGCATCCACATCTGCCACAGCCATGTCGCAGGTCGCCACCAACTGACAGCCAGCGGCAGTCGCGATGCCATGAACCTGCGCGATCACCGGTTGCGGAAGTGCGCGGATGCTGAGCATCATTTTCGAGCAGGTTTCAAACAGGGTCTTGAAATAGGCCTTGCCGCCATCCTCGCCTGCGCGGGCGCGGGTCATCTCTTTCAGATCATGGCCAGCACAGAACGCTTTACCGGCACCTTTCAGGATCACCACCCGCGTCCTTGGATCTTGCGCAAGCGCATCAAATTCAGCCTGCAAGGCAGCCAGCATTGCCTCGGACAGCACATTAAGCGAACCCGGTGCATTCAATGTGAGCGTGGCAACGGCATCCTTGTCTTCGCGGATCAGTATCGGTTCGTGCATATCGGCCTCTTATTCCAGCGTCGTGACCCAAAGGATTGTCGCGTCATCTTCACTGACCGAGATCACGTTATGGCCCATCATCGCGTCATAATAAGCACTGTCACCCCTTTTAAGGCGCACCGGTTCGTAAAACTCACTCAGAAATTCAACGACACCGGAGAGGACATACAGAAACTCTTCCCCATCATGGCGCACCCAGCCTTCGAATTCCTCGAACGCCCGGGCGCGAACCACGGCACGATATGGCAACATCTTCTTCGTTGTCAGCGAGGTTGCAAGGATCTCATGCTCATATGTGCCGGTCAGATGCGCCTTGCCCTGTCCCGACAATGTGATCGCCCTGCGCGCCATGACCTTGTCGGATCGTGGCGGCGTGAAAAGTTGCGGGATCGAGATGTCCAGACCCTGCGCCAGTTTGCGCACGGCCTCAAACGTGGGCGACATCTGGCCGTTCTCGATCTTCGACAGGGTTGAGCGCGCAAGCCCCGCCTTGACCGCCGCCTGTTCCAGCGTCCAGTCACGGGCTTTGCGCAAGGTGCGGACCCGTGCGCCCAGATCAAGAGGAGGCGAGACACCGTCATCTCCAGCCTGACGCATGATGCGCAGAACCGATGGTGCTTGCGGATCTTCTGTCATGGGAAAAGACCTTTTCCTCCAGCGTCTTGCCGGTTTAAAACCAGCCGCAACCTTATGAGGGGCCTCCCGCTTTGGCAACTGTCCTGACATCATCCCTGTTCAAGCAAGGCATCACGCCGATCCCACCAGAACGGTTCAATCTGGCACGTCACAGCCTTGGCCGAGACCCGCTGCGCGATGATGACAAGACAGCGCTTGAGGTGATCGGATCTCCGGGGGAAATTCTTGAGCGCTGGACATATGGCGAGTTACGCGAAACCGTCCTGCGCACCATTGGTGGATTTGAGCAATTGGGCATTCAGCCCGGTGATCGCGTAGCCCTGCTCCTGCCCAGCACATCGATGTTTCCGGTGCTGTTCTTCGCGTTGACCGGTATGGGAGCGATCGCCGTGCCAACCTCGCCTTTGCTGAAAGAGGAAGAATTCGCGCGCGTTCTGGATGATCTGTCACCAAAAGCCGTGTGTCTTGGCGAAGGAATGGAGATACCCCTGCCCCGCGACTGTTTGCGGCTTGATTGGATTAGTTTACAAACGCTTTCCTCTGGTCCGGTCGCAGAATTCGCCAACCCTGCTGCCGATGATCCAGCATTTATTCTTTATACCTCAGGCACATCAGGAAATCCAAAAGGCGTGCTTCACGCGCACCGAGCCGCTTATGCTCGCCGGATGATGTGGCGCGACTGGTATGGTCTGGGATCTGACGACCGCGTCCTGCACGCAGGTGCTTTCAACTGGAGTTATACCTTGGGTGCCGGCCTGATGGACCCATGGGCCAATGGGGCCACGGCCCTGATTGCTCTGGATCCCGGCGATGGGGCCTTCTGGGCCGAGGTCATCAAGACCCATCACCCCAGTATATTTGCAGCAGCACCGGGCATTTACCGCAAGATCATGAAATCCGGTGCTGAAGCATCGTCTTTTGCCTCTCTCAGGCACGGGCTGAGTGCGGGTGAAGCTTTGTCGGGCAGCCTGCGACAGGGCTGGCAGGAGTTGACCGGGTTGCAAATTTTTGAAGCCTTGGGGATGACGGAAGTGTCGACTTACATATCCGCCTCCCCTTTTGCGCAAGATGCTCACCCGCGCCCTCAACCCGGGCGACACGTGGCAATTTTGGCCGAAGCCGGTGATGCGTCGCCGGTTGATTGTGACCAGCCGGGTCTGCTGGCCGTGCACCGCTCGGACCCCGGTCTGATGCTGGGCTACTGGAAAAAGCCCGGACAAACTGATGAAGCCTATCGGGATAACTGGTTCATCACCGGCGACCGGGCACGCATGGCATCCGATGGCAAAATCACTCATCTGGGCCGGGCCGATGCCGTGTTGACGGCAGGTGGATACCGCATAGATGCAACCGAGATCGAGGAGGTTTTACTGTCACATCCATGGGTGAGCGACGCCTGCGCCGTTGATCTGGGCGTATCAGATCAGGTGCGTATCATAGCAGCCATGGTCGCAACGGATCACGGAGATCTGGCAGAAAGTGAATTGCTTGCACTATGCTCTGGAAAGCTCGCCCGCTATAAGCAGCCGCGAGAGATTTTTTTCGCCGCTTCACTTCCCCGCACGACGACCGGAAAGCTGAAACGCAAGGACGTGTCAGTTCTGGCACATGACAGAAAGACCCGATCCGATGACCACCAGACTTGATATCATCTCAGACCCGATCTGCCCATGGTGCTACATCGGCAAGGTCAATCTTGATCGCGCCCTTGAAGCCCACGCAAATCATCCTTTCGAAATTTCGTGGAAACCGTTTCAGTTAAACCCGGACATGCCAGCAGAAGGTATGGACCGGCGTGAGTACCTTGAAGGGAAATTCGGAGGGCCGGAAGGTGCCCAATCAGTTTACGGACGGATTGAGACCACAGCGAAAGAGGCCGGTCTGAAGGTGGATTTCGCTGCCATTCAGCGCACGCCCAACACCATTGACGCGCATCGCCTGATCCATTGGGCGGGGATTGAGCAGCGTCAAAGTCTGGTGGTCAATCAGCTGTTCCACCGATATTTTACCAAGGGACAGGACATCTCGGACCATAAAGTGTTGATTGACGTCGCGGACACCGTCGGGATGGATAAGGACGTTGTGGAACGCCTTTTAAAGGGTGACAGCGACCGTGGTGACATCAGGGCCGCCGATCAAAAAGCGCGAGAGATGGGTGTGACCGGCGTGCCGACCTTCATCATCGGCAACCGCTATGCGGTTTCAGGAGCTCAGCCCGTGGAAACCTGGAAGAACATCATTGCAGAGCTCATTGAAAAAAGCGCCGCAATGACGTCGTTCTAAGTAGTCTCAGTTGGCAGCAGACTTGCGTGCCTCGTGCTCACGAAGCTGGGTCGATACGATTGAGAACCATTCCCCGCTGGAACGCATCTCCCGCAGGCCTTGATTGAGCAGCGTCAGATAGGTCCGCCCAAACGGATTGGTCTTGGGGGCCAGAACATGCAAGGTCTGCACAGACGCCAAGGCCGAGACCTCTACCACGCTGTCCTCAAGCCCGAGGCGCGCGATATCCTCTTCTGCAGGAAGCACTTCCAATGAGACGACATCGGCACTTCCGTCCATCAGAGCCTCCCAGCAAGCCGTTTGACTGGCGGGAACAAGCCGGGTGACGTCAGGCTCGACCAATCCCTCAGATTCAAGATCGAACGTGTACCAGCCATCGGGACGACAGATCGTGGTGTTTTTCAACGCCATGTGGTCTTGCGCATCTTCCAGCGGGCTGTTGGCCCGGACGTAATACCCGACAACAGCCTCAAAGAAAGGATCAGACCAATCGAAATCCGTGCAGCGTTTCAGCGTCGCGTCCGAGAAGTTTTCCGAGCGTTCACAATCGGGTCTGAACCATGGGAAGCCCAGGTCAAAGGCACCAACCGGCAACAGATCAGTCAGATGCGCGCCCCAGTCATTTACGAAGATTACACTGTAGTCCCGTTCGGCATCAGCGCGCAGCATGGACTGGCGGACCAATTCGGTGAACATCCCGCCTTCACGAAGACCCTCGTCGGTCAGAGGAGCATAGTTGCTTCCGGTCAGAAACCGGATGGTGGGCTGAAACCCGCCCGAAGGAGCAGCAGCAACGCTTTCAATGTCTTTCAACTTCTGATCGGCGCTGGGAACAGCAGCGGCCGTGACGGATTGCCCCGGAAGCGAGCCATCAGCACAGGGAATTGCGATCTTGTCGCCAATTTCGATCAGGTTCGGACTGGCCAGAATTGACTGGTTTGCGCTGAACAGCGTCTGGTATCCACCGGCCACTCCGGCACTGCGCGCAATCAGGGACAACGTGTCCCCTCTCACGACCGTGTATTCGCTGCAAAGCGATTGCGCGGCGGCCTGTTCGGCGGGAAGAAAAATTACAGATGTCGCAACGAGTGCCGTGCCTGCAAGATAGTCACGAATTGCCATGTTGGGGGTCTCCTGGCGTACGTTTACAGTTCTCAGGGCGTCTGGGGCAGGAAGCCTTGTCGTTTTTTTAGTGAAACTATTTCTGCTCGAGTCTCACCTATCGGCAATTTTCCGCCAATTCGGTACTTTTTGCAATGGAATCATATGTAAATTTGAAACAAATTTTCCCGAAAACGGCATGGGTGTTCAAAATACACGCAGGCGGCACGTCCCACGGGTTTCTGAACTCACGCGATTGTCCAGACTGTCACTTCTTTTCGACCAGTGCTGCCAGATCTCTCGCAATCGCGAAAGCTCCCTTGATCTTGTCGCTGTCCGCCTTCCAGTCCCTGCGCACAAGAACCTTGTTGTCGCGCAGCTTGGCAAGGCCCTTTTGGGCCTGAAGAAACTCAACAAGACCCGCAGGATTCGGAAATTTATCACTGTGAAACTGCACCGTTGCGCCCTTGGGACCACCGTCGAGCTTGGCGATATGAGCGCGTTTGCACATGGTCTTGATCCGCACGATATTGAGCAGTGTCGTGACCTCCTTGGGCAATTTTCCGAACCGGTCGATCAGTTCGGCGGCAAAGCCTTCAAGCTCCAGCTTGCTGTCGAGGCCGGACAAGCGCCGGTACAGGCCCAGACGCACATCAAGATCAGTAACATAATCAGCCGGGATCAGAACTGGCACGCCAAGGTTGATCTGTGGCGCCCAGGTCTCATCAGCTTCTGACAGACCCTCCAGCGCACCTGCTTTCATCCGTGCAATCGCATCTTCCAGCATGTCCTGATACAACTCATAACCCACTTCACGCACATGGCCCGATTGCTCATCGCCCAGCAGATTGCCAGCGCCCCGAATGTCCAGATCCTGAGAGGCAAGAGTGAAGCCCGCACCCAGACTGTCGAGCGAGCCCAGAACCCGCAGACGTTTTTCAGCCTGCACAGTCAGTTTCAGCCGCGGTTTGGTGGTGAAATAGGCGTAGGCCCGGATCTTGGATCGCCCGACGCGGCCTCGGATCTGGTAAAGCTGGGACAATCCGAACATATCGGCCCGATGAACGATCAACGTGTTGGCCGCCGGAATGTCCAGACCGCTTTCAACGATGGTCGTGGCCAGAAGTACGTCATACTGCCCGTCGTAAAAGGCGTTCATCCGGTCATCCAGCTCGCCTGCTGCCATCTGGCCATGGGCAACAAGAACGCTGACTTCCGGGACCTGTTCTTTCAGGAATGCCTCAATCTCCGCAATGTCAGAGATGCGCGGCACGACATAGAAAGCTTGCCCGCCACGGTAGTGCTCGCGCAACAGCGCCTCGCGGATGGTGACCGCGTCAAACTCGCTGACATAAGTGCGGATGGCCAGCCGGTCTATGGGCGGTGTGCCGATCAGGCTCAACTCCCGCACCCCGGACAGGGCCAGTTGCAACGTTCGCGGGATCGGTGTGGCGGTCAGCGTCATGACATGCACTTCGGAGCGGATCTGTTTGAGACGCTCCTTGTGGGTGACGCCGAATTTCTGTTCCTCGTCGATCACGATCATGCCCAGACGACGAAACTTGACCGTCTTGGCCAGAAGCGCATGAGTGCCTATGACAATGTCCACCGATCCTTTGGCCAGCCCTTCCCGCGTCTCATTTGCCTCTTTGGTCGAGACAAAGCGGGACAAGTGCCGGACGGTGACCGGCAGTCCTGCAAAGCGTTCGGCGAAGCTTTTGAAATGTTGCCGGGCCAGCAAAGTTGTGGGGGCAATCACCGCCACCTGTACGCCTGACATGGCAGCAACGAAGGCTGCGCGCAGGGCAACCTCGGTCTTGCCAAATCCGACGTCACCACAGATCAGGCGGTCCATGGGTTTGCCTGACGCCATGTCTGTCAGGACATCCTCAATCGCGTTCAACTGGTCGTCGGTTTCTTCATAGGGAAAGCGTGCGCAGAACTCCTGCCAAAGACCGTCAGGCGGGCTGAGAACTTCGGCACTGCGCAACGCACGTTCCGCCGCAATGCGAATGAGCTTGTCCGCCATATCACGGATACGCTCTTTCAGTTTTGCCTTTTTGGATTGCCAGGCCCCGCCACCAAGACGGTCGAGCATACCTTCCTCATGGCCAAACCGGCTGAGAAGTTCGATGTTCTCCACAGGCAGGAACAACCGGTCACCGCCTGCATACTCCAGTGAAATGCATTCATGCGGTGCGCCAGCTGCAGTGACCGTTTCAAGCCCCTTGTAGCGCCCGACGCCGTGTTCAATATGGACAATCAGATCGCCCGGGCTGAGTGTGTTGGCCTCGGTCAGATAATTCTCGGCCCGCTTGCGGCGCTTGGTCGTGCGGACGAGACGATCACCAAGGATATCCTGCTCGGAAATGACGGTCAGACCACGCGCTTCAAACCCATGTTCCAAAGGCCATAAGGCAAGGTATAATCCCCCCTTGCCATCAGGCAGATCTGCACCGCCATCGAGCATCTGCGCATCCGTAACATCCGCGTCTTCGAGAAGCGACACCATCCGTTCCCGCGCCCCTTCGGTATAAGAGGCCAAAAGCACATGGCTTTGGAGGCGCCTTGCCTTGATGTGATCCGACAAGGCCGCGAAAAGACTGATGCTTTCCTGCTGACGTTCGGGGGCAAAATCTCTCCCGATCCGCCCGCCTGCGTCTATGACACCGGGGCCGGATGGTTGAGGCAGCGGTGATAACTGGTGAACCTTGCGGCACTTCAAAACTGCCTGCCAGTGATCGGGATCAAGATAAAGCGTCTCAGGCGGCACCGGCTTGTAAACGCTGTCCATCTTTGCCCGTGCTGCCAGAGCAGCCATGCGGGTCTGATACTGATCGCTGATGCTGTCCCACCGGGCGGTCTGTTGGGCTGGAATCTGATCATCAAGCATCACAGGTCGACCCGGAAGGTAATCAAACAGCGTATCCATAGATGCATGAAAAAACGGCACCCAGTGCTCCATACCCTGATGTTTGCGCCCTGCACTGACCGCCTCATAAAGCGGATCATCAGTGCCTGCGGCGCCAAAGGTTGCGCGATACGTCTGGCGAAACCGCTGAATAGAGGCATCGTCAAGAATGACTTCAGAGACGGGTGAAAGCTCGACCCTTGTGATCTTCTCAATGGTGCGCTGGGTTTCGGGATCGAACCGTCTGACCCCTTCGAGCACATCGCCGAACAGATCAAGCCGCACGGGCCCACCCTGCCCCGGAGCGTAGATGTCGATGATCCCGCCCCTGACCGCGAAATCGCCGGGCTCCATAACCGTATGCGCCTGACTGAAGCCCATGCGGGCTAGAAAGGATTTCAGCGCATCGACATCGATCTGCCGGTCAACCTCGGCAATGAAACTCGCCCCTTCGATGGTGTCCCGCGATGGCACGCGCTGCATTGCGGCGTTCAGTGTCGTCAGTACGATGGCTGGTCGGTCAAACCCGTCTGCCAGAGCAGCAAGCGTTGCCATTCTGGCCGCTGAGATATCGGCCGCCGGAGACACCCGGTCGTAGGCCACGCAATCCCAAGCGGGAAACTCGAACACCGGCAAACCGGGCGCAAAGAAGCCTAACGCTGCCCGCATAGCAGCCATCCGCTTGTCATCGCGCGCGACATGAACGACCGGGCCTTCGGTCTTTGTGACCAGCTCGCCCAGCAGCTTTGCATCAAAGCCTTCCGGTGCGCCGCCGACGCGCAGATTATCTTGAAAGGTGCTCATGCGGTGCGACCTATCTCAAGCGGACCGGACCCTCAAGCGGCCAATCAGACAAGGCCCATCATAAAGGCCATTTCCACGACAGCGACGCCAGCACAGAAGGCAATGCCGATCAAACCGGTGAACTGGGTCCAGAAACGCCTGCGTTTGAGCGCCTTGCGCAGCGCCTCTGGCTCGGGTTTCTGACGGTCCAGAATGAACGCCAGACGTACGGTGAAGATACCAACCACTGCATGCGGGATGGACAGAACGAAAATGGCGCGGAAAAATTCGATATTTGCATAGAAGCCCAACGTTCCGATGGCAGCGAGGCCAAAACCCGCCAGTGTCATCAGCGCAATGCCCGCGTTGCGAAAGTAGTAGACCAGTCGAAAGATGTTGGTGCGCGCCACCCGGTCGCAATGATCAACCCATTCGCCGCCCTTGCGATCGGCTTGCAGGATCAGATCGAAGGGCACGCCCAGTGTCCAATGCGATGTGACAGACCACGACACCACAACGATGACCCAGAACCAGATGCTCCAGAAACTGGTGAACTCGACAAGATCGAAAAGGGACAAGGCGCAGGCTCCGGGGCAATATGGGGCACGCGGGCCCGAAGTGCATTTTGGGCCGATATCCACGCCAATTCAAGCGTCTGGCGGCAGGAGTTGCACGAAAAGAGATTGTCGCGACACCCGGCGCATGTCAGAAATTCAATGCAGACAAGCAGGACCACGTGACATGACACCGATCTCAGCCCCCTTCCCGATGAGCCGCCCCCGGCGTTTGCGCCAGTCGCAGTGGATCCGGGATCTTGTGAGCGAACGGCAATTGTCCGCGTCCGACCTAATCTGGCCGATTTTTATCTGCGCAGGTGAAGGGGAGCGGCAACCGGTGGCGTCCATGCCCGGGGTTGAACGCCTGTCCGTCGATCTGGCGGTTGAGGCGGCAAAGGAAGCGGTCGATCTTGGCATCGCCTGCATTGCGCTTTTCCCCTACACGGACGCTTCGGACAAAACACCGGGAGCTGAAGAAGCATGGAATCCTGACAATCTGGTGAACCGTGCCACACGGGCGATCAAGGCGGCCGTTCCAGGCCTGGGTGTGATGCTGGATGTGGCACTTGATCCCTATAATTCTGACGGACACGACGGGATTGTGCGTGACGGCGTGATCATCAACGACGAGACGTTGATGGCATTGGAAAATCAAGCCCTTGGTCATGCCGAGGCGGGCGCTGATATTCTTGGCCCATCTGACATGATGGACGGACGGATTGGTGTAATCCGCCGGGCGCTGGAAACCCATGATTTCCCCGATACGATGATTCTGAGCTATGCCGCCAAGTATGCTTCTGCCTATTACGGTCCGTTTCGCGATGCGGTCGGCGCGTCGGGTGCCTTGAAGGGCGACAAGAAGACCTATCAGATGGATCCCGCCAACAGCGATGAAGCGATCCGGGAGGTGGCCATTGATCTGTCCGAGGGTGCCGACATGGTGATGGTCAAACCCGGCATGCCCTATCTGGACATCTGTGCGCGGGTCAAATCCGAGTTTGGTGTACCGACCTACGCCTATCAGGTCTCGGGCGAATACGCGATGCTGGCAGGTGCCATCGAACAGGGATGGCTGGATGGCGACAAGGTTGTTCTTGAGGCCATGATGTCGTTCAAACGCGCCGGCTGCGATGGAGTGCTCACCTATTTTGCGCCGAGAATTGCGCAGATGATTTTCTGAGTAAATTCGCCAACACGGATTTTTGAGGCAGGCGTTTCGCAAACCTGTGCCATGCTGTTGTTATCGGCAAATTCGAGAAGGGATTTTTCATGCGATCACTGCCTCTCATGGCCATTGCGGCACTTCTTGCATTTTCTCCTACGGCTCAGGCAGCAGAGGAAGGCAAACGGATCACCGTCAAGGGAGAAGCGATTGACACCTGGTGTTATTTCTCTGGCGTGATGGGTGGTCCGGATGCGGTTGTTGGATCCGCACATCACACCTGTGCGCTCTGGTGTTCGGCAGGCGGCATACCCGTCGGACTGTTGGCTGAGGACGGTCAGGTCTATATGGTTCTGAAGATCGAAAATGATGACCAGTCCAACGGTGGCGACACTCAAATGTCGATCGCCAGCCATGTGATCACAGCCGACGGCATGCACTACCAGCGCGACGGGATCAATTACATCGTGGTCTCGGAAGTCGTGGCAGACGACGACATTCAGGTGCTCAATCACGAGGATTACGGGCCGGTGCCCAGCATGGCGATCCGGGAACCGAAAAAATGAAAGGGCCGATTATGAAAACCGCTTGTGCAATCGCCTGTCTGATAGCTGCCCCGTTGGTCGCACAGGATTTCTCGGCCAACTCGGAAGCGCGAAGCTGGAACCTTTACGCCGAAGTGCCCGCCCGGTTTGAAGCAACGGTCGTCGATCCCTTGTGCCTGCTAACAGGTGATTGCCCCGACAATTGCGGTGACGGGAAACGCCAGCTGGCGTTGGTGCGCAGTGCGGATGACGCGATGATTTTACCGCTGAAAAACTCTCAACCCGCGTTCTCCGGTGCGGCCAATGAATTACAGCCGTTCTGCGGTGAACTGGTCGAGGTTGATGGATTGATGATCGAGGATCCGGATTTGAACGCGACCAACATCTATCTGGTGCAAAAGATCCGAAAATCCGGTGATGCCGACTGGATCAAGGCCAATCGCTGGACCAAGGACTGGGCTGCAGCCCACCCCGAAGCCAAGGGCAAGGGTCCGTGGTTTCGCCGTGACCCACGTGTGAAGGCAGAGATTGCACGTGAAGGACATCTTGGCCTTGGGCTTGAGACGGACGAAGCTTTCATCAAGGAATGGTTTGAATGAAGCGTGCCGGTCTTCTGGCAGCCTGCCTGACGCTCAGTGTGCCCGCGCTGGCCCATGATGGTGTGGATCACGCCAACAAGGCCGAAGCTCAGGCCCATGAAAACGCCACGGCTCTGCCGCCTCCAAGCGGGCTGCCCTTCAATCTGGATCTTGGCGGTGCGTTTGAGTTGACCGATCAAACGGGCGCGTCTCGCTCTGAGGCCGATCCAGAAGGGCGATTTCAGCTACTGTTCTTCGGTTATGCCAATTGTGAAGCGATCTGCTCAGTGGCCTTGCCTTTGATGGCTGATGTTGCTGATGGCACAAAAGCCAATGGAGTGGACATCACACCCGTGATGGTGACGATCGATCCGGAGCGGGACACGCTGGACATACTTGGACCGGCCTTGCAACAACACCACGAGGATTTCACAGGCCTCACCGGAACACCTGAGGAACTGCAGGAGGTCTATGATCTCTTTCAGATCGAGAAGTCAGTTGTGTTCGAGGATCCAAGCGGTGCGCCGGTTTATGCTCATGGCAGCTTCATCTACCTGCTTGATGCAAAAGGCCAGTTCCTGACGGTCCTCCCACCGATCCTGTCAGTGGACCGAATGGTTGAAATCGTCGCGTCCTACGCTGCATCTTGAGGCGAATGGTAGGCCCGGAGGGACTTGAACCCCCAACCAAAGCGTTATGAGCGCTCTGCTCTAACCAATTGAGCTACAGGCCCGCCTGCCCGAGCAATAGAACAGCGATCATGTGGCAGCAAGGGCATTCCTCTGGCAGAAGCGCAAAACGCGGTGCCCGCGTTGTGCGGCGTCCGGCGGGGATATTTGCGACCAAGAAGTGAATGGGCCATCTTTGCATTTTCAAGGGGATTGGCTTGCTGTAAGGAGCAGGCGAACCGGCGGAAAGGGCGCGATATGGCTGCAAAGATGACCTATGCTGAGGCGGGCGTGGATATTGACGCAGGTAATGCGCTTGTGGACCGGATCAAACCCGCAGCCGCACGCACGTGGCGCTCGGGCGTCTCGGACGGACTTGGAGGGTTTGGCGCACTTTTTGATCTCCGCGATGCAGGTTTTGCCGACCCGATCCTGGTGGCTGCAACCGATGGTGTCGGAACCAAGTTGCGCATTGCAATCGACACGGGCGATGTGTCCGGTGTGGGTCAGGATCTGGTTGCTATGTGCGTCAATGATCTGATCTGTCAGGGCGCGGAGCCTTTGTTCTTTCTCGATTATTTTGCGACAGGCAAACTCTCTGTTGATCATGCAGCCAGTGTAGTAGAGGGGATTGCAGCTGCCTGTGAGGCATCAGGCTGTGCGCTGATTGGTGGAGAAACCGCCGAGATGCCGGGCATGTATCCACCGGGCGATTTCGATCTGGCAGGATTTGCCGTAGGGGCGATGGAACGTGGCGGTGGATTGCCCTCAGGCATTCGCGATGGGGATTTACTGCTTGGCCTGCCCTCGTCCGGGGTGCATTCAAACGGATATTCACTGGTCCGCCGGATCGTTGAGACAACCAATTTGGGCTGGGACGCGCCCTGCCCCTTTGGCGATGGAAGCCTCGCTGCGAACCTGCTGGAACCAACGCGTCTTTACGTGCGCCCGGCACTGGCGGCCTTGCGGACCGGCGGATTGCGTGGCTTGGCCCATATTACCGGCGGGGGGCTGACCGAGAACCTGCCGAGGGTCTTGCCTGACGGGCTCGGGGCCGAAATATCATTTGATACCTGGACCCTGCCGGGTGTTTTCAATTGGCTGAGGCAGACCGGCGGAGTGGAAGAGCACGAAATGCTCAAGACTTTCAATTGCGGGATCGGGATGATCGCCATCGTTGAGCCTGCGCGTGTCAGCCATGTGACGGAAGCCTTTGAAGATGAAGGGATAACGCCAATTCAGATCGGGCAAGTGACCTCCCGGGACGGGATCCACTATACGGGATCGCTGTAATGGCTGACGCCCGGGTCGCGGTGCTGATTTCGGGTTCTGGGTCCAATATGGTGGCCCTCGTGAAGGCAATGCAAGCAGGCGGCATGTCTGCTGCTCCCTGTCTGGTTTTGTCCAACAGACCTGATGCCGGTGGTCTCGCCAAGGCCGAGCAGCTTGACGTGCCGACATCTGCCGTTGATCACAGGGCTTTCTCGAACCGCGCTGATTTTGAAAGCAAATTGACCACCACTCTGGAGCAGTTTACGCCCGATGTGGTCTGCCTCGCTGGATTCATGCGCATTCTGGGCACGGATTTCGTAGAACGCTGGAAGGGCAAGATGTTGAACATACACCCATCGCTCCTGCCGCTTTACCCCGGCCTCAACACCCACGCCCGATCACTGGCGGCAAAAGACACCGAGCATGGATGTACGGTGCATGAGGTGACTGCAGGTCTGGATGCGGGTCCGATCTTGGGACAGGCCCGCGTTCCGGTTTTGGAGGGCGATACCGAAGACACCCTCGCCGCCCGCGTGCTGATTGAAGAGCACAAGCTTTATCCGCAGGTCCTGGCTCGCTTTGTTGCAGGTGTGCGGACACCGCTGATCCTGTCATGAGCGATGCCGTCTCAACCATCCGCAACCTAGGGCCCGCGATGGAGCAGGCTTTTGGCAAAGTGGGCATCACGACGGCTCAGCAGATCCGGGACCTTGGCCCCGACGAGGCATATGCCAAACTGATTCATGAAGGCGGTGAGCGCCCCCATTTCATCGCTTATTATGTGCTGGTGATGGGTCTTCAGGGCAGACCGTGGAATGACTTGCAGCCTCAGGAGAAGGCCGAATTGCGCAAGCGGTTTGACGCAATCAAGGCCAGAGGTACCGACACCAGAATTCAAAGTGAGCTGGAACGTGCGCTTGATGCTTTGGGTTTACCTGAACCCAAGACATGAAAAAGCCCCGGTGTTTGCCGGGGCTTTCAGACAATCTGTGGCAGCGATTAGCCGACCAGTTCGAGACCTGAGAAGAAGAACGCGATCTCTACCGCTGCAGTCTCTGGCGCATCGGAGCCGTGGACCGAGTTTTCGCCAATGGACAGCGCATATTCCTTGCGGATCGTGCCGTCAGCTGCGTCTGCAGGGTTGGTCGCCCCCATCACTTCGCGGTTCTTGGCAATTGCATCTTCGCCTTCCAAAACCTGCGCCACGATCGGTGCGGAACACATGAATTCGCACAACTCGCCAAAGAAGGGACGCTCTTTGTGGACGCCATAAAATTCACCGGCCTGTGCCATGGTCAACTGGATGCGCTTCTGTGCAACGATCCGCAGACCAGCAGCTTCGAACTTGGCGTTGATCGCACCTGTCAGGTTACGGTTGGTTGCATCGGGCTTGATGATGGAAAAGGTACGCTGGATGGCCATGGGTCAGATATCCTTAAGATCAGGCGGCATTCTCGCCGCAACGGGAGTGTTGGGCGCGGCCCTAGCACGGCTTTGCAAGGGGATAAAGAGGGAATGCTGGGAGTGCGTTGACAGGCCGCTCTATTGAGATAGACACGCACCCATGATCTCCATCCGCAACATCTCTTTTGCCATGGAAGGCAAGCCGCTTTTCAGTGACGCCAACGCCTTCATTCCAGCTGGCCACAAGGTCGGCATTGTTGGACGCAATGGCACTGGCAAAACGACGCTGTTCCGGATTATCCGGGGAGAGTTGACACTGGATGGCGGCGAAATCGAACTGGCACGCGGTGCGCGCATCGGCGGGGTGGCACAGGAAGCGCCGGCGTCACAGGACAGCCTTCTGACCACCGTTTTGGCAGCAGATACGGAGCGGGCAGAACTGCTGGCGGAGGCCGAGACAGCCACGGACGCAACGCGCATTGCCGACATCCAGACCAGATTGAATGACATTGGCGCACATTCGGCGGAAGCCCGCGCTGCATCCATCCTGCGGGGTCTGGGGTTCGATACAGCAGCACAGGCGCGACCTTGTGCGGATTTCTCGGGCGGATGGCGCATGCGTGTGGCGCTGGCAGGTGTTTTGTTTGCCCAGCCGGATGTGTTGCTGCTTGATGAGCCGACCAACTATCTTGATCTTGAAGGCGCGCTCTGGCTTGAGGGGTATCTTGCGAAATATCCTCATACAGTCCTTGTGATTTCCCATGACCGGGGGCTTCTGACCCGTTCGGTTGGTGCAATCCTGCATCTGGATCGCCAGCAATTGACGCTGTACACGGGCAATTACGACACATTCGAGCGGATGCGGGCCGAACGCGCAGCACAGGCTCAGGCCGAGCGCAAAAAGCAGGATGCGACGCGGGCACATATGCAGTCCTATGTGGACCGATTCCGCTACAAGGCGTCAAAGGCCCGGCAGGCACAAAGTCGACTGAAGGCGCTTGAGCGGATGCAGGTGACCGAAGTGCATCATGAGGGATCAGTCAGCGGTTTTCACTTCCCTGCCCCAGAGGAACTTTCGCCACCCATCATCAGGCTGGAGGATGTCTCAGTCGGGTATGAAGGTCGCGCAATCCTCAACAAGCTGGATCTGCGGATAGATCAGGATGACCGGATTGCCCTGCTAGGGGCCAATGGTCAGGGCAAATCCACCCTGTCAAAGCTTCTGGCGGATCGCCTGAAGACGATGGGCGGACAAAAGCACGCCTCATCCAAGCTCAGAATTGGCTATTTCGCCCAGCATCAGGTTGATGAGCTGCATCTGGATGAGACACCCCTGCAACATCTGGCCCGTCTGCGCCCTACAGAAACACCCGCAAAGCTGCGCGCGCGACTGGCGGCCGGTGGTCTGGGGGCTGACATTGTGACCAATGAGGTTGCACGTCTGTCCGGTGGGCAAAAAGCCCGCCTGTCGCTGTTGCTGGCCACAATCGATGCGCCCCATCTGATCATCCTTGATGAGCCGACCAACCATCTGGACATCGAAAGCCGGGCAGCACTTGTGCGCGCTCTGAATGACTATGAAGGTGCAGTAATTCTTGTCAGTCACGACCCGCATCTGATTGATTGCGTGGCCGACCGGTTGTGGCTGGTCAAGGGCGGGCGTGTCACACCGTACACTGATGATCTGGATGCCTACCGCCGTTTGCTGATGACGGAGCGTGGTGGCGAGCAGCGCAAGCCTGCGCCTTTGAAGAACAGTGAAAAGCCAAAGTCTGCGCCCAAGCCTGATCTGGCAGCATTGCGCAAGGATGTGCGTGTTTGCGAGGCGCGGGTGGAAAAGCTTCAGGACATGCTGGCCAAACTCGACAAGAAACTGGCAGATCCGACATTCTATGAAGAGACCCCCAAGGCCGAGATGCAACGCTGGCAGATCAAACATGCCGAGATTGTCGACGGGCTCGACCGGGCCGAGACCATGTGGATGAGCGCTTTGGAAACTCTGGAAACCCAAGGTGGCAAGATATGATGCTTGAACTGGCGATCACCGTGTTCGTCACGCTTTTCGTGATCATCGATCCCATTGGCCTGACGCCGATGTATATCGCCCTTGTGCGGGGGATGGAGCCCGCGCAAAAACGCGCGGTTGCGCTGCGGGCTTGCGTGATCGCAATCGGCATTCTCGCGGCATTCGGAATTTTTGGTGAGAACCTGCTGGGGTTCATCGGCATCTCCATGCCTGCCTTCCGGATTTCGGGAGGGATCTTGCTGTTTCTGACGGCCATCGAGATGCTGTTTGAACGTAGGACCGAACGGCGCGAAAACGTGATCGAAGAAAAACCTGATCCTTCTGTATTCCCCCTTGCCGTGCCGCTTCTGGCAGGACCGGGTGCCATGACCTCCATGATCCTGCTGGTCGGCAATCATCCCGGAGACTACGCAGCCCAGGGCGTGATTTTCGGCGTCATGGTTGTCGTGGTCGCAACTGCCTGGGTGCTGTTTCTTCTTGGGCCTGCGATTGAACGGTTGCTGGGGCACACGGGCGTCAATGTTGTGACACGATTGCTTGGCATGCTGCTGGCAGCCTTGTCAGTGCAATTCGTGCTGGATGGCTTGCGTGATTTTGGATTGATGGGGGGATAACGGGTGTTTCCAGACGATCCAGACAAGATGGCGGAACTGTTCTACTTCGTCCTGCTGGGGGGCGCGGTCAGCGTCTGGCTGTTCGGATCCTACAAGGGCAAGCTCAATCTTGCTCTTCAACAGGCTGCGATCTGGGTGCTGATCTTCATTTTTGCGGTGATCGGATACGGGTTCAGGGATCAGCTTGGATTTGAACTTTATCCCCGTCAGGCATCCATCACCCAAAACGGCGAGATCGTTTTGCAGCGTCGCACAGACGGGCATTTCTATGCGCCCATGACCGTAAACGGCATTCAGGTGACCTTTCTTGTCGACACCGGTGCCACAAAGATCGTGTTGCCCAAGGAAGTGGCACAGGACCTGGGCATCCGCGTCAGCACCCTGAGCTTTGTAGGTCGCTCCCTGACCGCTAACGGCGAGGTGCGCACCGCCAATATACTGCTCGACAAGATGGAGTTCGGGACTTTCAAGGATCACGCGATCAGGGCCACCGTGACCGAAGGGGATTTGTCCGAGCCGCTGTTGGGCATGAGTTACCTCAAGCGGTTCAAATCCATCGAAATCGCCGGCAGCCGGATGATCCTAAGACGTTAGAAGAATTGATCCGGTGCCCGGATCAATGCTCCGCAGGGGATATTTTTGCCAAGAAGTGGATCAGGCGCTGCGGGCTTTTTCGATCCATCTGCCATCTTCGCGGGCCCAGTAGACCG
The DNA here is from genome assembly GCA_947494445.1 of uncultured Paracoccaceae bacterium. Taxonomy (GTDB): domain Bacteria; phylum Pseudomonadota; class Alphaproteobacteria; order Rhodobacterales; family Rhodobacteraceae; genus CANLSM01. The sequence goes on along the minus strand of CANLVD010000003.1, from coordinate 115,596 downwards.
CTGTGAGACCTGCATCCGAGACAGACTTCCAGTCAACGCGGGCGTCCGAGAGGGCCTGATCCTCATATCCATTGAACAGCAGGCAGATGCGCTGAAACCCTTCAGCGTCCGACGGATCAGCACGCGCACCATCCACCAGCATAAGGACATCAGCCTGATTTCCATTGCCCGAGGTGCACAGAAGGATTGGTTGATCACTGTCATGCGGCCCGCCTGTGGCCCCATGAGGCAAGAAACTGTCATCGCGGTAAGACCAGAGCAGGCCGTCGATGCGCGACAACCCGTCTGCATGTCCACCACGCACACATACTTTCCAGCCACGTGCCAGTGAGCGCTCCAACAGATCGGGCAATGTGCGCTCCAGCGGCGTGTCCGTCAGATGGTAGAACAGGAATTCTGCGGCCACGCCCCTAGCCTTCGTACTTGTCCCGGATCAGCCGGTCCAGCGCACGCACACCCCAACCCGTCGCCCCTTTTGGCGCGTAAGTCGATGGAGTTTTCAGCGAGGCAACGCCTGCAATATCAAGATGGATCCATGGCATGTCGGACTTTACGAAGCGACCCAAAAATTGAGCGGCTGTGACCGATCCAGCCTCGCGACCGGCGGCATTGCGAATGTCCGCGATCTTGCTTTCGATCTGCTTGTCGTAATCCGGCCCCATGGGCATGCGCCATGCGCCTTCGTCCTCGGCCTTGGCCGCGGAAAGAAACGCATCCGCCAGACCGTCGTTGTTGGAGAAAACACCTGCATTGTGATGACCAAGCCCGATGATGATTGCCCCGGTCAGGGTCGCCAGATTGATCATGCCTGTCGGTTTGAACTCCTCTTGCGTGTACCACAGCACATCGGCCAGAACGAGGCGGCCCTCCGCATCCGTATTGATCACCTCAATCGTATCGCCCTTCATGGATTTGACCACATCACCGGGGCGCTGCGCCTTGCCGTCGGGCATGTTTTCCACCAGACCCACAACGCCCACCACATTGGCTTTGGCCTTGCGCAGGGCAAGGGCGCGCATCACGCCGGAAACAACCCCGGCACCCCCCATGTCCATGGTCATGTCTTCCATGCCACCAGCGGGTTTGAGCGAAATGCCGCCGGTGTCGAAGACAACGCCCTTCCCGACCAGAGCGAACGGGGCTTCATCTCCGCCACCGTTCCATTTCATGACCACGACCTTAGATGGTGCCTCCGAGCCCTGCCCTACACCCAGAAGCGCGCGCATGCCCAGCTTTTCCAACTCGGCCTCTTCCAGGATTGTGACATCAAGGCCAATCTCCTGCATGGCCGCCAGACGGGCCGCAAAATCTGTTGTGGTCAGGACGTTGGCTGGCTCATTGACCAGATCACGGGTGAAGAACACACCTTCAGCAACGGCCGCCCCATCGGTCGCCTCAGCTGATACTTCTTCCGGCTTGGTGACCATCACGCTTGCCGGTTGCTGGGGTGTTTGCGCAGCCTCGGATGTTTTGTAGAGGTTGAAATCATAGGTTCTGAGAGCAAGGCCATAGGCAATCTGGGCGGCTTTTGCATGGCTGCCAGCCAGAACAGTGATGGCATCCGTACCCTTGAACAGCGAGATCGCCGTACCCGCCTTGCGCGCAGTCAGATCGGAGGTGCGTTTTTCCAGCTTGATGACCTGCACCGCTACGGCACTCATGCCCAAGGGCCAGGACAGGGTGATCCCGTCACCTTCCTTTGCCTTGGAAAATCGCTCACTTTCGACCAGTCGCTTCAAAGCACCCTTGCAGAGACGATTCACCCTGCGCCCCAGTGGATCCATTCCCTTCTCGGCAGTCACGAAAACCGTGAGCTTTCCAGTCAGTCCGGCGATCGCATCGAGATCGGCCGGAACAAATGAGATCGCAAGAGGGGAAGTCATGGCAGGGCTCCGTCAGATTTGATATAACACGCGGACCCTAGGGGCTTTGCGTGTGCTTGACCAGATGTGTGGCAGGCAATAGGCCTGAGGTCGACTGGTTAATTGAGGACTGCCGCCAAAGATGCGCCGACTGGATCGATATATCTTCTGGCAACTGATGGCGGCGTCGGGATTTTTCGTCCTGATCTTCACCGGCGTGATCTGGCTGACAGAAGCTGTCCGGCTGATCGACACGGTCGTGCAATCCAATCAGGCGGGCACGGTTTTTCTGGAGTTTTCCGTGCTTCTTCTGCCGCGTGTTCTGGCCGTGACCCTGCCGCTGGCTGCGTTTTCCGCGACGATCTATTCGATCAACAAGTTGCATGACGACAGCGAAATGGTCGTGATGTCCGCAGCTGGCTTGCATCTTCTCGCACTTGCTCGACCTGTCCTTTATTTCGGTCTGGTTGCGGCCCTTCTGGCGCTGATTGTTCAAACCGTGCTGGTGCCTTATGGCACGCGGCAACTGGAAGACCGCCGGTTGGAAATCCGGACGGAACTGGCCAACACGCTGATCCGCGAAGGCCAGTTCATCTATCCGATCAAGGGGGTGACGCTCTTCATCGATGACACTTCGCGCGAAGGCGAGATGGCGGGCATTTTCCTGCATGACGCCCGTGACGAGATGCGCCCGGTCACCTATTCAGCAGAACGTGCGCAACTGATGCGCAACGGCGATGATGTCCGGCTTGTTATGCTTTCGGGAATTGCGCTGACCGAAGATGTCGCGACACGGCAATTGTCTCAAGTAAGGTTTTCGGAGTTTACCTATGACATCGAAGGATTTCTGACCGGCAAGACGCTGCGCGCACCCAAGCCACAGGAATACGGCCTGTTGGATTTGCTCAGCCCCAACGAAGCGATGCTTGAGAACGGGCGCTACAGCATTGGTGATTATGTCTCTGAGGGGCATGCGATTCTGGTCACATCTCTGATGACGGCCTTTCTGCCACTGCTGGCCATGGTAACGCTCAACACAGCCCCCTTTCAGCGCTCCGGTTTGGGACGACGAGTGGCAGTGGCGGTTGTTCTGGGCATACTTGCCATCGCTTTTCAGATCGCGAGCAAGGCACAGGTCGCCGACGATCCAGACATCTGGCAGCTGTCTTACAGCCCTTTCCTGTTGGGTCTCATTGCCATGGCTGTCATGATCAGAATGTCCCAGACCCGCGCGCCGCGCCATTTGCGGAGTGCCCCCCAGTGACGATCTGGCTTTATACCCTGCGTCGGTTTCTGGTCGCCACCTTGCAGGTCACGGTGATCGTGGGATTGTTGATTTTCGTGATGACCGGGGTTGAGAACATCCGCTCGCTGAGCCGGTATGGGGCAAGTGCCAGCGACATCGTCGCCATCACGCTTCTGGAAACCCCGCAAGTGCTGATGACGGCCTTTCCGCTGATCCTTATGCTGTCTTCCCTGACAACCTTCTTGAGGTTGTCGAAAAGCTCGGAACTGGTGATTGTTCGTGCATCTGGAGTATCAGGTATCACCGCACTGCATCTTCCTGTGATTGCATCAATCCTGTTCGGGATTTTCAGTGTGGTTGCCGTCGCACCTGTCGTGCAGGCAGCAGATGACCGGGCCAATGATCGCAAGACCGAGTTCCGCACGGCAGGCCGCAGTGTGCTCAGCGTCAGTGATCGCGAGATCTGGCTGCGTCAGGGGTCCGACACCGGACAGACAGTGATCGAGGCCGATCGTGTAACAGCAAACGGGGCCGTTCTTGTGGGTGTGCGGCTCCATGACTATGACACCGATGGTCATCTTGTGGCGCGGCTGGAGGCAGACAGTGCCGCGCTGGTCTCAGGTGCATGGCTGCTGCGAAATGTTGAACGGTGGCCGCTCGATACGGCCTCGGTCGATGCGCTGGAAACACCCACAAAGTCTGTGGAGTACCGCCTCCCGACCGATCTGACACGCGACCAGATACTTGATGGTTTTGCACCGCCCGAGGCCCTGCCGATCTGGAAAGTGCCGGAATTCATCGCTCGGCTGGAAACGGCCGGATTCTCGGCCCTGCGCCATAAACTGCACCTCCACAGCGAGATCGCGCGACCTGCGCTTTTTGCAGCTATGGTTCTGATCGGTGCCGGGTTTTCTATGCGCCATGTGCGTTTTGGACAGACCGGGGTCATGATCCTGATGGCCATTCTCGTGGGCTTCCTGCTGTATTTCTTCAAGGATTTCGCTGAATCCCTTGGCGCAAACGGAACCGTTCCCGTGATCCTGTCGGCATGGGCGCCACCGATGGCCGCAATCATGCTTGCAACGGCACTTCTTCTGCATCTGGAGGATGGCTGATGTGGCGTCTGGCCGCTGTCTGTCTCTGGAGTTTTTTGCTGACTTCCGTGACGCTGGCTCAGGATCTGGCCCGGCTGCCCGTGACTTTACTTGCAGATGATGTCGCTTATGACAGTCAGGCCCGGGTGCTGGTGGCACGCGGAAATGTCGAGGTTCTGTATCAGGGCAACCGTTTGCGGGCGACAGAAATCATCTACAACGCCCAAAGCCAGACAGTGCGCGCAACAGGACCCATCCAGCTAGATGGCGATGACGGCACGCGCATTCTGGCCGATCTGGCAGATCTGTCTTCCGACCTCACCAAAGGGTTGATCGAAGGCGCGAGACTGCTGATCGACAACAGCTTTCAACTGGCCTCGGCCCGGTTACAGCGCAGTGGTGACGGACGTTTCAACACGCTCACGCGCACGGTTGCTTCATCCTGCAGGGTTTGTGATGCGTCACCCACACCAATCTGGGCCATTCGTGCGGATCGCATCATTCAGGACAACCTTGAGGGTCAGATCTATTTTGAAGATGCCCGCTTTGATTTGCTGGGTGTGCCGGTTTTTTATTTGCCGAACCTGCGCATTGCGGACCCGTCAAAGGGCCGGGCCACAGGGTTTCTTGTGCCTGAGTTCAGCAGTTCCGACATCTATGGTGAAGGGGTGAAGTTGCCCTACTACCTGACTTTGGGTGATCACGCGGACGCCACACTGACAACCTTTGCCACCACCGACGGTGGTGTCCTGTTCGATGCGCAGTATCGTCAGGCACTTGCAGGCGGTTCATTCCAGCTTGATGGCACGCTCGCCTATGACAGCCCGATCGGCAAACGCAAGATCCGGGGCTATCTGGACGCCCAGTTCGAATATGCCCTGCCACGTGATTATGACGCCGATTTCCGGCTGTATGTTGCAAGCGACGACAGCTTTCTGCGCCAGTATGGCTATTCGAACGAAGATCGCCTGACCAGTTTTGCCCGGATTTCCCGTTACCGGACCGACGAGTTGACAGAGTTCCGGCTGGCAGGTTTCCAGTCGCTGCGCGACAATGACGGCAACAGCCAGTCACCGTTCGTACTGCCCGAGATCGTGCACAGGCGGGTGTTTGACGTTGATCCCGCCTTGGGCCGATTTGCCATGGATCTGAATTATCTTACGCTGGTGCGCGATGATGGTGATCGGAACGTCGCCCGTGTCAGCCTTGGCGGAGACTGGCGACGTGACTGGACGCTGGAGAGCGGTTTTCAGCTTGCGAGTTTTGCCTCGGTTCTGGCGCAGGCCTATCAGATCGAGAACGACCCGGTCTTCACCGACAATTCGGTCAGCCGTGTGGTGCCGCTTCTGGGGGTTGAGGCTCGGTTTCCGTTGATGCGGCGCAGCAGCAAGACGTTGCACATCATCGAACCCGCCGTGCAGATCATTTACTCAGACAATGGCGAAGACACGACCGTGCCAAATGAGGACAGTCTTCTGCCCGAACTGGACGAGACCAACCTGCTGGCGCTGAACCGGTTTCCTGGCGAGGACGTGCTGGAAGATGGTCTGCGGGCCAATATCGGCGTGACCTACTCCCGGATCAGTGACGACGGCTGGTCAATGGATCTGACATTGGGACAGGTCTTGCGGGCTGATCCCAACCCTCAGTTCGCAGAAGGAAGCGGGCTTGCGGGTTCCCGTTCTGATCTGGTGGGCGCGCTGCATCTTGATTTGCCCCCGCATGTGGATTTCCTGACCCGTGTGCTGATCAATGACGATTTCGACTTTCGCCGGGCCGAAGCAAATCTGGGCTTGTCCTTTGATCGCGGCACGACTGATTTCGGCCTGATCTATCTGGCCGAAGACAATTCCAATCCGTTGCTGGGTCCGGTGCCCGAAGCATACGAATTTTCCTTTGGCACAACCTTCGATCTGAATGACAATTGGCAGTTCGAGGGCGAGTGGCGCTATGATCTGTCCGAACGCAAGAACATCTCGGCTGAGGGGCGTCTATCCTATGGCAATGAATGCATCAGCCTTGACCTTTCGCTCTCACGCAGCTTTACAACATCCAATGACGTGCCGCCGTCGACGGATATCGGCCTGACCGTTCGTCTGGCTGGCATTGGCGGAGCCGGTCAGCAACAAAGACCCGCAGACCGGTGCGGCGCGCTGTAACAATGGGGTGCAGATGAGCAGATCAGTTGGTGTATTGAGAGTGGTCGCCGTGACATTTTGTGCGGCATTCGGTGCGGTCAGCGCTGTGGCTCAGGGACTTTATGAGCCCATTGTGATCGTCAACCAGAAAGCCATCACGAATTATGAGGTTGATCAGCGTGCAAAACTGCTGGAGGCCTTTGGCACACCCGGAAATCTGACGGCCTTGTCACTGGAACAACTGACCGACGACAAACTGCGCCTTCAGGCGGCAGAAGATATCGGGCTGGAACTTGATGAAAGCGCAGTCGATGACGGGTTTGCCCGTTTTTCAGAGCAGCGTAATCTGAGCACGGAGCAGGTCGAGGGCGCCCTGCGCGCACGTGGTATTTCCGTTGAGACACTCAGGGATTTCATTCGCGCAACCCTGATCTGGCGCGAAGTTGTTCAAGTGCGCTTTCGGGCACGCGCCACACCCAGCGATCAGGATCTTGATGCGGCACTGGAATTTGCCAACCGGGCTGTTCAGGAAGAAGTGCTTCTGCAGGAAATCTCCATTCCTGTGGCGCAACGGGGACCGGAAGCGACAGGGGCACTGGCGCGGGATCTGTCACGTTCGCTCAACCGCGGTGGTGATTTCACGGCCGCCGTCAGGCGCTACAGCCGTGCGGGTTCTGCCGGGCGCGGTGGCCGTGTGGACTGGTTGCCCGCTTCCAACCTCCCTCCTCAGATCGCAGGCCAGGTACTCGCGCTCCTGCCGGGAGAAGTGACCGCACCGATTGATATCCCGCAAGGTGTAACGATCCTGAAATTGCTGGAAGTGCGTGAGATTGCTCGCAACACCGATGAAGATGGATCCATCACGCTGACCTACACGCAGTTGATCGTGCCGCTTGCCAGCACTGCGCCGGAACAGGCTTATCTGGATGCCGAAACGCAGTTGAACGCCCTCGCGGCGGAGGCGGAACTTTGTTCTGATCTGGATGCACAGGCAGAAAGTTTCGGGTTCGGGTCAGGTCGCAGCAATCCGACACCAGCTGATGCGGTGCCTGCAGAAGTGGCGCTGACCGTGGCAGGGCTGGACGTCGGACAGAAGTCGACCCAACGCGATGCCCGTGGTGTCACGCTTGTCATGCTGTGCAGCCGGTCGGGTGAAACCTCACCGGAAGAACGCGAAGATCTGCGGTTGAGACTGTTCAACCAGCGTATGGCCGCTTTCGGTCAGGGGTATCTTCAGGAATTGCGCGGCGATGCCCTGATAGAGCGTCGATGAAGCCACCGATTGCCCTGACCATGGGAGACCCTTCCGGGGTCTCGGGTGAGATCACAGCCGAGGCATGGGCTGCGCTGCGGTCAGATCCAACCAGTCCCTTCGTGTTGATCGGTGATCCGGACTGGATTGCGCATTTCGCTCCTGTATCTGTCGTAAGCAGCCTGAGTGACGCTGAGGACTGCTTTGCCGAAGCAATGCCAGTGATGCCCCTGCCCTGCGCAACCCCGCCTGTTGCTGGTCGACCCGATCCCGCCAATGCCAAGAGCATCATCTCCTCGATCACCGAGGCCGTTGCCCATGTTCAGGCCGGGCGTGCCAGTGCCATGGTCACCAACCCGATCAACAAGAAGGGTTTGAAGGATGGTGCGGATTTTGCCCATCCCGGCCATACAGAGTTTCTGGGGGCTTTGGCGGGAGTGGAACGTCCCGTGATGATGCTGGCCGCACCCCAGTTGCGCGTCGTTCCGGTGACCATTCACATCGCGCTCAAGGACGTGGCGGAGGCCCTGACCCCGGCCCTGCTTGAGGATACCTTGCGGGTAACCCATGCCGGTTTGATCCGCGATTGCGGCATCGCATCGCCAAGGGTCGCGGTTGCCGGGCTGAACCCTCATGCTGGTGAGGGTGGTGCCATGGGACGCGAAGAGATCGAGATCATTAAGCCAGTGCTGGACCGCCTGCGCATAGATGGCATGAACATCACCGGTCCACATTCGGCGGATACGCTGTTCCATCCGGCGGCACGGGCCACCTATGACGTGGCGGTCTGCATGTATCATGATCAGGCGCTCATCCCGATCAAGACGGTGGATTTTGCAGGTGGCGTGAACGTCACGCTGGGGTTGCCCTTCATCCGAACCTCGCCCGATCACGGGACCGCCTATGACATTGCAGGACAGGACAAGGCCGATCCGACCAGCCTGATTGCTGCCCTGAAACTGGCAGGCCAAATGGCGGGCAAGCGCATCTGATGAGCGGTGATGGCCTGCCTCCGCTCAGCGACGTAATCGCCCAGCACGGGTTAAGCGCGCGAAAATCCCTTGGTCAGAATTTCTTGCTGGATTTGAACCTGACACGGCGCATCGCCCGGCGCGCCGGGGACCTGTCGTCCTGCGATGTGCTGGAGGTCGGCCCCGGTCCCGGTGGTTTGACGCGCGCCTTGCTGATGGAAGGTGCGCGCAAGGTTGTGGCAATTGAGCGGGACAATCGGTGCATTGCGGCTTTGGGCGACATCCAATCAGCCTATCCGGGAAGGCTTGACGTGATTGAAGGCGATGCATTGGAAGTAAATCCGCTGGAGCAGCTAACACCGCCCATCCGCATTGTCGCCAACCTGCCCTACAACATCGGGACGGAACTTCTGATCCGATGGTTGACACCAGATGCCTGGCCTCCGGCCTGGACCAGTCTGACACTGATGTTTCAAAAAGAAGTGGCCCAGCGGATCACAGCGGCACCGGGAAGCAAGGCCTATGGGCGCCTGTCGCTGCTGGCTCAATGGCGCACGGAAGCCAAGATGGCCTTTGAGGTCGGCCCCAAAGCCTTCACCCCACCACCCAAGGTGACGTCTGCCATTGTACATCTGGACGCATTGCCTGAACCGCGTTTTCCTGCCGATGCAAAAACACTGTCCCGCGTGGTGGCGGCTGCATTCAATCAGCGGCGCAAGATGCTGCGCTCAAGTCTCAAGGCTCTGGCACCCGATGCCGAGGCCCGGATCTCCTTTGTCGGGATCGCGCCAACGAGGCGCGCCGAAGAGCTGTCACTTGAAGAATTCTGTCGACTTAGCCAGCAGTTCGAGCCGTCGTCACTCAACTGAGCTGGACACCGTTTCGCTGGGTCCGGCCCCGTCTGGTTGCGCATCCGCCTTAGGTTTGGCGGGCCGTCTGGTGCGCGGTGCTCGCTTCGGCTTTGGGGCGCTTTCAGGTGTTTCCACAAGACCGCTGTCTGCATTTGCCTCAGGCACGTCGATGATGTCCGGCTGAGGCGAACCTTCACTGTGGCTTGGCGCCTGTGGCTGCGTCTGCACAGGTTGCCGATCGTTGCCATTGTTGTTGCCATGTTGGGCATTGCCCTGCTGGCCAGAGTTCCGCTCTTCATGCTGCTGGCGCTGCTGAGCCTGCTGCGCTTCGTGCTGGGCCTGACGCTCGGCCTGCTCGCGCTGCGCCTCCCCCAGAAGCCGCAAGTAGTGCTCGGCATGCTGCTGGAAGTTTTCAGCCGAAACACGGTCGCCGGACAATTGGCCATCACGTGCAAGGCTCTGGTATTTCTCGATGATCTGGGCCGGCGTCCCGCGCACCCGACCCTCGGGCCCGGCACTGTCAAAAACGCGGTTGATTACATTGCCCACGTTGCGGTTGCGGTTGTTGTTATTCTTGTTGCGCGAACGGCTTTTGTTTGAAGATCTCATAGGGACTTTCGTCTGCTTCTCTTGCTGCCCGAAATGTCAGGGCAATTCTACCTGTCACCGCTGTGGTCATTCACAATGCGATCTGTCGAAGAGGTGGCTTTCGTTGAACAGTCTACCGTCTGTTGCCGAAAGATGAGTAAACCTATACTGCACCGTCGGAAAAACACAACTGAAATCTGTCAAAGCCCCTGATCCAACACGACCTTGCATGTAGAAGTCTTAAGAATTGACCACAACAGCACGTGGTTTGTCATTGATATCATGATGCAATACAGGGTTGGTAAATCCATAACCACGCAGCAAATCTGGCACCGTCTGCCCCTGATCAGATCCAATTTCAAAAACCGCGATGGCCCCGCCTGACATCACATGGTGCAACCGCTCTGCAACCTGACGATATGCGGCCAGCGTGTCTGCCCCGGCGGTAAGCGCTGAGCGTGGCTCCCAGAGCCGTACTTCCTTTGACAGGCCTTCCAGCGCCTCTTCCGAGATGTAGGGCGGATTGCAAAGGATCAGATCGAACTTGTCTCTGATTCCGTCGAGCCAATTGCCATGGACAAAGCTCACCCTGCCCGTCAGGCCATGCCGTTCGGCATTCCTGCGTGCAACATCCAAAGCCTTTTCGCTGATGTCCACGCCCAGTCCATGTGCGTCTGGCAATTGGGTCAATACTGACAAAAGCAAACACCCGGTGCCGGTCCCAAGGTCCAGAACGGTTTTACCACCGGCTGCCAGCGCCAGATCAACGAGCAATTCGCTGTCAGGCCGTGGGTCCAACGTGTCACGGGTGACATGGAATTCAAACCCGTAGAACTCACGCATGCCGGTAATTTGCGCGATCGGCTGATGGGATGACCGTGCAGCGATGGCGACTTCGAATTTCGCGATCTGGTTTGCTGTCAGGGGACGATCCCGCTCAAGTGACAGCCGATCCATCGGCAAACCGGCAGCAAAGCTTGCAAGACGCCGGGCATCGCGGGCAAATCCGTCAATGCCTGCGGATTTGAGCGCTGCTGATCCGGCTTGTATCGCCTCATTCAGCGTCATGGATCAAGATCGGCCAACCGGGCCGCCTGATCGGCCGCACTGAGCGCATCAAGCACTTCGGCCAGATCGCCCTGCATCACGGCATCAAGCTTATAGAGCGTCAGGTTGATCCGATGATCAGTCATCCGGCCTTGTGGGAAATTATAGGTTCGAATGCGTTCGGACCGATCACCGCTGCCAACCTGCACCTTGCGGGTTGCTGCGCGTTCCTCATCCAATGTCTGACGCTGCATGTCGAACAGTCTTGATCGCAGCACCTGCATGGCCACGGCCCTGTTCTGGTGCTGAGACTTTTCCGAACTGGTCACGACAAGCCCCGTGGGCAGATGGGTGATGCGCACTGCACTGTCGGTTGTGTTTACATGCTGACCACCCGCGCCCGAGGCGCGCATGGTGTCGATGCGAATGTCGTTGGCCGGAATATCGATGTCGACCTCTTCGGCCTCGGGCAACACAGCGACTGTGGCTGCGGACGTGTGAATGCGCCCACCGCTTTCGGTGGTCGGCACGCGCTGCACCCTGTGCACACCGCTTTCGAATTTCAGCCGGGCAAAGACCCCATCGCCTGAGATGCGTGCCACGAATTCCTTCAGGCCGCCAAGCTCTGTCTCGGTCTCCTCGATCACCTGAAACTGCCAACCAGACGTCTCGGCCAGACGTTGATACATCCGCCGCAGGTCGCCTGCGAAGAGTGCCGCCTCGTCCCCTCCGGTACCGGGACGGATTTCCAGAATGGCAGGGCGCGCGTCAGCGGCATCCTTTGGCAAAAGCGCCAGCTGGACCTTGTGTTCAGCGTCAGGCAAGGCTGCGTCGATGCGTTCAAGCTCTTCTACACCGAGAGATTTTAGGTCCGGGTCATCCAACATGGCCGAGGCTTCCTGCCGATCATCGATCAGGCCCCGGTACATCTGGACGGTCTCCACAACCGGTTTCAGTTCCGCATAGTCCTTGGACAATTGGGCAATATCCGCACCATCGGCTTGCGCAAGCTTAGCTTCGAGAAACTCGAAACGGCTCAAGATCTGGTCCAGTTTTTCGGGCGCAATCATGGGTGGGCTTTCTGGCAGTCAGCAAAAAGGCGGAGCGACGATGTGCGCCCGCTATTGCTCGAAGCTGGAAAGCCCCACAAGCCATGCTCTCACACGGGCCTCATTCACACCCATGTCGGAATAGCCGAAGCGCGACCTTGAAAAAATCGAGATGGTTGATGTGCCTTCAAGCTCTCCCGGCAGGAACTTGACAGATACATAATCGGGAATGCGCAGCTTCTCGGTACGTTGGACATAAGTCATCCAAGCCTCTTCCGGGGACCCGGCCACCAGTTTCACCAGAGGTTGGGCCATGACATATGTATCAAAAGCCTGCGCAAGGATCTCAGGCGTGCCCGCATAGATGATCGGATCATCCATCGTTGGCTGGGCAGATTGCTCGGGCGGGCCAATATAGAACCCGTTTGGTGTGGGTTGCGGCAATGCACGTGTCGGATCAACATGCCAGACCGCCACATCATGAGAGATGGTGCGAATGTAATAGGCCGCAAAACCAGACACCGCGAGAATGCCTATGATGATGATCAGCAACATTATCCGCATGTCATTCAGCCGCCTGCTGTTGGGCCGCCTCAAGTTCTTCGGCCTTTTTCTCAACCAGATCAACGATATGGTCGACCATGCTGTCATTGTCCAGTCTGTGGTCCTGCTTGCCCGCCAGATAAACCATGCCATGCCCGGCCCCACCTCCGGTGAAGCCGACATCTGTCATCAATGCTTCGCCGGGGCCATTGACCACACAGCCGATGATCGACAGGCTCATCGGGGTCTTGATGTGGGCAAGGCGATCCTCAAGTGTCGCCACTGTCTTGATCACGTCAAATCCCTGACGCGCACAGGATGGGCAGGAAATGATGTTGATGCCACGGTGGCGCAGACCAAGGGATTTCAGGATCTCATACCCCACCTTGACCTCTTCCACTGGATCGGCAGACAGCGAGACGCGGATCGTGTCACCAATGCCCATCCACAGAAGGTTGCCCAGGCCGATGGCCGATTTGATCGTGCCCGATGTCAGACCTCCGGCCTCAGTGATGCCAAGATGAATGGGAGCATCCGTTGCTTCTGCGAGCCCCTGATAGGCCGCCGCGGCCAAAAAGACATCAGACGCCTTCACCGAAATTTTGAATTCGTGAAAGTCGTTGTCCTGAAGGATGCGCATGTGATCGAGACCGCTTTCGATCATCGCCTCTGGGCAGGGTTCAGCATATTTCTCCAGAAGGTGCTTTTCCAGTGATCCGGCGTTCACCCCGATGCGCATGGAACAGCCGTGATCACGCGCCGCGCTGATCACCTCCCGCACCCGCTCGGGCGAGCCGATATTGCCTGGGTTGATCCTCAAACAGGCGGCTCCGGCCTCGGCTGCCTCGATCCCGCGCTTATAGTGGAAATGGATGTCCGCCACGATCGGAACCGGGCTTTCGGCCACAATTTCTTTCAGCGCCTTGGTGCTGGCCTCGTCCGGGCAGGAAATTCGCACAATGTCCGCACCCGCCTCTGCACAGGCCTGAACCTGTTCGATGGTCGCCTTCACATCATGGGTCAGGGTGTTCGTCATGGTCTGCACGCTGATCGGCGCATCCCCCCCGACAGGCACGTTTCCGACATGGATCTGTCGACTTTTGCGCCGGTAGATATTTCGCCAGGGTCGGATGTGATTGTGGCTCATAGATGGGTTTCCATTAACCGTGAGGCGTTCAAGCCATTGTTATCGCGGGACGGAACTGTTGTCACGCTTGGCCGTCACTCCGACACGACGGCTGTTTTGTCCAATTCCGACACAGCCACTTCAAGGATTTCTGGCGTCTTTTCAATCTCGGCATAGGTCGCGAGGATGTCCTGAACACTCAAGGACACATTCTTGGCAACAGAAGTGCCTTTGCCAACCGGGCCATAGGCCACCTTGTCAACCATCACGTAAAGCGAGCCGGAGTTGCCGGCCCGGAGCATTGGCGCAAGCGTGTCAGCTGGCAGCGTGTAGGCTTCGCCGCCTTCAAGTATTTTTTCAAGGATGACGGTCCCGTCACGTTCGTAAACGCGCACCCAAGCCGGACGAGCCGCCACAAGCAGAACCTGCGGCGGGGCAATCCGTTCCCGCACACGCGGATCATTGGCATCACCCATCTCAAACGCGACCGTACCAACAGCCGGTTCAGACGCAGGCTTGCGATCTGGCAGTGCGGCATAAGTGCCGGATTGTTCTGGATCGATCTCAACTATTGGGCCATCGCGGCTTTCAAGGACGGGTACGTCAAGCTCGCGCGGCTGATAAAGCCGTGTCAAATCGTCATTGGTGGTCTGCAAAGCTGTATCGCCGGTCAGTTCGATCGTCTGGGTGGTCAGGCCCGGGGTTGTCAGGCTGGCCACTTCGGAATTCGCCGTGGGATCCTGATTGATCGGCGCGATATCCACCCTCTGGATGTCATTGATGACAGCCATTGCGCCATATCCCAGCCCGCCCAGAACAGTCAGGAATACAAAGAGCGATGCAATGGAAGACAGGGACAATTGGCCCAGAATGCTGTTGCCGCTCTGCTCAACCGGCATGACCGTGCGCCAGATCGCATCATCCTTCTGCGCGACAACCGGGCCATACAGGACCTTGGTCTTGGTGCTGGTTGTGGAGCGTTTGAGGTCTGCGTTGATCCCCTCAAAGCCGCTTTCCGCGCAGAAACGCGCAAATACCATGTCGGCATCAAGCTTGAGGTAACGGGAGTAGGCCTTCACATAACCAGACACGAACCCCTTATTGGGAAAGACTTCCGCGTCGCAATCCTCGATCGCGGCAATATAGGCAGCCTTGATCCTGAGGTCGCGCTGCACGTCCAGAAGAGACTTGCCAAGGGTGGCACGCTCACCGCGCAGTTCATCGCCCAACTTGACATTATATGAGTCAAATCCAGCCAATACCGCCTGATTGCGCTTGTCGCCCATCTGCGTGTCCGTGTCCTCGTGCCTGCTCGCCATTTACGCTTTCCCGAATCGGGGATTGCGACGGAACTGTTTTGGCAATCGTAACAACTTTTCAAGCCTTATACAGAGTTTTGGACCTTTTTCAGGCAAGAACCTTGAGAAATCATGAGTATGGCCGGAATTTTGGCCAATCACCGGTCATCCAGTTTTGTCATGCGTGCGTATACACAGGAAAAGCAGGTAGCGAGCATGATAATTTTTGAACAACTGGGCGCGGCATGGATGTGGTCACTTGGCGGTTTTCTGCTGTTGTGGCTGCTCAGCGTCGTGAAACGGGACGCGAGTGTCGTCGATTTCTGGTGGGGTCCGGGCTTTGCCGTGATGGCATTGGTGTTCTGGCACAGTATCGGCATGCCGATGGATTTCGTCTCTCTGGTGCTGCTGGGCGTGATCTGCCTTTGGGGCGCAAGGTTGGGTCTGCAGTTGAGCCTTCGCCGCCTGCGCGAGGGAGAAGAGGACGCGCGTTATCAGGAACTGCGCGCAAAGTTCGGCGCAGGCTGGCCGGTCAAGAGCCTCTTTGTCGTGTTTCTGCTGCAGGCAGTTCTGCAAGGCGTGATCGCATCCGGCGTTCTGGTGGGGCTGGCTTCTGTCAACGAACACAGCATACAAGCGCTTGTTTTTCTGGGTGCGGCCTTGTCCTTGGCGGGCGTTGCACTTCAGACGGTTTCCGATACGCAGTTGGATAAGTTCAAGAGCGCCCATCCACAGGGTGGTTTGTTGACTACCGGTTTGCGGGAATATGTTCGCTTTCCCAGCTACCTTGGAGAAATCATGGTCTGGGCGGGGCTTGCACTCATCTCATTGTCATTCGGTAATTTCTGGGCGCTCGGCTCTCTTGCGATCGTGACCGGCCTTCTGGTGTATGTCTCTGGCGTGACCATTCTCGACGACAGGCTTGCGCGCACAAGGCCTGACTACAAGGCATTCACCGAAAAGACCCCTGCCCTGGTTCCCGCGAACTGGAAAGCCGGTCTGTCGCGCAGCCCGAACTGATTTTCTGAAATACAACGCATCTAAAACATGAGGCCAATCCCTAAAGATTGGCCTCATTTTCTACAGATTTACTGATAGACAATTGGATCAGGCACCGACGGCAAGCCGTCCCGGCTCCTCTGATGCGTCCTGGATTGGATCCCTCAACACATAGCCGCGTCCCCATACGGTTTCGATGTAGCTGTCTTCATTGGTGGCTTCGGTCAGCTTCTTGCGCAGTTTGCAGATGAAGACGTCAATGATCTTGAGTTCCGGCTCGTCCATACCGCCATAAAGGTGGTTGAGGAACATCTCCTTGGTAAGTGTTGTTCCCTTGCGCAGGCTCAACAACTCGAGCATCTGATATTCCTTGCCGGTCAGATGGACAGGTTTGTTGTCGACCTCAACCGTCTTGGTATCAAGATTGACCTTGAACTTGCCTGTTTGAATGATCGACTGCGCATGGCCCTTGGAGCGACGCACAATAGCGTGGATCCGGGCAATTAACTCTTCCCGATGGAACGGCTTGGTCATGTAATCATCTGCACCGAACCCAAAGCCGCGGATCTTGTTTTCTGTATCATCAAGCCCGGAGAGGATCAGGATCGGGGTCTCAACCTTTGCAAGGCGCAACTGGCGCAGCACTTCGTACCCGCTCATATCCGGTAGATTAAGATCAAGCAGCATCAAATCGTAATCATATAGCTTGGCAAGATCGATGCCCTCTTCCCCCAAATCTGTTGCATAGACATTCAGATTGGCGTTCGAGAGCATCATCTCGATGCTTTTCGAGGTTGTCGGATCATCTTCAACGAGCAGGACGCGCATTGCGTTCCTCCTAAAAAAATTGGGCCCCTCCCAAACTTTCTTTAGGATTAATGTTGAATGGTTAACGAACGATTACACAACCCTGAGTGTATCAACAATTATTACACTTTTCGGTACTTTTGCAGAGAAGTGGCCCGCAAAGCCCCGGTTCCAAAGGTCTGAAGCGCTGAAATCCAGCTGTCCAGTTCCTCTTCAGAGAGGTCATACATATCACAGGCTTCCTTGGCGCTGATCAACCCTGCGTTGACCGCATTTACCACAACAGCTTTTCGCCTTGCGACCCATCTGCTCGTGCTGCGCGCTGGCAGGTCAGAGCGGGACAGTTTGGTTCCGTCCGGCATGGTCACAAATACGGGTCCTTTCTCGCGTCGGATATACATCCTCATTCCCTTTCCACAGTTCACCCGGGGAAAAGGGCTAGAGGGACAGGCTTAATCAGGAATGAAGCGGGGGCTTGAGAACGTTTAGGATTTTCCTATATTGCGAACGACTTCCCAAAAGGCGCGAGACCATGCTCAAGACGGCACCCAATTCTCTGGGGTTCGACAAACCCCCTTCCCAGACCCGTGTGGTCGTGGCGATGTCCGGTGGCGTCGACAGTTCAGTCGTGGCCGCAAAACTGGCGCGTGAGGGTTATGACGTGGTCGGGATCACGTTGCAGCTTTACGACCATGGCGCGGCTCTGGCCAAGAAAGGTGCCTGCTGTGCTGGCCGCGACATTCATGATGCGCGTCGCGTGGCCGAAGAAATGGGGTTTCCCCACTACGTTCTGGACTATGAGAACACCTTCAAGGACGCGGTGATTGACGAGTTTGCCGACGCCTATCTGGCCGGTGCCACACCCGTGCCCTGCATCCGCTGCAACGAGCGGGTGAAGTTCAAGGACCTGCTGCATACCGCCAAGGATCTGGACGCAGATTGCATGGCCACGGGCCATTACATCCAGCGCAAGACCGGGGCGCATGGGGCGGAGCTTCACAAGGCCGCAGATGGTGACCGAGATCAAAGTTATTTCCTGTTTTCAACCACTCAGGAGCAACTGGACTATCTGCGCTTCCCGCTTGGGCACCTGAAATCCAAGGCCGAAACCCGCGCGCTGGCTGCAGAAATTGGTCTCAGCGTGGCGGACAAGCCCGACAGTCAGGACATCTGCTTTGTGCCCAACGGGTCCTACGCCGCTGTCATCGAAAAGCTGCGCCCCGGTGCGGCCGAACCCGGTGAGATCGTGCATCAGGACGGGCGGGTTCTGGGCGCGCACAAGGGCGTCATCCATTACACCATCGGCCAGCGGCGCGGACTTGGCATCGGCGGCGGTGATCCGCTTTACGTGGTCAAGCTTGATGCCGATCTGCGCCGGGTCGTGGTCGGCCCGAAAGAGGCGCTGGCGACCCGCTCCGTGCCTGTGCGAGAGATTAACTGGCTGGGTGATACCCCGTTTGAGGACGCGCCGACAGGCGGTTGGGAGATGGAAGTGCGCATCCGCTCCACCCGTCCACCCAAGCCTGCGCGCCTGCATCCACTGAGCGCCACATCCGGCCATGTTGAACTGCTCTCACCCGATGAAGGCATCTCGCCGGGACAGGCTTGCGTCTTCTATGCCCCTGACGGAACACGTATTTTTGGCGGTGGGTGGATACATCGGGGGTGAGTCGGGACCATTTGCGGGCAGCCAGAATGCCCCATGATCACGACCACCATCGCGAATCCTGATCGACCACATCTCAGCCTTTTACTGGACAGTTTCCTCCCTTTGCGTAGGTTTGGCACACCCTTGATTTACAGAAAGTCCACGCACCCCATGTCCGATCCCGTTTTGACTCAGGTTGATGCCGCTCTTGAGCCTGCCCTTGACCGCCTGTTCGACCTTTTGAAGATCGAAAGCATCTCGACCGATCCTACCTATAAGGCGCCCTGCAAAGCTGCGGCTGACTGGTTGGTGGAGGATCTGAAATCCATCGGATTTGAAGCCTCCCGCCGGGACACCACCGGACATCCGATGGTTGTGGCCCATGGTGGCGACGGTGCGCCGCACCTGCTGTTTTATGGTCACTACGACGTGCAACCTGTTGATCCGATTGATCTTTGGGATAAGCCTCCGTTTGAGCCAGAGCTTCAGGACACAGCGAAAGGCAAGGTGATCCGGGGGCGTGGTGCCTCTGACGACAAGGGACAGTTGATGACCTTTGTTGAGGCATGTCGGGCCTGGGTGAACATCCATGGGTCCCTGCCCTGTAAGATCACAATCCTGTTCGAAGGCGAAGAGGAAAGCGGATCGCCCTCGCTCATCCCCTTCCTTGAGGCCAATCGCGATGAGCTGACCTGTGATTTGGCGTTGGTCTGCGACACCGGCATGTTCGATCCCCAGACGCCTGCGATCACCACGATGCTGCGCGGCATGGTGGGTGAAGAACTGACGATTACGGCCGCAGACAAGGACCTGCATTCGGGCATGTATGGCGGTGCCGCGATCAACCCGATCCGGGTACTGTCGGACATTCTGGCGAGCCTTCACGATGACACGGGCCGGATTACCGTTCCCGGTTTTTACGATGGAGTTCAGGAACTTACACCTGAGTTGAAAGCCCAGTGGGACGCCCTTGGATTTGACGAGGCCGCCTTTCTGGGCGGGGTTGATCTGTCGGTGCCTGCGGGCGAGACAGGCTATTCCGTGCTGGAGCAGGTCTGGTCGCGCCCCACATGCGATGTGAACGGCATCTGGGGCGGCTATACGGGCGCTGGTTTCAAGACGGTCCTGCCCTCAAAAGCCAGTGCGAAACTGAGCTTCCGACTGGTGCCGGGACAGGACGCTCATAAAATTCAGAAGGATTTTCAGGAGTTTGTCCGCTCAAAGCTGCCTGAGGATTGTTCGGTGGAGTTCAAATCCAAGGATGCATCGGATGCAACCGCTATGCCGCTCGACAATCCAAGTTTCGAAAAAGCACGCGCTGCTTTGACTGAAGAATGGCCAAAACCGGCAGTGTTTGCGGGCTGTGGCGGGTCGATCCCGATTGTCGGGCATTTCAAGACCTATCTGGGCATGGACAGTCTGCTGATCGGGTTCGGGTTGGAGGATGATCAACTGCATTCACCCAATGAAAAGTACAATCTGAGCAGTTTTCACAAGGGCATCCGGTCCTGGGTTCGGGTGCTTGATGCTCTGTCGAAATGACCCGTGACGGGGGCACTGAAGGGTGCAAAAGTGGAAGAGTTCTTTCGTAACTCTTCCATAACTCTTTCATAACTCAAAAATCCGGGGCAAAGCCCGGATGTCTGAGCCTTTTGAACTCCGATTTTGCTCAACAACAAGACCGTTTTCAGCCCGAAACCGACTGGCGGTAGAGGCGCGTGACGTCATCATCGGCCATATCGACGTCGGCAAAACTCAGCACTTGGCCCTTGGCCACATCCCGGGTCATCGCGACGCCATGGGCCAGACCGATGGGTAAGGCGTCTTGCGCGCGGGCAACCGGAAGGGCCTTGCCCCAGACTGTATACCCGCCCTCCCCGTCCAGCATCTCGCCCGCTTTCAGGTCGCGCTTGGCAACAGAAGCCACGGTGCCGGACATGATGCGGGACTGGCCTGTCGGCTCGCCCCTCAATGCTGCCGAGAGAACCGAGATCGAGAGTTCCAGCCCGATCAGATGGAAGGGCTTGTACATGGCCGCAAAGCGCCCCGTGCTGTCGGTTGGCAGACCGTATTGGGCAAAACAGGCGGCGGCATAGTCGTTGGGTGCCTCAAGCACCACATAGACGCCCCAGCGCAGATCGCGAAAGACGGGCCTTCCGTCGCGTTCCAGCGAGGAGACGGTTTCGACCATACCGCGCCGGTCAAGCTGACCGCCACAGACCCGCGGGCGCAGGACATGGGCCAGATCATCGACGCCGCAGGGCGGGAAGGACAGACCGTGGTCGGGAACGTCAAGGCCGCAGGCATTGGCAATCGCAACCATCTCGATCGCGCTTTTGGTGCCATCGAGAAAGGAATTGAACATCTGGGATTTCATGCCTGCGCGCGCGGCCTCTTCCGCTGTCAGGCCATAGTGATTCCAGACCGTGTCAGGCGTGGCCTCGTGATATTCGGGCAGGTATTTGGTGCCCTTGCCCGCTGCTGTCACGTGAAAGCCGGTGGCGCGTGCCCAATCGACCATTTCAGAGACCAGTGCGGGCTGATCGCCATAGGCCATGGAATAGACAACGCCCGCCGCGCGTGCCTGCGCGGCCAGTGCGGGGCCTGCAAGTACGTCAGCCTCGACATTGACCATGATGATGTGCTTGCCCGCATTGATCGCGTGGGTTGCATGCGCAATGCCAGCGCGTGGGTGGCCTGTCGCCTCGATCACCACATCCACGTCTTCGCGCGCGCTCAGGGCAGCACCATTGTCGAGGAAGGCCGTGGCGCTGATGCGCGCCTCGTCCCAGCCTGTGGCGCGGCAGGCGGTGCGGGCAAGGTCGGGATCGAGATCGGCAATCGCAGTCACCTCAAGCCCGTCGATGTGCGGCACCTGACTGAGAAACATCGAGCCAAACTTGCCGGCTCCGATCAGACCGGCGCGGACCGGGCGTCCGCGCTCCTGCGCCTCTGCTGCCAAGCGTGCGAGTTGCATTTTGAGGCCTCTTTGATTGCTGTATCTGGGGGAATGTTACGAAGCGGCAAGGCCGGTTGCAGCCTCAACCTAAAGCGTTTCGAGTTAAACATGAATCGCTTGTTCGCTGCCTCTCCCATGGGTCGAACGCGAAAAGCGATACGGCTCGTTTCAAGTTAAACTAGAAACGCTATAGGTGGCAATGGCGCGTGCTCAGCCCTGACGGGCCCGGCCGCCGCGTCTGCGGGGTTTGGCCGATGACAGGCCTTCGGTCAGGACCTGCGACATCGGGTGATCCCGGTCCTGACCATAGACGCTGAGCATCCGGTCGATGGCGCCTTTCATGTCCGTGCCAAGCGGCAGGCCAAGCGCCCAATCCAGAAAGATCGTGCGGCAATCGGGTTTGGTGATGTCCTCGATCCGGTAGGCCTCGAGTATCAGGCCGCGCGGATCGAGCGGTTCAGTGCCCTTGGACAACATTGCGGGCCTCGCTGACAGCGGTGTCGATGGCGGTGCGCAAGGCCACGATGTCCGAGCCCACGGCAATCCGGTCATATCCGGCGTCGTGCAGGGCTGTCACGTCACCGCCCTTGTAGATGATGATGCCCGCATGTTTGCCTGCTGCGCGCGCGATGTCGGCCGTGGCTTTGGCCGCGGTCATGACCTCGGGCGCGTCTTTTGCGACATTGAGGGAGGCAGCGTAATCTGCAGGCCCGAAAAACAGCTCGTCCAGCCCGTCGATGGCCGCGATTTCTGCGACATTGGCGAAAGCCTTGCGGGTTTCGATCTGGACAGCGATGCGCGGGCGGTTGGTCCATGTGTCGCGATACTGGTCAGCGTCCCTGCCCCAACGCGCGCCCTGCACGATGTCAATCGCTTCGCCCCGCGTGCCATTGGGGGCATAGGTTGCATGGGCCAGAACTGCGCGGGCCTGATCGGCGGTGTCGACCTTGGGCACAATCAGGCCGCTGGCACCAGCGTCGAGCATACGTTTGATCCAGGCTTCCGACTGGTCGGGGATGCGCAGGATCGGGGCCACGCCATGGCCCTTGAAGATCATGATCAGGGTCTGGGCGGTCTCGACCCCGATGCAGCCGTGCTCCAGATCGATGACTGCATAATCGAGGCCGGAGCCACCGAGGATGTCGGCCACCTGCGGGCTGGCCAGATCGACCCAGCATCCCAATTCGGTCTTTGTCATGATGGTGCACCCTTCCCCAGATGTCGTGTTGCTTCTTCAAACAGGATTGCATGGCGCTGCGCAAGAGCGTCGGGGTCATCGGAATAGCCGCCGCCAAGGACACCGACGACGGGCACAGCGTGGTGGGTTGCTGCCTGAAAGACGGCGGCTTCGCGGGCGCGGATGCCCTCAAGGCTCAATGCAAGTCGTCCCAAGCGATCCTCCTTGTGCACATCGACGCCTGCGTTGAGAAACAGCAGATCGGGGGGGCTTGGCTGAAAGACTTGCGACAGGATCGTGTGCAATTGCGCCAGATAGGCCGCATCGGCCATGCCATCGGGCAGGCTGATGTCGATGTCGGAGCTGGCCTTGTGAGCTGGGTAGTTCTTTTCGGCATGCAGCGAGATGGTGGTGACCTTCGGCTCGTTTGCGAAGATCAGGGCAGTGCCGTCGCCCTGATGGACGTCGAGATCGAGAATGGTGATGCGTCTGACATGGCCCTCATCCAGCAGCGTGCGCGCGGCCACGGCCACGTCATTGACGACACAGAAGCCCGCGCCACCCGCAGGGCCTGCGTGATGAGAGCCGCCGGCCATGTTGCAGGCAATGCCGTGTTCCAGCGCAAGACGGGCGGCCAGCGTGGTGCCTGCGGCGGAGAGCCGGGCGCGGCGGGACACGGCGGGCGTGTTGGGCAGACCGATCTGGCGAACCTCGTCGGGGCGCAGGGTCTGGGTTGCCATGCGGTCGACATAGCTGCGCTGATGCACCGAAGCGATCAGCGACAGTGGTGCCTCGGCAGGAGAGAGAAACCCGCCAACTTCAGGCAGAATACCGCCTGCAATCAATGTCTTGCGCAGATACCCGTATTTCGACATCGGGAAGCGATGACCGGGTTTCAGCGGGGCCATGTAGTCGGGATGGTAGACGATTGGCAGGGTCACGGGGCCGACAGGCCTTCCAGACGTGTGGTGATGATCGCAGCACTGTCAGTCCGGTCCTGAGCAATCCGGGCGAGCAGATCGTCCAGCGTGTCTGCTTGCGCAAGGCTGAGCAGCAGACGCTTTGCGCCCTCGCCCAGACCCTCTGTGTCGAACGCCTCGCCACTGACCAGACGGCCGACCAGTTGCAGCAGGCTGAGATCACGGCGGGCCTTGGTCAGGGTTGTGGCCTCAGCCTGTTCCAGCCAATTACACCCGGCCAGATCGGTGATCATCCGGGCAGGCGTGTGGACGCCGTGCAGGTTGGACATGAGCGCGCCTGTCTGGACAAAGAGATCAATATCTAGAAGACCACCCGGCCCCTGTTTCGGATCGCCCGCACTTGCCTTGACCTGCGCCAGCCGGGCGCGCATGTCGATCACGTCCTGCGCGGTCTTTGAGGCTTCACGCGGGGCGTTCAGGGCTGCGTCAATGGCATCCTCGATGCGAGATTTCAGCCCATCTGGTCCCGCCACCACGCGGGCACGGGTGAGTGCCAGATGCTCCCATGTCCAAGCATCATTGAGCTGATAGCTCGCAAACCCCTTGAGCGAGACGGCAACCGGTCCCTTGCGCCCCGATGGCCTGAGCCGCATGTCAGTGGGATAGAGCACGCCTTCGGATGTGGGCGCAGTCAGGGCGGTGATCAGCATCTGGGTCAGGCGGGCAAAATAGGTCGATGCCGCAAGGCTGCGCTTGCCATCGGAGGCCGCCTGTCCATCGGCATCATAGACCACAATCAGATCCAGATCGGAGGCTGGTGACATCTCGTGACTGCCAAGCCTGCCCATGGCGATCACACCTACGCTGGAGCCCGGCACATCGCCATATCGTTCGGCAAACGCCGTCTGGACCACCGGCAGAAGGACCGAAACACAGGCCTCGGCCAGATTGCTGTAGGCGGTCATGGCCTGTTCGGGCGTTGCAAGCTTGCGTAGAAGATGCACGCCGATGCGGAAATGAACTTCTTTCTGCCAGCGCCGGATCTCATCGAGCGTGGTTTCATAATCCTGCATCCCCGCGATGCGCTCGGCCAGAGCAGCGCTGAGGGTGGCCTGGTCAGGCAGGCTGTCGAAATAGGTCGGGCTGAGAACCGCGTCGAGCACGCCTGCGTTGCGACCAAGATAGCGGGCCAGATCGGGTGCCGTGGCGCAGATGTCCGAGAGAAGATCAAGAAGGCTGGGATTGGCATCAAAGAGCGAGAAGACCTGCACGCCCGCAGGCAAGCCTGCGAGGAAGGTTTCGAAATGTGTAAAGGCCTCATCAGGGTTGGCCGCATGGGCCAGAGCAGTGGTGATCCGGGGCAAAAGACGCTCGAAGATCTCACGCGCACGCTCGGACCGAAGTGCTGGCAAGGCGGTCCAGCGGTCGGTGGCGGATGTGATGTTTTCAGGGTTGGAGAAGGCCTCAAGCGCGGGCGCTGACAGGTCGGTGTCCCGGGAGAAGAACGGTTCAGTCAGGTCACGAACTTCGCCCAGCCGGGTCTTAAGGCGCTCGCAAAACGCGGCACGATCCGGCTCACCCAGAAAGGCCGCGAGCCGCTCGAAACCGTCGTCAGTGCGGGGCAAGGCATGGGTCTGCGCATCCTCGACCATTTGCAGCCGGTGTTCGATTTCGCGGTACCAGCGGTAGGCATCCGTCAGGGTGATCTGGTCGGTTTCCGTGATCCAGTTGCCTTGCGCCAATGCCTCAAGCGCCGGAACAGTGGCCGGTGAGCGCAGGCTGTCGTCACGTCCGCCGGATATAAGCTGGCGGGTCTGGGTGAAAAACTCGATCTCACGAATGCCGCCCTGCCCCAGTTTCATGTCATGGCCCGGCAGGGCCAGTTGACCTGCCAGACCCTTGTGCTCGCGGATGCGCAGACGCATGTCATGGGCTTCCTGAACGGCAGCAAAATCAAGGTGGCGGCGCCAGACGAAGGGGCGCATGGTTTTCAGGAACCGCGCGCCTGCCTCCATGTCGCCGGCAATGACGCGGGCCTTGATCCATGCGGCGCGCTCCCATGTGCGGCCAAGCGCTTCATAATACCGCTCGGCAGCTTCCATCGAGGCACAGACCGGCGTGACCGAAGGGTCCGGGCGCAGGCGCAGATCGGTGCGAAAAACATAGCCGTCACCGGTGGTGGCCGAAAGCAGTTTGACCATGCGCTGGGTGACTTTTATCAAACGCGCCCGCGCCTCGGGCTGATCATCTCGGGCATAGGCGTCCTCATCAAAGAGCACGATCAGGTCGATGTCGGAGGAGTAATTCAGCTCGAACGCGCCCATCTTGCCCATGGCAAATATCGCCAGCCCGCCAAGGGGTGCCTGTGTGTCGGGCATCGGCTTGCGCTGACATTCTTGAGCGAAGGCGGTTTGCAGCGCGTGACCGGTGGCAGCATCTGCGAAGGTCGTAAGCGCGCGGGTCGTTTCCTCCAGCGACCAGACCCCGCCCAGATCAGCCAGAGCGATCAGAAGGGCTGCCCTGCCCTTGGCGATGCGCAGATCGCTTAAGGTCGCCTCTGCGCCGGTCTGGGAAAACTGGCAGAGCGCGGTCAGCGTATCTTCAGGGCGGGCATCGACTGCGGCGCGGAGCCAGTCTTCGTGACGGGTCAGAAGGCTTGCCAGATAGCCCGAACACCCGGCAGTGCCCGAAATCAGATCGCGCAGGGCTGCAGGCTGGTCGGAAAAGCGTTCCGAGACGTCTTTGGCCCGGTCAGGGTTATAAGCGCGCGGGGCGCGGGTGATCCGGGCGGCGAAGGTCATGGGGCGAGCATCGCAGCCTGAGAGAAGCGGTCAAGCCCGCGCGTTATCTGCCTTCGTATTTCGCCGGGCGTTTTTCCATGAAAGCCATCACGCCCTCGACGAAATCGCGGGTCTTGCCGGCCTTGCCCTGAAGGCTGGCCTCAAGCTCAAGCTGGTCATCGAGCGAGTTCTCGAAAGAGGCGCGCATGGCCTGCTTGATGTAGCGGTAGGTGCGGGTCGGACCCTTGGCAAGCTGGCTGGCGCGGGCGCGGATGGTAGCGGCGAATTCCGCATCCTCGACCGCCTCCCAGATCATGCCCCAGTCAGCCGCCTGCTGTGCAGTGATCTTGTCTGTCAGAAGGGCCGCGCCCATGGCCTTGGCAAAGCCCATCTGGCGCGGCAGCCAGTAGGTGCCGCCTGCGTCGGGGATGAGGCCGATGCGGGCAAAGGCCTGAATGAAGACGGCTGATTTCGTGGCGATCACGATGTCAGCGGCAAGAGCCAGATTGGCACCAGCGCCTGCAGCCGGGCCGTTGACGGCGGCAATGGTCGGGATCGGGCAGTCATAGATGGCTTTCAGAAGCGGCTCGTATTCTTCGCGCAGGGTGCGTTCAAGATCGAGTTTATGCGCCGGACCCGCATCGCCCAGATCCTGCCCCGAGCAGAACCCCCGGCCCTCGCCGGTCAGGACGATCACGCGGGCTTCTTTCTGGGCAGCAAGAATGGCGTGCAGGATCTCGCGGCGCATCTGGCCGTTGAGACCATTCATCACATCGGGACGGTTGAAGGTGATCGTGGCGACATCGTCTGCCAGTTCGTACCGAATTTCCTGATAGGTCATCACGCCGCTCCCGTTTGCAAAGTCTTGCGGCGAAACCTAGCGGGCATGTCGGGCATAGAAAAGCGCAAACGTGGCGTCAGGCCTCAGTCGCCCAACAGTTGGTCGAGCTTGGCGCGTTCATCATCGGACAGACTGTCCTGAGGTGGGGCGCTTGCGCTGCGGCGGCGGATGAACAGCCACGAGATGATGCCGCCGATCAGCAGGAAGACCGGACCTGCAAACCAGAGAGCGGCATTGCCCAGCGTGAAACGCGGGTTGAACAGCACATATTCGCCGTAGCGGGCCACGACGAAATCGATCACTTCTGGGTCGCTGTCGCCTGCCACCAGCCGTTCGCGCACCACAAGGCGCAGATCACGGGCAACACCGGCGTTGCTTTCGTCGATGTTCTCGGACTGGCAGATCGGGCAGCGCAGCACCTTGGAAATCTCGCGCGCACGGGCCTCAAGTGCCGGATCCTCAAGCACTTCATCGGGCTGGACCGCCCAAAGCTGCACCGCCATCAGACAGGCGATCAGGATCAGGACAAGGCGCATCATTCGGCGGGCACCGCGGCGTTTGGGGTCTTGGCCTTGCGCGTCGGCGCACCAACCCGGTAGCGCCTGTCCGTAAGACTGAGAAGGCCGCCGAAGGACATCACGATTGAACCAACCCAGAGCCAGTTGGCATAGGGCTTGATGTAGGTCCGCACTGCCCAGCCGCCCTGCGGTTGCCGGTCGCCGATCGTGACATAAAGGTCGCGGGTGATGGAGCGGTCAATGCCAGCCTCGGTCGTGGGCATCTGCTGCACCGGGTAGAACCGTTTTTCCGGCGACATGCGGGCCACGATGATGCCGTCGCGTTCAAGGGCAAAGGTCGCGGTCTCCGACTGGTAGTTGGGGCCGCGCAAATCCTCGACCCGTTCCAGCACGATGTCATAGCCGCCCATGGTGAAACGATCGCCGATGTTCATCACACGCAGGTCTTCGGTTTCCCAGGCGGTTATCGCGGCAATGGCGAAAAAGAGGATGCCCAGCCCGCCATGGGCGTAGGCCTTGCCCCAGTCAGCACGCGGCAGATTGACGGCCCGCCGCCAGCTTTCGGAAAACGGCACTTTGAAAAGCTTGATCCGCTGGGCGACTTCCAGCTTCACGCCCAGAATGATCCAGAGGCCCAGCGTCGCGCCCACAGGGGCCAGCATGGAGCCGCCGGTCTGCAACACCCAGACAAGCGCGCCAAAGGCAACCGAAAGGGCCATGACACCCCAGAGCGGTTGCAGGGTCTTGCTCAGGTTGCCGCGTTTCCACGGCATCACGGCAAAGATCGGCAGGATCGCGGCCAGACCGACCATGAAGGGGGTAAAGGCCAGATCAAAGAACGGCGGCCCGACAGAGACCTTGCGCCCTGACGTCAGCTCGGCAATCAGCGGCCAGACGGTGCCGAAGAAGACAACAAAGGTGGCAACCACCAGCAGAAGGTTGTTCATCACCAGCCCGCTTTCGCGGCTGATCGGGGCAAAGACCGAGTGGGATTTCAGCACATGGGCGCGCGCGGCAAACAGCGTCAGTGCGCCACCGATGGCAACGCCAAGGATCATCAGGATGAACACCCCGCGCGTGGGGTCATTGGCAAAGGCGTGCACGGAAGTGATCACGCCGGAGCGTACGATGAAGGTCCCGATGAGCGAGAAGGAAAAGGCGAGGATCGCAAGGAAAATCGTCCATGTCTTTAGCGTGTCGCGCTTTTCGACCACGATGGCCGAATGCAGCAATGCAGCCGAGACCAGCCATGGCATGAAGCTAGCGTTTTCCACCGGATCCCAGAACCACCAGCCGCCCCAACCAAGCTCGTAATAGGCCCACCAGGACCCCATGGCGATGCCGATGGTCAGGAACATCCATGCCGCAAGGGTCCATGGCCGCACCCAGCGTGCCCATGCGGCATCGACCTTGCCCTCGATCAGGGCGGCGACGGCGAATGAGAAGGCCATCGAAAGGCCGACATAGCCGAGATAGAGAAACGGCGGATGGAAGGCGAGACCGGGGTCCTGCAGGAGCGGGTTCAGATCGTTTCCGTCAAAGGGCGGGTTTAACAGGCGCACGAACGGGTTCGACGTGAACAGCATGAAAGCAAAGAAGGAAACGGCGATTGCTGATTGGACAGAAAGCACGCGCGCTTTCAGTCCATCTGGCAGATTGCCGCCACGCCACGCGACCATGGCACCGAACAGCGTCAGGATCAGCACCCACAGCAGGAGCGACCCTTCATGATTGCCCCATGTTCCGGTCACTTTGTACAGCATCGGCTTGTCGGAATGCGAGTTTGACGCGACAAGCTGCACCGAAAAATCAGAGGTGATGAAGGCCCACATCAGCACGCCAAACGCCAGACCGGTGAGCGCGAATTGCACAAGTGCCGCGGGCACGGCCATGGCCATCCAGTCCGACCAGCCTTTGTGTGCGCCCCACATCGGCACGATCATCTGAACGATGGCCACCATGAAGGCGAGGATGAGCGCGATATGTCCAAGTTCCGAGAGCATGGATTGGGTCCGTTGCTGCCTGTTTACGCTCCACCATATGTCGGTCACCGGGGCGAAGACAATTCACAAACCCCTCAGCCGGGCCATTGGTCGCGGCTGGGCGTGCGGAAATGCTTGTGGCACAGGGATTTGCAGGGCTATATGCCGCAAAACACACCTGAAAAGGGACTTGAGATGAGCAGCAGTTTGAAAATCACCGCCTGCGCGGGATTGGTCGCAGTGATGTTGTCGGGATGCGCCACGATGCCGGCGCCCGAGCCTGATCCGAATGCCCCGCCCCCGTCGGCCGAGACGAACGGGCGTGATGCAGCCGGGTTCTCTCTGGTGATGCTGGGCTTTTTGGCGGTTCTGCTGACCAAGAGCGCGGTTGATTGAGCGTAAGGCGCTAGATCAGCAACGCGCCTGACATGAGCACCCTGCCCTGCCCGCTGACGCGCACACCGCTGATGTCATCTGGCGGCCCGAGCACCTCGACCTGTGCGGAACCGGGGCGGCCAAGGCCGTGACCCTGCTCATGTCGGAACTGCGGGGCCTTGATCAGGCCATGGGCCCAGAGATAGGCCCCCAGACAGCCCGTGGCCGACCCTGTGAACGGATCCTCGAACGGAGTGGGTCGGGTGAGAAACAGCCGGGCAAAGCTGTCACCCTGATCCGTCGCACCTTCGAGAATGGCAAGATAAGGCTTAATGTTCGGCCATTGGCAAAAGCTTAGCGATTGTTGCCATGCGGACAGTTTTTCGACGTCAAGCTCTGCCTGATTAAGTGCCGCGCGGTTATTGAGGATCGTGATGCAAAATGGTGTGCCGGTTGAGACCACTTGCGGGGTGCCAAGGATGTTTGCCGGATCAAGGCCGTAAATCCCGGCGATGGTCCGGGCCTCACAGATCTCGCCGAATTCGGGGCGGGCCTGTGTCATGGTGACCAGTGGGCCTCTGTCTGTCCGGGTTACGTCGATGTCGAGCACGCCGGAGCCGACCTCAAGCGTGAAGCTGGCCTGACCATCTGTCAGAGCGACTTTTCCGCGATGCAGGAGCGAGATGACGGTTGCAATGGTAGGATGTCCGGCCATGGGAATTTCGCGCTCGGCCAGATAGTAGCGCGCTCCGAAATCGGCCTTGTCTGACTGCTGGAGATAGGCGCATTCCGAGAGCGATGTCTCACGCACCAGCGCCAGCCGGTCGGCGAGCGTTATATCATCGGCGTCATGGACCACCACGCAGGCGTTGCCGCCGAAGGCCTCTGTTGTGAATGCATCCACCCAATCGCTCTCATATGCCATGACCTGACCCTCCGATTTCTCCACTCAACTGTCCCAGACAGACAATCGCGGGGTCAAATCAGGATTTGTTGGCGGATCATCACGAGCCTTGCAGGGCACGCCAGTCTTCAATGGCTGCGTTGTGATCGGGATCGGTGACATCGCCCGTGTTCTGAGGCATCATCCGGGCGAACGTCAGGTCAGGCAATGGGGGGCCTGCGCGCTCCCCCTCGATGCTGCGGACCGAGGCCAGAACCTCGCGCACATCCTTGGGCGACGTCGCGCGCCTTGTGCGAAAATGATGCATCTCGCGCGCACCGAAATAGAAGGACACGACCGCGCCCAGAAGCCACCACAGCGGGTCCGGCACAAGCTGGAGACCCTGCATCCGGGCGGAAAACCCGATTGGGTCGGTCATGGCATACCCAAAGAGTGCCATGGTCGAAATCGCCATGACCGGGCGCGGTAAGCGGTTGAGACCATTGATGAAACTGTCAAACCAGGTGGCATTCTCACGCGCGAACTCCTGCCCGAACTGGTCAAGCGTTGCGATCTGTTCGGCGTGGGATTGTGCGGCGGCCTTGGTCTTGTTTTCGACAAAGACCTCCGCCACGTCGCGGGCGGCATCACCGATGCCAAGCAAGCTGTTCAACCACCCCATGATGCCGTCCTTTTCTGGTGATCCGCGAGGCTGTAGTGGTAACGGGCGGAAATGAATTCTTCGGCACGTTTGATCCAGCCCCCCTTCCCGCCATCACGTCTGCGGGCATATTTGCGCGAGGCTGGTCTGCGGTCGGCCAGACGATAGTAATAATTGCGTCGGGCGATCCCGTAGGCATCGACCAGATGATCTGGTGCCAGCAGAAAGGCATCGGCCACGGCCTCGGCGGTCTTGGGGCCGATGACACCGTCAGATGTCAGCGCAAATCCGAAGCGCCCCACAAGTGTTTGCAGGATTTTCACCGCGTTGCCACCCGCATTCACATACATGTCGAACACACTGGCCTGCAGAGGTTGCGGCAGACGGGCAACGCCGGGTTTTTCGAAATAATGGGTTTTGAAGATGTCGATGGCCTGTGTCAGGGTCAGCGCCCTGACGTCCTTGCTGTCGATATCTCCGTCCTTGTCGAGGTCGAGCCCCAGATTTCGCATCGTGTGGATGGTGACCCCGAAATTGGTCGCGCCGCCGGGATCATCAGGGTCATTCACATACCCGCCTTCCCGGCTGACAATATCCCTCGCGATGGCATCGACGCTTTGCATCGGCACATCCTCTGTTTGGATTTTCATGGGAGTGGTCCGGGGACAAATCCCCCCGGGTCAATGCCGCCAGATATGCGGATAATTGATTAAAATTCGCTTAAAGTTGCGGAAATCAGCTGCCTTCGGGTTTGTAGACGCCCTGTTCCTTCAGCGCGTCTGCGACCTCTTTTGGCATGTATTGCTCGTCGTGTTTGGCGAGCACTTCGGTGGCCTGAAACACGCCAGACTGAATTTCACCGGTAACAATCGTGCCTGTGCCCTCTGAGAAGAGATCTGGCAGAAGCCCTTCATAAACAACAGGAAATTCAGCTTCAAGATCCGTGATGACAAACTGGTGCGGCACACCACGCTGCCATGAGCCTTCCTTGACCAGTCCACCAAGGCGGAACCGCTCTCCGTCCTGAGGCAGTTCCTCAGCGATCTGGCTGGGGGAGCGGAAAAATTCGATGCCGTCGCGAAAGGCATAGCCCATCAGTGCTACGCCTGCGACCATCACCACAGCGGCTGCAAGGACGAACTGGATGCGACGCTTTTTCTTCAGGCCAGCCATGTCACCTCACGGAAAAATCGGGGCCATCTCAAGCCCCATTGTTTCAGGCAGACCCAGCATCAGATTGGCATTCTGCACGGCCATGCCGGACGAGCCTTTCGTCAGATTGTCGAGAGCGCAAAACACAATCGCGCGACCGGGCCGCCTGTCGGCCACAACACTGACATGGGCATAGTTCGAGCCGCGGATGTGGCGCGTCGAGGGTGCCTCCCCCATCGGCAATACAACCACGAAAGGCTCGTTTTCATAGGCTTTCGAATAGGTTGTGTGAATGTCTTCAGCGTCACCCTTGACATAGCAGGTTGCCAGAATACCTCTGTTGGCCGGCAGAAGATGCGGGATGAAGGTGCCTGTGGTGGGGCGTCCTGCGGCCTTTGACCACTCCTGTTCGAACTCCGCCATATGCCGGTGACCACCCAGTGCATAGGCTGAATATCCCTCAGACACTTCTGCGTGCAGCATAGCCTCCTTGGCAGCACGTCCAGCACCTGACACACCCGTGGCCAGATCGATGATGATCTCGTCGGGATCAATCACGCCTGCTTTCAGAAGCGGCAGGATCGCAAGATTGCCAGACAGCGCGTTGCAGCCAGTGCAGGCGACGATCCGGGCGGTCCTGATCTGCTCACGGTAGACTTCCGTCAGGCCATAGACAGCCTCGGCCTGACAGTCCAAAGCCTGATGCTCATGGCCATACCATTGGGCGTAGACTTTCGGGTCGTCGAGCCGGAAGTCCGCTGACAGATCAACGATCTTCTTGTCTTTTGGAAGCGCGCCGATGACCTCTTGCGATGTGGCATGGGGCAGCGCGCAGAATATCAGATCGACATCTGAAAAATCAGTCTCGTCGATCGTGGTGAGCATCGGCAGGTCAAGGTGCCGCAGATGCGGAAAGACCGAAGCCATGCTCAGCCCGGCCTTGGAATTGGCGCAGAGGGCTGCGATCTCAAGCCGGGGATGGGTGGCGATCAATCGGACAAGCTCGGCGCCCGTATAGCCGCTTGCCCCCAGAATTGCCGTCTTGAACATCTCGCCCATGGTCTTGGTCCTTTTGCTTCACCGCCATGTAAGCGGTGACCGGGCAAAAGGCAATCAGCGCTCAGCGCCCTTCTTCGAATTCAAAGCCATAGGCCAGATCGTCAATCGGGTCAGGCGACAGGCGATAGGTTTCGGCGCGCAGAAAATCCATCATCTTGCGGGCGTCGGTTTCATACTCAGCGAGACGGTCAGGCGAGATCGGCTCCCCGATCACCACCGGCACTTTGGCACCGACCTTGCGTTTGAATTCCTTGATCAGAAAGGCCATGCGCAGGGTGTAATGCAGGTGCGATGCGACCTGAAACATGCGACTGTTGTGGCCATCGAAAAAGACCGGCACGACCTGTGCCTTAGATTTAGTGATCAGACGTGCGGTAAAGCGTCTCCAACCCGGATCCATGGGCCGCCCGAAGGGTTTCAGTGCCGTGGATACTGTGCCGCCTGGGAAGATGCCGATACAGCCATCATTGGCCAGATAATCAAGGGCAATCTTGCGCGTTTCGATGTTGGTGCGCTGTGCCTCGCGCGTCTCATCGAAACTGATCGGCAGGATCACCCGGTCCAGATCTTCGGCCTTGCGAAAGACGCGGTGGGCCAGAATGCGAAAATCGCCCCGGGTCTGGCTGAGGATATGACCGAGCACCAGACCATCCAGAATGCCGTAAGGATGGTTCGAGATCACCACGATCGGCCCGGTCTTGGGAATGTTGTCAAGCGAGCCGCCACGCACATCAAGGCTCAGACCGTAGCGTTCCACCATTACTTGCCAGAAATCCCGGCCCCGACGAACCTCTTCATCATAACCTGCTGCCATGCGGATCAGTTTCAGCCGTCCTGTGAGGTTTTCTATCGACCGGATCATGCCACGCCCTGCCCGGGTCTGGGCAGATGAGGCGTAAGATATTTCCCTGGTGACTTGCCCGTGCTTCATTCTAGTTCCGGCTTGTTCCTGCGTGATGGGCAAAATAGTGCGGCACTTGTATTTTCTCAAGCCAGATCAACCTGACAGCTCACAAACTTGTTTGGCCTGACTTGCCCGGTTGCGCTTGACCGTTTGGACAGTTCGGGCGACACAGTTGTCAAATAAGAGGTTTGTGAATGAACGAGCAGTCGGACATCAGCGCTGAACGCGCGGTGCAGAAGTTTCAGGATCCCGAAATCACGGCCAAGGGTGAGGTTCGCGCAGAGGTTGCCCTTTCTGATCCGCAGATGCTCTGGTTCAACACTGGTACGCTGTGCAACATCACTTGCGCCAATTGCTATATCGAAAGCTCACCCGAGAACGACCGGCTGGTCTATATCACGCGACCGGAAGTCGAGGATTATCTGGATCAGTTGGACGACCGGAACTGGGGCGTGCGCGAGATCGCCTTTACCGGAGGCGAGCCATTCATGAACCCGCAGATGATCGGCATGGCCGAAGCTGCCCTGCTGCGCGGCTACGAGGTGTTGATCCTGACCAACGCAATGCGGCCCATGCAGCGCAAGACCGTGATGGCGGGGCTGGTCGATCTGCAGGCGCGGTTCGGCGACAAGCTGACCCTGCGCATATCTCTTGATCATCACTGCCGGGCTTTGCATGACGAGGAACGCGGCAAGGGCAGCTATGACATTACGCTCACCGGCATGCGCTGGCTGCGCGATCAGGGCATCCGCATGGCCGTGGCTGGGCGGACTGTCTGGGGCGATACAGATGCACAAAGCCGCGCAGGGTTTGCAGCGCTTTTTGCCAAGGAAGGCTTTGACATCGATGCGGAAAACCCGGCCATGACTGTGCTTTTCCCCGAGATGGACGAGCGCGTGGACGTGCCCGAGATCACCAGTGCCTGCTGGGGCATTCTGGGCAAATCCCCGAAAGACGTGATGTGTTCGTCTTCCCGCATGGTGGTCAAAAGGCGCGGGGCGGAGAAGCCTGCGGTGCTGGCCTGCACGCTTCTGGCCTACACACCGGAATTTGAACTGGGCGAAACGCTGGCCGAGGCGGAGCGCCCGGTGAAACTGAACCACCCCCATTGCGCCAAGTTCTGCGTACTGGGCGGGGCCAGTTGCTCGGCATGACATCGTCCAAGGGCCTGGCCTGGGCGGCGCTGGCTCTGACAATCATCATCTGGGCAGGATTTCTGGTCTCGACCCGCGCTGCGGTGACCCAGTCGCTGGGCGCGGTTGAGGTTGGGTTGATGCGCTATGGTCCAGCAATCCTGCTGTTTTTACCTGTTTTGATCAAACACGGTCCGGTGCCAAAGGGCGCGGGCGTGCGCGAGGTGGTCCTGATCGCGCTGATGGGCGGGCTGGTGTTCATTCTGCTGCTGGGCAACGGCATGCGCTTTGCGCCCGTCGCCGACAGCGGAGTATTCACGCCGTCGTCCCTGCCGTTTTTCGTTGCCGTCCTGTCGGCCCTGTTTCTGGCGGAGCGTTTCACGCGCCTGCGCCTTGTCGGTTTTAGCCTGATCGTTCTGGGCGCGCTGGTGGTCGGAGGATGGGAAGCGTTGAGCAATGCCTCAAGCGGTGCATGGCGAGGGCATATCCTGTTTCTCAGCGCATCATTCTGCTGGGCAGTCTACACAATCGCCTACAGGCGCTCGGGCATAGGCGCAATGCCTGCAGCAGCCATGATCGCCTTCTGGTCCGGCTTCGGCTTCATTCTGGTGGCACTTGTCTGGGGGGTTGACTTCTCGCAGGCCACGTTTGGTTTTGTGGCACTGCAAACGCTGTTGCAGGGCGTCCTGTCCGGCTATGTGGCGACCATCACCTATTTCTATGCAGTGACGCATATCGGCGCGTCGCGCACAGCTGCTTTTGCCGCACTGGTGCCTATTCTTGCAGCCATCGGCGGTTGGGTCTTTCTGGATGAGCCTATCGGCATATTGAAAGCCATCGGGATCGCTGTTGTGGCGGCTGGTGTGGTTCTGGCCTCAGGTGCTTTACCCTACCGGTCGTCCAGAGCCTGAGCCAGAAGATCGCGCACAGCCTCTCGCGGGACATCGCGGGTCACGAAGCTGGTGCCAATGTCGCGGGCCAGAATGAAGGTCAGCGCACCGTCCTGTACCTTCTTGTCCTGCGCCATCAGGTCCAACAATCCATCAGCATCCGGCAGATCACCGGGGATGTCGCGCAGGGCGCGTTTCATACCCATGGCCTGAAAATGGGCGTTCACCCGGCTGGGCGCTTCCTGCGAACAGAGCCCGAGCCGGAACGACAGGTCAAAGGCCAGCGCACAACCGACCGAGACGCCCTCGCCGTGCAGCAGCCGGTCCGAATAGCCGGTGGCGGCTTCCAACGCGTGACCAAAAGTGTGACCCAGATTAAGGAGCGCGCGGTCGCCGTGTTCCTGCTCGTCGCGGGCCACGATCTCGGCCTTCATCTCGCAGGAGCGGCGGATCGCATGGATCCGTTTGGTCACATCACCCGCAGCCATGTCTGCGGCATTGTCTTCAAGCCATGAAAAGAAACGCTCGTCGCCCAGAAGCCCGTATTTCACGACCTCGCCATAGCCTGCCAGAAAATCACGCGGGGTGAGTGTGTCCAGCACATCCGTGTCGATCACCACCAGATGCGGCTGGTGAAATGCACCCACAAGGTTCTTGCCCTGAGGGGAATTGATGCCGGTCTTGCCGCCAACGGAGCTGTCGACCTGGGCCAGCAAAGTCGTGGGCACCTGAACAAACCCCACGCCCCGGCGCAGGATTGCCGCTGCAAACCCGGTCAGATCTCCGATGACCCCACCACCCAAAGCAAGCACCAGATCATTGCGCTCGACTTTCTGGGACAAGAGCCATTCGACGGTCTGTTCCAGATGCGCCCAGCTTTTGGTGGCCTCGCCTGCCGGCAGGCTGAGAACCGTGCTGTCCACACCGCCTGCACGCAGCCCGTCCTGCAAACGCTCAAAATGCAGGGCTGCGACCGTGTCATCTGTGACCACCGCCACGCGCTTGCGGCGCAGGAACGGATCAAGCCGCGTGCCGATGTCTGCCAGCAATCCGGGGCCGATTTCGATGTCATAACTGCGTGTGCCAAGATCGACGGTAAGGGTTTCATGGCTCATGGGAAATCCCCTTCAAAAGCGTGGGCGCGCGGTCGGGATGGTCGCGGTCATGGGCCTCGATCGCCTCAAGAATACGGCGCACCATCACCTCGTGCTCAAGCCCGTCTTCCGAAGCAACTGTGATGTCGGCCAGTGCGTAGAGTGGGCTGCGGTCCTTCAGCAGGTTGCCCAGGTGTTCATAAGCATCGGGG
This sequence comes from uncultured Paracoccaceae bacterium, assembly GCA_947494445.1. GTDB lineage: Bacteria > Pseudomonadota > Alphaproteobacteria > Rhodobacterales > Rhodobacteraceae > CANLSM01. The sequence continues at coordinate 77,537 of CANLVD010000003.1, read as the reverse complement.
CGTTGCAGCAAGGGACGCGTGGACTTGTCCTTGACCCGGCTCCACAGGGTGTCGTGATCGCCATTGAGCCAGATCGAAATGCCGTGCTTGGCGATGGTCTCTCGCGTTGCTGGCGACAGAAACGCCCCGCCGCCTGTGGCCAGCACGATGGCCGAGCCTTCCAGAAGACGCGCGATCACACGCTCCTCGCCCGCGCGGAAATGGGCCTCGCCATAGGTGGCAAAAATGTCGCTGATGCTCATGCCTGCCGCTTCTTCGATGGCAGCATCGGAATCCTCGAAAGGGGCATCCAGAAAGGCGGCAAGTCTTTTGCCGACCGAGGTTTTTCCGGCCCCCATCAAGCCCACCAGAACCACCGGTCTGGACAGTCTGACGGTATAGCGAGAAGCGGTCATTGCGGTTTTCTTCGGTCCCTGCCCCTTGGGCGATTGATGTAACCTCACAGCGGGGGTAAGTTCCATAGGCAAAACGCGCAAAGCCATCTAAAAAAGGGCAGCACGAGGTACAGGGCAATGGGACGACTTCTGAAATATCTGTTTTACCTGCTGGTGCTGGGTTTTATCGGGCTGGTCGGATTTGCGATCTTTTCCGATTTGCCCGCACCGCAGACCGACGTCACAATCGATGTGACACCGTCCGGTGATTAGGAGCGGGCGATACGCCTGCCTGGCCTTCCTGCTGGCGCTGCCAGCGGTCGCGCAGGAACCGCTCAGCGCGATCCCGTGGCTGTCGGACAGTTTGCGGCAGGATCAGGTGCTCCCCGACCAGAATGCGGATACCGGGGCAATTACGTCATCATCGCTTGATGCGCCTCAGACCGAAGGCATCGGCATCCTCAGCCCCAGACAGACCGGATTGCCGTTTGATCTGTGGGGGCAGACCAGCCGTTCGGAGGTTGTGGAGCTGATTTTCAGCCATCCCGAAGGCAAACTGCCCGAAGCACAAGCCATGTTCCAGAACATCCTTCTGGCCAAAACGCGCCCACCCTCTGGCCCCTCGGGCGGGCCTTCGACGATGCTGGCGCGCATTGATCGGTTGCTGAGCATCGGGGCACTGGATGCAGCCGAGGCCCTGATTGCAGCGGCAGGCATCATCGATCCCGAGTTGTTTCGTCGTGCCTTTGATGTCGGCGTGCTGACCAACCGACCGGAGGCAGCCTGTGCAGCGTTGCGGGTCAATCCCGCCCTGTCCCCGACCTTTCCTGCCCGGATCTTCTGTCTTGCCCGGGCCAATGACGGAGATGCGGCCGCACTGACACTGCGGCTTGGTCATGAGCTTGGCGCCATCTCGCCCGAAGAAGAATTGCTTCTGGCCCGCTTTCTGGATCCGCAGGCCTTTGAGGATGAACCAGATGAGGTGCCAGACACACCTCTGACAGCGCTTGATTATGCCCTGCGCGATGCGGTGGCGCTAGCTCGCCCGCAAGGCACGCCCCCTTTGGCTTTTGAACATCTGGATCTGGAGCAAGGCGCACCGATGCGGGCGCGGATCACGGCAGGCGAGCGGCTGGTCAAATTCGGCTCCATTGCGCCAACGACCTTGTTTCAGGCCTACCGTGCTGGCAGGCCAGCGGCGTCTGGCAGCATCTGGGAGCGCGCCTCTGCAGTTCAGGCGCTGGACCGGGCGTTGGCCAGCCGCGACGGGGCCGAAATTGCCGAAGCACTGAGCGAGGCCGATGAGGTGTTTTCCAACCACGGCCTGCGGGTCGCTCTGGCCAAGGCCTATGCCGCCCGTCTGGCCAATGTACCCCGCGCTGGGTTTCCCGATGACAACATCCGCAAACCTTTTGAACTGCTTTTGCTGGCAGGCGAGTTAGATGCAGCAGAGCGCTGGCAAAGCGCGTCTCCGTCAGCGCAGGCAAAACTGCTGTTTGCGCTGGCCGATCCCGAACAGAGCTTGCCGAGTGCTGACGGGTTGTCCGGGCTTGAGCGGATGATCGTGGAGGGGCTGACACGAACAACCGCGCCCAACGAACCTGCACGCTATCTGATGAGCCTGTGCAAGAGCGACCGCAAGGGCGAGGGCATTCTGGGAGCGCTGGCGCTGTTGCGCGACGGCTTCGAGGTTGATCCCGATGATCTGCAAGCGGCCCTGTTCGTGCTGTCGCAAATGGAGCTTGGCCTTTCCGCGCGCCGGATCGGACTGGAGAAACTGCTCCTGAGACCGCCCGCATGAGCGCCCATCACCCATGGCTGTCGATCTTCCTTGAAGCCATGCATGCCGAACAGGATGCAGCCCAGAACACGCTTCTGGCCTATGGTCGCGACCTCAAAGATTTTGTCAGCTTCACCAGCACTGAGGGTCTGAGCCTTGAGACGGTAATGCGTGATGATATCGAGCGCTATTTGATGGGACTGGAGGCCGAGGGGTTGTCTGTATCAACCCGGGCCAGACGGCTATCGGCGGTCAAACAGATCTACCGCTTTGCCTTCAGTGAAGGCTTGCGCGAGGACAATCCGGCCCATCACATCCGCGGCCCGAAGAAGGCGCGCAAACTGCCTGATACGCTGAGCGAGGCCGAAGTCGCCAGACTGCTGGATGCTGGTCGCGAGACCGGTCGAAACAACTCCGACCGGGTGCGCAACACATGCCTGATGGAAGTGCTTTATGCGACCGGGCTGCGGGTAAGTGAACTGGTGTCCCTTCCCGTGGCGGCCGTGCGCGGTGACCCACGGATGATCCTGATCCGGGGCAAGGGCGGGCGCGAGCGGATGGTGCCGCTTTCACCGCCTGCACGAATGGCCCTGTCCGCGTGGCTGGCAATCCGGGACCGAGACGACGATCTTGCGCAATCCAATGGCAAGGCCGAAAGCCTGTTCCTGTTTCCATCGCGCGGCAAGGACGGGCACATGACCCGGATGCGGTTCTATCTGCTGATCAAGGAAATCGCAGTTGCCGCCGGTGTCTCGCCCGACAAAGTGACGCCCCACACCCTGCGCCACGCATTTGCCACGCATCTGCTGGCCAACGGTGCGGATTTGCGGGCCATTCAGACGCTTCTGGGCCATGCCGATGTGGCCACGACCGAGATCTACACCCATGTGCTGGAAGAACGGCTCAAGTCACTGGTGCTGGAGCATCATCCCCTGTCCGAGCCCTGAGGCGCAGAGCAGGCGGCAGGATATTCTCGCTTGGCCAGATGCCCGAGAGAAGCGCTTCGTGATAGCCTTGGGTCAGGCCGGCCTGTTCCATCGCTGCAGCGGCTCCAGCATGATCATACCCAAGTCTGTGAAACGCAATTCGGCCATCTTGCAAAACCGCATAGCGGGTTTCAGGTTGGCCGTCATGGGGCGGCATGCCGATAACCCCGCAATTGATCCACTCCACCCCACCTGTCTGTTTGGTGAAGGGAATTCCCGAATGCCCCGCCAGAACAGCGTCGATCTGGCCGACTTTATCGCTAATGGCAGCAACATCGGGTGCGAAATCCGCATCGGTCGAGGTTGACCAGAGAAACTTGTTGGTCTGCGGAAACCCGCCGTGAATGACGGCAAAACGGCGTCCGGCCTGCGTGAAGGTCACGATGTCCGGGCAGGCCATCATCCAGTCCCGGTCGGCTGCTGTCATCTGCCTGTCGGCATGGGCAAACCAGCCGATGGACAGGATCGAACAGGTGGACCCTTCGTCAAAGCCACACCCGCAATCGGCCTCGCCCGCACCAAGCTGCGCCTCGCAGTTGCCTTTCACGGTCAGAATGCCCCGCTCGCGCATGGCTTGTGCGCATCCCGCTGCATCAGCGCAATAGGCCACCACATCGCCAGTACAGATCATCTGCCCGGCTGGGACCTCGGGATGGGCCGTAAACAGCGCTTCCAGCGCCTGTAGGTTGGAATAAGGACCGCCGAAAATCACCATCGGCGCATCAATTCTGCCAAGGTCCTGATGGATCACAGGTCTGCCCTTTCCAGTTGTCTCCCCCTTGCCATGACCCCATGTTATCAGGCAAATGCAGCGCAACCCAACACGCTTGAGGACTTGAACCATAATGGAAACCGAACTGGCAGAAACCGCAACCCTGGACAGCGCACTTTGGCTGACCATGGCAGCGATTGTCGGATTGTTGATGCTGTCTGCATTCTTTTCAGGCTCCGAGACGGCACTGACGGCTGCCAGCCGGGGCAAGCTGAAGGGCATGTCGGACAAGGGCTCTCGCGGGGCCGGAGTGGCGCTGAAGCTGCGTGAGGACAATGAACGCCTGATCGGCTCGGTCCTGCTGGGCAACAATCTGGTAAATATTCTGGCGACATCGCTGACCACAAGCGCCTTCACGCTGCTGTTCGGTGACAGTGGCGTTGCGCTGGCCACTTTGGTGATGACCGCATTGGTGCTGATCTTTGCGGAAGTCATGCCCAAGACCTATGCGATCACAAATCCTGAGACCGCTGCGGCGCGGGTGTCCCCCATCATCGTGATCGTGGTCAGGTTGCTTGCCCCTATCGTCAACGCTGTTCGCTATTTCGTGCGCCTCGTGCTGAACGCTTTTGGTGTGCGCACCGATCCTGATGCCTCCCTGATGGCCGCCCAGCAGGAGATCGCAGGCGCAATTGTGCTGCACCATTCCGAAGGGTCGGTGGAAAAGGATGACCGGGACCGTCTTCTGGGCGCGCTTGATCTGAAAGACCGTGAGGTTGAAGAGATCATGCTGCACCGTCAGGACATCCAGATGATCAATGCAGACGATCCGGCTGAAGACATTCTGAGCCAGTGTCTGCAATCGCCCTATACCCGCATCCCTGTCTTCAAGGAAGATCAGGAGAACATCGTAGGTGTGATCCACGCAAAAGACCTGCTGCGCGCGGTTGACAAGCTGGTCCGCGAGGAGGAAGGCGGCATCATCGCTCTTGCAAATTTTGATGTCATGCAGGTGGTCATGCCGCCCTATTTCGTGCCTGAGACCACATCGCTCAACGATCAGATGCGCGAGTTTCTGCGCAGGAAATCGCATTTTGCCCTCGTGATCGACGAATACGGCGCCTTGCGCGGCCTGATCACGCTGGAAGACATTCTCGAAGAGATTGTGGGCGAGATTGCAGATGAACATGACGAGGAAGAGGTTGAGCTGACACGGGCCCGTGACGGTTCGGTCGTTGTCGATGGGGCGATGACCATTCGCGACATCAACCGCAGTTGTGACTGGACCCTGCCCGACAATGAAGCCAATACGGTCGCGGGTCTTGTGATCCATGAGGCCCAGACCATCCCGACCGCCGGACAGGTGTTCAATTTCCATGGTTTCCGCTTCGAAGTCATGGAGCGCGAACGCAACCGATTGACCCGCCTGAAGGTTCGCAAACTGAAACGAGGGTAATTGCCGTGCGGTTTTCCCCCTAAAATCACCGTGGGGTCATCCCCATTTTAAGACAGACAAGTCAGACTAACTCTCTAACCCCTTGGGAGATAACAGATGTTCATGAATTCAACGATGCCGCGCGACACCGCCCGTGCCGAACTGGAAGCGCATTACGATCTGGCACCGTCGCTTGCGCTGGCCAAGGAGACACAGGCGATCTACGACGTCGTGAAATCTGTCATCCCCGAGCCGGACTGGGCCATGTACGCGCCCTATATCGCCGCGATCAACCGCCTGAAACGCGAGAAGGACGCCGTGATCCTTGCCCATAACTACATGACGCCCGAGATTTTTCACGGCATTGGCGATGTGAAGGGCGACAGCTTGCAACTGGCAATTGCAGCCACGCAGGTCGAACAGCAGACCATCGTGCAATGCGGTGTGCATTTCATGGCCGAAACCTCGAAAATCCTGAATCCTCAGAAAACCGTTCTGATCCCTGACGGGCGTGCCGGATGCTCGCTCGCGGCCTCGATCACGCCTGCAGACATCCAGAAGATGCGCGACCAGTATCCCGGTGCCAAGGTGGTGTCCTATGTGAACACCACGGCTGAGGTGAAGGCCGCGTCTGACATCTGTTGCACCTCGTCCAATGCGGTCGAGATTGTCAACGGGCAGCCCGGTGACACGGTAATCATGACGCCCGATGGCTACCTTGCCCAGAACGTGGCTGCCGAAAGCCACAAGCGCGTGGTTTATTGGGAAGGCGCCTGCATCGTGCACGAGCAGTTCACCCCTGAAGAACTGCGCGCCTTCCGCGAGAATGAGCCGGGCGTGACCATCATCGCTCATCCCGAATGTCCGCCAGCGGTGATTGCGGAAGCAGATTTCTCAGGCTCGACCGCGGCCATGATCAACTGGGTCAAGACCAACAAGCCAGAGAAGGTCGTGATGGTCACCGAGTGTTCGATGTCAGACAATGTCGCTGCCGAGTTGCCCGAAACGAACTTCATCCGTCCCTGCAACATCTGCCCGCACATGAAGCGGATCACGCTGGAAAACGTGCTTTGGGCACTGCATTCGGGCACCGAGGAAGTGACCGTGGATGAGGCCTTGATGGAGCCAGCACGCGCTGCAGTGGAAGCGATGATCAAGATTAATCAGGAAGATTGATCTTAATTGGTCGAGATCCTGCCTTGAATTCAGCACAGTTTCCGGCGACAGTTTCCGGGAATTGACGCTGAAACCTGCTCGCGGGGGCAATGTGGGAGACAGCCTTTAGAAATAAAGGTCTGACATGAACCGAATTGCCCGAATTCTGGCCTTTGCCGTCTCGATGATGTTGGCGCCACAGATTGCTCTGGCCTGTTCTGCCGGGTCACTGAGCGCGAAAGCCGGCAAGCCAATCAATACCGAACGCCCCGACAATGCCACCTTCAATCAGGCTGTCCTGCACTATCTGAACAAGGAACGCTGCCGTGCCGGACGCTCTGCCCTGCGCAGTGATCGCGGTCTGATTTCAATGGCGGCCGGGCATTCCACGGGCATGGCCAAGACCGGTGTCTTTGGCCACAAGATCCCCTACTCCGGCCGGGAGACAATGTCCAAACGGCTGAAGCGCTCCAAGGTCAAGTGGAAGAAAGCTGCTGAAAACATTGCTAAAAACTATGTTTATGCGCTGAACGGACGCCCCATTCAGGCCAAGGTTTCCAGCCAGTGTTCGTTCAAATACACAAATGGTCAGCCGGTCCCCAAACACAGCTATGCGAGCCTCGCGAAAGAAGCTGTGGGCCAGTGGATGGGCTCCAGCGGACACCGGCGCAACATCCTGGACCGCAAGTTCAACCGGGTCGGCACAGCCTTTGCCGTCGACCGGCGCGGGCCACTTTGTGGCAACGTCTTCCTGACCCAGAATTTCGCCAACTGATCAAGCAGAATTCCCGAACGCTTGCAGCCCCTGCCTCAACCGCGTAGCACTCACGCAAACGAGGCAGGGGAATTTTCATGGCCGACACGATCCACAACTGCAATGGCGCGCTGATTGTGGGCGCAGGCCTTGCCGGTCTGTTCACAGCACTCAAGCTTGCACCATACCCTTGCGTCGTGCTCAGCCCGGCACCCTTGGGCGAAGGAGCATCGTCTGCCTGGGCACAAGGTGGCGTGGCTGCGGCCATCGGGGACAGTGACGATCCGAAGTTTCACGCCGATGACACGATGACCGCCGGTGCCGGAACAGTGGATGCAGAAACTGCCCTGTCTGTGACGGCGGATGCCGCTGCACGCATTGATGATTTGCTGACCATGGGCACACCTTTTGACCGCGACGATGCTGGCCAACTGGTACAATCACGTGAGGCAGCCCATTCCCACAACCGCGTAGTGCGTGTCTCGGGTGACCGGGCGGGGCGCGCCATTATGGACGCACTCATCGCCCGTGTGCGCCAGACCCCCAGCATCACGGTGCTTGAGGGGTACCTGGCCGATGATCTTGGCGTGAGTGGCGGCGTGGTCAAAGGCGTCTTTGCCCGACGCGTAACCGACATGACTGCCGAGCCGATCCTGTTCACAGCCCAAGCGACGGTTTTGGCAACCGGGGGCATTGGTGGGCTTTACGCTGTTTCAACCAACCCTGCCAAAGTTCGTGGCCAGGGTCTTGGCATGGCTGCCCGCGCGGGGGCGGTGATTGCTGATGCCGAGTTCGTGCAATTTCACCCCACCGGGCTCGCGGTGGATACAGACCCCTGCCCGCTCGCGACGGAGGCCCTGAGGGGTGAGGGTGCCACCCTGATCGATCAGGATGGCCATCGCTTCGTCTTTGACGACCACCCGGACGGAGAGCTGGCCCCCCGCGACATCGTCGCCCGCTCGATCTTTCGCAAGATCCGCGACGGCGGGAAGGCATTCCTCGACACCCGCGCCGCAATCGGGGCGGACATCCTGCACGAATTTCCAACAGTTTCTGCCTATTGCACGGCCGCAGGCATTGATCCGGTGACCCAGACCATCCCCGTGCAACCCGCCCAGCATTTTCACATGGGCGGGATCAAGGTCACATCAAGTGGCAAGTCCACCCTGCCCGGCATGTGGGTCTGTGGCGAGACGTCCTGCACGGGACTGCATGGCGCAAACCGGCTGGCCTCGAACTCGCTCCTTGAGGCAGTGGTGTTTGGGGCACGCATTGCGCAGGACATTCGTGAGACACCATCCGGAACCGCCCCACATGATGCGCAAGAACTGACAAGCATCACGGCATCTGCAGAGGCTCAGGAAAAGTTGGCCCCGGCTGAAGCTGTCAGCGCATTGCGCGATCTGATGACCACTTATGTCGGGCTGGAGCGCACAGAAGCCGGCCTCGAAACCGCATTGCGTGAGATCGCAGTGCTTGAACGCGACTGGGCACCAATCTCGCGTGCATTTCTGAACATGTCCACTGCTGCCACGCTGATCACAGCCAGCGCCTTGAAACGTCAGGAAAGCCGTGGTGGACACTTCCGCTCGGATTTTCCGGAGACAAACCCGGCCATGGCAATGGGCAGCGAAATTACGCTGTCCGAGGCACTGGCGATCCGCGACGCGCTCTAGACGTCAGTTCGTCGCGACCTTCTGGGGGTACTTATAGAAGATATGCGAGCCGACCTTGGCCGTCTTCGTCAGCTTACGTGACCAACGGGGGCTAACGGCAGTCGAATGGTAGTGGGTCGCACCATCTGTCACAGACCGCTCCCGCCCGGCCAGCATCAGCTGACCCAGCTTGGCCACGCGCTCATAAGCGTTTTCCTCGTGGAACTCTTCAGGCTGACCATCGCAGCGGAATGAAAACTGGCAGGCGTTGCGACGATGCTCGCCCTGCGAGATCACACCACAGATCGTGTCTGGGTATTTGCGACTGTCTACACGGTTCAGAATAACCTCTGCCACGGCAATCTGACCCAGAATGGGTTCGCCACGGGCCTCGAAATAAAGCGCTTCTGCCAGACAAGCTGCCTCGTCACCTGCAGTTTCCAAAGGCATATCGTCAAGGCGTGCTTCATGAATGTCGAATGTCTTGAAAGCCGTAACCATGCCCTCAACTTCGGCTGCCATTGCGCCAAGGGACGCAATCTGAGGCTGGACCACATAGCTATTCAGACCGGGCTTGCCTTTGAAAGACAGTTTCGGTGTCACTTCGGGGAATTGCACAGCCAACAGTTCAGGAAGTTTCACCAGATTGAGGCTGCCGGGCTGCAATCCATCAAGATGCATGCCGTGAGCCGTTGCCTCGAGCGTTTGAAGCTGTTCCGAGACGACCGAAATCTGTTCCTGTACCTGAACATCTGCAAAGCCAGAGGACCAAACACCCTGCGCTTCGAAGTTCTGACTGGCCATAGCCGTTGACGCGCCTGAAATGGCCAGCAAAACGGCAACTCCGTGGCAAAGGCCACGAGCCCACCCCATTGAATTCATCATCTGCGCACCCTCACTTTTCGGCTGGCGAACCAAGGCAGATGCCCGATCCGCGCCCCCAACACACGATAAACGTGGCGCTGCGAGCCCGTTGAATGACAGATAAGGCCATGTGTTGTCTACTGTTTTGGCTGCAAACCGGCCATGCATATGGTGACTATCGCGGATATGGAAACTTTGTTTTTGTATTGATTAAAAGACGTTTGGATTGTTTCGCTCAGATGGGAGTGGACGTAATAGAATTTAAAATTTTCTGCATAAATTTGGCACAGTTCCACCAAATTCTGCCCAAGTTTTCACTGACCAGCGCCGAATCATTAATTTTCTACAAACAGACTACCGGCTCAGGAGTGACGCCTGCGCTGCGGCGAGCCGGGCAATCGGGACCCGAAACGGCGAGCAGGAGACATAGTCGAAACCGGCAATCTTGCAAAACCTGATGGAGGCCGGATCGCCGCCGTGTTCGCCACACAATCCCAGCTTGATGTCCGGGTTGGCTTCGCGCGCCCGGCTGGTGGCCAGCAGCACCAGTTCCCCCACGCCTTCAATGTCCAGAGAGTGGAACGGGTCTTCGGTGAACACGCCAAGATTGACATAATCGCGCATGAACCGACCGGCGTCATCGCGGCTCAGACCATAGGTCATTTGCGTCAGATCATTCGTGCCGAAACTGAAGAAGGTGCAATGGCGCGCAATGTCCCCTGCCCGCAGCGCACCGCGTGGGGTCTCTATCATCACTCCGATGTCGTAGGCAAAGGCCACGCCACTGGAGGCACGCACGTCACGGGCCACAGCATCAACGCGATCCTTGATCAGTTCAACTTCCCGCGTAGCCGACACCAGAGGGATCATAATCTCGGGCACCGGCGGGTCAGCCTCGGCCTGCAATGCGACAACCGCCTCGAAAATTGCGCGGGCCTGCATCTCATAGATCTCGGGCATAGTGACACCCACCCGCACACCACGCTTGCCCAGCATCGGGTTGAACTCATGCAGGTCTTCCGCGCGGGCCATCACCTCTTCCACGGGCAGGTTCATGGCAGTGGCGAGGGTTGCGATCTCTTCCTCCGAATGGGGCAGGAACTCGTGCAGGGGCGGGTCAAGAAGGCGGATCGTAACCGGCATCCCGGCCATTGTGCGCAGCAGTTCGGTAAAGTCCTTGCGCTGCATATCAAGCAGTTTGGCCAGCGCGTCCTGTCGGCTCTCCGTGGAATTCGCAAGGATCATCTCGCGCATGGAATCGATGCGGTCATCCTGAAAGAACATGTGTTCCGTCCGGCAAAGACCAATACCATCAACTTTGAAATTGCGTGCGACTTCAGCGTCTTGCGTGGTATCGGCATTGGCGCGCACGCCCATGCTGCGCATCTCGTCGGCCCAGTTCATTAATTCGGTGAAGGCGCCCGTCATCTCGGCCTGGGTCATCTTGGGTGCACCTGCCAGAGCTTGCCCGGCAGTGCCATCGATGGTGATGATGTCACCTGCCACAAGCGTTTCTCCCGCTGCAGTCGTAAGCATGCCCTTGCGCAGATCAAGCCTCAGATCAGAGGCCCCCACCACACATGGCAGACCAAGACCGCGTGCGATCACGGCTGCGTGGCTGGTCATGCCGCCGCGCACAGTCAGAACGGCCACTGCGGAATGCATGCCGCGAATGTCCTCCGGGCTGGTCTCGAACCGCACAAGAATGGCCGGGTCGCCTTGGGATTGCGCGGCCTGAGCAGCCTCCGGCGTGAACACGATCTTGCCCGTGGCAGCGCCGGGACTGGCCGCAAGGCCCGTGCCCAGAACCGTTCTGGTGGCATAAGGATCGACCTGCGGATGCAAGCTTTCCGCCAGATGCCCCGGCTCAATCCTGAGCACCGCATCTTCGCGGCTGATCACGCCAGCCTTGGCCAGATCCACGGCTATGCGCACTGTTGCCCGCGACGTACGTCTGGCCGGGATCGCATCCAGCACGTGAATGTTCGGACCGATCAGCGTAAACTCCAGCCGCTGAGCATCAGACAGCACCTTAGTCGCTGCCGTGGTCGCCGATTTCAGCAGGCTCAGGCCATCGGGATGCATTTCTTCCAGCGACGGCAGGGTTTGCCCGGCGGCCTCGCGTTCGATCACTGTCGCCAGATGCGGGGTGCGCAGTCCCGTGGTCGCGTCCTGACCAAGAGCATCTGGCAAAAACCGGCCCGTGATGCTGGACGCCCCGGTCCCCTCATCAACCATCTGCAGGGCACCTGCCCCGTTCTCTGGTCCCAAACCGAAAACCATCTTCTGGATCATCAAGCCCAAGGGTGCCTCTTCCGGTGCGCCCTTGGCCATACGCAGAATGCGCGCGGTCGGTGTCGACCAGGCCTTGACCATGGCGCGCAAGGCCATTTGCACCTGCTTGTCGGGGTTTTCGGGAAATGCTTCGCCCACCTCGTCATGATAAAGGGCAAGGCTGTCCTTGACCAATTCCTCCAGCCCCGTTTCAGTCAGCGTCTTGGACAGCTTCAGCTGGTCATAATACAGGTTTTCAAAATCTTCCGGGTCCAGCCCGTGAACCCGCACCCCGTACGACATGATCCCGCGCCGAAACACATCCAGCGCGCTTTTGCGCCCAAGTTTTGCCTCCAGCCCCGGTAAGGTCTGGCTGGTCACGCCAAGGTTCAGCATCGCCGGAACCCCGCCCCAGGCGGCCTCACCGGGGGACGTCCTGAGTGCCACAAATCCGCTGGTCTTTGGCAGTTCAGACAGGCTTTCGCCACGGCCGATGCGCTGGGTGGCGTCAAACGACAGCGCCAGACCGTTGGGCACAGGCAAGCCAATGCGCATCAGCATCGCCAGCTTGGCCGCACGCGCGCCAAACTGGCCTGCCTGATCGGCGACCTTTGAAATCGGCTGGATGGACTGCCCCTGTCCCATATTCGTTATCTCTTCCCTTGTGCAGCGCACAATAAGCGAGAAAACTGCAAAAACAATGGGCAATTGCCCGCGTGTCAGCCCTCGATGACTGAGAAGACAGCGACCTGACCGGTGATCGACCGGATGCGGTTGAGCAGACACAGACGATTGCGCCGCACGATCTGATTGTCCGCGTTCACGACCGTGGCCTCGAAGAAGGCATCAATGGGCGCGCGAAGGCCCGCAAGCCCTGCCATGGCGGTGCCAAAATCCTCTTCTGCGAGTGCTGATCGGATCGCGGGTTCAGCCGCATCCAACGCCTTAAACAAGGCACGTTCCTCATCGGTTTCAGCGAATTTGATATCCGGGTCGAGCGAATACTCAATCCCGTCCTTCTTTTCCTCAGCACTCAGAATATTCGTCGCACGCTTGGTGCCCTGCAGCAGATTGGTGCCATCATCTGTGTCAAGGAACGCCTGCAACGCCTTGACCCGATTGACCAAAAGCACAAGGTCATCCTGCCCGCCCAACTGAAAAGCCGCATCGATGACATCATGGCGAATGCCCTCGGACCGGAGGTGCGTTTTCAAGCGTTCGGCAAAGAAGGACAGAAGGTTATCAACATCGGCATCATGTGACGCAGACCCAAGTGTCTTGCCCAAAGTCAACCGGCTGTCGTTTTCCAACACCGTCCGAATAACCCCCAAAGCCGCCCGCCTCAACGCAAACGGATCCTTTGAGCCCGTCGGCTTTTCATCGATTGCCCAAAAGCCTGTCAGCATGTCGATCTTGTCGGCCAGAGCCACCGCAATGGCGACAGGCTCGGTCGGGACATCATCGGATGGGCCCAAAGGCGCCCAGTGGGTCTCGCAAGTCTCGGCAATATTGTCTGCCAGCCCTACTGCCTTGGCGTAGTATTTGCCCATAACCCCTTGAAGTTCCGGGAATTCATAGACCATCTCAGACGACAGATCCGCCTTGGCCACCTTGGCTGCGGCCTCAGCCTGATCTGCATCAGCGCCCACCAGCGGTGCAATCTCACGCGCAAGTGCTGCAATCCGGTCAATCCGCGCGGCCACCGTTCCCAGCTTGTTGTGGAAGGTCACGTTGGCAAGCGGTGTGGCCAGCGCCTCCATCCCTTTGTCCCGCACCACGCGCAAATCGTTTTCCCAGAAGAATTTTGCGTCCGATAGGCGCGCGGTCAGCACCTTGGAGTTCCCCGCAAGGATTGTTGCTCCGTTGTCGGCTGTTTCCCGGTTGGCGACCGTCACATAAGCCTCGATCCTGGCAGTCTTGGGATTGCGTACGGAAAAGAACTTCTGATGTTCCTTCATCGACGTCTGCAGAACCTCCGGCGGCAATTCCAGAAACTGGGGCGCGATGTCACCCATCAGCACGACGGGCCATTCCACAAGGCCGGACACCTCTGCCAGAAGACCCTTGTCCTCGACCAGTTCCAACCCGCGCGCAAAGGCCTGATTTGAGGCGTCCGACCAGATCGCCTCGGCCCGTTCCTCCGCACTCAGGATGACGTGGGCGCGTTTCAGTCGGGTCTCATAGTCTTCAAACGAGGTCACCTTGATGGCTTCGGGCGCCATGAAGCGATGACCTTGCGTCTGATCGCCTGCCGCAATACCGGCCGCATCAAACGGGACCACCTGCGCGCCTGCTTCATCGCTTAGGATGCACAGGATCGAATGAAGCGGACGGACCCAGCGCATCTGGCCTGCGCCCCAGCGCATGGATTTCGGCCATGGGAAGTTTTCGATGATGCCAGGCATCACTTCCGCGATGATCCCAGCCGCCGGTCGGCCCGGTTTGGTGATGGAGGCAAACCAGACCTGCCCTTTCTTGTCGTCCCGCGCCTCAAGCTGATCCCTGGTCAGACCGGTGGAGCGCAGAAAGCCGTCCAGCGCTTTCTCCGGTGCATCCGTGCGCGGACCCTTGCGCTCTTCCGTCAGGGTCGGGCTTTCAGCCGTCAACCCTTCCACCGAAAGCGCCAGCCGCCGCGGAGTCGAGAATGCTCCTGCGGATGCATAGGTCAGCCCCGCTTCAACCAGTGCATCGGTGACCAGACGCTTGAGGTCACTGGCTGCACGCGCCTGCATGCGGGCCGGAATTTCTTCGGAAAACAGCTCAAGGAGAAGATCAGGCATCAGTCCAGCTTGTTGTATTGGCGCCAGAGATAGGCGCGGCCATCGGGATACACCGCCAGATAGCGGAGAATTTGGTAGGTCGTGGCCCCTTCGGGCGTCTCGTCACCGGCAACATAAGCCACAGCCCTGCCAGCGGTGATATCTTCGGTCAGCTTGCCATTGTCAAAACAATCGAACCAAACGGGTGCGCCCAGCGGAGTTGCATCATCTGCCTTGGGTGCATCGATTTCAGTCGGGTCCAGCGTGAAACAGGCCCGGATTTTCATCGGCGAGGTGTCAGCATCTATGCCCTGATAGTCGCGCACCGACAGGGTTTTGCCAGCAACTTCGATTCTCTCCACATCGCTGACACGGTCGTAATAGGCATATGTCTGCGTGTACCACAGCACACACGCAAATACCGCCGTAAAGGCCAGCAACCCGCCCACAAGGTATTTGCCGTTCATGAGGCTACCGCCCGTGGTTTGCAGATTTGCAGGAAACACTCAGCTGGCATCACGCGGCAAAACCCCCGGCATCCGTCTGCACAAAGGCATCAGCGCATTGTTTGGCAAGTGCGCGCACGCGCCCGATATAGGCCTGTCGTTCGGTGACCGAAATCACGCCGCGTGCGTCCAGCAAGTTGAAGACATGGCTTGCCTTGATGCACTGGTCATAGGCCGGGTGAGCCATGATGATGCGTTTGCCGGTCTTGGGGTCCTCGGCGGGCGCGTCCAGAATGCGGGCGCATTCGGCCTCGGCATCCTCGAAATGCCTGAGCAGGATGTCCGTATCCGCCAGATCGAAGTTCCAGCGTGAATATTCCTCTTCCGTCTGGTGAAAGATGTCGCCGTAGGTCAAAGGGATCGGCGCTTGCGGGTCGTTGAACGGCATTTCCATCACATGATCGACGCCCAGCACATACATCGCCAGACGCTCCAGACCGTAGGTCAACTCTCCAGAGACGGGTTTGCAGTCGTGGCCGCCGACCTGCTGGAAATAGGTGAACTGGCTGACCTCCATGCCGTCGCACCAGACCTCCCATCCCAGACCCCATGCGCCCAGCGTGGGGCTTTCCCAGTCATCCTCGACAAAGCGGATGTCGTGAAGCGCCATATCGATCCCGATCGCCTCAAGCGAGCCAAGATAGAGGTCCTGCAAATCCGGCGGGCTGGGTTTGATCAGCACCTGATACTGATAGTAATGCTGCAAACGGTTCGGGTTCTCGCCATAGCGCCCGTCCGTAGGCCTGCGCGAAGGCTGGACGTAGGCCGCAGCCCATGCGTTTGAGCCAAGCGAGCGCAGGGTTGTGCCGGGGTGAAACGTGCCTGCCCCGACTTCCATGTCATAGGGTTGCAGGATCGCACAGCCACGCGCAGCCCAGTAGCTTTGCAGCCTCAGAATGATCTCCTGAAACGAACGGGGGGTATCTGCGGCCATGCTGTCCTCACCAATCTGCTTGAGGCATCTCTTAGGCAAGGGCCTTGAGGGGGTCAACGGCTGAGGCCGTGCCCTGCGGCCATTTCACCGGTTGTTGTAAGCTCAGCGGCGCCAGAACCCCACCGTGAAGATGATATAGACCGACATCAGCTCCAAACGTCCGGTCAACATTGCAAAAGCAAGGATCCACTTGGCTGCATCGGGCAGGCCGGAAAAATTGCCCGAAGGCCCGATCTCCGGGCCAAGACCGGGGCCAATATTGGCAAGTGCAGCCGCCGCCCCCGAGATCGAGGTGATCGCATCAAGCCCCAGCATCCCCAAAGCCACAGCAAAGACACCAAGCGACAGCATGAACAGCACGAAAAACGCCATCACGGAGTTTAGGACATCTTCGGAAATCGGGCGCTTCTCATAGCGCGGGGAAAACACACCATGCGGGCTGTGAATGCGGCGGATCTGCGTTGCAATCGCCGACATCAGGATCTGAAACCGAAACACCTTGATTGAACAGCAGGTCGATCCCGCACAGCCGCCGATCAATCCGATGAGGAAAAACAGCGTCACCGGAAACCCGCCCCAAAGCGTGTAATCCGTGCTGGCATAGCCCGTGCCTGTCAGGATAGAGACGCCATTGAAAAGCGCCTTGCGAAAGGCAAATTCAATCTCGGACGTCGAGAACATCAATTGCCACAGCGTCAATGCCGCCACAATCCCGATCATGATCAGGAAGAAACTGCGCACCTGTGTGTCATGCATCAGCGGTCTGGCGGTGCCGGCAACCAGCTGGACATAGCGCACAAATGGCAGGCTCGCAACCAGCATGAAGATCGCGCCCACATACTCCGCCCCGCCCCCCAGCGCACCGAAAGACGCATCGTAGTTGGCAAATCCGCCGGTTGCGATGGTGGTCATGGCATGGACCAGTGCGTCAAAGAAACTCAGTCCGGCCCAGGAATACCCAAGCACGCAAAGGCAGGTCAGCACCAGATAGATGGTCGATATGGACCCGGCGATTTCAGCCGCTCGGGGCAGGATTT
Source organism: uncultured Paracoccaceae bacterium (assembly GCA_947494445.1). GTDB lineage: Bacteria > Pseudomonadota > Alphaproteobacteria > Rhodobacterales > Rhodobacteraceae > CANLSM01. The sequence continues at coordinate 60,312 of CANLVD010000003.1, read as the reverse complement.
TGCCCAGAGTGTCAAAGGATTCCGAGCGGAAGATCTGCATCCCGCCCACCTTCAGTTGCGGCAGGAACGCCATCGCCACAACGATGATCCCGATACCGCCGAACCATTGCATCAACCCGCGCCAGAGAAGCGTGCCCTTGGGCAACTCGTCCAGATTGGCGAACACTGTTGATCCGGTCGTGGTCAGGCCGGACATCGCCTCGAAAAAAGCGTCCGTATAGCTCACCGACGGTGCACCCAGCCAGAAAGGCAAGGCTCCGAATATCGGCAGGGCCACCCAGACGCCCGTGGTCAAGAGGAAGGTCTGCTGGATCGACAGTCCGGTCGCCCTGCTGTCCTTGCAGGCCAGCGCGATCATCGAGCCGCTGAAAATCGTGATCATGCCGGAGATCGCGAAATTTCCGGCATTTGGCGATCCCGCCAGAGCATCGGCCAGAAACGGCAACACCATGGTGCCGCCCAAAGCCGCGATGAGCAGGCCAATCACATATCCGACGGGTCGAAAGTTGGTCATGGGGCACAGGCTTGGGGCCAAGCCTGCGAAAGGTCAAGCGGTCTCAGCCGCCGCGATTGACCGGATTGCCGATGATGTCGAGAAATTCACGCCGTGTGTCCCGATTGGTCCGAAACGCACCCAGCATCGTCGACGTCACCATAGACACGCCCGGCTTGTGCACGCCGCGTGTCGACATGCAATGATGCTCACCTTCCAGCACCACCGCCACACCTTCGGGCTTGAGCACAGCCATCAGCGTGTTGGCGATCTGTGCATTCATCTTTTCCTGAACCTGCAGACGCTTGGCGAAGGCATCGACCACGCGCGCCAGTTTGGAAATGCCGACCACGCGATCTGTTGGGATATAGCCCACATGTGCCTTGCCAATAATCGGCGCCATGTGATGCTCGCAGTAGCTTTCAAAGCGGATGTCGCGCAGCACGACCATCTCGTCATAGCCCTCGACCTCTTCAAATGTGCGTTGCAGCATCGCCTCAGGGTCTTCGTCATAGCCACGGAACCAATCCTGATAGGCTTTGGTCACGCGCTTGGGTGTATCCAGTAGCCCTTCACGTGTCGGATCATCACCGGCCCACCGCAGCAAAGTGCGCACTGCCTCTTCGGCTTCCTGCCGTGTTGGCTGCGCAACGGGACCTGCGGTGTCGCGGTCTGCTTTGGTCTTGGGGTCGTGAATGTTCATCGTCTGGCCTCGTACCCTGGGGCATATCCTGAGACTAACATGGAGCCTCCTGCCCAGAAGAAAAGACCAAACCGTCCTGTTGGCCCTCACAATCCTGTTGAGTTTGTGACAATTCAGGCCGTCAAAAGGTCCAACGCGCTGGTCAAATCCTCTTGCAGATCAACGACATCCTCCAACCCGACCGACAGGCGCAACAGCCCGTCAGAGATGCCGAGCGCCGCACGTTGATCCGCGCTCAACCGCTGGTGCGTGGTGGTCGCCGGATGGGTGATGATCGACTTTGCATCGCCCAGATTGTTGGAAATCAGGATCACATCAAGCGCATTGAGGACCCGGAACGCCTCTGCCTTGCCGCCCTGAACCTCAAAGGACAGCACTGTGCCACCCTGTGACATCTGCGCCATGGCAAGACTGTGCTGCGGATGGCTGGTCAGCCCCGGAAAGAGGACACGGGTCACCGATCGATGCCCCTCAAGCGCCTTTGCCAAGGCAAGTGCTGAGGCAGCTTGTGCCCGACACCGCAGGTCCAGCGTCTCAAGCCCCTTGAGCATCACCCAGGCGTTGAACGGGCTGAGCGCCCCGCCGGTGTGTTTCAGGTAAGGCTCCAGCGTCTTGCGAATGAAATCCTGCGTGCCAAGAACGACACCACCCAGACAACGCCCCTGCCCGTCAATGTGCTTTGTGGTTGAATAGATCAGCACGTCCGCACCGTCTTCCAACACCCGTGAAAAGACCGGCGTGGCAAAGACATTGTCCACCACGACCAGCGCACCAACCGCATGCGCAAGTTTGGATACACCCTTGATATCAATCACTTCCAGCGTCGGGTTTGAGAGTGATTCAAGAAAGCAAAGCTTTGTGTCAGGCCGGATCGCCGCCTTCCAGGCATCCAGATCACGCCCATCAACAAACGTGACCTCAACCCCGAACTTGCTCAGCAGGTTTTCCACGATCCAGAGGCACGACCCAAACAGCGCCCGCGCGGATACCACGTGATCGCCTGACTTGAGCAACGACATCAACGCGCCATTGACGGCCGCCATTCCAGACGCGGTCGCAAAGGCATCCTCTGCCCCTTCCAGCGCGGCAAACCGATCCTCGAACATGCGCACGGTCGGGTTGCCATACCGGGCGTAGATAAACTCATCAGGTCCGCTTTCGATAAAACGCGCTTCTGCCGCTTCCGCATCGGGATAGACAAAGCCTTGGGTCAGAAAGATCGCCTCCGACACCTCGCCATATTGCGAACGGCGGGAGCCTGCATGGATCATTTTGGTTTTCGGTTTCCAGTCATCGGCCATCATGTGCCCTCCAAAACAAAACCCCGATCGGGGCAATCGATCGGGGTTCACATCTGGACCTCGACCTCTTTAGCGGAATTGTTTTACGTGGCCCGCAATCCGGTTGAACAAATCGCCACAAATCTGTTGCTAATCCTCTGTGGAAGCGGCGTCAAGCGCTGGAAAAACCCGGGCGGCTTCAAACTTTTCAGAAAATATTCACTTCATTGTAATCATCCGCAGGCATGTATCCGTCAGACCACGATAAAAAGTGGCAAACGGGTGGTAAGGCAAATGACAGTTCTCAAAGTGACCCTCAGGCAGGGGCGACTCACCTGTGATGACGGCAAAAGACCTCTCGGGTCGGCGCTTGCTGACCGGCTGGATGCGCTTCCCAAAGGTGCACCGCTCGCAATCCTCATACACGGGTTCAAATATCACCCTGATCTGCCATCCAGATCGCCCCATTCCAGCCTGTTCTCCGATGCACCCGACCCCGCCAACTGGAAGGTGCGCAGCTGGACCATAGGACTGGGGTTTGAGACCAACGATCCAAACGCCGGTCTGGCAATATGCCTTGGCTGGCCTGCCAGAAGTCCGCAGCACTGGGGTGGTTTTGGCACAGGTTTTGCCCGGGCCTATGATCTGGCGACCACGGCGGCTGAGGCCTTGTCAGGCATGTTGGAAGACATTGCCGCCCTTCGCCCGGACCTGACCATCGACATTTTCGCGCATTCCCTTGGTGCGCGCGTGGCTCTGATCGGAGCTGCGCACACACCCGCCGCACGGATAGGTCGGATGATTCTTCTGGGCGGGGCAGAGTATTCTTCCGTTGCCCGAGACTGCCTGACCTCACCGGCTTTTTGTTCGGCTGAAGTGTTCAACATCATCTCGCGTGAAAACGACCTCTTCGATGCGTTGTTCGAATGGGCCGCGCCAGGAAGTGTTGACGGCGACACCTGTCTTGGCGCGGGATTGGGTCACATCTGTCCCCGGTGGGCAGATGTGGAAATCGACGCCGAACATGTCACCCGCTACCTGTTTGCCCGCGGCTTCCCCCTCGCCGGTTCCAAACGCCGCATCAGCCATTGGAGCTTTTACACTCGCCCGGGTGCGCTTGCGATCTACCGATCAATTCTGCGCGACCGCCTGCTTTGGTCAGCATCCGATCTCAGCACACGATTTGCAGAAAAACCCCTGTCTCGGCGCTGGTCGCGCCTCTTCAGCCCCCTGCCGCGCACCGATCATGTCGATGCCGAGGCTCTGGCGCTGCTGACACGCGCCTGATCCCGGCTTGCCTTTTCCCGGTCTCTCCGGTCCTATCCGCCAAACGCTGACAAAGGATGCAGACCATGGCAGACCCCATTGATCTTTTTTACTGGCCCACACCCAACGGCTGGAAAATCTCCATCGCTCTTGAAGAAATGGGCCTGCCCTACACCCTTCACCTCATCGACATCGGCAAGGGCGACCAGTTCGCCCCGTCTTTTCTGAAGATCGCCCCGAACAACCGGATGCCTGCAATCATCGATCCCGACGGCCCCGATGGCGCGCCGATCAGCATCTTTGAAAGCGGTGCAATCCTGCAATATCTGGCGCGAAAGACCGGCAAGTTTTGCGGATCAACCGAGCGCGAACGGATCGAGGTGGATCAATGGCTGATGTGGCAGATGGGTGGTCTTGGTCCAATGGCAGGACAGGCGCATCACTTTCTGAAATACGCCCCCGCCATGGATCCGCCCAACGACCTGCCCTATGCCAAGGACCGCTACCGGAACGAGACCGGCAGGCTTTACGGTGTCCTGAACAAGCGCCTCGCAGATCGCAAATACGTGGCAGGCGATTTCTTCTCCATTGCGGATATGGCGATCTGGCCATGGGCTTCGCTCTGGGAGGGCCAGCAGCAGGATCTTGCCCAATTCCCCAACATGGCAGCCTGGCTGGACCGGGTCGGCAGTCGTGATGGCGTCGTCAAGGGGCGTGCCGTGGCGGCCGAAAAGCGCTCCAACATTCAAGACGACAAGGAAGCTCAGGCAAAACTCTTCGGCCAGAAAGCCCGCTAACGATCAGGTCGCCCGCAACAACCTTTTGCGGTTAGCGGGCACCGCCTTGATCTCAAGCCCGGTGAAGACATGCAGCGTGTTCAGATCCCTGTCCACGACCGCGTGATCCGACACCCAGCCACCCATCACCAGATAGGTCCTGAGCAAGGGCGGCATGCCCTTCATCGCCAGCTTCAGATCGGGTTTGCGCAGCTTCAATCGCCGGGCAAAACGAAAGACCGATGGTGCCTTGACCCGCGGCAGCCAGCGTTTCGGCGCAAGATGACGGTCCTTCAACAGCGCGAAGGCGTCCATATAGGCATCTTCTTCCGTGCCCTTGAAGCTTGAGCAACCAAACAGCAGATCCACCTGATTTTCATCGACAAATCGCGTCATCGCACCCCAGGCAACCCGCAGAATGTCCGCGTCCAGACACTCCGGATGGATGCAAAATCGCCCCATCTCGACCATGGATCCGGTGTAGTCCTCCAGATTCCTCAGATTGTAGAATTGCGCGGAATAGGAGCGGCCAATATCAGCCCCGCTTTCCAGATGCAGCAACCGGAAACAGCAGACCAGACGCCCGCCTGACGTCTCTTCGACCAGCACATGGTGGCAGATCGGATCAAACCGGTCCGCGTCCAGCCCGTCGTCGCCGCGAAACGTCATGGCCCGCAGCTTCTGTGCGCTTTGAACATCTTCTGCCGAGGTCGCCAACCGGGCCTTGTAACGCCCACGTGTCAATCCAACCATTGCGTCTGCCCTGCTTTGACTTAACTATCATGATGTGCCCCAGGAAGGTGACGGAACCATGACGGTTTCAGTCATTATATCATCAGCCGAAGGCTAGCCTGCAAGTGAGGAGTGAGCATGACCGACAAGATCACCAAATCAGACGCCGAATGGCGGGCGCAACTGTCCGATCTGGCCTATAAGGTCACCCGCAAGGCCGGAACCGAGCGCGCCTTCACCAATGATAATTTTCCAAAGGCCGACGGCACCTTCTCCTGTGTCTGCTGTGGTGAGCCCTTGTTTGAGACATCCGCGAAATTCGACAGCGGCACCGGCTGGCCCAGTTTTACTCAACCGCTGAAGCCTGAAGCGGTGGAAGAACACGAGGATCGCAAGTTTTTCATGCGCCGCACCGAAGTGGTTTGTGCGCGCTGTGATGCGCATCTCGGCCACGTCTTCCCCGACGGGCCAGCGCCCACGGGTCTGCGCTATTGCATGAATGGCGTAGCACTGGATTTCAAACAATCCGGCGACAGCTAGCACACACGGCGCGCCACTGGCGGGCCGGATCAGCCGCCCAGAATGGAACTCGCATCCAGACGGAACAGGTTGCCGAAGATCTGACCCAGAATGCCACGGCGCACGGCTGAAGTTTCGGTCACGCGCGGCGACAGGTTGACCACACGGCCATCCTCCAGCCCGTAGCGCTGCACATCCGTGACCACGCCATCTTCGTCAAAATCGACAGCCACGACCACACGGTCGGTGGGCACCGGGGCCTTGTAGGTCGATTGAACGGTCGTGGTCTGCACGTAATACCAGGTCCCGTCCCGCAACAGCCCCGAAGTCGACGGGCGGCCAACCGCTTCCTCAAGCGAAAAGATCGTGTCGATGCCCGGCTCGATCCGGTCAAGCTGGGCCTGCGTGGGTGCATAGCCATGGACAGACACCTGAGGGGTACAGGCAGAGACACCAATCACGAGGGTCAGACCCAAACCGGACATTGTTATGCGCTGCACGTCTTGACCATCCCTCAAAAGCACCCGATGAACCTCCTTGCTCCCTATCCGGTGCTCAGGTTAAATTCAAGCCATCTCACGATCCGGGCAACCGCCCCGAGAATGATCCGAAAGCCATCGCCATGCCCGACGTCACCCCTTCAACCGACACCTCTCCACCGGTCTTTTCCCGCGAGATCAAGACCGCGAACCTGCGGGAGACCGGCGGCAATCCGTTCGATGTCACCCCGACCGTGGACGAGCAGACGGCGCTGGCTGCACTGTTCAAGGCCAATGCGGTCGCCAAAGTCAGGTTTGCCGGCAAGGTAACCCCACTGGACAAAGGCGGCTGGCTGGTCGCTGGCACGCTGGGCGCAAGCGTCACGCAGGATTGCGTGATCACGCTGGATCCGGTGCGCACCCGCATCGATGTGCCCGTGCGGCGCAGTTTCCTGCCCGACGCCACATTGGCCGAGCAATCTCAGGACATCGATCCCGATGATGACATGGACGAGATTGAGGTTTTGACCGACAAGATCGACCTTGGCCTGATCGCGACCGAAGCCATCTCGCTGGCCCTGCCCGACTACCCCAAGGCCGAAGGTGCAAGCCTTGCCGGACGGGTCTTCGGACCCGAAGGGGTCAAGCCAATGACCGATGACGATGCCAAGCCGTTTGCCGGACTTTCCGCCCTGCGCGACAAGCTGGCTGAGGACTGAAAAACACAGGTCAATCAGAACGTGAAAAACATCTTGCGGTCATAGGAATTATTGCTATGTTCCGCGTCTCGTTTCCCCGGTGCTTCGGCAGCGTGCCCACGACTTGTGTGCAACCCTTGGTGCCGATGCGAAAATGTGGGGCCCGTCCCCTGAACTCAGACTTTTAAGGATCAAGGACATGGCAGTCCCCAAGAGTAAAATCACCCGCTCCAAGCGTGGCATGCGCCGGTCCCACGACGCACTTGTGGCCGGTAACCCGAACGAGTGTTCGAACTGTGGCGAACTGAAACGCCCTCATCACGTCTGTGCCGCCTGCGGCCATTATGGTGAGCGTGAAGTCGTGGTCATGGTCGAAGAGATCGATCTGGACGAAGACGCGGCATAAATTCAGCCTCACACTCGGGTGTTAACCCCAGGACATGACAAACGCCTCCCCTCCTCGGCCAGATAACAGGGTCATCATTTCCATTGATGCAATGGGGGGTGAAGGGGGCGTTTCAGCGATCGTGGGCGGCATGGCGAAGTCCGCCCGCAAGAACCCGGACATCGGGTTCATCGTTCATGGCGACGAGGAACGGCTTCTCAAGCATCTGCGCAAAAAGCCTGATCTGCTCGATCGCACCGAGATTCGCAACGTCACGAAAACCATCTCCATGAATGAAAAGCCGTCCCGGGCCATGCGTCAGGGCAAAGGCTCATCCATGTGGAACGCGCTTGAGACAGTTGAAAAGGGTGAGGCCACGGTGGCCGTCTCCTGCGGCAACACCGGCGCGCTGATGGCGATGTCGATGCTGCGCCTGCGCAGGTTGGAAGGCATCAATCGCCCCGCCATCGCCGTGCTCTGGCCCTCGCGCAATCCGTCTGGCTACAACGTGGTGCTGGACATGGGTGCCGACATTCGTGCCGATGCCCCCGATCTTCTACAATATGCCATCATGGGCGCATCCTACGCCCGCAATGGTCTGGGCCTGACCCGCCCGCGCATCGGACTTCTCAATGTCGGCACCGAAGAACACAAGGGTCGCACGGCCCTGCATGAGGCCGCTGTCCTGATTGAGGCTGCCGCCAGCAAATCCGACTTTGAATATGTCGGCTATGTCGAAGGCTCGGACATCTCGGGCATGGACGTCGACATCGTTGTCTGCGACGGATTTTCCGGCAACATCGCCCTGAAAACCGCAGAAGGCACGGCCTCGCTCATCCGCGATCTTCTCAAGGAAGCTTTCGCCCACTCTCCGCTCAGCCGCATCGGCGCGCTCTTTGCCCTGACCTCGCTCAGACGTCTGCAAAAACGCATCGATCCGCGACGCGTAAACGGCGGTGTGTTTCTCGGCCTCAACGGCACTGTCATCAAATCCCACGGCAGCGCCGATGCCACGGGTGTCTCCGCTGCCATCAAACTGGCCTTCATTCTGGCCAGCAACGGGTTTACCCAGAAATTGGCGGCGCGCGTCGCCTCCGGCCGCAGTGAGCTTGATGCACTGGAAACCGTGGCCGAGCTGACCCAAACCTCTTCAGATGCAGGCTGACACATGACAACGATCCGAGCTGTTGCAATCGGGACCGGCCACTATTTGCCGGAACGTGTCGTCGAAAACAGCGAATTTGCCGAATGTCTGGACACCACGGACGAGTGGATTCGCACCCGATCAGGCATCGAGCGCCGTCACTTCGCGGCCGAAGGGGAGCTTACCTCCGATCTCGCGCTGAAAGCCTCAACCATGGCGCTGGCAGATGCAGGCATCACCGCTCAAGACATCGACGCCATCGTTTTGGCCACGTCCACACCCGATCAGACCTTCCCGTCAACCGCCACCAAGCTGCAGCACGCGCTTGGCATGACAAAAGGCTTTGCCTTCGACATTCAGGCGGTTTGTGCAGGCTTTCTCTATGCGCTTGCCAACGCTCAGGCGCTCATTGTCTCTGGCCAGGCAAAACGCGTGCTTGTGGTCGGAGCCGAGACGTTTTCGCGCATCATGGACTGGACCGATCGCAGCACCTGCGTGCTTTTTGGCGACGGCGCAGGCGCTCTGATTCTGGAAGCACAAAGCCAGCCCGGCACCAGCGACGATGACGGCATTCTGTCAAGCTGCCTGCACTCTGACGGCACTTATAACGATCTTCTTTATGTCGATGGTGGCGTCTCGTCGACCCAGACCACCGGTGTGCTCAAGATGCAGGGGCGTGAGGTGTTCAAGCACGCCGTCTCGAAACTGGCCGAAGCGGGTGAAGAAGTGCTTGATGCTGCCGGTCTCACTGCCGACGACGTTGATTGGGTCGTGCCCCATCAGGCAAACCTGCGGATCATCGCGTCCACGGCCAGGAAAGTCGGCATCCCGATGGACCGCGTGGTCGTCACCGTACAGAATCACGGCAACACATCAGCAGCTTCGATCCCACTTGCCCTGTCTGTTGCCCGCCAAAACGGGCAGATCAAACCCGACCAATTGCTGCTGATGGAGGCGATTGGCGGCGGATTGGCCTGGGGAGCGGCCTTGATGCGCTGGTCGAAAGCTTAAATCCGCTTTCAAAAAAGTCTTACAAACCCCTGATATTGACTCCTTTTCCAAGTTACACCTAATCTGGTCGAACAGAAAAAGGGGTGAGGGAACAATGGCAGGCGGAACTTTGACGAGGCTGGACCTGAGCGAAGCAGTGTTCAGAGAGGTCGGGCTTTCCCGAAATGAAAGTGCAGATCTGGTCGAAACCGTTCTCCAACACTTGTCCGAGGCGCTGGTCAAAGGCGAAAGCGTGAAGATCTCGTCCTTTGGCACCTTCAGCGTCCGTTCCAAGACCGCCCGCATGGGCCGCAACCCGAAAACCGGGGTCGAAGTGCCGATCAATCCGCGCCGCGTCCTGACATTCCGCCCATCGCATCTGATGAAAGAGCGCGTGGACGCCGGAAACAAGTCCTGATCCCATGGCGCTTGCCCGAGAAAAATCTCCCGACGCGTTTCGGACCATTTCCGAAGTCGCAGACGTGCTGGATACACCAGCCCATGTGCTGCGCTTCTGGGAGAGTAAGTTCAGCCAGATCAAACCGATCAAACGCGGCGGCGGGCGGCGCTACTACAGACCACAGGACGTCAACCTTCTGCGCGGCATCCGTGACCTGCTCTACCGTGACGGATTGACCATCAAGGGCGTGCAGAAAATCCTCAAGGAAAACGGCGTGCGCCATGTGGCCGAAATCGGATCGCTGGATGCAGCAGAACCTGCGGCGGCTCCCGCACCGTCTGCGCCAAAGTCTTTGACCTTGGTCAAGCCCGAGCCACAAGTCGTTGAAACCGACGACACTTCCGGGGAAGAACAACTTGGCCTCTTTACAGAAATGGACGCTGTTGACAGTCAGTCTTCAGGTGACACGCATGCCGCCTTGCGCACCGTCTATGCCGAGCTTACGGCCCTGCGCGACCGCATGAGCGCAGGTCGCTGAGGTTGGCTCTTGCACCTGCGGCAGATCGGGGTATAACCCGCAACATTCGGGCTATAGCGCAGCCTGGTAGCGCGTTCGTCTGGGGGACGAAAGGTCGTGAGTTCGAATCTCGCTAGCCCGACCAAGGATCAAAGGGGCGTCGTGTGCCAACCGCACCGACGCCCTTTTCCCATCCGCAAGACAGGGGCCATTTGATGACTGACCAGATCGGCGTTCTGCCTTCCCAACACATCGCTACGCTGGTGGACACCGGCGTCATCTCGACCACAGAACCGCTCCTCGATGGTCAGGTCCAGCCCGCCTCCCTCGATCTCAGGCTGGGGCACATGGCCTGGCGGGTGCGCGCATCCTTCCTGCCCGGTCTGGGCCGCAAGATCGCTGATCGCCTGCCTGAATTTGCCATGCATGAGGTCGACCTGACACCGGGTGCCGTTCTGGAAAAGGGCTGCGTCTACATCGTACCTCTGATGGAAAGCCTCGCCCTGCCCGCAACCATCAACGCGGTCGCCAATGCCAAAAGCTCCACCGGGCGGCTTGACCTCTTTACCCGTCTCATCACCGATGATGGCGTGGAATTTGATCGCATCGACGCAGGTTATACCGGCCCGCTCTATGCCGAGATTTCACCACGGTCCTTCTCCGTCCTTGCGCGCCCCGGTCTGCGGCTCAATCAGATCCGGTTCCGCGCGGGCCAATCCATTCTGTCAGACGCCGATCTGCTGGCGGCGCATGAGGCCGACCATCTGGTCGATGGCCCAGCCAACATCGACGGTGGTCTTGGCTTCTCGGTCGATCTGAACTTGGGTGGTGCTGACATTATCGGGTATCGCGCAAAACCCCATACGGGCCTGATTGATCTGGACAGGATCGGACATTATGACCCCTGCGATTTCTGGGAACCGGTCTCGGCCACATCCGGCCATATCATCCTTGATCCCGGTGCTTTCTACATCCTGGCCAGCCGTGAAGCCGTGCATGTTCCGCCCATCTATGCAGCTGAAATGGCCCCCTATGTTGCCATGGTGGGCGAGTTTCGCGTGCACTACGCGGGCTTTTTCGATCCCGGCTTCGGCCATGCCAATGCAGGCGGCAAGGGTTCCCGCGGGGTGCTGGAAGTCCGCTGCCACGAAGCCCCGTTTGTTCTGGAACACGGTCAAACCGTTGGGAGGCTCGTCTATGAACAAATGGCCGCGCCACCAGCACAACTGTACGGTTCCGATCTTGGCTCGAATTACCAGGGGCAAGGCCTGAAACTGTCCAAGCACTTCAAAGAGTGGAAAGCCTGATACGAACTGCCTGCCTTTGAGTACAAAACCTCGGGGGGAAATTCATATTTCTTTCCCATTTCATTTCTGGTTAACAGCTTCCACGTTCGTGCCGGCAATGGAAAACTATTTTTTATCCTTTGCAATCAACAATTTAATTCCGGTTTCTGAACTAAAAACCTCAAAATTCCCACTGTTCCATTTACCAAACTATGCCCCTACGTCCGTCTTGATTTGGCCACGAAATCAGACGACCAAGACACATCTTAACGAGGGGTTGAGTTATGATACTGCGAGCAACGGTCCTGTTGGGCCTGTTCGGCTTGAGCGCCTGTGGTGGTGGAACCACCGTAAGCTCAGCCGCGAATCAAAGCCTGAATGGCACAGGTGGTCTTGAAACCGAAATAGGCATCGAAGATCTGCAGGCCGTGCTTGCGGAGGCTTCTCTGGAATTCTTTGATAACGGACCAGTTGCCTTCAACATTCAGGATCTGCGCTACCAGCTTGATATCCTGCCCAATGACAAGCTTCGGATTGTCGGGGAAGGCATTGAAGTGGACTTAACCGAAACCTCACCCGGGCTCTTCGAGACCCAAGACGGTGAAGGCTTCATTCTACTCGGTGCTCCCGCTGAATATTTCATGCCCGCAGTTCTGGGCGTCATTGATCCGGATTCGAGCAATATCTCGCTCTTTCCCGGAACCGCTGGGCACCTGACCAACGTGGCCAACCTCCCGGCCGGTGGCGCAAACGTAACCTATCAGATCACCAGCACGCTGGCCCGTCTTTCAGGGGATGCCCCGACCGAAGTGGCGGACGGGACCGGATCGATCAGCCTCGATTTTGCGAACCCCGGAGCGGCCACAGGTCAGATCGACTATCAAAGTGCACAGGCAACGTCACCCCTGCTCGGTGGGCCAGATGGCGCGTTTTCCGTGCAAATTGTGAATGTTGATATCACCGGCAACTCAGTCTCGGCCATCTTGTCGACTGACGCAGCTGATCTCAGCAGCACTGATGTCACCTCGATCGGCGTGGATGGCGGCGTTTTCGGACCCTCAGCCGAAGAGATCGGTGCAGCCCTGCGCGCAGAAGGCACATCGTCAATCGACAGCTCAGGGATCCTGATTTATGGCGTACTCAACGGACAGAAAACGCCGTAAGCACCAGATCGGTGATCAGGTGAACATATCATCCTGATCATCGGCCTCACCGTCTTCGTCCTCGATTTCTTCACCGGTTGCCAGATCAATCGGTGCACCGGGCGGGGGGCGGTTTTCCAGAAGGCCAGTTTCGCGCAATTCCTTCAGCCCCGGCAGATCTCGGGCGCTCTCCAGACCAAAGTGATCCAGGAAGGTCTGGGTCACGATGAAGGTCACCGGACGGCCGGGCGTCATCCGCCGCCGTCCAAGCTTGATCCATTCCAGTTCCAGCAGCAGATCAATGGTCCCGCGAGAGACCGACACGCCCCTGATCTCCTCGATCTCGCCGCGCGTAACCGGCTGGTGGTAGGCGATGATCGCGAGCGTTTCCATCGCCGCTCGGCTCAGCTTGCGCTCCTCGACCTGTTCCTTTTGCATCAGGAACCCCAGATCGGGGGCCGTTCGAAATGCCCAGGCATCACCGATTTTCGTCAGATGCACGCCCCTGCCCTGATAGCGTTTGCGCACATGTACCAAAGCCTCGGCCACATCGGCGCCATGGGGCAGTCGCGCCTCGATCTGGCGCGCACTCATCGGCTCTGATGTGGCAAAGAGGATCGCCTCGACCATCCGCTCCTGCTCGGCCATGGGCGGCGCTTCAAAGAGCGACGAGACATCCTTTTCCGGCGCGTCACTCATGATCTGGCCTGGCGCGCACGCAATTGCAGAGGCGCGAACGCCTCATCCTGACGCAATTCCACCTGCCCCAGTTTTGCAAGCTCCAGCGAAGCCGCAAAAGTCGATGCCATGGCAGAACGGCGCTTCTTGGGATCAAGAATCCAGCCCTCTGGCAGAAACTGACTCAATTCGCCCCATTCAATCGCATGACCGATCAGGCCTTTCATCCGCTCCAGCGCCTGCTCCATCGTGAAGACCGGACCACGCCGGAAATGCAAAGGCTCGAAGTCATCACGGGTCTTGATCCGCGCATAGGCCTGCATGAGGTCCAGAACGGACGCGCGATAATGCACCTTGCGGGTCGAGGTAACCGATTCCGTCATGCCACGCGCAAAGAAATCCCGCCCCAGCCGGTCGCGTCCCATCAACTGGGCCGACACCCGCCGCATCGCCTCAAGCCGCTCAAGCTGGAACGCCAGATGAGCCGCCAGTTCCTCACCGCTTGGTCCCTCTTCTTCCGGATCAGGCGGCAACAGCAAACGGCTTTTGAGAAACGCGAGCCACGCTGCCATCACCAGATAATCCGCTGCCAATTCGATGCGCAGCCGTTTGGCCTCTTCAACAAAGCGCAGATATTGTTCGGCCAGCGCGAGGATCGAGATTTTGCGCAGATCGACTTTTTGCGTGCGCGACAGCGTCAGCAGTACGTCAAGCGGGCCTTCAAAGCCGTCAAGGTCAACAACCAGTGCCTCGGCCGCAAGGCGATCCTCGGTACTGACCCTATCTGCATCAAACTGGTCGTCAGGCATCAACCGCCTCCTTGGTCAGGGCCGCAAGCTGGTCAAGCACCATGCGCAGATCCGTATCCGGCGCTGGTCCGCGCAGCGCATCCACTGCCGCAATCCGGGCACCCATTTCGTCCGTTGTCTCTCCGGCAACCGATGCGGCCTGAACCATCTCGGGCAGGTCCCCGTTGCAATGCAAAAGCAGATCACAGCCCGCCGCCAGCGAGGCCTCGCAGCGCTCCGCCACAGTTCCCTTCAAGGCCCCCATCGACAGGTCATCGGTCATCAACAGGCCCTCAAAACCGATCTCACGGCGAATGACCCGGATGATCTCTGGCGACTGGGTCGCGCAGTTCACCGGATCAAGGGCCGGGATGCTCAGATGGCCGGTCATGCCAAGCGGCAGATCGCGCAGCGCACGGAACGGGGCAAAATCCTCAGCCCGCAATGTGGCATGATCCACGTTCACGACCGGCAAGTCCTTGTGGCTGTCAAGCGTGGTGCGCCCATGGCCGGGCATGTGCTTGAGCACGGGCAGAACACCACCTGCCTGCAAGCCATCGGCCACCGCACGTGCCATACGCCCCACCTGATCCGGCGCATCGCCATAGCAACGGTTGCGCAGAAACGGATGGGTTGTCGCAAAAGCGGTATCGGCCATTGGTGCGCAATTCACATCGATCCCATAGGATCGCAACTCCAATGCGATTGCCAGATAGCGCAGTCGCATCGCCTCGGCTTTGGTTTCCACTGGATATTGCGCGACAAAATCAAGCGGCGGCTGCCATTCGGTGGCCAATGGGGCGCGCAACCGGGCCACCCGGCCACCTTCCTGATCGATCAGGATCGGCGCATCGCGGCCCACGCTGTCGCGCAAAGACGCGCACAAAGCCCTGATCTGATCGGCTGTGTCGATGTTGCGGGCAAAAAGGATAAACCCCCAAGGATTGCTCTCGGCGTAAAATGCCCTTTCCTCTGCGGTCAGATGCAGGCCGGAGCAGCCAAGGATCATCCGGGACGGCGCGCTCACCTCTGGGTCACCGGAATGCAGTCGACGCCGCGGGCCTTGAGGGCCTCACACATCGCGCGGGCCTGCTCAAGCGACGCAAATCCGACCGCGCGCAACCGGAAAAACTGACGCCCGCCGCTGGTTGCCTCTTCGATGTAACGGGATTTGTCGCCCAGCAGGTCAAGATTGGCCTTGGTGATCCGGTCCCATTCGCCCTCGGCCGCGGCCTCGCTGTCAAACGCGCCCAACTGGACAAGGCGCGAGCCGGGGACAACACCCAAAGCGGCCTGATTGACCTCGGCCGTAGCAGGTCCTGCCGGCTCGCTCGGGGCGGGCGTGGTCCGGGGGCGCGGCAAATTGTTTGGGCGCGCTGTTGGTCTGGCGGATGCCTCAAGCTGGGTCGCGGGGGCGGCATCCGCTGCCTCCTCATTCTCGACCTCGCGCAGCAGGCCCGCCACAGCTTCCTCGATGCTTTGCTCTTCGGTCACACTTTGGCTGGAATTGCCGTCACCGGCCAGCGGATTGGTCTCCTCTGGCACGGCCTCTTCCAACCCGGCCACCAGATCCTCATCACTCACCCCTTCTGCTTCAGGCGCGAGCACAATGGGCTCTTCCGTATCTTCAACCGCACCGGCCAGCACGTCATTCACATCCAGCCCCTGATGGGCTGCCTGTGATCCGCCGGGATCTTCGGGCTGGGTGCGCGCCGGACCCTGCATAGCCTGAATGACCGGCACATCGCGCGCGTCCCGCACACCCAGCCGATACGCCCAGACCACGGTCGCAAGAATAAGCAGGACCGACACCAGCGCGCCGCCCCATTTCACCAGCCGTGCCACCATGCCGCCAAGTCCGGCGGCATAGCCCGAATCGTCTATGAAGCTCTCTTTCATAGGGTCTCTGCCTTGTCTGTGAACACTGTATCTTGTGTCCGCGTCTGCTCCAACCCCGAAATGTTATGATTGTTAGCGAGAGATTTACATCTCATCCGCCGGGGTTACGCCCAGAATACCAAGACCTGAGGCGATCACAACCGCAACCGCACGCACCAGCGCCAATCGCGCCTTCGTTGCTTGCGGAGCATCTGTGCGCACGAAGCGCAGGTCAGGATCGATCTTGCCCTGATGCTGAAGGCTGTGAAACGCACTGGCCAGATCATACAGATAAAACGCCACCCGGTGCGGCTCGTGGCTTTGTGCTGCTGCCTCCACCAGACGTGGCCATTCTGCCAGTTTGCGCAGCAATTCCATCTCGGATGCATGGCTCAGCGGTGCAAGATCAGCGCCTGCAAGGGCCGCATCGCTTACGTCAAACCCGTCCTGTGCACCCCGCTTGGCCACGGAATGCGCCCGGGCATGCGCGTATTGCACGTAAAACACCGGATTGTCCTTGGATTGCTCCATCGCCTTGTCGAAATCGAAATCAAGCGGCGCATCGTTTTTGCGTGTCAGCATCACG
This sequence comes from uncultured Paracoccaceae bacterium, assembly GCA_947494445.1. Classification (GTDB taxonomy): domain Bacteria; phylum Pseudomonadota; class Alphaproteobacteria; order Rhodobacterales; family Rhodobacteraceae; genus CANLSM01. The sequence continues at coordinate 43,572 of CANLVD010000003.1, read as the reverse complement.
AAGCGGGTCACGTCCGGCCCCACCTGCTCGACGACATCGCGCAGGGTCACGAAAGTGCCTGCCCGTTTCGACATCTTGAACGGCTCGCCATTCTTGTAAAGCTTCACCAGTTGCGTCAGCTTGATATCAAGCGGCACCTTGCCGTCTGAAAGGGCCGACACGGCTGCCTTCATCCGTTTGACATAGCCGCCGTGATCCGCGCCAAAAACATCAATCAGCGCATCAAAGCCCCGGGTTACCTTGTCATAGTGATAGGCAATGTCAGGCGCGAAATAGGTCCAGGCCCCGTCGGACTTCTTGACGGGCCGGTCTACATCGTCGCCATGACTGGTCGAGCGGAACAGGGTCTGCTCCCGCGGCTCCCAATCTTCGGGCGTCTTACCCTTGGGCGGCTCCAGCACACCCTCATAGATCAAGCCCTTGTCCTCAAGATCCTTCAGGGCTGCCTCAATACGGCCCGTGCCATAAAGCGATTTTTCCGAGAACCAGACATCCATTTTCACACCCAACTGGGCCAGATCATCACGGATCAGGTCAAGCATCGCGTCGGTCGCAAACTCCCGCACACCTTCCAGCCAGACGTCTTCGGATGCCTCGACAAATGCGTCCCCGACCTTGTCTTTCAGGGCCTGCCCCACCGGCACGAGATAATCGCCCGGGTAGGTTCCATCGGGAAACTCAACGGCCCTGCCGTGGGCCTCAAGATACCGCAGATATACGGACCGGGCGAGCGTATCGACCTGCGCGCCACCATCGTTGATATAGTACTCACGCGTCACCTCAAAGCCTGCGAAATCCAGCAGACCCGCCAGTGCATCGCCAAAAACGGCCCCCCTTGTATGGCCCACATGCAGCGGACCGGTCGGGTTGGCCGAGACATATTCGACATTAACCTTGGCACCCGCCCCCATGGTGGAGCGGCCAAAACCTGCGCCCTTGCCAAGCGCCTCAGGCACAACAGCCAGCCAGACAGACGGATCCAGCCGCAGGTTCAGAAAGCCCGGTCCGGCCACATCGGCAGACAGCACCCGTGGGTCAGCCGCCAGCACAGGCGCCAAAGCCTCGGCCAAGGCGCGCGGATTGCTGCGCGCGGGCTTTGCCAGCACCATGGCCGCATTGGTCGCCATATCGCCATGGGCCGCGTCACGCGGCGGCTCGACCGCCACATTGCTGCGGTCCAGACCGGCAGGCAGCGTGCCAGCGGCTTCAAGGGCGTCAAGGCTTGTCAGGACCAGCGCCCTGATGTCGGAGAAAACATTCATGTCTGCAGCTTTCGGCTTCGGTCTTTGCGCGTGTTCTTTACGCGCAAAGACCCGGTGATGCAAAGCCTGTCAAGGATTACCCCAACCGCTGCAGGATGCCTCACACAACCGTATCGAAGTTAACTGGCGGCCATCCGCAAAAGATTGCCCATCGGCGCCAGGCTGATCTTGTTCTCAACCCTGCCGGAGCGCTCGTCCCTGACCCGGTCAGCACCGGTTTCAGGATGGATCATCGCCTCGAATTGCTCAGGCGTCACGCCCCGTGCCGGCTCACACATACGTTCAAATTCAACAAAACTAACTTTTCCCACATCGTCACCTTGATTGGCTGTCGCTACAATACAAGAGCACCTCACCGCCCTCTGGTGACGACTTTAGGGCAGCACGAAGACAATGCTGTGAGAATTGGCACCTCAGAGGTTGGCTTTGCTCAAGGCAGGCGTTGCCGGATCGCGAATCTCGAAATGCTCCTGCAAGGCAAACCGGTCGGTCATGCCCGAGATATAATCCGAGATCACCCGCGCCCGCACCGTCAGATCATCCGAATTGGCCTGTGCGCGCCACTCAGGTGGCAGCAGAAACGGATCCTCAAAGAACGATGTGAACAGCTCCGATACAATCGTCGATGCCTTCTGGCGCATCCGCCGCACCTGCCAGTGGCGGTACATGTGCTCGAACAGAAATGCCCGGATCTCCTTCAACTGGCCAAACATCTGTTCGGAAAAGCGGATTACCGAATGATCAAGCGCGCGGATGTCCTCCACCGATTGCGCACCCGATTGCTCCAGCAGCACCCGGCTCGTTGCCAGCACATCCTCGACCATCGCACCAAAAAGCCGCCGCAACGCCTCATGTTGACGCCGCGACGCCTCCAGCCCCGGGTACAACTCGTCCACGCGGGCAAAGCAATCGCGCACCAGCGGCAGCGCGCTGACCTGCTCCAGCGTGATCACACCGGCTCGCAATCCATCGGCAAGGTCATGATTGTTATAGGCAATATCGTCCGAGATCGCGGCCGCCTGCGCCTCGGCACTGGCATGTGTCGCCAGTTCCAGATCATGGGACGCGTTGTAATCGGCCAGCGCATAGGGCACATCGCCAATGACCGGACCATTGTGCTTGGCAATCCCTTCAAGCGTTTCCCATGTCAGGTTCAGCCCGTCGAAATCCGCGTAATGCTGCTCAAGGGCCGTGACGATCCGAATGGCCTGTGCGTTGTGATCGAACCCGCCATACGGGGCCATGGCAGCCTGCAATGCATCCTCGCCTGTGTGGCCAAAAGGGGGATGACCCAGATCATGGGCCAGCGCGATCGCCTCCGTCAGCTCGCCTTGCAGGTTCAGTGCGCTGCTCAGCGTGCGCGCCACTTGCGCCACCTCGATCGAATGGGTCAGGCGGGTGCGGTAGTAATCACCCTCATGCTCAACAAACACCTGCGTCTTGTGTTTCAGCCGCCGAAACGCCGAGGCATGGATGATCCTGTCCCGGTCTCTCTGAAACGCCGAGCGATGCGCCGATTCGCGCTCACCCACCAGCCGCCCCCGGCTTTTCGCCTGATCGGTCGCATATGCTGCCAGCATGATTTTGTCTTTGCCCTTGTTGGAAGGCCTGTCCTGCCTTACATCTTTCACGCTACCCCATGAGAGGATCGGTTGAAAGATGGACCTTGCCCTGCCGCCAAAAGTAACGGATCGCGCCTTTGCGCGGCTCAGCGAAATTGCATCCGATGCAGGCTCTGACCAATGCCTGCGCGTGGCGGTTGAAGGCGGCGGTTGCTCGGGCTTTCAGTATGAGATCAAGCTTGAAGACACAGCCGCCGAAGATGACCTCGTGCTGGAAAAAGACGGCGCGAAAGTCCTGATCGACCCGGTTTCCCTGCCTTTCTTGAGCAACGCCGTGATCGATTTCACGCAAGAGTTGATCGGCGCACGTTTCGTGATCGACAATCCCAACGCGACCTCAAGCTGCGGATGCGGCACGTCCTTCTCGATGTGACCGGCTGAGCAGCGCATCACGCGCTGCCGCCCAATGAGGGCTCAACTCTTCTGGAAAATCGCCTGAAGTCAAAGGCCTGTATCCGAACTGCTCTGCCAGATCCCAATTGATCTGGGTGCTGATCGCCTCGACATTGCTGCGCGTCAGCAAGTTCAGCCATTCAGCCCGCCCGTAATAGGCCTGCTTTTCAGCCAGCGTGCCGCGCCCCTTGGTCTCGGACACCTGCTGCAACGCGCGCGACGGTTGCAGCCCTGCCTGCACCAGCGCGCCAGTCAGTTCCGCCACGGGATCTGCAATGAAGTGCTCAAACTGCAAGACCGCGGTGCCCAGCCCCTCGCAGGTCGCCTGCCCGATGAATGACCGGTAGCCTGCCAGCTTGCGCGACCACAGCATCACCGGGCTTGCCAGCACCGGCTCTACCCCTTCGCGGGGTTCCGACATCCAGGGGCGCGTCAGAAACCCCTCAAAACTCTCAGGCCGTGGTCCTTTCATGTGGTATGGTCTGCGCGCCAGCGCCAGCGCCCAGGAATAGGGGTCTCGCACCATGAAAAGTGCTGTCATCCGGGCCGCAACCATCCCGTCACTCAGCATCGGCACGCTGTGTTTCCACGGATCATTGCCAGTTGCCCGCGCTGACGGGTCATGACCGGCAGCTGCCAGATACAGCTTGCGCCACTGCCCGCGAAACTGTGCCCGAATGGCCGCCTCCAGCGCGTCGTTGCCCCTGACCGGCACCATCGGATCAATCCGCTGCGCGACCTCCGGCAATTGTCTGAGCATCCGGATCGCTGCCCGCGTGCCGGTGTTGCGTTCCCCAAAGACTTTGACGATCTGGACCATGATGCAAGATTGCATTCTCCCGCTTAAGGGTGGATTAATCACGAAGCCAAACCCTGCGGAGCAGACCCATGAAAATCGCCTCTTTCAACATCAACGGCATCAAGGCCCGCATCGGCGCACTGACCGACTGGCTGGAAGAGGCCAAACCCGATGTCGCCTGCCTGCAGGAGATCAAATCCATCGATGAAAACTTCCCCCGAGAGCTTTTCGAGGACATGGGATATATCGTCGAAACCCACGGCCAGAAGGGCTTCAACGGCGTTGCGATCCTGTCAAAACTGCCTCTGGAAGATGTCACGCGTGGTCTGCCCGGAGATGATACAGACGAACAGGCCCGCTGGATCGAAGCAACCGTCATGGGCGATACCCCTGTGCGGGTCTGCGGTATGTACCTGCCCAACGGCAACCCTGCGCCGGGCCCGAAATATGACTATAAACTGTCCTTCATGGACCGTCTCCACACCCGCGCCAAAGCCCTGCTTGAGTTGGAAGAACCGGCACTCATCTGCGGTGATTTCAACATCATCCCCCAGCCCGAAGACGCCGCCCGTCCCGAGGCCTGGAAAGACGACGCGCTCTTCCGCCCCGAAAGCCGGGCCGCATGGCGGCGCATCCTCAATCTGGGGTTCACGGAGGCCCTGCGCGCAACAAGCCACGCGCCCGAGACCTACACATTCTGGGATTATCAGGCCGGTGCCTGGAACCGCAACGACGGCATCCGCATCGATCACTTCCTGCTCACCCCGCAGGCCGCCGATCTGCTGGAAACCTGTGAAATCGACGTGGCGATCCGCGGCCGTGAAAAGCCGTCAGATCACGTGCCGATCTGGGTGAGTCTGGCGGCCTGAGCGCTCAGAATAACGTCTCATCAGCCCCGTAAAGCCAGTCGAACTGCCCAGCCAATCCGCCTTGGGAAAAGCGCGCCACTGCCCCCATGCCCAGGCCAATCGCGGCTGATACTGGCCAACGGGCATGATAAATGTTCGCGTTCCGGGCCGAAGCCGCCTGCACACGCGCCGTGCGCGGCAGCCGACGTGCCTGATATTTTGCCAATGCCTCCGCTTGCGGGCCGTTGTCCAAAAGCGCTGCCAGCACATAAGCGTCCTCCAGTGCCATGGTCGCGCCCTGCGCCAGAAACGGCAGCATAGGATGGCAGGCATCGCCCAACAGCGCCACGGGCCCATTGACCCAACTCTCCAGTGGTGCGTGCGTGTAAAGGCCCCAGCTGAGCGGCGCATCAGCCGCTTCAAGCAACGTGAGCAATTCCGGGCATGCCATTGAAAAGGTGTCTCTATACTCAACCGGATCACCGCGCAGCCGCCAGTCCTCCGCAACGGCCCCGCGTCCCTGCCGAACAGCAACAAGGTTCCACACGCCCCGCGTTTTCAGTGGATAGACCACAACATGCAACCCGCTGCCCAGAAACACATGGGTCAACGACTGGTCAAGATCACCGACCTCCAACGCGACAAGCGCGCGCCAGGCGACCTGCCCGGAAAACACAGGCTCATGCGCGCCGGTCACAAAACTGCGTATGGTCGATTTCAACCCGTCGGCTCCAATCACAAGATCAAAACGTCCCAGAGTTTCCTCTCCCTGTAAAACCGCTTCCCGACCGTCGCGCTGCACGCCTGTGACCTGTGCATCGGTGACAAATTCCGCACCACAATCCACAGCCTGACGAGCCAGAACATCCAGCAGGTCCGCGCGGTGGATCTGGGCCATCGGCGCACCCCAACGGTCGACCGCCTTTGCTCCAAAAGGCACGCGCGCAACCTCTTGTCCGGAGGTAAAACGCCTCAGCGCCACAGCTTCAGGCCGGTTTGCCTGCCCCAGCACCTGCTGGCGCACCCCAAGCCGGTCCAGCACTTTCACCCCGTTGGGCCCGATCTGCAGCCCGGCACCAACCTCCTCAATCTCGCGGGCCTGCTCGAAGACCTCAACCCGGGCACCCCGCATTGCAAGCGCCAAGGCCGCCGCCGCCCCGCCGATCCCGGCACCGACGATTGCGATAGGACGTTCCTTCAGGCGCATCTGATCGTCCCGGCAGCCAGCAGCGCGTCGATCTCCTCCGCGCTCAGGCCCAATTCCTGCAAAACGCCACGCGTATCCGCACCATCACGCGCCACATCCGTCACCGGCGCATAAGCCGCGCCATCAAACACCGGCACAACGCCCGGATGGGTCATACCGCCTGCCCTGACGAATGCATCACGGGCCATCTGCTGAGGATGCTCCGCCGCCTCGGCCAGAGTGAGCACCGGCGCAACACAGGCATCCGTCCCCTCGAAATGCGCAGCCCAATCAGCCATGGTTCGCGTCGCGAACACGCCTTCCAGCAACGCCGTTTGCCGTGGGTGTTCCGCCACGTCATGCTGATCGCCATAGACCTCGGCCGAAATGCCCAGCCTTTCCAGCAAGGCCGCCAGAAACTGCGCCTCGATCGCGCCAACGGCGACATAGCGCGCGTCACTGGTCGCGTAGCAGCGATAATAGGGTGCGGACCCATCCAGAATGTTGCTCGCCCGCGCCTCTGACCAGCGTCCGGCAGCACTCCAGGATTGCATCATGCCCATCAGAGCATTCGTGCCATCCAGAATGGCTGCATCGATCACTGCACCCTTGCCGCTACGACCACGCGCATGCAGCGCGCTCAGAATGCCCATCACCAGCATCATCGACCCGCCGCCGAAATCACCCACCAGATTGAGCGGCGGTGAGGGCGGCCTGCCCGCCTCACCCATCGCATGCAGCGCACCGGTGAGCGCGATATAGGTGATGTCATGGCCTGCCATCTGCGCCCATGGGCCGGTCTGTCCCCAGCCGGTCATACGTCCGTAGATCAGCCCGGGATGATCCGCGCGGCACACCTCAGGTCCCAGCCCCAGCCGTTCCATCACGCCGGGCCGCAACCCCTCGATCAGAACATCCGCACCGGCCACCAGCCGCCGCGCAAGTGCCACACCTTCGGGGTCTTTCAGATCCAGCACGACCGAGCGTTTGCCCCGCCGTTCCACGCTGTGCTCCAGCGACACAGCACCGCGTCTGGGCCGGTCGATGATCACCACATCAGCCCCCAGATCACCCAGCAACTGCCCGGCAAACGGGGCCGGTCCCAGCCCTGCAAATTCGATCACGCGGATATCATCCAGAGGCCGCGTCATGCTTAGCGCCCAAGCTCCCGCATGGAGGCTTCGATCCCCTTCAGCGTCATCGGGAACATCTGCCCCTCGAACACCTGCGAGATCATGGCAATCGACTGGGTGTATTCCCAATGGCTTTGCTTGACCGGATTGATCCAGATCGAGGCGGGCCATTTCTCACGCACCCGCGTCAGCCAGACCGAACCGGCCTCAGCGTTGTAATGCTCGTTCGCGCCACCGGGATAGGCGATCTCATAGGGGCTCATGGACGCGTCGCCGACAAAAATCGCCTTATAATCCGCACCATAGGTCCGCATCACATCCAGCGTCGGGATCTGCTCGGTCCAGCGTCTGCGGTTGTCCTTCCAGACCCCTTCATAAAGGCAATTGTGGAAGTAGTAATATTCCAGATGTTTGAATTCTGTCTTGGCGGCAGAGAACAGCTCCTCGACCAGCTTGATGTAAGGGTCCATCGACCCGCCCACATCCAGAAACAACAGCACCTTGACCGCGTTGCGCCGCTCGGGCCGGGTTTTCACATCCAGATAGCCCTGCTCGGCCGTGGCCCGCAGCGTGCCACCCAGATCAAGCTCTTCCTCGGCCCCGTCGCGCGCCCAGCGGCGCAGGCGTTTCAGCGCCACCTTGATGTTGCGGGTGCCCAGTTCCACACTGTCATCGAGATTGCGAAACTCGCGCTTGTCCCAGACCTTCACCGCCCGCTGATGGCGGCTTTCCTTCTGGCCGATGCGAATGCCCTCGGGATTATAGCCGTAAGCCCCAAAAGGCGAGGTTCCCGCCGTCCCGATCCATTTCGAGCCGCCCTGATGACGCTTTTCCTGCTCAGCCAGCCGCTCCCGCAGGGTCTCCATCAGTTTCTCGAACCCGCCAAGCGCTTCGATCTCGGCCTTTTCCTCGGGGCTGAGATGTTTTTCAGCCAGCCTCTCGATCCACTCTTGCGGGATCTCCGCCCGCTCCAGCAGATCGGCAACCGACACCGCTTCCATCCCCTCAAAACTGTGCGCAAACACCTGATCGAAACGGTCGATGTGACGCTCGTCCTTGATCAGGCTGGCGCGCGCCAGATAGTAGAATTCCTCGATGTCGTAGATCACCACGCCCCGGCCCATGGCCTCAAGGAAGGTCAGGTATTCGCGCAGGCTGACCGGCAGTTTCGCCTCTCGCAGATTTGCAAAGAAGCCGACAAACATCAGACCACGTCCAGGCGGTCCAGAAGCACGGTCAGGGCAAGCACTACGATCACGAAGGCAATCCCGTGGCCTGCGCCATATTGCAGCTTGTCCAGCCGATTGCCGCCGCGTTTTCCTGCGCGCATCCAGCCGAAGGCAAAACCAAGCGCGAACGCGATGGGAAGGATCATGGGTAGGCACTCCTGGAGGCTGAGGACGGCGGTTTCGACAACCGCTCCAATTCGGATTGGGCACGCGCGATCTTGCCATCCTGATCACCAAAGGCAAGACGTGCCCATTTCAGGCTTTCAACGCGGGCAAGGCGTGCGCGCACGGGCTGGCCCAGATCATTCAGCGCTTCAGCGCGCACCGCATAAAGGCCGGATGTCAGAATGCCGTTCTCGCCCCGCTTGGCCACCGGGATCGCCTGATCGGCCAGCGTCAGCGCGCCTGTGGCATCACCATTGCGCAGCCGGGTCACGCCCAGATGCAAAGCTGCCTGAGCCGTGCGCACGTCGCGCGGGCCCAGCAACTCGCTCAGCACCGAATAGGCCGCCTCGAAGTCCGATCCGGCCCGCTTGGCAGACTTGCCGATCAACAGTCGGCCCCGGGTCAGCAGCGCCACACCCAGCCGGTGGTCCTGCGGCAACATGCGCGAGGCCAGATCAACCGCCCGATTGGCCGCAGCCAGCCGCTTGTCGCGTGAATTGTTCCGGGTCAGCGCGTCTTCAATACTGGTTTTCCACGCCGCATTGCTGCCGGCGCGTGATTTGCGCCCGATCCGCTGGCCCTTTGGGTTCAGTTCCCGCAGGATCGGCACCAGACGCTTGCGCACCTCGTCCTGCGACAGGCCCGAGCGCAGACCTGGATGGTAAAGCGTGCGCAGCATCAGCATATCGAACGGCGTCAGAATGCCGTGGTAATTGTCGTCATTGAAGACCGAATCCGGCAGACGGTAGATGTCATTGGCAGGCCCCAGTGTCTGGCCGATTTCCTCATGCAGACAGTCACGGACCTCCTGCGGGGTGCTGTCAGATGGCAGGAATATCGCAGTGGTCCCCAGCGTGCTCTGCTCGGACCAGCGCACCCTTTGCGACCGGCTGCGCTTGCGAAAACTGTTCCATGTCGTCTCGCCCGGCACAATGAAACACGCGGCACCAGGATAGACCCGTGAGATCTGCCGCGCGGAAATGGCCGAGATGTGGATCTGTGCCTCAGCCGGGTTTGTTACCCGCTTGATGTCCACGCCCGCCTCCTGCCGGATGCGCGCAAGCAACCGGTCCAGATCCTGCGTATAGGGCCTGAGAGCAGCAGAGCGCATGACCACCCGCACCGGCTCTTCGTAGCGCAGCAACCGGGTTAGCGGCTGGCCACTTTCCAAACTGAAGGTCAGATCGATGAAGTCTTCGGCCAGTGTCGCATTGGAGCGCGCAACCCCACGCGGAAACGCCTTTGGCGTGATCGCCACGCCCTCGACCGCTCGGGTCGCCACAGCCTCACCTGCCGGTTGAGAAACCGGCGTACAGGCCATCGCCAGAAGCGGCAAAGAGAGCAGCAAACCCCGCATCAGACCGGTTTCACCGCTGGACGCTGATATTTGATGAACGGCGTCAATTCTCCGATGTCATCGTATAGCCGACGGGCCGTCGCGTTGAAATCCTGCGTCGTCCAATAGACCGACGGACAGCCCGTCCTGTCTCCATGGTCATAAACCGCCCTGATCAGCGCCCGGCCCGCGCCCGTGCCGCGCACAGACGGATCGACATACAGGTCCTGAAGATAGGTCACGTTTTCCACTTTCCACATATGGCGGTGAAAGATGTAATGCACCAGCCCCACCGGCACACCGTCCCTGATCGCCAGACGCCCGTGGTAATCCTGCGGATCATCGCCCAGCAGACGCGCAAAAGAGGTCTGATAGACCTCCTCGCTCACCGCACTTTCATAATACGTCAGATATCCGGTCCAAAGCCTGCGCCAGTCCGCTTCATCTGCCCGCGTCACAGGCCGGATTTCGACCGCACTCACCGGCCTTCCCGCCGTGCCAGAAACGCCAGCCGTTCAAACAGATGCACGTCCTGCTCGTTTTTCAACAGTGCCCCGTGCAGCTTCGGCAGACTGTCCGCGGCATTGCGCTTCAGGTCTTCAGGCCCCAGATCCTCGGCCAGAAGCAGCTTCAGCCAGTCCAGCACCTCGGATGTTGACGGCTTTTTCTTGATCCCCGGCGTCTCGCGCACGTCAAAGAACTGCGACAGAGCCTCGGCCACAAGTGTCTGCTTGATGCCCGGAAAATGCACATCGACAATGGCCTTCAGCGTCTCGGGATCAGGAAACTTGATGTAGTGAAAGAAACAGCGGCGCAGAAACGCATCAGGCAGTTCCTTTTCGTTGTTCGACGTGATGATCACGATGGGTCGGTGACGCGCGCGGACCATCTCGCCGGTCTCGTAGACAAAGAACTCCATCTGGTCGAGTTCCTGCAACAGATCATTGGGAAACTCGATATCGGCCTTGTCGATCTCGTCGATCAGCAGGACGCAGCGCTCATCTGCTGAAAAAGCCTCCCACAGCTTGCCCTTCTTGATGTAGTTCGAGATGTCCTCGACCCGCGCATCACCAAGCTGGCTGTCGCGCAACCGGCTGATCGCGTCATATTCGTAAAGGCCCTGCTGTGCCTTCGTGGTGGACTTGATCGACCACTCCACGATGTTCAGACCCAAGGCTCCCGCGATCTGGCGCGCAAGTTCGGTCTTGCCCGTGCCGGGCTCGCCTTTAACCAGAAGCGGGCGCTCCAGTGTCACAGCGGCATTTACAGCCACTGTCAGATCATCGGTGGCGATGTAAGTGTTGGTTGACGTAAATTTCATTCCGGCATCTACCCTTGGCGGTCGTTCTTAAGTCAAGCCCCTCAGAGGCCGTGAAATTCCTCTGATGCAGGAATCTTACAGGTGACAAAAGGTATAAATAGGATTACGAGGGGCGCCAGCAACCGCGAAAACCAGTGAGATCGGTCAACCGATCCGCAATAACATCCCCCGTATGGGTCGGCCAGATCCGGTCATACTCCCCCGGGGAAAAAGGGTAACAAGGGTATGAAGCTGGAAACCAAATTCGACACTGACTATCGCCCCTCCGATGCTGAACCTTTCATGAATGACCGTCAGCAGGATTATTTTCGCCAGAAGCTGATGGACTGGAAGGCTTCGATCCTCGAAGAAAGCAGCGGCACCATCAAGGACATGCAGGAAGGCACGCGCAACATCCCCGATGTTGCCGATCGCGCTTCCGAGGAAACCGACCGTGCGCTTGAGCTGCGCACCCGCGACCGCCAGCGCAAGGTCGTCTCCAAGATCGACGCGGCCCTGCGCCGGATCGACGACGGATCCTACGGCTATTGCGAAGCGACCGGCGAGCCGATCTCGCTCAAGCGCCTCGACGCCCGCCCCATCGCGACCCTCAGCCTTGAGGCGCAGGAGCGGCACGAGCGTAAGGAACGCGTGCACCGCGACGATTGATCATCCGGTCATATCTGCGTTTTGAAAGGGGCCTGTTGGGTCCCTTTTTTGGTACCGCTTTTCAAGTGCAATGAGTGGCCCGGTCAGACAACCCGGCGCAAGATCTTCGAATTTAGGTCGCCCAGTTTCTGGGGAACGGGCACCTTGCCAACGTCCAGAAGATTTCAGCATCAGCTTAAACAGTTTGAAAGCTTTCGCTCGGCGGAAACCCAGGGCAGCTACCGCTCCGCCTTCTCAGCCACCCGTGCAGTAAACCGGGCCTCCGTCACAACCACACGGTCGTGCTGACCCTCGCCAATCACATCATGGGCATCGCGGGCACTCACCCGAAACGTGATGTTGCGCCCCTCGACCGCGATCACCTCGGCCTCTGCCGTCACGGCCATGCCCACCGGCGTGGGCGCCACATGGGTCACATCCAGCCGCGTGCCCAGCGATTGCTGACCCTCGGGCAACAGATGCTCCACCGCATTCAGTGCTGCCTCCTCGATCAGATTGATCATCACCGGCGTGGCCAGCACCGCAATCCGGCCCGAGCCGACGCGCGGTGCGGTATCATTCGTACCAACCACAAGGCTTGCCGTGCCACGCAGGCCCGGCGTGACCCCATCCATCTCAGCGGCCCTTGAACAGGCCGCCCAGAATGCCCCGGATCATCCGCTGTCCGTTGCGCGTCGTGGCGGTGCGGATCGCGGCCTTCACCAGCGTCTGGGAGATGCTGTCGGATTTCGATGACCGGGTGGATGACCGGCTGCTGGTCGAACGGCTGCGGCTTGGCGCATCATAGCGCTTGGCCTTCTGGAACTCGCGCAGTTCCAGCTCCTTCTTTTCCTCTTCAGCCTCGATCCGTGCCGCCTCGTCTGCGGCAGCACTGGCGCGCTTGGCCAGGATCTCGAACGCGCTTTCGCGGTCAACCGCCTCGTCATACAGCCCTGACAGAGGACTGCCAGCCATCACCTGCGCCCGTTCATCCTCCGTGATCGGCCCAAGCTGGGACGATGGCGGCCGGATCAGCGTGCGCTGTACGACAGATGGCACACCCTTGGCCTGCAACAGCGACACCACCGCCTCGCCAACGCCGACATCGCGGATCGCATCCTGCGTGTCGAAATCGGGATTGGGCCGGAACGTCTCGGCCGCCGCCTTCAGCGCTTTCAGATCCCGCGGCGTAAACGCCCTGAGCGCATGCTGAACCCGGTTGCCCAACTGGCCCAGAATGTCCTCGGGCACATCATCGGGGCTCTGGGTGATGAAATAGACACCAACGCCTTTTGAGCGGATCAGACGCGCCACCTGCTCCACCTTGTCGGTCAGCGCCTTGGGGGCATCCTCGAACAACAGATGCGCCTCATCAAAGAAGAAGACGAATTTCGGCTTGTCCGGATCGCCGACCTCGGGCAGCTCCTCGAACAACTCCGACAAGAGCCACAGCAGAAACGTGCCGTACAAACGCGGCGAGCCCATCAGCTTGTCCGCGGCCAGCACATTGATCCGCCCCTGCCCGCCCGGCGTGGTTGCGATCATGTCCTCAAGCTTCAGCGCGGGTTCGCCAAAGAACGACCCGGCTCCCTGGTTCTCCAGAACGATCAGACGGCGCTGAATGGCCCCGACTGACGCGGTCGAAATGTTGCCATAGCGAAGCGACAGCGTCTTTGAGTTTTCTCCGATCCAGACCAGAAGCGCTTGCAGATCCTTGAGATCCAGAAGCGCCATGCCCTCTTCATCCGACAGGCGGAACGCAATGTTCAGAATGCCTTCCTGCGCTTCCGTCAGTTCCAGCAAACGCGACAACAGCAGGGGGCCCATCTCGGCCAGCGTCGTGCGGATCGGATGGCCCTTCTCTCCAAAAAGATCCCAGAAGACGACTGGAAAGGCATCATACCCATAGTCATCAAAACCGATCTTGCCCGCGCGCGACATAAACGCGTCGTGCAGCTTGTGCTCCGGCGTCCCACTGCGCGCCAGTCCCGACAGGTCACCCTTCACATCGGCCATGAACACAGGCACGCCCTCAGCAGAAAAGCTTTCCGCCAGAATTTGCAGCGTCACCGTCTTGCCGGTCCCCGTTGCGCCCGCGATCAACCCGTGTCGGTTGGCGTATTTCAACAGCAGGTTCTGCGGCTCGCCATAAGCCTCACCACCACCACCAACAAAAACGCTCTCGCCCATGTCTGCTCGTCTCCAAGTTAATCAACTGTGCCATTCGATACAGTTTGTTAATCAGTTCCATGCCACAAGGGGGCGTGCAATGCGAGAGGGCAGCGCCCTTTTTGGCATTCACACCTCCCTGTTGACTGGCCGCGCCCTCGGGTGCGGTCCTTTTTTTACAGGGTATTTTACACATATTACTGTCAACCGGATTGAACAAAGCGGCGCAAATCGAGAAATTTTTCGGTTTTTGGCGAATTTGCCCGCAGAAGCTGTTGACGGGTGAATTTTCACCTCCTAGCGTGTGCTCACGTCGGCCGGTCCGGCAGGGAGAGACAGCTGCAAAGCAGCACAAGATAAGACATATCAATATGCTTGTCGCAGGGCGCCTCAGTGATTGAGGCGTCCTTTTATTTTGCCCAAACCGGCGCATGTCGGAAATTGTGCCGCAGCGGTCTTTTCACTGGCATCCCACGCCCTCTACCCCCTATAACCTGTCGCCTGTCCACCACTGACGCGAGCTTGAATCCATGACCAAGTCCACCGTTGTTTTCGTCTGCACGACCTGCCGCCAGCCTGAATTGCGTGAGGACAAGTCCCTGACGCCCTGCGGCGAAGAAATGCTCAGCCGCGTGCAATCCGCTGCCCTTGGCACAAACGTCGAAATCCGGCCTGTGGCCTGCCTCATGGGCTGTGAGCATGGCTGCAACATTGCCGTCACGGGCGATGAGAAGATGACATATGTGCTGGGCGCATTCTCGCCCGATCAGGACAGCGCGCAGGCCATTGTCGACTATGCCGCCCTGCATGCTGAAAGCGCCAGCGGCACCGTGCCTTTCCGCCAGTGGCCGGTCGGGGTAAAGGGCCATTTCAAGGCCCGCATTCCCAGCCTCAAACCCCTGCCCGCTCTCTGAGCACGCCCTGCGTCATGTCCGTGCACAGCCGCACCATACCCGGCCATTTCGGCGAGTTTCTGCAAGGCCGTCTCGGGCCTGACGGACCGGTGGTGGTGGTCAGCGCGCCCAGCCCGGACACCGGCGTCACCCTCACCCAAGACCTCAGCCGCGCGCCCGGGTTTGATGCCACACTTACCGCCTGCCTGCCCGGGCGAGACCTGCGCAGGCTTTGCGATCTGGCCCGGCTTTCCGATCCTGTGGGGCGGCTTTTCGCACAAACAACCCATGCGCCCGGCCTTGGCACCGGTGTCTCGACCAGCATTCGTCTGGCTTTTCTGCGCCTGCTCGGCTCTCATCGGCTCAGCCCTGCAGACGAAGCCGAAATCCTTCTGAAGTGTGAAGGCGCGAGCGATCCACTGATGCACCCCCGGCCCGAGACCCATCTCTGGGCCTCTCGCGCCGCCCAAACCCTGCGCCGCCTGCCCCCCGTCAATGGCATCGAGGTTGTCGGCGGCATCATCGCACCCCCATGCGCAACCGACCCCGAGGACAGCAATTTCGCCGACATCTCCGACCTGATTGACCTCTGGCCAGACGCGGTGACCAGCGGCGATATGCATGCCATCGGCGCTTTGACCACGCAATCGGCCTTTCGCAACGCGCAACACCGTGGCGGCCCCGATCTGTCCGGCCTGATGCAGGCCGCCAATGCGACAAACGCCGCTGGCATCCTGCTCGCCCACACCGGCGGTCTGGCCGGGCTGATCTATGCCAGCGGTCAGACGCCACCGGCCGCATTACCCGCAGTTCAGGTAGCAGGCCTCAGCGACATCCGCCCCATCCGCATCGGGTCTACCTCATGACCGGGACAGCACTGGCCATGGCGCTTGCATTGGCGCTCGATCGGCGTTTCGGCTGGCCGGATCGTGCCTTTCAGGCCATCGGCCACCCGGTCACATGGATTGGCTGGCTCATCACCCGGTTGGATACGTTCCTGAACCACCAATCATGGCCGCGTAGCCTGCGCATCCTCACCGGCGCGCTGACCGCCGCCCTGGTCATCTGGTTGACATGGACCGTTGCGTCACTGATCGCGGCGCTGCTGCCCTCAAACCTCATCGGTGTGATCCTCACAGGTTTCCTTGCCGCCCCGCTTCTGGCGTCGAAATCGATGATCGACCATGTCCGCGCCGTGGCCGTGCCGCTTGCCGCAGACGATACAAACTCTGCCCGCAGTGCTGTTGCCATGATTGTCGGACGCAATCCCGACAAGCTCGATGCACCGGGCATCAGCCGCGCTGCCCTTGAAAGTCTGGGCGAGAACACATCAGACGGCATCATCGCCCCGCTGTTCTGGGGTCTGGTCGCGGGCCTGCCCGGCATCGCCACATACAAGGCGATCAACACGCTCGACAGCATGATCGGTTATCGCACTGACCGGCATGAGGCCTTCGGCAAGACCGCCGCCATTCTTGATGATCTTGTCAATTGGCTGCCAGCGCGGCTGACCGGTCTGGGCTTTGCCCTGCTCAGCCCAACACCGGCCGTGTCAGTCAACATCATGCGCCGCGATGCGCCCCTTCACCGCTCCCCCAACGCTGGTTGGCCCGAGGCCGGACTGGCCGCCCTTCTGAGCGTTCGCCTCTCCGGCCCCCGCGTCTATGGAGAGGGGATGGAGGATAATCCATGGGTCAATGCGCAAGCACCCGACCCGGATGCCGAAGACCTGATGCGCGGCATCGCGGGCCTTGAACGCCTTCTGATTCTGACCGTCAGCACCTGTCTGGCACTGGCATTTCTGGGGTGGCTGCTATGAGCGCGCGGCGCGATCACGGTGGCAATCTGACCGAGGCCATGGCCCTTCATGGTGGTGCAGAAGGTGACTGGCTGGATCTTTCAACCGGCATCAACCTGCGCCCTTACCCGGTGCCCGCACTTGATCCGCAGGTCTGGTCCCGCCTGCCTGACGCAGCACTTCTGGCCCACACCACAGAAGCCGCGCGCGCGGCCTACGGTGCAGCGGACAGCACCCAGATCCTGCCGGTCGCGGGCGCGCAAGCCGCCATTCAACTGACGCCTATGGTCGCGCCAAAGGGCACCGTTCACATCCTTGGACCGACCTACAACGAACATGCCGCCGCTTTCCGCACACATGGCCATCAGGTGCGTGACATCTCCAGCCTCGATGATCTGCCTGAGGCCCCGGATACGGTCGTGCTGGTCAATCCCAACAACCCTACCGGCACGCAATTTGCGCCTGATGTTCTTCTGAAACTGGCCCGGCGCTGCAAACTTCTCATCGTGGATGAAAGCTTTTGCGACGTCTGCCCTGAGGTCTCCCTGACCGGCCACGCCCTGCCCGTCTCACTGGTGATCCTGCGCTCTTTCGGCAAGTTCTACGGGCTTGCAGGCTTGCGTCTTGGGATGGTGCTGGGAAATGCTGCGCAGATCGATACCCTTGGGTCACTGGCCGGTCCATGGGCCGTCAACGGCCCGGCTCTGGCCATCGGCGCGGCAGCGCTGGCTGACCGAAGATGGGCAGACCAGACACGCAACCGGCTTCGCGCAGATGCGGCCCGACTGGATGCGCTTGCCATTGCGGCCGGCTGGTCGCTTGTGGGCGGGTGCGATCTGTTTCGCACTTATGAGACACCCGACGCAGCGCGCGCGCAAAGCCAGCTTGCCCGCGCCCATATCTGGTCACGGATCTTTCCCTACTCAGAGACATGGGTGCGCCTTGGCCTGCCCGATGGGGAGGAAAACTGGTCAAGACTTGCCAGTGCGCTCGCTGGATAATTTTTAACCTTTGTTTTCATTGTTTTAACGGGAAAAAGTCAGAATCGATAAGCCTCTGAAAACACCTCGTTTTCGCAATCGGTCCCCGCGGGGACAGACCCATCACAGCCCTGAGCGCGCCAAAGCGAGCATGCCATCAAGGTCCAGATGCGCCTCAAGATGATCGGCCAGCGCATCAAGGGTTGCCTCCACACCTGCCCCGTATTCCAGCCCTGAGGGTGCCGCGCCCCACAGCTCCAGACTGGCCGCGCGGAACCCATCCTGCGCAAAGAACCCGTGCACGTAAGTGCCTTCCAGACGGCCATCGGCACTGCGCGCGCCATCCTGCCGCCCGGCAATGTCCAGCACCGGGCGGGTGCAATCGGGCCCAAAGGTCTCTCCCTTGTGCATCTCGTAGCCGCGCACCTCCAGCCCGGTCGCAAGATGGGTGGCGCTCACCGGGTTGAGGTGTTTGTCCTGCGTCATCACGGTCTCGACATCCAGCAGACCCAGCCCCGGTGCGACACCTTTCGGCCCCTCGATCCCGGCCAGATCCTTCACCGCTCGGCCCATCATCTGATAGCCTCCGCACAGCCCCAGCACCCGGCCACCGCGCCGCACATGGGCAAAGATATCCGTGTCCCAGCCCTGCTCACGCAGGAAAGCCAGATCGCCGCGGGTAGATTTTGAGCCCGGAAGGATCACCAGATCCGCATCACCGGGCAGTGGCTGACCGGCAGCGATCATCTCAAGCGAGACCGACGGCTCCTGGGCCAGCGGATCCAGATCATCAAAGTTCGAAATCCGCGAGAAAACAGGGACAGCGATCTTCAGACCATTCTCCCTGCGCGCGCCCCGCAGATCCAGCGCGTCTTCGGCGGGCAGTTTGGACGCATCCGCAAACCACGGACAGACACCAAAACCCTGCCAGCCCGTATGCCCGGCAATCATTGCATATCCATCGTCAAACAGGCTGACATCGCCACGAAACTTGTTGATGACAAAACCCCGGATCAGGTGCGCATCCGTGTCACTCAGCACCGCTTTGGTCCCGACCATCTGAGCAATCACCCCACCCCGGTCGATGTCCCCCACCAGAACCACCGGCACCCGGGCTGCATCGGCAAACCCCATATTGGCAATGTCGCCCGCCCGCAGATTGACCTCCGCCGGGCTGCCTGCGCCCTCCACCAGCACAAGATCGGCCCCTTCGGAAAGCCGGTTGAAACTTTCCAGCACTGGGGCCATCAGTTGCGGCTTCAGCGCTGCATAGTCCCGCGCCTTCACCGTTGTCAGACGCTTGCCCTGCACCACGACCTGCGCGCCGACCTCGGTCTCGGGCTTCAGCAGGACCGGGTTCATGTCCGTCATCGGCGGGACACGCGCGGCCAGCGCCTGCAGGGCCTGCGCCCGCCCGATTTCGCCGCCATCGCTGGTGACGGCTGCATTGTTCGACATGTTTTGCGGTTTGAAGGGGCGTACGGTCAGACCGCGCCGGGCATAAGCCCGTGCCAGACCCGCAACCAGCACGGATTTGCCGACATTCGAGCCAGCGCCCTGGATCATCAGTTTTGCGGTCACAGACAGCCCAGCGATTTCATCAGGTCCGGGCGTGTGGCATCGGAATAGTGAAACGCCTGCCAGCCTGCCTCCCGCGCTGCCTCGATGTTGACCTCAAGATCATCGACCAGCAGATGAACCGAGGCCGGGCGCTGGGACCAGCTTTCAATCGCTGCAAAGAACGACCGTTCGGGTTTGGGTGTTCCCATGGGGCCTGCGGCGAACATATGTTCGACATAGTCGACATAGCCCATCACATCCATGATGTAGCGCGCCCTGTGCGCCTCGTTGTTGGTGGCAATCACATGGCGCGCCTGCACCTGCCGCAGCACATCCAGAAGCATCTGGTCAGGATATACATCGCGCGAGAACCAGTAATCCATCAGCTCCTGCGCCGAGATCGGGCAATCGACTTCCCGGCACCATGCGGCCAGCACATCGGTGAGGTCCAGCTTGCCGCGCAGAACCTCCTTGAAGCGGCCCGAATGGAAGACAAAGTTCTGAAAACTGTCGAGCGGCAGGCCCAGTTCAACCTCGAAATGATCCGCCCAGAGAAACCGCCCCGCAAAGATGTTGCGGTTCAGCACGCCATCGAAATCCCAGGCGATGATCTCGGGGCGCAGCATGGGGCTTAGAACTCCACGCCGGCCTGTGCTTTTACACCTGAGCGGAAGGGGTGTTTGAGCAGTTCCATCTCCGTGGCCAGATCGGCGATCTCGATCAGCTCGTCCTTGGCGTTGCGCCCGGTCAGGACCACATGGGTCATGGGCGGCTTTTCGGCCTGAAGGAATTCTACGACCTCGGCCACATCGACATAGTCATAGCGCATGGCGATGTTGATCTCATCGAGCAGAACCATCCGGTGCTTGTCGTCGCGGATCAATTCCTTGGCCTTGGCCCATGCGGCCTGCGCCATCTCGATGTCGCGGGACTTGTCCTGGGTCTCCCAGGTGAAACCCTCGCCCATGGTGTGAAACTCGCACAGATCGCTGAAGTTTTCGGTGATCAGGTTGCGCTCGCCGGTGTCCATGCCACCCTTGATGAACTGAACGACCGCTGTGGGGAACCCATGGGCGATGCAGCGGAAGATCATCCCGAAAGCAGCCGAGCTTTTGCCCTTGCCCTTGCCGGTGTGCACGATCACCAGCCCTTTTTCTTCGGTCTTGGTGGCCATGATCTTGTCGCGGGCGACTTTTTTCTTGGCCATCTTTGAGTTGTGGCGGTCCACATCTTCGGTCATGTCGGCTCTCTTTACTTTGGTTAACGGTCATGGAACCCCAATGGGGGGCGACTTGCAATCAGTTATTGGCAGCAGGCTTGTGCATCAGCTGCTCAAGATGCGCACGAGCAGAGTTCGAGCGTGGTTGCCACAGACCCCGCTCGATCGCCTCGTCAAACCGCTGTGCCATTTCGCGCAAGGCCGCCGGATTGGCCTCGGCGATGAAATCATGGGTCTCCTCGTCCTCCAGAAAGGCCGCATAGACCAGATCGAAATGATGGTTGGCCACCGCATGGGTGGTGGCGGCAAAGGCAAAGAGATAATCCAGCGTCGCAGCCATCTCGAACGCGCCCTTGTATCCATGGCGCTTGACCCCATCGATCCATTTGGGATTGACCACGCGGGAGCGGATGACCCGCCCGATCTCATCTGCCAGCGTGCGGATGACCGGACGTTCGGGGCGGGAATGGTCGTTGTGATAGACTGTGGGGGCTTCGCCTTTCAGGGTCTCGACCGTGGCCGACAGGCCGCCCTCGAACTGGTAGTAATCGTCACTGTCGAGCAGATCGTGCTCGCGGTTGTCCTGATTCTGGACCACCGCATCGATGCCGGACAGGCGCGTCTCGAAAGCATCGCGGGCGGCGTCGCCTGCGGCCTCTCCGCCGTAGGCATAGCCGCCCCATGTCAGATAGGCATCCGCCAGATCCGCGCGCCGATCCCACAGCCGCTCGTCGATCATGGCCTGCAATCCAGCGCCGTAAGCCCCCGGTTTCGCGCCGAAAACCCGGAACCCCGCCCGCAAGGCAGCGGAGCCTTCGTGACCCTGATCAAGCGCTGCCATCTCGCGCAGATATGTCGCGCGTGCCGGGTTTTCCGCCTCAGGCTCGTCCAGCGCCATGACCGCGCGCGCGGCACTGTCCACAAGATCGACCTGCGCTGGGAATGCATCGCGAAAAAAGCCGGAAATCCGCAGGGTCACATCCACGCGCGGGCGGCCCAGTACCGACAAAGGCAGGATTTCAAACCCGGTCACCCGGCGCGAGGCGTCATCCCAGCGCGGTTTGACACCCATCAGCGCCAGCACCTGCGCGATGTCATCGCCACCGGTGCGCATGTTGGCTGTGCCCCATGCGGTGACCGCCATGGATTTCGGCCAGTCGCCATGGTCCTGCAAATGCCGCTCGATCAGCAGATTTGCCGATTTCCAGCCCAGTTTCCATGCGGTCCGCGTCGGCACGGAGCGGCTGTCGACCGAGAAGAAATTCCGCCCCGTGGGCAGCACATCCAGCCGTCCGCGTGTGGGTGCGCCTGACGGGCCGGGCGGCACGAAGCGGCCCGACAGCCCGTGCAGAAGCGCTGACATCTCGGCCTTGCCGGAGGCCTCTACAGCAGGGCGCACGCGGGCAGCAATGCCCTCCATCACGGCCTGTGAGGCAGCCCCCGGCGCATCCGTCTCGCCACGAATAAGCGCGGAGGCCAGCAATTCCAGACGCTCCACCGTATCGCCCGTGGAGCGCCATGTGTCATCCGACAGATCGCTCAGCGCATCCGGTCGGGCACCATCCCAGACCGCTGCCATCTCGCAATCCAGCGGATCGAATGCCAGCCCCAGATCGGCCGCCAGTGCCCGGACAAGCGAGGCATCCGCGCCCGTGCCGTCCCCGCGGGGCACCCGCACCAGTGCCGCGATCAGATCTTCCTGCAACCGCCCCTCGGGGGCCTGCCCGAAGATGTGCAACCCGTCGCGGATCTGCGCTTCTTTCAATTCACACAGATACGCATCCAGTTTTTGCAACCGGCTGTCGGCATCATCGCCGTCCACGCTTCCGATTTCTGCATCCAGCCCGGTTGCAGCCGTCAGCGCCAGGATCTCGTCGCGCAAAAGACCAACGCGGCGCGGATCGACGCCTGCGGCCTCGTAATACTCGTCCACCAACCCCTCAAGATCGCGCAGCGGGCCATAGGTCTCGGCCCGGGTGAGCGGCGGGGTCAGGTGATCGATGATCACCGCCTGCGCCCGGCGCTTGGCCTGCGTCCCCTCGCCCGGATCGTTGACGATGAACGGATAAAGATGCGGCAGCGGGCCAAGGGCGATCTCGGGCAGGCATGTCTCGGACAGGGCCAGAGCCTTGCCGGGCAGCCATTCCAGATTGCCGTGCTTGCCCATGTGCACGATGGCCTGCGCGCCAAAGCTGAAGCGCAGCCAGAAATAGAAGGCCAGATAATTATGCGGCGGCGGCAGATCGGGGCTGTGATAGGTCTCTTCCGCGTCGATGTTATAGCCGCGCGCGGGCTGGATGCCGACCAGCGCGTTGCCGAATTCCAGCACCGAAAGAGCAAAGCCGTCCTCGCCCAGAAACGGATCCGTCTCAGGTGCGCCCCAGCGATCCTCGATGGTCTGGCGCACGGTGAAGGGAAGCGCGTCATAACGGCGTCTGTATTCGGCAAGCGGCAGGCGGACACCGCCCTGACGGGAGGCACGATCGGCCAGCCAGTTGGTCGGGCCGGACTGGATCGCGGACATCAAGTCAGCACTGTCGGCGGGCAGATCGACGGTCGCATATCCTGCCTGCGTCAACGCCTCCAGCACGCCCATGGTGGCTGCCGGTGTGTCAAGCCCGACCCCATTGGCCAGCCGCCCGTCCTTGTTGGGGTAATTGGCCAGAACCAGTGCCACTTTGCGCTCTGGCGCAGGCGTGCGTGCAAGCCCTGCCCAATTCGCGGCCAATGCCGCCACGAAGCTGATCCGGTCGCCTTGCGCGCGGTAGGTGGCAATCGCGCATTCGGTTGCCTCGTCAAAATACGCCTCGCCCTTGAAGCTGACGCTGCGCGACAGGACGCGGCCATCGACCTCTGGCAGGGCAACGTTCATGGCGATGTCGCGCGCGGACAGACCGTTCAGGCCGGTTGCCCATGCCTCCTCTGCGCCGCCCGAAAAAACGACCTGCAACACAATGCGGTCCGGGCCATCCAGCGGCGTGGGCGTGCGCGTGCCTTGCCAGTCTTCGCTGTTGGCAGATGAGACCGCGAAACTTGTGCCGTTGAGCACGACATCAGGGGGTGCATCCGCAAAAGCCTGTGCCAGCGTGCCAGCCGAGACCGGATCTTTAAGGGACGCCACAAAGATCGGCATGGGGTTCAACCCTGCCCGCAACAATGCCTTGATCAGTCGGTTCACCGGGTGCAGGCCCGCGCCCTGCAAAAGCGCGCGATAAAAGACGAGCGCGGCAACTGGCGCACCCTCAACCCAGTTGGCCTGCAGATCGGTAAGGCCCGGTGTCTCCTCGCCCGGCCAGTAGAAGCCTGCACGCAACAGCGGATTGGCCGCTGGCGGCTTGTCGCCCTCGCCCAGCATGAACCGCGCATAGTCCAGAAAGCGGGCCGCGTTCACCGGGCCGCCCTCGACACAATAGGACCAGAGTGCCGACCAATCCTCGTCCGAGACGGTCGACAGTGCCTGCAACTCGGCATCTGGTTTGTCGTCTCCGGGCAGGAGCGCGAAAGGCACGCCTGCCGCGCGCAGACGGGCAGCGAATTGCTCGACCCCATAGGACCAGTAGGCCGCCCCGCCCAGCACACGGGCAATCACCAGACGCGACTTGCAGGCGGTATCGGTTAAGTACAGATCAACGGAAAACGGATGCTTCAGCCAGCCAAGCTGGGCCAGCCGCAGGGAGGGGGCGGCCGCCATCTCAGCACGCGCCTGAGAGAGCGCGGCCAGTTCGGTATCGGCGGCGGACACGAACACCAGATCGGCAGGTGTCTGGCCGGGGTCAACCGGCTCGGTCCCGTCAGAGACCTCGCCCGGGGTGGCGGCCAGAAGATGCATGACCTCAGGCCGCGAGGGCTGCGGTGATGGCGGAACGGTCCAGCCCCGACTGCCCGATCACCACCAGACGGGTCGCACGCGTCTCGGCCCCGCCGAAGGGACGGTCGAAATAGCTGTCGATGCGCGGGCCAACGGCCTGAATGGTCATGCGCATGGGCTTGCCTTCCACCGCCGCAAACCCTTTGAGGCGCAGGATGTTATGGGCGGTAATGGCGTTTTCGATCCGGGACATCAGGGCGGTGACGTCAGCCGTTTCTGGCAAGTCCACCACGAAGCTTTCAAAGGCGTCATGGTCGTGGTGATCATGGTGGTGGTCGCCATGATGGTCATCATGGTGATGGTCGTCGTCGTGATCATGGTGTTGATCGTCATGGTGGTGGTGATGCACCTCGTGGCGGGCGTCGAGATCATCCTCGGCACCGATGCCAAGCCCCAGCAGAATGGACGGATCGATCTGCCCGAAGGAGGTCTCAAGCACACGCACGCCCCCCCGAAGCTTGGCCTTCAGGGCCAGTCCAAGTGCTGTGCGCCCATCCTCATCCAGCTTGTCGGTTTTGTTGACCAGCACCATGTCGGCACAGGCCATCTGATCCTCGAACAATTCCGAGAGCGGCGTCTCGTGGTCAAGCCCGTCGTCACTGGCGCGTTGCGCATCCACCGCGGCCAGATCGGCGGCGAATTGACCGTCGCGCACCGCAGGTCCGTCAACGACCGTGACCACGCCGTCAACGGTCACCCGGGTGCGGATTTCGGGCCAGTTGAAAGCACGCACCAGCGGCTGGGGCAATGCAAGGCCTGAGGTTTCGATCACGATGTGGTCGGGTGCATCCTCGCGCGCGATCAGCGCCTCGATCGTGGGCACGAAATCATCCGCCACAGTGCAGCAGATGCAGCCGTTGGACAGTTCCACCACGTCTTCCTCGCGGCAGGTTTCATCCCCGCAGCCTTTCAGGATCTCGCCATCGACACCCAGATCACCAAATTCGTTGATGATCAGCGCGATGCGCTTTCCTTTTGCATTTTCAAGCATATGGCGGATCAGCGTGGTTTTGCCCGCGCCGAGAAATCCGGTGATGACAGTGGCAGGAATTTTCTTGGGCATCGGGGTGCGCTCCGCAGATAAAAAAGCCCGGCGCGAGGGTCGCGCCGGGCCGGATGGGTCAGGTCAGGATCAGGCCAGCGGGCCGAAGACCATGGTTTCGGCGATCTCGAACAGGAAGACGAAACCGATGCCGGCGGTGATGCCGCCTGCGATGCGGGCCGGTACGGCGGCCGCGTCAGAGATGTTCCAGACACGCTGCGCGATCAGGCCGGTGGCGATGGCGATCAGGTATTGTGTTGCGAACAGGCCGATCAGATAGGCCAGAACAGGCGTCGCTTCTGCACCAATGATCGCACCACCGTAGGCTGCGCCATGAAAGATGCCAGCGACTGCGAACAGGCCAAGCGCAGGTGCCAGCGACAGTTTGCGGCCGGACAGGACCAGAAGGCCGACCGCAAAGGCCGACAGGGCAACAATCGGCTCGACAAACGGCAGTGCGACGCCTGCCCAGACCAGCATGACGCCCACAAGCGATGCGCCCATGAAGGCCAGCGGTGCCGAGAACAACCGGCCCATGGCCAGTGCTGCAATTGCCATGGCGGCGATGAAAGCGAAATGGTCCATGCCCAGCATCGGGTGGCCGATGCCTGACAGCAGGCCATGTGCGAATGTCACAGGTGTGCCGCCGCCCAGCGGATGG
Organism: uncultured Paracoccaceae bacterium; assembly: GCA_947494445.1. Classification (GTDB taxonomy): domain Bacteria; phylum Pseudomonadota; class Alphaproteobacteria; order Rhodobacterales; family Rhodobacteraceae; genus CANLSM01. Next base: position 17,461 of record CANLVD010000003.1, on the reverse strand, counting down.
TGGGCCAGCGCCGGTGCCGCGATGGAAGCAAGCGCAATCGCGCCCGCGCTTCTGGTGATGAATTTCATAGCTCATGTCCTCTCGTCTTGGTGAGAGGAGTGTCGTCAGGCTGCCACAAACCGGGTTGTCCGGCCTGTCGCGAACCGGAGCACCCCGCCCGTTTCACGTCTGCGCCGGGTTGCCCGACGCCTCACAAGGCAGGTCTCCTGGCTCACGGGTCACAGCTGGTGCTCGCCTTCCCGAACCGACACGCGGTCCAGTGGCTTGATGAACACCCGCTCTCCGCTGACAGTCGCGGGGGCGGCTACGGCGACAGGTCCCCGGATTGGGTCGGCCTGCGCGTATTCCCTTTTCAGTCACCCGCCCCAGGCTTGGCCTAACGGGACGATCGACACCTTGATGCAGAAGATATGAGGCAAATGTGACCGGGCCGTCAAGCGCGGAACGACAGATCACGACGATGCAGCGACCTGCGCCCGGATTTCATCAAGCGCCCGGTCAGGAACGTCAAGGCGCGGGCCATGGCTGGACCAGCGCGGTCGGTCGACCATGAAAACCTGAAGGCCAAGCGCACGTGCAGCCATGAGCTTCGGCAGCCCCGCCGCGCCGCCTGCGTTCTTGGTGACCAGATGGCTGATGGCCAGATCGCGGAACAGCTGATGTTCGGAGGCTTGAGTAAACGGCGGACGCGCGGTGATCAGATGGGTGGTGTCGGGCAATGCGCTGGCGGGCGGCTCCATCAGGCGCAGATGGGTCTTGCGGGCGCGGATATGACGAACATGCGCCGCAGAGCCCGACCCTGTGGCAAGGAACGCATGCGCATCAGCGGGAAGCGCTGAAAAAGCCATGGGCGTATCAGGGAAATGGGTCCACCTGTCCGGGTCCTCGGCATGCCACGCCTTGCGCTCAATATGAATGATCGGGATCGACAGGGCGGCTGATGCGCTGATCGCGGTTGCCCGCATCTGGCTGGCAAAGGGGTGGAGTGCGTCGACGATCAGGGTGATGTTCTGATCGGTCAGGAAGTGCCGAAACCCCTCCGGCCCGCCAAAGCCGCCAATGCGTGTGGGAAGGCCATATGGTTTGGGTTTACGGGTGACGCCCGCGAGCGAGGCTGTGGCTGGAATGGCGGCTTCGGCCAGCATATAGGACAGATCCCGCGCCTCCTGCGTACCGCCCAGAAGAAGGACCTGCATGCTCATAGGACACGCGCACCGCTTGCATCGGCAAAGGCAATCGGCGTGCCGTCCCTGCTGATGATGAGCACGTCGAGCGTGGTGGTGTTCCTTACCACCTCAAGGGCTTGTTTACGGGCCTGTTGGGCAATCTTCGAGGCAAGATCTTTTCCCGCGATTTCAAGCGCTTGCATGGCGGTATTCGCAGATGCGATCTCTGCCAGCCCGGCCAGATCCGCCAAGTGTCCGAGATCCACCTGCGAGCGCGCGGAATGCAGGTCCAGCGCCCCTTGCGCCAGTTTCGTGAGCTTGCCGAAGCCACCGGCAATCGTGACCCGTTCTACCGGGTTGCGCCGCAGGTATTTCAGCATGCCGCCCACAAAGTCCCCCATGTCGAGCATCGCATGATCTGGCAGACCGAAACGCGTCTGCGCCACCCGCTCGGACGTCGCCCCGGTGCTGCCGATCACATGGGAAAGGCCCGCCGCACGCGCCACATCAATGCCCCGGTGGATCGAAGCGATCCAGGCCGCACAGGAGAACGGGCGCACGATGCCGGTGGTGCCAAGGATCGACAGCCCCCCCTCTATCCCCAGACGCGGGTTCCATGTCTTGGCCGCCAGTGCCTCTCCGCCGGGAATTTCGATGGTCACGGTCAGATCGGCGGGACGGGCATGCGCTGCACATAGGGCCGTCAGATGTTCGGTCATCATCTGGCGCGGCACCGGGTTGATCGCAGGTTCTCCTACCGGGATCGGCAGGCCGGGCATGGTGACCTGCCCCACGCCCGGACCCGCACGAAAAACGATACCCTGCCCCGGTGTCCCGAACCGCACATGAGCGATGATCAGCGCCCCATGGGTGACGTCCGGATCATCGCCTGCATCCTTGCGCACGGACGCTGTGGCGACGTCCTCGTCCATCCGCGCCTCGACCAGTTCAAAGGCAGGCGTTTCGCCGCGCGGCAAGGTTATCTGCACCGGATTGAGAAAGCCCTGCCCCAGCAAAGCCGAGGTCGCAGCCTTTGACGCCGCGGTCGCACAGGCCCCGGTTGTAAACCCGGTGCGAAGGTCGGAAATGGGCTTGCGCATCAGGGCTTTCGTGATTGTTTGCAGTTGGATGACGCTAGCGCGCCTGAGATGTCGCATCAACTCTCGCCAAGCGGAATTCTTGGGGGTAGATGTAGGGAATGACGATTGATTTGCCTCCTCTGCCCACCGGCCCATGGCCGGAGTTTCCCGCAGGCCTCGTGTGGCTGCTGGGGGCCGGTCCCGGCGATCCGGGGCTGATGACCCTGCACGGGCTGAATGCGCTGAGGCAGGCAGATGTGGTGATTTATGACGCGCTTGTGGACCAGTCCCTGCTGGGCTGGTGCCGCACGGATGCGCTGGTGGAATATGCTGGCAAGCGCGGTGGCAAGCCGTCCCCGAAACAGCGTGATATCTCGCTGAGGCTGATCGAACTGGCGCAAGCCGGCAAGCGCGTGCTGCGGCTGAAAGGGGGCGATCCCTTCGTTTTCGGGCGCGGCGGGGAAGAGGCGCAGACACTTGTGCAGGCGGGCATCCCGATCCGGGTGACGCCGGGCATCACGGCGGGCATCGGCGGGTTGGCTTACGCGGGCATCCCGGCCACGCACCGTGACGTGAACCAATCGGTGACGCTGCTGACCGGCCATGACCAGACCGGGCTTGCGCCCTCTGCCATCGACTGGCCGTCGATTGCCAAGGGCTCGCAGGTCATCATCATGTATATGGCGATGAAGCATCTGGGCGAGATTTCCAGCCAGTTGATGAACGCAGGCCGCGATGCGGCCGAGCCTGTGGCAGTGGTCTGCCGGGCAACGCTTCCAGACATGCAGGTGCTTGAGACCACGCTTGGGCGGGCAGAGGCCGATTGCGCCAAGGCCGGGATGGAGCCACCGTCGATCATCTGCGTCGGCCGTGTGGCGCTGTTGCGCCAGACGCTCGACTGGGTCGCCCAGATGAACGGAGAGCCGCCACGGTCGCTCGACCCGCTGGGCATGGCCGAACCCGACATCCGCTCAGCCTGATGACCAAGCGCGCACTGGTGCTGAGTGCGGCCAGTTCCGGCGCTGGCAAAACCGTAACCACATTGGCGATCCTGCGGGCCCTGAAGCGGCGCGGTGTGCAGGTTACTGCTGCCAAAAGCGGTCCTGACTACATCGATCCGGCCTTTCACGCTCAGGCCTGCGGGGCCGCATCGGTCAATCTTGACGCCTGGGCCATGGGCCCTAAGGCATTGCGCGGCACCGCAGCCAACCGGCCCGGTGATCTGCTGCTGGTCGAGGGGGCGATGGGCGTGCTCGACGGGGCTGTGCCCGATGGCAAGGGCTCTACGGCGGATCTGGCGGAGATACTGGGCCTGCCGGTGATCCTCATTCTCGACATCGCGAAATCGGCGCAATCGGCCGCGCTCAGCTATGCCGGGCTCTGCCGGTTGCGGCCCGAATTAACAGTCGCGGGCGTGATCCTGAACCGTGCAGGCTCGGACCGGCACGGACAAATGGCGCGATCTGCGCTTGAGGCCGCAGGCGCGCAGGTTTTCGGCAGTCTGCCACGAAGCGCTGCTCTGGAACTGGCGGAGCGACATCTGGGGCTGGTACAAGCTGCTGAACTGCCCGGCTTGCAGGCGTTTCTGGATGCAGCAGCCGATCTGATTGAGGCCCGTCTTGATCTGGACGCGCTCATGGCCGCCTCCCAACCGCTGGCACCTGCGCCACCCTCCCCCTGCCTGCCCCCTTTGGGCCAACGCATCGCGATTGCCCGCGATCTGGCCTTCAGTTTTGCCTATCCGCATCTGCTGGAAGGCTGGCAGGCTCAAGGGGCCGAGGTTCTGCCCTTCTCACCTCTGGCCGATGAAGCGCCTGATCCAAAGGCCGATGCGGTGTTTCTGCCCGGTGGGTATCCGGAACTCCATGCTGGAAAACTCGCGGGCAATGCGACCTTTCTGAATGGTCTGCGCGCCAGTGCGGATGACGCGCTGATCTATGGGGAATGCGGGGGCTACATGGTTCTGGGGGACGCGCTCACGGATGCAGGTGGCATCACGCACCCGATGGCGGGCCTTTTGCCCGTGCGCACGAGTTTTGCGAAGCGAAAGCTGCATCTGGGGTATCGTCGCCTCACCCATAATGGCCCGTTGCCATGGGGCTCGGCGCTGATGGCCCATGAGTTTCACTACGCATCAACCCTGAGCCGGGACGGTAATCCGCTCTTTGCAGCCCAAGACGCAGCCGGTGTTGATCTGGGGTCGATGGGGATCACGCAGGCGCGCGTCTGCGGTTCTTTTGCCCATGTGATCAGCGCTGGATAACAGCCGGCTTTCCAAAGCTATTCTCCCGTTCGTCAAGCAAAACTGTCCACCGGACAGTTTCCGGGGAGCCTGTTTTTGGGGCTCCGCCCGTTCACAGGCGAAACTGTCCACTGGACAGTTTCCGGGGAGCCTGTTCACACTTCTTGGTACAAGTATCCCGGGGGAGGCGCGATACGCGCCGGGGGCAGCGCCCCCTAACCCGCTTTGGCCCGCTTGGGCCGCAGGATGTGCGGATGCGCCCCGTCATAAAGCGCGGAGTCTCGGAAATCCTGATCGGCCAGCGCGTGGCCCACGAAGATCAGCGCTGTCCGGGTGATCTTGGCGCTGCGCACCTTTTCGCGAATGTCCGACAGCGTGCCCTCGATGAATGCCTCATCTGGCCAGCCGACACGATAGGCCACGATCACCGGACAATCAGCACCATAATGCGGCGTCAGTTGACGCTCCACTTCCAGCAGATTGCGCACCGAGAGATGGATCGCCAGCGTCGCCTTGGAGCGGCCGAGCGTGTCCAGATCCTCGCCTTCTGGCATGGCCGAGCTTTTCATTGCCGTGCGCGTCAGGATCACGGTCTGCGAGACCTCAGGCACCGTCAACTCCCGCCCCAAAGCCGCAGCCGCTGCCGCATAGGCCGAAACACCGGGGATGATCTGATAGTCTATGCCAAGTGCCTTGAGGCGACGGATCTGTTCGGCGATTGCACCGTAAAGCGACGGATCACCAGAATGCACCCGCGCAACATCATGACCCGCTGCATGGGCGGCCTCGATGTCCACTATGATCTCATCCAGCGTCATGGGGGCCGTGTCCTTGACCAGCGCATCCTCAGGCGCACAGGCAACCACCGCTTCGGGCACCAGAGAACCTGCATAGAGACAGACTTTGCAGGTCTCGATCAGACGGCGGCCCTTGATCGTGATCAGGTCGGGATCGCCGGGGCCTGCGCCGATGAAATAGACGGTCATGATGGCTCCTTTGCATCGATTTTCTTGGCATAGCCGCGGGGGGTGTAGATTTGCCAGCCATCCGCGCCCGTGCGGCTGTCGCCGGTTCTGAACACCTTTGACTGGCTGGACCCGACCAGAACGACGGTCAGCATGTCGACCTCATCGACCTCAAGTGTTGCAAGCGTGCGCAGGCGCAGTTTCTCTTCAGGCCGACCAAGGTTTGAGGCAAGCAGCACCGGCGTCTCAGTCGGGCGGTGCGAGAGCAGGATGTCGCGGGCCTCGGCCAGAAGCGTGCGGCGGCGTTTGGAGACCGGATTGTAGAAGGCGATCACGAAATCCCCCTCAGCTGCGGCATGCAGGCGCTGGATGATCGTCTCGCGCGGGGTCAGCAGATCAGAAAGCGAAATCGTGCAGAAATCATGGCCCAGAATCGCGCCCGCCCGCGCCGATGCCGCCTGCAGGGCCGACACGCCCGGTGCGTTGATCACCTCGACCCGCTTGGCGGTATCACTGACACCGCCCGCATCGGCCGCGCGCGCCATCAACTCCATCACCAGCGCGCCCATGGCATAGATCCCGGCATCGCCCGAGCAGATGAGCGCAACATTGCGCCCCTCACCCGCCAGTTCCAGCGCATGACGACAGCGCGCCTCTTCGCCGCCCAGTGGAAAATCGTGGCGCGGTTTGTCAGCCGCAAGAGCACCCAGAAGATCAATATAAAGCCCGTAGCCCACCAGAACGGAGGCTTCAGCCACCAGACGTGAAGCCTCGGGCGTGCGCCAGTCCGCAGCCCCCGGTCCGATGCCGATGACCGACAGCCTGCCCCTTGGAGTGGCCTGTATCCCCTGCCCCTTGTCGGACGCAACCGCGCAGGTCGCGTTGGCGGATTTGTGTTTTTCCATGACCAGCGTGGCCCCGTCCCCGCCAGCGGCAAGTGCTGCTGCCTCGGACACGCCATGGCAGCCGACTTCCGCGAAAACCACATCGGAGGGGTTGGCCAGACGCGGGGTCTGGGCCTCAAGCACATCGACGGGATAGAAGCGCACGGGCAGGCCCAGCACGTCGCCCAGATGGTGCACGGCAGCTTCATCGGATTTGAGCGCGACTGACCAGATGCCGGTCAGATCGCCCGCATTCAGACCGGCATCACTCAGCGATGTGCCAACCAGTGCAACCAGTTCATCGGGCGGGCAATGCCGTGCGCAGCCAACACCAAGGGTCAGATGCGGGCGGCGGTAGACCAGCGGTGCGCACCCCGCGACGCTCAGAACAACAGGAGACATGTCTTTGGCATCCGCGTCCGAGGCAGCGACCGGCTCAAGCCATGGGGCAAAGCCCGACAGGCTGGCCTCAGTTCCGGCCAGCAGCGACGCGGTCGCGGCCTTTGCATCCAGTGGATTGTCCAGACGCCAGCCCTTGGGCGGGGCATCAAGTGCCACGCCCAGACGCAGATCACCCGCGGTGGTAAGCGCGGGATGGGCGTCAAGCAGCGCAGCGATGTCACGGGCCAGCCCGTTGGCCCCGTGATGGCCGCCCAGAAGCGGCACCACGCTTGAGGCATCTTCGGCCACGGCCAGCACCGGCGGGTCCTGCCATTTGCTGCCGATCATCGGTGCCAGACTGCGGATCAGAATGCCCGCCGCACAGACCCCGATCAGCCCGTGACCGGCGGCAAATTGCGCACGCAGGTAGGCCCCGACGCCGTCCATGTCGGATGGCGCATCGAGCTTTGCACCCAGATGGGCCGCAATGCGTTCTGCCACTGGCTGGGCCGAGGCGGTGAGGTAGAAGACACGGATGTCAGAGGGTTCCATAGGGGTCTTGCCCTCCGATCAGGATCATTGAGAAATAGGGAGCTTTTGCGGGAGCATCGGCGAGCGCGCAGACATGCTGCTTGCCCAGTGACGCGTGCGAAACATAGCGCGCACGCTCCATCAGGCCCTCGCTCGCGATCAGCGCTTTCAGCCGCGCCAGATGCCGTCCGACCTTTAGGATCGCAACCGCGCCCTCTCCGGCCATGGCTGCACGCAGCTTGTCATCCGATTGCGGTCCGGGCAGCACCGTCAGCGTCTCGTTGCGCGCGCAAAGCGGGTTCCGGGTCGCAGCCGCACAGGCCGTGAGCGAGGTGACACCGGGCACGATCTCGACCTCGAACCGGTCCGCGAGGCGGGCAAACAGATACATGAACGAGCCATAGAAAAATGGATCGCCCTCACACAGCACCACCACATCAAGGCCCGCCTGCAAATGGGCGCCAAGCGCCTCGGCGGCTGCATCGTAGACCTCTTGGGCGGGAAATCTTGCGGTGCGCATCGGGATCACGATCGGCACTTCGACCGCATCCGCAGGGATCGCACCCGCCGCAATGGAGCGTGCGAAGCTTTCGCCACTGTCGGGCGCGGGATAGGAGACCACCTCGGCTGCGCTGATCAAGCGATGGGCCTTGAGCGTCATCAACTCGGGATCGCCGGGGCCAAGGCCGATGCCGTAAAGCGTGCCAGTCATGTGTTCAGGCTCCATTGGGTGACAGGCATGAAACTGCGCCAGCCGCGATAGGGGCCGACGGGTTCGGCGCGTGCAATGTTGATCTTGGCAAGATGGCCGCCGTGTTTGGCATGCATCCGGATCAGCAGCGCCTCGCTTTCCAGCGTCACCGCATTGGCCACCAGACGACCGTGCGGAAGCATGGCTTTGAGCGCATGGCTGACAACGGCCTCGCTGAACCCTCCACCGATGAAGACTGCATTGGGCGGGGCAAGCGCTGCCAGTGCGTCGGGCGCCTTGCCTTCGATCAGTTTCAGACGCGGGGTTCCCAGTTGCAGGGCGTTCCGACGCGCCATGTCCAGCCGACCGGGCCGTGTATCAAGGCCCGTGGCTGCCCCGTCGCGGGCAAGCCGCAGCCATTCCACCGCGACCGAGCCGCAGCCGGTGCCGATGTCCCAAAGATGCTCTCCCCGGCGCGGGGCAAGGCGCGACAGGGTCACTGCGCGGACCTCGGATTTGGTCATCTTGCCGTCATGGACAAAGGCATCATCAGGCAGACCGGGGCCGAGCGGCAGGGCCATGTGGCCCGGTGCAAGCCGACATTCGATGGCCAGCAGGTGAAAGTCAGGCACATCTTGAGGCATATCATCAGCCGTGCCGGTGATGATTTTTTCATCCGGCCCGCCAAGTGCTGCCAATGCCGTCAGCTTGCTGGGACCGTATCCACGGTCCCGCAGGAGCCCGGCCACGGATGCCGGTGTCGTGCGGTCCTTGGTCAGCAGCAGGATCCGCAGACCCGGTGCAAAAAGCGGCACGCACTGCTCGACCGGGCGGCCATGGACGGTGGCGGTTTCCACATCCGCAAGGCTCCACCCCAGACGACAGGCGGCCCATTGAAAGGCCGAGATTTGCGGATGAAACCTGATCTCATGCGCCGGGATCGCGCGTGTGATCCGCGCCCCGACCGAGTACCAGAGCGGATCACCGGTCACGAGAATGGCGAGGTTCTTGTCACGGAAGCTTTCGATCGTGTCGATCATTGCATCAAACGGGCTGGGCCAGCTCAGACGTTTGGCCGTGATGGCGGTGCTCAGGCGGTGATGACGGTCGCCGCCGATGATGACCTCAGCCTTTTCCAATGCGGTGATGGACGCAGGCGACAGCCCGTCCAGACCATCCTCGCCGATGCCGATGATATCAAGCCAAGGTGCCGTCATGTGCCGTCTCCTGCCAGTCCAAGGCAAAGCCCGTTCAGCGCAGCCGATGCCATGGCCGAGCCGCCGCGCCTGCCCGGCAGCGTGATGAAGGGAATACCGTGGGTGCCGTTCGCCAGCGCCTCCTTGCTTTCCGCCGCGCCCACGAAACCCACCGGAAAGCCAAGGATCGCAGCCGGTCTGGGCCCACCCCGTTGCAGCATCTCAAGCAGGTGGAAGAGCGCAGTGGGCGCGTTGCCGATGACGATGATGGCGTCTTGCAGATGGGCTGCCCAAAGCTCGGTCGCAGCGGCAGAGCGGGTGGTTTGCAGGTCTTTGGCACGTGCAGGCGTGGTGGGGTCGTTCAGTGTGCAGATCACAGCGTTGTCTGCCGGCAACCCGCGCCGGATGATGCCACTTGCCACCATCTCGCAATCGCACAGGACCGCTGCACCCGACGTGAGCGCGGCCCCTGCACGATCTGCAAGATCGGGGCTGGCAATCAGCGTGTCTGCAATTTCGGTCATGCCGCAGGAATGGATCAGCCGGGTGATCACCGGATGAAGCGGCTTTGGATGGCGGGCAAGATTGGCTTCACGCGCAACCGTGGCGAAGCTTTCGGCGTAGATCGCCTTGGGATCCTTCAGGTAAGCGGGCACCAAACCGTTCAACCCCTCTTCAAAGCCCAGACCAAGGATGAAGGCCTCTTCTGTCTCGATGGCCTTGCGGTCGTCGGATGTCAGGTCAGCCGGGCCTGCGAACAAATCACCAAGCGCCCCGTTCTGATCAAGTCGGGCGAGAGCACGCGCCGTGGCGATAACCTGACGGGCGTCCTTGATCTCATGGGTTTCACCCTCAAGAGAGACCAGTGAAGGATAGACCTCGGCAATGACGGTTTGTGCCTCCGGTGTCCTCAAGCCTGTCTCGAACGGCCAGATCTGCGCATCAAACCGGGGATCCTCGCGCAGTGCCTGCAGAACCGGCAGACCGGTCAGAACCTGCGCGCCGACGCCGCCCGTGTAGGCCAGTTGCCAGACCGATTTGGGCTGGGCCTTGCGGGTTTGGGCATAGATCTCGGCCCGGCGGTATTCCGGGAACGCGCCGAAATCCGCAGGCTTTCTCGGGGTGAGCGTTGCATAGTTGCGCCTCTGAGGATGGCCCCAGAACGGCGCGCCCCGCGCGGCCAGTTCATCGGCAAGATCGAAGCGGTTGTTGGCGTTCTTCTCATCATCTTCCAGCCTGTCCGAGATGAGCGACCAGAGCGCCTGCCATCCGGGCGTACCGGTCAGCGCATGGGCAGTGCCCGACGGATAGCCAAAGGGAAAATCAAAGCCCACCAGAGTGCGGCGACCAGCGTCATGCGCTGCGGCCAACAGATCTGCGATCTGTTCCCGGGCCTCGGCCCGGGTGGCCGGATTTTTCAATCCGGTCAGGCCGCCTTTGCCGCCTGCCTGAGAGGTTTCGACCTCGGCCCACCAGATGCTGTCTGCACCGGTTGTCGGGCTGGCCGCGGACGACCAGTCGACAATCACGATGCTGTCGAAAAGCCGCTCTCCCACTTCTCAGCTGTCCTTGAGATGCTTGCGCACGCTTTCCGGCCCCAGCGGGTGATCCGCATGCGGATAGGGCGCGTGATGGTGGTCATGGTTGTGGCTGTGATCATGGGAATGGCCATGGTGGTGATCATGATCGTGGTGATGGTGATGGTGACCAGCGTCCAGACGGCAGGCACCTGTGCAGAACGCATCGCAAAGCGCACAATCAGCAACGTTCGAGCCCGGCGCAGACGCCCCCTGCCCCTCGACATGGTGGTGATGGCTTTCCTGCGGACTGCCGACCTCGGCCTCGAACCCCAGGACCTGCGCGCGGTATTTGCACATCGCGCAGTTCATCACGTTCTGCCCCTCAAGGATCTCCGTCACCCGCTCGGCAAATGTCGCCAGCACCGAAGGGTGATCGTTCAGATAGCCTGCCTTGACGAATTCGATCTCGGGATGGGCCTTTGCCACCATGTCCGTGAAGCCATAGATCCGGTCGATCAGGATGCCGGTGAACAGGAAGTAGGGAAAGACCACGACGCGCTTGTAGCCAAGGCGCGCCACATGCTCCAGACAGGGCTCCACCAGCGGGAAGGTGACGCCGGAATACCCGACCTCGCACCAGCCAAAACCCATGCCTTCCCAGAGCATCCGGGCGATCTTCGAGACGTTGGAATTGGCGTCCGGGTCGGATGCCCCGCGCCCGATCACCACAAGGCAGGTCTCCGACAACGGCACCTCGCCCTGCTCTGCATTGGCGGCCTCGACCGCCGCGCGCACCCGCTCGGATGCCGCATGGATCATCTTGGGATCAACGCCCAGCTCGCGACCGTATTGCACCTTGATGTCATGCTTGGCCGCATAGGTGTTGAGCACAGTGGGAATGTCGTTTTTCGCATGCATCGCGGCAAACAGCATTCCGGGCACGGCCAGAATATGGTCGCAGCCCTGCGCACGTAGCCGGTCCAGACCGTCGCGGATGACAGGGTTGGCAAATTCCAGATAGCCGTAATCCACCGGCCATTCAGGCGGCAGAAAATCCGGCAGATTCTCGGCCAATTTGGAAAACTCGTCGACGGCCGCCTGCGAGCGCGAGCCGTGGCCGCAGATCATCACACCGATCTTGCTCATGCTGTGGCTTCCTCTTCCTGCTGCTCTTCGCTGTCGGCGTCAGTCGTGTCATCGGATTTGCAGCCCTTCAGACCAGCCCAGAGCGCAATGGAACCTGCCAGCGCACCCAGCCCCAGAGCGATCCAGTGGGAATGGCCTGCAAGCTCTCCCAGATGGCCGGGATGCGCGACGGCCGGGCCTGTGGCCAGTGCCAGAATTGTTGTGAGTGTCCATCGTGCCGTCATGTGCTGCGCGCCCCCTTGGTTCAAATCCTCAAGCGATGCGCAAAGCGGCCCGGCGAGCATGAGCCACCGGCCCTGCTCCCGACGATGATCATGCTTGGTCCCCGATATGGGTCAACCGCCCCTGATCTTCCGTTCAGCCCCTAAGGCATCGTCTGTGGTCTGCTTGCCTGATTATGACAGGCTTCGCAACCGGGATTGATCAAATGAGACATCTGCGGGCCAATTAGCGATCCGTCGTCGTTGCCTGCCACTTGCTGGCAAGCGAGGCCGTGATCACGCCAATGGTCACCAGCACGATCAGGATCGTCGAAAGCGCGTTGATCTCGGGGCTGACGCCAAGGCGCACGGCTGAATAGATCCGCATCGGCAGCGTGGTCGCGCCGGGACCGGAGGTAAAGCTCGCGATCACCAGATCATCCAGCGACAGGGTAAAGGCCAGCAGCCAGCCCGCGATGACAGCAGGCGCGATCAGCGGCAGGGTCACCAGAAAGAAGGCCTGCGTTGCATTGCAGCCCAGATCACGCGCAGCCTCTTCCACCGATTGATCGAAACTGACAAGGCGCGAGGACACGACGACAGAGACAAAGCACATCGCAAATGTCGTATGCGCCAGAATGATCGTGGTCATGCCGCGCCCGATGCCGAGCGAGATGAACAGGAGAAGAAGCGACAGGCCGGTGATCACTTCGGGCATCACCAGTGGCGCATAGACCATGCCTGTAAACAGCGTGCGCCCGCGAAACCTGCCCGCGCGGACCAGCACAAGGGCCGCCAGCGTGCCAAGCACGGTCGCGATGGAAGCGGACACGAACGCCACCCGCAGGGTCACCCATGCGGCATCCAGAAACTGCTCGTTTTTCAGCAACTCGCCATACCACTTGGTCGAAAACCCGCCCCAGACCGTCACAAGTTTGGACGCGTTGAAGCTGTAGATCACCAGAAGCAGGATCGGCAGGTAGAGAAAGGAAAACCCCAGCACCAGCGCGGTGATGTTGATCGAGGAGAGGCGTTTCACAAGCCTGCCTCCTTTTCCTGCACCTTCTGGAACAGCACAATCGGCACAATCAGGATGGCCAGCAACAGCATCGCGACCGAGGCTGCGACCGGCCAGTCGCGGTTGTTAAAGAACTCCACCCAGAGCGTCTTGCCGATCATCAGCGTGTTGGATCCGCCCAGCAGATCGGGGATCACAAACTCGCCCATGGCCGGGATGAAGACCAGAAACGAGCCCGCGATGATGCCGGGCAGCGACAGCGGGATGGTGATGCGCCAGAACGCCTCCATCCGCGAGCAGCCCAGATCCTCAGCCGCTTCAAGCAGGCTGTCATCCATCTTCTCCAGCGTCGCGTAAAGCGGCAGGATCATAAACGGCAGATAGGCGTAAACAATGCCGATATAGACGGCTGTGTTGGTGTTGAGGATGCTCAGTGGTTCGGAAATCACGCCGATGCTCATCAGGAACAGATTGAGCAGCCCTTCGGATTTCAGAATGCCGATCCACGCATAGACCCGGATCAGAAACGACGTCCAGAACGGCAGGATCACCAGCATCACCAAAAGCGGCTGGACGCCTCTTGGTGCCCGCGCCATGGCATAGGCCATGGGGTAGCCGATCGCGAGCGTCAGCAGGGTTGAGATGATGGCGATGCGCAGTGAGGACAGGAATGAATTGAGGTACAGGCTGTCACCGAAAATGAAGGTGTAGTTCTCCCAGTCCAGCGCCCGCACCACTTCCATCACATTGCCGGTGAAATGCGGGGAATAGGGCGGCTGGGCCAGATCGTAATCGCTGAGCGAGATTCGAAACACCATCAGGAAGGGGATCAGGAACAGCGCCAGCAACCAGAAGTAGGGGACGAAAATGAGGAGCCTGCGGCCCATCGGTCAGTCCTCCACCAGCACGCCGGCGTCGGCCTGCCAGTTGAGCCAGACCATATCTTCCCAGGTGATGGCGCGATCCGCAAGACGGGAGCGGTTGACCTCCTGCGCCATCAGTGTCTGCCCGCCTGCAACCTCGACATGATAGGTGGTCAGGTTGCCCGAATAGGCGATGTCGATGACCTTGCCTTCCAGCGCGTTGCCCTGCGTCGGGCGGTCCTTCTGGACATGGATCTTCTCGGGCCGCAGGGCCAGATGCATGCGGCCCGTGCGCCCGGGATCCGAGCCGAGATCAAGATCCGGCAACCCCTCGCCGCGTTCCAGCGTCTGCCCTGTGACATGACCCGCAATCAGGTTCACATCGCCAATGAAATCAGCGACATAGCGGTTGACGGGGGCCTCGTAAATCTCGGCCGGTGTGGCCACCTGAATGATCTTGCCCTTGTCCATGACTGCGATGCGCGACGCGACCGTCATCGCCTCTTCCTGATCATGGGTCACGATCATGAAGGTGCAGCCAAGGCTTTCCTGAATGCCCATCAGCTCGAACTGGGTTTCCTGACGCAGTTTCTTGTCGAGCGCGCCCAGCGGTTCATCCAGCAGCAGGAGTTTGGGACGTTTGGCCAGCGATCTGGCCAGTGCCACCCGCTGCCGTTGCCCGCCGGACAGTTGATGGGGTTTGCGTTTGGCGAAGGGTTCAAGCTGGACGAGCGCAAGCATCTGCTGGGTCCGCTCCTCCACCTCGCCCTTGGGCAGCTTGTCGCGCTTCAGGCCAAAGGCGATGTTGTCGGCAACACTCATATGGGGAAACAGCGCATAGGACTGGAACATCATGTTCACCGGGCGCTGGTTGGGCGGCTGGTTGGTCAGATCCTGTCCGCCCAGCGTGATCTGGCCCTCTGATGGCGTCTCAAAGCCTGCAAGCATCCGCATCAGCGTGGTCTTGCCGCAGCCGGAGGGGCCGAGAAGCGCGAAAAACTCGCGCTCAAAGATGTCGACAGTCAGGTTATCAACTGCAACAAAGTCGCCGAAGCGCTTGGTAACGTTACGAAAAGAGATCAGCGGCGTTTTGCCTGCTTCGGCCCATGGGGCAAAGACTGTGCTGGTGGAGGTTTGTGCCAAGGCCCTGCCCCTTGCAAGGAAAACCCCGCCGGAAAAACCTCCGGCGGGGCATGTCGGTGTTACTGGTCGGTCTTCACATTGGTCCACAGACGCGTGATCGTCCGCTGCACCTTGGGCGCTGGCGGGCTGACGGTGTAAAGATTGGCGACCGTGGCCTCATCCGGGTAAATCGCGGTGTCGCCGATCACATCCTCGTTCAGCAACGGCTGCGAGGCCAGATTGCCGTTGGCGTAGTAGATGTAGTTCGACGCCAGTGCCGCCACATCGGCGCGCAGGATATAGTCGATGAACTTCAGCGCCCCATCCGGGTTGGGTGCATCTGCAGGGATCGCCATCTGGTCGAACCACATCAGCGCGCCTTCCTTGGGAATGGAATACTCGACCTCAACCCCATTGTCGGCTTCAGCCGCGCGGTCTCGGGCCTGCAGCACGTCACCGGACCAGCCAATGGCCACGCAGATGTCGCCATTGGCCAGCGCGTTGATGTATTCGGAGGAGTGGAACTTCTGGATATAGGGGCGCACGGCCTTCAGCACTTCGCCTGCCTTATCAAGGCTTGCCTGATCCTGTCCTGTCGGGTCCATGCCCGCATAAGCCAGCGCTGCCGGGATCATCTCTTCGGGGGCGTCCAGAATGTGGATGCCACATTCTGCCAGCTTTTCAGCATTGGCAGGGTCAAAGACGAGGCTGAGCGAGTTGACAGGCGCATCCGCACCCAGAATCTCGGTCACCTTGCCGACATTATAGCCAATGCCCGTGGTGCCCCACATGTAGTTGATGGAATAGGTACCATCGGGGTCATACCGGTCGGTGCGTGCGGCGATCTCGGGCCAGATGTTGCCCATGTTGGACAGCTTGGACTTGTCGAGCGGCTGGAACACGCCTGCCTGAATCTGGCGTTGCAGAAAGGTCCCCGTTGGCACAACGACGTCATAACCGGTGCCGCCTGCAAGCAGCTTGGTCTCAAGCACTTCGTTGCTGTCAAAGACGTCATAGACCACATCAATGCCGGTTGCGGCGGTGAAATCGCTGAGGATCTGTTCGTCGATGTAATCGGACCAGTTGTAGACCCGGACCTCCTCGGCAAGGGCAGCGGAGGCGAGCGTCAGGGCAGACACGCTCAGGGTTAGGATTTGGGAAACGGAAGGCATTGTTGATCTCTCCAGTCAACGGGTTGTGACGGCAATGATGCGGCTTGCATCATTCGGAAATTGACAATGAAGCAGCTTCGGGGCGCGTCAAGATAAATCTATCGGTGGAGGTCTGCGCAATCGGGTGATTGACCGAATTCTGAGCACAAAAAAGCAGCCGGGTAAGCCGCATTTTCCCGGCAGGGTAACCCATGGGTTACCCGTTAAGGAAAGCTTACCAAAGTACCGTCCCGGTCAGAGTGATCATGACATCTGTCTGCGTGCCCGACGACGCAATCCCATCAGCCCCAAGACACCTGCCCCCAGCAGGAACACGGATGACGGCAAGGGCACCGCCACAAGGGAGCTTGCCGAGAACAAGGTCAGATTGGGATCCAAGGTCAAATCGATCATGTATTCGTCACCATAGTTGACTTGAACAACCTGACCCGAGCCGGGGTTGACGCCGCCGTTGTTGGCGGAATTCTGCAAAACGCCCGTTCCATCGGCTGACAGACCAAGAGCGAACGGATGATACCGCCCGGTTCCAAACTCACGTGCATCAAGGCCAAAGTACTGGAACTCGGAGACTTGCAGACCATCGGTCAGATCAGCGGCGGCTGAGATGCCAAATTCAAACAGGCTTCCCTGGTTCACAAATTCGGCGTTGGAGGTGATGTCACGTTCCAGCAAAAAAGCAGAAAAACCTGATGGCGTCGGATCATTCAGGGTTCCACCGATCTTGTAGGACATGCTGTTGATCGACATGTTGACTGAGGTTGTACCACCAGCCTTGTAGGCCTGCCCGGCAACCAAAGGTGTTGCGATATCGACCTTCACCGTGAATTGAGTGATGTTATTCAAGACCGGACTTAAGTTGAAATCTGCCAGCGACACTTCGAAAACGGCGGCCTGCGCCGACCCGACGGACAGGGCAAAAACCCCTGCCAGAATACCCATAACCTTCATAATTCCCCCAGAACTGAACCGGAGTGACCCTAGGGCAGATGCTGATCTGGCGCAATAATATTGGCATTTGCGTAAATTGCGCCTGACCACCGCCAACCTGCGCACACGATCTTTTGCGCGGGTTCTGGCATTTCAGACTGCTGAATGATGGCGCGGTTGACGGGGCTCGAACCCGCGACCTCCGGCGTGACAGGCCGGCACTCTAACCAACTGAGCTACAACCGCATCAAGCGGCGTTGCGCCGGGAACGATCCAAGCAGTGGCGCGGTTGACGGGGCTCGAACCCGCGACCTCCGGCGTGACAGGCCGGCACTCTAACCAACTGAGCTACAACCGC
>CANLVD010000002.1 GCA_947494445.1 uncultured Paracoccaceae bacterium | reverse complement strand
ACCCCTAGCTCCTGCTTTCGGGCATCTAAAAGGGTAGCAAAAAACCCACCCATATGTATAAAATACCACGGTATACCAGAAAATATCCCATAAGAATGGGTAGGCTCTTCAAAATAAGGTAAATGAATCAATATCGTGCCTGTCCAACGGCAAGAGTCATCCATTGGGTTTCTTGAAACGTTGTTTGGGCGTTGGGTCTTGGCCAGTCCAGGTCTCTGAGGCGCGGTGCGGTAACTCAGGCCAACAATCGGCTGTACTCCTCACCACGGTATGCGAAAGTAGACCCAAAGAACGCTTGACATAATCGGTCTTCAGAAACCTTTCTGCCGCAATATTGTTACCGGCAAGAAAGGCCCAACCCGATGTCATTCCACCCCGTAGACCAAGCTCCCGGCCGCCTGAATCGGTCCGAACTGGCCGTTCCAGGCAGTCAGCCGCAAATGTTTGAAAAGGCTGCAAAGTCCGACGTTGATGTGATCTTCCTCGACCTTGAGGATGCGGTTGCCCCGGATGAAAAGGAACAGGCGCGCAAGAACATCATCAAGGCGCTCAACGAGATTGACTGGGGCACCAAATCCATGTCGATTCGCATCAACGGCTTGGACACGCACTACATGTATCGCGACGTTGTCGACATTGTTGAACAGGCCGGAGAGCGGTTGGATCTGATCATGATCCCGAAGGTGGGAACGGCTGCAGACGTCTATGCGGTCGACATGATGGTGACCCAGATCGAGGACGCAAAGGGCTACAAGAAACGCATCGGATTTGAGCATATCATCGAAACCGCGCTTGGCATGCAGAACATCACAGAGATCGCGGGCGCGTCAAAACGGAACGAAAGTCTGCATTTCGGAGTTGCAGATTATGCGGCCTCGACCCGGGCCCGCACGACCGTGATCGGTGGTGTGAATGAAAATTACGCCGTTCTGACAGACCCTGATGCCGAAGGAACGCGCGAAACCCATTGGGGTGACATGTGGCACTACGCACTTGCCCGCATGGTTGTTGCGGCGCGCGCGAATGGTCTGCGCCCCATTGACGGGCCGTTTGGCGATTTTCAGGATCCCGAGGGCTACAAGGCAGCGGCATATCGCGCGGCAGTGCTTGGATGCGAGGGCAAATGGGCCATTCATCCAAGTCAGATCGCGCTGGCAAATGAGGTCATGAGCCCGTCTGATGCGGAAATCACCAAGGCGCAGCGCATTCTGGAAGCGATGGCCGAGGCGGAGGCTCAGGGGAAAGGGGCTGTGTCACTGGATGGACGGTTGATCGATTATGCCTCCATCCGTCAGGCCGAGGTGCTGGTTGAAAAAGCCAAACAGATCGCCGGGGGCTAGGCGCCTGGCTAGAAGCAATGAGATGCGAGCGGAAAATGACGCTCGCTCGCATCTCGACTGTGATTTGACGTTCTACCGTGCTTTGATGCGATCAACACATAGTCTGCCAAGGTGATCCCGAAAATGAACAGACGCGAATTTTTGCTGACAGGTGCCGTTCTTCTGACCACGTCCAGGGCAAGCTTTGCAGCAGGCCATCCGAGAGTATTGACCGCCGAAGCTCTGACCCAGCAGGTTCTGCCAACCAAATATGCAGGCCACACCAGCGTTCTGGGGTTCAATGGATCTGTGCCCGGACCCGAGTTACGGGTCAGACAAGGGGAGCAACTGGATGTTCGGTTACAGAATAATCTTGAAGAGGGTGCTGCCGTTCACTGGCACGGTATACGGCTGAACAATTCCATGGATGGTGTTCCAAATCTCACCCAGAAGCTGGTGAGCCCAGGTGACAGTTTTGACTATCGGTTTACACCAAAGGATGCTGGCACTTACTGGTATCATTCACATTACACCTCTCACGAACAGGTGGCGCGTGGTTTGATGGGGCCGCTGATTGTTGAAGAGGATACGCCCCCCGATGTGGATCACGACATCACGGCTGTTCTTACTGATTGGAAGCTGGACCCGGAAGGTCAGCTGACCGAAGATTTTGCCAACATGCATGATGTTGCCCACGCGGGTCGAATGGGCAATTTTGCCAAGGCATTCCTGCCGGACGTCGCTTTACAAGAGGGTGAGCGCGTTCGTTTGCGTCTGATCAATGCATCCGTCGACCGTATTTTTCCGGTCATCATCGAAGGCCTGTCGGGAAAAGTTGTTGCCTTGGATGGCATGCCCTTGTCCACGCCCCGGGATTACAAGATGCCGGTTCTTGCTCCGGCCCAGCGTGTTGACATCATCGCGGATGTGATCGGACCCTTTGCGATGGCCATGGACAACCGAAACGGCCCCTATCCGATCGGTGATTTGCCGGTCTCTGGACGTGTTGAGCCGCGTTCTGCCTCGATCACGGCTCTACCAGCCAACAACAGGCCAACGCCGGGAAGCGAGACACAGCACCTGTCGCTGAAGATGATGGGTGGCGCGATGAGCCCAAGGCATGAGGGTGACAACATCTGGGCCTTCAACAATGTCTCTGACATGCAGCCAGATCCATTTGCCCGGATCAAACTGGGTGAGACCGTCAGGATCAGTCTGATCAATGACACGCGCTGGCAGCATGGCATTCATCTGCACGGGCACCACTTCTTCGAGCTTGATGCCGACGGATCCGCAGGTGATTTCCGCGACACGTCCCTGATCAATCCTGGCGAAAGCCGGGACATCCTGTGCGTTTTTGACAATCCGGGAAAATGGATGCTGCATTGCCACATGCTCAGCCATCAGGCGGGTGGAATGAAAACATGGATTGAGGTCGTGTAGTTTCCGGTTACCCGGACGAAATTCTGCGCTGCCGTGACCAATTGATAGCCTTGCGTCCGGATTTGCTGTCCTGTCTGGCCGATTCAGGCACAGTAATTTCCATCCAAGTACTTGATTCTCATGGAAATTCGACCCGACTCTCCAAAACGAAGTGTGATACTACGTAAACTGTAGTGCATTGCTCTTCGTGGCGAAGTAGTTTCGCCAACCACGTCTCCGTAAACCCATCCCATCAGGTCGGACACAGCGTCCGACCAAAGCACAGCAATGGGATCAGAGATGAAAATGAACGCATATGCAAGACAGGCAGACACTCCTGCGGTTTCACCGCTGGTGGATTTCTGGAACGACATTCTCGCGCCGAAGATCATCACCTTTCAGCATATTCTGGTAGGCGCCGGGCAGCGGCACAGTGATCAGATCATGGGCCAGCTTGGCGTCAATAATGGCGATCACGTGCTGGATGTCGGTTGCGGCTTTGGGGATACCACCATCGAGCTGGCAAACTGTGCCGCCCCTGATGGTAAGGCGCTGGGCGTTGATTGCTGTCAGGCCTTTCTGGACCAAGCCTGGCATCGTGCCGAGATGGGTTGGATCCCCAACGCGCAATTTACATGCCAAGACATCGAAACCAGCCGCCCGGACGGTGCGTTTGATTTCCTGTTTGCCCGTTTCGGAACCCAGTTCTTTGCCAACCCGGTGGCAGGCTTGCGGTCCATGCGCCGCTGTCTGCGCCCCGGTGGCCGGATGGCGCATATGGTGTGGCGCAACCGTGTTGATAATCCCTGGCTGACCGCCTCGCGAACAGTGGTTGAAACGATCCTGCCCAAACCTGGCGAAGGTGCGCTGACCTGCGGTCCGGGCCCGTTTTCAATGGCGGACGAGGTCACCACGCGTGCCCAGATGGAGGCGGCAGGCTACAGCGATATTCGTTTTCAGCGCGTCGACAGCAAGGTTCTGGTCGGAAGTTCGGTCAAAGAGGCGATTGCCTTTCAACTGGCAATCGGACCGGCCGGCGAGACTTTCCGCGAAGCGGGACAACTGGGCATCGACCGGCGTGCGGATATCGATGCTGCCCTCACCGAGATGTTTTCAACCGTCGAACAGGATGACGAAGGGCTTTGGATGGACAGCTCTTCATGGCTCATCACAGCCCGCAATCCAGCGGACCAATAACCCGATCCATCACATTTCAATCAGAAAGGAATACCCAATGACTATCCAGACAGAAATCAAAGCAAGCAATGGTGTCAACACCGAGGCCCTGATGGGTGCACGTGAAGCATTCGCGCAGGCACCCGAGGCAGCAGCCTTTACGTTTCGCAGCACCTGCTCCTGGGTCACAGGCACGCAAAGCCGCAATGACATCAATGGCTTTTTCGGGCTTGGGCAAGAACACACACGGCATGAGAATTTCACGATCTCCTCGGATCATCCGACGGTTTTCGCTGCTGCTGATACTGCCCCGACACCGCCGGAAATCGTCCTCTCAGCTCTTGCCAGCTGCCTGACAGGCGGTGTCGCGTCGGTCGCCCAGCATCGTGGCATTCAGTTGAACTCCGTGAAGGCTCATGTGGCAGGCGATGTCGATGTGCGCGGCATTCTGGGCATGGATCCTGACATCCGCAACGGGTTCGGTTCGGTTCGCGTTCGCTTCGAGATCGATGCTGATGCGTCTGAGGATGACATCCGCGCGTTGGTTGCACAGTCCCAGAAACGGTCCGCAGTCTTTGATCTGCTGACCAACCCGACAAATGTCCACGTCGATCTGGCGTAACCGAGCACAAGGAAGGGCGAGCGTCATGAAACACATTCAGACCGTCATTATTGGCGCCGGTCAGGCCGGGCTCGCCATGAGCAAATGTCTTTCCGAGCGTTCGGTTGCCCATGTGGTGATCGAACGCGGAGAGATCGCCAACAGTTGGGCGACAGAGCGGTGGGATAGTCTGAAACTGCTCACCCCGAACTGGCAAAGCCGTCTGCCAGGACATTGCTATACAGGTACGGATCCTGACGGCTACATGTCGATGCCGGAAATAAATGACTATCTGCGTGACTACGCACACGCCATCGCAGCCCCCGTCGAAGATCGGACCAATGTAAACTGCGTGACCGTGGAGGGGTTTGGCTACAGGGTATCAACAGATTGCGGCGATTGGATTTGTGACCATGTGATCTTTGCCAATGGGGCCTGCGGTCAGGCTTACGTCCCGGCTTTGGCTGAAGAATTGCCTCAGCATCTTACGCAACTGACACCCCAGTCCTACAAATCACCGGATCAAATCCCACACGGCGGTGTGCTGGTTGTGGGGGCATCGGCCAGCGGCACGCAAATAGCCGCGAAACTTCTGGCATCAGGCCATGACGTGATGCTGTCCGCTGGTGCGCATATTCGCGTACCCCGATCCCACCGTGGACGAGACATTCAA
Organism: uncultured Paracoccaceae bacterium; assembly: GCA_947494445.1. Classification (GTDB taxonomy): domain Bacteria; phylum Pseudomonadota; class Alphaproteobacteria; order Rhodobacterales; family Rhodobacteraceae; genus CANLSM01. The sequence goes on along the minus strand of CANLVD010000002.1, from coordinate 496,734 downwards.
TGGTGGATGGACCGCACTGGCGTTCTTGATACCCATATTTCCGAAGTCGATGACCCGCTGCGTGCCCGCAAGGTGCCATCCCTGCAATTGGTAGGCGATGCAAACCTGCCGTTTCTTGACCTCAACCTGCTTCAGGACCGCGGCGCCACCGTAACGGGGCGCCTTGTCGGTCTGCAAAACGGTGTTGCGCAATTCTCGGGCTCATTGGCCAATCACTGCGTCTTGTCCGATCTAAAGATGCGGCGGCTGCTCGGGTCATTTGATGTCTGGGCAGAAGCACAGGGTCTGGAAGGACTGCCTGCCGCCCAAAATCACGGGCCGACCGTTGTACCCACCCATCCACCCCTGTTGCTGGACCTCGCCAAGGGGCGCATCAAGACGGTGATCTGGGCCACCGGCTATCGTCCTGATTTCAGTTTTGCCCGCCTGCCGATCTTCGATCAAAAGGGTGCGTTGCGCCATAAGGACGGGGTCGTTGGCCCGGGTCTCTATGTGCTGGGACTGCCGTTCCAGATACGTCGAAAATCCGCACTGATCGATGGTGTCGGGCAGGATGCAGAAGACATGGCCAACCATTTGGTGCGCCACCAACGAACCAAAGCTGCTTGAAAGGAATTGAGCAATGACACCCAGAGATGACCATATTCGCACCTGTCAAAATCAGGTCATTCGGCACTTGGTCGATGCACCAGAAAAGGCAGTGTCCACCGCCTTAATTTCAGGCACTGTGAGTGAAGGGCTGCAATGTCAGGTTTCACAGGGTCAGCACAGGGTTGCTATGGATCTGGGCAAGACAATGGGCGGCGACGGGACCGCCCCGTCGCCGAGTTTCTTTGCCAAGGCCGGGCTTGTCGGCTGTCTGGCCATTGCGACCAAAATGACTGCAGCGCGGGCAGGGCTGAACATCAGGTCCGTTCATGTGGAGATCGAAACCGATACCGACACTTTGGCGATGTTTGGGCTTGGAGGCGGCAGTGCGGCTCCGTTGGACACCCGGATCGAAATCACCATCGACAGCGACGAAGACGACATCGTGATTGACGCGCTGATTGATCAGGTATTGGTCATAGACACGTGGTTTCTGGCCCTGCGCGACGCGCAGCCGGTAAGCATCGACTGGACTCGGAAGGCCAAAGCTGCCTAGACAGCCATCCTCTCGCTCTCGGTGGGACGTGGTACCATTGCGGCGGAAGACAGCGGAAACCATTTGCGGAACCGGTCACAGATCATGGGTTCTCCCAGCAGGGTGACCCTATCGTCTCGCAAGGCTGCTGTCAGCGGTAGATCCCCCATCCAGATCTTGATCATATCGGTGGAATTGGCCGTGACGTAGGCTGTTACATCCTTACCTGGGTCCTGATAGCAAAGGTCTGTATTGGCCCCATCGCAGATGACCCACCACTTGCTGAACTCCTTCAGATCAGGGAACTGGAAACAGATCACGTTTTCACCGTCTGGCAATTCGGAGGTGACGATATTGCGTTCCACATCAAACATCAGGAATGTGGCATCCAGATCGTCGGGCTCCATCTCGTCGCGCGCCCAACGCATGCCCCAAACGGCCAAGGCTTCGACCACGCCTGACAGCTCCCGCCCTGCCGGGGTCAATCGGTATTCATGTGTTTTCTGTCCGCTCAGCTGGCGTTTGAGAACCACTCCACATGCGTTCAATTCCTTCAAACGCTTGGTCAGAATGGTGGGGGAGATTTTCGGCAGCCCCTTTTGCAGCTGTGAAAACCGCGTGCTGCCAAGCAGGAGTTCCCTCACGATCAGGATCGACCACGTATCGCCAAGGATTTCCGAGGATTTTGCGATTGGGCAAAACTGTCCATATTTCGTCATCCTATGTCTCCTTTGAATCCCCAAAAGTTAGGAACTACGTCTTCTGTAGTCAACTCTTGGGACACTCACAGTTGGCGACCCAAGTTGGTTGAGGCGGCAAGCCGGATGGAACGGTTTGCGGTATCAGCCCGCTTTGATCAACTGAGGTGGGATCCGTCAAAGCATCCAGAAATGCCATGAGTTGATCGATCTCGGCCTCCGTCAGGCTCACCGGATCAAGTTCGATCGAATTGGCAATACTTGCCCGCAGCGGCTCGGAGGCATGAGCCCAATTATACCGCATGTCAAAACGTGCCCGCTCGGTGCCTTCCAGAGTTTTCTCAACAGGACCTGACCGCGAATTGGTGGTCTCGACGACAGTGGCCAGAGGTAACAGGTCAGGCACGACGTAACCTGCCAAGGATTTGGGAGCATTGAGGTGGTGGCGCACCATGTCTTCAAGATCGGCAAAGGCACCATCATGGCCCCACGGCCCGGTCAACGCGACATTGCGCAAGGAAGGCGTACGAAAACGGTATTTGTCTTCGGGATCACCGGTGACGGCAAACCGGCCGAGGTCCTCAACCCGATGTTGAAAACCGGTATGGAGCCTGTAGCTGTTGTCGAAGCCGTGATCCTTGCCCGGTCCGATCTGCGGCACACCGATTGCATGGAAATCGTGATCCGTCAGCAACGCTCCGCTGTGGCAAGTGTTGCAACTAGCCTTGCCGTAAAAGAGCTGCAGTCCCTGCTCCGCCTTAGTTGGCAAGGGGATGCCTGCAAGCCGCAAGTCAAAGGGACTGTTGTCAGACCGAAATGCCAGTGATTGAAAGGCTGCAAGCGCTTCACCTGCATGGGTGAAACGGATGTCAGCCGGTGAAGTGATATCGCCAAAGACCTGCACAAATCGCCGTGCATAGCCCGGCGTCTCGGACAGGCGCTGTGCCAGGATCGCCCAGGCCAGCGGCTTGTTGTTTGCAGAGACCGCATTGGCGACGGAGTTTTCTCCGGGTTGGCCTGCCATCTCGATCGACGACAGAACGGGAAACATGGCCTGTGCCGCAAGAGCGTTTTCGATCCCTTCGGGAAGGTCTTCGCCTGCGGGAGTGCGCAGACGGCTTGGCGAACCGCTCCATTTGTCAAACTCCAAGCGGCCATCATGGAAGAATTTCCCGTAGGCCCGAGCACCGATGTTGTAAAGCGGTTGCGCATTGCGCGGGACGTGACCAGTGACACTTTTGCCAACACGCCTTTCAGGGCCAAATCCAACACCGCCTTCACCGATTGACAATGCAACACCATCGCCTGTTCCGCGTGCTGGGTCGTGGCAGGTTCCGCAGGATATGTTTTGATTGCCCGACAGGATGGGATCGAAAAACAGATCCCGTCCCAGGCTGACAAGATCCTTGTCCGGTGCGCCGTCCCAAAGGAAGTCAGCATCCGTCAGAGGTTCAGGAAGCACCTGTGCAAAAGCGGGCAGGCTTGAAAGATACAGGATCGCGATGGGCCGGAGGAGTATCATGGGACGGTCCTTGAGTTTGCCCACGCCCCGAATTGGGGCGCAGGCTTTGAGGGGAAGATGGCTCAGTCAGCGTCGATCTCATGCAGATCAAGCGCTGCGTGCTTCTCGGACTTTACGTCGATCAGCAAACGAACGCCGTAGCCATCGGTCATGCCCAGAAGGGTTTGAGACATCTCGCCGGTCAGACCGGAATAGGAGCCTGTACCGCCGGTGATGACACGCGGGGCCTTGACGTTGATGTCTGCCAGCTCGGCACCCTGATTGATCAGAATGTCACCGTTGGCGAACTCAAAGACCTGACGGGTGATGACCATTGCGCCAGTTGCTGTGCGTGCACCGTCGCCGACAAAATAGCCATCACATGTCCAAGTGCCGATGACCTTGCTGGGAAACGCGGGGCTGCCATCGGCCAGAGTGCCTTCCGCACCGCCATCCAGCGTGCCGTCTTCGTAGATGTAGCCCTGTGTGATGAAGGCATTGCCATACGCAGGCATGCCATCGTCAAAGACAGGTTTGTCTGCAAAAACGAAGCGTGTGATGTCTTCGGCAACGTCGAAGGACATCGGTGCATCGCCTGCATAGGCCGGCAAAGTCGCCAGAATGGCAAGAGCGCAGAGAGTTGATTTAAGCATGGTGTGTTCCTTTGGAATTGGATTGGATTTGGGGTCGTGGTTACAGAGCACGCGCAGAACGCGTGTCGCTGTTGGAAGGGCAGGCGACCCGGTCGCTTGCCGGTTTTTTTGGGAATGTCAGGCCGCGCGCGTGGCCTTGCACATCGCACCCACATGCCTGTGATCCGTGCCGCAGCACCCGCCGATGACGGTCAGGTTGGGCAAGAGGACCGACAGTGCGCCATACAAGGTGCCAAGCTCGTCAGGATCGCCGTCATCCAGCGTTTCGGCAGCATCGAGCTCGGCGTGGCTCATGCGCGATGCGTTTGCCCGAATGCCCATGATACGGCGGGTCCATTTGCCGTTGAGAATTTCGGCAAAGTGGTCAGGATGTGCACAATTGATCATGTAGTAGGCGGGGTAGCCGTCGGTGGCAGTATCAATCGCTTCGATGGCCGCTTTCAGTGCCTCGCCTGAGGGCAATTGGCCGTCGGTTTCCAGAGTAAACGAGATTGCCACGGGCATCCCTGCTGCCTTGGCGGCGCGTGTTATGCCCAGTGCCTCGTCGACATAGGTCATGGTGAGTGCTGAGATCATGTCCGCTCCGAATTCAGCAAACCATCTGACTTGAACGCTGTGATAAAGTTCAGCCGCCTCGGCCGACAGCATCGCTGCAGGCGAATACCCGTCGTCTTGCGGACCAATGACACCATTGATCACAAAGGGGCTGGAGGCGGTCTCGTATCCGGCGCGAAGTTTCGTCAGCGTGGCAATCGCCTCTCGGTGGATTTCGCGCAGGTTATTCTGTGTCATCCACATTTCACCACCCCAACGGGCACTGGCGCGCCAGGTTGGTGTGTCCATGATGAAACCGCGTTGTTCGTCAACCGCCAACTTGGCAAAGCGGGTCATGTAGGTGTCCATCGCCCGAATCCCTGCCTCGGATTCCAGTGCCTTGAAGGCGGCAAAATGGGGCAGGTCGATGCCGTCGTGAAAAACCAGATAGGTTTCCAATCCGCCATCGGTGATCATTTGGGTCCCGTTCAGTTGCGGCAGCGTGTGTCGATACTTCATTGTCTGTCCTTTCGGTGGTCCGCGCATTGCGGCTTGATGTGAAAAGGACATACCGGGATGCTTCAGCCGGATCTTGAGGCAAGCCTGAGAAAACCCTGAGAACTTCCCAAGCCTTTGCAGGGGGCCGCGATTTCGGGTAATTCAAGGCCATGAAAATCCGCATTGCCGATACCGAAATTGACTATGATCAGATGACTGCGACACGTGATGGCGTGGCGCACAGGCTCACCCGTCAAACCAGGGCCGTGCTGGAAGCACTTCATGACGCCCGAGGGGCCATCGTCACCAAAGATCAGTTGATCGAGTATGTCTGGGAGGGGCGGGTCATCACCGAGGCCACCCTGTCGACCGCAATGAAAGAGGCGCGTCGTGCAGTGGGCGACAGCGGTTCGGATCAACGGGTGATCAAGACAGTGCACGGGGTCGGCTTCCAGCTGGTCGACAAACCGGTCATGCCCGCGCCGCAGCAGTCTCAGCTTTGTCTGGCAGTTCTGCCTTTCCGCAATATCGGCAGTCAGAAGGAAGATCAGTTTATCAGCGATGGCCTGACGGATGAGCTGTTAAAGAACCTCGCCCGATTTGGTGACCTCAAGGTTCTGGCCCGCAATACCACCGACGCCATTCGCGTCGCAGGTCTTGATCATGCAGAGATGCGCACCCGATACGGAGTGGACTATGCAGTTGAGGGCAGCGTTAGGCGCACGGAAGACCGGCTGCGTGTGACCGTTCAGCTGACCTCGACACAGACCGGTGCCATTCTTGTCACCGAACAGTTCGACCGCGATGCCACGCCTGCGTCCCTGTTTGACGTTCAGGATCAGATTGCGCTTCTGTGTGCAGGACGACTGGCCGGACCTCATGGGCCCATTGCATCGGGCGACGGGTCGGACCGCGCGTATGATGATTGGACCATGTTTCAGCTGGTCGCGCAGTTCCGGCGGTTCTACCGCAGCTATGATCCCGAGCTACATGCGAAATTGCGTGACGAACTTCCGCGTGCGCTTGCCAAATACCCCGATGACGCCGATGGCTGGGCTTCCTACTCGGTCATCTTGCTTGAAGAACATCGATACCATGTCAACGAACGGCCAGGGCTGAATGTTCTGCCGGCTGCAACAGATGCGGCGGAGCACGCGGTCGCAGCCGATCCACGCCATGCATTTGCCCATGTGGCACTGGCCATGTGCCGTCTCTTTGCTCTTGATATTCCGGGATTTGAAATTGCTGCAGATCGTGCTCTTGAACTGAACCCCAGCAACTCGGACGTGCTGTCAGAAATCGGGCATTGCTATGCGTTTCTGGCCCGGGAGGAGGAGGCGATTGCATTGCTTGACCGGGCGATGGACATCAGTCCTGTTCATCCGGGCTGGTACCACTTTGCCAAGTCCTGGCGCTACGCACGTCTTGAAATGTACGAAGCGGCGCTCATCGAAATTCGCAAAGTGCCGACACCGGGGTTCTATTGGTACCACGCTCATCTCGTGTGGTTCTACGCTGCACTCGGCGATCTTCACAAAGCGAAAGCAGAAGCCGAGACATTGCTGCAGATTGCTCCGGATTTTGAGTGCACCACAGCTGATGAACTTCTGCTTTGGCAGGCGAATGAAGATCTGGTTCAGGCCGCTGTCGCCAATTGGCGCAAGGCTGGCTTGATCATCGAGCTTGAGGTTTGCGCATCGCCTCCGTGATGCCGATCCATCCGGACAATGCAATCGCAAGAGACAGGGCACCAAACCCACCAATTGTAATGAAGAGAGCGCCAGTCACTCCTCCAAACGCAAAGCCTGTAAGGTAGAGCGCCATACGTTTGGGCATCTGCTCTGGTTCAAAGGCCAGATACAGCGGGAAAAACAGAAACAGAAAGAAGCCGTTGGCAAGGATACTTGCCCCGATAAGGCCCGGAGATTGGGTCCAATAGGTCGCGGCACCCGTGACCGCAGCCAAAGCCAGACATATGGGCATTGCCGCAGGAAACCTTGTGGCATCCACCCGTGCCGCCAGAGCCGAGCCGACAGCGCTTGCGATCAAACTTCCCAGCAGCCACAGCTCGACATTACCCACGCCAAGATGCCTTCGACCATAGAGTTCAAGGAAAGCCCAATAGGCCCCCATCATCACAAAAAATGCCATGTAGCGAAGAGGCATTCCGCTAAGATCAAGCGCTGGGCACTTTGTAATTTGCGAGCTGTCCAAAGGGCGTTTTGTGATTGCAAAAAAGACAAAAGCAGCCAGCGCGAGGAGCACCCAAAGGACAGTGAAGGGCGTTAGTGAAACAATGAGATAAACCAGCAAGGACATGACCAGGCCCAGCGACATTGCTGTCGCGATCAGGCCTTGAATGTTCTCGTGATTGCCAATTCGCGCGAACGCGGCAGAAAGCGCTGCCCCCATGGACAGTCCCATGGCGCAGCAGGCCAAAACCGAGGTTGCAAGGGATACCCCTGACGTGAGCTCAAATACCAAAAGGCTGACCATTAGAACGGGCCATGCCCAGCGTGCGAAGGGCCGGGTGTTGATCCAACCGCAAGCACTTGCTGCAAGCAACAATGTCACGCTTCCAATGACGCCCGCACCCTGATCCGACATCATGGGGTGCAGCACCAGATGGCCGAGCCAGAGGGGAAGCGTGTTCAAAAGCACACCACCAAAGCCGAGAATGATGACAAAATCACGATCTTGATTGGCCATTGGGCGTCTCTTCAATTCCAATTCTGCAACTTCCAATCGTGCTCTGAGCACCTTGAAAACATGGTGCGTGCGCTGTCGGATAGAGGCACTGTCTACTCAGTGCAGATCCGGGTCAACGACACAAACCACATGCTGCACCACCGCGCGATTAAACCAATCCCAAAGGTGCGGCGGAGTGCGTTCAGATAGATGGATGGTATCTCGCTCGGGAGTTTGAAGCCTGAAAAAACGGCGTTCCACCAAACTCAGCACGATATACTCTCGAAAAGTGCGATGCCGAAGAAAACCCTGTCGCCAGCGCTATCTGGATAACTGACATATCGGTTGTCATCAGCAGGTTCTTGGCATGGGTCAGCCGAATGCGTTTGTGGTGCCGTCTTGGTGAATGGCCCAGAATCTTCTGAAATACCCGTTCGATCTGCCTTGCAGAAACGTAATTTCTTCGGGCTTGGAGAGTGGCCGTTCGTGTGCCGGTTCTTCTTTCACGCAATGTCACCATTTCCCGTTGACCCGCACGATATTATTAAAATATACATTTTGTATAGGAGAAAAATTTTGGCAAAACACAAAAAAGCACATTGTGAAGCTGATCTGCGGGCGCGGATCCTCACGCAGGACATTCCACCAGGTTCGGATCTGGATGAGGCATCACTTGCGATCGAGTATGGGATTTCGCGGACACCCTTGCGCGAAGTTTTGCACCGCTTGGCAGGCGGAGGTTTTGTCCGCATTGAGGAAAACCGTGGTGCCAAGGTTGAATCGATGGACTTCGCGACCATGCGGGTGTTTTTCCAAACCGCTCCTCTGATCTATTGCTCCATCGCGCGTCAAGCGTCCGAAAACCGCAGCAGCCGTCAGGTTGCCATGCTCAAGGACACTCAGGTGCTTTTTGCATGCGCGGTAAAGGCTGAAGATGCACGGCAATCCGGCCTTCTCAACCATAAATTCCATCAACAGATAGGTGAAATGGCACAAAACCCTTATCTGTTTGCCGGCTTGAACCGGATGCTGGTGGACCACACGCGGCTGAGCCAGACCTTCTTCAATCCGCAATCGGATGCGGATGAGGCCCGCATCAAGAAGGCTATCGAGCAGCACGATGCAATGATCTCGGCAATTGAAGCACAGGCCTCTGATCTTGCAACCGATCTGACCCTTCAGCACTGGGATCTGTCGCGCGATCAACTGGAAAAATATGTCCGGCCCGATCCACTTCCTCTGGATGTGATCTCCATGAAAAATCGTCGAAATGCGCTTTGAAGGCATCTACACGCCCATCGTGACACCTTATCACGACGACTTTTCCTGCAATGAAGAAGCGCTTGCGCAAACTGTCGAGCATCTGATCGGTTCGGGTGTCCACGGCATCATCGTGGCAGGTTCTACCGGCGAATATTATGCACAGACCGAGCAGGAGCGGATCTGGATGATGAACCGCTGCTCCGAGTTGATCGCGGGCAGGGTTCCCATGATCGTCGGCACCGGAGCGATCCGTACCGAAGATAGCGTTCGCTTCGCAACGGCAGCGAAGGAGGCCGGGGCAGACGCGCTGCTGATCGCAACCCCACCCTATGCATATCCAACGGGGCGTGAGATTGCGCTGCATGCCCTTGCCATTGATCGCGCGGCAAACCTGCCAGCCATGCTCTACAATTATCCCGGGCGAATGTCGGTCAACATGGATGAGGAAGCGCTTGACCGGCTGGGGCGTTCGTCGAATTTCTGTGCCATCAAGGAAAGCTCCGGTGACATCAACCGCGTCCATATGCTGGCGCGCGACTACCCCCACATCGCGCTGAGTTGCGGGATGGATGATCAGGCGCTTGAGTTTTTCGCATGGGGCGCCCGGTCTTGGGTGTGTGCAGGGTCGAACTTTGCGCCTGAGGCCCATATCGCCCTTTATCAGGCCTGTGCGGTTGAGGGGGACTTTACCAAGGGCCGCGCCATCATGTCGGCGATGCTCCCACTGATGAGCGTGCTTGAGCAGGGCGGAAAGTTTGTTCAATGCATCAAATACGGGCTGACATTGCGTGGCATCGACGCAGGCCCGCCGCGCAAACCGCTGCAACCTTTGAACAAGGACGACAAGCGTCAATTGGCAGAGGTGATCCGGACCATGAACACGACAATCTCTAACATCACCGGAGTGGCGATATGAGCGATCTGCTGACCCATGCTGAATATCAGGCCATTGCCCAACAACTTGATTTTCCGCGGACCGCTTTCATCGATGGCAAGTATCGCGCCGGAAGTGGCAAAACCTTTCCCACAATCAACCCTGCAACGGAAGATGCGCTGGCAGAAATAACGGGCTGCAACGCAGTTGATGTCGACTTTGCCGTCGGGAAAGCGCGTGAGGCGTTTGATCAGGGGCATTGGTCAAAACTGCATCCTTCCGACCGCAAGGACGTGTTGATCCGGCTTTGCAAGTTGATCACCCGCAACCGGCGTGAACTGGCCGTCATGGAAAGCCTCGACAGTGGCAAGCCCATTCTGGATTGCGAAACCATCGATGTCCCTGAAACCATCCATTGCATCAAATGGCACGCTGAAGCCGTCGACAAGATTTACGATCAGGTTGGTCCGACCGGTGACGATGCACTCTCGATGATTGTGCGGGAGCCGATAGGGGTCGTTGGTGTGGTTTTGCCCTGGAATTTTCCTTTGATGATGCTGGCGTGGAAGATCGGACCCGCTCTGGCAGCGGGCTGTTCGGTGATCGTGAAACCAGCAGAACAGACATCTATGACCGCCCTGAGGGTTGCTGAACTGGCGCATGAAGCTCGTGTGCCGCGCGGCGTGTTGCAGGTTCTGCCCGGATACGGGCCCGATGTCGGTAAGCCTTTAGGGCTTCACATGGATGTCGATATGGTCAGCTTCACCGGATCGACGGAAACGGGTAAACGCTTTTTGCGTTATGCGGCTGACAGCAATCTCAAGAAGGTGGTGCTGGAATGCGGCGGCAAAAATCCGGCCGTGGTTCTAAAGGACGCGGAAAACCTCGATCACGTGGCACAGCATGTGGTGAATGCGGCGTTCTGGAATGCGGGGCAGAATTGCTCTGCCACGTCCCGCCTCATCGTTCATCAGGCCGTCAAGGGACCCTTGATGGAGCGGATCGAGGCGCGATTGCGAGATTGGAAAACCGGAGACCCATTGGATCCGGGAACGCATATCGGTGCATTGATAGACGCCGATCATTGCAAGAAAGTCCGAAGCTTTTTGGACAAGAAAGACAGGGGCGACGGGCCATTTGTACAGCCGCTGATCTATCACGTGTCCAAAGATGATCAGCGGGTGAGGGATGAGATTTTCGGTCCGGTTCTGTGTGTCATCGAAGTTGCCAGCAATGATGAGGCCATCGAGATTGCCAATGACACGGAATACGGTCTGGCGGCCAGTGTGTTCACCTCCGGTACCCGACAGGCGATCCGCGCGGCACGCGACATCAGGGCAGGGACCGTGACGGTCAATTGCTACGGTGAGGGTGACATCTCAACCCCGTTTGGCGGCTACAAGCAGTCGGGCTTTGGCGGACGTGACAATGGCGTTCATGCCCATGACCAGTTCACAGAACTCAAGACCATATGGATCGACCTGAATGATCCGTCTGAGGGAGACAATGTCGGATGACCGTTGAAGCCGTAGGCAGGACCCGCCGTGGACGGGGTGCGCGAAGGGCAGTGCGCCAGCAGCGTGATGTGACAATGCTTCCAGCGCTCAGGCGTGGCATCCCATTGACGGAACCGATGAGTGTGGAACAGATCAAAAAGATCGACAACGCTTCAATGGGAATTCTTGAGGATGTCGGCGTGGTATTCCGGGACGAGATTGCTTTGGAGGATTGGAAACGTGCGGGCGCGGATGTGCGCGGTGAAACTGTTCATCTGGATCGCGGCCTTGTGCGAGAGCTGATTGCGACCATCCCGTCCAGTTTCACCTATACGGCGCGAAACCCGGCCAACAATCTGCCCTTTGGCAATGACCACTCCATTTTCGTCCCCATGACCGGGGCGCCTTACCTACGCGACATGGACGATGTCCGACGGAACCCGACGCTTGAAGATCTGGCCAATTTTCACAAGCTGAGCCACATGCTGCCTGCGATCCATTCCTCGGCACACCACATTGTCGAGCCGTACGATCATCCGATCAGCCAAAGGCATCTGCGGATCACCTATTCGTCGATGAAGCACTCCGACAAGACGTTCATGGGCATGACCACTAGCCCCAAGAACGCCGAAGACGTGATGGAAATGTGCGCGATCCTGTTCGGTAAAGAGTTCATGATGTCCCACCCTGTGGTCACCGGGAACTGCAACGGCAACTCGCCGCTTGTGTGGGACGAGACAATGCTTGGCGCGATGCGGGCGTTTGCCAGATACAAGCAGCCGGTGCTGTGCTCGCCCTTTGTACTTGGGGGGGCAAACACACCAGCGGGTGTTGCACCGACCGTTGCGCAACTCAATGCAGAGGCACTCAGCGCCTTGGCCTATACTCAGGTGATCCAGAAAGGCACACCCGCGATCTACGGGCATTACCTGGCGACTGTTTCGATGAAATCCGGTGCGCCCATGGCGGGTACTCCCGAGATCAGCCTGATGAACATGATGATCGGCCAGTTGGCACGGCATTACGATGTGCCATGGCGCACGTCGAACACGCTTGGTGGGGCAAAGACGTTCGACGCCCAGGCCGGATATGAGAGCGCCAGCACAATGATGGCTGTCTTGATGTCTGGTGCGAATTACATCTGGCATTCCGCGGGCTGGAATGAAGCCGGGATGCATTGCTCAATGGCAAAGTTCGTCGTGGATGCCGAGCAATGCGCAATGGGTCACCGTATGGTATCAGGCATAAACTGGGATGATTTTGACGAAGCACTGCAAGCGGTCCGCGATGTCGGGCCCGGTGGTCATTACCTAGGCCATCCACACACGCTGGAGAATTTTCAGAAAGCGTTCTTCATGCCCGAGATGTTCGATAATAATTCTATCGAACAGTGGCAAGCGGAAGGGGCGGTCGAAATCAACGAGCGCGCCTTGCAACGCGCCCGGGATCTGTTGAACGAATATGAAGAACCCAAGCTGGATCCAGCCGTAGACGAGGCCCTGTTGGATTACATTGCGCGACGGGAACGGGAAATTCCTCCCGCTGATGCGTTGAACCAGGATCTCTGAGGTGAGCCGTATCGACATCAGCAAGCTGCCGGTGGATCCCGGTCCTGCGGCCTGGAACTGTCTTCTTGATGCGCCAGCCCCGGCACGTCAGCTTGAAGATGATGTCACTGCTGAATGGTTGGTAATCGGGGCCGGTTTTGCGGGTCTGGCCGCAGCGCGGCGTTTGTCTCAATTGTGTCCAGAGGACCGGATCGTGATCTTGGAAGCGCGCCGCCTGGCCGAAGGTCCGGCCGGGCGTAACTCCGGTTTCATGATTGACCTGCCACATGATCTGGCTTCATCTGACTACGGTGGTGCATTGGATCATGACGTGAACCTGACTGCTGACAATCGCCATGCCATCGATTTTGCGGCGCAAATGGCCGCTGACTTTGGAATGAAGAAAGACGTCTTTCACCGATGCGGAAAGGTGAACGGCGCAGCAACCGCGAAAGGCGCTAAGCATAACAAACGATATGCCGCCCATCTTTCGAAGATGGGCGAGCCTTGCGAGATGCTGGACGCGGGCGACATGAAGGCGCTGACCGGTTCAGACTATTACGTCAGCGGGCTGTTCACAGCCGGTACCGCAATGATCCAACCGGCGGCCTTCGTGAGCGCCGTGGCCAAGGGGCTGACGTCAAACCGGGTTCAGATTTTTGAGAACAGTCCTGTGACCGAGATGACCCGTGACAAGGGCTGGAAGGCCAGAACGCCAAAAGGATCAGTGAAGGCGGCCAAGGTCATTCTGGCAGTAAACGGGCACCTAAACAGTTTTGGCTTTCTCAAAGGCCACCTCATGCACGTGTTTACCTATGCCTCCATGACACGTGCGCTGAGTGTGGATGAAACCGCCCGGCTTGGGGGGCAGAGTGTCTGGAACATCACCCCGGCTGATCCCATGGGCACAACCGTCCGCCGGATCAAAAGCCCGGATGGTGACAGGATCGTTGTGCGCAATCGGTTCACATTCGAGCCCGGCATGGAGGTCGATGAGGAACGGATCAGAGACGTCGCCAGCGACCACGACCGCGCATTTCGGGCGCGGTTCCCGATGTTGCCGCATGTCGAGATGCAGTTTCGCTGGGGCGGTCGGCTGTGTTTGAGCCGAAACAATGTGAGCGTTGTCCGCGAACTTGAAGAAGACCTGTTCTCGGCATGTTGTCAAAACGGATTGGGAACGACACGGGGCACACTTTCTGGCATCTTGGCGGCAGAACTTGCAACTCAGACACAATCGGATCGGCTTGATCGCTTGCTGGCGGGACCAGAACCAACGAGGCTTCCACCTGAGTTCATCTTGAAACCGGGCGCTACGGCGTTCTTGAAATGGCAGGAAATCAAGGCAGGCGCAGAACTGTAAATCCTGTCGAATACAACAGAGAGAAGAGGAAAAAATGTCAATCAAACCACCCTTTACGGACGTGGATATCACGACCCAAGATGATGGATTTTACAAGGATAACAGCCTTCCCATCGCTCTGATCTCAAAGGGGATCATGGTCGCCCTCGTGTTATGGGCGCTTGTTTTTCCAGCAAATGCAAACGGGACATTGGGGTGGGTTAACTCCTCCCTTCTGGAAATTTTCAATCAGTTCTACGTCTACATCGTGGGCTTGTTTGTAATATTCCTGTTCATCATCGCAGTCCTTCCCAAAACGGGTGCGCGTGTGATGGGTGTGCCGGGAGAGAAGCCAGAGTTTTCGAACTTCTCGTGGTTCTCGATGATGTTTGGCGCTGGTCTGGGCGTAGGCCTGATGGTCTTTGCCACCGCAGAGCCGCTTGGACTTTGGGGCTCAAACCCCGTTGTGGTTGCAGGTGAGGTTCAGGGAAATACCCCCGAGGCGCTGCAATCGGCTTGGCGCTACACCTTTGCCCACTACGGCTTTCACGCATGGGCCATCTATGTGGTGACGGGTTTGTCGTTGGCCTATTATGCCTATACACGCGGCATGCCCCTGACCATTCGATCTGCGCTGACGCCCTTGTTTGGGCGTGCGGTCAACGGCTTTCTGGGTCATATCGTTGACGTGCTGGGCGTGGTCGCAACGATCCTCGGCGTGTCGGTCACAATCGGTTACGGCGTCAGCCAGTTCATCGACGGTCTTTATGCAATCACCGGCATGGACTGGATGATGAACATCACCGAGGGCGAGGCTCCGGCACCGGGCAAAGTTGGTCTGGTTGCAGGTCTGTGTGCGATCATGGGCATGTCGATCATCTCGGCTGTATCGGGAGTTGGGCGCGGCGTTAAGTACCTGTCGAACCTCAACCTTGTCCTGTCACTGATCCTGCTGCTCACCTTCGTGATCTTTGGTTCGTTTGCTTTCGCGATGTCCAGCTACGGCTCGGCAATGATCGACTACATCATCAACTTTATGTCGATCGGCTTTGGCGCATGGGGCCCACAGGATGCTGGCACGTTTGCTGCTGCTCTGCCTGAGGCCGCAAAGCCGCTGGCAGATGATCTGTTTGGTGGTGCAACCAACCCATGGGGCTCCTATGACGGGTTTGTCGGTGGGCTCGAAGGCAATGCGGCAGCATTGCCACCCGAGACTCTGGCCGCAGCTTATGAAGCGGGCAATCAGGGCCGTCAGTTCGGCTGGCAGGCGGGGTGGACCACGTTCTACTGGGCGTGGTGGATCGCGTTTTCGCCATTCGTTGGCCTGTTCCTTGCACGGATCTCGAAGGGCCGTACTGTTCGCGAGTTCATCATCGGTTGTGTGATCGCACCTGCGCTGGTCTGCTTTGCGTGGATGACCATTCTGGGTGGCACAGCGATTGATCTGGAACTGACAGGGGGCGCTGATGGTGCAATCATTGGCGCGTCGAACACCGCCAAACTGTTCGTCACGCTCGGTCAGATGATTGAAGGTGGTTTGCTGTCAGCCATCACTGTCATGTGTGTGGTCCTGATCATGACCTTCCTTGTGACATCGGCAGACTCGGGCATCCTTGTGATGAACACAATCATGTCCGGTGGTGATCAGGAGGTTGGCAACAAGCACAAGATCATCTGGGGTCTTATTCTGACTGCTGTGATCGGCACACTGATCCTTGCTGCAGGAGAGAACAATCCGATGGATGCATTGCGCAACGCTATGATTATCGGGGCGTTGCCCTTCACGATGGTGATGGGTCTGATGTGCATCGCACTGGCCAAGGCGCTCTGGCGCGATGGCAAGCGCGAGGCAGCAGGCGTCATGCACTCGCCGTCTGGCACGGCTGCAGAGTAGGATAGCAAAGGAATAATACCCGGGCCCCAGCGTTTGTTGGGGCCCATTTTTTTGAAACAGGTTTGTTCAAGGTGAAACCTGCTATCACGTTTTTGCATTCAGGGAAGTGTCAGCAGGTGGAGCGCAGGCGCTGCTTTTGGTTCCAGATCTACTGGCGATTGTTGCCTAGAAACTGCGTTTTGAGCCGGACTTAGCAGCAAGCAAAGCTGATGTGCATGCAGGCCCGCAAATGGTCCGTTGTCGGTTTTGGGGCTATTTCTTCATCGTGAAAGTCATTCAAAGGAGCGGCTCAAGTCTGGTCGCAGCGAGACTGCTCTAGTCCAATCATTGGGGCTTGAGACCAATTCTCCCGGCCTCGACAAAACCAAGCAACACTTCAGCTATGAAATCGCCGTCAGCATGTTCTATGTTTCGTAATTCGCGCAATGAATTCTCGAAGCCGAAAATTGCTGCAGTTCCCGCAAGTTTGTGAGCCAGTGCAGCGATCTCTTCGTGAGATGAATTTGAACTGATCAGATGTTCTAACTGGTCAAATCCCTCCAGCAATTGATGTGTCGCTCTCTGTTCAAGGTCCCTGGCCTTTTCTACGCCAAATGTACTCCGGAGTTCTTCCAGTTGTGGGGGCGCAGGCATATGCCCGGGAGCGACATCAAGAACCCTACTGAGCACTTCGTCCAATCTGCCCGACGATATGGGTTTTGTGACAACATCAAGCATGCCAGCGTCCTGGAACTTTTTAACGTCATCAGGCATGGCATGAGAGGTCAGGGCTATGATTGGAGTTTCTTGATTTGGGCCGATGTCAGACCTGATCGTTCTTGCAGCTGTCACGCCGTCAATGCGTGGCATGCTGATATCCATCAGGATCAAGTCGTAAGCGACATTCTCGGCAAACAGTACACCTTCGTGACCGTCTTTGGCTTCCGTCACGTCGCAACCATGCCGTTCAAGCATCTCACCGACGACCATACGGTTGATTTCGTTGTCTTCGACAACCAGAACCTTTGCTGAATACTGACGGAGGTTGGAGCTGATTTCGACATCGACCGGAACGGCAGTTGATTGCTCGATGATCTTTGGCAACGGTAATGTGAACCAAAAGACCGAGCCATCGTTCTGTTCGCTTTCAACGCCGATTTCGCCACCGAGCATTGTCACAAGCCGTTTTACGATGCCCAGACCCAAACCTGTACCCTCGACCTCACGCTGATACGAAGCGTCAAGCGTTACAAAGTCCTCAAAAATTCGATCAAGATCGTCCTCACCGATTCCAATGCCTGTATCGATCACCCGAAACTCCACAGCTTCGCTGGAATTGGACGCCTCTACTTCCAACGTGACCGTTCCGTATTCCGTGAACTTGATCGCATTTCCCAAAAGGTTGAACAGGATTTGTCGAACCCGTGGCTCGTCTCCAAGAACTTGTTGAACCGGCGGACCAAGGTGCACAGTATTCAGGGTGTTTCCACGAGCCTTTGCTTGTCCAGCAAGGCTATCTACGACGTCTTCCGTCAGTGACTGGAGGTTGAAAGGCTCGCGTGCGACCTCAACCATACCAGCATCAACCCGCGAGATATCCAGAACGTTGTTGACGTGTTCAAGCAGCAGCTTGCCAGACGTCTCCATGACGCCGACATATTTTTCCTGCTTCTGATCAAGCTTGGTGCCAGACAAAAGCTGGAGCGTGCCAAGAACACCATTCAGTGGTGTGCGCATCTCATGACTCATTACGGCAAGAAGGTCCGCTTTCGCTTTTTCCCCGGCCAATGCCTTGTCGCGCGCCTCGACAAGTTCTTGCTCGCTCGCTACCCGTTGCGAGATGTCTCTGAGATATGAAACGAAAATCTCGCCTTCTTCGGCCTCTGCACTGTTGATGGACAATTCAACAGGGAAGATGCTTCCGTCCTTGCGCTTGGCCTCAAGGGTAAGCAGGCCGGAGCCAACGACCCGTTTTTGGCCTGTTTCGCGATATCTGCTCATGCCCGCATTGTGCATGTCCCGCAGGTGATCCGGGATGATCAACGTTGACATGTCCTGGCCCAAGGCCTCGTCTCGCGTGTATCCAAAGATACCTTCTGCCGCCCCGTTATAGTCAAGGACATTCCCATTTTTGTCGACCACCAGAATACCGTCAATCGACGTGGAAATTATGGCCTGCAATCGACTTTGTGTCAGAGCGATTTCAGACGTTTGCCGCTGGGAGGCTCGAATATTTGCAAGAAGGATGCCGACAACGCCCAGCAAAAGCGCGAGCAAGCCGAAGGCAATCCAGCCAAGATCCATCAACGCGCTTGCCACTGTCCTGCGTTGTTCTTCAGACCGCTCCGCAAAGATACGTACCCCGGCCAAGGACAGGTCGCGCAAATCGCTGCGGAGTTCCTCAAGACCTCCCAGAAGCAGGGGAAGCGCCAGTTTCAATTCGGCGTTGTTCCCGTCAATTGCGGGGATCGAACTTTCCAGAAAAGTGTCTATTCTTGCCATCGCGGCTGCGACATGGGGAATGTCGCGCACGCCAACAAAGGCAGAAGATGACTTGATGGTTTGAACTCGCGAGTAAAAAACATCAAACCGTCTGCGGATGTTGTTAATCTGGCTCTCATCGGCCGTGCCGGCTTGTACGGCGCTCAGCAGGGCGAGAAATTCGACTTCGGATTGTGCAAGAGACCATTGGGTGCTGTCCGCATTGGCCACAGCCAATGCGTCGATCTTCTCGCGTGCATCAGAACTCATCAACCAAATCACAGTCGCACTTAGCAGCACAACTGCGAGATACAGGACCGCACCCTTAAGAAAACTTCGCCGTCTATTGATAGAGCGTTGCATGTTCTCAATTTTAACTGGTGATTGTTGTCAAATCACTCGATTACTTCAATACGGTCAAGCTGCCAGATGCTGCGCGAGTAGATCACTTCAGTCTGGTATTTCGGATCTGAATCGTAGGGGTAAACGATCCAAAGCGGACCTTTTTCCCTCAGGGACATTTGCTCGCCGTTGCTAAGATAAGCTATGATCGGACCACCTTCCACGGCATCTTCGACAGGGACTTCAACAGCATAATCATTGACCGCTGTTGCCTTCAGCGTCCCTTCCGTGACACCGACTTCTTGCAGAAATGCGTGAAGTGACACACCCGTAAATGTCTGAATGCCTTCGGTCCAGATCGTGGTTGTCGAAATTTCTTCGGCACCCAAGGCAACAAGCTCCTCCCTGTCGAATTCGGTGACCTTGTTCCCATGTGAAAAGGTCAGCAGGGCGTCATCCGCCGCACATACAGCAGGCGCGATGGCTAAAGTCAGTGCGGCAATCATTGTACGAATACGCGTCATTACACATTTCCTTGTTTACTTTCGAAGGTTCCGGCCTCTCCTGCGGAACCATGCCACCATGCGAAAGTTAAGTCTCTGTCACTGAAGGATAAAACACATATACCATGGTATAGTCGAACTGACCTTCTGCGACACAAGGCATACGAAGGGCAAAAGGACAGGTGTCCATTACGATCTTAATCTCTACCCCAATTCTTTTTGAGCGGGCTTTGGGGTACGAGAGATGCAAAATATAGTGGCTTTGCGCACAACCGATGGTGTAGTAAACCTGAAAGCTATCGGTCAAAAACCAATGCGCATTCTGATTGCAGACGATCATGATCTTGTAAGGGACACCATCGCGATGTTCCTTGAGGCTGAGGGCATGGCCGAAATTGTAAGCGTCGAAGACCTTGATGCTGCGGTCAAGGCAACTGATGAAACAGGCAGATTTGATCTTGTTCTTCTCGACTTCAACATGCCAGGCATGGATGGCCTTCAAGGTCTTGAGCGCATGAAGAAAGCAAATGGCAGTCAGCCGGTTGCGATCCTGTCCGGCACAGCTTCGCCTCAGATTGCAAAGGACGCAATTGCAGCGGGTGCAGCCGGTTTTGTCCCTAAGACACTCGGTGCCAAGTCCATGGTGTCAGCCATCCGCTTCATGGCAGCAGGCGAGACCTTTGTC
This sequence comes from uncultured Paracoccaceae bacterium, assembly GCA_947494445.1. Classification (GTDB taxonomy): domain Bacteria; phylum Pseudomonadota; class Alphaproteobacteria; order Rhodobacterales; family Rhodobacteraceae; genus CANLSM01. Next base: position 476,633 of record CANLVD010000002.1, on the reverse strand, counting down.
CCATACGAGTTCATGCAACAGGCCGATGCCAAGACGGTTGCCAATCTGACGGAGCGTGAAACTGAAGTGCTTCGTGGATTGTGCGAAGGCAAGGCGAACAAGGAAATCGCCCGCGACCTTGACCTGCAGGAAGTCACGATCAAACTTCACGTGAAGACGTTGTGCCGCAAACTGGATGCCAAGAACCGCACTCAAGCGGCTATGATTGCACGCGACCGAAAACTGGTCTGAGCGCAGGTTTTCATCTGCCGATAAAACCGAGCTGAATGGGGTCAGGTGAGGAAGCCGGTTGGATTAGGTGGCTGGCGATAGTGTCCGATCACTGATCGTTCTGTTTCACTATGGCAATCCGTGATATCACGTGGTTAATCCGACGATGTTTGAAGTTGTCTTGCTTTTTAGGACAACGTTGCAGTCTCATCCATTTACAAAACCAAGGTTCGGCTGAAACTCATGGCCTGAAGGATCCGGTCATGCATGCCGTCGATCTCGGAGAAGTCTATCTGATCGGTATTGCGCAGATCCGCAACAGTCAGTGTTTTGGGAGGCTTTGCATTCAATTCACGCAGCATCCGGCGCACGACGGGTTTGGATGAGAACCACTCCGGCACCGTGCCGGGTGTCCACCATTCCAGAAAGAACGGGCGGCGAAAGAACGGGATGTTGTCGCCAAGATCGGCCCCCATCTCATCGGGCCATTGAACCCGGCCTTCGGGCAGATGCCGTGTGCCTGTAAAGTCAATGCTCTCTTCCCGGGCACGGATGGCCTCTGCCAGCCTCCGCTTCGCGCTGAGATAATTGAAAACAGCTGCATCGTTCAGCCAGAAGCCCTTGAACGGAGCATCCTTGGTGCCACTGCTGATCAAGGTTTTCAACGTACCAAGATCACTCGCATCCAGTGGGTGCGAATGCTCATAGGAAAAGGTCATGGTGCGCAGGATCGCAAGAAAAGACATGCCAACGGCGCGTGCCGCAAGATAGATCTCGTCGGTGTTGGAGCGCAGTCGATGCACATCGGTTGCGGACTTGGATGCGCCAAGCTGTCTCCACCGTGCGATCAGTAGCTCGTCGTATGCGCGCAGATACCCGTAAAGCAAAGTGCAGCGGATGGCATAGGGATCAACTTCGGTCAGGTGTAGCGTTGGAACTCCGGGCGCAATGTGGATGACATCTGTTGGGTAGTCATCCAACTCTCGGTAACTGGTGAGGTTGAGCGCGCGTCCATGCTCTGCATCACCGCGGTTGATCTCGGCAAACATCAATTGAGTGGCACGACCAAGCACAGAGGGCCAAGGCGGAGCAGTGCTCAAGCTGTTGGATTCCTCCGATGCACTTAGCGTGAACAGGGCCTGTTCGTCCTGCTGAATGGGATCACAAAAGACCGCGATACACTCATTTACTCCGGTATCAAGCGCAGCCTCAAGTGGTAGGTTTTCACGTATGCCACCATCCCCGAAATACTCCGTGCGTTCCTTTTCAGTCCGCGGGTCGACATAAGTGATGGCAACAGGCGGAAAAATGCCTGGAAATGCGGAAGAGGCCAATGTGCCAGCCAGCATGATGCCATCATAGTCGCGTTCTCCATCCGCGCTGAGGATCTCGCATTCGACCGTCTCGTCAAAGTCGTGAAGTTCGGTGTCAAATCCGCGTAGCGGCACGAGCAGCGTTGCTTTCTCGGTCAGATAGCAGGTCGCGCCAGATGCGTAGGACGTCAGTGCCATCCGCAACTCGATCCTCTTGAGGTTTCTGGGTTTTGCAGCGGATAGAAGTGTCTCTTTCACCGGATCGAGCAACGCGATGCTGCCCTCTGTTTCCATCAGGCCTTTTGCTATTCTCTTGAACTTCTCCATCTCGTCGAAACCTGCATCAACGCTGCCGTAGATAAATCCTCCAACGGCACCGACGCCCAGCCCGATCAAACCTCCGATCAGCACGCCTGCCGGGCCGCCGGCAACACCACCGATTGTGGCGCCAGTGGCAGCACCCGCAAACCCGCCGGCATGTGAGGCTCGACCGACTTGCAAAAGGTTTTCCGGCCGCAAGATCTCCCCACCCAGCAGATCAACAACATTCGATTGAGCCTGTCCGGTTTGAAGCAGATCATCCACAACGGTCTTGGCGGTCGCCGACTGCGCAACAGCAAGTTGGATAGGCTCACGCAATTTCAGCATATCGTCTATCGATGTCATCTCCAGATAGCTTTGGGTCGCGATATCTACCCCTGATGCATCGGTCCCGTCGTCTGAAAACAGTGCCATTGTGGACAGCGAACCGGTTGATGCTGATGTTATGGTTTCAAAGTCCCGACGATTGATCAGGTCATGGCGCTGCAAAAGGTTCAGCACGCCAACCTGAAATGCACCTCGCATGCCGCCACCTTGCAGGACGAGACCAAACTTGAAATCCTTTCGCGGTTTCCACAGATCATCCAGCCGTCCCTGAAACTCGAATTCACCCATTGAGGCCAAAGGCTCCAACTCAACCTCTGCCTCGAGCATCAAGAGTTGCCGTTTTATGGCATTTGCAACACCGGTTGTTGCGCGCTCCATCAAGACAGCGTCTTTTGACCCCAGAACAGTCGCGCGATGCGATCTTTGAAGTGTCCAGCCAAAGATCCTCTTGATCTCTCGCATTGTGTGAAGCCTGCTTGGGCCCAAGCCGGTCAATCTGACTCGATAAAGCATTGAAAGTCTGCCTAATTTGAAAATTGCAATGTCACGCAAACGTTTAGGGTCCGGGCAGACAAATCAAGCCACTTTGCCGAGGAACGGTCGTAAAATCACAGTTCGTATGATCCAGAAGCATTGCAGGGCTCGTCGGATTTGACGTCCCATCCGCTCAGGCGAAACACCGAAAATCCGCCTGTTGAGAAGCTTTCCTGCGAGGCTGGCGGCCAGTTCTGGTATTTGCGAACAACACGGATGTGTTCCGGAATTTGTCTTTGATCTGCTTTCGCAGTTGCATAGGTTTTGGCCCCCGATTGCAGCCCGATAGCGTCATCATGAAAGGACAACGAAAGCTTCACTTGTTATGCTTAGCTGGGGCTGGTGCGTAACGGGGATACAAAAAGCGGCAACAATCGTGTTTGTGAGAAGGCTTGCCGGGCTCTGGAGCCTGACCATGGCTGCGCAATCGGAGTGGGAATTGAAGCTTTTTCTGATGACCTGACAGTGGAATGAATTCTTGTGGATCTGACAGTTTTCGCGTTCGACATGTCCCTTCTGGCCGAGCCGGATATGATTGTGCGACTGATCCTTCAGGCATTTATTTGTTTTGCTTGTCCTTTTTCTTTTCCGGATCTGAAACCGCGCTCTTCTCGCTGTCACCGCTCGACATTCGAAAACTGCATTCCAAGGGCCACAAACATGCGGACAAGTTGGAGGCTTTGCTGGAGCGGCCGCGCCAGCTGATCATATCTCTGCTGTGTGGCAATGAACTGGTCAACATTGCAGCAACGGCAAACATGGCTGGAATTCTGGTCACGCTTTACGGGGGAGAACGTGCGGGCATCGTAAATCTGATCGTCATGTTTCCCCTTTTGCTTTTGCTTGGGGAAATCACGCCCAAAACGATCGCAGTCAGTGCGCCCACTAAGATTTCCACAACCTATATCGCTGGGCCGCTTAGTCTTTGGGTCCGCCTTGTGACCCCATTGCGGGAGGTGGTTCGGGTCGTGGCGGATTTTGTCACGACTGCAGTGGTGGGCACGGAGATTGCGAAATTCAACATTTTGAACCGTGACGAGTTTCGGACCATCATAGACAGGATGAATGAGGACGACACGCTCAGCACGACCGAGCGCGTCATTCTCAACAATCTGCTGGAATGCGTAGATGTCGAAGTGGTCGAGATCATGACCCCGCGGACGCGGATCGACTTCGTCAATGCCGACAGACCGCTTGACTGGGCGATTGAGAAGTTCCTGCAAAAGCACCACACGCGCATGCCTGTGTGCGTCGGCACCGCGACAATGTGGCGGAACTGGTGATGAGCGGGACAGACCTGACCACAATCACCATTGACGACATTCTGCGCGAGCCGGTCGTTGTGCCCTTGACCAAAACTGTTGATGAGGTCTTCGAGGTCATACAGGAGAAGAACTCAAGCTTTGCCCTCGTGCTCAATGAATTTGGCGGCGTCGAGGGGATGATCACGGCGCGTGACGTGCTGAATTTCATTTTTGGTGATGTGACCGAACATGTTCTCGACCCTGATGACTACCGGGTGGACGGCATGCGAAATACCTATGAAGTTCCCGGTGAAATGACCCTGAATGACTTCGACGACATCACCAATTTCGGCCTCGATGACCCGCGCATGACCACCATTGGCGGCATTGCTTTTCGGCACTTCGACCGGGTGCCGGATGTGGGCGATCAGGTCCATGTGGACAGGGTGACAATTACAGTGCTTGAAGTCATCGATCAAAGGATCTGCAAGCTCCGTGTCACCAAAGGCATTCTGGAACCGGCATCGACCGGCACGGCCAGCTCTGTTGGCGTGGAGGACTGCCAATGATCGATGTCCTCATCACTTTGCTGATCATGGCGGGCCTTCTGATCCTCAAGGCATTCTATTCCGGATCCGAGATCGCACTTGTCAGCTCCGACAAGGTCAAAATGATGCATCAGGCCAAGACCGGCAAAAAGGGGGCCAAACTAGTTTTGAAGCTTTTCAAACGCCCCGAAGCGCTGCTTGCAACAACGCTGGTGGGAACAAACCTTGCGACCGTCGGTCTGACCACTCTTGGCACCTTGAAGATGATTGACGCCTTCGGGTCGCGTGGAGAGCTGATTGCGCTGGTCATCTTTGTCCCGCTCTTGCTCATCTTCGGAGAGATCGTTCCCAAAAGCATCATGCAGCAAAAGGCAGACACCCTGACGCCGGTCATCATCTATCCCTTGAAATGGTCGGCGGTTCTGTTCAGCCCGATCACATTCATATTCTCGCGCATCGCACGCCTGTTTGCCCGGATGATGGGGGCATCGGAAAATGATGGTGGGCTGTCGATTGATCGCGAACAATTGCGGGCCATGGTGGAGATGGCACAGCGCCAAGAGACTGCACACGATTTCGGGCATCGGCGGCTGTCGCGTGTGCTTCGGTTTGCCGACACAACTGTTGCTCAGGTCATGGTGCCCATCGTTGAACTGCCGTTGATAGAACTCAATGACACCACAGCGAGCGCTCTGAAACTGATCCGTGAAAAAGGATACCGCCGGCTTGTGGTTTTCGACAAATCCGTCAGCAGTGTCGTGGGGATTTTCATCGCAACGCCCTGGGACATGATGGATCGGGAATTCACCAACCAGCCCTTGAGTGCGTTGATCAAAGATTCGATCTTTCTCAATCCGCATCAAACCATCGATGAAGTGTTGCCGCTTCTTTGGAAGGAAAAGCACAATGAGCTGGGCATTGTGGTTGATGAATTTGGTGGGGCAACCGGTGTGGTGAGTGTCGAGGACATCGTTGAGGAAGTATTGGGGGATATTGCCGTCGACGACGCGACAATCGGTGAACCAGCGCATCATCGCGTGGGGCGCAACCATCAGTTCGAGCAGCTGGAAGGCGGAACGATCCGCGTCGATGCCCGAATGTCACTGCCGGAAGTGCGTGAGCATTTGGGGATCGATCTGCCGTCAGGCGACTATCACACTTTGGGCGGCTACCTGTTGAGCCTGGTACATCACATACCGATGCAGGAAGAAGTATTTGAGGTCGAAGGCCACAGAATCATTGTGGAACAGGCAACCCGGAGAGGCGTTGAGAAGCTTCTTGTAAAACCACACGCAACGCCCGTGAAATAAGGCATCTTGTTCAGCCCTTGGGGCCAAGCCTTCTCGACCTTAAGCCTTGAACTCAGAGGTGTTCCAAGGACCCACAGGCAGAACTCCGGCCACAAAGCAGTCAAAAGCGCTCTTTCTGAACGCCCATTCCACTCGCCTCACCTGCGCTGACCCTCAGTGTAAGTCGAAAGAACCGCAGTCATTTTTGCGTTCTACAAAGCGTCATGCGCGCCGCTGAAAACTGGATGAAAGGATGGTGAAAGCATCAGGCGCTATCCTGTGGCCATTCAAATGGCGGGAGGTTGCCATGCTGATAGCAGTCGTTGAAGACAATGAAGGTTTGGCGAAGGCTATTTCAGATGTTTTGACGGATGATGGTCACGGTGTGGACTTGATTTATGACGGACATGACGCAGACCAGTTTCTGAAGAGAGAGAGCGTCAATCTGGTTTTTCTCGATCTGGGACTGCCCGGTGTTGCAGGTCGGGAGATCCTGTCGCGCATGCGCTCGCGCGGGGATTCCACACCGGTTATCGTTCTGACGGCACAAAGTGACACGAAAGATGCAATCGCGGGGCTGAATGCGGGCGCGGATGACTACATCGGCAAACCCGTCGAAATAGCAGAGCTTGTGGCACGGGTTGGTGCAATGTTGCGCAGAAGTGTGAAATTCACTCTGGCCGAACGAATAGGCGACATTGATTTTGAGCGTGAAAGCCGGTCGCTCAGCGTCTCGGGCAAACCGCTTGATCTGCCACGCAAGGAACTTGCGGTGTTTGAGTGCCTTGCCAACAGCAAGGGGCGGCTCGTATCCAAAGAGGAATTGCTGAGCTTTGTCTATGGCTCTGGTGCAGATGTCAGCGCATCAGCGATCGAGGTCTATGTCTCCCGTTTGCGCAACCGGATCCGCGCCCATGGCGTGTCCATCAAGGCTGCGCGTGGTGTTGGATGCCGACTGGAGTGCTGAACCACCCCGCCACCGCCCGTTCCTTGGGACTGCGTCTATTCATGCGCATCGTGGTTCCGCTGATCATCGTGGCAATCGCAATAGGCGGATGGCGCACTTTGTTTGTGTTCGACACGGCAAAAGACATATTTGATCGAAACCTCACCGCCGTATCGGTCGTCGTATCGCGGGATCTGGCCTCATCAGGTGGCGAGTTGCTGTCACCGGAAACCCTGCTTTTGTTGCAAGAAGCCAGCGGTGGGATCGTCTTCTACCACGTCTTTGGTCCCGATGGTGCCTATGTGGCAGGGTTCGAATACCCGCTACGCGCTGATTGGCTGCTCTTGTCCGTGGGTGTCTCGCCGACCCTGTTCAATTCGTCTCATCTGGGAAAGCCGGTGCGTGCGGCAACGCTCAGCCAATGGGTGAATTCAAGCGGATTAGAAGGGTTTGCAACCATAACCGTCTGGCAGGACCACAGCATTCGCCAGCAATTCGCGATAAGACAGGCAATCATCTCGTCTGCAGGTATCGTCGCACTTGTGGTCGCCGTTATGGCCTTTGTCTGGTTCGGGGTGAATTCCGGTCTGGCACCCCTCACGCAGCTTCGTGAGGCGGTGGCCCGCAGATCGTCAGACGAGCTTCGCCCGATTGAACGCGCAGTTCCCGAAGAGGTCCGGCCTTTGGTGGGCACGCTAAACGGGCTTTTTCAGGAAGTGCAGAATTCCATCGATGCGTGGGACAGGTTTATCGGCAATGCCGCCCATCAACTATGCAATCCGATAGCAGCAGTGCAGGCGCGGGCTAAATCCGCTATGAATGCAAACTCCATTGACGAAATGCGCCGTCGTGTCGGCAAAACCCTGTTAGAGGCTCAGCATACCTCGCAACTGGCCGAGCAGCTTCTGATGCTGGAACGCCTGAGCCATTCACCGGATGATTTTGTCAAAAAGGATCTTGATGTCGCTGAAAACCTGTTGGCCGTGGCCAACAGGTTTGGTGATCGTGCAATGGATCGTGATGTGGACTTCAGTTTTGATACCAGCGGCAAAGACTTCCGGGCTAAAGGCAACCCGGACCTGTTCTCCGAGGCCATTGAAAATCTTCTCGACAATGCTCTGGCCCATGCTGGTCCTACACTGAAAACCATAACCCTGACCCTCGAACGCAACGATCAAATCGGAAGGATCAGCGTCAGGGATGACGGTCGCGGCATTCCGGTTCAGGACAGGGATATCGTCTTTGAACGGTTTGCCCAGCTTGATTTCGGCAGGGGCAGCGGGCTAAGGCTGGCCATCACCAAAGAGATCGTCCTGAACCACAACGGCACCATCAAGGCCACGTCAGGATTGAACGGAGCCGGGGTCGGTTTCGAGATTGGAATTCCCCTTTTGCCCTAGCGTTATAGGGATTTCAGCGTCTTCTTCTCTGCATGAAAACTTAATGCAAGGTTGTTGTTGTAACCTCTCAGACACGTACGCGGGACGCGTCGAAATTCAAAAGAATCGTGCGGTTAGAAACCGCAAACTGGGAGGAAAACATGAAAACTGTCACAAAAGCGGCTCGCGCAGTGGCTGCTACAGCATTGCTATCGCTGACAACCGCACCTGCGGCACTTGCTGAGGTGAACTTTGAAGGCAAGACCATCGAGTGGGTCATCCCGTTCTCTGAAACGGGCGGTTCAGCCAAATGGGCCAACTTTTTCGCACCTCTTCTGTCCGAGGCTCTGCCGGGTGCACCAACCGTCATCGTGAAATTCATGCCGGGCGCAGGCTCGACCAAGGGCGCAAACTGGTTCCAGCGTGAAAAGCATGATGACGGAACGTTACTGTTCGGCTCATCAGGTTCAACACAGTTTCCCTATCTGCTTGGCGATCCACGGGTGCGCTATGAATACAACGACTGGCACGCGGTCATGGCTTCGGGAACAGGTGGCGTTGCCTATCTGAGCGCTGAGGCCGGTGAAAAATTTGACGGCACTGCCAACAACCTAAAGGACGTTGATTTCGTTTACGGCAGTCAGGGTGCCACGCGGCTTGATCTGGTACCTCTGTTGGCATGGCAAATGCTGGGCATGACGGTTGAGCCTGTCTTTGGCATCAAGGGCCGGGGTGATGGACGTTTGATGTTTGAGCGGGGTGAGGCAAATATCGACTACCAGACCTCATTGGGCTATCTCACAGGCTCTGCTCCCCTGGTAGAAGAAGGGGCGGCTGTCCCGATGATGACATGGGGTGCACTGGACGCGGATGGCAACATCGTGCGTGACCCGAGTTTCCCTGACATCGCGACCTTCAAGGAAGTCTGTGAAGCCACCGATGGCTGCGAGACATCGGGCGATGCATGGGACGCGTGGAAAGCATTCTTCATTGCAGGTTTCCCTGTCCAGAAACTGGCATTCCTGCCCGCAGGCTCACCGCAAGATGTCATCGACACCTATACAGCAGCATTTGAGGCAATAACCGCACGCGCGGATTTCCCTGAAATCTCGTCAAAGCGGGTGGGCAAGTATGAGGTCTTCACGGGAGATGGTGCGCAATCCGCATTGGCCACCGCGACCGGTGTCCCTGAAAGCGCGAGCGCCTTTGTAACCAACTGGTTGCAAGAAGAATACGGCGTTCGGCTGAAGTAAGGCAACGAGCAAACTCTCCGGGGCGTCAGACCCCGGAGAGGCATAAACAGCCAAGGGAGTGGCATCATGGAAACGTTGAGCATCGCATTGCCAGCTTTGAGCAACGCAATTGGATTGATCAGCCAGCCGATTGTACTGGGGTACCTGGTACTTGGCGTGGTTATGGGGCTGTCCATCGGGGTGTTCCCCGGTTTGGGTGGCATCGCAGGCCTGTCCTTGCTTCTTCCTTTCATGTTTGGCATGGACCCGGTTCTGGGTCTTGCCCTTATGATCGGCATGGTGGCCGTTGTTCCAACATCGGACACTTTCGCCTCGGTCCTGATGGGGATACCCGGGTCGTCAGCATCACAGGCCACGGTGCTGGACGGGTTTCCGATGGCCAAGAAGGGAGAAGCCGCGCGCGCGTTATCAGCGGCCTTTGCCTCTTCTCTCTTCGGCGGCCTTGTGGGCGCCACTTTCCTGACGGTCTTCATCCTGATCGCCCGGCCATTGGTGCTGTCATTTGGTTTGCCCGAAATGCTGATGGTGACCATCCTTGGCTTGTCCATGGTCGCAATCCTCGCGGGTCGGGTGGTCTGGAAAGGCCTTGCCGCCGCAGGTCTTGGCCTGATGGTTGGCACAATCGGCGAGGCGGACGCTGGCGGCAGCCTGCGCATGGCCTCCTATGATCTGCCTTATCTGACCGATGGTCTGAAGCTGGTCATCGTCGGACTGGGCATCTTCGCCGTGCCGGAGATTGTCTCGCTGCTCCGTCAGGACAGCGCAATCTCCAAATCCGCAAAACTCGGCGGTGGCTGGATGGACGGCATCAAGGACTGGTTTGCCAATATCTGGCTCAGCATGCGCTGCTCAATCATCGGCGTTGTGGTAGGGGTTATCCCCGGTCTGGGCGGTTCGGTCGTTGACTGGATCTCCTATGGTCATGCAGTACAGACCACCAAAGACCGAAGCATGTTCGGCAAGGGCGAGGTCCGCGGCATTGTGGGCCCTGAAAGCTCGAACAACGCCAAGGAGGGTGGAGGTCTGGTGCCGACCCTGCTGTTCGGTATTCCGGGATCCGGGTCAATGGCGATCTTCATCGGTGCCATCGCGCTTCTGGGCTCGGGCGACATCGAGGTTGGGCCAGCAATGCTCAAGAACAACCTCGACATCACATACTCGATTGTCTGGCTGCTGGCCCTCGCCAATGTGGTCGGCACGGTTCTGTGTATCGCGTCATCCGGCCTGATCGCCAAGCTAACGACAATCCGGTTCACGCTGGTGGCTCCGTTCCTGTTCATGCTGATCGCGTTTGCAGCATTCCAGTCGGGTCAGAATCTTGCCGATCTGGTGGCGCTTTTCGCCATCGGCCTGATCGGCATCTTCCTGCGCCGCTTTGACTGGTCACGCCCGGCGTTCCTGATCGGATTTGTTCTGTCCAACCCGGCCGAGACCTTCACCAACCAAGCCTACCAGATCGCTGCAAGTCGCTTCCGCAAGAGCTTTGAGGAAGGCATGGGTTATGTCTTCAGCCCGATTGTGATTGTGCTTCTGCTGGTCACAGCCTTGTCGGTATTCTTCGGTCTGCGCCAGGCCAAAATGCTGCAAGCAGAAGGCGATGTGAAATCAGGCTCCAAGCGTGCACCTGTGACGTTCCTTCTGGTCATAACCGGCTATCTGGCCGTCGCCGTGATCAACGCGTCGCTGATCCCGAACTACGCCTTCACTGACAAGATCTTCCCGCTCTTCATCGGGTCGGTTGCTCTGGTGTGTTGTCTGATCCTGGTCTTCCAGATGATGATGAAACCCGAGGGCGACGTCATTTTTGCAGATAAGGAAGTTCAGGGCGAAGACGCGGATGCTCCCCACGGGCTGTGGTCGACCATGGCGTGGTTTGCGGGGCTTTTGGTCCTCTCTGCACTGTTCGGCTTCATCATTGCTCTTGCAATATTCCTGGTCTCGTTCTTCCGGGTGCGTGCGCAGGTGTCGTGGTCAAAGGCAGGCATACTGACTGCCTGCGGGATCGGTTTCATGTGCATCATGGCAGGTGCCCTGAACCGTGACTTCCCACCGGGTCTGCTGCAAAGCTTTGTTGATCTTCCATGGCCTCTGACATGATGCAAAGGGGCATTCCATATGTCTTCATGCGTGGTGGCACCTCGCGCGGGCCTTACTTCCGGCGCGAGGATCTGCCCGAAGATCTTGAGACTCTGGCAAACGTCTTGATCAGCGCCGTGGGCTCGGGCCATGCGCTGAACATCGATGGGATCGGCGGCGGTGCCGCCGTGACCACAAAGGTTGCGATGCTGTCGAAATCCCAAAGCGATACAGCCTACATCGACTATTTCTTCGCGCAGGTCTCGGTCGAGGACAAGCTCGTGGACTTCAAGCCGACCTGTGGAAACATCATGTCCGGGGTGGGACCGGCCGCGATCGAAATGGGGTTGATTGAGCCCCGGCAAGACATCACGGACATCAGGATCAACGCTGTGAACACGGGCGCACAGGTCAAGGCCCGGGTTCAGACGCCGGGCGGTAACCTAACCTATACCGGTGAGACTGAAATCGCTGGCGTTCCGGGATGTGCTGCTCCGATTGAGTTGACCTTCATGGGTGTTGTCGGGTCTTCAACAGGGGCGTTTCTGCCGACCGGCAATTTGCAGGACAGCATCGACGGGATCGACGTGACCTGCATGGATGTCGCGATGCCCATGGTGATTGCGCGGGCCGGGGATTTTGGCCTCAGCGGTCACGAAAGCGCTCAGGAGCTGGATGCCAACACCGAATTCTTTGCCCGCATGGAAGCGATCCGCATCAAGGCAGGCGCGATGATGGGGATGGGCGATGTGTCCTCCTCGGTCACGCCAAAGTTTGGGCTGCTGGCGCCGTCACAGGTCCCGGGGACAATCGCTGCGCGCTATTTCATGCCATGGAGCACCCATCCCACGATGGCTGTGACCGGTGCGCAATGCTTTGCCGCGTGCACGTTGACTCCGGGGACTATCGCCCGGGGGTACATGGAAAAACCGAATGAAAGCCCGGCAAAAGTGATCCTGAACCATCCTTCGGGCACCCTCGATGAGCTGATCGATTTTTCCAATGAGGACGGATTCGATCTCAAGGCTGCCGGGCTTGTGCGGACGGCCCGTAAACTTGCGGATGGCAACATCTATGTTCCGTCTTCGATCTGGTCAGAAAATGGGGGTTAAGCCATGAGCTTTAAAAATTTTCTGGTTGCCTATAATGGCACGGACAGCGCGGTTGCTGCCCTGCGGTGTGCAGCGTCAATGGCGCAAAATAACGATGCGCATGTGACTGCCGTTCTGGCGCATTCCACCCATGAGGTCGTTAACAGCCGGGCCGCATGGGTTCCGCGCGAAGCCACCAAGATCACCGATGATGCAAATGCGGGTTCTATCAACGAGATCGAGGCCGGATTTGAAAAGCTGCGCGGCACGCTGGGTTTGGCGGACCGGTTGCAATTCAAACGTGTGCCGGGGCGTGTGGATTATGTCTTGTCCGAATGTGCACAGGTGCATGACGTGCTGGTCGTCGGACAGGATCAAAGCCGCGAGGCTGACCCCCACATCTCGATTAACAAGGACAGAATTGCCCTGATGAGTGGACGGCCCATTCTGGTGATCCCCAAGGACTATACCTTCAACTCCCGACCGCGCAGCGCGGTGGTTGCCTGGGACGGCGGTCGCGCTGCGGCGCGGGCCATGTCCGATGCCATGAAACTGTTGGCCAAACACGAGTCCGTAACGGTGATCACCGTTGGGGATCTGGAACTGGCGCGCCCGATAGAAGAGGTCATCGGACATCTTGCGCTTCATCGGATCAAGGCCACCCATGAAGCCCTGAAGGTCAAAGGCTCCGTTGCGCAAACCGTGTTGGACTATTGCGGAACCAACAGTCCGGGACTGCTGGTCATGGGGGCCTATGAACACTCGAAGTTTCAGCAGAATTTCTTTGGCGGCGTAACCTCAAGGGTGCTTGTTGAATCACCCGGCCCGGTTCTTCTGTCCCACTAGGTCTCTCCCGCCGAAGGCCCTTTGGTTGATCCTGATGACCCGAGGGCCTGAGGTGGAAGGGGCGTGAGCCAGATTTGACCGCGCCCGTGCCTGATCTGTTGGCAACGGTCTTTCCGAGGCTTGAAAAATGGATCAGCATCACGTTCCCTTTGCCTTACCCGAAAGTCCACCGAGGTTAATAAATTTATGGAAAGTTACGATCTGATCGTCATCGGAAGCGGCCCTGCGGGGCGGCGCGCGGCAATTCAGGCTGCCAAGTTTGGCGAAATGGTTCTGGTCGTCGAAAAGGGCCGAAAAGTCGGCGGCGTCTCGGTGCACACGGGAACCATCCCGTCAAAGACACTGCGGGAGACTGCGCTTAATCTGTCAGGCTGGCGCGAGCGCGGGTTTTACGGGCGGGCCTACCGGGTAAAGCAGGATCTCAGCGCGGACGACCTGCGCGCCCGACTGGAGATGACCCTGGGCCATGAAGTCGATGTACTGGAACACCAGTTTGCGCGAAATCAGGTGACCACCCTGCGCGGTGAGGCCCGCTTCACAAGCCCGACACAAATCGAAGTGGTGGGGGAGGAAGACGAAGTTTTCACCTTCGAGGGAAAGCGGTTTCTGCTGGCGGTTGGCACAGTCCCGTTCCGGCCAGATGACATCCCCTTTGATGGCGTGTCTGTTCTGGACAGTGATGAAGTGCTGGAGCTGACAAGATTGCCCAAAAGCCTGTGTGTCATCGGCGCGGGCGTGATCGGCATCGAGTATGCAACGATTTTCAGTGCACTGGATGTGCATGTCACGGTGGTTGAGCCGCGCGACACGATGCTGGACTTTATCGATCGTGAACTCATTGATGATTTCACCCATCAATTGCGCGACCGCGGTATGGTCCTGCGCTTCGGTCGCAAGGTCGAAAAAGTCTCGAAGTTGCCCAATGGCGGTTGTCAGGTGGACATGGAAGATGACCGAATGATCCGCTCGGACATCGTGCTTTTTGCCGCAGGTCGCATGGGTGCGACAGGGCCGCTCAACCTTGAGGCCTGCGGATTGGAAACCGATCATCGCGGCCGTTTGTCGGTGAACCCCGAGACCTTTCAGACCGGTCAGCCCCATATCTATGCGGCAGGCGATGTTATCGGCTTTCCAAGCCTTGCCTCCACCTCGATGGAACAGGGACGCATTGCCGTTTGTCACGCTCTGGGACGCGAGGCGCACAAGCCGCCAGAGTTCTTTCCCTATGGCATCTATTCCGTGCCCGAGATGTCCACCGTCGGCATGACCGAGGAAGAGGTGCGGGAACGCGGCATCAGCTATGAATGCGGCATCGCACGGTTCCGCGAAACCTCACGCGGTCACATCATGGGTCTGGGCACAGGCATGCTGAAGATGCTGTTCTCTCTGAAAACCAGACGCCTGCTTGGCTGCCACATCGTGGGCGAGGGCGCGACCGAACTCATCCACATCGGACAAGCCGTGATCAATCTGCATGGCACGCTGGAGTACTTCGTGGAAAACACCTTCAACTACCCAACGTTGGCTGAGGCCTACAAGATAGCGGCGCTGGATGCGTGGAACAAAATGCCACGGGATGAATTCAGGACCTAGATCATTTGGCAGTTCTGGGCGTCCAGAAGATGCAGCAATTAGGCGTATTCTGTGCGTCCCAGACAACCTATGCCAACTTTGCTCTGCCCTCGCTTCGAGGACAGGTCTGTTTTGCCAAAGGAACGTTTGGGCTGTGAAACAGATACAAACAAGCCATTAAAGGGCTTGATTGCCTCTGCTGAGCCCAATCCGTCTCGGTGGAACTAGCTCGGATTAACTTGTCAACCGGCCTAGAGAAAGGGGCCACGGGCAATCAAGTTCCGACTATGCCACCTTTCGCCTACGTCCACACCACGCAGCCCTCTAGCTGCTTGTTGCCTTGGTATGCGGGAAGATCCAGTTCGCCATGTACTTGTGACCTGGCACGATATGGCCGAATGGGAACTTCGCCATGAATTTGTGACCCGGGACAATGTGACTGATTGGGAACTTCGCCATGAATTTATGGCCGGGCACGATGTGCGCAAAGGGAAATTTCGCCATGAATTTATGTCCCGGCACGATATGTCCGAACGGAATCTTCGCCATGAACTTATGGCCGGGCACAATGTGCGCGAAGGGAAACTTTGCCATGAACTTGTGGCCGGGCACGAGTGAGTTTGAGTGCTTCTGGTCGTTGATCAGAAGTGGGAAGGGCCAGCTTGCCATCCGCATATGGCCCGGCACGATATGCCCGAACGGAAACTTTGCCATGAACTTGTGGCCGGGCACAATATGTCCGAATGGAAACTTTGCCATGAACTTGTGGCCGGGCACGATATGATCGATCGGGAACTTCGCCATAAACTTGTGGCCGGGCACGATGTGTCCGAACGGAAACTTCGCCATGAACCTGTGGCCAGGAACAAGCAGTCCGAATGGGAATCTACCGAATCGAGTTTTTCCCGGCAACAAAAGCCCGATAGGCCAGCTGGCCATTCGCCCATGTGGTGGGATGACTGGGTCTGGACTTGGTTGCTTTTGCGTGAGCAGCGGGATGGGCCAATTCGCCATAAAGTGGTTTGAACTGGACGGATCACGCACTTGCGTCATCATCAAAGGCCCGCCGGACATCACGCTCAGTCTCGGCCCCGACGCGTATCCGGTTTTTACTTCTTCCTGAATATCCCCAAGGTCTGCAGCTTCGGAAGCATCAAGGGTTTCTCGGGTTATGCGCGCAACACCAAGTGGAGTGTAGTCGGCCAGAACCAGCAATACGCCGCCGCCTTTCCCGATACGCTTGTGGTATGCCTCTGCGGTGCGTTGCTCGACGCCTTGGGACGTGAGAGTTTCGACCAGGCCATCAGCGTTCTGATACCAGCGGACAATATGCCCTGGCAGCCCTTTGTTGTATACAAGCTCTTCTCTGACTGATTTGAGTTCGGCCAAATCTTCAAAGTATCGCGTGATAACTTTTGGCATGTTGCCTCCGAATATTCATTTTTGAGTGCGGCGACTGATTGCTTTCCTCTTTGTGCAAAGTATCGGCCATTCGACTGAGAGGCCGATGCGCCAACGTGAGCGAAAGCGAACTTTCCCCAACTTTGATGGGGCTAAACTCCACAAAGCTTTTGAGCGGCTGTAATCCGGTGCCCGTTATGCTTGCTAAGTCGACCGGACCCCTGACAAATGTCGCTCTTGGCGCACTAGAAGCGCCGACTGCAACACAAAATTGACTGCAAGTGGCATCGTACATCACCGAGATTCTCGCGTTCAAAGCATCCTGTGATAAGAACAATAGACCACTAGATGTGTCAACTATAATTTACAGAATGAAGTCGATAGGGGCTTTCGTTGTGCGCTTGTGTGTGTGTTTTGTTTACAGGCGTGTGCGTGGGAGGTGGTTTCGGCCACTTGCTTGTAAGCTCTGAATTGTCTGGTCCAGATCGGAAGCTGCTCAACGAATCTCAAGACTTGTGATGAACATTGATCTGTGGTCGAGACCTGCTTGAGGCGCTGAAGCATAATGAAATTCTCTGCGAAGTGTTTGGCTGAAGCTTCCTGCAGAAGAACAAATGCCACACGACCACCGCCAGCAAAAAGAGCGCCAAGATAGGTCGCAACCCCATCTGATCGAAGTGTGAAAAACAAACAGCGCCAAACTGCTCGGAAATTCTCCTGTCACGATGCAGTTCAGAATGCCTCAATCGTCATGCATGGAAGGGTTTGAGATGGCAGGGACCGGCCACAGGCAATTCTGTCAACCACTGCGGCGCAGCTATCTGAGGCGCTTGTCGGGGCAGATGCGTAGCAGTTCATCTCACTAGAGGACTGTGATGCTGGATAAACTGCTGTTCGATGTTTTCGAACCAAAATCTCCTTTGCGGAGCTAAGCACTATTTCGCTAAGGCCTATCGGATGATCGCTATTGGTCAGGTTAGCTTTCGCGTTCCAGCTTTTGCAGGAGCGCACTTGCAGTTCTCAGATCGAGCCCAGAAATTGATCTGCCCGCGCTGATCAATCATTTGTGTTTCTTTAATCCGATTATGCGCTAGGCAATAACAGCGCGAGCGAGGTGAGCAGCAGACGTAACGCCATCAAGGATCTTTTGAGGCAAAACGGCATCGATGCGCTCTGAAATGGTCACAGCACCGGCGCACCCAAGAATGTCTGTTGAGATTTCCTCATCCAATCCCTCGGCTGCAGGGCAGAACGCTTTGGCGGCGGCTTCTGGGTTGTTATCCAGAGTAAAAACTGGAACCCGGGCGGCGAGAGCTTGTGTGACCGAAGATGCCATATCCTGTTTGAATATGTTTTGCTGGATAACGGGCACAGCGTCTTCAACAGTTGTGATAACAGCTGCGGAACCGGGTCGTATTGCAGCAAGTACAAAACGTAATTGTCCGCTACTTAAGACCGGAGATTTGGCGCTCGCCTTTGCTCCGCAAAGACCCGTGTCGGCAAGGCAAGCGAGGATGATCGCTTGAGCCCCTTCTTTTGATGCGCGCGCAACGCGTTCGAGTAGCGGCGGGATTGCGCTTGCGCCGTCCTCTGGGTCTTCGATGGATACCGGGCCATACTCCGACGTCCAGCCTTCGATGTTCAAATCAGGCGTCGCTGTGCGTGCCGCACGCGAAGCACTTTGCGTCATAGCGTCAGTACTGTTGGGATTGATCAAAGCAACCGTCATTCGAGAGGTCTGAAACTAGACAACCCCGACCTCCGATGGGATGCGCCGTTCAAAATCGAGCGCGTATGCGCCCGCCCGGGCATACATTTCGCGGTAATAGGGCAGAACCTCGGCCATGCGCGTATCGGCTGCATCCATTGCCGCCTTCTTGCCTGCAAAGAATGCCGACGCTTCAGCCAGAATGCTGTCCTCGTCAATGGTTTGCAACTTACCCTCAAGGGCCACGATTTGACCTGCCACCATCGTCAGGCGAACAGACTGGCCGCACTCACAATGAACAAGTTGCCGAGGCAGGTCGTTCAAAGGGACAAAAGGCAGGGATTTGAGATCGATCATGATCAGATCCGCGGGTGCGCCCGGCGACATCTGGCCAAGTCCCGATTCGCGCATCGCGATACCGCCTCCTTGTGTCGCAGCATACAGGACTTCGTGCGCTTTCGGCCATCGTTCATAATCCCAATCGCTCAGGTTGTGAATGACACTGGCTGTCTTCATCACGGACCACATGTTGATCGCGTCATCCGCAATGGCTTCATCAACGCCAAGACAGACCGGGATCCCACGATCATGTATGTCCCGCCAGCGCATGATGCCGCTTCCAAGACGGAGGTTTGAGTTCGGATTGTGGGCAATTGTTGCCCCGGTTTCGGCCAATAGATCAAGGTCGCGTTCGTTCACCCAGATCGCGTGGATGACGTTCATTCTGTCGCTCAGCAAGCCCAATTCATGGGTGTATTCCACCAATGACCGGCCGTTAAGGCACACCTCGCCAAAAACCCGCTGCAATCGCGTTTCCAGCATGTGAGCATAGAAAGGCAGATCGTGGCGCAAGCTCAGGTCATCGAGTTGCACGAAATAGTCCGGCGACACCCTTTGCGGGGCGGAACAGGAGACAGCCGCTTTTATCCGTCCATCCCCCGCCCCATGCCAGCGGTTAATCAAATGATCGTAAAGTTTCAGCAGCCGCGGCGCTGCAACTCCGCTCGGCTCAGAAAGGAATTTGCGCAGATCGGCGGGTAGGATGTCGCTCAAGAATGGTAGTTTCTCTAGCTCGCTAAGTTCTGGCTGATCCAACGCCAATCGCACTCTGATGCCGCTGTCTTCGTAGGCTTGCGCCACGGCGTCGATGATGTCCGGCTCGGGCGAGGGAACAAAGAAACAGTCATCCTGCACCGATGTCGTCCCAGATCGCAGCATTTCGATGCAGCCAAGCATGGTCCGCAAATAGGCTTCGCGTGGGGTCGGGCGCAAAACCTCCAACTCGGGGCACTCATAGAGCATGAAAATCTCAAGTGGCAGGGAGGGCAGCCGCCCCTTCATGTGGTTCACCGCCGAATGGAAATGTCCGTTCACGAGGCCTGGCATCAGCAGGTTGCCGCCTCCCTCGATCACATGGTCATCGGCTCGTTGTTCAATCCGTGCCGCGATCTGTGCGATACGGCCCGCGCTGACCCGCAGGTCACAGGGTGCGGTCATGCCATCCCTGCGAGACAGATCGAAAATCCGAACGTTCTGGAAAACCGTGTCGGTCATGACCTGGACGAGCCTTGATAGAATGCTTGGCCTGCCGCCGTGTTTTGCAGGTACTCCGCGTAGAATTCCTTTACGACCGGGAAGACATCGGCGCGCAACTGATGGCGTTCAAGTTCCTCCGCGTCTCGAGGTTTGGCCAGCACCTCCGCGATCTGGGCCAGAATTGCATCTCGGTCGATCAGGGTGAAAGCACCGTCTTCATAAACGACCTGCCCCCCAATCATTACCGATGTCACATCTTTGGTCTTGGCGCGATGGATGATGCTGTCCAGCGGTGCGATGTCTGGATCTTGAAACGGGTAGGTGGCCGCGCCATAGTCGAGGATTACCGCATCCATCTGGCGGCCTGTCTCAAGGCGGCCAATCTCTGACCCGAAGGCAGTCGTCAGCCCCCCATGTTCCGTTGCCATACGCAAAACTTGCGCCGGGGATGGCACATCGGTTTGACTCAGGCCCGGAACCCGGTGCACCGTCAAAGCCATGCGCATTTCCTGCAGCATATCGCGGTCATCATTGATCCCGGCCTCATCCATGCCCATGCCCACGGTCATCCCACGCTTTTGCAGTTCCATCAGGGGCAAAATGCCAGAGCGAAGACGGAAATTGGACGAACAATTGTGACACACGCAGGTGCCGGTGCCTGCGCAAATCTCAATGTCTTCCTCGGTCATCCAGACTCCATGGCCCAGCGTCATATGCGGCCCCAGAAGCCCGAGCTTTTCGAGATGCTTGACTGCCGTGGTCCCCGTCCGGCGATAGGCGTATTCCTTCTGAAAGGGCGTCTCCAACAGATGCATGTGCATGGGCACATGGGCCGAGGAGGCCTTCTCTTGAATTGAGAGTAACCCGTCATCGGTCATCCAGTGCAAGTTTGCCGGAGCAAGCTGGATACGCGCGCGTGGATTGTGGTTTTGGGCAACCAGCACGTCAAAGAGCTGCATACAGTCATCAAATTGCATGGTCTGTTTGGCGAAATGCTCTGCCATGACCTTGGCAACATCGGGTGGCAGCCGTTTGCAGAATTCCTCATCGGCTTCATAGACAAAGCGGTTCTGTTCGCGCACTGCATAGCAGTATGAGACACGCATCCCGATGTCTTCATAGGCTTTCAGAACCCCGCTGGCAGAGGCCACGACATCCTCAAAATGGCCAAGTGCCCAACCCTGAATGTGCTGCACCGTTGTGACCCCGGACGAGATCATTTCAAAGGCTGAGAACAAGGTATCAAGGTAGGGATCAATCTTGCGCATTGCGAGACGGGCAGCGAACCACAGTTCCAGCGGATAATCAGGTGCGCCAAGCTGCAAGGGAGTCAGGCCAAGATGATGATGACTGTTCACCAGCCCAGGGATGATCATGTGGTTGGTATGGGTCGTGACGCTGGCCTCTGGATGGGCGGCAATGACGTCAGCCATCTGACCCACGCTCAGCACCACTCCATCTTCAAAAGCAATGGCGCCGTTGTCGATCATCTCGGGCAAGCTGCCATCTGTCACGCCGGTAATAACCCACCGGGCGGACACGATACTGATCGTCATGCTATTTCCTGCTCTTGTTCCTTGAAGGATTTTTCGACCTCTTCCGCCAGCAAGGCTTCGCACTGAATAGCAAGGTCAATCATCTCGGGGCTGCGCATGTCGCGCGGGCGCGGGGCAGTGATCGGTATTTCCGCCTTGATTTGGCCGGGTCGCGCCGTGAAGACGACAACGCGGTCAGCCAGCGCCAGCGCCTCTTCTATCGAGTGAGTGACCAGCAGGACCGAGGCTTTGGACGTTTCCCAGATGTTCAGCAAATGCCCCTGCATTCGCGCGCGCGTTTGAATGTCGAGCGCAGCAAAGGGTTCATCCATCAGCAAGACCTTGGGCTCCATCGCCAAAGCGCGAGCCAGAGCCGCGCGTTGGCGCATGCCACCGGACAGCTCATGCGGCCGTTTATCCCCCGCACCGACCAGCCCCACCAAACGCAACAGGCGCTCTGCGGCCTCATCCTGTTTTTTTGTGCTCTGGCCTGCGATTTTCAAACCGAAGGTGATGTTGTCGCGCACGGTCAGCCACGGGTACAGCGCCGCTTCCTGAAAGATCAGGCTGCGTTCCGGCGAAGGTTCCGTCACCTCTAACCCGTCGAAAGTGACGCTGCCTTCGGTCGCGTCCTCAAGCCCCGCTACGATATAAAGCAGCGAACTTTTCCCGCAACCCGATGGCCCCAGCAGTACAACGAACTCTCCCAAGGCGACGTCCAAAGTCAGGTTACGTACGGCCGGAACGGGCTCTGGTCCATCTGGGTTCCAGGTCTTCGACACATTTGCGATCTTCAGTCCCAAAGTCATCTCACAGGCCTCCTACGCTGGAGGGCCCAACCCACCACAGCACTTTGCGTTGCACATATCGAAGCGCTTGATCGAACGCGAAACCGGTTATCCCAATCAGCGTCATAGTGAAAAAAACAAGGCTGGCGTTGAAGGTATTGCGGGCCATCATTGTGACCTGGCCTAGACCTGATCCGACGCCGACGGCCTCCGCAATCAGCACCACCATCCAAGCTGCAAAAAGGTTCATGCGCAGGGTCACAAACAGTTCCGGCAGTATCGAAGGCAGGATGACATGACGGTAAATCTGCCGTTTGTTGCATCCCATGATCCGAGCAAGCTGTATGTAGTGCACGGGCACGTTTTCGATCTGGCTTAGTGTCGCCAAAGTCATGATGAAGAAGATGGCGATGAAGACCAGAAAGATCGCGGGCGGATTGCCGATCCCGAAGATGAACACCGCCACAGGCAGCCATGCCACGGGCGAGATCGGCGCCAGCATGGTCACCAAAGGTAGAACCAGCTTGCCGAAAATTTTGAAATAGCGAATCCCGATCCCGATCACGAGCGACAGGACAAAACCCAGCACCAGCCCAGCGGTCACCCGAAACGAAGACCACGCGATCACGCCCAGCACCGAGAAGATCGAGCCTCCGGTCGCCAGCGCCCCGGCACGTGTCCCGCCCGGGTCAAAGAAACGAAACTGATCGGTCAGGTTCGCCAGAAAGATGTGTGGTGGGGGGAGCAAAAGCGGGTTCGCCCACCCCCGCCACCAAGCAAACTCCCAAAAACCGACGAAAATCGATAAGGACGCGAAAACCCACAAGGTTGGCTCGAGCCGTTTGATCAGTCGTCTCAAGACGGAGGTCCGTTTGTCCTGCGTCACAGGTAGTCCTATCGTTTCGTCGGTCATGTTGAGATCTTACGCAGCTGTTTTTAGGTCCAGACTGCCGTAGAGATCGCCATTTTCCGCGATCACTTCTTCCAGCAAGGTCCAGTTCACGGCCGTATCCGGCAAAGTGTTTTTGACGTAACCCATTTTCTGCATCGAGACAGAACGCTCGATGAAGAATTCGGTGTTGTTGCGTTGGTCGATCATAACAGGCTGGCGCGATTGAGCGAGGGTCAAGGCCTCCAGCGAGGTCTTGTAGTAGGTGCCTTGCGTCGCGGCCAATGCGGCGGCTGTGTCGGTTTCAGACTGGTACTGCGCTGTCATCATGGCCTTTATCACAGCTTTGACGGCTTCAGGATTTTCTTCCAGCAACGGCGTGCGCGCAGCCAGCACGCAGTCGGAGTAGCCTGCGCCGTAAAGGTCTAGGCCATCCGTCAAGATTGAAGACCCGGCCCGTTCCTGCAAACACTGGGTAGCATAGGGTTCGATGTGGCTTACCGCGTCGATCGCACCATTGATGAAGGCTGCGGCCAGTTCTGGCGACGTATTGAAGTATTTGATCTCAGCGTCAGCAAATTCCATGCCCGCTGAGGTCATGTAGTCGTAGGGCAGCACTTCAAGCGTGTCGGCTTGGAATGTGCCGATGGTCTTGCCTTTCAGATCGGCTGGCGACGTGATGCCTTCGGATCCGATCAGGATGCAGCCCTCAACACCCGCGCCAGCGACAATCTGCACCGGAGCGCCCGCATCGACCAAGGTGATGAAGTTTGAGTAGGGAATGACCGACACATCCACCATGCCAGCCCCGAAAAGGGTGACAACGTCAGTGGTTGTGGGGGTGACAACGAAATCAAGCTCCACACCATCGGCTTCGGCAAGCTGGCGCTCCTTGGCCAGGAAAATGCCAAGGTTGCAAAGCCCGCCACCATGAGTTGCCTTGATCCGGGTCAGGCCCTGAGCGGCCGCTTCGCTCGCGCCCATGAGCCCGGCTGGGATAGCAAGGCTCGCGGCCGCTGCCGCACCGCCCTTCAGGAAGCCCCGTCGGCTCGCCTCTTGAATCTTATGATATGTGTTCCCGCATCTTTCGCACATGATATGTCCTCTCTGTCAGGACACAAACGAAGGATATGGGCCGGTTCTTTGAGGCAAGCGACCCCGTCACTTCGTCTGTGACAGTTTCGGCACGCCAACCATAAAAGCAGTTAGGCGGTAGAAGGTAAGGTTGATCTAACCGCTTTGCGCTGAAGCCAGCGTTCTTCAACAAGGCATAAATCACCAAGCGAAACCGTGGTGCAGGGTCAAAAATTATGTGTGCAGTGCCCAAAAATCATCCCAAAATGAGGGGCGCGCTCAAAAAATAGACTAAGCTGAGTCGGAAGAATTGTGAGAAAACTCGTCCCGAGACATCGGCAGATAACCTTCTCGCGCATCGAACGCTGCAAATATTCATATCGGCGCCCCAAGCAGCTCCGTTGTAAAAGTCATATCGGTCAACGTCGGGTTGTCGTCGTGGGAAGGCATGGCGGATCGGGGGATCAGTCATAGAAACACTAATCCAACCGGCCTTTCGCGCACTTCATCCCTCTTGGAACAAAGTTCGCATCGGTGGCCAGAAGCGTTCGTTGAAGCCGAAGCATGACTGGGCAATTCACCGCAGCTGAATTCCTCATCGACACAAGGAACGCTGCCAAGGAGGCGTTGCAAATCACACTTTTTGGCACTGGTCGCTGAGGGGGTGGCGACCAAGTCCTTCTTATCTGTTGTGCCGCGCCCATGGAGCCGGTCAACATCGGAAGTGCGGCTGAAGGGAGGTTACGTACAGATCTGTCCCCCTACAGGAACGACGTCGGTATATGCCGATAAAAGTTGTCCGCCATCAACCTCCGGCCCATTTTCAGCGTTGAGCCTTGCTTTGGTTCCGTATGGGGCTGGGAGACGGGGTGCGCGGAATGCAGAGGCCTCAAGCAGGTCTTCAATGTAGGCAATCAGATCAAGACTGCTTTTATGGCTGACGGTATCGAAGGCAATCAAGTTGTCGAGGTTTTCAAGCGTCTTCATGAGCCCATTTCCCTGATGCAATGCTCAAGGAATGTTGCACATGCACGGCGCTTCATTGTGCCTTTTGCGGACAGAATGCCCACTTCGATCGGAGGCAGGTCACTCATCAGTGGAATGAATACCAGCGGTTTACCATCGGGTGCGAGGGTGCCAATGGGTCGAAAGTTCACGATGGAATAGCCGAACCCATTGGCAGCCAAACTGCGTGCGACGGCCATATCTTTCGTGCGTTCTGCAATTCGTGGTGTAACGGTGGCCGCGTCAAAGAACGCCCGGAAGTAATCTGAGCTGAGGGGCAAATCCAGCAACACCATTTCATGCGGTGCCAAGTCTTCAATTGTCAGCGACTTGCGATCCGCCAATGCATGATCAGGGGCCAGCATGACAAAAGGCGGCAGAGTCTTAATTGGATGAAAGTCCAGATCTTTGGGCACGTCAATTGCGTAGCTCAGACCGAGGTCGATTTCAGCCCGTCTGAGGCCGGCGAAAATGTCAGGCTGTGTCAGTTCGGTTTGGCTGATCGCGACGCTTGGGTAAGCCGTCTCGAAACTCCGGCGCAGATCCGGCACGACAATCTGCGCGAAGGTCACGAGACAGCCCAAACGCAACGGTCCTTGCACAGCGTCTGAGACTGTTCCTGCAAGGCGGGTAAGTTCGGTCGCTTCGGCGAGTATCTTGTTGGCCTGTGCAGCTAAAGTTCGGCCCGCTTCGGTCAGTGCGAGCCCTTGAGCACGCTGGCGGATGAAAAGTGCAGTTCCCAATTCGTCTTCCAACTGAGACAGGGCGGTTGATATTGACGGGGAAGAGACATTCAATAAGCGACTGGCAGCAGCGATGCTCCCAGTTTGAGCAACACAGGTACAATACTCCAACTGTCTAAGGGTGAATCGCGTCTGCATGGGGCGATGGTGGCGGAGGCGGGATGCGCCGTCAATCATCCCCCGGCACGCCGTAAGAGGGTGCATCGCGTGGGTCGATGGCCCTTTGAACATAGGCGGCAAGCTGCGGCTTATAGACCTCCCATGCTGTGGCAACAGCTTCGATTGGGCAGTCCTCAGTCCAGTCGCATCTCAGGTCCGCAACGGGCCACGGAACAGTGTCGACAAGTTTTATACTTGCGGAATGCACTGGGCCTGCCTCGCCCCCTGCGGCAAGGCCTGCGCGCAGTGCGGCGATCAACCGGTCGCCCAAATGGCCTGAACTGGCGGTGAACCCGTCTACGATCGCCTGTGGTACACCGTCATTCGCCAAGAGGTTGCCGCCGGATGCAACATCTGTTCCTTGCGCTTGAGTCCAGATGCCGAGTGAATTGGGGCCTGAATGGATGGCGGTCCCACCATCTTTGTCGATTGCCAAGACCTGCCTGTATTCGATGAATTTGCCAAGGGTCTTCACGTCCTGAACGGCCTCACCCGCTGACATGCCGCCTTGCATCAAATCAAGCGCCAAGGGCCCAAGCGTTGGGTCCGTCACGTTCTGCGATGCAACTGCGCCGACGCCGGCCCGGGCGTAAGAACACCGCGCTGCAACTGCAGGAGAGGACGACGAAATGGCGACACCGAACATTCCTGTTTCGGCGCATCGGGCAACAAGCGAGAACGTCATGCGGGGATCACTGCGGTACCGTCGATTTCCACCAACCATTCTGGGCGGGCAAGCGCTTGGACGACAAGACCGGTAGACACCGGATGCACATCTTTAATGTACTCGCCCATGGTGCGATAGACAGCCTCACGATGTCGGACATCGGTGATGTAAACCACGACCTTCACCAGATGGCTCATGTCGCCGCCCGCTTCTTCGATCAGCTGCTTTATGTTCTGCATGACCTTGTGGGTTTGCTCGACCGGATCATGGCTTTCGATGTTCACCGCATCATCAAGGTTCTGAGGGCACTGACCGCGCAACCAAACGATTTTGCCAGAGGCCTCCGTCACCACCGCCTGACACAGATCGTTACTTAGATTCTGTTCAGGATAAGTGTCAGATGTGTTGAACTTGCGGATGCGAGTGTGGGCCATTTCGGTTCCTTAAATACGGTCTTGTGCCGCAAGCCATAGCTGAAAATCACGGATCGTGCCTTCGTAATCATCGCCTGCTAATGGGCCAGACAATGCGTGATCGGAGGCAAGCGCAACCTGCATCCGTTCCAGCTTTTCTCGGTCTTCCCGATTGACTTCTTCCCACAACGCGATGCGAGCCGCGATGGTGGATTGATCCAAGTCGTTGCCATAGCTCGAAAGCGTCCATTTCACGCGAACCTGACCGGCATTCAGCGGGAAGATGCTGAGAGAGACAAGAAGGCTGGCCGCTTGGCTGGCGACTTGCGTCGGAAAAACTGCGAAGAGGGTCGATCTCAACCGCTCATCGTCAGACAGATTGGGCGCTCCAAGCCCGCGCGACGGAATATCCTTGGGGTAATTAGCGGCATAGCTCGTAAAGCCGTCGCCACCCTCCAATTTCCGTGCCAACCCTGTCGGTGTGTAGCCGTGCAAGGTCTCAGGATGCACAACGGAGAGGTGATAACCTTCCATAAAGTTCTCAACGAGACACTTCCAATTGGTGTTCCAGACCTCTTCCGCGACATGAGCAACCTTGAATGCGGTGCTTTCGTAATTGGACAGGAGCGCATTCAGTTTCGGATGATCGAAGGGCACAGCCCCGCCATCCAAATTCACATAGATGAACCCATTCCATGACTGCATATTGTGGCGATGCAGGCCGCAATTTTTGGCATCGAACCCCGCGTTTTTCATCCGCGCGGCCCGCATGAGGCCCCCATTCAAATCGTAGGCCCAAGCATGATATGAACACACGAAGCGCTTGGTGTTTCCGTTGCCAATGGCCAAAGGCATCCCGCGATGACGACAGACGTTTGCAAGGACGGCGACATTGCCGTCCACTTGCCGCACAACGATCAAGGGTTCATTCAAAAGCTGAACGGTAAAGAAGTCGCCGGCATGTGGAACCTCATCGGCCCGCCCAAGGCAATGCCACCCGCGCCTCAGAACCGTCGCGGCCTCCCGTTCAAACTGACCTTCGGAAGTATAGAACGCCCCCGGCATAGTCATGGGCCTGTCGGCTGGCAGGGCCGCGATTTCCTGCAACTGTGCGGATAAGGATGACATCGTCAGGTCTCCTCTAAGCCAACTGGTTTGTAGGACGGGTCCATCCTGCTCATTAGGTATTGGGCAAAGTCGAAATTTGGCCTTTCGAGGTGCGATAAGTGGCCGGGTTCTGCGCCATCGGCAGACAGGCCGCGATAGACCTTTTCGGTGCAGCCGCGGTCTTCAACATTGACCTCATCCAGAAGGGTTTTGAGATCGAGCAGGTTTTGCTGCGCTTCGGCGTCATATTTGTAATCTTCCGACATCCCACCTCCAAAACGAATCTGGACCTGACCCGGGCCTTTGGGGTGCAGGCTGAGATACCAGAAATACCCAGGTGTCAGCGTGATCAATAGGCTGGGATAGATTGCCAGCAAATAGGTTGTGCGCCGTTCATCACCTTCAAGCCGATCGTTGTTCGGGTGTGCCATCGCGATCCGCAGGGATTCATCCTTCAGGATGGTGTGATAGTTAAACGCCTTGCGACCGGGGGGGCAGATCATTTCATCAAGCTTAGACAGCCCGCCAATCGTGCCTGCATGACAGACTGGTAAGTGGTAGCTTTCCATGAAGTTTTCGGCCAAGACCTTCCAATTTGTGTCCCACAGATGCTCTTCAAAGAAGGTCTCTGTGTAGTTGGTCATGTCGTAGCCTTCAACCAACTCTTCGACCTCTGACAGTTCTTGGGCAACAGGTCGCGCGTGCGGGTTCAGCGTGATGAACACCCAGCCCAACCAATCTTCACAAGCGATACCAGGCAGGCCGTAATCGCCTTTGCAAAAGGCCTTGTTTCCGCTCATTGCAGGGGCACCACGCAGGCTGCCATCGAGGTTGTAGGTCCACGCGTGATAAGGGCAAACGATGGTCTTGGCGTTGCCGCGCCCGTGCAAAAGCGTCGACATCCGGTGACGGCAGACATTCGAATAGGCGCGTAAAACATTGTCTTTGTCTCGCAAAACGATCACAGGCTGCCCGGCCAGCTCGCAGGTCACGTAGTCACCGGGATTGGCAAGCGACGTCGCCCGACCCACGCAGAACCAAGATGTCTTGAAGATGTTCTCAAGCTCAGCCGCCACGAAATCCTCTGACGTATAGACTGAAGGCGGCATGGCCCGCGCTTCTTCAAAGGGGACCGCAGTATTGGCGCGCAAGGCATCGATCGGGTTCGGAATTGGCTTGGCAATGGTCATTGGTCGGCTTCCGTTCTTATTCGGATGCAGGGCGATAGTTTCGGTAGTTCCGTTGGATTTCTATCTGATCAGCGACATGCGCTGCGTCGTGCCAGACACCCCAGATGAAGGTTGATCCCCTCCGCGACTGCCAAGGCAGGCCAAGGAAATACAGCCCGGGTTCTGGCGAGACGCCGCGTTGATGAAGCGGAGCACCGTTGACATCAAAGGCGGTCGGTAGATCGATCCAGGAGAAATCCTGCTTGTAACCTGTGGCCCAAATCACTGTTGAGATCCCTGCTTCCGCAAGGTTCAACTCCCTTTTCGGATTGGTCAGGCATTCAGGGTCAGCGGGTAGCTCATGCGCCTCTGGCTCTTCTGGCAACTCCAAACCAAAGCGTTCGATATAGGCGTCAGCTTGTGCCAACATATCAAGGTAGTTGGCGTCGCCAGCCTCGATATTTTTTCCAAGGTCGTCGTCTACCAGTATTTTGCCATCCGCATAACCTGAAACGCGTCCCAGAAGCGTTATTCCTTGATGGGCGAGCCTCCGAAAATCCACAGTCTCCCCACCACGTGCACCGCTGACCGAGATGGTGACATGTTCTGTACCTGGGGCCTTGGCAGGAAGATCCCAAAGGCCCAGCACGCCCAGCCACCAGCAATAATCTCGCCCGCGATAGGCGCGAGGCGGGCGATCGTGTGGACCCACACAAAGATATACTTTGCGACCTGATCTCTGCAGTTCATCCGCGATTTGCCCACCAGACGATCCGGCACCGACCACAAGCACTGCGCCATCGGCAAGCTGTTCTGGATTCCGGTAGGTTGCTGAATGCATTTGCGCAATGCCCGCGCACTCCGGCATTACGTAAGGAAACACGGGCGTTTGGAACGCACCAGTTGCCGAGATCACGTTTTCCGCCTCGATCACACCGTCCGACGTCTCGACAATGAAACCTGACTTTCCACGAGCCCGCTTGGCGACCCGTACCTCGACTCCAGTGCGTATCGGAGCAGAATGAGCGTCTGCAAAACCGGCCAAAGCTTGGGCGACTTCTTCCTTTGGAGGAAAGGCCTCAGGCCCAGACTCGGGGAAATTCATGCCCGGGAATGAATCATGCCAAGCCGGTCCGTTGGCAACGAGTGAGTCCCAACGCCGGGAGCGCCAGCTTTCCGCGACCCGATCTTTTTCCAAAACGAGATGGGGAATGCCTTGTTTGGTCAGATGGGCGCTCACTGCGATCCCCGCCTGACCTGCACCTACAACAAGCGTATCAACCGTTTCAGTCATGCAACCCCGCTCCATCGACCTCAGCAATGTCGCCGTTGCGTGGGGATCAATAAAGTCGAATTTCTCTGACATTCAGTTAGGTAAAAACTAAGTACACACGAGGGCAACAATTGAAACGTATAACGGACGAACTGATTGCCGGGATAATTTCAAGCTCAACGAGCCTATCAGATAGCAATCGCCAGCTAGGTGGGACGGCAGGACGCCCTTGGTGGTGTGATGAAGATCAAGGTTGTTCCGGGCAACCGTTTGAGGGTCGCCGCAGGAATCCTCTTTCTCAAACACAAGGCTCTCCGCGCCCTGCCTCAAATCCTATCCGACAGCGCCAGGCGTGCCGGGCCAAGGTCGTGAACGCAACCTTGATTCAGATTATATCCCGTAGCCCCTTTTCGAGAGCCACTGTAGGTCGTTCACCCTACAGCCCCAAGATTGGGGAGTTCAAAAAAGCTTCCAAGTGAAGCCGTCCGATCTCCCCCGCTAGTGAGGGTACTTAGAAGATAAGTACGAGTTGTGTCGCGCTCAAGGTAGGACACAACATTTAGTGGCCAGAATGCCCATGGGACAAACCATGAACATGAGCAAATAGTGGAGACAATGGCTTTGTCTCTGCCAACTTTAATCTCGAAACTACTTTATTTTTATGGTGCCGGGGGCGGCGTCGCAAAGTCTATCTAAGTCATTGAAAATGGGACAATAATTTTACATGGGTAAACCTTTATGCCCCCAATTGTGCCCCCAAAAACACTTCTAAGCTCAAGATTGTCGTTCGACGGTAATCCTGAATTTTGAGTCGCGACCTATCAAGATTGTCGAATGCTGCATACGCAAAATCAAGGCGTGGACTCATTCACGATCTTCGAAACACGTGATCCGAACAGCCCCACCTGAATGGACTGAACTGAAAGTGAACAAGCGACTATTGGCCTTTTGTCCATCAAGACTGTGTTCTCCGGCGCAGGTGGGCAGTAAATCAATGCTGCTGAAATGGCAAATCTGAGTCGGCTACAACCTCAATAGATAGGAAAAATGCAACCTTAACGTGAGTCAAGAGTTAACGGCATGTGAGTGCAAATCAACTACCTTAGTTCATATTGCCCACAGGGTAGTGGCTCTTGCTGAGTGTCAAAAGAGTCATGTAAACAAGGCATGATAAGCAAAATATTGACATTTTATCCACATGCCACAAATATGACTCAATTGCTTTCAACAATTGAAAGCGGGGGAGTAGGGGTGAAGAGAGTTATCGAGGAATAGATGCCCCACGAGTGGATTATACACGTATTGGTTGATCTTGAGAGGACGCTATCAAAGAGTGGTTTGGATGAAGCTTCGGAGAACATTTCCTTATGCAGATTTGAAGTTGAGAAATGTCTATTACAACTGAGCACTTCAACAGATGAATTTGTTGCAGTTAGAAGCCAGAGGATCTCTGAGACGATTTCTCAGAAAGCTTTGCCACCGATACGTTCATAGATGCACATGGAACCCCTGAAACATCGGTGTAGAACATGAAAGAGACCTTACATGAATCTCGGTAAAGACGAAGAGCAAATGGCTTCTTACGTCAGCCCTGAAATACTTCATGCCGTTACTCAAATGGCAAAGAAGGGAGTTCCCGATGGAGTAATATCTGAAAGCCTAGTGTATCTCGGTGTTGCTCTTGCCGAAGGGCAAGCTGCCTCAGACAAAGCACGATTACTAAAGATTGTTAGCTGGCTTCGTTCAGTTTGTGAGGCAATCGATGTTAGATTGCAGCGCTAGCACTACAAAAAAATCTCGGGAGGTAATCTACTCTTGAGGCGCCTCTCTTGGATTAATTCGAACCCCTCTTAAAGTAAGTAACGCCTTACAGCTGGTTAATCCAGCCACTACAGCCGTCTGATCGATTGTATTTGCGAATAAAATTTGGAATAGACAAAATAATAAACTCTAAGAAAATGAAATTCTATTCTAAGTATGCAAATGGAAATTTAAAGAAGATCTTTTACTCAGAATCAAGTAATAAATTTTCAGAATGCATTACTATTGTTACATCATTCAGCATTTCCGCAATCTGAAATTCACCGCGCTCCCTTGCTTTCATCTCCAGGGTTTTTAGACGCTGGAGTTCCAACTCAATTTCGCACGTGAACTCATTGTCAATTGAATCAGTCATTTTCGGCCTATCCCCTGATAGCAAGACAACTTACTTCATTGTTAGCGGCATTGATCATCATAGAAAAGTAGATCCCAGAACTATCAGATTGACACGATTAACTTCAAACACCGGGGTTCGGTCAACAAGCTGTTTTACAAGCAGGACCAAGAAGTTCCAATTACAAGAAAATGTGTTAATATATACTTAATGGATAATAGTAGGTCGCTCCCGCCGTATAGCTGATCGCCTGAGAAAAATGCGTACACCCCGATGTGTGGCGCACGCATTTTTTTCAGTGGTAGCTTTAAGTTGATGATTTAGTGGACACTGCTCATGTCAAGTCCATGATGCTGAAAAAGAGTGAATAAAGCGTTATTTTAATAAAAATATCAATAAGTTACGTAAAAATTCGTTATTGATTTCTTAAGAGTTTACATTGGATGGAGAGACTTCCCACATAACCTTTGTTCCGGGCTTTCCGGGCCATTTTTTTGATTTATGGCATTTAGTTACCTTGGCGCTCAGGGAGCCCGAGACATCCAAAGCTTCTGTTTTACTGTTGGCGAGCGCGTAGCCTCTTGCCCCTGGTATTTCCAAGTCGTTGCTAGGTACGTCTATTTTCCACACAGATGCCATATCTTGCTTTTAGTCGCATTCAGTGAACCATTTATGAATATGGTTGTCTCAACTGCATTGGTATGGTCACTGACCAGCTTGGGATTTGATCAGTTCAATGTTCTCGAAGCTCTAACTTTTTCCGCATAGCCTTCTCCGAAGGAATCTCTTGCCGTTATGATGCTGCCTTCGAGTTGCTTTTCGATTTCTGTTCTACAGTGGCAAAGCAAAGAATGAATGCAAACGAGTCCTTTTTCGTCCACAGTGCCTTCCAGATCTTTAAGCACTTCGGTTATCCAGTAATATGACATAGCGTCCCCCAGGATCTTTAAATCAATTCAGTTTACTCCTAACCTTAAGGCTGGAAGTATGACTCAAGTTAGGCTCAACTCAGGCAACTTTAAGACGTAGAAGAAATCTATCTATTTGTTTTAATTTATTATTTTAAAAATTGAGGCGCTTTTGAGACGGCAACCTATACGTGTGTATATGCCTATTAATACAATCTTAACCATTTTTCGCGATTAATGTTGCAGAGTTTCAAACTCTTAAAAATCCCTGCCCCCCCTGGGAGAAGGTCAGAGTGGATAGTGTGCTCCATTCTGACCTTTATTCATTAAACAGTACTTGTTGTGGTCGGGTCTATCTACGAAATGTATTTCGTAAGTAAGATTTCATAGAATTTTGGCTATTACCCAAAAAAGTAAGATATCACTGTGAGTAAATTTATCAAAATCAATAATAGGAGAAAACATGGAAGATAGGAGAAGTAATTTTTCAACGTTTTTCGATGAATTTATTATCGATAATGAATCACTTAACATATTTCGTAGTTGGTTAATTGTGCATCAAAGGCTGAAAAGGGTTGAATTATTTCTGGACCACAATGTAATTTCTAAAGGGAGAAGTGGGTCCAGAAAAGGTTCGAAAGAAGATTTGGCTCTTCAAATATCTGCCATTAATGCGAGAATTCTGCGAATGGATGTGAATAATGTCCATGAAATGGAGGTGCTAGCAATGGTAGACTCTGGTGCCAGTCGTGAAAAAATTGAAGAAAAAATATTAAAAGCATTGTTCGCAAGTGAACTGTTGCAGGATACGTACTGGAATGCCTTGTGACTTATATATAGAAACGAAAAGAAGTGGGATAGTGGAAATTACATTTTTTAGAGACGTCTATAAATCATGGTATCAATACTATGCAATAAGAACGAGAGTTCGACCTAAGACTGATGCCTGCTGACCTGGAACCCAGCTTTCCTCCAGTCCTTAGAAAAACCCGTCGGTAGATCTGACTTCATGCGCCCTTGTCTTCCGGGCTCGATTTCTTTGTAAAATTTTTTTGCGTGAGATTTGGGCCGCCCTAATATACCTCCCACGGTGGCTTTCTACGGTTTGTAACTCTTGGGCAAACTACGGATTTTGAGAGCTGCGGGCTCAAAGCCAACTTACATCAATGCACAATAGAGCCTGTGATTGGTTTTACATTGGATGTTAGCTTTCTGCTTTTCGAACAAACTGGTTCGGCAATTGCAGCGAGCGAATTCTTCTTACCCCTACTTCTTCAAGACTATCTCCGCCTGGCGTTCAATCGACACTGGCATGTAGGCACTAGCCGTTGTCACAACGCTTGAATGCCCGATGTTTTGTGAAAATGCTTTGAAGGCTTCGACTGTTTGGTAAGCGTCGCTCGCCCATTTAACCAAGGTCTTGCGAAAGGCGTGCGGGGTAAAGGTAGGGAGGCCCGCTTTTTGGAACGCATTTTTGATTGCCTTACGGATGGCATTAGAGTTGCTATAGATTTCACGCTTCAAACCAAGCACGGCGAACTCGCCATTTCTGTGGCCGATTTCCAACGGAGGGAACAAGGGGTCATCCGGCCCAAACAGCCTTTTCTGTTGCAGATATTGTACCCAAGCGATGAAATTTGACGTGTAAGCAGGATCAACAGGCAAGAAGAAAGTTGTAATCGTCTTTGACCCTTTGGTACGCACCTCGCGGGCGTCCTGAAAGACATAGTTGTCGACCACGTTCACGTGTTTCAATCGCATTGAAGCAATGGCGCCGTCACGCGCACCTGTGATCATCAGAAACGCGATCAAGGCTTTATCGCGTCGCTGAATCTCAGTTGTTGTGGGCATTGCGTCGAAGGTGTAGCGCACCATTTCCAAAGAAGGGTAGGGTGACTCTCGAACCGTTCTGGCGATCCGTTGGCCTTTGGCGTCCATGTTGAAGTAATCGGCGTCGGAATACCCAATCCGGCTTTTGTATCCAGGCTTGTCGGCAAGCCAGAAAATGAAGTCCTTGTTTGCTGCGAGAATGCTGGCGATGGTTGACTTGGACAATGGCTTCCCCGTCGCTTTGCTTTTTGCCGTTTCCAGCTTGTCCCGGAAACGCACTACCTGTTCGATTTTGAACGTTTTGAAAGAGGCATGACCAATGCTTGCTTCAAAGCGTTGGATGGCTTGCGCAGCTTTTAGCACACTGGATTTGTCCTTGCGTTTGGCATTCCTCAAATAGTGAAAGTATTTACGCTTGATACGTTCGTTTTCTTCGTTGATCTTCCTCATGAGTGCCGTGTCCTCTGAAGTGTAAAAAAGGGTAATAGTGATCGGTGTCTATTAGGGGGCTCTAGTAGCCCGCTCCGTGATGTCGAAGATGGTAGCAAATTCCGTGATTTGATCTGCGCTGATCATCCTACAATTTGTGCCTTCGCAGACGTTGCAAAGCCCCACCAACAATCCTGATTTACCCGTTTGCATGGCCAGATCGACCATCATGCCATATGGCCGGCGACCTGTTCCGCAGGAGGGGCAAAAGAGCTCATTTAGCTTCATGGGTTTCTTTCGATTTTTGCGTTCACTCAGCAAGAAATCGCGAAGCGCTTCACCTGAAATCAGGTATGGGCGCTGGGCGGTCATGATCGGCAAACCCCGCCTGACATAATTGCGGATTGTTGCTTTTGTCACGCCCAGCGAGTTGGCGCATTCCTCGATGGTGTAGGTTAGCACCTTGTTAACCGCCATCGGATTGGGGCGCTTAGGCACGGTCTGATCCTTCAAACAGCGCACGGATGTCTTCAACACGCCAGACGGTCGTGCGAGGGCCTAGCTTTTGCGGCTTTGGAAAGCGCCCATCTTTTACGCCTTGCCACCATGTTGACTTTGAGACCGGGATCGGTCCCGTTGGGGCAAGGATCTGGGAAAGACGGACAAGTCCGGTTTGCGGAAATACCGAGATGTTCATTGTTGCTCAACCTTATGTAGTAGAGATCAAACACATCCTGAACTGTCTTTTAATGTCGGTACGGGAAGAGCATTCACAACATCCGAGCAAGTTAAAAGCTTTTGAAAGAAAACAATTTTCGTAAAGATATTCCTTAACCGAATAGAGTCAGTCTGGCTTCCAGCCTTCTGGAATGAATGCCGCACCACGCCTCAGATATTTCCGTACCGTGTCGTCAGAGATACTCAACCCCATGCTGGCAGCCAAATCAGCTATTTCTTTGGGAATTGGGCTGCGCAAGGCGCTTGGTTGATATCCAAGCTGATCTATTGCCATGGCCGCAAACAATTGCGTGATTTTGTCGATCTCCCTGGGATCTGGTTTTCCAAGTGCAGAATCGTTCCTCTTGTTTTGCACTTCAATCTCAGTCGAGACCTTTATTTGATATAACCTGCGCCCAAGAGCATCCCGAAAACCTTCATGTACATCTATTCTGACTTCTTCAATCCAATCCCAAATAAACCTGGGACTGGCATTCGAAGTTCCAAATGGACCATGTGGATATTTCCTCCTGAATTGCTCGTGTCGTTTTATCAAAAACTCAATAGTTGGAACCAGTTTCGTGCGCTTCATTTCCTTCTTGGCAGACTGGAGCCAATCCTCTGAAAGGTGTTCCGGTTCGACACCTACAGACAGCATCAAAGCTTCATGAAGGGTATAATCCTCCATTTGACCCCAATATTCAAAGTCGGCCTCATAATCTGGGTGGCCAAATCCACCTGAAAACCAACTGGGCTTACGGTGTTGAAGTTTCTGAATGTCATCTCTGAGAAAGCTTTTCCAGGCTGTTCGCTTGTTCTCGGGATCAGGCAAGTTTTCGTCTATCAACACTGAGATATCTACATCTACAAAACCTCTCAATGCATGATGCGCGGCATCCAACAATTCATCTCGCTTATTCGCGAAGTTCTCAAAAATTTCTGGCTGATAAGGACCAACGGTCTGCTTGATTGGAGGAACTTCCCACGCAAACAAGCCGCCAAACTTCTTCTCCAAAAGGGGCCGAAGATGTAAGCCGATATCAGACTCGTTGGGGTCGCGCATTTCACCTCAAAAGTGACTCGATTTTCAGTCTGCCCGCAATTCGTCCAGTAAGCCAGCCCACCAGTGAGCCAATCGCACTCGTTCTTGCCAATGTTCCCCTCGATCATAGGCCCTCCGCACTTGATTGCTTTCTACATGCGCTAAAGCGCGCTCTATAGCGTCGGGGTGCCATAGATTGCTTTCGTTGGCTAAAGTCGAAAAGGTCGCCCGAAAGCCGTGAGCTGTCATTTCCTCGCCAGAGTAGCCCAAACGGCGCAGGGCGGCATTTAGAGTGTTTTCGCTCATGGGGCGTTGGAGAGAACGTAGACTGGGGAACAAGTAGCACCCATTTCCACTGATCTGCCTAAGATCATTGAGCAAAGTTAGACTTTGTTTTACTAACGGGACAGCATGGGGGCGTCGCATTTTCATGCGATCTGCAGGGATCATCCAGACGGCCTGTTTTAAATCGATTTCGGTCCATTCGGCATGCCTCAACTCGCCGGGGCGTTGTGCCAACAAGACTTGAAGTTGTAGAGCTATACGAGTTGTTGATTGGCCTTCAAAGCCATCTATCGCCCTCAGAAGGGCTCCTAAAGCAGTCTTCTCGGTTATTGCGGCTCTGGATTTGGGTTTGGGTCGGATCAAAGCATCCCGCAAAGGGTGTGCCGGATCGTATTCAGCCAAACCGCTCGCGACGGCGAACCGAAACACTGCGCTGATCATAGCGCGAAGCCTTTGGGCAGTTTCATAGTTCCCTTTTGCTTCAATTTTTCGAAGGCAATCCAAAATTACCGGTGGTTTGATGACCGTAATTGCCAAGTTGCCAATATCCGCATTGGCCATCTCTAAGAGCCATTTGTTTTTCGTTTGTGTGGATTTAGCGAGGCCCTCTCGCTGCCCTTTCTCCAGAAAGGCATCGGCTACCTTCTCAAACGTATTTTCTGTGATTGCCCGCCTCGCTTTCTTTTCAGCTTGCTTTGCGGCTCCAGGATCAATTTCTTTGGCCAGCATTGACTTCGCGCGTGCACGTGCATCACGCGCATCTGCAAGTGAAACGGACGGATACGCTCCAAAGGCAAGACGCTTTTCTCTCCCTTCAAAACGATACTTCAAGCGCCAAAGAAATGACCCTGACGGCATGACTTCAACATAGAGACCGCCAGAGTCACTAACTTTGTAGGATTTATTCTTGGCTTTGAGGTTCCTGAGTTTTGTATCAGTCAACGGCATTGGGGGCATCCTCCAAACGACGAAATCAAACATGCCCCCAATCATGCCCCCAAAGTAGGGGCATAGAGTTGGACACAGAAAGTTTCCATCGGACAACCAGAAGCGCGAAAGCACAATATTAATTGGCTTTATCGTATGTAGTTGCATTTCTTCAAATGTTAAGATGGTGCCCGGGGGCGGAACAGCATTGCTATATCTTGCTGTCTCATACTGTTTCAGGTTTTTGGATTTCTATTATTTTATTGAGTTTTTGTGATTCACACTGTCCCACTGAGTGTCTACTAATCCCATATGTTGTGGGTGGATAGAAAGGTGGATAGATGGCGCGGTTTTTGAACCGGTTGACCAGTCTGGGGGTGAAGTCCCTACCACCTGGAAAGCATGCCGATGGTGGCGGACTTTGGTTCCATCGGCGTGTTGATGGCGGGGCGCAGTGGTTTTTGAGGATTACAGTGCATGGTCGCCGTCGGGAAATGGGTTTGGGTGGCTATCCTGATGTTGGACTGAAAGACGCTCGTGCGCAGGCGGAACGGTGTCGCATGCTCGCCAAGGCCGGCACTGATCCGATCAAGGCACGTATCAATGAGCGCAGCACGCAGATCCGCAACCTTCGCAGTCTGAACGACGTTACTCAGGACGCATTCGAAAGCCTGAAGGCCTCGCTGAAGGGCGATGGAAAGAATGGCCGGTGGCTGTCACCACTTGAGAGGCATGTTCTGCCGACGCTTGGCGGGATGCCCGTTGCCGAGATTGATCAACGCGACATTCGGGACGTCTTGCAGCCGATCTGGAACGACAAGGCCGCGACAGCGATCAAAGCGCTGAACCGGCTGTCGCGCGTTTTGCAACATGGAGCGGCATTGGGTCTCGATGTGGATTTGCAAGCGCCCCAGAAAGCCAAGGCACTTTTGGGCAAACAGCGCCACACGGAAACCCACATCAAGGCCATGCCCTGGGCTGATGTTCCCGCCTTTTACTTTAGCCTTGGCGAGGATCAAACGGCCACTGCGCTCAAGTTGCTGATCCTCACGGCCGTCCGCTCGCACCCTTTGCGCCACATGCGGCTTGATCAGATCAAGGACACTGTGTGGACCATCCCGGCAGACGCAATGAAGGGCCAGAAAGGCAAGACGTCCGATTTTGCAGTGCCCCTGTCCACCGAGGCACAAAGGTTGATCGAGGCGCAAAAGCCTTTGGCGCGCGATGGCTTTCTGTTTCCCGGTGTCAGGCGGGGAGTGATCTCGGACGCGACCCTGGGCAGGTTCATGCAAAGACGGGGCCTGGACGATCGACCGCATGGGTTCCGGTCATCCTTTCGGGACTGGACTGCCGACCAGACCGATACCCCCATGGAAGTGGCGGAAACTGCACTCAGCCACTCGGTGGGCAATAAGGTCACCAAATCCTATCTGCGCACCGACTATCTGGACAGACGAGCGGTGTTGATGGAGCGCTGGTCCGCATTTGTGACCGGCGAGACGCCGACTGTTGTGGCATTTCCAAAGGGGAGTGAGTATGGATCACGAAGACGAAGGATTTCAAAAGACCCCACAGTCGGATGAGCAATCCAGTCTGGAAGGGCTGCTGTTCTCAACATACAAGAGCATCCTTGAGTTTAACGGTGAGCATACAAGTTGTGACTTTCCACCAGAAAAATTCGTCTGCGCTGGGATGGAAGAAACGTTAGAGAGGCTGCAAAACCGGCTCGGATCAGATGATCCAGAAATCATTCAGTTTCTCGGGGAAAGGATAGCGTCGACCATTGTCCCAGCTTTGAACGCGCAATCTCCAGCTAACGCCAGGGATGAGAATAAGAGAAGAAAGAAGCTTGTAGAGGCTCTTGAACCACTGGTGCCGCAAGTGGCAGAGCTGTTCGGCGGTGAAAAGCCGACAAATATACCCCAAAATGAGGGTCAAGTCTGGGAGCCAGGTTACCCCGGAATAATTGAGGCTTCCGACACTCGCGGACCTCCAATTCCTGAGGTGGTTGAGTATTCAGAGGATATCCCGAAAAAGATGGGTGTTCCTCAAGTTGAAGATATTGACTGGCAGTTGGAAACCTCTCGATTTCACCAAAAGAATAATGACTGGCCAGTTGGTCTACTTCCTGCAAACGCACTTCAGACAATTTTGGATGTCCTGAAAGATGCCAGTAACAGATTTGATCACAGGTCCGTTCAAAGAGGATCACAGGACTGGAGGCTAAATAGCTTTGTTATGGACATGGCTCGAGTTCTTGAACTCCACTTTGGGGGCCAACATCAACAAAAGGATCAGTATAACGCGGCATGTAATCTGGCACAGCACTTCTTTGAGAAAACAGATCTGGACCCTGCTCAGTTTAGACGTAAGAAAAAAACATCTCCGAAATCTTGAAAAGGCATATA
Organism: uncultured Paracoccaceae bacterium; assembly: GCA_947494445.1. Classification (GTDB taxonomy): domain Bacteria; phylum Pseudomonadota; class Alphaproteobacteria; order Rhodobacterales; family Rhodobacteraceae; genus CANLSM01. The sequence goes on along the minus strand of CANLVD010000002.1, from coordinate 435,516 downwards.
AAATCAAAGCGATGTAATAACTTTTGATTTTTGGAAAGTTATACAGGCTTACGCAACCTGCGCAAATCTGACTTCCTTTGATCCAACATGAAACGATCAAAGGAGCCCGAACATGTCGTCTGAACTTGCGTCCCTTCAACTCCTGAGTATTTCGGAGCTTTGCCGTTTGCTCAATCGCAGCAGGTCATCGATCTATCGCGATGTGTCTGCGGGGCATCTGCCAAAACCCGTCAAGATCGGTGCCAGCACCCGGTTTCGGGTCCGGGAGGTCGAGGCGGCTTTGCAGCGAGCAGCCGATAGCCCAGAAACCTCATAGACTGAAGGGCATGAGACCTGCGCCCAGTCCCATCGCAGGGCGCTGGAGCAGGCCCGATACCTTCTGAAGTTCACTCACAATTCAATCCCTTAAAATGACCGGCCTCCCGCCGGAACGGAGAGATCATGTTGGATCACAAACACCCCAAACCCGCCAGTTCCACGCCAGACGCGGCAGAACACGTCCACAAAACCGTTCCGGATACCGACCAGCCAACGCCGGGATGCACACGAGCCTCATATGATAACTTCGCGTGTACGCATCCGCGCTTATCCATTTCGGTAGAGACGTCAAAACCCAGGGCTGCAAGATCCCTGAAGTCCACCGACAGATTGAATGCGGGTGCGGTCGAGGGTCTGTTTCTGTCAGCCCGGTTTGCCTACCGCTTAAACCGACCGCTGAACGTAGCGTTAACCCTGTCCTGGACGGCTTTGAAAAATTCAGGGTCTGACAGGGTTTTCGAGGGGCGATCCAACCATGAAGCAGGCGAACACCTTCGAGGCCGGTTCGCCCGCAAATGGCCCGATGCATGCTGGATCTGGGTACGTGAAATTGGACCCCAGTTCGGCGAACACATCCATTTCGCAATCCACTTGAAAGACGATCAGTTGCGCGCCTTCCAGAGGTTTCTGGCAACAGAACTCAGAGACGAGCTTCTGACGCCTCAGGACGCTCGTCTGAAAATGCGTCACTGGACTGCTGGCCCTGAAGACAGCGGACTGCCAAGCGACATTCTGAAACGCTTCGGTGTCCGCGACTTGCTGTTTCACAGCCCCAGCGGAGCCGTCCACGCCACTCGAATTGATCATGGTTGGCGCGGCCTTCAGGGATGGCTGGGCTATCTGGCCAAGGGGCTGTGGCAAGGACAGGGAGAGATCCTTGGCAAGCGCAGCGGCACGTCACGCAATCTGGGAGTGACAGCACAAGCCAACGCCAGCTGGTGCGAAGACGTGGCGTTCTTCATCGAGCGTGCGATCCCTGGATGGCGTCAGGCATCTCCAAAACCACTGGAGTTCAAGGCGTCAGAAGTCGGGCGACTGGGTCCAGACGATCATCTTAAGCGTCAGCTAAGCAACAGAAGGGTCTTAATCCGTCGGCACAAGAATTTTGCTTTACTCAAGACAGACGACGGCTGGCCAATACTTGCAAGACTGATCTGGACAGGGCAACATCTGGGCGGACAACGCGCCTGGTTCCTCTGCCCGTCGTGCCAGAGCAAATCCACCAAACTCATTCTGTTCGATCAATTCGGCTGTGCGACTTGCAAGGGCGTGAGGGAAAAACGGTCGTGAATCTGCACCATGCGCAAATCCTGTGCATAGCTCGCCAAAGACCGAAATCTGCGCAATAGAAGCTCAAGGACATATTCCGCGCCGGGAAACAGACCAATTTACAATCGAGATCGCATTTTTTCACAGTTGAGCAGCGCATCGGGCGAAGATGAAATCTGCCCGCGCTTTCCACCTTGTCGGATTTATCGCCGCTGCAGATCGCGCTGACAGCAGCCACACACCACAGACGAAGCGCCATTTCGCTGCGGCTGCGCCAAAGCCTGTTTACAGAAACGTACGAATTCCGTCCAAATCAGAAATCTCCTATGGAATGGCGCACTTATATTCTGCCGGTCACGCCGGTAATATCAATTGTCCCAAAAACACGTCCTGAAGGTGATCCGGTTAGTGACCCCCCTGGAGGTTCCTCGCTCACGCCCAACGTTAAAACGCCCTCAACGGCGGCGATAGTTTGTGGCAGTGGCAACCTGATCGTATCTCCTTCGGACCAAAGACCAACTGAAATTGCCGGTTCTCCCTCGCCATGTGCCCAAACCTGAAGAATACGGCCTTCTGGTGCGGCTCCGGCTGTTCTGGTTAAAAACACCTCATCGGTGGACTTGTCCAACACGGCGACGACGCGAAAGTCACCAGCTTCGGTGACGATCTCGGCTGTGTACAGTGGACCAGTGGCTGTCGGCTGTCCCGCAAAGTCTATTACGAGCACTACCGCCAAAAGCAACAGACTGAGCGCACCGGCGGCCTGCCAAACCCAAACGCGCTCCCAGAACGATGTTGGTTTTGGGTTTGGAAACAACTTGGCAAGGAGCTCTTTCTTACTGGCAGGGTTGGGCTTTTCGGGTTCCAGTTCATCTGTCAGCGTTGCTAGCCGGATTTCCCAATTCGTGACTGATTGTGCGAATCCGCGGTCTGTTGTTGCAAGATGCTGTGCCTGCGCAAAATCATCGCCCGACAAAAGCCCAAGAGCGTATTCGGCAGCCATTGCATCTTTGTCATCTGGTGTCAGATCAGCCGTCATCGCGACATACACTCCCGCAAGTCTGACAGGCCACGGCGCAACCAAGTCCTCATGGTATTTAGCGGCACTGCAAACTGTTCGGAAAGGTCCTTGTAGCTCTTTCCGTCAAGATATGCTCCGGTTATCGCAGCGCGACGATCTGCTTCCAATTCGTCAAGACATGCAACGATGCGCCTGGATTCAGAAGCGGCAACAGCGGATTGCTCAGGCGATGGGCCAGGTTCCGCGATGCGCTCACTATAGTCCGCGATGTTTCGGTCAATTTTGCGGGAACGTAGCCGATCTATGGCAGTATTGCGTGCAATGGTAATCAGCCACGTCATAGGGGAATGCCCTGTTACCTGATAGCGGTCAGCTTTGCTCCAAACCTTGACGTAGACCTCTTGCATTGCGTCCTCAGCTGCCGCGCGTTCGTTCAACACACGCAAACATACTGCCAGAAGTTTCCCGGAGGTGGCTTCGTAGAGATGTGAAAACGCCGTTTGATTGCCCAAGGCAACCTGGGCAATCAGCGCTTCAATTTCGTCTCTCTGCTCTGCGGTCATGTGCAACTTTAAGGAAGGGGTGCCAAAGCCTCGTAGTATTTCTTTGATGTGTCAGTATCCTTAAACCGGTATCTTAGCCAATATCTTCATTTTGCAGCAAAACTTTTTCATCAATCCGATGAAACTTCCTCCTGCTCTGTTCCGTGCCTTTCCCAATCTGAAGAACAAAACGTTCATCAGTGTGAAAATGGAGATATCTATGAAAACGCTCAATACAGCTCTTGCCCTTTTTGTCGCCGCCACCGATGCCTTCGCTGCCGGACATGGGCCAACCCCGTCGGTTGAAGCAGGCAACCAATCGGTTGAGAACGGCGTCGTCAGTGCCGATATGGTTGTTGCAGCTGAAAACGGCTGGATGGTCGTTCACCGCACAGATGCCGCCATGAAGCCTGGTCCGGTTGTCGGATATGCACCGCTGCGGATGGGTGACAATGTTGATGTTGCAGCAATTCTGACGGAAGACGTTGCGTCGGGCGATATGTTGATGCTGATGGTCCACTCCGAAGCCGGCGGCATCGTGACCGGTGGTTTTGAATACACACTCGGTGCTGTAGAAGACGGCCCGATCCGCATTGATGGCGAATTGGTGATGGCCGTTATTACTGCCGAATAGGCTTGATAGAGGTCCTTGTGTGAGTTTCCAAATGAGTTCTTAGTTTAGGGCCAATATTAAGGTATCGCCCGCAACTCGAAACCGAGCTGCGGGCGATGTCATTTTTGGTCGTCTTTTATCCGGCCAAAACGGTCGTTTTGGCCACAGGGCGAATTGCAGCCATTCGTTTTCCGTGCAGCAGTCGACATGATGGGCTCTCTTCCGCTATTGGATTGGTCGCAGCATCCTGCCCGCCTGGTGCACCAGCTCCAAGAAAAGACGGCCCAACGCCGACCTTGGCTGTTGCTTCTGGACGCTGCGGTGCGGCCCGTTGAACCAGCCATTCGCTACGTTCGCGAACTCAATGTGAACGGGACAAACGCGAGTTCAACGCGACCTGCCCATCCGACATCCGGAGAACCGGTATTGGCTGACCAATTCGATGATGTCTTCGGTCAAGTGTTCTTCATCGGCCCGGCCTTGCTGTATATTGCGCTGAATGGATCGGTGCGGATTTAGCGTGCGGCAAGCCCGGCTTTGGGAAACGCCAAACTCCCGCCGTACGGTGTCAATGCACTTGCGGCGACGTGAAGGGCTCAAAGGTTCGTTTCCCTTCTATGAGCGGCAAATCGGTATGTGGTGCAATGCGAACGCCTTCGATATCGTCGCAACGAAAGTAAATGTCAGCTCTAGTGAACGTTAAATGGGTTCAAGATATCTGAAATGAATCTGATCGATCTCAACGTTGCTTGGCCGGGAAAGACACTCGGTGACAGGTATCATCCCGCGCTTTGGCACATGCTGGACGTAGGTGCAGTGTCCCATACCTTGATCCGGTTCGACCAGGCGGGATCAAGGTTCGCGCTCGACCAAGCCTTGGTTATGTTGGTGACCCTGCATGATCTGGGAAAGTTTAGTCAGGGGTTTCGCGATCAGATCACTGGCAAGGCAGCGCGCGCGGAATACCACACCCAATTGGGCGACGAATTGCTGCGTCTTCATGATGACCGACTTGCCACAAGGCTGGGCGGTAAAGCAGAAGTGCGCCGGGAGCTGGTCGCGGCGGTTGCCGGTCATCATGGCGGGCCGCCAGAGATGGATGGGGGTCAGGGACGGCAGACCGCCCGGTGGCGTAGCGCAATCGGTCTGGAAGCCGAAGACGCCGCCGGAGCAGTGATTGATCTGGTTGCCACCCTGTTTCCCGAAGCCTCCCTTGAAGGATTGTCTGTTCAGGAGGCTAAGGACCTGAGCTGGCAGCTCTCGGGCCTGACCATTCAGTCAGACTGGATCGGCTCAAACCCCGAGTGGTTTGGGGCGGAGTCTCCGGATATCCCACTCACCGATTACTGGGCACTCGCCAAAATAAAGGCAACTGTAGCAATCGCCTCCGCTGGGCTGAACCAAGCACGACCTGTCCGGAATGGCCGGATCCTAAATCAGGCCCTGCGCCCAATGCAGGCGGCCGTCACAGATGCGGACCTGCCCGATGGCCCTGTCCTCGCGTTGATTGAAGATGCCACGGGTGCAGGCAAAACTGAAGCCGCATTGATCCTTGCCGCTCGAATGATGCAAGCCGGCAAGGCGCGGGGCCTGTTCTTTGCGTTGCCGACCATTGCGACATCCGACGCGATGTACGGACGGCTGGAAAACATTGCTGAACGGCTCTTCGACGGCAGGCCAAGCCTGGGCTTGTCCCATGGCCGGGCTCGGCAGAACGCAGCGTTTCGGCAGATCTTGGGAAGTGACGGGTCTGATCCGTGTGCCAAGGTGACCTGCGGCCAGTGGCTCGCCGATGATCGCCGTCGCATTCTACTCGCCGATATCGGTGTTGGCACCATTGACCAGGCATTGTTGGCGGTTCTGGCAACCCGGTTTAACACCCTGAGGCTCTGGGCTTTGTCGAGTCGGGTGCTGATCGTGGACGAGGCTCATAGCTACGACCCATATATGGAAGAGATCCTCTGCCACCTTCTGTATTTCCATGCATTGCTGGGCGGGTCTGCCATAGTTATGACAGCGACCCTACCCAGACATACCCGGGATAGGTTTGTTACGGCCTATCAGTCAGGGCTCCGTATACGACGTCCAATGGCGGTTGAGGGAGATGCCTATCCACAATTGTCCATCATCGGCACCAAGGTTCAGGTCTCTGCGCCAGACCCAGTTCCGGCCACGTGCCGCGAAATCGCCGCGATCCGTGTCAGTCCGAGCAAGGCGTTGGATTTGATCCGGCAGTCCAGCAAGGCAGGGGCAGCCTGCGTCTGGATCCGAAACGCGGTAGATGATGCGATTGAAACAGTGACGCATCTCCGTGAAGTGGGGATTGAGGCTGATCTACTGCACGCCCGCTTCACAACCGATGACCGGCTCGGGAAGGAACAAGCGCTTCAGACCCGCTTTGGGAAGGACGGGAAACCGGCAGATCGGGCAGGCCGAGTGCTGGTCGCTACCCAGGTGATCGAAGCTTCGCTTGACCTGGACTTTGACCTCATGGTCAGTGACCTGGCCCCAATAGGGTCGCTGATCCAACGGGCTGGACGGCTTTGGAGGCATATGGACAAGCGCCCGGCAGAAGGACGGCCTGTGCCTGGACTGTGCCTGCATATCGTAGCGCCTGATCCAGATGTGATCAGCGCCAGTAACTGGTTGCTGAAGACCCTGCCGCGCGGGGCCTGGGTTTATCCGCTCGCTGTCCAATGGCGCACCGCTCGGGCCGTCTTTGCCGCCGGATCTATCAGCGCTCCGGACGGTGTGCGGCCGCTTATCGAGGCTGTACACGGGGATCAGGCCGAACCGGTTCCGGATCTGCTGGAACAGGCCGAGGCCCAACGCGGCATAGAAGAGATTTACGAACGCGGCGACGCAAAGAACCGAGTACTGGAGTCCAAGGGCTTCCTGCACGGCGCGCAAAAAGTGTTGGACGAAGACCGGGTGCTAACAAGACTAGGCCGTCCTCAGGTGACACTCTGGTTGGCGCGGCAAACGGGCGGCGGTTTAGAACCCTTAGGAAAGACTTGGGAGGGATCCGAAGTCAAACTGTCCCGGTCCATGTTCGAAAAGGCTGGCGGGTTGGATCAGGAAACCCCAGCGGTTGCAGCACTCAAAGCAAGCTGGCCGGACTGGAAGCGGTCCTCGATCTTTATCGCCCCGGTTTCAGAGGACGGATGGATCAGCGATGGGTTGCGTTATGATAGCGTGTTTGGCCTTCAAGGCTCCACGACTGGAAGTTGACATCCGTCAATCCAGAGGCGTAACGTAATTCTTTGAGAAAGTGTTTTTTGATTTGTTAAATCTGATTTCCGATCCATGGATTCCTGTCCGCCGAACCACTGGCCCTGAAACCATTCGCCCCGATCAAATCGCTGACCCTGATGTGCTAGGCTTCGATTGGCCGCGTCCCGATCTGAACCTAGCCTGCCATGAGTTGATGATCGGCCTCGCCTATCTGGCCTGCCCACCAGAGGATGAAAGTCAGCGCTACACCCCGCCGGGACAGCAGGCACTCCGCGGCGCTTTGGCCAGGCTGGCTCCTGCATTTAATTTGCTGGGTAAAGGGCCGCTGTTTATGCAGGAATTTGAACTTCTGGAGGGTGAACCGAAGTCGCCGGATATGTTGTTCATTGATGCGTCTGGTGACAGCACCGCGAAGAAAAACGCGGACCTTATGGTCAAACGCGACCGCTATACGACGCTGCCGCTGCCGCTGGCCGCCATGGCGCTGTATACATTGCAGGATTTTGCACCGTCGGGCGGCGCGGGCAACCGGACCTCCATGCGCGGCGGCGGACCGATGGTAACGCTGGTCAGACCCGAAGGGGCAAGCCTCTGGGGCGCGATCTGGGCGAATGTGCCATGCGGTGAGGCGCTTCGCGAGGAGGAGTTGGATGCACTGCCATGGATGCGGCCCACGGTAACGTCGGAAAAGGGCGAGGTCGTCGCCCCGCCCGAAACCTTTGGCAATGCCAGTCCCGATCCGGAGATGTTCTTTGGCCAACCCCGCCGCCTGCGGTTGGTTGCCGACGACAGCGAGGTGACCGGAGTGATCCAGCGCCCCTACGGCACTAACTACGCCACCTGGGTCCATGATCTGTCGCCTTATTATGTTGATGCCAAAGACCAGATTCTGCCAGTGCATCCAAAAGCTGGCTCTTTCGGCTACCGCAACTGGCGCGGTGTGATTCTGCAGCAAGACAGACGTAAGCGGCCGGCCTGCCTGACTCGGCTGTTGGGCGGCAGTGGGCCGCGTTTGTCATTGATCGTGGCAGGATGGGCTATGGACAACATGAAGCCGCTGGATTTCCTCTGGTCCGAACAACCCATCTTTTCCCTTTCAGATGAGGCAGAGGCCGCAGCCTACGCCATGGTCGAAGCCGCTGAGCTGGCCAGTTTTGCCATTGCTGCTTCGGTCAAGGACGGGGTGGGAGAAGAGGACCTTTCCAAGGGGACTGCCGCCTCCGCCCGTCAGACATTCTTTACCCTAACTGAGCCGCTATTCCTGCACCGGATCGAGGAGATGTCTACCGGCGCTTTGCCAGACCACGCGGGCTGGCTAGCTGATATGCGCGATGTCGCATTGCCACTGTTTGACGCTCGGGTTCTAACTGGTTTGGATACGCTACAGGCTACCCGGCGGGAAAAGGCGGTTGCCGCTCGCAAGACATTGCTTTGGGCCTTTGGCGGCTATGGCAGCCTAGCCAGGAAAATCTATGCCGCTCTATCTCTAAAGCTTCCACCCCAACCCGCACGCAAGAAAAAGGAGAATGTCCAATGAGCAAAGACCCTGCTGATATTGGCCAGGTCTGCTACGACTGGTGGCGCTCGGCTCTCTCCACAGACAATGGACGCTCTCGAATGACGAGGGCGCAGTTGCGGCGCGCCGACAGTCCGCTTTTTGTTCTGCAGGTGGCTGAGGTTCACCGGCTGGCCAGCACCCTAGCCGACGCGGGCCTTGACATGCGCAATGGCGACCGTCCGGACCGGCTTGCACTAATTGCCGCTGCTCTGGCTCAGGTTGTTGACGGCCGGGGGGCCCGTGCTGCGCGGTGCTTCGGTGCTGGTGATCCGCCCCCACTCAGCAAAATCCGTTTCGAAGCCCTAATTCGGACTGAAGCCCCTCGAGAGTTGATCCGCCCCATGATCCGTGCACTGAAGATCATTGGCGGGAGCGTGGATGCTCGAGCATTGGCCCGCGACCTGTTTTACTGGTCTGAACGCACGCGTACCAGTTGGTGTTTTGATTACTACGGTGCTGGCGACTCCCGCCCTGACGCCAACAGAAATGAGGAGGCTGCGGTATGAGCCGTTTTCTGCAATTCCATTATCTTACCATCTATCCGCTATCAAACCCCAATCGTGACGATCAGGGCCGCCCGAAATCCGCCAGCTACGGCGGCGTACCCCGATTGCGGATTTCCAGTCAGGCGATCAAACGGGCGGCGCGGATTTCGGAGGTGATGCAGGACGATCTGAAGGGCCACCTTGGCGACCGGACACAGCGCATTGGCGAGGTGATCCGCGACGCGCTTAAAGCCGATGGCGCAGCCGAGGGCAAGGCGACGGAAATTGCTGAAAAGATCACCGATGTCTTTGGCAAGATCGACGAAACCGCCAAGAAGGACGGCAAGATTCGGACTCGACAACTGGCCTTTATCTCTCCCGAAGAACGCGATACCGCGCTGGAACTAGCCCGCACCGCAGCGGCGGGCGAAGATTTGCCGGATATCAAGCAACTGAAGAAAACCGTTCTGCGCACCGCCGATGGGGCCGCCGATGTGGCGATGTTCGGGCGTATGCTGGCCGATGACCCGGATTTCAACCGGGAGGCGGCGGTGCAGGTCAGCCACGCCTTGACTACCCATCGGGCCTTGGTCGAGGATGACTTTTATACCGCCGTTGATGACCTTAAACGCCCATCTGAAGACGCCGGAGCGGGGTTTGTTGGTGAGGCAGGGTTTGGTTCTGGCGTATTCTACACTTATGCTTGCGTGGATGTTGAGCTGTTGAAAGAGAACCTCGGCGGCGATGTGATGCTGGCTGCGACCGCCGCCGGTGCCCTTGCCGAAGCGCTCGCGGTGTCAACTCCTTCGGGAAAACGCAACTCATTCGCCCACCAAACGCGAGCCAGCTTTGTCCTTGCTGAGAAAGGCGATGATCAACCCCGATCGCTAGCCGGTGCCTTTTTCAAACCTATTACCGGTGAAGGCCCTTTGGAGCCCTCGGTCACGGCGCTGATGGAATTGGCAACCAATATGGACAAAGCTTATGACCTGTCCGGACAGGCACGGGAAATCATGGATGTGAACAATGGCATCGGCACCATTGCCGCGATCAAAGCTTATGCCAAATCGGCCGTAACTGATGACTGACTATCTGGTGTTTTCACTTGTCGCCCCAATGGGCGCGTTTGGTGAACTTGCGGGGCACGAAGAGAGAGGTAGTCACCAATATCCCGGCCGATCCACAATCCTCGGCCTACTTGGCGCGGCGCTCGGCGTTCGGCGGGACGACCGGCAAGGGCAGGCAGCGCTTCAGGTCTGGAAGACCGCAGTTGCTGCCTTGCATGTAGGCGACGCCTGGCAGGATTTTCACACGGTCCAAACGGTGCCCTCAGCCCGTATCAAACGGCCCACCACCCGACGCGACGCCCTTGCGGCGCTGAACCGATCTGACAATGGGCTGATCACGCGCCGGACCTATCACAGCGATTGCGTCTTTTCGGTGGGTATGTGGGGAGGGAGTATTACGACGGCTATTTCAGCGCTCGAACGGCCCCGGTTTACCACCTATCTGGGCCGCAAGAGCTGTCCGCTTTCCGCACCCATGTCGCCGAAGTTTGTCCCTGCCGATAGCATCGAAGAGGCCCTGACACATGCGGTCTTGCCAGAGTTTGTTGAATTGACTGCCGCAAAGCCCCGGTTCATCGCCAGTGACGAACCCATCGGCGGCGACCGAGTCGAAAGCCGCTGGGACAATCCACGTGACCGGGAGGGCTGGCACTTTAGCCAGCGGCAGGTGCATATCCACACCCCCGGAGACAGCTCATGACTCGCTATCTGTCCCGGCTGACGCTGAATTCTGCGGCCTCGGCCAAGGCGTTGATGCCATTGCTGAACCCTCACGATGCCTCCCAGGCCGCCGACGCCCACCACCGGCTGATCTGGTCGGCGATGTCAGACAGCCAAGCGCGCAAGCGGGACTTTCTCTGGCGCCATGACGGGCACGGCCGGTTCATGGTGCTCTCTGCCCGCCTGCCCAATGCCAGCGACCTGTTCCTGCCGCCGGAAACCAAGGCTTTTGAGCCGAACCTGCGAGCTGGCGACAGGCTTGCATATCTTCTCAGGGTCAATGCCACCAAATCCATCCGCACCGGTAATGGACGCGGAAGGCGAGTTGATGTGGTAATGGCCCGTCTACACGACCTGCCTGTCGGGGATCGCGCGACAGCGCGGCCAGACCTGGCTAAACAGGCGGGCAAGGACTGGATCGAAGCACAAGGTGAAAGTCACGGGTTCAGGCCGCTGGAAACCCTGGTCGATGGCTATAGCGTATTGGATCTTGACCGCCGGCGGGCTTCGCTTGGCATTCTAGATCTCTCCGGTGTTTTTGAAGTTACCGATCCGACCGCGCTTTTGCCAGCATTGGCGAATGGCTTCGGCCGGGCCAAGGCCTGGGGGAATGGGCTGATGCTGATCCGTCGGGCCAGATGAGCCTGACTGGCCTGCCACCACCCAAACCGATTCCGCTCAAGGAACGGTCCGCCATGGTGTTCGTGGAGCGAGCACAAGTGGATGTGAAAGACGGAGCCTTTGTTGCTATCGATGCCGAAAGCACCCGAACCCATATCCCCATAGGCGGACTGGCTTGCCTTATGCTGGAGCCGGGAGCGCGGATCAGTCACGCAGCGGTGGCATTAGCCGGTCGCGCCGGAACTTTGATCACCTGGGTCGGCGAAGGCGGCGTTAGGCTTTATTCTGCAGGTCAGCCTGGAGGTGCCCGCTCCGATTATCTGCTCTGGCAGGCGGCAACGGCTCTGGATGACGAGGCCAGGCTGAAAGTGGTCCGCAAGATGTTCAGTCGTCGCTTTGGCGAGGCCGCCCCTGCCAAACGCTCCATCGACCAATTGCGCGGTATCGAGGGCCACCGTGTCCGCTATGCCTATGAAAAACTTTCAGATCGATATGCCGTGCGCTGGAAGCGGCGCAAGTACGACCCGGACGAATGGTCGACGAGTGATGTGCCCAACCGCTGCCTTTCGGCGGCGACGTCCTGTCTGCACGGGCTCTGCGAGGCTGCTGTTCTGGCCGCGGGCTTTGCCCCCGCCATCGGGTTCCTGCACAGTGGTAAACCTCGCAGTTTCGTTTATGACATTGCCGATATCTGGAAGCTCGACACCGTAGTGCCCGAGGCCTTCCGGATCGCCGGAAAGGCTCAGTCGGGCAAGCTGGAAATGCCACCCGAACGCGCCGTGCGGCTGGCTTGCCGCGATGCGTTTCGCAAATCAGGGCTGCTCTCTAAGGTCATCCCCGGCATCCATGAGGTTCTTGAGGCAGGCGGGAAGCCGAAACCCCGCGCTACGACAGAAGCAGGCCGCACCGCTTTCAAAGAGGAAACCACTGGCGATGATGGTCATCGCAGTTAATAGGGCGCCCCCGAACCTGCGCGGACGACTGGCGGTCTGGCTGCTGGAAATAAGGGCGGGCGTCTATGTCGGTAAATATTCCACCCGCGTTCGAAATCGGATTTGGGAACAAGTCGCGGCAGGTATCGGCGACGGGGATGCAGTTATGTGTTGGTCTGCACCCAATGACCAGGGTTTCGACTTTGCCACACTCGGCCATAACCGACGAATGCCTCAAGACTTTGACGGTTTGAAGTTGGTCAGTTTCGCGGCTCTGGACAAGTCTGGCGATGAAAGATGAACGTAGAATTCAAGGAAAGATTTATTGGTATCCGGCAGAGGCTGTATCAAATCCCGTTTTTTCAATAACTTCTAGACAGACTGTTCCCCGCCCACGCGGGGATGAACCGCGACCAGTCGCCGATAGGATGGTTGAAGCCGTCTGTTCCCCGCCCACGCGGGGATGAACCGTCGGCTGTGGCCAAGACGGGCAATGCAGCGGTCTGTTCCCCGCCCACGCGGGGATGAACCGGGGCGGGAACCTCAAGTACCGCCAGCCAACACCTGTTCCCCGCCCACGCGGGGATGAACCGAGGGCTACGACGACGCGACAACCGATTTCACCCTGTTCCCCGCCCACGCGGGGATGAACCGGAGGGTTGATCAGGGCCAGAGTTTCCCCCAGCCCTGTTCCCCGCCCACGCGGGGATGAACCGCGAACAAGGACGCTGTGAGGTTTGCCAATTACCTGTTCCCCGCCCACGCGGGGATGAACCGACGCTGGGCGATGACACCCGAGGGTCGATGCTCTGTTCCCCGCCCACGCGGGGATGAACCGGCGTCGACAAACACCAAACTGTCGCCGCAGGACTGTTCCCCGCCCACGCGGGGATGAACCGGCAGACGCGCTCCTGCGCATGCGCTGTGCTGACTGTTCCCCGCCCACGCGGGGATGAACCGGTGGCTCAGAAGGCGAGAGAAGGGAAAGATGACTGTTCCCCGCCCACGCGGGGATGAACCGGCTGAAAAGTTCCAGCAGATCGATGATCCGTCCTGTTCCCCGCCCACGCGGGGATGAACCGCTGGGCGTGGACCCTGAGACCGCAAATCTTGTCTGTTCCCCGCCCACGCGGGGATGAACCGGCTATATCGCAATGGTTCAGTCAAGCAGCTAACTGTTCCCCGCCCACGCGGGGATGAACCGTCCACGCCGTTGGCCTCGGCTGTGCCGTTGATCTGTTCCCCGCCCACGCGAGGATGAACCGACAGCGCGGCAGATTTCAGAACGTGCCAATGCCTGTTCCCCGCCCACGCGGGGATGAACCGCAGGCAAAGGATTTGGGCGCGAACGTGCGCAACTGTTCCCCGCCCACGCGGGGATGAACTGGCCAAGGTGTGGGAGTAGATTTTCGCAGATAAACGAAAATGTCTTCCATTGGCGCATAGTCTTGACCATTTCCTGTTCATACCAGACGGATCATCCTTGGTCCGCCAATCAAGCCCATGTGTGCATCGAATGTCGTTTGCACATAGCCGAGGGATGCAAAGGGACCGCAATGTAATTCGAACCCGCATCCATTGGTAACTTTTGTGAACTTCTGCGTTCCCCTGACTGGCCTGGAAGCTCGCCTCTGCAGCGAATGTCCACATTCCGCCCAAAGTTAAAATACTTTTGGCCGCTTTTTTTCGAATTGCTGAGATGTGGCGAATTGGCCCTTCAAAGGTGGATAAAAGGGTGGATAACTAAAGAAAATCAAAGGTTAAGTTACTGAAAAAAATGAAATTTAAGAGATCTTATGGTGCCCGGGGGCGGAATCGAACCACCGACACGAGGATTTTCAATCCACTGCTCTACCCCTGAGCTACCCGGGCACGGGTTGGCCTAAGGCCTTGGGTCCGGGCGTTCTATGCGATGGCAGGAAGGCTGTCCAGAGAGATTTGACAGGCTTTGGGGCAATTCTTCAATGCCGGGACGGAGGAGTGTTGGCCGGTTCGCCCTGAGGTAATTCATCCGCGTCTTCCTCGGGCGCCGGAATAGCATAGCCTTCAGAGAACCAGCGCCCGAGATCTATGTTTGCGCAGCGCTTGGAGCAGAACGGGCGATGCTCCTTCTCGGTGGGGGATTTACAGATTGGACAGGTCATGGAAGGTCCGCCTCGATCAGCGGCAATCGTTCCCGTTTGCGGGTAAACTCGAGATGACCAAGTGGGGTCCACCCGACCAAAGTCGTGTCGACAGCACCCTTGCGGAAGGCTGCTTTCGCGGTGCTTTCCAGCACAGGGCGTTCCTTCTTCGGGAAAGGTGCGAGATCAACGACAATCTGGCCTCCGAGTCCGCGAAGGCTAAGCTGTCGTGGCAGGTCGCGCAGGGCTGCGAGGTTGGCTTTAAGACCTGCAGCGAGGCTCATATCCCCGCCTGTATTGATATCAACTGCAACCAGTGCACGTGTGGGCTCAACACTCATCCAGGCAGCAGATGTCAGAGGACAGTTGGGCGATTTCAATGTTTCAAGCGCGTCCCAAACCCCGCCATCTTCGAAATTTGGCCCGTTGCTTCCTGACCAATCGCGCCAGGCAATCTGGGAGGCACTGGGGGCGTCAACCAGAAGTTCCGGTTTGCCACTGCCTGTGTCACCGGACACTGCCATCGCGAGGTGCAACTGACCTGAAATATCCTCGGAAATCTCTTCATTTGACGCGTCCGCTGCGGCACTGCGCAAGATCAGGCCAAAGCCTTCGGGCGCATCTGCGAAGCTGTGATGGGCGACTTCAGCCAGACGATCACGCTCGTCCTCATCCCGGATCGCACGGGAGATATTGCGGCCGGGTTTATCGGGCGTGACAATCGCATAACGGCTTTTGAACAGGGGCCGCAAGGCAAGTGGCGAGGCTTTGCCGCGCTCGGGCAGGGTGGATATCTGAACGATCAGTTCCTGACCCGGGGAGATGCCCCTGGCCTCTCGCACGAAGCCTTTTTGACCATCGCTGAGGGTCACGAAGATACCGCCCATGCCCTTGACCTGTCGGTCCGCAATGCCGCGATAGATCGCCTCGGGCTGCGGTCTGAGGTCACTGGCTGGTGGATCGATCCGAAGATCTTCTAGCTGCCCATCGACCATCAATGCGGCAGCTTCACGTCCGTCGGGCAGCGTCTCAAGACAAATCATGCGGCCTTTCATGTCAGACACCCCCGTCCGTTCAGCATCGCCAGCGTTTCGGTCAACGGCAGGCCAACCACGTTGCTGTAAGAGCCGTTGATGGCAGGTACGAACGCGCCCCCCAGACCCTGAATTGCATAACCGCCTGCTTTTCCTTGCCACTCCTGACTGGCGACATAGTTGGAAATTTCTTCCGCACTCAGCCGTTTGAACCGCACTTGGGTGACCACAGTGCGGCTGCTCAGGTCCCCGGCTCTTGCAACAGCAATGCCTGTTGTCACCTTGTGCCGGCGTCCGGAAAGGGCAGTCAAAAACTTCGAGGCTTCTTCTGCTGTCTGGGGCTTGCCCAGAATGCGACGGCCCAGCGAGACAACGGTGTCAGCCGCCAGGACATGCGCTGTTGCATGTCGTTCGGCAACGACGCTGGCTTTCTCGCGGGCAAGCCGTTCCGCGTAAATGCGGGGCAGTTCCCCCGCCAAAGGGCTCTCATCAATATCCGCTGGATCGACTGTTTCGGGTGTGATCCCGACCTGCGCCAACAACTCTAACCTGCGCGGCGAGCCGGATGCCAGGACCAGACCGGTCATGGGCGGGTCATTTGAAGCGATAGTTGATCCGACCCTTGGTCAGGTCATAAGGGGTCATTTCGACCTGAACCTTGTCGCCGGCCAGCACACGAATGCGGTTCTTGCGCATTTTGCCTGCTGTATGGGCGATGATGACGTGGCCGTTTTCGAGCTCTACCCGGAATGTCGCATTCGGCAAAAGCTCGGTTACGACCCCTGGGAATTCAAGCAGCTCTTCCTTGGCCATGATGTCTCCGAGTTCGTTTCCATTGTGCGCGCGTGCTTTACGCGATGCTGGCGGAACTTGGGCGCTTGGTGGCCAAATATCAAGGGCATTCTCCGCCTTGAGCGCGGGAATTGCGGTGAATCCCGTCAATTTTTCACGCAATAAGGCTTCCGCTGATCCGGTCTGCCTCCTTGCGCCAATGGATTTTACAGGATTTGAGTGCATCCTCCAGCGAAGACGCCACTACAATAGCTTCCTGATGCCGTGTAAGCCCCAAGCGCGCCAGCAGATCGAGAGCGTCTTGGGTGTCAAAGGCGATTTCTGCTCCGAAATGAGTCAGCACCCATGCCTCCACATCCTGTGTCAGGCGCTCTGCCGAGCTTGAGTCAGACCGCAGGAAGGCATAAGCCAGCAATGCTTCCTTCACCTCGGCTTCCTCTGCCGCCGAGATCAAAGTATCGAAGGCCCCTCGGTTGGAGCCGAGTTTGTTGTAATAAGCGTTCTCGATCACCTCTTTCTGGTTGCGCAGGTCGTAACGGTCATAGGTGGTCCATTGCCGCCCCAGAAATCCGCCCAGCGCACCCAGTCCAGCAGCCGCCGCCAGCGCCTTTTTGAGGCTGTCGTCCTCCAGCGTGCCGGAGATGCCGAAATAGGCCATAATGAAAACCAGCAGAATGGTGATCTGCGGGATGATCTTGAGCAAAAGCGGCACACCGGCAAAAAGCGCTGGGATGCCCATCATCAATTGATAATGAACTGGCATGGCCATGCGTGCAGTTGGGTACAGCGTTTGAAGATCGCCACGTGCAATGTCGCCGAAATGCTTGAGGTAGACTGCTCCCGGCCTCAGCCGCCAACGATCCAGCAGTTTTTTGGGCGTATCAGGCTTGATATGGGCTGCAAAAAGGACCTGATCGTAGGTGATTGCCTCGATCTCGCGTTTGCGCAGGCCGAACCATGTCTTGACCGTGATGCGGGACCGCGTGCGACCACGTGCATAGAAGCGGACATTGTCAAACATCTCGTCCGAGACCTGGATGCGAGCGCCCAATCGACCGCGCCTGTGGTCGACCTGCTCCAGATCCTCGATCGCCAGAGGCCGGTAATTTGCCGCCGTCATTACCGTATCTAGACTGTCCAGCAAGGCCGACAGATCTGCGCCGTCGCCCGATGCTGCTGCCATCCGGTCAGGATCAAATGGGCGGTAAAGGGTTTTGAGGCGCTCGCGGATCTCGAAAAATTCGATATGGGTCAGCCGCGCCAGCCAATGTGAAAGCTGGGCAAACGCATCCGGATCCAACCCGGTCCCGATGTCAGATGACAGCAAGGCCTGAACAAGATCGGGTCGTGTGGTCGGGATGAAACCGTCTGGGATTCGGCTCAGTGGCATGAGATGTCTACCCGAACCTGTCCTTGATCCGCTCGACGATCTGGTCACGGGTCTGGCGGTAGGCGCTAAGCTTGTCTTCCCGCGTCTCTCCAAGGCCTGTGGGATCAAAAATCGGCCAGTATTCCACAGCAATCGCGTGGTAGCGGGTGTATTCCTGAGCCTTGCGCAGGGATGCGGGCGAAAGGGCCACGATCAGATCATACGCATCAATCTCGTCGCCCCATTCCTCCATTTCCTCGAACGACCGGGCGCGGTGACGTGTCAGAACCACACCCATCTCTTCGCAGACAGCCACAGAAAAGCCGTCGATCTCCAACTCGTGTTTGACCCCTGCCGATTGCACATAGATCGTCTTGCCATAGAACTTCTTCATCAGCCCTTCGGCCATGGGTGAGCGAACCGCATTGAAATCACAGCAGAACAGAACGGATGTTGGGGTTGCATCCGCCACCCGTCTTATCCTTTGAAATGCAGGACGCAGATGAGCGTGAACAGGCGTCGGGCCGTTTCATGGTCGGTGATGACCTTGCCCTCCAGCCGCTCAAGCAGGATTTGCGAGCCCTCGTTGTGGATGCCGCGCCTGCCCATATCAATGGCCTCGATCTGGCTGGGCGGCAGCCGTTTGACCGCATCAAAGTAGCTTTCGCAGATGGCAAAGTAATCTTTGATGATCTGGCGAAACGGGCTGAGTGACAGGTGGAACGACCCCACGGGCGTCTTTGCCTCGTCGGTGATCCCGAAAACCAGCCTGCGATCCTGGATGGACAGGTCCAGACCATAGGGCCCCGGTGGGGCGGTACGGTCTTCGCGTCCGGGCAGGGCAAAGCTGTTCTCTTCCATCAGATCGAAAATCGCAACGCGGCGTTCCTGCTCCACTTCCGGCGTGGGAGGTGGCAGACCGGTGTCGTCCAGTTCGATCCTGATCAGTTTGTCATTTCCGCTCATGGATCACCCCTCATCATTCAGCTGATCAAGACGCGCACGTACTGACAGGCCATGGGCCTCGAGACTTTCTGAGATTGCCAGTGTTTCAGCCGCTGGCCCGATGGCTTTGAGCGCCTCTGGCGTCATCCGCGCCAATGTCGTGCGCTTCATGAAATCCAGCACAGACAGACCTGAAGAGAACCGCGCCGATCGCGCTGTCGGCAGAACATGATTTGGACCGCCGATGTAGTCCCCGATCGCTTCTGGTGTCCAGGAACCCAGAAAAATCGCACCTGCGTGTTTGATCTTGAGGCTCAGTGCATCGGCATCTGCCACGCAGAGTTCAAGATGCTCTGGCGCGATCCTGTTGGACAGCTTTGCCGCCTCATCCAACGAGGAGACGGTAATCACAGCCCCGAAATCACGCCAGCTTGGCCCTGCGATCTCACGGCGTTCCAGTGTTTCAAGCCGCCTCTCAACCGCTCGTGCGACTGCCTGACCAAAGGCTGCATCATCGGTGATCAGGATGGACTGTGCGCTTTCATCATGCTCGGCCTGGGAGAGCAGATCGACCGCAATCCAGTCCGGGTTGTTGTCCTTGTCCGCAATCACCAGAATTTCCGAAGGCCCGGCAATCATGTCGATGCCGACATGGCCAAAGACCCGCCGTTTCGCCGCCGCCACAAAAGCATTGCCGGGACCGGTGATCTTGTCGACGGGATCAATGGTCTCGGTGCCATAAGCCAGGGCTGCAATCGCTTGCGCGCCACCAATCCGGTAGATCGTCTCGACCCCGGACAAGCGTGCTGCCAACAAGACCAGCGGGTTGGCTTTGCCGTCCGGTGTGGGTGCACAGATCGCCAGACGCTCAACCCCCGCCACCTTGGCCGGGATCGCGTTCATCAGAACAGACGATGGGTAGCTTGCCAGCCCGCCCGGCACATAGAGCCCTGCCGCCTCAACCGCGCCCCAGCGCCAGCCCAGGACAGCGCCGGTGTCGTCTGTCCAGCTTTCATCGCTGGGTTTCTGACGATCATGATAGGCCCGAATACGCTCTGCTGCCAATTCCAATGCGGCGCGCTCGGCCGCTGGCACCTGTGCAATGGCGTCATCGATCTCGGCAGGCGTGAAGGCAAGTGTTTCCGGTGTCAGGGACATCCGGTCAAACTGAGCGGTCAACTCAATCACGGCTGCATCACCACGCGTCTGCACGTCAGCAATGATGCCAGCCACTGTCGCATCGACATCGACATCGGCTTCGCGTTTCATGCCCAGAAGCGCGCGAAAACCTGTTTCGAAATCAGGGTCAGCAGCATTCAGGAAGACCGGCATGTCCTAGTCCTCCGGATGATGTGGCGCATCCTTGGCGCGCGCCAGATAAGGACGCGATACGTCCTTCAGCGTCAGATCGATGCATTCGACCGCAACCGCGATCTGACCATCGCCTGAGAATGTCAGGATGATCTTCCCCGCACCGTCCTCACCCTCTACAAAGCTGAGGGCCAGCAGGGACAGAACCAGTTCCTTGTCGCGTGGATCAATGCCGCTGGTTGAGACCTTCAGGGCACTGTCGATCACCAGCATGGATTGCACCCGTTCATAGGGGCGACGGCCCAGTTCTGCGCGTGTACGATCCTCCCAGCGGAACCGGTTCATGAGAAGCGCAAAGCGGTGCTTTTTGGCCAACCATGAGATGTCGGACGTTTGTGCAACGGCGTCCTGCAACAGGGCTGAAACCGGCGTCAGATCCTCAACGCTCTGGGCCAGAAGGCGCAAGGCACGCTCCTGACCATCTGCGTAACCGGCGTCAGTCATCCGCGCCCTCCCGGATGCGTTCGATCTTCGCGCCGCAAGCACCAAGCTTTTCCTCGACCCGCTCATAGCCACGATCCAGATGATAGACCCGGCCGACGGTGGTCTCGCCTTCCGCGGCAAGTCCTGCGAGGATCAGAGAGACCGAGGCCCGCAGATCGGTGGCCATCACCTGCGCGCCCTTTAGACGTTCGACACCGGTGACAGTGGCAGTGCCCCCGTGCACATCAATCGAGGCGCCCATGCGGGTCAGTTCGGGGGCATGCATGAAGCGGTTCTCGAAAATCGTTTCCTCCAGCACCGATGTGCCATCGGCCAACGTCAACAATGCCATCATCTGGGCCTGCAAATCGGTGGGGAAGCCGGGATGCGGTTCAGTCGTGACAGAAACAGGTTTGATCCGCCCGTTCTTGCGAGAGACCTTCAGACCGCGTGGCGTTTCAGAGACTTCAACGCCCGCATCTTCCAGCTTGGCTGAAAAGGCCTCAACCAGATCGCGCCTGCCACCAATCAGATCAACCTCTCCACCAGCAATCGCGGGTGCCAGCATATAGGTACCAAGCTCGATCCGGTCGATGATCACTGGGTGGGTCGCGCCATGCAGACGGTCAACGCCATCAACTGTGATTTCAGATGTGCCATCGCCTGAGATCTTGGCACCCATCGCTCGCAGGCAATCGGCCAGATCGACAATCTCCGGCTCGCGTGCTGCGTTGCGGATCACTGTCTGGCCCTTGGCCAGTGTTGCGGCCATCAGGACGTTTTCCGTTGCCCCGACCGAGACCAGAGGAAAGTCCACCAATCCGCCCTTCAAACCGCCTTCGGCACGGGCGTGAACATAGCCATCGCGCAGATCCATTTCGGCTCCGAGCGCCTCAAGTCCCTTGAGATGCAGATCAACGGGGCGTGCACCGATGGCGCAACCGCCCGGCAGCGACACAACCGCGTGCCCGTCGCGGGCCAGCATCGGCCCCAGCACAAGGATCGAAGCGCGCATCTTGCGCACGATGTCGTAATGCGCCGTGTGGTTGCTGATCTTCTCTGCACCGATGGCCAGAACCTTGCCACCCTGAAGGGAGGCAACTTCGCAGCCAAGCGAACCCAGCAGTTCGGTCATCGTGCGGATGTCTGACAGACGTGGCGCATTGGTCAAAGTCAGCGGCTCATCGGACAACAATGCTGCCGGCATCAGCGTCAGGCAGGCGTTCTTTGCGCCGGAGATCGCGATCTCGCCCTTGAGCGGGTGACCGCCTTCTACCCTTATGCTGTCCATGTCTCAGTCCTGCCTGTTCTTGTCACTGTCCTGCGGTGTCGCGCGTGCTTTTGTCTGAGCCTTGCGCCGCCGCAAATTGTCCCGAAGCGCCTGTTTCAGCCGCGCGGCCTTTTCCTCGGCCCGTTTTGCTGTCGCATCGCTGTCTCGCCGCTTCTCTGCCATAGGTCACAATTAAGCGAGGCGTGCTGGAAGGTCCAGCAATGAGATGCAGCTTGACGATCTATCCATCCCGCCAATGGTTTGCGTGACCTTGATCCGCTTTTGCGGCGCGAATCCCCTTGCACTTTGACGCCAATCCGCTAGAACCGCGCCTCGCAACGCTGCCGTAGCTCAGAGGTAGAGCACTCCCTTGGTAAGGGAGAGGTCGAGAGTTCAATTCTCTCCGGCAGCACCATTCCTCCGATCAGAAAAAGTGAACGTCCAGCTTCGGTGTGATGCTTTTCCGGACAGTCGGATTTGTCACTCGTGCAGGATTCGGTCCGCAGCGACGGCGGCAGAAGTGCGGTTGTCGACGCCCATCTTCTGGAAAATCTGTTCCAGATGCTTGTTCACTGTGCGTGGGCTGAGATCCAGAATGGCGCTGATGTCCCGGTTTGTTTTGCCAAGGGTCAGCCAGTAAAGAACCTCGGATTCGCGGCTGGTCAGAAACAGAAGACGTGCCAGTTTCTGCTCACTTGTTTCCAGATCAGCCGGTTTGAACTTGATCAGGATTTCTCGGGAATTCGACAGGCCAACGAAACCAAAGGCATTGCCATCCAGAACCAGTGGCTGGATTTGTGAAACCGGCTTTCTGGAGTTGTCCAACAGCCATTCGCGCAGCCTGGTCCGATGGGGCGCAGCAAGCGTGAAGGATGCAAGTGCCAGAGCCGACCCCCAGACCAGTTCACCTTGCCGGTCAAAGGCCAAAATCGACCGGCCTGACGTATCAAGCGCGTCGCGCGCGCTCTGGATCAATTTGGAGTTCACGATGTGAATGCCGATCCGGGCGATCAGTTCATCCACGACGATGGGTTTGGTGATGTAATCCACACCACCTGCGCTCAACCCCCGAACCACATCATCGGCATCAGACAGACCGGTCATGAAAATGATCGGTGCCTCGGTGGCCAAGGGCGCTGATTTCAGTCGCTTGCAGGTTTCGAACCCGTTCATCCGGGGCATGATGGCATCAAGCAGGATCACGTCGGGTGATACCCGCCCGACCAGATCCAGTGCGGTCTGGCCATCGCGCGCAACAATCACGGACATGCCGTTTTCCTCGAGCGCGGCAGAGACCATGGTCAGGCTGTCCGGATCATCATCCACCACCAGTGCGATATTCTGTTCCGTTACGGGCCGTTCAATCATGGGTCTGATCCTCCAGTTCCTTTGCAATGCCCTGAAGGTCAAAGGCTGCGAGTTGGGATTTGAGCCGGGCCATCAGGGGCTCAGGGCAGGCGTGATCCGTTTCCAGTTGGATCAACTGCGCGCGAATGGCGCTGGCCTTGCCAGACAGGGCAAGCTGGATCAGGGTCTTGGCATCCTGTCCAGACAGGCTGGTCTTGCTTTGTTGATCACCTGTCTCGTCCTGCTCCAGAATGAACTCAAGCTTCAGCAACTCGCCGATGCGGATGATCAGATCATCAAGGTTGTAGGGTTTGGAGACGAACGCATCATAAAGCGCCAGTTGCGGGCGGGGTTTTTCGGCATCCTTTGCGTGGCCCGAGATCATGATGATGGGGATGCCAACAAGGGTCCCGCTTCTAAGTTCCTTTGCCAGCGACCAGCCGTCGCGGCCCGGCATGTCGATGTCCAGAACAAAAATATCCGGGCGGAAGTCTGTCAACAGTTCCAAAGCGGTTTCAGCATCAGAGGCGCAGATCACGGCAAAGCCCAGAGGTTCGAACACATGGGAGATCAGCGCCAGATGGTTCAGGTCATCATCCACCACCATAATCGACTTGCGTGCACCATGATAGCCGGTCACGGGCAGGGAGCGTGTGTCGGTCTTGATCGCCTTGTCCTGAATGCTGTCGGGCGTGATCGAAGGCAGCATGAGGCGCACTGTAAAGGTGCTGCCCGTGCCAAGTGTGCTGGTCACGTCGATCTCTCCGCCCAGTATTTCAACCAGCAGTTTGGTGATCGTCAAACCTAGACCCGAGCCACGGATCTTGGAATGGCTGCCCCGCTCAAAGGGACGCCAGATTTTTGGTAGGAAAGCCGGATCTATGCCAACACCCGTATCAATCACTTCGATCTGCGCAACTTCGTTCCGGTAAGCCACGCGGAGAAGCACTTCGCCTTTCTCGGTGTAACGCAAGGCATTGGACAGAAGGTTGATCAGGATCTGCCGCAGCCGCTTTTCGTCAAAAGCAACCCATGACGGGAAGGGGCCGCGGGTCTCGACCGTGAAAGTGACACCCTTGTTACGGGCTTCCTCCTCGAAGATGGATGTCACCTGCTTGATGAACATGCTCAGATTGATGCGATCACGCATGATCTCAAGCCGTCCGGCCTCGATCCGGGAGATGTCGAGCAACCCCTCGATCAGACCTGCCAGATGTTCACTGCTGCGCCGGATGGTGGAGACGGATTCCCGCCGATGGGCAGGGATCGAAGGGTCTTTCTCAAGGATCTGGGCAAAACCGTAGATGGCATTAAGCGGCGTACGCAGCTCGTGGCTGAGACCTGTCAGATAGCGGGTCTTGGCAAGATTTGCAGCCTCTGCCTTGTCCTTGGCAGCCTGCAAGGCGCCGTCGGTGCGCTCATGCGCTCGGATTTCGCGCAGCAAACGGTCGGTCTGGCGGTTGGTCTCGGCCCGGGCCAGTTGATGCCCCTCGTTGATCAGCAGAAACATCCATACGGAAATCCCAATGATGATCAGCACGATGCCGAAGATGATGGTGAGTGTCGCGCCGAAATTGGGCGACCCCTCAAGCGCCCGGATCACCAGAAGCAATCCGCCAAAGCACCCACCGATCAGGCTGGTGAAGACCAGAAAACGGGACAGGCGCGACAGGGCCATGGTGGCCAGATTTGCGGGCAGCAGGCGATGCACCAGATTGTGGAAATTCGTCGCCAGCCGGGCATGGGGTTTACAGCTGTCCTGACAATTGCTGTCCAGTGTGCAGCAGAGCGAGCAGATCGGGCCGGAGTGGAACGGACAATGTGTCATGTCCTCGTGATCGAAACGGAAATCACAGATCGAACAGCTTTGCATGGCTTCGGCCGGATCTGTCGTATCGGGTCGGGCCAGATAGTACTTGCCGCCCGTGGCCCATGCGATGGCCGGCGCGCAGACAAACGCGACACCCAATGCGATGACGGTCGAAAACGCCTCTGCCAGCGGTCCCAGAAAGCCGATTGCCGCCAAAATGGAGGCAATGCAGGCAAGCACCATGGAACCCATTCCGACCGGGTTGATGTCGTAAAGATGAGCTCGGCGAAACTCGATGCCCTTGGGGCTGAGGCCCAGCGGCTTGTTGATCACCAGATCAGCGACCAGTGCTCCGATCCATGCAACAGCAACATGGGAATAAAGCCGCAACACCTGCTCCAGACCCTGAAACACGCCAAGCTCCATCAGCATCAGCGCGATGCCCACATTGAACACCAGCCAGACCACACGACCGGGATGGCTGTGGGTAAGCCGCGAAAAGAAATTCGACCACGCGATCGAGCCTGCATAGGCATTTGTCACGTTGATCTTGAGCTGGGACAGGACCACAAAAAGACCCGTCAGCAACAGCACGAGGGCAGGGGAACCAAAGACCTGATCGAAGGCGGTGAAATACATATGCGTGGGATCGCCCGCATCTTCGACAGGAACCGCCTCCCGGATCGCGAGAATGGCCAGATAGGATCCCGCCACCATCTTCAGAACGCCCAGCACTGACCAGCCGGGACCGGCGACCAACAGGGCTGCAAACCACTTGCGACGATCAGAGCGTGTCTTGGGTTCGGGCAGGAACCGCAGGAAATCAACCTGCTCTCCGATCTGGGCCACCAGTGAAAAAATCACGCCTGAGGCTGCACCGAACATCAAAAGGGTTGAGGTGCCCTTGCCGCCTTCATAGCCCTCAAACCCTGTCCATGCGTCCAGATCGTAACCCACGAATGCCAGCAGCGCGAAAGGCAGAATGTGCAGCGTGACCCAAAGCGGCTGGGTCCATGTGTGAAATGCCGAGATCTTTGAAAAGCCGTTCACCACCAGCGGGATCACCACCAATGCCGAGATCACGTAGCCCAGAAAAATTGGGATGTTGAACAGAAAATCCAGTGCCAGCGCCAGAATGGCGGCTTCAAGGGCGAAGAAAATGAACGTGAAAGACGCATAGATCAGCGAAGTGATGGTCGAGCCGATGTACCCAAAGCCCGCGCCCCGCGTCAGCAGATCGATGTCCACACCATAGCGCGCGGCATAGTAACAGATCGGAAATCCGGTCAGAAACAGGATTGTGCCCACGAACATGATCGCGGCAATTGCGATGTCAAAGCCATAGGTGATGGTGATGGCCCCGCCGATGGCCTCAAGCGCCAGAAACGAGATCGAACCGATGGCGGTGTTGGCCACCCGTGCGTAGCTCCACCTGCGTGCCCTGCGTGCGGTGAAGCGCAAGGCGAAATCTTCCATCGTCTCATTCGCAACCCAGCGATTGTAGGTCCGTTTCTCGCTGGTGGCTTGTAGTGCCGTGACCATATTCAGACGCGCTCTCGTTCAAACAAGACTTCATGGGCCGCAGGTGATGCTGCGACTTGCTGGCCTCCATCCAATGGGCTTTTCCCCTTTGCTCTCAGCATAGGGGGCAAAACACGCAGGCATATACGTCATTCGACGTATGTCGGCCGGTGGGTGCTTGGGCTGATGCTTTGAGGGCGGGTGAACGTGGAATCGCCCAATCTATTAGCACTCGAAAAGGAATGGATATGTCCGATACACCGTCCTCGAAACCGCCAAAGGGCTTCAGCCGTCGCGCGATGATGGCCACAAGCGCTGCATTTGGTGCGGCACTGTTTGCCCCAAAGAATCTTCTGGCCCAAAGCTATCCAACAGCCGAAGTCAACACGACAGGTCTGGCTGTCACCGATGATACAGTCACGGTCGGCATCCTGCATTCCATCACCGGCACCATGGCAATCTCGGAAACAGGATCGGTTCAGGCCGAAAAGCTGGCAATCAAGCAGATCAACGACATGGGCGGCGTGCTGGGCCGCAAGATCGAGGTCATTCAGGAAGACGGCGCATCGGATTGGCCAACTTTTGCGGAAAAAGCACGCAAGCTTCTGGTCAATGACAAAGTGGCCTCTGTCATGGGGTGCTGGACATCGGCCAGCCGCAAGGCGGTTCTGCCGGTCTTCGAGCAGCACAACGGGTTCCTGTATTATCCGACCTTCTATGAGGGTCTGGAGCAAAGCCCCAACGTGATCTACACCGGTCAGGAAGCGACCCAGCAGATCATCGCGGGCCTTGACTGGGTCAAGGAAACCAAGGGTGCGAACACCTTCTATCTGCTGGGGTCCGACTACATCTGGCCACGCACATCCAACAAGATCGCCCGCAAGCACATCGAGGATTTCCTCGGAGGCAAGGTCGTGGGCGAGGAGTACTATCCGCTGGGCCACACCCAGTTCAACTCCGTCATCAACAAGATCCGTCTGCGCAAGCCCGATGTGATTTATGCGATTGTGGTGGGTGGCTCGAATGTCGCGTTCTACAAGCAGTTGAAGGCAGCAGGCATCGATATGACAGCCGAGGATCCAGTTCTGTTGACCATTTCGGTAACGGAAGACGAAATTCTGGGCATCGGCGGCGAGAACATGGAAGGCGCGTATGCCTGCATGAAGTACTTCCAGTCGCTGGACAATCCAAACAACGCAGCCTTCGTTAAAGCTTTCAAGGAAATGTGGGGCGAAGACATCGTGATCGGCGATGTGACACAGGCCGCGTATCTTGGCCCATGGCTCTGGAAAGCTGCTGTCGAGGCAGCGGGCAGCTTTGACGTCGACAAGGTGCGCGAAGCCCAGATCGGGATCGAGCTGGATACAGCGCCCGAAGGCTACGTCAAGGTGCATGAAAACCATCACCTCTGGTCCAAGACCCGCGTCGGTCTGGCCAAGCCCGATGGTCAGTATGAGGTGGTATTCGAGACCGCTGAACTGGTCGAGCCTGATCCGTTTCCCGAAGGCTACCAGTAAAGCGTTCGCCTGACACTGGGAGCGGCCTGGATCTGCCAGGGCAGGCCGCTCCCGATCTGCCTGTCTCACTTATAATCCGCACAGAGGAAACGCGATGTTTTCCGATTATTCGATGTCCGAACTGGGGGCGATCTTCGCCATGCAGGGCTTTGCAGGCCTGATCCTGTTCTCGGTTTTTGTTCTCATGGCCCTCGGGCTTGCGATCATCTTCGGTCAGATGGGCGTGATCAACATGGCCCATGGCGAGTTCATGATCCTTGGCGCTTATGTGACATACTTCGTTTCCAATTTCTTCTCGGCCTTTCTGCCCGGCCTGTTTCCTGCGTATTTTTTCGTGGCGATGATCCTGGCGTTTTTTGCCTCAGGCGCGCTTGGTTTACTGGTCGAATGGTCGATCATAAGACACCTGTACAAACGCCCGCTGGACACGCTTCTTGCAACCTGGGGCCTCAGCCTCATCCTTCAACAGTTTTACCGCAGCGTCTTCGGCGCGCGAGAGGTCGGCGTGACCATCCCGAACTGGATGATGGGTTCCATGCCTGTCACTGACCTGATCGAAGTGCCGATCAACGGGATCTTCGTGATGATCCTTGCCGTCAGCATTTCCCTTTGCGTCTACGTGATGATGTTCCGTTCGCGCTGGGGCAAGCAGGTGCGCGCGATCAATCAGAACCGCGTCATGGCGGGCGCTGTCGGGATCAACACTGAATGGACCGACCGTCTGACATTCGGCATTGGCTGCGGCGTGGCTGGTGTTGCCGGATCGGCCTTCACAATGATCGGATCAACCGGCCCCACATCAGGCCAGCTTTACATCGTTGACACCTTCCTTGTGGTCGTCTTCGGCGGCGCAGGCAGCATCCTTGGCACCATCGCCTCGGCTTTCTCGATCTCGCAGGCTCAGTCGATCATGGAGTTCTTCCTCTCCGGATCCATGGCAAAGGTGCTGACGCTGCTGGTGGTTGTAGGCATTCTGATGATCCGGCCTCAGGGTCTCTTCTCTCTCAAATTGCGCAAGTAACGGGTGGCTGTGATGACAATCTCCAAGACCTCATTGTTCACACGTCAGGAACTGATCGGATTCATCGTGCTGGCGGTGGTGATCTTCGTCCTGCTGCCGCTGGCGCTTGATAATTTTCGCCTGAACCTGTTCGGCAAGTACCTGACCTATGCCTTCGTGGCCATAGGGCTGGTATTGTGCTGGGGGGCAGGCGGGATCCTGAGCCTCGGGCAGGGCGTGTTCTTCGGGCTGGGGGGGTATTGTATGGCGATGTTCCTCAAGCTTGAGGCATCGACCCCGGAAAACACATCCATCCAGTCTACACCGGGAATTCCCGATTTCATGGACTGGAACCAGCTGACCGAGCTCCCATCCTGGTGGGTGCCGTTCTACAGCCTGACCTTTTCACTTGTGGCCGTGGTGATCGTGCCGGTGATCTTTGCCTTCATCATCGGGGTCGCGATGTTCCGCCGGCGTGTAGGTGGCGTCTACTTTGCCATCATCACGCAGGCTTTTGCCGCGATCCTGACCATCCTGATCATCGGTCAACAAGGCTATACCGGCGGGGTGAACGGGATCACTGATTTGCGCACGCTCAAAGGCTGGGACATCCGCACCGATGAAGCCAAGGAGGTGCTTTACTACGTCAACGGTGTGCTTCTGTTCGTGGTTCTGGTGATCGCGCAATTCGTCCGCAAATCCAAGTTGGGCCGTATTCTGATTGCCATGCGCGATCAAGAAGACCGGGTACGCTTTTCGGGGTATGACGTCGCTGGCTTCAAGATCTTCATCTTCTGTCTTGGCGCGGCATTCGCCGGGATCGGCGGGGCCATGTTCACGTTGCAGGTGGGCTTCATGTCGCCAACGCTGGTGGGCATCGTACCGTCTATCGAGATGGTAATCTTCTGTGCCGTGGGCGGGCGTCTGTCGATCCTTGGCGCGGTTTACGGAGCGCTGCTGGTTAACTGGGCCAAGACCACATTCTCCGAAAGTTTTCCCGAGCTCTGGCTCTTCGGTCTGGGAGGTCTCTTCATCGCAGTCGTGATGCTGTTTCCCAATGGCCTGGCGGGCGTTTGGTCCGAGAAGATCATGCCGCGGATTGCAGGTCTGATGGAGGGTCGCAAACCGACAGCAAAACCGCTCGTGGCCCCATCCCCCAAAGAGAAAGAGGCCGCCTGATGACCGCACCCCAAGGATATCTGCTGAAGGTCGAAGGGCTGACTGTTTCCTTCGACGGGTTCAAAGCGGTCAATGACCTGAGCTTTTATGTCGAACCCAACGAGTGCCGCGTGATCATCGGTCCCAATGGTGCGGGCAAGACCACTGTTCTTGATCTGATCTGTGGGCGCACAAAAGCCACCGATGGCTCGGTCAAGTTCCGCGAAAAGGAACTGCTGACCATGCGAGAGGATCAGATCGTTCACGCAGGTGTCGGGCGCAAGTTCCAGACGCCATCGGTTTACGAGGATTTGACGGTCTTCGAGAACCTCGAAATCAGCTACCCCAAGGGCTACAGCGTCTTCGGCGCATTGGCGTTCCGCCGCGATGCGGTCGTTCAGGAGCGCATTCAGGAAATCGCCGAGATGATCTTTCTCGAAGACATGTTGTCCGAGAAGGCAGCATTCCTGAGCCATGGGCAAAAGCAGTGGCTGGAGATCGGCATGCTGCTGATCCAGGACCCCGAGTTGTTGATGCTGGACGAGCCGGTTGCAGGCATGTCGGTGGCCGAGCGGGTCAAGACCGCCGAATTGCTGAACCGGATCATTGCTGATCGTTCTGTCATCGTGATCGAGCATGACATGGGCTTTGTCGAGGACATCGCAACCCGGGTGAATGTGCTGCATCAGGGCAAGATGCTTTCCGAAGGGTCAATGGCCCATGTGAAAGCCGACCCTAAAGTCATCGAAGTTTATCTGGGTCATTGAGGGAGTATCGGGCATGCTGAACATCTCGAACCTGCGCGCAGCCTACGGTGAAAGCGAAGTGCTGCACGGATTGGATATGACCGTTAAGCCCGGCGAGATCGTCGCCATCATGGGCCGCAACGGCATGGGCAAGACCACCTTGATGAAAACCTTGATGGGCATCGTGCCTGAGAAATCGGGTGCTGTGGACGTGGGCGGCACGGATGTCACGGGCATGAAATCGCATCAGCGGGTTGCCAAGGGCATCGCTTATGTGCCGCAAGGCCGGATGATCTTCTCGGCCATGACAGTTGAAGAGAACGTCGAGACCGGGCTGACGGTCACTGGGCAATCGCAGGTCCCAGATGACATCTACGAATTGTTCCCTGTCCTTTTGGAGATGAAATCCCGGCGGGGTGGAAATCTGTCGGGCGGGCAGCAGCAACAGCTTGCGATCGCCCGTGCACTTGCCTCCAACCCAAAGCTCTTGTTGCTTGATGAACCGACCGAAGGCATCCAGCCCTCCATCATCCGCGAGATGGCCCGCACCTTGCGCAAGATCCGCGACCAGAGAGGGCTTTCCATTGTCGTCTCCGAACAGGTTCTGAGCTTTGCGCTCGACGTGGCGGATCGGGTGATGGTCATCGAGAACGGCAACTTCGTGCATGACAGCCCGCGCAGCGGCATCGACGAGGCCAAGGTCTCGGAATTTCTCTCAGTCTAGAACCAAGCAAGGAAGGAACGCGCCATGGCCGATACGTTGATCTCGGTAGATCTCAGTGAAAGCCCGCACACCAACGAGAACATTCACAACCGCTGGCATCCCGACATCCCGATCAATGTCTGGGTCGAGCCGGGTGATGATTTCAAGATCGAAACCTATGACTGGACGGGCGGCCAAATTGCCAACAATGACGACGCGAGCGATGTACGCGATGTGGAGCTAGAGCAGGTCCATTACCTCTCGGGTCCGATTGGCGTCAAAGGCGCTGAGCCCGGCGACCTGCTGGTGGTCGAGATCCTTGATATCGGTGCCAAGGAAGACATGCTTTGGGGCTTCAACGGCTTCTTCTCAAAGCAGAATGGCGGCGGCTTTCTGACCGAACATTTCCCCGAAGCACAGAAATCGATCTGGGACATCGACGGGATGTTCACAAAGTCTCGCCACGTGCCGGGCGTGAAGTATGCGGGCCTGATCCATCCCGGACTGATCGGCTGTCTGCCCGATCGTGACATGCTGGACATGTGGAACACGCGGGAAACAGCGCTTTTCAACACCAATCCAGATCGCACGCCACCCCTTGCGGCCCTGCCCAACACGCAAAGCGCGCATATGGGTGCAATGAAGGGCGACGCACGCGATGCCGCTGCCGCAGAAGCCGCGCGCACCGTTCCACCACGCGAGCATGGCGGGAACTGTGACATCAAGGATCTGAGCCGCGGCTCAAAAATCTACTTCCCGGTCTATGTGGATGGTGCGGGCCTTTCCATGGGCGATCTGCACTTCAGTCAGGGCGATGGCGAGATCACTTTCTGCGGCGCGATCGAAATGGCAGGCTGGCTGCATCTGAAGGTCACGATGATCAAGGAAGGCATGTCGAAATACGGCGTGAAGAACCCGATCTTCAAGCCGTCTCCGATTACGCCTCACTATAATGACTATCTGATTTTTGAAGGCATCAGCGTCGATGAAAGTGGCGAGCAGCACTATCTGGATGTTCACATCGCCTATCGTCAGGCCTGTTTGAACGCCATCGAGTACCTCAAGAAATTTGGCTACTCGGGTGCGCAGGCCTACGCGATCTTGGGCACAGCCCCTGTGCAGGGCCACATCTCGGGCGTTGTCGATATTCCCAACGCCTGTGCCACGCTCTGGCTGCCCAATGACATCTTTGAATGGGACATGATGCCCAATGCGGACGGCCCGACCAAGTTCCTTGATGGCAGCGTCGACGTCCCTCTTGCCCCCGATCTGTGACACCTGAACTGGCCCCTGAAACAAGGGGCCAGCCCATCTAGAACTCCAAAGGATCTCGCCATGCCTGTATATGAATACCACTGCAAGGACTGCGGCCCGTTTGAAGCATTGGAAGCCATGAGCCGCTATGCCGAACCTGCCGATTGTCCGACTTGCGGTCATGATGCACCAAGGGTCATGTTGACCGCTCCTGCCATTTCCATGGTCAGTTCTGCCGTGCGCATTGGTCATGCCACAAACGAACGTTCGGCAGACTCTCCCAAGAGAACCAGCACCCATGGTCCCGGCTGCGGCTGTTGCAGCGGTTCGGGGCAGAAGAAAAAGAGCAAAACGCTCTACCGTCCTGATGGCTCCAAAAGCTTTCCATCCAAGCGGCCCTGGATGATCTCACATTGACGTTGATTTTATATTTCATTACTTCATGAAATATGGAATCAAAACTGATCAACCGCCTGTCCGCCCTCAGCCATCCACAGCGTATGGATGTCTTTCGGCTTTTGATGCGGCGCTGCCCTGACGAGGTGCAGGCAGGTGAGATCGCGAGCGCTTTACACCTCAAGGCTAGCACGGCGTCTGTCTATCTTTCAGCGCTGACCCGATGCGGGTTGATCACGCAACGCCGCAGCGGAACGCGGCTGCTCTACGCGGTCAATCTGGCCGCTGTTCAGGATGTCATCTCGGACCTGTTTCTGGATTGCTGTCGCGGACGCGCCGAGTTGTGCCTGCCGGAGCCATTGGCCTCAGCCGCGAAAGTAGGTGAGAAACCTTCCATCCTGTTTCTGTGCAGCAAAAACTCCGCCCGCTCGATCTTTGCCGAAGCTCTGTTGAAAGACAGGGCACGCGACAGTTTTTCAGTCTTTTCGGCTGGCCTTGCCTCAGAATCCGAATTGCACCCGGTCACGCTGGATGTGCTCAGTGGCCATGGCCATGACATTTCCCAGCTGCGGTCAAAATCGGTTTCCGAATTCCATCAACCGGAAGCAAAGCCGATGGATGTCGTCCTGACCGTTTGTGATCTTGCGGCAAATGACGACAGCCCATCCTTGCCCGGACATCCGATTGCCAGCCATTGGGGTGTGGCCGATCCTGTGATGGCAGGTGGTTCCGCGCCTGAACAACGCTTTGCCTTTGAACAGGCATACACGGCATTGGCCAGGCGCATAGATACATTTGCGGCACTGCCATTTTCAGAACTGGATCGCACTGGCCTGCAAAGAGCACTTGATGACATCGGACGCGCAACGACATGCGAAGGGAGTGCTCATCCATGACCACTTATGCACTCAATGGTCTGGGTAGGATCGGCAAACTGGCCTTGCGCCCGCTTTTGGAAAGTGGTGCGGACATTGCCTTTGTGAATGATGCTGTGGGTGATCCGCAGATGCATGCGCATCTGCTGGAGTTCGACAGCATCCATGGTCGCTGGCCCGCAGCATTCTCGGCCGGTGAGCAGTCAATCACCATCGATGGCACCTACATTCCGGTCATCTCGTCCCGCAAGCTGGAGGACCTGCCACTGGCGGGCATTGATGTGATGATCGATTGCACTGGTGCCTTCAAAACCGAAGCCGCCCTTGCGCCATATTTCAGGGCGGGAGTGAAGAAGGTCGTGGTTTCCGCCCCGGTCAAGGATGGCCCCACGGCCAACATCGTCTATGGCGTGAATGATCACATCTATGATCCAACGACCCACCACGTGATCACGGCGGCCAGTTGTACGACCAATTGTCTGGCACCGGTGGTCAAGGTGTTGCTTGACGGGATCGGGATCAAACACGGCTCGATCACCACCATCCACGACGTGACCAACACACAAACCATCGTGGACCGTCCAGCCAAAGACCTGCGCCGCGCCCGTTCCGCCCTGACCAATCTGATCCCGACCACAACAGGCTCGGCTACCGCGATCACGCTGATCTATCCTGAGTTGACCGGCAAACTGAACGGCCATGCGGTGCGGGTGCCGCTTCTCAATGCATCGATCACCGATTGCGTGTTCGAGATGGCGCGTGCAACGACAGTGGAGGAGGTGAATGGACTGTTTCAAGAGGCAGCGGAAGGATCCTTGCAGGGCATTCTGGGGTACGAGACGCGCCCGCTGGTGTCTTCCGACTACATCAACGATCCGCGCAGCAGCATCATCGACGCACTCTCGACCATGGTGGTCAATGGAACCCAGGTGAAGGTCTACGCGTGGTACGATAATGAATTCGGCTATGCGCACCGGCTTGTCGATGTCGCACGCATGGTGGGCAGCAGGTTGTGAGCCGAGCACCCGGCATTGGAGCCTATATTACGGTAACTGCAGCCTATTGGGCCTTCATGCTGACCGATGGTGCGCTCAGGATGCTGGTGCTCTTGCACTTTCACACGCTGGGCTTTTCGCCAGTTCAGCTTGCCTATCTCTTTGTCTTATATGAGGTCGCAGGCGTTGTGACCAACCTCTCGGCAGGCTGGATTGCCGCGCGTTTCGGGCTGACCACCACGCTTTACGCAGGGCTTGGCTTGCAAGTGGTGGCGTTGCTGGCCCTGACCCGGCTGGATCCGGCCTGGAGCATCACCACCTCAGTCGTTTTCGTGATGCTTGTGCAGGGTGCATCCGGTGTGGCCAAGGATCTTGCGAAGATGAGCGCGAAAAGCGCTGTGAAGCTTCTGGCTCCTGATGGCCGGAGCGGGCTTTTTCGCTGGGTAGCAATCCTGACAGGTTCAAAAAATGCGGTGAAAGGGTTTGGTTTTCTGCTGGGCGCGGCGCTATTGGCGGTTTTCGGCTTCACGGCGTCAATCCTCGCGATGGCAGCGGTCCTGTTGGTCATTCTGGTTGCAGTTGCCCTGCACATGCCACCGGGGCTGCCTGTGGGGCGCAAAGACGCCAAGTTCCGCGAAGTTTTCTCGAAGAACCGCAACATCAACTGGCTGAGCATGGCACGGCTCTTTTTGTTCGGCGCGCGGGATGTCTGGTTCGTGGTGGGCATTCCGGTCTATTTCTACGCGGTGCTTTCTGATGGATCCGAGACCGGCAACCGGATCGCCTTCTTCACCATCGGAACCTTCATGGCAATCTGGACCATTCTTTACGGCACCGTGCAGGGGTGGGGGCCGAGGATCTTGCGCGCCAATGAACGGTCACAAGCGCAATTGCTGGAGCAGGCTCGTATCTGGGTGGCCATTTTGGCATTCGTGCCAATGATGCTGGCGGTTTTGGTCTTCTTGGCGGGGGTACCGTCCCCGGTTCTGACTGCGGGTGTGATTGCTGGTCTGCTGGTTTTCGGCGGGA
This sequence comes from uncultured Paracoccaceae bacterium, assembly GCA_947494445.1. Classification (GTDB taxonomy): domain Bacteria; phylum Pseudomonadota; class Alphaproteobacteria; order Rhodobacterales; family Rhodobacteraceae; genus CANLSM01. The sequence goes on along the minus strand of CANLVD010000002.1, from coordinate 399,458 downwards.
TTTTTGCCGTGAACTCCTCCTTGCATTCCTACCTGATCCTCAGCTTCACGGATGCGCGCCGGGTCACGATGGATGTCGGGTTCTACTATATGTCGAACGCTGCCGGGCGGCTGGTTGGCACACTTCTGTCCGGTCTGACATATCAGGCAGGGGGGTTGCCTCTCTGCCTTGCAGCGGCGGCAGTGATGATCGGGATGAGCTGGTTCGGGACGTCCCGGTTGCAAGTGGCAGAAGATGGCCCCAAGATCGCATGACCCCGCGCAAGTATAAAAAAATCCGGCAACACCTGTAGCATTGCCGGATCAGTTCTGGGGTCATCGCGTCCCTTGTATGGGGCGCGTCTTGGTATCAGAGATTGCCCTTGGACAACTCGCTTGCCAGGTGATCTGCCTGACGGATGGCCAGTGCCACGATAGTCAGTGTCGGGTTTTCTGCCGCACCCGTGGTGAACTGAGAGCCGTCCGAGATGAACAGGTTCTCGATGTCATGGGTCTGACCCCATTTGTTCACGACCCCGTCACGCGCATTGGCCGACATCCGGTTGGTGCCGAGGTTGTGCGTGGACGGGTAGGGCGGTGTCGGGAAGGTCCGTGTGGCCCCGACCGCATCATAAACCGCCTGACCTTGCTGATAGGCGTGATTGCGCATGGCGATGTCATTGGGGTGATCATCGAAATGCACATTCACAACCGGCAAACCGTATTGATCGGTTACGTCATGGTTCAACGTGACGCGGTTGGTCTCCTGCGGCATGTCTTCGCCGACAATCCACATGCCCGCCATGTTCTCGTAGGCATCAAGTGCTGATGTGAACTCACGCCCCCATGCGCCGGGATCAAGGAAAGCAGCCATGAATGGCAAGCCAAGAGCCAGCGTTTCAAGCTCATAGCCACCGACGAACCCACGACTTGGATCATGGCGAGACTCATCCTGAATAATGCCGGCCATGGTGGTGCCACGCCACATTTTCACAGGCTTGTCGAAGGTCGCGTATACCGAGCCTGTCATGTGCCGCATGTAGTTGCGCCCGACCTGGCCTGAGCTGTTGGCAAGTCCGTCCGGGAACATCGACGAGGCAGAATTCAGCAGCATGCGCGGGCTTTCGAACGAATTGCCAGCCACGCAGACCACACGGGCCTTCTGCATCTGCAAATTGCCGTCCGAATCGAAGTATTCGACACCTGTGACCTTGCCTGCATCATTGTGCAGGATCCGTGCCACATGGCTTTGCGAGCGAACCTCAAGGTTGCCGGTCGCTTCACCTTCGGGGATGTCGACATAGCCTGCCGACCACTTGGCACCCCATTTGCAGCCCTGAAAACAGAACCCTGTTTGCTGACACATCGCCCGGTCGCGGTTATCATCAGAGTTGATGGCCATCCGGCCAGTATGCACCTGCTCGTACCCGAGCGCCTTGGCACCTTTCTCGAACACTTTGTAGTTGTTGTTCCCCGGAAGGCCTGGTCGGTCGCCTGTGCGGGTCACGCCCAGCTTGTCCTCAGCCTTGGAATACCACGGAGCCATTTCGGCTGCATCAATCGGCCAATCCAGAAGTGAGGCGCCCTGAACATTGCCATATGTCGTGGCCGCTTTCCATTCATGGTCCTGGAAACGCAGACTTGCACCCGCCCAGTGCTGTGTGGTGCCGCCAACCGATTTCACGATCCAGGCAGGCAGGCCCGAAAAGTCCTTGGCCACCCGCCAGTCGCCCGATGTAGTGCGCGGGTCAACCCAGGCCAGTTGCCCGAAGCTTGCCCACTCGTCATTGACGAAATCCTCTGGCAGGTGGCGTCCGCCTGCCTCTAGGGCCACGACGCTTACGCCTTTCTGGGCCAGTTCATTGGCCAGGACGCCGCCGCCTGCGCCGGTTCCGATTACGACAACAACGCTGTCGTCGGTGAGATCAAATGGTGCTGTCATGCTGCCATCCCCCCTTAAAGCCAGTTGATGTCGTCGAAGCCGCGGTCGATGTAACCGCCGAACTCGAAGGATGAACCTTCATAGCCAAAGATAGGCCAGACGGCCTTTTGGTTATAAAGCCCGGTGACCAGACCACCGCGGATCTGCTGGAAGAACGCGCTGTTTTCCATGCCCCGCAGAATGTCGACGCGGTCGCGTTCCCATCCAGTGTCCAGATACCCGCCAAATCCGTGACCCTGCGCGGCTGCATCCAGTGCAGCGATGCCAGCTTCAATGCCCGGCGCGGCATCGGCAGTGTCATAACCTTTGACGGCCATCACGTAGAACTCGTCTCCCACCTTGTCATGGGGGTAGATGTCGCGTGCCATCTGCACCAGTGTCGCGAACGTTTCGGGTTTCAGGACAGTTGTCTCCATCGCCCAAGCCGCGTTCGGTGCTGCCAGAAAACCGGCCCCCACCACAAACGACGCACCTGCTGCCGTTGATCTTGACAGCAATTGGCGACGGGTCAGCCCTTTAGGGTCAGTTATGGTCCCCATCTTTTCTCCTCCTCTAGATGTCATTGGAAGCGCCCCGACCGTTCGAGCACTTCAATCTCGTAGCCGTCCGGATCGGCCACAAAGAAAAACCGCCCGACGAGCTTTCCGTCGGGTGCAAATTCCACAAGTTTTCTCGGGTTCAGCCCGGCGGCCTCAAAGCGCGCATGTTCCCCGTCAAGGTCATCGACAGAGACGGCAAGATGTCCGTATCCATCCCCCTGATCATAGGGTTCGGTCCGGTCCTTGTTGACGGTCAGCTCAAGCTCGAATCTGCTTTCGCTGTTGCTCATGTAGATCAGCGTGAAACTGCTGAAGTCCAGCCGATCCACCACGTTCAGCCCGAAGGCCGTCTCATAGAATGCAATCGACCGGGCCTCGTCCAGCACCCGGATCATGGAATGAATGGTCTTTGCCAACAGTAGCTCCCCCTTGCGTTTAGAAGGAAGCCTACAGTCGTGGCGGACAGTGCCGGGTAGTATCGGTTTACTACCCCTGATAAATTTGCAGCGTCAGACTATGCGCGTCATTCCGCAGCGATTGCTACGGATGCCGGTGCTGGCGAGATCTCCATGAACTTCAGACAGGCACAGCGCAGAAGTGAGGTGAAGTTCTCAGGCTCGCCGCGCGCTTCCAGCACTTCTGAATGCAGTGTCGAGATGAATGCTGGCGCCGTCGTGCCTTCGTTTTCTGCTATAGTATCAATGACTTGCCAGAATGCATTTTCCAACCTGATGCTGGTGCTTTGCCCATTGAGCCGCAACCGGCGGGTCGTGCATGCATATCTCTGGGGATCCTGCCCGGCAAAAATCTGGCACATGTTACAGTCCTCCCTTGAGCGTGTATCATCTTGGTGGCACGCGGTTTTTTCAGCTTCGTCTCGCAAAGCTTTCAGAATTTCGTATACGAAATTCAATTTGGAGTCTACTCATCCCCGCCGGGAGACGACTCACTTCCGGGTTGGAACACGTGGCATTTGACGGACGGATGTTTTGGACGAGATTAAACCCAAGCGCACACTGGTAGACGAGACATACGACCGGCTGGTCGATGCGATCTGCAGTGGTGAATTGCAGGCGGGTGAGCGGCTCAATCAGGACGATCTTGCGGCGCGTCTGAACGTGTCGCGGCAACCGGTGAACAGTGCCATCTCAATCCTGAAGACCAATGGACTGGTCGAAGACACTGGCCGCCGCAGTGTTGTGGTCAAACGGTTTGATCCGGTGCTCTTCCGGTCGATCTACGAGTACCGGCGCGTAATCGAACCCTTTGCGACACGCATGGCCTGCACGCGGGTAAGGCCTGCGGACAGGACAAGGGCTTCACGATTGATCGATATGGGGCACAAGGCGATCAAGCGGGGAAACTTGCGCGGGCTCATTCAGGCCGACATGCAGTTTCACGAGATGATCTATGTCTGGAGCGGAAATCAGGTGGTCGAAACCTCCATGAAGACCAACTGGCATCACATCCGCAGGTCCATGGCAGAGGCGTTGCGGGAGCCCGAGAAGGTCGTAACCGTCTGGTCCGAGCATTCGGGTATTCTGGATGCTCTCTTTTCCGGAGATGCCGACAGGGCGGCAGACCTGATGGAGCGCCACATAGATCACGCATATCTCGCCATCAGTGGTGCCATGCAGGATCCGGCCTGACCCGGCATGAACCGGATCAGGCCGAGGAGTAATCAGCTCAGCTTGCCACCGCGATGCGACATCTGCATATGGGCAGCGTAGGAATTCACGGCACGGTTGCCCGGCTGGTTTGCCTCCAGCACCAGTTTTTCAAGCTCGCCACTTTCAACCTCGATAGAGATCGACTGCTGATGCTTGGACATGCGCCACATGAACAACTGCCCGGTCAGCGATGGTGACGGATCGCGTTCGCGCGTTGCCTCATAGGGCGTGCCCGCACCGTCCACAATCATGATGCGCGGCTTTGACAGACGGTAAGTATGCCCCTCATAGCCATAGGCATAGATCAGCGCGATGGTCGGGCAGGTCAGGCGAGGGTTGCCATCGCTGCCGGTCTGCATCTGCGGGATGGTGAACAGGTTCAGCTTGTCAGTGAAATCGGACCGGATCCGCATTTCGCCCGAGCAGAGCTTGCGGATGTCTTCATCCTCCATGTTCTTCTCCGAGATTTCCCGGGAAGGTTTCAATTGCGGTGACGGCTCCATATGGGATCCGATCAGAATGATCTCTGAAGGGTCATAATACCCGTCCGGGATCAGTGGTAGAATTTCATTTGCATCCATGGGGTGATCCTTTTCCTTATTTAAATCCAGACAGCCGAACGCGCCCGATCCCGCCCAAGCAGGTGCACGTCATAGGGGTTGAGAATTTCGCGCCAGGCCATGCATTCAACGACCGTCTCGGCAACCTTGCCCTGACCGGCCTCTTGCAGGGCATCGCACACTGCATAGGCTGCATCTGTGTAGCTTAGTGTCTCGCAGTCCAGCCGACCCCAGGACCGGGCAAGCGCCAGAGCCATGGTGTCGCGCGCATCTGCCAACGCGCCTTTGAGCTGGAAATGCTTCAGATCGTAATCAGCCTCAAACGCGCGTGCATAGGTCTGCTCAAGATCCATGTCGATTGCACGGGCATCGGCGATGGAACCGTGCGGCAGTTCCACCAGACCCTGATCGACAGCGGTGTCATGATAGATCTGAACCAGCACATCGAACAATGCGCCCGTGAAGGGGCGGGAGCGGTCATGCACCTCGTCGCCCACATCAGACATCTTGCGGGCATTGCCGGCGATGCGGATCTGACGCTCGTCTGCCAGTTCGGCCACGCGGTTCAACTCGTTCAAGGCCATCAGATTGCCAGACCCACGGCGCAACAGCCGGTCCATGGCAGTGTCGAAATGCAGCATGCCCACTAGCGAGCAGATGTCCGAGACGCCTTCGTGATACGCCCTGAGGTCGCGACCGGCAGGCAAGCCATTCTCAGGCAGCCCGATCTCTGAGAACAGGATGGAATGGCCGATCTCATGGGCGATCACATCGAAATTCAGCGCATAAAGGTCCTGCGCTCCATTGGGCAGGGGACGATAGCCGAACTCCAGCATGCCAAAGCCCGACTGCGCGTTTTGCCATTCAATGAGTGGCAGAATTTCCAGCCGTTCGTATTTATCAGCGAAATGCCATGTAATCCTGTGGCCCAGGTATCCTTCCCAGATGTCCAGAATGCGCGCAACGCAGCCAAAGACATGGACGCCCAGAAAGGCCCGGCTTGACGGATCAATGTGATCGAAATGTCCGTCAGGCGAAGGCTCAACTGGCGGGGCTTTCGCGCCCATATAGGGCGGCAAATACGGGTATTCATAAGGCGGCTTTTCGACCAGCGGATCGACCACATACATCCGGTCGTTCTGCGGCCCGGGCAGAATCGATCCCTGCGGGTCAGAAATCCAGACAAGTTCAGGCTTTTCATAACCCGGCGTGTTTGGCGACTGTGGATACAGCAGGAAACGTGTCCCGATGGAATTTTCGCTCCCAGCCAAACCGATCCGCCCCTACCAAAACGCGTTGTGCAACTAACACCTTATGAACCATATAGAATTTTGCCCGTCTGTGAAGACGTTAACAGACAGGGGCGGATTATTCTCCCGGTGGAAGCGACAGGCCGCTATCCCCCAGATCATCAAGCCAGGCATGCACGATGGCAGGGGCCGGGACGTTCGTTACAGGCCAATGCCCACGCCCCTTATGGCGCGCCAACAGGGTTAAGAGTGAACGCGCATCCGCGGCCTTCTGGGTGACGCGGAAGGGTTCCAGATTTGCAGGCAAAGCCCGATCTGGAAACGCGCGGCTCGTCAAATCGGCACAAAGTGCCGATGCCTCTGTTACAGTGATCGCCCCGGTGCGTTCTGCTCGCCGCAGAGACCGGCGCAGATCGACCAATGCGTCAGACAGTGGCGTGGAGCCAAGCTCCGGAGGGCTATGGGTCACTGCCACGGCATCATCTGGCAGTAGCGCAAAGCGGCGATACCAGCGATAGACCAGACCGATCCCGATCATGCCCGCCCTAGACAATTCAGCAGCGCGCAACGCTCCCATGCTGGCGGCACCAAACACGGGAATACCCTGAGACATCGCCCAGAGGATCTCGCGGTGGCGTACGGTGGGCGCGTCCTTGAAAATTCCGTCAATCAACACGATGGCTGGCGGGCGGTCCGAACAGGCCCGCATGATGTCGCCCTGTCCGGCAGGTGGTCGATATTCAGCTTCCAGCAAAGACTGTGCCTCAGAACGCGGCAGGCTTGGCCCCAGAAAGACAATGGGTCTGTCCATGATATCAGACCTCCAGCCGCAAGGGATCAGCAATCAGCCCAGGGGCAATGATGCGTGTGATCGCCAATGGCAGATCCGGCTCCCAATGCAGGGGCACGGCATACACTGGCCCGACCTTGCAGGCGAGGTCTTGAATGGTCGAAGCAGGATTTCGGGCGTGATCAAACATCAGACCCGGTGCCGGTCCGTGCCGGGCCCATTCTGCGTCCAGCAGTGCAGCATCCTCAACAGGTGCATAGAACCGCTGGGTGATGTCCTCGCGTGCGCCGGAGATGACCGCCAACCGTGCCTGAACCGCTTCTGCCATGGCCGCCTGAAGGGCTTCATGCGGGTCAAACCGTGCCGCGTAGCCAGAAGCGGGCAAGGGCAGGGCACTTGCCCGGGGTTCTTCCATGACGGATGCCATAATCGTGGCAATACCTGTGACCGAGGGCAGTTCATGGCAGGCCACCCGCAAACCTGCGTTCTCGATCATCAAAAGTAGTTTTCCATAGGTCGTATGACCGGGTAGCAGATGTACGCGCCGTGCGCCGCCCGTGGCCGCGGCACGGATGCGGCTGTCGGCCTCGATACATTCAAGAAGGCCGTGCATCATGGCGCTTGCCAGAGTTGCACCTGCACCCAATCCGATGGAGTGGCGCAGAATGGGTGCCTGTTCAGCCTCCGACCCTTTTGCGAAATCCGTTGAGACCAGATCCCGCGGCACACTGGCCAGACGACCACCGGTTATATCCCATGCCTGAATGAAGCGCGTTTGCTCATCGGGCCAGTCAGCCCCAGGGGCAAGCGCGGCCCACTCTCCTGCCATGCCTTTGGGCGCGTCGGGGATCCGATCAAGCGTCTCTCCAGCTGCCATTTCAAGACATTCCAGTGCTGCCCCGATTGCGGCGCCCTCCAGGCATGAGGCTTTGCCTTGGGTGACCACGTTTGAACGTGCCAAGGGGCGGGTGGCCTGCACCACCGGAAAACCCAGACGATCAAGACCTGTGATGTCTGCAAGCCTTGAAATCCCGAAACGGGCAAGATGTGGTTTCAGTCTAGCCCAGTAGTCTGCCGGGGCCATCCGGTCCGGCAATGGGCGTGTTGCCTCTTCAGCCAGACAGTCTGGAACCACCGGATCAGCCGGCCAGTGCATCCGATACTTTCTGTTTGAGTGCACTGTCCGAGATGGCATCGATATGCGTGCGCATCGCATCTGCGATCTGAGGAGGGAACAGCAGGCCCAGATCTATTCGGGTTCCCAGATTGCGCAGGGCCAGCATTTGCGCCCCCTGTGTTTGAGACATCTCAAATGCCTCATCCAACGCGCTTTCCGCGCCTGTGCCGCCGATCAACAAGGCTTTTCGCCGGAGAAGTTCCGGCAGCCAGTAAGTCAGCCGGGTGGTGCGCGCTTCGGCAATAGTCTCATCAAGTGGGCCGAGCGCCCCGAGAATGTCTCCCGCGGCGGCGGTGACCTGGGCTGCGATATCGGCGTAAAATGGTGTATCCTCGAGCACGCCAAAATCATGCAGTGCCTTCAGCCCACGGGTGACCGCATCTCTGTGTCCGACATCACCATTGCGTGCGGCCATCCAGCCGCGAAAAATCTGCCGTTTGGCCAGAATGGCGGGCGCTGCATCTCCCTCCGACAGGCGTTCCATCTTGCTCAGGATCCGGTCGATCTCGGGCAGATCATGATTGAAGAAGGCCACTTGGGTCGCGATGTCCAGCCCGTGCAACTGACTGGCCAGATGGGCAGTCTCATCGCCCCAGATCTCGCAGTTCCGGATTGACGCCTTGCTCAGATCTGCCCGTCCGGTCAACCATTCGCAAAGTGCCCGCTCTCCCAGACCGCACACCTTTGCGTCATGGCCGTATAGGTGCCGAGACCGGTGCGCCGCCTCATCGTCAAAAAGCGCGAGGCCCTGATCAATTGCTGAGAGACAGCGGTGATGCGCGCCTCCGTCAAACAGGGTTGCCCAGCCACAATGCAACGCCTGCAAACGGGACTCCGCATCGGCTTGAGCGCTCACATCCCGGATCAGGACTTCAGAACGGCGGGTCTGCTCGATCAGATTGCCCGAGGTAAACCACCACCCCCAAAGTACCGGAAAAAACGGTGCGCGCTGGGCTTGCGGCAGTTTGAAATAGAGCGCCTGTCCGGCCTCATAGAGCGGACCTGCTTCCCGGTGGCCGGAGAGCAAGGTGACCAGTGGACCCAATAGTGCTGTAGCCCGTAATTGCAGCAGATCGCGTTCCGGCCCTTCTGCCAGCCCTTCTGCCAGCTTCAACGCGCGTTCCAGCATCGCGCGCGGTGCACGCAGGGCGGAGCGTTTGATCGCATCCTCTGCCACATCGATCAACAGACCGGTCCCGCGCAAGTTTCGCTCAGCCGACAGGCAGTGTTCAGCCAGCAAGACATCAGGCACGTCAGCTGACAGTCCGGGATCCCCGTCCACCAGATCAACGATCTTGCCGTGAAGCGCCTTGCGGACAGATCGCAACTGACTGTCATAAGCCACGTCGCGCACCAGCGCGTGACGGAAGGCATAGGAATACCCGTTTCCGACCATGTCCTGAATGCCGTGATCAAGAAGCCGTTGAAGATCGGCATCCAGTTCCGCCCCGCTCAGCGATGTGGACAGGCGGGCCAGTAGATGGTGTGGGTATTCCCGGCCCAGAACGCTGGCGATCTGCGCCGTACGCTTTGCCTGTCCAGCGCTTTCAAACCGGACCGACAGAAGATCGCGCAGGCTGTCAACGGTGATCCCGCCAAGGTCCGATGGACCGCCAAGCCCTGTCACGGTCTCAACCGCATGAGCGGTCAATTCGATCAGGAACAAAGGGTTGCCGTCTGCCTTGTCGACGATCCAGTCGCGTGTTGCCGCTGACAGCGGAGCCTTCGCGCAGCCATCAACAAGAGCAAGCGCTTCGGGTCTGTCGACTGTGGCAAGTGGCAGGGGGACATAGCTGTCTTCGAGATCCTGCAAACCGGCATCCGGGCGGGTTGTGGCCAGAACCATCAAGGCATGATCGCGTGATTGCAGACCAAGGCGCGCAAGTACGGCCAGCGTCACCTCGTCAACCCAATGCAGATCCTCGGCCAGCAACAGCAGAGGCGCGTCATTTGTCAATTCCAGAAATCCGTCTGCGACCGTGCCGACAATCGCGTCCCGCCGGGCATTTGCGCTCAGGCTTTCGTCCTCTTCCAAAGCCCCCAGTTGCTCCGCCGTGCGCAGCGCGACAGCGGCCAAAGCCTCATCGTTTCCGGCTTCATAGGCCCGGTCATACATGCGAATGACCGAAAACAGAGCCTCCCCTTGGGTGCGTGGCTGGCATTGGAGCAGGATCACGCGGGCATCGAACGCTTGCCGGGTGATTTCGGCCAGTATCCGGGATTTTCCGATGCCTGGCTCGCCTTCGATCAGATAAGCGGCGCCGGTGCCTGATTTTGCCTGCTGCCAGCTTTCCAACAGGCGTGAAACCTCCTCGCTGCGTCCGGCAAACTCAGCCGTTCCATCCCGATCCCGCTCAAATCGTGAACCCGCATCCATCATTGCCTTTGCCCGCCAGGCGCGTGTCACGTCGGGAAAACCCTTGAGGTTCAGGCCATCAACGGGCTCAAAGTCGATCGCGCGCCGGGTCAGCGATTGTGTCGCCGGTCCGACCAGCACCTGATTGACCGGACAGGCAGCTTCAAGTCGTGCGGCCAGATTGGGCGCAACCCCAACTGCCCCCAGCCGCCCGGCTGCAAGGGCCTCGGGCGTATCGGGCAGGATGACCACGCTGGTCGCAATCCCGATGCGGATGTCCGGTGCGTTTGGTATTTCCGCTCGCATATCAAGCAGCATCAAGGCGGACTGCACAGCCATCAAGGCGGCATCCTCTGACGCTTCGGGATAGCCGAAATAGGCCATCCCGCCATCGCCCATGACCTGTTCCAGCGAACCGCCATGGTCTCCCAGCACGTCGCGCGCCGCCTTGTGGATCTGATCCAGAGCGAAGCGCAACGCCTCAGGGTCGTCGTGATCAACCAGAGAGGTCGAGCCAACAATGTCGTAAAAGAGCACCGTCAACTGCCGCCGCTCGCCCGTCTGCTCGGACTGAACTTTGGGTTTGGCAGAACTCTTTTTGAAAAGTGACACAGATTGCTCCTAGAATTGCGCGCAGCTTGCTGCCAAACGATTAAAAACGAAAGAGAAACCTTTCTCGGGTGGGGCAGTGGTTGTGCTGCCGATCCTCACGGAGTTGACGTCATGTCCGACCAGCCGGCCTTTCTCTCGGATGCCTCCGAGGCACTTCTGGCAATCCTCGACAAGGAGTTTCGCCCTGTGAAGCTCGCCAAGGGAGAAACGCTGTTTGAGCAGGGTGAGTATGACGACCGGCTCTATGTGCTTGATGCCGGACTGCTTGAGGTCAGCGTCTATTCCATTGAGGGGCGAAAACTGTCGCTCAACCAGTTGCGCCCCGAAAGTATCTTTGGCGAGATCGCAATTTTCGATCCCGGTCCGCGCACAGCCCGGATCGAGGCGCTGGAGCCTTGCAGCTTGCGTGCCATCCGCCAGTCAGACCTTCTGTCCGGACTTGCCCGCGCACCCGACCTTGCAGCGGAGCTTCTGGGGTTGGCTGGCAAACGCATGCGCTGGATGAGCCAGCAGATGGAGGATCAGGTGTTTCTGCCCCCTGCTGCGCGCTTGGCCTCCAAGATCCTGTATCTTTCCGATGCTCGTGGTGAGATCGCTATGTCACAGGCGCAATTGGCAGATTATGTGGGTGTCACCCGCGAGGTTGTCTCGACCACGCTGGCCATCTGGCGGCGCGACGGGATTGTTGCGGTGTCTCGTGGGCGGATCGCCGTTCTGGATGCCTCAGCACTTGATGCGATCAAAAATTCTGAATTTTTCTGACCTTCCGTTAAGCGCTTAACAGAAGAGTGCCTGCGGTTCGTGGCATTCCGGGTTCATCGCCAACAACGGCAAAACGAACACCCCGGAAGGACAGACCATGACAATCGCACCAAACACCACCGCCAAGACAAGCCGCTCGATCTTCTCGACCATCCTGCATGCACTGGCTTCCATCCCCGGCCCGATCACCATGATCAGCGCACGTCAGGATCTGGACCGGTTTCGCTCCATTGACGTGGCACTTTTGACGGACATGGGTCTGAGCCGGGAAGACGTTGAAAAGGCCACTTTCTTCGATTTCGTCAACCAGCCACGCCGCTGAACCCATAGCCAAATCGATCAAGAATTTGCCTGGTTCAGATCTTCCTGACTGAACCGGGCAGATCCTGCCTCAGCAGGACCGGGCCATGACCAGCGACAAAGGTGCATTTCTCTCTCCGCATCTTGGTCATGGCCCAGTATTTTCACTTTAGGGCTTTCCTCATTGCCGTCGCAGCCCTTGAGGCGTTTCCCCGAATTCCGATCTGAACGCCCGTGTCATTGCACTGGCATTTTCATACCCTGAGCGCCCGGCGATTTCGGACACGCTCTGTCCGGTCTCAATCACCAGTTTGCGAGCAAGGTTCAGACGAGACCGTTTGTAGATCGCCTGCGGCGAGGCTCCGAAAGCTGCCAGCATCACAGCTTCCAGCCGCCGCTGGGAACAGCCAAGATGCTCTGCAAGAGCGGAAATCTTGAGGGGCTGTTCAAGATTGGCCTGCATCATGGCATGGGCGCGGTCGGCCAGTGTTTTCGGATGGCGGTTGGGACGTGGTTCCGCCCCAGTTGACCCCTGCACCATGAACAACTGTGCCACATCCATCGCCAGCAGCCGACCATTTGCTTGACCGATCAGATGTTCGATCAACTCAAACGCAGCCATTGCCCCTGAACAGGTGAGCCTGTTGCGATCCTCGATAAAGCGAGCGCGTTGTACGTCCACTTGTGGAAATCGCTCTGCAAAGCCGGTGAATTCATCCCAGTGGATCGTGGCGCGGTGCCCGTCCAGAAGCCCGGCCTGCGCCAGCAACCAACTGCCGGTATCAAGCCCTGCCAGCACGCCATAGCGGCCTGCCGCTTGCCGCAACTGCCGGATCACCACAGGCGTAGAATGGTCGCGAAATCCATAGGATGGCATCACCATCAACATGTCACCTGTTGACCCGTCCAATGCGCCATGGGGCTCCACCCGCATCCCGCTGGAACTTTCCGCTGCCGTGCCATCAATTGTCAGGAATCGCCAACGGTAAAGTGGCGCCCGTGACAGCGTATTGGCAGCGCGCAACGGCTCCACTGTGTTGGCAAGGCAATGGTTTGAGAACGCATCGAACAACAGAATGTCGAAATGCGCCGTTCTAACCGCGGAATTTTGCAAAGTCTGCATGAAATCAGCTAACTCTGCATGTCATGAAAAGACAAGCCGCGTTTCTATCAGCCACCAATCCATCCATCTCGGAGTGTGATCATGGAATTTGGCCTCTCTCACGAACAGGAAATGATCGTCTCCACCGTTCGCAGCTTTGTCGAACATGAGATCTACCCTTACGAGGCGGAGGTCGAGCGGACCGGCCATGTGCCGCGCGAACTGGGAGAGGAGATCAAACGCAAATGCATCGATCTGGGGTTCTACGCCTGTAATTTTCCGCAAAGCGTGGGCGGGGCCGGGCTCAGTCACCTTGATTTCACCCTTGTGGAGCGCGAACTGGGACGAGGTTCCATGGCGCTCACCCATTTCTTCGGGCGGCCCCAGAATATCCTGATGGCCTGTAATGACGAACAACGCGAACGCTACCTGCTGCCAGCCGTGCGTGGTGAGCGGATGGATGCGCTTGCCATGACAGAACCCGATGCCGGATCGGATGTACGCGGCATGAAGTGTCAGGCCCTGCACGATGGTGGTGATTGGGTGGTCAACGGCTCCAAGCATTTCATTTCGGGCGCAGAGCATGCGGATTTCTTCATAGTCTTCATCGCCACCGGTACAGATGAGACCCCGAAAGGCCCAAAGCGACGGATCACAACATTTCTGGTGGACCGCGACACACCCGGTTTTGGCGTGCGCGAGGGCTATAACTCGGTCAGTCACAAGGGGTACAAGAATTACATCCTGACCTTTGATGATTGTCGTCTGCCAGATGCTCAGGTGCTGGGCGAAGTTGATGGCGGCTTTGCGGTGATGAATGAATGGCTTTATGCCACGCGCCTGACGGTTGCGGCTTTCTCTGTCGGGAGGGCGCGGCGCTGTTTTGATTATGCGCTGAACTACGCAGCAGAACGCCAGCAATTCGGGCAGCCCATCGGCAAGTTTCAGGGAGTGGGTTTCCAGATTGCCGACATGATCACCGAAATTGACGCAGCCGATTGGCTGACGCTGGCAGCCGCATGGCGTCTTGACCAGAACCTGCCGTCCAACCGGGAGATCGCGTCGGCCAAACTGTATGCGTCCGAGGCGCTTGCACGGGTGACCGATGCCACCTTGCAGATTTTTGGCGGAATGGGGTTGATGGATGACTTCCCGATCGAGCGGTTCTGGCGTGATGCGCGGGTCGAGCGGATCTGGGATGGGACGTCCGAGATCCAGCGTCACATCATCAGCCGCGATCTGCTGCGGCCCCTTGGGGCCTGAACGGGCATGTCTCTGAAGCGCCTTTTGCAACCCCAGTCCATCGCAGTCATCGGTGGTGGGGCATGGTGCACAGCTGTGATCGCCCAGTCGCGTGCCATGGGGTTTGCAGGCACGATCTGGCCGGTTCACCCACAAGCGAAAGACATCGGTGGCCTTCCGGCATTCACCGGACTTGCCGATTTGCCGTCCCCGCCGGATGCCAGTTTCATCGGCATCAACCGCCATGCAACAATTAAGACGGTTGAAGCCCTCTCGGCCATGGGTGCAGGCGGTGCTGTTTGCTTTGCCTCCGGTTATGCAGAAGCCCGGTCGGAGGATGCATCAGGCGATGATTTGCAAGCCCGCCTGATCAGGGCTGCGGGTGACATGCCGATCCTTGGTCCAAACTGTTACGGCTTCATCAACACATTGGACGGGGCGCTTCTTTGGCCCGATCAACATGGCTGCACGCCAGTTGATCGCGGCGTTGCAATCCTGACCCAAAGCTCCAACATCGCGATAAATCTGACCATGCAGAAACGCGGCCTGCCGATTGCCTATATGGTGACTTGCGGGAACATGGCTCAAACCTCCCAGGCTCAGATCGCGGCGGAGCTGCTCGATGATCCACGCGTCACAGCCATTGGTTTGCACATTGAGGGTTTCGGTGATTTGCGCCAGTGGGAGGCGCTGGCAGCCAAGGCATGGGCGCGGGGCGTGCCCTTGGTCGCGCTGAAGGTCGGGGCGTCCGTGCAGGCGCAGCAGGCAACGATTTCTCATACGGCGTCCCTTGCGGGCAGCGATGCAGGTGCAACCGCGCTTCTGAACCGTCTCGGCGTCCCGCGCCTTGGCGGCCTGCCAGAGTTTCTGGAGACGCTGAAGCTCTTGCACGTACATGGACCGCTCAACGGCACTGGGATCGCGTCGATCTCCTGCTCGGGGGGCGAGGCGAGCCTGATTGCCGACATGGCACTTGAGACCGATCTGCATTTCCCCTCCCTGCGCAAAAACCAGAAGGAAAGTCTACGCGCAGCACTTGGCCCCATGGTCGCCCTCAGCAACCCGCTGGATTACCACACCTATATCTGGCGGGATTCTGAACTGATGGGGCAGGCCTGGTCGGCCATGACCGGCGAGGGGATTTCAATGACGCTGTCCGTCGTTGATTACCCGACAACGGATCCAACGGACTGGTCTTGCGCGACCGAAGCCGCCCTGATCGCCCGTCGCGAGACAGGCGCGCCCTTCGCCGTGGTGTCAAGCCTGCCGGAACTGATGCCGGCGGAAACCGCGCAAAAGCTTATCGCAGGTGGCGTGGTTCCGTTTCAGGGCCTGCGGGAGGCGCTTCTTGCAGTCCAGGCTGCAGGATCCTTGCGCGCGCCCTCAGGCGTGCCTCTTTGTCTGGCTGGGGACGCGCTGAGCCCTCAAACCCTGACAGAAGACAAGGCCAAGTCAGCACTGGTGGCATTTGGCCTTTCCGTGCCAGCGGGATGCGTGATCCGACCGGGACAGGATGCTGCTCAAGAACTCAAATCCCTGAAACCGCCCTTTGCCGTGAAGGGATTAGGCCTTGCTCATAAATCGGAGCAGAGCGCGGTGCGGCTGCAAGTGTCGCTACAGGATGTCGACCGCATCGCACGGGAGATTGGCACGCCGAAAAATCTGGTCGAGGAGATGGTGCCAGATGCTATCGCAGAACTTCTGATCGGCATTGTTCGTGACCCGGCCCATGGGTTTGTGCTGACCATTGGCGCCGGCGGGGTGTTGACCGAAGTTCTGAAGGACACCAAGTCGCTGTTGCTGCCGGTGGCGGCTTCAGATGTGCGCAACGCGCTTGAACACTTGTCCATCGCCCCGATTCTGAACGGATATCGCGGCAAGCCTGCTGTCGATAAGGATGCGATTACTTCGGCTGTTCTGGCCATTCAGGCCTATGTTGTTGAAAATGCCCATGCCATCAGCGAAGTTGAGGTCAACCCGCTTTTGTGTACGGCAGATGCGGCCGTGGCCGTCGATGCGCTCATCAGAAAGTCCTGAGATATGACCCCAGTAAAAACCAGTCGCAATGGTGCTGTACTTGAAGTGACCCTCGACAGGCCCAAAGCCAATGCCATCGATCTGGCCACCAGCCGCATCATGGGAGAGGTGTTCCGCGATTTTCGCGACGATCCCGATCTTCGGGTGGCGATCCTGACGGGCGGGGGGGAGAAGTTCTTTTGCCCCGGGTGGGACCTCAAGGCCGCAGCAGACGGCGATGCGGTGGATGGCGACTATGGCGTTGGCGGCTTTGGTGGTTTGCAGGAACTGCGCGAAATGAACAAACCGGTGATTGCTGCGGTCAATGGCATCGCCTGCGGGGGTGGTCTGGAACTGGCTTTGTCTGCCGACATCATTCTGGCCGCTGATCATGCGAGCTTTGCCTTGCCCGAGATCCGCTCAGGCACAGTTGCCGATGCCGCCAGCATAAAGCTGCCCAAACGCATCCCCTATCACATTGCAATGGAACTGCTGCTGACCGGGCGCTGGTTTGACGTGCAAGAGGCCCATCGCTGGGGGTTGGTCAATGAAATCCTGCCTGCGGGTGAATTGATGACACGCGCTCGCGCGTTGGCGGCCCTTTTGGCCTCAGGCCCACCGCTGGTCTATGCCGCGATCAAGGACATCGTGCGCGATGCCGAGGATGCCAAGTTTCAGGATGCACTCAACCGGATTACCGGCCGTCAGTTGGCGACGGTCGACCGGCTCTATGCGTCTGAGGACCAGATGGAAGGCGCGCGTGCCTTCGCCGAGAAGCGTGATCCGGTCTGGAAAGGCAAATGACAGGCTGAAAACGGCGCTGCTGATCCTCATTTGGACGCAAGGAGGAGTTGCAATTGCCCGCACAAACCCCAAGATGCCGCTAACAGCAATCAAGGGAGGATTGTCATGACCAAACGTAGAACAGTTCTGGGGCTGATCAGCGCCGGTGCGCTGGCGCTGGGCCTTGGCGCGCCCGCTCAGGCAGCGGATTTCGAATTCAACCTGCAAAGCTTCCTGCCCGCGCAGGCCACCATTCCCGCCAAGATCATTGATGTCTGGGCCGACAAGATCGAGGCTGAAAGCGAGGGCCGGATCAAGATCAACCGTTATGCTTCCATGCAACTGGGGGGCAAACCGCCCGAGTTGCTGGATCAGGTGCTCAACGGTGTGGTCGACATGTCATGGAGCGTGGTTGGCTACACGCCCGGACGATTCCCGTCCACCGAAGTCTTTGAACTGCCGTTTCTGGTCAATGACGCGAAAACTGCCTCTGCCGCCTTCTGGACCATGCTGGATGAGGGCATCGCCGAAACCGAATTTGCTGACTACAAACTGCTGGGTGGCTGGGTCCATGGGCCGGGCATGATCCACTCCAACAAGGAAGTGACCCAACCGTCGGATTTCAACGGCATGAAGATCCGCGGCGCATCCCGCCAGATCAACGCTCTTTTGAACACACTCGGTGCGACACCTGTTGGCATGCCTGTTCCGGCAGTGCCCGAGGCGCTGTCGAAAGGTGTGATCGACGGCACGACAATCCCCTGGGAAGTCACCAAAGCGCTGAAAGTGCCTGAACTGGTGGAAAACCATACCGAGTTCACCGGGCCGATGATGTATACCGTGACTTTCGTGCTGGCCATGAACAAGGCCAAGTTCGACGCGCTTCCAGCCGATCTGCAAGCGGTGATGGATGACAATTCCGGCCTGGAATTCTCGGCATTTGCCGGCCAGACCATGCAGGAATACGACGATCCGGCCCGCGAACTGGCGCTGGATCGTGGCAACAACGTCGTCACGCTTGATGCCGCCCAATCGGCTGTCTGGGCCGCAGCCGCTCAGCCTGTTTATACCAACTGGCTGGCCGAGATGTCCGAGAAGGGCATTGACGGGCAGGCCCTGATCGACCGGGCCAAGGCGCTGATGGCAACCGGCGGCTGAACCGCTTGAAGAACCTGCCGTGCGGCGATCACCCGTCGCGCGGCACCCCGACCAACCCCATCACATCTTTGAGGACGGAGAACCGGCGTGCATCACCTGATGAACCGTCTGGCCCATGTCATGGCAGCTCTTGGTGGTCTGGTCCTCACAGCACTGATCCTGTTGACCTGTGCGTCCATCCTCGGACGTTTGCTGAACACGGCACTTCACAGCATCTCGGGCGTCGCACCTGATCTGTCGGCTTGGGCGCTGGGCCTTGGCATTGGACCGATCAATGGCGATTTCGAATTGGTTGAGGCGGGCGTTGCCTTTGCAATATTCTCTTTCATTCCGATCTGCCAGCTAACCGGCGGGCATGCGGATGTGGATATCTTCACGTCCCGCCTGTCGCCGCGCATCAACAACTGTTTGCGGCTGGGGATCGAGGTTGTTTTTGCCGCTGTTCTGGTGCTGATTGCCGTGCAATTGACCAGCGGCATGCTGGCCAAACGCAGTTTTGGCGAGACGACCTTCCTGTTGCAATTTCCGATCTGGTGGTCCTACGCCGCGTCATCTGTCGCTGCATGGGTCGGCGCCATCGTTGGTGTCTACATGGTTTTTGTCCGGGTAAAGGACGTGCAGACAGGTGGTCTCAGTGATCCGACGGAGACAGGCTCTTGAGCGATCTTGCCATTGGCTTTCTGTCGTTCCCCGCTCTCCTGATCCTGATTTTCATCCGGGTCCCCATCGGGTTGGCGATGTTCCTAGCCGGTCTGTTTGGCATCTATCTGGTCACGGGCAGCTTCAATATCCCCCTTGGACGCCTGAAGTCTGAGACCTATTCGACCTATTCCAGCTACTCCCTGACGATTGTGCCGATGTTCCTGCTGATGGGACATTTCGCGACTTTGGGGGGCATGTCGACAGCACTTTTCAAGGCAGCCGAGGGATTTCTTGGCCACAGGCGCGGCGGTGTTGCAATGGCCGCAGTAGGCGCCTGTGCAGGCTTTGGCGCAATCTGCGGATCTTCCTTGGCAACCGCTGCCACAATGGGACGTGTAGCCCTGCCAGAGTTGCGGCGTTATGGGTATTCCGGCGGGTTTTCCACCGCCACACTGGCCGCGGGCGGCACGTTGGGCATTCTGATCCCACCCTCCGTGGTGTTGGTGATCTATGCGATCCTGACCGAGCAGAACATCGCCAAGCTGTTTCTGGCGGCTTTCATCCCGGGCATTCTGGCAGCCCTTGGCTATGTGCTTGCGATCTCGGTCTATGTTCGACTTTATCCTGACAGCGCTGGCACCAGAGACGCGATCCCCATGGCCGAACGGTTCCGCCTGCTGTTTGATGTGTGGCCCGTCCTTCTGGTGTTCGGGCTCGTGGTGGGCGGCATTTATGCAGGCTGGTTCACCCCGACAGAAGGTGCTGCTGTGGGCGCTGCTGGCACTGGTCTTATCGCATGGATCAACGGGGGGCTGACACGCTCCACCCTGATGGAAAGCTTCACGGTCACAGCCAAATCCAGCGCGATGATTTTCTTCATCATCCTGGGCGCGGCCTTCTACAACGGCTTTCTGGCGCTATCGAACGTGCCGCAGGAGATCTCGAACTTCGTGGTCGGGCAGGGGTTCAGCCCGTGGATGGTGCTGGCCTGTATCCTTGTGTTCTATCTGATCCTTGGCTGTGTGATGGACAGCCTCAGCATGATCCTTTTGACCGTGCCGATCTTCTTTCCCGTCATCTCGGCGCTGGATTTCGGACTGGTCGATCTGATCGCCATGCAGCATGAGGCCGCGCGCGCAGCACTTGCAACGGCCACAGATCTTGCCCCTGACATCCGCGCCCAGATCGATACGCTGATCGCGTCAGGCGCGGAAATTCCGCGCGACTTGCAAAAGGCCATCGACATCCGCGTGACGCAGGGCATGGCTGACCAGATAGCACTTGAGCGGACGGCGATCTGGTTCGGCATCCTTGTCCTGATCGTGGTCGAGGTCGGGCTGATTACACCGCCGGTGGGAATGAACCTTTTCGTCATCAACGCCATGGATCGCGACACGCGGATGCTGGACACTTACAAGGCGGTGATGTTCTTCGTGGGCTCAGACCTGATCCGCGTGGTCATATTGGTACTTTTCCCTGCAATCACACTCTTTCTGATCCCGCTCTAGATCAAAGGCTCAGGCCCTGCGCCAGATCGTCCTTGGTGCATTCGGGTTTATGGAGGGTCGCCTGCACCTCACCGCGTCGCATCATCACGAACTGATCGCCTACGCGATGGGCGAAATCGACGTTCTGCTCGACCAGGACAATGGCCATCTTGCCCGCTTCGCGCAAAGTGACAATTGCATCGCCGATCTGCTGGATGATGTTGGGTTGGATGCCTTCCGTCGGCTCGTCCAATAGCAGCACTTTAGGACGTGTGATCAGCGCGCGCGCAATCGCCAGTTGCTGTTGCTGGCCGCCGGACAGATCCCCGCCACGGCGGTGCAACATGTCACGCAGTACCGGGAACAGACCGTAGATTTCATCGGGCACATGGTGTTCGGATTTCGGCAGACAGGCAAAGCCAGTCTCCAAATTTTCCAACACATTCATCATCGGGAAAACCTCGCGTCCTTGTGGTACATAGGCAATCCCGTCCATGGCCGCTTGAACAGCCGAGAATTGGCCCAGCGGCTTGCCATCCACATTGATCCGTCCACCCGAGATCGGATGCCGTCCGGCGATGGCTTTCAGCAGGCTGGTCTTGCCCACGCCGTTGGTGCCCATGATCGTGGTGACCTGACCGACAGGTGCTGTCAGGCTCACAGCGTGCAGGATCTGGCTCTGGCCGTATTTCAAATCAAGATCGCGTACTTCAAGCATCGGACCGCCCCAGATAAACATCGATCACCGACTGGTCCTTGGTCACATGGTCAAGACTGCCCTCGGCCAGCACCGACCCCTCGTGCAGCACAGTGACCTTGCACTCAAGTCGGCGAACAAATTCCATGTCATGCTCCACTACCACAACTGCCCGCGTCTCGGCTGCACGTTTCAAGATATCCGTGGTCTTCTCGCGTTCTTGCGCGGTCATTCCAGCGGCAGGCTCATCAACCAGCAGAAGGCGCGGGTCCTGAGCCAGCAGCATCCCGATTTCAAGCCATTGTTTCTGTCCATGGCTCAACTCGCCGGCTGAGCGCGTCAGGTGATCTGTCAGACCGATCTCATCGGCTATCGCCTCGATCTTGGCCGCGCCGTCAGCGGTCTTGCGGTGGCGCAGCACCGAGAACGGCCCGCGCGGGTTTTTCAGCGCCATGGCCAGGTTTTGACGCACGCTCTGATCCTCGAACACTGTGGGTTTCTGAAACTTCCGCCCGATGCCCGCGTTGGCGATCTGGCTTTCCGACATGCCCAGAAGCGAGATGTTCTTCTCGCCCCAGACGACCTGTCCCTCATCCGGCCGTGTCTTGCCAGTCACGATGTCCATGAAGGTCGTCTTGCCTGCCCCATTGGGGCCGATCACAGCGCGCAACTCGGGCTCCGCAATCTGGATCGACAGGTTGTTGATGGCGCGAAACCCGTCGAATGTGACAGAGACACCCGAGACTTCAAGAAGCGTGCTCATGACGGTTTCCTGACCAGATAATCAAAAAGGCCCCCTATGCCCTTGGGGAAGAATAGCGTCACACAGACAAAGGAGACTCCCAGCAATACCAGCCACCAGTCGGTCCACTGGATCGTGTAAAAGCCAAGGTTGATTGCAGGCGCGCCGCCGCCCGTGAACCAACTCGATAGAAGCGACACAAAAGCGGCACCGATCACGGCGCCATAAAGCCGCCCCCGCCCGCCGATGGCAACCCAGACCGCCAGATAGATCGAGGCGATGGGAGCTATTTCTGCGGGATTGATGATGCCCGCTTGCGGATAGTAAAGCGCACCGGCAATGCCCGCGATCACAGCCGTCAGCGTGAAGACAAACAGCTTGTAGCTTTCAACGTGGTAGCCGAGGAATCGCACCCGTGCCTCGTTATCGCGAATGCCTTGGACCACGCTGCCCATCTTGCCCGACATGACCCAGGCAAAAAGCACATAGCCTGCCGCAAGAGCGATGGCCGAGACCAGGAAGAACACCATGGAGATCGTGGCTTGCGACGTATCCTCAAAGCCTGGAATGTTTTGCAAGCCTGACAACCCGTTGTTGCCGCGCAACCCGCTGTCGTTTTGAAACAGGTAAAGCGACAGCGCCAGCGTCATGGCTTGCGTCAGGATCGACAGGTAGACGCCCGTGACCCGGCTGCGGAAGGCGAGCCAGCCGAAGACCAGTGCCAGCAATCCCGGCACCAGCACGACCATCAGAAGTTGCAACACCAGACTGTCGGCAAAAGCCCAGATCGCGGGAAACTCCGAACTTCCGACAACCCCGAAAATCTGCGTGCCAATCGCGTCCGAAATTTCCTGCGGGGTTGGCGGGATGGCCTGCCCTTCAAGGCTGGCGGCCACGATGCCTTCGGTGCGGGCATACATCAGCCACATGCCGATGGCATAGCCGCCGGTCCCGAAAAAGGCGAAATGGCCAAGGCTCAGGATGCCGCAATAACCCCAGACCACGTCCATCGCGATGGCGATCAGGCACAGACAAAGTGTCTTGCCCAGTGTCTTGACGAAAGAGGTTGAGACAAGCCCCACACCAAACGCCTCGGACAGTACTGTGACAGCCATGGTGAAAAGCGCGAGCGCCAGCAGGAACCACAGAACAGACGGATTGTGAAAGATGAAGGATTTATGCATGGCTCAGTCCGCCGCTGCCCGGCCCTTGAGGGCGACAATGCCCTTGGGACGGAATTGAATGAAGAGGATGATAAAGAGAACCATATAGGTCTGCGCCGCCAGCGTGTTGGACGGATTGAACCATTCGATCCCCTTTTGCAGGAACCCGATGAGTGATGCGCCAGCCAGTGTTCCCCAGACATTGCCAACCCCGCCCACAACCACGGTCATGAAGCTTTGGACAATATAATCGGCACCCATTTCGGACGTTACCTTGGCATAAAGCCCGATGGCCACACCCGCGATCCCGGCGATGCCCGAGCCCAGCCCGAAAGTCAGCATGTTGATCTTGTCGGGATTGATCCCCATCGATGCCGCCATCCCGGGGTTCTGGGTGACCGCGCGTACCTCCAGCCCCAGCCGGGTGCGTTTCAGGACGTAAAGGATCAGCACCAGAAAGATCAGCGCAAGGACGAAAATCGCAATGCGGATATAGCTGATCTGGATCACGTCCGAGATTACCCAGGCCCCGTCCAGCCAGGCAGGTGAAGTCAGCGGGCGCGCCTGCGTGCCGAATATGTTCTTGGCCAGTTGCTGCAGCGCGATCGAGATGCCGAAAGTGGCCAGAAGCGTCTCAAGCGGGCGGTGATACAGATGACGGATTACCAGCCGTTCCATCGTCACACCTGCGGCAAAGGTTATGGCAAAGGCGGTGGGCAGGGCGATCAGAATTGACAGGGTATAGTCCGGGACGAAAAGCTGAATCACATAGCCCGTATAGGCCCCCATCATGATGAACTCGCCATGGGCCATGTTGATCACGCCCATGACCCCAAATGTGATGGCCAAACCGATGGCTGCCAGAAAATAGATCGAGGCAAGCGACAGCGCATCCAGCCCCAGATCGACGGTTTGAGCGAAGGCAACACGTGCTTCGACCTCTTCCAGAACACGCGCGGCAACATCCGTGATCGCAGCATCCTTCTCCTTGTAAGCCTCATAGAAAACAGCGGCGTCTGCCGCTTTTGACTGTTCAGAACTGGTCACAAGTGGCGGCACCAGACCGTCAGTGGCCAAAGCGGCATAAGCCCGTTCCCGAGCAGCGTCATTGTCCAGCTCTGCCGTCGGGATGCCTGCCACGGAACCATTTGTGATATTGGCCTCCAACGCCGCCCGGATCACAGTCGAGGGCGTTGCAGCAGGCGCAAGCTCGGCGTCGACCAACTGCGCATATGCATCTGCCACACTCAGGTCCGTGCCCGGCGTCAGAATGCGTGCGATGTTCACATCAGGTCGTTCTGCAGCCACACCTGATGTCGTTTCAAGGATCTGGTTCAGCACTGCGCGCGCTTCGATTGATGTATCCGAGGACAGGCTTTCAATCGCCGCGATCCGGTCCTCTGTGCTGTCGGCAAACCGGGCGGACAGGAAATTGGCCAATTGCACCTTGCGTGCTTTCAGTGCTGCATCCACTTCGCGATCGACCGAGGCCAGAAGCGGTTCAAGCTGGTTGGCATCGGGTCTGCGGGCAATTGCGGCCACCGCCGTGCTGCGGCGGTCCAGATCCGGGTCGGTCAACTGGAATTTCACAAGTGCCGTTGCAATCACGCGCCGTACGCCACCGTTGGGCTTGACCTGCGAAAATCCATCCTTCAGGGCGGTGTCTTCGGCTCCGGTATCGATATCGCGCAGGTTCAGATCATCGTCGTCTTCCTCGGCAAGGAAGAACACCCCATCCGCCTCACGTTGCCAGATCCGCTTTTCCTGCCATGCTTCAAGAAACGGCAACACATTGGGCAGGCCCGAGGCATCAAGGTCATCCAGCACCACAGACACGGACCGCCGCCCGGGCTTGGCCACTTCATCGGCATGGGTCTGCAATATGGTCTGAAGAGGGGCATCGGACTGCGCGTAAGCGGGCATTACGCTCAGACACAGCAGGGACAGCAACAGGACAGCTTCGCGGATCGCGTGCATGTTTCTCGTCTTTCGCGGATTGGGAAATCTACATGGATCGGGCGCAGGTCTCAGCCCGCGCCCGAGGGTCAGGACCGCATCAGTAGTTCGAGGTCAACTGAACGCAGGTCTTGGTTTCAGTGTTGTACATACCGCAGCCCAGATCTTTCCAATCGGACGTCAGGACAGCGCTTTCTGGCAGGAAGTCTGTCCAAGCATCGCCATTGACCTCTTTGGTCTGGCTGATGATGTCGAACTGGCCATCTTCCGTGATCTCACCGATCAGAACCGGCTTGGCGAGATGATGGTTGGGCAGCATGACGGCTGTGCCACCGGTCAGGTTGGGGAATTCCTGCCCATACATGGCCGCGCGAACCGCATCGACATCCGTGGTTTCAGCCGCTGTTGCTGCGTTCACCCACATGTTGAAGCCGATGTAATGCGCTTCCATCGGATCGTTGGTCACACGCTCGGCGCCTGCGAAGTCTTTCCAGGCCGCGATAAAGTCGGTGTTGGCCTCGGTTTCCGCTGACTGGAAGTAGTTCCAGGCCGCCAGATGACCGACGAGGTTGGATGTGTCCAGACCGGACAGCTCTTCCTCACCTACGGAGAAGGCAACCACCGGAATGTCGTCGGCCGAAATGCCTGCTGCCGCCAGTTCCTTGTAGAAGCCGATGTTCGCATCGCCGTTGATAGTCGAGATCACGCCGACCTGCTTGCCGTCTTCGCCAAGGGCGACAACATCAGCCACAATCGTTGCCCAGTCAGAATGACCGAAAGGCGTGTAGTTCACGAAGATATCGTCTGCCGCGATGCCGTTGTCCTGAAGATACTGCTCAAGGATGTTGTTGGTCGTGCGCGGGTAGACATAGTCAGTTCCCAGAAGCGCGAATTTCTCAACGCCCAGTTCTTCGAGAAAATAATCAACCGCAGGGATCGCCTGCTGGTTCGGGGCCGCACCTGTGTAGAAAACGTTCTTCGAGCTTTCCTCGCCCTCATACTGAACCGGATAGAACAGCAGGCCATTGAGTTCCTCGATCACCGGCAGCACGGATTTGCGTGAGACGGATGTCCAGTTGCCGAAGATCACGTCAACCTCATGCACGGTCAGCAACTCGCGGGCTTTCTCAGCGAAAAGCGGCCAGTCGGACGCAGGATCGACAACGACGGCTTCAAGCTCGCAGCCAAGAAGGCCGCCCTTGGCGTTCTGCTGCTCGATCAGCATCAGCATCGTGTCTTTCAATGTGGTCTCGGAGATTGCCATGGTGCCGGACAGCGAGTGCAGAACACCCACCTTGATCGGCTCGGCACAGCTTTGCGCAATGGCAGCGGAGCTTGTGGTCACAAGCGCTGCGGCAGCAAGGGCTGAGAATTTCGTGGTCAGTTTCATGGGTAGAGTTTCCCTGTTGGACGCTGCCCGGCGCAGAATGGTCTTTCCCAAACTTTCACCGGTGACCCCGATTTGATATCAAGGCTACGCAGCAGTGATGTTGCAGCCGCGTGGAGGGATCGTATCTGCCAGGATCGCCCCCCGCGCGGCACTCAAGCCGTATCCGGCAGCGCCACCATGAGAGCGATTCCCGCCGAAGTGCTAGATTTTAGGCAGTTATGCGAGTGCTCAGGGCGGCAATGCATAAAACAGCAGCAAAAATGACCATTTCTGATGCAACTTGGGGCAGGCAGTAATCTCTGATTAACAAGTGTTGCCACTGCAAACACATTCAGGATCTGTTTTGACAGGATCAGAAGTTGCGTTTGGGCCTTGTGTCTGGAGAGCGCTCCACCGGACACGTCCAAAGTGCCATCTGGACATAGAATGTCGTCTGCTTTCCACCTTAAGATCCCACCGATGCCGAGCAAGTCCTGTATAAAAAGGCTGAACACGTTAATCGCCCGTCACAGTCGCTGCTGCGAATCCCTGAAAGTCGCATCAACTTTTCCGGGAGAATCGCGTTTAGTTGGCGCAGAGTTGCCCAGTTCGACCCCGAAAACCCGCCAATCCCTATCCTTTAGAAGAGGGGTTTAGAGTGATTGTGGTTAACTTGCCCAATTCGGAGCATTTTAACCACTTGATTGACCGGCATTAAGGATTTGTCGACAGGAAGTGTTTAGTTCTATCGACACGGTAATTGGAAACACCAAACGCCAAATCTGCCCCCACAGGGCGTTCGGAGTGACCAAAAAGAAGCCCGCGCATG
The DNA here is from genome assembly GCA_947494445.1 of uncultured Paracoccaceae bacterium. Taxonomy (GTDB): domain Bacteria; phylum Pseudomonadota; class Alphaproteobacteria; order Rhodobacterales; family Rhodobacteraceae; genus CANLSM01. Next base: position 372,336 of record CANLVD010000002.1, on the reverse strand, counting down.
TTGCGCGGGCTTCTTCTCTTTTCAGCGATACTTTCGCGATCCCCTGGGCATCTCAATTGAGGGACTTTGAACTCACCTGGGACATGAAAACCCGACCCTGTTTGTGCTCGGAAACATTTTCCAACCATTGCAGGGTTTGGCACCACCTTACCTAAGCGGCGAGTGCAAACTGGATCACGTCCGAGGCTTCAGACAGCTCCGGTATATTCCCCACGAGCCGGGTAGTCCGCCTTGATCGCGAAATCGAGCGCACCGACCAACTCCGAGAAATGAGGACGTACAAAAGGCATCGTCTGAACAGAGCCATAGTATAGTGTCTGCTGCGGTGTCACCATGAACAGGCCAGGTTCCGAGAACAGCGCAGGTTCCTCGATTCCGATGGAGGTCTTGCCCCGGCTTGTGGAAATGTACAGACCCCAGGCTCGCGCGACCTCAAGTGACAGACCATACCCGAAACGCAGTTTTTCTGCGCTGATCTTGTCAGCCATGGCTTGCGTGCGGTCCAGTCCGTCTGAACTGATCGCGATGGTCGATGCCCCACGCTCGGCAAAATCATCGACGCGCTTCTCCAGCTCCGTGAGGTAATTGGCACAAATCGGGCAATGCAGACCGCGATAGAAACAGATGATCGTCCCGCGCTCCGTGGCTTCCTTGGACAGGTCAAATATTCCGTTGGACAGGGTTTCAACACTCAGGTCAGGGGTCTTCTGGCGTGGGATCAGCATCTTGTGGGCTCCTTGATTGCAAAACTCATGAAAGGGGCTTATCAGTCTTCTGGAAAAGAAAATAACCAATAATCTGATTGAAACACCTGAAATGAACTCTGTCGATCGCCTGTCTGCGCTGATGTCCCGCTTTTCACTGACTGTTGAAGTCACCAGTGATGATCAGGCTTGCCTGTTTTTGACCGGGCAACGCGATGCAGGTCCGGATCACATCACGTTCTTTCCCCGCACCCTGGGCCTGTCCAAGGATGAGGCCCCGGTTCTTGTCGCGGCAAAGGTTGATTGGTGCGGAAGCGACAACCCGCTGATGGCAGCCCTTCCTGAGGCCATCTTGATCGACCTGCCCGAGGATCCTGTTCTGGGCCCGTTGGCTGGCATGATCTGGGCCGAACATCAGGCCGGTCGTTGCGGCAGTGCATCGGTGCTCAACCGGTTGGGAGAAGTGCTGATCGTCCATCTTCTCAGACGCCAGCTAGAAAACGGAAAGATGCAGACCGGACTGGTCGGTGGCCTGTCCGACCCACGCTTGTCGCGTGCCATTGTCGCCATGCACGACCGGCCCGGTGCGGCTTGGACCAATGCCGATCTTGCGCAAGAGGCGGGTCTGTCGCTCAGCCGCTTTGCCGATCTCTTTCGTGCCCGCACCGGCATGACACCAGCGTCATACTTGCGTGACTGGCGCCTGACATTGGCACGTCAGGATTTCGGTCTTGGACATTCCGTCAGCGCTGTCGCTCGGCGCTATGGCTATGCATCCCCTGAAGCCTTGACACATGCCTATCAGCGCAAGTTCCACATCAGCCCACAGGTCAGCCGCAAGCTGGCCTGATGTTAGGCCAGATTTTGCCCAACCAGACCCGTCCCGGGTGGGTGTTACACAAATAAATGAACGCTAGTTCAATTTTTGCCATTGCCCTGCGCAAGATTGTTGCTAATCTCGCTGCGCAGAGGATGGAAAACCATTCCGCAACGGGTGCCATCGCGCACATCGGGCCGGGCAAAGCCCCGACCGCCAGGGAGAAACAACCATGAGCGCATCCAGCGCCCTCGATACATTTGCGCAACTGCTTGCGTCCAATGCGACCCGCTTCAAGGATCGTCCGGCTTACCGTGAAAAGGAGTTCGGGATCTGGCAAAGCTGGACCTGGGCAGAGGTCGCAAAAGAGGTCCATGCCATGGCCTGCGGTCTGGTTGAACTTGGGCTGGTGCCGGGTGATCACGTCGCAATCATCGGCTCCAACCGGCCCCATCTCTACTGGTCCATGGCAGCCATCCAGTGTGCGGGTGCTGTGCCGGTCCCGGTCTATCAGGACAGCGTTGCAGAAGAGATGGCGTATGTGCTCGATCATTGCAGCGCGCGTTTCATCATGGCCGAGGATCAGGAGCAGGTCGACAAGGTTCTGGAAATCGGCGACCGCCTGCAAGGGTTAGACCGGATCATCTATCTCGACCCGCGAGGCCTGCGCAAATACGACCATGGCAAGTTGATCTCGCTCAGCGATATGCAGGAACTGGGCCGCAAGGCGGGAAACACAGCGGAGGTCGAGGCGCGCTCGAACGCGCTCACTGCCGACAGTCCATGTGTAATGCTGTATACATCGGGAACCACAGGGCGACCCAAGGGTGTGGTCCTGTCCAACCGCAACATTATAGAAACAGCGCGGGCAACCTGCGAATTCGATCACCTTAAGACAGACGACAGCATTCTGGCCTATCTTCCCATGGCCTGGGTCGGCGATTTCATCTTTTCGGTGGGTCAGGCCTATGTCTCGGGGTTCTGTGTCGCCTGCCCGGAAAGCGCCGACACCATGCAGCATGACCTGCGCGAAATCGGCCCGACCTATTTCTTTGCCCCGCCGCGGTTCTTTGAGGGCTTGCTGACCAATGTGATGATCCGCATGGAGGACGCAGGCCGGTTCAAGAAATGGCTCTTTGATCATTTCATGAACCACGCAAAACGCATCGGCCCGGCTTTGCTTGATGGCAAGTCGGTCAGCGGAATGGACAAGCTGAAATACCGGCTCGGCAATTTTCTGGTTTATGGCCCATTAAAGAACACGCTTGGCTTGTCGAAAGTGCGGGTGGGCTATACGGCCGGTGAGGCGATCGGCCCGGAAATCTTTGATTTCTACCGTGCACTCGGCATCAACTTGAAACAGCTCTACGGCCAGACCGAAGCTTCCGTGTTCATCACCCAGCAGCCTGACGGCGAAGTGCGCGCCGATACGGTCGGCGTTCCGTCCCCAGGTGTTGAGTTGCGCATCGATGATACAGGAGAGGTCTTCTACCGCTCGCCGGGTGTTTTTGTGGAATACTTCAAGAACCCCGAAAGCACTGCGTCGACCAAAGATGCAGAAGGCTGGGTTGCAACGGGTGATGCGGGCTTCATCGAGCCTGACACAGGCCACCTTAGGATCATCGACCGGGCCAAGGATGTCGGCAAGATGGCCAATGGTGCGATGTTTGCGCCGAAATATGTCGAAAACAAACTGAAGTTCTACCCCAACATTCTGGAGGCCGTGGTCTTCGGCTCGGGCCGCGACATGTGCACGGCCTTCATCAACATCGATCTGACGGCGGTGGGCAACTGGGCCGAGCGCAACAACATCGCTTATGCCTCATATCAGGAATTGGCCGGTCACCCGAAGGTCTATGACATGATCCGTGCCCATGTGGAGGAGGTCAACGCCTCCGTGGCACAGGATGAAATGCTTTCAGGCTGCCAGATCCACAGGTTCCTGATCCTGCACAAGCAGCTTGATGGCGATGACGGCGAGTTAACCCGCACCATGAAAGTCCGCCGCCGCATCATCGAAGAAAAATATGCGGATCTTCTGGGCGCGCTCTACGATGGCTCTCCATCGGTTTTCACGGAAACTGAGGTGACTTATGAGGATGGCCGCAAAGGCAAGATTTCGGCCACTTTGACCGTGGGCGACGCAGCAACAGTTGACGCATCGGCACAGGTGGCCGCGCAATGACATGTCTTATGGCAGCGCAACATGGACATTTTGGATGCCTCCGGCGGGAGTATTTCTGGAAATTCGAAGGCGCATTTCGCGCACTCTTCGCCGGGCGCCGCAACGCACCGGCTGAAGAGTGGCTTCGACTTCCACGGCCATCAGCGCTCCCGCCTGTACCGCATTGTCAGTTTCACCGCATCATGGTTTCGAATTTCTTAAAATACTCCCGCCGGAGGCGCAGCTTTCCCCAGGGACCGGGAGGTTTGTCGTGAAGGACGGATACACCACACCAGATGGCCGTGTGATTGGCGACGTCGTCATGGAGATGAAGAACATCACCCTGAAGTTCGGTGGTGTGACGGCGATCAAGGACATCTCCTTTGACATCCGCGAGGGTGAGATCCGGGCGATCATCGGGCCCAACGGGGCCGGGAAATCCTCGATGCTCAATGTGATAAACGGGTTCTATCATCCGCAGGAGGGAGAGGTCTGGTTCCGGGGTGAAAAGCGCGGACCTATGAAGCCGCATCAGATCGCCCGCCTTGGCATCGCGCGGACCTTTCAGAACATCGCGTTGTTCTCGGGAATGTCGACACTCGACAATATCATGACAGGGCGGTTCACCAAGATGACTTCCGGCCTGTTGGCGCAGGCTATTTGGAAGGGCAAGGCCGAACGCGAGGAAGTGGAGAACCGCGAAGTGGTCGAAAAGATCATCGACTTTCTTGAAATTCAGTCGATCCGCAAGACCCCGGTGGGGCGTCTGCCCTACGGCCTTCAAAAGCGGGTGGAACTGGGCCGGGCACTGGCTGCTGAACCCAAACTTCTGCTGCTTGATGAGCCGATGGCGGGCATGAATGTCGAGGAAAAGGAAGATATGTCGCGCTTCATCCTTGATGTGAACGACGAGTTTGGCACCACGATTGCGCTCATCGAGCATGACATGGGTGTGGTCATGGACATCTCTGACCGTGTTGTCGTGATGGATTACGGTGCGAAAATCGGCGATGGCACGCCCGATGAGGTTCGCAAGGATCAGGCGGTGATCGACGCCTATCTCGGGGTTTCCCATGATTAGGGCGAGCTGCCTCCTGATGTGTCTGGCCGGACCTGCGTGGTCCGGTGCTGGTGTGGCCGCGTTCGAGGTCGAGGCGCTTGGCCGGTGTCTGGGCGCGCTGGAAGACGTTCAACCAGCGCCAAACGGCAATGGCTTGAGGTCAGGCGAAACAGACGGATTTGATTGGTGCGCCTTTACCGTGCATCCGCGCAAATCTGCTGCCGTCCGTGCCCGATTTGAGGAGTGGGTGGCCGAGATGAAGGCCTTGGATCGGTATCGTCCCAGCGTGGACGTGCTCGGTGGATTTGAAAGCCATCTCTGGCGTGAGCCGGTGCTGTTGGTGGAATTGCGCGACAATGGCAGGGAACTGACCTTTCATGCCACTGAGATCGACAAGGAGGGTTAGGCAATGAAAGCCATTTTGATCCTTCTTCCTTTGCTGATCGCATCAAGTGTGGCGCAGGGCCAGACCACACTGGTCGGTGAATTCATGCGCCAGATCGACAACCGTTGCCCGTCCCCGATGCTGGCAGGCAGCGTGCCCAACAGCCTGATGGTGTTCAAACAGGAAACCGAAAGCGTGAATTTCGATTATCGGCGCGCGTTTCGACTGGCGCGGGAAAGTGCCAGTGATTTGCAAGTGCGGCTGATGGTGATGTCCGGCAACCGACCGGTTGTTTTCATCGCCTCAGATACAGAAGGAGCAGGCTGAGATGGGTGCACAGTTTTACTACACGATCGAGGTGTTCCTCAACGGCCTGATGGCAGGCGTCATGTATGCCCTGGTCGCGCTCGGCTTTGTGCTGATCTTCAAATCGTCGGGAATTTTCAATTATGCGCAAGGGGTTATGGCGCTTTTTGCAGCACAGACACTTGTTGGCATTCAGACCGGTTTGGTGCCGTTCTCGCATCTGATCAATGCGGCCCTTGGCACGGATGTTCACCATTTCGGCTGGCATATTCCGGGCATTCTGTCGATCCTTCTGACAACCCTGGTGATGATCGGATTTGCCTGGGTGGTGATCAAGCTTGTGCTGAAACCGCTTGCCGGGCAGGAGCCAATCATCCTGTTCATGGCGACCATCGGGCTTGCGTATTTCATGGAAGGATTTGGCGATCTGATGTGGGGATCGGACATCAAGAAGCTTGATGTCGGGCTCCCTCAGGGCGGCAATTTTGCCATCGAGGAGGCAACTGCCAGCCTTGGAGGCCCTGACTTCTATGGGTTCTATCTGGACAATCTGGACATCTGGGCTGCGGTGATCGCAACCCTGCTGGTGGTCGCGCTGACGCTCTTCTCGCAATATACGGCCACAGGGCGCGCGCTCAGGGCTGTGGCGGATGACCATCAGGCCGCCTTATCGGTCGGGATCAACCTTGAGAAGATCTGGGTTGTGGTCTGGGGTGTTGCGGGTTTCGTGGCACTTGTTGCAGGCATCATGTGGGGCTCGAAACTGGGCGTGCAGTTCTCACTGTCGCTGATCGCATTGAAAGCGCTGCCGGTGCTGATGCTGGGCGGGTTCACCTCGATCCCCGGTGCGATTGTCGGCGGGCTGATCATCGGTGTGGGTGAGAAGCTGTTTGAATTTGCCATCGGGCCGATGATCGGGGGCGCAACCGAGAACTGGTTTGCCTATGTTCTGGCGCTGATCTTTCTGGTGTTCCGCCCGCAGGGCCTGTTCGGAGACAAGATCATTGAGCGGGTTTGAGCATATGACGAAGCTTTCGGTCCCGGCTGACAGATGCGCCTCCGGCGGGAGTATTTCGGGAAACTCGAAACGGGGGCGGATATGAGCCACAAGAGCCGCCTTGGCGTGATCGTGATTGATTGCCAGACCGTTGATTTGCAGGACGCGGCTGCGTTCTGGGCCGGTGCGCTTGGAGCCGAAGCCGCGATTGATGCGGATGGAAAATACGCAGCCATCGGCAGCCGGGAGGCAAGCCCGGTCGTTCTGCTGCAGGCGGTCGATCATGATCCACGCGTGCATCTGGACATCGAAAGCGACGATCCGGCAGCCGAGATTGCGCGTCTGACGGCGCTTGGTGCAAAACCGCTGCACAAAGCCAAGACCTGGACCGTGATGGAAGCGCCCACCGGCCATCGCTTCTGCGTGGTAAATCCGCAGAATGCCAGCTTTGACGATACTGCCACATCCTGGGGAGAGACCTGATGTTTTACCGCGAAGCCGGAGATTTCAAGACCTCCTATCAGGATGACAGCCAGACCTTCCCGATCGCCTTCGACCGGTATCGGTATTATTTCGTTGTGGCATTCGCGATGATCGTGATCCCACTGACCATCAACGAATATTTTGCCTCGGCCGTGCTGGTGCCTTTTCTGATCTGGTCGATCATCGCCATCGGGCTGAACATTCTGACGGGCTACTGCGGTCAGGTAAGCCTTGGCACGGGCGGGTTCATGGCCGTCGGTGCTTATGCGGCCTACAAGATCATGACGGCAATGCCCGAGTTGAACATCTTCTTTGTTGTCCTGTTGTCTGGTGGGGTGACCGCCCTTGTGGGTCTTCTGTTTGGTTTGCCCAGTCTGCGCATCAAGGGATTTTATCTGGCCGTGGCCACGCTGGCCGCTCAGTTCTTCCTTGTCTGGCTGTTTAACCGGGTCGGCTGGTTCTACAACTATTCCGCCTCCGGCCAGATCAATGCCCCCACACGCACGGTCGCAGGTTTTGAAGTCACAGGACCTATGGCCAGTGCGGAGGCGAAATACCTGTTCTGTCTTGCCTTCGTGATCCTACTGGGGATCGTTGCGCGCAACCTGACACGCGGCAAACTGGGCCGGTCCTGGATGGCGATCCGTGATATGGACATCGCAGCCGAGATCATCGGAGTGGACCCGCTCAAGGCCAAACTGTCGGCCTTTGCCATCTCATCGTTTTTCGTCGGTGTCGGGGGGGCATTGTTCTTCACCGTGTACCTTGGAGCGGTCGAGGTTGGTGAGGCCTTCGGCATCAACAAGTCCTTCCTCGCGCTCTTCATGATCATCATTGGCGGGCTGGGGTCGATTTTCGGCTCTTTCGCGGGCGCGGCCTTCATCGTACTGCTGCCTGTTCTGTTGAAGAACATCATGGTCGGCGGGTTGGGCTGGCCAACAGATATTGCGGCCCATTTCGAGTTCGTCATTCTGGGCGGGTTGATCATCTTTTTCCTGATCGTCGAGCCGCACGGACTGGCTGCGCTCTGGCGCGTCATCAAGGAAAAATTGCGCTTATGGCCCTTCCCGCACTAGGCTGGGGTCCAAGACAAAAACACCGGGAAAACCGGCACACAACAATCAATGGGAGAGACCTGACTATGAAAAAACTGGCAACTTTGGCAACCGCTGCGGTGATGGCCGCAAGCCCGGTTCTGGCGGACCTCGTGTTCCCCAGCCTGAGCTATCGCACGGGCCCTTATGCCGCCAACGGCATTCCCTTTGCCGATGGCTATGCGGATTACTTCACGCTCCTGAACGAGCGTGACGGCGGGATCGGTGGCGTGCCGATCCGCATGGTTGAGTGCGAAACCGGCTACAACACCGAGAAAGGCGTTGAATGCTATGAAAGCACCAAGGGCGAAGGCGCACTGGTTTATCAGCCACTGTCCACCGGCATCACCTATCAGTTGATCCCGAAAGCCTCTGCTGATGGCATCCCTGTGCACTCCATGGGGTATGGCCGGACATCTGCTGCGAACGGCAAAGTCTTTGAGTGGATCTTCAACTACCCTGCCAACTACTGGAACGGTGCGAGCCACGTGGTGAACCATATTCTCGAAGAAAATGGTGGAGACGTCACAGGCAAGAAAATCGCGCTTGTCTATCACAACTCTGCCTACGGCAAGGAACCGATCCGCACGCTGGAAGAGCTGTCCAAGAAGCATGGGTTCGAGTTGAGCCTGATCCCAGTGGATCATCCTGGCCAGGAGCAGAAATCCCAGTGGCTGCAGATCCGCCGCGAGCGTCCTGACTATGTGACCATGTGGGGCTGGGGCGTAATGAACCAGGTGGCCATTCAGGAAGCCGCCAACATTCGCTTCCCGATGGAAAACTTCATCGGCATCTGGTGGTCAGCGTCCGAGAATGACGTGCTGCCAGCGGGTGACGGTGCCAACGGTTACAAGGCACTTGCCATGAACAGCACGGGGTCAGACTTCCCGATTTACGGCGACTTGCAGAAGTATGTCGTGGATGCAGGCAAGGCGGCCGGTGCTGGCGATCAGTTGGGCACAGTGCTTTATAATCGCGGTATGTATGCTGCCATGCTGGCTGCTGAAGCTGCCAAAAAGGCACAGGAAATCCACGGCGTGGGTGACATAACACCGGCGATGATGCGAGACGGCATGGAAGCGTTGGAGATCACGGCTGCTGGTATGGAAGCGCTTGGCTTGCCGAACTTTGGTCCTGAGTTTGCCGTTTCCTGCGACAACCATGGTGGTCCAGGTCTGGGGGCAGTCCAGCAGTGGGATGCAGCTGCCGGCAAGTGGTCGCTGATCACCGAGTTCGGTCCATCGGACAGCGATGTGATCAATGCGCTGATCGAAGAAGACAGTGCGGCCTATGCGGCTGAAAACTCGCTGACACCACGCGATTGCAGCTGACCTGAACAATTGTCTGGCCCACTGACCTCAGGTTCGTGGGCCAGACTACCGACACATCGCAACGGCCAAGATGGCGACAGTGATGTGCTGAATTTAGCTGAACAGAACCCGGAATACGCAAATGCTGGACGCTGCCAAAACCGATGAGACCCTGCTTGAGGTCAACAACATCGAAGTGATCTACAACCATGTTATTCTGGTCCTCAAAGGCGTGTCGTTGAGAGTGCCTAAAGGCGGGATCACAGCGCTTCTGGGCGGCAACGGAGCGGGCAAGACCACGACGCTCAAGGCGATATCCAACCTTCTGCATTCCGAACGGGGTGAGATCACCAAAGGCTCTATTGCCTATCGCGGCACAGATGTGGGCAATCTCAGCCCGACTGATCTGGTCAAGCGTGGTGTGATCCAGGTGATGGAGGGCCGCCACTGTTTCGAGCATCTGACGGTCGAGGAGAACCTGCTGACCGGTGCTTATACCCGCAAGGATGGCAAGGCGAAGGTCGCTGAAGACCTTGAACTCGTCTATAGTTATTTCCCCCGGCTTGCTGAGCGTAAACGCTCGCTGGCGGGCTACACCTCAGGCGGAGAGCAGCAGATGGTGGCCATTGGCCGCGCGCTGATGAGCCGGCCCGAGACGATCCTTCTTGATGAGCCATCCATGGGGCTGGCACCGCAACTGGTTGAAGAGATTTTCAACATTGTGAAAGACCTCAACGAAAAAGAGGGCGTGTCGTTTCTGCTGGCCGAACAGAACACCAATGTGGCGCTTCGTTTTGCCCATTACGGATATATTCTGGAATCCGGTCGCATCGTGATGGACGGTCCGGCGGCCGAGCTGCGCGAAAATCCGGACGTCAAGGAATTCTATCTCGGCATGTCTGACGAGGGTCGCAAATCCTTCCGTGATGTCCGCTCCTACCGCCGCCGGAAACGCTGGCTGAGCTGATGGACAAGACGCCCTGCCGAACGCCAGCAGGAAGCAGTGCGACCAACATTCCAAGTTGGAAGTATGATTGCGTGTCCAAAGCGGTGCAGGCCACACTGGCAGATGGACCGCGACCGGCGTCTGAGCTGGTTGAGGCGGTCCGGGAGCGGTTGGACAAGGCCGAGCTGGACGACCTTGGCGCAATTGGCTGGCACGTGACAACGGTGCGTCTGGAGATGGAAGTGCGCGGTGAAATCACACGCGACCCGGATAAGAAGCCGCTGACCCTGATGTTGGAAGCCTCCGGCGGGGATATTTGAACCAAGAAGTGAGGGTGGGCATGAGCTTTTTCGATGAAACCGAGGGACGGGACCCGGGCGCGCGCGCGGCCGCGCAAGCCGCTGAATTGAAGAGCCAGATTGCTCGCGCGGCTGCACTGCCTGGCTATCAGGCGGCTTGGGGAAGTCTTGATGCAGGATCCATCAAGGGCCTGGAAGGCCTGCCGGTGTTGCGCAAATCGACCCTTGTGGACGGTCAGAAGGCAGACGCGCCCTTTGGAGGATTTGCGGCACATGGAGCAAGCGGATTTGCGCACGTGTTTCAGAGCCCCGGCCCGATTTACGAGCCGGGCATGCTTGCCCGGAACTGGTGGCGGTTTGGTGGGTTTCTGCATGCGCTTGGTGTTGGGGAAGGCGACATCGTTCAGAACTGTTTCTCCTATCACCTGACCCCTGCGGGCATGATGTTCGAGAACGGTGCGCGCGCGGTTGGTGCCGCCGTGTTGCCCGCGGGCACTGGTCAGACGGAGCTGCAGGTGCAAGCCGCTGCTGCCTTGGGCGTGACCACTTATGCGGGCACGCCGGACTACCTGAATGTGCTGTTGACCAAGGCTGATGAATTGGGGCTGGGTCTTGGGATCACCAAGGCGGCCGTCTCGGGCGGGGCGCTTTTCCCTGCGATGCGCGAAGCATATGCCGCGCGCGGCATCACCTGTCGCCAGTGCTATGCGACCGCTGATCTTGGCCAGATTGCCTTTGAGTCCGAGGCGATGGAAGGGATGATCGTTGATGAGGACGTGATCGTGGAAATCGTCACGCCGGGCACTGGAACGCCGGTGGAGCCGGGCGATGTGGGCGAGGTTGTGGTCACCACGCTCAATCCGGATTATCCGCTGATCCGCTTTGCGACCGGGGACATGAGCGCTGTTCTGCCCGGCCTCAGCCCGTGCGGGCGGACCAACATGCGGATCAAGGGCTGGATGGGGCGGGCCGACCAGACCACCAAGATCAAGGGCATGTTTGTGCGGCCCGAACAGGTGGCCCAACTGGTTGACCGGCTTGAAGCTGTCAGCCGTGCCCGGGTAATCGCAGGGCGGGACGGGGATGCCGATACGCTGACAGTGAAGGTTGAAGGTTCCGAAATCTCGTCTGATGCCGTGGCAAATGCGGCCCGTGACATCCTGAAATTGCGGGCCGAGATCGAGATTTGCGCACCGGGCAGTTTGCCGCGCGATGGCATTGTGATCGAGGACACACGCGATTACGCGCAATAACCCGACACAATTCTTTGCTTTCCACCGGTGGACCGGCGGCCTAGAATTTTGCCCGGGTGGGCGCTTGTGGAGAAAAAAGACATGCATACCAAAGCTTTTCTGATGGCCATGTGCCTTGCCGGCGGTGCCGGCGCGCAGGATCTTGCCGTGGTTCTGACCGACCCAGACAATTGGGGAAGCCGTGACCACAGGCGCTTGACGCAAGCCTACCGCGATGCGGGATATGATGTGCTGGACCGGCGCGGCGATGCCAGAGCGGATGTTTTTGCCGTGCTCGATGATGCCGAGCGGCGGATGAAGCGGGCAGACCGCGTCATCCTTCATGTCACGGCCGATGTGGCAACAGCAGATGGCGTGAGCTATGTCTATGCTCCCAACGAAGGCTCGGCTCTGACAGGGCTTGAGCGTGATGCGATTTCCCTGAACTACCTTTTGGGTCTGGCCAGTCGGCATCCCGGTCAGGTCGCCGTTTTCCTTGGTACAGAGGCCGAGCTTGATCTTGATGCGGTCCCACAGGGTGTTTTCGTGGCATCGGGGTCCGCCACAGAACTGGCACGCAGTGTTCAGGGCCAGTTTCTGGCAGAAGGGCGCACAGTCGCGCAAGCCTCGGAGCGTAGTGATTTGACTGTTGCGGGTTTTGCCTCTCCCAACATCGGGTTTGGACCTGAACCGGCGCCACAGGCAGCCCAACCTGCTCAGAACACTGCGCCACAGATCGGAGTGGTGGAGCGGACACTCTGGACATTGGCTGAGCAGAACCCGAACGAGGCAAATTTGCGGGCTTATCTTGACCGCTTCCCTCAAGGGGTTTTCGCCGCGGAGGCAAAAGCCAAACTGGACGAGATCGAACGCAACAAGGTCGATCCGGACGTGGCTGCTGAGCAGGCGCTCGCGCTCAACCGTGCAGCCCGGCGCGCTGTGCAGGAACGATTGACCATCCTTGGCTATGACACGCGTGGTGTTGACGGGATTTTTGGGCGCGGGTCGCGTGCGGCCATCACGGCCTGGCAGAAAGACGAGCGTCTTAAGACGTCCGGGTATCTGAACGCGGATCAGATCGAATTGCTGAAAGCCCGTGCTGATGCCCGCTCTGCCGAGATTGCAGCAGAAGAGGAGGCGCGCAAGCGTCAGGCGGAACTTGCTGATATCGAGTTCTGGCGCGCGACCGGATCATCGGGACTTGCGCCGGACCTCAGGGCCTATCTGTCACGTTACCCCGAAGGCATCTATGCACGCGAAGCAAGACGCAAGCTGGAGCCGTTCGAGGAAGAAGAACGCCGCCGAGCTCAGGCCACCGAACGGGCAGACTGGGATCAGGCGACCGCGACAGACAGTGCCAGCGCTTATCGTGCCTATCTTGCCAAATACCCTCAGGGCAGCTTCAGGGATGCCGCCAATGCGCGGATTGCGGCCCTGACCCAGAACTCGAACACGAACGCTCAGGCGGCCGAGTACAAGAAGATCGAGGATGCGCTTGGTCTGAATTCTGCCAGCCGGGCCTTGATCGAGCAGCGGATCAAGATGCTGCGTTATGACGTGGGCGCTGTGGATGGCACGTTGGATGCACAGGCCCGCAAGGCAATACGTGCGTTCCAGAACCGCTCGGGCCTGCCTGAAACCGGGTATCTGACAGCGCAGACGTTGCAGCGGTTGATCATCGCGAGCAGTCAGTAAGGTCTATCGGGTTTAGGGGGCAATGCTGCGGCAGGCCCCCGCCCGGACATAAAAAAACCGCGCTGTTGAGGCGCGGTTTTTTGAATTCCGAAGCGGATGCTTCAGCCCTGACGGGCCTTGAACCGTTTCTGGGTCTTGTTGATCACATAGACCCGCCCCTTCCGGCGCACCACGCGGCAATCGCGGTGGCGCTGCTTGAGGGAGCGAAGCGAATTGCGAACTTTCATGGCCTCTCTCCTTGCCTTTCGGCGTCTCATGCGGCGCGTGATTGCGCCAAATTTCAGTTCCGACCCCGGTCAGACCGGGGAGTGTATGGTGGGCGTAACTGGGATTGAACCAGTGACCCCTTCGATGTCAACGAAGTGCTCTCCCGCTGAGCTATACGCCCGCACACACCTGTAACGTGGGTTGCCCCCCGTCTCGCGTTGGGATCGTATAAAAGGAGTCGGTGCGGTGTTCAAGCCCTTTTGCTTGAGGTGAAAACCGGAATAAGATATGCCGCAGGTCATGGAGTCAGCAGCTTGAATTCTTCCTTCTGCCTGAATGCGCCCAATGTCTGGTCGTCCTGTGCGGTGTTCAGTTCACCGCATTCGGGCTCTAGGTATCCGCGTGCCTTTCTGGACAGTGGAAAGCTTGACGCAAAGGCCATCCGGTCTTCGGAGGATGCCTATGTTGATGACCTTTTTGCCAGTGCACCGGAAAATGGCGCGCCCCTTCTGTCGGCGCGTCTGCCACGGGCCTATGTGGACCTCAACCGGGCGCGGGACGAATTGGACCCAGCCCTGATCGAGGGCATTCAGCGCAGTGTCACCAACCCGAGGATTGCAGCAGGTCTGGGTGTGATCCCCCGTGTGGTGTCCGAGGGCCGGGTGATCCGGGACGGCAAGATCACAAGCAAGGAAGCGATGGAGCGACTGCGTGAGGTCTATGACCCCTATCACAACCAGTTGCGCGCGCTTTTGAAAACCCAGCGCGACCGACATGGCATGGCGATCCTCTATGATTGCCACTCGATGCCTCATGATGCGCTCTGTTCAGCCCCCATGGTGAAAGGAAAGCGGCCCGATATCGTGCTTGGCGATCGGTTCGGGTCATCCTGCATGCGGTGGCTGATGGATGCGGCACAGGATATCTTTGCAGCGCAAGGTTTTGTCGTTGCCCGCAATGCGCCCTTTGCCGGAGGGTACATTACCCAGTTTTATGGCCGTCCGTCGCAGAACATCCATGCTGTACAGATCGAGATCGACCGGGCTCTTTACATGGATGAGTTGACCCTTGAGAAGTCTGGTGCCTTTGCCGAGATGGAAGCGGCACTGCGCAAGGTCGTTGGTCAATTGGCCCAGCAGGGCGGTACAGCACTCTCGCTGGCAGCTGAATAACGCTGCAATCCCAGACATTTGCAAAAAAAAGGCCGTGCACGAAGCACGGCCCAAGTCTAGGGAGGAAACGCCCGAAACGGGCGAACGTCGATGCAACGCATCAACAATTCAGAGATTATATCGCAGTGCAGCATAGTCAACTGTGCAGGTGCACAAAAATCGAGAATTCTTGATCGCTTGGTAAAATCCGTGACTTTCATGCCGGAAATTTGAGCATGTCCGCTCAAATGTACAGATTTACAGCATCCGCAGAACGTCTACCGCAGCGAACGGCCTTTCAAAATGGCATCGGGGCCGAATCTGGAGCGGATCTTGTCTGCGGCTTTTTCCGCTGCGCTGGCGGCTTTTGCTTCAGGTCTCAGAAAATCATCCTCGATATCAGCCAGATGCCCCTCAACGATGCCGCTGATGCCCACACCTATCAACCGAAACGGGGCCTGCGGCAGCTCTCTCTTCAGCATTTCCCGGGCCTGTGCATAGATCATATGGGTCAGTTGCGTGGGCTGGTGCAGGGCGGTTCTGCGTGAGATCAGCTTGAAATCCGCCTGTTTCAGCTTCAGCTGCACAACGGATCCCGCCAGAGATTTTGCTTTTGCCCGATCCGCCACCTTTTCGCTCAGGCGCCATATATGGCCATCCAGAAGATCCGGATCGGTGATATCCTCGTTGAATGTGGTCTCGTTCGAAATGCTCTTGGTCTGGTTGCGGCTGGAAACCTTGCGCGCGTCCAGACCGTGAGAGAGATGCCAGAGCCGGTCACCCATGGACCCGTAGCGATCACAAAGCGCCTTGCGGTCGCGGCGCTTGAGATCGGCGATGGTGCGGATGCCGTCACGTTCAAGCGTCTGGCGCATCGCAGCCCCAACTCCCCAGATCACCGAAACCGACTGTCCTTCGAGAAAACTTTCGGTCTCCGCCCGCCCGATGACGGAAAATCCCCGCGGTTTGTCCATATCTGACGCGATCTTGGCCAGAAACTTGTTGTGCGACAGGCCGACAGATCCGGACAGACCCAACTCCTGTTCCATCCGCCGGACTAGCCGAGCCATCATGACCGCCGGTGGCGCACCATGCAGTCGCTCGGTTCCGGTTAGGTCAAGGAAAGCCTCGTCCAGCGACAGCGGTTCGATGGACGGGGTCATGTCTTCCATCATGGCGCGAATCTGCCGCGACACCTCGACATAGACAGACATGCGCGGGCGCACGACTTCGGCTTCTGGGCACAGTTCAAGCGCTTTGAACATCGGCATGGCCGAACGCACACCCTTGATCCGGGCGATGTAGCAGGCTGTTGAAACCACACCACGCCGGCCCCCGCCGATGATCACCGGCTTGTCGCGCAAGGACGGGTTGTCGCGTTTCTCGACCGAGGCGTAGAACGCGTCGCAATCCATATGTGCAATCGACAATTGGGTCAGTTCCGCATGCCTGATCAGCCTTGGTGAGCCGCAGGACGGGCAGCGGTTTTGCCCGACACTCAGATGCAGGCAGTCGCGGCACAGGGATGGATCGGTGGACATCCATTCAGTCTACTATGGTGACCGGAGCCAAGAAAGGGGGCTCCCGCCCGGCAGGGCCGGTTGGGCCCGGCCCATGCTGGCGCATGGGTCCGTCCCTAAGGCGTGGGGGCGTCAGGACAGGCTGTCGAGAATGTCGCGCGCGACCTGTGCAGGATCATGGCTTTGCCAGACCGGCCTGCCAACCACGATGTGATCGGCACCCTCATTGATAGCACCTTGCGGCGTGGCGATGCGCTTCTGATCGCCCTTGGCGCTGCCCAGAGGCCGCACGCCCGGGGTCACGATCAGCTTGCCCGCCGCCTCCGGCAGGGCCCGGATCGCCCGAGCCTCATTAGGTGAGGCGATCACGCCATCTGCACCCGCCCGAAACGCCAGACGTGCGCGTTCGACAACCAGATCGGCAATCTCTCCGGACTTGATGAGTGAGATGTCCAGATCCGCGCGATCCAGAGAGGTCAGAATGGTGACTGCCAGGATCTTGGTGGCCTTGTCACCACGACCCGCCACAGCTGCGTGCACCACATGCGGATCGCCGTGCACGGTCAGGAAATCCAGATCATACTGCGCCAGTCCGGATACCGCAGCCGATACGGTCGCGCTGATGTCGAAAAGCTTCATGTCCAGAAACACGCGTTTGCCAAGCTGTTTCAACTCATCGGCCAGCGCCAGCCCGCCACCGGTCAGCATCCCCAGCCCGATCTTGTAGAAGGTCACCTGATCGCCCAGCTTTTCTGCCAGTTGCAGCCCCTCCAGCGCGTTTGGCACATCCAGTGCCACAATCAGTCGATCATTGGGGTTGCTCATGGTCCGCTCCTGCTGGGTCTGACGCTCTTCCTGCGTCAAGTTCACTGAAATTGCCACCCAAATAGATGGAAATTTCCGTTCCGGTCTTGAGCCATATCAAAACACCACCCAAATACAGTGTCAGATTGCCGGTGCCACACACGTTTCGGGCCGGCAAGACCACATAGGCTGATGTGTGATATGCTTTTGCGAGGTGTCGCCGGGATCAGCGCTGAAGAGGAGACGACCCATGAACTTTGAAAAGTTCACAGACCGCGCACGGGGTTTCGTGCAAGCGGCACAAACCATCGCCATGCGCGAAGATCACCAGAGATTTCTGCCCGACCACCTTTTGAAGGCCATGCTGGATGATGATCAGGGGCTGGCATCCAACCTGATCAAACAGGCAGGTGGTGACCCAAGCCGGGCGCTCGGCGCGATTGAAACAGCGCTTTCGAAACAGCCCAAGGTCGAAGCGCAGGGACAACTTTACCTTGATGGTCAGACATCCAAGGTCCTGTCCGAGGCGGAGAAACTGGCCGAGAAGGCCAGCGACAGCTATGTCACGGCAGAGCGGCTTCTGACAGCTCTGGCAGTCACCAAATCAGCCGCCAAGGACGCGCTGAGCGAGGCCGGTGTCTCGGCCCAGTCACTCAATGCCGCGATCAATGACATCCGCAAGGGCCGGACCGCTGACAGCGCGAGTGCCGAGGATAATTTCGAGGCGCTTGAGAAATACGCCCGCGACCTGACTGAGGCGGCGCGCGAGGGCAAGATCGATCCGATCATTGGCCGGGACGAGGAAATTCGCCGCACCATGCAAGTGCTCAGCCGCCGCACCAAGAACAACCCTGTCCTGATTGGTGAGCCGGGTGTGGGCAAGACCGCGATTGCCGAAGGCCTCGCGCTCAGGATCGTCAATCGCGACGTACCTGAAAGCCTTGAAAACAAACGCCTGATGGCGCTTGACATGGGTGCACTGATTGCCGGTGCGAAATACCGTGGCGAGTTTGAAGAGCGGCTGAAGGCCGTGCTCAACGAGGTCACGCACGCAGCTGGTGAGATCATCCTCTTTATCGATGAGATGCACACGCTTGTGGGTGCTGGCAAGGCCGACGGGGCAATGGATGCCTCCAACCTGCTGAAGCCTGCCCTTGCGCGGGGGGAGTTGCACTGTGTGGGCGCAACCACGCTGGATGAATACCGCAAGCATGTAGAAAAGGACGCAGCCCTTGCCCGGCGATTCCAGCCGGTGCTGGTCGATGAACCAACGGTGGAGGACACGATCTCCATCCTGCGAGGCATCAAGGAGAAATACGAAGTGCACCATGGAGTGCGGATCAGCGACGCGTCTCTGGTATCTGCTGCCACGCTCAGCCACCGCTACATCAGTGACCGTTTTCTGCCTGACAAGGCGATTGACCTGATGGACGAGGCTGCTTCGCGCCTGCGCATGGAAGTTGACAGCAAGCCTGAGGAACTGGACGCCATTGACCGCGAATTGCTGCAAAAGCAGATCGAGGCGGAGGCGTTGAAAAAGGAAAGCGACGCGGCCTCCAAGGACCGTCTGGCAAAGCTTGAGAAGGACCTCGCGGTCCTGCAAGAGCAATCGGCCGAGATGACCGCCCAGTGGCAGTCAGAGCGTGACAAGCTGGCCGGTGCACGTGACATCAAGGAAGAGCTGGATCACGCGCGTGCCGGTCTGGATCAGGCAAAGCGCAGCGGCGATCTGGCCAAGGCTGGCGAGCTGCAATTCGGCGTCATTCCGGGTCTTGAGAAACGTCTGGCCGAGGCAGAGGCTGCTGAGGAAGGCGACATCATGGTCGAAGAGGCCGTGCTGCCTGAACACATCGCAAGTGTGGTGGAGCGCTGGACAGGTATTCCTGTGGACAAGATGCTTGAAGGGGAGCGCGACAAGCTTTTGCGCATGGAAGAGATGATTGGCAATCGGGTGATAGGTCAGGAAGACGCGGTCGCTGCCGTGGCCAATGCCGTGCGCCGGTCGCGTGCCGGGTTGTCAGACCCGAACAGGCCGCAAGGCTCGTTCCTGTTCCTGGGACCTACCGGTGTGGGCAAGACCGAGCTGACCAAAGCCGTAGCTGAGTTCCTGTTTGACGATGACACCGCCATGGCGCGGATCGACATGTCGGAGTTCATGGAAAAGCATTCGGTCGCGCGTCTGATCGGTGCCCCTCCGGGCTATGTCGGCTATGATGAGGGCGGCGTTCTGACCGAAGCGGTTCGGCGCAAGCCCTATCAGGTGATCCTGTTCGATGAGGTCGAAAAGGCGCATCTGGATGTCTTCAACGTGCTGTTGCAGGTGCTGGATGACGGTCGTCTGACCGACGGGCAGGGACGCGTTGTGGATTTCAAGCACTCGCTGATCATCCTGACCTCGAACCTTGGGGCGCAGGCCTTGTCGGCTCTGCCGGACGGAGCTGACACGGACGAGGCCAAGGAACAGGTGATGGATGCTGTGCGCGCGCATTTCCGGCCCGAATTCCTGAACCGCCTGGATGAGATCGTGCTCTTTGACCGGTTGAGCCGGGCCAATATGGACGGCATCGTGGACATCCAGCTTGCGATCCTTGGCAAGCGTCTGAAGCCACGCAAGATCACGCTCAACCTTGATGAGGATGCGCAGACCTGGCTGGCCGATCAGGGGTATGATCCAGTCTATGGCGCACGGCCGCTCAAGCGGGTGATGCAAAAAGCGTTGCAGGATCCATTGGCCGAACTTCTTCTGTCAGGCGAAGTTCTGGATGGGGATGCAATTGATGTGACCGCCGGTGCGGATGGGCTGATCCTTGGTGATTTCACGACCGAGGCGAAACCCAAAGCGGTGGCGCTCCACTGATCCATTGCGCCGGGGGAGCGATCTTCCGGCGCAAACCTACTTTTCGGGTGCCTTGCGGCAGTAAAGTTCCAACCGGTGGTGCACCACATCATAGCCCAGTTCGGCTGCGATCTCCGCCTGCAGGCGCTCGATCTTCTCGGAGCGGAATTCGATCACCTCTTCCGTATCCAGATCTATGATATGGTCGTGATGCGGACTGTCTGCGGTTTCAAACCGCGCGCCACCACCTTCAAATGCATGACGATGGATCACGCCTTGTGCTTCAAGCACCGACAGCGTCCGGTAAACCGTCGCAAGTGAAACGGTCTCATCAAGGCCCTTGGCCCGCCGGTGCAATTCATTGGCATCAGGGTGATCCTCGGCATCGCCCAACACTTCCAGCAGGGCGGCACGCTGACGGGTCAGCCGCACACCGTCACGGCGCAGGGCGGCTTCCATCTCTTTTGCACGATCAGATTTGGGCGACTCCATAGGCACATCATAGCCAGTTGCGACGCATGTGCAAATATTACATGAGAATAATTCGCAATTGCATTGACTTCTTGAGAATGGTTCGCATATTCAACTGGAAAGCGTCCCAAAGGCGGGATTCGCTCTGGAAAACCGTTATGAACCGTCGTCAGATCCTGAAACTCGCAACCGCTGCTTTGGCATTGCCGGGCACAGCCGCGTTTGCACAAGACCGTCTGAATGTGGTTACCACAACCGGCATGCTGGCGGATGCCCTGCGGGTGGTCGGGCAGGATCTTGTTGATGTGCGCGGTCTGATGGGGCCGGGGGTCGATCCGCATGCCTACAGGCAGACCCGCAGTGATATCGTTGCCATGACACGGGCTGATCTGGTGGTCTGGCATGGGCTTTTCCTTGAAGCCCAGATGGAGGATTTTTTCGAACGCCTTGGCAAAAGCCGCAAGGTAACAGCTTTGGCCGATATGGTGCCTGAAACACAGTTGATCAGCCATGCGGATTACGCTGGCAGGTTCGACCCGCACATCTGGATGGACCCGAAGCTTTGGGCTTTTATTGTGGCAGGTGCAGGCGTGACCCTGTCGGAACTCCGACCCGAAGCCGAGCCTGAATTCAGGGCCCGTGCGGAGGCGCATATCGATGAGATACTGGCGCTTGACGCCTATGCCACTGAC
The DNA here is from genome assembly GCA_947494445.1 of uncultured Paracoccaceae bacterium. Taxonomy (GTDB): domain Bacteria; phylum Pseudomonadota; class Alphaproteobacteria; order Rhodobacterales; family Rhodobacteraceae; genus CANLSM01. Next base: position 351,163 of record CANLVD010000002.1, on the reverse strand, counting down.
GCTTTGTCCAGTGTCCCGCCCGAGGCCCGTGTTCTGGTCACAGCCCATGATGCCTTTGGTTATTTCGGCAAAGCCTACGGATTTGAGGTGATCGGTATTCAGGGCATTTCCACTGAATCCGAGGCCGGGTTGAACCGGATCTCGGAATTGGTGGACCTGCTGGTCGAGCGCGGGATCAAGGCGGTCTTTGTGGAAAGCTCGGTCTCTGACCGCAACATGCGCGCGCTGATCGAGGGAGCTGCCAGCCGTGGCCATGAGGTACAGGTGGGTGGCGAGCTGTTCTCGGACGCGATGGGGCCGGACGGCACCTACGAGGGCACTTATCTTGGCATGATCGACCACAATATCACGACGATTGCCCGCGCTTTGGGCGCGACTGTGGATCCGGCCGGACGGCTTGGTCGGCTTTCGGTGGGGGGATGACAATGGAACTGGTGCGGCAGGACGGAAATTCAGTCACGCAGTCAAGCAAACCGGCGGCAGTGTCCGTGCGCGGTTTGACCGTCTCCTATGGGGAAAGCCCGGTGGTCTTCTCGGTGGATGCCGATCTGCCTCTTGGTCAGATGACTGCGATTGTCGGGCCCAATGGTGCTGGCAAATCAACCTTCCTCAAGGCCGTACTTAGCATCGTCAAGCGGCTTTCCGGCTCGGTCGAAGTGTTCGGCCTGCCCTTTGAAGCCGCCCGTTCGAAAGTGGCCTATGTGCCCCAGCGCGCATCCGTCGACTGGGATTTTCCGACCCGTGTGATCGATGTGGTCATGATGGGCCTTTATGCAGAGCTTGGCCTTCTGGGTCGGATGACCGGGGCACATAAATTGCGCGCACGTGCCTGTCTGGACAGGGTTGGCATGGCTGATTTTGCTGAGCGGCAGATCGGCCAACTGTCAGGCGGTCAGCAGCAGCGCGTTTTTCTGGCCCGTGCCTTGGCGCAAAATGCCGATCTGTTCGTGCTGGACGAGCCCTTTGCCGGTGTTGATGCAGCGACCGAAAAGGCGATTGTCTCTGTCCTGAAATCCCTGCGGGATGAGGGGCGGACGATTGTGGCCGTGCACCACGACCTGAGCACTGTTCCTGAGTATTTTGACCACGTCCTGCTCCTGAACCGCCGGAAAATATCCGAAGGTTCGATTGCGGATGCCTTCACGCAATCTGCCTTGCAGGAGGCCTATGGTGGCAAGCTGGGCGCAGCACAAGCTCCCATAGCGGACCGGGCCTGAGGCATGTCTGCCCTGTTTGAGGCGCTGACGCTTCAGTCTGGTTACAACGCAGCCCTGGTCACCATCGGTGCAGCCCTTCTGGGCATATCGGCAGGTGCAACGGGCACGTTTCTGTATCTGCGCAAGCGGGCTCTGGTCTCGGACGCGGTGGCACATGCGACGCTGCCCGGTGTCGGCATTGCCTTCATGATCATGGTTGCCTTCGGTCTGGATGGCCGTTCGCTGATCGGTCTTCTGGTCGGCTCTGCGATCAGTGCCGGACTGGGCCTGCTGGCGGTTGACTGGATCACCCGTAAGACGCGGCTGTCAGAGGATGCCGCGATTGGTGCGGTCCTTTCCGTTTTCTTCGGCTTCGGCATCGTGCTTCTGACCATCATTCAAACCATGAGCGCCGGACGCCAGGCGGGGCTGGAGGGATTTCTGCTTGGTTCTACCGCTGGAATGCTGCGGGCCGATGCGGTTGTGATTGCCGTTGGTGGTGGATTGAGCCTCTTGGCCCTGATCGCCCTGCGCCGTCCCATGACGCTGGTCACGTTTGACGAAAGCTATGCGCAAAGCACCGGTGTGAACATCCGCCGGATCGATCTGGCGATGATGGGACTGGTCATGGCCGTGACGGTGATCGGGTTGAAACTGGTGGGCCTGATCCTTGTGGTGGCCATGCTGATCATTCCGTCGGCCACTGCACGGTTCTGGACCAATCGCACCGAAGGAGTGGTCTGGATTGCAGGCGCTATCGGGGGGCTGTCCGGCTGGATCGGGGCAGCAATCTCGGCCTCGGCACCTGATCTGCCGACGGGGCCGATCATCGTGCTGGTGGCAGCGGGTGTGTTCATTCTCTCGATGGTGTTTGCTCCCGGGCGCGGTGTCGTTTCGGCCTTGTTGCGTCACAGGTCTTTCCAGCACAGGGTGCATTTGCGCCAAGGCTTGCTGGCCCTCGCACATGGCGAGAAAATCTATGATCCCCTGACCCTTAAGGTGCTCAGCCGCGAGCGCTTGATCCGACCCGATGGAGTTGCCACTGATGAAGGGCGGGCCGTTGCGGCAAAGGCGCTTCTGGATGAACGTCGCTATGCCATCGCCAGACGGGCCAGGCCTGAAGAGGCGCAATCGGGCCTGCTGGATGGGTTGAAACCCATCTCGGAAGTGCTGACCCGTGATGAATTGAAGGCAATAGACGCTGAGCTTGGGCCGGTTACATGATGGGTGTGGAATTTGTTCAACTGAGCCTTGTGCCGATGGCCATTGGTGTTCTGGCAGCGATTGCCTGCGCGTTGCCGGGTAATTTTCTGGTGCTGCGCAAGCAGGCCCTGATCGGCGATGCGATCAGCCATGTGGTCTTGCCGGGCATTGTCGTGGCCTTTCTGGTCACAGGCACGATTTCGACATGGCCGATGATGATCGGGGCGGCGGGTGCGGCGCTGGTTGCGGTCGGGTTGATCGAGGCGATCCGTCGATTGGGGCGCATTGAGCCGGGAGCGGCCATGGGAGTGACCTTCACAGCGATGTTCGCGGCTGGCGTTCTAGTGCTGGAACAAAGCGACACTTCTGCGGTGCATCTGGATGTGGAACATGCGCTCTTTGGCAATCTGGAAAGCCTGATCTGGCTGTCCGCAGATGGCTGGAGTTCGCTGGCGGATCCGGGCGCGCTTGCAGAAATCCCCTCGGAACTGCCCCGCATCGGGATTGTGGCTGTGCTCATTGCCTCGCTCGTCTGGGTGTTCTGGCGTCCGCTGGCGATCAGTACGTTTGACGAGGGGTATGCTGCCTCCATCGGGGTGCCGGTAAGTCTGCTGGGACTGGGTGTTGTTGTGGCTGCAGCCATTGCCGCTGTGGCGGCCTTTGATGCGGTGGGTTCGATCATCGTGATCGCCATGTTCATCTGCCCGCCCGCCGCGGCCCGGCTGATGACCAACCGTCTGGGGATCCAAGTGGCATGGTCGCTCGGATTTGCAGCGATTTCAGCCATTCTGGGCTATGTGCTAGCAGGCTACGGACCGCTTTGGTTCGGGTTGGACAATTCCGTCAGTGCAGCCGGCATGATCGCGACCGTGTCAGGTCTGCTACTGGCATTTGCCTGCCTTTTTGCACCGCATCGGCGGGCCTGAGCAGGCGAACCGGGGGCCAGCCCCCGGACCCCCGGGATATTTGATCCAAGAAGTAAAACACATGTCAGTCGCTGGTGAGCGACAAAAAGACGTCTTCCAGATCCGGTTCCTCGGACGCGACATCGCGGATGTGGATGCCCGCTGAGCGGATTAGATCCAGAACCATCTCGGCCGATGCGTCCGAGCGACGATAGGTGAACGCCAGACGACCATCCTTGCGGCGGTCAACTGCGATAGAAGGGGGTGTTTGGGGCAGTTCAGAGACCGGGTTTTCGGGCGTGACCACCAGCGATTTGCTGTCGAGCCGGGAGAGCAGGTTGGCCGTATCGTCACAGGCGACCAATGTGCCGTGGTTGATGATGCCGATCCGGTCACACATCTCTTGTGCTTCTTCAAGATAATGGGTTGTCAGAATGATGGTCGTTCCGGCGGCATTCAAGTTCCTGACATAGGCCCAGAGCATCTGGCGCAATTCGATATCGACCCCTGCGGTCGGTTCATCAAGCACCAGCACCTGAGGGGCATGGACCAGAGCTTTTGCGATCAAAAGACGTCTGCGCATTCCGCCTGACAGCGTGCGGGCATAAGCCTCTGCCTTGTCGGTCAGCCCGACCGCTTCGAGAATTTCCGCTGTGCGGCGCTGGGACTTGGGCACACCGTACAGGCCTGCCTGGACCTCAAGCGCGCCACGGGGCGAGAAAAACGGGTCAAGGTTCAATTCCTGCGGCACGACCCCGATGGCCGCGCGTGACTGGCGCGGATTGATGTCCTGATCGAAACCCCAGATTTTCACACTGCCGCTGGTCTTGTTGACCAGACCGGCAAGGATGTTGATCGTGGTCGACTTTCCCGCGCCATTTGGTCCCAGAAGTCCAAAGATGGATCCGGCGGGAATGTCGAGATCGAGGCCTTTCAGCGCTTCTTTCGCGGGCTCTGCCCCACGGCCTCTGTAGGTCTTGGTCAATTGCCGGATTTCGATCGCATTTTGGGGCATGTTGCGCTCTATCCTGCTGCTTGGCACTTGAGGCTGCTGGCGCTTGAGGTATCATGTGACCCTTGGACGAACAAGGCGGATTGCGCCGGGTCAGTGGAAGGACGAGACGGATGGCTGAGCAGGCAGTGGAGACCGAAGAGGTGACGAAATCGCGGATTGCCTGTGATGGCGGCACGCTTGGGCACCCAAGGGTCTGGCTGCAGATCGACCCCGAGACGCGCAAGGTGGAATGCGGCTATTGCGGCAAGGTGTTCGTGCTCAAGGATGGCGCTGACGGTCATTGATCTGGCGGGCGGTCTGACTGACCGCAAAGCGAGCAGAAAGTCACAGAAATCGGCGGCAGAATGCGCGATGCTCTCCGGGGACAACCTCAGAAAAGGGCAGGCCAGTGACCTTTGCAAAACACATAGACAGCAGAACTGACAGCCATCAGGTGATGTCTCTGAGATCCCGGTTGGCGGCTTTGGCTGTGGATATGGATCGCGATCCCGAAAGCGTTTTGCGACCTGCGCTCAGAGCGCAGGAACTGGCGCGGCTCAATGCATTGTCGGATCGTGATCTTCACGCGCTTGGGCTCAGACGGCAGGACCTTGTGGCCCATGTCTTTCGGGATCTGCTGACGTCCTGAGGATCGGCAAGCAGATCAAGAACCACCATTTGCATCCGCGTGTTTCGTTAAGACTTCGTCACCAGAGCCTTGCAAATTGTGCAATCTCGCATTGCAATTCTGTATCTGGTGCCTTTGGAAATCGGGCCTATTCTCTGGACACCAACGAAAACCAAAATCAGTCCCTAGGGCGGAAAATCCAACCTCATGCCGAGAAGGATCTTTCCAATGGCTGCAACGACCACTTACTTCGAAACAACACATAAGGCTCCGATCTGGGAGCGTTTCTGGACCTGGATGTTCACCAATCATCCGATGCAGCGACGTCTGGACTCGATCGAACGTCTGAACAACCTGTCTGATCTGGAATTGGCCAAGATGGGCCTGAACCGCGACCAGATCTACAGTCATGTCTTTAATGACAGGTTCTTTTACTGACATTAGGGCATGGCCCCGAATGCGCCTCCGGGACCACAACCGGAGGTGCTTTTGATCTGATCCGACCATTTACCGGCCTCCCAAACCTGCAGTCAGTCACTGTGGAGGGGCAGTCGGATTGACAGTTGCGTAAGTTTTGACTAACTGTAAGTCATGACTTACGAATCAATACTCACCGCGCTTGCTGATCCGACCCGTCGGATGATTTTCGAGGATCTTCGCAAAGGTGCTCGATCTGTCACCGATCTGGCCAGTGACCGGCCCGTTTCGCGGCCTGCGGTTTCCCAACATCTTAAAGTGCTCAGCGATGCCGGCCTTTTGAAGGTCACCGCGCAGGGCACGCGACGGCTTTATGCCATTGATCGGGACGGCCTAGCCCCGCTCAGGTCCTATCTCGACAGTTTCTGGGAGGATGTGCTGGACGCATTTGCCTCAGAAGTTTCCAAACAGAATGAGGAGTCTCAAAATGACTGATCCGGTTGTCAAAACCATCACCGTGCCCTGTGCACCCGACAAGGCTTTCAGCATCTTCACGGCAGATTTTTCCACCTGGTGGCCCAAGGACAAGCACTCGGTCTCGGCAATGGGTGGAGAGACCGCTAGATCCGTCGCGTTGGAGCCCCATGTCGGGGGCAAGATCACGGAAGTTAAAGCCGATGGTGAAACGGTCATGTGGGGATCAGTGTCCGATTGGCAACCGGGAAAGCGGCTGGTGCTTGACTGGCACATCGGACTGCCGGCAGAGCAGGCCACAAGCGTAGAAGTCGCCTTTGAAGCCAGCGACAGCGGCACACTGGTCACCCTCACCCATTCGGGCTGGGAGGTGATGGGCGAAAGCGCTGTGGCCATGCGAGAGGGCTACAATGCTGGCTGGGTCAATGTATTCGAGGTTCAATTCAAGGCAGCCTGCCAAAGCCTTGCTGCCTGAATGATCAGTTTGCCCGTCACGCAAGTCTTCTTACTGTAACGGCTTGGCGGGCAGCCCATCGGTTGCTAGTCATGGGTCCATGACCGACCAAATACTATCCCGTGCAACGTCTGTATCCGATCACAGCCACCATCCCGCCAAGGACAGTGTGGTTCTGGCCTATGAGGACAGACACAGGCGTCGGATGACGATGACCTGCGAAGGGGGATTTCGTTTCCTTCTCGACCTGCCGCAGGCAACGACCCTGCAGGCAGGCGACCACCTGATCCTGACCACGGGTGAGACGATAGCGGTCAAGGCAGCGGCTGAACCCCTGATGATCGCCACCTGCCAGGACACGCATCATCTGATCCGCACCGCCTGGCATGTGGGGAACCGACACCTTCCGGCACAGATCCTGCCTGACCGTCTGGTGTTGCGCTGGGATCATGTAATTGCCGAAATGCTGGAGGTGCTGGGCTGCGATGTGACCCGAAAGGATGGCCCGTTCACGCCCGAGGGTGGCGCATATGACCACGGCCGCACCCACGGGCATGAGCATTGAACGCAGCAGACCAAAACCTGATTTTGCAGAACTGGCTGTCGCCTGCCTTTCCCGTCAGCGCGTTTTCCTATTCCCACGGGCTTGAGACGGCAATTGCCGAGGGCAGTGTTGCCACATCACAGGATGTTGCAGATTGGGTAAAGGCGCTGATCACCCATGGCTCAGCCCGCAATGATGCGATCCTGATGGCGCTTGCGTGCGGTCGCGACAGTTGGGACGATCTGTCAGAACTGGCGCTTGCCCTTGCCAACTCAGCCGAGCGCCTGACAGAGACCCGCGATCAGGGGGCGGCGTTCGTGCGAACCCTCAAAGGCTCAAACGGTCCTGACCTGCCAGCCATGCCCTACCCGGTCGCACTCGGAGCAGCCTGTAGCTGTGAAGGCATTGACGCCGGTTTGGCCTTGCCCATGATGCTGCAGGCCTTTGCCGCCAACCTGATCAGCGTTGCTGTGCGTCTGATCCCGCTGGGCCAGACCGCGGGCCAGATGATGCTGACCAACCTGCGCCAGACACTCCAGACAACTGCGCTTGAATGCCTGTCGGCAACCGAAGACGATCTGGGCAGCGCCACGATCCTCAGCGATATGTCTGCTGCCCGTCACGAAACCCTGCCCACAAGGATATTCCGCACATGACTTCCCCCAATGGACCCTTGCGCGTCGGCATCGGCGGCCCCGTGGGTGCCGGAAAGACCTCCCTGACAGAAGCGCTGTGCAAGGCGCTTTATCCGAGACTGTCAGTGGCCGTGATCACAAATGACATCTACACGCGCGAGGATGCCGAGTATCTGATGCGCGCCCAGGCCCTGCCGCTGGAGCGCATTCGCGGGGTCGAGACAGGGGGCTGTCCCCACACAGCCATTCGCGAAGATGCGTCGATCAATCTGGCAGCGGTCGATGATCTTCAGACCCAGTTCCCCGATCTGGATGTCATTTTCATCGAAAGCGGTGGTGACAATCTGTCGGCTACCTTCTCGCCTGAACTGGCTGATTTGACGATCTACATGATCGATGTGGCAGCCGGCGAGGAGATCCCCCGCAAAGGCGGGCCGGGCATCACGCGATCGGACATTCTTGTGATCAACAAGACCGACCTTGCCCCTCATGTGGAAGTCTCGCTTGAGGTGATGGAACGCGATGCTGCGCGTCAGCGCGGCGAGCGCCCCTTCATCTTTGCCCAGGTGCGCAAAGGCAAGGGCGTGGACAGGATTGTTGAAACCCTGTCGAGAATGGGTGGCCTCTGAGGATCTGCAAACAGACGGTTCCGGGTCAACACGCATACTTCTTGGCAGAAATATCCCCCCCCCGGAGGGTCCGCACTCTGCCATCGCGCGCAACCTGCCCTAGATGATCCTTCATGACACCCGATGCGCTTTTGCACCCACGGCCCGAAGGGCTCTACTGCCCGGCAGGTGATTTCTACATCGATCCGGTGCGCCCGGTGGCGCGCGCCTTGATTACCCATGGACACGCGGATCATGCGCGGGCCGGTCACGGCAAGGTTCTTGCGACACGCCAGACGCTCGACATCATGGCGTTGCGATATGGTGATGGGTTTTGCGCGTCACAACAGGCGGCAGAGGCAGGCAGTTTGGATGTAAACGGTGTTGCCGTTTCTTTCCATCCTGCCGGGCATGTGCTGGGCTCTGCGCAGATACTGGTAGAGCACAAGGGTTTGAGGATCGTGGCTGCGGGTGATTACAAGCGCGGCACTGATCCGACCTGTGCGGATTTCGAACCGGTGCCCTGCGATGTCTTCATAACGGAAGCAACATTCGCCCTGCCGGTCTTTCGTCATCCCGATCCGCGTTCGGAAATTGCCAAGCTCCTGACCTCGCTTGACCAGTTCCCCGACCGCGCGCATCTGGTCGGGGTTTATGCGCTGGGCAAGGCGCAGCGGGTGATCCGGCTGATCCGGGATGCTGGGTACGACGAACCGCTTTTCATTCACGGAGCGCTTGAGACGCTCAGCCGGTATTATCAGTCTCAGGGCGTTGATCTGGGCGCATTGCAACTGGCCACCGACAGCGCTCTGACAAAGGCGGATTTTGCAGGAAAGATCATCCTCGGGCCACCTTCAGCCTTTGGCGGGACTTGGGCGCAGCGCTTCCCTGATCCGCTGATCGGATTTGCCTCGGGCTGGATGCAGGTGCGTGCCCGCATCCGTCAGCGCGGGGTAGAGCTGCCTCTCGTGATCTCGGACCATTGCGACTGGCAGGAGCTGACAGACACCATCACGGAACTTTCGCCAGACGAGACCTGGGTTACTCACGGCCGCGAAGAGGCACTTGTGCGCTGGTGCGAGTTGCAGGGTCGAAAAGCCCGCCCCCTCAACCTTGTGGGCTACGAGGATGAGGCGGAATGAAACACTTCGCTGCCTTGCTGGATCGGTTGACAGTCACGCCGTCGCGCCTTGGAAAGCTGCGTTTGCTGCGCGACTACATGACCGGCGTGCCTGATCCGGACAGGGGATTGGCGCTGGCTGCAATCACCCGCGATCTTGACCTGCGCACAGTCAAACCGGCCATGTTGCGCACGCTCGTGTCTGAACGCGTCGACGGCGAGTTGTTCCGGCTGTCATATGACTATGTCGGAGATCTGGCAGAAACCGTGTCGCTTATCTGGAACAGCGATGCCGAACCGATTGAGCGCAGCATTGCTGAGGTTGTGACGCTGCTGAACTCTGCCTCGCGCAGTGACGCACCTGCCGTCTTTGCAGGTCTTCTGGACAGTCTGCCTGCTGATCAACGCTATGCCCTGCTGAAACTGGCCACAGGTGGCCTTCGGGTCGGTGTATCAGCCCGGTTGGCCAAGCAGGCGCTTGCTGATTTCGGGGATGCTGATGTGGCCGAGATCGAAGAGCTTTGGCATGGATTGAGCCCACCCTACACAGATCTGTTCGCGTGGCTGGAAGGACATGCTGAAAAGCCGGCGCAGGCAGGGCTTGCGCGCTTCCGCCCGGTCATGTTGGCAACCGCGCTTGATGAGACGGCCCTTTCTGAGCTTGCACCGAGCGACTTCATCGCAGAGTGGAAATGGGATGGCATCCGGGTGCAGGCGGTTAGCGAAGAAGGTGTTCGGCGGCTGTATTCACGCACCGGCGATGACATCTCGGGCGCATTTCCCGATCTGCTGGAAGCGCTTGGCTTTGAAGGTGCCATTGATGGCGAGTTGCTGGTGCGCAAGAACGGCGTCACGGCCCCGTTTTCCGATCTGCAAAAACGTTTGAACCGAAAAACGGTGTCTGCCAGGCAGATGGCCGCCTATCCGGCTGGGATCCGGGCCTATGATCTGTTGCAGGACGCTGACGAGGATTTGCGCTCCTTACCATTTGAGGTGAGGCGCGACAGGCTCAAGTCTCTGATCGACACCCTTGACGAGGATCGTGTGGATCTGTCGCGTGACATCAGGTTTGAGACCTGGGATGACCTCGCGCAGTTCCGGGCCGCACCACCTGAACGCGTCATCGAGGGCCTGATGCTGAAACGCAAAGACAGCGTCTATGTGCCAGGCAGGCCAAAGGGGCCGTGGTTCAAATGGAAGCGCGATCCGTTCACGATCGATGCGGTCCTGATCTATGCGCAGCGTGGCCACGGAAAACGCTCTGGTTTCTATTCGGATTATACTTTTGCGGTCTGGACTGATGACGATGTGCTTGTGCCCGTGGGCAAGGCCTATTTCGGATTTACCGATGCCGAATTGAAAGAGATCGACAAATTTGTTCGCGCCAACACCATCGACCGTTTTGGACCGGTCCGAGCCGTCAGGGCAGAAGCGGGCCATGGGCTTGTGCTGGAGGTGGCCTTCGAGGGGTTGAACCGTTCGACACGGCACAAATCCGGCGTGGCCATGCGCTTTCCGCGGATTGCACGGCTGCGTTGGGACAAACCCCCACGAGAAGCCGACACGTTGGCCACCCTGTCGCAATTGCTGGACAATTGAGCGCTTTCGCGCATGGCCATTCAAGCGCCGTTCCGGCGCCTGTGCCTCCGGCGGGGATATTTTTGCCAAGAAGTGATGGGGGTCTTCAGGTGACCTGCGCGCGTTGGTGGTATTCAGGTCGGTCCCACAGAGTGTTTTTCAGAATGTCAGCAAGAATGGCGACGGCGCGCTCAATGTCCCTGTCAGAGATATAAAGCGGTGTGATGCCGAAACGCAGGATGTCAGGTGCACGAAAATCCCCGATCACGCCCCGTGCGATCAGGGCCTGCATGATCGCATAGCCGTCGGGATGTCGAAACGAGACCTGAGAGCCGCGTTGCGCATGATCTGATGGTGTGATGCAGGTCAGGGACGGGCATGATGTTGCCACCAGATCCATGAATGCGTCAGTGAGCGCCAGAGACTGCTCCCGCACGCTCTGAAGATCGACCTGATCCCAGACGTCCAATGCAGCATCCAGTGCGGCCATTTGCAAAACCGGCGGGGTGCCGACGCGCATGCGGGCTGCACCATGTGCCGGGCGGTATTCGGTTTCAAAGGCAAAGGGGGCCGCATGTCCCAGCCACCCCGGGAGGGCAGGTTTGACGCTCTCTGCCCATTTAGGTGCGACATAGGCAAATGCGGGCGCACCCGGCCCTGCGTTGAGGTACTTATAGGTACAGCCTGCTGCAAAATCGACGTTGCAGGCACGCAGATCCACCGGCAAGGCACCCGCGCTGTGGGCCAGATCCCAAAAGGTCACGATGCCTTTGGCCTGCGCCTGTTTGGTCAGCGCCGCCATGTCGTGTTTGCGGCCGGTGCGATAGTCGACTTCGGTGAGCATCAGCACGGCAACATCGTCTGTCAGATGATCGGCAACTGCATCAGGGTCCACAAGGCGCAGTTCATGGCCTCGTTCTAGGGTGTTTATCAGGCCTTCAGCCATGTAAAGATCGGTAGGAAAGTTGCCTCGGTCCGACAGGATGACCTTGCGGTCCGCAACGAGGTCCAGCGCTGCTGCAAGGCATTGATAGACGCGGATCGAAAGCGTGTCGCCAACCAGCACGGTGTCCTGTTCGGCTCCGATCAGGGGGGCAATCCGGTTGCCCAGATGCTGGGGCATGTCCATCCAGCCTGCGGTGTTCCAGCCCCCGATCAGCATCTCACCCCATTCATCTGAGACAGCCTTCGCAACCCGCGCCTTGGCCGCATGCGGCAGGGGACCGAGTGAATTTCCATCCAGATAGATCAGGCCGTCGGGCAGGTCGAACAGTGCACGTGTGGCCTTGAAGTCGGTGCTCATCTCGTGGCGTCGGTCTGGATCAAACTGTGTTGCCAGACAAGAACGCCCTCGATCTCAGGCCGGTTGGGAAACCTCAGGGGCAGGGAGAAGCTGCGGGCCTGACCGGCGGGCACATTTGCAAAGACCTCTCCGGTGTCAGATGCGATCACCGTGCAATCGCTTTTGTCTGCCTCGGCATTTGGGCAATCGAGGACGTCGACGCCGATTGTCATGCCGCGCAATGTGAAGCTGTCAGATCCGTTTGTGACCTTGCCGCTCAGCTTGGCCAGCCTTTCGTCATCGGTGAAATCCAGATCGCTAAGGATGACATCACTTGCCGGGATACGGGTGGTGCGGCTGTCCGTCTCGGATCCCGGTGTGAACAGCAGCGACGCGAAAAGTGCACCGACCAGTGTCATCACCAAAACCGCGGCAAGGCGGAGGTGCGGATAGAGTACGGCAATCGCTGCAGATCCGGCTAAGACGATCAGGAGGGCGGCAATGGGCATGGTTGGTGGCCTTCAATTCGGGTCAGTCGCTGCATAGCAAGTAGGGCGTCTGGCCCGGTTTCGCAATCAGTCCGGACGTTTAAGTCCGGGGCGGCCGGTGGCAATCGCCTCGATCTCACCTTCAACAATCTTGACCTGACCCTCTATCGTTGCGGTTTTGGCTGTGTAGGAGATGCGGATCTGCGGTGCTTCGGCACCTGCAGCGAGGGCCTGTCCATGGGCCAGTTCAGTGGCAATGCGGGTCATTGCGGCTTTTGCGGCATCAAGGCTTGAGAAGGTCTCGGGGCCTGACGGCATGAGTGCGCTGAACCCGCCGCCGTCTGTTTCAATCACCGAGATGCTCTGGCGCATGCTGATCTGACCCGCAACCGCACCAACAGCATTGGCAACATCGGCATGGTCGGGGATCAAGGCCCGGGTGCCCAGCCGATCGGCGATTTCCGGGTAATACGCTGGGGCTGACGCCCCCAGTCCGATGACGGGCAAGGACAGGTTGATCTGGATGTCCAGACACTGCGTCCTGCGGTTCAGTGCTGCGAGCAGAAGCGGGTCATTTGCCGGGTTTACCTGATCCAGACCGTCCTCTTTGAGCGCCGTTGTCAGCAGCATCTCGACAGACCGGTCGCGCAGGGTGCGCAAGGTCATTTCTGCAAACCCCTCCGCCGTCTCGGAGATCACCATGCCGCTTCCTGCCCGGCGTCGTGCCAAAAGCGATGCTCCAAGACGGGCTGCGTCCTGTGACCATCCGGACTGTATGTTCAGGATATGGGCGGCATCGGTCGGTGTGAAGGTTGACAGGCGCAGGATCCCACGCGCCACCAGACGGGTGAGCGCTGCGCGATCGGCGCGGGTGTTCAACAGGGTCTCAAGCAACTCAGGGGCGTCTGTGACACGCGACAGCAGTTTTTCCTCGGCACTCCCCAGGCCATCGGTTCGCGCAGAAGGGTTGCGCATCGCAAAGCGTGCATCAAGATCCGAAGCTGTTGCGCGGCTGGCTTGCCTGCTCAGGTGATCAAGGACCAGCGCGCCATGGTCATGAGCAAGCAGGCAAAGCGGGATGGCCCGGCGCGGCCCAAGGGTCACACCCCCGGTCAAGCCGCTGTCGAGAACCGTCACCTCGCTGTCACCACCCAGACCATGGGTCGCCATATCGACCGCCTCGACCATCGTCTCGAAACCACCAACAGTGGCGCCGGTTGGGCTCAGCTGCGGTTGACCATTTCTGAGCAGGGCAATGTCGGTCGTTGTCCCGCCGATGTCCGAGACAAGGGCGTGGTCCGCTCCCGTAAGTGCGCGTGCGCCGACCAGACTGGCGGCAGGCCCTGACAGGATCGTCTCAATCGGACGCGTGCGGGCAAATTCAGCTGAGACCAGGGCACCATCGCCGCGCACCAGCATCAGCGGGGCATGACCAAGTCCAGCCTCCTGCATCACCTGGGTTGTGGCCGTGATAAGGTCCGAGATCATGCCGACAAGCCGTGCGTTCAACAGGCAGGTGAGCGCGCGTTTCGGCCCGTTCAGGCGTGCCGACAACTCATGACCGCAAGTGACCGGCGCGCTGCTGCGCGACAGGATCAGATCGCGCGCGGCGATTTCATGTGCCGGATTTCTGCTGCCGAACCGGGCGACCACGGCGAAGGCCTCGACACCGGGGCCAAGCGCGTTGATGGCATCACTGAGTGCTGTTGTGTCCAGCGGTTTTGCCTGATGTCCAGACGGATCATGCCCGCCCGTGATGCTGGCGACGGGATCGTCGCCAAGTGCGGCAGCCAGCCCGCCACGCCCCAGATCACCGGGATCGAAGCCTATGAAGATCAAGGCTGCCCGACCGCCCTGACCCTCAACAAGTGCGTTGGTGGCCAGCGTGGTCGATACCGAGACCATCGCGATGTCCTCGGGCTTTGCCTTGCTGCCCTCCAAGGCGGCACGCGCAGCCAGTCCGATCCCGATCGAAAGGTCATGGCGCGTGGTCAGGGATTTGGCCTTGGCCAGCACCGGATTCTTTGCGGCATCATCATAAATCACCGCATCGGTGAACGTGCCACCGGTGTCGATGCCCAGCATCAGGGCCATGTTAGAGGACTTAGCTCGGTGTCAGCCCGCGCATCCGCTCTGAGCGTCTGCGCAGGATTTCAACCATGGTCAGAAGGCCAATGGAGATGATCACCAATATCGTTGCGACCGCCAGAATTGTCGGGCTGATCTGCTCACGAATGCCCGAGAACATCTGCCGCGGGATCGTCCGATCCTCAGGCGATGCAAGGAACAGCACGGCCACCACCTCATCAAACGAGGTGATGAAAGCAAAGAGACCGCCAGAGATCACACCTGGCAGGATCAGCGGCATCTGGATCTTGAAGAACGTCCGCACCGGATCAGCCCCCATGGAGGCTGCGGCCCGCACAAGGCTTTTGTCAAAGCCAACCAGAGTGGCCGTCACGGTGATGATCACGAAAGGTGTGCCAAGGGCCGCGTGGGCAAGGATCACGCCGAACTTGGTCTGGCTGAGGCCAATCTGGCTGTAGAAGTAGAACATGCCAGCTGCGGTGATCACCAGCGGTACAATCATGGGCGAGATCAGGATCGACATGATCAGACCGCGATAGGGCATCTCGGACCGGCTGAGGCCGATGGCGGCCAGCGTGCCAAACCCGGTTGCCAGAAGCGTCGCAAAGAACCCGATGACAAAGGAGTTCTTCATCGCGCGCACCCATTGCGCATTGGCCCACATGTCGGCCCACCAGCCTTCGGTCGCATCCGGGGCTGCCATGCCATTTCGGAAGATGTCCGCGTACCAGCGCAGGGAATAGGCCTCAGGGTCCAGCCGCAGCATTCCTTCGGTGATCGAGAAATAGGGCTGGGCGTTGAAGCTCAGCGGGATGATGATCAGGATCGGGGTGATCAGAAAGATGAAGATCAGGGCGCAGATCACGCGGAAGGTGTAGTACCAGATCCGCTCGCCGGTCGATGCATAGATGGGAAGTGCCATGTGATCAGCCCAGTTTCATGTTGTCGATGCCAACGACCTTGTCATAGATCCAGTAAAGGATCAGGACGCTTGCAAGAAGCAGTCCGCCAAGGGCCGCAGCCAAAGACCAGTTGAGAGTTTTCTGCATGTGATCCGCGATAAAGTTCGAGATCAGCGTGCCGTTCTGTCCGCCCACCAGGGCCGGTGTGATGTAGTAGCCGATGGACAGGATGAAGACGAGCAGGGCGCCCGCGCCGATGCCTGGAATGGTGGCCGGGAAATAGACCCGCCAGAACGCTGTCCAGTTTGTCGCGCCCAGCGATTTTGCAGCCCGCACGTAAGAGGGCGAAATACCCCGCATGACCGAATAGAGCGGCAGGATCATGAAAGGCAGCAGGATATGGGTCATCGCGATCAGCGTGCCGGTCATGTTGTAAATCAGTGAGAAGCGCGCATCATCGGAGGTGATGCCGACCGCCACGAAGATGTTGTTCAGTATCCCCTGACTTTGCAGCATCGCGATCCAGGCCGTTGTGCGCACCAGAAGTGAGGTCCAGAAAGGCAGCAACACAAGGATCATCAGCAGGTTTGAAGTCCGCATTGGCAGAGTGGACAGCAGGTATGCGACCGGGAAGCCGAGCACGAAACAGGCAAGTGTCACGACCAGCGAAACCATGAAGGTTCGCAAGAAGAGTTTGACGTAGATGCGGCCCTGCTCCTCGACGCGTTCGAAGCTGCCATCGGCGTTGTAGGTCATGTCGACGGCGGCGGCATAGAAGGCAGGCGTATAGGATTTGGAGGCGATTTTCATCGCTTTCCAAACCTCGATATCGGCCCAATCCTTGTCCTTGTCGATCAGCGCTTCAAGGAAGGGGGCTTCCATCTTGGCAGCGGATCTGGCGGATTTCGTGAACAGCGAGCGTGTACCGGAATATTCCCGGTTCACACGGGTCGCGACACGCCCGATTGTCTTGTTGTCCCGGGCCACCACAAGATCGGCAACCAGGGCTTCAGCCATGCTTTCGGTGGGGTCTGATTGGCCATCCCATTCGTAAAGCGCCTTTGCGCTCAGCGGCATGTTCTTGGTGTAGGTGTCATTGTGCACGCCTTGCCACAACAGCATGACAATCGGTACGATGAAGCTGGCGAGAATGAACAGCAGCAATGGGGCAACCAGTGCGAAAGCCCGCACACGGCTCAGAAAAAGGGCTTGCTTGAGCTTCTTTTTCAAAGGCGTGCCATCAGCCGCCATCATCACTCCGCTGTCAAGTGCTGTCATATCGGCCATGGGTATCTGCTCCTGTCGGGGACTGGCCCCCGGGGGTGGGTCCGGGAGGGGGCAGCGCCCCTTCCCGGGTTCTTGTCAGATTATTGAGCCAGCCAAGCGGCGAAGCGCTCGTTCAGCTCGTCCTGGTTGTCGGCCCAGAACTCGAAGTTGTTGACCAGAGCATTGCCCAGGTTGTCAGCCGCTGTTGGCATGTGAGGTGCCATTTCGGTCTTGCCATCATTGTAGAGGCCAACCAGCGCACCCGAAGACTTGCGCGCAGGACCATAAGCGATCCAGGACGCCTGTGCTGCCAGCTGCTCTGTCTCTGTCGAGAAGGTCAGGAAGTCCATGGCGGCTTCTTTGTTGGGCGAACCTTTGGGGATGACCCAGAGATCGAAGTCAAGGATCTGACCGTCCCAGTTGACTTCAAACGGCTGACCTTCGCCTGCAGCGGCGTTAAAGATCCGGCCATTGTAGGCAGTGGTCATCAGAACTTCACCATCAGCCAGAAGCTGTGGAGGCTGTGCGCCTGCTTCCCACCAGACAACGCTGTCCTTGATGGTGTCGAGTTTGGCAAATGCGCGGTCAACGCCTTCATCCGTTTCCAGCATGTCATAGACTTCTGCAGCAGGAACGCCGTCAGCCATCAGAGCCATTTCAAGGTTGGCTTTCGGGTTCTTGCGGATGCCGCGCTTGCCGGGGAACTTGTCGAGGTCAAAGAAGTCCGAGATGCCCTCAACGCCGGACACTTTGGTTGTGTCATAGGCAAAGATGGTCGACCAGACGATGTTGGATACCGCACAATCGGTGACAGCGCCTTCGATGAAGTCGTCCATTGCGGGCGTGCCGTCGGCACCAGCTGGAAGGATCGAAGGATCGATTTCTTCAAGCAGGCCTTCGTCACAGCCGCGGATCGCGTCGGAATACTCGACGTCCACGATGTCCCAGGTCAC
Source organism: uncultured Paracoccaceae bacterium (assembly GCA_947494445.1). Classification (GTDB taxonomy): domain Bacteria; phylum Pseudomonadota; class Alphaproteobacteria; order Rhodobacterales; family Rhodobacteraceae; genus CANLSM01. Next base: position 333,428 of record CANLVD010000002.1, on the reverse strand, counting down.
ATTGCCAGCTTCAACCTGCGCTTTGATCTCGGCCAGACCACCATTGTAGTCCTCCGACACGATCTGGTTGCCGGTCTTTGCGATCCATGGCTTGTGGTAAGCCTCTACCTGACTTTTGGTGTAAGCGCCGCCCCAGCTGACGACAGTGATTTTGTCCTCGGCATAGACCGCAGTGCTGATTGCAAGAGCGCTCGCAGCGCCCAGCATAACATGCGAAAGTTTCATGTCTCTCTCCTTGTTGATACCCATTGGTCTCTGTTGTCCTTCAATCCCTGAATGGGCATTGGGATCGAAGGTTTCTCATCACCCTCACGGCTGCTGTCTCAAGCGGCATCCAATGCGCGACAGTCTTCGATTTTCCAGGCAACACGGGTGGTTTCTCCAACTCGCAGATGCTCGTGACCGGCCGAGTTCGGAACCTTGACGATGAAGTCATCATTGCCGTGGACCCGCATCCTGCAGCGAATGTGATCGCCAAGGTAGATCAGTTCCAGAACCTGTGCCTCAACTGTGTTGGGGCCCTCTTCCGCGCCAATCTGCACCCGCTCGGGTCGGATCGACAGCAGGGTCGGACCGCCCACAGGACCGTTGTTCACACTCAGCGCCTTGCAGCTTTCACCATCGGCAAAGCCAACGCTGACGGTTGACCCATCGATTGCTTCGACTGTTCCTGTCAGTTTGTTGTTCTCGCCGATGAACTGGGCGACAAACGCGTTGTCGGGCCGCTCGTACAGATCCGCAGGTGGGGCAAGCTGTTGAATGCGGCCATCCTCAAAGACAGCAATCCGGTCCGACATGGTCAGCGCTTCCGACTGGTCATGGGTCACGTAGACCACGGTGACGCCCAGCCTTTCGTGAATGTGCTTGATCTCGTATTGCATGTGCTCGCGCAACTGCTTGTCGAGCGCGCCAAGCGGTTCGTCCATAAGAACCAGTTCCGGCTCGAACACCAGAGCGCGGGCAAGAGCGACACGCTGCTGCTGGCCACCTGAAAGCTGCGCAGGGCGTCTGCTGCCAAACTCACCCATTTGAACCATGTCCAGCGCCCTGTTGACCTTGGCCTCGCGGTCCGCCTTGCCCATGCCGCGCACTTCAAGCGGAAAAGCCAGATTTTCGGCCACGGTCATATGGGGAAACAGCGCGTAGTTCTGGAAAACCATCCCGATGCCACGCTTGTGGGGCGGGATGTTGTTGATCGGCCGACCGTCGAGAAGAATATCGCCATGGGTCGCCGTCTCGAACCCTGCAAGCATCATAAGGCAAGTGGTCTTGCCCGAGCCCGAGGGGCCAAGCATTGTCAGAAACTCGCCCTTGTCGATGAAGAGGTTCAGATCTTTGACGACCAGCGTTTCGCCATCGTAACTTTTCTGGACGCGGTCAAACGCCACAAATGCATCCGTTGCGGATGTTGCCATATTTGATGACCCCTGTTGGTCGGTTTCTTTTTTTACTGCCGTGCAAGGTGGCAAACCTCGCAAAGGCTGTAAAGTCGAGAATGCCGCTTTTTTCTGCACGCTTTTTCGCGTGATGAATGCACAAGCAGTTTTGCGCCCATGCGACCTGTTCGAATGCATAGGGCATTTTTCATGCAAATTGGAGGAAATGAGGGGCTCGTTTGTGATAAGCTTATGACAACACAGGAAAAATCCTCCTTCCTTCACGGATCCGACCAGAAGTTACAGGTGACCGAGCTACAAAAGGAAAAAATTCTAAGCTGGGAGCGTTTCTCGAAACCGAGTTTGCTGCCCTGACCGAAATACCGATGGGTTGGACAGCTTACTTGAGCGAATCCTCAGGTGTTGGGCCTTCTTTACGGATACCCGGAGGCCGGGCGGAGCGTAAAGACTGGTCAAACAAATGGACCTGTGCAATGGCTGTGCCTTCAGTCGAGCAACGGCCTGATCGGACATGTCGGACAGATGACCCTGACCCTGCATCTTGGTGTGCACAAGACCGCAACGTCCTGGCTGCAAAGCCGGATGCGGGCGCAGCGTGAAACGCTTGACGCAACGGGGGTGGCGGTGGAGTTACCACCGGAATGTCGCCGGGACACCATGAGTTACCACCCTGTACCGGGCAAAAAACTGGTCGTGTCGGACGAAAACCTGATCGGCACGCCGCGCCATGTGATCAAGACCGCGGCTTTGTACCCGCAGATGGAAGAGCGTCTGCAAAGGCTTCAAACACCTCCTGACAGGGTGTTTGTTGCTCTGCGCAACACGCCTGATTATCTAGCTTCTATCTACGCGGAGTATCTGCGCCACGGTGGTCCCAGAGGAGAGGCGCAGATGCGCGCGCGGTTTCTGACAACTCCACCGGACTGGGCAGGATTTCTGCGGCGGGTGCGTACCTTGTTTCCAAAGGCCGAATTGAGCATCTGGGATCATGCGGATCTGGAGCATCTGGCAGGTTCCATCCTGTCCGACATGACCGGTCATGTTCTGGATTGGCAATTGAGCGGTCGCCCAAAGCGCCGCCGCCAGTCCTTTGCCAAGATCTCTGCAAAGCTAGGAGACCGGTTGGATGGGCCTGAGCGGGTGGCTGATACGCCCTACAGCCCTTGGTATCCAGACGACATCAAACGGTTGTCGGACCATTGGTGCAACCAGAAAAGGCAGGTGGCGGCACTGGACGGGGTGGTCTGGCTCAGACCTTGAGCGGCATCGCCAATTCGACCAGACGCGACCAATAGGAGCATCCCAGCGGAATGATGCTGTCGTCGAAATCATAGTCTGGATGGTGCAGGTTGGCGCTGTCGCCATTGCCGATATAGATCATCGCGCCGGGGCGTTCTTCCAGCATGAAGGAAAAATCCTCGGCCCCCATCACGGGCGGGGTGTTCGGCTCGATCATTGAGGGATCGACCAGATTGTTTGCAACTTCCAATGCAAAGGCGGTCTGCGCGGGCGCGTTCACGGTGACCGGATAGTTGCGCACATAGTCAAGGCTCGCCTTGGCACCGTAGGCAAGTGCTGTGTTGGTGATGATCTGCTCCATCATGGCTTCGGCCTGATCGCGCAGTGCTGGGTTCAGCGTGCGCACGGTGCCCTTCATCGTGGCGCGTTGGGGGATCACGTTGAACGTGTCGCTTTCCGTGCGGATTCCGGTGACGGACAGAACAAATCCGTCCAGAGGATCAGCGGTGCGCGAAGCGATGGATTGCAGCGCGATCACGATCTGTGCGGCCACCAGTGTGGTATCTATGGTCGTGTTGGGGCGCGCGGCATGACCGCCCATACCTTCGACACGGATCGTGAACAGATCAGCCGCTGCCATGACCGGACCGGGCCTGATCGCGAACGAGCCCAGTTTGCGGCCGGGCATGTTGTGCATGCCGTAAACCTCCTGAATGCCGAAACGATCCATCAGGCCATCTTCACACATCTCGCGTCCGCCGCCGCCGCCTTCTTCGGCGGGCTGGAAGATCACGATGGCCGTGCCGTCGAAACGCCGCGTCTCGCACAGGTATTTGGCAGCGCCCAACAGCATCGCAGTATGGCCGTCATGGCCGCAGGCATGCATCTTGCCTGTCTCGGACGAGGCATAGTCTAGCCCTGTCGTCTCGATGATCGGCAGGGCATCCATGTCCGCGCGCAGCCCGATCACCTTGGCGGATGTCGCAGCCTTGCCCTTGATAACCCCGACAACACCCGTGCGCCCCAGCCCCTCAACCACGTCATCGCAGCCAAAGGCCCGCAGTTTTTCAGCCACACTGGCAGATGTTCTGTGTGTGTCGAACAGCAGCTCGGGATGAGCATGCAGGTCCTGTCGCCAGGCGGTGATCTCGTCGTGCAGGTCGGCAAATCTGTTCACAATAGGCATCAGTGGGGCATCCTTGGGGTGAAAATCACTCAGAGAGATGGGAAATCAGCTTGCGTAAGAACCGGTCGCATTGGGATAATTGGTCAAGCGATACAAACTCATTGGCCTGATGGGCCTGATCGATCGAGCCGGGACCGCAAATCACGGCGGAATACCCGCCATCCTGAAACTGCCCGGCCTCGGTTGCGTAAGATACCACGTTGCGTGCGTTGTCACCGGTCAGACGACGCGCCAGTGCTTCTGCCGTACCATCGTTTTCTTCGCGGCATCCCGGCACCACGGCGCTTTCCGAAATCGTGATCGAAGTCTTTGGGCTTATGGCCTGTATCTCGCGTTCAACTTCGGCACAAAACGCAGCATAGCGATTGATCCAGTCCCGCTGGCCCTCGTCAGGCATGTTGCGGATGTCGATGGAGAAGGTGCAGTCCCGTGCGGTGATGTTATGGGCCGTGCCGCCGTGAATGACGCCCACATGAAGCGTGGTCCAGGGTGGCTCGTAGGCACCATCAGGATCGCTCTGGGCAGGTGCGGCTGTGCGGTTGGCCTCGGACTGTGCTTCGATCCATGTGATCAACCGGGCCGCAACCATGACGGCGGAAACACCTTTGTGCATCAGTGATGAATGCACCTCATAGCCGCGAATATGGGTGGCAAGTTCCACGATGCCCTTGTGCCCGGTGACAACCTTCATCATCGATGGCTCACCGATGATGGCGGCTGATGCACGCGGCAGCGGGCGCATCGCTTCGATCAGGGGTGGTGCTGCGATGCAGCCGATCTCTTCGTCATAGGTCAGGGCAATCTGGATGGGTCGTTTCAGGTCAGCTGCCAGCATGTCGGGCACGGCTGCCAGCACACAGGCGGCAAAGCCCTTCATGTCACAGGTGCCGCGACCGTAGAGATTACCGTCACGTTCCGTCATCAAAAAGGGATCGGTCACCCAGTCCTGCCCTTCAACCGGGACCACATCCGTATGACCTGACAGGATTACGCCGCCATCCACATCCGGTCCGATCTGTGCATAGAGCGAGGCCTTGGGTTGATCCTCGGCTGGCACAATCGTTGAAGAGACGCCCAGGCCATTCAGGTAGTCGGCCACAAATTCGATCAGATCGAGGTTGCTTCGATCCGAGACTGTGTTGAAACCGACCAGCCGGGCAAGCAGGTCGCGGGAAGGCAAGGCAGCAGACATGGGGGCAAGGTTCCTTATGAAAGCGCTTTGGTCAACTGGCCAAATCACGTGAAATGTGACCAGCGCACCATTTGTTAATATTCACACCCGAAAGCGCTGAAGCACCAGAGGCGTGAAGTACATGGGAAACTGATAGAGCGCCACAAAGGCCGTGAAAACCGGGTCAGGGGGCAGAGCAGCCAGATACATCGCAATCGTGCGGTTTCCGGCAAGAATGCCACAGGCCCCGGCCGTAGCCGGATCGGTCATGCGGCGGGCGGCTGTGTTGACGGACAGGTTGATCCCCAGATTGAACAGGATCGACAGCGCAAAGATACCAGCGCTCAGCCCGGGACGCGCCAGCATGGTCGGGCCGACCCCGTCAAAGAGCGGGATCACAAAGAGCAGCATGGTCAGGGCAGCCGCTCCGTCAAAACTCAACTTATTGGCTGCGATCCGCTCAGCGCCGATGAGCGTTCGGATGATCAGGGCAAGGATGATGCCGCCTGCGATCATGGCGGCGAGGTTGGTCGCCAGCAGCACGGGTGACAGGGGCGAGACGACCGGCAGCAGCCAGTTGACCGTCAACGGCCCAAGGATCGGCGTCAGAAGGGTTGCACTTACCGTCACCTCAAGCGCCAGCCGCGCGTTGAAACCCAGCAAGAAACAAAGACCTGCCGAAGACGCGATGGGTGGTGCGGCGGCCAGATAAATCAGGGCTGTCTGCATCGATGTCGGCAAGCCGGTCAGTTTGGCCACACCCAGATACAGTGCAGCGGACACAGGCATCAGGGCAATGGAGGCCGACACCAGCATGGAGAGTTTGCGGATCGACAGCGCCTCTCGCAATACCTGTCCCAGATCAACCCGGGCCATCCCCATCGCAAGTACGACCGAGACAAGATAAGGCAGGGCAGGGCGCACAAAGGCTGCAAGATCTGGCAGGAACAATGCTGCCAGGCAGCCAAGGCTCAGCACGTAGCGGGCACGTGCCCCGATCCAGGCGAGCATCAGCCGCCAGTGTGGCTCATGTGGCGGGTCATTTCGCCTGCGACCCGTTGGCGGGAATAGTCGAAATCATGTCCTTTGGGCTTGCGCTCGATTGCCTTGCGGATGGCGGCGTCAAGCGCCGTGTTGTCCTCGGCCCGACGCAGAACGGAGCGCAGGTCAGCCTCGTCCTCCTGCCCAAGACACATGAACAACTGACCTGTGCAGGTGACCCGCACACGGTTGCAGCTTTCGCAGAAATTATGGGAGAGCGGCGTGATGAACCCGATCCGTCCACCGGTTTCCTCAGCCCGGACATAGCGCGCCGGGCCACCGGTGTTATCGGGCAAATCGATCAGGGTGTATTTGCTGGCGATGTGGGATTGAACGTCCTTGAGTGACCAGAACTGATCCAGCCGCAATCCTTCGCCCATATCCTCACCCATCGGCATCACTTCGATGAAGGTGATGTCAAAGCCGCGCGCATGGCACCAGTCGATCATGCTCAAAGCTTCGTCGTCATTGGTGCCTTTCAGGGCCACAGCGTTGATCTTGATCTTCAGACCGGCCTCCTGGGCGGCATCGATCCCGTCCATGACCTGAGCAAACCGCCCCCAGCGGGTGATGTCCTTGAATTTCTGCTCGTTGAGCGTGTCGAGCGAGACATTGACCCGCTTTACACCGCAATCGGCCAGCGGTTTTGCAAAGCGCCGCAGTTGCGAGCCATTGGTGGTCAGCGTCAGTTCCGACAGGGCACCACTGGCCAGATGACGGCCCATGGCCTCGAAATAGGTCATGATGCCCTTGCGCACCAAAGGCTCCCCGCCGGTGATGCGGAGTTTCTTTACGCCCATTGCGATGAAGCGCGAGCTGAGGCGGTCAAGCTCTTCAAGGCTCAGCAACTCGGCCTTGGGCAGGAAGTTCATGTTCTCGGACATGCAATAGACGCAGCGGAAATCGCAGCGATCAGTGACGGAGACCCGCAGATAGGTGATTGCGCGTGCAAACGGATCGATCAACGGTGCAGTGTCAGTCATGTTTTCCTCACATTATTGCGGCTAAACGTAGTCTTGCGCGCCGCCATGCGCAAGCGATACACCTGTCTCATTGGGGCAAGTTTGGCACGTTTTTTGGTGTGCTCACTCAGGGAATGCGATGGAATTGTTGACGACGATTGAACGGCCCGACACGTGGCAGGCCATGCGCACGCGTTTTGTCTGGCCGGAACCTGTGCAGTTCAACATTGCCGAGATGGCCTGTGCGCGCTGGGCCCGCGCCGAGCCTGAACGCCGGGCGCTGACCTATCTGCGGCCTGATGGCGACGTGCGCGACTACACGTATATCCAACTGGCCCGGGCCTCGCGTCGGTTGGCCAATGTTCTTTTGGGCCATGGCATCAAGCGCGGTGACCGGGTGGCAGTGCTGCTGCCGCAAACACCCGAGACGGTGCTGACCCATCTGGCCTGTTACAGGATCGGCGCAATTGTCGTGCCGCTGTTCACGCTTTTTGGTGAAGACGGGCTGAAGTTCCGGCTGGAGGATGCGGGCTGTGCGGCCGTGGTCACCGATGGCGCCAATCTTGAGAAGGTTCTGAACATCCGGAACGACCTGACCCATCTGCGGGAGATCTTCTCGATCGATGGGCGCGAGGGCGGAGTTTACGGCTTCTGGCAGGAGTTGGGAAAGGCATCGGATACCGAGGTGATGGCCGACACCACGCTCGATGATCCGGCCTTCATTTCCTATACGTCGGGCACGACCGGCCCTCCCAAGGGCGCATTGCATGGACACAGGGTTGTGCTGGGTCATCTGCCCGGTGTCGAGATGCATCATGAATTCATGCCCCAGAAAGGCGATTGTCTCTGGACCCCTGCGGATTGGGCGTGGATGGGGGGTCTGACAAATGTCATGCTGCCAGCCCTGATGCTGGGTGTTCCCCTTGTCGCGCACCGGATGCTGAAATTCGATCCCGAGCAGGCCTTTGCGGTGATGCGCAATCTGGGAGTGCGCAACACTTTCCTGCCGCCAACCGCCCTGAAATTGATGCGTCAGGTCACCGGCGCGCAGGCCGGCCATCTGCGCACGGTTGCCTCAGGCGGCGAAGCGCTGGGCGCGGGGCTGCTTGACTGGGGCAAGAGCGTCTTCAAACGCGAGATCAACGAGTTTTACGGCCAGACCGAATGCAATCTGGTGCTGTCCAATTGCGCCAAGGTAATGGCCCCCAAGCCTGGTTCCATGGGCAAGCCTGTGCCGGGGCACGACGTTGCAGTGATCGACAGTCAGGGAAATCCGCTGGCCCCCGGAGAAGAGGGCGAGATTGCCATAAAACGCCCTGATCCGGTCATGTTCCTCAACTACTGGAATGCTCCAGAGAAAACCTCGGACAAATTTATCGGGAATTGGATGCGGACGGGTGATGAAGGCGTGATGGACGGGGATGGCTACTTTCACTTCGTGGCGCGTTCGGATGATGTCATCACTTCGTCGGGCTATCGCATTGGGCCGTCAGAGGTCGAGGATTGTCTTGTCACCCATGAAGATGTGCTGATGGCAGGGGTGGTTGGCGTGCCAGACCCGGTTCGTACGGAACTTGTTAAGGCTTTCGTGGTTTTGCAACCGGGAGCCTCGCAGGAGGATATTGAAACCCGTTTGATCGACCACGTGCGCACGAGGCTGTCACCGCATGTCGCGCCACGTCTGGTTGAAATCACGGATGCACTGCCGATGACGGCGACAGGGAAGGTGATGCGTCGCGAACTCAAGACAAGGAGCGTCGGTTGATGGGCAGATTGCTCAACTGGGTGCTGAAGCTCTACTTGGCCCTGTGTTGCTCGATCCTGCTGGGCATGTTGATCATGCAGTTTTTCACCGTGCGCACGGATGGTTCGGTCAAAGCCGATGTGATTGTCGTGCTTGGCGCATCGCTGACGGAAGATGGCGAACTGGGCAACGGATCTCGTCGCCGGGTCGAGCAGGGGGTCGCGTTGTACAAGGCAGGTCTGGCCACGCGCATTCTGTTTTCAGGCGGATCGCCATATGAGAATGATGAAGGACCGACGGCGGCCTCGGTCATGGCCAAATATGCCTATGACCTTGGTGTGCCAGCGACTGTGCTGCTTGAAGAGGGGCAATCGCATTCGACCCTGCAAAACATCCTGTTCACGCGCAACATCATGCGCGATGAGGCGCTGAGTGATGCCATATTGGTCACGGAAGGGTTTCACATCCCGCGCAGCTATGCGAGCGCCCTGACCTTCGGGATGCCGGTTGTCGGCTTCTCCGGTGCAGGCGGTTGGTTTGATCTGCCCTACATTGCACGCGCGGTCCCGCGCGAGATGCTGGCTTGGCCCTTCAACATCCTGCGAGGTGCGACCTATCTGATCGCGTTGGAGGTCGGTTATCGACGCGAGGGCATGATCGGATTGTTACGTTAACCCTGTTCGAACTGCGATCACTGCCCTAGGTTTGCCAAAAGATCAGATGAGGGAGCGGTGATGGAACCCGCAGTATTGTTCGCATTGATCGGTGTTCTTGGCATCGGCTCGCAATGGCTTGCATGGCGTTTGCAGATGCCTGCAATTGTCCTGATGCTGGCTGCTGGCATTCTGGCCGGGCCTGTTACTGGCTTGATTTCGCCCGAGCAGGATCTGGGAGAACTTTTTCGCCCGATAATATCGATCGCTGTGGCGGTGATCCTGTTCGAGGGCGGATTGACCCTGAATTTTAAGGAATTGCGCGATGCAGGCAAGGCCGTGCGGCGCCTGGTCTATGTCGGCGCGCCTATTGGCTGGTTGTTGTCGACCCTAGCCATTCGCTACGGCGCAGGTCTGAGTTGGGAAAGTGCAGCTGTCTTCGGCGGCATCCTTGTGGTCACCGGGCCGACGGTTGTGACCCCGCTTCTCAGGCAGGCGCGTATGGCCTCTCGGCCTGCGTCGATCCTGCGCTGGGAAGCGATTGTAAACGACCCCGTGGGCGCGCTTGCAGCTGTTCTGGCCTTTGAGGTGATCACGGCCCTTTATGGCTCCACCACCCTGATCGAGGCGGCTGAGCATCTGGCGATCGGCATCGTTGTCGCCTCGCTTGTCGGGTATGCGGGCGGTCGTTTTCTTGTGATGGCCTTCAAACGGGCGTGGGTCCCGGAATATATGAAGGTGCCCGTGCTTTTCGGTGCGGTTCTGGCAGTTTATGCCTCAACCGACAGCGTGCTGCATGAAAGCGGGCTTCTGGCCGTGACCCTGATGGGCATCGTGATCGCCAACGCCCATCTGCCATCGCTGGAGGAATTGAAGCGCTTCAAGGAGCACATCACGGTCATCCTTGTCTCGGGCGTCTTCATCCTGCTTGCGGCCTCGCTCAAAGTCGAAATGGTCAGCCAGCTGAACTGGCGGGCGATCCTGTTTGTGGCTCTGATCATTCTCTTTGCGCGACCAGTTACGGTGATGATCTCGCTCATCGGCACCGGATTGCCGCTGAACGAAAAACTGATGATCGCCTGGATTGGTCCTCGCGGTGTGGTCGCGGTTGCGGTTGCGGGTCTTTTCGGATCGCGTCTGGCGGAACTGGGCGTGCCCGATGGGGCAACGCTGGCACCCCTTGCCTTCGCGCTGGTCGCTGCCACGGTTGTGATCCACGGGTTTTCCATGACCCCGCTGGCGCGTCTGTTGAACCTAACCTCGAAAGAACCACCCGGCGTGCTGATCATCGGTGGGACAAAATGGACGGTCGATCTGGCAACTGACCTGAAAGAGGCGGGCGTGCCTGTGCTGTTGGCAGATCGTAACTGGTTCCGTCTGCGGGAAGCCCGGGCCGCGTCTGTTCCAGTGTTCTTCGGTGAGATCCTGTCGGAGGCCGCCGAACACACCATCGACCTGAACCGCTACGGTATACTGATCGCAGCCACGGATAATGATTCCTACAACGCGCTGATCTGTACCGAATTCGGGCCGGAATTCGGTCGCAGCAATGTCTTTCAGGTTGGACGCCATGAGGCGGGTGAAGATGACCGTGATTTGCCTGTCACCATTGGCGGGCGCACGCTCGGGTCTGGTCAATCCTTTGAGGCCTATGTCAAACGTGCACGCGACGGATGGGAATTCACCCAGACAGGACTGAGCGACGAATACGGGTTGGAGCAATATCTGTCCGAGCGCGAAGGGGTAGAGATCATCGGCATCCTGACCAAATCCGGGGCATTCCAGCCGCTCGCATCCGGAGGCAAGCCTGCGCCCAAAGCGGGTGAGAAAATTCTGGCATTTGCACCGCCCAAACCGGAGGGGGCCTCAGCCTGAGATCGCGCGCAAAGCATCCTTTCGCGCAAAGGCCTTCATTGATGCGCCATGCGCGTCAACGAAGCGGGTCACACGCTCAGGGTCCTTTTTCGAGAGGGTCCTGAGCCACCAGCTCACGGATTTCTGGATGAACCAGTCCTTATCCGTTGTGTAGCTTGCAGCCCATCCCAGAATTCGTTCGCGCGCAGCCAGTTCGGCCTCATTTGGATGGGTCAGTTTGGCCCAGGGCAGGGTCATCACCAAAGCCGCGCGACGCACCCATTTTGACGAATCCCCGGTCCAGGTCTCAACCTGATCCAGCCGGTCCGGCACAGCGCTGAGACGACGAGAACCTGCGGCACAGGCGTGATCCGCCACGGCCCATGCATCGAACTGCGGCACCCAGCGTGCAATTTCGGCCCAGACCTCGGCCTCACCCTCACGAATGCGTGCCTTGGTCAGTAGCTTGGCGGCTGCGACACGCGCCTCATGGATGTTGCTGTCCCACAGGGATGCAGCCTCTGCCAGATGCAGATGTGCTGGCCCACCTTGCTGGTAACCCCGCACAATTGCATCGATGTCCGGGTTCGACACGCCCAGATAGACGCGCTCCGCCTTATGATAGGCGGCCATCTCGGCAGCCTTCTGCGGGTTCGCGCGTGCGCGTAACTGGTCAAGGATCATCTGTGGGCCTTTGGTCAAAGGCTGATGCTATTCCACAGTCACTGATTTTGCCAGATTGCGCGGCTGATCCACATCCGTCCCCTTGGTCACGGCTGTATGATAGGCCAGCATCTGCGCGGGCACGGCATAAAGGATAGGAGCCACGAATGGATCAACTGTCGGCATCTTGAGCGACTTCCAGACGCCATCTCCGGCCTCTTCAAGACCGGTTTCATCGGAAATCAGCAAGACCTTGCCACCGCGTGCCATAACTTCCTGCATGTTCGAGACGGTTTTTTCAAACAATGCATCCCGAGGAGCCATGACGATCACGGGCACAGTCTCGTCGATCAGGGCAATCGGCCCGTGTTTCAATTCACCGCTGGCATAGCCTTCGGCGTGAATATAGCTGATTTCCTTGAGCTTGAGCGCGCCTTCAAGGGCCAGCGGATACATCGCACCGCGTCCCAGAAACAGGATGTCCTGTGCCTTGGAAAGATCCCAGCAGATGCTGCTGATCTGCTTTTCCAGCATCAGGGCGGTGGTCATCGCGCCTGGAACGGTGCGCAAGGCATCAAGATATTTTGCTTCTTGCGCCGCATCCAGCGCGCCCTTCTGACGGCCTGCGAGCAGCACAAGGCTGGCCAGTACGGACAATTGGCAAGTGAATGCCTTGGTCGAGGCAACGCCAATCTCGGGGCCCGCATAGATCTGCAGGGCAACATCGCTTTCGCGTGCGATCGAACTGCCAGCCACATTGACGACCGAGACGATGCTGTCAGCCTTGCCGTGGCAGTACCTGAGCGCTGCCAAGGTATCTGCCGTTTCTCCGGATTGCGAGATGAAGACGGCCATGGTGCCCTTGGAAATCGGTGGCTCCCGGTAGCGAAACTCGCTTGCAACTTCGATCTCGACGGGGATGCGGGCCACCTGCTCGAACCAGTAGCGGGCCACGTGGCCTGCCAGAAACGCTGTGCCGCAGGCTACGATGACGATCCGTTCGATGCCCGAGAAATCAACATCCTGCTTACCTAGACTGACACTGCGCCCGTCATCGCTGGTATAGTTGGACAGGGCGTAGGACATCACCGAGGGCTGCTCGTGGATTTCCTTGTCCATGAAATGCTTGTGGTTGCCCTTGTCAGCGTAGGCATTGGCCGCCTGCACCGTCTGGACCTCACGCTCAACCGGCGCATTGTCGGCGTCAAAAACCTGTACGGAGGTGCGGGTCAAAACGGCCCAGTCACCCTCTTCCAGATAGCTGATGCGGTTGGTCAGCGGTGCCAGTGCCAAGGCATCGGAGCCCACATACATCTCACCCTCGCCATAGCCCAGGGCAAGCGGCGAGCCCTTGCGGGCGGCAATCATCAGATCATCCTGGCCGGCAAAGAGGAAGCACAGCGCAAATGCGCCTTCAAGCTGGGCAAGTGTCGCCTGAACTGCGTCTTTCGGCGATTTGCCCGCGTCCAGTTCCCGATTGCAAAGCGCCACGATGGTTTCCGTGTCTGTTTCCGTCTCAAACTGATGACCTTCGGCCTCCAGTTCCATACGCAAGGTGCGGAAGTTTTCGATGATGCCGTTGTGCACGACGACCACATTGCCGGACCGGTGCGGATGGGCATTGCGCAGAGAAGCCGCACCATGTGTGGCCCAGCGGGTGTGGCCAATGCCACTTGTTCCCTCAATCGGTTCATGTACCAGAAGGTCGGACAAGGCCGCCAGTTTGCCGATGGCGCGTCTGCGGTCCAGCCTGCCATGCGTGACCGTGGCAACGCCTGCACTGTCATAGCCGCGATATTCCAGCCGCTTCAAAGCCTCAACGAGGATCGGGCCGACTTCGTGTTTTCCGAGAATTCCGACGATGCCGCACATCAGCTTTGTTTCCTTGCCTTGATGGCCCTGAGACGATCCATCAGACGGATCGCAAGACCGGGTTTGTTGACCTGATCGCCGCGCCCGATGGCGAGCGCGCCGTCAGGCACATTCCGTGTGATCACCGAGCCGGAGCCGACCAACGCCTGTTTCCCGATGGTGACCGGGGCGACCAGAGAGGAGTTCGAGCCGACAAAGGCGCGCTCGCCGATCTCCGTCCGGTGTTTCATCACACCGTCATAATTACAGGTGATCGCGCCTGCGCCGATATTGGCTGCTTCTCCCACGGTTGCATCGCCCACATAGGACAGGTGGTTGACCTTGGCACCGGCTTGAATATCGGCTGATTTGATCTCGACAAAGTTGCCAACCTTGGCATCAGGCCCAATCTCGGCGCCGGGCCGCAGCCGGGCATAGGGTCCGACAATGGCACCGGCACTCACATGACAGCCTTCAAGATGGCTGAAGGCGCGGATGCGCGCGTCACTTTCGACTGTCACGCCGGGGCCAAATACGACATTGGCCTCGATCACGGCATCCCGGCCAATCACTGTGTCCTGCGCCAGAAAAACGGTGTCGGGTGCGTGAAGCGAAACACCGTTTGCAAGAAGCTCGCTGCGCGCACGCGACTGGAACAACGCCTCCGCCTTGGCAAGGTCGGTGCGGGAGTTGACGCCGAGCGTCTCGGCCTCCTCGCAGGTCACAACGGCGGTTTTCAAACCTTGCGCATTGCCGATTTCGGGCAGGCTGGTCAGGTAATACTCACCGCTCGCATTGGTGTTATCGATCCTGTCGATCAGGTCAAACATCTGCGGCACTGCCACGCACATGACGCCTGAGTTGCACAGGGTCACGGCGTCTTCTGCGGCATTCGCGTCTTTCTGCTCGACGATCCGGTCCAGAAAGCCGTCTGCCCCCAATACCAAGCGGCCATAGCCCTTCGGATTGGCCGCCTCGAATCCCAGCACAGTGATGTCGGCGTCCGAGGCCAGCATTCGGGACAGGGTTTCGGGTTTCACGAAAGGCGTATCGCCAAACAACACCAGCGCCTTGCCCGCGAACCCCTCAAGCGCTGGCCTGGCCTGCGCAACCGCATGGCCAGTGCCAAGGCGTTCTTCCTGACGGGCAAAACTCGCTTCCGGCAAGAAGTTGCTGACTTCGGCCTCAACTGCATCTGCGCCGTGTCCCGTGACGACAACGAACCGCGATGGCGTCAGTTCGGCTGTGCTGGCAATGGCATGGGCCACAAGGGGCGCATGGGCCACCTGATGAAGCACCTTGGGAAGATCCGACTGCATGCGCGTCCCCGCGCCCGCGGCCAAAATGATCACTGCAACAGACATAATTGTGACGCCCCCGCTCGGCCACATTGATTTTTGGCGCTTGTAACAGTCGCCATTTCAAAACTAAAGCAAACCTGAGTTCAGTTTTGATTTCATATCGTTGCAGCATGTGTCACGAGTGCGGCAAAACGATGGAGGCTTTATGGGCAGCGTTATCTTCGATCTGGATGGCACCTTGGCAGATACCTCGGCGGATCTGATCGCTGCGGCCAATGCCTGCTTTGACAAACCGCAACTTGATGCGCAAGCCGATGCCGCGACAGCCTTTGCCGGCGGGCGGGCAATGCTGACTTTGGGTCTTTCGCGTCTGGGATTTCCCGATGGCAACGCACGAACGGACAAAGTGAATGCACTCTATCCCGTTCTGCTGGAACACTACGGCGAAAACATCGACCGCTACACTGTGCTTTATCCTGGCGTGGAACGTTGCCTTGATCTGCTGGCAACCAAGGGCTGGCTTCTGGGTGTTTGCACCAACAAGCCTGAAGGATTGGCACAGGATCTTCTGGTGCGTTTGGGCATTCGCGACCGCTTTGGTGCGATGATCGGCGCGGACACTCTGCCCACACGCAAGCCGGATGCTGCCCCTTTGCTGGAGACCATTCGTCTGATCGGTGGAGATCCTGCCAAGGCGACCCTGATCGGGGACACCGTGACGGACCGTGAAGCGGCAAGAAACGCAGGCGTACCCAGTGTTCTGGTCACCTTCGGTCCAACCGGGATGGCTGTGCGCGATCTGCAACCCGAGGCACTGCTTGACCACTATGACGATTTGCCTGCGGTGCTGTCAGGCCTCTTTGACTGATCAGGGCCAACTCCGGTCTTGACGATGGCAGCGGCTTCCCATACCCGTTCCCGCATCCCGAGCGGGTATGGTGAAATGGTATCATAAGAGCCTTCCAAGCTTAAGGTGCGGGTTCGATTCCCGCTACCCGCTCCAACTTCCCTTCAAGCGCCCCAGACTGCGACCAAGCGTGGCAGGTGCTTGTCAGTTTGATGCGGGATTGCTACGCACTGTTCCCAGTGAGATGAGGGGCGTCCCGAACATGAGCACCGAGGCTGATCGCCCGAAATCCAAATCCATGGGATCGTTGCGTGGGTTGTTGCCGTTTCTGGCACCCTACAAGGCGCTGTTGGCACTGGCAGGCATTGCCCTTGTGGTCACAGCCTGCCTGTCCCTGATCCTGCCTTTGGCGGTACGCCGCGTGGTGGATGGATTCTCCGACGAACTGGCGCTGATGGACAAGTATTTCGCAGCTGCCGTTGGCATTGCGGCCCTGCTGGGCGTCGGAGCGGCGCTGCGTTTCTACTTCGTGACCAAGCTGGGGGAGCGCGTGGTCGCAGACATCCGCAAGGCGGTCTACAATCGCGTCATCGGCATGTCGCCCGCGTTTTTCGAGCGGATCATGACAGGCGAAGTGCTGTCGCGCCTGACCACGGACACGACGCTGATCCAGTCGGTTATCGGCTCGTCCGTATCGATTGCCCTGCGTAACCTGCTGACGTTTTTCGGCGGCCTGATCTTCATGCTTTTTACATCTGCCAAGCTGACCGGGCTGGTGCTGCTGGGCGTGCCGCTGGTGCTGGTGCCGATCATCACGCTGGGTCGCCGCCTCAGGGTCTTGTCGCGCGAAAACCAGGACCGGATCGCGGAAAGCTCCGGTCAGGCGTCAGAGACGCTGCTGGCGGCACAAGCCGTGCAGTCCTACACCCATGAGACAGTCAGCCGTGCGCAATTCGGTGAAGTGACGGAGCGGTCGTTCGACACAGCCAAGCGCCGGATCCAGACCCGCGCCTTCATGACCGCCCTTGTGATCTTCATGGTGTTCACTTCTGTTGTGGGCGTCTTGTGGATCGGTGCACGTGATGTGCGTGCTGATGTGATGAGCGCGGGCGAATTGGTCCAGTTCGTGATCTATTCGGTCATGGTTGCAGGTGCGGTTGCCGCATTTTCCGAGATCTGGGGAGAATTGCAGCGCGCCTCAGGTGCAACGGAGCGTCTGGTGGAATTGCTGAACCTGCGCGACACGATTGAAGACCCTGATGATCCGGTTGCCGCGCCAAAGCGCGCCAACGGGGCCATCGGTTTTGAAGACGTGACTTTTCACTACCCCGCACGGCCCGAGATTGCGGCCCTCAGTGGTTTGAACCTGACAATCCAGCCGGGTGAAACGGTTGCATTGGTTGGACCATCAGGCGCGGGCAAGACAACGGTGTTTCAACTGCTGATGCGATTCTTCGATCCCGATCAGGGGCGGGTGACACTTGATGGCATTGCGCTGGACGCCATGCGCCGCGAAGAGATGCGACAGAACATGGCGCTGGTCCCGCAGGACCCGGTAATTTTCGCAACCACCGCGCGCGAAAACATCCGCTTCGGCAGGCCGGGTGCCAGCGATGCAGAGGTGGAAGACGCCGCAAAAGCTGCAGCTGCGCATGATTTCCTCAGCGCTCTGCCGCAGGGCTATGACACTTATGTAGGTGAGCGTGGCGTCATGCTGTCTGGCGGGCAAAAACAGCGCATAGCCATTGCGCGTGCCATTTTGCGGGATGCGCCGGTTCTGCTGCTCGATGAGGCGACATCAGCGCTTGATGCCGAAAGCGAGCGCGCGGTGCAAATGGCCGTCGAACGTCTGTCGGAAAATCGCACGACGATCATCATCGCGCACCGCCTAGCCACAGTGAAAGCCGCCGATCGGATCGTGGTCATGGAAGCCGGGCAAATCGTGGCAGAAGGCAGCCATGATGCGCTGGTCGCACAGGGCGGTCTGTACGCGCGACTGGCCCGTCTGCAGTTCACCGAAGGTGCCGCTGCCTGACGTAGCGTCGGACTTGCCTTGACAACACCCCCTATTAAAAGTGCACGATCAAATACAAAGCGAGGGCAAACCCTCGCGTGATGCACAGGGAGGGGTCAGGTTATGACCATCATTACGCTCAGCGACAAACAGGCAGCCGAAGCTGAAATGCCGTTCGATGCCCGGATTGACGCACGCACGGTCTATCAGCAGTTGAGTGCGACGGCCGGGAAGTTCCCCAACCGTCCGGCTGTGACCTTCCAGATCAAATCAGGCGAGAACGACAAGGCAGAATCACTGTCCTGGTCCGAGTACAAGGGCAAGGTGACAGCGGCGGCCAACATGTTCCGCGCCGATGGCATCGGGCTGGATGACGTGGTGGCTTACGTCCTGCCCAATTGTAACGAGACCGCCATCACCCTTCTGGCCGGTGCCACTGCAGGCATCGTCAACCCGGTCAATCCGCTGCTTGACCCCGAACAGATCGGTGCGATCCTGCGCGAGACGGGTGCCAAGGCCGTCGTGACCCTTGCCCCGTTCCCAAAGACCGACGTTGCACAGAAAGTGGCACAGGCGGTGGCCCTCGCGCCAAATGTAAAGACCATCTATCAGGTTGATCTCAAGCGCTACCTGTCACCACCGTTAAGCTGGATCGTGCCGCTGATCCGACCGAAGGTCGAGGCTAGCCATTCCGCACGTGTGGTGGATTTCAACGCCGAGATGGCACGCCATTCCACCGCAGCATTGAGTTTTGAAGACGTCGACAATGACCGCTTCTGTTCGATGTTCCACACCGGTGGCACGACAGGCATGCCCAAAGTGGCACGCCACCGCCATGTCGGCATGCTTTACAATGGTTACTGCGGCCATTCCTACATGTTCACCGAAGAGGATACGCTGATCTGTCCCCTTCCGCTTTTCCATGTACTCGCGGCCTATCCGGTGATGATGTCCTGTCTGAATTCGGGTGCCCAGATGGTCATGCCAACGCCACAGGGCTATCGCGGCGAGGGCGTGTTCGACAACATGTGGAAACTGATCGAGCGGCACAAAGTGACCTTCATGGTCACGGTTCCCACGGCAGTTGCCCAGTTGATGCAACGCCCGGTGAATGCTGACGTTTCCACCCTGCGCTATGCGCTGTCGGGCTCGGCCCCCATGCCGATCGAGTTGTTTCGCAAGTTCGAGGATGCCACGGGCGTCAAGATCCTTGAGGGCTACGGCATGACAGAAGCCACCTGTCTGGTCTCGATCAATCCGCCTGCTGGTGAGCGCAAGATCGGCTCCGTCGGGCTGCCATTTCCCTACACTGACGTTAAAATTCAGTATTCCGATGACGCGGGCAACGTGACCAAAGTCTGCGAAGTCGATGAAGTGGGTGAAATCTGCGTGGCCAATCCCGGGGTAATGGTCGGTGAGACCTACACTGAAGAGCACAAGAATACCGGATTGT
The DNA here is from genome assembly GCA_947494445.1 of uncultured Paracoccaceae bacterium. GTDB lineage: Bacteria > Pseudomonadota > Alphaproteobacteria > Rhodobacterales > Rhodobacteraceae > CANLSM01. The sequence continues at coordinate 314,052 of CANLVD010000002.1, read as the reverse complement.
TTTCAGGCGGCACCCATCTGCGCACCGGTGATCTGGGGCGCATCGACGCGGACGGTTATGTCTGGATCACAGGGCGCGCGAAAGACCTGATCATTCGTGGTGGTCATAACATTGACCCGGCAGTGATCGAGGAAGCATTGATGGGCCATCCTCAGGTTGCTTTTGCAGGTGCAATCGGCCAGCCCGATGCCCATGCAGGCGAGGTGCCGTGCGTCTATGTCGAGCTGATCGAAGGCGGGAAAGTGTCCGAAGAGGAGCTGACCGCCTATGCCGAGCAGAATATCGGGGAGCGTGCAGCCCATCCCAAATTCCTGAGCATTGTCGATGAGTTGCCGAAGACTGCCGTTGGCAAGATTTTCAAGCCCGACCTGCGCAAGATGGCAATCACGCGGATCTACAACGAGGCGCTGGACAAGGCAGGGATCGAGGAGCGCGTGGTCGACGTCGTCGAAAGCAAAAAGCTTGGACTGGTGGCCATGTTGTCAGCGGGTGGGTCCGATGATGCAGCGATCCAGAACGTGCTGGGAAGTTTTTCAGCGCCCTGGCAGCGCGCCGACGCTAGCTAACGCTAGCCCGGATTGTCGTCCTCTGAAAAGACGCGCTTTGCATCCTGATGAAGCCGGGCGTCGGCTTCGGGTGACACCATCATCAAGGCATCTGACAGGTGTTCTGCCAGAACAACCATCCCGTTTGTTTCTGCGTAAGAGCGAAGTCCGGCGAGTATCTGCACCATCTGATTGGTATCTTTGGGAGTGTACATCGGACAATAACCTTTAGGCAAATGCATAGATTGGTTGCTCATTCGAGGGTCAACCTAGGAACAAGCCCTAAAGTGTCAAGTATTTGTTACATGTAAATTTTTAATATGTGAAAGCTCTTAACGTGCTTCGGGAAAAAGGTCTGCCAGGGCCATGGCGGCTCTGGCAGAAGCTTGCATTAGCGAATGCGCTTTTGCGTGCTGGGATCAAACAGATAGACAGATGACGGATCGACAGACAGGCCAACCTTGGTGCCTTTCTGCCTGCTGCGGCCTTCGCGGGCCTCGACAATCAGACGATCCCCGCCGGCACTGACCAGATAGAGATAAGAAACACCACCCAGATGCTCGGCCAGATCGACAGTCAGATGATCACCTTCTGTGATCATGATGTGCTCTGGCCGGATGCCGACCGTGACTTGCTGGCCTTCGGCTGGCAGCGAAACGTCAGTTGCAAAATTCAGGCCGAGATCAGGGATCGACACTCCTGCGCCAGACACAACGCCAGTGACGAAGTTCATGGCAGGTGAGCCAATGAAGCCTGCTACGAACTGATTGTCCGGGTTGTCATAAAGCTCAAGCGGTGCACCGACCTGTTCGATCACACCGGCGCGCAGCACCACGATCTTGTCGGCCAGTGTCATCGCTTCGACCTGATCATGGGTCACATAGATCATGGTTGCGCCGATCTCGTTGTGCAGACGCGCGATTTCAACCCGCATCTCAACTCGCAGCTCGGCATCGAGGTTCGAGAGCGGCTCGTCAAAGAGAAACACATCCGGTCCCCGGACAATCGCCCGTCCGATGGCAACCCGCTGACGCTGACCGCCTGACAGGGCACCGGGCTTGCGCGCGAGATAGTCGTCGAGTTTGAGGATTTTCGAAGCCTTGCCGACCTTCTCGTCAATCTCGGCCTTGGGCACGCCATTCATTTTCAGACCGAAACCCATGTTTTCCTGCACGGTCATGTGCGGATAAAGTGCATAAGTCTGGAACACCATGGCGATGCCCCGCTCGGATGCGTCCGTGTGGGTGACATCACGGTCCATGATCCGCATCTCGCCACCGGTTGTCTCCTCCAGACCCGCGATCATGCGGAGCAAAGTGGACTTGCCACAGCCGGACGGGCCCACGAAGACGCAGAACTCGCCTTCCTGAATGTCCAGATCAACACCGTGGATCACTTGGGTTTCGCCGTATTTCTTGATCACGTTTCTTAAGGTAACACCCATGGTCAATGGCTCCTGAGGGATGAATGTTTCGGGTCAATGGACAGGCTGGGAAAGGCCCAGGGCTGTGCCTCTGCCGCAATATCGGCAGCGGTTCGTTTCAGTGAGGCTGCAAATTCTTCCAGATCGGACAGTGAATGTCTGAGCGTGGAACTTGTCACGGAAATTGCGCCCAATGGACGTTCGGACCGGTCCAGAATCGGCACGGCCACGCAAATGATGGAAAGCTCATGTTCCTGTCGGTCGAACGAGATGCCACTGGATCTGATTTCGCACAGATCAGCCTTCAAGCGCTCCGGGCTGGCCAGCGTGTGATCTGTGTGGGGGTGAAAGGATTGCTGTTTCAGCGCGGTTTCCAGATCGTCCTGAGGCAGATAGGCGAGCATCGCCTTTCCCACGCCGGTGCAGTAGGCCGGTCCGACCTTGCCTGCGTCTGAAAACATGTCGATTGGCTTCAGCGCGTTGCGCTTGTCCACATACAGAACCTGTCCGTGATCAAGCTGGGCCAGATGCACGGTTTCACCGATCTCGGCGGACAGTTGATCGATGAAGGGCGCCGCGATCGGGGCCAGCGATGCCTGTCGCCATGCACCATGGGCGAGGCGAATCAGTCTGACGCCGAGCGAATAGGTGTTGGTGGCCGGATCATGGGCCAGCATCCGCTGGTTGGTCAGGGTCTGCAAAAGCCGATAAAGCGTGGCCTTGGGCCAGTGGCCGAGCGCCAGAAGCTCAGTAAACCTTACAGGTTTGGCAAATGAGGCCACGGCTTCCAGCACATCGAGCGCCTTGCCAACCGTCCCATCAGCATGAGGACCCTGTTCCGACATTTCGTTCCCTAAAATCCGCAAACTTCTAGGTCTGCGCGGTGTGATTGTGTTGACAACGTTAATTTAGGAATCCATAGTTTTCAATAATCAAAACCAAGTTTCACTATTTGAAACCAATCCGACTTGGATACATGCGGGAGGAAAACATGTTCCATAAAACCAAAGTGGCCGTTGCCGCTTTTGCTGCGTCAACGATCTTGGCGTCTGCAGCGCTGTCTGCTGATCTGGTCATCAACTTCGATGATCCGAACCCAGGCCCGAAGAAGGGCTTTGAGGATGCGGTTGCGAAATTCTCGGCCGAGAATCCTGACATCAACGTCATCGTCAACATCAACGACCGCGAAGCGCACAAGACTGCGATCCGCAACTTCCTGTCTGCTGATGCGCCTGACGTGACCTCTTGGTACCCCGGCAACCGGATGGGTCCATTCGTGGATGCCGGTCTGTTCGAGGATGTATCCGATCTGTGGGAAGAGCAGGGCTTTGGTGAGACGCTGTCCGCGATCAAGCCGACCATGACCCGCGACGGCAAGCAGTGGGGTGTGCCCTACACATACTACCAGTGGGGCATCTACTACCGCAAAGACATCTTCGACAATCTGGGCATCGAAGAGCCAACCACCTGGGACGAGCTTCTGGCAGCCTCTGCCAAGCTGAAGGAAAACGGCGTTACTCCGTTCACCATCGGCACAAAGTTCCTGTGGACCGCAGCAGGTGTCTTTGACTACCTGAACCTGCGCACCAACGGCTATGACGTGCACAACGCACTGACAGCAGGCGAGATCAAGTACACCGACCCACGGATCAAGGCGACTTTCGAAAAGTGGCAGGAGCTGGTTGAGCCCGGTTACTTCATCGAAAACCACGCAACCATGTCCTGGCAGGATGCGGTTGCACCCTTCGCCAACGGTGAAGCGGCCATGTATGTCATGGGCAACTTCTCGGTAGATGCCTATAAAAATGCCGGTCTGACCTACGACCAGATCGACTACTTCCAGTTCCCTGAGATCACGCCTGGTCTGCCACGTGCCGAAGAGGCACCGGCTGATGCGTTCTTCATCCCATCGGGAGCAAAGAACAAGGAAGATGCACGCAAGTTCCTGGCCTTTGTCGCCCGTCCTGATGTGCAGACCGAGTGGAACGCCACGATCGGCCAGCTTCCCATCAACTCCGAAGCAACTGCCGGTGATGACAAGTTCATTCAGGAAGGCTTTGCCACCGTGTCCACGGCTGCAGGTCTGGCCCAGTTCTATGACCGTGACGCACCTGCGGAAATGGCCAAGGCTGGCATGGAAGGCTTCCAGGAGTTCATGATCAAGCCTGATCGCCTCGACAAGATCCTCGAGCGTCTCGATAAAATTCAGGCGCGCGTCTACAAGTAAGTCCTTCTGGACCAGCGGCGGCGGGCTGAAATTGGCCCGCCGCCTTACCCCTCACAATCATATTTTGCCGGGAGGGCACCATGGCTGACGCGTCCACTACGCTTTCCGCGAGCCGGAAGAACACCTGGTTCCAGCGCAACCGCATGACGGTCACGCCCTGGATCTTTCTGGCCCCCGCCATTCTTTTCTTTGTCGTTTATGTCATTGCACCGATCTTTCAGTCGATCTGGATCTCGTTTTTCGAGTGGGACGGACTGGGCGAAGCAGAATGGGTCGGTTTGGGCAATTATGTCGAATTGCTGGACGACGACCGTTTCTACACCTCGCTGATCAACAACGTCTGGTGGCTGGTGCTGTTCATGCTGGCGGTTCCCGCCGGTCTGGCCGTTGCCCTGTTTCTCAACCAGACAGTCACCGGGATGCGCATCTATAAATCGATGTTCTTCTTTCCGTTCGTGATCTCGCAAGTTGTAGTCGGTCTGATCTTCACATGGTTCTATAATCCCAACTTCGGTGTCGTAGGCATCATTTGGGAGTTCTTCGGAGCCGCCCCACCTGCCATTCTGGCGGATGAGGACCTGGTGACTTTCGGCATCATCTTTGCCGGTCTCTGGCCGCAGATTGCCTATTGCATGATCCTGTATCTAACCGGCCTCAACAACGTCTCGGCTGATCAGATCGAAGCCGGGCGACTGGATGGGGCCAAAGGCTGGAAGATGCTCTGGTATGTGGTGATCCCGCAACTGAAACCCGCGACTTTCATCGCCGTCGTTGTAACCGTGATCGGAGCGCTGCGCTCGTTTGATATGATCGCGATCATGACGCAAGGCGGACCGTATGGCTCGTCCAACGTGCTGGCCTATTACATGTATGAAACAGCGCTGTCGGAATACGGGTTCCGCATGGGATACGGCTCGGCCATTGCGACTGTGCTCTTCCTGATCATGCTCATCTACATCAGCTACTTCCTCTACCGGATGTACCAAGACGAGAAGGGAGGACGCTGAGATGTTTCCCAAACCGATTGAAAAGGCCAGCCCGGCCACGCAACTGAGCTACAAGCTGTTTCTGCCTGTGGCGCTGTTCATCTGGCTGCTGCCGATGCTGGCCATTGTCATGACGTCGATCCGTCCGGCGGCTGACATCAACTCGGGCAACGTGTTCGGTTGGCCGTCGGACTTCCAGATGATCGAGAACTATACGGCCGTCTTCATTCAGTCCGAGGCATGGACCTACCTGAAGAACTCCTTCTGGATCACGGTGCCAACGATGATCATCTCGGTCTCGCTGGCATGTCTGGCGGGATACGCGCTGGCGATTTATAAGTTCCGGGCTGCCTTGCCACTGTTTTTCATCTTCGTGGCAGGCAATTTCGTACCCTACCAGATCCTGATGGTGCCGGTGCGCGACCTGTCGGTCAAAACCGGGCTTTATGACACGGTGACCGGCCTGGTGCTGTTCCATTCGGCCTTCCAGACAGGGTTCTGTACGCTCTTCATGCGCAACTTCATCAAGGCACTGCCGTTCGATCTGATCGAAAGCGCCCGGATCGAGGGCGTGGGAGAGTTCCGGATCTTCTGGTATGTCGTGCTCCCTCTGGTGCGTCCTGCGATTGCAGCCCTTGCAGTGCTGATCTTTACCTTCGTTTGGAACGACTTCTTCTGGGCCACGGTGCTGACGCAGGGCGAGGCCTCCAAGCCAATCACGGCAGGCGTGCGTGCGCTCAATGGACAGTTCGTCAACAACTGGCATCTGGTCTCGGCAGCATCCTTGCTGGCGGCTGTGCCTCCGGTTGCGATGTTCTTCCTGATGCAGAAGCACTTTATCGCCGGCCTGACACTTGGGGCTGTTAAGTGATCCGAACTTGGCGGTTTGACACTCCGTCGCAAACTCTTGTTCTCGCAAGCTTCGACGACCGCCTTCCGGCGGTCGTCTACTGGTCGGCGCCCCTGCCGGAGGTTGAGGATCTGCGCGCCTTGGCCGCCAGCACCCGAGTCTCGCCCACGGGTGGTATGCTGGATGTCGTGGCGGATATCTCGGTGGCGCCCGAGCAGGCAGGTGGCTTTCTGGGCCACCCGGCGATCCGGCGCAACGGCGTGCCGCTGCAATCTGTTTTCACCTTGGAGTTTGCTCAGGACCTGCCCGATGGCGCGGTGATTCTGTACCGCGATGAGCCCACGCAGACCCAATATGAACTGACGATCCGCCTCAATGCATCGACCAATGTCATTGCACTTTGGGCGACCATCAAGACCCTGTCTGACAGCATTTGCGAGGTCGACTGGATGCCCGCACCGGTTCTGCCAGCACCGCAGAATGCGACGGACATTCTGGAATTCTCGGGCCGCTGGTGTGGTGAGTTTCAAACCAACCTCGTTCCATGGTCCAAGGGTGCGCGACTTCGTGAAAGCTGGGAAGGACGCACGTCCCACACCGATTTTCCCGGCATTCTGATCCCCACCACAGGCGCGACCCAGACCCAGGGCGAGGCTTTCGGCTTTCACCTTGGCTGGTCCGGCGGTCACCGGATGATCGCGGAAGAGCTGTCAGATGGCCGCCGTCAGGTGCAGTTCGGCGCGCTTCAGGACGCGTCCGTCCCGGTGACCAAGGACAATCCCTATTCGACGCCAAAGCTTTACGTGACCCGTTCAGGCGCTGGGCTGAATGGCGTCAGCCAGTCCTTTCACGCCCATGTGCGCGAGGAAATCGTCAAGTTTCCCGACCCCGAACGCCCGCGCCCTGTGCATTACAACTGCTGGGAAGCGGTCTATTTTGACCACAAGCCCCAGGTACTGAAGGATCTGGCCACCCAGGCCGCAGGTCTTGGCGTGGAGCGTTTCGTGCTGGATGACGGCTGGTTCGGGCAGCGCGATGATGACACCACCTCGCTTGGTGACTGGTCAGTGGATCCGCGCAAATGGCCCGACGGTCTGGGGCCGCTGATCGACCACGTGAAATCGCTCGGCATGACCTTTGGTCTTTGGGTTGAGCCCGAAATGGTGAATGAGGAAAGCGATCTTTTCCGCTCCGAACCGAAATGGATGCTGGGCACCGGACGCTATCAGGGACGCAACCAGCAAGTTCTGAATCTGAGCAATCCGCAGGTAGCCCAGTTCCTGTTCGAGCGGATCGACAACCTGCTGAACGAATATGACATCGATTATCTGAAATGGGACCACAACCGCGCGCTCCCCTCGATCCGTCCGGCCCAGACAGAAAGCCTTTATGCGCTTTTCTCGCGCATCCACGAGGCGCACCCGAATGTCGAGATCGAGACCTGTGCCTCAGGTGGGGCCCGGATCGATTTTGGCATACTGGAACACACCGAACGGTTCTGGACGTCTGACAGCAACGACGCCTATGAGCGGTGGAAAATCCAGCGCGGAGCATCCTATTTCTTCCCACCCGAGATTGCCGGGTCCCACATCGGCCCCCGGGTCTGTCACACATCGGGTCGCCAGTTTCCGATGTCGTTCCGGGCCAGCGTTGCGGCGTCACGCGCCATGGGGCTTGAGATGGACCTGCGCGAGTTGACCGATGACGAGGCTGATCTGATCAAGCAGGCCATTGCCCGGTTCAAGGACTGGCGCTCTGACATGCGCAGCGGCCTCTTGCACCGGCTCGATAGCGATGACGCCAATGTTCTGGCGGAGGTGCAGGTCGCGCCCGGGCAGGATCGCTTCATGCTCTACAGCGGTCAGATGCAACCCTCGGCACAGCAGTTTGCCCGCCCGCTCAGACTTGCTGGGCTGACGCCGGATGCGCTTTATGACATCCGCCTCGAAAATGCCGACGAAGTGGAAGAGGTCATGAACCGTGGTGCGAAGTCTCCCCTGATTGCAGGCAAGACGGTGCGGTTGAGCGGCGCATACCTGATGCACAACGGCCTGCAACTTCCCAATGCCTTTCCCAACACGATCTGGGTTTTGACCGGAGAACGGATATGAAATACGCGAGTTTTCACGACCTTGAAGGCCAATCGGTCTACATCACCGGGGGTGGGTCCGGCATCGGCGCTGATCTGACGGACGGGTTCATGGAACAGGGCGCGCATGTGGCCTTTGTCCAGCGCTCGGATGCGACCGAGTTCTGTGACCAGATGGAAGCCAAACACGGGCGTCGTCCGCTATTCATCAAATGCGATGTCACGGATGTGGACGGGCTGAAGGCATCCATGGATCAGTCGGCAGCCGCACATGGCCCGATCACGGTGCTGGTCAACAATGCCGCCAATGACATGCGGCATGAGTTGGAAGGCTACACGGTCGAGGCCTGGGACAAGGCGCAGGCAATCAACATCCGCCCGCATTATTTCACCATCCAGCATGCAGCACCGGGAATGAAGGCCGCAGGCGGAGGTGCGGTGATCAACTTTTCCTCGATTTCCTACATGATGGGCAACGGAGGCTATGCGTCCTATGTCGCGGCCAAGGCAGGCATCACCGGTCTGACCCGGGCGCTTGCGCGCGAGCTTGGTCCGGACAAGATCCGCATCAACGCGCTGATGCCCGGCTGGGTTCTGACGCAGGCGCAGATGGACAAATGGGCGACACCAGAAAGCCTGGCGGCCCATCTTGAGCGGCAATGCCTGAAAGAACACCTGATCCCCCGCGACATTGTTGACGGAACGCTTTATCTTGCCTCCAAGACCTCCCGGATGATGACCGGGCAGGCGTTGGTAATTGATGGTGGCGTTGTGGTGACGGGATGACAGACAAACTCGACCCGGACTGGATTGCACTTGACTGGGGTTCAACCCGGCTCAGGGCCTATGCGATGTCCCGGACGGGTGAAACTCTGGGTCGGCTGGAAAGCAAGGCAGGTGCAGTGAGCCTGTCAAAGGACGAGTTTGAGCCTGCGTTGCTGGACCTGATCACTGGTTGGCTTGGCAGTGGCCGGAAACCGGTGATTGCCTGTGGTATGGTCGGCTCCCGCCAAGGCTGGGTGGAGGCGTCTTACCTGAGTGTTCCCACCGCACCGCGCGGCGAGGCGTTTGTCCGCGCACCCGTGAAGGACCCCCGCTTGCAGGTCTTCGTCATGAACGGCATCTGTCAGGAAACACCGCCCGATGTGATGCGCGGGGAAGAGACACAGATCGCGGGCTATCTGGCCTCATCGCCTGATTTCGACGGTATCATCTGCCTGCCGGGCACCCATTCCAAATGGGTCCATGTGGTGGACAGGGAGATTTTCCATTTCAACACGTTCCTGACGGGGGAGTTGTTCGCGCTACTGGCGGAAAAGTCCGTTCTGCGCCATTCGGTTAGCGATACGGGCTTTGACCGCGACGTGTTTCTTGATGCCTTTGACGACACCATCACCCGGCCCGAGGCCATCGGCGCTAAGCTTTTCGGCCTGCGCGCTGGCGGATTGCTGCAGGCGTCTGACCCGGTCAAGGCCCGGTCCCGTCTGTCGGGCTATCTGATCGGGCTGGAACTGGCCGGTGCAAAGCCCTATTGGCTGGGCCAGAACCTTGTGTTGATCGGGGCGAATGCCATTGTCGAGGCTTATGCCGCCGCCTGCTCCCATGTCGGCCTGAACCCGCAGATCATGAACGGCACGGATGCTGTTCTGGCAGGGCTCACCGCTGCCTATTCTTCGATGAAAGAGACCGTCTGATGTCCCGACCGCTTATTGCCATTCTCCGTGGCCTGGAACCAGCAGATGCCCTGCCAATGGCGCGTGCCATTCTGAATGCGGGCATCACATGGATCGAGGTTCCGCTGAACTCTCCCGATCCGCTGAACAGCATTGGTGCCATGGCACGCGAGTTGTCGGGGCAGGGAATGTTTGGCGCAGGCACTGTGCTGACGACCGATCAGGTGCGTGAAGTTGCAGATGTAGGGGGGCAGTTCATCGTCTCGCCCAATTGCGATACGGACGTGATCCGGGCCACCAAAGCCGCGGGCCTTGGGTCCTATCCCGGCGTGTTCTCTCCCAGCGAGTGTTTTGCTGCTCTTCAGGCAGGTGCGGATGCGTTGAAGATTTTCCCGGTGACGATGATGGGCACCGGAGGGTTAAAGGCGATCCGTGCGGTGTTGCCGCCAGAGACAGACGTCTATGCGGTTGGCGGTGCGGAACCTGACAATTTCGCACAATGGATGGCAGCGGGTGCCACCGGGTTTGGTTTGGGCTCTTCGCTTTTCAAGCCGGGCAAATCGGTGGAAGATGTGGCAGCCAGCGCACGCGCGGCGGTTGCTGCCTATGACGCCCATGCCTGATACCAGACGCAGGCTTGGCGTCTGCTACTATCCAGAACACTGGCCTGAGGAGCGCTGGGCGCTCGATGCTGCTCAGATGGTGGAAGCCGGCCTGAGCTGGGTCCGCATCGGAGAATTTTCCTGGTCCAGGCTGGAACCGGTCGAGGGTGATCTGCGTTGGGATTGGCTGGATCGCGCAGTCAAGACGCTTGGCGATGCGGGGCTGCAGATCATCATGGGCACGCCATCAGCCACGCCGCCGCGCTGGGTTCTGGACAAATACCCCGACATGCTGGCGCTTGATGCATATGACCAACCACGCAAGTTTGGGTCGCGCAGGCATTATTGCTTTTCGCATGATGGCTTTCGGGATGAGGCGGTGCGCATCGCGCGTCAGATGGCTGAACGTTATGGCAGAAACCCGGCTGTTCAAGCCTGGCAGATCGACAATGAATATGGCTGCCATGATACCACGCGCAGCTATTCAGATGCAGCCTGTGCCGGGTTTCGCAACTGGCTGTCTGAAAAATACGGCCAGATCGACGCGCTGAATGCTGCTTGGGGCAATGTCTTCTGGTCGATGGAATACCGCACCTACGACGAGGTCGACCTGCCCAACCAGACGGTGACAGAGGCCAACCCGGCCCATTGGCTGGATTTCCATCGGTTTTCCTCGGATCAGGTGGTGGCGTTCAACAGGGCACAGGCCGGAGCAATCCGCGCCGTCACCGATGCGCCGCTCATCCACAATTACATGGGGCGCACGGTTGAGTTTGACCATTTCGCCGTTGGTGCCGATCTGGATGTGGCCAGTTGGGACAGCTATCCGCTAGGATTTCTCGAAGACCGCTCGGACGAAGGGGCAGTCTGGACCAAACGTTTCATGCGGCAGGGCGATCCTGACTTTCAGGCCTTTCATCATGACCTGTACCGCAGTGTCGGGCGAGGGCGCTGGTGGGTGATGGAGCAACAACCGGGCCCGGTGAACTGGGCGCCCTACAACCCGTCGCCCTTGGCTGGAATGGCGCGGCTCTGGGCGTGGGAGGCGTTTGCCCATGGGGCTGAGGCCGTCTGCTACTTCCGCTGGCGTCAGGCGCCTTTTGCCCAGGAGCAGATGCACGCGGGCCTGTTGCGCAGCGATGCAGCGCCTGCGCCTGCGCTGGCTGAAGCGACACAAGTTGCACGTGAATTGGCCGAATTGCCGGATGTTGCCCTGCCCAGGCCGCGTGTGGCGCTGATTTTCGACTATGAGAGCGCATGGGCCTGGTCGGTCCAGCCACAGGGCCGCGATTTCGACTATTTCCGACTGGTTTTCGAGGTCTATCGCGCTTTGCGCCGCTCCGGTCAGATGGTTGATATTCTGCCACCTTGTGTGTCCGACCTGTCTGATTATGCCGTGGTGTTTGCTCCGGGTCTGATGCATTGGCCAGACGGGCTGCGGGCGCAGATAACCGACCACAAGGGCCTTTGTGTGGTTGGCCCCCGCAGTGGGTCGAAGACTGATACGTTCAGCATTCCAGATGCGATGCCGCCTGATTTGCCTGCCGCACAGGTGCTGGTTGAAAGGGTCGAGAGCCTGCGGGCCGATGCGCCTGTTGCGCTGGAAGGCGGTGGCGCTTTTCACATCTGGCGCGAGGAGATATCAGGTTCCGCCACGGTGCTGGAGCGTAGTCAGGACGGGCAGGCGGCTGTCACGGAGTCTGGTAACATCCGCTATCTGGCCGGTTGGCCTGATCCGGTCGCGATGCTGCGACTTGTCAAGACGGCACTTCTGGACGCGGATCTGCCGGTGATCGACATGCCCGAAGGAGTGCGTTTTGCTGATGCTGGCAGCACCCGGTTTGTCTTCAATTACGATGCAGTTCCTGTCGATCTGGGCGAAATACAGGGTCTGAAAGCGACGCAGATACTGTCGCCGGGAGACGTTGCCTGGGTGGCGATCTGAGGTAACATCCTCGTGATGATGCGACGCCCAAGCGCGCGCATCCCCCTGACATCAAAGGACCTGTATGCCTTCGCCCGCGCGATCCGAGTATGAGTGGCCAACCCTTGCCTTGCTGGCAGCAACCTATCTGATCTGGTGTCTGACCACGATTCATGCACAGTCCATCGGGCCTTTGGCCATTCCTGTTCTCGCGCTGACGATGACCATGCATTCCTCGCTTCAGCATGAAACCCTGCACGGTCATCCGCTGCCCAATCGCACGCTGTCAGTGGCGCTGGTATTCCCTGCTCTGGGCCTTCTGGTCCCCTATGGCCGGTTTCGCGATCTGCACCTGACCCACCACAAGGACGCAACGCTGACCGATCCATACGATGATCCTGAAAGCGCCTATTTCGCACCTGAGATGTACAGCACCCTGTCGGGCCCGATGAAAAAGCTGCTGGAATTTAACAACACACTTCTGGGGCGGATGCTGGTCGGACCGGCACTGGGGATTGAGGCGTTTTACAGGACTGAACTTCAGTTGTTGCGCGCACGATCCCGGCAGGTCTGGATGGATTGGGGTCTGCATGTGCCAGCCGTGGCGCTGGTTGTTCTTTGGCTGCTGACCATGGGTCAGATTGAGTGGTGGGCCTATCTTGCCGCCGTCTACATGTCGCAATCGATCCTGAAAATCAGAACCTATCTTGAACATCAGGCTCATGAGCAGGTCTCGGGCCGGTCTGTCATCATTGAGGATCGTGGACCACTTGCCTTGTTGTTTCTCAACAACAACCTGCATTCGGTGCATCATGCCCATCCGGCCGTGCCGTGGTATGATCTGCCCCGGCTTTATCGATCGCGCCGCCAGCAATATCAGGCCCGCAACCGGGGTTACGTCTTTGCCGGATATGGCGAGATCTTCCGACGTTATCTGGTGGCTCGGAAAGAGCCTGTGATCCACCCTCTGCCCGGTCGCAACCGACCGTGAGCCATGTCAGCCTGCCCATGTTTGACGCCCCGGCATTGCGCCCGCAGTGGCAGGAGTTCTGGGCGCTGATCAGGGCGCATTTGCCAAAGGAGATAGATGCGCCGGATCAGTTGATTTGGCCCGGGGATACGGAATACCTGAGGGCAGGAGACGTGCTTCTCAGCCAGACATGCAGCTTTCCCTACCGGGCAGGGCTGCACCATCATCTTCAGGTCATAGGCGCGTTTGATTTCGGATTGCCGGGATGCGTGCCGGGGTATTACAACTCGGTCCTGATCACCCGGCCCGGCGTGGCGGCTGAGTGTTTGGAAAACCTGACCCCAACCATCAACAGTTACGACAGCCAGTCAGGCCATGCTGCCCTTGTTGCCGCAGTTGGGTCATTAAAAACTCCTCCCGTGGTCACTGGCAGCCATGCGGCCTCAATCAAGGCGGTGCTGGGCGGGCAGGCCGATCTTGCGGCGATCGATGCCCAGAGTTTTGCCTTTGCCTGTGATCTGGAGCCAGCGCTGTCAGAGAGTTTGCAAGTGGTTCAGCGGACCCCGCCGACCCCCGGTCTGCCCCTGGTCACGAGCCATGCGCAGATGGTCCCGGTCTTGCGTCAGGCATTGGACGCAGCGATTTCGGATATGCCTGCGCCCCTGCGCAAGAGCCTTCATGTTCAGGGGTTGGTCAGGTTTAAACCCTTGGATTTCTTGTCCTGAAACTTGCGGGCCAGTGCCAGAATGATCGGGCCGACCTGCCGGTCACTGATCCGGTTTGCAGCTTTCTTTGGGCTGAACCATCGGCGCTGGCGCTGGTCGCTTTCGGGATAGATGTCCTTGATCTCGGCGGTGCGAAGCTCGAAAACCTGTACCCGGCAGCGGATTGATTTGCCCGCGCTCAGCAGCTTGCGATAGGTGAATTTTCCAACGGGCTTGTTGCGGACCTTGCCGCGAATGCCAGCCTCTTCATAGGCCTCGCGTGCGGCGGCCTTGTGGTCGGGCTGGTTGCGCATTGGCCAGCCTTTGGGAATGATCCAGCGTCTCGTGCGCCTTGAAGTCACGAGCAGGACTTTCAATTTGCCAGACTTGGTCACACGATAACACAGGGCAGCCACCTGTTTGACAGGTGTCTTGGCATCGCCCTTGAGCAGACGACGGTCGATCTTTTTCTGAATGGACTTCGGTGGTGCCATGGCTGTGGAATTCCACATAAAGCGCCCTGAAACAAGAGCGCTGGTCAGGCTTGGGCAAACGTGATTCAAGTCGGGCATGGAATTGTGGATTCTCATCACCATTGCCGCGGCATTTTTCCAGAACATCCGGTTTATGCTGCAAAAGATGCTCAAAGGGCAGTTGTCGACGCTTGGCGTTACGTTCTCGCGCTTTGTCTTCGGGGCGCCTTTGGCCTTGCTGACCTTTCTGGGGGTCTGGGGGCTGAGCGGGCAGGTTTGGCCGGGGATGACGCCTGCCTTTGTGCTCTATGCGATCTGGGGTGGGATCGCACAGATCGTTGCAACAGCCCTGCTCGTGCAATTGTTCAGCTATCGCAACTTTGCAGTCGGAGTGACCTTCTCCAAGACCGAGACGATGATGACCGTTCTGTTGTCCGCACTTGTGCTGGGGGAATGGGTGAGCGGCTTTGCCATGCTGGCCATTCTGGTGACCTTGGCGGGGGTTCTTGTGCTTTCGGGCCTGCCATCGGCGCAGAACTGGCGCAGCGGGATTTTCAGCACACCCGCTCTGGTCGGGCTGGCCTCGGGCGCGATATTCTCGATGGCCTCCATCGGGTATCGTGGCGCGGCTCTGGCGCTGGAAGAGGGTGATTTTCTGATCCGGGCCTCACTGACTCTGGCCTTTGTGACCGCGTTTCAGGCAGGTGTCATGGCCATATGGCTGCGATGGCGCGAACCCGGTGAAGTGATGCGCACGCTGGCAAGCTGGCGGGTGTCGCGCTGGGTCGGACTGACATCCATGCTGGGGTCGCTGGGCTGGTTTGCAGCCTTTACACTGATGAATGCGGCACTGGTCAAGGCGGTGGGTCAGATCGAACTGGTGTTCACGCTTGCGGCCTCTGTCCTGTTTTTCCGTGAGAAGATCTCGAAAGCGGAACTGGCCGGGATCGCACTGGTGATGGCGGGGATCGTGATGATCCTGCTGGGGTAACAGGCGCCGGAGACGGGAGCCTCCGGCGGGAGTATTTGGGGAAACTCGAAAGGTTCAGCGCTTTCCGTAGTAGAGACCCACCACATGTTCGGCTTCGGCAAAGAAGAGCCAGCGCAGGGTCAGCAGACCTGCGAGATGCATCAGCACAATGATGCCGGCGAGCATGTGCTTGACCTCAAACACAAGGCCCAGAAGAACAGGCAGCCCGATGGCCAGTGCAAAGCCGATGATGCGCAGCTTTTGCGCGTGCTTGCGTCCGATCTTATAGACCATCTCGGTTAACAAATAATTGGGACCACCGGTGTGAGGGGATTCCAGCAGGCGCACCGTGCCCAGATTACCCAGGCCCGTTGCCGTCTCCATCGTGGAGCCGCTGTCGCCAAGTGCCTTATCTCCTTGCATCCATTGAACAATCTGAACCGCACCCAATGCTGCGAGCAGCCAGAGCGAGATTGTGACCTTGCCTGCGAGAAGCGCACCGCCCGCGAGGGCAAAGAGCAGGAAAAGCGCTGGTGTGAGCGGTGAATTCCAGCGAGGAACGGTTTTCATCTGGGTGTAGATCATCGCCGTGCAGTAGACGGTGACCGCGGCCAATGCGGCTGCGAGCCAGCCGAGCAGGGCAACAGGCGTACCGCCCAAAACCCAGATTGCGGCATAAAGTGTGAAGACGACCATCGTGGCAATGGCCACCACACCCTCGCGGCTGAGCCATGAGGAGCGCCATTGGGACAGGGCTTTGACCGCACGTTCAGGGTGGCCGAGATGGAACAGCGACGACAGAAGGCCGATGCCGCTAAGTGCCAGAGCCATAAGGCAAAATACGGCCGCAACCCAGGTGCCCTTGTCGCCCGGTACGATCCCCAGCCAGATCATCAGGCCAAAGCCGAGACCCGAGAGGGCGGTGAAGAGAATGATGGATTTTGCGGGATGCATCAGAGTTTCTCCAAAGTGCGGTCGAGCCAGCCGAAGAAGCCGCCTGCGCCGTCAGTGCTTTCGGCAAGAAGGGGGCCGAGCACGTCGAGTTCGGGCGCGGTGTCGGTTTTGGGGCGGGGGGGCAGGTATTTGTTGACCGGTTTGGTGCCCTGTTCGGGCATCAGGTCCATGCCGCCGCGCTCTTCTACCAGTTTGAAGACGCCGCTTGTGGGATCGGCAAGATCGCCGAAGTGGCGGGCGCCTGCGGGACAGGTGCGCACGCAAGACGGGACCTGATCCTCTATCGGTATGTTTTCATTGTATATTCTGTCGACACAGAGGGTGCATTTCTTCATCACGCCTTCGGCCTGATCCATCTCGCGCGCGCCGTAGGGGCAGGCCCATGCGCACAGGCCGCAGCCGATGCAGTCGCTTTCATTGACCAGAACGATGCCGTCTTCCTCGCGTTTGTAGGAGGCACCTGTCGGGCAGACGGTCACGCAGGGCGCGTCTTCGCAATGAAGGCAGGATTTGGGAAAGTGGACGACCTGTGCGGGCGTGTTTTCTGCTTTGACTTCAAAGGTATGCACACGATTGAGGAAGGTGCCGACAGGGTCTGCGCCATAGGGATCCTGATCGGAAAGGGGTGCGCCGTAGGAGCCCGTATTCCATTCCTTGCAGGAGATCACGCAGGCGTGGCAGCCGACGCAGGTGTCCAGATCGATGACCAGTCCGAGCTTCTTTTGGGTCGCGGTTGGAAGCGTGGTCATGGCAAATCCGTCACTGTTGTGGTTGCTGTTTGGCAACAGGCCTCAAGCATAACTCTTTCATAACTCTTTCGTAGCTCAAATGGCCGGGTCATTTGGTCCACTCCTTGCCATAGGCCAGACTGTCCGGGCCGCGCCCGACGGGCGATTTCTGTGCCGGTATCTCGGGTTTGGTCTGAGTTCCGGGTGCCGCTTTCTTGATCTTGACCCGCAGGTCATACCACGCAGCCTGTCCGGTGATGGGATCGGAGTTCGACCAGCGCAGACCGTCGCCCTTGGGGGGCAGAAGTTCGTGGATCAGATGGTTCAGGAGGAAGCCCTTGGTGGTCTCGGGCGCATCGCGATCGAGCGCCCAGGCGCCTTTGCGTTTGCCGATGGCATTCCAGGTCCAGACGGTGCGGGCATTCAGCGCGTCCATCCGCACCACGGGCACGGTGATGGTGCCATGATGCGAGGTCAGATCCGCCCAGTCGCCCTCGGCAAAGCCATGCTCGATCCAGATGTCGGTTGAGACGTAAAGCGGGTTGTGGCCGTGGATCTGGCGCAACCATGCGTTCTGCGAGCCCCAGGAGTGGTACATCGCGGCCGGGCGCTGGGTCAGCGCGTGCAGCGGGTATTCGTCCAGATCGACGCCCTGCTCCTCGAACGGTTGGTACCAGACGGGCAGTGGGTCCATCGTGGCGATCAGACGCTCGCGCAGATGCTCGGGCGGTTGCTGTTCGCCCTTGCCCTGTGCTGCCAGCCGGAACTTGGCCATCGGCTCGACGTAAAGCTGGAAGATGTAGGGCTGCGGGGCGTCATAGATGCCGCGTTCCACCGCCCAGTCCTGATAGGCAACGTTGGAGGGGCGGTTGTACTGCGCATCCTCGGGCACGTGGTCCATCCAGAAGCCGCCATTGTCGATATAGGCCTGAATCTGGTTGGGGTTGGGCGCGCCGCGTCCCTTGCCCTGACCATCCTCTCCACGGAACCCCGCGAGCGGGCCAACGCCGGGGCGGCGCTGGTGGTTGGTGATGTAATCGGCGTAATCGGTGTAGATCGCCTTGCCATCGGCATCGACCATGCCGGGCAGGCCCAGTTTGACGCCAAGTTGAATAAGCGCTGTCTGAAAGCCGCGCACATCGCGATCCGGCTCGACCACGGGCCAGCGGATGCTGTCGGCCATGGCGTCCTGTTCGGAGATCGGACGATCCAAGAGTGAGATGCAATCATGCCGCTCCAGATAGGTGGTGTCGGGCAGGATCAGATCGGCGAAAGCCACCATCTCGGAGGAATAGGCGTCCGAGTAGATGATCTTGGGGATCTTGTACGCGCCGCTTTCATCCTTGTCGGTGAGCATGTCCATCACGCCGCGCGTGTTCATGGACGAGTTCCACGACATGTTGGCCATGTACATGAAGAGCACATCGACGGGGTAGGGATCGCCCGCATGGGCGTTGGAGATGACCATATGCATCATGCCATGGGCCGACATGGGGTTTTCCCACGTGTAGGCCTTGTCGATGCGTTTGGCCGTGCCGTCGGGGTTCAGCGCCAGATCCTCCGGCCCGCGGGGGTATCCCAGATGGGGGCCATCGAGCGGCTTGCCCGGTGTCACCGTGTGGTGCGGCCTGGGATGGGCTGCAACCGGCTTGGGGTAGGGCGGCTTGAAGCGGAACCCACCGGGCACCTCGACCGAGCCGAGCAGCAGTTGCAGGACATGCAGCGCGCGGCAGGTCTGGAAGCCGTTGGAATGGGCCGAGATGCCGCGCATGGCGTGGAAGGAGACAGGGCGACCGGTGATCGTCTTGTGGGTGACACCTCGGAAATCGGTCCACTCCCTGTTGATCGTGATTTCCTTGTTGAAGGCACAATCGGCAAGTTCAGCGGCCAGTCGCTTGATCGTCTCAGGCTTCAGGCCGCAACGTTCGGCGACGTGTTCTGCGGCGTTGCTGTCATCAAGGTATTTCTCGGCCAGCAGGTGAAAGACCGGGCGCACGGTCTGGCCCGCAATGCGATGTTCACCATGGAGCGCAGGTTTCAGGCCAGCCGCATCGAAAGGCTGCGTGCTGTTTGAGTTGAGATCCCAGACCAGTTCCTTGCCATCGTCATCGCGCAGGAAGAGGCCGTCTTCGCCGACCAGAACGGGCGCGTTGGTGGTGCGCATCAGGTATGGCAGATCAACCTTGCCCGCCTTCAGCAACTCATGGATGAGCGCGATGATGAAAAGGCCATCGGTGCCCGGTGTGATGCCCACCCACTCATCCGCAATCGCGTTATAGCCGGTGCGCACGGGGTTGACGCCGACAACCTTGGCGCCGCGCTCTTTCAGGCGGCCCAGACCCATCTTGATCGGGTTGCTGTCGTGATCCTCGGCCACGCCGAAGATCATGAACATCTCGGTCTGTTCCCAATCGGGTGAGCCAAACTCCCAGAATGCGCCGCCCAGCGTGTAGATGCCGGCGGCCGCCATGTTGACCGAACAGAACCCGCCGTGGGCCGCATAGTTGGGAGTTCCAAACTGCTGCGCCCACCATGATGTGAGCGACTGCGATTGATCACGGCCTGTGAAGAACGCCAGACGCTCGGGCGCGGTTTCGCGCACTGGGGCAAGCCATTCAGCGGCCAGATCAAACGCCTCATCCCATGAGATTTCTTCGAACTCTCCCGAGCCGCGCTCGCCGACCCGTTTCATAGGTGCGCGCAGCCGCGAGGGCGCATAATGCTGCATGATCCCGGCAGAGCCCTTGGCGCACAACACGCCCCGATTGACCGGGTGATCGCGGTTGCCCTCGATGTATTTTACCTTGCCGTCGCGCATGTGCACGTTGATGCCGCAGCGGCAGGCGCACATGTAGCATGTGGTTTTGCGGATCTCGTCCGCGACCTTGGGAGAGGTGTCGATTTTTGGCTGTATGGTCATGGATGGTATCTACCTCTCAAAGGCTCATGCGCACAATGCCCAAAGCGGCAAGGCCCATGAGAAGGGTGAGACAAAACGGGCGGTAGTAAGGTTCGAACCGCGGGATGAAGAGGCGCTTGCCGACGATCACGCCAAGGGCTGCGGGAATGGCGAGGATCAGGCCGCGCGCGACCGTCTGGCTGGTCATCAGGCCGTAGAGCGTCAGGGTGACGAAGGAAATCACGGCGGAGACGAAAAGGAACATCACGAGGCTGGCGCGCATGGAGCGGGCCGGGGCGTTCTGGGCCAGCACGTATAGCGCCACCACCATCCCCCCGACCGAGGCAAGTCCGGTGGCGATGCCTGCGGTAAAGCCCGAGCCGTAAAGCCCCGGTTTGGTCGCCAGAAAGGGCATGCGGATCCTGGCCATCTGGGTCGCGGCAAGGGCAAGGATCAACAGAAGAGCGATCAGTTTTGACGTGTCTTCGGGCACCGATGTGGTCAGCAGAAGGCCAACGGGCAAGCCCATTGCCGAGCCGATCACCAGCCCGGTCACCACCGTCTTGTCGGCCTCGGCAAACCCGCCGCGCACCATCAGGGCGGACGCTGACATCTCAAGAAACCAGCAGATCGGGATCAGATCGACCGGAGCAAGGATCACCGTCAGACTGGCCATGACCAGTGCCGACAGCGCAAAGCCCGAAAAGCCGCGCACCATACCTGCCACAAAGGTGGCGAAGGCGGCAAAGGCCAGCGCGCTGGGCGACAGCGCGGTGAAGGTGAGAAGGGCGGTCATGATGGTCCAATGCGTGCAGACAAGCCCAATCTATCGAAAGGAGTGATGAGCGGATTAGGACCAGATGGCCTGATATATGGGACCAGCGGTCTCAGTTTTTGAAAAATATGTTAAAACAGCTTGAATCTCTCGTCCGCATTGAGGTGCGTCCACACATCCCTATCAGACCAATAGCCGGTGTGGCCAGCCGCGCGCACAGGCAGGTTTTCGACATCCGCGATCCCGTCCACGGTGGTGCCGACAAAATCATCCAGACGATAGATGTTTGTCCAGCGCGCGACGACCGTGCCCGCGATGTTGTCGCCGGGGTAACTGCCGGGGAAATAAGTGCGGTAAAGATGCGTGTAGGGACAGCCCATGGTGACCAGATTGACCGCGCGCTCCCCTGTCAGACCAGCAGGTGCGGACGGACCGATCAGGTTGCGCAGGGCCACCACGGTCCCTTGTGAATGCGAGATGACGGTGACCCGCTCGGGCGTTTCGGCCGCGATCATGTGGCGCATGACGGCGGCAAAACGCGCCTCGATCCTTGTGCGCTCAGGATGGCGATGGGCGGGATCCCGGCCAAGCCGGGCATAGACGATGATGTCGCGGAAAATCCCCAGCCCGGTCGCCACCACCGCATGGTTGCGATACAGCATCCCGCCCAACAGCAGCAGCCCGGCCAATGCCACCGGATAGGCCTGTTTGTGGAAATCAAGAAACCAGTCCAGCGGGCCGGCGGTGGCGATCGGGTTCAGATCAAGCGATGCATAGGTGATCGCGATGGAGCTGAAGCAGAGCAGCAGCGGGGCAATCACCAGCGAGGCCCCGACCATTCCGTTGAGGATAATCCGATCCGCAGGCGTTGCATCCTCATGGGCTATGCGCCGCAGGTCATGGCCGCGCTGCCGCCGCACGAGCGCGAAGATCGTGATGGCAATCACCAGCATGAGCGCGATTACCGAGACCGAAAGCGGCGCTGTGGCGCTGGAGAAATGCACCTCGAAAATCTGTTGCAGGGTGGCAGAAAACTCCAGCGTCTTGGTCAGCGCCTCGAACCCTACCCAGAAGGCGGAGGTGAAGATGAACCAGAACAGAAGCATGGCCGAACAGATGGCGGGATAGATCAGGTTGTGCCGATCCTTCAGGGCGATCTGGACAACCACCGCATATGCAAGGATCACAATGCACACGACAATGGTGGTGAACCAGAAGAAATAGAGCGACAGAAGGATCACACCCGCATAGCCGATCAGGGGATTGTCCAGATCGGCGGTCTGCTGCGTCTCGACAAGTGCGGTCAGCGCATCGAGATAGGGCGCCCCGAAAAGATGCGTGATCACAAGTCCAAGAGTGACCAGAGCAGCGGCTGCCAGCGTGTGTGACAGGATCGCAAGGGCTTTGGTCGGGCCACGTTTGTGAATGATCCAGGCAATGGCGATGGTGACCAGCGAAATGATGACAAGCGCCAGTTCACCGGGCAGGTCGCGGACCGGCGGGATCACCAGACCAACCGCCTGCATGGCAAGCACCACTCCGGCTGCGATCAGGAGAAAGAAGTTCAACCCTGCAATCGGCCCCCACATCAGCCAGGTGAACATGTTGACCAGTTCGACCGCGCGCATGTCCCGCGGTCCCTGACCGTTCCGGGCGTTGTCGCGGGCCAGAAACCCAAGACCAAGGATCAGCCGCAGAAGATCAATGAAAGTCTGAATCGGACCGGTTGGGGCAGGTGACAGGTCTGCCCAGTAAACCTCGGCCAGAAGCGTGTCATCTTCTGAGTGGCCCGTGCGGTGAACCCGGTGCGTGTGGCAAGGGAAATAGCCCGGATCGCGTGCGGTCTCTGGCCCGTCTTCAGCCAGTCGCGTAATGCTGCTTTGCTGCACGACCGGGTCATCCGTGGCCTCGGAGCAGGCCGCACCGGTCAGGGCGCCGACGGTCTCACCGGGCGCCTGTTCGCCAATGCCATGCACCACCAGAACCAGATGTTTCGCCATTTGCGGACCCGATCACCTCACATCATCTGACGCAAGGCTAGCACAGGTTTCGCACCCAAGCCTGTGATTTTGCGCAGTTTTGCCAAAAATTAATCCAAAGACAGACGGCGCGTTTGCCCGCGCTTGCCCTGTCACTTCTTGGCAAAAATATCCCCGCCGGAGGCTGCCCGGGCCAATGGTCCGGGCATTTGCGATATCACCGCTCGGCGATGGGCTTGAAGCTGCGCGGTTCCGGGCCGTTATACTGTGTAAGCGGGCGGATCAGGATGTTGGAGCGCAGTTGCTCCACACATTGGGTGAGCCAGCCCGGAACACGACCGATGGCAAAGATCGGCACGTAAAGATCCTGTGGAATGCCGTGAAGCTGGTAGATCGCACCGGAATAGAAATCCACATTCACGTTCAGGCCGTGACGGGAATAGGGCTTCATCGCTTCGACGACCGCTTGCAGGATCTCGAACCATTGCGGCTGGCCCATCTCCTTGCCCAGTTTCTCCACGCCGTCGCGCATGTGGCGCGCGCGCGGATCCTCGGCCCGGTAGACCCGGTGGCCAAAGCCCGTGACCGCCTCGCGATTGCCACGCTTGGCTTTCACGTAGGCGGCGGCGTTTTCCGGTGTGCCGATCTCACCGACCATTTTCATCACATCCTCAGCCGCGCCACCGTGAGCGGGGCCTGCGAGGGTCGCAAGGGCGGTCACGCAAGCGCCGTGGAAATTGGCCTCTGTGCCGACGGTCACGCGGGCGGCAAAGGCCGATGCGTTGGAGCCATGTTCGGCGTGCAGGACAAAATCGACGTCAGCCAGCGCTGCCGCCTCGGCTGAGGGTTTTTCGCCCTTGAGCATCCAGAGCCAGTTGGCCGCATGACCAAGTGAGGGGTCGGCTGCCACGGGCGCGCGCCCGTTCCGGATCGCTTCATGGGCTGCCACGATCATCGGCACCTGCGAGGTCAGCGCGATGCCGTTTTTCAGGAACCCGGCTTCACTGGCGTCAGTGCTGGATGCATCCAGTGCCGCCAGCGCGGACACCGCCGTGCGCAGCACATCCATCGGATGCCCGTCCTTGATCAGCTCGATCAGCCGGTAGATCTCGTCCGGCAGTTGGCGGGCGGCAATCAGGTTGGCGTTGAATGCCGCCAGTTGGTCGGCCGTTGGCAATTCGCCATGGATCAGCAGATAGCCGACCTCCTCGAAACTGGCTTGGCCAGCAAGGTCGTGGATCGAATAGCCGCGATAGCTCAACTCACCCTTGGAGCCATCGATGTGAGAGACGCCCGAGCGCTCGAAATAAACGCCTTTCAGGCCACGGTTGATCCGGATTTTTTCTGGCTCGCTCATTGGGTTGGCTCCTTGCATATGCTCTCCCCAGCGCCTAGCGTCGCGGCGATTGAGGAGGCGTTTATGTCAGTGGTCGATGCAGCACGGAAGAAGCTCCGTGGCACAGGGTTGAAAGTGGTGTTCCCAGAGGGCAATGACGCCCGGATCCGGGAGGCGGCTGCCATTTTGGCAGCGGAAGATCTGGCGCGGCCGATCCTGTTGCAGACCGATGATCTGCCAAAGGGAACTGCGGCTGCGCCCGATGTTGAGGAGGCGACGCTGATCGCGCCCATTCTGGCCGCGCGTCCCAAGCTCAAACCCCCGGTGGCCGCCAAGATGCTGGCCAAGCCGCTGTATCTCGGGGGCGCGCTCGTGGCCGCTGGTGCAGCCGATGCGCTGGTCGCGGGTGCAGATGTGCCGACGCGCCGGGTGATCGAGGCGGCTTCGCTGACCATCGGACTTGAGCCAGGTGCTGTCGCATCCAGCTTCTTCTTGATGGAGCGCGACGGGGCAGTGCCCTTGTTGCTTGCGGATTGCGCGCTCAACGTCGCTCCCGATGCGGACACTCTGGCGGCAATCGGACTGGCAACGCGGGCCAATGCGCTTGCGCTTCTGGGGGCGGCCCATCTGGCGTTTCTGTCGTATTCCACCGGTGACAGCGGGGCAGGTCCGAGCGTGGATCTGGTGCGTTCAGCGGTTGAGACCGCGCGGGTGCGCGCGCCTGAAGCGGCCCTCGATGGGCCGGTGCAGGCGGATGCCGCCCTGAACGCGGGCATTGCTGCAAAGAAGGGTCTGGACGGGGCGGGGGATGCCAATGTGCTGATCTTCCCCGGCCTTGATGCAGGCAACATTGCGTACAAGCTGATGCAGGAACTGGGCGGGTACCAGGCCATCGGGCCCTGCCTGCAGGGCTTTGCCCGACCGGTCTGCGATCTCAGCCGGGGGGCGAGCGTTGACGACATCGTCGCGGCCACGCTGGTGACGCTGGCACAGGTGTAGTGCTCGGATGTCATATGTCTGCCGGCTCATCCGCCATCAGGGCCAGTGCATCCATGGCGATCTGTCGTTCTTCTTCGGCCGGAATGATCCAGATCGCGACTTTTGAACTTTCTGCATGAAGACGCCGTTTGCCCCGGTGATTGGCGTCCGGATCCAGCACCACACCCAGCCAGTTGAGATGCTGAAGAATGCGGGTGCGCACCCCGAGGGCGTTCTCGCCAATGCCGCCGGTAAACGCGATGGCATCCACACCGCCCATTGCCGCCACGAGCGAGCCAGCGTGGCGAGTGGACCAGTAGCAGAAATGGTCAATCGCGAAGGCCGAGGCAGCGGATGTGTCCATCATCAGACGACGCATGTCCGATTTGCCGCCCGACAGGCCGAGCAGGCCGGATTGATTGTTCAAAAGGGATTTCGTTTCATCCAGCCCGTGCAATTCGACCAGCCGCAGAACGGCATTGGCGTCGATCCCGCCACAGCGTGTGCCCATGGTCAGCCCGTCAATCGGGGAATAGCCCATGGTGGTTGCCACTGATTTGCCACCCTTGATCGCGCAAAGGCTTGCGCCATTGCCCAGATGAAAGGCCAGAAGGCGATCGGGCAGCGGCTCCTTGGACACTTGCGGGAGCGCGCGCACGAGACTGGCATAGCTCAGCCCGTGAAAGCCGTAGCGGCGGATGCCCTCGGTCTGTTTCGTGGACGGGATCGCATATTGCGTGGCCACTTCGGGGTTGGTGGCGTGAAAGGCGGTGTCGAAACTGGCAAACTGGCGCAAGTTCGGCGCTGCGGTGCCGACCGCGCGGATGGCTGCCAGATTGTGCGGGTTGTGCAAGGGGGCCAACGGCGTGCAGCTTTCGATGCGGCTGATGACCTTGCGGTCAAGTTCTACCGGCGCCGCCAGATGCGCGCCACCGTGGACCACCCGATGGGCCGCTGCCGCCAGCTTGGCCGGTTTGATGCCACGGCGCGACAGGACTTCCAGGATCTGGGCAATGGCGGAGGTGTGGTCGGGGCAGGTGACATGGGTCGCGTCCGAGCCCGTGGTCAGGGTTGCTGCCCCGCCAATCTCGGCCACCATGCCGGTGATGCGCGGGGCCAGCTGTCCGTCGAAAACGGCAAATTTGACGGAGGACGATCCGGCGTTGAGTACCAGAATGTCCCCCGTCTTGTCAGTCACGTCCGGCTCAGCCGACACGCTGCTGCTGCATGTCGGCAGCGTCGATGCCAGCCACGGCAACCGGAGCCTTCATGGCGTCGCGGCGGAACGGCTCGCCCAGTTCCTGATTGAGGACGACCTCAAGGAAGGTGGTGACGTTGTCGTTCATCTGCTCCTTGATGGCGGTGTTGAGCGCCTCTGTCAGTTCGTCCATGGAGCGGACCTGCACGCCTTTCAGGCCGCAGCCTTCTGCCACCTTGGCATATTCGACGCCAAGGTTCAGCTCGGTGCCGACGAAGTTGTCCTGATACCACAGGGTCGTGTTGCGCTTTTCCGCGCCCCACTGGTAGTTGCGGAATATGATCATGGTAATCGCAGGCCAATCGCCGCGGCCGCAGGCGGTCATCTCGTTCATGGAGATGCCAAACGCGCCGTCACCGGCAAAGCCCACGACCGGAACCGATGGTTTCGCGATCTTGGCGCCAAGGATGGCGGGCAGGCCGTAGCCGCAGGGGCCGAAGAGGCCGGGAGCGAGGTATTTACGCCCTTCCTCGAAGGTTGGATAGGCGTTGCCGATGGCGCAGTTGTTGCCGATGTCCGACGAGATGATCGCCTCTTTCGGCAGGGCTGACTGGATCGCGCGCCAGGCCATGCGTGGGCTCATGTGATCGGGCTTGGCATTGCGGGCACGTTCGTTCCAGGTTGTGCCGGGATCGTCATCCTCATGATCCATGGAGCTGAGGGCCTGCAGCCAGCGCGACTTGGTGGTCGAGATCAGGTTCTTGCGGTCCTCGCGGCCTGCGTCACCGGCTGTGTCGCCCAGCTGGGCAAGGATGGCCTCGGCCACCTGTTTGGCGTCGCCCTGAATGCCGACGGAGACCTTTTTGGTCAGGCCGATCCGGTCGGAGTTGATGTCGACCTGAATGATCTTGGCGTCCTGCGGCCAGTAGTCGATGCCGTAGCCGGGCAGGGTGGAGAACGGGTTCAGCCGAGTGCCGAGCGCCAGCACAACATCGGCCTTGGCGATCAGTTCCATCGCGGCCTTGGAACCATTGTAGCCAAGCGGGCCGACGGACAGGGGATGCGAGCCGGGGAAGGCGTCATTGTGCTGGTAGCCACAGCACACGGGCGCATCAAGCCGCTCGGCCAGTGCCTGAGAGGCCGGGATCGCGCCACCGATGACAACGCCTGCGCCGTTCAGAATGACGGGGAACTTCGCTTCTGTCAGCAGTTTTGCAGCTTCCGATACGGCCGAGGGGCCGCCTGCGGGAAGCTCAAGCTGGACAACCTGCGGCAGGTCGATGTCGATGACTTGCGTCCAGTAGTCGCGCGGGACGTTGATCTGGGCAGGGGCCGATCCACGCCACGCCTTTTCGATCACCCGGTTCAGCACTTCGGCCATGCGGGAAGGATCGCGGACCTCTTCCTGATAGCAGACCATGTCCTCGAACAGTTTCATTTGCTCGATTTCCTGAAAGCCGCCCTGGCCGATGGTCTTGTTGGCGGCCTGCGGTGTGACCAGCAGCATTGGTGTGTGGTTCCAGTAGGCGGTTTTCACGGGCGTCACGAAATTGGTGATGCCGGGGCCGTTCTGGGCGATCGCCATGCACATCTTGCCAGAGGCACGGGTGAAGCCATCGGCCATCATGCCGGCGTTGCATTCATGCGCACAGTCCCAGAACTTGATGCCGGCGGCCGGGAACAGATCGGAGATCGGCATCATGGCCGAGCCGATGATCCCGAATGCCGTGTCGATGCCGTGGCGCTGGAGGACTTTTACGAAGGCTTCTTCGGTCGTCATACGTGTCATGGTTTGCCCAGTGTTTTTCGGAAGTGAAAGTTTGAAGAAGGTTTTGCCGACAGGCGAGGCGCAAGCTTAGGGCCAGATCGGTGCATTGTTAAGGCCAGAAATCCCATTATCGGACAGCGCACAGAAACACCGGGTTTGCCCGCTTTGCGACAGGACGTCGGTCGGGCCATTTCAGCCCGTCAGATGATGAAAATCGAGGTCAGGCAGCCGTGCGTTTGGCGGGCGCTGTCGGAGGGCTGGCCGCTTTGGAGACAGCGCCGGTTTGCGGTCTGTAGCCGATGCGCAAGCCACCCCAGTGCCGACCATTGACCATGATCGGGGCCGAGATGTCCTTCATGGTCACGAAATTGCCGCCGCCCATATCCCGTCGATAGGACTGGATCAGGACCGGTGCAGTTGAGGTGCCGGCGTTCAGGCCGACGCGATCTGCGAAGAACCGACGATTGCGCGCGTTGGCAGCATTCCAGACCGGGTCGCCCATGCGGGGTTTCTGGGAAAACTTCCGATTATGTGTCGGCAGGAAACCATCGAGATTGACGGCAGCGGAAAAGACCACGCCTTCGTGAATGTCGAGGGCGCTTTCCAGAAGCTGCGGCAACACCTTGTCGGTAAAGTCAACGAATGGACAGCTGTGCTGTGCCGGTTCGGCCCCGCCCTGGGACTGATAGCTGCGGCTGAACAGGTCATCGCGGCTGATCGCACCATTGGCAATTCCGGCCTCGAAAAGGCGGCTGACCTCGGCGGCTCGGGCCTGAACCTCGGCCACCATGGTCTTGTCCTTGAGCCGGAAATGGCGCAGCTCGGAATGGAGGTCGGCAGACAGCAGATCAAGATGGCTGGCCGTTTCACGGGCCGACCGGGTGACACGCGCAGTTTGCTCGGAATGATCGCGCAAGGTTGCGATGCGGGTCTTGTTGTCGTTCAAGATCCCGGTTTGTGCCGCACTTGAGGCAATGATGTCAGAGCTGATGTCGTTGATCTCGGCCACATGGCCCGAAACAGTTTCCATAAGTTCGGAGGTCTGGCTGACGTGGCGGGCACACTCGCCCACGGATGCGCTGACCTGGCTGACGATGCCGCGAATGTCGCCTGCGGCTTCTGCTGCACGGGCAGCAAGTGCCTTCACCTCGTCGCTGACCACGGCAAAGCCGCGCCCGGCGGCGCCCGCACGTGCTGCCTCCACCGAGGCGTTGATGGCCAGAAGGCTGGTTTGCTGGGCAATCGATTCAATCTGGCCCAGCATGCCACCAACGCGCCCGGCCTCCTGTTCCATGCGGGTCAACGCGGCCTGAGTGGATTTGGAGGCGTTCTTGCCATCCTCTACCGTATTGAGCGCGTTTTCAGTGGCATCACGGCAGCGGCTGACATGGCCTTCGATCTCGGACACCGAGCCAGACAAGCTGTTGATGCCAGCATCGACCTGGTTGACCACGTCGCCCTGACCTTCGATCCGCGTGAGCAGAGCATCGGTCGCTCCGCGCACATCCGCAGAGAGATCAGAAACGCCATCGGCTGTTTTCTGGGCTGCGGTGATCATCTGGCGAAGGTTGTTCTGCACTGTGTTCAGCGAGTCGCGCAACAACGCCAATGTGCCACTATACTTGCCGTTGGCCTGTGTCGACAGATCACCACGCGCCATCAAATCGGAAAGCGCGAGCGCTTCATCCACGGCGGTTTGCAACTGGTCCATGGCGGCATTGGCTGTCTTGCCGGTTTCGCCTGCTTCCGCTGCGGCGCGCAGAGTGAAATCACCTTCCACCACGGCCTTGAACATGGGATTCCAGTCAAATGGCGGGGGCGTGTCGTCGATCTCATCGGGCACAGGGTCATCTGCGCTTTCTTCAGGCAAGACATCTTCCGCCTGTTGTGCTGGCGCATCCGCCTGACTGATGCCAAAGCGCAATCGCCACCATAAAAGGATGGTGACCCCGATCAGGGCCATCGCGAAAATCGGCTGTTTGGTGATGGACAGTCCCGCAACCAGCATGGCCTGACATGCCAAAATGGCTTGCAACATCCTGTCCATTGTAATCTCCCGCGTCTCCAGTGTTTGCGGGGCATACGCTGAGTTCGTTACCAATTGTTTGACATTGAGAGAATAGGTCCCAAAACCGGGCGAATAGCAACCAGGGGTTGTGTTTGCCGGCGCGAAAGGCGCTTTCTCGAAAGAACAGGTTCACATTGAATTTGGGCAGTCTGGACGCATTTGGGCAAAAATCTCGCCCTCATCTATGGTTAACAAACTCTTTGTGTGGGGCGTAATCGGGCAGAATCAGTGGTTCTGTCGTTGCGCAAAGGGTTTTTGTTATGAGGTTTCCTCAGCTTCTCGCCGGTGTTTTCGGTCTTCTTGGATTGTTGTGGATGGTGCCTGCCAGTGCGGTGCCGGTGTCTTATGTCTGGAGCGGCAGTGGCACGTTCACCATCGACGGTGCGGACTACAGCGGTGGTTTCCAGCTTGATCTGAGTGGAGACACCGATTTTGTCAGCCCGGCCGGATCATCATTTCTGTTCGCAACCAATGCAGTGACCGGCACGATCAGTGTTGGCGACGGCGCCTTGGTTGCTGAGCTGAACGAGACCGCCTGGTTTGGGGCCTTGGGTCAGAGCATGGGATTGCTGGCCGATCCGGTGACCATTCTGGGTGTCTCTCTGGTGCAGACGGAATTTTCCGGCGCCGGGCCTGACATTGCTGGGTATCGATTGAACGTCAGCAGCGTCGTCGCGCCTGTGGTTCTGGGCTTTGCAGGGTCGATTGCGACCACAGCAGGGGCGTGGACGGCATTTGCCAATGGCGGGGCCTCGACACTGATCACGACAGTGTCGGCAGTTCCGCTGCCTCAGCCTCTTTTGCTAAGCTTTGCGGCCCTGATCGGTCTGTCGCTGGTCAGCCTGCGCAGGCGCGTGGCGGTACCGGTCAGCCGGTCATCTCTTTAAGCACGCCGGACAGCCGGTCAATGCCTGCGGGAATGGCGCTGGCCGGCACTGACGAATAGGCCAGACGATAGAAATTGCGGGGCTTGTTGAGACCTGCGAAGAACGGACGGCCCGGTTCGATCAGCACTGATTTTTCCCGCAAAGCGAGCGCCAGCTCATCAGTGTCCACCCCTTCTGGCGCTCGCATCCAGAAACTCGTGCCACCTGAGCCTTGTTCGGTTGCCATGCGCAGACCGTGCAGGTCGAACTCGCGCGCCATGACCTCGCGCCTCTCTGCAAAGGCATCACGCATCCGCTTGACCAGTGCATCATAGTGGCCGCGTTCCAGAAAATAGGCGGTGGTGCGCTGGATGTGGCCGGGCAAGTGGCGCAGGGTGACTGTACGCAGAGAGCGCGCGGCCTCGATAAAACGTTCGGGACCAACGAGATAGCCAAGCCGCAGCCCGGGGAAAAGCGACTTCGAGAAGCTGCCGACATAGATCACCCGACCATCCTCGTCGATGGATTTGAGCGCAGGCGTGGGCGGGCGCAGATAGGCCATCTCGAACTCATAATCATCCTCGATCACCACGAAGTCTTCGGCCTTGGCGCGCTCCAGTATTTGCCGCCTGCGGATCATCGGCATGGTCACGGTGGTTGGTGCGTGGTGGGAGGGGGTGACGAAGGCTGCCGTCAGGTCGTCCGGCAGCAGATCGGGGGGCAGGCCATCGGCATCGACATTGATCGGCATCACATCCGCGCCCGAGCGGCTGAGCACGGCGCGCAGGCCGGGATAGCCGGGGTTCTCAAACGCGGCACGCTTGCCGGGGCCAAGCAACAATTCCGCGGTCAGCCAGAGCGCGTTCTGTGCGCCTGCAGTGATCAGCACCTCTTCGGGACGCGCGGCAATGCCGCGGCGGGGCAGGGTCTGCCGCACGATGAAATCGATCAGCTGCGGATCATCGGTGGAGGCGTAATCGGCGGTCAGACTGTCGATGTCGCGCAGGCCAAGTGCCTGATGCGCGCAGGACCGCCATGCGGAATGGGAAAACAGCGTCGGATCGGTCTGACCGTAGATGAACGGATAGCGATAGTCGCGCCAGTTCAGGGTCTTTTCCACAAGCTGCCAGGGCGTGGCAGGCACGCGCAAGACCCGGTCCCAGTCGACGCTGTCGCCGGATGCGCGCGCGCCCGAGGCCGAAAGCTCCGGCAAAGGTGCCGTGTCGGCCACGAAATAGCCGGAACGATCACGGCTTTCGAGGTATCCGTCGGCCACGAGATCCTGATAGGCCAGCGTCACGGTAATCCGGCTGATCCCAAGATGATCGGCCAGCCGCCGGGACGAGGGCAGCCGGTCTCCATGACGAATGCGCCCGGCCAGAATCGAGCCCGCCACGATCTGCCGGATCTGGGTCTGCAACGAGCCCTTGAAATTGGGGTCCAGAAAGAAGGTGTCTTCGGTCAGCGGCATGGGGATGTCCTGTTTGGACTTATCTACGCTGGAACTGGACTTAAGGGAAGGGGGCTGGAGCTGGATTTTGCGACCATTCTATAGGTGCAGTAAAGGCGTGACGGTGAGGTGCGGATGATCGGGAGACGTGCCCGGCCCAAAGAGATAGGCCTTTGGTGGAGCTCGATCATAACAACGCGAGCCGTTTGAATATAGCATAAGAAGCACCTCTGCCGTTGATGGGACGAGCGGCGTTGCGGACCTATTCAGGTGGAACAGTCAGCCGGGGCAAGATGGATCCTGAGGTGGAGAAGACTGGTGGATGCAGTGTTGAAGGATGTTGGAGGACAGTTCTTTGTTTCTTTTATTTCGATAGATGGTCATCAATGCATCAACAATCTTTCTTCTGTAACAATTGCCGCACGTACTCTTCACAATCTTCCGATTTTGCCTTCTCAATTATTTCTTCTATAATTTTCCAAGTTGGTATTCCGCACGCAATTTTTGCTGGTGTGTTGTGAACAATGTTTGTCAACTTTAGTGTTTTGGGATCATTTGAGGTAGCCCGCAAGTCTTTCAACAACCTCGATAAAAAGTGTAAAATTTCTTGCTTATCCCGTTCCAAGTCATTCATTTCATCAAAATGAAGGACCTACAGGCAAAATTACTGCTGGAATTCTGCCTTTGTGGCCTCTTCGTAGAAGTTAGCTTTCGCATCTATCTATTCATAGTCGTTCTAGGGAAATTAGATGTCAAGAAACTTGGTGTGGCAAAATATCTCGATAATTCTTTCCGTCCCGAAAACAATATAGTGAAAAATCTCAAAACCTTCTTTGTCACCATATGCGTCAGATCGTATGCTTCTAGCTGAACTTGAATTATCTACTAGTGCGATAACAGGGTCTCTATTTTCACCGTTGACATTATAGTCTTGGGACAACGCAAATTTAAAGTCAGAATATTTGAGTTTAACAACCTCTTCGAAATTTATTGTCAGTTTGAATGAATCATCCTCTCTGCTTTCCAAATGAACTTCGAGTATATCGGGTGCCAAGAAAGAAAAACCCATTATCACAGTTTGGCTGCAGTCGCCCCATATCCCTTTAATTTCCATTCTATTACCTTTTTTGCTTGTGTACTGACCTGATAATATCCCACCTCAACTCAATCCAAGATACAGTTGCGGTTCGGTAATTATAGCCACATCAGACCACACCATAAAAAAGGGCCGCTCAACGGCGGCCCTTTGGGAATATCCTGGTCCGGATCAGAAGAAGCCGCCGTCGCCGCTGTCTTCGCCGATGACGGTGACAAAGACGTCTGCGGTGTCTCCGCCGTCGATTGTGTAGGAGAACTGGGTGACAATCTCGGCGTCTTCTTCGAGGTCATCGAATTCGCCCGCGGCGTCGAAGTCGATCGAGCCGTCGGAATAGATGGTCATGAAGCCGCCGTTGCTGCCCTCGACCACAGCGGCCACGCTGAGCGCATCGCCGTTCACGGCAGTGACGGCACCGGTGTAGGCGACCGCGTCGGTCAGGTCATTGGCCAGCACGGTTGTCGCGCCATCATCGAGTGTTTCCAGATTGCCTGCATCCTCGGATGCGAAAACTGTCAGGAAGTCATCAAGCGCCGTGTTGACAACCGGAGGCTCCACCGGGGGTTCTTCGGTTGTGGGGTCTTCGGGAACCGAGCCGCCGAGCTTGAGGCTGTCGTCGCGGCTGCCGCCCTCTTCGCCGACAGACGTCAAACGGATGGCCATATCCTGTGACAGGAAATCGGCGAGCGTCAGTGGCCCGTCGGTGGAGGACAGCACGAAGCTGGTTTCCTGAATGTCGTCCTTGCCGATGCCAGCGGTGCCGAACTGGATGCCGCCGTCGAATTTGCCGTATTCGTTGAGCACTTCGCCATTGATGTTCACGCCGCTTGTCAGCTTGGTCACGCCATCGTCGTTGAATTTGGTGTAGGTGACATCCGCGCCTTCGGCAGACAGGCTGTCCGCGATGCTGTCATCGGCAAGATCGAAGAACAGTCCCTGAAGATCGCCGATGCTGCCGGTATCATCTAGCACGACCACATCAAAGGTCAGCGTGCCGTTGTCATTCTCGGTAATCGTGACGTGAACATTCACATCACCAGTAATTGTAAATTCCACAAACTGCATATTGGGGGCTCCTTGCAATTTTCGCTCAGCGATTCTGTGATCGCGGGGCAAGGAATGACATGCAACCGGGAGTGGATTGCGGCAGGAAAGCGATTAATAGAGATTGATGACTGCCTAAGCGGAGGACCGCCTAGCCTTTCGGATGGGTTTTGCGGCGAAAGTGGCAGAGTGCGGACAATTTTCGATACTTTTCAGAGGGATGACTGTGTCATAGGTCCAGAATCAGTGCCTCTCCCTTCGCGCGGGAGACGCAGATGCACATCTGCTTGCCCGGGCTGCGGTGTTTTGAGGACAGGAAACTGTCCCTGTGATCCGGCGTGCCGTCGATGACCTGAGTGACGCAGGTGCCGCAAACGCCCTGCTCGCAGGAAAAGGCGGCGAGGATGCCGTTTTCATCGAGCACGTCGAGGATTGTTTCGTCTTCACCCACCTCCAGTGTCACCCCTGAACGGGCAAGCGTCACGCGGAAGGGGGCTGTGGGCGCGCCGGACAGTGCGGGATTGGCGGCGAAGCGTTCCAGATGCACGGATTGATCGGGCAGAGTTGCCTTGGCAAGCTGTTCGGCCGTGTCCATGAAGGGGCCCGGGCCGCAGATATAGACCTGCGTGCCGGCTGTTGGCTGGTTCAGGCAGGCGGCAAGCTCCGCGCTCGTTTGTGAGATGTTCAGCCCTTCGTGGCAGGTGACCTGATCGCCATATGGCCCTTTTAGCAGCCGTCGTCGAAAGGCCGTGTGCTGTGCGGAGCGCGTGAAATACTGAAGAGCAAAGGACCGGCCCTGCACATGGAGCTGGTCGGCCATCGCAATGATCGGTGTGATGCCGATGCCACCCGCAATGAGGATCGTATGCGCTGCACTTTCATCCAGTGGGAACGTGTTGCGAGGGCTGCCGATCTCCAGCCGGTCACCGACGCGCACCGTCTTGTGCATCAGGTCTGATCCACCCCGGGAGGACTCGCCCATCTTGACCGCGATCATCAGACGCCGCCGGTCGGATGGATCGCCGCAGAGCGAGTACTGACGGATGATCCCCTTGCCGCAATGAATGTCTATGTGCGCGCCGGGCGCGTATCGGGGCATCGGGAAAAGTCCGG
Source organism: uncultured Paracoccaceae bacterium (assembly GCA_947494445.1). GTDB lineage: Bacteria > Pseudomonadota > Alphaproteobacteria > Rhodobacterales > Rhodobacteraceae > CANLSM01. The sequence goes on along the minus strand of CANLVD010000002.1, from coordinate 278,364 downwards.
TCCGGGCCAGCAGGAATGATTTCACACCTTCGGCCTCGACAATGATCCCGGCGACTTTCACGTTGATCAGGGCCATTGCTGGAGACCCCGTTGGATGTACCGGGCGCGGGACCTGTCATGCATGGGTGGCTTGACGGATCATTTGCGCGCGAAGATCAGCTTTTTGCGCGCGCGGATGCGTTGAGTGGCCTCCGGCGTGCCATCGTGGAAACTGCCGAACCAGCGGTCCAGCGGCATTTCCTCATTGCCATAGTTGCATTCGAAATACCGGTGATGAAGCTGGTGGTGAAACGAGCCCGCCTTCACCGTCTCCTTGTCCCTGATCAGCAGCTTTTCAAATCCCGCATGGGAAAAGAGGGCGCCAAGGCTCAAGGCATACATGTGAAAGATCACGTGCAGCGGGTGCGACGGCACGACGAAATGGATCAGAATGGCAGAGTAATAAAGCAGATGTTCGACCGGGTGCATCGCAAGCCCCGACCATGGCCCGACATTGACGTTGCGGTGGTGCAGGTGATGCACGTTGCGAAACAGCCACGGGATGTGGATCAGACGGTGGATCCAGTAGAAGTGAAACGATTGCCAGAAGCGCAACAGGACGAAAAACAGCACGAACCAGAGCGGTGACGCACTGATGCTGTCGAGGCGCGGGATCCAGTCATTGGCGGCTGCATGGAAATACAGGATGACCCAGGCCGTCCAGATCGGGACGCCCGAGGCGAGCGACCAGAAGACGTTGTCCCAGACCTGATTGCCGAAGGTGAAGCGGGCACTTTTTTCCATGGGGCGGATGTCGAATTTCAGGCGCATCTTCTGGCTGGCAAAGACATAGAGATACAGATGAAGCCCACCGCCCAGCAGGAGCACAGCGCCATAGTGAATGGCCAGGATCTGAAGCACCCAACCCCATGAGAGGGTTTGCATGTCTGTCATTGCGGGCCAGAACAGGGTGAATGTGATGATTGCAAAGATCATGTGGCTGACCGGTGGGGTCAGCTTGAACCATGTGCCCATGATCCATTTGAACGCGGCCTTCGCCCGGAATGGGATGTCGAAGACAGGCGACATTCCAATGGGCAGAGCAGGGTGGAAGTTCCAGTCCCGCGAAGAGCCTGCAGGCAAGTAGGGCGTGGTCTTTGGTGAAGACGGTGCAGGGTCTGAGGTCTCGGTGGCGGACATGGTTCAGATTCCAAAGTTTTATAATGCAAAACTTGTGTTTTATTTTATGCGTCGATTGGTCTTGCGTCAAGAATTCGTTGATCTCTCGGATCTGGCGCCATGGGCCATTTAGTACGCAACTTGTCCAAAAAAACAGGCCCCGAAAAGGGGCCTGCCTGTATTGGTTTGTCCGGAGCGGTGGTGCTCGGGGGTCAGGCCTTGCCTTTCCAAGGCACCAGAAGACGCTCTGCCCATCGCATCAGCATGTCGATCCCGAAGCCGATCACGCCGATCAGGATGATGCCCAGGATCACGATGTCGGTGTTCTGGAAGCGCGAGGCGACCATGATCATCATACCTGCACCCTGTTCCGCTGCGACCAGTTCGGCCGCAACAACCGTGCCCCAGCAAACGCCCATGGCAACACGTGCACCGGTGAAAATCTCCGGCAGGGAGTTGGGCACGATCACATGCCGCATGATCTGCCATTTGCTCGCCCCCAGTGAATAGGCAGCATGCACCTTCGAGATGTTCACGCCTGAGACACCAGATCGTGATGCGATGGCCATGATCCACAGGGCCGCGAGGAACAACAGGATGATCTTTCCTGTCTCACCGATGCCGAACCAGATGATGACCAAGGGGATCAGAGCCAACGGCGGGACCGGGCGCATGAATTCCACGATCGGGTCAAACCAGCCGCGGAACCAGTCGCTGAGGCCCATCGCATATCCCAAGGGGATGCCCACAAGCGCGCCCAGCAGGAACCCCGCGATCACGCGAAACAGCGAGTAGCCTAGATGCTCCCAAAGGGTGAAGCTGCGGAACCCTTCGCTGACCACCTGCAATGTCCGGCTCCACACGGTTTCGGGCGCGGGCAGATAAAGCGGTTCCATCTGCCAGCCACGATAGGGCGCAAGGTTCGGGGTGCCCTTGTCAGACAGCGTGACCGTGCCGTTCTCGATCTTGACGGTCTCGCCGCGCGCAATGGGCTGGCCGTTGATGGCCACCACTTCGGCGCCGTCTTTTTTCTTGATCTCGTCATTGGCATCCACGCGGACCAGACCTGTCCGCCATTTGGCGATTGCCGAGCTGTCGTTCTTGGCAAAGCCGTCACCGGGATCAACCTCCGGGGCTTCGGTTTCCGAGTCCCTTGGATAGATCACAACCGTAACCGTGCCATCATCGCGCTGACCATCGGCCTCAGCCGTGTAGGTGAATTCCAGTGTGCCGACAAACGGGCCAGGTGCATGAAGGAATTTTGGCAAGAGAGAGGAGCCAGTGAACATCCCCCAGATCAGGAAGATCGTCAGGATGGACAGAACACCAGCAATCCGATTGGGCCGCACAGCGCTTTCATCCCCGAAGGTCACGGTCTTGAGGGAGGTGAAGTCTTTTGCGGTTGCCCGATCAATTACTTTCGTGACGACGAAAAAGGAACCGACAAAGATGCCGACGTAGATGAACAGAACAAACAATCCGGTCATGATGCTTCCTCCGTCCGGCCCATAATCTCTTCTTCCATGTCCCAGATCATCGCGAGGATCTCATCGCGCTTGGGGCCAAATTCAGGATGTTTCTTGACCTCTCGCAGGTCCGCGCCAACGCCCAGTTCGGCAAACGGCAGACGGTATTCCTTGTGGATCCGTCCCGGACGAGGGGCCATCACGATCAGACGCTCGCCCAGAAGAAGGGCTTCCTCGACCGAGTGGGTGATCAGGATGATGGTCTTGCCGGTCTCTTTCCAGAGCTTAAGCACAAGGCTTTGCATCTTTTCACGGGTCAACGCATCCAGCGCGCCCAGCGGCTCGTCCATCAGGATCACGTCGGGGTCATTGGCCAGACAGCGGGCAAGGGCCACGCGCTGCTGCATGCCGCCCGAAAGCTCGTAGACCGCTTTTTCCTTGAAGTCCTGAAGGCCGACGACGTCCAGAAGGTGATCGACAATCTTAGCTTTCTCGCCGCGGGGCATGCCCTTCATCGAGGGGCCAAATCCGACGTTGTCACGCACCGACATCCACTCGAACAGGGCACCTTTCTGGAACACCATGCCGCGTTCGGCGTCGGGACCGTGGATCTCGTGGTCGTTGAGCACCAGCTTGCCGCTGGTCTGTGCAAGAAAACCTGCCACGATGTTCAGCAACGTGGTTTTGCCGCAGCCAGAGGGCCCGAGCACGCTCATCAATTCGCCTGGCTTCAGGTCAAGCGAAACATTTTCCAGCGCTTGCACGGCTGACCCGTTGGGCAGGTCGAAGCGCATCGATATGTCTTGTAGGGACAGCCCAGACATCGGTTCCCCTTCCAGTCTGTTGCAATGATTTGTTCGGCAATGGTCGCCCGGCTAAATTATCCGGTCGCCGCAAGAAGAAAGGGCGCAGGGTTTCCCCTGCGCCCTTCAAGGCTGATTACATGCCCTTGGCCGCTTCAAGCGGGCCGGTGTTCAGAGCATCTTCATAGCTGTCGAGCGCGGAATCGATGGAACCTGCTTCAACGAAGACGTCAGCGACGCCTTTCATGAATGGCGCAGCAGTACCGCCGAGCCAGGCTTCAGAAAGCTGCTCGTCGATTGTCGGGAACGACATGGTTGCGATCGCGGCCTTGGCAGCGTCCAGATCCATGCCTGCTTCTTCAGCAATCGTGGCCATCATTTCGTCCGTTGGGTTTGCAGCCCAAGCAGCGTTCGCATCAGCAGTGACCTTGAGGAATTTGGCCAGCGTTTCACCGTTTTCAGCTGCAAAGGACGCAGGAACGGATGTCACATCAAACACGAGGATGCCGATCTCTTGCTTTTCAGCACCGTTGAGAAGGACGTCACCGACTTCCTGCATACGGGCCCAGCCGCCGCCATAGCCACATGCGAAATCAACAGATTTCTGAGCAAGCGCGTTGGCGCCTTCTGGTGGAGGCATGTCGACGATCTGGAGGCTCTCAAGAGGAACGCCAAAGTGGTTCATCTGACGAATGAAGCTGTAGTGAGCAGCGGTGCCCAGCGGAACAGCAACTTTCTTGCCAGCCAGCTCGCCTGCGGAATCCTTGTCGATTTCCAGATCGGAATGTACCGCACAGCCCTGGTTCTCGGCGTAGCTCACAGCCACATCGACCAGCTGAAGGTCCTGACCGCCCGAGGTTGCAACCACGAATGGTGGAAGACCTTGTGACAGGGCAATCTGTACGTCGCCGGAGGCCATCGCGGCGCTCATCGCGGTACCGGTCTCGAAGGAAACCCAATTGACCTTCATACCAAGCGCTTCGTCATATGCGCCCGACGCTTTGGCAACCATCATGGGCATTGGCCACTCAAGAAAGTAGGCCACGGTGATCTCACCATGGCCATCTGCGACTGCGGGTCCTGCAGCGATGGCGGTCATGGCGCCGGCAATCATGCCGAGTGTGAATTTTTTCATGCTGTTCTCCCTGAACAAACTTTTAGTGCGCGGGCAGCATTTAGTTTTGTATTATGAAACTAGCATTCCGCGTTTCGAGAGTAGGGACGTAATCTGCCATACGTCAATGTTTTTTACGCAGATAGGTGGCTGGGCGCAATAAATTGCAACTCTGCCCAACTTCTAAGCCATATTTGCAAGGGTTCGGTCAAACAGCTTGCACATGCTGGCCTCAGCGATTGTCGCTGATTGGCATTATCGCTGTCGCTTTGTTCAGAGGGCCCGCAAGGACGCGACGTCGGGCGCGACACCACCGATCATTTCGGTCACGCGTGCGGCTGAGGCTTTCAGCTCGCCGCTCCAGCCCATCAGATCGGTCATGGTATGGCGGGAGTGGGATGACCAGATGTTCAGCACGGCAATGGGTTCGCCAATATAGTTGAAAACCGGAGCCGAGATGCCGAGGAAATGGTCGTACTCCTCCCGGTCATTCTTGCCGTAGCCATGTTCACGCACAAATTCCAGTTCCGCCTTGAAGGCGTCTATGTCTGTGATCGTGCGCTCGGTCAGTTGCGAGAAGTCATAGTTCTTGAGCAGAGAGGTCAGCACCTTGTCGGGGTAATAAGCCAAGAGAGCCTTGCCCGATGCGGAACAGTGGATCGGATCGCGCATGCCCGGACGCTGGACACCGCCCATGGAGCGGGCGGATTCCAGGACGCGCAGATAGATCACCTCATGCCCGCCGGGCACGCCGATGGTCACATTCGCATCGTACAGGTCAAACAGACGGATCATTTCATCAAGTGCTATCGCCTGAATGTCGTAGCCGTTATAGGCGTTGCGCACGAGATCGAAGACCCGTGGCCCCAGCAGATACACCTTTCGGTGGCTGTCATAGCGCAGCATCCGCTCTTCCACGCCGATGGCCAGCAATCTGTGGATCGTGCTTTTGTTGAGACCCGTCTTGTCGACCACTTCGGAGAAAGTCAGCGGCTTCTGCGCTTCACTGATGACCGACAACAGTCCCAACAACTTGTGAACGATCGAGCTCTGCATATTCAGGTTACCGCCGGTGTGACTTTTCTATCTGACTTCGGAACGCACTTGCTGAGACCCACAAGAGCAGCAAATTTCAGGTATTGGAACATCAATCTTGCATTTCGAAACAGATATACTTCTGGGTGAGTGCTGTTTGTGAACAATGTGCTTGGCTGGAACGCCTGCCGGGTGGGGGAATCCTGCGCTTTGCGCCAAGTTATGAAACGCTTGGACCCTCGATCCAAACAAATGTTGACTGAAACAGAATAGGGGAATAGTTTTTTTATACAATACATATGTTTCGAAATATGAAACTATTGAAATGCGAGCGGATGATGACGGTCAAAGACGAAATTCATTGGACAACAACAGCCCAGTCAGCGCCGGATGTCGAGCCTTTGAAAACCTCGCTTTCTGTGGATGTGCTGGTGGTTGGTGGTGGATTGACGGGCTGTCGAACCGCGCTTGGTCTGGCAGAGGCGGGCGTGTCTGTCGCGCTGGTTGATGGAAAAAACATCGGCTGGGGAGCATCTGGCCGCAGCGGGGGGCAGTGCAACCCGATCTGGCGCAAGACACCAGCAGAGCTGGGCCGGATATTGGGTGCTCGCCATGGAGACAATCTTGTGCGGACCACTTTGACGGCAGCAGATGATCTGTTCTCCGACATTCGGACCTATCAGGTGGATTGTGATGCGGTGCAAGCTGGCTGGGTACAGGCGGCCCATACGCGTCGGGCGGTTAAAACAATGCGTGCGCTTGGCAAAGCCTGGTCCGATGCTGGCGCAGACATCACCGAGATGGAAGGCACCGAGGTTTACGACGCCAGCGGCTCCACCGCCTACAAATGGGCCCTGCGCCACAAGGCTGGTGGCCATGTCCATCCCCTGTCGCTCACACGCGGCTATGCAAAGGCCGCCATTGCCCGGGGCGCGCAAATGTTTCGGGACACCCCTGTCACCAGGCTTGAGCGGTTGGATGGCAAGTGGCGTGCGAAGGCCGGGGCCGGTGAGATCACGGCTGAGAATGTGGTTCTGACGACCAATGCCTACACCGATGACCTTTGGCCCGATCTGAAAAAAACCTTTCACCCTTTGGTCAGCATCTCCATCGCGACAACACCGTTGAGCGAGGATCAGCGCAGGACAGTGCTTCCGGGATCGGTCACGCTGTCGGACTCCCGGCTGGCAATTTACTATGCCCGATATGACCGCGATGGCCGTCTGATTTTCGGGTGTGTGGGCAGCAATGACAACGTCGACACTTTGGGCGGCTATGGCCGGTTGCGCAGGGGGCTGAAAACCGTCTTTCCGCAGATTGCCGACATCCCGGTCGAGCGGAAATGGGCTGGCCGGATCGCCGTGACGCCCGAGATGATGCCCCATATGCATGAGCCAGCACCCGGTGTGCTGGCAGGCATCGGGTTCAGCGGGCGTGGCATTGCGATGACGTCTGTGATGGGGCGGGCCCTGTCGTCCAAATTGCTGGGCACATCCGGTGATGACTTGCCGTTCCCGGTGCTTCCGATCTCGCCAATTCCGATGCACGGGATCACACGCCGCCTGATCCCGCTGGCTGCACCTGCGATGACCCTCAAGGACAGGTTCGACACAGTCACGAATGGAGCCTGATCTGGCGGCCTTGGTATCACGCCCATTTCCATGAAAGCGAGCAGCAACAATGACCACTCTCACCAAATTCTCGGACCAATCCCCTGAGGCGGTATCACAGGACACTTCCGGCGTCGCGATTTCCGGCGCGCCAGAGCATACGGTCTGGGTTCATTTCAAGGGCGCGGATGATCAGGTCCGGGCAGGTGTCTGGGAAAGTACCGCTGGCGTCTTTCACGGACCCCAGAACGGGCAGATCGAATACTGCCATATTCTGGAAGGATCCGCGACGATCCGACTTCAGGACGGGACCGAGTTCGAAGTCTGCGCAGGTGATGGTTTCGTGATGGACAATGGCTTGCAGCCGGTTTGGACCGTCAAGGACAGGGTCAGGAAACAATGGGTGATTGTCTCGGTTCCCGAGTAGGCCTGAAAAAGCATCATCGTTCTGGCTCTAAACGACCCGTTTTCTGGCCCTATTCGAAAGCGCTCGACCCTCCTAGCGTGGCCGGAAAATGAAACGCCAGCGAGAGGAGTCGCGCCATGGCCCATGATGTTGTGCCCAACAGTCTTGAGAAACAGTGGATGCCGTTCACGGACAACCGTGGCTTCAAGGCCGATCCGCGCCTTTTGGTCGAGGCCAAAGGGGTCTACGCCACGTCGCACCGCGGCACGCAGGTGATTGATGGTTCCAGCGGATTGTTCTGCTCGCCTGCCGGGCACTGCCACCCAAAGATCATCGAGGCCGTGCACAGCCAGATGCAGATCAACACCTACACCGCGCCATTCGGGTTGGGGCATCCGGCCTCCTTCGCGCTGGCCGACAAGGTGGCTCAACTGACGCCCGAGGGTATGGATCACGTGTTCTTCGTGAACTCTGGTTCCGAGGCGATTGATACCGCGCTCAAGATCGTGATGGCGTACCATTCAGCACGTGGTGACAACCGTCACCGGTTCGTCAGCCGCGAGCGGGCCTATCACGGTGTGAACATCGGTGGCGTCAGCCTGTCGGGCATGGTCAACAACCGCCGTACATTCCCGGTCACCATGCCCAACGTGGTCACCATGCGCCACACCTTCACCGGCGATGACCTGAACGTGAAGGGCCAGCCACAGCACGGCCGCGAGCTTGCCAATGATCTGGAGCGGCATTGCGCGACCTATGGAGGCAACACGATTGCCGCCTGTTTCGTGGAGCCTGTCGCAGGGTCGACCGGTACGCTTGTTCCACCTGTCGGATATCTTGAGCGGCTGCGCGAAATCTGTGACGAGCACGGCATTTTGCTGGTGTTCGATGAGGTCATCACCGGATTTGGTCGTCTGGGCACGCCGTTTGCCTCGCAGAAATACGGCGTTGTGCCGGATATGATGACCATGGCCAAGGCGATCACCAACGGCTCCATGCCGATGGGCGCTGTGGCGGTGAAGGACGAGATTTATGAGACCGTGACCGACACCTCGGCACCGGGTGCGATCGAGTTCTTCCATGGCTATACCTATTCCGGCCACCCGGCCGCTTGTGCCGCGGGTCTTGCCTCGCTCAGCATCTATGAAGAAGAGGGGCTTTTTGCCCGCGCGGCAGAGATGACACCCTACTTCCAGGACGCGATGCATTCGCTCTTTGACCATGAACTGGTCATGGATGTGCGGACCGAGGGCATGATGGCAGGTGTCGAGGTCCACAAGGACACAGCACCGGGCAAGCGCGGCACCCAGATGCAGAAAGATCTGTTCTGGAACGGTTGCCATGTGAAGTTCACCGGAGACGTGGCGATTGTGGCCCCGATGTTCATCTCGGAGCGCGCGCATATCGATGAGATCACGGACAAGATCCGCAAAACACTGGATCAGCATGTCGCCTGATTGACATGACCAGATTTGCAAACGCCCGGACGGCAACGTCCGGGCGTTTTGCTTTAAGCGTCGAGCATTGGCTCAGGCATGCCGGGGATATCGACCTGAACTGTGTAGATATGGCCTGCCTGCGGTTCTGCTGAAATCTCGGCCTCGCTCATGCCCTGCCGGGCGCTGGTCACGAAAAGTGTCTTGAGGTCTGGCCCCCATGCAGGACAGGTCGGGCGACTGACGGGCAGGGGCCGTTCGTCGGTGAGTTGTCCCTCAGGCGAGACGCGGATCAGCCTGTGGCCTTCCCAGAGCGCGATCCAGAGGTGCCCTTCGCTGTCCGTCACTGCGCCATCAAGACCATACGTCTTGCCAGAGGCATCAAGGATTGAGACCGGCTCACCCAGCGGCCACCCTTCGGCATCCAGTGTCCAGCGCATGAGGTGACCCTTGGCTGTGTCGGTGAAATAGGCGCAGCTTCCATCAGGGGCAAAGCAAATGGCATTGGGAATGGTGATCTGCGACCTCAGGCACCTGAGTTCGCCCTTGTACCAGCGATAGATCGCACCCGCACCGGCCTGAGCCGCCCGGCCCATCGTGCTGATCCAGAACCCACCCTGTCGGTCGGCCCGCCCGTCATTTGAGCGTGTGAGGTCAGTGTCAGTGTCCAGTGGGACAACAACATCGCCTAGCCCTGTATCAGGGTGAAAGCGTCGCAACGCGGTTGCCGTTGCAACGATGAACCCCCCATCGGTTGTTGCTACCGCAGCCGAGGCAGGCTCTCCCATCTGCCAGTCTCGCTTGTCCTCGCCACCAGGCAAGCAACTGAGCAGCCGACCGGCCAGAATGTCGAAAGCCCAGAACCTGCCATGGGCAAAAAGCGGACCTTCCCCCAGATGACAGGCCGATGGCCAGATAAGCGTTGCAGTCATTTTCAAACCCCCTTAGCGCTTTGAGCAGATCTGTAGATCGGACTCCATACTGGCAAGCGGTGACGCAACCAGCGCTGGACGCCGGTTTATGCTGTGATATCCTTGTGTTCAATTGCCATCCGGAGCCGTCCCATGTCGGACACCCCCATTCCTCGATCCCTGCTCAATGCCTTTGACGTTGATCCCGCATTGCGCTCGCTGCGCATTGCCATCGTTGATATAAATGGTTGCCTGCGTGGCAAACGCCTGCCCCGTGCCGATGCGCCAAAGGCGCTCGACGGGATGCGCATGCCCCTGTCGCTGTCGCTTCAGGACATCTGGGGGCGCGATGTCGAAGACAATCCGATGGTTCTGATGGGGGATGCCGATGCCATCGTACGCCCGACCGGGCGGGCTGCGATCCCGATGACATGGCTCAACCCCGGCTCGGCATTGCTGCCGATGTGGTTTGAGCACACGGATGGGCGCCCTAGCGAGACCGATCCGCGCCAGGTACTGGCCAGCGTGCTGAAGCGGTTTCAGGCCAAAGGTCTGCGCCCGGTGGTGGCGATGGAGCTTGAGTTCTACCTGTTGCCTGCCGAGAACGCCAAAACGCCCGAGCATCCTTTGACAGGCGCGCCTGTGATTGCAGATGGTGTTCTGTCGATTGATGCGCTGGACGGGTTTGAGGCAGTGCTGGCTGATATTGAGGCAGCATGCGAACTGGCTGACATTCCCATTGGTGCGGCCATTGCCGAAGGCGGCCCCAGCCAGTTCGAGATCAACTTTGCCCATGTCGATGATGCTTTGAAAGCCGCAGATGATGCGATCCTGTTCAAGACCATCGTGCGTGGCGTGGCCCGCGCCCATGGACTTGTTGCAAGTTTCATGGCGAAACCCTTGGCCAACAAGTTCGGCTCGGGCCAGCATGTGCATATCTCCGTGCTGGACGAAACAGGGGCGAACATCTTCGACAATGGCGGGCCGGAAGGCTCCGAACGTTTGCATCATGCGGTGGCAGGTCTGCTCGAAACCATGCCCGAGGCTGCACTGTTCTTCGCACCCCATCTGAATTCCTATCGCCGGTTGAGCGGCGCTCATGCACCGGGGCAGATCGGCTGGGCTTACGAAAATCGTTTCGCTGCTGTGCGTATTCCTGACGGGCCCAATGCGGCACGGCGGATCGAACACCGTGTCTCGGGTGCGGATGCCAACCCCTATCTGGTTCTGGCCAGCGTGCTTGCTGGCATGTTCCACGGGCTGGAGGCAGCACAGGCACCGGCACCGGCTGTCAGTGGAAACCTCTATGAGCTTGACCTGCCACGACTGGCAGACAGCTGGGAGCAGTCGGTCCTTGCTTTTGAAGCGGGCGAGGTGCTGCGTCGCTATCTGCCCGAGCCGCTGATGACAGGATTTGCCATGGCAAAACGGCAGGAGATGGCGCGGTTTGCTGCCCGTGTCTCGGAATTTGAACTGGCCAGCTATCTGGATGTGGTGTGATGAGCGGATTTGGTGACGGCAGTTATCCCGGCTCATATTATGCCGCATCCGCCAATCCGGTGCCGGAACGCCCTGCCTTGCAAGGAACGATCGAGACCGATATCTGCGTGATCGGTGGAGGGTTTTCAGGCCTTTCAGCCGCCCTCGATCTGGCCGAGGCTGGTTTTCAGGTGCGTCTGATTGAGGCCGCGAAAATCGGCTGGGGGGCCTCGGGGCGCAACGGTGGGCAGATCGTCAATGGCCTGAACGCCTCGCTCGACAAGATCGAGCGCGAGTATGGCGCGACAACGCAGGCTTTCGTAGCCGGTCTTGTGCAGGAAGGCGGAAAAATCATTCGGGACCGCATCGCGCGCTACAAGATTGACTGCGATCTGCGTGAAGGCAACCTGTTTGCAGCCTATACAGATGCGCATATGCGTGAACTGGAGGCCAAAAAGGCGCTTTGGAAGCGGTTCGGCATGGATGATCACGAGATGATCTCGCGCGATCAGATGCGCGATCATGTGGCCTCGGATGTCTATGCTGGTGGCATGATCGATCACACGGGCGGGCATATGCATCCGCTCAACCTTGCGCTGGGCGAGGCTGCCGCCTTTGAGGCCTGCGGCGGGATCATCCATGAGCAGAGCGCAGTCACCCATGTCGATTGGGACAGGCAGGATCCAGTTGTGAAAACGGCTAAGGGTGAGGTCCGCTGCAAGACGCTCATCGTCTGCGGCAATGCTTATCTGGGTGATGCGCTGCCCGAACTGAGCCGCCGCGTTCTGCCCTGTTCCACACAGGTGATGGCGACCGAACCTCTGAAAGATGCCGAGGCACTTTTGCCCACCGGTCTGTGCGTCGAGGATGTGCGCTACATTCTGGACTATTACCGGCTGAGTGCCGATGGCCGACTGCTGTTCGGTGGTGGCACGGTCTATGGGGGTGCAGATCCGTCGGATATTCGCAAGAAACTGACGCGGAACATGATCAAGGTTTTCCCACAGCTTGACGGTGTCCGGATTGATCACGCCTGGTCGGGCAATTTTGCGCTCAGCTTCACCCGTGTACCGCAGATGGGACGACTTGGGTCCTCGACCTATTTTGCGCATGGATATTCAGGCCATGGGGTCACGGGAAGTCACCTGTTCGGGCGCATTCTGGCACAGGCCATTCAGGGAGACCTGACGCGCTTCGACACATTTGCGGCCCTGAAATGGAAGCCGTTTCCCGGCGGCAAGACCTTGCGCGTGCCCTATTCGGTGCTGGGCAGCTGGTGGTATGGGCTGCGTGACCGGATGGGCGTGTAGCATGGGCAGGATTAGTGCAGCCCGTTCCGGGCCATTCCGTTCAGGCCCTGCGGGCCGGATTTGCCTCCGGCGGGGATATTTGGGCCAAGAAGTGAATGGCAACCCTTCGCCTGAACGCGACAGACGAAGGGTCGAGACCTTGGACGGTCATCGGCATCCCCGCCTGTGCCGCCCCTCGGATCTGACTCAAATGCCTTACTTCTTGGTTGAAATATCCCCGCCGGAGGCATCCTACAGCGGACAACAGGTACAGGAGGTGGCGCATGGAGCGTAAGACCGACCAGGCGTTCAGATCGGAGCAAACCACCGGGCGGTGGATGGAAAACACCTATGGAGGTGCGCTGAGTTTTCTCAGGCGGCGTTACAGCCGCGCGCTTGAGGGCGTGGATGTTGCTGTCACTGGCATTCCCTTTGATGCCTCTGTCACCTACCGCCCCGGTGCCCGACTTGGGCCACGTGCAGTGCGGGCAGCGTCAGTGCAACTGGCCGAACTGAAAGCCTTTCCCTTCGGCTTCGATCCGTTCGAGGTGCTGAGCATGGTGGACTATGGCGATTGCCTGATGGATCCGCATCACCCCGAAACGGTTTTGCCCGCCATCGAGGCTCATGCGCTTGAGATCCTGAACACGGGAACCAAGCTGTTGAGCCTTGGCGGTGATCATCTTGTGGCCTATCCGCTTCTCAAGGCCCATGCGGCTGTGCACGGACCGCTTGCACTGCTGCAATTCGATGCCCATTGCGACACCTGGGAAGATGATGGCGTGATGCTGGATCATGGCACCATGTTCGCCCGGGCAGCAGGAGAGGGGATCATCGATGTTGCCCGCTCCACCCAGATCGGATTGCGGACCTATAATGAAAGCGATCATGGGTTCGAGATCCTCAGCGCACCCTGGGTTCACCGCAACGGCATCGATGCAGCATTGGAGGTGATCAGAGCCCGTGCCGGTGATGCGCCTCTCTATATTTCCTTCGACATCGACGGGCTTGATCCTGCCTTTGCACCGGGCACAGGCACACCGGTGCCCGGAGGTCTTGCCAGTTGGCAGGCGTTGGAGCTGATCCGGGGGCTGGGTGGATTGAACCTGGTGGGCATGGATGTGGTCGAGGTTTCGCCACCCTATGATCATGCCGAGATAACCGCTCTGGCGGCGGCCCATGTGGCACATGACTGGCTGTGTCTGCTGGCAGAACACAAGGGTGCGAAACGAGCCCCTGTCGGGCGTATTTGAGGAGCACGGAGATGGGTGAACGATCAACGACAAGCTGGACAGCGCATTTGCCCGACACGGTCCAGACCTGGCTGAATGGGCGTCGGGTCGAGGAGGTTGAATGTGTGATCTCGGACATTGCGGGCATGTCGCGCGGCAAGGCGATGCCGGCGGCAAAATTTGCCCGCTCGGACCGGATGTTCCTGCCCACATCCGTCTTTTACCAGACCATTGATGGTGACTACGTCGATATGGACATCGCGCATCAATGGACCGAAAGCGATATGGTTCTTGTGCCCGACTTGGACGCGGTCGTGGCCTGCCCCTGGGCCGAAGACGTAACCTTGCAAGTGATCCATGATGTGCAGGATTTGCGGGGCAGGCCGGTCGAGGCAGCACCGCGCAATGTGCTCAAACGGGTGCTGAATGCGTATCATGCTAAAGGCTGGAAGCCGATCGTTGCTCCTGAAATGGAGTTCTATCTGACCAAGCCCAACACTGACCCGGATCTGCCGATCGAGCCTCCGATCGGTCGCACCGGCCGGATTGCGGCCTCGCGTCAGGCCTATTCGATGAGTGCTGTGGATGAATACGGTCCGGTGATCGATGACATCTATGATTTTGCCGAGGCGCAGGGCTTCGAGATCGACACGATCATTCAGGAAGGCGGGGCCGGGCAGGTCGAGATCAACTTCATGCATGGCGATCCGTTGAAACTGGCCGATCAGGTGTTTTTCTTCAAACGCACGATCCGCGAGGCGGCGCTTCGGCAGAACTGTTTTGCCACCTTCATGGCCAAACCGATGCAGCATGAGCCGGGTTCCGCCATGCATATCCACCAATCCGTGGTCGAACTGGACAGCGGTCAGACGGTGTTTTCCACGCCTGCCGGCAAGGAAACGCCCTTGTTCAAGAGTTTTCTCGGTGGCCAGCAGAAATACCTGCCTTTTGTGATCCCGATGCTTGCGCCTTATGTGAACTCCTATCGCCGCTATGTGCGCTCGGGTGCTGCTCCGATCAATCTGGAATGGGGCGCGGACAATCGCACGACGGGCCTGCGCATCCCGATTTCAGAGCCACCTGCGCGGCGGATTGAAAACCGCATCGTGGGCATGGATGTGAACCCCTATTTGGCACTCGCGGCCTCGCTGGCCTGCGGGTATCTGGGGATGGTCAATGGTGTGAAGCCGCGCAAGCCTCTGGCCGGAGAGGCCTATGACGGAGACTATTCTTTGCCACGATCCTTGTTGGACGCGTTGCAGGCCTTTGATGAAAACGCGGAGCTTCGTGACTTACTGGGGCCCGGGTTTTGCGATGTCTACAAGGCCCTGAAGGCCCATGAGGCGGAAAGCTTTCTGACCGTGATCTCACCTTGGGAGCGGGAGCATCTCCTGTTGAACGTCTGATGGACCTGCTGCATCTCAACGACCGTCCGGGCGTCTATCCTGACAGCTATTACGCGGCTACGGCCAACCGGCACCTGACGACCGAGCCTTTCGAGGGGCCGGCCAAAGCGGATGTCTGCATCATTGGTGGTGGGTTTACCGGACTTTCGGCAGCGCTCAATCTGGCAGAAGCGGGATATGACGTCGTGCTGTTGGAAGCGCAGCGGATTGCTTTTGGCGCATCGGGGCGCAATGGCGGGCAGATCGGCTCGGGTCAGCGGCAGGGACAATTGCAGCTGAAGGCCGAGCTTGGCGCTGATACCGCGCGCAGGCTGTGGGATCTGGGAGAAGAGGCCAAAGCCACCGTGCGTGGACGCATTGCCAAGCATCAGATTGATTGTGATCTGAAAGCTGGTCAGTTGCATGCAGACATCAAACCGCGCTACCGCGATGACCGGCTGCGCGAGACGACGCTTCTGCGCGAGGAGTATGGCTACGAGCAGATCGAATTTCTGGAACGTGAGCAGATGGGTGCGCATATCGGGTCGGACGCCTATGCCTGTGGTGCGATCGATATGGGTGCGGGCCATCTGCATCCGCTGAATTATGCGCTGGGGCTGGCCGATGCGGCCCTTGCTGCTGGCGCGCGGCTTCATGAGCGGGTGCAGGTGCGGCGTGTGGTCAGTCAGAGTGAGCGCCACAGGGTCGAGACCGATGCAGGCCCGCTGGACGCAGCCCATCTGATCATCGCCTGCAATGGCTATCTGGGTGAGTTGGGAGAGTTCCTGCCCGTCGTTGCCAATCATGTCATGCCGATCAACAATTTCATTGCAGTCACCGAGCCATTGGGGGAAGCCAAGGCGCGGGATCTGATCCCCAATGATGTCTGCGTGGCCGACAGCAAATTTGTCGTGAACTACTACCGGATGACGGCTGACAAACGGCTGCTCTTTGGTGGGGGCGAGACCTATTCCTACAAATTTCCCAAGGATATAGCTTCGGTCGTGCGGCCGAGTATGGCGGAGATTTATCCCGACTTGGGCGATGTTAAGATCGACTATTCCTGGGGCGGCACGCTGGGGATCACGATGACCCGCATGCCGCATTTCGTGCAACTGGCCCCGACGGTTTTCAGTGCATCCGGCTTTTCAGGTCACGGGGTGCCGACGGCGTCAATCGCGGGCAAGATCGTGGCCGACAAGTTGCGCGGGCAGGCCGAACAGTTTGATTTGTATGCCGGGTTGAAATCGCAACGCTTCCCCGGTGGGCCAAAGATGCGTCACCCGCTTCTGGTCTTGGCCATGACCTGGTACGCACTGCGCGACCGACTGTGAGGAGACGGGAAACATGATCTCCGACTGGGATGACGCCTATGCAAATGCCGATCACATCGCGGGCGCAGAAGACTTCATCGCCCGCTGGCCGGTAGAAGCCGCTGCATACCGCAGCAGCCTTGGGAGGCGTGCCGCCTGCGATCTGGCTTATGGGGCAGGGCCGCGCAATCGGGTAGACATTTTCTCTCCTGAAGACGACAGCAAAGGCTTGGTCGTTTTTGTTCATGGCGGCTATTGGTTGCGCTTTGACCGGTCGTTCTGGTCGCATTTCGCCCAAGGACCGCTGGATGCGGGCTGGACCGTGGCGATGCCAAGCTACACGTTGACGCCTGACATTTCCATCGCGGGTATTGAGGCAGAGATCGCTCAGGCCATCGGATTTTCTGCAAGCCGGGTGGCTGGCCCGATCCGGCTGTGCGGGCATTCCGCGGGCGGACATCTGGTCAGTCGGATGGTCTGCGATGACAGCCCGTTGCCCCGCGATTTGCTGGGGCGCATCGAACACACGCTGTCAATCTCGGGCGTGCATGATCTGCGCCCCTTGCTGCGCACCAAGGTCAATGAAACGCTTGGGCTGGATGATGCTGCCGCCGCCCTTGCCAGCCCGGCGCTGCACAGGCCGCTTGAGGGCGCGCGCATCACTGCTTGGGTCGGTGCAGAAGAGCGCCCCGAGTTTGTGCGCCAGACCACGCTACTGGCCAATATCTGGACCGGGCTGGGCGCTGACATGGCGCAGGTCAAGGATGCCGGAACCCACCATTTTGACGTGATTGACGGGTTGCGGAAAGCAGACAGCCCGCTTGTGTCCTGCCTGCTTGGATAGGGATCAGTTGAGCGGCATGGCCCGTGCAGTGCGTCCGGTCAGGATGGCCAGACCATCCCTGCCGATCACATCAACCAGCACATCCGAAGAGGTCGGCAGGCCGCCCGTATAGGTTCCGAACGCGGGCAGGATCAGCTTGGCATTGCCTGCCAAAAAACAGGGGCGCGAGATGATGCGCCCGCGCAGGTTGATCCGGTGTTTGGGATGATAATGGCCTGAAACCTCGCCCACACCGGCTGCCGGATCCGCGATGTGGCGGAAGGTGAGCGGTCCGCGCTCGACCTCGGCCAGATGGGTGCCACCGATCTGTACCGGACCGGCGTCGTGATTGCCTTCGATCCAGATCCAGCGCCGTCCGCCCATAAGTGCGGTCAAGCGGTCTCGGCTGTCCTGTTCCAGTGCACGCTCTGCTGCCAGATCATCAAAGCTGTCACCCAGACAGATCACCGTGCGCGGGTTCAGATCTGCAATCTCGACCGCCAGCCGGTTCAGTGTCTCCAGCGTCTCATATGGGGGCAGAAGCTGCCCACCACGCCGCGCCATCCGCTCGGATTTACCCAGATGCAGATCGCTGACGGCCAGAAGCTGTGCCTCGGGCCAGTAAAGCACGCCGCTGGCCCGCGCTTCCAGCGCAACGCCGCAGAATGTGAAATCGAACCCGGACATGGGAGAGACAAAACAGGAACGCCTAGCGCTGCGCAAGCACAGAGATGTCAGCCAACCCGGACTCGGACAAAAGCCGGGTCGTTTCTTCCTCAAGCAGTTGCTCTTCGGCCATACCCTTGATCGGCACGCGACCCACTTCCAGCATCACCGGTGCTGCAAAGGGCGTCACATGGGGGGCATTGACGTGAATGATCCTGCCGGCTGCGCGGCTCAACATCTCTTCGATCCGTTCAAAATCGACCAGACCCCTGTTCGCCTCTTCCCGCGTGATGCGCATCATCAGGTGATCGGGGTCATATTTCAGCAGCGTGTCATAAAGGATGTCAGAGGAGAACGTTGCCTGCCGTCCGGTCTTGCGTTTGCCCGGCATGTTCTTCTCGATCAGGCCCGCGATGATTGCGGAGGCCCGGAAGGTACGCTTCATCACCGCGTTTTCATTCAGCCATGTCTGCAACCCATCCCGCAGGTTCTGTGCACTCAACAGGGGGAGCGGGTCGCGTATGGGCTCTATGCCCCAGATCAGAAGCGCATAATCATTTGCGACAAATCCCATCGGGCCGGTGCCCATTTCCTCCATCCGTTTGGTAAGCAGCAGGCCAAGGGTCTGGTTGGCGTTGCGCCCGGCAAAGGAATAGAGGCACCAGTAAGCCCGGTCGCCGCGCAGAAAACTTTCGCTCAGAAGCCCGCCTTCGGGTGGCAGGCTTGAGATGTGGTCCTGGAGCGAGAGCCATGATCGAGTGTGATCCGGCAGGTTCTTCCACCCAGCGCGATCCTGCATGAGGGCGACCAGCCGGTGCGACAGTTCCACCGAAGTGGCCATGCGGATGCCTGAGAAAACGGCGATCTTCGGTTCCTTGCCGGGGGTGCGCGTGACCTCGACACTCATCTCGCGCAGGCCCTCATAGCGCACGGTCTGGCCGCCGATCAGGAAGGTGTCGCCGGGGATTAATGTGGCGGCAAAGCTTTCCTCGACCTCGCCCAGTGACGCACCTCCGCCGCCGCGTCCCTTGATTTTCACTTTCAGGGTTTCGATGTCGATGATGGTTCCGATGTTCATGCGCAGGCCCCGTGCCGCACGGGGGTCCCGCAACTGCCATTTGCCGTCCCGCTGCACCAACCGTTGCCAGCGATCATAGGCCCGGAGCGCATAGCCCCCGGTCGCGCAGAACTCCAGAACCAGATCAAAATCGGACCGCTCAAGATCAGCGTACGGCCCCGCGCTGCGCACTTCTGCAAAAAGCGCATCTGCGTCCAGCGGGGCCGAGCAGGCCATCAGGAGTACGTGCTGGCAGAGCACATCCAGCGGACCGTGGGTTCTGGGGGAGCTGTCCAGATCGCCCGCAAAAACCGCCTCAAGTGCAGCGCGACATTCAAGGACTTCAAACCGGTTGGCGGGCACAAGAATGGCCCGGGACGGGGTGTCATAGCGGTGGCCCGCGCGCCCGATGCGTTGGACCAGTCGTTTGACGTTCTTGGGCGCGCCGATCTGGATCACCAGATCGACATTGCCCCAGTCGATGCCCAGATCAAGACTGCCGGTGCATACGATCGCGCGCAGATCACCGGCGACCATTGCTGTCTCAACCTTGTTGCGGGCATCGCGGGCAAGGGAGCCATGATGGATCGCAATCGGCAGCCCATCGGTGTTTTCTGACCAGAGCGCCTGAAAGAACAGTTCGGCCTGTGCACGGGTGTTGATGAAAACCAGCGTGGTGTCGGCCTTGCGGATTTCCTCCATGACGTGACCGGCAGCATAGCGCCCGCCGGCACCTGACCATGGTGGCGGGATTTCGGTCTCAAGAAGCGTGATCTGCGGTTCCGGCCCGGGATCGGCGTTCAGGATATGGCACTCCCGAGGGGCCAGATAGTGCGAGAGCGCAACAGGATTCTCAACCGTGGCAGACAGTCCGACGCGGTGCAGGTCCGGGCGCAGCGCCTGAAGACGCGACAGGCCAAGCATCAGTTGATCGCCGCGCTTGCCCTCTGCGAGCGCGTGGATCTCATCCACGACCACGCGTTTCAATCCGGCAAAAATGCGCGGCGCATCCTCATAGGACAGCAAAAGCGCCAGACTTTCCGGTGTGGTGAGCAGGATATGGGGCGGATCGGCACGCTGACGCTGACGGGCTGATTGGCTGGTGTCGCCGGTTCGATCCTCGATCCGGATGTCGAGTCCCATCTCTTCGACCGGGCGTTGCAGATTGCGCCGAATATCTGCCGCCAGCGCTTTGAGCGGTGAGACATAAAGCGTGTGCATGCCCTTGTGCGGCGCTTGGGCAAGATCGACAAGTGTCGGCAGAAATCCGGCAAGGGTCTTGCCGCCACCGGTGGGGGCAATCAGCAGGGTCGAGGGCCTTTGCGCATTTTCCAGCAGATCAAGCTGGTGACGGTGTGGCGTCCATCCCTGTCCGGCAAACCACCCGGCCAATGGTTCTGGCAACATTTCCGACACGAGGCTCTGCTCCTATTGGGCCGGGTCAGGTGTCGCGCGGCCTCAACTTGGATATGGCGCGGATCAGGGCCTCGGGCAAGTCGGTGTCGGCACCTTGCGGCGCGCCGTCGATTGCGGCCTCAACATCCTTGACCAGAATGCTTATGGTGTTGTCCGGCTCCAACCCGTCGCGGGCAAACTCGATCTGGTCGAAATTGCTGCCGAACCATGTCTGACCTGAGCTGTCATGCATCAGCGCCAGCAGTTTCCCTTCATCCACACCAAGTGCATCGGCCCAGTCCAGTGCCAGCCGGGTGATCGCGGTGGAGGAGGCGGCGGCAAGATTGTTCAGAACCTTGGCAGCCATGCCCGATCCAAACGGGCCCATCACGTGCAGGTGCTTGCCCATGGCCAGAAACATCGGCTTTGCCTGCGCCAGATCATCGGGCGCACCCCCCAGCATGAAGGACAGACGCGCCTCCGTTGCTGCAACAGCAGCGCCGGACATGGGCGCATCAATGAGGGCGATGTGTTCTGGGACCCGGTTGCGCAAGTCGCGGACATAACGTGGTGAAAGGGTCGAAGAGATGATGATTGTCTGAAGGTTCGGGGCTATTGCCGTGAAGTTTTGCGCGCCAAACAGAACGTCATCGGTTTGCTTTGCATCGCGCACGACCGTGATCAGCGTCTTTATTTCGGCTGCAAATTCCTGGTCGCCGCGCATGTGCAGAGCCATTTCACCCATCTCGGACGGGGCTCTGACATCGAATCCCACAACATCGAAACCCGCACGCAAAAGGGCCAGCGCCATCGGCTGGCCCATCCGGCCGCATCCGGCCACGCCAATCATCAGAAATCAGCTTTCGTCGACGAACAGGTTCTCCCAGGCCAGATCAACCAGATCGATGGTCATCTTGCGATCCAGCCCCTGATAATCCGCAATCGAGAGCATCTGATCAATCAGAAACGGCGCGTGATAGGATGCAAACTGGTTGCCCACAGAGGGGTATTTGACCTTCAGCAGATGGGTCAGAACATCCTCTTCGGGCTTCAGTTTGTAATGGCGCGAAATCTTGATGAAGATTTTGATGAAGTCATCGCGGCTCGGGTTATCGACCTTGATCTTGTAGTAGATCCGGCGAAGAGCCGCGCCGTCGAACATCTCGGATGGCAGGAAGTTGGTCGAGAAGATCACAAGCGTGTCAAACGGCACCATGAACTTCTGACCCGATTGCAGGGACAGAATATCGAACGAACTTTCCATTGGAACAATCCAACGGTTGATCAGTGCCTGTGGCGGTTCCTGCTGACGTCCAAGGTCATCCACGATGAAAACGCCGCCGGTAGCCTTAAGCTGCAAAGGCGCCTGATAGGTCCGGCTGACCTTGTTGTAGTTCAGATCCAGCATATCGAGCGTCAATTCACCACCGGTCATGACAGACGGGCGACGACAAAGCAGGTAGCGCTTGTCATAATTTGGCCCGGTGCGCCGCAGCGCATTGGCGCCCTCATCCACGGTGGGTTCGGTAATTGTGTGCACGATCGGGTCATAGACCGAGATCACCTGACCGGCATACTCGATGAAGCGCGGCACAAAGATGCTGTCACCCAATGCATCCCTGATCCCGTTGGAGATCGAGGATTTACCGTTGCCCGGAGGGCCGTAGAGAAGAACCGATCGACCAGAGTTCACTGCCGGGCCAAGCTGGTCCAACATGCCAGAGGGCAAAACCAGATGGGACATGCTGTCCTCAAGCCGTTCCTGCGTGATGACGGCGTCACCAATGGACTGGCGCGCGGTCTGTTTCCAGTAGTCATCAAGCGGCACCGGCAATGCACCATAATATTCGGACTGCGTCAGCGCATCCATAGCGCGCGCCTTGCCGCTGTCTGTCAGCTGATAGCGCACTTCCTTGGTATCAGACACCGCCAGAGAGCCGAGCGTTTCGATCAGATTATCCGCGCGTCCGGCTTCGATCAGCTCCATCGCGATGGGTGGGTTGACGCACAGAACGTTTGCAATCTCGTTCAGGCCGGTCAGCGAACGGCGGAACATGGTCTTGAGCAGGATGTCCCGCATCAGGATCATCTCGAGGCCCGTGTCCTCAAGATGCAGCGGCGCTTTGGGCGCAAATTCCATTTCTGGGCGGGCAGACATATCGTTCATCGGGCAGCTCCGAAATTACCTATCCGAAAGGGTAAAGCATCTTTGCGGCTAAAAAAGGATGTTTCGCCTGAATATTGCCGGAAAGTCATGGTCAACGAGCCAAAGGTGAAGATTTCGGGGGTCATATGACTGCGAGCGCTTTGAAATTCATGGTGGTCGTGAGCGTGTTCACGTTGGTGCAATGCGTCTTTTTGCTGATTCCCTCCGCCCTGCGCACCAATGGCCATGAGGCCGATCTTCTGCATTTGATCGATCTGGCCCTGCGCTTTGAAAGCGGGTTGCGTCCACATCAGGATTTCATGACCCCGATGGGCTGGCTGTCGTATGCGCCGGTTACCTATCTGATGGGGTTCGGCCTGCCGGTGGGCAAGGCCATTCTGGCAGCCTTCGCGCTTGCTGCACTCGTATTACTGCCCTTCGTTTCTTATGTGGCCATCACCCGGTTGGAGGGCGCGGCTCGCTGGCTGTTTGGTCTCTATTGCATGATCCTGATGACATCTCTTGTCTATGGCGGGGATCAGGCCACAGTGTCGGTGTCGATGTTCTACAACCGCTGGGCCTGGACGATTGCCTTTTGCATCTTTGTTATCATCCTGATGCCTAGCCGTCTTTCCCGATCCTTGTCTGTCAGTGATGGGGCAATTCTGGCGATCCTGATGATGGTGCTGGCCGGACTGAAAGTCACCTATCTGATTGCCATCCTGCCCGCATTTTTCGCCTATTTGCTGATCCGCCGCGACCCGCGTCTGATTGCAACAGGTGTGATCACGGCTGTGATCTTGTTTGGGGTTATGACAGTGTTGATGGGGGGCATCGGGTTCTGGCTGGCTTATGCCAATGACCTGATTGCCGTCTCGGGAAGTTCCGTAAGGGCTTTCCCGGGCCTCAATCTCGCAGACACGCTGGCCACGCCAAGTTATCTTCTTGGTACGCTTCTGGCCTTCTTTGCAGTGATTTTCTTCCGGCAGAACGGAATGAACCAGACCGGGTTGGTCTTGTTGCTCTGCCTGCCGGGATTTGCCTACATCACCTATCAGAACTGGGGCAATGATCCCAAGTGGCTGGTGCTGCTGGCCGTCTTGTTTCTGGCTGGAAGCCTGACGCTTGCTGATCAGGCCCGTCAGATATCGCTGGGCGCCGCTGTGGCGGCTCTTGCCATTTCATCGCCCTCGATCATCAACATGGCCTACAGCCCCTTGCGGCACCTGGCCCTGCCTGCGGTTAAGTTCGAACCGTTGCTGGCCGAGGAACGTGCGCAGGACATCCATGTTGCCATGGCGCGCAACACGCGGGTTTTCGGAACCGTTGGCCTTAGCCCTGTTCCCGATCAACCTGAACCGGATGATCCGCGCCCACCGACACGCTTTCGCGGTGAGGTTCTGCCTGACTGCAAATTGAAAACCGGGCTGACCGGGATCATGACCCGGATGACGGGTGCAGTCACTCAAGCACTCGGGCCTGATCGCATCGTGCAGGTGGCTGATCTTTATGATGGATTGTGGTTGCTTGGCGATGTGGCGCTGAACCGGACATCTGCGCCGTGGTACTACATTGGTGAGGCCGGCTTTGCTGACGCCGATGCTATCATCGTGCCGCTTTGCCCGCTGTCCCAAACCGCACGCAGCGAAAAGCTGGACGCGCTTGAGCGGCTTCATCCGGACATGCAGGAAGTATTGCGCACCCCGGACTTCATACTCCTAAGAACGGGAACCTGAAGAAGGCGACGCAGGTCAGATAGAACATCAACGAGCCTGACAGCGCGAGCCCCATCGGAAACTTCTTGCCTGATCCCCAGGACACCCAGCTTTCCGTATCAGCCCTGAGCGCAGGCATGGCGCGAAACAGCCTATGGGTGACAAAGGCCGCCAGCATCATGCCGAAGAATACCATCACGAAGGGGTAGAGGTGTTCGATCGCTACAAATGGGATCATGGCGGCTACGAACTTCGCGTCCCCGCCACCCAGCACACCGGCGGCATTCAGGATGAAACCGATCACCAGTGCGGCCAGTGCCACGGCAATGCGCAGCCCGTAATCCTCGATCGGCAGAAGCAGGATGCCTGAGACCAGGAAAACCGCAAAAAGCCACAGGTTCAGTTTGTTGGGAATGCGCATGCGGCTCAGATCGCTCCAGGCCGCATAGAAGCAAAAGGGCAGCGTCAGCACCAGAAAGACGAGGGCAACCGACGCAGACATCAGATCAGCGTGAGACCGTCTTGCTGAGCGCTTCGAGCTTTTTGGCAGCTTCCTCGAAATACAATGGATGGGTCTCGACAGCTTGTTCCAGCAGGCCCTTACCAACATCGGTCTTGCCGTTGCGCAGTGCTTGCAGTGCCATATTGTGCAGCAACTGTGCCTCTTCCTCTTCACTCATCGGAATGACCGGCAGTTCGTAGACACCGCGTTTGGCCCGGCTGATCGCAAGGTTGTTCTTTGCGTTGAACATGGTCGGCTCGAAGCTGATGGCCTGACGGAATTTTTCTTCTGCGCCGGTGGGGTTGCCACGGCTCAGCATCGAAATTCCCCAGTTGTTGTAGACCGGTGCGGGGCGCGTGGTCAGGCCGCGGGCGTTTTCATAGAAAGTGTCGGACTTGGCCCATTCCTGACGATAGTCCGCCATCATCGCCTCTAGCCGGTAGCGGTCATAGGTCTCGATGGTTGGCGGGATCTTGGCCAGTTGCACACCGGCCTCATCCCAGGCGTTGTTCTGGATCAGCGCCTCTGCATAGTTCAGTCGATCCTGATCATTGGCTTTCCCTTCGGCATCAAGCTGCGAATAGGCAAGCACCGCTTCATCCGAGCGCCCGGCACGCATCAGCGACAGGGCGTAGCCGCGGCGCAGATCCTCACGCTCGGGATTGGCTGCCAATGACCGGCGGAAGTAGTTCGAGGCCTCGTTAGGGTCCGCGAAATTCAGCATGATGTCGTTGAGGTTGCTCTCGTCGATGACGTTCAAGTCACCCAGACCGGCGATCTCTGCCCGGTCCGCCTCGGGATCGTTACAAGCCGCAAGCCCGGTTACCATAACCAAGGCCAACGGCTTCAGGCATTCGCTCCTGATGCGCATAACGGGATCCTCTGCTCGTTTTTTTATGTCCCGGTGAGAAGATACCGCCCATTGCCCTGTCTGACCAAGCGGAATTTGGCATTCGGGTCGGAAATCGTGGGTATTTCCTCAAATTTGTCTTCAGCCAGCGCAAGATTGTCCCGAATTTCGGTGCTTTCGCCATTGCTGAGTGCGAATGCGAGGCGAAACACCTCACGCGCCTCGCCCCAAATCTGCCGATTTGCCAGCACAACGCCCAGATTGTTCCAGGCTGCAGTAAACTTGGGATCCTCTTCGACAGCAGTTCTGAGCAGCTTTTCCGCCTGTCCCAATCGGCCAAGTGCAAGGTTGGCTGACCCCAGTCCGGACAGGATTTCCGCAGTCAGACCCTGTTCGGCACCTGCCCGGTAAAAGGCTTTCAGAGCGGCCTCGGGGTCACCTGCATCCATGAAGCTGTGCCCAAGGATCAGCGGATCAAGCTGGGCCATCGCGCGGGATTGCTCGGTATCTTCGATGGAATCCAGAATGTTCTGGGAGGTGGGTTCACAACCTGCCAAAACCAGAACTGACAGTACAGCCGCGGCAATGGCGCGGCTGATTGGATCAGAACAGGGTTTTGGACATGTCATAGATCGATGGCCCCACAAGGATGATCAGAAGTGGGGGGACTGTGAACATCATCGTGCCCAGCGTCAACTTGGTCGGCAGGGTGTTGGCTTTTTCTTCGGCGCGCATGACGCGCTTGTCACGCATCTCCGAGGCATAGACCCGAAGCGCGTCCGAGATCGATGTACCGAAGGTGGCCGACTGAACCAGCACGGTCACGAAGGATGAAATATCGGGAACACCGCAACGCTCCGCCATGTCGCGCAGAACGGTCACGCGGTCCTTACCGGCACGCATCTCGTTGGCAACAACTTCATATTCCTCGGCCAGTGTCGGTGAAGACCCGCGAATTTCCGTGGCCACGCGCAAAATTGCCTGATCCAGAGACTGACCGGCCTCGACGCAGACCAGCATCAGATCAAGCGCATCGGGAAAGCCGTTTTGCACTTCTTCCTGTCGCGTCTGACGGCGACGTTCCACCCAGTAGTTCGGCAGGAAATAGCCGACGCAGCCCGGGATTAGAACGCTGAGGATCACCGTGGCAAGGCCAGGGCTGTCCGGGCGCACAAAAACCGACAATGTGCCAAGGGCCAGAGCACCTACACCCAGCACGAAGCGGAACAGGTGATAGGTCGATACAGCCGAGCGGGCACGGTAGCCAGCCTGGATCAGTTTCAGGCGGGTTTCGGAAAATTCCTTCTGGTCCTTGGGCTCCAGAAACGGCGCAAGTTTTTCAAGGTTGGCCCCACCGCCATCGTAGCGCAGGCGCACAGCCGCTTCTTTCTGCGGGCCCCCTTTGATGACCATTGCACCGCCAGAGCCGCGCAGCTTCTTGAAGGGATCTTCCTTTGGTTTGAACGCCAGAGGTGCCGAAATCAGGATCATCAGGAAGCCTGCAAAGGCGGCAGCATAAAGCGGCCCCAGCGGCCCGAAGGCAGCTGTCAGGAATTCCAGGGCAAGATTGAAGCTGGCCATACTTACCTCATTACACCTTAATATCGACCATCATGCGCATGAAAATCACATTGATGAGCAAAAACACACCAACCACGATCGCTGCGGGCACGAAGGCTGTGCTTTCCTTGACTGCGTCATAATAGTTGGGTTCCATCACCTGGATTAGAACCAGCGCACAGATCGGGAAGACCGACAGGAACCAGCCGGACCAGCGGGCTTCAGCCGTGATCGCACGCACCCGGCGAAACAGTTTGAACCGCGCCCGGATCACTTTGGCCAACCCGTCGAGAATTTCTGCGAGGTTACCACCTGAACCATTCTGGATGGTCACGGCAACGGAGAGGAATTTCACGTCCTGTACGTCAATCCGAGTGGCCATTTTGTTGAGTGATTCCGTGACATCCATGCCGTAGGTTGCTTCATCCGCGATCATGCCGAATTCAGTGCCGAGCGGGTCGGGCATTTCCTGCGCAACGATGTTGATGGCCGAGGAAAAAGGGTGACCAACGCGCAGCGAGCGGACGATCAGTTCGACCGCGTCAGGCAGTTGCTCTTCAAACAGGGACAGTCGTTTCTTGGCCTTGTTATTCAGCCAGATATAGACGGCGGCATAACCCATGACACAGGATATTGCGATGCGGATCATCAGATCGGCGCCTGTGAAGAAGGTGAGCGCCAGAAAACTGGTCACACCAACGATCACCATGACAATGAACAGGGCGACCGGGCTGAAGGCGATATTGGCCTGAGCTGCTTTTTCGCTGAGCGGGGCAAGCCCCGGGATTCCACGGTTTTCGCGATGCTGTTCGCGCTCCTTGCGAAGGGTGTTCAGCACCTCTTCGGGATCTTCGCCCTTCTCCAGCAGTTCAAGTCTGCGGTTGACCTTGGATTCCAAGCGGACCGACTTGCCGAAAACGACCAGATAGATGCCTTCGACCATGAACAGGACGCCGACAAAGATCAGTGCGTAAATCAGTGGTTCTGGACTCATGGTCTCTCTCTTCTCTCAGGCGGCCAACGGATGATCAGCCGGCCAATGCAGTATAGATGCTCGATGGCAGGTCGTAGCCCCAAAGCTTGAAACGCTCGGCGTAGTTGGAGCGCAGGCCCGTGGGTGTGAAAGCACCGATGATCTTGTTGTCTTCGCCGACACCATCGCGGCGAAACTTGAAGATTTCCTGCATGGAAATGATTTCGCCTTCCATGCCGGTCACTTCGGTGATCGACACCATGCGGCGAGAGCCATCCTGAAGGCGGCTGACCTGCACGATGACGTTCACAGCCGATGCGATCTGGGACCGAACAGCCTTGAGCGGCATCTCGATGCCGGACATTGCAACCATGTTCTCAAGTCGGCTGACCGCGTCACGGGCAGAGTTTGCGTGGATTGTGGTCATCGAGCCGTCATGGCCAGTGTTCATGGCCTGCAGCATGTCGATCACCTCATCACCACGGGTCTCGCCCACGATGATGCGGTCGGGGCGCATCCGCAGTGCGTTGCGCAGCAAGTCGCGCTGGTCAACTGCGCCTTTGCCTTCCACGTTGGGCGGGCGGCTCTCCATCCGGCCCACATGGACCTGCTGAAGCTGAAGTTCAGCCGTATCCTCGATGGTTACGATCCGCTCTTTGTCGTCGATAAAGCCCGACAGCGCGTTAAGCGTTGTTGTCTTACCAGAACCCGTACCGCCCGAGACGATCACGTTCAGGCGTGTGGCCACAGCGGCCTGCAAATAGGCGGCCATCTCTTCGGTGAAAGCGCCAAAGTCGATCAATTCATCGATCGACAGCTTTTCCTTGGAAAACTTACGAATGGAGACGAGCGAGCCGTCGACCGCACAGGGCGGGACCATCGCGTTGAAACGCGAACCATCGGCCAGACGCGCATCCACATAAGGGTGGCTTTCATCGACGCGACGACCAACTGCCGACACGATCTTGTCGATCACACGCAGCAGGTGGCGTTCGTCCTTGAAGCGCACATTGGTCAGTTCCAGCTTGCCGCCGCGTTCCACGAATACCTGCTCCGGTCCGTTGACCAGAATATCGTTCACGGTCGGGTCGCGCAGCAGGATCTCAAGCGGACCAAGACCTTTGACCTCGTCAAACAGATCCTGATTGAGCTGTTCGATTTCCTTGTTGTTCAGGACAACGCCCGCTTCACGCAGGCCTTCACGGCTGATGGTGCCGATTTCACGGCGCAGATCGGCTTCGGCTGCCTTGTCCAGAACCGACAGGTTCAGCGTCTCAAGAAGACGTTTGTGCAGATCCATCCGCACATCGATCAGCTTTTCCTGCCGTTTTGCGTCGCGGCTAAGCTCGGCCATTTCCTCGGCTGTTGCCTGTGTCTTGGCCTTGTCCATGCGCTGGCGCGCCTTGAAGGCCGCCTCCTTGGGCGTCACGTCAATGGACGGTGGGGCAGGGACGTCGTTGGGACGTTGATAGCGTCGAAACATGGATGATTCCCCTTACTGGACCACGGCGGCTTTTTGCGCTTCCACCGCGTCGAAGATTGACTTTGCGATGTTGCGAATTTCCTTACGCAACGCATTTTTCGATGCTGCGATCTCAAGGGGTGCACCCTCATCGCAAGCAGACAGAACGCCTTTGCCGCCGTCCGGCAGCAGGATGTTGATGTCCACACCAAGCGATTCCGCCAGCCGTTTCACCCGGGCCTTGCCGTTCATGTCGAAGGAGCCGGGCGCGCGATTGAGGCCGAATTGCACTTTCTCGAAGGGCAGTTCTTCCGCTTTCAGCGCACGCAGGAAACGCAGGCAGTTCTGGGCAGACCGCAGATCGGCTTCCATGATCGCAAAATAGGTCTCGGACATGCGCAGCACATCGTCGGACCAGTGCACCAGCGCCTGAGGCATGTCGACAACGATGAAGTCATAAGACGATTGCGCAATCTCAAGCAGCTTGGTCACATCCTCGGGCGCGATGATATCAAGCGGCAGCGCGTCCATTGGCGCAGTCAGAACCGCAAGCCGTGTGCGGTAGGACGTCAGCGCCTGACTGAGGCTTTCGTGATCGATGGCAGACGGGTCGGAGATCAGTTCGTAAATCGCCTCACGACGCGGCAGGTCCAAATAGGTGGAAACCGAGCCGAACTGGAAGTTGAAATCGAAAAGCGCAACCCGCTTGTCGGTCTTGCGCGTCATCTGCGCAAGTTCCCAAGCCAGGTTGACCGAAAAAGTCGTGGCCCCGACACCGCCGGAGACTCCATAGACCGGCAGGATCACACCACGACGGTTCTTGGGTTTGCCGTCGCCGCTTTCGGCAACCTCACGTTTGGAGCGCAGCCGCGAGATGCTTTCGTTCAGAGCACCATCTGGCAATGGGTAGGGGGTAAAGTCATCTGCGCCTGTGCGCATCAACTGATGCAGGCCAGAGGGCGAGACATCCTTGGCCACCAGCAACACCTTCAACCCGGCCGCACGTGCCTGTTTGATGGTATTGAGCATCGGCTCAAGGTCATGCTCATCAGTTTGGGTGACGGCGACTATGACGAATTCAAGCTCTTCGCTTGGGCCTCCGGTCAAGACCTTGGAGGCCTGCTCTATGTCCAGCGGGGCCCAGCGGCCGGGCATATCCCGGTCCAGATCATCCGTGAGCATCTGGAAAGCGGCAGCGTCCCGCGTGACCGTGTAAACTTCCACGTCGCTTGGTTTGACTTTCCTCAACGCCATTCGTTCCGTCCTCACTCCGTTGCCGCCAAATCCACCGAAACCGTTAAAGCCGGATGCGGCCCGATCATCGGCAACTCAAGCCCACATTATTCCACCAATCAGTTTACTACGGATAGCAGAATTCTCACACCCAGTAGCACACTATACTTTTGCATAAAGGTGGCGACAATGTGACTCGAAAAAGCACTATCAAACGCCTTTGTGACGTCCTGTCTGCAACCCCGGTCCACCCTCCGGAGTGAGATGATGCAATCTAATACAGGCTTTTGGGTCCCGCAAGAAAATCCCAATAAAAAAAGGCGCCCGACCTTGGTCGGACGCCTTGTATCAGGCTGATTGCTGTCCCTTGGGGGATCAGCCGCCGCCACCTGGGGTGGCAGTAATTTCAGACGTGGTGGTGCCAAGATACGAGTTGTACACCGTCACTGCCCTTTTGCCGTCAAAATCGGAGCCCTGTCCGCCAGAGAATCCCATGACCTGAGTCACTGTCCGGCGATTCAGCCGCTCTGGGTTCTGGGTGCGCACGAGAGGCTGTGTTTCACCCAAAGACGATACGGCTTCCAGTTTGCTGCGAGAAACACCCTGTGCAACCAGGTAGTTCACGGCAGCACGGGCCCGGCGCAGACCAAGGCTACGGTTGTAGCTGTTGGATCCGACAAGGTCCGTGTGACCATAGACGCGGAACTTGATTGCAGGGTTGCCCCGAATGAAATCGGCCTGTTGTGCCAGAATGGACCGTGCGGTGCTGTCCAGCTCTGCCGAGTTGAAGGCAAAGTTGATGCGGTCCGTTGCGGACGCGCGGAAGCGCGCCTGCAGGTCTGCCAATGCGCCGCCGCCCAGCGATACCGATTGGGCGACCACGTTGTTGTTCACCGACGCACCGAAGCTTGAGCTGCTTGCGCCAAGCTGTTCGTCGAGGGTCTCAGCACAGCCAGCCAGTGCAAGGATTGCGGCGGCTGCGCCCAGTTTGAAGAAGGAACGGTTCATGGTCTTCACTCCATCACGTAGCCGTAGGCGCCCTGGAAGTCTTGCCGGGCAATTTCACTTACTGCTCCCGATCCGATCACTTTGCCGGAGAGGAACAATTCACGCTCGTTGGGGATCCGCATCCGGTCGGATGGGATGCTCAGCGCCTGACCAGATGTCGGTGTGACCAGATGTGGCGTGATGATGATGACCAGTTCGCTCTGACGACGCTGGAAGTTCGAAGAGCGGAACAATGCGCCAAGGATAGGCACATCGCCCAGCCATGGCACCTGAGAGACGCCATCGGTGAAGTCATCCTGCAAAAGTCCTGCGATTGCAAAGCTTTGGCCGTCGCGCATTTCTACAGATGTAGAGGCTCGACGTGTCGCAAAAGCGCTGATGCTCAGCCCGCCGATGGTCACGGCGTTGGTTGAGTCGAGCTGTGATACCTCGGTCTGTACATCGATGCGGATCAGATCGTCGTCGATTACGGTTGGTACGAAATCCAGTGATACGCCGAACTTCTTGAACTCGACATCAACCGAGTTGTCGTTGGCCAGCGGAATTGGATACTCACCACCTGCAAGGAAGGTTGCAGCGCTGCCAGAGACGGCAACCAGGTTGGGTTCGGCCAGTGTGCGGACCATACCCTTGGTTTCCAAAGCCTCAATCAGCATGTTGACCGCGATGTCACCGGAGCCAAAGCTCAGGCCGATCGCGCCAGTGTTGTCGCCACCCGGAGCAATGCCGCCACCGATGGCACCTGCGCCACCGATACCACCACCTGCAAGCTGCAGATCAGAGCCGAGTGCAGTGATGCCGAAGTTGGATGTCAGGCCTTTTGCCACCGAACGGGTCATTTCGGCGAAGCGAACTTTCAGCATGACCTGCTGTGTTCCACCGACAACCATAAGGTTGGTGACGCGGCCCGGTGCGTAGCGCTCGGCCAGTTCCATGGCGCGGGCAACCTTGCGGGAGCCCGAAATGCGACCGGACAGCACAATGCCATCATTGGCGGTACGCACCTCGATGGGCTCACGGGGGAGGATCTCTCGAAGACGCTCCTTGAACTCACCAAGATCTGGCGAGACCTGTACGTCTACATTGGTAATCAGATTGCCATCTGGACCCAGAATGGTCAGGGTCGTGCGACCCGGAGCGCGACCGAGCACGTAGATCGTGCGCTCGCCCAATGTTGCGATGTCTGCAATGCCCGGATTTGCCACTGACAATTCCGAGAACGGCTGATTGCTTTCCATAACAATCGCGCGGTTCACTGCGACGGAGATATTGCTCGAAAGCGCACCATTGAGTTCGCGAAGAACGCTTTGTGCGCTGGCTGTTGCCGCCAATGTTCCTGAAACGGCAAGGCCGAGCAGACCTACCCGAATCATCTGTTTCAACTTCATGTGATCCTGCCTCTCGAAGCCACTATATATATGGGGTGCGGTTTTACACTTCCGCATCTACTGGCTTGAGAATGAGGGTAAACCCAAAAAAACTCAATAAAATAGTGAGTTAAGGGCTATAGTTGATGTGGATAAGCCACAGTGGGCTGATTTTCCGAAGGAATTCAGCAAAATGACGGGTCAGTTGCTGCAGGGAATTTCGATGGCCACGCGGTCACCACCACGACGCTCATAGGTGAAACACTTCTGCTCTTCGACCTTTTCAGTGGCCTCCTGAATGCCCAGGATTTCGCGCTGAGTGATCTCAAGTGGACCAAAAGTCGTCTCTTCTTCCACACCGCGCAAGGACAGGGACAAGCGACCGGTGGACTGGCCAGTGGCGAGCACGGCAACCACGCTTGGCGTCACTTCAACGGTAATTGTGCGCGCCACAACTGGGCGACGCGCATCGCTGTCAGAGATCTGGTCAACCGCGATCAGTTCAACGTTTTCAAGGATCAGCTTGGATCCCTGCTGTCCGCGATCATTGATTGCGCCAGTCCAGTAGACATCCACCCGGTCACCCGGGTTCAGGAAGCCTGAAACGCCTGTGGTCACGTCAACCTGAATGGTAAAAGCACGCATGCCTGAGTTCAGACGGGACGCAACACCTGCATCCTGACCGAACCGGGTCACTTTGGTGGCCAGCACCAGTTCATCGGGCTCCATCGTCCGCAATACTGCGCGGGGAGGCGTATTCTCATCGCCAAAAAGGTCGTCCATCGACGTGAAAGCTGTCTTGGGAACGGCGGTTTTGGGGAATTTGATGACTTTCACGTGCTCGCGCTTCAGGGGCACGCCATAACGCACCTCTTTCGCGGCGACGATCACATCGCCCATATCCACGACTTTGGATGCACGGATTTTAAGGGCAGCATTCTCCCGGCTCAGGTTGTCCATGTGCTGCATCGCCATGTAAACGGCAAAACCAGCGATTCCGATTCCCAAAATGAAAACCAGCGAGAAAACCAAGCGCATGAAGATGGCCCTTCGTTCGTTTATGTTCTTGCACGACGCATGCCGTGCAACGGCAAATAGTAGGTCACCAGGACCGGGTGATCAATGCCAGCTTAGTTGAGATTGTTCAGAATTGTGTCGCAAGTCTTACATTCTGATCGATCACGGACGCTCCAGCATTGATGCCAGGAATGATGACCGGCAGGACCAGAGCCGCAAGAACAACCACAGCGGCTGTCAGGACAACCCAGTCAACCGTCACTGCACCTTCGTCGTCCAGTAACAGAAATTTCTTAACAGTTTTTGTGCAGATGAAACGCATAACGTCACTTTCAGCGGGGGTACTGTGGTCCGGTTCCGCACAAGCACAAAAACACACCGGACAGATAAAAGAAGCGGCTCCCCCGGTGGGAGAGCCGCAAGAAGCCATTAAGACGTGGCTTGGTCGATTGCTTCACCCAGAGCGGTGTTGATGTCGGAAGCAGCTGTGTTCAGGCCGCCACGGATGATGGCGAGAACGGCAATTGCGATACCAACCAGGGCAGCAGTCAGCACAACCCAGTCTACAGTTACAGCGCCTTCTTCGTCTGCAACGAAAGTCTTGTTCAGTTTAAACAGTTTCATCAGTTTCCCTCCAACGGAACACTTTGGTTTCAGTGTCACCCCAGATATCAAACTCTTTGGCCCTGAACGGTGCCACCTGGCGTCCCGTTCAATTGTCGCGGCCTTGGAAGCTTGCCTCGTATCCAGCGAACATCCTCAATACACAGTTTAATTCGGGCAACAATTGGACAGGTATCGGGCTGAAACAAATCTCAGCAAAAAAAATCATGCGATTTCAGAAATTCGTATATTAAACAGATAGATAACGAATGATAAAACTGTATGAACACATCAATTCGATGCAAATCAAGGCAGGTTTGCGGGCCAAAGCAGCCAAAAACACGAGAATCGCCCATGTTCCTTGTTTCATTTTCGGGGTTTGTTAGAATCAAGCCAAAATCAAACCGAGCAGGCTGGCATGAAGAATTTTAACCGTGGATGCGCTTTTGCGATCTGTCTGGGCGTTTTGGCCAGCAGCGTGTTGGCTGAGGGTACGGCGTTCAAGCGGATCACGCCCGGTGCGGCAAAGCCCGGAAAGATGATCACGATCCATATTCAGCCGCAGGAGCCCGAGAAACCGATCCTCGGTCACAGCGTCTCAATCGATGGGCAGCCTAAAGCCAAGCCGACGACGACCCGGCCTTCAGGGTCCCAAACGGCTGAATGGTTTTGGTCCAAGCTTGGCATCGGCGTGAAAGATGCAAGCCCGTCGCGGCTCAATCAGGCAGTTGCAGTGCTGCAGCAGAACCCATCGGACGCCGAAGCATTGTCGCCGGGACGCGCACGGATGGAAGCGATGGCAAAGCAACACGGGCACGACATTCTGAAAAGTGCAGCAGGTCACGCGGTTTCCCCCGCCATGGTTCTGGCGGTCATGGCAGTTGAGTCTGCGGGCGTATCAACGGCGAAGAGCCCGGCCGGTGCAGTTGGCCTGATGCAACTCATGGCGCCAACAGCCGCCCGTTTTGGTGTCACAGATCGTGAAGATCCCGCACAGTCCATAGCAGGTGGCGCTGAATACCTCGCCTGGTTGGCAGAGGAATTCAAAGGCGATCCGCTGCTGGCGCTAGCGGGATACAACGCAGGCGAGGGGGCCGTGGCCAAGAATGGTGGCATTCCCCCTTATGCCGAAACACGCGCCTATGTCCCTAAAGTTGTGGCTGCATGGAACATCGCCCGGATGCTCTGCCTGCAACCCCCGGTCAAGTTTTCTGATGGCTGCATCTTCAACACTCTGACGGTGGCTGGAAGATGAGTGACGCGCCAAAGGCGCTCGCGGTCGATCTCGACCAGAGCCTGATCAAGACGGACACTTTGCTGGAGGCGTTCTGGTCGGGCCTGTCGAAAGCGCCTTGGTCCACGCTCAAAGCCATTCCCCTTGCCTTCACGGATCGGGTGGCCCTGAAGCAACGCCTTGATGATCTGGGCATGCCCGTGGTCGAGCGTCTGCCGTTGATGGAGGGGGTCACCGCTCTGATCCAGACCGCCAGGGATGAGGGGCGCGAGGTTGTCCTGGCGTCGGGCGCGACCGAGCGTGTGGTTACTGCACTGTCTCAGCGTTTGGGCCTTGAAGGCGCGCATCTGAACACCCGGCCTGGACTCAACATGGTGGGAGCCAACAAGGCCAAGGCCCTGACCGACCAGTTTGGTGAGAAGGGGTTCGACTATGTCGGCGACAGTCATCAGGACATTCCGGTCTGGCAGGCAGCCCATCGCGCATATGCTGTACGCCCCGGTGCCAATCTGACAACCACAGCAAAGACCAAGGGGGTTGAAATTGAGCCCGTTGGCACCCGGTGGCGCAACCGTGACCTTGTGCGCGGATTGCGCGGGCATCAGTGGATCAAGAACATTTTGCTGTTTCTGCCGATCATCGCCGCGCAGCAGGTTGATCTGCTCTCGGTGCTGGGTGTCGTGCTGGGCATCGTGGCGTTCTCGGCAGCAGCATCAGCCATCTATGTGGTCAATGATCTGCTCGATCTGGATGCTGACAGGCTGCATGAGACCAAATGCAACCGGCCGTTCGCCAGCGGAGCCGTGCCGATCAGGATCGGAATGGCGGCATCGGGATTGCTTGCAATCTTTTCCTTGACGTTAGCGGCAGCTATTGGGCCGCGGATGCTGTTGGTGATCTCAGTCTACCTTGTGCTCACTCTGGCATATTCACTGATCCTAAAACGCTTGCGCTGGGTCGATGTCACGACCCTTGGTGCGCTCTATGCCTTGCGTGTATATGCCGGTGCGGTCGCGGGTGGTGTTGCCTTCACAGGATGGTTGCTGGCCTTCGTGTTTCCTGTGTTTCTGACGTTGGCCTGCGTGAAACGCCTGACGGAGCTTGCCCGTGCAAAGCATGAAAACCGGCTGCCGGGCCGCGCATATGCACGGGCGGACCGTTCAGATATGCTCAATATGTCTGCTTTGGGGGCGACGGCTGCCTGTCTGATCTTTTTGGGATACAGCTTCAGCGCGACCGCAAACCAGCTTTATGACCATCTCTGGATTCTGCGGGCAGTGACTGTAAGCCTTGCCCTGTGGCTCTACAGGATGATCTCAACCGGTTACACGGGCGGTCAGAGTTTTGACCCGATCCTTTTTGCGCTGACCGATAAGATATCTCTGATACTTGCCTTTGGCAGCCTTGCCGGGATCGTGGCGGCCACTGGGTTAATCTGACGTTAAGGTTAACAACGTCAGATCGACAGCTTCCGGAAAATACGTTCGGGTACAAGCCGGATGATGGTCATGATCAGCATCCAGAACCATGGTGTATAAAGCACCGACCAGCCCTTGCGCAGGGCTTTGTCGATGTCTTTTGCAACCGCATCGGGAGAGCTGACCAGAAACATACCGTCCAGTCCGTATGTCATCTCGGTGTCCACAAAACCGGGCTTTACAGTCAGAACATTGACACCGCTGCGGCCAAGTCTGTTGCGCAGGCCGGCAGCAAACGCATGCATCCCGGCCTTGGCGGAACCGTAAGCGTAATTTGACAGACGCCCACGATCGCCGGCGACAGAACCGACGATCACCACGGATCCGGCGCCGTTTGCCTCAAGCACAGTGGCCAGATCCAGCAGGATCTTGGCCGGGCCACTGTAATTGACCGAAGTCACACGCTCCATCAGGTCCGGGTTCTGTTCGACATCTGTCTGAGGTGGCATGGCGCCTGCAAAAAGGGCCACATTCAAGATGCCTTCACCCGACTGCGCGCGGGCAAGGATTTCATCCCGGCCTGCCAATGTCTCAAGATCAAGCGTGATGATTTCAGTCGCATCAGCGCCGCGGGCGGAAAGATCGTTGGACATGGCCGTCAGATCGTCGACATCCCGTCCAGCCAACACGATCGAATGGCCCTTGGTTGCCTGCCTTCGCGCAAATGCCCGCGCCATGGCAGAACTTGCACCGATGATCAGCCAGGTCTGGGTCATGACCCCCTCCGCAACGCAAGCCGGCGTGTCAGATCGGTCTCAAGATGGCAGTGTGGATCGCAGGAATCTGCGATCTTGCGAAACTTCGACAGCTCAGGATACATGGGCCTCATATCACTGGGAGCAGCCGAGCTGTCCTTGGCTAGATAGACGCGCCCGCCAGCATCCAGCGTCATGTCCGTCAGCCGCCGCAGCGTGATCAAGACATCATCGCGGTTAGGAAGATCGAGTGCCAGCGTGTAGCCCTCCATCGGGAAGGACATCAAACCGGCCCGTCCAGCCCCCATTTTCTTGAGCACTGCAAGAGGGGAGGCGCATTCCGTATCGGCCACAAGTTCCAGCATCTCGTTCAAGGTCTCACGCGCGGCATCGAAGGGCAGAACTGCCTGAAACTGGTGAAATCCTGATTTTCCATAAAGCCTGTTCCAGGCAAGCAACCCATCAAGCGGGCAGAAGAAAGACCGCCAATCCCGCAGTCTGGTGCGACCGCCCGCAGGCACGCGGTTGAAATAGGCCGCATTGAACAGTTTGACCGGGGTCGGAGACAGCAAAAAGCCGGGGGCCTCAAACGGCACCCCCCGTGTTTTGGCATCCGGTGCCGGGTCGTTCGAGGCCGAGAATTCCGCCTCTTCGAAGATCCCGCGTCCCCGCGCCGTGCCATAGGCAAGCGCATTGATCCACCCGACCGAAAAGCTTGAGTCGCTTTCATCAAATGCATCCAGAAACGCGTCCAGCCCGGGCATCCGACGTTCAGACACATCCAGCCATTGAGAAGGTGCCTGCATCAGGGAGATCGTTGCATCCTCGATCACGCCGGTCTGGCCCAGTCCACCGCAGGTCGCTATAAATCGCTTGTCCTTTGGTTTCAGGTCATGCCGTTTGCCGTCCGGTGTGCGCAGACGCAAAGACGTCACATGCTGCCCGAAACTGCCCTTCTCGTGATGGTTCTTGCCATGCACGTCGTTGGCAATCGCACCGCCTACGGTCACGAAGCCGGATCCCGGCAGCACCGTCGGCATCCAGCCCTTTGGCAGAAACGTCTCACAAATCGACGCGAGTGATGCGCCCGCTTCGACCCTGAGAGCACCTGTATTCGCATCAAACCCAAGGAACCGGTCCAACCTTGTCATGTCGATTGCGCGACCGCCTGAATTCAGACAGGCATCCCCGTAAGACCGCCGTGCACCAATTGCAGGTGCCGCACCATCAGCGCAAAGCCTGTCCAGGCTGGCCATCCGTTCGGGACGCGCCAAGGCACCTTCTGCGCTAAGTGCTCGGCCCCAGCCAGAATAGGTCTGATCGCTCCAGGTCATTCACGTCCTCTTGTCGGTTCAGGGGCAGATAGGAAAGCTTTGTGTCAGAACGAAGACATGCGCTTGCGTGGCTTTGTTGCGGCACGCTCAGCGATGGGGAACATCACGATGCCTATGGCGATGGCAAACCACAGGCTGGTCAGGCGAATGACGGCAGTGGCGGGAATTGCAAGCGCCAGTGGCACGC
Source organism: uncultured Paracoccaceae bacterium (assembly GCA_947494445.1). GTDB lineage: Bacteria > Pseudomonadota > Alphaproteobacteria > Rhodobacterales > Rhodobacteraceae > CANLSM01. Next base: position 238,422 of record CANLVD010000002.1, on the reverse strand, counting down.
CAGACAGGGACAATAGCGCGATCATCGTCGCTTCTGCCCCGCCCAAACCACCGGGCATGCCGCTCAACCCTCCGGCGATCATGGACAAGACGAAAATGACAATTGCAGGCAGCAACGCGACGTCTGCCCCCATCCATTCCAGAAGCAGCCAGAATGCCAGACATTCCGCTAGCCAGCCGATGGCTGTCAGGCTGAGGACGGGGATCAGAACCGAGATTTGCGAGAAGGGCCGCAGCGCCTTGGCCGCACGCCGGATTTTCACGAACAGGCGCGGCCAGCGTCTGGTGATCCGGTATCCCAGATCACCGGCCTGCCGCATCAATCCGGGACGTGTGACAAGGATAGATGCCGCGAGTGCCACAACGGCCAGTATGGGGGCGATGGCAACCAGCATGGGTGTAAAGAGCAGAACAAGCCCCAAAATCAGACTCATCGCCGCAAGATCTGCGGCACGGTCCATCAGAACAAGCGGGGCTGAACGTTCGGCACCCGCGCCTGTTTCCAGCCCGATCCAGCGGATACGGACCAGCTCACCAAGTCGGCCCGGTGTAACGGTCATGGCAAAACCGCCAAGGAAATGACGCAGGCTTTGGCCGAGCTGCGTGTTGATGCCGATGGCGCGAGCCAGAATGTGCCAGCGGCCACCGCGAAACAGATAATTGACCAGAGAGCAGACAAGCAGGATCAGAACCTGCATCAGGCTGAGGTCCGCGAGCGCTTCCATCGTCTCAGTCCAGCCGGTCGCCGCGATCAACCCGCCCATCCCGAGCAGGAAAAAGCAGAAAAGGACAACACCGATCAGCTTGTCCCGCAGAGAGTTCCGTCTCACGACGCGGGATCACGTCGGTGTTGGTCTGCGAGAGCCATATCTAAAGCTCCCGCAAACCAGAATATCATACGAGCGTCGCCTCGGTTGACGCGCGAACCTCATCTTCCGTGACGCCCGGTGCGATCTCGACGATTTTCAAACCGCCCTCGACCACATCAAAGACGCCCAGATTGGTGATGATGCGATCAACCACCGCCTTGCCGGTCAGAGGCAGAGTGCATTCTTTCAGAAGCTTGGTTTCACCACGTTTGTTGGTGTGATCCATGATCACAACCACGCGGCCGACACCTGCGACCAGATCCATGGCCCCACCCATGCCCTTGACCAGTTTGCCCGGGATCATCCAGTTTGCCAGATCGCCGTTTTCGGCGACTTCCATGGCGCCAAGGATGGCCATCGCAATCTTGCCGCCCCGGATCATGCCGAAGCTTTGGGAACTGTCGAAATAGGCGGTCTGGGGCAGTTCCGTGATTGTCTGCTTGCCTGCGTTGATCAGGTCTGCGTCGATCTCATCCTCCGTGGGAAAGGGACCCATACCCAGCATGCCGTTCTCGGATTGCAGGGTGACCTCAACACCTTTGGGGATGTAGTTGGACACCAGCGTCGGAATGCCGATGCCAAGGTTCACGTAAGTGCCGTCTTCCAGTTCCTGGGCGGCCCGTTCAGCCATCTGATTGCGGTCCCAAGCCATTATGCAGCCCTCGTCGTGCGTTGTTCGATGCGTTTCTCGTGTTCGCCCTGAATCAGGCGGTGTACATAGATGCCGGGCAGGTGGATGCTGTCTGGCTCAAGGCTGCCGGTGGGCACAATCTCTTCAACCTCGACCACGCAGATCTTGCCACACATGGCCGCAGGTGGGTTGAAGTTGCGGGCTGTCTTGCGGAACACCAGATTGCCGGTCTCGTCCGCCTTCCAGGCTTTCACGATCGACAGATCCGCAAAAATACCTTCTTCCAGAATATAGGTCTCGCCGCCAAAGTCCTTGTGCTCCTTGCCCTCGGCAATCACCGTGCCAACGCCGGTTTTGGTGTAAAAACCCGGGATGCCGCACCCGGCGGAACGCATCCGTTCGGCCAGTGTTCCCTGAGGGTTGAACTCAAGTTCCAGTTCGCCGGACAGATACTGGCGCATGAACTCGTCATTCTCACCGACATAGGACGAGATCATTTTCTTGACCTGACGGGTCTGCAAAAGCACGCCCAGTCCGAAATCATCAACGCCCGCGTTGTTCGAGGCCACGGTCAGATTCTTTGTCCCAGCCGAGCGGATCGCATCGATCAGATTTTCCGGAATGCCGCACAGGCCAAATCCGCCTGCCGCTATCAACATGCCGTCGAACAGCACCCCCTCCAATGCCTCAGCGGCGCTGGAATACACCTTTCCCATTCCTGTCTCCTGCAAACTGGTTGGCTTTACGCGGGCACACTAGACCCCAAGGGTGCAGGAGTTGCAAGTGCTGCGGCGCAACACACATCACCCCGAATTGCGCTTGAGGTTGCACGGGCGACGACCGGCTGTCAGACATAAAGAAATCACGAGGATGAACGTGGCAGACCATCGCGGCAAAACGGGGGCGACCGGGGGTTTCTTGATACAAAGCAAGCGGGCGCTGCTTGTGTGTCTGGTTGGTCTTGCGGGCTATGTTGTCTGGACTTTCCTGACCGAAAGTGAACGCGTTCCGCCTCCCTCTGGTTGGTGGGAAGACTATGTCGCCACAAATGCCACGCCCGAAAATCGCTGGAAGATCCGGGGTCAGGATTATCCTGTCATCGTGCTCCCGTTCGAGGCGGACCGACCGCCACTGAGCCCGATGGGCGACCCGGAGGTGTTTTTCGACCTCAGCCGCGATGGCTTCTCTGAGATGACGGGCTGGATTGCCGAAGGCTCTGCCCTTCTGGTGCAGCGAAACGACAACGCTTCCAGTTTGCTTGATGGGTCGATTCTGGCAGGGAACGCAGGCGGCACGCGTGGCGTAGCCAGTGACCTGGCGCGTCATGACACTGATGGAAATGGTGTGATTGATGCCGCAGACGCAGGATATGGTGATCTGGGCTTGTGGCTCGACGCTGAACCATTCGGAAAACCCGAGACGAGCGAGTTTCGGTCTCTCAATCAGGCAAGAATTCGGTCGATCTCTCTCTCGCCGACTGGTCTGGATGAAACCCAGCAGGGTCACAAGCTGCGATCCAGTCTGAGCGTGGTCTGGAACAGCGGTCGCGAAACAAACGCGTACGAAGTTCTGTTCAAGACCAACCAGCAGCGGTTGGTCAGTCAGATGCCTAGTGATCTGGTGCTCACAACGGAAATGCAGGAAGTGCCGGAAACGCTGGGTCTGGGGATGATCCCGCATTCGTCCCTGAAATTGGCGGGTGATCCGGAGCTGCTACCTCAGGCCAAATCACTGGTGACACTTCTGGCCAATCAAGACGTGGCCGGGTTCGAGGCTGCCTTTGAGCCCTATCTGTGGAACATAGCAGATGTGACGGACATTGCGTCAGACACATGCGGTCCCGGCATTGATGCACGCCGCTTTGCTGTTCTTCTGAAGGCTTCAGCCCAGTTCGAACCCGGTATTTTTTCAGCTCAAGAGGGCTGCCCGTGGCCACGTCCCGAGGTGATTGACAACTATCTTCTTCAGTATGACCGGATACTGGCAAGGCAGGCTGGACAGTTTCTGGCGCAGGCCGTTCGGGCGGAAGGTCATCCACTCGCAGCACTTGCGCCGATGTTTGACCCTTCTTCACATCGTTTGCTCAGCGTTGATGCCTTTACTGACCTGACTTCGGAGATGACAAATATCGTTCAGCAAGGACGGATCGGGGCAAAGGAAGCAGCTCATATCCTGTTCATGGGTGGCGCGATGGCATTTTCAAGCAACGGCGAAATTGTTCGTCTGGCCACGACTGCCTTCCGCAAAACCGGACTGAACTGGGCCAATTTCCGGATTTCGCTGCATCTGGCCCTGCGATCCGGCTGACAAGTGCCCCTTCTAAAGCGCTTCGCGCATTGCCTTGATGCGGGCCTCGACCATCGCGTCGAAATCCTCACCGGGCTGTTGGCCTGCGATGCGGGCGGCAACCGGATCATCGGCTGTCACGGAACTACCTGACAACTCTTCCATCACAGCATGACCACAAAAGGGCACATGCAATTCGGAATACCCGCCTTCATGGGCCATCACCACGCGCCCGTCACACAGGTCCTTGGCTGCATCCATCACCTGACGGGTCATTGCCCGGAAGGTGGATGAGCCCGCAAGCATCCGGCTGAGCGGATCAACGCCGGATGCATCGAAACCACAGGCCACAATGATCAGGTCAGGCTTGAACGCGCGCAGATTGGGCAAAACCAGCGCATCCATCGCCAGAAGATATCCGGCTTCACCGGTGCCTGGTGGAAGCGGTATGTTGAGATTGGTTCCCTCTCCATTGCCGCTTCCGCGATCCTCGAACGCGCCGGTGGTCAGGGGATAGTTTCGTTCCTGATGGATCGAAATGGTCAGTACTTCTGGGCGATCATAGAAAATCGCCTCAGTTCCGTTGCCGTGATGCACGTCCCAATCCACAACAGCCACGCGGGAAAACAGCTTTTCGGACAGGCCAGCTTCGATCGCGATGGCGATGTTGTTGAGCAGGCAGAAGCCATTTGGCTTGTCGGGCAGACAATGGTGGCCGGGTGGCCGCGACAGCGCATAAGCGTTTTCGACCTGACCTGTCATCACAGAACCAACTGCACCCAGCACCAGACCCGATGACAGACAGGCAATCTCGAAAGAGCCTTGGCCAAAGGGTGTCCTCAGACCCAATTCTCCACCACCGTGATCCGACAATTCCTTGAAGGCCGCGAGGTATTCAATGGGGTGCACCCTGAGAAGTTCTTCCTCATTGGCTGCCAGAGCGGAGGCGCAGAACAACTCCCGGCTCAGCCCGGTCACGTCCATGAGATTCTTGAACCGACGCTTGGTCTCGGGGCTTTCGGGCAGGCCACCGGAGGCCAATGGCTGCACATAGCCACCAACAGGTGCGGTCAAAGCGTAGTTTCCGCCAGAGTGCCAGAAACACAATTCATCCCAGAAAAAGCCGGTGGTCATTGGGCGAGTTTCTTCAACACGCGGTCCAGTTCAAGTTTCAGCATTCTGATCTCCTCGGTCGCCACGGATTTGGCTGCAAGTCCCAGCGCCGTTGTGCCATTGGACATGCCTTTTGCAAAGGCGACCCGGTTGCCAAGTCGCGATTTCAGCACTTCTGCACCGGATTTGCGCAAACCTGCAATCGTTTCTTCTGTGGCAGTACCACGAGGCGGCACCCGGTTCATCACCACGCGCGCGGGGGTTTTGGCCTTGGCGGCCATGTCCAGGATCTTGCCCGTGGCCCAGGCATCAAGCGGCGTTGGCTGACAGGGGGCAACCAGAAGATCACTATCGCGGAGCGCTCCCTCAAGCATGCTTGAGGCAGTGCCCGGGCAATCGACCAGCACGTAATCATGGGTTTTGGCAGCAGCCCGCATGTCACCACCTGCGCGGTAATCCTTGGTCTCAATCAAATCAGCGCCGACGTCCCCCAGTGATGCCCAGAAGCTCAGCGATTGTTGAGGATCCAGATCAATCAATGCCACCGACTTGCCGGCCTTGACCCAGGCATGTGCCAGATGTGTCAAAAGCGTGGTTTTGCCCGCCCCGCCTTTTTGCTGTGCGAATGTAATGATCTGGCCCATGGCTGCCCTGCCCAATGATTTGCTGCAACTGCGAAGAGAATGCTCACGGCGGGGAGGGAAAGTCAATTTCCACCGCGAAAAGCCCGAGCGATCAGCGAGATTTGCGCCTGTAGGTGCCCTCTGGCAGGTTCAACGCAGCCGCAAGGTCCTTGAGCTGGACAGCAGAGAGCGAAACCGTGTGAACCCGATCAGTGACCGGGTTCATCTGTTCAACCACGGCACCGTCGTCGAACAGCCTGATGGTGATGTCGCCTTTCAGGCGGGGGCTTCCCTCATCCACAAGGGTCACGACGCTTGCATCAAATTCATGCTCGATGGTGAACATCTGTCGGGTCCTTTCGGTTCACAAGGGCTTGCCCCAAAGGTCGTAATCACTGGCCTCATCGACCTCGACCCGCAGAATCTGACCTGGTTCAAGGGCCTCAAATCCTTCGTCGATGAACAGGTTGCCATCGATCTCGGGCGCGTCCGCCATTGTTCGGCAAGTCGCCCCTTCGCCGTCAACCTCATCGATGATCACATTCAGAACCTTGCCAACCTTGGCTGCGAGCTTGGCCTCCGAGATTGCCTGCGCCTTCTCCATGAAACGGGCAAACCGTTCGTCTTTGAGCTCCGTTGGCACATGGTCCGGCAATGCATTGGAGCGGGCCCCATCAACATTTTCGTACCGGAAGCAGCCCACGCGATCCAACTGGGCCTCATCCAGCCAATCCAGAAGCGTCTGAAACTCGGCCTCGGTTTCGCCGGGGTAGCCGACTATGAAAGTCGAGCGCAGGGTGATGTCGGGGCAGATGTCACGCCAGCGTGCAATCTCGTCCAGTGTTTTGGCCGCTGCTGCGGGCCGGGCCATCCGGCGCAAAGTCTCTGGATGGGCATGCTGAAACGGGATGTCGAGATACGGCAGCACAAGACCATCGGCCATCAACGGGATCAGGTCGCGCACATGAGGGTAGGGGTAAACATAATGCAGCCGGATCCAAGCGCCCAATCCGCCAAGTTCTCGGGCAAGATCGGTGATATGCGCCCGCACCTCCCTGTCTTTCCAAAGGCTTGACGCATGTTTAATGTCCACCCCGTAAGCCGAGGTGTCCTGACTGATCACCAGCAACTCCCGCACACCATTTTCGACCAGCTTTTCTGCTTCGCGCAGAACCGCATGCGCAGGCCTTGACGCCAGTTTGCCACGCATGTCAGGGATGATGCAGAATTTGCACTTGTGATTGCAGCCTTCCGAGATCTTCAGATAGGCGTAGTGCCGGGGTGTCAGGCGCACGCCCGAGGCAGGCAGCAGATCAACAAACGGGTCAGGTGACGGCGGCACGGCCTCATGCACCGCGTCCAGAACCTGCTCGTATTGATGCGGCCCGGTAACGGCCAGAACTTGCGGGTGCGCGCCGGTGATATAGTCCTTCTCGGCACCAAGACAGCCGGTCACGATCACGCGCCCGTTTTCCTGCAAGGCCTCGCCGATGGCAGACAGGCTTTCGGCCTTGGCGCTGTCAAGAAAGCCGCATGTGTTCACGATGACCGCATCAGCGCCGTCATATTGCGGCGAGATTGCATATCCCTCCGCGCGCAGACGGGTTAGGATCCGCTCGCTGTCGACCAGCGCCTTGGGGCAGCCCAGCGACACCATTCCGATGGTGGGCTGGCCTGCGCGTTTGGTCTCGGGCACACGGGCCCGGGCAAGATCGGGGCGGAGATCGGGAGGATTCTGCTGCATCCCGCCCTCCTATCCCAGAGCAACGCACAGGGAAAGCGTCAGATGAAATTGCCTTCGCGCACGGTCAGTTTGCGGATGCCATCGGGGCAATGCAGATCCAGCACCTTGCCGGTGTCCCAATGGCGGATGCCAATCATTGCCAGGCCAACATTGGTGTTGAAATCCGGTGACCAGGCAGCCGAGCGCAGGCGACCCACTTTTGTGTCACCGTCAAACACACCCCACTCGTAGGTGCAGGGCGGCACAGCCGGGCCATCGATGGAAACGGACCGGATCTGCCGCATCGGCCCGTCCCGGTTCATCCGCATAAGCGAATCACGCCCGACACAGCCAATCGCGGCACCGGTGTCGCAGAACCGACCCAGCCCGCATTCATGGGGGGTATTGTCCCGGGTCATGTCGTTGCCATAGGACAGCAGACCTCCCTCGATCCGCTCGATCAGGTTTGGCCCGCCTGCGCGGACATCCAGATCACGCCCCGCCTCCATCAGTGCGTCCCAAAGGGGTTCGCCCATGTCCGTGGAGGTGCAGTAAATCTCGAAACCACCCTGCTTGGAGTAGCCCGAACGGGCCACGGGCATGGTCACGCCCTGAAAATCCAGCTCGCGAAACTTGAAGAAACCGATGCTGCGCACGTCCTCTCCGAAGACGCGCGACATCAGGTCATCGGCAAGCGGACCCTGCACGCCAAGGGGGGAGACATCGGGTTCGGTCACGTCGACAGTCAGCCCCATGCCATAGGCGAGTCCTTTGACCCAAAGCAAAAGATCGCTGTCCGCGATTGAAATCCAGAACCGGTCTTCGGCCAGCTTCAGTGTCACCGGATCATTCAGCATGCCACCGGTTTCATCAACCATGGGCGTATAGTAGCACCGCCCCGGCGTCAGGCTGCGCAGATCACGCGGTGTCAGCATCTGTACCAGACGGGCGGCATCGGGGCCGCGCACCTCGACCTGCCGCTCGCAGGAGACATCCCAGATCTGCACCGCAGATTTCAGGTGATGGTAGTCATCCTCAAGACTGTTGAACGCCGCAGGCAAAAGCATGTGATTGTAGACTGTGTAGGCCTTGATGCCAGAGGCCTCGACCCGGGCCGAAAAGGGGGTCGGGCGGAGACGGGGTGAACGCGCGATGATGGCCATGCAAAAACCTCCTGCTGAGTTTGCGGGAAGCTAGAATTTTAAATGTCAGACATTATTGCTGGAAGCGACAAAAAGATGTCGGGATCAGAACGCTTTCAACTGACTGACCGACTGGTGATAGGCAAGCAGGTTCAACTGCTCATCATTCAGGCAGTACAATTCGCGAAACATGGTCTCACGCTGGTCTTGTGTTGATCGTGCATAGCGTTTGACCTGCGCGCGCCGGGCATTCGATTGACCGGCATAGGAATGGCCCGGCACGAGGCGGCGATCCAGCTTTGAACACCAATGATCGAAGCACAGGGCATCATAGTGGATCAGTTCAGCCTTTACCCCGCCTTGCACAATCGCCGTGTCGCTTTGTTTGCCATCGGTGAAATAGACCACATGGGTGGACAGAACATCGACCTCAAGTCCGCAGCGCACCATGTATTTGCCCGAGATGTGGCTGACCATGTTCCAACTGAAAATCCCGCCCTGATCGCCATAGAGCATGGGTCCCAGATCGCGCCAGCGGGACCCCCAGATCGGGATGCGCAGCAGATCGGCACTGAAAGGGGTGCGGATGTCTGAGCCTTCGCGCCAGACCGGCTCGCGTGAGGAGGCGCGGATCGTGCGCTGCTCGGGTGGGGCGGCAGCCAAAAGATCGGGCAAAGGCCGTTCGCTCCACAAGAACTCATCGGCATCGCAGAACATCATCCAGCCATCGCTGTGTCTTGCATAAGCGTGTTTGAAGATGATTTTCTGGCGGGCTTCCAACGCGTTCTTGCGGTTGTGGCCTTCCCAAAAGGCATCATCACAGGCGATCGGCTCGACCACTGGATGATCTGCGTAATGGGCAATCATCGGATCGGCGGGATCATCGAAATACATGTAAAGACGCGTAAAGCCGAGATCGCAGTAGTGATCAACAAATCGGTGCACCAGTGCCGGTTCTTCCTTCAGCATGGTTGCGAGGTAAAGTTTCTCGGCTCTTGGAGCGGAACACTTGCCATGAGTTGGCATTTCGTCGCTGTAGCGCACGTCTGACAGGAAGGGGCGTTGGGTGAAAACGCTGTCCTCAAAGGTCAGATGGTTTTTCAACCGGGCAAGCTGGGGTGCTGTGATCTCCCGGAGCAGGTTCACGGCCTGCTGCGTGATGTGCACGCGGTTCGTTTCCGAGCGGATGATTGGCCCCGCAGGGCGCAAGCTGATGCCCGCCCGGTCATAGAAGAAATCCTGCGCCTTCAGAAGCTCGTCCACGGTGAAGATGTGGTCATATCGTGACAGGTCTTCACCCAGAAACAGATCTGCCGGTTCAGTGGCCTGGCGGATCGTTGCAGAGGCTTTTCGATAGCGCTCGAACTGTTGGAGATAGGTGATCAGGGTTGGGTTGAGGGTCAGGCCTGCCGCCTCGATCGTGTCTGCCTCGGAATTCTTGTGGAATTGCTTTGACAGGGCGTGATGGGCCCATGCTTGAACAACCTGATCTACAGGGTGCGTGAGAAAGGCAACGGACGTGTAATTCGGTTCGATATGGTCCAGTTCACCCTTGTAGGGCAGGGTTCGCCATCCCTTCCAGTTCGAAAGTCCGGGGGGGCGGCGGCTGGGTTTGCCGTCGTGGAATATCGCGTGAAGCTCTTTCTTGAGCTCATTGGCGTCCTGACCCGGTGTGGGAAAATACACGAGCCGGGCCTTTTCAGAGACGATGGCCATACTTCAGGACGCCCTTGCCTTGGGTTTCGGTCAGCCGCGACTAAGCAGAACCGCGCCCGGTTTTGCAAGTCCGACCACAGTGACGCCCGCAGGATAGTGAGGTCTGCTGGCCGATCCGTGTCGGTCAGTTGTGATGCAGACGTTGACGCCCCGAATTCAGGATCGACAGAACACGGGTCTGAAAATCCTCCGGCATCAGGCCTTTTGACACAAAATCCACCGCACCGTTGACCAGCGCCGACACGGCAGCCTCGGTGCTGGTGTCAGTGGACACCACGATGACCGGGACCGTGGCCGTGTGCGGTGTTTCGCTCAAGGTTTCCAGAAACTCCTGCCCGGTGATGTCATCAAGTGAGGGATCCAAAAGGATCAGGTCCGGGCGAAAGGCCTGCATGGTATCGAACGCGCTGCTGCCATCCTGAGCGTGGGAAATCTGGCAAGACGTGCCAAGAGCGGCCCGGGCAAAATCTGCAGCCCAGGTGGACGCGTCAACGACCAGAATATGCCAGCCGGTTTGCCGGTCCGGGCCCCGTTCACGCAGCGATACCAGCCCTTCGTTTTCAAACTGCGCTGCGGTTTGACGGGCAACATCGAGAAAATAGTAGAACGTGTCGCGAAAGTCAGTGCTCTGCACGGCTTGGCGATTGTCCTGAACCTGATCGATGCGAAATTCCAGCGCGAAGGACCGAAGCGCCAGTTTTTGCAATCCGAGTACTTTTGCATCTGCCCCAATGGCCGACACGATCTGGCGCAGGCGTTGCAGGTCCCCGGCCTTGAGCGACAGCATTTTGTGCCGCTCTCCCAAAGGAGCGATTTCCCCCAGCGCGTCATTCAGGGTTGCCACGAAGGTGCGGCGTTCCTGCCCGGGATCCAGATCCTGATAAGGGGCATCCTTGCGGGAAAACATGGACAGTCGCGGCAACATGATCTCATCCTTTTCAAAGGTGGTTTTGACCAGTTCACCGACAAAGTGCGTATTTTTGGTTAACGCGCTTCAACCATGCTTTCTCGTGTCTCCGTGCAACCTTGGTTCCATCAGTTGAGACCTGAGAGCTTAATTCAGGTGCAGTCGGGCAGTTCAATGAGTCCAGTTCAGTTAAAATGTGGATTTGGACTGGACTTGCGGTTGACAGTTGGCAAAGCACGCTCCTAGCGTGAAGACATCAAAAAAACTGACGCATTCAAGCGTTTTCGACAGGGGAAATATAGTGTCAAGCTTCGGAGCAGGGCTTTTGAGCCTTGTGGCAAAACGACTTGCGCTTGGAGCGGTCACGCTCTTTGTCGTATCACTGATCATTTTTGGGGCGGTCGAATTGCTGCCCGGTGATTTCGCAGAAGAAATTCTTGGACAGGGCGCTACGCCCGAGGCAGTTGCCGCCATCCGGCAGGAACTTGGCCTCGATCGCACACCGGTCACCCGCTATTTCGATTGGCTGGGCAGCGCGGTTCAGGGCGATTTTGGCGTGTCTTTCGGCAATCAGAGATCGGTCGCGGAACAGCTTGCACCCCGCTTCGGGAACACGCTCTTCCTGGCGCTGGTTGCAGCCTGCATCGCGGTGCCTTTGGCGTTGGTGATCGGGGTTCTGGCCGCACTTTACCGCAATTCGATCTTCGACAAGGTCGCCAACATGACGACGCTGACCTCGATCTCGTCGCCCGAGTTTTTCGTGGCCTACATCCTGATCCTGTTTCTGGCAGTGATGAATCCGGTGTTCCCGTCGCTGTCGAACATCTCGTCCGATCTTGATTTCTGGACCCGGCTTGACCGAACAATGCTGCCGGCGCTGACGCTGACGCTGGTGGTGACGGCACATATGATGCGGATGACACGCGCGGCGATCATCAATCTTCTGGCCTCTCCCTATATCGAGATGGCGCGCCTCAAGGGGGTCTCTCCAGCGCGGGTGATCGTTCGCCACGCGCTGCCCAACGCGCTGGCCCCGATCATCAACGTGATTGCGCTGAACCTGGCCTATCTGATCACCGGTGTGGTCGTGGTCGAGGTTGTCTTCGTCTATCCCGGCGTCGGGCAGTTGTTCGTGGACAGTGTGAAAATCCGCGACATTCCGATCGTGCAGGCCTGCTGCCTGATATTTGCAGCGACCTACATCCTTTTGAACCTGACGGCAGATGTGTTGTCGATCATCACCAACCCGCGCTTGCGGCATCCGAAGTAAGGGGCGGTTGACATGATTTGGCTTTATATCGCTCTCGTTTTTGTCGTTGCTGCTGCCGCGGCCTGGATGTTCCGGTTCATTCTTGTCTCGGCCCTTCCCCGACAGGGATCGCTCCTGATGTCGTCCATGCCGCTGACGGCCAGTTTCGGGCTTCTGATGATCCTGTGCTATGTTGTTCTGGCGGTATTCTCGCCGGTGTTCGCTCCATATGGCGAAGCAGAGGTGTTTGATAAGTTCAATGCCTTGCCCGGGGATGATCCACGCTTTCTGCTGGGCACGGACCAGATCGGTCGTGATCTGCTGACCCGCCTGATCTATGGCGGGCGCAACACCATTGGCATCGCATTTGTCACAACGGTCCTGGCGTTCCTTCTGGGGGCCATGATGGGGTTCCTTGCGGCCACAGTTGGTGGCTGGCTGGATCAGTTGCTCAGCCGCACCGTGGATGCGCTGATGGCCATTCCACAGCTGATCTTTGCGCTGCTCCTGATCACTATTTTCGGACAGTCGACGATCAACATGATCCTCGTGATTGCAGTCCTCGACAGCACCCGTGTTTTCCGGCTGGCGCGCGCGGTCGCGGTCAACATCGTGGTTATGGATTATATCGAGGCTGCCCAGTTGCGCGGTGAGCGTCTGCCCTATCTGATCTTCCGGGAAATCCTGCCCAATGCGACGGCGCCGTTGATTGCCGAGTTCGGCTTGCGGTTCTGTTTCGTGTTCCTGCTGATCGCCTCGCTCAGCTTCCTTGGTCTCGGCATTCAGCCTCCGCTGGCTGATTGGGGCACGATGGTGCGCGACCTCAGCCAGTTCATCAACTTTGCCAGCTTCGATCTTCTGATCGCCTCGCTGCCGCTGATGCCTGCTGGCGCGATTGCCTTGCTGACAGTCAGTGTGAATTTCGTGGTGGACTGGATGCTGCACAAATCCAGCGGATTGAAGGAATGAGCGCGATGACTGACCAGGAGCTTCTTATCAAAATCCGTGGCCTGAAGATCGAAGGCCGGTCCGAGGATACATGGAACGAGATCGTCCATGGTGTCGATCTTGATCTGCACCGGGGCGAGGTGATGGGGCTGATCGGTGAATCCGGCGCGGGCAAGTCCACCATCGGTCTGGCGGCCATGGGGTTCACCCGCGATGGGTGCCGAATCTCGGATGGCACCATCGAGTTTGATGGCATTGATCTGCGCAATGCATCCGCTGGGGTGAAGCGCGGCCTGCTGGGCAAGCGGATTGCCTATGTGGCGCAGTCAGCGGCAGCATCATTCAATCCCGCCCACCGCCTGATTGATCAGCACACGGAAGCACCGATGATCCACGGCGTGTCCTCCACCAAGGAAAGTCAGGAAGACGCCATGGCGCTTTACGAGCGGCTGCGCTTGCCCGATCCCGAAAACATCGGGTTTCGTTATCCGCATCAGGTCTCGGGCGGGCAGTTACAGCGTGCCATGACAGCCATGGCCATGTCCTGCCGTCCTGATCTGATCATCTTCGATGAGCCGACAACCGCCCTTGACGTGACCACTCAGATCGAGGTTCTGGCAGCAATCCGTGATATCGTCGAACAGTTCAACACCGCCGCAATCTACATCACCCATGACCTTGCTGTGGTCGCGCAGATGGCGGACACCATCAAGGTGTTGTTGAAAGGTGATGAGGTCGAGGCCGCCGACACCCGCACGATGCTGAGTGCACCGAAAGAGGACTACACAAAGTCGCTCTGGGCCGTGCGCAGCTTCTCACCACCGCCCAAGCCGCCAGTGCCATCGGGTGAGACACCGGTGATCAGCGTCAACAACGTCTCGGCTGCCTATGGTGTGGTCCCGGTGCTGTTCGACGTGAATTTCAACATCTATCGCGGGCGCACTGTGGCGGTCGTGGGCGAAAGCGGGTCGGGCAAATCGACAACCGCGCGCTGCATCACTGGGCTTTTGCCGCCAACGAAGGGTCAGATCCTTGCAGATGGCGAACCGTTGCCCGCCAATTACCGCAAGCGTAACCGCGAACAGCTTCGTCAGGCCCAGATGATCTATCAGATGGCTGACACAGCGCTCAATCCCAAGGTTCGGATATCCGAGATCATCGGACGCCCCGTACAATTCTACACCGGCCTGACCGGCAATGACCGGCGCAAGCGGGTCGAGGCGCTGCTGGAGCAGATCGAACTGGACCCGGCGGATTATTACAACCGGCTGCCAACCGAGCTGTCAGGCGGTCAGAAACAACGCATCGGGATTGCGCGTGCGCTCGCGGCCGAGCCGAAGTTCATCATCTGTGACGAGGTGACCTCCGCGCTTGATCAGTTGGTAGCCGAGGGCATTCTCAAACTTCTCGACAAGCTGCAACGGGATCTTGATCTGGCCTATATGTTCATCACACATGATCTGGCGACAGTGCGCTCCATCGCGGATGAGGTGGTGGTGATGAAACAGGGCAAGGTGGTAGAGCAGGGCGAGAAGGAACAGATGTTCCAGCCTCCACACCACCCTTATACTGATCTTTTGCTCAGTTCGGTCCCGGAGATGGACCCGGATTGGCTGACAAATCTGCTGAAAGAACGGGGCGTTGAAAATCTTGGGGATGCTGCGGCTGCCCGCATCTGACCCAGTCGTGACTTGCCATGGCCCGGTGGGCTGTGGTGCTATGATGACAGACCGGATGTCGCATCCGGGACAAAACAGGGAGAGTATACATGTCATTTTCACTCGACAGGCGCGGCCTGCTGAAATCCGGCGCAGCCGCCGGTCTTTTGGCGGCAACAGGTGCGCCACTGCGTGCACAACCGAAATCCGGCGGGACGTTCCGTCTGGGTTTGGCTGGCGCAAACACATCCGACAGCTGGGATGGCCGGACCCATTCCGACAGCTTCATGATCATTCTGGGCCATGGTACGGTCTTTGACTGCCTGACCGAAGTTGCCGCCGATGGCACGCTGAAGGGCGAACTGGCAGAAAGCTGGGAAGCATCGCCAGATGCAAAGGTCTGGACCTTCAACCTGCGTCAGGGTGTAACCTTCCACAACGGCAAGCCATTTGGTGCAGACGATGTGATCGAAAGCCTGCAACTGCACACGGCAGAAGGCGCAAAATCTGCGGCCAAGCCGATTGTGTCTGCGATCACCGAGATGAAGAAGCTGGGCGATCTGCAGGTGCAGTTCACGCTGGCCTCAGGCAACGCCGACTTCCCGTTCCTGATGTCGGACTACCACTTGCTGATGTATCCAGCCGGTCAGGTCGAAGAGGCGATGGCCAATGGCATCGGCACCGGCCTTTACAAGGTCGAAAGCTTCGAGCCGGGCGTACGCGCACTGGTCAGCCGCTATGCCGATCACTACAAGACGGACGCAGGTTTCTTCGATGCCGTTGAAGCGATTGCGATCAACGACAGTTCTGCCCGGATGAACGCGCTGATGACCGATCAGGTCGATGCGATCAACCGCGTGGACTTCAAGACCGAAAGCCTTGTGCGGCGCAATCCGCGCACCGAGGTCTTCGAGGTGACAGGCAACCAGCACTACACCTTCCCGATGCACACCAACACGGCACCTTTCAATGACGTAAACGTGCGTCAGGCGCTGAAATACGGCATCAACCGTCAGGAACTGGTCGACAAGATCCTGCTGGGTCATGGCGCTGTTGGTAATGACCACCCGATCGGCCCGGCAAACCAGTATTTCGCCGATGATCTTGAGCAGGCGACCTATGATCCTGACCGTGCCAAGTCGCTTCTGAAGAAAGCCGGTCTCGACAGCCTTGATGTGGCTCTGTCGGCCTCTGACGCGGCCTTCTCGGGCGCGGTCGATGCCGCCCAGCTTTTCCAGGCATCTGCCAAGGACGCTGGTATCAACATCGAAGTCGTGCGTGAGCCGGCCGATGGCTACTGGTCGAACGTCTGGCTGAAAAAGCCATTCTGTGCCTGCTACTGGTCGGGCCGTGCGACTGAAGACTGGATGTTCTCGACCGCCTACGAGAAGGGCGTGCCTTGGAACGACAGCTACTGGGAGAACGAGCGTTTCAACGCGCTTCTGCTGGAAGCCCGCGCCGAATTGGACAGCGGCAAGCGCCGCGACATGTATCGCGAGATGCAGCAACTGACCAAGGAAGACGGTGGCACCATCGTGCCGATGTACGCCAACTATGTTGATGCCCATTCCACAAAGCTGGCGCGCCCGGACGTGATCGGCAACCTGTGGCAGATGGACAGCTCGCGCATCACCGAGCGTTGGTCCTTCGCCTGATTTCAGGCCAATTAAACAAACAAGAACGGGCGCTTCGGCGCCCGTTTTTTTTGGTGTGCCGCTGCACCAAGTGCTGTTTGGCGCGACGGCAATGAACCTCAGACGACAAACTGTTCCAGCTGATATCCGTTGTCATAGGGCTCGGTCGACACCCTGCGAAGTTTTCCAGTTTGGTTCGACTGTCCAAACAACGAAACTCCGCCCCCCAGAACAATCGGTGCACGCTTTAGGATGATACGGTCGATCAAGCCCATTTGAAGCAGAGCGCCAGCAAAACTGCCGCCTCCACACAGGTAGATCGGGCCGCCTGTCTGCTCTTTAAGCGTGGCGATCGTGCGCTCATCAAGCTGCCTTTGAAGCGTGATCTCACACGTGTCCGGTTGGTCCATGCTGGCAGAGACGACAATTGTGTTCATGTGGGGATACGGGTTTTGGCCGGGAGCCATCCCGAATTTATAGCCGAACTGATAAGTCGACCGCCCCATGATCGCAGTATGATAGGTCGATAACCGTTGACGATAGTCATCCACGACCTCGCCTTCATGGGCAAAACCGGAGATGTCGCCGCAGGGACCGCTGATATAGCCGTCAAGAGAGACGGCAACATCATAAATGATAGGATGCATCCTGTGCTCCTTTAAGAAAGAGATCAGTTAGCGCATTGCTGCAATTTCGCATGGCGTTACTTGATCACTGTCAGGGCACTCCTCGATGTCTCGTCTTTATGTTGGCAGCTGTATTGGTTTAGTGGCGAGACTTGTATGTACGCCGCAAATCCACAGCCCGTCCGGCTAGGCTTCAAGGATAGCGTGCCTGTGCGGCGAAAACCAGTATTCATAAGGAGCTTGGTCACGGTCGATGGTTGATTGTAGAGCGATACCGCATGTCGCCATTCAAGAAAGGCAATCAGAGTTCTTGATAGACTTCAGACCGCCGCACACAGCCTTGCCCGACTTCATTTAAATGGATTACGCACGCCTCAATCAGATGAAAACGGGCGCGTTGGCACCCGTTTTCTTGTCTGTTTGTTTTACTTGGTAACAGCCTTGTAGGCCGAGTTTGTGCCTTTGACGGCCAACTTGCCGACGCCGACTGTTGTCTTCACGGCTGTCTTCCCGACAAAAAGGCTGGCATCGACCGTGTTGTCCACGACCTTCTCGGTGGTGCAGGCCGTCAGGCCTGTAAATGCGGTCAATGCGATGACAGTTACAATCGTGTTCAGTTTCATCCTGCGTTCCTTTTCAGGCTAACGGTTTTCACCCGGAGACAAAGACACCCGGGCAATGATGTGCCAGGCCTTGGCCCTGTTCTTGAGAAGAGGAGATAGGGGATTCTCATAAATTAGGAAAACGAATAAGAATTATAATTAAAACGATAATTGCAAATGTTTAATTTACTCTTCTGCACCAACGGCTTCAACCGACCAGCCGAGTTCCTTCGGCACCGCTGCGCCACGGGCCGTGATCAATTCCTCACGATGAAACGACAATTCTCTTGCTCCGACTCAGCGATGGTCCTATCGCAGCGATGTCACCAAGGCTTGTGCAGGAGAGGGCAGACAAGCGTCTGACGCCGAAGGAGCAACCCCCCGGAAACTCTCAGGCAAAAGGACTGCACAAAAGCTGACAATCTGGAAAGCGGTTGCCCGCTGGCAGCCCACCGAAGGAGAAAGCCAAGGCGCGTCCTGGCACAAGCTCTCAGGTTCTCGGACAGAGGGGATCACCGGCGCGATCACTTGCGTCAGATCGAAATCTGTTTTGGGGGACTGCTCCAAATGAAACATATTGCTATCATCGGTGCAGGTGTCACCGGTGTTACCACAGCTTACGCGCTTTTGCAGCGGGGCTACGACGTTACGGTTTTTGACCAGAACCGTTATGCGGCCATGGACACATCCTTTGCCAACGGCGGGCAGCTTTCTGCCTCCAACGCTGAAGTGTGGAACCGCTGGTCGACCGTGTTCAAGGGCATGAAATGGATGTTCACCCGCGGTGCGCCGCTTTTGGTGAACCCCAAACCAAGCTGGCACAAATATTCTTGGATGGCCGAGTTTATGGGCGCCATTCCACAGTACCGGCAAAACACCATCGACACCGTGCGCATGGCGATTGCCGCCCGAAAGCATCTGCTGTCGATTGCTGAAACCGAAGGCTTCGATTTCAACATCGAAAAGCGCGGCATCCTGCACATATACCAGTCCAAGAAGGAATACGACCACGCAACGGAAGTGAACGCGCTTCTGGCAGAGGGTGGTTTGACACGGGAGGCAGTTTCGCCCTCGGAAATGCTCGAACTTGAGCCGACACTGCGCGGTGACTTTTACGGGGGCTATTACACGGCAACTGATGCAACCGGGGACATCCATCGCTTTTCCCGCGGATTGTCGGATGTCTGTCATGCCAAAGGCGTGCGCTTTTTCTACAATTCCAACGTCACCCGGGTGAAGGCCGAGGGCAAAGGTGCGCATGTGACCTGGAGCGATGATGAAGGCCATCCGCATCAGGGAAATTTCGATGGGCTGGTGGTCTGTGCCGGTGTTGGCAGCCGCAGATTTGGCCAGATGCTGGGAGACCGGGTCAATGTCTATCCCGTCAAAGGCTATTCGATCACCGTGAACCTCAATGACGAAACAAGTCAGGCCGCAGCTCCTTGGGTCAGCCTGCTTGATGACGAGGCCAAAGTCGTGACCAGCCGTCTGGGTCCGGACCGGTTCCGCATCGCCGGTACCGCCGAGTTCAACGGCATCAATTGGGACATTCGCGATGATCGTGTGAAGCCACTGGTGAAATGGGTAGAGCGGCATTTCCCCGATGTGGTTACCGAACATGCTGTGCCCTGGGCCGGGCTGCGTCCGATGATGCCCAACATGGTGCCTATGGTGAAGGCGGGCAAGTCACCCGGCGTCTATTACAACACCGGCCACGGTCATCTGGGCTGGACGTTGTCGGCTGCAACGGCCGAAATCGTTGCGGATAAAATTCTGGGTGATATGGCCCCTGCATGAGTCATCGGGTTTGACTTTAGCTGCGGCAGCGTCCATATGCTGGCGTAGACGTCAATCGATCCCTGCCGCGTGAGCAGATGAACCTAAGGGTTCTGGACGGGCGTCACATCAGTTTCCCTTGTCACGCAGGAGGCAGCGCGGTGCGGTTCCCAGGCATACGGTCTGGGGGCTTTTGCATCTGCGCACCATCTGACAGCGCTCCGGCAGCGACACGCGCCGGGGGCTTGTTTTTGTATTGGGTCATGTGACCCGCTGAAAGGACGATCCTTGACGGATTTTAATGCTTTGGGGCTCAAACCCCGCCTTGTTGCCCGATTGACCGAGCTGGGCATCGAAACGCCAACCCCGATCCAGACCCAGGCCATTCCCCATGCGCTTGCCGGTCGCGATGTGATGGGACTGGCTCAGACAGGCACCGGCAAGACCGCCGCATTTGGCCTGCCGCTGATCCATGCGCTCAGCAAGATCGGCAACAAGCCGCAGCCCAAACAGGCCCATGGTCTGGTGTTGGCTCCGACGCGCGAGCTTGCCAAGCAGATTGCGGATACGTTGCGTGAATATACCAAGGGTGCGCATCTGAAAGTGACCCTTGTTGTCGGCGGTGTGTCGATCAACCGGCAGATCCAGAACCTGCGCAACGGCACCGACCTGCTGGTTGCGACACCCGGTCGTCTGATTGATCTGCTGGACCGCCGCGCCGTGGGCCTCGGAGACACTCGGTTTCTGGTGCTTGATGAGGCTGATCAGATGCTCGACATGGGCTTCATCCACGCGCTTCGCCAGATCGCGCCGCTTCTGCCTGATACACGCCAGACCATGCTGTTCTCAGCCACCATGCCCAAGCTGATGGCTGAGCTATCCGCACAGTTCCTGCGCGATCCCGAGCGGATCGAAGTGTCCCGTCCCGGGATGACCGCAGACAAGGTCAGCCAGTCGGTGCATTACGTCCAGAAAGGCGACAAGTTTGCGCTTCTGAAAGACCTGCTGGCCACGCACAAGGATGAGTTGTCATTGGTCTTTGCCCGGACCAAATTCGGTGCCGAGCGAATGATGAAGCAACTGAATGCGGCAGGTTTCGACGCGGGCTCAATCCACGGCAACAAAAGCCAGGGCCAGCGGGATCGCGCGCTCAAGGCGTTTCGTGACGGCAAGATCAAGATCCTGGTTGCCACCGATGTGGCAGCGCGCGGTATCGACATTCCCGGTGTGGGCTATGTCTACAACTATGAACTGCCCGAAGTGGCCGAGAACTACGTGCACCGGATCGGCCGGACTGCACGTGCCGGCGCCGCAGGGCGGGCGGTTGCGTTCTGTTCATCTGATGAGATGGCGCTGATGGCCGCAATCCAGAAGATCATCAAGACCCCTCTGGAAGTTGCAGGTGGCACGGAATGGGCATTCGAAGCTGCTCAATCCAAGGGCAAGCCGCGCAGAAACTCGGGCAGACCGAACCACCGCAGGCGCGGCCGGGGCTTCAAGAAAGCCGCCTGAGGGCATCACAAGTCCAGAGTAAGAACCATGAAACCCGGTGCACCCGCACCGGGTTTTTTATCTGGTGTCTGGGGCAGATCAGCCGTGCGACTGTTTGAACGCGTCTTTCTGCTCAGCCGTTGCCTCGGTCTGGTATTTCGACTTCCACTCTGTGAAGGGCATGCCGTAAAAGGCCTCGCGCCCTTCATCTTTGGACATCTCGATGCCGCGCTCGTTCGCTGCTTCCTGATACCAGCGCGACAGGCAGTTCCGGCAAAAACCAGACAGGTTCATCATGTCGATGTTCTGCACATCCGTGCGCTCGGCCAGATGGTCACGCAGGCGGCGGAAGGCTGCCGCTTCCAGTTCAAGACGGGTTTGATCATCCATGGGCGAAGTCCTTCTGTTCGGTCTCTTTCAATATGAGGTCGATCAGGATCGGTGCAAGGGCATCGGCCCATTCGCTCTGACCGGCAGCTGTTTCAATCAGATCATTGCGGATCTCGATCAGGACATGGGGCAGCCCGCGCGCTGTGCCGTGCTTGAACATGGTGTCCCCGGTCAGACGCCCGGTGTAGGGCTCATTGTCTCCTACGATGATGTCGGGCAAGGCGGACAGGCGATTGACCAGCGGTCGGGCCAGCCGGTCGTCGCGATCCCACAGGATCCCTGCATGCCAAGGCCGGAATGGCTTTCCCTGCAATTGGGGCGTGTAGGAGTGGATGGAGATCAGATGCGGAACCTGCCCACCGGCCAGCATCGCGTCGATTTTACGGGAAATCGCAAGGTGGTATGGGTCGTAAAGTGCTGATTTGCGCTGGGCGACTTCGCCCGCATCCGCGTGACGATTGCCCGGAATGATCGAGCCGTCGTAAAGCTTCATCACAAGCGTTGGATCATCGTCACCACGGTTGGGATCAATCACCAGCCGTGAAAACCGGGAGGCGATCAGGGCCGCACCGGTTCTTTGGGCAAGCATCTGCGACAGTTCCAGCGCGCCGACGTCATAGGCAATGTGACGCGACATATCCTGCACGCTCAACCCAA
Organism: uncultured Paracoccaceae bacterium; assembly: GCA_947494445.1. Taxonomy (GTDB): domain Bacteria; phylum Pseudomonadota; class Alphaproteobacteria; order Rhodobacterales; family Rhodobacteraceae; genus CANLSM01. Next base: position 216,382 of record CANLVD010000002.1, on the reverse strand, counting down.
GATCGCCACCGTTCACGGTCGGGGGAATGATATTGGTCGCGTGATCGCACAGGATCAGCAGCTCTGTGTTGGACGTGGCAGGTGTGATCGTCAGGGCAGGATGGGCGGACATGTGGGCTCACAAGTTGAAGCGTCGACCGGGTATATCCGGCTTGCCGCCGCACTGCAGCAAAAAAACACTCAAACCCGGCCTTGGCGCAAAATAAGTGCGAGCATGTTGGCTAAAGGTGGTTTATAGAGGCGCCAAAGGCCCGCCAGACGAGACAGACGAGAAAGACACCGATGATCAGACGCCAGAGGAATGTTAAGGTTGTGGCCACGCTCGGCCCGGCCTCCAGCAGCTATGACCAGATCAAGGCCTTGTTTGAAGCAGGTGCGGATGTGTTCCGCCTGAACATGAGCCACGGCGAGCACAGCGAAATTGCGGAGCGGCACGCCCATATCCGGGATCTTGAGATTGAAATGGACCGGCCGATCTGCATTCTGGCGGATTTGCAGGGTCCAAAGCTGCGCTGCGGCGTGTTTGCTGATGGTGGGCATGTTCTGGAAATTGGTGATGCCTTCCGTTTTGATCTGGACGAAACACCGGGTGACAAGACCCGCGTGTGCCTGCCGCACAAGGAAATTTTCGAGGCCCTCAAGCCCGGTGCGACCCTTTTGGTCAATGATGGCAAGATCCGTCTGAAAGTGACCGAGTGCTCGCCAACACACGCTGATACAATTGTTGAAGTGTCGGGCGAGATATCGGACCGCAAGGGCATGAATGTTCCCGATGTGATCCTGCCACTTGCGGCCCTGTCCGAGAAGGATCGCAACGATCTGGAGTTCGTGATGTCGCTTGGCGTGGACTGGCTCGCGCTCAGCTTTGTCCAGCGGGCATCAGACGTGGAAGAGGCGCGAGAGCTGACCAAGGGCAAGGTCGCCTTGATGTCCAAGATCGAGAAACCTGCAGCACTTGATGCGTTTGAGGATATTCTGGCCGCATCTGACGGGATCATGGTGGCGCGGGGCGATCTGGGTGTGGAGATGCCGGTGCATTCGGTGCCGCCATTGCAAAAGCGCATGGTGCGGGCCTGCAGACGCGTGGGCAAACCTGTGATTGTCGCGACCCAGATGATGGAGAGCATGATTTCCTCGCCTGTGCCTACTCGGGCTGAAGTTTCGGATGTGGCGCAGGCGATCTACGAAGGCGCGGATGCAGTGATGTTGTCGGCGGAAAGTGCTGCCGGTGAATATCCGGTCGAAGCCGTTGCAATGATGAACTCTGTCGCGCAATCCATTGAATCCGATGCAATCTATCGTCAGGTGATCGAGGCGGCTCGTACGCCCTCGCGCACATCGGTTTCAGACGCAATCACAGCGGCCGCCCGCGAAGTTGCGGAAACCACGGATGTTCAAGCGATCTGCTGCTTTACACATTCGGGCACGACGGCGCTTCTGGCTGCGCGCGAACGTCCCCGCGTACCGATCATTGCACTGACGCCCAAGTTCGATACTGCGCGCAAGCTGACCCTGGCATGGGGGTTGCACTGCGCGGTTACTCAGGAGGTCGAGCGCTTCAAGATGGCCGTCGTTCAGGCAGCCAAGGTTGCGCGTCAGGTCGGATTTGATGGTGAAGACGACAAGATCGTGGTCACTGCGGGCATTCCGTTCAACACCGCGGGTTCGACAAATATCTTGCGTGTTGCACCGGTTCAGGAAAAACTGATCTTCGACGGAGGGCCGGAATAAGCCTCTGTACCGGGGAGAGACGATGAGTGAGTATGACATTTATCTGCTGGGCAGTTTCATCTTTGCCTGTCTTGGATGCATCTCATTGTTCTCCGGTGCGGTGGATGGCAGGCTTTCAACGTCGGGCATTGTGTCGGTGCTTCTGGCCACGGGTATGGGATACTTTGCCTATGACCTGAGTCCGAACGGGTTCGAGGCGTCAGACATCCCCAACGCGTTCATCAAACTATTCGCGATGTTGCTGAACTGAGACCGATTTTGCTTGCGGCTTTGGCTGCATACCCCTATACGCACGGCTTCCGACGTACGTCCGGCTGAAAAGGGCTGCCGAGTCGTGCTCATAATCAACTCTGAAGCAGGAGATGAAAATGCCCAAGATGAAGACCAAATCAAGCGCCAAGAAGCGCTTCAAAGTCACGGCCAGCGGTCGAGTCATGGCCGCTCAGGCCGGCAAGCGCCACGGAATGATCAAGCGTTCCAAGAAATTCATCCGCGACGCCCGTGGCACGACCACGCTGTGCAAAGCCGATGAAGGCATCGTCAAAACCTACATGCCATATGATCGCTGAGAGGAGCTTGAGATATGTCCCGAGTTAAAAGCGGCAAGGTCACTCACGCCCGCCACAAGAAAGTCATCGACGCCGCCAAAGGCTATTACGGTGCCCGGAATTCAAACTTCCGCACCGCAACCCAGGCCGTCGACAAGGCGCAGCAGTATGCGACACGCGACCGCAAGATGCGCAAACGGAACTTCCGCGCGCTGTGGATTCAGCGGATCAACGCCGGTGTTCGCGCCCATGACGAAAGCCTGAACTATTCGAAGTTCATCAATGGTCTTGCATTGGCTGGGATCGAAGTGGACCGCAAGGTTTTGGCCGATCTCGCAGTGGCCGAGCCCGAGGCGTTCAACGCCATTGTCGATCAAGCGAAATCTGCGCTGGCCTGAGGCCTGAGCGGGTCAATGAAATTTGAACCCGGTTTGCGTGCGCAGGCCGGGTTTTTTCGTGTCAGCTGTGCAGCAAGTCATAGAGCGGCATGAACCGCCTGAATGCGGTGTCGCAGGTGTCCAGGAAGTCCTCCGCCGTGGCCTGTTTGGGATCGTCGAAATCCAGCCAGGCGGACAACCCCTTGTACCGCAGCAGATCGGCATGTTTTGCCTCGGCGTCAAATCCACGTGGAACCCGTTTCAGGTGAGGGTCATTAAGACGACACCCGTCATCGGAAAGACTGTCGATCGTTTGTCTGATGAAATCCCCGTCCGCACTGCTGACCCGGTCTCGATAGGCTTTCAGCGTTGAAGGATCGAATTCGAACACACCACACCCCAGCGAAATCCGCTTTGGCTCCAGCGAGAAGAACCATCCCGGTGGTGACGGAAGTGTGCTGTCGGAAGTGAATCCGACGCGCAGGTGTGGGTTGTAGGGCGTCTTGTCCTTGGAAAACCTGACATCGCGGTGCACGCGAAAGATCTTGGCCTTGTGACGGTGCCCGGTCATTGCTTCAAGGCGCGGGGTCAGATCATGGACAAAGCGTTCGGCGCGGTCCTTGACCTCCGTATCATAGACGTCCTTGTTGGCCTTGAACCAGTCGCGTGTGTTGGTCTTTTCCAGATCCCTCAGAAATTTGAGGGTTTTGGGGCTGAAGCCGGTGAAGGGCGGTGTCAGCATCGGTATGGCTCTCTGTTGGTTTAGAGTGATGTAAGCAATGATTACATGTTGGCAAGAGCGGCATGCCGTTAAAATGAGTATTTGATGGAAAATCGAAGCGAAAACTCAGTCTTGCGCTGCGAGAAAATCATGGACGTCTGCAAAGACCGCTTCGAACATCTCGGGCGTCAGGCGCCCGGTGTTGGTGTTGTAGCGCGAGCAGTGGTAGCTATCGAACAGGCGGTAGGAACCGATCTGATGCTGGGCCTGATGGCCAAAAGGATGGGCCGCAAGCCGCGCGCCCAGACCCCGGGTCAATGTGTCATGGGCGATGCGTCCAAGGCAGACAATCGCGCTCAGCCGCGGCAATGCCTCAAGCCGCGACAGCATGAACGGACGGCAGGCATTGATTTCGGCACCCACCGGTTTGTTTTGGGGTGGAACACACCGAACAGCGTTAGTGACCATCGTTTCTGACAAGACCAGCCCGTCATCCGGGCGCTTGTCGAACTTATCGTTCGCGAAGCCGAATTTGGCGAGCGTCGCATACAGCAGATCGCCTGCGTAGTCTCCGGTGAACGGGCGTCCGGTCCGGTTCGCCCCGGTCACGCCCGGAGCAAGACCCATGATCAGAAGTTTCGCGTTATCATCCCCGAAGGAGGGGACAGCACCATTGAACCAGTCCGGATGGGTTTTGGCCACGTCTTCTCGATAAGACACCAGCCGTGGACACAGCTGGCAGTCTTTTTCTGGCTCGGGGGGACAAGCCATTGCTGGATCAGTCGTCCGACTGGCCCATGTCTTCACGCGGCGGGCGACCGATGACATCGCGCAGCTCTTCCAGCTCGATGAAATTGTCGCATTGTCTGCGCAACTCGTCCGCAATCATCGGAGGCTGGGAACGAATGGTGGACACCACCGATACCCGCACGCCCTGGCGCTGAACGCTTTCAACAAGCGGGCGGAAATCGCCATCGCCGGAAAACAGAACGATGTGATCGACATGCGGCGCGATTTCCATCGCGTCCACAGCCAGTTCGATGTCCATGTTGCCCTTGACCTTGCGCCGTCCCATCGAATCTGTGAATTCCTTGGCCGGTTTGGTCACCATCGTGAAGCCGTTGTAGTTCAGCCAGTCAACCAGAGGACGAATGGGGGAATATTCGTCATTCTCAAGCAAGGCTGTATAGTAAAACGCTCTGACAAGTTTGCCGCGTCGCATGAATTCGGTTCGCAGCAGCTTGTAGTCGATGTCAAATCCCAGGGCCTTGGCGGCGGCATAGAGGTTTGACCCGTCAATGAACAGAGCAAGACGCTCATCTCTGTAGAACATTCGGGGTTCCTATTGGTTAGGCGATCGCAACTCATTAAGAACAGTGTCAGTGGCAAAACTTCGACCGCAAGGCGTGTTACAGCGTCTTTGGGCCTAGGGAAAGCCCCAAAGTCCTTAACGGAAGGTTCCAGTGACTGAACATTATGTTTCCATAGGCGGTAATTTGCCCGTCAACGGCTCCCAGCCCTGGCAGACCGTCACTGCATCTATAGGCGAGTTGGGCAGGCGTGGGCTGCTTTTCAAGGCGTCCAGCCGGATATTTAGCACACCGGCGTTTCCGGCAGGTGCAGGCCCTGATTTTGCCAATGCGGTTGCGGTTTTCGAAACCGATCTGCCGGCTGGCGAGGTTCTGGCAATTTTGCACGAGGTCGAGGCGCTGTTTGGTCGCATGCGCAAGGCGCGATGGGAAGCACGTGGGCTGGATCTGGACCTGCTGGCTGTGGGAAACTGGATCACTCCGAATCTGTCAGTTCTACAGGACTGGATGCAATTGACGCCTGAGCTGCAAAGGCAGGAGGCTCCACCGGAACTGATCCTGCCTCATCCAAGATTGCACGAACGTGGCTTTGTTCTGATGCCATTTGATGATGTCAGTCCGGACTGGCGTCATCCTGTTCTTGGCCTGAGTGTAGCGGAGATGCTGAAGGCCTTGCCAACCTCGGCGCTGGAGGGAATATTCGCCCTTGACGTGCCACGCCCGGATGGATCCGGGAGCCTTTAAATACTGCTTTAATGGGTTGCAATTGCCCAGACAGATGGGTATCTGTCACCTTTCTCCACATCCCAGACGGAGCATGATGCATGGCACGGGTCACAGTTGAAGATTGCGTTGACAAGGTTCCCAACCGTTTCGAGTTGGTGATGCTGGCTGCCCACCGGGCACGCGAGCTGAGCTCTGGCGCGCCTTTGACGGTCGAGCGGGACAAGGACAAGAACCCGGTCGTCGCCCTGCGCGAAATCGCCGACGAGACCCTGACCGCAGATCAACTGCGCGAAAGCGCAGTCGAGAGCCATCAGCGTCAGATCGAGGTCGATGAGCCGGAAGAAGACGCAATGGCATTGCTCATGGGCCATGATGCGCCCAAGCCGCCAGAAGATGATATGTCCGAAGAAAAACTGCTGCGCGCCCTGATGGAGGCGCAAGGCGAAAGCTGAGGCTGATGACATGACTGTGGTGGCTGGCTTTGATGACCCATCGGGCATGGTCACCGCGGATCAGCTTGCAGCGCTTCTGAAGGCCTACAACCCGCAATCCGACAGCGACATGATCCGCCGTGCCTATGCCTTCGGCGAGGAGGCGCATGCGGGACAGACACGCACGTCAGGCGAGCCTTACTTTACCCACCCAGTGGCCGTTGCCACCATTCTGGCCGAACAGCAGCTTGATGATGCGTCCATTGTCACGGCTTTGCTGCATGACACGATCGAGGACACGGGCCGCAGCTTTTCCACCGTGAAAGCCGAATTCGGCGAAGAGATCGCAATCCTCGTCGATGGCGTCACTAAGCTGACCAATCTGGAGTTGAGCTCGGTTGAAACCAAGCAGGCGGAAAATTTCCGCAAACTGCTTCTGGCCATGTCCAAGGATCTTCGGGTCATCGTGGTCAAGCTGGCCGACCGGTTGCACAACATGCGCACCATCAAGTTTCTTGCGATGGAAAAGCAGCAGCGCAAGGCCCGTGAGACCATGGACATCTATGCGCCGCTTGCCGGGCGCATGGGCATGCAGTCGATCAGGGAAGAGCTTGAGGATATCGGCTTCAAGATCCTGAACCCCGATGCGCGTCAGTCACTTTTGCGGCGGTTCATCTCGTTGCGCAACGAGACCGGTGATCTGATCCCCAAGATCACTCAGGACATACGCGAAGCGCTCGCACCCTATGGGATCGAGGCCAATGTCGTCGGACGCGAGAAGAAACCCTATTCGATCTGGCGCAAGATGGAGGAAAAGCACGAGCCCTTTGGACGTCTGTCCGACATCTACGGGTTTCGCATCATTACGCAGGATGTAAGGGATGTTTATCTGGCGCTGGGTGCTGTGCACCAACGGTGGGCCGCCGTGCCGGGACGGTTCAAGGATTATATCAGTCAGCCGAAATCAAACGGCTATCGCTCGATCCACACAACTGTCTCCGGGCGCTCGGCCAAACGGGTTGAGATCCAGATCCGGACACGCGCAATGCATGCGGTGGCTGAAACGGGCGTTGCTGCACATTGGTCCTACAAGGATGGCGAGCGGTTCGAAAACCCTTTTGTGGTCGATCCACTGCGCTGGCTGAACCAGTTGACGGAGCGGTTCGAGGCGGCTGAGAACCCCAACGATTTTCTGGAACATGTCAAACTTGAGATGTTCACAGATCAGGTCTTCTGCTTCACCCCCAAGGGCGAGGTGGTCAAGCTGCCACGGGGCGCAACCCCGATTGACTTTGCCTATGCGATCCATACACGCATTGGCGACAGTTGTGTTGGTGCCAAGGTTGACGGGCAGCGGGTTCCCCTCTGGACCCGGCTGCGCAACGGGCAATCGGTCGTGATCATCCGGGCCGAAGGGCAGCGTCCGCAGCCAAGCTGGGAAGATATGGTGACCACCGGGCGCGCAAAATCGGCGATCCGACGTTCATTGCGGGAGGAACATCGCGCCGCCCATATCCGGCTTGGGCGCGAGCTTGCCCGGGTGGCGCTGGAACGTGTGGGCAAGAGGGCAACCGACAAGGCGCTTAGCACGGCGGCCAAGCAGATGAGCCTCACCTCGGGTGACGAATTGCTGGCCAAGCTCGGTACAGCCGAGGTCACTGGCGCGGAATTGATCCGAACGCTCTACCCCGAACTGGTGGCAGAGACCGAAAGCTTCGCGCCCGAAGCGACCGATGACGCCACAATCGTGGGGCTGAGCGATAACCAGACCGCGATGCCTGCCCCTTGCTGTCAGCCGATCCCCGGAGAAAGGATCGTTGGCGTGGCCGTTAAGGGGTACGGGGTCGAAATGCACGCCATCGATTGTACAATCCTTGCCGAGTTGGAAGACCAAGCCGACAAGTGGATCGATCTGCGCTGGACCGAAGCCGCCAGCCGCACCGCTCATCTGGCGGTGCTGGAGGTTGCGATGGCCAATGACGCTGGTGTTCTGGGGCGGATTTGCACTCTGATCGGCGAGCAGCGTGCCAACATCAACGACATCGTCTTTACGGAGCGTAAACCGGATTTCTTCCGGGTCGTTATTGATATCGAAGTGCGGGACATGGGACATCTGCACAATGTGTCCACCGCGATTGAGGCCGATTCGGATGTGGCCGAAGTAACGCGGTTCAGAGGCTTCTCGGCAGTGCCATCATAAGCCCACAATAAAGGGGTGACGATCGGTCTGTCGTGAACTAGATGTGCAAAAGGCCCGGTCGTCGTGTGACCGGCAGAAGGTGAATTTCCAACCATGGTCTTCAAGAGGCGCGTAAAACCCTCGGTTTGGGAGAAGGTCAGAGCCTTCGTTCTCCCCAGAACCGGCTGGCGGCGCGCCATTGAGTATATGGGACACAGGCTGAAACGCCTGCCTGACACGCCGCATCGCATTTCGCTTGGGCTGGCCTGCGGAGTGTTTGCGTCCTTCTCTCCGTTTTTCGGGCTTCACTTCATTCTCGCAATTTTTGCCGCGCGCATCCTAAGGGCCAACATTCTGGCCTCCTGCTTCGGAACGTTCTTCGGCAACCCACTGACATTTCCGTTCATTGCGGCTGTTTCCATGACAGTGGGACGCAAGATTTTGGGCGGTGATGACAAGACCGAAGGGTTTGGTGCGTTGAAAGAGGCGTTTGCAAACGCATTTCTGGGCATCTGGCAATCGACCAAGGCGGTCCTGGGATTCGGACCATCGGCCTGGGATCAGCTTGTCGACTTTTGGTTTCAGGTGTTTTTACCCTATCTTGTGGGGGGGCTGGTGCCAGGTGTGGTGGCAGGTGCCGCGACATACACCCTCGCGCGGCCTCTGGTTGCTGCCTATCAGGCACGCCGCAAAAGCAGATTGAAGGCGCGTGCTCTGAAAATGCGCAGCCCGCGCGGTGCGAAACGACGTTTGGAAGGAGATTTGCCATGACCCGTTTGAGACTGGGCGTGAACATCGACCACGTGGCCACCGTTCGCAATGCACGAGGAGGTGCGACCCCTGATCCCGTGCGTGCGGCCAAGATGGCGGAAATCGCAGGGGCGGATGGCATCACGGCCCATCTGCGCGAAGACCGCCGGCATATCACTGACGGCGACATTGACGGGCTTATGGAAAATCTCAGCCTGCCCCTGAATTTCGAAATGGCAGCTACGGCTGAGATGCAGGCGATTGCGCTGCGTCACCGACCGCACGCGGTTTGCATCGTGCCGGAAAAGCGCGAAGAGCGGACAACAGAAGGTGGTCTTGAAGTGGCGCGGGAGGAGAACTCTCTGGCCGGTTTCATAGCGCCCTTGCGTGACGCGGGCTGCCGGGTGTCGATCTTCATTGCAGCGGATCAGCGCCAGATCGAGGCGGCTCATCGCATTGGCGCACCTGTAATCGAATTGCACACAGGCGCCTATTGCGACGCCCATGCCGAAGGCCGATTTGACGTGCGCGACGCCGAGCTTGCCAAGCTGCAGGACATGGCAGCCTTTGCCGAGGATCTGGGGCTTGAGGTGCATGCAGGCCACGGTCTGACCTATGATTGTGTCAAACCTATTGCGGCGATCCCGCAACTGGTGGAATTAAACATCGGTCATTTCCTGGTCGGAGAGGCAATATTCTCAGGCCTGGATTCTGCGATCCGGCGGATGCGGGGGCTGATGGATGAGGCACGGCAGGAGGCCTCTGGCCAGGGTGTGGCCTGAACCGGAATGCCACGATGATCCTGGGAATAGGCACGGACCTGTGCAACATCGAACGCATCGAAGGGACGCTTGAGCGTTTTGGCGATCGGTTTCGCAATCGCGTTTTCACCGACATCGAGCAGCGCAAAGCTGAACGGCAGGCAGACACGGCTGGCACTTACGCAAAACGCTGGGCCGCGAAGGAGGCCTGCTCGAAGGCGCTGGGCACCGGGTTGCGCATGGGCATTGCCTGGAAAGACATGGCGGTCAGCAATCTGCGCACCGGCCAGCCGGTGATGGCGGTTACGGGCTGGGCAGCGGAACGTCTGGCCGAAATGACGCCCGAGGGGCATGAAGCCATCATCCATGTCACATTGACCGACGATCACCCTTGGGCTCAGGCCTTCGTTGTGATCGAGGCACGTCCGCGCCAAGCTTGACAGCTATCCCCCCAAGCGCCACAAGCGGGCAATCAAAAGACGCGATCAGGTAAGGCAGGCAGGCATGGCCACGAAAACGAAATCCGGCGGCGGGTTCGGCGAGTTCATCAAGACGGTTGTCTATGCGCTTCTGCTGGCAGGCATCATCCGGTCCCTGATCTTTCAGCCGTTCTGGATCCCGTCTTCATCCATGAAGCCAACGCTTCTGATCGGAGATTTCCTCTTCGTGAACAAATTCGCATATGGGTATTCCTATGCGTCTTGTCCGGCTTTCGGCCGATTCAATCTGTGTTCCAGTTTTGAGGACAAGAAGGGCCGTCTTCTGGGTGGCATGCCTGAGCGGGGCGATGTGGTGGTGTTCCGTCACCCCACGCTTGGTGTTGACTATATCAAACGTCTGATTGGACTGCCCGGTGATCGCCTCAGGATCGAAAACGGCCAGATCATCCTCAATGGCACTCCGGTTCAACGCGTCCCCGATGGCATGTTCTCGGAAATCTATGAGGAGCAGGGGCCAGAGCGTGGCAAGCCGTATTGCGTGAACTCGCCTGTCGGTCTGGGCGGTGATTGCCTCAAGGAACAATTCTCCGAGACGTTGCCAAATGGGGTGGAGCACAAGACCCTGAACATCACGGATGCGATCAAGGACAACACCGAGGAATTCATCGTTCCCGAAGATCACTTCTTCTTCATGGGTGATAACCGCGACAACTCACTGGACAGCCGCTGGCCACTTGCAGCCCGTGGCGTGGGCTATGTGCCGCTGGAAGACATCGTGGGACGGGCTGACCGGATCATGTTCTCAAGCGCTGGCAAGTCATTGTTCTTTTTCTGGACCTGGCGGTCTGACCGGTTCTTCAAGGCTGTGAACTGACCGGCTGTCATAGGGGGCCGGGTTGGCCAAGCTGAACGCAAAGCAACAGGATTTTCAGGACCGTCTGGGGTATGAGTTTCGCAACCCCGATCTTCTGGTCGAGGCACTGACCCATGCCTCACTGTCCACGCCTGTGCGCTCGGACAATCAGCGGATGGAGTTTCTGGGTGACCGGGTACTGGGGCTGGTCATGGCAGAGGCTTTGCTGGAAGCCGATGAGGAGGCATCAGAGGGAACGCTCGCACCGCGGTTCAACGCACTGGTCCGCAAAGAGGCCTGCGCCGATGTCGCCGCCAGTCTTGATCTGGGCGCGGCCCTGATGATGGGCCGGTCCGAGAATGCCTCGGGTGGCCGACGCAAGCTGGCAATCCTTGGCGATGCAATGGAAGCGGTTCTGGCGGCGGTCTATCTGGATGGCGGGTACGGCACCGTGCGTGCGCTGATCCTCAGGCTCTGGGGCAATCGGATCACCCAGGCCGAGGCCCATGCCCGTGACCCGAAGACGGCTTTACAGGAATGGGCGCAAGGACGCGGTATGGCACCCCCCACCTACGCCGAAATAGATCGCAGTGGTCCCGACCATGCACCGGTTTTCACCATCGAGGCGCAATTGCAATCAGGAGAGCGCGAAACCGCCAAGGCACCCTCGAAACGGGCTGCCCAACAACTGGCCGCAGAAAGTCTGCTGGAGCGTCTGGAGAGTGAGAATGACTGAGACAAGATGCGGCTTCGTGGCCCTGATCGGAGAGCCTAACGCAGGCAAGTCCACGCTTTTGAACCGGATGGTCGGTGCCAAGGTGTCGATCGTGACCCACAAGGTGCAAACCACGCGCGCGCGCATCCGGGGCGTGGCGCTTGAGGGTGACGCGCAGATCGTTTTCGTAGACACGCCGGGCCTTTTTCGCCCACGGCGCAGACTGGACCGCGCCATGGTTACAGCCGCATGGTCTGGTGCGGCCGATGCTGATCTTGTGGTGTTGCTCGTAGAAGCCCATCGCGGCATCACAGAGGGTGTCAAGGCGATCATCGAAGGACTTGAGGACCATGGTGTCGGAGGGCGTCCCGTGGCGCTTGCAATCAATAAGATCGACCGTGTCAAAAGCGATGGCCTGCTGGCGTTGAGCGCTGAATTGAACAAGTTGTATGACTTCGAGGCGACCTTCATGATTTCAGCCGAGAAGGGCTTTGGTGTTGATGACCTTCGGGGATGGCTGGCGCGCGAAGTGCCAAGCGGCCCATGGCTGTACCCCGAAGACCAGATTGCCGATGTGCCGATGCGGATGATCGCGGCTGAGATCACGCGTGAGAAGCTGACGCTGCGCCTGCATCAGGAACTGCCCTATCAACTGACTGTCGAGACCGAGAACTGGGACGAGCGCAAGGATGGCTCGGTGCGGATCGATCAGCTGATCTATGTTGCGCGTTCGGGCCACAAGGGCATCGTTCTTGGTCCCAAGGGTGAGACGATCAAGGCCATATCGATGCTCGCACGTGAAGAAATCACGGAGTTTCTGGGCCGCAAGGTACATCTGTTCCTGCAGATCAAGGTCCGCGAGAACTGGCTGGAAGAGGCCGAGCGCTACTCGGAAATGGGTCTCGAATTCAAGGACGGCAATACCTAGCCCGTGGGTGATATGCCAGCCCGGTTGAGCGACACAGCATAGACCGACGTCGTTGCGGTGATGAACAACTGGTGCAATCCGCGCCCGCCGAAACAGATGTTCGAAACAACTTCAGGCACCAGTATCTTGCCCATCAGATGCCCCTCCGGTGCGATGCAATGTACGCCATCTGCTGCCGATGACCAGAGGTTCCCGTCAATGTCCAGACGCATGCCATCGGCGCAGCCCGGTGCGATCACATGGAATACATCTCCACCTGACAGAGAGGTCTCGGAGACGTCAAATACGCGAATATGCTGTGGATCATCCGAAAACATCCGCCCCGTATCTGCCATGTAAAGCAGGCTTTCATCGGGGGAAAAGGCCAGGCCATTGGGACAGTTCCCGTCGCCCACCATCACCTGCATCTCACCATTTTGGGGATCCACTCGGTACAGGTTGCAGGGCAGTTCCTGTTCCGCCTGAAACCCCTCATAGTTGGTCATGATCCCGTAGTGCGGATCGGTGAACCAAATGGATCCATCGGACTTCACAACGACATCATTGGGTGAGTTCAACCGTTTTCCGTCAAAACTGTCAGCGATCACCGTGATGCTGCCGTCAAGTTCGGTCCTCGTAACCCGACGCCCGCCATGTTCGCATGACACAAGACGACCTTGTCGGTCGCGGGTGTGCCCATTGGAGAAATTCGACGGCTCCCGGAAGATCGAAATCCCGGTGCCCGGCGTCCAGCGCATGATCCGGTTGTTGGGAATGTCCGAGAAAAGCAGGCAATTGGCATCGCCGAACCAAACCGGTCCCTCGACCCAGTCAAAACCGGTGGCAAGCTGTTTGACCGGGGCATTGCCCATCACGAACTTGCCGAAAGCGGGATCGATGATTTCAAAGAAAGACATGGGTGTTTCCTGCTTTTGGGGTAGAGTGATCGGTAACCAGACTAGCCTGATCCGGGCGCATTATCCAAGGAGTTCCAATGGCATATCTCGCAGATACCAAAGCCCTGACCCACAAGGCCGTGCTGGACATGCTGGCGGCGGCAGTGGCCGAGGCCGAGGCACAGGGCCAGCCGCAATGCATTTCGATCGTGGATGCAAGTGCCGTGCCATTGGGAGAGCTGCGGATGACCGGGTCCAAGGTGATCAGCCGCAAGAGTGCACGTGCCAAGGCACTGACCGCAGCTTCGACCGGAAAGCCATCGGACACGGTGCCTGACGTGGTACGCGCAGGCATAGGCATGGCCACAGGCGGTGTCATCACAGGTCTGCCGGGTGGTTTGCCGATTGCCTTTAACGGGGTTCTCGTGGGGGGCATTGGCGTGGGCTCTGGTACCGGGCCGCAGGATATTGCAGTGGCCGCTGCCGCTTTGGCAGCCATCGGAGCAGACCCGCAGGAATAGACTTCAGAACTTGGCATCGCGATTGCCCGGATGATCGGGGTCCGGTCCCCAGATGGCCTGGTAGGAGGTCACGAATTGCAGCCTGTTGCGCAGGACCAATGCCACGACCCCAAGGCACAGCCAGAAACCGATCACCAGAATATACATCCAGCGGGGCGCATTCACACTCCACAGTCCTTGCAGCACCAGTACCGCACCGCCGAACAGCAAAACATATCCCATGGATTTGTGAAACGCCTCGAAAATCCGGCGCCTGCGAGTCATGGAGTAGTGATCACCCACCAATACAGCCTCTGTCGGGCCACCTTTCGAGCCGCGCAGCAGGCCTGACAAAATCTGGGACGCGGCACCCAATATGACGAGCCAACCCAGAAGCGGGTGCAGTCCCTTGATCTGGAAACCCTGGCCGATCAGCATCACGAGAAGTCCGATGACAAGACAAACCGCCGCCGTGATCTGAAAGAACAGGTGGGAGCGCCACCAGAATTGATTGTCCAATTCATCGGGCCAGTTCTGACCGGGCGTGATCTTGACGTAGCGTGCAATCAGGATGCCCAGAGGCACGCAGATGCCCCAGGCCAGTGTCATGAAACGGCCATGCCAGCTTTGCACGCTTGTGATTTCATGAGCCCGTGTCGCATCCAGCCCGCTCAACAGCCAGTCCCAGATCAGGGGCAGAAGACCGGCCATCTCCGCTCAGCCTTTGACCGCGCCTGCGGTCATGCCCGCGATGATCTGGCGTGCCGCGAAGAAAGTGAACAGCAAGGGTGGGATCACGATCAACGTGCCCATTGCCATAATGCGCCCCCATTCTACGCCGGTATCAGTGATGAACCCGGCGGCACCCACCGGCAAGGTGCGTGTCTTGCGGCCGGTCAGGAGGAGGGCTAGGATGAATTCGTTCCAGGCAATGCGGAAAGTAAAGATCGCGGCCACCGCGTAGCCAGATTTCATCAAAGGCAGAAGCACGCGGAAGAACACTTGCAAGGGTGATGCGCCGTCGACAATGGCGGCCTCTTCCAGTTCGACCGGGATCTGTTTGTAGAACCCGAACAGCAACCAGATCGCAAAGGGAAGGTTCAGCGCCGTATATAGAAACGTAAGCACCATCAGGTCGTTGTTCACACCTGAGAGCATGACAAAGGCAAAGGCTGGAACGGCCAGCACTGCAGGGGGGACCATGCGCACCATCAATGTCGAATTGGCCATCAGGTTGCGGCCCCGGAAATCTGTCCGGGCAAGTGCATAGGCACAAAAGCCACCGAGCAGCAGGGTCATAATTGTCGAGGCACAGGCCACGATGATGGAGTTGGTCAGGTAGCGGTCAAACTTGCCACGCGTCAGAATGTACTCGTAATTGTCCAGCGTCGGCACGAAGAAGAACCACAGCGGCGTGCCATCCTGCACAAGGATGTCATCCTTGAATGACGTGGCGATCATTACCCAGATCGGAGCGAGCGCCATTGCCGCCAGAATGATCAGCGCCGTGTAGTGCCAAAGCTGTCGGAAAGCATCGTTGTTCATTTGGCGGCCTCACACATCTGCACGGCTTTTCATTGGATTGGCCATGGTCAGGATCAGTGTTGAGATGCCAAAAACGATGGCGATCAACAGAACCGAAATGGCAGAGGCATAACCAAGTTGCTGGGTCTCGAAGGCCCGGTTGTAGATGTGTAACGATAAAAGCTCGGTACTTCGGCCTGGTCCGCCGCCGGTCATGATCAACATGACCTCCATGCCGCGGAACACATCGATCAGGCGCATCAGAAGGGCGATCACGAGGATCGATTTGATCATCGGCAGCTTGACGAGGAAAATCTGCTGATACCAGTTGGCCCCGTCGATGGTTGAGGCCTCGACCACCTCGGATGGCAGGGCTTGAAGGCCCGCGATCACGATGATGAAAATAAACGGTGTCCATTGCCAGATATCGGTGAAAACGATGGCAAAGAAGGCAAGCTGAGCATCACCTAGCCAGACTTGAGGCTCGATCCCGAACCAAGCGCCAAGGTAGTAGTTTATCCAGCCGATGCGCGCATCGAACAAGTAGCGCCATATCAGGCCCACCACGACCGGCGAGACCATGAGCGGGAGGATGAAGATCGTGCGAAACACGCTCGCGCCCCGGATCGGTTTTTCCAAGAGAAGGGCCAGAGCAACACCCAAAGTCATCTCGATGGTGATGGTCCAGAAGCCGAAGCGGATGGTAACCCATAGAACCTCCCACACCTGAGGGTCGGTCATCATGCGGGCGAAATTGGTCATGCCCACGAAGGGCGCGTCTTCCAGGTCGCGGCCGATTTCCCAGTCATAGAATGACAGGTAAAAGGCCATGATGACCGGGTAGAGCAGCCCGCCAAGCATCACCAGAAGAGCAGGTGTTATGAAGGCATAAGGCGTCAGAAAGCCGGATTCGAACCGGGGTTTCGCAACCGGTGCGGGCAGTTCGGCGGTCATCGCTTGTGGCTCGGTCTGCGACATCGGATCAACAGGCTTTCATGGGAAGATAAGAGGGGTGGGCGAGGCCGCGAACGGCCCCGCACCTGTCCGGGAGGGGACGTTACTGCCAGAGGTAGTAGCCTTCGCGTTCCATGATGGCGCGCGCCTTCTCGTTGGCGGCATCCATGATGGGCTGGATCGGCTTGTCGGTGGTGATCACCTCAGTCAGGGCCTGGCCCAGCACATCGATGTTCAGTTCGTTCCACTCTGGGATCAGCGGACGCCAGTCGGGGTCTGCACAGGGCAGCTGCTCGGCCACGACGGAGTAGTCGGGGAACTTGTCAGCATTGTTCTGTAGGGTCGAAATCCGGATCGGATCACCGCCCAGTTCAACCATCCGCTGGTCACCTTTTTTCGAGGTCATGTACTGGATGAAGAGGAAAGCCGCTTCCTTGTTCTGGCTGTTGGCCGGGATGCCCATGGCAAATCCACCGGTCTCAGACCCGCAACGGCTGCCGACGGGATGCAGCGCAAAGCCAACTTTGCCATCAACCTTGGACAGCTTTGGATCGCGCGACATGGCCGCGATTTTCAGCGTATCCAGATACATCGCTGCATCGCCTTGCAGGAAGGCGGCAGAGGCTTCGCCAAAACCGAATGTGGGGATGCCCTTTGGGCCGGTCTGTGCAATCTCACGCATGACCTGCGCCGCTTCAACTGCTTCGGGCGAGTTGATCACTGGGTTCCATTCGTCATCGAAGATCTTGCCACCCAATGGGGCGAGGTGCAGCAGCCAGCCTGCAGTGACCTGATGGCCGGTCTTGCCGCGCGATGTCATCGCCGGAATGCCAGCCTCTCCCAGTTTGGCCATGGCTGCACGCAACTCATCATAAGTGGCAGGGACATCGATGCCCTGCTCTTCGAAGATGTCTTTGCGGTAAGCAAGGATGGAGGTCTCGGCGCCGAAAGGCACTCCATACATCGCGCCTGATTTGCCGGGCATGTAGCCCTTGTGGCCGCCCACGATGCCGCCATTTTGCAGATAGCCATCGGCGATGTCGTTGATGTCATAGCTCGGGTCGACGAGCGATCCCATCGTGTAGAACTGTGACAGAGGCGTCAGCAGTCCCTTTGAGACATACTCACCCTTCCACATCACGACCCAGGACACGATGTCATATTCACCTTCGTCCTTGGACATCTCCAGCAGTTGCCGGTCGCGCAGTTTGAGGTATTGCAGCGCGTCGACTTCGACCTCAATCCCGGTCTCTTCGGTGAATTCCTCGATCAGCTCTTCGGCTTTGTTGAAATGGCTGAGTGCAGGCCAGGACACAACAATCGTGGTCCCCTCATATTTCTCATAGGGGTTGGCAAATGCTGCCCCCGTGGACAGGAGCAGGGCACCGATGGCCACTGTTCCGGCTTTGAAAATCGAATTCATTATTGTCTCCCTTCAGACTTGAGTTCTTGAATTACGTATAGGGCGGTTTGTCCGCCTCTTTGCCCGGTCAGAGGGCTTGTTCGGTTTGGGTGTCAAACAGGTACATGCGCGATGTATCGAAGTGGTAGGTGCCGTCGGTCAGCAGATCAGCCTCGGGCCCGACCTCGACAGCGGCGGTGATTGCATGGGGTCCCAGCTGGGCCGCAAGGTATTGGCTGGAGCCGACGTATTCCGACACCTTCACGGTCAGATCGACAGGCGCGAAATTGTTGGTGCGGGCCTCTGCTGCAAAGTGCTCGGGACGCAGCCCCAGAGTGACCTGACGCCGGGCGGAATTTCGAACAGCCTCTTTCAACCTGTCGGGTACCGGCAGGCGGAACCCGTCCCCGCTGACAAAAGTGGTGCCGCCATCATCGGACAGTTCGGCCGGGATCAATGTCATGGAAGGCGAGCCCATGAAGGTCGCCACAAAGGTGTTCCGGGGCGTGTTATAGACGTCCTTGGGGCTGCCGACCTGCTGAATATGCCCATCCTTCATGATCACGATCCGGTCAGCCATGGTCATGGCTTCGATCTGGTCATGGGTCACATAGACCATCGTCCGGTCCAGTTTCTTGTGCAGCAACGCCAGTTCCGTGCGCATCGATGAGCGCAGTTTGGCATCAAGATTGGACAGCGGTTCGTCAAAGAGGAAGACATAAGCGTCGCGCACAATCGACCGGCCCATGGCAACCCGCTGGCGCTGTCCACCGGACAGATCCTTTGGTTTTCGGTCAAGGTAGGGCGTCAGTTCCAGCATATCGGCGGCCACCCGCAGACGCTCTTCGATCTCAGCTTTGGGACGCTTGGCCAGTCGCAAAGCAAATGACATGTTTTCAGCCACGTTCATGTGCGGATAGAGCGCGTAGGATTGGAACACCATCGCGATGTCCCGCTCCTTGGGTTTGACCCACGTGACGTCACGGTCGCCGATCACGATCTGCCCAGAGGTCACCTTTTCCAGACCGGCGATCATCCGCAGGGTCGTGGATTTGCCACACCCCGATGGTCCGACAAAGACCACGAACTCTCCCTCGGCAATATCGAGCGACAGGTCAGGTATGACCGTCACATCACCGTAGGATTTCGAGACATTTCTCAGCGATACACCGCTCATGCGCGCATCCTTGTCATTGGGTCAGGCAGCAAAATAGGAGAACTCCTTCGCGATCCGGATAGAGCGGTCAAACCAGTGGGCGCAGGCCTCGGGCGGTTCGGTTGCAAGGTCGATGGTGTTCCAGATGAAGGCGTCTTCCATATCGTATCCCATAGCCAGCATCGACCGGGCCACACGGGTTTGTTTGACCGACCAATGCTCAAGGATCTCGTCGAGCGGATCGTCCGCATTCAATCCCTCGGCCAGATCGCGCGCGTTGGTAAATCCCTTGAAGACACCGGCACCGGTCAGCGGTGGCACCATAATGCCAGCATCACCGATCAGGCACATGCGGCCCTTGCGGTAGGCGGGCAGGTCGGAGGTGTAGATTTGCTGGATCTGATTGTTCTGCGATTGCGCGATGATGTCGGCGTAAAAGCTTGGCAATTGCTCGCGGATCATGGCCTTGAGCGCATTATCCTGTTCCGGACGCATGGCACCCGCTGGAATCGTTCCAACGCGGGCCTCTCCGGCGTTGTCGATCATGAAGTCGGGCAGATCGGCCTCGGGCAGGGGGAAGTAACAGGCCCAGTTGAACAAACGATCGCCGACAGCGTCTGACCCTTCGCGGCTTGGGATCATATAGGAGATGAAGCTGCCCTTGGAGGAGCGGAGCGAAAACCGCGGGTGAATCTCAAGATGTGGTTCGCGGATCAGATCGCGTTCCGGTACAACGCCGCGCCAGACCGTATAGCCGCGATACACCAGCGGGTGATCCGGAAACAGAAGCCTGCGGCCAAGGGAGTTGTAGCCGTCTGCGAAAAGTACGAGGTCGACCTCGCGTGTTGTCCCGTCTGCAAACTCCAGCCGCACCGAAGTGCCGTTGTCATGAGCCTCCGTCAGGGTCATATCATTGTGATAGACCGCATCGGGCACGCGCTTACGCATGTTTTCCCACATGCCTGACCAGTGAACGCAATTCATGTCCAGCGCGCGCGTCAGCGGGCAACGACCGAACTGCTGTTCGTCTGCGGAGACCTTGGAGAGTTGCAATTCCGAATAGGGAGACGACGGGAAATCCGCGTCCAGAATATCGGCGGCCTTCATCTGGTCCAGCACGGTGCGTGAGGTCGTCACCCCGCCTCCGCGCCCGACCAATCCCTTGCGGGACCGCTCATAGACCGAGACGTTATGACCCCCCTTCCCAAGAAGGATGGCCGACATGCATCCGGCAATCGATCCGCCTATGATGGCGATGTTGAGCTTCTGGGTTCCATCCATGCAAAAACGCTATACGCGGGGTTTTTGAAATTCTATTGTTAGATTGTTTGACGCTAACAATTAGGTCATATCATATGACTAAACCGAAAAAACGCACGACTTTGCGAGATGTAGCCGAGGCTGCAGGTGTGTCCGAGATGACTGTCTCGCGGGTGCTGCGCGGCAATGGCGTCGTATCCCGACGTACACAGGACAGGGTTGGCCAAGTTGTTGAAAAGATGGGGTATGTGCAGAACCAGCTGGCCGGATCTTTGGCGACATCCAGGTCAAATCAGGTGGCTGTCATCATCCCGTCTATGGTCAATAATGTCTTCACCGAAGTCATGAGTGGGATCACCTCAGAACTTGAAAAAGTGGGTTATAATGCGGTGGTTGGCATCTCGGATTATGACCTCAAAAAGGAAGAGGCGCTGATCTATTCAATGATGTCCTGGCGGCCTGCAGGCATCATCGTGCCCAACATTTACCACACAGAATCGACCCGAAACATTCTGCGCAACACCAATATTCCGGTGGTTGAGATCATGAACCTTTCGCGTGATGCGATCGATATTTCCGTGGGGCTCGACCAGACCGCAGCAGGGCGCAAATTGGCGCTGCACATGCTGTCGAAAGGATATAAATCCTTCGGCTGCGTCGGCTGGAATGAGGAAGACTTCTCTGCCGCTGCCCGCTTTTCCGAGATCAAGCGGCAGTTGAACGCGCATGGATTCGAGATTTTTGCGCCCAAACTGTTCGACAGCCCGCCAAATTTCACCGGGGGTAAGGAAGGACTGCGCAAGTTGCTGGACATGGCCCCCGATTTAGACGCGGTGTTTTTCTCGAATGACACGGCAGCGACGGGCGGGATCGTGCATTGTCTTGAGGCGGGTATTTCTGTGCCTGACGAACTGGCGCTGGCAGGGTTCAGCGGGTTGGAAATGGGGCAGAACATGCCGTGGAAACTGACGACGATCTCGACCAAGCGCTACGACACGGGCCGCACAGCAGCGCGTTCGGTTCTGAACAGGTTATGGGGTGTCGAAACGGAGGATTATGTCGATCTCGGGTTCGAACTGATCGAGGGTGAAACCGCCTGACGGATCTCAGGCCTCATGCCGATTGCGCCAAAGCTCCAGTTGGAAACGGCTGCGCACGCCAAGGTCAAGAAACGGACGCGGCGGCAGGGGCGAGGGTGCACCAAGGCTTTCCATATCCGCGATCAGAGGATTGTCCTGTCCTGATGCCATGTTGGCTGCCAACATCCCGCCGAAAGTGCCTTTGGTGACGCCAACCGCGTTCTGACAGACCGCAGACCAGATGTTTCCCGCCATCTGGCCAAATCCGGGCGCTGCATTGCGCGACAGGCAGACAAATCCCGACCATGTATGTTCCATGGTCACGGCTGGCAACATCGGGAAGCGTGCATCGAAAAGGCGTTTGTGCCGGGCTTTGACAGCCGCCAGCTTTTCCGTCGAGAAACGCTGGGAGGGGCAATAGTCCAACCCTTGCCGGATCAACAGTCTGTGGTCGTTGGTGTAGCGCATGGTGATGCCGGCAAAGGCATTGGCCGGTGTCATGCCCCAGGGTTTAGTGACGCCATAGGCCTTTTGTTCCTCCTCCGTCAGGCGCCGGCTGAGGCTGGCATGGGCCACCAGATGCAAAAATCTGTTCTTGTAGAAGCCAAAACGTTCCGCAAACCCGTTTGCCGCCAGGATCATCTTTGGCGCCCGAAGCGTACCTTTTGATGTGGTCAGTTGCACGCCGTTGAGGTTTTCGAACTCCAGAACCGGTGAATTCTCGTAGATCGTCACATTCTCTGGCAGGCTGTCGGCCAGCCCACGGGTCAATGCGGCAGGGTTCATCAAACGGCCACCAGGTGTGAGGATCGCTGCCGTGAAATGTGGGCTGCCAAGACGGGCTTGAAGTTCCGCGCCTTCCACCCACTCGAAAGGCTCCCCCAGAGCGGTCAGTTCCTTGGCAAAGGGCTGCAACACGTCCTCAACACCGCGCGCCGAGACCGCCGCATGATATTTGCCGTCCGCTGACCAGTCGCAGGCGATGCCATGGGTCTTGATCGTCTGATCCAGCGCATCAATGGCGCTGCGGGCCAGTCGCATGAACCGGTGAGAGCCATCCAGTTCTTCAAGCGACGAGCCGACATTGTGTGGCAGATCAATCGCAAAGCCTGAATTCCGCCCGGATGCATTCTCGCCCGCTTCACCCGCATCGATCAGGACAATTCGCTGGTTCGGGTGCAGTTCCGCCAACCGTCGTGCAGCCCCCAGACCCGCATACCCGCCACCAAGCACGATCCAGTCAGCAGATTGATCGCCTGAAAGAGCAGGATGGGGCATCCGGGGTGGCAATACTCCGCTCCACCCGTTCGCCTTGTCATCCTTTGGCAGACGATCGATTTTCATTGGTTTGCCTCAGCCCAGTTTGCTGGATGGATGGCGTAGAATACCAAAGCTGATGCCGATACATACCGCAGTTGGGTGCCTTTGGGCAGCCACATGCTGTCTTTCGGGCCAAGGTGGTGAGCAACATCGTCAGTATGCACAGACATCGTGCCCTCAAGCACCAGCACCACCTCGTCATACTGAACAGTCCACGGGATGTCGGCATTGGTAAAGCGTGCAAAACCTGTCCCCAATGGCGTGTCGGTTGCGTTTCCCGACACTTCAACCACCTGCGCCTGATCGCCATAGGCAAAGCGGGGTGAGAAGGTCAGATCCTCAAATCGCACAAGGCTGGCAGGTGTGGGCATTGGGTCCCCTCGGTTTTCTTTGACAAAACCATACAAGGCTGTATGGATCAATACAACCCTGTATGGAGTGTTGTCAGATGCCAGCCCAATCCACCCTGAAATCCCCACAGCTCAGCCGTGAAAGCTGGCTGGTGGAGGCAAGCCGCATGCTGGTCGAGGGTGGTGTGGACATGATCCAGATTACAGAATTGTCGCGCCGCCTGAAGATCACACGCGGCAGCTTTTACTGGCATTTCGAGAACCGAGATGACTTGCTGAGCGGTCTGGTCGAGATGTGGAGAGAACGAAACACCGGCGTGATGGTGGGAGCATTGGCGGACGCTCGCAGTCTAGATGACGGGTTGCTGGCGCTTTTTGATGTCTGGGTGGATCGGGACCAATTCGATCCGGCGCTGGATCTTGCGGTGCGGGGCTGGGGGCGCACGTCAGATGATGTGCTTGTGGCGATTACGGCAGAAGACGAAAACCGCGTGCAGGCCATTGCGGCGTTTCTGACCAGATTTCAGTTCGAGCAGCGTGAGGCCTTCATAAGAGCGCGGGTCATCTACTTCACCCAGTTGAGCTATTACGCGCTTGGCATTTCCGAGCCGTTTGAAACACGATTGGGCTATCTGGATGCCTATTTTCGCTGTTTCATCGGCCGCGATGCAGATCCGTCCGCCAAGCTGGCTTTTGAGACACGTTACATGACGGCGGCACAATGAGCACGTCGCGCAGAAAGGGGCGCGCGTCCCGTCAGGCGGCCCGGTCCAGCTCTGCTGTGAAGGCTTTTGATCAAGCGTGGCGTCAGTGGAAAAACCCGTACCCGCCGATCAAGCAGTTCTCAGAAGATCAGATTGAGGCCATTCATCTGGCATCGCTCAAGGTGTTGTCTGATACCGGGATCAAGGTTCTCAGTGAGCCTGCGCGCACAGCCTACGCTGCTGCCGGAATGACGGTGCGCGAAGACATCGTTCACTTTGATCCAGACCGCTTGATGGAGTTGATCGCTCAGGCACCTGGTAAAGTAACCATGCACGCCCGGGGGAACGGTCGCGATGCAACCATCGGCCAGGGGCATGTCAGCGTTTGCACCACAGGTGGGACGCCGAACTTTTCAGACCTGCAAACGGGTCGCAGGCCGGGAACGCTGGATGCGCTCAACTCCTTTTGCAAACTGGCTCAGCGGTTTGATGTGATCCATATCATCGGCCCGTTTGTCGAACCGCAAGACATCTCACCTGCCTTGCGTCATCTGCACATGACGCGGTCGGTGATGAGTTTGACAGACAAAGTTCCGTTCGTTTTCTTTCGCGGGACGCAGGCCGTGGCGGACGCTTATGAACTGATCCGGATTGCCAATGGTATCTCGAGAGAGGCCTTCACCGAACGGCCATTCAGCTATTCCATTGCCAATTCCAATTCGCCGCTGATGCTGGATGATCTGATGTGCAAGGGCATCATGGATGCGGCACAGGCCGGTCAGTTGATGGTGCTCACACCCTTTACCTTGTCCGGTGCCATGGCCCCGGTCACCATTGCCGGTGCGTTGGTTTTGCAGAATGCAGAAGCTTTGGCAGGCCTGTGTCTGTCCCAAATCATCCGCCCCGGCGCCCCGGTCTGCTATGGCAGTTTCACGAGCAATGTTGATATGAAAACCGGAGCACCGGCCTTTGGGACGCCGGAATACACCAAAGCGGCATTTGCGTCGGGGCAGTTGGCGCGGCGATACAATCTTCCCCTCAGATCATCAGGCGTCACGGCCTCAAACGCGCCAGATGCGCAAGCGGCCTACGAGATGCAGATGTCGCTGTGGGGCGCATTGATGGGAGGTACAAATCTGCTGCTGCACGGGGCAGGGTGGCTGGAGGGTGGATTGACGGCCTCGGCCGAGAAATTCGTGATCGATGTCGAAATGCTTCAGATGTTCGCGGAATTGTTCAAACCACTGAGCACATCACCCGATGATCTGGCATTGGATGCAATCGCAAGTGTCGGTCATGGCGGCCATTTCTTCGGGACGGAGCACACGTTGGCCCGCTTTGAAACTGCGTTCTATTCGCCGCTGCTGTCGGACTGGAGCAATTTCGAAAACTGGTCCGAGCGAGGATCGGCAGACGCAACACAGCGGGCCAATGCGATCTACCTGGAAACTCTTGATCGTTATGAAGAACCACAGATGGCACCAGACAGGCTTGAGGAGATGGACGCCTTCATAGCCCGGCGCACGGAAGAAGGCGGCGCTGACATTTCCCGATAAGTGCAGGCCCTCACTGATCTGTGACTTGGAGTGTGGGAAAAGCCATGGTCAAATCACCTACCTACTGATAGGTAGATGTCTTACCCAAGGAGATGCCAAAATGGAACTGAACGCTGATTTCTCGCAACGTGTCGTGGTGCATTCGGAAAAACTGGATTGGCAGGCCTCTCCGATGAAAGGTGTGGACCGGCGGATGCTGGACCGGATTGGTGCGGAAGTGGCACGTGCCACGACGATTGTGCGTTATGCGCCCGACAGCCATTTCTCGGCCCATACTCACACGGGCGGTGAGGAGTTCATCGTGCTTGATGGTGTGTTTCAGGATGAACACGGCGACTTCCCGGCAGGCAGCTACGTCCGCAACCCACCGCAATCCGCCCACACACCGGGCTCGGACAAGGGATGCACGATCTTTGTGAAGCTTTGGCAGTTTGATCTGGATGACCGGACTCAGGTCATGATCGACATGAACAAGATGGAACCTGTTCAGGCAGGGGACCGTCCCGGCGTCTCGGTCATTCCCCTTTACATGGATGCACGCGAAACCGTCCGGGCCGAGATGTGGGAAGCGGGTTCAGGTGTTGAATTGGATCTGCCCAAGGGAGGAGAGTTTCTCGTGCTTGACGGAGAGTTTGATGAAGGTTCAGACACGCTCGTCAAAGGTTCATGGTTGCGCCTGCCTGAGGGCGGGCGTCTGTCTGCGAAGGCCGGGCCAGCGGGCGCACGGGTCTGGATGAAACTGGGTCATATCCCGTTTGCAGCACCGCCTGGGGTTGGATGATGTACGCAAAAGATCCTGATATCCGGGAGGTTCTGGTCATCGGTGCGGGCTTGTCAGGCCTCAGTCTGGCGGAACGGCTGCATCGGTCCGGCATTGATGTGCAGGTGATCGAGGGCCGCAACCGGCTGGGGGGGCGGATCAAGACAGAACGCTTGAATGAGGCAGGCTTTGATATGGGGCCAGCCTGGTTCTGGCCGGGACAGCCGCGCATGGCGACACTGGTTGATCGGCTTGGCCTGTCGGTGTTCGAGCAATATGCAAAAGGTGCTTTGTTGCAGGAAACAGCGCAGGGCGGCATACAGGCCTTTTCCGGTTTTGCTCCGATGCAGGGGTCGCTGCGCGTGGCTGGCGGGTTGTTCGGCTTGATAGACAGGCTTGCAGGATTGATCCCGTCAGACCGGATCACCACAGGTGCCAATATAACCCGTCTGACCCATGACGGTCATTCAGTGGTTGCGCGGAGTGATGAAGGTCATGACATCCGTGCGCGGCAAGTGGTGCTGGCAATGCCACCGCGCATTGCCGCCGGGATCGCTTTTCAGCCTGATTTTGCTGCCGGTGTCGTCGCATCCTTTAGTCAGGTGCCTACGTGGATGGCTGGTCAGGCAAAAGTCGTGGCGGTGTTTGACAGACCATTTTGGCGAGAGGCCGGTCTGTCGGGTGATGTGATGAGCCAGCGCGGCCCGATGGTTGAAGTCCATGATGCATCCGCAAGTGACGCCGGGCCTTTTGCCCTTTTCGGTTTTATCGGCACATCGGTGGCTCAGCGGAAAGATGTGACGGCCTTGAAGCAATCCATACTTGAGCAGTTTGTGAGGGTTTTCGGACCCAATGCGAGTTCGCCGAAGAAGCTATGGCTCAAGGATTGGGCCTATGATCCACTGACCGCAACCGTCTGCGATCACGCGCCGCTGCGCACCCATCCCAGCTATGGCCAGGTCGCCGACTTGCCCGATCTATGGAATGGCAGTCTGCTTTTATCGGGCACAGAAACGGCCCCGGGATTTGGTGGATTTCTGGAAGGTGCGCTTGAGGCTGCAGATCAAAGCTTCGACCAGCTTCTTGCCAATCGGGCGGCTGCGTGATGGCGGTTGATACGCGCACGGCCCTCCTTGATCACGCCGAGGCGGCGACGCGCAGTCAGGGCTTTGATGGTTTCAGTTTTGCTGATCTGGCCTCGGCGGTGAACATCCGCAAAGCCAGTGTGCATTACCATTTCCCGAGCAAAGCCGATCTGGCGGTGGATGTGATGGCCAGATACCGGGAGCGATTTGCGCAGGTATTTGACGACATTGATGCAAAAAGCAAGACCGGAGCAGAGCGGTTGCGCGCCATGTTGGCCATCTATCGCGATGCGCTTGATGATGGCAGCAAGCTTTGTCTTTGTGCCGCTCTGTCGGCCAGTCCATCCCGGTTGTCAGCTTCGGTGCTGCTTAGCATCGAGGGGTTTCGCAAGGACATGTCTGACTGGTTGCAGGCGGCCTTTGAACAGGGCCGGACCGATGGCTCGGTCCATGATGTGAATGACCCCGAGATGGAAGCCCGCGCCATGCTGGCGGTCATGGAAGGCGCTCAACTTTCAGCCCGTGCCGCAAAGGACAGCACCAGATTTGATACGGCGGTATCCTGTCTGATGGGCCGCTTCTCGCGGTCGTGAAGGTTAGGACAGAATGCGCCGGGCCACGTCGGAGAGCAGGAAGTCCAGATCAATTTCACCGCCCATCTTGGACAGTTTCTGGTCGTGCAGGATGAAAGACAACCCGTGAACGAAGCTCCACAGCATGAAGCCACGGCGCTGAACTTCGGGTGTAACGTCTGTTTCGCCTAGACATTTCGCAACCTCTTCCAGCACGCGCGTGAATGTGGCTTCCCCTGCCTGCTGCAAGCGGTCGTCATCCAGGCGGTCACTGAAACCGCCAAACTTCAGACGAAAAATACCCGGTTCGCGCAGAGCAAACCCGACATACTCCTTGCCAAGCGCAGTGATCCGGTCCGGGCTGCCCTCGGGGATACCGGCAATTGCGGTCTGCATGTTGTCCCGGTGCCGCGCCATACCTTCCAGAACCGTGGCCACCATCATTTCGGTACGGTCCTTGAAATGTTTGTAGGGAGCCGCTGTTGAAACACCGGCAAGACGGCAGGCATCGGATACAGAAAACCCATCCGGCCCCTTCTCCTCGATCAAACGGCGCGTGGCCTCGATCAGGCCTGCGCGCAGGTCTCCATGGTGATAACCCTCTTTTTTCAAGGGTTTGGCCGGGTCCTGGGTGATGCCCAAAGGGGCTGATATTTTCTGTTCCGTCATGATCCAAACCATCGCAAATCACGTACCTCTTGTCAAAGTGAGAAGTTCTAACATATGTTAGAGGCACTAACTTTGCGAGGATTCGAAAGATGGACAGCCGAAAGACAGCGCAAGCAAACCCCTCCTTGGTCAATCGTGGCCTTCGATATATCGGGCGCATTTCGCTCAGCATGCTGGTCATTGGCGCTGCCGCGTTTGCGGTCCAGTTCGGTGCATCGCAATTGGGACAGAGGGCCGAAGCAACCCCTTCGCCCGAAGCCGCGCCAACGGTAACCGTCTCGACGCGCGCGGTTGATCTGCAGCAAGGTTATCAGGTAACGCGGCGTTATGTCGGTCAGATCGAACCGCAGAGATCTTCTGTTCTGTCATTCGAACTGCCCGGCCGGTTGTCCCGAATTCTTGCCGATGAGGGAGCGCGCGTCCAAGCCGGGCAGCTTCTCGCGACACAGGACACTGCGCTGCTTGAGGCTGATCGCACCCGGCTTGCGGCATCGCGCACAGCTCTGGAAGCGCAATTGACCCTCGCCGATCTGACACTGGATCGCAGCGACAAGCTCAGCCGTCAGGGGTTCGCCAGTCAGGCTCAGATGGATCAGGCACAGGCCGGACGGGATGAACTGACGTCACGACTGGTCGAAGTGGATGCCGCACTGACTGACAACGCGATCCGCATCGAAAAATCCCGATTGAACGCGCCGTTTGCCGGGCATCTGTCACGGCGTCTGGTTGATGGTCAGGAGACCCTGAACGCTGGTCAGGCCGTGCTGGAGCTCGTCGCGCTGGGGCAACCACAGCTTCGGGTCGGCGTGCCGCTGGATGTCGCGCAATCAGCGCTGGTTGGGGCGCAGGTCGAAGTCGGCGGACAGGTTTTCAAGGCAGAGCTTGACGCGGTTTTGCCTGACATTGATCCGGTCACCCGAACCCGCACATTTGTTTTCAACATCGATGCTGTGAATGACCTCGCGTTCGGGCAGATCGCTCACTTAGTACTGGCACAGGATGTGATTGAAAGCGGTCTTTGGCTGCCGATCACAAGTCTGAAAGAAGGGCTTCGCGGCCAATGGTCCGTGCTCGTCGTGGATCAGGAAAAAACCGTGCGGGAAGCGCGGGTCGAGATCATGCATGTTGATGCCGATCAGGTTTTTGTCCGTGGAGCCTTTCCCGATGGAACCGTGTTGATTGACGCAGGTCCCCAGAGGGTAACCCCGGGCCAGCGCGTGTCCATTCTGACCGCTTCAGACAAGGAAAGCTGATCATGGAAACGCTCACCTTCCGGCAACCGCGGCTTGTTGCACTGATCATACTGGTTCTGGTCTCGGCCGGTCTTGCGTCCTTTCTGTCGCTTGGCCGTCAGGAGGACCCGACGATCACCAATCTTTTTGCGACTGTCACGACGCAGTTCCCGGGGGCAGACCCCGAGCGGGTCGAGGCTTTGGTGAGCGCCAAGATCGAAGAAGAGTTGCGGGAAATTGCCGAGATCGACACGGTGTCGTCCATCTCGCGTTCCGGCGTCTCGGTTGTGTCCGTGGAACTGCTGGAGACCCTTGATGAGGCCACGATCGAGCAGGTCTGGTCCGAGGCTCGCGATGCCGTAGAAGACGCTCGCCGCCTGTTTCCGGCTGGTGTTCTGGCGCCTGATTTCGATGCCGAGGGCATTTCGGCCTATTCCGCGATCATTGCAGTGACGGCTGTGGACAGCGCAGTTTCCCAGACCGTTCTGTCCCGTCATGCCGAAGGTCTTGGGGATCGCTTGCGCGGGATTCCATCGACCCGCGCAGTGCATCTGTTTGGAACACCGGATGAAGAGGTTCTGATCCGGGTTGATCCAGACAAGGCGGCTGCCCTTGGCCTAACCGCAGACGAGATTTCCCAGCGCATCGCCGAGGCTGACGGCAAGATGCAATCGGGCCGGGTTCTGGGTGAGGTCGACCTGTCCATTGCCGTCTCCGGCGAGATCACCTCCCTTGATCGACTGCGCCAGATCGTTTTGCGAAAGAACGCAACGGGCGCCTCCGTAATGCTGTCAGATATTGCTGAGATCGACAGAGGCCCGCGCACGCCGGAAGCCGAACTGGCCTTTGCCAATGGCAAACCCGCTGTGCTGGTCGGGGTGCTTGCGCAGGACAATGTGCAAATAGACCGCTGGATGGGATTTGTCCGGGATGAGCTTTCTGCCGGCGCTGATCTCGTGCCGCTTGGCATGGAAGAAGTGCTCCTGTTTGATCAAAGCACCTATACGCTCAACCGTCTTGCTGATGTGGGCCTTAACATGGCCATCGGGGTCGCACTTGTGGTGGCTGTCCTTCTGGTTACGCTTGGCCTGCGGGCCGCGGCCATCGTGGCACTGGTGCTGCCGGTCGTGTCGCTTGCCACCTTGGCCAGCATGAACATGATCGGACTGCCGATCCATCAGATGTCGGTCACCGGGCTGATCGTGGCTTTGGGGCTGCTCGTCGATGCAGCCATCGTCATGACTGACGAGGTGCGGCGCAGGCTTGCGGTTGGCATGATGCGTCAGGCAGCGGTCAGCGATGCCGTGCGCCGTCTGGCGGCACCCTTGCTTGCCTCAACCGTCACGACCGCTCTGGCCTTCACACCAATGATCCTGTTGCCCGGTCCGGCAGGGGATTTTGTGGGCTCCATCGCAATCGCGGTTGTGCTCATGCTGGTCTGGTCACTGGTGGTGGCCTTGACCGTTACACCGGCTTTGGCGGGATGGATCCTGCCAAGCCGACCTGATGAGGAACAACCCGTTCGCAAGGGCGTATTGCACAGCCTCGCCAAAGGCTTCGAAGCATCCATCCTTCTTGCGGTGACAAATCCTGTGCGGGCCATTGCCGTTGCCCTCATCCTGCCGGTGCTGGGATTTGCAGCCTTTCCAACACTGACGGCCCAGTTCTTTCCCGGCGTGGATCGTGATCAGTTCTACATCGAAGTGGATATGGCCACAGGCACGTCCATCACCCAAACGACTGATCTCGTCACCGAGATGGACGACATCCTGTGGGCGGATGAGGGTGTAAAAACTGTCTACTGGACCGTTGGGCGCTCTGGCCCTGCCTTCTACTACAACATCGTCGGCAACCGTTCGCGTGAGCCGGGCTTTGCTCAAGCTATGATCACGACCCAAAGCAACGAGGATGCAGCGCGTCTGGTCTCGGACCTGCAAAACCGGTTTGACCGTCTTTACCCTGAGGCGCAGATCATCGTGCGCGGCCTTGTTCAAGGGCCTCCTGTGGATGCACCGGTTGAGATCACGATCAAGGGGCAGGACATCGCGACGCTGCGCAGCCTTGGTGATGAGGTTCGCGCGATCATGGCCGATCTTGATCTGGTGGTTCAGGCGCGTGCTGGCGTAAACGGCGGGGCGGCTGAGCTTCGCTTCGACATCGATGAGGTCAAGGCCCGCAGGCTGGATCTGGACATTGCGGATGTGGCCCGGCAGTTGGACGCAGCACTGGTTGGTGTTACCGGCGGCTCACTGGTAGAAGGCACCGAGCAGCTTCCGGTACGGGTTCGCATGGGACCCGGATTGCGGTCAGACATTCAGGCCATCTCAGATATGCCGATCCTTTTGCCAAATGCGCCGGCACTATCTGCGCAGGGTCTTTTTCCGGCAGTTCCCCTCTCGGAATTGGCCACGCTTGACCTGTCGCCGGCCAAAAGTGTGATTACCCGGACAAACGGTGTTCGTGAAAACACCGTGCAGGCCTTCATTCTGCCAGGCGTGCTGCCAGAGGAGGCGTTGCAGGATGTTCTTGCAGCGCTGGATGCACGTGGATTTGAACTTCCGGCAGGCTATAGCCTTGAACTGGGGGGCGACAGCGATGCGCGGTCCAACACGGTTGGCAATCTCATGGCCTCCGTCGGGTTGATCGTGACCCTGACCATTGCGACAATCGCATTGACCTTCAATTCTTTCCGACTGACGGCTGTTGCATTGGTTGTCTGTGTGCTGTCAGCCGGCCTGTCGATGCTGTCGCTCGCAATCATGCAATATCCCTTTGGCATTCAGGCCATCATCGGTGTGATCGGCTCCATCGGGGTGTCGATCAACGCGGCCATCATCATTCTGACCGGCCTGCAACAGGACGAAGGTGCGCGAAGCGGTGACAGGCAGGCGATGGCGCGGGTTGTGACCGGATCCAGCCGTCACATCATTTCAACGACGATCACCACTTTTGGTGGCTTTCTGCCGCTGATCCTTGAAGGTGGGGCGTTCTGGCCGCCATTTGCTGTGGCCATCGCAGGTGGTGTGCTGCTGTCAACGGTTGTGTCGTTCTATTTCACTCCACCGGTTTTCGCCCTGATCGCACGGCGTGAAATGCGTGACCGTGAAGTGCAGAAGCCAACAAGTGCCTGCATGCCCAACCACCTTCAGATCGCGGCGGAATAGGCAGGAAGCTTCAGGTGTTCAAAACGCTTCCAAGACGGCGCATGGCCATCTCGTAGCCCTCGACCCCCATGCCGGCCACGATGCCATCGGCGCGCTTGGAGACAAAGGAGTGATGCCGAAACTCCTCGCGTTTGTAGATGTTCGAGACATGGACTTCCATCACCGGGCCTTCAAAGGCGCTGAGCGCATCAAGCAGGGCGATGGAGGTGTGGCTGTAGGCCCCCGGATTGATGATGATACCAGCCGAGGTGTCACGCGCGGCCTGAATCCAGTCGACTAGTTGACCTTCGGAATTGGATTGCTTGGCCTCAAGTGTCAGACTGAACCCTTTGGCCAGATCACGACAGCGGGCTTCGACATCCGAGAGGGTGTCATAGCCATAAATCTCAGGCTGCCTGACGCCCAGAAGGTTCAGGTTGGGACCGTTGAGAAGGGTGATCAGTCGGGACATTTCCAATTCCTGCCTTGTCTAACCTCAGCGTCATATCGATTTCTGGCAGGCGTTCAAGTGGCGGGCGGGGCGTGCAGGACGTGCTGCGGCAAATATGCAAACCCTGTCGGGAACACCCTGACCCAAAGATGCACGGCATCACCGGGTGATCACTTAAGGGTCCGCGCGATCAGGCTGGTAAATTCGGTGAAATGCTCAAAGGTGAACAGGGCGTTCATCTTGTCCAGACTGCGCTTGCGATAACCTTCGGTATAAAGCGCAAAGGGAACCTTGGCTGCCAAGGCCGTATCCGCATCGATCTCACTGTCTCCGACAAACAGGGTCTGGTCATATTTCAGCAGGTTTAGTGCGTGATGCAACATGGCTGGATCGGGTTTGCGTGTGGGCAGGGCATCGCCCCCGACCACCACGTCAAACAGTGGCGCAAGGCCCAGAAGGTCGAGGACGATCTCTGCAGGGCGTTGGGGTTTGTTGGTACAGATACCCAGTTTGTGGCCCTGATCCCGGCACGCCTCCAATGCTTCCCGTGCGCCATCGAACACGGTTGTAAGCGAAACCGGGTCTGCTTCGTAATGCGCCATGAAACGCGCTGTCATATCCGCATGGTTGTCTGGTGAAACCGGGAGGTTTGCCGCCCGCATCACCCGTTCCACCAGTTTCGGCACACCGTTTCCAATGAAGCCACGCACCTGATCAAGTGTCAAAGCCCCGGCGCCCACATCTGCGAGCGTGCGATTGGCCGCGGCATGCAAATCGCCAACCGATGAGATCAGCGTGCCGTCGAGGTCAAAGACAATTGCAGCCATGGCGCGGGGCCTTCAGTGGAGAAACTTGAGTATTTTTGGAAAATCGAAGTCGGGGCAGTTCAGGACGCAGCGGCGCGTATGGCTGAAATATTCTGGCCATAGGGTTCGGGATTTTTCACCGAACCGCCTTTGAAAACGGCTGATCCCGCAACCAGAACATCTGCACCCACTGCTGCCACCAGAGGTGCAGTTGTCGGATCGACGCCACCGTCGATTTCGATGTGGATAGGGCGATCACCGATCATGGAGCGCAAGGTTTTCACCGTTTCAATCTGCGAATGAATGAATTTCTGCCCGCCAAATCCGGGATTGACGGTCATCACACAGATCAGATCGACCAGATCGAGCAGAGGAGCCGCCGCTGAGGCAGGCGTTCCGGGGTTCAGCGCCAATCCGGCCTTGGCACCCGTGGCCCTGATCGCTTGAAGCGTGCGGTGGATGTGCGGGCCAGCCTCCACATGGGCCGTGATGATGTCGGCGCCTGCTGCTGCGAAGGCATCGATGTAGGGATCGACCGGTGCGATCATCAGATGGACGTCCATCACTGTCTTGATGTGGGGGCGGATGGCTTTGCAGGTCTCGGGCCCGAAGGTGATGTTGGGCACGAAATGGCCATCCATCACATCGACGTGAATCCAGTCGCAGCCCTGCGCTTCCACGGCTTCGATCTCAGCCCCGAAATTGGCGAAATCGGACGCCAGAATGGATGGGGCAATCTTGATGGTGCGGTCAAAGGCGGTCATTGCGGCATCTCCTGCAGGCTGTCGGCAAGACGCGCGACATAGCGCGCAAGTGTGTCGATCTCCAGATTGACCATGTCGCCCAGCTTGGCGCTTCCCCATGTCGTCATCTGTTTGGTGTGGGGGATGAAATTGATCCCGAAACGAGGGCCCTGGACGGCATTTACCGTCAGCGACGTGCCGTTGAGCGCGACAGACCCTTTCGGTGCAATGAAGCGTGCAAGGTCATCGGGGGCCTGCAGATCCACCCGTGTGCTGTCACCTTCATCTTCCATCGATACGATTTCCGCCAGACCGTCGACATGGCCCGAGACGATGTGACCACCCAGCTCGTCTCCCAGTTTCAGGGCACGTTCCAGATTGACCTTTCGGCCTTCGGTCCAGCCTGACAAATTGGTCTTCTCAAGAGTTTCGGCAGAAATATCCACGTCGAACCAGCGGCCCTGATCTGCGCCTTTGTTCACCACGGTCAGACACACGCCATCGCAGGCAATCGATGCACCAAGCGCGATTGTCTCTGTCGCATAGCCCGTGCCGATGCGCGCGCACAAATCGCCCTTCTGCTCGATGTGCAGAATGTTGCCGATGTCAGTGACAATGCCGGTGAACATGGCGCTGGTTCCCTTTGCCCAAGATCACCGCATCGCTATCGCAGGTCAGGCGCAGGGGCAAGGCCGTCGCTCGGCCATATTCTGCCCGCAGAGTTGTGTTTTTCAAAATTTTAATAAAGTCTTCGTTCATCTGATCCATGCAAGCAAGATATGGACGAGCAGTGAAAGGCCAAGGGCTGACATGCGCAAATTCCTGTTTTTACAAGGGCCTCATGGGCCGTTTTTCTGGGATCTGTCGCGTAAATTGCGCGAGGTCGGGTTTCAGACCATGCGGATCGGGTTCAACGGCGGTGATGCACTGTTCTGGCACGACAAGACCAGCTTCATTCCCTATTTGGGCAAGCTTGAGGACTGGAGAGACTGGCTTGGGCAGTATCTGGCAGACACGGACGTCACGGATGTGGTGATCTATGGCGACACCCGCGCGATCCACACCATTGCACGCGAAGAGGCCATGTTGCGTGGCATCACCCTGCATTTCTTTGAAGAAGGGTATCTGCGCCCTTACTGGGTGACCTATGAGCGCGGCGGTGTGAACGGTCACTCCCGTCTGATGCAGATGAGCGTGGCGCAGATGCAGGCAGCGCGTGATCAGACCAGCGCCGAGCCGATGGAGAGCCCGGCAGAATGGGGTGCGCTTTGGCGCCATACGGTGCTTGGTGGCCTCTATCATGCGGCTGTGATGCTGGGCGCGAGACGCTATCGCGGCTATGTTCCGCATCGGTCGATCAGCGTCGGGCGGGAATGGCTTTTGAATTTGCGGCGTCTGCTGGTGATGCCAGTTGATGGCTTGCAACGGCGTCTGGCGACATTGACCCTGCAAAGATCGGGTGCGCCCTATCACCTTGTGCTGTTGCAACTGGCTCATGATGCCTCATTTCGTGAGCACAGCGATTTTGAACGGCAATCGGATTTCATTGATCTGTGCTGTGCCGAATTTGCCAAAGGGGCGGCTGCCCATCATCACCTTGTTTTCAAGACGCACCCTTTGGAAGACGGGCGCGAGAATGTGACCACGATGATCAGGCGGTCCATCATTGCCCACAACCTGAAGGGGCGGGTCCACGTCATTCGGGGCGGCAAACTGGGGCCGTTGATGGACCGCGCGCGCAGCGTTGTGACCGTGAATTCGACTGCCGGACAGCAAGCACTGTGGCGGGGCTTGCCTTTGAAAATCTTTGGGCGTGCGGTTTATGCAAAGCCGGAATTTGTCTCGTCCCAACCGCTTGCAGCCTTTTTTGCGCAGCCTTCGGCGCCCGATGCGTCGGCCTATCGCGATTATCGGGAATTTCTGCTTGAAACCTCCCAAATCACGGGGGGATTTTACACGCGGGCGGGCAGGGCACAGATTTTGCGGCGGATCACGGACGTGCTTCTGGCCGATCTGGATCCCTATGAACGCCATTACCGGGAGCGTGTCGCAAATGCACCGGCGTTGCGAATCGTCCGTGCCCACACGGATTAACCCTTTGCTGATCGCGTTGAACCGCGTAAAACATGCCTAAAATAAGAGTTTAGACGAGGCAGGGTCTGATGATTGCGAGCTTTTCCAAGGCTTTGGTGGCTGTGGCATCCGTGGCGATGTTGTCAGCCTGTGATCTTCCGCGACCCGGTCCAAACTTTGAAGAGGTGACAGCGCCCGAGGCCCAGACCTCGGAAGGGGTCAATCTCGTGCTGATTTCCCAAAGCGTGGCCAAGGCCAGCCGGCAAAGCATTTCTCCCGGGTTTCACGCGTCTTTCCTGAATGCCTCATCGCCTGCCACCGACATCATCCGCCCCGGCGACAAGCTGACAATCACGGTTTGGGAAAATGTCGACAATGGTCTGCTGGCAACTCTTGGCCAGAAAGTGACCACGCTGGCCGACATCGAAGTGGATCAGTCCGGTCGGATTTTCGTGCCTTATGCGGGCCGGATCGAGGCTGCGGGCCGCTCGCCTGAGCAGTTGCGCCAGCAGATCACCCGCCAGTTGAATGACCAGACACCTGATCCTCAGGTCGAAGTGCGCCGTCTGGCAGGCGACGGAGCCACGATCAATCTGATCGGTGATGTGGGCGGGCAGGGCGTCTATGCGATCACGCCATCCACGCGCAAGCTGACATCGATGATTGCCTCAGCCGGTGGAATTACCGCTGATCCGCAACTGTCCAAGGTGACAGTGCGGCGCGGCAAGCAGTCGGGCGCGGTCTATGCCAGTGACCTTTACCGCAATCCCGATATGGATATTGCCCTCAGACCCGGCGACACGATTGTGGTCGATGAGGATGAGCCCATCTTCATGGTTCTGGGCGCGACCACCACGCAAGCTCTTGTGCCATTCCCCAAGGCCGACCTAACCCTGCTGGAGGCGCTGGCCGAAGCCGGTGGACTGGATTCCCGCACCGCTGATCCAAAGGGGATATTCGTTTTCCGTCGTGAATCCGGTGCTGTGGCTGACCGCGTGCTCAACACATCAGGCGCACGCGCTGGCATGGCATTTGCCTACATTCTCGATTTGACCCAACCCGGCGGCTTCTTCATGGCGGATGAGTTTCAGGTCCGCGATGGTGACACAATCTACATCACCGAGGCCGAGTTTGTGGGCTGGGCGCGGGTGATCGAGGCCACTGCCAGCACGCTCAACTTCGGCACGACGCTGGTCAACGCCGCTGATGTTCTGAACGGCAACTGAGGTCGGATGGATGGCCTTGCCGGAGGTGGACCCTGACGGCCCACCCCGACGACTGGCTGTCTATTCCGCCGGATTTCTCCGCCAGAAACGCCTGCGTCAGATCCTGAGCCTTACGGGCTGGAAAATCGAACTTGGTGTCATCTCGGGGAAATCAGATGCGGTCGGGGTCTGGGGCCGCAGACCTGTCTCGTCCCGAGGCATCAGGGCTGCATTAAGCCATGACCTGCCGGTTCTGACGGTTGAGGATGCTTTCCTGAGGTCGGTCCGTCCCGGGCCTGAGGGAGATCCGCCCCTTGGGCTTCTGCTTGATCTGGAAGGTGTGCATTTCGACTGCTCGACGCCCAACCGTCTGGAGCGTTTGCTGGCGGACGGGGATCTTGATGACCCGAACCTGCTGACCCGGGCGCGAAACGGGATCGCCCTGCTGCGCGAAGCGCGTCTGTCGAAGTACAACGCCTTTGAGGGCGCACCCAAGCCTGAGACTGGTTACGTGCTGGTCATCGACCAGACCCGCGCGGATGCGTCGATCACGCATGGCGCGTCGGGCAGACGGGATTTCGGGCGTATGCTTGCGCGCGCCAAGTCCGATCACCCGGATCGCCGCATCCTGATCCGGACCCATCCGGTTACGGAATCTGGGCATAAGCGCGGACATTTCGGGCCGGGTGATCTTGATGACCGAACCGCCTTTGCCCCCCAGGGTCTGGATCCATGGAGCTTGCTGGAAGAGGCATCTGCCGTTTACACGGTTACGTCTCAGATGGGCTTTGAAGCCATTCTGGCGGGCCATACGCCTGTCGTGATCGGGCAGCCTTTCTATATGGGGTGGGGCCTCAGCGAGGATGTGCAGGTCAACCCACGACGGGGCCGAATACGCACTGTAGAACAGCTTTTTGCAGCCGCCATGCTGCTTTACCCGGTCTGGTTTGATCCTGTGGGGCAGAGGCTGTGCAGCTTTGAGGATACGGTCCACACGTTGATCGCCCAACGCAGGGCCCGGGCAGAGGATCGATGCGGCTGGCAGGCTTTTGGCATGAGCCGCTGGAAACAACCCGGACTGGCGCGTTTTCTGGGTGGAAATGTCAGTTTCCCCGATGCCTCCAGGCAGATAGATCGCCCCGCCGTGGTCTGGGCCAGGAAAGAAACGCCGCAACTGGTGGACGCATGTCTGGCGTCGGGTCAGCCGCTATACCGCATGGAAGACGGCTTTCTGCGCTCGGTTGGATTGGGCGCAGAACTGCGCCCGGCCCTGTCACTGGTGCTGGATGATCTCGGGATCTATTTCGACCCGGCACGCCCCAGTCGGCTGGAGGCGCTGATCGAGGCATCAGTGACCCTATCCTCTCAGCAACTGGCCCGAGCCGAAGCATTGCGTCGTTTGATCCTGAGTGCGGGGCTGACCAAGTACAACCTGAAAGGCCGCTCACTGGATTTGCCGCCTGCGGATGGACATGTGCGTATTCTGGTTCCCGGTCAGGTGGCGGACGATGCCTCCGTTCTGCTGGGCTGCCCGGATGTATCAACAAACGCTGATTTGTTGGCCCATGTCCGCGCACAGAACCCTGATGCCCAGATCATCTACAAGCCGCATCCGGACGTGGAAGCGGGTTTGCGCAAAGGTGCAATTGCAGCAGATGCTCATGCCGATGTGGTTGCTGCAAAGGCAGATATGCAGGCTTTGCTTGAGGCTGTGGATGAGGTTTGGACCATGTCTTCACTGGCCGGTTTCGAGGCCCTGCTCAGGGGCAAGGCGGTGCATTGTCTGGGGCAGCCGTTCTACGCTGGGTGGGGGCTGACACAAGACCATGCGCCAAAAATCAAACGCCGCATGGCGCGCCCGAAACTGGCCGCTCTGGTCCATGCGACGCTCATTGATTATCCACGCTATTTCGACCCAGCCAGTGGTGAGGCAGCCTCGCCCGAACAGATCGTTCGCATCCTTGCCACGGGACAGATGACAGCGTTGGGTGGCCGGCTGCGATTGCTCAGTCTGCTTCAGTACCGGTTCCGGCGATTTGCCCATATGTGGCGGGGTTGATCCAGCGGGTCAGGCTGTCCGCGCCCAATTGTCTGCGCTCGGCTAGTTCGAACCGCTGCGCCTCTGCCAGTCGGGACATGGCCAGATCGCCTATGGCTGGCGTTGCCGAACCACCCAAGGCAAAACCTGCGTGAATCCAGATCAACTCGTCCACCAACCCTGCGCGAAGAAGAGACGCTGCAAGCGTGCCACCGCCTTCACACAGTACGCTTGTGATCCCCTCATCGGACAGCCGGGCCAGCGCTTTGGGAAGATCAAGTTGATCCGTCGCTTCTGTTTGGATCTGGAAGTATCGCACGGCCTCTGAGCCATCAGGCGGACGAGCGGATGCCGAGTGGAGGAGCCACAGAGGGACATTGTCCGCAGTTTGCACCAGACGGCTTTCAGGCGGGACTTTCAGGTGGCCGTCCAGAACAACACGCACCGGATTACATTCAGCCAACCCAAGGTCGCGAACATCGAGCATCGGATCGTCTGCTAATGCTGTGCCGGAACCAATCAGAACCGCATCGGACTTCGCGCGCAGCATATGCACGAAACGGCGTG
This sequence comes from uncultured Paracoccaceae bacterium, assembly GCA_947494445.1. Lineage (GTDB taxonomy): Bacteria > Pseudomonadota > Alphaproteobacteria > Rhodobacterales > Rhodobacteraceae > CANLSM01. The sequence continues at coordinate 175,888 of CANLVD010000002.1, read as the reverse complement.
CCTCCGGACCTGTGATCCAGCGGCTTTCCCCAGAGGCCGTCGCAATCCGACCATCGAGCGTGGTGGCGAGTTTCAGCGACAGGTAAGGGCGGTTCCGGCGCATTCGGCTGAGAAACCCTGCGGTCACTGCAACAGCCTTCGCTTCACAACAGCCGGTATCCACAACGATCCCGGCCTCCCGCAGCATTTGCACACCGCGCCCGCTGACCCGTGCGTCAGGGTCCAGTGTTCCGATCACCACACGGTTAACGCCCGCTGCAATCAAAGCCTCTGCACAGGGTGGTGTCTGTCCATGGTGGGAACAGGGCTCAAGCGTGACATAGGCGGTTGCGCCGCGCGACCACACACCTGCCTGAGCAAGTGCAACGGTCTCGGCATGGGGTCTGCCACCGGGTTGTGTTTGCCCGCGTCCAACGCATATGCCGTCGCTCACAACCACGCAGCCAACCGAAGGGTTTGGCCAGGTCCTGCCGACGCCACGCTTGGCCAGTTGCAGGGCTACCTGCATCCAGGGCGTGTCATCAGGCGCTGTCGCGCTCATTCCTCTGGGGGCTGGTCTTCGCCAGATGGGCGCAACTCGGCCACGAACTCCTCGAAATCATCGGCAGCCTGGAAGTTCTTGTAGACGGAAGCAAAGCGGACATAGGCCACAGTGTCGATCCGGGCGAGTGTTTCCATGACGATGGAACCGATCTGATCGGACTGGATGTCCGTGTCACCCATGCTTTCCAGCCGCCGGACAATGCCCGAAATCATCTGATCCACACGCTCCGGATCAAGGGGGCGTTTCTGCAAGGCGATGCGGATCGAGCGCTCCAACTTGTTGCGGTCGAAATCCTCACGTCGGTTGTTTTTCTTGATCACCACGAGGTCGCGCAACTGCACCCGCTCGTAAGTGGTGAAACGGCCACCACAGGCCGGGCAATACCGGCGTCGTCTGATGGCGACATGATCTTCGGCCGGGCGGCTGTCTTTTACCTGAGTATCAACATTGCCACAAAACGGACAGCGCATGGATGGGGACCCTCGTCTGCTCTTGGGTTTTTTTTAGCATCTTAGGCGATGATCCAGCATTTGTGTAGAGGGAATAGTCAGCCCCACGATAAAGACAAATACCCTAGGATTAGTCGTTACCATGTCGGCTGGTTCAATCCCTCGGCACTTGTCTGGAACATGCGGTGGTGTATCTGGTGAGGCATAACATCGGAGGTCAGGACATGAGCGGCAAAACCCTATTGATCACAGGCGCATCCTCAGGGATCGGCGCCGAGACAGCTCGTCAGGCAGTTGCGTCGGGGTGGCGGGTCACGCTATTTGCGCGATCAGCCGACAAGCTGCAGGCTCTGGCGGATGAACTTGGCAGTGACTTCTGCATCGCGTGTACGGGCGATGTTGCCTCGCTTGAGGATCTCAGCATGGCCGTTTCCCAGACCACCAGCCGGTTTGGCGCGCTTGATGCGGTCTTTGCCAATGCTGGTCTTGGGGCAACGACACCGGGCACTGAGGCAGGTGATCCCGAAAACTGGAAGCAGATGCTGGATGTGAACATCATGGGTGCCTTGCTGACCGCAAAGACCAGCCTGCCCGAGTTGCAAAAGTCAAAGGGTCAGTTTCTGGTCACAGGCTCCCGCGCAGGGCGGGCCCATATGAAAGGTTCGATCTATGGCGCGACCAAATGGTTCATTCACGCTTGGGCCACCAATCTGGCCGAAGAAATGCGGGAATGGGGCGGGCGCTGCACGATCATCTCGCCCGGTATGGTCGACACGCCGTTCTTTGACAGCCCGAAACCTCAGGGGCTGACGGCGGCCGATGTGGCCCGTGCTGTTGTCTACGCTTTGGATCAGCCGCCCACCGTGATGGTGGGCGAAGTTCATCTCATGCCAAATCCGGGCGGCGCTTAGCCGTCCTTGGGCCAGGGTGCGAAGGGGAAGGGCTTTTCTTCTGTTTCGCAGGCCTGAAACTGCGCGACATCACGCATCCAGATGCTCATGGAATAGCCAAAGGCACGCAACTGCTTGTTGGGTGCCTTGGTGACCACGGACCACAGGAACTGCAGCAAGGCAATGATCGACAACAGGGTTTCTGCCAGTGCGAACATCAGAACGAAGAGGAACATGAAAACGCCCCTCATCCACGGATTGTTGGCAGGCGTGTCCTCATAGACTTCTGCGTCTTCGACTTGTGAATATGGCTGATCCTGTGCCATGTGTGGTCCCTTCGCTGGTTTAATGTAAATAATATTAACATCGAAGTGGCACCTCGACCGGCAGGTTTCAAGAGGGCTTGAGGGTCTTCAGGTCGAGAGGTGCAAAAACACTTCCCTATTGTGCGGATTGTCACGGAACTCGAAAATGTAGATGCCCTGCCAGGTGCCAAGCTGCATCCGGCCATCCGCGACCGGTATCGACAGGGAGACCGGCAAGAGTGCTGCCTTGATATGCGCAGGCATGTCATCCGGGCCCTCAAGTGTGTGTCTGAGCCAGGACATCGCCGGATCGTCGCCCGGTGGTACCAGCTTGCGAAAGAAGACCTCCAGGTCACGGCGCACGTCCGGGTCCGCGTTTTCCTGAATCAGCAGGGCGCAAGAGGTGTGGCGCAAAAACACCGTGAGAAGCCCCGCACCCAGTGAAGTCTGGTCCACAAATCCCGTGATCTCGCTGGTGATTTCAGTGAAGCCGGGGCCGCGGGTCTGGATGCGCAAGCGGTGCTGTCGGGACATGAAGGAAATGGCTGCCTCTCGTTGTCTTCACCACCTGTTTACTTGCAACAGGGTGACAGGTCACGCCCCTGCCGCTTAGGCTGGTACTAGCAAAAGGGAGAGTGACATGCTGCGTGCTGTTTTGAGTGGATTGGTGTTCATGGCCTTGCCGGTCGCGGCTGAAGAGGCAGTCGAGCCACAGATGAATCTTGATCGCCTGTCCGAAATCGTCACGGCACTGGATCCGGATGCGCAACGCGCTGCCACGAATTTCCAACTGACCATTCAGGACGTACCGGTCCTGATCATCACCGACCCGATCGCAGACCGGATGCGCGCGATGGTGCCGATCCGTTCGGCAGCCGGGATGTCGGAGGCTGATGTCATGCGGGTGATGCAGGCCAACTTCGATACGGCACTGGATGCCCGCTACGCAATTGCCAATGGCAGGCTCTGGGGCGTCTTCATTCACCCCTTGTCGCCGCTGGAGAAGGACCAACTGATCTCGGGCCTTGGGCAAACGGTTAATCTGGCGCTTACATATGGCACCCTGTTCACCGGTGGCGCGATGACTTTTCAGGGCGGCGACAGTGCCAACATCCAAAGGCAGTTGATTGATGACTTGCTGAACAAAGGCGAGAAGATCTGAGGTCTCTGCCTAGTCCACCTCACCCTTCTTGCGCCGCGTGAATTTGCTGTCAGGAGCGTTTTTCCATTGGTCCAGCTTGGGGGCGGTGAAGGCCTTTTCCTCCGCAACCATGGCCTGATGCTGGACTTTGGCCGCGTTCAGATGCGCGGCAAGTGAGACCCAGTTCACCGGTGCGCCACCGCCAATATTCGCGATAATCAGCGCTGCTTCCTCCAATTTCGCAGTGCGCGGCGTGGCGGTCCCATCGGACTGATAGTTGCCATCAAACCCTTCCTTGGGATCATCGCCTTCGGCCCGGTGGTCCACATGGACACCCAGTTCGATGTTGGCCGTCCAGTTTTCCATTGCAACCTCGCGGTCGCCTTTTCCGGTGATCACACTGATCTGTCCAAGGAACGTATACATGGCCGCCACGCCAGGCGTGTCATTTGTGGCCCGTCCCAGTTCTTCCAGCATAAGCTTGATCTGAGAGCGTGAAATCTTGTGATGCAACGTGGCCTCGGCCAACATCAGGCGCGCCACCTCAAGAGGATTAATGGCAGCCTTGACAAGGTTTCGTTCCGTCTTTGTCTGGTCTGTCTTCCAGTCGGCCTTGTTGCTGCTTGATCCTTCACCTGCATCACCGCCGCCAGTCGCTTCTGGTGTTTGAGTGCCGGTCATGAATTCGATGATCTGATCGATGTAGTAGTCCTCACCAGCCTCGAACTCATTATAGTCGGCATCTGTTTCACCAAGAAGGTCTTTGAGGTCGCCCACAGCTCTTTCCGAGGTGACATCCACGCTGGTTCCGATGATCTCGTTGTCTTTTGCAAGCTCTGTGGCCAATGCCAGAATGCGGGCTTTGGTGACGGTAATTTCGTCTTCAGCCAGACCTTTGTGGTGCTCAACCAGATCGGTCAGGTAGGTGATGACCTCCGGAGAAATGTCAACGTCAAGATCATTGGCCGCAGCTTCAAACTCGGCTGCCTGATCCATTTCACGGATGATTTCGGCGTCCTTTGTCGACAACGGAAAAGCGTGATCGACGGAGATCTCCGTGCCGCTGACAGACGGAGGAGACACAGTGCGTGGGTTCTTTTTTCGCCGGTCGGCATGAATGATGTCCCGATTGGCCTTTTCCTGCTTGGCGAGATCCTTTGACGGGTCTTCGGATGTATAGCTGACGGTGCCATCACCAGGAGTGAAATCCCGGGCAAGAAACACGGTTTCAATCGTATCATCGACCCAGATCTTGATGCGCGACCCGGCAAATTCAGGCTCGTCTATGACCCTTTGAACAACGCTATCTGCTGGCAGGGCGGCGCCATTGGCAAGCCCTTGCAACTGGTTGATGGCAAGCGCAGGGCGGGAGGCGTCGGCCAGCGTTTGCAGGAGGCTATCGCCCTGCAAAGCTGATTGAGCGTCACGCGCTGGCCCGGCCCGCAATGTGGCCTTTGAAGCCGCATGAGTAGTGGTGTGCGAAATGGGCAAACCGGGCGACCCCGTCAGTTACATTCCTCGCCAAACTAACATCGGGACAGCTTGCGACAAAACCAATTTTCCAGCCGGATTTGAAGGTCGGTAGGAATCTGGGGTCGTGCCGGCTTTTTACTGATCGAGGAAGGAACGCAGCTTGCGGGACCGGCTAGGGTGCTTGAGCTTGCGCAGGGCCTTGGCCTCGATCTGACGGATCCGCTCGCGGGTCACACTGAACTGCTGGCCAACTTCTTCCAACGTGTGGTCGGTATTCATGCCAATGCCGAAACGCATGCGCAGCACGCGTTCCTCACGTGGTGTGAGAGAGGCAAGAACCCGGGTTGTGGTTTCCTTGAGGTTGCCCTGAATGGCACTGTCGAGGGGCAGAACGGCGTTCTTGTCCTCGATGAAATCGCCCAGCTGGCTGTCTTCCTCGTCGCCAATGGGCGTCTCCAGCGAGATCGGCTCTTTGGCGATCTTCATCACCTTGCGGACCTTCTCCAGAGGCATTTGCAGCTTTTCTGCCAATTCCTCGGGCGTTGGCTCGCGGCCAATTTCATGCAGCATCTGGCGGCCTGTGCGCACCAGCTTGTTGATCGTCTCGATCATATGGACCGGAATGCGGATCGTGCGGGCCTGATCGGCGATGGAACGCGTGATTGCCTGACGGATCCACCATGTAGCGTAGGTCGAAAACTTGTAGCCACGACGATATTCAAACTTATCAACCGCCTTCATCAGGCCGATGTTGCCTTCCTGAATGAGGTCAAGGAACTGCAGGCCGCGGTTGGTGTACTTCTTGGCAATCGAGATCACCAGACGCAAGTTCGCTTCGACCATTTCCTTCTTGGCAAGCCGTGCTTCTTTTTCGCCCTTCTGGACCTGGTTCACGATCCGGCGGAATTCCGAGATGTCGACGCCGATATACTGTCCAACTTCGGCCATCTCATCGCGGTTGGCCTGTGCCTGTTCGACATAGCGGTCCGTCAGCACGTCCCAGCCACGGCCCTTGAGGCCCGAGACCCGCTCAAGCCATCCCGGCTCAAGCTCGTTGCCCTTGTATTCTTCGATGAATTCACGGCGGTTGATCCGGGCCTGATCGGCCAGTTTCACCATGCCGCCATCAAGGCTCATGATTTTGCGATTGATGCCGTAGATCTGGTCGATCAGGGCTTCAATCCGGTTGTTGTGCAGGTGCAATGAGTTGACGAGTTCGACAATCTCGGAACGCAGCCGCTGATACTCAAGCTCCTGATTGGTCGAGAAGCTTTCCTCGCGGTTCAGCTGAGCCGAGATCCGGCTGTCCTGCATTTCCGAGAGCTTGGCGTAGTCGTCGGCAATCCGGTCGAGGGTTTCGAGAACCTGCGGTTTGAGGGCAGCCTCCATCGCGGCAAGCGACAGGTTGGCCTGATCATCCTCATCATCGTCGTCATCATCGTCGGTGCGGGTCTCACCCTCTTCGCCGCTTTGTTGGGGCTCGGTCTTGGCCTCGGCTGCGGGTTGGTCGGAGCCAGGGGCCGTGGCAGACGGTGTGACCTCTTCCTCATCCCCGTCTTCCTCATCCATCGAAGCGCCAAAAGTCGTCTCAAGATCGATGACATCGCGCAGCATGATGTCTTCTTCCAGAAGCTCGTTGCGCCAGATGGTGATCGCCTGAAAGGTCAGGGGGCTTTCGCACAGCCCGAGGATCATGGTGTTGCGGCCAGCCTCGATCCGTTTGGCGATGGCAATCTCGCCCTCGCGCGACAGAAGCTCGACCGAGCCCATTTCGCGCAGATACATGCGCACCGGATCATCAGTGCGGTCGAGGTTTTCGCTTGATGCGGTTGTGGTGACCAGCTCGCGGGACGTCGAGCCGTCGGAGATTACCAGACCGGTTTCAGCATCGTCATCGTCATTGTCTTCGGCATCTTCGGCCTCGACCACGTTGATACCCATCTCGGACAGCATCGCCATGACATCTTCGATCTGCTCGGACGAGACCTGATCGGACGGCATGACCTGATTGAGCTCGTCATACGTGATGTAGCCCCGGGTCTTGGCCGTTGCGATCATCTTCTTGACCGCGGCCTGGCTCATGTCGAGCATTGGGCCTGATGTGTCCTGTCCGTCGTCCTGTGGTGCAGCTTCGGTGTCCTTGGCGGCCATCAAGCGTCTCCATTCTGTCATTCGGGTCCGGACGCGCCCTGCCGGTCAGCGTCCACATCACCCCTTGGTTGTCCCTTACGAATCACTGATTCGCAATGTGATTCTATTTGCCCTTCCTTAACCAGATCTGCTGGTCGAGCATTTTTTGCAGTGATGCCGAAAGATCGCGCTCTGATCCTGCGGTGTCATCGTCTCCCTCAAAGGTCGCCTTTGCGATCTTCTCGGGCAGTTGGCTGGCCTGTTCCAGCCGCCATGTCAGCCCCTCATCGGCGACGCCTTCAAGGTCCTCCTTGGCGTCCGCTACCTCCATCGCCAGACCCGTCAGGGCCATGTGGCGATCAAGTTCGGCCATAAGCGCGCGCAAAGCGTCGGGCTTTGGACAATCGGGTCTCAGATGAGGCGTGATCTGCACCATGCCGATCCCATTCAGTTTCTGCCGCGGGTCGTAGCCCAGCCGGTCCGCAATCGGGTCGGATGTGTCTTTCTCTTGATCCCCACTTAGGCTTTGTGGGTCGACGGACAAGAGCAAGTCCCGAATTTCTGCAAGATCGCTGCACAAAAACCGCGCGCGCTCCAATTTGGTTTCAAGCTGGGCAATAAGGTCCGGGTGGTTCAGGCATCCGGCAAGGATTGCGGTCTCGCGTATCCGCGCTGCCGCCGTCGGATCTTTTGCGGCCTGGGCCAGGATCGATTGCTTGGTACCCGGCGTGGCCGGTTGTGGTGCTTTGGGATTGCGCCAGGACCGCCCTGGGCCACGCTCGGAACCTGTGGTTCCTGCAGGGCGAAACAGATCACGTCGGAACTCCCGGATCGATGCCTCATAATGGCTGCGCAGCGATGGGTCGGCGATGTTGGACAAGAGGGTGCGCAGGCGTTTGTCGAGACCTGCACGCCGCTCGGGGCTGTCGAAATTCTGGCCCTCGGTCTCACGGCGCCAGAGCAGATTGACCATCGGTTCTGCCTCTGCCAGCCGGTCGGCCATGGCCTGTGCGCCCTGTGCCTTGATCAGATCATCCGGATCCTGCCCATCGGGCAGGATGCAGAACCGCAGTGACTTGCCAGCCTCCAGCAAGGGTAGTGCCAGATCGATCAGCCGTTCTGCTGCGCGTTGGCCTGCCGTGTCGCCATCAAGGGCGATCACAGGTTCGGGTGCCACACGCCACATCAACTGCAACTGGTCCGCGGTGATTGCGGTGCCAAGAGGGGCGACCGCATGGCCGATGCCCGCCGAGACCAGCGCTATGACGTCCATGTAGCCTTCGGCGACCACCAGTTGACCGGATTTGCCTGATGCTTCCCTAGCAGGGGCGTGGTTGTAGAGCGCACGTCCCTTGTCAAAAAGCAGCGTCTCGTTGGAGTTGAGGTATTTGGCCCGGGCATCGGGATCCATGGCACGGCCACCAAAGGCAATGGCGCGCCCCCTCACATCGCGGATCGGGAACATGATGCGTCCGCGAAACCGGTCGTAGGGCGCTCCGCCGTCATCGGGCTTGATGGCAAGTCCTGCAGCCACGATCAAGGCCTCCGCAACGCCCTTGGCTTTCAGCGCATCGACCAGAAACGTGCGGGCGTTGGGTGCAAAGCCGATGTCGAAACGCTCAAGGATTTCGTCTGTCAGCCCGCGCCGTGTCAGGTAGTCGCGCGCTTCAGTGGCAACGCCGGTCTTCAACTGAAGGCGGTAAATCTGGACAGCCTGTTCCATCACCTCGGCCAGACGCGTACGTTCGTCCGACTTCTGCTGAGCCTGCGGATCACGCGCCGGCATGGTCATTCCGGCTTCGCGGGCCAGAATTTCAACGGCTTCCATGAAGCCTACATTCTCGGTCTCGCGCACGAAGCTCAGCGCATCGCCTTTGGCATGGCAGCCAAAGCAATAGTAGAACCCCTTGCGGTCATCGACATGGAAGGACGCGGTTTTTTCCTGATGAAACGGGCAGGGTGCCCAAAGATCGCCCTTGCCCGGATTGGACTTGCGCGGATCCCATGTGATCTTGCGACCGGCAACAGCGCCGATCGAGACGCGGCTGCGCAACTCGTCAAGGAATCCCGGTGGAAGGCTCATGGCCAGCAATATCGGTGTTTGGGGGGCCGTCCGCAAGCCAGATGGCGCAGATCACCGCTTTTTCAGCTGCGCGACATTTGCGTCCCACATATCCGTCAACTCAACCGCCTTCAGGGCAGCCGAGATCTCGCTGTTGGACATCTCTCGCGTGGTCCGCAGTTCTGCGTGGTTGCTGTTGTTGCACTGGACGATTTCCAGATCGTCCGGGACAGACTTTACGACCGATTGCTTTTTGCCACCGGGCAGGGCGTTGAAATTTGACATGACAGACTGACCGGTCATCGTTCCGCTGGCCCATTTCACGGCACCCTTCTTGCCATTGATCTTCTTGTCATCATTGCCGGCAAAGCCTTCCAGCACCTTGTTGCTGGGAGTGAAAATGCGGTCGGCACGCACGACCAAGGTCTCGGTGCAATCAATCACCGCGTCCGCCTCGAATTCCTCATCGCCTTCGGCCTCAGCCACGCGCTGAAGCGGTTTGGCCACCGGAGATTGATCGGCAAGCGACTGCAGCCGGGCCTGCCGCTGAACCGCCGGGCTGGATTTGGCAGTTTGCGCAAGTTCCCCAAGCGAGGTGTCTGGCAGGTGGTCGGCATGGGCGGCGGTGTTGGCAAGCATGTTTCGCCGGGACTTGCCGGATCGACTTGACGTGTCTGCAATCGGATCGGCAAGGGCCATGGGATCATCCTGCGCGGTTTCAGGATCAGGATACCGCAACTTAAAGCTGTCGTCCAACGCTCAGCGGCAATTGAGCCTGTCTATTGCGGTTGGGTGACCAGATCGACAGATTGCGTGATTGCGTCTTTGCCCAGCGGGACAAGGTGCAAACGCTGGGATCCGCTTTGGGTGCGCGTGATCAGCACCGTCCAGTTCGACCCGACCGAGGCGTCAGTCAACGTCTCGCCTGCAGGCAGTGCGATCTCAGCTGGTAGTGCCGGTGTGCTGGTCATGGGTTGCGAGAAGCGGATCACGAAAAGCGCCACGATGATCATCAGCCCGCCGATCATCACGATGGTCAGGACCGTGACCAACCGGCGCAGCCATTTCAGCTGGGCTGGTTCATCGGGGGCAAGTGGCGTATCGCTTTGGGTCATGACCGAGACATCCGAAAACCTGTTGCACATCGACATCCCCGAGGGCGTCTCGGGGCGGCTTGACAAGGTGCTTAGCCGACTGGTGCCCGATGCGCCAGCGCTCAGCCGGTCCCGGTTGCAGGCATTGATCGCGGCGGGTCATGTGCACAACGCCGATGGCTCAGTTGCGGCGGCCCGCAGTTCAACCCAGCCGGGAGACCGGTGGATCATCACCTTGCCCGATGCAACACCTGCCGAGATTGTGCCCGAGGCGATGGATCTGAGCGTGATCTTTGAGGATGATCAGGTGATCGTCATCGATAAACCCGCTGGCATGGTGGTACATCCCGCGCCGGGGGCCGAGACGGGGACCCTTGTCCATGGTCTGTTGGCCCATTGTGGGGACAGCCTGTCGGGCATTGGCGGTGTGCGCAGGCCCGGCATCGTGCACCGGATCGACAAGGACACCTCAGGCTTGCTGGTCGTGGCCAAGACGGATGGGGCGCATCACCATCTTGCAGCACAATTTGCCAAGCATACGGTGGAGCGCAGTTATCAGGCGCTTTGCTGGGGTACGCCGCAACGCGCCGACCCGCGTCTTGGCGGATTGAAAGGGTTGTCGTACGAGCCGGGTGGGATCATCAAGATCACAGGTGCCATCGACAGGCACAGGGCAGATCGCAAGCGCATGGCCGTGGTCACAGGCGGAGGGCGCCATGCGGTGACCCGTGTTCAACTGTCCGAACGCTTCGGGCCGGATGCGCGTCCGGTGGCCGCCCTTGTCACCTGTCGTCTGGAAACCGGACGGACCCATCAGATCCGCGTTCACATGAGCCACATCGGACACGCGCTGGTTGGCGATCCGGTCTATGGTCGACCGCGCGCAGTGGCCAGAGGCTCACTTCCAGAAGGGGTTGCGGATGCGTTGCGCAGCTTTCCCAGACAAGCATTGCATGCCGAAACATTGGGGTTTTTGCACCCTGTGACCGGAGAATTGTTGCAGTTTCGTAGCGAATTGCCGGCAGATATCACTGTTTTGTTAACGAAGTTGCGTCAGAGTGAGGGCTCCCCCACTTAACATTTAAGAAAAGACATAGTAGGTCTTGAAGGCAGGTGAGCACTGCTTACATAGACTGTCAAAGGAGACAGGGACATGAGCTATTCAAATCTTCCAGCGCCATCACCCGAGCAGGGTTTGTCGCGTTACATGCAGGAAATCCGCAAGTTCCCCATGCTGGAGCCGGAGCAGGAATACATGCTGGCGAAAGCCTGGGTGGATCATGAAGACACGGACGCTGCCCATCAACTTGTCACATCGCATTTGCGCCTGGCCGCCAAGATTGCCATGGGCTATCGCGGCTATGGCTTGCCGACGGCAGAAGTAGTGTCCGAGGCCAATGTGGGCCTGATGCAGGCGGTCAAGCGGTTCGACCCCGAAAAAGGCTTCCGCCTTGCCACATACGCGATGTGGTGGATCCGGGCCTCCATTCAGGAATACATCCTGCGGTCTTGGAGCCTGGTGAAAATGGGTACGACCGCGGCTCAGAAGAAGCTGTTTTTCAACCTGCGCAAGGCCAAGAACAAGATCGGCGCGCTGGAAGAAGGGGATCTTCGCCCAGAGAACGTGGCCCGTATCGCCAATGATCTTGGTGTGACCGAAGATGAAGTGATCTCGATGAACCGGCGGATGTCGGGCGGTGATGCTTCGCTGAATGCACAGATCAAGACCGATGGCGAGGGGGCTGCCGAATGGCAGGATTGGCTTGAGGATGAAGACGCAGATCAGGCGGCTGATTACGCTGAGCAGGATGAATTGTCCTTGCGGCGTGAGTTGCTGATCGAGGCGATGAAGGACCTCAACGAGCGTGAACGCCATGTTCTGACAGAGCGCAAGCTGAAGGACGAACCGATGACGCTTGAGGATCTGTCCCAGGTCTACAACGTCAGCCGCGAACGCATCCGTCAGATCGAAGTGCGGGCTTTTGAAAAACTTCAAAAGACCATGCGGGATCTGGCTGCTGACAAGGGCATGGTTCCGTCCGTGGCCTGACGCCAGAGAATTTGCAAACATCGAAAAGCGCCTCCAGTCTTGGGGGCGCTTTTTTGTTGTCCGGGCATCATGAGTATTCTGGGAAAATCGAAGCCAAGGGTTTCATTCCCCTTCGGTGCTGCCCATAGTGCAGGCGGGTTTTCAAGGAGGAGTGAGATGTCGGGCGAGCATGTGAAATGGGGCATTCTGTCAGCGGCAAAGATTGCGCGCGAATGGGTGGCGCCGGCCATTCATGCCAGTGCCACAGGCCGTATTCAGGCAATTGCAAGCCTGACGCCGGGCAAGGCTGCCGCTCTCGCCGGGCCGTATGGTGATGTAGCCCTGCATGACAGTTACGAGGCTTTGTTGGTCGATGATGATGTCGATGCAATCTACATTCCGTTGCCAAATTCTGCCCATGTAGAATGGACGCGCAAGTGTCTTGAGGCGGGCAAACATGTGCTGTGCGAAAAGCCGATTGCATTGAATGCTGCCGAGATTGATGAATTGATTGCCCTGCGGGACCGGACCGGGCTGGTGGCTGCGGAGGCATTCATGGTCACCCATCACCCGCAGTGGCAGCGTGTGCGCGAGATCCTGAACAGTGGCGAGATTGGCAGGCTTGTTCAGGTACAGGGATCGTTTTCGTTTTACAATGATGACGCGGATAACATCCGCAATATGCCTGATCAGGGTGGCGGCGCTCTGCGCGACATCGGGGTCTATCCCAGCGTGACCACTCGGTTTGCCACCGGGCAGGAGCCGCTTTCGGCCAGCAGCCAGATCACCTGGGACAATGGGATCGACGCAACCGCGCGGACCCGTGTCGCTTTTGAGGGGTTCTCACTGGAGTTCTATGTCTCCATGCGCATGGCGCCCCGGCAGGAGATGGTGTTTCACGGAACAGATGGATGGCTACGGGTCAACACGCCGTTCAATGCCCATCTGTACGGAGATGAAATGATCGATATTCGAATGGCGGACGGTGCGATGAGATCAGAGCGGTTTCCCCGGGCGGGTCAGTATGTGCGCCAGATCGAGGCGTTCAACGCGTCTGTAAAATCGGGGGCAGAGTTTGCTTGCCCCCTTGAGTTTTCACGCGGCAATCAGCGGATGATCGACATGATCTACGCAGCAAGCCCTCAGGCATAAAGCGCGGGCGCACCCATCTGGCTGTGAATGCCATTGACGGTTTGCTGGCTGAGGCCAAGGGCTGAGCCGAGCTCGTGAAGATATTGCGCCTCGGCCTGTGCATCCAGATCAATGCCCAGCAGGGACATCACGTAAATCTGCTGCTCCATCCCTTGGGGCACCTGGGCAACCAGTCCTGCAATGTCGACCGGAGCAGCCAATTCCTCATTGACGAAATCCCGCTCGGCTGCGGAGACATCGTCACCAAGATTGGCGATCAGTTTCTCGCGCTCGGCCTCATCGATTTTGCCATCGGATTTCGCAGCCTGTATCATCGCGCGCAGCATCAGGCCTGCGGCTGCATCCTGCTGTGGTGTCGGGGGGACATCCGGCTCTCCCTGACGCTCGAACGCCTGATTGAGCATGTCGCCGAACTGGCCTTGCGGTTTTTGCTGGCCCTGGCCTGCAAGCGAGCCCAAAAGGCCGCCGAGCCCACCGGCACCGGCTGCTCCGCCCAGACCGCCCAGCAGGCTGTCGAGGCCACCACCCGATGCACCACCGGCACCGCCCAACTGGTTGAGCAGCCCACCCAGGCCACCACCGGATTGCGCGGATGCACCACCTGCTCCACCAAGCTTGCCCATCAGATCGCCCAGACCGCCGCTACCGCCGCCTTGTCCGCCAAGGATGGACCCCATCATGCCTTCAAGCCCGGTCCCGCCCGATGCCTGAGGTGACTGGCTGCCACCAAAGGTCGACCCGGATCCGGCCTGACCGGCGCGGCCCTTCATGACGCTGCCAACGCCCTTTGCGACGGCAACTCCGATGGCGACTTTGGCGAGTGTGGACATAAGGCTCATGGGGTGAATTCTCCTGATTTACTACGTTGGTGAATGGTTAACACATATTGGCCCGTCAGACGCAGGGGAAAATCTGGCCACGTGGGTCAGATACAAAAGTGTCTGTCAAATCAGGTGCTTGGCTGCTGCCATTTGGTGCTTTGGGAGGGCAGGAAAGCCTCAACCGCCGCACTCGCAATGACTGTGATCTCACCAGTGTCGGGGTTGGTGATGTCCAGACCGCCATGGGTTGCCGAGACGCTGACCCGGCCACGCGGCAGGCCCTTGATCAGGGCATGAGTGTCGACTTGATCGGGCTGTTGCACGCCGATGGTCACCTGCACCCGCATCAGGTCATGTGACAGATCAAGCGCACCAAAGAGCGGCAGGGAGGAATGGCGGATCGCATCCTCGATCGCGCGTGCGGCCGCTTTTGTGTAATCCTGCCCGTGCAGGTCGTTTCCCATGCCCATTTCGATGATGATACGGTGATCGGTCATGGGGCGGGCTCCATGTCGAAAGAAACGGCAATGGCGGCTATGGCGCTGACGGTCGGATTGCCGCCGTCGTTGCGGGGGATATCAAGCCCGCCCTTGACGGCCTTGATGGTCACCTGGCCGTAGGGAAAGATCTTTTTCAGGGCGTCAAGATCGACGGATTGAGGATCCTGCACGCCAATCTCGACATCGATCAGCATAGATTCCTTTGGAAAACCAAAGAGTTTCGCGAGATTGATCGAATTGTGCCAGAGCGCGTCCTGCAGGGCGCGGTGGGCGGCTTGGGTGTAGTCCTGACGGCGCAGGGAACTGCCGCGGCCAAATTCGAGGAGGAGACGTTTCTTGGGCATGGCGCGCAGGTGACAGGGTTGCGCGGGGGTTGTCAAGAGAGTGCAAAAATGAGAACATATAGCGAACATTTACCAGAGACTCTGCCCATGACCACACTTGTCCGAGACCGCCCGGAGACGGCTGCCGAGATGCTTGATCTGGGCGGCGATCTGGCGCTGAAAAAGGGGCGGGTGCATGAGATCGCGGGCCCCTCCCGGCTGGCGCTGGCGCTGTGGACGGCGGGGCGCACGGATGGCGAGATCCTGTGGGTCCGGCTGCGCCATCACGGGCTGTGGCCGAACCCGGCAGGCATCGTCAAGTGGTTGAATCCAGGGCGAATTCTCTATGTGAACCTGGACCGGGCCGCCGATCTTCTGTGGTGCATGGAGGAGGGGTTGCGCGCCGGCATCTGCCCTCTGGTGATCGCCGATCTGCCCGAACCACCGCCCCTGACCCCGGTGCGCCGCCTGAACTTGGCCGCCGAAGAAGGGGCCCGCGCGGAATGCGCCACATGCCCGCCACTGGGCCTGATCCTGACCCCCGGAGAGGGCGGTGCACCGGGGGTGGAAAGCCGCTGGGTGGTGACCGGCGACATGGGCCGCGACCGGGAGGGCTGGACCCTGCGCCGAACCCGCGCCCGCATGGCCCCCGAGGCCGTCTGGACAGCGCAATACCGGGGCTCGGAAATGCAGATTCAGCGAGGAGTTCTTTCATAACTCTTCTATAACTCTTTCATAACTCAAGTATTTTTGTCGGGTATTGGAGTGTTTTGGAAGCCTTTTGGTGAAAAGCCCCCTGCCGGACAGGTGCCAGCCGAAAGGGGGGAGAGGCTTCACAAGCCAGGAAATTTTGCGACCAGCAAAGCCACATCAGCCACCAGTTTTTCCAACTCATTAATCTTCAGGGTTGCTGCCCGAATCTTGTCCGCAGCGGTTTTCGCTCGCCCTGAATGGTCTTTAATGTTTTTCACAAGTGCTGGATTGACCGAAAGATCCAACCGGCGGAGACCTTGCATGGAGTGGGCCTTGAGATCGAGGAGGATCTGGTCGATGTTTCGTTGTGCGCGTTGATAGTCGGAACCGGGATTACTTGAAGCTGGCGAAGCCTGTTGCATGGCCATGTTCATTCCCAGAGACTGCCCAAGAACGTTGCTTGTCTGTTGCCAAGCGCCAAAGCCGCTCATCAGAGTTACTGACATAATCTATCCTTTCAAAAAATATGGAAGAAATTCAAAAGTTGACCTTGTTGGCATCAACGAGAGTCGAAAGGTCGATGATATTTCGGATCAAACTTTCCAGATCATCTGGAGTTGCCCCGCTCTCAGCCATCACTTTCAATTGCGCATGAGTTTTCCCAATTTCTGTGAAGCCGTCAGAACTAGCAGCATTGCGATTTAGCTTATCGGCCACGTCAAACAGCATTGCCTGTTCTTTAGCAATTAATTCCTCGGACCCATTGGTTTCGAAGAGCGTCAGTAGCTTTTTCTTTGCTCGATCGGCCTCTTCAAAAAGCGCAGTAGACTCTGAAAGCGAAAGCATTGTTGAGGCTTGGGATAGTATCAGAACAGCATCCTGAACATCCTGATCTGCTGCGATGATGATCTGTTTGAGGGTCGCAACGCGCTCAGCAGCAAAGAGGCTGTTCCCCAGACCACCAATCAGATTTGCGGCAGCGTTTCTCTTCTTTGTCTGAGCCTCTGTCGATGCTTGGCCGGACAATGCGGAGTCAAGTGTCCCCAAAGAAGATGCCAAAGTGAGCAATGACTTGTTGAAGGCTGATGCATCGTCAGAAACATCACTCGCCAGAAGGCCGAGACTTTTACCATAGTTGCCCAAGGCGCCACTTAATGCTTCAAGGGTAGTGAACTGTTCCGGTTTAGGAATGGTTTCACCGTCGGTCCGTATCACGGTGCACTTCGCGTTCGGCACGTTGCTTACAATGAGCGAGGTGCAGTTTGGATCCAAATCCAACCTAACCCTTTGTTCAACCAGTGTTCTTCGAATGTCGGCAAGCTGACGATCATTCAGGGAGGTCATACGACCGGCCTGATTTGATGCGAGTTCTGATGCACTTTCACCGAACTTTGACACTGCAGCCCTGTATTCAGGGGAAGTACAACCGGAAAGAACAAGGGCCAGAAGGCCCAATTTTGCTATGGTATAAGGCAATGCAAATCTCCCAATGAAACCACGAAGTGTTCGAATAGGAGAAGTTTTCGCATGGAACTGCGAAATCTTGCCGTGAATAAAGCGTTAAATAACCGTGATGGAGCAGCCGATAGCAGCCCTCACCGCCCCCGATAGAGCGCCACGATAAACACGATGCAGGCGATCAGGAAGAAGACGCTGCCGGTCATGGCCCAGAAGTCTCCGATGCTGGCAATCATGAAGCCGAGTGCGGAGAGGACGAACAGGATCCAGCCGGTGAGCAGGAGGTTGAACTGGGACATGGGGCGTGCTTTCAGGTCTCGGCGGCGCGGGTGAGCGACAGGCGGGCGGCCTCGAGGTGGTCTTTCATCATGTTTGCCGCACGCTCGGGCTCGCGGGTGCGGATGGCGTTCAGGATCTGGCGGTGCTGGGCGTTGTAGGTGGTGATCATGCGCTGATCGAGCGTCAGGTGGCGCATCCGGGTCCATTCATCCTGTGAGCGCACGGAGGTTACCCGGTTGATGATCCAGATCAGGAGCGTGTTGCCGGTGGTCTCGGCCAGGATCTTGTGAAAGGCGGTGTCGGCCTCGGAAAAGGCGGCGGCGTCATCGACGCAGTTTTCCATCTGGATGCACAGGCTTTCGAGCGTGTCAAAGTCAGTGCGGCGGCCGTGCAGGACGGCGAGGCGGCAGATGTGCGGTTCAAGCGCGAAGCGGGCGTCGATCAGTTCCAGCGGGTTGGCAGCCTCGATCACGTTCTCGGACGGAGCTTGCGGCTGATAGGTGACATAGGTGCCCGAGCCGGGTCTGACGGCGACAAAGCCATCGCGCATCAGCTGGGAGAGCGCCTCGCGAATGGTGCCACGGGCGACGTCGTAGTGCTCGGCCAGCGCGCGCTCGGAGGGCAGGCGTTCATGCAGCTCCCGCGTGCCTTTGGTGATCTCCCGCCGGATCATGGTGGCAATATCGGCAGCGCCTTTGCGGAGCGTCATCTTGATCTTCCCCTCAGTAATTGATCCAATAATATACCAATTATGGGGTATGGCCAGCAAAATCTTTGCAATTGGACCAAAACAGGTTGATTTTTGGATCAGCCTTGGCAGTATGCCCCGGAAATACGAGTCTGGTGCACAGGTGGGTGCAGCCTTTGGGAGAGACTGAGATGGCATTTCCGGAACATGCTGATTTTGTGATCATCGGCGCGGGCATTCACGGCGTATCGACCGCCTGGAAACTGGCGGAGCGCTTGAAGGAGCGCGGCGAGGAGGTCGAGGGTCGCATCGTGATCCTTGAGAAATCAGGCATTGCGGCGGGTGCGTCAGGCATTGCCTGCGGTGTGGTGCGCAACAATTATTTCCAGCCAGCGATGCGGCGTCTGATGGCCCATTCGGTGGATGTCTGGGAGAGCGACCCCGAGGGGCTGAGCTATCACCCGGTCGGGTATATGCAGATCTCGAGCGAGTCGATGCATGATGATGTCGGCACGATTTTCGCTCAGCAGCAGGCGATCGGCTATGAGAGCGTGTTCATCGAGGGCGGGAATGCCTGCGACAGCTATATGCGTGGTATTTTCGGGGATTGGCAGGCGCAGAACATCACATCCGTGCTGCATGAGAAGCGCGGTGGCTTTTCGAACCAGACCAAGACGATGTATGCGCTCGCTGACAAGGTCGAGAAGATGGGCGTTCGCATCATCACCGGTGTGACGGTGAAGGGGTTCGAGACGGAAAGCGGATCATCTTCGGTCAGGGCGGTCGAGACTGACAAGGGGTCGATCACCTGTGAGCGGGTGATCATCGGGGCCGGGCCATGGGCGCGGGATTTCTGGAACATGCTGGACCTGCCCAAGCAGATCACGCTGAAGGATCTCAACGGTGAGACCCATGAGGGCGTGGACATGTGGCGCTACTGGCAGCTTGAGGAGGGCGTGCTGGTGGTCGACCCGGATCTGGGCAAGGCCGATGACGGCACGGTCGCTCCGGTCATTCATGTGGACACCGATGCGGCCCTGATCTCGACTGTTGATGGCTCGACCATCACGGAAGACATGTGGGGCATCTATTACAAGCCCGACTGGCATTTCGGCGGCATTCAGGGCGGGGCCTCGCCCTATAAGGTTGAGACGCCGGTCGACGAGGTGCAGATCGATCCATACGGGCCGAGCAGCCCCGAGTTCGTCTCGGGTGCGGAATTTGCCCATATGTGGGTGAGCGCGCTGGCCCATTGCCAGAAGCGCTACGAGGGCCTGATGCCCAAGTATCACAAGGAGGCGTCAGGCGGGATCGGGTGCTTCACACCAGACAGCTTCCCGGTCTTCGACCATTTCCATGACAACGCGACGATCATTGCCGACAGCAACCATGGCTGGAAGATGATCGGCGTGGGCCACCTGATCGCAGATGAGGTGCTGGGCGAGACCCAGGAATTGCTGGAGCCGTTCCGCTTCGACCGCTTTGCCAAGGGAGAGCTGCACCCTGTGTCGAACTCGCCCTATCCGTGGAGCTGATTATTTAAACGCGCGCAGAAAAGGGGCGTCAGACCCCGTTGCACAACAATCCAACAAGGAGAATTTACCGTGGCTGAAATGGACCTTGAACGCTTTGTCGAAGCACCGGGACGGGATGAGAAAATCCGTCAGGTGCGGGCGAAAATTGATGAGCTTGGCATTGAGTATCTGTACCTTCAGTTCGTGTCGGTCACCGGCAAGATCATGGGCAAGGGCATTCCGGCCGACCATTGGGAGCAGGTCGCGAAGAAGGGCTTCCAGCTGGTCTATGGCGCGACGATGAACCTGTTCACGAACCGCGCGGGCGAGTACATGGGCTATGGCCCGGAAGCGGCTGAATTGATCGGCATCCCCGAGCCTGAGACGTTCATGCAGTTGCCTTGGGCGCCAGAGATTGGCCGGTTTTACTGCACGCTGTTCCGCAACCGCGAGGAAAAGGTCGATCCCGGCGGATACCTGACTGCGGACTGCCGGGGCAACCTGCGCCGGATGCATGAGGCGTTCACCAAGAAACACGGCACACAGCTGCGCATCGGTACCGAGCCTGAAATGATGTGGCTGAAGTTCGATGAGAACGGCAAGCCGAAGGATGGTTTCTCAAAGCCCTATTGCTATCACATCGACCAGTTCGAAAGCCTGCGTCCGGTGTCCCTTCAGGTGATCCGTTATGCCCGCAAGATGGGTCTGGACATGATCCAGGGCGATCACGAGGACGCGCCGGGTCAGTTGGAACTGAACTGGATGTTCGATGATGTGCTGCGCAACGCGGACCGTCTGACAACTTATCGCCAGATCTGTGCGCAGGTTGCGCGCGAGCATGGCATTTTCGCCTGCTTCATGACCAAGCCGTTCATGGGTGTTTCGGCCTCGGGCTGCCACCACAACATGAGTCTCTGGCGCGGTGGTGAAGACCATCTGGTGCGCACTGGCAATGACCCCGACAACCTGCCGGGCATGGCCGAGAACTACATGTATGTCAAAGGTGGCGAGAACACCTTCATGCCAGATGATGACGATCCGCAGATGCCCGGTGCCGAAGGTCTGAAAGCCATCGGCGGCGTTGTTCACAACCTGCAGGCTCTGACAGCTGTTGGCTGTTCGACCGTGAACTCCTACCGGCGTCTCTGGGACACGGGTTTCTGGGCGCCGGTCTTTGCTGATTGGGGCTTCCAGAACCGCACGACAGGCCTGCGCGTCTCGGCCCCCGGCCGGTTCGAGTACCGCTCCGTTGACAGTATGGTGAACCCGTATCTGATGGGCACGACATTGCTGGCGGCCATGGATGATGGTCTGGACAACAATCTGGATCCGGGCGAGCCGGAAGAGCGCAACATCTATGACGCGATCAAGGACGGCAAGGAAGTCAAGAAGCTGCCGATGTCGCTGGGTGAGGCGCTGGATCATCTGGAGGGCAATGAGGTCGTCAAGCGCGGCATGCCCGGCGAGATGTATCGCCTGTTCGACGAGTACAAGCGCGATGAATATGCGCGCTTCATGTCCACAGTCACCGATTGGGACAATGAAACCTACATGGAGTGTCTGCCGTAAGGTGGGGGCTTTGCAGACGCGCCCCATCGTGGGCGCGTCCCCAAGAACTCGGATTTTCTCAAAAGGGGAGGCGCACCGGATATGTGCGGAATTGCTGGATTAATCCACAGGGGCAAAAGCTCCAACGTGGGCGGGGAAATGACCGCCATGCTGCAGGCGCTGAAACATCGCGGTCCTGACAGCACGGGCTATGCGGTTTATGGCCCTCGCTCGGACGATTACGTGATGCGCGTGAAGGTCGCCGAGGCCGAGGATATGGCCAAGGGCCGGGGCATCACGCAGGTGCTGGCAGACCGGATTGCCGCTGTTGACGCGGTGCTGGCCGAGCATGGCGCGACCGTCAAATCGAAAGAGGCGGTAACGGCTTATTCGCTGCGCTATGTGATTGGTCATGACGGCAATACCGGCGACATGGCCGAGCACATCGAAGAGACAGACGGTGTCGAAATCCTGTCGATGGGCAACGGTCTGGAACTGATCAAGGATCTGGGTGACGCGAGCGTCGTGGCTGATCTTTACGGTCTGAACGATTTCACCGGCACCCACGGCATTGGTCACACACGGATGGCGACAGAGTCGGACGTGGATATCAAATCCGCGCACCCCTACTGGGCCTTCCCCTACAATGACGTCAGCGTTGTTCATAACGGCCAGATCACCAACTACTGGATCATGCGCCGTGAGATGGAGCGCAAGGGCCACCGGTTCATGTCCAACTGCGACAGCGAGTTGTTGGCGGTTTATGTGGCGCACAACCTGTCCAAGGGCGTTTCGCTGGAGGACACCTTGCGCCAGTCCATTGAAGAGATCGACGGCGTGTTCACCTATCTGGTGGCGACCAAAGATCAGCTGGGCATGGCAAAGGACACAATGGCTGCCAAACCGCTGGTTCTTTACGAAAGCGATGACCTGATCGCCATGGCCTCCGAAGAGGTGGCGATCCGCGCGATCCTTCCGCAGGAAATTGACACATACGATCCATATGATGAGGAGGTCCGGGTATGGCAGGCGTAAGCGACGCTGAACTTAAGGGCATGTCCCAGGAAGAGCGCGTCAAGGCGCTCGGGATGACCACCGAGCAGTTGACGGGCAAGTCGATGTATATCGAGTTCGACCCTGATGCGACCGAGCGGTTCACCTACCCTTGGGCGCCGGATGTTGACTTCAACAAACGGACCGAGATCGACACCGACGAGATGACCTCGACGGAAGTGAACGACGAGATCCGCGCCAAGATGAACGAGGGCTACGGCTCCATCGTTCTGAAAAACCCGCGCGGCAAGCACTCGCTGGGTGTGGGCATTCTCAACAAGCTGAACCTGATCATCGAAGGCTCGACCGGGTATTTCGGCGTCGGTCTGATCGACGGGCCGAATGTGCGCGTCAACGGCCGTGTTGGCTGGTCCTGCGGCGAGAACATGATGTCGGGGACCGTTGTGATCGAGAAGAACGCAGGCTCGACCTTTGGCGCTGCGATCCGCGGTGGCGATCTGGTCTGCAAGGGCTCGGTCGGCTCGCGCACAGGCATCGACATGAAAGGCGGCACGATCATCGTGGGTGGCGATACCGGCGCATTGTCCGGCTTCATGATGCAGCGTGGACGCATGGTTGTGTGCGGCAATGCCGGCAAGAACCTTGGCGACTCGATGTATGACGGCACGATCTATATCGGTGGCGAGATCCAGTCGCTGGGCGTAGATGCCATCGAGGCTGAACTGACCGATCTGGACAAGGCATGGCTGACCCGCAAGCTTACCCAATACGGCATGGTGCCCGAGGGTGGTGTCGGACACTTCAAAAAGATCGTCGCAGGCAAGATGCTCTGGAACTACGACAATCTCGAACCCAATGAGAAGAAACTCATTCTTTAAAGGGACGGCGCCCCGGGCCCGGCCCGGGGTGGATGCCCAAGTCTCTTGAAGGAAAGGACGACTATTATGGCTGACGGCGATATGCCCACCAAAAAGGCGCTCAATCGGGATGTAAACCGCATTGGCGACAGCTTCATCTTCCCACCCAAGGTGATGGATGACATTCACATCAAGGCCGAACTGGGCCGCTACCGGATGCGGGGCTTCTCGCTGTTCAAGAAGATCCCCCATTGGGATGATCTGACATTCCTGCCCGGCACGCTGACCCGCTTCGTGATCGAAGGGTATCGTGAGAAATGCGAAACCAAGACGATTATCGGTCCGCGCGCGAAACGTCCGCTTGAGCTGGACATTCCGGTCTATATCACCGGCATGAGCTTTGGCGCGCTGAGCTACGAGGCCAAAACAGCGCTTGCACGCGGTGCGACCATGGCAGGCTCTGCGACCTGTTCGGGCGAGGGCGGTATGATCCCTGATGAGCGTCGGTTCTCATCCAAGTGGTTCTACCAGTGCATCCAGTCGCGCTACGGCTTTAACCCGCACCATCTGGTGCTGGCTGACGGCTGTGAGTTCTTCATCGGTCAGGGCTGTAAGGTTGGTCTTGGTGGCCACTTGATGGGCCAGAAGGTGACCGACCAGGTTGCCGAGATGCGCTCCTTGCCTGCGGGCATCGACCAACGCTCGCCTGCGCGTCACCCGGATTGGCTGGGACCAGATGATCTGGCCCTGAAAATTCAGGAGATCCGCGAAGCAACCGATTGGCAGATCCCCATTCAGCTGAAGCTGGGTGCGGCGCGTGTCTATGATGATGTGCGGATGGCTGTGAAATGTGATCCGGACAGCATCTATATCGATGGTATGGAAGGCGGCACGGGCGCTGGCCCCCACCTTGCGACCGAAGATACAGGCGTGCCGGGCATGGCTGCGATCCGACAGGCCCGCAAGGCCATCGACGATCTGGGCAAACGCGGCGAGATCAGCCTTGTTTATGCAGGTGGTATCCGCAACGGGGCTGACATCGCGAAAGCGATTGCGCTGGGTGCAGATGCGATTGCCATCGGCCACTCGGCCATGATGGCACTGAACTGCAACAAGGACATCCCTGAGGCAAACTACCCTGAGGAAATCGGTGCAGAGCCGGGCTATTGCTACCACTGCCATACGGGCCGTTGCCCGGTTGGCGTGGCAACTCAGGATCCAGAATTGCGCAAGCGTCTGGACCCGGATGAGGCGGCAGAGCGCGTGTACAACTTCTTGCACACGCTGACCATCGAGGCACAGCTTTTTGCCCGCGCCTGCGGCAAGACCAACCTGCACAGCCTTGAGCCGGAAGATCTGGCTGCACTGACGATGGAAGCCTCTGCCATGGCAGGCGTTCCGCTCGCTGGCACCAACCACACGGTTGGCGTCGAAGATTATCACCACTTCTGAGGGAGGACTGAGCAATGGCTGGAACACAGTATCGCGGGTCCGAGATCAAGGACGTCAACCAGTTCATGGAAGACGCCGCCGGTCTGGAGAGCGAGCGCGAAAAGGAAATCGGTCAGCACATCGGCTACCGTTATGATGTGAACCTTGTGCCCGATTACGACCGTCTGACCCCTTACCTCAAGGAATACATGGAGGTGATGGGCTGGGACGATCTGAACTGGCTGGAAGACATTCACATGGGATATGAAGACGGCAAACCTGCCGTTTTCGATCGCAACATCAACGGCTGGGTGCGGGTGCCCGACAGCGTGGCGCTTCCCGACAACCAGCAGGATCGCGACATGATTGCGCGGGAGATGTTGCTGAAATTCCAGATGTCGGACCGTCACCCCTTGGTCACCTTGCGTAAGGCCTATATGAAGTTCTGATGGCGCAAGGCATCGATATCGCCTGTCTGCAGACACGGCCTCAGGCAGAGTTCTCATCCGCATTGGACGAGGCTCTGCCTTTGGCTGAGGCTGCGGTGCAGGCCGGTGCCGACATGATTTTCCTGCCCGAATACTGCGGCGGGCTTGCCTCGGACGGGGCGCGGCTTGTGCCGCCAGTTGCGTCGGAGAACAGCCATCCGGTTCTGTCCGCCTTTCGCGACTTTGCCAGATCCCACAAGGTCTGGGTTCTGCTGGGATCCATTGCGGTTGAAGGTCCAGCCGGCAAGTTTCTGAACCGGGGCTATATGATTGATGATGCCGGTGACTTGCGCGGGCATTACGACAAGATCCATCTGTTTGATGTGGAAATCTCGCCCAGCCAGATCTACCGCGAAAGCGACAGCGTCTGCCCGGGCACGGAGGCGGTGATCTATGACACGCCTTGGGGCCGGATCGGGCATACGATCTGCTATGATCTCCGTTTTGCCGGTCTCTACCGGACGCTGGCCAAGGCAGGTGCGGACATTCTGTGCTGCCCGGCGGCGTTCACCAAAACCACGGGCGAGGCGCATTGGCATGTGCTGAACCGCGCCCGCGCGATTGAAACGGGCTGCTACATGGTTGCTCCATGCGCGATTGGTCCGGTCCCCGGCGGGGGCGAAAGCTACGGCCATTCGCTGGTCGTCAATCCATGGGGTGAGGTCGTGGCCGATGGCGGTACGCTGCCCGGCGTGGTGTCGGCCCATCTGGATCTGGACAAGGTGGCCGAGACGCGGGCGCGCATCCCCAGCCTGACCCATGACCGGGATTATGCCTATCCCGGCGCGCAGAAAAGGAACATTGCATGAGTTCGCTTGCGGTCACTCTGGGGCAGGGGATGAGCGATCACCCGTTGCGTGGTGCCTTTCTGAAATGGCAATGCCGGGTGCGCCAGATCGCCATGCGCGACAATCAGGGGCGGCCCGATGATGCGATCATGCCCAGCGTCACCCTGACCGGCGAAACCGAGCCGATGGGCAACATCATCACGGTGATGAACAAGGCGCCGGGGTATTCGGTGACCGCCGAGATGCAGCATATGGCGGCCAAGACCAATGATCCCGCGCAGGTGCGGCAAACGGCGATCACGTTCCTGTCCTCATCCTACTATCAGAAACACAAGGAATTCTCGGATCTGCTGACGGCGACCTTTCCACCCGGCTCTCCGGGGGCTGCGAAAATCCGCGAGGCCGAGACCTGTGTGCTGACCTTTGAGGCGTATAATCAACGGTTTGATCTGCCCTGCCGGGTCTGGAGGCTGGCCGATCACAATCCGATGCAGCAGGCCACCATGGCGCATAACCGGCTGTTCAATCCGACCATGCCGCCCGACACAGAAGTGCTGGGGTTCGAACCGAACTGGGAGGCTGCAACCTCCGATCCGAAACTGGGGTAAGCAGCATGGCCTATGGATATCTCTTCGCGCAGATCACAGTGACCGATCCGGAGATCTATCCGACCTATGTGGCCCAGGTGCAAGACACGCTGGACCCGTTTGGCGGCGAGTTTCTGGTGCGCGGTGGTCAGGCCTCGGTCTTCGAGGGCGAGGCACCGGGGGAGCGCAACGTTCTGATCCGGTTTCCAAGCTATGAAGCGGCGCTCGACTGGTACCACTCGGACATATACGCGGATGCAAAGGCGGTACGCCAATCGGCCTCGACCAGCGTTCAAACAATCGTCGAAGGGATTTGAAGGGGAGTTACATGACCAAACGTGTTTGCATCATCGGGGCCGGTCCATCGGGTCTGGCACAGCTTCGGGCCTTTCAATCCGCAGCCGAGAAGGGCGCGGAAGTGCCCGAGGTCGTTTGCTATGAGAAGCAGGGCGACTGGGGTGGTTTGTGGAACTACACTTGGCGCACGGGTGTCGATGAGCATGGCAATCCGTGCCATGGCTCGATGTACCGCTACCTGTGGTCAAACGGCCCGAAAGAGGGTTTGGAATTTGCCGATTACACCTTCGAGGAGCATTTCGGCAAAGCCATTGCCAGCTACCCCCCGCGTGCGGTGCTGATGGATTACATCGAAGGCCGGGTGAAGAAGGCTGGCGTGCGTGACAAGATCAGGTTCAACACCATCGCGCGTGATGTGCGTGCCGTGGATGGCGGGTTTGAGGTCACGGCGCGTGATTGCGTCGCTGACACGGAAAGCGTCGAGGTTTTCGACCATGTGATCGTGGCCACCGGCCATTTCTCGGTTCCCAATGTGCCGCATTACCCGGGCTTCGAGACGTTCAATGGCCGGATCATGCATGCCCATGATTTCCGCGACGCGCGCGAGTTCGAGGGCAAGGATATCCTGATCCTCGGCACGTCCTATTCGGCCGAGGATATCGGCTCACAATGCTGGAAATACGGCTGCAAGTCGGTGACTGTAGCGCATCGCACGGCACCAATGGGCTATGACTGGCCCGACAACTGGGCCGAGGTGCCAGCGCTGAAAGAGGTGCAGGGAAAGACCGCGCATTTCATTGATGGCACCAGCCGCGAAGTGGATGCGATCATTCTGTGCACCGGCTACAAGCACCATTTTCCCTTCATGCCCGACAGCTTGCGTTTGAAGACGGCGAACCGTCTGGCGGCAGCAGATCTTTACAAGGGTGTGGTCTACACCGGCAACCCGGACCTGTTTTATCTGGGCATGCAGGACCAGTGGTACACGTTCAACATGTTTGATGCGCAGGCCTGGTGGGTGCGCGATGCGATCATGGGCCGGATCGATCTGCCAGATGCCGCAGCCATGGAGGCTGACTGGAAGGCACGCGAAGCCGCCGAGGATGCGCTTGAGGATGACTATGCCTGCATCGCGTATCAAGGTGCCTATACGATGGAGCTGATCGAAGAGACGGACTATCCCAGCTTCGACATCGAGGCGGCCAATCAGGCCTTCTATGAATGGAAGAAGCACAAGAAAAAGGGCATCATGGAGTTCCGCGATCACGGCTACACCTCGCCCATGACCGGGACCAAGGCGCCTGCCCATCACACGATCTGGAAAGAGGCACTGGACGACAGTCTGGAAAGCTATCTGAAGGTCTGATCTTCAGCCGCGCGGGACATAACGCTTCCGCGCGGCGGCTGTTTGCAGCAACCACTTCTCGACAATCTCACGCTCGGCAAAGCTGGCGGCTTTCTGGGGCCGCAGCAGGTAATATCCTGACTGGGTCCTGAGGCTGAGGTCGGGGATCGGGCGCACCAGTTTGCCGCTGTCGATCAGGTGATCGACCAGATGCTGCCAGCCAAGGGCAACCCCCAATCCGTCAACGGCGGCCTGAATGGCCAGAGGGTATGTGTTGAACAGGGCCGCCCGGTTCAACTCGAAATTCGGGCGGTTTACAGCCCCCATCCAACTGCGCCAGTTCGACCATTCGGTATGCGCGTTTGTCACCTCGATCAGGTCGATCTTGCCATAGTTTTCAATGCGTTTGGCGGCGGGATTGTTGGTCAGAAAATCAGGCGAGCAGACCGGAAACACCGTCTCGCCGAACAGGAATTCCGCGTCATGGCCGGGCCAGTCGCCTTCGCCCCTGAGGATGCTCAGATCAACGCTTTCCGCCAGACATTCATCATCATTGTCCGAGGCCACAAGCATGATCTTGACCCGGGAATTTGCCCGGTTGAACTTGTGCAGGCGCGGCATCAGCCACAGGGCCGCGACGGAGTTTGTGGCGGCCAGCGTGACGGAATTTTCCTGCTGGGTGGAGAAGATATCCTGTGAGGCATCGCGCAGAATCTCAAGCGACTGGGTCACGCGGGCCAGCAGGTCATGGCCCTGCGGCGTGAGCGAAATGGACCGGTGCGCGCGGTTGAAAAGCGCCAGATTGTAATGCAGTTCCAGAAGCTTCACCTTACGGCTGATCGCGGTTTCTGAGATGTTCAACTCCCGCGATGCAGCGGCAAAACTGCCGGTTACAGCGGCTGATTCGAAGGCCAGCAGATAGTCCAGACGGGGCAGAAGTTTGCGGCGTTCGGGCATGTGCATTTCCCTTGGTCAGTATGATTGAAAATTGGGCAGGCCGGGCCATCAATTATTTGTGGTAAAGCTCCGGAGGTCAAAATATCAACATCATGAATTTAAGGGAAAAAATTAATTTTGCCAATCAAAATTAGCGGCAAAACCTCTCAAATTTCTATGCTGGGAATTGATCAAAACTGGTCACTATTGTCGCAGTCCGGCGGGCACAGATCCGCTGGCTGACATGTCAGATGATCCCGCATCGGGCGGGAAGCAGGGAGACAAACATGAAAAAACTCACCACGGCACTGGTCGCAGGTGTTCTGGCGATGCCGATGACGGCATTCGCAGCAGACAGCGACGATCCGATTGTCATTCCAATCCACAACTGGTCCTCACAGATCGTGATGTCCAATGTTGTTGGCCAGATCTTCGAGAGCATGGGCAACAACGTCGAGTACGTGACCACCGACAGCCAGGCGGTTTACGAGAGTGTGCGTCTGGGTGACGTGACGCTTGAGCTTGAGGTCTGGGAAGGCGCTTTCGGCGCGTCCTTCCGCGCAGCGCTGGAAAAGGGCGGTCTGCATGACGCGGGCGACCATGACGCGGTGACGCGTGAAGACTGGTGGTACCCGATGTGGACCAAAGAGGCCTGCCCGGGTCTGCCGGACTGGAAAGCGCTGAACGATTGCGCGGAGCTGTTCAAAACGGCAGAGACCGGCGACAAGGGCCGCTACCTTGATGGTCCCGTGGACTGGCTGAAGCACGGACAAGAGCGCGTGGCCGCCCTTGGCATGGACTTTGTGGTTGTGAACGCAGGATCCGCAGCCGCGCTCTGGGCTGAAATCGGCGCAGCCGAGGCCGACAAGACGCCTGTGGTTGTGTTCAACTGGACACCCAACTTTGCCGAAGCCGTCTGGCCCGGTGAGTTCGTCGAGTTTCCCGAGTGGGTTGACGGCTGCGACAAGGATCCGTCCGTCGGGCCGAACCCCGATGCGCTTTATGACTGTGGCAACCCGGCGACCGGTTACCTCAAGAAAGCCGCATGGGATGGCATGAAGGACAAATGGCCAAGCGCGTATGACGTGCTGACACGCATCTCTTTCACCAACCCTCAGATCGCCGAAATGGCAAAGCTTGTGGATGTTGACGAGATGGAGCCTGAAGAGGCAGCCGAAGAGTGGCTGGCGGCCAACGAAGACATCTGGAAGCCATGGGTTGAAACCGGGAGCTGATCCCGCAATCCTGTAAGCTCCGAAATCAGGAAGGTTCCGCGTCCCCGGATGCGGGGCCTTCTGCCCCTCAGACCGTTAGGTTCACATGTCATCCAGTTCCACATCCCAGTCCAGTCCCGTCATTTCTGCACGCAATGTCTGGAAGCTGTTCGGCCCGAGCCCCGAGCGTTATCTGAAATCGATGGACAAGGGCATGGATTTCGAGGCGATCCGCGCTGACGGCTACATTGCTGGTGTGCGCGATGTGTCGATTGATGTGCACAAGGGCGAGATGCTGGTGATCATGGGCCTGTCAGGCTCGGGTAAATCCACGCTGGTGCGCTGTTTCTCGCGCTTGCATGACATCACCGGCGGTGTGATCGAAGTGGACGGGCAGGACATCATGGGCCTGTCGGAGAAAGACCTGATCGCGCTCAGACGCTCGAAGATGGGCATGGTTTTCCAGTCCTTTGGCCTCCTGCCGCATCGCACGGTGCTGGAGAATGTGGCCTTCCCGCTGGAGATGCGGGGACAGGACAAGCACACGCGGCGCGAACGGGCGCTTGAAGTGGTCAAGCTGGTCGGTCTTGAGGGCCGCGAAGAATATTTCCCGCGCGAGCTGTCGGGTGGGCAGCAACAGCGCGTCGGCATCGCCAGATCATTGGCAATCGAGCCGGACATCTGGTTCCTTGACGAGCCGTTTTCCGCGCTCGACCCCCTGATCCGGCGCGAGATGCAGGACGAGTTTCTGCGCCTGCAGGAAATGCTGGGCAAGACGATTGTTTTCATCACCCATGATTTTGACGAGGCACTGCGGCTGGCTGACCGCATTGCGATCATGAAGGACGGCGCGGTCGAGCAATGCGATACGCCGGACCAGATCGTGCTGAACCCGGCCACGGAATACGTGCGCAAGTTCACCGAAGATATCGAAAAGGCCCGTGTGGTCCATGCAGGCGTTCTGGCCGAGGCGGCCAACGGGCACAGCCTTGAGGGTGCGCCGGTGTCGGCCAAGGCCTCGATCCATGATCTGGCGCGGCTGCTGGTCGAGGATGGCCGCGCTTACATTCCCGTCAGCGATGCGGACGGGCAGGTGACAGGCGCGCTCGACCGGGCCAAGGCTTTGGATGTGTTGCTGGGGTCCGGCGCGTGACACTGGTCGCGGATATGCCGGGCGCTGCAAATGCGCAGGGTCTGAGCCAGAGCCAGAAAGCGGGCATTCTGCTTCTGGCCGCCGTGGCCCTGATGCTGGCCCGGCCGATCCTGCCCGACGCGATGGTCCGGTTGCCCGAATGGGCGATCCCGCCGCTCGCGCCCATGCTGGATGCTCTGTTCAATTTCATCAAGGATGACCTTGGCCTGATCCATCTGACGCGCTTTCTGACCGGACAACTGGAAGTGCTTCTGGATGCAACCGCCAACCTGCTCTACGGCAAACGGCGCTGGCCGAACCTAGGCCCGATCCCATGGCCCGCAATTGCTGCCGCCGGAGCCGTGCTTGGCTACGCACTGGGCGGTTGGCGGATGGCTGTGTTTGCGGGCGGCACGTTTATCTGGACAGCCCTTGTGGGCCAGTGGAAGATCGCGATGCAGACCATGTCGGTTCTGACGGTCGCAGCGCCGGTTGCCTTTCTGGTGGGTCTGGGGCTTGGCATTCTGGCCTGGAAATACCGCGGCTTCGACCGGGTGATCAAACCGATCCTGAGCGTGTTGCAGACCCTGCCGTTCTTCACCTACCTGCTGCCCGCTGTCATTTTCTTCAAGGTCGGACCAACCGCAGGCGCCGTGGCCACCATCGTCTACGCGATCCCGCCGATGATCCTGATGACCACGCTGGGCCTGCGCAAGGTGCCGGCCGAAGTGGTCGAGGCGGGCAAGATGTCGGGCTGCACGCGGCTGCAGATGCTGACCCGCGTCTATATTCCGGCAGCCCGGACCGAGATCCTTGTGGGCGTCAATCAGGTGATCATGCTGTGTCTCGCGATGGTCGTTCTGACCGCCTTCATCGGGATGCCCGGGCTGGGCGCGAAGCTTCTGTCCAACATGGGGTCTTTCAAGATCGGCAATTCGTTCGAGATCGGCGTGACCATCGTTCTGCTCGCCATCATGCTCGACCGGATGTCCAAGGCATGGGTTCTCAAACAACCCGAGCATTTCGAGCGTGGCACCCCGTGGTGGAAACGCAACGTCTACCTGATCGGGTTTGTCGGCGCCTTTGTAGTCTTCCTTGGCATCTCGGTACTGGCCGCCAGCCTGCCCAATGTGCTGGCCGATGATCTGAGCCTGCGCAATCTGCCGGGCTATATCGGGGGCATTCTGGATGAGGTGACGCGCAAACAGTCGCTGTCCAACGGCAAGGAAATCGACACGGCGATCAAGGGGTTTCTGGCCATTGACGGCATTCAGGCGGTGACCGAGTGGCTGCGCTGGTTCCTCAACGTCAAGGTTCTGATCCCGTTCCGCAATGCGATGCTCTGGGTGCCGACACCGGCGTTCATCCTGCTGGTCATGGCGTTTGCCTGGTGGCTGGCCGGACGGCGCGAGGCGCTGATTGCGGGGCTGTTCTTCACCCTTGTGGCCTTTTCGGGCTGGTGGGACCGCTCGGTCATCACGCTCTATACGGTGATCTCGGCCACGATCCTGGCCATGATGATCGGCATCCCGCTGGGCATTTTCGCCAGCCGGTCCGAGCGCTGGGCGGGCCGCATCCTGCTTGCCTGTGACACGGCGCAGACCTTCCCGAGTTTCATCTATCTGATCCCCGCGATCATGCTGTTTGGGGTGAACGACGTGGCGGTGGTCTTCTCGATCCTGATCTTCGCGACCGTGCCGCTGACCCGTTACACGATCGAGGGCCTGCGCACTGTCCCGCCCGAGATGACGGAGGCCGCGGACATGTCGGGCGCCTCGCGTCTTCAGAAACTGCTGAGCGTGCAACTGCCGCTTGCGCTGCCGACCATGGCGGTGGGGTTCAATCAGGCGATCATGTTCGCGTTCTTCATGGTCATCATCGCGGCTTTCATCGGCACGCAGGATCTGGGGCAGGAGTTGCAGCGCACACTGGCGGGCACCGATCTGGGCAAGAATTTCGTGCTCGGCATGAATGTGTCGCTGATGGCACTGACCTTTGATCTGATCATCACGAAGTGGGCCGAGACCCGCAAACAGGCACTGGGACTGGGCTGATGGGCGTAACCCCGACATTCGAAATGCCATGGGAGCGCAAGGGCGTGATCACGCCGGGCCTGCCGATCCTGCCTCAGGGGGTGGAACGTCATCCCGTGCCCGGCGGCGGCTCACGGGCTGTGCAGGTTTTTGCGGGCGACGAGATCACGGTAATGGACCGCGAGGGGCTGCAACCGGGCGAGGTGCTGATGTTTGGCCCTGACGGGCGGTCTGATGCAGCGATGCTGGGGGCAGGTGGCGCGGGCAGGCGGCCTGACGGTCTGGTGCAGGTGCTTGGCTCAAGATCGCCTTCGGCCGCCAAGATGCGCCGGGCGCTGGATGCCGCAGGCTTTGATCTGGCCAAAGGGCAGGCGGTTTCGATTTTCACCGAAGGCTCGAATGCGGGCGATATGGCGACCTTCGTCGCCCAATGCGACGGGCTTTTGCTGGTGGCAGCACCCGGTGGCCCGATGCGGCCCGACTGTCAGGACGCGCCCAGCGAGCTGATCCTCTACGTCAAACGCTCTACCCCGGGTCACGGCAAGCCCGAGATCGGGCCGCCCGACCCACTGGCCGACCCGCTTCTGGATTTCAACATCCTGCCCGGCAACGCGACCGCATTCGAGGTGCGCAAAGGTCAGTTCATCCAGATACTGGATGTGAAGGGGCGGGAGTGTTCGGACTTTCAGGCCTTTTCGCTGCGCGCACTCGACAAGGGGCTGGAGCGTGAGATTGACCCGACCACCACCCGCTCGCTCATGGGATCGCTCTATCCCGCGCCTGGGATCTTTTCGAAATACTGGAGCGTAGATCAGGAACCGCTGGTCGAGATCGTGCAGGACACCTGCGGACGTCATGACACCTTCGGGCTGGCCTGCACTGCGCGTTATTACGAGGATCTGGGCTACCCGGGCCACGTGAATTGTTCGGACAACATCAACATCGAACTGTCCAAATATGATGTGCGGACCCGCGCCGGCTGGCCCGCGATCAACTTCTTTTTCAACACAATGCTGGACGATACCAACGCGCTGGGCTTTGACGAGCCGTGGTCACGGCCCGGTGATTATGTGCTGCTGCGCGCGCTGAGCGATCTGGTCTGCGTGTCATCGGCCTGTCCCTGCGATGTGGACCCCGCCAACGGCTGGCAACCCACGGACATTCAGGTGCGCAGCTACAAGGAAACTGAAGACTTCAGCCGCTCCATCGGCTACCGGAAATCTGCGGAGGCGGATGTGGAAGAGACCAAGAAAACCGCGTTTCACGACTGTTTCGCGCGGCACACCCGCGATTTCGTCGAATACAACGGCTACTGGCTGCCCAACACGATGACCAACCACGGGGCGATTGCCGAATACTGGGCCTGTCGTGACAAGGTGGCTGTGATGGACCTCAGCCCGTTGCGCAAATATGAGGTCACGGGGCCGGACGCCGAAGAGCTCATGCAGCTTTGCGTGACCCGCAACATGAAGAAGCTGAGTGTGGGTCAGGTGGTCTATACGGCCATGTGCTATGACCATGGCGGGATGATCGATGACGGTACGGTCTACCGGCTGGGTGACACGAATTTCCGCTGGATCGGGGGCAATGACACCTCTGGTCTGTGGCTGCGCGAACAGGCGCAGAAGCGCGGGTTGAACGCATATGTCCGCTCCTCGACCGATCAGTTGCACAACATCGCGGTGCAGGGACGTTTCAGCCGTGAAATCCTGTCGAAGATCTTCTGGACCCCGCCGCAGCAGCCCACCATCGACGAATTGCCTTGGTTCCGCATGACCATCGCGCGGCTGGATGATTTTTCGGGCACCTCTGTTGTGATCTCGCGCACCGGCTATTCGGGCGAGTTGGGCTATGAGATTTTCTGCCATCCCAAGGATGCGACCGAGATTTTTGACCGGGTCTGGGAAGCCGGTGAGCCTCATGGCATCACCCCGCTGGGACTGGCAGCACTTGATATGCTCAGGATCGAAGGCGGGCTGATCTTTGCAGGGTCGGAATTCGACGACAGCACCGATCCGATGGAAGCGGGCATCGGGTTCACCGTGCCGCTGAAATCCAAGGAGGATGATTTCATTGGCCGCGCCGCCATTGAAGAGCGCAAGGCCCATCCACACCGCAAGCTGGTAGGTTTCGAGGTCGAGGGCGGCACCGTGCCGTCGCCGGGTGATTGTGTGCGGGTCGGCAAGGCGCAGGTGGGCGAGATCACATCTGCCATGAAATCACCCATCCTTGGCAAGGTCATCGCCCTTGGCCGCGTGGCCGTGGCCCATGCCGAGATCGGGTCCGAGATCGAGATCGGCCAATTGGACGGCCAGCAGAAGCGCCTTAAGGCCCGCGTCTCGGCCTTCCCGCATTTCGACCCGACCAAGTCACGGGTGAAAGGCGACTATCCGTGACACCGGGCCATCCCTATTGGTGGGATGCCGCACCCCCTCAGGACATATCGGGTGATCTGCCTGCCGAGGCTGATCTGCTGGTCATCGGCGCGGGTTATACTGGTCTGTCAGCAGCACTTGCGGCCGCTAATTGCGGGGCATCCGTCGTTGTAGTGGACGCAGGCCTGCCCGGTGCGGGCGCATCCAGCCTGAATGGTGGCATGTTCGGCGCGCATCCCCGGCTTGGCTGGGATGTGCTGGCCGCGAAATTCTCCCCCGACATTGCTGATGCGATCTTTGCCGAAGCGACACCTGCGCTTGAGTTTGTCAAGGATCTGATCGCGCGTGAGGACATCCAGTGTGATCTGCAGCAAACCGGCCGCATCCAGCTTGCATGGACCGCATCGCAGTTCGAGGGCCAGAAGCGGCTGGTTGACCGGATCACGGAGAAAAGCGATGTCGAGGTGCGTCTGATCGACCGCCCCGGCTTGTCCACGGAGATCACGACGGAGCGCTACTTCGGCGGCATCCTGTTTCCACAGCATTGCGCCATCCATCCTGCCAAGTTTCACACAGGACTACTGGCAGCCGTTCAGCGTCGCGGCGTGCCCATCATCGGCAACTGCCCGGTCACCAGCCTGAACGGCAAGACCGCCCGGACCCCGCAAGGACAAATCCGCGCGCGCCAGATCATTCTGGCCACCAACGGCTACACCACCCGCAGCTTTCCCTGGCAGGCTGCCCGCATCTTCCCCTTGCCCAGCTATCTGATCGCAACAGAAGCTTTGCCTGCCAATCTGATCGGGCATCTGGCCCCGGGCAGGCGGATGATGGTCGAGACGCGGGCAAGACATTCCTATTACCGCATTTCGCCCGATGGCACGCGCATCCTTTACGGCGGACGTGCCTCCATGCGTGACATTGATCTCGGACTGGCCGCAAAACGCCTGCAGGCCACAATGGCCGAGGTCTGGCCGGATCTGGCAAAGGTCAGGCTCTCTCATGTCTGGACTGGCAACACCGGGTACAGCTTTACCCATATGCCGACGCTGGGCGTGCAGGATGGCATCCATTACGCCATGGGCTTTTCCGGTTCGGGCACGGTGCTGGCGCCCTATCTTGGCGCAAAGGCTGCCTGGACAGCACTTGGCGATCCGCGCGGTGAGACCGCCTATGCCCGTACCCATCTGACACCCAGCTGGATGCACCGCTTTTCCCGACCGCATTTCCTCAAACCCGCCGATCTGTGGTATCGCCACTGGGTCGACCGGTTGGAAAGCCGCCAAAGCCGCTAGGGCTTCGATTTTCCAAAAATACTCAAATCCTGACGGGGTCCACATGCGCAAGGCCGGGCCGCAAACGAAAAAGGCCGCCCCAAAGAGGCGGCCTCAATCCTGTTTTCAAGCCGAGATTACTTCTTCAGCTTCTTGTAGGCGTCCAGCTCATGCTTGGATCCGGAATACAGCGCGATGATGCACAGGATTGCCGCGACCACGAACCAGATCACCTCCCATGACGAATTCGCGCCCATGTACATCGGGCCAGTTGCCTGCTCCCAGTCGGAAAAATCAGAACCCATTTTCAGGTCTCCTCTTGGTGGTGTTATTCAGCAGGCTTGGCGGACATGCCAATGCCTTCGGGATATGCCGATACCGGCACTTTTGCCATGTCCAGTCCAAGCTCTTCTGCCTCCGGGCTGACCCGCAGAAGACCAACGGACTTCAGTAGCAGGGACACGACATATCCCGGCACGAAGCCCAAGAGGAAGAACACAATGGCCCCGACGATCTGGCCCACAAGGCTGATGGTCGGCGCATCCGGACCTTGCAGCGCAGGATAGCCCGAGCCCCAGACACCCAGCATGATCAGACCAAACAGGCCGATCGTGCCGTGCACCGTGACCGCACCTACAGCATCATCAATGCCGCGACGCTCAAGGAAGGCGGCACATGGCTTCAGGAGCCACCCGCCGGCAAAGCCCATCGCAAAGGCAAGCGGTGGCCAGTAGACATCAAGACCGGACGCACAGGAAATGATCCCTGCCAGACCGCCTGACATCATCCAGAACGGATCGCGTGTCATGACCCAGGCCCCGATGATCCCGCCGGCAAAGCCCATCAGGATGTTGAAGCTGAGCGCAGACAGGGTGATCGGCGTGCCGTAGATGGTGGCAAACTTGTCGCCATACCAGCTCCAGGCCTCACCGGGCACGATCACACAAGCCATCAGGAAGCCCCAGAAACCGACGATGATCAGCATCAGGCCGGTGACCGTGAAGGGCAGGTTGTGTGCGCCCAGATCATTGGCAGACCCATCAGCGTTGAACTTGCCGATCCGGGGACCGAGGTTGATCAGAACACCGAGTGCAAAGAAGCCCGCAACAGCATGGACCAGACCCGCCGCACCGAAGTCATGCAGACCCCAGTCGGTGACCAGCCAGCCATCCGCGTGCCAGCCCCAGGCTGCAGCCACGACCCATGCAAAGGACCCAAGCACAATGGCCAGAATGGTGAAACCCACCACCTGAATGCGCTCGATCACGGCACCTGACATGATCGATGCAGTGGTGGCCGCAAAGAGCGTGAAGGCCCCCCAGAAGACGCCGGATGCGTTATCTGCAATGTTCGGCCCCATATATTCGACCCATGGCCAGGCGATTGCGCTGGCGTAAGCCGCGCCGCTGATGCCATTTGGACCCTCGCTGAGCGTGATCCCCGTGGGGAAGGCCCAATAGACCCACCAGCCAAAGAAGTAGAAGGTCGGCACCATGAACCCGAAGGCAAGGATGTTCTTGACCCCCGATGCCAGCACGTTCTTGAGGCGGGATGCGCCCATTTCATATGCCAGAAAGCCTGCATGGATCAAAACCATCAACGGGATGGTCAGATAATAGTAGGTCTCCGCAAACATGGTGTTCGTGGTCTTTGATGCGGCCTCCAGCTCGGCCACTTTCGCCACAAGTTCAGCGAGTTGTTCTTCCATCAATTGGTCCCCTGTTTATAAGGAATCCCCGGTTTTTGCCGGGATATTTTGTTGAGTGAGCGCAGTGTAACCTAAACCAGAATAAAACCAAAATGCTTTCTTTCTGTACCAAAATTGATCCAAAGTGGAAAGCCACCCTGAATTTATTGAGGTTTGGGTCACATTAGCGCGCTGATCACCGGATCATGTGATCACCTCGGGGGAACCATTGCAAAGCTTCAGCGATCAGGCAAAGGAATAAACTCCTGGTTGTCCTCGGGCGGCAGGTGGAAACGCCCGTTTTGCCAGTCGCCCTTGCGCCAGGCCTCCTTGGCCTCGTCGATCCGCTCTTTCGAGGATGCAACGAAGTTCCACCAGATGTAGCGCGGGCCATTGAAGGTCTCGCCTCCCAGAAGGATCAGGCGCGCGCCCTGTTCGCCTGCGGTCATCGAGATGCCGTCACCGGGGCGGAAGATCATCATCTGTCCGGCCTCATAGGTGATACCGGCCACGCGCACAGAGCCCGAGGTGACATAGGCCCCGCGATCCTCATGATTGTCGGGCAACGGGATGGCCGCGCCGGGGGCCAGCACCGCATCTGCATAGAACATGTCCGAGAATGTCTTGACCGGCGCGCGTTCGCCATACGCATCGCCCATGATCAGGCGCACCGATTTGCCTTCTCCCTCAATCAGCGGCAGCGCATCCTTGCCGTGATGATGAAAGCTGGGGTCGACGTCTTCCTGACCATCGGGCAGGGCAACCCATGTCTGGATGCCAAAAAGCTTGCGCTTGGTCGCGCGGTCTGCGGAAGGCGAGCGCTCGGAATGGGTGATGCCGCGCCCGGCGACCATCCAGTTCACCTCACCGGGTCTGATCTCAAGGCTCTTGCCCAGACTGTCGCGATGGTGGATCGCACCGTCGTACAGATAGGTCACGGTCCCAAGCCCGATATGGGGATGCGGGCGCACGTCTATGCCCTCATCGGTCAGGAGTTCGGCCGGACCCATCTGATCAAAGAAGATGAAAGGACCCACCATCTGCCGCTTGGGGGAGGGCAGGGCACGGCGGACCTCGAATGCACCGATATCGCGGGCACGCGGGATGATCAGGGTCTCGATGGCATCAACATCGTCGCCCGTGGGGCAATGCGGGTCGAGGGCGGGGTTCCAGCTCATGGGTCTGCTCCTGTGAATTGACGTTGTTGGCAATCTAGTCGATGATCAATAAGAAACAAATATTAGTAAAACATATAAACTGTTTCCAATATCAGGATGATTTCTCACCCTCTTCGGGGGTCAGATCATAAGGCCTTGCCAAAGCCCAGACATGGCCCGGCACCATGTTTTTCATCTTCGCAGGCATTGCGCGGCGCAGGTGCAGGATGGTCTCGGCGGCCTTCATCTCAAGCCGGGCACGGGCAAATTCCAGCCCGCGCGGACCGATGCGCGGTTGCAGGAAACTGACCACCGGGCGCAACCAGTCTGGCATGGAGCGCAGCGGCAACCCGCCTGCGGCCAGCCGGGTGTTGGCGACGAACCCCCTGACCGCGCCCTGTCGTTTTCCGGCAGAGGACGGCTGGCTGAGCACCACCCCGTCGCCCAGCCCGTCCAGCATTTCGGCCCCGCGCGGGTTGCGCACGATCAGCCATTGTTCGCCCGAGCCGCCCATATACCCTACGGTGATGTCGCTCAGCGCATTGGTGTAATCGACACATGTCCGGCAGGTGAGCGGGAAGAAATCCGGTGGCAGTTTCGAGATCGGCAGTTTCAGAAACGGGATTTCCTGCTTGCGGCCGTCATCAAAGCGCAGCTCGACTTTGTAATCTGCGCGAAACTCCAGATAGGAGATTGTCTCGGGCGCGTCCGAGAGCAGTGCAAGGAACTGGTGAAAGCCCTCGGTCGTGGTGTTGTCCGAACAGGGCGTGCCGATCACGTAAAGACGGTCAAACCCCAATTCGGTCTCAAGCGCGCGCAGCGCATAGATCTGGCAGGGAATGCCAATCACCCCCAGCCGGGTGAAGCCCTTTTCCTGCGCCTCTTCCAGTAAGGCCAGAAGCGGGGCGTAGCCCATGCGCATGCCCCGGCATTTCACCATATCTGCAGGGTCAGTGATCAGGACCGGTACAGGGCGCCAACGGTCATCCTCGGCCCCGGTCATGGCAAGGACAGCGTCCACCTTGCCACGCGCCAGCAGATCCGCGCCAAGGGCTGTCGTGATGCCGGTCCATTGCGCGCCATCGGCGGCAGGCTCAAGCCGGGCCTGATGCATGGACTGGAAGGGTCCGAAATACATTTCGTCCTTGCGCGCCTCTTCGCGGGTGCGGCCATGGACCCGTGCTTCAAGTCCCGGATAATCGGGCTTGATGAACTGGCAGGCCCGCCCGCAGGCGCCGGGATCCACCATCCGTGATACGCCGCAATCGGTGCACAAGGTGCGCGTGGGCGTGGGCAGGGTCAGGTCGGGCATGGGTGCTGGTCACTTCCGGGCATTTTGCAAAGCGTATCATCTGGCAGGCCATGCGCAACTGTGGCCCATGGGAAAATTGCCACAGGCGGCTTGTTCCGGAGGGCCTGAGGCTTTAAGTGGCTGGCATGACCTCACTCATGTCCCGTTTCAAGAAAAATCCTTGTGTCCCGGTGATCCGTCTGGACGGTGTGATCGCGTCTGGCCGGGGTCTGGGCACGCCCAGCCTGTCTGATGCCGGGCTTGCCGATCAGATCGAGCGGGCGTTCTCCCGCAAACGCGTGGTGGCTGTGGCTTTGTCGATCAATTCGCCCGGCGGCTCGCCCGTGCAATCCTCGCTGATTGCCGCGCGCATCCGTCGTCTGGCGGCTGAGAAAGACGTGCCTGTGCTGGCCTTTTGCGAGGACGTCGCGGCCTCGGGCGGCTACTGGCTGGCCACCGCAGGCGACGAGATTTTCATCGATCCGTCCTCCATTGTCGGCTCCATCGGGGTGATTTCAGCCTCCTTCGGGCTCGATGAGTTCATCGGGCGCTACGGGATCGAGCGCAGGGTTCACACGGCAGGCGAGGACAAGAGCATGCTGGACCCGTTCCGTCCCGAACGCGAAAGCGACGTGACCCGGCTGAAGGCGCTGCAAAAGGTGATCCACGACAATTTCATCGCGCAGGTGAAATCGGCACGCGGGGACAAGCTGGCCGATCAGGACCTGTTCACCGGCGAGATCTTCGTGGGTCAACAGGCGGTTGATCTGGGTCTGGTCGATGGCATCGGCCATCTTGTGCCAACCCTGAAAGAGCGCTTTGGCGAGGATGTGAAGATCATCCGGCAGGCGGCCAAACGCTCGCTTGCCTCACGGCTTGGTCTGCCCGGTGCAGGCTCGGTCATCCAGACCGCAGAAGATCGCGCGGCCTTCGCGCGGTTCGGGGTCTGAGCGGATGATCATCAAAGCTGTCAGCCTGTTTCTGATCTTCATGGTGGTGCTGGCGATGTTCGGCAAATTGCGCGCGCCCAAGGTCATCAGCAAGATGCGTCGCAAAACTATCACACCGGGCGGGAAATGTACCCGTTGCGGTACGCCGATTGTGGGCAAAGGGCCTTGTCCCTGCGGCAAGCGCACATAGGTGGCCTGCCAGCGCGTCCCACCTGAAGGATCCCAGTCTTGAGTATTTTTCTCGCCGTCGTCGGCCTGATCATGTTGTTGCTGGCGGGCGATGCCCTTGTGCGTGGGGCGGTGGCGCTGTCGTTGCGACTGGGCATCCCTGCATTGATCGTCAGTCTGACAGTGGTGGGGTTCGGCACTTCGGCACCGGAGCTTCTGATCGCGGTACAATCCGCGCTTGAGGGGTTGCCGGGCATTGCCCTGGGCAACGTGGTCGGCTCCAACATCGCGAATGTGCTTCTGGTGCTGGGCGTGCCCGCTCTGGTCTCCGGTCTGGCGACGTCTGGCTGCGAGACCCGCGACAGCTACGTTCAGATGATCGGCGCAACGCTGGTATTCATCGCACTCTGTTTCTTTGGCCCGCTGCATTTCTGGCAGGCAGGTGTTTTGCTTGTTCTTCTGGTGGCCATGCTGTGGCGTGCCTTTGCGCAAGCCCGTGCCGGCAAGTCTGACCCGACCGAGGATCTGGACGACGCGGATGCCGACATGCCGGTCTGGAAGATGTCGGCCTACCTTCTGGCGGGCATCATCGGACTGCCGCTGGGCGCGCATTTCCTGATCGAGGGTGCAGATCAGATTGCGCGGAGCCTGGGTGTCAGCGATGAAGTGATCGGCCTGACCCTCGTGGCCGTCGGCACCTCGCTTCCTGAACTGGCCACGACCGTCATGGCCGCCATGCGCAAACAGGCCGAGGTGGCGCTGGGTAATGTCATCGGCTCGAACATGTTCAACATTCTGGCCATCATGGGCTTTGCCAGCCTTTTTGGCCCGTTGCCGGTGTCCGAGCATTTCCTGAATGTGGACCTCTGGGTGATGTTTGCGGCCTCGGCGGCACTTCTGCCTTTCGTGTGGTTCAAACGCGATATGGGCCGCATCGTTGGACTGGTCTTTCTGGGCCTCTATGTGGTCTATACTGTCAGCCTGTTCTGAGACCGGAGAGACCAGATGCAAGATGCAGCCCTGATCACTGGCGGTGCGCGCCGCCTTGGCCGCGCCATGGCCCTGCGTCTGGCCGAACGTGGCCAGAATGTCGTGATCCACTACGCAGGCAGCAGGGACGCCGCCGAAGAAACCGCAGAGGACGCGCGCGCATTCGGCGTGAAGGCAGCCACGGTGCAGGCGGACCTGCTGGATGATGCAGTCGTGATGGGTCTGATCGGTGCCGCGTCCGAGGCCATTGGCGGGCCCTTGAGCGTTCTGATCAACAATGCCTCGACCTTTGAACATGACACGATTGAAACCGCCACGCTGGAAAGCTGGGACCGGCACATGAAGTCGAACCTCAAGGCCCCGTTCCTGTTGACACAGGCCTTTGCCCGGCAGGTGCGGCGCGGGATGCGCGATGAGAATGGCGAGCCTGTGGCGGCTGCCTGTGTGATCAACATGGTCGACCAACGGGTGCACAAACTGACGCCGGAGTTCATGACCTACACGCTGGCAAAAATGGGTCTCTGGGCCTTTACGCGGACAGCAGCGCAAGGCCTTGCGCCCGACATCCGGGTCAACGGCATCGGACCGGGGCCAACCTTGCGCGGTGGCCGCCAGACCGAGGAACATTTCGCCGCTCAGCGCGGTGCGACCATTCTGGAACGCGGTTCGAACCCTGCCGACATTGTGCGCGCGATGGACGTGTTTCTCGACAACCCAGCGATCACCGGTCAGATGCTGGCGGTTGACGGAGGCCAGCATCTTGGCTGGCAGACCCCAGATGTTCTGGGGGTGGAGTGATCCGCGGGATTTACAGTTCGGCCGCAAAAAATGAGACTGTAACCCTCCAGTTGTCCACGATAAGCGCCGCGTTCACAAAGCTGTCATGATTTCGCCAATGTTTTCAAAAAATTAACAGAGGTGAATTTATTTATATTGTAAAATCAGCATGTTACAAAATTGCCTAAAAATTAGGCAAACAGTAAAACAGGCTTGTTTTGAAGGGAAATCTTGCGTTGCTGCAAGCTTATGCACCGAGTTATCCACAGATTTGGTGGACAGAATAAGTCTTGAAATCGATGGCCCAAAGTCGCAGCCAAGGGTAGAATCAGACGATGAGCGATACAGGGAAGATGACAGAGCCAGACGCCCATAACATCCTTGGCAGCGGAACCGAGGCGCTGAGCAGTGAGGACACGCCGAAAACCGGCCATAAGGTCATTCACGGCTACCTCAAGGCGCTGGGAAACGGTCCGGGTGTCTACCGGATGCTCGATCGCGACGGTGCCGTTCTTTACGTCGGCAAGGCCCGCAGTCTGAAGAAACGTGTGGCAAGTTACGCCAAGCCCACGGGGCATTCGGCGCGGATCGGGCGGATGATCTCGGCCACGGCCTCGATGATGTTTCTGTCCACCGAAACCGAGACCGAAGCACTGCTTCTGGAACAGAACCTGATCAAGCAGCTGAAGCCGCGCTACAACGTGTTGCTGCGCGACGACAAGAGCTTTCCCAACATTC
The DNA here is from genome assembly GCA_947494445.1 of uncultured Paracoccaceae bacterium. Lineage (GTDB taxonomy): Bacteria > Pseudomonadota > Alphaproteobacteria > Rhodobacterales > Rhodobacteraceae > CANLSM01. The sequence continues at coordinate 131,266 of CANLVD010000002.1, read as the reverse complement.
TGGTAACCGGCGATCACGGCTTTCCGCAGATCCGAAAGCACCGGGGTGCGAAATCGGCCAAGGGGACGTATTTCGGCCCGTTTGCCTCTGCCGGGGCGGTCAACCGGACCCTCAATCAGTTGCAAAAGGCATTCCTGTTGCGCAACTGCTCGGATGCGATGTTCGAAAGTCGCACACGACCCTGTCTGCAATACCAGATCAAACGCTGCTCGGCGCCCTGTGTTGGCCTGATCTCGGAGGATGGCTATGGCGATCTGGTCGATGATGCGACCCGGTTCCTGCGTGGCAAATCCACCAAGGTGCAAGACCAGTTGGCAGCCGAGATGGCACAGGCCTCGGCTGATATGGCGTTTGAGCGTGCGGCCGCCTTGCGTGACCGGATCAGGGCCATGGCGCAGGTCTCCACCCAGCAGGGGATCAATCCCGCAGGCGTGGAAGAGGCCGATATCATCGCCCTGCATGAGGATGAAGGACAGGCCTGCGTGCAGATCTTCTTCATCCGCTCAAACCAGAACTGGGGCAACCGGGCGTATTTCCCACGCACCGGCACGGGCGCCGAGGCCGGTGAAATTCTTGAGGGGTTCATCGCACAGTTTTATTCCAACAAGACGCCTGCCCGGCAGTTGCTGCTGTCCCACCCGGTGGACAATGACGATCTGCTGACCGAAGCGCTGAGCCTGAAACTGGGCCGCAAGGTCGAAATCCTCGTGCCGCAGAGGGGTGAGAAATCGGGACTGGTCGCCAGTGCCGTGCGCAATGCGCGCGAGGCCTTGGGCCGCCGAATGGCCGAGACCGCATCGCAGGCGAAGCTGCTGCGCGGCATGGCGGAGGCCTTCGGGCTGGATGCCACACCCGAGCGGATCGAGGTCTATGACAACTCCCATATTCAGGGCGCTCATGCGGTTGGTGCGATGATTGTTGCTGGCCCCGAAGGGTTCCTGAAATCCAGCTACCGCAAGTTCAACATCAAGTCCGAAAGTCTGACACCGGGCGATGATTTCGGGATGATGAAAGAGGTGCTGGAGCGCCGTTTCACCCGGCTGCTGAAAGAAGATCCAGATCGCACCTCGGGGCTGTGGCCCGATCTGGTGCTGATCGACGGCGGTGCGGGTCAGATCTCGGCCGTGGCGGAGGTGATGGCGGAAATGGGTGTCGCTGACGTCGCGGTCCTTGGCGTGGCCAAAGGTGTGGACCGGGATGCAGGCAAGGAAGAGTTCTATCGCCCCGGTGCCGCGCGCCCCTTTGCCCTGCCGCACCGCGATCCGGTTCTCTATTTCGTGCAGCGTTTGCGCGACGAGGCGCACCGCTTTGCCATCGGCACGCACCGGGCAAAACGCGCCAAGGCGCTGACGGCAACGCCGCTGGACGAAATCGCGGGCGTGGGGGCTGCACGCAAACGTGCGCTTCTGGCCCATTTCGGCTCCGCCAAGGCGGTCAGCCGGGCAGGGCTTGCGGATTTGCGCAGCGTTGAGGGCATCTCGGACCAGATGGCCGAGGCGATCTATGGGCATTTTCACGAAACCGCAGCACCTGAATGACAGTCCGGATGCCTCCGGCGGGGATATTTTTACCAAGAAGTTGAAGCGAGCGCACACAAAGCGACCTCTTTGTCTGCCGAGTGCTTGAAAAGCCGCGTCGGGGCCGTGATAAAGACCAGACGATTTCGAGTTGGAGTGACTGAACCTGTGACCGGCAACCTGCCAAATATCCTGACCGTGTTTCGCCTGCTGGCAGCCCCCGGCGTCGGACTGGTGTTCATCGCATTTGCCCGTCCCTATGCGGACTGGCTGGCGCTGTTCCTGTTCGTGACAGCGGCATTGACCGATTTTCTGGATGGCTATCTGGCTCGCAAATGGGGACAGGAAAGCCGGTTCGGGGCGATGCTCGACCCGATTGCCGACAAGGCGATGGTGGTGATTTCGCTCAGCGTTATTCTGGGCCTGAGCGGTCTGAACCCGCTGATCATCCTGCCGGTCATGGTGATCCTGTTTCGTGAGGTGTTCGTCTCGGGCCTGCGGGAATATCTGGGGGCGGATGCGGGCCGGTTGAAGGTCACCAAGCTTGCCAAGTGGAAAACCACCCTGCAGATGATCGCGATCCCGTTTCTGTTTCTGGCAGGCATTTTCCAGTATGATTACGAAGGGTTGTACTACACGTCCGATCCTTTCGTGCTGGAGCAGATCCTCACGGGTGAGGCCGCAGACACGCTGGGCCTGAAGCCATTGGTCTGGCGCTACGAGATGGCAACGCAAGCAGGCATCATCCTGATCTGGATTGCCGGTGCCCTGACTGCGGTCACCGGCTGGGATTATTTCAGCAAGGCAAAGCCCTATTTGCGTGAAGGAGAGCGGTGATGGATGTGATCTACTTCGCCTGGGTGCGTGAGCGTATTGGTCTGCCGCGCGAAACGGTGGACACAAATGCCGCGACCGTGGCTGATCTGGTCGATGAGCTGCGCGCCCGCGAGCCACGCTATGCCCTTGCCTTTGCCGATATGTCCGCCATCCGGGTGGCGCTTGATCAGGAACTGACGGGGCTCGATGCATCCCTTGAGGGCGTGCGCGAGGTGGCCTTCTTTCCACCGATGACGGGGGGCTGATTTCCGGTGTCGGTGCGCGTTCAGACCCAGGATTTCGATCTTTCGGCAGAGCTTGCCACCATGCGGGCAGGGCGCAGCGACATCGGGGCTCTGGTCACCTTCACTGGGCTGGTGCGCGACATGGCAAAATCCGGACCCGTCACGGAAATGGAGCTGGAGCATTACCCCGGCATGACCGAGCGTGCGCTGGAGCAGATCGTGAGCGAGGCCCATGAGCGCTGGCCTTTGCAGGACGCCCTGATCATCCATCGTCACGGCCCGCTTGCACCCGGTGACCAGATCGTGCTGGTCGCCACGGCCTCCCCCCATCGTCATGCGGCCTTTGAAGCGGCGGAATTTCTGATGGATTACCTGAAATCCCGGGCGCCGTTCTGGAAGAAGGAACATGGGGCAACAGGTGCACAATGGGTCGATGCGCGTGAAAGCGATGAGCAGGCCCTGAGCCGCTGGACCAAGAGCTGAAGCGTCACGCGTAAAGCTGACTCGCTCAGCATACAGACGTAAAGGGTTTCACCGCGTTAAGTGACGCAAGAGGTCGTGGCTGTTTTGTCAGACGCGCTAACCCGCGCTCATCTGTGCTCTGAGTTCTTCAGCCTCGCGCCGCGCGGCCCCCAGACCGTCCATTGCGGCACTCAATTCGGCCTGGGATTGGGTCAGGCGGTTGGACAGATCACGCTCGACGCTTTCCATGCGGTCAATGGCCTCATCCCGGCTGCGTTCGGCCTCCTGCAGAGCGGCCACAAGCGAGTTTTCATCCAGTGGCGCGGCTGCGGGCGCGCGCGTCAGCAGGCTGTAGACCCAGTGCAGGCACCAGCCGATCAGCACGGCGGCCAGAAGCGCACCTGCGATCACGAGGGAAAGGTCAGTTCTGTCCATTGCTCGCATCCTCGATTTGCGGAAGGCTTTGGGGGCGGGGTCGTGGAGTGATGTCCGGCGTCGTGCGGAACACGGGCACTTCGGTCGCCGGATCCTCGCCCGAGCCAAGTTCAGGGGCCGGGGCCTGTGTCAGCGACTGGGTGTCAGCCTCAGGCGCATCGGCTGATGGGCTGGCTTCGGGTTCTGCGTCAGAGGCATCTTCTCCGACCGGTGTCGCCGTCAGATCAGGTGATGTCTCGGCCTCCGGATCAACTGCGGCGGTTTCCTCTGTCCCGGTCGCGTTCGTCTCGGCCTGATCTTCTTCTTCCCCGTCGCTGTCCTGTTCGATCAGCGTGAAGGCGATGCGGCGGTTGCGCGCGCGTCCCTCTTCGGTCTGGTTGTCGGCAATGGGTTGTTCTTCGCCATAGCCTCGTGCACTGAGAAACACCCGTGTGAGGTCCTTTTCCAGCATCGCATCGACAACCGCATCCGCACGCCGCTGGCTGAGCGCCATGTTCGAGCTTTCGCGTCCCTGGCTGTCCGTGTGACCTGCTACTTCGAACCGCGCACCCGGGCAGTTTTCCAGCACCGCAGCAATGTCATCCACAAGTGTGGTCGAGATGTCCTCGATCTCGGCAGAACCGGGGGCAAAGACGAATTGCGACAGTTCCAGCATGTCGCTGATCTGTCCGGCACAGGCCGCGTGAATTTCAGGCGAGGAGGTCAGCATTGTGACCGGTGGCAAAATGGTCGTATCGACCTCAAGCTGAAGGTCCATCGCATTGCCCTTGGGCATGGCGCGCGCCAGCAGGCGGCGGACCTCGTCCGGGATTGCGTCCGAGCGGGCAACCCCATCCAGATCAAGCCCGTCCTCGGTCAGTTGAAACTTGCCGTCATGGAGAAGTGACAGCGCGTCGAGCGCACCAAGGATCTGCTGAGGCCAGGCCTCAGGCACAGTCTCTGAAAGGCTCATCCCGTTCTCGATCTGGTCAAAGCCGAATTTGGCCTGAGCAAACCCCAGAACGGCCTCGAAACTGGTCTGATCGGCAACCACGCCGGAGATTGCGACCCGGCCATCCACAAGCCGTTCCGCGGCAAAGCGCGGTGCGGCAGTGATCTGACCATCTTCGGAGACGACCTCCTGCGGCGGAGGAATACAATCGAGCGAATAAAGCGGTGGCAGTGCGTCCAGAAACGCCTCCCGGATTTCCTCGAACCGCTCCATATCAAGACCCTTGGGCGCGCGATATGTGATCTCGGCATTGTTGACCACCAGCCGCCCGCCGCCTGCATCTTTCAGCGCCGTGATGCCAGCAACCACCGCATCTGCCCAGCCCTCTGACGGCGCCCCAAGCCCGATCTTGCAGGGTGCTTCTTCAAGCAATGGCAGAAGTGCGGCCTGGATACGTTCGGCCCCATTCGTGGTCTCAGCCGCACAATCGCTCAGCACAGCGCGTCCATCGCGCAGGGTCAGGGCAAAGCGGAACGGCGTGATCACAGGCCGGGGAGAGGTGATATCAGCACGCACGACCACGCCTTCAGGCGCTGCGGCAACCACGTCTTCCGTCAGCCGGTCGCGGGTCTCTGCATCCTCGACAAAGGCCGCAACCGCCACTTCACCGGGCATGATGTCCAGCTTCGACTGCTCCAGCTGCTCTGCCAGATCCAGCGCGTAATTCAGCGTATCCTGCCAGCCATCCGGTGCCGGACGGTCAACAGTTTCCAGCATCTCGGTCACTGCAGGATCGCTGCTCAGACGCCCGATCCGCTGTGTGTCCAGACTGTCGGGCACCAGCCCGATCAGCGAAACGCGGTCGCCATTGCGCAGGATCTGCAATGAGAAGGCAATCTCTTCGACGGCTTCGACCCGGCGGATGATCATCTTGTCACGCAGGCGCGCGCCATTGATTTCGCGGCCCAGTGTTTCCAGAACGCGCAGGCGCGCAGTCTCGTCCGGCGCTGTGCCGGTCAAATGCACGATCAGCCCATCGGGTTCGATCTCGACCCAACCGTCGCCACTCTCGGCAAGGGCCGTTTGCAGGCTGGCCTGCGTACTCTCTTCGAGGTGTCCAACGGCCTGTCCTGCCACCCACCATGCCCCAAAAGCAGCGCCAAGGGCTGCGATTGCTGCAAAGATCAGGTTGGTGGGTTGCATCTGTTCATGGTCCGGTCACGACGACGAGGCCGTCAGGTTGGCGGACACTACGCGCAAACCCCGGCAGGGTTCAAGACAACACCTGCGGTAACATTGCGACACAAAACGCGAGCACGACAATCAGCCCCGCATCCCGGTTGGAACGGAAAATGCGCATGCACATATCTGGGTTATCAATGTCCAGACGCCGCATTTGCCAGGCCAGATGCCAGCCAAAGCCCCAAGCGCCTGCCAAAGCCAGCAAAAGCGGGATCGGGCCCACGGGCAGGACTGCGCGGATCACCGCCGATGCGATCAGCAAAACCGACAGGACCAGAAACACGAACAGCCATTTTCCCGTGGCTGCGCCGAACAGACGCGCGGTCGACTTGACCCCGATCAGCGCGTCGTCCTCCTTGTCCTGATGGGCATAGATCGTATCATAGAAAAGCGTCCATGCGATGCCGCCGAGATAGAGAAGCACAGGCGCGAGCGAGATCGAACCCGTCACTGCGGCCCAGGCAAGAAGCGCGCCCCAGTTGAAGGCAAGGCCCAGAAACACCTGCGGCCACCAAGTGAACCGCTTGGCGAAGGGATAGACCGCCACCGGCAGCAGCGCCAGCACGCCAAGGGCGATGGCCACCGGATTGAAACTCAGCAGAATTCCAAGCGCCAGAAGCGCCTGCACCACCAGCCAGATCTTGGCCTGAGCGCGCGTTGCCTGACCCGATGGCAAAGGCCGCGACCGGGTCCGGGCAACACCTGCATCAATGTCGTGATCCGCCAGATCATTCCACGTGCACCCGGCACCGCGCATCAGAAACGCACCCAGCCCGCAGCCCAGCGCGATCCACAGCTCACCCAGACCCGGCGTTCCGCCCTGATTGAGGACAGCCAGCGCCAGCCCCCACCAGCAAGGGATCAGCAACAGCCATGTGCCCGCAGGACGGTCCGCGCGCGACAGGCGCAGATAGGGCCGGGTCACCTTCGGGGCGAACCGGTCCACCCAGTTCAGATCGGTGGCATCGGCCACTCTTCCATCGGGGGGCAGATCATGCGACATCTCGGTGCTCATGGGAGGAGTTATGCCAGAGATCAGACCAAAAATCAGGCTCTTTGTTGACGCAGACCTGGGGCCAGATGCCGCGCTGGAGCTGAGCGCGCAGGCCAATTACCTCGTCAACGTCATGCGCAAGGGCGTGGGCGATGTGATCGCGGTCTTCAACGGCCGGGACGGGGAATTCGCGGCAGAAATCCTGAAAGCATCCAAACGCAATGTGCTGGCCGTGTGCCGGGCGCAAACCGCACCGCTTGTGCTTCCACCCGATCTGTGGCTGATCTTTGCCCCGATCAAGAAGGCCCGCACGGATTTCATCGTCGAGAAGGCCGCCGAGATGGGGGCCGCGCGCATCCTGCCGGTGATGACCCGTTTCACCAACGCGGAGCGGCTGCGCATTGACCGTCTGCAAACCCATGCCATCGAGGCTGCCGAGCAATGTGGCGGCACCTTCGTGCCCGAGGTGGCGGAGGTCCGGAAACTCGACCGGTTGCTGTCTGACTGGCCGGAAGACCGGCATCTGATGTTCTGTGACGAGCGTCAGACAGCCCTGCCGGTGGCCGAGGCGCTGAGCACACAATCCAAAGGCAAGTGGGCGATCCTCATCGGTCCCGAAGGCGGGTTTTCCTCGGATGAGGCTTTGTTGCTGCATGCTTTGCCCCAATGCACCCCTGTCACGCTTGGACCGCGCATCCTGCGGGCTGATACGGCCGCCGTGGCCGCCATGGCCGCCTGGCAGATGCATCTGGGCGACTGGGGCTAGTCTTCGGGCCTACATCGCCAGATAGGATTGCTGGCGCGTTGCCGCATCGGGCAGCAACCGCCGCACCTGACCCATCGTCAATTGCACCGAGACGCCGGTCTCGTAACGATCATTGCGGTGTTTGTAATGCACCGCGTTCACACCCTGGGCGATCTCGCCGGTGCCGATCACGCAATGGGCGTGGATCTCGAAATTGGCCAGCCCCTGAAACGGGATCGAGATCGAGAACTGGTTGCGCTGCCGGTCCTGCACCGTCCGGTAGGTGTCTGAAATCGCCTGAACCACAAGATGCCCCTGTGCACCCATGCCGTTGACATACTGGTTGATCCGTTCCTGCTGTCCCCCTGACAGGTCCGACGCAGATCCGCCATATCCGTCGATCTCCAGCACCATGGCAGGCAGATCAAGCGCCTGCTGGCTGCGCAGACGCCGTTCGTCCGCGCTGATAACCTCGGTCCATTCGCCGCTGTCCTCGTCTTCCTCGACTTCCCAGGCAACGTCCCCGACCTCTTCTACATCCTCAACCGGAACCTCATCCTCCTCAACCGCCGCCAACCGCTCGCGGGCCTTCTTGCGTTTCAGTCGCTCGCGTTTCTTGCGGTTGCGCTTCTGGTTCTTGGCCGATGTGGTCTTTTCAACAACCTCCTCTTCGGCTTCGGTTTCTTCCTCGTCCTCGGTGCCTTCCTCTTCTTCCTCCTCAGTATCGCTTTCCAGAATAGCGGTACGCGCAGCCCCCTGATCCGCTGCAAAAAGGGACTGCAGGGCCGAGCGTCCGTAGATCGCCACATAGCCCAGCACCAGCGCCATCGGGATGGCCAGCGCCTTTGCAATTTCCCACAACTCCCACCCCTCGCGCTGGATCACGGCGCGTTGGGCCGTCGGGCTGGCATCGGCCTGGGCCTGCAAGGTGATGTGCCGCTGCACCGCTGGGGCCGCGTTGCTGAGTTCGGCAAGACGGCTGGCCGCATCGGCCACAGCCCGTTCCGCCCCTGACGGCTGCCGGGTGGCTGCCACCGGGCGCGCAGGTGCGCGGACTTGATTTGTACGGGTCTCTGCGACAGACATGGTGCGCCTAGTCTAGCGGCAATCCCGCGCAGACCCTACATGTCTTTTACGGAAGGACCGGGACCCATGACCGCAAACGCCATTGATTTGACCCAGAAGCTTGACCAGTTCGACGCCCACTGGACACCCCATGTCATCGCCGATTTCAACGGGCATGAGGTGATGGTGGTCAAGGTGAAGGGCGAGTTTGTCTGGCACTCTCATGCCGATACGGATGATTTCTTTCTCGTGCTCAAAGGGTCAATGCGGATTGAGATGCGAGAGGGCGATGTCACATTGGGACCCGGACAGTTGTTTGTCGTGCCCAAGGGGGTTGAGCACCGTCCCGTAGCAGATGAGGAATGCCATCTGATGCTGATCGAACCGGGCGGCACGCCCAACACCGGTGATCCCGCGACAGCCGTGGTCAAGCCGCGCATATGACGACCGAGCCAACCATATCGCTTTCGGTTTTCACCGCGCGCAACAGTTCGCGCGCCGTGATCCTGCGCAAGGGACCGTCAAAGCTCTACCGGATGATCCTGTGGGACAGGGACAGCGACCGTTTTGAAGACGGTCAATGGCTGAAAGCGCGGGTTTACGAGGAACGTTGCGACCTCTCGCCCGATGGTGCGCATTTCCTCTATTTCGCCCTTGATGGCCGCTGGCAGCGGGAGGCCGAGGGCTCATGGACTGCCATATCGAAACCCCCCTATTTCACAGCACTTGCGCTTTTCCCCCAAGGTGACACATGGGGTGGCGGGGGATACTTCCTCGAAGACCGCAAATATGTGGTCAACACCGGCCCGGACACGGCTGATATCATCGGCAAGGCTGGACCCCTCAAGCGCTTCATCCCCGGACCGGATGCAAAACCCTGGCGCCAGCGCAGCCCCGACAGTCTGCGTCAGGGCAAAGACTGGATGGTTGAAGGCGCGCAGCTTTTCCGCCTGCGCGATCAGAAGCGCATCCTGTTGCGCGACTTCACCGACATGGCGTTCGAGCCGATCCGCGCGCCCTATGATGATCGTCCCGAAACCCTGCCATGGGAGCCTGCCCTGTGATGAGCCTGATCCGTCCCGAGATTGCCCACGGCCTCAGCCGCTGGTTTTCCGCCACATGGGAAGCGGTGCTCGTGGCAGCACTCGCGTCACTCGGCCTCTGGCGTCTTCTGGTTGCGATCACGCCAGTCGGGCAGGGCGTGGGCATTCTGCTCCTGCTGCTGGCGGGATTGGCAATCGTGACCTTCCGCCAGCGCGCCCGGTTTCGCCGGGGCCGCGGGGGGCCGGGGGTGGTGCAGATCGACGAGGGGCGGATCTCCTATTTCGGCCCTGACGGGGGCGGCTTTGTCGCCCTCAACCTGCTCAGCGGCATCGACCTTCTGGATCACGGCCGGACATGGTGGCTGACCCAGGAAGGCGGCGAGGCCGTCGCGATCCCGACCACGGCCTCGGGCACTCAGGCGCTGTTCGATGTCTTCGCCAGCCTGCCGGGGTTCGACATGCCCGCCACGTTGAAAGCGCTCGAAGGCCCTCAGTCCCGCCGCCGCCTGATCTGGGCCAAGTCCGAGACGGGAACGGTGCATCTCCTGAACTGACCGGGGCTCACCTGACCAGATCGTGATGTCCCGCCGGTTCACCCCGGCCTGCTCAAGCCTCTTGTCGCTATTGTCACCGCGCCGCTGGCTCGCTAGGTGTTTTTCCCAGTGATTTGCCAACAGAGGGCCTCAAGCACATGTCCATTCCCCAATCCGGTGGCGGGCCCATCGAGGATTTCTCGCAACTCGCAGGCTATCTGGAAGATGGCTGCAAACCGGAAGCGGATTTCCGCATCGGCACCGAGCATGAGAAGTTCGGCTATTGCTACGCCAAATTGCAACCGCTCCCCTATGATGGTCCCTGTTCGATCCGCGCCATGCTCGAAGGTCTGCGCGACCGCTTTGGCTGGGACGAGGTTCAGGAAGCCGGCAACATCATCGGCCTGACCAAGGACGGGGCTAATGTCAGCCTTGAGCCGGGAGGGCAACTGGAACTCTCCGGCGCACCGCTCGAGACGATCCACGGCACCTGTGACGAGGTCAATGTCCACCTCGCCCAGGTCAAGGAGATCGCCGATGAGATCGGCGCGGGCTTCATCGGGCTGGGCGCATCGCCCGACTGGTCCCATGAACAGATGCCGATGATGCCCAAGGGCCGCTACCGGCTGATGACCGATTACATGGGCCGCGTCGGCACCCATGGCACCCAGATGATGTACCGGACCTGCACGGTTCAGGTGAACCTCGATTTCGGGTCTGAGGCCGATATGGTCCAGAAATTCCGCGTGGCCCTTGCCCTGCAACCGGTTGCGACGGCGCTCTTTGCCAACTCTCCGTTTTTTGACGGCAAACCCAATGGACATGTCAGTTGGCGCTCGCGCATCTGGCGCGATCTTGATGCCGACCGCACCGGCATGCTGCCGTTTGTGTTCGAGGATGGCATGGGCTTTCAGCGCTATGTCGACTACGCCCTCGATGTGCCGATGTATTTCGTCTACCGCGACGGCAGATACATCGATGCGCTCGGCCAGTCATTCCGCGATTTCCTGAAAGGGGAGTTGCCCGCCATGCCCGGCGAGAAGCCAACGCTGTCAGACTGGGCCGACCACCTGACCACGATCTTCCCCGAGGCGCGGATCAAGAAATTCATGGAAATGCGCGGGGCCGATGGCGGTCCGTGGCGGCGGATCTGCGCGCTGCCGGCGTTCTGGGTCGGTCTGATGTATGACCAATCCGCACTCGATGCCGCATGGGACCTTTGCAAGGGCTGGAGCGCCGAGATGCGCGACCAGTTGCGCATCGATGCCTCAGTTCACGGCCTGAAGGCGCAGGTGGACGGGCGCAGCCTGCAGGAAGTTGCATTGCAGGTTCTCGACATCTCGCGCGCCGGGCTGGCAGCCCGGGCGCGCCCCGGTGCTGGCGGCATGATCCCTGACGAGACCCATTTCCTCAACGCGGTTCAGGACATCGCCGAACGTGGCGAGACCTCAGCCGAAGAGATGCTGGCGCTGTACCACGGCGAATGGAACGGCGATCTGAACCGGATCTATGCGGAGTATTCCTACTGAGGCGCCTTAGGCGTCACTCGAACACGTCCTCGGACACTGATCCGCCCAGCGGGTCGGGTCCGTAGCGGTTCGGGCCCTGGGTACCACGCATGCAGAACCAGACGATCAGAATGATCGCACCCACGATTGGCACCAGAAACAGCCAGTACCACCAGCCGGTCTTGTCCCGGTCATGCAGCCGCCGCACGGTGGCTGAAATCGCTGCGATGGCCAGATAGATGTAGACCAGCAGGAACACAAGTCCGAGCACGCCCATAACGATGCTGCTGCCTCCACCTTCTGCGATGGTCCCGATCGCCCCGCCGAAAATGGCCTGCCAGACAATCTGGACGATCACGACGAACAGGTTGAACCACCAGAATTCCGACCGGCTGGCCCGGCCCGAGAAGGTGACCCATTTCGATGTGCAGGTCTTGATGCTGTCAACAAATGTCATGATCGCAATCTCCCGGAGTTTGCCTTGCGCTGTGCCCTCACCTTTTGGATAGGGTCACTTTATGACAATTGTTTGTCAATCGGGCAGGCCGGGATGGCGTTCAGGCGAAGACTTCCGTGTCCAGATCAACCTCTTCGATCAGCGCCCATTTGCGATAAAGCCAGCCGAAGGTCAGCCCCCAGACAGATGCATGAATGCAGGCAAGCGCGAACATCAGGATCATCGCAGGGGCAAACAGGCTTGCCAGCGGACCGCCGGTCAGGATGAGGAACCCCGCGTATGCCAGCGGGCTTGCCAGATTGGCGCGAAAACCCGCCGCCATCAGGCCCTGCGGTGTGGGCAGATGCCGTTTCAGATGCCACCAGAACACCGGCCCGCCAATCAGCAGATAGAAGGGCGCACCGATGACAGCGCCCACGGTCGGCACGAGCAACAGCGGCGCACCGATCAGCGCCCAGATCAGGGGTGTCATGATCAGGGCTGTGAAAAACGGGCCCTTCTGAACTTTGTAACGCGGTGTCATCATCACTCTCCTCGATCCTGTGACCGGGTTTCAAAAGCGTCCGATATGGCAGGGGTCGACTAGCGTTTTGGCAGCAGCTTGGCGATCTGTGCGCCGAGTTTCAGCAGGCTCAACTGGGCTGTGCGGGGCAGGCGGCGGACTTCGACATACCATTTGTCAAAGGACTGAACCATGTCGAGCGTGGCTTTCATCCGCTCCTGTATCTCGGGACTGGTGCCGTCGGAGCGTGCGCCGTCCAGCGCTTCCTCGACGGCCGTGATGGTGGGCAGAAACTCCCGCTGGCGGCGGCCTTCGACCACCTGTTGCGCCATGTCGAACACATCGCGCAGGGCAATGAAATGATCGCGCCGGTCGCCCAGTTTGCGGCTGACCTTGACCAGTCCCCAAAGCTGCAATTCCTTGATCCCGGTCGAGACGTTGGAGCGTGCAATCCCCAGCAGATCGGCAATGTCTTCCGCAGGCAGCGGCTCATTGCTCAGATGCAGAAGCGCGTGGATCTGGGCGACCGAGCGGTTCATCCCCCATTTCGTGCCCATCTCACCCCAGTGTAGGATGAAGGCTTGCATGGATTCGGTCAGATGCATCGGTTTAATTTCCGTAATTTCAGTCTAGACAGAAATTACGGAAATTTGAATGCTGTGTCAATCGAAAACCGCAGCCGTGTCCTCGGGTGCGAAAGGATCCGGGCCAAAGCGGTTGGGCCCCTGATTGCCGCGCCTGAGCGCGAGCACCATGACAATGAAAGTCGCGCCAATCGCTGTCCATGACAGGATCTCACCCAATTGCCCGAGGATTTCGGGACTGACGCTGTAGACCAGATCAAATCCGTCCAGCACGACGACGATCACAAGCGGTTTGGCACTCAGCCCCAGATCATGCAGTCGTCGCGCGCTGACGCTGACATAGGCCACATAGAACCAGAGGTAGACCAGCGCCACGACAGCCAGTCCCAGCAGAACCACCGGGTTGAAAATATTGGTGCTGAACCCTTCAAAGACGTTCTCAAACCCGATGGCCCCGGCAATGAGCCCGCCGATCATCACAGCCGAGAATGCCACCAAAATCTGGAACAGCGCGAACCACCAGTATTCCGCCCGGCTGGCGCGCCCCGCAGGGACACGCCATTTGCGACAGGCCGAGACGATGGCCTGTCCGAAGCTGATGCGATCAGGCAAAGACGTCTTCGGCGTTCTGGTTCAGTGGATCGGAGCCGAAGCGGTTCTCGCCAGCTGTTCCCCTGAGGCAGAGCACGACGAGAAGCGCGATTGAGCCGACAACATAGAGACCGGTGAAGACAAGGCTCATGATCCCGCCGGGATCAAAGGCACCGGCACCGCCCTGTGCTGCCGACAGGGCAATCAGACCGACATACCACCAGCCGCTGAGATTGCGGTCATGCAGACGCCGCACCATGGCCGAGAGCGAGGCGATGAACAGGAACAGGATCGGCACGGCCAGAATGATCACCGTGATGATGCCCATTGCACTGCCGCCCCCCAGCGATCCAAGTCCAAAGGCCAGTCCCCCACCCAGCATCATGAGCAGAACATAAAGCAGGATATTGGCCAGCATGAACCACCAGTATTCAGACCGTGGCGCACGGCCTGAGAACGTTATCCATTTGGAAATGCAGGTGCGAACAGCAGCTTTGAAACCCATGAGACCCTCGGAATTGTTGTGATGTGCCCCTTGGTCTCGTGCAAAGATGGTCAGACTTTGGCAGGCTCAGGATTTCTTGCCGATTTTGGGCTCCGTTCCGTCCCGGAGGCGCGCAATGTTGCTTTTGTGCCGCCACCAGACAAGGGCTGCAAGGACAATGCCCAGCCAGACGGCCCCCGGCGCTCCGAAGATCCAGAGCCAGATCGGGGCAGACGCGGAGGCGACAAGGGCAGAGGCAGACGAGATCCGCGTGACCAGCGCTGTGACGACCCATGTCGCACAGGCGGCCAGCCCGGCGGGGAAAAGCAGTGCCAGCAATATGCCCAGATACGTGGCCACGCCCTTGCCGCCCTGAAACTTCAGGTAGACAGGGTAGAGATGCCCCAGAAACGCACCAAGCCCTGCCAGTTGGGCTGCGGTCTCCCCGAACAGCGCGCGCGCGATCAGGACTGCAATGCCGCCCTTGCCCGCGTCGAGGATCAGGGTGGCCAATGCCGCCGGTTTATTGCCGGTTCTCAGCACATTGGTCGCCCCGATGTTGCCCGAGCCGATGGCGCGCAGATCGCCCAGCCCCAGCGCCCGGGTGATGACGATGCCGAACGGCACCGAGCCGAGCAGATAGGCAAGGATGAAGGTCAGGGCGAGGATCATGGATGTTGTTCCGCTGGCAGATGGTGGGAATGTGAGTATTTGGGGAAAATCGAAAAGCTCACAGGCTGGACCCGAACACCTGATGGCCCGCAACCCATGTGGCCTGCACCTTGCCGGTCATGCGCCGCAGATCATAGGGCGTGTTTTTCGACTTCGAGCGCAGGTCAGCACGGTCCAGCACGAACGGCGCGTCAGGATTGAAGAGCACCAGATCGGCAGGGGCACCCTCGGACAGACGCCCTGCCTCCAGTCCAAGGCGTTTTGCGGGGTTGAGGCTGAGAGCCGCCCAGAGCCGGGGCAGGCTCAGATGACCCGCGTGGACCAGTTGCAAGGCGGCGGGCAGGAGGGTTTCAAGTGCGACAGCACCTGAGGCTGCGGCCTCGAACGGCAGACGTTTGCTTTCTTCATCCTGGGGCGTGTGCATGGAGGAGATGATGTCGATCAGACCGTCGCTCAGCGCGGATACGATGGCCATCCGGTCTTCTTCATGGCGCAGGGGCGGCTTGAGTTTGAAGAAGGTGCGATAATCGTCGATGTCCAGAAGATTAAGCGTCAGATGATGGATCGATGTCCCCGCGGTGACATCGAGACCGGCCTCGCGTGCGCGTTCCAGTGCGGGCAGGGCAGCGGCACAGGTGATCTGGTCAGCGTGCCATTTGACACCTGTTGCCTCGACCAGTGCAAGATCGCGTTCCAGCCCCATCCGCTCGGCCAGAGGAGAGACCGCAGGCAAGCCCAGCTTGGCGGCAAAGGCACCCGAGGTGATGCAGGCCCCCTTGCTGAGCACAGGTTCCTGCGGGTGGCCGATGACCAGTGCGCCCAGAGAGGCAGCATAGCTCATGGCCCGTGTCAGCACCTTGGTGTTTTCCACCACGCTGTCGCAATCGGTGAAGGCCACGGCGCCGGCATCGAGCAGAAAGCCGATCTCGGACATCTCGGCACCCAGCCGCCCCTTGGTCAGCGCGGCCATGGGCAGCACATGAACCAGACTGTCGGCGCTGCGCTTGCGCACGAACTCAAGCGTCTCGGGACTGTCGGTCACGGGGTCCGTGTCGGGGCGGGTGACGATGGTCGTGACCCCGCCTGCCGCTGCTGCCAGCCCTGCTGAGCGAAAGCTTTCCTTGTGCCGCTCGCCCGGTTCGCAGACCTTGACGCCGATGTCGACAATGCCCGGAGCCAGACACATGCCCCCACAATCGATGCCTGCCAGCGGGCGCTCGGTCACTTCGGCAATCCGGCCATCCTCGATCGCCAGAGAGCCTGTCATCTCGGTCCCGGCTTCGGGGTCGATCAGGCGGACATTGGTCAGGATGGTCATGCGTCGCCTCTTTGAACTTTGCGCAGGATGTCATACACGACTTCGCCGTCCTCAAGATAGAGAAAGCTGTGCTCCTGCTTTTGCCGGTCACCATCGCTGTCGGTCCAGCGTTTGACGGCAAAAGTGACCGATGTGGTGCGGCCCTCTTCCATGGTGATCTCGGCCTCGGGATGAATCGGATGCACCTCAAGCTTTCGGTTCCAGACCTGATGGGCGATGTAGGCGCGCTTGTTGGTGACCGCATAGCGCGCGGTTTTGCGCAGGCGGTATTGATACCACCAGATGCCGAACACCAGACCAAATCCGATGGCTGAGAACGGCAGTGAGAAGACAAAAAGGCCCAAGGGTCCGAAATCATTGTCGATGCCGGATGCGCCCATTGCATCGCGGACAGCCGTTACCATCATGAAAATGCCTCCACCGAGAAACGGCAGACCAAAGAGGGCAAGACCGCAAGTGGGTAGGTCAATCCCCAGCCCCGGCACCGGGCGACCCTGCCACAACAGACGCTCGTCGGGGTCGAAGTAGCGCTGCCAGCCTGCGGGCTCATCTGCCATGCCGATTTTGCGGGTCATGAGGCGCATCCCGGTATGGGGGCAATGGGAACCCGTGAAGCTACGCCCGGAGGGGTTTTGGCTGTCCCCGCGGGGACAGAATCGCAAGTTACTGAAAAGAAGCTGTTTTTCAGATCGAATTTGTTACTCAAAACTTACCCGCCTCACTCTCATGGGCAAAACAAGTGAGCTTGGTGCCTTTATAGGTGGCTGCATACATCCACCGATCTTGCCAACTCAGCGTGGAAGTTTCACGGGTCTGATTGCAGCAGGTGCTCACGCCATGGCCTCTTCAACCCGCCAGCGTTTGTGGTTGCGCGCCAGCAGGTCCATGGCGGCCATGCGCACGGCGACGCCCATTTCGACCTGTTCCTGAATGACCGAGCGGTTGATGTCGTCGGCGATCAGACCGTCAATCTCGACCCCGCGGTTCATCGGGCCGGGATGCATCACGATGGCGTCGTCATTGGCGATTGCCAGCTTTTCATCGTCCAGTCCGAAGCGGTGGAAATACTCGCGCTCGGACGGGATGAAGCCGCCGTCCATCCGTTCGCGCTGGAGGCGCAGCATCATGACGACATCGACGTCCTTGAGCCCCTCTCGCATGTCGCCTGTGACCTCGACCCCCAGTTTGTCGATGCCAGAGGGCAGCAGAGTGGGCGGGGCGATCAGACGGATGCGGTTTTCCATCTTGCCCAGAAGGATGATGTTGGAGCGTGCAACGCGCGAATGGGCAATGTCGCCGCAGATTGCGATGGTCAGCCTATGCAGGCGGCCCTTGCGGCGGCGGATGGTGAGAGCGTCAAGAAGCGCCTGCGTGGGATGCTCGTGTCGCCCATCGCCCGCATTCAGGACCGAGCAATTGACCTTGGAGGCGAGCAGGTTGACCGCTCCTGAATTTGGGTGACGCACGACCAGCAGGTCAGGGTGCATGGCATTGAGCGTAAGTGCCGTGTCGATCAGCGTCTCACCCTTCTTGATCGATGAGGCCTGCATGGACATGTTCATGACATCCGCGCCCAGCCGCTTGCCCGCCAGCTCGAACGAGGCTTGCGTGCGGGTGGAATTCTCGAAGAACATGTTGATCTGGGTCAGGCCCGTGAGCACATCGAGATGCTTGTTGGTCTTGCGGTTCTGCTCGACGTAGGTCTCGGACAGATCAAGGATAGCGGTGATGTCGGACTGGCTCAGCCCTTCGATGCCAAGCAGGTGGCGTTGGGAAAACATGAGACCTCCGCGCATCAGTGCCTGAGCGCGCTTATACCAGTCCAGACCGCCCTGTCGAGAGGATCAGTGCGGCAACCAGTGGCCCAGAAGATAGGCGCTGGCCACAAGGGCCGGCATCACCACCAGAACGGTCGGCGCAATCAGCGCGCGGCGGTGGTAGAGCGGGAAATCACCACGGGTCTTTTCCGACAGGCGCGGCAGGCCATAGACAAAAGCAGCCCAGATCGCGTTGAGCGCAACTGCACCGCCTGCAAAGGCCGGAAACGGGGACACACCTGTCCAGCCCGCCCAGAAAACGGCGGCGAGAACGGCCCAGAACAATGCCGCAAGTCCAAACGCAAAAACGAGCTCCGGGATGGCCTCAGGCGAGGTTTCCGTCTCCCAAAGCTGATACAGCCGGTCATCCGTCATGGGGATACCCTCCTGTTTTCGCTATGCTTGAGTCTGCGCTCAAGACGCCCCAACGTCAATCGCTTTGGTTAATTAGTGGTTAATCAGGCAGAAACCAACCCATTTCAGCGAATTGTCGCTTGTATCTTTGCATCTGGTCAATCGCGTCGATTCGCGGTCAGATGAAGTGATGTGGGACTTTGTTACAGATCATCTTTCACCTGCACAGGCATTGGCTGGCATGGCCGCCACTGCAATTTTTTCCCTTGTCAGGCTTGGATCGCCGACGTGGAAGGAAAACCTGTCACGGTACATGATGGGAGCCTACCGCAGCAGTTGGGCAGGCTTGTTTTGCAATGGTTTTGACCGGATTTACGGGGCTAGAATTTTCAATGGCAGGTTGCCATCCATAAAACGCCTTTTCGCATCCGCCTTGTCATCTTTGCTTGCAGTCGGTGCCATCTATTTCTTGTCACTGCTCATTTTTGACAACGCACATCAGCGGTTCGGTTACACCCCTGAACTGTGGAAAATCTTTGCGGCTGCGGCGATTTTAAATTTGATCCCGGATTATATCTCGATCGCGCAGACACGATGGATATTGGGTCGCCTTGCCAAGGCTGAAAGAGAAAACTCTGAGAAAGAGAATGGTCAGCCCGGGGGAGCTTTGGCTGGCATCCTGCGGCCTTTTGGCTATCTCGCTTTGGACTTCTTTCTCAGCTTGTTCATTATTCTGGCCGCCCTGGTCCCGTTCTTCCTGCTCGTTCGGGAACAGCCATTTCATCTGAGTGAAATCGTGATGGGCTATTCCTTCTACTCCATATTTTTCTATTCCACGTTTCTGACCTCGCTGCTTGCCTGGATCTACGGCCTGAGCCTGTTTGTCATGAGGGCGTTTGACAGTCTGGGTCTTAATCGGGCTTTGAACGTTGAGGGGATGCCTGCCGCTGTGCTGAGTGCGGTTGCTGCATGTCTTGTGTTCCTGTTCACCACTGCTTTTGTCTTTGTTCAGGAAAAGGCTGTCGCGTCGGGATTTCTGGATGCGTCACACCAGTGTGAGTTGGACCCTGATGGTTTGTGTCTTCATGCTGGGCGGCTGAGTTCTGAACCTGAACGCTTGCTGACATTTTTTCAGGCTGGCTGTGACGGCGGTGACTGGCGCAGCTGCGAATGGATGTCGACTTATCTGCGGACGCACAAAAGCCGACCGGATGAAGACTATTTGGCGCATAGGGCATCAGTTCAGGGGTGCGAATATGGCAGTCCGGCGGCCTGTCTTGGCGCGGGTTTAGACTTGTTCCCGCCTGCGTCGCCGCCTTCGTGGTACAAACCTGTTGCAGTGCTGAAAAACAAGGAGCGCGCTACTGCGTTCTATTTGAAGGCATGTAATCTCGACCTTGGATACGGGTGCCGTCTTTACATTGATCTGAACTGGAAAAATGATCCCAATATTCACTCATACCTGGAGAAATATTGCGCGCTTTCACCTTTGCAGGGCTGTAACATGTTGGGTGAGTATCTGCTTGATGAAGGTGATCCTGTCACAGATGTCGATACCGCTCAGGCGCTGTTCCAGTCGACCTGTGAACAGGGATCAAACCTGGGCTGTGCCTTCCTTGGACTTGTCTATTGGGAAAAATTGCCAGATGGCCAAAATCGAGAGCGTGCTGTAGGGCTTTGGAAAGCCGCTTGTGACGGCGGGTACCCTTGGGCATGTGGTCGTCTGGGAACAGCCTATCGGGATGGGGAATTGGGCGTGAACCTGCCGCGTGCGCTGTATTATTTTCAAAAAGCATGTGCACTTCGGGACGGTGTCAATTGTGATCCCGTTATTGAGCTGCGCAGGCAAACGCAGGAATATCTGAATGGCCCGTTGACCTTGGAGGACACAGACAGGATGTTCTGGACGCCGGAAACCCTCATACTGAACAATGGTGCGCGAAATTTTGTCCGTTGAACTCGACACACAGACCGCTTTGGCAGCGCTTGCCTGGCAGGTAGAGCTTGGGGTGGATGAGGCGATCGAGGACACGCCTTTGGACCGGTTTGCGGCACCTGCGCCGCCTCCTGAGGCTCCTGTGGTCTCCGTTCAGGATGCCCCCAAGGCCGTCCCGGTCGCGGATGCGGCCAGTGGCGCTCTGGCGCAGGCTGCCGGTGATCTGGCGGGCTTGAAGGCGGCCATGGCGGCGTTTGATGGCTGTGCGTTGAAGCGCGGTGCGCGCAATCTGGTCTTTGCCGACGGCAATCCGGAGGCCCGGGTGATGATCATCGGCGAGGCTCCGGGACGGGACGAGGATCGGATCGGCAAGCCCTTTGTCGGCCGGTCGGGGCAATTGCTTGACAAGATGTTTGCGGCCATTGGTCTGAGCCGGGATGCGGAAGTCGCGGAGGACGCGATCTACATCACCAACACGATCCCCTGGCGTCCACCGGAAAACCGCGATCCCTCCACCGACGAAGTGACGATGATGCGGCCTTTTCTGATGCGCCATATTGAGTTGGCAGCGCCGCAGGTGATCGTGGTGATGGGCAATTCGGCCACGCGCACGGTCTTGCAGACAACGACCGGGATCACCCGGATGCGGGGCAATTGGGGCGATCTTGGCGGGCGGCCGGTGATGCCGATGTTCCACCCCGCCGCCTTGTTGCGCGATCCTATGAAAAAACGCGAGGCATGGGCTGATTTGCTGGCGATCAAGGCGCGGCTGGGGCGATGATGGAGTTGCCGGTCTCTCTTGCCACGCTTCTGGCCTTCATTCCGGCGGCCCTTGCGTTGAACCTGACACCGGGCCCTGACATGATGTTCTGCCTCAGTCAGGGGTTGCGCGGGGGACCACGGGCCGCGATTGCCGCTGATCTGGGCGTGGCGCTGGGCTGCTTTGTCCATGTCTGCCTTGCGGGTCTGGGGCTGGGCGCGTTGCTGGCGCTTTATCCCGGTGCGTTCCTGACGATCCAGATTTTCGGTGTGATCTACCTGCTGGTTCTGGCCTGGCGCACATTGCGTGAGACGCCGGAGGACGCAACAGGCGTGCCGCGCGCGATGCACCCGTTTCGCGATGCGCTTTTGATCAACCTGACCAATGTGAAGGTGATCCTGTTCGTGCTGGCCTTCCTGCCGCAATTTGTCGACCAGAGCCGCCCGATCCTGCCGCAGTTCCTGCTTTTGGGCGTGATCATCTGCATCGGTGGACTGATTGTGAACGGAGCCGTGGGTCTGAGCGCGGGCAAGCTGGGGCAAGCGATGACCGGACGGCCTGTGATCGGGCGGGTGATCAGATATGTCTCGGCCACGATATTCGGCGCGCTGGCCCTGCGCCTTGCCCTTTTGTCACGGAGTTGAGGTCATATGTCCCGAATTGACGAGACGCGGGAGTTTATCCCGGTGCGCATTGCCGTTCTGACGGTGTCGGACACGCGGGTGGCCGATGATGACCGCTCGGGCAACGTGCTGGTCGAACGGCTGGAGGCAGCCGGGCATAAGCTGGCCGATCGCAAGATCATCGCCGATGAGCGGGACCGGATTGCAGGAGTGTTGCGCGACTGGTGCGGCCGCGAGGATGTCGATGTTGTGATCTCGACCGGGGGTACGGGTCTGACCGGGCGCGATGTCACGGTGGAGGCGCATCGCGATGTCTATGAGAAGGAGATCGATGCCTTCGGGACGGTGTTCACCCATGTCTCCATGGCCAAGATCGGCACCTCGGCGGTGCAGAGCCGGGCTTGCGGAGGCGTGGCGAACGGGACCTATCTGTTTGCGCTGCCCGGCTCGCCTGGGGCGTGCAAGGACGGTTGGGACGAGATTCTGTCAAAGCAACTGGATTACCGCCACCGACCCTGCAATTTCGTGGAAATCATGCCGCGACTGGATGAGCACAAGCGGCGCAAGTGACCGGCTGGACAAACATCGGCGCAGTAGACCTGACCAACCCGGTGCAGGGCGCGCTGGTGATGGCGAGCGACCGGCGTGGGCGGGTCTTGTTGCAGTTGCGTGATGACCGTCCAGATGTCGTCTGGCCCGGCCTCTGGAGCCTCTTTGGCGGGGCGATCGAGGCAGGGGAGACGGCCGAGCAGGCAGCGTTACGTGAGTTTCACGAGGAGACCGGCGTGGAGCTGCGCGACGCGGATCTCAACGGCTTTGCGCGTGTGACCTCAACTGCGGGCCGCAAGGCGCTTTTGCATGTGTTTCAGACGGATTGCCAAGTGGAACCTGAGAACATCAGACTGGGTGAGGGGGCCGGGTTCGGCTTTTTCGAGCCGGAAATGATCCAGAAACTGGCAATTGTTCCAACTCAGCACCCGGTTCTGACCCTCTGGCAGGCAAGGCACGCGTAATTCATTTTACTTTTTGCGACGGAATGCCAAATCTCAACCGTATAAACCAGACAGGGCTCGTGTGAGTCTGCGCCGGGCCTTTTTCGGAGTTTTGATATGCGTTGGATCACAAGATCCTTTATCGGTCTGTTTCTGCTGGGCCTGACAATTGGCTTGCTGGTGATGGCGGCGGGCAATGTGTTTCGCGCCAGTCAGGAGATGGCCGAGCGGGGCAATCGCGCACGTCCCACACCTGAGCGGGAATATGCAGTGAATGTCGATGTGCTGACCGCGCAAACCGTGGCGCCGGTGATGACTGTCTTTGGCACCGTGGAAAGTGCGCGATCCCTGGAAGTGCGGGCCGCAACCGGCGGGCGTCTGGTGCGCATGGCGGACGGGTTTCGCGATGGCGGTGCCGTGGACGCTGGCGAGTTGCTGTTCGAGATTGATCCCGCCGATGCGCAGGCAGCGCTTGATCTGGCGCGCACGGAACTGGCCGATGCGCAGGCCGATGCGACGGAGGCCGCGCGCAATCTGGAACTTGCAATCGCTGACCGGGATGCAGCGCAGGTGCAGCGCAGCCTCAGGGCACGTGCATTGGAGCGGCAGCAGGATCTTTTGAACCGGCGTGTGGGGACAGAGGCCGCGGTGGAAACAGCCGAAATCGCGCTGGCGGGCATTGATCAGACGCTTGTGGGCCGCGAGCAGGCACTGGCGGCGGCAGAGGCGCGAATTGACCGGACGGAGATTGCGGTCTCGCGTCGTGAAATCTCGGTCAAGGAAGCGGAACGTGCGCTGGCGGAGACCCGTGCGATTGCCGAGTTTGATGGGTTGCTCTCAGAAGTGTCAGCCGTTCCCGGGCGGTTGGTGAACGCCAATGAGAAGCTGGGCACTTTGATTGATGCCACAGCGCTGGAACTGGCGTTTCGCGTCTCTAACGCCCAGTTCTCCCGGCTGATTGACGACGCCGGGCGTTTGCGCCCTGTGCCGGTTGAAGCGGTCCTGTCACTTGAGGATCTGGAAGTTTCCGTCTCGGGTGTGATCGACCGCGTCGGCGCTGAAGTCGGGCAGGGCCAGACCGGGCGGGAAGTGTTTGCAAAGCTGACAGATGGGGGGCTCGCGGCGCTGAGGCCCGGGGATTTTCTGACAGTCACGATCATGGAGCCTGAATTGTCGAATGTCGCCGTGATCGAGGCGAGTGCCTCGACCAATGACGGGCGCATACTGCTTCTGGCCGATGATGGTCGGCTGGAGGAGGTTCTGGCCTCCATCGAGCGGCGTCAGGGGGATGCGCTGATCGTCTCGGACGTGCCGATGGGCCGGGAATATGTCACCCAGCGCATTCCGCAGCTTGGGCCGGGTGTGAAAGTGCGCCCTGTGCGCCCCGGAGCCGTGGCCGAAGCGCCTGCGATGATCAAGCTGGATGATGAGCGGCGCGCGCGGTTGATCGCGGCCGTTGAGGGTAACACACGGATGCCTGCGGATGCGCGGACTCGTGTGCTGGAGCGTCTGGCCCAGGACGAGGTGCCGCTGGCAACTGTAGAGCGGATCGAGGCGCGTATGGGTGGCGCGCCAGCGCCTGCTGCGCAAACAGCCGAGACATCCGACACGATTGTGCCTGATCCTGACCGGCGCGCGCGGCTGATCGCGTTTGTGGAGGGCAATTCGGGAATGCCGGGCGATGTGAAGACCCGGATCCTTGCGCAGTTGAACGAGGATGCTGTGCCGGTCACCGTGATCGAGCGGCTGGAAAGCCGGATGGGGGGCTGACGTCATGGCGATGATCCCCAAGGGCGTGACCGGGCCGCTGTCGTATTTCACGCGTCACAGAACGGCGGCAAATCTGCTTCTGGTGATCATGATTGCGCTGGGCGTGGTCGCGGCCAGCCAGATCCGCTCGCAATTCTTCCCTGACGTTGTGATTGAGAATGTCCGGGTCAATGTCAGTTGGGACGGGGCCGGCCCAGAAGATGTTGATGGGGCCATCGTGGCCCTGCTGGAACCTGCGTTGATTGCCGTGGAGGGTGTTGAAAGCACCTCGTCGACGGCGCGCGAGGGCTCGGCGCGGATTACGATGGATTTTGAGCCCGGTTGGGACATGGGGCGTGCGTCCGAGGATGTGCGCGCGGCCGTAGACGGCGTTCGCAACCTGCCGGAGACAGCGGATGAGCCGGTGATCCGGCGCGGGGCATGGCGCGACCGGGTCACGGATGTTGTGATCCACGGGCCGGTCACGGTGGAGCAACTGGGGCAGTTTGCCGATGAATTCACCGCGCGTCTGTTTCGTGAAGGCATCACGCGGACCAGCATTCGCGGGGTTGCCTCGCCCGACATTCGGGTCGATGTGCCTGAAGCGAGCCTGATCCGTCATGACATAAGCCTGCGCGATATCTCGAACGCGATTGCAGCCGAGGCCGAAGCACGGCCCGCAGGCGATGTGGCGGGCACGGGCACACGGGTGCGCACCGGCGTTGAGCGGCGCACGGCTGAGGAAATCCAGCAGATCGTCGTCCGCTCCGAGACCGATGGATCAAAGCTCAGGATCGGTGATCTGGGGGTGGTCGCGGTTGAGCGTGCGGCCTCGGGGCGGACCTATTTCAAGGACAACAACCCGGCAGTGTCGATCCGGGTGGACCGTTCGGATCAGGGTGACGCGATTTCCATGCAGGCCTCGGTCGAGCGGGTGGCGGCAGAGTTTGAGGCGGTACTGCCCGAAGGTGTCCGGGTCGAATTGATCCGCACGCGCGCGGAACTGATCACCGGGCGTCTGAACATCCTTTTGGACAACGGTTTGGTCGGGCTGGCGCTGGTCGTGGCCTTGCTGTTCCTGTTCCTGTCGGCACGCACGGCATTCTGGGTGGCGGCGGGCATTCCGGCTGCGATGTTTGCCGCTGTTGCGCTGATGTATGCCATCGGGCTGACGATCAACATGATCTCGCTTTTTGCGCTAATCATCTGTCTGGGGATTGTGGTCGATGATGCCATTGTGGTGGGAGAACACGCCGATTTCCGTGCGAGGCGGTTGGGTGAGGACCCGGTCACGGCCTCGGAACGGGCGGCCAAGCGGATGCTGTTGCCGGTGTTTTCCGCCACAATCACGACGATCATCGCGTTTTTCGGCCTGACCTTCATCGGGGGGCGGTTTGGCACGCTGATTGCGGATATTCCGCTGACTGTCATCGTGGTGCTGCTGGCCAGTCTGATCGAATGCTTCCTGATCCTGCCGAACCACATGTCCCATGCGCTGGCAGCGCAAGCCAAGGAACGCTGGTATGACATGCCGTCTCGCGTGTTCAACCGGGGCTTTCGCTGGATGCGCGATCACGCTTTCCGGCCCCTGATGCAGCTTGTGATCACCGCGCGGTATCCAGTGATGGCCTGTCTGGTGCTGGTTCTGTCGATCACGGTGTCCATGGTGATGCGTGGCGATGTTCAGTGGCGGTTCTTCAATGCGCCCGAGCGCGGCTCGATCTCGGGCAATTTTGCGATGCTTCCCGGTGCGGTGCGCTCGGACACGGTCGAGATGATGCGCGAGATGCAGCGTGCAACCGAGACAGTGGCCGCGAAATACGAGGCCGAGCACGGAGTCAATCCGGTGGTCTTTGCGCTGGCCGAGGTTGGCGGCACAACGGGGCGCGGTCTGGCAGGGGCGGACACCAAGGAGCCCGATCAGTTGGGTTCCATCGCGATCGAGCTGATCGACGCGGATTTCCGGCCCTATTCGTCATTTGCCTTTCTGGGCGATCTGCAGGACGAGGTGCGCCGGCATCCGCTTCTGGAGACGCTGAGCTTTCGCGGCTGGCGCTCCGGCCCCGGGGGCGACAGTCTGAACGTGAAGTTCTACGGGGCTGAGGCGCGTGACCTGAAAGCGGCATCCGAGGCTCTAAAGGAGGCTGTCGCGGCGTTCCCCGAGGTCTCGGCCGTTGAGGACAATCTGGCCTATGACAAGACCGAACTGGTGTTGCAGCTGACGCCACTGGGCCAATCCCTTGGCTTTACCATCGACGGCATCGGCGGCGATCTGCGTCAGCGTTTGAGTGGCATTGATGCAGCGGAATTTCCTGTGGGCGTGCGCTCTGGCACGGTCAAGGTGGGCCTGCCTGAGGCCGAACTGACGGCGGATTTCCTGAACCGGACGATGCTGCGGGCACCAACGGGTGCCTATGTGCCGCTGTCCGAGATCGTGACCATCGACAGTGCGCTTGGGTTCTCGTCGGTGTTGCGGGAGAACGGGCTGCGGGTGGTCACGGTCACGGGGGACATCTCGGAAGATGATCCGGTGCGCGCGAGCGAGATCACGACCCGGCTGGCCGATGAGATCCTGCCACGAATTGCGGGGGATTTCGGCGTGCAATTCGTGCAGGGTGGGCTGGCGGAGCAGGAGCGCGCGTTCCTGACCGACGCGACCGTTGGCTTTGCGTTGTGCTTGCTGGGGATATTCCTGACGCTCGCCTGGATATTCTCTAGCTGGACGCGGCCCATTGTGGTGATGCTGGTGATCCCCTTTGGGCTGGTTGGTACGATCTATGGCCATTCGGTCTGGGATGTGCCGCTGTCGATCTTCACCGTGGTCGGACTGATCGGGATGTCGGGCATCATCATCAATGACAGCATCGTGCTGATCACCACGATTGATGAATATTCCGAGACCCGCAACACGCGTGATGCGATCATTGACGCGGCATGCGACCGTCTGCGCCCGGTGATGCTGACAACACTGACGACCGTGCTGGGGCTGACGCCGTTGCTTTACGAAAGTTCCAATCAGGCTCAATTCCTGAAACCCACGGTGATTACGCTGGCCTATGGGCTGGGCTTTGGCATGGTGCTGGTGCTGCTGCTGGTGCCGGCGCTTGTTGCAAGTCAGGCCGATATCCGGCGCTTGATGCGGGGCATGAAGCGGTCCCTGACTGGCCGTCATGTGCCGCTTGGGCTGCGGCTGGGTGTTGGGCTGGCAGTGGTTGCAGCAGTCGGTGTGATCGCGGCAACAACCGGGCATCTGGCGGTCACGGGGGCGATCTGGCCGCCTTTGGCTGGACTGGTTCCGGGCGAAGGAGGGATGCCCGTTCTTCTGACGATGATCGCGGGTCTGGCGGGTGTTGCGTTTGCGTTCTGGCTGGTCAGCGTTCTGATCCTCAGGCCGAGCCGCAAACGCGCTGCTTCGTAGGTGGATCAGTTGCCGTCGGGCGGTGTGCAATCGGCGATGTCGAGCGCCATGTCGGTGCCGATCAACGTGACGCGGACCGGGGTGTCTTCCAGACTGAGCGGTGTGTCAGTGAAGGATTCGAATTCCGAGACCAGGCTCAGTTGATCGCCGGTCCGCTCAAGCGCGGGCGGGCCGATCCAGTGATCATCATTGTTGGTTTCCATCACGGCCTCCGACAGGGCGCCTTGACCGTCAGCCAGTGTGATCGAGGCGACCAGCCAGCTGCGACCATCGTCGGTGCCGGACAGCTCGCAGGTCGATGCAATGACTTCCTCACCTGAGGCCCGCACGGGCACGGTTGCGAGGGCGGAGTTGATCAGGGCGATCTCACCGGGTTGATCGGGTCCGATCAGAAGCGAGCCTTCGGCACTGGCCGGAATGCAGACCTCGGCACAGATGCCATAATCGATCTGGAAATTCAGCATGACCGGCAGACCGGGATCGGTTGCCGTCACATGCATCGGAAAGGTGACCTGGTTTTCATACCCGATGGAGCGCATGCCATACTGGTAAAACACGTCCGGCCGGGGAAAGGCCACAGACACGCTGGACAGGTTGTGTGAGCCATCGAAAGTGAACCGAGGCGGAATGCCCCCGTCGCCCGGTGCGCGCCAATAGGTCTTCCATCCCGGTGACAGGGCCATGTGCAGACCGGCCATATGCGAGCCGTCCTCCTGCTGCCAACCTGCGACTGCCTGCACTTGTGTGGCATGATCCGTGACGTCCTGAGCAGCACTTGAGGCCGCCAGACAGCACGCAAATCCGGAGTATTGTAAAAGTTTACACATTGAGGGAGAGCCCAGCTTGACACGACGTTCGGACACCATATTCGAAGTTGTGCTGACACAGAAGTCACATCTCGGAGAGCCTTTGTAGCTTGATCTTTCACCCAAATTTCTGCATGGTCTGTCAGACAAAGTTGACACTGCTGGATTGGACACTGTCAACCAACACTGAATGGCCCGGTCGAAACCCAATCGACCCAGCTTGCAGCGAGGGCTTAGGATTGGCCAAGATGAATGCGGACGAGATGGAACTGGCAGGGCAGTTGCTTGTTGCCATGCCCGGGATGGGAGATCCCCGTTTCGAGCGTTCCGTCATCTTTCTGTGTGCGCATTCCGAAGATGGAGCGATGGGGCTGATCATCAACAAGCCCGCGCCCGATCTGCGGTTCAGTGACCTGCTGGATCAACTCGATATCCAGACCGATACGCCCGACACCGACTACGAGGTCTATTTTGGGGGGCCGGTCGAGCATGGCCGGGGCTTTGTGCTGCATTCGGATGAGTACAGCGTCAAGGGGTCGACCATGGTGCTGAAAGATGGCTACGGCATGACCGCAACGGTCGAGATCCTGCGCGACATGGCGCGTGGCAAAGGACCGGAGCGGGCGATCATGACGCTGGGCTATGCCGGTTGGGGACCGGGGCAGCTGGAGGAAGAGATTCAGAGCAATGGCTGGCTGATCTGCCCGGCAGACGTCAAGCTGGTCTACCGCACCCGTCCGGGCCTGAAATGGGATGTGGCCCTTGGGCGCATTGGCATCGACCCGCGCCTTCTGTCCGCCGAAGGGGGCAGGGCTTAGGGCGCAGGCATCGTCTCACCCGGCTGTTCCAGCAGAAGCGCACGCGTGCGTGAGGCAAACTCGCGGCGGAAAATCATGCCAATGGTTGCAAGGGTTGCCGCCAGAAATGCCCATGGCCCGACCAGCCATGCCATTGCTGCAAGCGAGAAGTAGATGCCGCGCAAGCCGCGGGTGAAGCTGCGATCCGCGAGATAGTTCAGTTCCGCTGCCTGCTCACCATGGTGGCGGGCCTGTGGGGAGGTCGGATCGTTCGGGGTTGCCGCCATGACGACCGCGCAATAGCCGAAGACCCGGATCGCCCAGACGAATTTCAGAAATGCCGCTGCCAGCAGCAGCAGAACGAAGAGGATCTTGATTTCCCAGACCACGACCGGGGAGGCCAGATCCTGACTAAGTTCGCTGGCAACATCCTGAACCCGGTCGACCTGCCCCAGAAGGGCTGCACCGCCACCAAGTGCGATCAGTGTGGTTGATGCAAAGAAGCTGGCGCCCTGCCGCAGGGTGGCCAGAAGCTGGGCATCGAAAATTCGCACATCGCGCGCGGCCATCTCCAGCATCCAGTCGCGCCGGTAGGATTTCATCAGTTTGTGGGTCGAGGGATGGCGCTCGGGTGGATGTTCGGTCACCCAGCCGAGGATCACTGCACCTGTACAAAACAGCACCAGCACGGCACCATCAAAGAGTGAGAACAGTTTCGGAAGATCGGTCAGCAACATATCCATTTTTCTGCTCTATCCTGTCGGAAAGGGTTTTCAAACGCCAAAATTGGTAATATGAAGTTACCAATTACGGGTTTTGGGTGGGAAATGCCCGGGATGCCGGAAATCAAGGGAGACACCGCCGATGGAAATGCCAGTGCCCGATGCAAGCATTCTTGCGCGCAAGGATCAGATCGTTGCCGGTTTGCGTCAGATCCTGCCCGATGACGCCGTGATCTCAGACCCTAATGAGACGCGCGCCTATGAGTGTGACGGGCTTGCCGCCTATCGCTGCCCGCCGCTGGCTGCTGTTCTGCCGTCGACCACGCAGGAAGTCGTGGACGTGCTGAAATTCTGCAAGGCGCAAGGGCTGCCGGTGGTGCCGCGCGGGTCCGGCACATCGCTGGCCGGTGGCGCACTGCCAACGGCTGACAGCATCATTGTGGGCGTCGCACGATTGAATGACGTGCTTGAGACGGACTACGCAAACCGGGTGATCCGGGTTCAGACAGGGCGGACCAACCTGTCGGTCACCGGAGCGGTTGAGGATCACGACTTCTTCTACGCACCTGATCCGTCCAGCCAACTGGCCTGTGCCATTGCAGGCAACATTGCGATGAATTCAGGCGGGGCGCACTGCCTGAAGTATGGAGTGACCACGAACAACCTTCTGGGCGTCACACTGGTGACAATGGATGGCGAGGTGGTCGAGCTTGGTGGCGCGCATCTGGACGCGCCGGGCTATGATCTTCTGGGGGTTCTCTGCGGCTCGGAGGGGCAGCTTGGCATTGTCACGGAAGCAAGCTTGCGGATCCTGCGCAAGCCTGAAGGTGCGCGGCCCGTTCTGATGGGATTTGACAGCAACGAGGTGGCAGGGGCTTGTGTGTCCGACATCATTAAGGCGGGCGTTCTGCCGGTCGCGATCGAATTCATGGACCGTCCTTGCATCCGGGCTTGCGAGGCATTTGTACATGCGGGCTATCCCGATGTTGAGGCGCTGCTGATCGTGGAAGTCGAAGGGTCCGAGGCCGAGATCAAGGAGCAACTTGACAAGATCACCGCCATTGCGCGCACGCACAATCCGGTGGAGCTGCGTGAAAGTGCAAGCTCAGACGAAAGCGCGCTGATCTGGAAAGGTCGCAAGGCTGCCTTTGGCGCGATGGGGCAGATCAATGATTACATGTGTCTTGATGGCACGATCCCGGTAAGCCAGTTGCCGTTCGTTCTGCGCCGGATCGAGGAGTTGTCGAAGGAATTCGGCCTGGATGTCGCCAATGTCTTTCATGCAGGCGACGGCAACATGCATCCGCTCATTCTGTTTGATGCGAACAAGCCCGGTGATCTGGAGATCTGCGAGGCGTTGGGGGCAGAGATCCTCAAGCTCTGTGTCGAGGTGGGCGGTTGTCTGACGGGCGAACACGGTGTGGGCATCGAGAAACGCGATCTGATGCTGACGCAATACACCGAGGGCGACATTGCGGCCCAGATGGCCGTGAAGGACGTGTTCGATCCCCAGTGGCTTTTGAATCCGGCCAAGGTCTTTCCGCTGGCCACCACCGAGACGCGCCGCGCGGCGGCCTGAGGACATTTTCCGATGACACATATGCCCAACTCCTCGGCTGAACTGGCCGAGATCATAGCCACGGCCGATGGGCCCTTGCGGGTCGAGGGCGGTGGTACGCGCAGCGGTCTGGGCAATCGGGTTGAAGGTGAGGTGCTTTCGGTCTCGGGTCTGTCGGGGATCAGCCTTTACGAGCCGGGGGCGCTGACCATCGTGGCCGGTGCCGGAACGCCTGTGCAGGTGATCGAGGATGCGCTGTCCTCCGAAGGTCAGCGCCTGCCGTTTGAGCCGATGGATCATCGCGGTCTGTTTGGCACCAAGGGCGTGCCGACCATAGGCGGCGTGGTTGCCTGTGCGGTCTCGGGGCCGCGGCGCATTCAGGCAGGAGCCTGTCGTGACAGTCTGATCGGTGTGAAATTCGTGGACGGGAAGGGCGCTCAGTTGAAGAACGGTGGCCGGGTGATGAAGAACGTCACCGGCTATGATCTGGTCAAGCTGATGTGCGGGGCCTACGGGACGCTGGGCGTCCTGACCGAAGTGGCCTTCAAGGTGCTGCCTGCGGCCGAGGCTACGGCCACGGTGATGTTTGATGGCCTGACGGATGTGCAGGCGGTCGAGGTGATGAGCCATGGGCTGACCTCTCCTTATGATGTGTCGGGTGCGGCTCATCTGCCTGCGGGGCCGGATGGTACTCCGGTGACCATGATCCGGCTGGAAGGGCTGACGCAATCAGTGGCCTATCGGGCGATGAGCCTGACAGAACAACTGGCGCGCTTCGGGCAGGCGCGGGTGGAAACCGGTGCAGATGCCTGCAAGGCGATCTGGGCCGGTGTGCGCGATGTGGAAGGCTTTGGTGGCACGGGCGGCGATGTCTGGCGCTATTCGGTGAAACCCGATGACGGGCCGGAACTGGGGAGGGCGCTTGCGCGCAAGGGAGCCCAGCGTCACGCCTATGACTGGGGCGGCGGGTTGGTTTGGGCCCTGCTGCCTGAAGGCAGCGATGGCCGCGCAGCCCTCGATGGGCTGGGTGGGCATGCCACCTTGATCCGGGCGGAAGATCAGACCAAGGCGCGTTTTGGCACCTTCCATCCCGAACCGGCACCACTGGCGCGGATCTCAAGCGGGCTGCGCGCGAAATTCGACCCGAAAGGGTTGCTCAATCCCGGCATCATGGGCTGACGAGGACGACGACATGCAAACCCACTTCACCCCTGAGCAGTTGAAAGATCCCGGCACGCTGCGTGCCAACGAGGTGCTTCGCACATGCGTCCATTGCGGGTTCTGCACCGCCACCTGCCCGACCTATCAGGTGCTGGGAGACGAGCTCGACAGCCCGCGCGGGCGGATCTATCTGATCAAGGACATGCTTGAGACAGGCCGCCCGGCCGATGAAAAGACTGTCAAGCACATAGACCGCTGCCTGTCCTGCCTGAGCTGCATGTCAACCTGCCCCTCAGGCGTGCATTACATGCATCTGGTCGATCATGCGCGTGAATATATCGAACAGACCTACAAGCGGCCCTTCTCGGATCGGGCGCTGCGCTGGATCCTTGCGCGCATCCTGCCCCATCCCACGCGGTTTCGTCTTGCCCTGCTGGCCGCCAAGATCGGCAGGCCGCTGGCGGGCCTGATGCCGGATGCACGCCTCAAGGCGATGCTGAACATGGCACCCAAGACGATCCCGCCGGTGTCGCGCAATGATGACCCGCAGGTGTTTCCGGCCAAGGGCGAACGGCGCATGCGGGTGGCCCTGATGACGGGATGTGCGCAAAAGGCGCTGAACACGGACATCAATGACGCGACCATTCGGCTGTTGACCCGGCACGGGGCAGAAGTGGTGATCGCGCAGGGCATGGGCTGTTGCGGGGCGCTGACCCATCACATGGGCAAGACCGCGGAAAGCCATGGGTCTGCTGCGCGCAACATCCGGGCCTGGAGCCGTGAGATTGCTGGCGAAGGGCTGGACGCGATTGTCATAAACACATCGGGCTGTGGGACCACGGTCAAGGATTACGGGCATATGTTCCGCAATGATCCGTTGGCAGAGCAGGCCGCAGCCGTTTCGGCACGGGCGCGTGACATCTCGGAAGTGATGAGCACCCTTGGCCTGACCGAGCCTCGGGCACCGGCCTTGCGAGTGGCCTATCATTCGGCCTGTTCGCTGCAACATGGCCAGCAGATCAAAAGCGCGCCAAAGGAGCTTCTGGCGGCTGCCGGATTCACGGTGCTTGAGCCACGCGATCCGCATCTGTGCTGTGGTTCTGCCGGCACCTATAACCTGATGCAGCCAGAGATTTCGGCGCAATTGAAGGAGCGCAAGGTCAAGACGCTTGAGGCAACAGGACCGGAGGTGATTGCGGCGGGCAACATCGGCTGCATGATGCAGATCGGATCGGGCACAGGCGTGCCGATCGTGCACACGGTGGAATTGCTCGATTGGGCAACCGGGGGTCCTGCACCGGCGGCTTTAAGCGGATATTCACCAGTTGCAGCGGAATAGGGGCCGCGCACAAATTCTCGTCACATACTTATCGATAGCTTGCGCAATCCGGTGAAAATCGGGGATGCTGGCGGAACGACTTCGCCATCCCATTGCGACAAGGCAGATCATGACAAGAGCGCTCAGCAGGATCAAAACCATTCTGGCCATGGGTTTATGTGCCGCAGCGCTGTCGCAGCCCGTGACCGCACAGGATGAAGATTTGCCGTTGCGCCGCCTTGCCAATGCCGATGAGGCCAAGCTCTGGCAGGCTGTGGGGCGGATCGACATGAAAGGTGCCGGGTTTTGCACCGGCACGCTGATCACCCCCATTCATGTGCTGACCGCCGCCCATTGTCTGTTCGAGCGCGACAGCGGCAAGGCGATTGTGCCCTCCCGCATCAGTTTTCGCGCCGGGTGGCGCAATGGCCATGCAGCCGCCTATCGCGAGGCGCGACGCGTGATCACCCATACGGATTACGAGTTTACCCATGACGATCGGCTGCGACGGGTGGCAACCGATATCGCACTGATCGAACTGGACCAGCCGATCCTGAGTTCGGTCGTGGCCCCTTTCGAGCGCTATCATCAGCCGCGCAAAGGCGATGAGGTGATGGTTGTCTCTTACGCCAAGGACCGTGAGAATGCGCCGTCATTGCAGGAGCGCTGTCACATGCTGGCAGAGGACCGGCGGGAGGTTCTGGTCTATTCCTGTGACGTGAATTACGGCGCGTCGGGATCACCGATTTTCGTGATGTCGGACGCGCGGCCCAAGATCGCGTCGGTCGTTTCGGCCATGGCGGTCTGGAATGACCGGGATGTGGCCCTTGGCGCATCTCTCGGGACACAGTTGGATGCACTTCTGAACACACTGGCGACCTCTGATCCGGTGTTTCGGCGGATGGGCAATATCGCCACCGGTGGCGGCACCGACGCACGCCCGTCAATTGCCAGCCAGTTGGGCCGGGACACCAATCCGATTCGCAAGGTCGTGCTGCCGCAAATTCGCGATTGAGGCTCTTGCAGGGGGCTTGAACCCCTTGAAATCCGTTCCTACATCTTTGTCATCAGGCGCCGAAAACCGGGTCTGATGACCACTGAAAAGGGTCTGTCCATGACGGAAGGCCCGTACCTTTTGTATCGCTCAAGAGAGGATGCTCGACCGATGAGAACTTACGATTTCACCCCGCTTTATCGCTCCACCGTTGGCTTTGACCGTCTGGCAAACATGCTGGACAGCGTGCTCACCAATGACGGCAGCGCGAATTCCTACCCCCCTTACAACATCGAGAAGACTGGCGAGGATGCTTATCGCATCACCATCGCGGTTGCCGGGTTCACCGAAGATGACCTGAACATTGAGGCTCGTGACGGGCAGCTTGTGATCACGGGTCGCAAGGAAGCCGAAGGTGAGAAGGACAAGACCTATCTGCACCGCGGCATCGCCACGCGCGCCTTCGAGAAGCGCTTCCAGCTGGCCGACCATGTGCGCGCCAGTGGGGCGGTGACCGAAAACGGTCTTCTGCATGTCGATCTGATCCGCGAAGTGCCCGAGGCGCTGAAACCGCGCAAGATCGAGATTGCGACGCCCAAGACGCTGACGGCTGACGTCACCGTCTAAGACGCAGAGAATGGAAAACCGGAAGGGGTCTCTTCAGAGGCCCCTTTTTTGTTATCGGAGTGAGAATTTTTAAGGTGAGCGACGTTTTCAGGAACAGTTAGTCAGGAAGCGGGCCAGCCGGGTTTCCGTCGCAATCTCTTCGAACATTACCGAGCATTCAGCGGTCTCAGGCGCGAATGACTGCCCGACGATCAACCGTTTGCTCTCGCCGCCCACTTTGATGTCGATGGAATAGCCGTTTATTCTCAGCAGTTTGAAGATGAACTGACCGTCAAGCAGGCTGGCCTCGGTCCGCTCACGAACAACGATTGTGCGTTCATCCGTGTCGGCAAAGGTCACGGTTGGCCCGGCAAGAAGACAGGCAAAAACCACGGGTGTCAGAAAACTCTTGGCAAGGTTTGTGTGTTTCATGACCCTCAGGATGCCGGATTAACCCAATGCTGGCAAGTGATACTCCTGGCTGCATTTCTGGGAGTGATTTCAATGGGTCGCGGGCAGGCTTGGCGGCAATTTTCCTTCAGAGCTTCGCGCTGGTTTTCACCTTTTGGCAAGATGTCCTAACAAAGCCCAGTTCGGACCATTTTTTGCCCCAATTGAAATCCGATAAAGGATTCGCCCCGGTCGCACATACGGGGTGTGTACCAAGTGAGGGCTGTCTCGGGGTGTATTCTCGGGACAGCCTGCGCTTCGCGGAATTCGACATATACTGGTCTATGCCCCCACATACCAGCACGTCATTTTCCGAATTTAAAAAGGCCTGCGCATCGTCGCAGGCCTTTTTCGTTTCGCGCCCTGTCATGAACGGACTGGCCAACACGCCCAAAATCATGAATTAATTGTCACACGCGATGCCGGAAAGCCTTGAGAACGGGCGGGTTTTGCCACAGATAGACAATTAATACCCCAAGCCTTTTGATCAGGAGTTCGCGTGTCCCTCTTCCTAATCGTTGCCTTGCCGTTTTTTGGAGCGCTGCTCCCGGGGTTGATGAATCAGGCCGGACGAAAGGCCTGCGCCGGAATCACCTTCACTGTCTCGCTTGCCGCCTTCATCGGGCTTTTGACCAACCTTCCAACCGTGATGGCGGGCGAGGTTGTCATGGCACGGGTCGACTGGGTGCCGTCGCTTGGGCTGAATTTCACGCTGATGCTGGATGCGCTGGGGTTTTTCTTCGCGTTGTTGATCCTTGGCATCGGTCTTTTGATCATCGCCTATGGCCGTTCGTATCTGTCGCGCGACGACAATATGGGTGAGTTTTTCACCTATCTGCTGCTTTTCCAGGGCGCGATGGTTGGCATCGTTCTGAGTGATAACATCCTGTTGTTGCTGGTTTTTTGGGAGCTGACATCGCTCTCGTCCTTCCTGCTGATCGGTTACTGGAAGCATCTGCCCGAGGGCCGACAGGGCGCGCGCATGGCGCTGACCGTGACCGGCATGGGCGGTCTGGCTATGGTCGGTGGCATGCTGATCCTTGGCCAGATTGCGGGCAGTTATGATCTGAGTGTCATCCTGCAAAATCGGGAGTTGATCCAGGGATCACCGCTTTATCTGCCAGCGCTGATCCTGATCCTGCTGGGCTGTTTCACGAAATCTGCGCAGTTCCCTTTCCATTTCTGGTTGCCGCACGCGATGGCAGCACCGACGCCGGTGTCGGCCTATCTGCACTCGGCCACCATGGTCAAAGCGGGTATCTTCCTGATGGCCCGCATGTGGCCGGTGCTGTCGGGCACACCGGAATGGTTTGTGATCGTGACCACCGCGGGTCTGGTGACCATGGTGCTGGGTGCCGTGATTGCGCTGTTCAAGCATGACCTGAAAGCGCTTCTGGCTTTTTCGACCGTCAGCCATCTAGGCCTGATCACCATGTTGCTGGGCACTGGTACGGCTTTTGGCGCCATGGCTGCGATGTTCCACATCCTGAACCATGCGACCTTCAAGGCAGCGCTCTTTATGTCGGCAGGCATTGTTGATCATGAGACGCATACCAGAGACATCAGACGATTGGGCGGCTTGCGGCACCTGATGCCGATCACCTTCACAATCGCGACGCTGGCGGCCCTGTCGATGGCGGGCATTCCATTCCTTAATGGCTTCTTGTCCAAGGAAATGATGCTGGAAGAGGCGCATCATACGGTTCTGTTCGGCTCCCACTGGCTGGTGCCGGTGATGGCGACGGTCGGCTCTTTGTTTTCTGCTGCCTATTGTTTCCGGCTGATCGGGCACACATTCCTTGGAGCCAAGCGCGACGACTACCCGGCCAAGCCTCACGATCCGCCAGCGGGCATGTGGGTGCCGCCTGCGATCCTTGTGGTGCTGGTCGTGGTGATCGGTGTCCTACCGCATCTGGCCGAACCCTTCGTGAAGCTGGTCACAGCCGCTGTGCTGGGCGAGGCGGCGGATGTGCCCAAGGCGTATTTCAAGATCTGGCACGGGCTGGTGCCTGCACTTTACATGTCGATCATCGCCGTGGTCGGTGGTCTGGTTTTGATGACGGTCTTCAAGCCCTTGCTGAAAACCTGGGAGACGACCCCACGGCCCGAAGCCAAGACGATCTTCGAAGCGATTATCGCAGCGGCAGTGTCGCTGGCCCGTGGTCTGATCCTGACCAGCCACAACGGTGCGTTTTCGCGTTATGGCGCGGTGTTTGCCGTGACCGTGGTGGTGGCGGGTGCTTATGCATTTCTCAGCGGTACCGTGGGCGAGACCACGCGGGAATTGCAGCCGGTCACGCCGGTCGCACTTGCCGGATGGGCGATGCTGGTGGCCGCGACGCTGGCCTTGGTCTTCCAGCACCGCAACCGTTTGCTGGCGCTGATCCTGATCGGGATCGCCGGGCTTATGGTGTCGGTCGGCTTCGTGTTCTTCTCGGCCCCTGATCTGGCACTGACCCAGTTCACGGTCGAGGTGGTCACGATCATCCTTCTGCTTCTTGCGCTGAACTTCCTGCCCAACCGGACGCCGGTGGAAAGCAGCCAGTTCCGCCGGATGCGCGATGGGGTGATTGCGGTTCTCGGCGGGATCGCCACGATGGCGATGTCCTATCATTATCTGCTGCGCGATGCGCTGAGCACGCCGATTTCCGAATTTCATCTGGCCAACTCCTACAAGGGGGGCGGCGGAACCAATGTGGTCAATGTGATCCTTGTCGATTTCCGGGGCTTTGACACCTATGGCGAGATCATCGTGCTGGGGATTGCAGCCCTTCTGATCTACGCATTGACCGAGACACTGCTGTCTGGTCCGGTGCGCGCGCGCTTGTTGAACCGCAAACCCGATCAGCCCCGTGCAGGTGACATGCATCCGATGATGATGGTGGTGCTGACGCGGGTGATCATGCCGGTGGTTCTGATGGTCGGTTTTTACATCTTCCTGCGCGGCCATAACGAGCCGGGCGGCGGGTTTATCGCCGGTCTGATCGTATCCATCGCCGTGATCATGCAGTATATGGCAAGTGGATTTGCCTGGACCTCGGCCCGGTTGCGCTATCCGTATCACGGGGTGATCGGCGCAGGCGTTCTGGTGGCCGGGTTGACCGGGATCGGGTCGTGGTTCGTGGGCCGGCCTTTCCTGACCTCCTATTTCGAATATGTCCGCATTCCGCCCTTCCACAAGTTTGAGCTTGCTACCGCTGCGGCCTTTGATCTGGGCGTGTTTCTGGCTGTGGTCGGTGCAGTGATGCTGTCGCTGGAGAGCTTCTCACGTCTCGCCCGCCGGGCCCATGTTCCCGATGCCGAGCATCCGATGGACATCGATCCCTCTCGCGAACAGGCGCTTGCCCAGACGGCGGCTGACCTGAAGGGAGGGGCATAACATGGAACTTCTTGTTGCCTCCGCCATTGGTGTGCTGACCGCTGCCGGACTGTATCTGGTGATGCGTCTGCGCAGCTTTCCGGTGATCCTTGGCATGTCGCTGCTGACCTATGCGGTCAATGTGTTTCTGTTTGCATCCGGGCGCCTGACCATCGGCGCGTCGCCCATTCTGACCGACGGGGTGGAGGTCTACACCGACCCGCTGCCACAGGCGCTGGTGCTGACGGCGATCGTGATCTCCTTCGGGATGACGGCGGTGGTCGTGATGATTGCGCTGGGCGCGTATCTGGGCGCGGATGATGATGCGGTGGACGATCCGGCGGATGATGCGCCGGTGGAGGACGTGCAATGACCCATTGGCTGATTGCGCCCGTCGTTCTGCCTGCACTGCTGGCCCCGTTCATCGTGCTGGCTGCACGCTATCACATCGGCATCCAGAGGGTGTTTTCCATCGCAGGCGTGCTTGCGCTGATCGGGATTGCGGCAGGTCTTGCCTGGCAGGCATCCGACGGCACGATTGCGCTTTATCAACTGGGCAACTGGGCCGCACCTTTTGGCATCGTGCTGGTCGGTGACCGCCTTTCGACGCTGATGGTGCTGCTGACCGCGTTGCTGGCGCTGTGCGTGCTGCTTTATGCGATGGGCTCGGGCTGGGACAAACGCGGACGGCATTTTCACGCACTTTTCCAGTTTCAGCTCATGGGGATCATGGGCGCGTTTCTGACGGGTGACTTGTTCAACCTCTTTGTGTTCTTCGAGGTGCTGCTGATCGCGTCATATGGCCTGATGATCCACGCAGGCGGCACGGTGCGCCTGCGCGCAGGAGTTCAATATGTGCTGTTCAACCTGCTCGGCTCGACGCTGTTTCTGTTTGCGCTCGGTGCGCTTTATGCCGAGACGGGGACGCTGAACATGGCTGATCTGGCCGCGCGTATGGCGCTGGTTGATCCGGCTGAGACAGCAGGAATTCGCGTCGCCGCCGTGCTGCTTCTGATGGTCTTTGCAATCAAGGCTGCAGTGGTGCCGCTGCATTTCTGGCTGCCTTCGAGCTATGCCGAGGCGCCCGCGCCGGTGGCTGCTTTGTTCGCGATCATGACCAAGGTGGGCGCCTATGCGATCATCCGGGTCTACACGATGATCTTCCCGCCCGAGCTTGAGGCAACCGCAGGCCTGCATGGCACATGGCTGCTGCCGGTCGCGCTGATCTCGCTCGCCGTCGGGATGGTGGGCGTGCTTGCTGCACGCAAGCTGGACAGGCTGGTGGCGTTCTCGGTCATCGGGTCCATGGGCATGGTGATGGTGGCGACCTCGCTGTTTACACAAGCGAGCATTGCAGCGGCGATGTATTACATCGTGCATTCGACGTTTGCAGCCGCTGCGCTGTTCCTGATCACCGATCTTGTCGCCTCGCGCAGGCGGGATCTGTACTTGTCGCCACAACCGCCCGTGGCAGGAGCCGTACCGACATCCGCGCTGTTCTTCGTGGCAGCCATCGCCATGGCGGGCCTGCCGCCTCTGTCGGGCTTTCTGGGTAAGTTGTTGATCCTTGATGCAGCCTTCACGACCAGTGCGGTTGTCTGGGTCTGGGCGGTCATCCTGATATCCAGCCTGATCAGCGTGGTCGGTTTTGCCCGCGCGGGCAGCGTGGTATTTTGGAAAGCGAAATCGGTCACAGCAGAAGACGCAGAGGCCGAAGACCCGCCGCCAATCCTGTCTTTTGTCGCCGTAGGCTGTTTGCTGAGCCTTCTGGTTGCGCACACGATCTTTGCAGGACCGGCCACGGCCTATATGGAAGCGATTTCCCAGCAGTTGTTTGCGCCCGAGCCGTACATCTCGACCGTGCTGGACACGCCGGGCAAGCTGAGCGATCCGACAAAGGGAGCGCATTGATATGAAAAAAGCGTTCTACTGGCTGGTGCCGCATCCGCTTTTGACCCTGATCCTGACCGTGGTCTGGACCCTGTTGCAGAACCAGGTTTCTGCCGGAATGGTGGTTTTTGGCCTGATCCTGGGCATCATCATTCCGTGGAGCACATCGATCTGGTGGCCGGAATCGCCGCGGGCGTTCCATATGACCAAGATGTTGCGCTATTCGGTGATCGTGCTGTGGGACATTCTGGTGGCCAATGTGCAGGTCGCCTGGATTGTGCTGACTGTGCCCAACGACAGACTGAAACCTGCATGGATCGTCATTCCGCTGGAGTTGCAGACGCCCGAGGCGATCACGATCCTTGCGGGCACGATCACGCTGACGCCCGGCACGGTTTCCGCGGATCTGTCCGATGAGGGTCACAGCCTGTTGGTGCATGTGCTGCACACAGATGACCCGGACGCGGTGCGGGATGAGATCAAGGACCGGTATGAACGTCGCCTGAAGGAGATTTTCGCATGAGCTTCGCGAGTGATCTGATGAATATTTCCATCACCATTGCCTTTGTCGTGGTCGCATTGGCGCAGGCGCTGTCCATGGTGCGACTGGTGATCGGGCCCACGACAGGGGACCGGATCCTCGCGCTGGACACGATGGTGATCAACGCCATCGGGCTGATCGTGCTTCTGGGCATGTCCCAGGGGGTTGAGATCTATTTCGAAGTGACGCTGATCATCGCCATGCTTGGATTTGTCTCGACCGTGGCGCTGGCGCGGTTTGTGCTGCGGGGGGATGTGATCGAATGACCATGGAAACGATTGCCGCCATTGCCGTTGCGCTGTGTCTTCTGATCGGGGCTGGATTTGTCATCGTAGGAACCATCGGTCTGCTGAAGTTCCGCGATTCCATGACCCGGCTTCATGCGCCCACCAAGGTTGGCACGGTCGGCATCGGATCTCTGCTGCTGGCCTCCATGATCCATTCCTTCGCCTTTGGCGAGGGCTCGTTTCACGAGCTGCTGATCATGTCTTTCCTGTTTGTCACGGCACCGATCTCGGCCAATTTCATGGCCAAGGTGAACATTCACCGCAGGGCCTGCGACACGCCGCCAGCTCCGCCACGTGACGAGACATGGTCCACATTGAACGTGCCCGAAGCGGATCGCGAGATCGAAGTGAACACCTGAAGGGTAGAACGGCCCGCCGGTTGGGCAGGCCGCATCTTTGTCAGTCGCCCATGGCCACGCCTTCGCGGCGTGGATCTGCCGCCCCGATCAGGCCGTCTGCCGTGATCATGATGGCATGAAGGCCGGAGTTCAGATCACGCACATTGATCTCATGGCCCATAGCTTCAAGCCCTGCGCTCAGCTCTTCAGCATCCGAGCCAGCTTCGATATCCGTGCCGCCATTGCGGTTGACGAAGTGGCCCATATCAAGTGCTGCCTGCGGGTCCATCTCCCAGTCAAGGATCGCGATCACCGATTTGGCCACGTAGTTGATGATGCGCGACCCGCCCGGTGAGCCGATGGCCAGAACCGGCTGGCCGTCTTTCAGCACGATGGTCGGCGCCATGGACGAGCGCGGACGCTTGCCACCTTCGACCCGGTTGGCGATGGGCTTGCCATCTGCCTCGGGGGCTCGCGAGAAGTCGGTCAGCTCATTGTTCAGAAGGAACCCGTTGGTCATGACGCGGGAGCCAAAGCCTGTCTCGATGGTGGTGGTCATGGAGACGATGTTGCCCTGCGCATCTACAATCGAGAAATGGCTGGTCCCGGGGCGCTCCAGCTGGGTGTCGGGAGAGCGCAGCATGGCTTCCTGCCATGGCGGGGTGCCCGCACTGGCCTTGCCGCCAGCTTGGGATGGATTGATCAGTGCAGCACGTCCAGTCAGATAGGCGTCGTTCAGCAACCCTTCGGGCATGTCGACAAAATCGCTGTCGGCCATGTAAAGGCCCCGGTCCGCATAGGCCAGTTTTGCAGCTTCTGCAAAGAGATGCGCGCTTTCGACACCGGGCCCCATTTTCGGCAGATCGAAGCGTGAGAGGATCTCAAGAATCTGTCCGACGGTCAGCGCACCGGACGATGGTGGCCCCATGCCGCAAACCTCGAAATCGCGGTAATTGGCGCAGACCGCAGGCCGCTCGATAACCTCATAGGCAGCCATGTCCGCCATTGTCAGAATGCCCGGATTGAAGGGGGTTTGCACCGCCTCGACGATGTCTTCGGCAATACGTCCTTCATAAAAGGGTTTCGAGCCGTAGCGCTGGATCAGTTCCAGTGCATCGGCGAATTTGGGGTTGCGCAACAAGGTGCCGGTCTTCAGCGGCGCGCCTGTTTTGTCGAAGAAATAGGACCGTGCCGCGGGGAAGGCGTCGAGCTTGCGGTCCTTGGCGCCGGCAATGCTGGCCGACATCCGCTCGGAGACCTGAAAGCCACCACGCGCCAGTGCCTTGGTCGGCTCGATCAGGTCGGCCCAGTCGCTGCGGCCATGACGGTCATGAAGCGTCTCCAGCAGTTTCAACGTGCCAGGAACACCCACCGAGCGACCGCCGACAACGGCATCGAACCAGCCCACAGGGGTGCCGTCTTCCCCGAACCAGTATTCAGGCGTGGCAGCCATTGGGGCCTTCTCGCGCCCGTCAAATGTGGTCAAAGCCTGCGTGGATGCATCCCAATAGACCAGAAACGCGCCCCCTCCGATGCCCGAGCTTTGTGGCTCTACCAGGTTCAGCGCGAATTGAACGGCGACCGCTGCGTCAGCCGCGGTGCCGCCGCGATCAAGCACCTCATAGCCGATCTGTGCGGC
The DNA here is from genome assembly GCA_947494445.1 of uncultured Paracoccaceae bacterium. Classification (GTDB taxonomy): domain Bacteria; phylum Pseudomonadota; class Alphaproteobacteria; order Rhodobacterales; family Rhodobacteraceae; genus CANLSM01. The sequence goes on along the minus strand of CANLVD010000002.1, from coordinate 87,008 downwards.
AATCGGATTTGCGGCAGCAACCATGAAACGATCGGCCTGAACCGATGTATTGGCGGCAATGGCGTTTGTGTTTTCGGGCTGCACGGCCTCTTGCGCGGCCAGTGGCAGCGTGAGGGTGGCAAGCGCTGTTGCTGTGAGCAGACTGCGGATCGGGAAGAGGGGCATGGATGGAAACTCCTGAAAAAATTGTTTGATTGCGAGGGCGAAAACCGCCTTGGCCATCCAACAAACACCGATGGCCACTGTTGCGATGTTCCTCTCGTGCGCCGCGTCCGTCAACCTTTGGTTCACGTCTCGGCGCCAGTTCTTAAGGAATGGGCAACCATTGTGAAAAGTTGTCCTTGCAGCGCAGCATTGCATTAACGCGCCTGTGCGACGGTGCCGCCAACACAAATCAATTCCCGGTAGAGGTCATGTCCGTTTTCACGGTTGTCACGGCAATTTTTGATGATTCTGGAATGCTGCTTGAAGGGTTGAGCGACCTTGAGATCGCCGAGATCGGCGGCACCCGCATCTTGCTGGCAGGATCTCAGGAAAACAGCGCTGTCACCAGCTTTACCCTGAGCGGTGCAGGACTGCCAAGCGCCGCCGATGAACTGACGACAACCGCCACTTCGGGCACGCAATCGCTCAGCGCATTGGGCAGTTATGTGATCAATGGCGTGACTTATGGTCTGACGCTGGGGCTTTATGACGACAATTACGGGCTTTACAGCATTGACGCTGCCGGCAACCTGAGTTTTGAGGCAAGCCTCACCGACGGCATCGGATCCTTTGCCCAAGGTCAGGTGGCTGAAGTCATCACTGTGGGCGGCAACACTTTTGTTCTGAGTTCATCCTTTGGCAGGACCGGGTTCAACCTGTTTCAGGCGGGCATGGATGGTACCCTGACCAAGCTCTCGACGATCAACGACGGGGCGGGTGATTTCCTGAGCGATGTATCGGCCTTTGCCCATGCAACGCTGCACGGGCAAGATTTTGCCTTTGCAGCCGGGTCGTTCGACGCGGGCATCCATACCTATACAATCTCGTCCGCCGGCGATCTGACCCAGACGGACCGCATGGGACCCTATGAGTTCACCCCTTTTGGCGCAATCACCGAACTAGCCGCCATTGATGCAGGTGCGCGGTTTTTCCTGATCTCTGCCGCGTCGGCCACATCATCCCTGTCTGTCTACCGCGTATCCCAAGGCGGCAACCTCAAGGAGGTCGAGAACGTCTGGGACGGGCTGGACACGCTCCTGGGCGGATTGTCAGCCATGGAAGTGTTTCAGGATCAGGGCCGCAACTTCGTGGTTGCTGGCGGCACCGAAGGCGGGTTGAGCGTGTTCGAGTTGACCTGGCAGGGCAACCTGCGCCTGATCGAGACATTTGAAGACACTGCTGGCACCACCCTGAACGGCATTTCCGACATTGAAGTGGATGTCACGTCCGGCGCGGCGCTGATCTATGTCTCAAGCGATGTCGAGGATGGCCTGACTGTGCTGAGCATGGACACGACGCGATCCGGTCAGGTGATCGAGGGTGGGCCGGTCAAGGACACTCTGGTGGGCACCGACGGCGATGACGTGATCTGGGGCTATGGCAAAAGCGATCTGCTTTTCGGTGGTGCGGGGGACGACAGGTTGATCGACGGGCGTGGCCGCGACCGGATGACCGGAGGGGAGGGGGCGGATATTTTCGAGTTTGTGCCTGACACACGAACCGACTGGATCCTTGATTTCGAGCAGGGCATCGACCGTCTCGATTTCTCGGGTTTCGATGGGCTTTACCACATCTCGACCCTCGACATTCAGGCCCGTTTGGGCGGCGGCGTGATCTTTGCCGCCAGCGAAATCTTCCGCATTGAAACGCTTTCAGGCAATCCCATCGATGTGGCGGCCTTCACCAATGACGATTTCATTTTCGGCTAAGTTAGCCCTTGCCTCACCCCAGCCCCTTGCGTAAACGGGTCAGCGGAGACGTGGCCGAGTGGTCGAAGGCGCTCCCCTGCTAAGGGAGTAGACGGGCAACTGTCTCGAGGGTTCGAATCCCTTCGTCTCCGCCACAAAAATTACTTATTACTTTGATTTCATTTTCATATTTTGATTTTACAGAGGGCCGTTCCCACACTTGTTCCCACGCAGGCGGCGCGATGAAGCCCTGCTTCAATCCTCGTCTTCGTCCCGCTCTTCGCCCGTAATCAGCCTTCTTTGGTCCTCGCGGCTAATCTGACCATAGCTGCGCAAAGTGGTCAGGACATCGATATGACCAAGGTTTTGCGAAGCTGCGACCAATTCGGCAACGTTCTTGCAGTTACGGGAAATGTGGCGGGAGTGCATGTGCCTGAAAGCATGCGGCCCGAAAGCCTCAAGTCCAGCCACCTTGAACGCTGTGTTGACGATTTTGCGGATCGGTTCGGTCGTTGACCAGTGGCGACGCTCGAAGCCTGTGGCCTTGAAACCGTCGGTTCCCTTCGCTGAAATGGCGGTGACCGGGAAGAGCGGATCGTCGGGACCATAGAGTGCGACCTCGTCCAGATAGGTGATCCATTTGGCCAAGACTTCCTCCGCCTCGGAAAAGCCCTTGTGAAAGAAGCTGTCAATCGCTTTACCAAACTTCGTGGCAACCTCGCGCGGGTTCTGCCGCACGCATTTCTCATCCAGATCGACGTGCTTGATCCGCAGAGACGCAACCGCAGCGACACGCGGCCCACAGAGACACAAGAGGGAGACCAAGGCTTTGTCACGCAACTCGCGGGGCGTCGTTCCCGGCATCATAGCAAGCGCGCGCTTCGCCTGTTTGATGCTGGGCGCTGGGCGTTCGGGTGCCGCGCGGGCTTCGGCTTCGTCGCGCAGGGAAAGCCGGAAATACTCGGCGTGTTCGAGTTTGATCCGGCGGCGAAAGCCGTCTTGCTGGGAAAGCCAGATCGTGAACTCACGCAAAGTCGCCATGATCGCGCGCTGCGTAGACTTGGACAGAGGCTTGCCGTGCGTGGTCTTCGCCTGTTCAAGATGCGTGCGAAAGTCCATCGCCCAGTTGATGTGGAACTTGGCAAAGCCCTTGCGCCTGTTCCACACGTCGAAGCGTTCCAGCGCGGCGATTTCGCGGTCCAGCGTCTTTTGTGAACGTTGCTTCGCGTGCTTGCGAAAGTGCATGTAGTCCCGCTTGGTACGCTCGTTCTTCTCGTTCGGTCTCTTGGCCATTTAGGGTCCTTTCCTGTGCCAGACTCAGGCGTCAAAAAGCTGCGACATGGATGCGGGCCGGAAGTGGAAGTTCAGGGGGACCTGTGTCCGCAACCTTAATGTCGATTCTGGTGTTAGCGTTTCACCGCGAGGTTCGGAACGGTTCTGGCTTTGCAGGCCGCAGACTTTCCGACCGCCCCCCCACCTGTCGGAGCAATTCCAGTCTGCCTTTCAGTTCCGGCAGGCGTGATTTTGCGAAGGGTTTGTTGACGACGTTTCCGCAAACGTCGCAGAACGCCTTGAGCGTCACGCGGTTGCCGTTGACCAGACACTCCGCGAACCCGCCCGCTGCGTCGCGCGCGTCCCGGCAGCCCAGACAATAGAATTGGTGCAGAGCGGTTTGGGACTTCCGGGCTTTGCGTCTGTTCTGGATGAAGCCCTTGAGATCGTCGCCGCGAATGAGGAAAGGCCGCTGGTGCTTCATCACCGGCAAGCCCTCCTTGATCCACGCGCTGATTGTCCGCGCCGAAACGCCGGTCACGTCCACCGCTTCACGGATCGTGTAGGAGTAGAACAGCTTGATTGCGTTGATGCGTGCAGACCTCGGCATGAAAGGTCCTTACGCTTTCGGGCCAGTTTCGTTGCGTGCCAGCCATTCGCGGATCGCGTCCACCCGGATCAAGCGGCGCGTCCCGATCTTGATGCTGGGAAGATCGCCCTTGGCCAAGGCCGCGTAGAGCGTCGTGCGTCCCACACCGGCAAGGCGGGCGGCCTCGTCGGGCGATACAGCGATGGGGGTTTGCGGGCGGTTTGGTTCAAAAGGGTTCGCCATGGCTCATTCTCCTTTGTAAGAGCGTGAGCGAACTTTGGCGGACGCGGGTCAGGCAGAAACAGAAGCGAGGTTTCTGACCAGTTATTGCCCAACGCGAAATTTGCTGACGTAGTCTTGCACAGAAGACAACGATGGTGGTCTCAGATGCGGATGTGTCTTCTTGAAGTCGGACAGGACAGCGCGCGCTTCAGCGTTGCGTGTATCCAAAGCTCTGCCTTCTGCGCTTCTTTGCGCTATCAATTCGGACAGGGTCCCACCGAAGCGGTTTGGCGCGCCACCTTGGTTCTTTCGCTCTGCTCCGACGAGATCGCGCAAATCGGCCACAGGGCGAAACGGCGGTCCGGACACATCGAGTTCGACAGCCTCCGACAACGGCACGGTCGTCGCTCTGCCGACTTGCAGCGTCCCAGCCGCAGAAAAGATGAGCCGATACTTCGATCCGGGTTCTTGCGCCAAAGCCGCGTCAAGGTTGGTTGCGTCCCGTTCAGCGGTCAACGAGGGGTGGACATAGATCGCAATATCTCCGGACTCGCTGCTCACCCTCCCAACACGCCAAGTATCGCCCTTAACAGGCGAGGACTTCCGAGCGCGGCAATCGAAGGCGTCGGCAAGCGCGTCGATCATTTTCAGCGAGTTCGCCCGCACCGCGACGATCTCGCTTTCTGACACTTGAACGAACCCTATCTCAGGGCAAAGGAACCCGGTCCGCCCTTCGTGATGCACGATCTCCGCGTCATGTGGGGCGTCGCAGTTCATGCAAGGCATTGATTGGACTACACCCGTCTTCTCAAGAAACCCGTGCGCCAATAGAACTGCAAACCAAGGGTTCTGCGAGTATTTGGACGCCGCAACCTTGCCTCTCTGTGCAACGATCTCGCTCAGCAACTCAATCGCTCGCAATTAACCTGCCTCCAACACGTCGAAGTCTTCAACGGGCGGTGCAAGAAGGCCCCAACGTTCGAGCAGTCCAAAGATAGACTGCCTATCGCTTTCGGTCGTGTTCGGCGAAGTGGTTGTGTTGGGCACGCGCAGAGTAACTGTCAGGGTCCGCCTTCGTTTTCCTTCATGTGCTGCCAGTATGATCCGGATCGTTGTAGCGAGAATTTTCCAACCGCCCGCGCGCAATGGCGACGCAGTGCCGAAACGACGGTCAAGAAACCCATAGATCGTTTCTCCGTCCCCACGCTTCTCAAATCGACCGATGCCTCCGGACGAATCCCAGAAATCGAGTGACGAAATTTCAACCCGTTCGATCCCGTCCGACGGCAATACCTCGAAATCCGGTTCCCGCTTTAGCAGATCGAGCAGCACGTCCCGGCGCGGGACTTCGACAGGCGACTTGGAATTTTGTGCGAAGTTCTTCGAAAACACGGTTGAAAACTGGTCGCGCACCTTTTTTCCACCTCGCGCGCAAATCTCGACAAGGCGTGACTTTGGATCGCAGGCGATGCCCACCTCCAAAACCTTTGCGACCACCTGCCTTTCCAGCGTGTCGGAAACACCAAAGCCCAACTCGCTTTCCGCACGTTCTTCGACGTAGATCGTCGCGTGGGTGAAAACCGTCTCCTTGCCCGTGACAGCGTGCTTGCGAACCGTCTCGTACCAATCGGCAACGTGCTTCCGATGTTTGGGGAGTTCGAGCACCGCGAGCGCATCAACAAGGAATGTGTCGCGCGCGGATTGGCTTTCCAGCGCCCAAGGCTTTCCGTCATTTTCGAACTGAAAAGTTGACCAGTTCTGTCCACCGTGCTTGCGGGACATCGAAGCCTGCACCTCAATTCGGTTAATCAGGACCGGATGTTCAATCGCCAGAAACAGCAAGACCTCCTGAATACCATGCAAACCTTCAATGTCGATCTCTTCGCCGGTACAAACCTGTTCAGTTGCGACAAGCCCCACCTTGTCCGAAAGCGTGCTCAGAAGGTCGAGTTCGGCTTTGATGGAATCTTGATGTTTTTCTGCGAGTGCAGCGATTAACTGCTCGATAGAGCGCACCAATTCAGTCCCCCGCCCCTCGCTGCGCCAATCGAAATCATCGGGCGCGATCACGTTCCGAGATGCGAAATAACGCTGAAGCCGTTCCGCAGGAGACTTTCGAATGAAACCGCTGAATGATGCCATATGTTGAGCGCTCCAGTGATAGATGTGGCAAATATGGTGTTCATTGACGTTCGTAGCAAGCTCTGTGCTATCGAGAATGTCTTGTCAAAATATCCCAAATCTCTGAGGGAGCAAATGCAACATCCCAGCACCATTGCCCAAAACCACCTGTCGAGTTGACCGCCTCAACCCAATTTGAAAGGGCTGCTCTCTTAGCTTTGTTTTGTGGGCTGTCTTGACCTTTTATTTCCAATACGAGGGTTTTCTTATTCTGTAGTTTTATCAAGTAATCTGGAAGGTATCGCCTGCGTGATCCCGACCATATATAATGAATTTGAAAGCCAAGATGATCGTTCTTCGCGTAGGTAAAGACATCGTCAGACTTCTCGAAAACATTGGCCGCATGTCCTTCCCAAGATGAATCGCCCACTGTGTGGCTTATGTGTGATCTAACAGCAGGGAAATTTGGTTTGGAGGTGTACCAAGTTCGCATCTGCGACGTGGACCCAATCGGGTTTTCCTCATCGAAGATCGGCGTCAGTCTCGTTCTATTGTTCTGATCGACGCTCAACATCAGATGTTGGACAATTAGGTCAATGTTCAAGGCGATAAGGATGCGCCGGTGAAGTTGGTCAGAATGAAAGAGCGAAGGTATCTGTAGAACATCGGACTCGATGAACTCTTCAACGATCCGGATAAGTTGCGACGCAAGAAGCTCTTCCGAGCCTTTGAAGCCATGCCTCATATCGGCAAAGCACTTGCGTGCTGCTTGGAACACCAGCCGCTGCAACCGGAATCCGTCGGGAAGTTTTTCAAGTTCAATCGACGACAATTTACCAAGATCGGTTGCACCGCCCAATGCGGGCGCGAGATCAGCACTGATCGGTGTAGAAGCTGGATCAAGTGAAAGCGTTTCGACCTTAGTCCAATCAACCATCAGCTCAGGACGGGCCACAGTTTCGACCCGCAAGACGTTTGGCCATTTGATCTCAAGGTTTGCGCGCTCCAGCACAACTTCGATTTGCGTTGTCGGCTGTGGCGGCGGTGGCGGTTCGCCGCCTCCACCGGTCTCCGAAATCGAAAGCGGAACTCCGAAAACATTCACATATTCAGGCAAAAATAGACCATTCTCATCCGTATCATAGGAGACACGCCGCAGCCCTCGCCCCACAACCTGTTCGCAAAGAAGTTGGGACGTGAAGGCGCGCAAACCCAAAATATGTGTGACGTTCTTGGCATCCCAACCTTCGGACAACATGGCTACCGAAATGACATTCTGAAGGTCTTGGCCTGCCTGACCGCGCTTGCCAACGTTGTCGATAATTTCACGCAGCAACTCTTCTTTTTTCAAGTCTCCGAGTTGTCTTTTTCGCGTTTCGGAGATTTTGGCAGTTTCGACGATTTTCGTCAAATGAGCTTCGTAAGACTTCAATAAGGCTTTTTGCTCTTTGTTGCTGGGATCGTAAGCTTCACCGATCTCCGCCTTGCCCAACACCTTTGAGTCCACGCGCAAGGTCTTGTTCGGAGCCTGAAGCTCGGTCCAGTGTGCGTCTCCTTGGTTGAAGTAATGTTCAATCCGAGCGGCTGTCTCTGTGCGGTTGCAGACGGTCAGCATGACCGGTGGCGAGTGATGCCCGGCTCTGACCCAATCCTGTGCTGCCGCACGCCAATCGGCCCCAAGCAGCGTGTAAGCGTCTTGCACGAGCTTCGGCAGCGCCTCGTGCGGTTTGGCCCCAGCCCGGTTCAAGTCCTCCGACACAGACTTGTCGCGGTAGATGTGGTAGAGCTTCGATTGTAGGGTTGTGGCGTCGGGCAGCGCGTCGTCGCGGACCACAACGCGCGGGGTCTTGACCAGCCCAGCCTCAATGGCGTCGTTCAGGCCGAAGTCCGAGACGATCCAGTCGAAGAGTGCCGTGTCAGTGCTCTTCTTGCCGGTAGGCGCGAACGGCGTTGCGGACAGATCGAAACAGCGTTGGATGCGGCGGGTCTTGTGGATAAGGTCCAACCCCTCGATCCAACGTGTTGCCTCGTCAAGGTCAATTCCCTGCTCCTCCGCCCGTTTCTTGGAAATCTTCACCTCGGGCGGCTTGCGATAGGCATGGTGGGCCTCGTCGTTAATGACAATGATGTCCTTGTTGACTGCCAACTTGCCCAAGACTCGACGCGTGAAAGCCTCGTCGGACTCCTTGCCTTTCTTGACGACAGAACGACCCTTCTCCTTCAGCGGCATTAGCGTGTGCCAGTTCTCAATCAGCACCTCGGCTTGATTGAGCTTCTGTCGCATGGCCTCAGACGGGCATAGGTTGAACTCGTCGTAGTAACTGCCCTCGGTCGGCATCAGCACCTGCAACCGGCCCTTCACAGTGAGGCCCGGCGCGACGATGAAGACTGCGCGGCTGAAATCCTTGTTCCGCTTCGGGTAGGTCAGCGCGTTTAGCACCTGCCAGGTGATGATCATCGCCATCACTGTCGTCTTACCCGCGCCGGTGGCCATCTTGTTGCACAGCCGTTCCCAAGCACCACCATCGCCAGGCACATGGATACCCTGTTTGTAGGCCTCCGCGCCCTCGACCCACCATATCAGCGTCTCAATCGCCTCAAGCTGGCAGAAGTAGAACGGATGCTGACGCGCGGTCTCGTCGTGCCAATGCTCCAATAGCTTGCGCGTCACGATGGTGATGCCGGGATAACCATCCTCGCGCCACTGATCCACCCGGTCGCGGATCGTGTTGACCATGGCCAGCACTTCGGTCCGCTTGGTGTTGTTGCGCGCGTCAAAGACCTCATAACTCGCAGGCCGTCGCTCCGGCTTGATGTCCAGCTTGCCGCCTTTGCCCTCGACCCAATGCTGCGCGGGCCGCTCCCACGGGCGGTTGATGATCAGGGACATGGCTTATCCCTCCAGCGCGACGATCTTGAGGGACTCAATCCCCCGATCATCCACGATCTTCACCGCGATCCGCTTGTTGTCCCCCGCCTCGAACGGCAGCGACACCGTGCCGTGAAACTGCTCCAGCAGGTCCTCATCCAACTCCGCCCGGATCGTCTTTTTCAGCCGGTTCCAGCCGCCCTTGGCATCGGCCATGGGAAAGAACACCTGATGCGGCATCAGCGACCGCTGATCGTAATCCATATCCAGCGACCACATGGCGATCTGCTTGGTGCCGCCGCCCTCGATCTCGCCGGTCTTGGGGTTGAAGTAATCGAAGCCATGCACCTCGACCTCCCACATCCCGTCATCTCGCTTGCGCACATCGACCTCGGGCTGACCCATCAGCCAGAACGACTCGTTGCTCGCCCGCTTCTGCTTCAGATCCTCGGTCAGCAGGTCCGTGTTCATCTGCACCTTGAGGAAGGTCATGCCCGGCACGTTCATCTCGTCGATGTCCTTCGCCGCCTCCGGATCAAAGGTGAAGGCGCAGAACAGCAGGAACTTTGGCTTGGGCATCAGGGTGTAGGCTTCGTTCATCGCCTCTTCGACTTGGCGCTGCTCCAACGCGGCGTGTTCCGGGCCGAAGCTGACCACCACGCGTTCGCCCGTATCAGCGACCGAGCCGCTGGCATGCAGGAACTTCGTGCCGGGGATCACCTCAAACTCGGCAAAGCGCATCATGTTGCCGCCCTTGCCGCGCACACCGGTTTTCAAAAGCTCGTCACGCCAAAGCGATTGGCGCGAGGTCTCGCCCGACCTTGCGACGGTACTGTCGGCCTCTTCCGCAGGCAGGCTTTCGTCGAGTGAGAGCACGGTGGGCGCAGGCACAGCCTCGACGCTGAACGGGCCGGTGATGCGCAGCTTGTTCTTGTCGATGCGGGGCTTGTCGTAGAGCGTTTCCTGATCGGCGTGATCGGCGATGGACTGGTCCATTCGGCGCTGCATGGCCTGGCGGGCTGTGTGGAACGCCTCGAACGATGCCTTGGCCGCCTCGGGCCAGTCGGTGGCGAGGTCAAAGGGCACCTCCCATTCTTCCAGCACGTCGCCATCGCGGAAGGAGACTTGGCTCCCTTTGCGATAGCCTTGGGTGGGCTTGATCGGCAGCGGGGGCGCGGATGCGAGCGCGGCGTTCAGATCGTCCAGCGCCGCCGCGATCTTTGGATGATCCTCTTCATAGATCGTGTCGATGTCGGGGTTGTTGGCAATGGATTTCAGCGTGATATGCGGCACGGTTTCATAGTCGAACCCACCCTTCAGACCCTCATGGGGATAGCGCAGGGCGTAATATTCGAAACTGGCGGTCATCAGCCGCTGCTTGGCCAGCGTGATCGCCACGCGGGACGTGTCGCAGGTGATCCAGCGCCGCCCCCATTTCTCGGCGACGAAAGCGCTGGTGCCGGAGCCACAGGTGGGATCGAGCACCAGATCGCCGGGATCGGTGGTCATCAGGAGGCAGCGCTCAATCACTTTCGCGGAGGTTTCAACGACGTATTGCTTCGCTTCTGTAAAGCTACCGGTCAGCGTGTCCGTCCACAAATTTCCACGGGCTTTCAACGGGAAATCCGTAATCAACCTTCGATAGCGAATGCTGGCCTTAGCCTCATGTAGACGTCCGCCTTTTTTAAGCCGCTCTAAGCCCAATGGAAAGTGTGGCTTCCAATGATTGTTCGCGCCGGGTTCATAATCTTTCCCGAACGCTGAGTACTTCTGTGGTTCACTTGCGGGACCTTGTGATTGAAGGTTGTCGGGAATGTAGACCTCTGCTTCGGGAGGAACCGCCACATCCCCGGTCTTTTCCGCTTTGTTCAATCCCCGGTAATTCCCCTCGGGCATCTTGAGCCAAAGACCGGATTTTCCCTCCACCTCAACGCCTTGTTCAATGTATAGGGAGTTGCTTTTGAGCGCAGGTTTATCCATCGCTGCCCAGAGAATGTAGTCGCCCATACGCGACAAACCTTTGGCTTCTGCAAATCCGCTGGTGGTCTGAAACGAAATCAAAGAAACGAAGTTCTCTGCTCCGAAGACCTCGTCCAACACTTCGCGCACATGATGAACATTCTCTTCAGAAATCTGCACGAAGACCGATCCGCTCTCAGTCAGCAATTCCCGCGCCAGCATCAGCCGGTCGCGCAGATAGGTGAGGTAGGAATGGATGCCCAGTTCCCAGGTGTCCCGGAACGCCTTGATCATCTCGGGTTCTTGCGTCAGGTCGGCGTCTGACCGGTCCTTCACGTCGCGCTTGTTGGTAAAGGGCTGAAAGTTCGACCCGTATTTGATGCCATAAGGCGGGTCGATGTAGACCATCTGGACCTTGCCGCCCATGCTCTCCTTGGTCAGCAGCGAGTTCATCACCAGCAGGCTGTCCCCCGCCACCAGCCTGTTCGACCAGCCCTTTTCGTGGTGGTAGAAATCCAGCGCCTGGCGCAGTGGCAGGTTTTCGAACGGGGCGGCAAACAGGTCCGCCTGCCGCCATTGCGTCGCCGCGTCCTGACCCTTCAGCCGCTTGGCCGCATTCGCCAGGATCGTCGCCGGGTCCACCCGTTCATGGACATGGAGCGAGACGGTATCGACCTCAAAGCTCGTCTTCTCCGCTTTACCCGTCCAGTTCAGATAGGGGGCCTGCAAGCGCTTGAGTTCCGTCAGCGCGTCCTTCATCCGCACCGGATCATCGCTGGCCAGCGCATCGTCGATCAGCGTTTCAATCGCCCCGCGCGCGCTGTCAAAGTTCAGCACAGGGTCCAGATGCGGATCATAGGCCCAGGTGGATTTCTCCCCATCCGGGTCGGTGTCCGCATGCACCATCCCCACCTCGGGGTTGTTCACGCGCGTCTCGCCGTGGCGGTACGACAGCACCTCAGTCGGATCATCGGATTTGCGGCTGGCTTTCTTGCGCGTGCCGGTCTTGGCCTTGGGTTCCTTCGCCACCGGAGCCGTGAGTTCCAGATCGACCACATCCGCCCGATAGACCGACCCGCCGCGCCCCTTGCCCCGGCCCAGCGTGCCAGCGTCAATCAGCGCATCCCGCGCTTCGGCATAGGCTTCCTCGGTCAGTGTCGGGATATGGTCCCTAAGTCGCGCGAGCATCGCGCCGTTGCCAATGGAAGAGCCATCCTCAGGAGTCAGTGACAAGATCAAATCGGGAAAGGAAACAGACATGCGGGCCTTTGGAATGAGAAAAGAAATACGTTTCCAGAAGCCTATCGCGTGAGTTGAAACTGTGCACGCCCAAACTTGCGCATTCGTGGCGGTTCTCAGGCCATCGCAACGACATTGCCACCCAAGTCGCGATGCATCGCTACCGTTGCCCAAGCCGCCATCAGATCGCGCCGCTTGTCGAACAGGTCCGAGCGAGCGTAAGCCGCTTCGGCCTTGTCCTTGATGCCATGGGCCAGCGCGGCTTCGATCACTTCGCGCGGGAAGCCGGTGGTTTCGCCTGCCCAATCGCGGAACGTTGAGCGGAAGCCGTGAACGGTAATGTCCTCGCGCTCCATGCGGCGCAGAACAGCCGTCATGCTCATGTCTGAGATCGGCTTGCCGGGTTTGGCCTCGCTTCCGAAGACCAGTTTGTCGCCGTCGCGTTTGCCGCCCAGCAAAGCGAGCGCGGCCTTGGAGAGCGGGACGCGGTGTTCCTTGCCCGCCTTCATGCGGCTTGCCGGGATCGTCCAGACCTTCGCCTCAAGATCGATCTCTGCCCAAGTCGCGCCGCGTGTCTCGCCTGAGCGCGCCGCTGTCAGGATGGTGAAGCCCAGCGCCCGCGCTGCGACTCCTTCGCGGGCTTCCAGTTGCGCCATGAAGTCCGCGATCTCGGCATGGGGCAAAGCGGGGTGATGTTTGACCGCGCGGACCTTTTTGGGCTTGGGCAAGAGGTGATCCAGATGCCCACGCCAGCGGGCCGGATTTTCACCTGTACGGATGCCCAGAGCCGACGCGTAGTCCAGCACCGCTTCGATCCGTTGCCGGACGCGGTTGGCAGTTTCAGGCTTTTGCGACCAAATAGGCTTGAGCGCGCCAACCACGTCCGCAGTTGCGATCTTTGATACCTGCATGGGTCCGAGGGTAGGGAAGACATAAGCCTCTAGCGTTGACGTCCATTGGGCGGCATGTTTGGCGTTCTTCCATCCAGACCGCTTGCTTTCGATCAATTCAAGCGCTGAGTCTTTGAATGTCTTTGGTTGGGCTTGGCGGCGTTTGGCAATAGGGTCATCCCCGTCCAAGATCAAACGCCGCGCGTCGGTTGCCTTTTGCCGCGCCATTGCCAAGGTCACATCAGGATATGCACCTAGTCCAAGATCATGGCGTCGTCCCTGCACCTGATACCTAAGCACCCATGATCGTGCCAAGGTCGGTTTCACATACAAGAAAAGACCGCGCCCATCGCCGTGCCGTCCTACCCCTGCGGTTTCCACCTTGCGCGCGCTCAACTTCATGTCGTTCCCACATTTGTTCCCACACTTGGGTTAGATTTAGAGCGAACGCGCCCGAACGTCAATGGGCTGCGTTGTATTTAAGGATATGAAGTTAAAAGATTTTATGGAACGGTAGCGGATGTAGATGAACCCCGAAAAACTGGGGGCATACGGACTTCGTCTCCGCCATTTTCCCCATAATCTCTGTCTCTTAACAGCCTGATAGTAGGGCGGAATTCGGCGTTTTCGTGCTGACGGCGGTGTTTGGTCCGCTTGATTTGCTGCACATTTTGCTACATAATTTGCTACACAAATGGGGGATTTCTCCGCCATGAGCATCGCGAAACGAGGCCGTCTCTACCACCTCCGCCGCCGCGTCCCACGCCGGTATCGGAGCATTGAGCAGCGCGAAACTGTTTGGATCAGCCTGCATACCGACTCGGAGACCATCGCTCGGAGCAAGGCGGACCGCGCGTGGAGCCAGATGATCGAGGCCTGGGAGGCGCGGCTGGCCGGGAACAGCGCGGACGCGGAAGCGCGCTACGAGGCGGCGCGCGACCTGGCCCGGGCGCGCGGGTTTCGGTTCCTCGATGCGGGCGCTGTCGCCAAGCTGCCGGTCGAGGACGTTGTCGAACGCGTCGAGGCGATCCCCGCCCCGGCGAACCAACCTGATGCCATCGAGGCCGCCGCTCTTCTCGGCACCGCGCCCGAACCGCGCATTAACGTTACCAAGGCTCTTGAGCTCTACTGGGGGCTGGCCAAAGAAAAGACCCTCGGCAAGAGCGAGGACCAGCTCCGCCGCTGGGAAGCGCCACGCAAGAAGGCGGTGAAGAACTTCGTCGCGGTCGTCGGCGACAAGGAGATCGCCAACATCACCCGCGACGACATGCTGGATTTCCGCCAGCACTGGCTCGACCGGATTGAGGCTGGCGAGGTCACCGCGAACTCGGCCAACAAGGACCTGATCCATCTGGGCGACGTGCTGAAGACCGTAAACACGATGAAGCGGCTTGGGCTGTCGCTGCCGCTGGGTGAATTGTCCTTCAAGGAGGGCGAGAAGCAGACCCGCCCGCCATTCAGCGAGGACTGGATTAGGACGCGGCTTCTCGCCCCCGGCGCTCTGGACGGGTTGAACGGTCAGGCCCGCGCGCTGCTGCTTGGCATGATCAACACGGGCTACCGACCGTCCGAGGGCGCAGCGCTCACGGCGGACACGATCCGGCTCGATAGTGACGTGCCACACATTTCGATCGAACCCGAGGGGCGCCAATTGAAGAGCCACTACGCCCGCCGTGTGATCCCGCTGACCGGCGTCTCTCTGGAAGCCTTCAAGCTGTACCCCGATGGCTTCCCCCGCTACCGCAACCGCGCCACCCTGAGCGCAGTCGTGAACAAGTTCTTGAGGGCCAACAGCCTGCTCGAGACGCCGCGTCATTCCTTTTACTCCCTGCGCCACTCGTTCGAGGACCGGATGCTCGCCGCCGGGATCGACGATCGGATAAGGCGCGACCTTTTCGGTCATCGGCTTGACCGGGAACGGTATGGCAAGGGCGCATCGCTGGAACACGTCGCCGAACTCGTCGCCCGCATCGCCTTCTGAGCCAGCAGCTCCCGCGCCCGGCGTTGCGCCTCCGACAGCCGTTTCTCCTTCTTCACGGCCGCGGCCAGTTCCGCCTCCAGCCGCTCGAAGACCGGCGCGAAGGCTGGGTCTTCCGCGACCAGCAAAGCGACCTTCACCAACGCCGCCTCGATCCGCGCGGCATCGACCGGCATGGCCGGTTCGGTGCGCGTTGCTGATGGGCGTGACGGTGCCATGTCGCGCAGCATGCGGCGGCGCGTGCGTCTTGTGCAGGGCAAGCGAACGCGTCGCGCAAAGCGGCCTGTAACAGCGTGCAAATCGGATGGGGAGCCCTCCAAACGCGCGGCTCAAATCGAAGCACCGAAGTGAGCATCTTGGCGGTCGCGCCCGGCCCCCGACTCATGCATCTGGGAGCGTCGCCCGAGTCTGCATGTTTGGGGCTTTGAACGCGCGCCAAGAGCTGGTTTCGGAGGGCTGCGGAAGACAACAGGAAGAAGGGCAAGATAAAAGCGCCTGCCACGAATGCCGCAAGTCACTGACGTGACTAGCGTTTTCGCGTGCATGCAAATCGGTCGTGTGCAGGTTTCCTGCAATTTCGCAGTGTTTTCAGACCGCTGGTATGCACACTGCGGAAACCTGCTCTTGGCAGCTACTCCGTAGGTGAGGCGACGAGTCCGAGCATCGAGAGTTGGTATCTTGCGCCCAACAATGGGAGCGCAAGATAAAAGAGGTGCGGCAACACGTGCCTAGGAGTCTGATGTTGATGAAGAAATCGCACGGCAACCCTTCAACCCTTGCCGCTTAAATGCACCTAAATATTTGATTTTGCTTTGAATTTGACGCCTCAAAAAGCGCTCATGGGGAATGTGCCGCTGAATTACTCCCGCGAAGTCAGTGCGTTAACCGTATTGTTGCCGCATCGCGTACAGGGGTGCGGCTGGATAAAGTCAGTCACAACAACCAGTTGCGGGCCGAAGGCGGCACCCCTTTTATCTCGCGCTCCATTGATGCGCTGTTTATTGGCCATGTCTCGTCAACACAATTCAGTGAAAGCTTGCTTGAAAGCTGGTCGCCGTGAGCGACACATGCGCATCAAGCGGCGGGCGCAACTCGAAAGCCTTGGGCGTTCGTGCGAAGTTCCAAAGGCGAAACAAGCACCATTCCTCGCGCCGTTCATCTGCCACTGCAAGTTCATTGCGTGAGACATGGAACGGCGTGCGTTCCCACCCGTTTGTGGTCTTCACCTCGATGAGACGCTGCCGTCCGTCTGCATCGAAACTGGCAATATCATAGCCCGCGCCATCCCCTTCTTCTTCGGAAACCCAGCGGATTTGTTGCGCCAAGTCCTCCCGCCCTGCTGCAGTCAGAGTGTTACGCTCGTGTTTCAAGACGCGCTCTTCTCCAGCCTTGCCGAGGGCGCGGTTGCGTTCATCCCGCGCGGCCACGTCGAACTTCTTGGCGATGTGGCGCATCTGCTCAAGCTCGTCCGGCGGCGGTTGGTTGGTCAACGTCGGTGCAGGCCCGACCCAGAGTTGCGCCGCCTCGGCCATGCCGTCAACTGGCCGGGAAGAAAGGGTGCGGTGCGTCCAGCCGGGGTTGCAATCCAGCCATCGTGCGACCGCGTCGACGAGGCTGGTCTGGAAATTAAAGGCCGGTTTGTACCCCATGATCCAAGCCTCGCCGAGCCCCTTAAGCACGGCACTGATATTCTGATGTTTGAACTCGACCGACCCGTCCGAGCGGTCGTTGAGGCGCGGTAGAAGCTGCCGTCGATGCTCGGCCTTGTTGTAGGGATGGCCTGCCACATCTTCGGCCAGCATCGCGAAGTAATCCGCGACGATCAGGTCATTCTCGACATCTGTCCACGCTTGGCTCGACATCATGCCAGGCTAGGGGAAGGTCAGGCTTATGTCACTTAGTTGCGCAACTTTGGGTGCTTGCGCCCGACGTGATGGGTCTTGATAGTGTATTTAGCGCGATGCAGTCTTTGCGATCTTCGCTTTCCCATTGCAGTCCGGGAAACGGACACACCCGAGGAAGGGTCCGAACCTGCCACGGCGTTCAATGAGCCATCCAGCGTCGCAGCTGGGGCAGGCTTGCTGCGACGCATCGCATTCCGAACATTCCATCAGACTGCGTTTTGGGTTCCGGACCGGCAGCCCTACGCCGCATTCTGGACATGCCGGCATACGGTTTCCGCACAATTTCACATGCTCGCAGCGATACGATCCCGGTCCATCCTGCCCGGGCATGTAGAGAAGACGGCCCCCGCATTGCAGGCAGTTGTGTGTGCGCTCCGTCGCCTCGACCGGGCTCAAGACGCCGTAATCCGGATCGTTCATCAGTTCGGTAACGAAGACCGAAGGCCGCGCTTCCGACGCAAGGATTGTCACCGAACGTCGGGCGCGCGTCATAGCAACGTACATCACGCGACGCTCTTCAGCGTTCTCGAACGGTTCCGCTTCCGGTGAGACGAGGCTTAGCAAAGGATCGTCAACGATCATGGACGGAAACCCCATACGAGCCTTGTCGGCACCGAGAATGATCACATGGTCCGCCTCCAAGTCTTTGGAGGCATGGATCGTCTTAAAACTCAGCGAAAGTGCCGGGTGTTGCCGCCGCAGGCGCCTGAGATCAGGTTCATTGAATCGGTATCGGCCAAGCAAGAGCACGGAGGGCATTTGGACGCCACCTGTGCAAGTCTCCGAAAGAGAGGTGAGGGTTTCGTCGAGCACGTTTTCGGCGTTGTCGCGCCGGGTCCATGCAATCCGGATCGCAGGTTGGTCCGTTTCTCCTGCTGCGCGCACTGTCTTTGTGATCTGGGCCGGGTTGCGCAGGACGAAGCGTCGTGATGCGAGCGCAATCTTGTCCACCGATCGGAATGTGCGGCCAAGATCAACGGTTCGGTGGATGCCGAGTGTATCGGCAAACTGCCCCCCAAACTCGGTCCCGAAGTTCCGCATGATATGAATATCGGAACCGGCAAAGCGGTAGATCGATTGCCAATCATCCCCAACCGCAAAGACCTTCGCATCCGCGTGCTGCTCCTTGAGTGCCTTGATAAGACGCGCTCGTCCGGTCGAGATGTCCTGAAACTCGTCAACGAGAATGTGGCGAAACGGGCTGTTGTAACGTCCGCTTTCGACATGGGCAGTCGCCCGGATCACCATGTCCTCGAAATCGATGCGATCGCCTAAGCGGTTCTGATACTCTCGAAAGACCGCTCCGAAGATCTTGAGGAAAGCATCGGCTCTCTTTCCCATTTTTAGGGTGGATGCTTTGTCGGAGCAGTCACCGATCTGATAACCGCCGTTCTTGAAATGGCGAAGAAAGGTGCCGATCAGTGACGAGAATCCATCCACGACCCCGAACTGCGTGACCTGATCATAAATCTCGATATCCGGGATCGGTCTCAAGGTGACGTGTGGCGCGAGCTTTTCGGCGAGCGCGTCGAGCAACCGACCCTCCTCACGCTCCCAGCTGTAGGTTTCGATCAGGACCGTCTCATATTCCGTATGGACCTTTCGTTTCCAATCCATCCCGGCCAGGTATTCATCTCGATCAACAAACGGCGCGGTTGTCAGCTCATCGGTGCCATCTGAGGTTCGTCTCTTCCGCACCCCGAAGTGTTCGATATAGACACCGCTTTCGGTCAGGCGGAAATCCGGTGTGTAGACGCGTCGTCCAGTCCCGGTCAGTTTGTGTTCGTAGGTAGGTTCGTATTCGTAGGCGATGCCGTTCCGGTACAACCAGTTCGCGATGAGAAGTTCCTCGAAACTGTTGACCGTCTCACCTTGCAGCGTCCGCAAATTGCGGCTTTCGACCTCGGAATACCATTCATGGGCGGACTTGTAGTCCCAAGGTGACGGGAAGTCGTCGAAGAAACCGGCAAACCAGCCGATCACGGTTTCTGCCACGTCGCCGACACGGCTCACGATGTATCGCAAGATGTCGCGGATCAGGGAAAGAAACGCCTTGTCGTCCGTTGCCGTCGGCGCAAGCGCGGGTTTTTCCCCTTCGACTTCGCCTATGATTTCGTAGGCCAGCGCATGGAATGTGCGCGCGGCGATGGGGACGCCGCAACGGGCTTCGATCCGCTCAGACATCTCGGTCGCTGCGTCTCTTGCAAAGGCCAGGAGAAGCAGCTCTTCCGGAGCCCTGATCCCGGCCTTGACGAGAAATGCGGCTTTCGCGGTGATGACGCTGGTTTTGCCCGATCCGGCCCCGGCCAGAACCAGCGTCGCATCTTCATCGACGACCACGGACAGACGTTGTTCGGGCGTCAACGGCATGGATTCGACCGTATCAAGAAAGGTCTTCCAACGGTCAAGCTGCGCATCGACAAAGCGGTCGATCGCGGCTTCGCGGGCTTTGGCAGGGTCAGCAGAGAAGGAAAGGATCGGGGCGATCCGACGCATCGTCCTTTCGCCAACAGCCTCGGCGTTGAGCTTGGACAAGACACGGTCAGTCAGGTCCAATGCCTCTAGTGCCAATGGGTCGATATGGAATGCTGACGGGTATCGCTCAGGCGCTTGGAACTTTTCTAGGGATTGAAGGAGCCGCTGGATCCTCTCCTCTTCCTTGGCAAGTTCCCCAAGGTTGAATTTGGACCACGCCTGCCCAACCGCTTCAGCAAATGTATTCGCAGCGGCCTTGCTGACGGCTGGAAGAATAATCTGCTTGCCACCAGCCAGATCAAGGGAAAAAGACGAAGAAAGCATCCCACGCTTCGTCGCCGGTTTTGCGACGACTTCTTCGAAGCCGATGTTGGCTCGCTTGCCCCCACGCGCTGCAATACCACTGCCTTGTAAACTCAGCGCACGCGGAAGTCGGCGGCGCGGGTCACCAAGGAAAGCAAGTAAGGGCTGAGATTTCAATTCCATAGACGATGGTTTAAAGCGTTTTCTGACCGTTTGGCAGACTGCGTTCGAAGAAAAGACTGTTCTGGTTCATCGATGAGCCCGATGCACTTGAACATGGCCCAAAGGTCTTGCAGTGAGGTAGAGGGCGGGAAGGAGACATTCGCTGCGGGTGCGAGATTGTGAAGTTGGAAACGCGGAAGCTGACATTCGGTTCGCAGACAACCCGACTAATCATTGTGTTGCACCTCGAGGCCTCATACCGTCATGCAAACCAGTTTGCTTCTACGTTTTTGATGCACCTTATGTTCTTAGGTCCAGCCTGGGCTCCCAGAAGTGCCGGAAGAGCTTGATCTCGGGGCGGAAGTGCGCTGAGCCCAGTCAATGCACCGCAACCCGATCCGCAACCCCTCATCAGGAGTCTCTCTATACTCACGTATCCAATGCGCGGACCGGCTCAACTTCCAGCGATCTCGGATGGAACTTCCCGCCATTCCCCCGAAATCAGCTTCGTGAGGATTGATTGTGCGGCACTGTGTAACCGGTTGAATTTACATATTAACATATAGGAATCTTGATAAAGTCGCCTGTGCTATACAAAGCTTTGGTAGATGAGTAGCATGAAATCATAGAATTTTCGAAAGAGTGGCTATGAACCTGCGACAGCTTGAAGCCTTTCGCGCGACGATCCGCGCGGGTTCGATCACAGAGGCGGCGCGGATGATGCACATCTCGCAGCCCAGCGTCAGTCGGCTGATCGCAGATCTGGAACGCTCTGCCGGATTTCCGCTTTTCGCGCGGGTCGGGCGTGGGCTTACTCCGACGATGGAAGGGCAGAAGTTCTACAGTGGTGTCGAAGGCATGTTCGTCGGAATTGACCGGCTAGAGGAACTTGCAAAGTCCATTCGCACAACGCAGGTCGGCACCATTTCGATCTCGACCATCCAATCGATTGCTTCCATCGAACTGCCAGCTGCGGTCGGCCGGGTCCATCGCGAAAATCCCGACATTCGCTTTGTGATCAATTCTCGCAATACGCCAGCCATTCTGGATGCGGTTCAGATGCGCCAGGTGGATCTGGGGATCGTGGGCAGAGAGGCCAATCACGAGGGCGTCGAAACCCTGTTTCAGACCTCGGCGCCCTATGTCTGCCTTTTGCCGGAGGATCACCCGTTGGCCGATCAGGAAGGTGTTATTGACCTTGAAGAAGTGGCCGAGACCGAAACCTTCGTAACCTTCGGCGGCACTTATCCCGACACGATGATGTCGATGGATCCGGCGCTTTCACAAAAACTGCAAAGCCGGTCGCGGCTGTCTGCTGCGAACATGCCCCTCGCCGGCGCCTTGGTCCGCGAGACGGGCGCGCTGGCCGTCGCCGACCCGTTTTCAGCGGAGCAAGCTGTGCGCATGGGGGGTGTGGTGTTCCGGCCCGTCGCCCAGAACCTGACGTATTTCGTCACCATCATCGCCGCCGGACGCGAGCTGCTGTCCCGGCAGGCCTTGTCCTTTGTTGACCTGTTCGCGAAGCAACTCACCGCGCGGGTGGAGTTTGTCAATGCGCTGCGGCGGCGGGGCTAGTTCAGTACGTTCGGCAACCATGTCGCCGCCGCCGGAAAGAAGATCATTAGCGCGCCGAAGACAATGCCAATTCCCATGAAAAGCGGCACCTCGCGAAAGGCTTTCTCCGGGCTTTCGTTGGCCACACCTGCGGCTGTGTAGACACCTACGCAGACCGGCGGTGTTATCATGCCGATACCTGCGAATGCCACGAAGACGATGTAAAGGTGCAGGATGTCGAGGTTGAGCGACAATGCTAGAGCGGCAAAGATCGGCACGGTGAGGTAGAAGACCGGAACGATCTCGATGAAGGTACCTAGGATCAGGCAGATCACCGCAACCGCCAGCCAGAACATCATCGGTGTGCCGCCCATTTCCGTGAAATAGGCAATCAGCTTCTGCGGGGCCTGGCTGTAGGTCAGCACTACGCTCAGGAATGTTGCCATGGCGATGATGGCAAAGATCACGGCGGTGATCCGCGCGGTCTGGTGCAGGGCGTCAAGCAATCCGCGCAGCGTCAGCTCGCGGTAGACAAATATGCCGATCAGGATGGCCCAGACCCCGGCAACGGCAGCGGATTCCGACGGGGTGAGAAGGCCTGCATAGATGCCGCCAAGGATAATCACCGGCGTGAAAAGGCCCGGCAAGGCCGAGCGGAACGCGGCCAGCCGTTCGGCGATGGAAGCCTTTTCAGGATTGCGTAGATCGCGGCAACGCCAGGTGACAACAACCGAAAGCAACACCAGCAGCACGAGGCCCGGAATGAACCCCGCCGCGAAGGTTCGCGACACTGGTACATCGGTCAGCGCGCTGAACAGGATGGCGGCATTGGAGGGTGGGATCAACGCCTCGAGGAACGCAGCCGATGCTGCGAGCACGATGACGAACGGTTTCGGATATCCCTGCTCGACCATCTTGGGGATCATGATCGTGCCGACCGCTGTGATCGCGGCCAGAATCGAGCCGCAGAAGGCCGCGAAGAACCCCATTGCGAGGATCATTGCGATACCCAGCCCGCCTGGCCAGTGGCCGACAAGGGTAGTTGCGAAATGCACCAGCCGGGCGGCGGCACCGCCGCGCAGCATCACCATACCGGTGAAGATGAAGAGCGGCACGGCGATCAGCACATGTTTGGTCATGGAGCCAAAGGAGACCTGAATAAGGGTCGACCAAGGCAAGTTCATCCCCCAGATCGCAACCGCAGCGCTGCCCAGACCGAAAACCATGAAGATCGGCACCGACAGAAGCAGCAGAAGCATCGAGAATAGCGTGGCGGTGGCGTTCAAGATACGGCCCTTTCACCAGAAGTCAGGTCGCGGATCGTTTCGAGCCAGAGTTCGAGCGAAAACAGCACGAGGATTGCAAAGCCTGTGGGAAAGGCCAGATACATCCACCAGATCGGCAATTCGATCTCGAGCTCCATCAATTGGCCCAAGCGGCGGAACAGCGCGACCGCTTCGTTACCCGCTTGCACGAAGATTAGGCCACCGATCACCATCAGCGTATAGACAAACAGTTTGAGCCATAGTGCTGCGGCACCGGTCAGGAAGGTTGGCAGCAGGTCCACCTGGATGTGAGCGCCGGACCGCAATAGCGGTCCGAGGAGCGGGAAAACCATCCACGGTACCAGCGCCGGCGGTAGCTCGATGAACCAGTCATAGCCGGTCCCGCTGACATAGCGGGTCACGGCGCTGCCGGTCAGGGCCAAAACCATGATGGCGGCCAAAGTGGTGGAAGTCACTGCGGTGAGCTTCTCCAGAGCGCTGTTGACGGCCCGGAAAATCGACAGGATCGCATTCATGATCACATGCCTCGCTGGGGCAGATAAGGGGCCCGCGCGGCAGACGCGCGGGCATTGGTCCGGCCATGACCCATTGCGTCAGAAAGCCTTGGCAGCCTCGATCACCTCGGGGTCGACGGTTTCAGCCACCACGGGCATGACCTTGTCGGCCATCAATGCGTTGAATTCGGCCAGTGCCTCGCCTTCCAGTTCGGTCACGACACCTCCGCGCGCCTGGAACTCGGCCAGGGTTTCCTCGCCGGTTTCGAGGACCTTGTCGGTCGAGATTTGCCCGACCTCGCGGCCCACGTCAATCAGCAGCTGCTGAAGGTCTTCGGGCAGCCCGTCGAACCAAGTCTTGTTGGCCATGATGTAGGCGTCAGCATAGTACTGGTAGGGTTTCTGGCCATGCGTCAGATATTCCCACCAGCTGAACGCCCGGATCGAGCCCGGCGGGCTGTTGATGGTGTCGATCATGCCGGTTTGCAGGCCCGAATAGACCTCGCCCGTGGGCATCGATACGGTGTTGGCGCCAAGCGCCTCCCACATCGGGCGCTCTGCCCCGATGAGCGCGCGGGCCTTCAGCCCGGACATGGAGGCAACCCCGTTCAGCTCCTGCGTCGAGAAGGTCATCACCGGGCCAACTGGATTGTACATCAACAGCACGGAATCGGATTTTGTGGTGATGTCGTCCCAGACCGCCTTGCCGGCGGGGTCTTCCTGAAAGAAGGCGCGTTGTTCGTCGTAGCTGTCGAACATGCCAGTGATCGAGACGACATTGAAATTTTTGTTGATCGGCGGGAATGACACGACCGCCACGATGCCGCCCATCTCGACCGCACCGGAGGTCACCGCGCCCAGCTGTTCGCGGATGCCGAAAAGCTGGCCGGACGGGAAGTAATCGATCCGCAGACGTCCTTCGGCCCGTTTGTTGACCTCGTTGGCGAACATTTCGGAGTGGATGGCGCTGTGATGCGTCGGTCCCCAGTGGACCGACAGCCGGGCGACATATTCCTGCGCCTGTGCCGTGACACCGATCAGAAGCGTCGAGGCCATCACCCCGCTAGCCGCGATGAATTTCAATAGTTTCATGAGTTCCTCCCATTCAGGTTCGGCATGCCCGCTCTGCGACGGTTTGCGTGCAGCTCCGCCCAAGAGCCAGACTCCCGGACCAGATACAAACAGGCTATCGCGTGACGGGTCCATCGAACCAATAGAATTCTACGCAGCATTCATGCGTCTTGGCTATGGGTGCGGGGATCACATGCGCCTCTGACATAGGATATGTGAATAGGTGCCAGCGCAATTTCGATTGGTCCGTGACCCTAGGCAGCCCCTACCTTCGGTGCCGCAACACACCTATGCAGGGATCAGACCTCGATTGGCACAGCGGCCCAAAATCTATGCGACCGAAGACGCCCGCCTGCTGGCGCGCAAGCGGCTTCCACGGTTGATCTTCGATTTCATCGACGGGGCCGCAGGGCGTGAGGTCGGTGCCCGTAGGAACGAGGCCCGGTTCGATGAATTCCTGCTGCAACCCCGGGCGATGGCTGAGATTGGCACGCGATCCACCGCCACCCGGTTTCTGGGCCGCGAATACGGCCTGCCTTTGGGCATCGCGCCCATGGGCATGTGCAACCTGTCCCGCGCGGGGGCGGATGCCCATATCGCGCATGTGGCCACTGAGCGGAACATGCCGGTCGGCCTGTCGTCGGCGGGCTCCAGCAGCATGGCAGAGATGCGCGACTGGGCCGGCGATCTGGCCTGGTTCCAGCTTTATTTCGGGCAATCCGCCGAGGCCTCTTTCGCGGTCGCGGATCGGGCGCGTGACGCGGGTTTTGACACGCTGGTTCTGACAGTGGATGTGCCCGAGGTGTCACGCCGTATCCGAGATCAGCAGAATGGGTTCAACGTACCGTTTCGCATGACCCGCCGCGCCTTTATGGATTTGGCGCTCCATCCCCGGTGGTCGCTCTCTACATTGATCCACGGCGTTCCGAAGCCGCGCAATTTCGCGTCTGACAACAAGACCTTCGACCGCAAGGCGAGCCGCGCTGGGGCAGACTGGGGGTTCCTGCAGGCATTGCGGGACCGCTGGACGGGCAAGCTGATCGTCAAGGGCATCACGTCACCCATGGATGCAACCCGAGTGCAACGGATCGGCGCGGATGCCGTCTATGTCTCGACCCACGGCGGCCGACAGCTCGACAGCGCGCCGCCAGCCATCGACCTGTTGCCGATCATCCGCACGGCCGTCGGTCCTGAGTATCCGCTGCTGTTCGACAGCGGGGTCCGAAATGGCGAGGATGTGGTGAAGGCTCTGGCACTGGGGGCCGACTTCGTGATGCTGGGCCGCCCGGTGTTGTATGCTCTCGCTGCTGCTGGGCAGGCTGGTCTGCGGCAGTTGATCGGCTGCTTTGCCGAAGACATTGACCTTGCCATGGCCCAGATCGGGGTCAGCCGGATTGACGACATTGGCACCAACAACCTCTTCACGGCGGAGCAACATTCGTTGCATCCTGATACCACCCAAAGGCCGATGCCTTTGAAGGCGGCGAACTGACCATGCGGGAGCCTTTCAGACCATGACAGACACGCGATCCATACGCGGCGGCGCGCTGCTGGCCCGGGCCCTGAAGGAAAAGGGCGTCGATCACGCATTCACGCTTGCGGGCGGCTTCTGCAACCCCGCCCTCGAAGGGTTTATGGAATGCCAGATGCCGGTGGTGAACTGCCCGCACGAACAGGTGGCGGGGCATCTGGCCGACGGACATACACGGATCACACGCAAACCGTCGGTCTGCCTTGTGGGGCCGGAGGGTTTTGCCAATGCGGTGCCCGCGATGCTGGAGGCCTGGGGCGAACGGTCCCCAGTAATCTTCATCACCGGGTCTTCCACATTGAAACGGCAGGGCGCGGGCGGGTTCAAGGAAATCGACGATGTGGCAATTGCTGCACCGCTCACCAAGTATTCGGTTCAGATCACCGAGGGCGAGCGGATCAGCGAATTCGTCGACCGGGCCTGGCGCGCCGCCACCACCGGCTATCCCGGGCCGGTGCATCTTTCGCTGCCGGTCGACATCATGTTTTCGTCCTTCTCCGAGGATGCGGGCCGCGAGGAACGTCCCTTTGACCGCGGGGCCCACCCGGTCCCGCGCGCCTGGCCGGACCCGGATCGGCTGGATGAGGTGCTGGCACTGGTCCGCGCCGCCGAACGCCCGGTGCTGATCGGCGGTCACGGGGTCTGGTGGTCAGGGGGCGAGGCTGCGCTGGGCCACGCGGGTACCAAGCTGAGGATGCCGATCTTCAACGTGCCTTATCACACCAAGATGCTGGGCGAGGATTGCGACGCTTTTATGGGGCTTGCGGATTTCCACCAATACCATCCGTCGAAACCAGCGATCCACGAGGCCGATCTTGTGCTGATGGTCGGCTGCCGGTTGGACAACCAGATGAACTTCGGCAATCCGCCCTTCATCCCGGAAGGCACCAAACTGGTCTGCGTCAACGGCAGTCACGAAGAACTGGAATACAACTTCGGCGCGGACGTGCAGTTGCTATCCGATCCAGGGGCTTTCCTGACCGCGCTGGCGGGGGTTGGCAGGACGTGGGACAGCTGGCTCGACCTGCAAAGGAAACGCCGTGCGGACTGGGTTGCCGAATGGTCCGATCATATCGCGGGCGAGACGGCCCAGGATGAGGCCGAAGGGCGGCTGATGCATCCCCTGCAGATGGCGCTGGATGTGCAGGCGGGGATGAAGAATGGCGACTGGTTGGTTTTCGATGGCGGCAACACGCATTTCTGGAACGAGATCGCGACCAACATCGCCGCCGCGCGCGGCCTGACGTTGGGCGGCATCCTGCACCCGGGCAATTACAGCCTGCTGGGCGTCGGCGTGTCCTTTGCGCTGGCGGCAAAGAACCTCAATCCCGACAAGACCTGTGTGCTGGTCACGGGCGACGGCGCTTTCCTTTCGGGCGGCCTGTCCATCGAGGCCTGTTTCCAGGAGAAAATCCCCATCGTGGTCGTTGTCGACAACAACGGCGGGCTGGATTGCATCAGCCAGCAACAGGAACGCCTGTTTGCAAACGGCCAGCACTATGCCACCGATTTCCGGGACATTCCGTTTCACGGCCTGTTCGAAGGCCTCGGAGGCTACGGCGAACTGGTCACGCGCCGGGCCGACCTGCCCGCCGCGCTGAAGCGCGCCATCGCCAGCGGGAAACCGGCCTGTCTGAATGTCAAATGCCGCGGCGTGATCAGCCCCATCGTCGCCGCGACCTCGGACAAGCGCGACAAGGCGTCGATTGAATAATGGCCGTCGTGTCTTCGCATACGCTCAACGGCGTGGATGGCAGCCATGCAGGCGGGATCGCGGTCAGGCTGCTCAATCTCGATACCGGGGCCACGGTCTTCGAGACGGCGATGGATGATGGCGGGCGGCTTGTGCAAGAGGTCGCCGACCCCGATCCCCACGCCCGCTACGAGCTGGTTTTCCAGACCGGGACCTATTGGGACGCGCGCGTCGCGCAGTCGCACGGCACACGCCTCATGCAGGAAGTTGTCGTGCGCTTTGCCATGCCCGACCCGGCGGGGCGCTATCACATCCCCTTGATCCTGTCTCCGCACGGCTATTCGCTCTGGTCCTCCACCGAACATGGCTGAGGGGCTCAACTTTTCGCGGCGTCTGCGGCGGACGCCCTACACCGCCTCGGCTGAAAAGGCTGGCGTGACCGGCTTTTCGGTCGTCAATCACATGCTGCTGCCCAAGGCCTATTCCCGGTCGGTCGAGGACGACTACTGGCACCTGCGGGAACATGTGCAGATCTGGGATGTCGCCTGCCAGCGGCAGGTGCAGATCACGGGCAAGGACGCGGCAAGGCTGGTCCAGTGGATGACCCCACGCGACATTTCACGCGCAAAGGTTGGCGATTGCCTTTATGTCCCGATCACTGACGAAACCGGCGGCCTGATCAATGATCCGGTGCTGCTGAAACTGGCGGAGGACAGGTTCTGGCTGTCGGTCGCGGATTCCGATGTGCTGCTTTATGCAAAGGGTCTGGCACTTGGGCGCGGGCTGGAGGTGGACATCACCGAGCCCGATGTCTCTCCGCTTGCCATCCAGGGGCCGAAGGCGGAAGCGCTGCTGGCAGGTCAGTTCGGGCCGCATATCCGCGACATCGGGTTCTTCAGGTTCGGCTGGATCGACTTTGCGGGCACCCGGCAATTGATCGCGCGTTCCGGCTATTCGCGGCAGGGCGGGTTCGAGATTTACCTGAACGGTGGCCATCTGGGTGCAGCGCTGTGGGATGCCATCTGGGAGGCGGGTCAGGCTTTTGACATCGCGCCCGGCTGTCCCAACCTGATCGAGCGTATCGAAGGCGGTTTGTTGTCTTATGGCAATGAAATGACCGGGGAGAACACGCCGCTGGAGATCGGACTTGAGAAGTTCTGCAGCCTCGATGGCAGCGTCGATTATCTGGGACGCGAAGCCTTGCAGCTGGCGGCGGAGGCGGGTGTGGGGCGGCAAATACGCGGTGTCTTGTTCGACGGCGGCCCTTGCCCGACATGTGCCGCACCTTGGCCGGTCCATGTGGGTGACCGACAGGTGGGCCAGATCACCAGTGCGATCTGGTCACCGCGGCTGAAGCGCAACGTGGGCCTGTCGCTGATCGACAGGGCATTCTGGGAACCGGGCCAATCCGTCTTGGTGGCCTGCGCCGACGGATCGCGTCGGGACGGGGAAGTGTCAGCCTTGCCTTTCGCCTGATGCCGCCAGGGCCTCAATGCGTTTCCAGATTGGCACGGGCAGAGACAGCGTATCGGTGACTTCCGCCGCGCGCGCACGTTCGCGTTCGCCCGGCACCTCTGCCCGGATGCCGTCATTCAGCGGCGGACAGGCCCGGACCTCTGAGAGAATCTCTTCGGCGGCGGCGCGCATCGCATCTGACGCGGCATGGGCGTTGCAATCGACCGCCAAGACCATCCAATTGATCTCTCCCTTGCGGACCGGCCCCAGCATGGCCTCTCCGATCACCTCCGCAATCAGGGCAAGGCCTGAGCCGATATGCCCGCCCTTCGGCAGGATCGCACCGCCTGAGAAGTAATCTTTCGGGTCCGTTGTCGGGGCGCCGTGCCGGTCGATGATCATACCCGGCGGCAATCTTGTGCCAGCCTCGCGCGCGGCATAGATCCAGCCGCCGGCGACCATGCCGGTTGCGAAATCCAGCACAACGGGGCCCTGCACGCCGCCGGGAACACCGATGCAATAGGGATTGGTTGGCAAGAGCGCCTGACTCCCGCCGTAGGGGGCCACCATGCGCCAGCGTTTCCGGTCGCCGCCGCCAAGGGTGATCGTCATGCAGCCCTTGTTGGCGGCGGCCTCGGCAAAGGCGCCCAACCTGCCGGTGTGGCCTGCTCCGGTCAGCGTCACCATCGCAAGACCGTGGCGCGTGGCCCGTTCGGTTGCGGCATCGACCGCGACGCGCATGGCGCGGATGCCGATGCCGCCACCCGCATCAAGGTGAAGGTGGTTTCCCATGTCGGTCACGGAGGTGACGGGCGCATCCGCTGTCAGCAGGCCATTTTCATACTCTCGCGCGTATTGCAGCACCCGGACTATGCCATGGGATTCAACGCCGCAGCGGTCCGCCTCGATCAGATGGTCGGCGACCTCGGCCGCCTCTTGCGGGCTGCAGCCCTTGCTGGTGAAGATGCGCAGCGCGCGTTCGCGGATATCCGTAATCGGGACATCGACCCGTTCTGACCGCAGTTTGAATTGCGGCGCGTCCGGACCTTCCGTCACCTGCCCACCGGGTTCGCCAGTGTTCCGACGCCGGAAACGGAGATTTCGAGCAAGTCGCCCTCGCGCAGGTATCGCTTGGGGCTGCGGCTGCCGCCGGTGCCGTCGGGAGATCCGGTGGCGATGATGTCGCCGGGCAGAAGCGTCGTTACCTGCGAGATGTAAGAGATCTGTTCGGCCATTGAGTAGATCATCTCGGACGCGCTGGCGCTTTGGACAACCGCGCCATTGAGCCGGGCGGTCAGGGTCAGTTCGTCCGGTTCAGCGATCTCGTCGGCGGTGACCATCCATGGCCCGCAAGAGCCGGATTTTTCGAAATTCTTCCCGGCATGGATGCTGTGTTTCTGCCAGTCGCGCACAGACCCGTCGTTGAAGGCGGTGAAGCCCGCAACATGATCCATGGCCTGACCCAATGGAATGCAGCGCCCTTGCCGCCCGATGACGATGGCAATCTCGGCCTCGTAGTCGAAACTCTGGTCAGGCCCTTCTGGCGGGATCTCAAGCGCGGCACCATGACCGACAATGGCCTGTCGTTCCTTGCCGAACAGGACGATGTTTTCCGGATCGGGCGGGGCAACGCCGTCGACCGGATAGGGTTTGCGATAGTTCAGGCCGACACAGACAATCTTGGCCGGGTTGAGGACCGGCGGCAGGAATTCAACTTGACCCAAGGCGATGGGGGGGCCAACGGCACTGTCCAACGCGTCCAGCGCATCTGCGGCCAGAACGGCGCGAAGATCGGGATATGTTTCGCAGAACCCGTCGCTTGCCGGCCGCACGATTGTGCCATCGGTAATGCCGTATCCCGCCCGCCCCGCGTGGATGAAACTGACAAGCTTCACAGCTCTTCCCCGCCAAATGCCGCTTCGCGCTGCTTTAGCACCGCGACCAGAACGTCGTTGAAGGGTGTAGGTATGCCAAGTTCGGCTCCGAGTTTCGGCACCTGCCCGTTGATGGCATCCAGTTCGGACCGCCGACAGGCCCTGTGATCCAGCAGCATGGAGGGCCGCGCATGAGGCATGCGCGCGCCAAAGGCGGTGACATAGGCGACGGGATCGCCGAAGGTCAGGTTGATTTGTTTGGCTGTTGCAATGGCATAGGCCTCGTGCATTGCGCCAAGTGCGATGGCCCAGCGATCAGGATGCGCCTGAAGCTCTCCGACGGTCATGTCGAAGACGGTGCAGGGGGCACTGAAGGTAACGTTGCACAGGAACTTTTCCCAGATCAACTGCTGGATGTCGTCAAAGGCCTGCGCCTTGAAGCCCGCGCTGCGCCAGAGTGCGGCCAGCGCTTCGGCCCGGTCGCTCTGGCCGCCCGCGATCTCGCCGATGCGGATCAGGTTCATGGCATTGTGGTGGGCATGTCCCGGCCCCTTGAGCGAGGCACCGAAACCGTCTGCCACACCCAGAAGGACATTGCCCGTTGGCATGAAACCCGCGATCCGCTCGGCGGCACCCAAGCCGTTCTGGATGGTCAGGACGAGCGTCTTGTCGGTCATATGCGGCGCGATGGCCTTCGCGGCGGGGCCGACCCCGGCGGCCTTGGTGGCAATGACGATCAGGTCGGCTGTGCCGACTTCGGCAAAATCGGAAACCGCGTTCAGCCCTTCGATCCGGCGATTGCCGCTGGCACCGTCGAGTTGCAGGCCCGAGGCGCGGATCGCCTCGATATGGGCTATCCATGGGTCGACGGCCCAGACCTCGTGGCCCGCCTCGCGGAACATTCCGGCATAGACCGCGCCCATGGCACCGGTCCCGTAGACAGCGATCTTCATGGTGGGCGCATCCTTGATTGCGGCAGTCT
The DNA here is from genome assembly GCA_947494445.1 of uncultured Paracoccaceae bacterium. Classification (GTDB taxonomy): domain Bacteria; phylum Pseudomonadota; class Alphaproteobacteria; order Rhodobacterales; family Rhodobacteraceae; genus CANLSM01. Next base: position 55,193 of record CANLVD010000002.1, on the reverse strand, counting down.
GATGTCGAATGCCTGACGCAGCGCGGTATCCAGGGCGGCATCGACCACCTGTGGGAAATGCCCGGCAAGAAGCCGGGTTGCTTCCTGTTTGGCGCGCAGGTTGATGTTGGGGCTATCCGCCGTTTCCCAGTCTTCGATCGAACGCCGGTCGGCCAGATCGGGATAGAGGAAATCGGTTTTCATCCGGCCAAAGGTCTGCGGGTGCCCCAGAAAATGGCCCTCGGATCGGATGGTATCGGTGATCATCTTGGGGTCCAGCGCCTCGTCGCTGATCTCGACCGGGGCAAGGCTGCGCCGGATCGCCCCCAGCATGTCGTTGTCGATCACGTAGGCCTCAAATGAGGCTCCCATCAGCCCCGCCTGCATGCCCGCCGCCTGAGTTACCAGATTGGCCCCGGCCTGAGCGGCCATGGTGATCGACAGCGCCTTTTCGAAACCGGCTTGGGCGTCCGCCATTTTGCTGTCGGTGGCCCCTGCGATGGTCGAATTGGGCAGGCCATAGTGCCGCGCCATCTGCACGGTCGCAGCGGTCAGCAGAGCCTGTTCGCCGCTGCCGCCCGCCATGCCACCTGAACGAAGGTCGGTCACCATGGGGCGCGCGCCATAGATCGCGGGGGTGTCGGGATTGGCGAGCCAGGCAATGATCATGCCTGCAAGGGTTTCGGAGTTGCTTTGGGCAAGGCAGCCCGCAACGGTCACGGGGCTCGATGCTCCCATCTGGCCGAAGGTGTTGACCATGCAGGGAATGCCCGCACGCGCCGCCGCCACAAGGACCTCAGCCGCCTCGTGCGAAAACCGCATGGGCGGCGCGACGTGGTTAATGTTGAGCGAAAGGAACGGGCGCGCTGCAAATTCTGCCGTCCCACCCGCCACGAGATGGCACATGGCTGCGATCTCGGCCACATGGGCAGCCGAGGAAGCGCTGACGATGACGTGCTTGGTCGTCCCGGCAAGTGCTGCGTAGCAGGTGTTCAGATCCAGCAGCCGGTCATTTTCCATGTCGCGAGCCACCAGCGAACGGGCGAAGAACTGCACATGCGGCAGGGCGTCGACCAGCCGTGCAGCATCGTAGAGATCGGCCAGGGTGGTGGCGCGGTAGCGCCCGCTGCGAAGGTCAAGGATCATCGGCGCGGCACCGCCGGACCCTAGGTAGACCGATGTGGTATCAAGGGTCAGATCGTGCCGGGGCGTTCGACCTAAAAGGGCGATGTCGCGGCGCAGTTCGGTGAGCGCGCGTGTCACCAGGTCGGCGGGGAAGATCAGGCGGCCCTCGTCCGTCAGTTTGCCACCCGCGCCACACACCAGGTCGGTGACCACAGGGGGCGCGTCGCTCATCCCGAAATCCCCAAGGAGTGCCAATGAGACCTCGTGGATGCGGTCGAGATCACTGTCGCTCAGGATGTTCAGGTGACCGCCCGCGGTGGTCAGGACAGGCCCAGCGTCACCCGTCGGCCCCTGGCTTTCACGGGCCCGCCGTTTGCCTCTGCTATTCCTGACTCTCAATTCTGACATGCCACGATGCTGGCAGGTAGGAAAGGATGGACAAGCGACTTCACCGGCAGGTATGGATCAAAGCAGATTGATCCATGCCCAGGGACCAACCGGATATGCACCTGCGAAATCTGCCGCTTGCGGCCTTGCGCACCTTCGAAGCGGCGGCCCGCCACCTGAGCTTCAAGATCGCGGCAGAGGAGCTTTGCGTCAGCGCGACCACGGTCAGCAATCAGATCCGTCGGCTGGAGCGGGACATGAACTGCAAGCTTTTTGTCCGGAAAACGCGCGCCGTGGTGCTGACGGATGCCGGGCGGTCTTTGTCGAGGGTGCTGACCCAGTCGTTGGAGAACATCCGGTCAGAGGTGGAAACCCATGTCCAGTCGACGCGCAATTCGGTGTCCTTGGCGGTAGGTCCGATCTTTGCATCACGCTGGATGATCCCCCGGCTGGACCGGTTTCGCAGCGATCTGAAGGGCATTGATCTGGCATTGCACAATTCGCCCCGGATCACCGATGCGACGCTGATGACGAGCGACATTGCGGTGGATTGGGGAACCGGTGCCTGGGTCGGGCTGGAGGCAGAGCCGCTTCTTGAGATCACCTATTCCCCCGTTGTCAGCCCGGCGCTGGCTGAAAGGCTGGGTCCTTTGAACTCACCCAAAGGTGTTGCGCGTTTTCCGATCATCCACCAACAGGATCGCAGCGAGTGGGCGGCGTGGCTGAAACTTGCGGGCTGCGAAGGTTTGGGCCTGAAAGATACCGCGACCATTGTGGACTCGAACGTGGTCATGCAGGCGGCCATCGATGGGCAGGGCATGGCGTTGGGTATTTTCCCGTTCTGCCAGTCAGATGTAGACGCGGGCCGGTTGTTGAAACCCTTTGACATCAATCTGTCGCCATCCCGGTCATTTCACCTGTTGACCCGTCCGGGCGCACGGCAGAGGCGCGAGGTTGACCTTGTTTTCAACTGGATCATGAAAGAAGCAGGGTCAGCACCCTAGGATCGTTTCGCTGCCCTGCGCATCAATCCCGTAGACACGTGGCGGGCCTTCAGGCGGATAGGGATGAAACGTCCCCCCACGAAAAACGAGCGCCGCACCGTCATCAACCGCATAGCCGCCAGCAATTTCTCCACCTTTGGCACGCTCTTGCATCTGCGCGCGCCTTTCCGGCTCGGTAGAGCTATGGGGCGTGAAGGTGCCCTCGATCAGTCCCAATCCCCGTGCAACCTGAAGCCCGTTTTCGGGCGTGCGCCAAAGGAAGCTTTCAAACCAGCACATCGCGCCTGCGCTGACCCCGGCCAGCACCACCCCGCGCCGGAAAGCATTGATCAGAACGTCGGAAATGCCAGCGGCGTTCCAGTGATCAACCAGAACCACAGGGTTGCCACCAGCGACATAAATTAGATCCAGTCTCTCAGCCCAGAGCGCCGCAGCGGCCGCGTCGGCCCCTGACGACAGAGGACGAATGGCACTGGTCATTGGTGCGAGAGCCGAGCAAAAGCTGTCGAACTTTTCGGGATCATCGCCATTAGCCGTGCCGATGTAACCGACGCGGGGCCGCCTGACCGCGTGATCCAGGCATAGCCTGTCGAGTTCGGGATGGGTGCCGTGGATCGCCCCGCCGCCGCCGATAGCTATGAGTGTTGGCATAGGCAGGGTCGCCCGGTCACATTTGAGATACCTGCATAGAACATATGAATAGGTCCGCGAAATTTCTCTATTTGTCCATTCAATCCCGGACAACGACACTCGGGTACAGGACAACAATCCAAGCTATGGATCAACTTTATTTCATGCATGGGTCCATGAATTGTCGCTTGTCCAATGTTGGCCTGCGGCAGAGCCTTATCAGGCGCGCGTGCGTCACGGAAAGAACGCAAGCCGCCACCCAGGGAGGATAACCGAATGAAAAAGACATTGAGTATAGCCGCAGTGGCCTTTGCCCTTGCCGGTACTGCTGCCTTTGCGGAGCCGACGGGCACGTTCCGGCAGGCCCATGAATACGGATTTGGCGCTCAGTCCAGTCTCGATCCGATCTCCAAGGGTCGGGTGTTCCAGATCACCGAAAAGATCATGAACCGGCTGGTACGGCCGGGTCTGGACGGCAAGCCGGAGGCCGATCTTGCGACCAGCTGGGAAGCCAACGAGGACGCGACAGTCTGGACCTTCAAGCTGCGCGACGGAGTGAGTTTCCACGACGGATCAGGCTTTGATGCCGCCGACGTGGTCTATTCTTTGAACCGGGTGCTGGACCCCGACAGCGACAGCCCGGCGCGGTCGGCGGTCAAGATGATCACCGCTGTCGAGGCGCTGGATGACATGACGGTTCAGATCACGCTGGACACTCCCTTTGCCGACATGCCGCTACAGCTGATGGACTACCGTCTGCGCATGATCCCGGACGGCGCGGGTGACGATATTGCAACCACGGGCATCGGTACCGGCCCGTTCAAGGTCGAGACCTTCGATGCCGAAGGCACCACGGTGCTGGTCGCCAACCTGGACTACTGGGAAGGCGAACCGGGTGTTGCCAGAATGGAAGTGATCGGGATTCCGGACGGTCAGGCGCGTCTTCAGGCCTTGCTGGGCGGGCAGATCGACATGGAGCGGGGCATCACCGCGCAACAGGCCCCGATGCTGGCCGGGTCCGACAAGTTCGTGATGCAGGAAATCCCGACCGGCAACTGGCGCGGGCTGGTGTTCCGAACCGATGTGGAACCCTTCAGCGATCCGCGTGTCCGCAAGGCCGTGCGTCTGGCGGCGAACCGGCAGGAGCTGGTCAACCTGATCCTTGGCGGTCAGGGGGTGGTGGCCTGCGACACGCCGGTGGAGCCGAACGACCAGTATCGCGCCGCAATCGACTGTCCGCAGGACATCGAGCAGGCCAAGGCGCTGCTGGCCGAGGCGGGCTATGCCGACGGGATCGAGATCGACGTTCACGTCGCCACGCTTGAACCAACCTGGCCGACCCTTGCGGTTGCCTATCAGGAGCAGGCGGCCGCGGCTGGCATCAAGGTCAACGTCGTGCAGGCCCCGACCGACGGTTACTGGTCAGAGGTCTGGATGAAGAAGGATGTTGCCGCGACCCGCTGGAATGAACGCCCGGCTGATCAGGCATTGCATGAGATCTATCTTTCCACCGCCAAGTGGAACGAGAGCTATTTCAAGGATGAAGCCTTTGACGCGATGCTGGCGGACGCCCGACGCGAGCTGGATTTCGACAAGCGCAAGGCGCTCTATGTCGACGCCCAGGAATACCTGTGGGAAAACGCGGGTACGCTGATCCCCTATCACGTCACCCGGCTGGTCGGCGTGTCATCGCGGGTTAGCAATCTTGACGAGGTCAAGAATGACGCCGTGCGCTGGCACAAGATCACTGTCGCCGAATAAGCGACGCGGAACCGTGCCGGGGCGCGACACGTGCCCCGGCCCTTCGTGACCCTCTTCAACCCAAGGCTTGCCGATGCTGCGAATGCTGCTGCGCCGATTGTTCCTTGGCGCGATCACCGTCTGGATCGTTTCAGTCATCATCTTTGCGGGCGTAGAGGTACTGCCTGGCGATGCCTGCACGGCCTTTCTGGAACGCGAAGCCAAAGGCAAGTTGTTGGAGAACTGCCGAGAGGCGCAGGGGCTGAACCGGCCCGCTGTCGAACGCTATATCGAATGGGCGTCCGGGGCTGTCCGAGGCGACTTTGGCGTCTCGGCCAATGGGCAGAAGAGCATTTCCGAACTTGTCGGCAACCGGCTGAGGAACTCGCTGTTGCTGGCGATATGCGCGCTTGGGGTGGGTGTGCCGCTCGCGATCTTCCTCGGTGTCGTGACCGGGCTGCGGCGGGACAAGCCGGTTGATCTGTTCTTTTCGACTGCCGCCGTCTTTGCCATGACGATCCCCGAGTTCGTTTCGGCCACCGTGCTGATCCTCGTGTTTTCGGTCTGGCTGGGATGGCTCCCGGGGATCGTGCTGACCTCGGCGGGTGCTCCGGCGTCCGAGTTCTTTCCCGAAATCCTGCTGCCGGTCATCGTGCTGGCGATGGTGATGACGGCGCATATCCTGCGCATGGTCCGGTCCAGCGTGATCGAGGTGATGGCGGGCGACTACATCCAAATGGCGATCCTGAAGGGCGTGCCGTATTGGCGGATCGTCTTTCGTCACGCGCTGCCCAATGCGCTGTTGCCCGCGATAAATGTCGTGGCCCTGACCATCGCCTGGCTGTTGGGGGGCGTCGTGGTGATCGAGGTGGTGTTCAACTACCCGGGCCTCGGGCGGATGATGATCGACGCGATATCCGACCGTGACCTGCCGGTGGTGCAGGCCATCGCGCTGATCGTGGCGACAGTTTATGTTGGCGTGAACCTGACGGCTGACCTGATGACCATGTTCCTGAACCCCCGCCTGCGGACACACGCATTGAGGGGTTCATGACCGAGATCACCGCCACCCGAACTGAAAACACCCGCCTGCAACGGATCGGGGCTGTCCTGCGCGATGTGATGACCCGGCCCTCGGGGGCGATTGGGCTGACGTTGGTGGTGCTTCATCTGGTGCTGGCGAACGTCAGTCCGTGGATCGTCCCCTATGACTACAAGGCGATGGACAGCCTGCAGATGCTGAAACCCCCGTCGGGCGCGCATTGGCTGGGCACCGATCATCTGGGCCGAGACGTGCTGACCCGCACCCTGATGGGGGGGCGCGAGGCGCTTCTGGTGACCGGTATCGCCACCCCCATCGCGGTGATCTGGGGCGGCTTTGTCGGTATTTTCTTTGGCCTCGTTGGCGGGCGGCTGGACGAGGTGCTGATGCGTGTGGTCGATGCTTTCCTGTCGCTGCCGTGGATCCTGAAGATGCTGGTTCTGATTGTCACCTTCGGCACCGGTATCGAGGTGCTGATCCCCACGCTCGCCTTCTTTTACGGCATCCCCGTGATCCGCATCGCCCGTGCTGCAACACATGACGTAGTGGCGCGCGACTTTGTTTCCGCCGCCCGCGCCCGGGGGCACGGGCGCATCACCATAATCCGGCGGGAATTGCTGCCGAACGTCCTTGATACGCTGATGGTCGAAGGGGCCATGCGGTGGTCCTGGATGCTGCTGGCGTTTTCCTCGCTGTCCTTCCTCGGCTTCGGGGTGTCGCCGCCGACACCCGACTGGGGCTTGATGATCGCCGACGGGCGCGGCTTGATGTCCTTTGCCCCCTGGGGCGTGCTGGCACCGGTGGTGGCGCTTTCGTCACTGATCATCGGGATCAACCTGACGGCGGATGCGCTGGCCAAGGCGCTTGGCATCGACCGGGCGCAGAAGGCCCCGGTATGAGCGCGCTGATCGACATTCGCGATGTATCGGTTGGCTTCACGGGCCGGGATGGCCGCACACGCGAGGTGTTGCGCAACATCGACCTGACCGTTGCGCCAGGCGAGAGCGTCGGGCTGGTTGGCGAAAGCGGGTCGGGCAAATCGACGCTGGCTTTCGCGGCCATGGGCTATCTGAAACGCGGTCTGCGCCTTTTGGGTGGCAGTGCGGCCTTCAATGGCAACGACATGTTCGCCCGCAGCCGGCAGGAACTGGAGCGCATCCGGGGCGGGCAACTGGCGCTTATCCCGCAGAATTCGGGACAGTCCCTGACGCCGACCCTGCGGATCGGCGCGCAACTGGGCGAAGCACTGCGACTGCATTCGGCGCTGCCTGTCGGTCAACACGGCGCCCGGGTGATCGAGTTGCTGAGCCAGGTCCGCTTGCCTGACCCCGAAGGCATTGTCGCGCGGTTCCCGCATGAACTGAGCGGGGGGCAGCAACAGCGCGTTGCCATCGCGATGGCCCTTGCCGGTGATCCCGTGGCGCTCTTGCTGGATGAACCGACCACCGGGCTCGATGTGACGACGCAGGCGCATATCCTTGAGCTGTTGCGCGACATTGCCGCCGAACGGAGCATGGCCATGGTCTATGTCAGTCATGATCTGGGGGCCATCGCGCGGGTCTGCGACCGCGTGGTTGTCATGTACGCGGGCGAGGTGGTGCTTGAGGGGCCGACACGCCAGGTGTTGCGTGCGCCCGCCCATCCCTATGCCCAGGGCCTGCTGGCCTCGATCCCCCGGCTGGATGACGCCACATTGCCCGTGGCCCTGGATGGCCGCCCGCCCGCACCCGGTGAAGCGGGCGCAGGCTGTGCCTTTGCCGACCGTTGCGCGCTGGTGCAGGACAAATGCCGCGCGACGCGCCCGCCGCTGGCAGCTGTTGAATCGGGCGAACGCGTCCGCTGTTTCTTTGCCGACGAAGCACGCCGCGACCGGGGCCGGCGCAAAGGGGCCGCACCGGTGCGCTATTCCCGCGATAGCGCCATGTTGACGCTCGACGACCTTTCGATCAGTTATGCCAGGCCCCGTCTGATCGACCAGCTGTTGGGCCGGAGTTCAGACCTATTGCCCACGGTCGACGACATCTCAATCACCATCGGCAAGGGTGAGACGCTGGGGCTGGTCGGTGAAAGCGGCTCGGGCAAGTCAACGATCCTCAAGACCATCGCCGGGCTTTTGCCCCCAGCCGGCGGCACCGTTGCCGTCGGCGATCACCCCTTGCCTCGCTTAGTGGAGCAGCGTGACCCCAATCAGTTACGCCAGATCCAGCTTATCTTTCAGAACCCGGACGACAGCCTCAATCCACGCCACACCGTTGCCGATATTCTTGAGCAACCGCTGAAACTTTATTACGGCCTCAGCAGTACCGACCTTCGGGCACGGAGCGTCCAGGTCCTCGAACGGGTGCGCCTTGGTGCCCACTACCTCGACCGCCTGCCCAGCCAGCTGTCGGGCGGTGAAAAGCAGCGCGTGGCGATCGCCCGCGCCTTTGCCGCCGACCCCGAGATCGTGCTGTGCGACGAGGTTACCTCGGCGCTCGACGTCTCGGTGCAAGCCGCGGTTCTGGACTTGTTGAATGACCTCAAGGCGACACAGGGCACCACTTATGTTTTTGTCAGCCACGATCTGGCTGTGGTCCGGGCACTGTCAGATCGCGTTGCTGTCCTTTATCAGGGCCGCCTGTGTGAAATCGGGCAAACGGATCACGTCTTTGGCGGAGTGTCCCATCCCTATACCGAGGTGCTTTTGGGCGCTGTCCTTGAGCCCGACCCCGATACCGCCCCGACTCTGACCGCTGACGATGTCGTCGAACGCGCCCCACCTGCGCAAGGCTGTCCGTTTCAAAGGAGATGTCCGCGGAAAGTCGGCACAATCTGCGAAACCGACACCCCGCCTTGGCAAAGAAATGGAGGGGATCACGCAATTCGATGTCACATTGCGCGGGAAGATTTGGCCTGAAATTCCGTATAAGCATCTCGAACCCACGGGCGGAACATGCGCTTTGTCCAATTTTAGAGAACCACAACACCGCCGAGAGTGCGAAAGCTGCGAAGGACTGGTCTCAATAGCTGCATTACAGCTTTCGGGGGCGTCTCTATCGGCTGCTGAGGGCCGTCATTCCTATTCTAAGGTGCGGTGATGGGGGGTGGTTTTCTTCGCTTGCCCGACAGCGCATTGCCCGCAATCGCCGCAAGCAGAACAGCACCTCCAATCAGGGTATTTGCAGTCGCAGTTTCCCCTAGAAACAGCCAGACCCAGAGTGGGCCGAGTAGCACTTCGGCTAAGGACAGCAGGGCGAGCTCTGCCGCAGGAAGGCTGCGCGACCCCAGCGTGAAGAGGATCAGACCAGCGCCGACCTGAAACACGCCCATGCCCATGGCGATCCCGCCGTCATTGGGGCTCAGAACCAGCGAGAGCTTGAGGCCAAAGCAGATCGCGAAGGTTATGACGATGGCGAAGATGCCCGACAGGAACACTGCTGGCAGCATTTCCCCTGTTCTCCCCCATCGCAGCGCCACGGTGAAGACCGCAAACCCGAATGCTGATCCAAGCGCGGCGAGGCTGCCCCTCAGAGCGACGCCTCCGGATTTATCGGCGACCATGATCCCAATTCCGCCGATTGCGACGGCGATCGCTATCCAGGTTGCAGCGCGGACGGGTTCCTGCAACACAATCCATCCGAGCACTGCAGCCATAAACGGTGCTGTCGCAAACAGAAGCATTGCATTTGCGACCGAGGTGTTCTGGATCGCGTAGATGCCCCCGGAATAGGCCGCAACTAACGAAAGCCCTGCGATGATAGCAGGGGCACCATTGCAGCGGATTTGAACAAAGGGGCTTTCGCCAGACCGCAGGCGGATAAGCACGTACAAGAAGAGCGACATGCTGATCGAACGATAGAGCAGTATCTGCCACACGACAGCATCTTCGATCAGGCGAATGCCAAGGCCGACGGTTGACCACAGCATACCCGCCGCAAATACGAAGAGCACACCGTACTTGTGGGCATCCGCGTTGGGAGATGTTGGCGCTAGTGATGTCATGTTGGGCCGATCAATAATGTCGTCTCGTTGAGGCTAGCGAGTTGGTGAGTGCATTAACCATCAATTTGCGACATTCACGCGGTTGGTCTCTCGCGGCCTTGGACACCCTCGGCTGCCAGGTGACTTACGAATGGCCGCTATGGTGAAGCTGCGCCGCCGCATTAGATAACAACGGCAAAGTCCGCTAAGGGCCGAGAGTGTTGCCGGCGAGTAGTTGAGCGATAGCTAGACAGGCAAGAGGCGCATGCGGAGCGGGGGTTACGGTGTTGAGTGCTATGGCCTCATCTTTAAAGAAGTACTGCCTCATTTCCATCGGGATGATAGATGCGCAGACGTGCTGCAAAATCGTTGATCCGCTCAGCACGTTCTCGGGCAGTGTCCAGGAACCATCGGTAGCTGTCCGTGGTTTCAGTTCCATTTCTACATACCAACCAAAATCGCGAAAATGGTGCAACGGCGGTCTCGAACGGAGCAACAAGGTTGCCACTTTCAAGATGCTCAATCGCCAAGAACGAACCGGCTATAGCTACGTGCCCTGTGGACGTTGCAGCTTCCACAGCACTTGCAGTATCAGCGCAGTTGAGTGCGAATTTTGACGGTGTAGCAAGATTGTTCAGCCGATGCCAAGCGGACCACATCGTCTCTTCCTCACCGTCATCAACACGGTAGTCTACCCCGATCAGGTCAGACTCGCGAAGATCTTGGGGGTGTTTGACATATCGCGCCACATCCGGCCTCAGGAGTGGGGTGAACCAGGTCCGAATTAATGGCTCCCAGTGGAGGTCTGGCGTTGGCTCCCTTGCCCAGCGTATGGCCAGATCAGCCTGACCCGTTGCCAAGTCGCGCATTTCCTTCGTCATATCCCAAGAAAATTGCAGATCGATGTTTCTTTTGGCTTTTGAAACGCTTGGCAAGATCCAATCCTGTAGTGCCCGTGCCGGGCCGGTCACTTTGAGACCCGACTGTTCCATTGGCGATTGCGCTGCCCTCCAAGCATTTTCAATATCTTTGAATGCCGGGCCCAAATCAGCCGATAATCGAAGCCCACGAGAAGTGAGTTCAACCGCGCGGTGCTTTCTCAGAAACAAAGCCCCGCCAAGGTCTTCCTCCAACTGCTTGACCTGAAACCCTACGGCGGCGGGTGTCACGGCCAACTCACTTGCAGCCTTTGCAAAGCTCAGGTGTCGGGCAGCGGCTTCAAACGTTCGTAAGGCCTTTAGAGATGGGAGCCGTTCAGACATTTGACACAAGTTTAACTTGCCCAAGTGTTAAAGCAATCTCGTTTGTCAGGTGGATTTGGGCAGGACAGTTTTGAGCAAGAATCACGGAGACAAACTATGAAACATCAAATCCTTGCCGGTTCAATCGCTTTAAGTCTGTCGATAGGAGCCGTTGCTGTACGCGCCGATACCGCCAAGTTGGGCCAGATTGATTTCCCAACAAGCTGTACCCCATCTGCCCAAAGCACTGTGACTGAGGGCACGCTGCTTCTCCATCACATGATGTACCAGATGGCCAGCGCACGTTTTGAGGCGGCTGCAGAGACTGATCCAAGTTGCGCAATGGCACATTGGGGGGTCGCGATGAGCAATTTTCACCCGCTTTGGCCTGGCATTCAATCGCCGCCCGAGCGTGAAAAAGGCCTCGCCGCAATAGAGCAGGCCGCCGGACTCGATGCCGGGACCTCGATTGAGGTGGCCTACTTGGCCGCCGCCGCAGCTTTCTACGACCCTGAGCTTGAGACATATCCCGAGAGAAAAGCGGCCTGGGCTGAGGCCCAACGCCGGATTTACGCAGACTATCCCGACAACAACGATGCAGCGGCGTTCGCAGCTCTGGCCATGTTGGCGATTGCATCGCCGGGTGACAGATCGCTCGCCATTCAGAGAGAGGCGGGCGCTCTACTGGAGGGACTGCATGAAAAAGCGCCCCAGCATCCTGGCGCTTTGCATTATGTTATCCACGCCTACGATCATCCGCCGCTGGCGGAAGCGGCCTTGCCCTTCGTTCAGGCCTATCTGGAACTCGCACCCGAGAATCCACATGCGCTTCATATGCCGTCACATATCATGACGCGGCTAGGGCGGTGGGAAGAGGCAGCGGACCTCAACCGGCGGTCTGCCGCTGCTGTGCTTGCCCAGCCAATGATTGGTGAGGCGGTCTCCAACCACTACCCTCATGCGCTCGATTATCTCACCTATGCATTGTTGCAGATGGGAGAAGTCGAGGAAGCATCCGAAACAGTTGCGACCTTGCTGAGCACGGCTGACATGCAAGATGTCTTTGGGACCGCTTATGCCGTAGCCGCCGCCCCAGCCCGGCTCGCATTGGAGCAGGACGACTGGGAGGCCGTGGCGTCATTGCCGGAAATTCCATATGAAGGTCTGGATTGGGGGAGATACCCGCATGCGCTTGCCATCGTTGCATTTGCACAAGGCATTGGCGCTGCACGAACCGGGAATGCAGAGGGCGTTGAGGCTGCTTTAGCACGTCTCGCTGACTTTTCCGATACAATGAATGATCGGGGAATGAAGTACTGGGTCAAGCTTGCTAGCGCACAAAGTGGTGCCATCGAAGCTTGGCAGGCGTATGAAACCGGGGACACAACCGCGCTCGCAATGATGCTAGCGGCTGCAGATCTCGAAGACTCGGTTGGTAAAGCTCCAGTTACGCCAAGCCATGTCTTGCCCGTGCGCGAGCAACTTGGCGATATGCAGCGTCTCATGGGGTACGATGAGGCCGGAGTATCATCCTACCAAGCAGCACTTATAATTTCACCCAATCGTCGCCGATCCAACCAAGGGATCGCTGAGGCATCAGGAAACTAGAGGGCCACTGGGGCATCCATTCTGGCAAAGTTAGGGACGCGTAACGCGAAGTGAGAGTTCGTCTTCGGCTTGATTTCGCGCTCGCAGCGAATGGCCGGTTCGACGGCCCGCACCGTAGAAACAGGACTGCGAAGCCAAGGCCCGGTTTGGGCCGTTTGAGGCCTCCTGATCTGGGCGTGCATATCAGCGGCGTGCGAACCAAAGCGCGAAGTTGACAGGCCTTCCGATTGAAAGGTGTCGCATATCAAGTTTCCCCTGCCAATGGCTACGAGAAGCCAGAATTGCCCAACTCTGCTGCACATTTTGCTGCACAATCCGCAGCACACCGCGATCCCGCACTCAACAAAAACAATCACTTAACCAACTGATAAGCAACATCTTTCGGACTTCGTCTCCGCCATTTTTTACTCTCATGGACTTACCCCCAAGCCCGAAGAGATGGTTGCCATAGGGTTCACTCGTAGGCAGCGTCTACGATGAATTCCACCTTCAGTTCTGCCCGTGCGAGCTTGGCTTCTCCACAGGCGCGTGCCGGGGCATGGCCCTTGGGCACCCATGCATTCCAGACTTCATTCAATCCGGCGAAATCCTTCATGTCGGCCAGCCAGATCGTGACCCGCAGCATGTTCTCGCGAGAGGATCCGGCCTTGATCAGCAGGGCATCGATTTTTTCCAGACAGAGCCGCACCTGTTCCTGAATTGTCTCGCCCTCGGCGACTTGGCCGGTCAGATAGGCGACGCCATTGTGTTTTACGATCTTGGAGGAGCGTTCGCCGGTTTCGATGCGTTCGATCATGATGCTGTCCTTTGGTGCTGAGGCAGTGCCGCGCTGTGATACCGGTCTTATGGACACAGAAACAGACTTAAGGCAAACCTGATCTTGTTGAGTTTTCTTCAGGAATTGTGAAATGTCGATCAAGATCGAAATGCTCAAGTGCTTTGTCATGGTCGTTCAGCGTGGCAGCCTCGCGGATGCGGCTGACGGCTTGGGACGCACGCCATCGGCTGTGTCGATGATGCTCAAGCAGTTTGAAGACCATATCGGCGTGCCGCTCTTTGAGACCGCCAGAAAGTCCAAGCTGACAACTCTGGGTGCCTTGATTTACGAGGAAGCCCGGCGCGAGGTTCGGCATTTCGAAAACTCGGTGTCGGTGATCGAAGGGCTCAGCCGGTCGGAGTTCGGATATTTGCGTCTGGTCGTCACGCCATCTGTCGCGATCAACATTCTGCCACCGGTTGTTCGCAGGTTTACTGAAATGTTCTCGGGCGTTCGGGTCGACATCCGGGATATGGATTCAGCGGCGATCGGTCAGGAAATGTTGATGGACCGGGCGGACATCGGCATCGGGTCGATCTCGTCCGCCGGGTATCTGCAATGCACGGAGTTGTTTAGTGACCGGTTTGGCGTGGTGTGTCGCAGGGACCATCCTCTGGCGCGGGACTGGGCGCAGTTGCAGTGGCGAGATGTGCAGGAATATGTGCTGATCGCCAACAACCTGTGCCACCTGATCACCGATCCAGATTTTGAACCTATTCTTGCCCGGTCGCGGATGATGGTGCCAAGCACTACATCGCTGTTGGGTCTCGTGCGTGAAGGGGTGGGCATCACTGTGCTGCCGCGGTTGGCGGTCTCTGATGCCCAGGATGACATAGCGTTTCTGCCGTTGCGGGATGTGACGGCCCGCAGAACTGTTCACATCGTGTCGCAGCCCCATTTGCGCCTGATGCCGGCGGCGCGGGAATTTCTCAGCCTGATTTCGGAGATGAAACGGGACGGGACCCTGCTGACCGCCATGTAATTCAATGATTCTGAAATAAATTACAGAAAATTCTGAGTGATTGAAGTTGCAGCCCATCTTACCGTGATCGCGCGTGCCCACGAGGGGCGTAGGCATCAGCTAGGGGCAGGTCATGCAGCATTTGAACTACATCGCGGGTGAATGGGTATCTGGCAGCACGGAGATCGAGAACAGAAACCCGTCTGATCTGAGCGATCTGGTCGGCATCTTCGCTCAGGCAACCCCTGACCAGCTTGAGGCAACGCTCGATCAGGCCCGCCAGGCACAAGCGGAATGGGCCGCCTACGGGATCGAGCGCAAGTACAACGTGCTGATGGCCATTGGCACCGAGATGATGGCGCGGGCAGTAGAACTGGGCAGATTGCTGTCTCGTGAGGAAGGCAAGCCGCTGGCCGAAGGCAAGGGCGAGGTGTATCGCGCGGGCCAGTTCTTTACCTACTATGCAGCGGAATGCCTTCGCCAGATCGGCGAGAATGCGGATTCCGTGCGTGACGGGATCGAGATCGATGTGCGCCGCGAGCCCGTCGGGACCGTGGCCATCATCTCTCCGTGGAATTTTCCGACCGCGACGGCCTCCTGGAAAATCGCGCCAGCGCTTTGTTATGGCAATGCGGTTGTCTGGAAACCAGCGAATGTGACACCTGCCTCTGCCGTGGCGCTGGTCGAGATCATTGCGCGGCAGGACATCCCCAAGGGTCTTGTCTCTCTCGTGATGGGGGCTGGCGGTTCCATCGGGCAGCGTCTTGTGGAAAGCCCCAAGATCAACGCGATCAGCTTCACCGGCTCGGTTCCCGTCGGCAAGGGCATTGCAGCCGCTGCGATCCAGAACCTGACCAAGGTGCAGATGGAAATGGGATCAAAGAACGCCCTTGCGGTGATGGATGATGCCGACATCGATCTTGCGGTGACCCTTGCACTGGGCGGGGCTTTTGGCGGATCGGGGCAGAAATGCACGGCGTCTTCCCGTCTTGTTGTCCATCAGGGCGTGCATGATCAATTCGTCGAAAAGCTGGTGGCGGGTGCCAAGGCGATGAAGGTTGGTCATGCGCTGGAAGAGGGCACGCAAATCGGGCCTGTTGTGTCCGAGCAGCAACTGCGCGAAAATCTCGCTTATGTGGATCTGGCAGCGCAAGAGGGTGCAGAACTGCTCTGCGGCGGTCAGCGTCTGGAGATGCCGACAGAAGGCTACTACATGTCGCCCGGTGTGTTTGCCGGCACCAACAACGCCATGCGCATCAACCGTGAAGAGATGTTTGCCCCCCTTGCCTGTGTGATCCCGGTCAGCGGGTATGAGGAAGCGCTTCACGTGGTCAATGATACCAATTTCGGCCTGACCGCCGGGATCGTGACGACCAGTCTGGCCCGTGCCACGCATTTCCGGCGCAACGCCCAATCGGGTTGTGTGATGGTGAACCTGCCCACAGCCGGCACGGATTACCATGTGCCCTTTGGCGGCCGGGGTGACAGTTCTTACGGGCCGCGGGAGCAGGGCAAAGCGGCGGCGGAATTCTACACCATCGTCAAGACCTCCTACATCTCGTCAGGGATGCCAGCGTGATGCGGATCGACAACCTGCAATATGCGAAATGGTCCCGGAAGATCTTTCAGCAGATGCGCGACGGGGGCGTGGATGCCGTCCATGTCACCATCGCCTATCACGAGAATTTCCGCGAGACCGTTCTGAACTTCGAGCAGTGGAACCGCTGGTTCGAGCTTTACCCTGATCTGATCATGAAGGGGCAGTGGGCCTCGGATGTTGACAAGGCACGTGAGACGAACCGCACGGCTATTTTCTTTGGATTCCAGAACCCCAGCCCGATTGAAGATGACATCGGGCTGGTCGAAATCGTGCACACACTTGGTGCACGTTTTATGCAACTGACGTACAACAACCAGTCGCTGCTTGCGACCGGATGCTATGAGGCCGAGGACAGCGGCATCACGCGCATGGGCCGGCAGGTCATCAAGGAAATGAACCGGGTCGGGCTGGTGATCGACATGAGCCATTCGGCAGATCGTTCAACCATTGACGCAGCCGATCTGTCAGAGCGCCCCATCGCCATCACCCATGCCAATCCCCATGACTGGGCGCCTGCGCTGCGCAACAAGAAAGACGACGTGATCCGGGCGGTCACCCAGAACGGCGGGATGCTGGGCTTCTCGGTCTATCCGCACCATCTGAAGGACAAGTCCGATTGCACGCTGGAAAGCTTTTGCGAGATGATCGCGCGCACGGCTGAGAAGTTCGGGGCAGAGCATCTGGGCATCGGGACCGACCTTTGTCAGGACCAGCCTGACAGCATCGTGGAATGGATGCGCGTCGGCCGTTGGTCGAAAGAGATCGACTATGGTGAGGGCTCGGCCTCGGCCCCCGGTTTTCCGCCGATGCCCAAATGGTTCACCGACAACCGGGACTTTGACAACATCGAAAACGGGCTGCTGGCCACAGGGCTGAGCCGCGAGGATGTGGCTGGCATCATGGGAGATAACTGGCACCGGTTCTATGCCGAGAACTTCACGCCAATGCCCTGAAAGGAAACGGTATGGACGCGCAGCCAACCTCATCATCAGCTGTTCCTCGCCGTGACCCGGCAAAGGTCATGCGGCTGGCGCGTCTGGGGTCGTTTCATCAATCCCGCCTGTCCTTCATGCGCATCCTTACCCGCC
This sequence comes from uncultured Paracoccaceae bacterium, assembly GCA_947494445.1. GTDB lineage: Bacteria > Pseudomonadota > Alphaproteobacteria > Rhodobacterales > Rhodobacteraceae > CANLSM01. Next base: position 38,011 of record CANLVD010000002.1, on the reverse strand, counting down.
GCATGAGCCGCGAAAACTGGACGTTCTCGCGTCCGGTCTTTCAGATGGATGCACGCGGTGTGGGCCATGCGGTCTATTGCGCCCACACGCCGGATCGGACCTATTCTCTGGTTGCATTTGCCCATGATCTGCCTGCGGACAAACGTTCTGACCGGGTGATCGCGGAGGCCTGGGACAGCACGTTTACGCTTTTTGATGGTGTGCCTGACGAAGCCGACATCGAGCGGCTGCGCGCCAACGTCCCGCTGCAGGAAGCTGGGCGCGTGACGCTGAGCGAGCTGTCGGTGTCGCGGGCGAACCGGTCGGTCAGGCTCTGGGACTACATGGTGGAGTGTCTGGCCGACGGCAGGCAGCCTGACGCGGGCGAGGTTGCCGCGGTCGGGTATCTGATGCGCACCACGGCTGTTTATGGATCGGGCAAGCTGGGTGCAGCGGATCGCGAAGCCATCGCGGATCGTCCGGAATGTGCCGCCCCTTTTCAGATTGAGATGCTGTCGGTCTTTCTGACCCGGACCTATGTACGCGATCTGATGCAGCATATGGCCGATCAGAAGGGCGGTGCGCGCGCCGTTCGGCTTGATCCCAAGATTGCGCGCAGCATGGGCATCGGCAATTCCACAGGTCTTGGCATGGCGCCGTTTCTTCTGAACCACCCGGTTTTGTTCAACAACTGGATTGCTGCGCGGGAAGAGGCAATTTCGAGGGTGCGCAGCTTGCCCGCGGCGAGCACGGCCGAGATCACGCTGTTTCGCAACCTTTTGGCCCGCGCCGTTCTTTCCGCTGAGCGTTGGACGTCTTCCCATCCGATTCAAATCAAAAAACTCGCCGTGCTCAGAAGGGATCTGGGCAGGCTGTCCGATCATGTGGATCAGTTTGGCCTGCGGCAGAACAGGCCGTGGGATCAGGTGTTTCAATGGGCTGAAAGCACACTTGGATTGGATGCGCAGGAATGCCTCGCCTCGCTGATGCTGGAGCCCTATGGCGATCTTGTGGATGATCTGGCCGACACAATGGCGGATGCTCAGGCGCAATCGCTTCGCATCGATGGTGCGATGCCTGTCGCAAGAGTTCGGGCAATCCTGAAAGATGCTTACGGCTGGGCACTGGAGGTGAACTGGGACAAGAAAGCGCACTGCGCGCGCGCCTGGTACGTGTCGGAAGAAAAACTGGAGCCGCGACTGGGCGAGCGGTTCGAGGAACCCATTGCCCCATATGAGCAACCGCTTGCCCCGGGTCGTGATGCTGCGGAGCTGGTCAAGGCGCTGGATGGCTGGCACGACGACACAAGAATCGCCGAGTTTCTGCTGGTGCATCCCAATCACCGCCACACTGTTCGCCGGATCCAGATCGTGGATCGGGCCCCTTATGCTGAGATCCGGGACAACACAATTGGATCGGATCTGTTGCCCATCGACATGCTGCGTTGCAAGCTGTCGTTTTTCGGGGCCACGCAGTTTGACCCCCGCTCTGACCGCTGGGTGCGGATCTGCATGTTTGGAAATGCGCCATACCCTGAAGACCTTGGGCCGCAGGGCGATGACTTCTGGTCTTACCCGAGTATCGACAGGGGGACGCATTGAACCGGTCGCTTGGCGAAATCGAAACTCTGGCAAAACGGGCCGCACGAGGTGCGGGCCTGTCCTGGGGTTTGTCGGATGATGCGGGCAGGGCCGTGCGCTGGCTTGCATCCCGGCAATTGCCCGCAGCAGATGTCTTCGTTGCCCTGCTAGACCAGAATGACACCTGCGTTTCAGCCGATATAGCGCCGGTTTCCCTAGGCGGGGACTGGCGTGCCAGAGGTGGCAGGCTCTGTCCGCTCAGCAGTGGAGCGGCGCTGAGCGATTGCGCCGACCGGTTGTCCAGCGGCGCAGCAATCCAGATGCTGGGTATATCCTTTCCGCTTCTGGTCGTGCCTTTCGCGGCATGGGCGGCCCTGCACATCAAGGCACCCATCACTATTGGCTGGGATGCGGTGGAGATCGCAACAGACGGTCATGGCATTCTGGTCAGCGATCCGGATCGGCAGATCGAAACTGCCTCGACCGCCAGATTGCGCTGCACCTGCTCAAACCAAACGCATGACCTGACCGGACATCCCGGACTTCGCGGTGTGGTGAGTGAAAAGTCTTGGGAAACCCTCCAGACTTTTGCGCACCGGACGTATGCACCGGCCACTGAAGCGTCGCGTTTGCGCGGTGCCGGTGCAGGGACAAGCGATAATGACTGACAACAAACCGATTGTGCAAATGCCGGAGCACAGCTGGTCAAACAAAACACGGCACAAAACAGAAAACTGGGGATAGACATGTCAATAAAACCACCCTTTACCGATCTTGAGATCGAAAAGGCAGACTCTGGATTTTACGAAGGCTATAGCCTTCCCATCGCGCTGATCAGTAAGGTGATCATGGTCGCTCTTGTGATCTGGGCACTGGTGCTGCCTGAAAACGCGAGCAGCGTGCTGTCTGCCGTCAACAGCTCCCTGCTGAATGGCTTCAACTCCTTCTACATCATCTCGGTTGGGCTTTTTGCATTCTTCCTGTTTATCCTTGCGCTGCTGCCGGCAACAGGCGGCAAGAAGCTGGGCACTGAAAGCACCGTACCCGAGTTTTCGAACTTCTCCTGGTTCTCGATGATGTTCGGTGCCGGTCTGGGCGTGGGTCTGATGGTATTTGCAACCGCAGAACCGCTGGGCCTTTGGGGATCGAACCCGGTTGTGCTGTCCGGCGCGGTTGAGGCAAACTCCGCCGAAGCAGTGCAGTCGGCCTATCGCTACACCTTCCTGCACTACGGCTTTCACGCTTGGGCGATCTATGTCCTGACCGGGCTGTCGCTTGCCTATTATGCCTATACCCGCGAAATGCCGCTGACGATCCGCTCGGCTTTGACACCGCTTATGGGCAAGGCTGCTAATGGCATGCTGGGCCACATTGTTGACGTGCTCGGCGTGGTTGCGACGATCCTTGGTGTGTCGGTTACCATCGGTTTCGGTGTGAGCCAGTTTGTTGATGGCGTCTATGCGGTGTCAGGCATGGATTGGCTGATGAACGGCGACGCCGAAGCACCTAAGCCAAGCACCGTCGGCCTGATTTCAGCGCTGCTGGTGATCATGGGTCTGTCGATCCTGTCGGCGGTGTCAGGCGTGGGGCGGGGGATCAAATACCTCTCTAACCTCAATCTGGTGCTCTCGGTCATTCTGCTGCTGACCTTCGTGTTCTTCGGATCGTTCCTGTTTGCCATGACCAAGTTTGGCGCAGGGCTTGTCGATTACGTTCTGCACTTCGTGCAGATGTCCTTTGGCGCTTACGGCCCACAGTCAGCTGACGCATTTACCGCCGCACTGCCCGAAGCCGCTCAGGCTCTGCCGGCTGAAGACATTGGCGCGATCTACGGTTCTGCGACTTCGCCTTGGGGCTCGCTGTCCGGGTTTACCGACGGCTTGCCTGCATCCGCTGCATCCCTTGATGCAGGAGCGATCTATGCAGCAGGCGAGCAGGGTCGTCAGTTCGGCTGGCAGGCCGGTTGGACCACGTTCTACTGGGCATGGTGGATCGCGTTCTCGCCCTTCGTTGGCTTGTTCCTTGCACGGATCTCGAAGGGTCGGACAGTGCGTGAGTTCATCTTCGGATGTGTCATCGCACCTGCCATCGTCTGTTTCCTGTGGATGACCATCCTTGGCGGCACGGCGATTGATCTGGAACTGAACGGTGGCGCTGCGGGCTCTCTCATCGGGGCAACCAACACGGCCAAGCTGTTTGCAACCCTTGAGCAGATGATCTCGGGCGGATTCCTGTCAGCGATTACCATCATGTGTGTGGTCCTGATCATGACCTTCCTGGTCACATCCGCGGACTCCGGTATTCTGGTGATGAACACCATCATGTCCGGTGGTGAGCAGGAAACCGGTGTCAAGCACCGCATCATCTGGGGTCTGATCCTGACAGCGGTGATCGGCGCGTTGATCATTGCGGGCAACAGTGGAGCTGCTGCGAACCCGTTCGGAGCGCTGCAAAATGCGATGATCATCGGCGCCTTGCCGTTTACGATTGTCATGGTTCTGATGATGATTGCGCTCACCAAAGCGCTGTATCGCGACAACCTCAGAGCCAAGCAGTAAGCTTATACCGGTGGGCCGCATTCACTGTGCGGCCCACCGATTGCAGGTTTCAATTCACCTGCTGACAAGGGTTCCAGGGCAATTTTGTGAACTGATGCCAAGGAACATTCTGGCCTTATAACTGGCCGCATTTCCCCGTTTTTCATGGCAGATCCGATCAACTCACCTTGGTGAGCCGCACATTCTGTGGGGCGCTGGTTTTGGCAGTTGAATGTGCCGTTCGTGAGGGCGTTGACCAACACGCTTGCAATAAATTTCACTAAGTGTAACTTATTCCAAAAAAATGATAAGAATCGGGAGAGATGGGTGTCCGCTCGAAAACTGGATGATGAGTTGAGTTTGGCGACGCGTGCTGCGTGGCTTCACTATGGTGGCGGACTGTCTCAGACCGATGTGGCCAAGCGCCTGAGCGTGACCAAGGTCAAGGCCCACAGACTGATCAACCGCGCCAATCAGGAAGGCTTCGTCAAAGTCAGTTTCGATGGTGAGATCGCGGAATGCGCCTCACTGGAAATGGCTTTGAGTGAGCAATTCGGCCTTGGCTATTGCGAGGTTGTCCCGGACCTTGAAGAGGTTGGATTGCCGGTGCGGTCACTTGGTATCGGTGGCGCCAGTTTTCTGGGTCGCGAAATATCCAACCCGGCCAATGATGTGATCGGGATCGGCAACGGTCGGACCCTGCAGGCCTGTGTGCGCAACATGGCATCCGTGAGCGTAAGGGACACCAAATTCGTCTCCCTGATGGGCGGGCTGACGCGCAACTTCGCTGCCAACCCCCATGATGTGATGCACCGACTGGCGGACAAGACCGGGGCCGAGGCCTATTTCATGCCGGTTCCGTTTTTCGCCAACAACAAGCAGGACCGGGAGGTCATGCTGGCGCAGCGCGGTGTGCCCGAGGTCATGTCGATGGCCTCAAAATCGAACCTGAAATTCGTTGGCATCGGGGCGGTCGGATCTTCGGCCCAGACGGTTCTGGCAGGCGTGATCACAAATGAAACGATGGAAGATGTGCAGGGTCAGGGCAGCGTTGGCGAGCTGATCGGGCATTTCTTCGACATCAATGGCCAGTTGGTCAAAACGGATCTTTCCGAGCGGACATTGTCGATCGGAATTGATGACCTTCGGGACAGCCGCGTGGTGGCTGTTGCCGGAGGAGACGAAAAGGTTACCGCAATTTGGGCGATTTTGAAGAGCGGTCTTCTTGATGGCCTCATTACCGACGAACGAACAGCAAAATCAATCGTCCGTCATCAATCTTAAAGGGAGGAAGATATGTACGATAAAGAAAAAAAATTGGTACAATCCTACATGAACGGCGGCATAAGCCGTCGGGGGATGTTGCGTGGGCTTGCTTCGATGGGCATGACGGCTGCAACCGCAAGCGTGCTTGTAAACGCGGTTGCGACAGAAGCCTTGGCGCAGAACGGATTTGACTGGAAAAAGCACTCGGGTACGAACCTGAAGTTGTTGCTCAACCAGCATCCATACGCGGATGCGATGATCGCCAACCTTGAGAACTTCAAGGCTTTGACCGGCATGACCGTCGAGTACGACATCTTCCCCGAAGACGTCTACTTCGACAAGGTCACGGCTGCCCTGTCATCGGGGTCCACCGAATACGACGCATTCATGACCGGTGCCTACATGACATGGACTTACGGTCCGGCTGGCTGGATCGACGACCTTAACGAATATATCGGCGACGACAGCAAGACGAACCCCGATTACAACTGGGAAGACATGCTGGAAGGCGTGCGCAATTCCTGCGCATGGAACGGTCAGCCCGGTGGTGCGCTTGGATCGGATGACGCCAAACAGTGGTGCATCCCATGGGGCTATGAGCAGAACAACCTGACCTACAACAGTCGCTTGTTCCGCGAGGCAGCGCTGACCGTGCCAACAAACCTTGACGAATTGGTCGGCACAGCGGCCGAAGCCAAGGCCAAAATCGATGGTGCTTACGGCATCGGCGTGCGTGGCTCCCGCTCATGGGCGACGATCCACCCGGGCTTCCTGTCGGGCTATGCCAACTTTGGCGAGAAGGATCTGAACGTCTCGGATGACGGCAAGCTGTCTGCTGCCATGAACACCGACATTTCGCGCGCATACCATGAGAAATGGGTGCAGATGATCCAGGAAAGCGGTGCGCCGGACTGGTCGACACACACTTGGTATCAGGCGGGAACCGATCTGGGCGCTGGCAAGTCGGCGATGATCTTCGACGCTGACATCCTTGGCTACTTCATGAACGGGACCGGCAATTCCGAGGCTGGAAATCTTGCCTTTGCCCCATTTGCTGCCAACCCGGATGCGGATGCGCCAACGCCCAACATCTGGATCTGGTCTCTCGCCATGGCCAGCGCCGGCAAGCAGAAGGACGCGGCATGGTACTTCATGCAATGGGCCTCTGGTCCCGAGCATGGCCTGTTCGGCGCAACCGAGAAGGACTTCGTGAACCCAGTTCGCAAGTCGGTCTGGGCTGATGCAGGTTTCCGTAGCCGTCTGGACACCAGCTATCCCGGCTATGTCGATATGCATGACCTGTCTGCACCGGGCGCCAAGATCCACTTCACGGCACAGCCGCTGTTCTTCGATCTGACGACCGAATGGGCTGCGATGCTGCAGAAGATGGTGGCCAAGGAGCTGCCTGTGGATGAGGGTCTCGGCCAGCTTGAAGCCAGCGTGAACCGCCAGCTTAAAGAAGCCGGTCTCGGTTGATCCAAAACGCATTGTGCCCCACCCTGTCAGGGTGGGGCCGATCAGGGCCGCCTCAGGCAGTAAGATGCCGGAGCGATAGGAACCAGCCATGTCTACACAAACCCTAGACGCGCCTCCCGCGCGCAAGTTCAAGATCAGCAAACGGTTCCTGCCCTATGTGCTGAGCCTGCCCGCATTGCTTGTGTGCATCGGCATTCTGATCCCGTTTTTCACGGCCGTTGCCTATTCCCTGCAGCGCTACCGGCTGTCCCAGCCCTGGGCACGCAAGTACAACTGGGGTGAGAACTATCTGAATTTCATGACCGACCCGGCGTTCTGGAACACGCTGAAAGTGTCGCTCACCTATGCGTTTCTCACAGTGGGGGTTGAGCTGCTTCTGGGTCTGGGGATCGCGCTGTTGCTGCAAAAGCGGTCGCGCTTCAACAATTTCGTCTCGATCATGCTGCTGATGCCGCTGATGACTGCGCCTGCTCTGGCCTCTCTGATGTGGAAGCTGATGACCAATCCTGGTTTCGGGGTGCTCAGCTACTGGGCCACGCTGATCGGCATCGAGGATATGAAATGGGCCTCGGACCCATCCACCGCGATGCTGACGGTGGTGATCGTGGATGTCTGGGTCTACACGCCTTTCATCATGATCCTGTTGCTGGCCGGACTGCGATCCCTGCCGCGTCAACCGTTCGAGGCAGCAGAACTGGACGGCGTGCCACGCCTGTTTGTTTTCTGGAAAATAACCCTGCCGATGCTCACACCGTTTCTGCTGACCGCCGTTTTGTTCCGCGTGATCGAGTCGATCCAGCAGTTCGACATCATCTATGCGATGACCCAGGGCGGGCCGGGCGACAAGCTGACGGTGTTTCAGGTCGAGGCGTATCTGAACTTCTTCCAATCGACAAACGTGGGGCGCTCGGCTGCACTTCTGATGATCCTCTGGGCCATCACTTACATCCTGTCGACGATTTTCATCAAGAACTGGCTCCGCCTGCGCGAACGTGCACGCGGGGACGCGTAAGGAGGCGGTCATGCAATCGGTCAGCACCTTGGAACGGATCTTGCGCGGCACAGCGATCAGTCTTGTGATCTTCTTTTTCATGTTTCCAATCTTCTGGATCTTCCTGATGTCGTTCCAGACCAACGAGACGATCCTGAGGGTCCCGCCTTCGATGGTCTTCGAGCCGACGTTGACCAACTACCGGTCATTGATTTCGGGTACGCTGGAAGGCAGCACGGCCACGCTTGAGATCCGCTTCATGAGCAATCTCTACAACTCGCTCTTCCTGTCGGTCACGTCCGTGACCGTCGGGCTTCTGCTGGGCGTGCCTGCGGCCTATGCCTTTGCCAAGCTGAAGTTTCGCGGCTCTGAAGACATTGCCTTCACGCTCCTGTCCTTCCGCTTCGCGCCGCCTTTGCTGGTGTTGCTGCCCTTGACGATTTACTTCCAGAAGATCGGACTGGCCGACACCTATCTGGGGCTGATCTGGGTCTATCAGCTGATCGTTCTGCCGCTGATCCTGTGGATCGTGCGGGGGTATTTTGAGGATATTCCGAGCGACATCGAATATGCGCATCGGATCGCGGGTCATGGCTTCTGGTCAACCTTCACAAAGATCGCCTTGCCCCTTGCCGGGCCGGGCATTGCGGCGGCAGGGCTTCTGGCCTTCATCTTTGCCTGGAACAACTTCATCTTCGCGCTGGTTCTGGCCTCGGCCGACAAGCAGCCGGTGACGGTTGGGGCGCTGGCCTTTATCACGGCCTCGGGGATCAACTACGGACAGATCGCGGCTGGCATCATGCTGTCCATCGCGCCCACCTTTGCCCTCGCGCTTTACGCCCAGCGATACCTTGTCGAGGGTTTGTCACTTGGCGCGGTGAAAGGGTAATCGGATGTCGCTTGTTCTCAAAGATATCCGCAAATCCTTCAAAGGCGATCTGGTGCTTGACGGCCTGTCGCTGGAGGTGCCAACCGGCAAAACGCTTGTTCTATTCGGTCCCTCTGGCGCTGGTAAGACCGTGTTGCTGCGCCTGATTGCTGGCGTGATCGAACCTGATGAAGGCGAGATTTCGATATCGGGTCGCAACATGTCCGGGGTCGAGCCTGAGGACCGGGGCATCGGGATGGCGTTTCAGAACTTCGCGCTCTTCCCGCATATGTCGGCACATGACAACATCGCCTCGCCGCTGACTGCGCAAAAGCAGACCAAATCAACCATCCAGAGCGGCGTGCAAAGCCTCGCCCGGTTGCTCAAGATTGAACATGTTCTGGGCCACAAGCCCAAGGAGCTGTCCAATGGCCAAAAGCAACGCACGGCCCTTGCACGCGCGCTGGCGGGCAAGCCCGATGTGCTTTTGCTCGATGATCCCTTGCGCAATGTCGATGCCAAGCTGCGGTTCGAGATGCGTTTGGAACTGCCCCGCTTGATCAAGGACCAGCAGGCGACCGTCATCTATGTGACCCAGGACTACAAAGAGGCAATGGCCTTTGGCGACGAGATTGCGGTGATCAATGGTGGTCAGGTGCAGCAGGTCGGCAGCCCGGCACAGATTTATCTCAGCCCGGCCAACACGGATATTGCCCGGCTCTTTGGCGATCCGGTCATCAATCTTCTGGACGTGACCCCGAAGGCAGGCGCATCCGGCCCTCATGTGCTGGTGTCAGATCAGATTGTACCGCTTCCCGAGAACCATCTGGGCGACGTTGATCGTGCGTGTGTTCTGGGCTTGCGGCCAGAGGCGTTGCGCTTTGTCGGTGCAGACAGCCAGGGCGCCATTCCGGTGACGGTTGAGACCGAGGCACCCCTCAACGAGAAGACCGTCACGCTGGCAGTGACGGCGCGCGGTCGCGAAATCATGTTGTCGCGCCCCGCAGGCACGCCGGGCCCCAGCACAGGGCCAGCGCATATCGGCATCAACGCGCGTGCCGCCCTGTTGTTTGATCGTGCCACGGGTGCCCTTATCCCGGCGCAGGACACAAAGATCGAAGGGAAAGTCGCATGAGCGAGATCATGTTGCAGATCAGCAATGTCGACAAGTTCTATGGCCCCATCGACACAGGTGTTCACGCGGTAAAGGACGTCTCCATTGACGTTGAACGCGGTGACATCATAGCGCTTCTGGGGTCATCTGGTTGTGGCAAAACCTCAACCCTTCGCATGATCGCGGGCTTTGAAGAGGTGAGCCGCGGCACCATCTCGATTGCGGGACGCGAGGTGCACATGCTGCCGCCCGTCAAACGCAATGTAGCCATGGCGTTTGAGGGCTATTCGCTCTACCCGACCGTCACGGTGCGCGACAACATTGCCTTTGCGCTCAAAAGCAGCGGCAAGCCTGCGTCAGAAGTTGCCGCCAAGGTGGACGAGATCGCCGAGATGCTAGAAATCACCGGCATTCTGGACAAATATCCCTCCTCGATTTCGGGCGGCCAGCAGCAACGCGCTTCGCTCGCGCGGGCGCTGATCCGTGATGCTGATCTCTATCTTCTGGACGAGCCGATGGGGCAGTTGGAGCCGCAACTGCGCACCTTGCTGCGGGGCCGGATCAAATACTACATCAAGGAGCGTGGGCTGACCGCCATTCTGGTGACACACGACCAGACGGAAGCCAACGCGCTGGCAGACAAGATCGCTGTCATGGAAGACGGCGAGATGCAGCAGTTTGCCAGCCCCGAGGAAATCAAGGAAGCGCCTGCCAATCTGTTTACCGGTACTTTCGTGGGCGAGCCGCCAATGAACATCTTTGATGCAAAAGCAGCATCGTCAGACGACACCTTTGCGTTCTCGCTGCAAGACGGGTCGGAGTTGAGTTTTCCCAGATCCGCATTCGCAAGCGCTTTGCAGGACCGGGTGATGGCGATGGACCGCGTTGCTTTGGGGGTGCGGCCCTATGCGGTTCAGCGCAGCGAAACCGGTGCGGCTGCGCGTGTTCTGGCCAACCAGTGGCTGGGCGACCAGAGTCACATTGCGGCTGAATTCGCCGGGGGCACATTGGTTTTGGTCGAACATGATCGCGCGGACCTGTCAGAGGGCGACGAGATTACGGTTCATCTGGATGCCTCTGATTTGCACATCTTTGAGCCCGACACAGGTGCCGCCATTTCGCATGGCGCAAAGCTGGTCGGATGAGCCGCGACATCATCATAGGCATCGATGCGGGAACCTCCGTCATCAAATCCGTGGCGTTCACCCTTGCGGGTGAGCAGATCGACATGGCTTCCGTGCCAAACAGCTATATGACCGATCCGGGCGGTGCAGCCACACAATCGCTTGCCCGGACATGGCAGGATTGTGCAACGACCCTGAAGGCGCTGGGCGAGAAACTGCCCGATCTGGCAACGCGTGTCTGCGCCATTGCAGTGACCGGGCAGGGCGATGGGACGTGGCTGATTGACGGGCAGAATGACCCGGTGGGCGATGGCTGGCTGTGGCTGGATGCGCGGGCAGGCACATTGGCCAGCGCGTTTCGCAAGCGGGATGGCGATGCCCAACGTTTTGTCATCACCGGCACCGGTCTGAACGCCTGCCAGCAGGGCGTGCAACTGGCGTATATGAAAGCGCATATGCCCGAGCAATTCGCCCGGGCAGACTGTGCCTTTCACTGCAAGGATTGGCTTTACCTCAACCTGACGGGTGAGCGCGCAACGGATCCATCCGAGGCCTGCTTTACCTTCGGAGACTTCCGGACCCGGCAATACAGTGACGAGGTGATTGCCTTTCTTGGCCTTGAGCGGGAACGCGCGATGCTTGCCCCGATTTGCGATGGTACCGTCACGACCCATGGTCTGTCAGATGTGGCGGCTCAGCAGGTTGGCCTGCCGCAAGGCACGCCGGTCACCCTGGGGTTCGTCGATGTGGTTTGCACAGCGCTGGGCGGAGGCGGCTACCTGCCGGGTGAGGATACAGGATGCACCGTTGTCGGCACCACGGGCATGCACATCCGCTGCAAACCGGCTGCAAATATCCAGCTTAACCCTGAAGAGCGGACCGGATACGTTATGGTCATGCCAGCGCCGGGTCAGGCCGCGAACATGCAAACTAACATGGCTGGCACCTTGAACATAGATTGGGTCCTGGGGCTGGCGCGCGATGTCCTTGCCATTTCGGGTGTCGAGGCAACTCAGGCGGAGTTGATCAGTCATATTGAACGCTGGATGACCGACAGCCCACCGGGCTCTTTGATTTATCACCCGCATATTTCCGAAGCCGGAGAGCGCGGACCCTTCATCGATCACACGGCACGTTCAAGTTTCATCGGTCTGTCCACATCCCACGGCTTTGCCGATCTTGTGCGCGGGGCGGTCGAAGGGCTCGCCATGGCCTCAAGGGATTGCTACCTGGCCATGGGACCGGTCCCGAGAAATGTGACACTGACCGGAGGTGCTGCTCGCTCTGATACCCTGCGCGGCACAATGGCCGGGGCTTTGGGCGCCTCTGTCCGGCAATCGACCCGGGGCGAGGCTGGGGCCGCTGGTGCAGCCATGATGGCCGCTGTCGCGAATGGCGTTTACGCGGATATGACGGCCTGCCTTCAGGACTGGGTAACGCCATTGCTGACAGAACTGGAAGCGCCTGATGCGGCGCTCACGCAGCTTTATGATGATCTTTACCCCGACTATGTGGCCTCGCGCGATGCGCTGCGGCCGACCTGGCAATCCCTCGCAGAGCGCAGAAGGACAACCTCATGAGCCGCAACATTGCAATCATTGGCGATCACTTCATCCTGCCGGAGGTCTTCGAGCGTGAGCTGCGCACAGCCTGCCCGGACACCCGTTTTTCCTGCCGACGGATGCAGAATGATTGGCCGAACACGCCGGTTGTACACGGCTACCACGGGGCGGCTGAAACCAACATCAAGGAGTATCTGGGCGAATTTGACGAGGTCGCGGATTTTGTCGGGGATGCCGAGGTTTTCGTGATGCATCAATCGCCGGTCACGGCCGGGATGCTCGACAAGATGCCAAACCTGAAGCTGATCGCCTGTTCCCGGGGCGGGCCGGTCAATGTGGACATCGAAGCCGCGCGCGAACGTGATGTGACGGTGGTGCGGGCGCCCGGCCGCAACGCCACCGCCGTGGCCGAGTTTACGATCGGCGCCATTCTGACGGAGACCCGAAAGATCCGGTCGGGCCATGAGGCACTGCGGGCGGGCAATTGGCGTGGGGATCTTTATCGGGCAGACACTACGGGCCGCGAGTTGAACGAAATGACCGTTGGTGTCATCGGTTACGGCAAGATCGGCACACGGGTGACCAGACTTCTGCAGGCGTTCGGCACCAAGGTTCTGGTGTGCGACCCTTATGTGCAACTGTCCCCCGAAGACGTAGAGGCAGGTGTTGTGCAGGTTTCTCTGGGCCATTTGCTGGAACACAGCGATGTGGTCACCCTGCACCCCCGCGTCAGCGAAGAAACCACCCATATGATTAACAAGGACACACTTGCCCAGATGAAGTCCGATGCGCTTCTGGTCAACACTGCGCGCGGCCCCTTGTGCAATTACGATGATCTTTTCGAGGCCCTGCGCGACGGCGTGATCGGGTCTGCAATGCTTGAGACCTTTTCGGTCGAGCCGACACCCCCCGACTGGCCGTTGCTGCAACTGGACAATGTCACGCTGACACCGCATATCGCTGGCGCTTCGGTAAGAACGGCGTCCTACGCCGCCGAAGTTCTGGCGGAAGACGTCCGCCGCTACTTCGCAGGCGAACCCCTTTTGAACACATGTTGAGGACGAACCAATGAACGAAGCCGACCTGCGCAAAGAAGTTGTTGCCGCTTATCAGGAGTTGAGCCGCGAGGGCATGAACAAAGGTGCCTCGGGCAATGTGTCCGCGCGCATGGGCGATCACATGCTGATCACCCCCTCGGGCATTCCCTCTGCGCTGATGGAGCCAGAGCAGGTGGCCAAACTGCGCATCGATGATGACGAAGGGCACTATGAGGGGCCGTGCAAGCCCTCTTCGGAATGGCGCTTTCATCGGGACATTCTTCGGTCACGACAGGATGCAGGCGCTGTGGTGCACGCTCATGCACCGTTTTCCACGATCTTGTCTATCCTGCGCAAACCGATCCCGGCAGTGCACTACATGATGGCCGCTTTCGGCACGACCGAGATCAAGGTGGCCGACTATTGCTGCTACGGCACACCGGAACTGTCCGAGGCCGTGATCAAGGCAATGGAGGGTGCAAACGGGTGCCTGATGGCCAATCACGGGATGGTCGTCGCCGGGCCGAACATGACCCGCACCATGTGGCTTGCCGGCGAGATCGAGCTTCTGGCCAGCCAGTATTATCACAGCATGCTGGTGGGTGACCCACATATTCTGAGCGCTGCCGAGATCGCCGAGACAGCGCAATCCTTTGAGAACTACGGCCCGCAGGAGGTAGACAAGACCTGATGTCCGACACGGTCGATCTCCTCGTCATTGGTGGCGGCGTCAACGGCGCGGGTATCGCGCGCGACGCTGCCGGACGGGGATTGTCGGTCGTGATGTGTGAAAAGGACGATCTGGCGCAAGGCACATCCTCGCGGTCGGGCAAGCTGGTTCACGGCGGGCTGCGCTATCTGGAGTATTACGAGTTTCGTCTGGTGCGCGAGGCTCTGATTGAGCGTGAAGTCCTGCTCAACGCTGCTCCCCATATCATCTGGCCAATGCGCTTTGTGCTGCCGCACAGCCCGATGGACCGCCCCGCATGGTTGGTTCGTCTCGGTCTCTTTCTCTACGACCACTTGGGCGGCCGCAAAAAACTGCCGGGAACACGGGTTCTGGACCTGCGACGTGATCCTGAAGGAGCACCAATTTTATCCAAATATGTCAAAGGGTTCGAATACTCTGATTGCTGGGTCGATGATGCCCGGCTGGTGGTGCTGAATGCGTTGGGCGCACGCGAGCAGGGCGCTGATATCCTGCCCCGCACCACGTGTACGTCATTGCAGGTCGAAGACGGGATTTGGCTAGCAACACTAAAGGACACACATTCCGGATCAGAACGTGTGCTGCGTGCCAAAGCCATAGCCAACGCAGCCGGTCCATGGGTCAACGACATCATCGGTCGTGTCGCGGGCGGCAATTCAGAACGTGCGGTCCGGCTGGTCAAGGGCAGCCACATCATCGTGCCGAAATTCTGGGACGGGCAGCAGGCCTATCTTGTGCAGAACCATGACAAGCGGGTGATCTTCATCAACCCCTATGAGGGTGACAAGGCGCTGATCGGGACCACGGACATTGCCTTTGACGGGGTGCCCGATGACGTCGCGGTCGAGCAGAGCGAGATTGACTATCTGATTGCCGCCGTGAACCGCTACTTCAAGCAAAAGCTTCGTGACAGCGATGTGCTTGAGAAATTCTCCGGCGTGCGGCCCCTGTTCGACGATGGGCAGGGCAATCCAAGTGCCGTGACCCGGGATTATGTGTTGGACCTTGATCAGGCACGAGGTGCGGCAATCCTGAATGTCTTCGGCGGCAAGATCACCACTTACCGCAAACTGGCCGAACACGCAGTCGATGAGTTGAAGACCGTGTTTCCCGAGATGAGCGATCCCTGGACGAAAAGCCAGCCTTTGCCCGGTGGTGACATGGCCGATGCGGATTTCGAAAGCTATCTCGGTCAGGTGCAGGACGATCACCCCTGGTTGCCGCGCGAGCTGGCAAAGCACTATGCGCGGCTATACGGGACGCGAATGGCGCTCATCATCGGGCAGGCGACCTCCCTCGATGGGCTCGGGCGCAAGTTCGGCGCGCAACTTTACGAAGCGGAAGTCACCTATCTGGCAGCGCACGAATGGGCCCGCAGTGCAGAGGATATTCTGACCCGGCGTACGAAACACGGTCTGCATATGACGCCAGCCGAAAAGAGCACACTGGAAAGCTGGTTCAATGACACAATCGCCAAAACCGCCTGAAGATTTTGCCGAGCTTTGCAGGCTTTCCGCAAAGTTTGGCGCTGATCCCATGCACATTCAGGGGGCGGGTGGAAACTCTTCACTCAAAACCGGTGATGTCATGTGGATCAAGGCCTCGGGCACGGTTCTCGCGGATGCCGAGACCAAGGAGGTTTTTGTCGCAACCGATCTTGCGAAACTGCGGGACGCATTGGACACAGATGATCCCATTGCCGATCAGCCTGCCACCTTCAGGCTGCCCGGCGGAACCGGTCTGCGCCCATCCATTGAGACCAGTCTGCACGCGGTCTTTGCGCAGCGGATCGTGCTGCACACCCATTGCATTCACACGATCGCCCATGCGGTCCGAAAGGATCCTCGACCCGCGCTGGCAGACAGGCTTCGCGACGTTTCCTGGGCCTATGTGGACTACGCAAAACCCGGCGCAAATCTGGCGCGCAGCGTGCGGGCAGCACTTGAACCGGACACGAATGTGATTGTTCTGGGCAATCACGGGCTAATTGTCGCCGGAGAAACCGTCCCTGAAGTCGAGGTGCTGCAACACCGTATGCATGAGCGCTTGTCTTTGCCGGTTTCGGCGCTGAAAACCGCGGATGTGGAGGTGCTTGGGCAGCTTGCACGCGATACTGACTACGAGCCCGCAGATGATCCCACCCTTCACCAACTGGCGCTGGACCCGCAGAGGGTCGCGCAGGTGACAACGGGCAGCCTTTACCCCGATCACGTGATTTTCTGCGGCATTGCTGTTGCGGCTTTGCAGGAAAATGAAGGCATTGAAACTGCAATGGAGCGTATCAGCTGCAGCGGAATGCCCGCTCCGGTCTGGTTGATCGTGCCGGGCGCCGGTGTGGTGGTTCGCAAGGACGCAGGAACGCCTGCCCGGGTCATGATGCGCTGTCTGGCCGATGTCATGCAGCGCGTGCCGGTGGATGCCGTGTTGAACTACCTTAGCACAGACCAGGACCTTGAATTGCTGAACTGGGATGCCGAGAAATACCGGCAGCAGCTCAATGCCTCCTGATATCTATATCGGACTTGATATCGGAACCTCTGGCGCGCGAGCCGTGGCCATGTCGGATGACGGGACAGCAGTTGCAACGGGTGCATCGCCCATGAGCGAGCACAGCGATAGTCGCCGCGATCCAGCAGGCTGGCTGGGTGCTGCTCGGTCAGCCTTGCATCAGATTTGCGCAGGCATCAAACGCCACGAGGTGCGGGCAATCTGCGTCGATGGCACCTCTGGCACGATGCTCCCGGTAGATGAACATGGACAGCCGCTGGCGGACGGGCGGATGTATAATGACCCGTGTGAGGATCAGGCCCTGCTCGATGGCATCGCTGCCCACGCCCCTGCCACCAGTGCGGCCCATGGCGCGACCAGCGGTCTGGCCAAGCTGTTGGTGTTTCAACAGATGCCCGGAGTGGTAAAAGTCCTGCATCAGGCAGACTGGATCGCTGCCCAGCTTTGCGGTGTTCAGGCCTCAGACGACAACAACGCCCTAAAAACCGGATATGATCCCGTCAGTGCGAGCTGGCCGGACTGGATGTCGGATGCCGGCGCGCAGATGGACCTGCTGCCTGTGGTTCATCGTCCGGGTACGGTTTTGGGCGGGTTGCAAAAGGCCGTGGCGGCGGAGTTTGATCTGCCGGCCGACGTTCAGGTGTTCACCGGTACCACAGATGGCTGTGCTGCGTTTCTCGCAACAGGCGCCTCGCAGCCCGGTGATGGTGTCACCTCCCTTGGCACCACGCTTGTCCTGAAACTTCTGTCCGACAAGCCGATCTTTGCACCGGAAAGCGGCATCTACAGTCATCATATCATGGGGCTATGGCTTGCGGGCGGTGCGTCCAACACGGGCGGTGGGGTCCTGTTGGAGCATTTCACGGCTGCCGATCTGAAAGCGCTGAGCGCGCATATTGATCCCGACAATCCATTGGATCTGGGGTATTATCCGCTTAGCAAGCCCGGCGAGCGTTTTCCGATTGCGGATCCCAAGATGCCAGCAAGACTGCACCCAAGACCGCCCGAGGATGCGGCGTTTCTGCAAGCGATGCTTGAGGGGATGGCCGACATCGAGGCGCTGGGCTATCGCAAATTGAAAGATCTCGGCGGTCCTGCCTTGCGCTCGGTACGCACGGTCGGGGGTGGTGCAGAGAACACTGCTTGGACCGCACTCCGGCAGCGCGCCCTGACCGTCCCGATGCCCGCACCCCACCATGCAGAAGCCGCCTATGGTGCTGCTGTTCTGGCCCGATACGGGATGGCCGGATGAGCCTTGACCATGTCCGTCTCGAAGACCTTTTTGCGAAGTACGATGCTTTCCTGATCGATCAGTTCGGTGTGTTGATGAGCGGCGACGGCCCTTATCGGGGCGCAGGGCCAGCGCTCGACCATCTGGCGCGGCTCGGCAAACGGGTCATTATTCTGTCAAACTCGGGCAAGCGCAGCGAACCCAATTGCGCGCGTCTGGTCGGGAACGGATTTGCCCGGGCCCATTTCGAGACTGTGCTGTCGTCAGGCGAGGTTGCGCATCATAACATCTCAACCGCGATAGGTGGTGCAATTGCCAAAGAGGCGAAGGTTCTGGTCCTGATCAAGGGCGAGGACCCAACGCCGGTTGACGATCTGGATCTGGCCCGAACGGATGACCCGGAAAAGGCCGACCTGTTGCTGATCGTCAGTCGCGACCCGGCCTGCCCGATCACATTCTATCAACCGATCCTGAAGCGTCTGGCGGCGCGCAAGGTGCCGGGCATCTGCGTGAACCCGGACATGACCATGCTGATACCTGAGGGGCAGTGCGAAGCAGCAGGTCATCTTGCGCGGATCTTTGAGGATATGGGCGGTCAGGTGGATTGGTATGGCAAGCCTTACGGGCTGATATACGAGCGTGCGAAGGCGCTCCTCGGACCACTTGAGCCGGATCGTGTGCTTTGCATCGGCGACAGTCTTTCCCATGACATTGCCGGTGGGCGGGCAGCGGGTTTCAAGACCGCGCTGGTGCGCACTGGCATCCATGCAGATCTGGATGACATCGCTGTGGTGGCACTGATGTCAGAGACAGGCAATTCACCTGATCATGTAGTGAAAGCTTTCGCACTTCAGTAGAGGTCGGACAAATCCTTAACCACCTCAAGGCTTGGTTGGTGTTTTGCCGTTAAAGCCTCAGGTCTGGTTCGCCAACAGGCTTGTAAGTGCAGGGTGCGGGAAGCGCCGGAGCAGGGTGATTGCATAGAACGGCTCGACGATGCCAAGATCAAACGGGGCGGTCGCGACAGCCCCGCTGGCAATCTCATCGGCCAGCACGACAGCCGGTGCGACGGCCACGCCGATGCCCTCACGCGCCAGCAAACGCACCATGGCCATGTCATCGACATCTGCCGCGATTTGTGGCTCGACCCCAAGTTTCGTTGCCAGATTTTCAAACTCTGCGCGGATAACCTTGTCGGTCGGCAATACCAGAGGGGAATTGCTCAGGATCGCCGCCAGCGAAGGATGCGCAAGGTAATCAGCCCGCCCGTGCAGCCCTACGCTCTGCTCCGATATTTTCTGCGCCGCAAAACGCACAGCCGCCTGATCTTCGGGCACTTCTGTTGCCAACACAACGTCAAGCGCTTGCGTGATCAAATCCTCCATCAACATGTTCATGCTTCCGGATTTCAGGACCACGCCATGGTCCTTACTCTGAACAAGGGGGCGCAGAAACTGAAGCTGGAAGTTGCGGGACAGCGTTGACAGAGCACCGACGCGCAATGGTCGCGAAACAGCGCCTGTCTGGTTCAAAGTGGACAGCATCTCATCGCCTGCGGAAAAGATCCGGTCCGCATAATCCAGTGCGATCCTGCCTGCCTCAGTCAGGACCAGACCACGCCCGACCCGGTCGAACAGCTTCTGTCCGATCCGGTCTTCCAACTGCCTGATCTGGATGGACACGGCAGATTGCGACACGTTCAACCGCTCCGCCGTGCGGCCCAGATGACCTTCGGTTGCAACCTCCCGAAAATAGCGGAGATGATGGAAGTTCAGATGCTCCATACATTTAATTAATAGAACAAAATGAGCAGAAAGATATATTTTTATTTCTTTTAGACACTCGCTAAACGGTCTTCACCTCAACAAGGAAGCCCGTTATGGACATCGTCATTGCCATCGCCAGCACGGTTCTGGACCAGCTGCAGAAGCCAACTCTCGCCTTTCTCATTGCCGGCATGATGCTGGCCGCATTGGGCAGCAAGTTCGAGGTGCCCGAGCCGGTTTACAAGTTCATCGTCATCCTGCTTTTGCTGAAAGTGGGTCTTGGCGCAGGTATTTCGGTGCGGGAAGCGGACCTGATGTCTCTCATTGTCCCGGCACTTGGGGCAGCGTTCATCGGGATCGCCATTGTGCTCATCGGCAGCCAGACACTGGCCAGATGGCGCGGTGTCTCGCAGGTCGATGGTCTGGCGACTGTGGGCCTGTTCGGGGCGGTTTCAGCCTCCACTCTGGCGGCTGGTATGGCAATTCTCGATGATGAGGGGATCAGATATGAGGGGTTCATCGGGGCCTTATATCCGTTCATGGACATCGCGGCACTTGTCACGGCCATTGTGATGGCAAAATTGGCAGAGGCGCGGCGCATGGCAACATCCCTGTCGGTTCAGGGCAATGCGGGCGAGGCAGGGACGGCCACAGCGTCGCTCATGGGGCCGGTTTTGCAGCGGGCAAGTACCGCGGCATCCGGTCAGATGGGCGATGCGACAGGATCTGCGGTTGAACCGGGGCTGGTGCGTGGAATTCTGGTCGACACATTTCGGAGCCCGGCAATCTCGGCTCTTCTGGCAGGTCTTGCAATGGGCATCCTGACCAAGCCCGACACGGTTTATCACAGCTTTTATGAGCCGCTTTTCCGGGGTCTGCTGTCGATCCTGATGCTGATCATGGGGATGGAGGCCTGGGCTCGGTTTTCCGAACTGCGCAAGGTGGCGCATGCCTATATTCTATACGGGATTACTGCGCCGATCCTGCACGGGTTGCTGGGCTTTGGCGTCGGGATGATTGCCCACGCGCTGACCGGGTTCTCAGCCGGTGGCGTCGTTCTGCTGGCCGTCATGGCGTCGTCCAGTTCCGACATCTCGGGCCCGCCCACCATGCGCGGTGCGCTGCCCAAAGCAAACCCGTCGGCCTATGTCGGCACCTCGACCGGACTGGGTACGCCCATCGCGATCCTCAGCATCCCGATCTACATTGCAATGGCCGAGGCGTTGATCGGATGGTGACACACGGCACCCTCACGGCCTTGTTGGATCGTTCCGGGCCGATTGCAACGGTTCGTTCGACCGGTCATGGGTGGGGGCCGGGCCGTTCAGCCACTCGTCATATTGCTTACAGGCATCCAGCATGGTCGTTATGCCGGATTTGGTCTTCGGAAGGGTATAGACACAAAGCCCGATGCGATTGGGGCGCAACAGCTCCTTGCAGTATTTCTCCATCGAGGCGCCGCGTGGATTTGGCTTGGACTTCGTGATCGTCTTTTCCTTGTCATTGGGATAGGCCGGATCCTGAACGATTTCGCGTGATTTCGTCACCACAGATGTCCAGATCGCCATTTGCAACTGCGACGGATGCAGGCCCGCCCCATTGTTGTCAGTGGTCTTGCGCAGCGCATAGTCGATCGAGTTCGCGACAACCGAATAGTCGCGTGCATTTACCCCGTCATAACACATGGGCCGTGCCAGCAGATTGGCCTGACCCACGGGTATGTCGAAGCGCTGAATGTCGATTGACCCGGTCACGGTGTCAGACTTCGAGACAAACGGTCCGTTGAAATAGCTGATTGTCATCCCTTCTTTGCCAAGGATCTTGGCTGATTTGCGAAACAGGGTCCGCAGCTTGTTCTGGTGGTCCTGTGACTTGGAGTGTCCGATGGCATTGGATTCAATGTCGAAACTCAGCCCGTCGAACTTCAGATCATTCTTTTGCAGATAGTCGCGTATGTCGTTGACATGATCCTCAAGTACGCCGTCATCCGCTGCGTCAAACCACGTCGCGTAGTTTCGCTCATACTGTGAGATATTTTTGCCAAGGCTGCCAAAGCTGTAGCCGACATGCACCTCCAAGCCCTGTTTGTGCATACGCGTTATGAAGTCCTTCCATGCAGCGATGGATGGCCCGCTTGGCAGCATCTGGACCTTATGGCTTTTGATGTTATCCCGTTTCCTGAGCCCGTAAACACAGGTGACATCGTCGATGCCTGATTGCCCGGCCTTCTCGACCAGTTCCGAGTTCAGTCGCTTGTCGATGTAGAAGGGCAGATTGAAAGTGATCAGGGTTTGGCGCAGTCGTGCACCCAGCTCGACCGTGGCTGCCCCGCCTTCCTTGGCAATTGCCGTTGAGGGATTAAGGATCCGCCAGCGAAACGGGACGCGGTGCGGGCGTTCGGTGATTACCTTGACGATGGTGGCGCAATCCTCACGCGAAGCCGGGGTCACGCGCAACAGACCGGTGCTGTCCACCCGATAGGTCAGATGCAGGCCCGAACCATAGGCCACCTGTGCAAAAGTATCGGCCCATGGATCAGCCCGGCCGGTCTCACGACCAAGCTTGGTCGTGCCGGGCTCTTCCAGTTGAAAGGTAAACGCCAAGGCTCAGGCCATGTCGGGAAGGGCCGTGTTCAGTTGCAGATCAAGCGCACTGGTTGGCGTGTATTCCCACCATGTCGCCTGCAACTGCCCGCGCTCTGCCTCCTCGACCTCTTCTTCCGTGGGCGGGTTGGTCGGATTGGCCGGTGGAATGCCCGGGTAGTTGGTCTTGGCGTAGTTTTGGATTTCCTCGGCAATCGTCACATAGGGATGATCGTCGTCCAGACCACCGAATGCGCCGGTCTCAACCAGTTCCGTGAAGCTTTTCTCGAACCCCGGCCGGATGGTCAGCACCACCCGTGCAGCCCCAGCGCGCAGAAACCGTCTGTGCGTCGGATCTGGATGCTGCAGGAACCGTTTGAGCCCCCAGGACGGTGGTCCGCCCCAGAAATAGGGGTATGGAAAATACAGCAGGTTCTCCCACTCGATGGCGTTGTGGATGTATTTCACAAACTCGCCAAAGGACAACATGCGCGCCCATTGTGCCTGCGTCAGCGAGGAAGGGTTGATCGCGTCCCGGTCAAAGGGGTCATTCGCGTCCATCTTGCCCAGAAGGGCCGCGATATCAGAGGGGCTGACATCAAAGCTCGGCCCGAAAATCCAGCGCAGCACGCCTTTCTGGATCTCTTCCATTTCCATCCGGCGCAGCGTCAGACCATCGAAGGCGTTGAGCTTGTCTTCAAGCGCTGCCTTTGCATCCTTCAGTTTCTGCATGTCACGCAGATAGCGGTTCTCGGCGGCATCTCGCAGCTTTGACCAGGCGCGGAATTGCCAAGCCTGTTCCGTTTCCCACATCACCCGCACCGTAAAGGGCAAAATGATGCTGGCGTTGAGGATATGCCGGTGACGATAGGGGATTTCGATCACGCCACGCCGAAACCGCATGTAGTCCGGGAAATCCACATCCAAATTCTCGTCTTCGTCCTCGGTTGCCGTTCTCCCGGCCATATGGATGGAAAAGGCATCCAGATAATATCCATCATCAACCTCGATGATGGCAGTGCCTGCCCGGTTCTCTTGGGCCTCGGCATCTGGCACATCGATGGAGATGGTGGTCGCCTTGTTGATGACCTCCACCGGTGGTGGATCGATCTCCGCACCATAGCTTGCAGCCGTCTGCATCCAGTTGTGCCGGGTGATGTCATGGGGTTGCAGCGGGAAGTGAAACGGGGTCTGGATCTGTGCGTCCAATGCCTCGATCTCTTCATGCATGCGGATCAGATCTGCGCCCGGGTTCGGGATCACGACGTCGTAGGTCATGCGCAGGCCGAAGCGATACAGATCGACCTTCCATTTGCGCATCATCTGGAAATAATCGATCCGCATGGACTGTGTGTCAGACGGATTGGTGATGACCCGATCAGTGGTCGCCTCACTGCCCGAACTGGACGTCACCCGAAACGATGTCTTGTGGTCCTTGCGCACACGCGATGATGCTTTGCGGGTCGATTGCATGCTCTGATTGCGACTGTCTTCCTGCGAGCGGGCCTCATTTGAGGTCGAGGCGTAGCTGGTGGACGCCGACATCGTCACGCCCATGCCCGACGCACTGACCGCTGCCCCAAGGTTCAGTGCGGTGGAGCGGGATTGTTCCGTCTGGTAGGACTGAGCGGCATCTGTCTTTTCGGTCACGCCGCGCTCGCTGAAGCCTTCAAGTGAATCCACGATGATGGACTCGAACTGCTCCTCGGTCAGCGACCACTCGCGGTGGCTGAGGTTCACGGTCTCTTGCGGGGCAAGCGGAATGGAGGAGACAAGCTCCCCTCTCTGAATGCCGACCGGCGTCATCTCGATCCGTTCCAGATGCAGCCGTCCGATCGGCTCGACGTCCATTTCCTCGTCAAACGTGGCCAGCAGGGTTTTGCCAAGCTCGAAAACCTCTTTCATTTCTGCCAGAGCATGGCCGATCCGCCGCTCGTCCGAGGTGGTCGAATAAACCGGATGCACAGGCGCACGATCGGCTGCAACGCGGCTCAGCGCATTGAAGCTGCCGGAGGTCTGGTCAAGTCCACGCTGAAGGATGGACTCCAAGCCGGTTTGCATGGGCGCCGATGGTTCGGCAGAAAAGGCGCTTCGTGTGGTGGGGCTGGTGACAACCTGTGGTCCGACAGTGACCCGCCCAGCAATCGTTCCGCGCCGCTGGATCGGAGTAAGGCGCCCGGTGTTGTCCAGAACAGTGCCGCCGTCGCTGGTATCATCCGCGTCCGTGTCGTCTTCGGCAGGGGCTTCTCGAAGCTCTTGTTTCAAGGTGGCCAGTTCGCTCTCCAGCCGGTTCAGGTCGTCTTCCCGCTGGTCGACAATGGCCTGCGCAATTCTGCGGACCGATTGCGTGTCATTCTCGGCCAGTTCCCGAACGGCCACATACCGGGCCTGATGTCCGCTGGCGCTGGTCAGATTGCGCACAGCAGCCAGCGTTGATTGCAATTCGCGGGAGCCTGCAAGCTCGGGCCTGCGCTGCAACAGCGTCATCTCCGTCTCAGTCGGGCGTAGCGCTTCCAGAACACTGGCCTGCGCAAGAGCAGCCCGGATCTCGGGGCCTTTGCGGGTCTGAACAGGTGCGTAGGTCGCTTTCAGAATTCTGCGGTGGGAATTGGTCAATTCAGGCATATGCAGGCTCCTTGCAAACAGGAGTGAAAAACCGGTCTCGAGAAAGTCATTTTCGCAGGCGCAATAAGGTTAAGTGTACCTCAGTTCGGCCAAATTTCCAAACTCAGGCATAGGTAGTAATCATTGGCAGGAAGTGGAGTTGGCTTGATTTGGTCTGTGAGGAAACTCACGAAACCGCTGCTATGACTTGCTTTCAGCGGGTACCGGTTCGACATTTGCAAGGGGAGCAGAGCGGCTTGCCGCTGCTCATGGCGACAGCCGCAATCAGGATGTAACAGCCTTGTGCCATCTGGATGCATAATCCGCAGCCCCGGTGATCTGGTCGGGCCGAAAGCTGTCAAAGGGCGGGACCGAGGGCAAAGCTTTTGGGTCCAGTGCAAGAAGGGCAGCACCCTGACTTGTACCAGTAAGCCCCTTGGCAGCCTGCACGGGGCTGTTGGTTGCAGCTGCAAGCATCGCGCAATAGCTGGCGTTGGTTGAGAAGGGGCCCTCCACAATGATCGGACCCTGATGAGAGGTCAAAGAAAGGCATTCGGCCGTCATCAGCGCCAGATAGTAACCGACGGCCACGGCGCGCTCAGCACTGCCGTGGACAGGCTCTTGATGTACCCAACCATGAGATTGTCCTTGAAAGGGTCCGCAGTCAGACACGATTGACGGCATGAGCATGGGACCTTTTTTGGCAACCTCGGCCATGTCTCTTCTGTCGAAGGACGATGCTGTTTCTCCAAGCAGAATTTCGTATTCCCGGCCACCCATGAAGCGCGCAGAAGGGACCGGTTGACCCAATGCGTTCACATTCATTAGCGCGTCGCGGGCAGAATCCAATACTCGTCTGGACCCGCCGATTGTCATCGCGATGACCCATGTCCCGGTCGAAACGACCGAGAAAGGCGGGCTCTGGCTCAGGATATGGGGCAGCAGGGAAGCATTGGAATCGTGGATGCCGCACAGAACCGAAGTGCCCGGGGCCAGACCCGTGCGGGTAGCAATTTCCGGGTGCAAGGTGCCAAGAACATCTGCGGATTTCCGTGCCGGGGCAATTTTATCCTCAATGCCGAGGCTTTGGACAAGCGATGAAAACTCTGCCTTGAAAGGATTCCATAGATCGGTGTGACAACCCAAGGAACTCATATCGCAGGCAAGGTGCCCGGTCAGCCAGAACCCCCAGTATTGCGGGTAGGTGACAATGGATTTCGTTTGCTCCAGCAACGCGGGATTCTGCGCGAATTGCCAATGAAGCTGGGCGCCGAGGTTCAGACCTCCCGGCAGTCGGGGCGATCCCGTTTCATCGAATGGTGGCCGCAATGCATTGTAACTGCCTGCCAGTGTATCCGGTCCGTCATGTTCGTAATCAAGGATCGGTGCAGCGAGGTTTCCGTCATAACCGATAAGGGCCGCACTTGCTCCATGAGTGGTCAGTGAAATGACGTCGATGCCATGACTTGCATGCAGGGACGCCAGTCCATCCAGCAGAAACTCCCGATGGCCGTCCACGTCGAAATGGGGCCAGGGAGGACCGTCGATCACTGTATTGGGGCGTGTGAGAACCGCGATCTCATGAAGGGTCACTCGATCAACGAGCGCCAACTTGGCATTGGTCTTGCCAATGTCGATGACGGCGATATTGCTCATGGCATGCGGAAGACAGGCGTCAGTGGCTTTGCCACAGGTTCGTTGTCGGGCTTGGTTTCCATGATGTCGGCCATATGAGCCCACCACCGTTTCATGATCTCATGGGCTGGCAGCGTGTCCATGGTGTGATCATCCGTCCGCCACAGAACCCCAAACAGGGTGTTGGTGTCCTCGTCCAGATGGATCGAATAGTCCGACACACCCGCGTCTTTCAGCAAATCGACCAGTTCCGGCCAGATCTCGTCATGCCGCCTTTTGTATTCCTCCCGGCATCCCGGATTGAGCTGCATCTTGAACGCATATTTCTCCATCAATGTCTCCACATTTGCCAAAGCCGCGGCAACGCAATGACCCCGATCAGAAGCGCGCCGATCACGATGGACATAACAATGCCCGGCACGTTCAGAAGGCCCAGACCAAAAGTTACGAGCCCCATGACAAAGGCGGCAATGACAACTCCGGGAATGGAGCCGGAGCCACCCAGAATATTGACGCCTCCAAGCACAACCATGGTGACAATCTCCAGTTCCCACCCCGTGGCGATGGACGGACGTGTCGAGCCAAGGCGCGAGGTCAGGCAGATTGCAGCGACACCCGACATGAGACCTGTGAGCAGAAACAGGATAAACTTCACACGACCCACGCGAATGCCTGAGAACAAGGCGCCCGTTGCGTTGTTGCCAATGGCATAAACGGCACGGCCGAAATTGGTCAGATGAAGAAGCACCGCATAGATTACCGCAATCAGCGCAAAGAGTACGAATTCGAACGAGATTACCCACCAGACATACCCTTGCCCAAAATATGCAAAATCGGACGGATAGCCCCGGTAGGCCTGATCGCCGAGGATGATGAAACTGATCCCGCGAAACAGGCTCATGGTGCCGATGGTCACAACGATCGAGGGCAGGCCCAGTCCCGTGACAAGCAATCCGTTGAATGCACCACAGGCAAGCCCCACGGACAGCCCGATCAGCACCAGCCCTTCGGTTCCGACACCGACCTGTGCCGCGGCCCCCATTGCGGTGGAGGCAAGCGCGATGATGGCTGCAACCGACAGGTCAATCTCGCCCGAAATGATCAGAAGCGCCATCGCAAAGGCAATCATCGCCTTTTCCGTGAAGTTGAAGGTCGCATCGCTGAGGTTCCAGGCATCGAGGAAATACGGCGAGGCAAAGGAGTTGGCGACAAAGATCCCGATGGCGACCAGAAGAAGCAGGGTTTCCCAGCTTTTGAGGTTCCTCTCCAGTGGGGAGCGTAAACGGTCGGGAATGTTGCGGGTCGTGCTCATGTCGCGTGCTCCGCACGTTTGAGAATGATGCGCCCCTGCGTCCGGTTGGCCTGCGCATTCAGGATCACGGCGATGATGATCGCACCACCCGAGATCGCCATCTGCCAGAAGGGAGAGATGTTCACCACAGGCAGCGCATTGGCGATGATGCCAAGGAAAAGGGCCCCGAGCAGGGCACCGGGAACCGACCCGATGCCGCCCATGATTGACACACCGCCGATGACACAGGCGGCCACGACCGTCAGTTCAAAGCCTCCCGCCACATCGACATAAGCGACCGCAAAGCGCGATACCCACAGGTAACCAGTCAGCCCGGCAATCGCGCCCGAGATTGCGAAAGCCCAGAACTGTGTCAGGCCCACGTTGATGCCGGCATAGGTCGCAGCCTGGGGGTTGCCGCCGGCGGCATAGAAAGCCCGGCCAAGCGAGGTGCGGGTCATAACGATCGAGAAAAGGATCACTGCGGCGATCGCAATCCAGCTGAGCACCGGAAGGCCGATAAGGTCTGCGCGCGGGACAGCCTTGAAAGCGTCGCTCATCTCATGGCTGTTGACCCATTTGCCTTCGGTCAGAAGGAAAATGATGCCGCGGAAAATGGTCATGGTCCCCAAGGTCACAACGATGGGCGGTATGGCCAGTTTCCAAACCAGAATGCCATTGAACATGCCCAAAAGCGTGCCAAAGCAGATGGCAATTGCGACAATGGCAATGATTGGCAGGCCCGGGGCCGCGATATTGACAAGGGACACGACCATGCCCGTCAGCGCAAGATTTGCCGCAACCGACAGATCAATGCACTTGGTCAGGATCACGATCATCTGGCCGATGGCAAGCAGGATCAGCGGCGAGGTGTCGTTGAAGACGCCAAGCAGGTTGGACGGGGCCACAAAGGCCGGAAACCGCAATGAGATCACGCCAAGAAGAACCGCAATTGCGATCATCAGCAACGCTTCACGAGAGGCGAAAAGCTTCTTCATGAACTGGTCTCCGAGATGCCGGCAGCGTAACTGACCAGTGTTTCGGGGGTGATGTTGTCCCGGTCCAGCTCTGCTGCGATCCTCCCTTCGCGCATCACGATCACGCGGTCTGACATGCCCACGATTTCAGGGATTTCCGAGCTGACCATGATGACCGCCAGCCCTTGTGCGGCAAGTTCCGCCATGAATTCGTGCACTGCGGCCTTCGAGCCGATATCAATGCCCTTGGTGGGTTCATCAAGGATGATGACCTTCGGTTCTGTGGCAAGCCATTTGGCAATGACCACCTTTTGCTGGTTCCCGCCGGACAGGTTTCCGACATGGGTATCCAGTGACGCTGCCCGCAGATCCAGTCGTTCAGAATACTCGCGGGCCAGTTTGAATTCCTCGGCAAGCCTGAGAAACCCTTTCTGGGATGTCCGCGCCAGGGACGGAAGGGTCACATTCTGAAAGATCGGCAAGGCTCCGATTGCCCCCTGTTTGCCCCTGTCCTCTGGAACATAGACGATCCCGTGCGAAACCGCGTCGGCAGGCGACCGTATGGTGATACTTGCCCCATCGATCCAGACCTCCCCGGCTGATGGAAGCGTCGTCCCGAACAGGGCCTGCATGAACTCCGACCGACCGGCCCCGACAAGCCCGTAAAAGCCCAGAATTTCGCCACGTCTCAGGGTGAAGCTGATGTCAGCGAACTCTGTTGGATGCTCATAGCCCTGAACGTCCAGAACTTTGTCGCCCAACTGCCGATCGCGTTCAGGGAAAATCTGGCTTACATCGCGTCCGACCATCATCTTTACCAGTTCGGCCTCGGACACATTGGCAATCGCTCCTTCGCCAATCATCTGGCCGTCGCGAAAGACGGTATAGTCATCTGCGATCCGGAAAATCTCATCGAATTTGTGACTGATGAAAAGGATCGCCTTGCCCTGAGCTTTCAACCCTTCGACAAGTTCATACAGTTCCTCGATCTCGGTGTGGCTGAGGGCGGCAGTTGGCTCATCCATGATAACAACGCGGGCATCAACAGACAGTGCACGCGCGATGGCGACAAGATGTTTGTTGGCGGTGCCAAGCTCCTTGAGCGTTGTGCCGGGATCGATCTTTGCACCCAGGCCCGAAAGGATCTCGGCTGCGTTGCTGTTCATTGTGGCCGTGTCGATCAGGCCAAAGCGGCCTTTCGGAGCGTGGCCAAGAAAGATGTTTTCCGCGACGCTGAGTTCATCAAACAGGACGGTTTCCTGATGGATCGCCGTGACACCGGCGCTTTCTGCGTACTGCGGGGTTGGAAAGCGTACCGGACGCCCGTCTACGCGAATGTCGCCCTCATCGGGCTGGTAGATGCCGGTCAGCACTTTCACCACAGTCGATTTACCTGCCCCGTTCTCGCCCACGAGCGCTGTGACCTTGCCCGGATGCAGGTTCAGGGACACGTTTGAGAGCGCGCGCACACCGGGAAAAGTCTTGGTCACTCCGGTGAGAGACAAAAGGGGAGCGTCAGAGGTGGACACGTCAGGTCTCAGATCCAGTGGCATTGTGATTTCGATGTCTTGGAGGGGGTCTGGCGCAGATGGAAGGCCGCGCCAGACCCTTGTTGACTTAGAAGATCGACTTGAACTGGTCGATGTTCGAGCTGTCGTAGGTGAAGGGATCCGCCATGGCGGCTGTTCCGGTATCATCCAGCGTCACCGATCCCATGCGGCCCATCGGGATTTCTGCACCGGGGCCTGCCGCGGTTCCGGTGGCAAGCGAATGGGCAATCATGGTGGCAGAGTACCCCAGATCGATGGGGTTCCAGATCGCGAAGCTTTCTGTCGCACCGGAGTCGACGCAACCCGCCATTTCCGAAGGCAGTCCAAGGCCGGTCACGTTGATCTCACCGATCTTGCCGGAGTCGGTCACAGCCTGACAGGCCGCCAGAATGCCGACGGTTGTGGGCGCGATGATGGCCTTGAGGTTCGGATGGGACGCCATCAGGCCCTGGGCTTCGCGATACGACTTGTCCGACAGGTCATCGCCATAAACCGTAGCAACCAGATTCACGCCGGAATAGTTCGGCAGTGCCTCTTCTGCCGCAGCAATCCAGGCGTTCTGGTTGGTGGCCGTGGCAGAGGCAGACAAGATCGCCACGTCACCGCCATCTGGCATGTGGTCGGCGGCAAGCTTGAGGATCGTGTTTCCGATCAACGGGGTCGATGACGGATTGAGGTGCATCTGGCGCCCCTCTTCGGACACGCCGGAATCCCAGGATATCACCGTGATCCCGCGATCCATGGCACGCTTGAGGGCAGGTACGACGGCATCGGGGTCATTGGCCGAAATGGCGATCGCATCGACGCGCTGGGCGATCAGGCTGTTGATCACCTCGATCTGGCCCTCGGCGGTGGTATCAGTGGGCCCGGTATAGATGATCTCAACCCCGCCCAGTTCTGCTGCAGCTTCCTCTGCGCCTTCGGCAGCTGCCTCGAAGAAGCCAATGCCGAGCGCCTTGACCACAAGTGCGATGCGCATGTTGTCCTGTGCCATGGCCGTAGAGCCCATCATGCCCGCTGCAATGCTGAGGCCGGCGACGAGTGAAGTGAAAGTACGACGTTTCATTTTGGTTCCTCCCTGGAAATCACGTCTGGTTGTTTTTGAGGTGGTTAGGAGGCCGCCTCGTCCTCTGCCTGTCCCGCACCGGATTGGGCGACGATCAGGGTAATTTCAGCAGCCTCAAGCATGGCGGCGGCCTTGTCGGGAATTCTTTCATCGGTGATGACTGTATCGATCCGCCTCAACGGACAAAGCACGAGACTGGACCGTTGCTCGAACTTCGAGCTGTCAACCAGCACCACCAGTTCGTCCGCTTGGTTGATGAGCTTCTGTTCGGCCTGAATGATCAAGGGATCGGCCTCCATCAGGCCCAGCGGGCTGATGCCCTGCGCTCCCATGAACATGCGGCGGGCATAGAAATTGCGGGTCACGTCATTGTCGAAAGGCGACAGGATAATGTTCTGTTCGCGGTAAATCGCTCCGCCCGAAAGCATGATCGTGTTCTTGGAATGCTTCAGCAGATGTTCGGCGATGGGAAAGCTGTTGGTGAACACCTGACATCTGCGCGATGCCAGTGGATGGACCATCTGAAACGTTGTGGTGCCACCGTTTATGATGATCGGATCGCCATCTTCGCAAAGGTCCACGGCCGCCCGTGCAATGGCCTGCTTTTCGCGAATGCGCAGTGTTTCGTTGACGGCAAAGGGGCGTCCTGCAAGACCCACGAACTGTGGTGGCGTGATCGCCTCGGCTCCGCCACGGACACGGCGCAGTTTCTTTTGCATATGAAGCGTTGAGATGTCGCGGCGGATCGTGGCCTCGGACACTCCGGTCAGCCCGCACAGGTCCACCACGGTCACGACCGGCCTGTCCTGTACTGCGGACAGAATGATCCTGTGGCGTTCCGTTTCGTGCATGGCGTCCTCCCTTGACCGTTGAGACTGTGCAGATTCGCCGCACCTGTCAATCACTTTCAATCAGAAGCAATCAAAATGGAATACAACATGATTGTTTGTGATTGTTAGTGATTGACAAATCGCCGCATCCTTCGCAGCCTACCGCGATAACAAAGAGGCGCGGCCCAGTGCTTCAAGGGAGGAAAAGATGCAGAAAATCGCTGGAAACCAGTTGCTTGAGAACCGCTGGTCCGAAGCGGAAGCAGATGGACTGAGCGAATCGCAGCTGCTTTTGTATCGCTCCAACATTCTGGGCTCCGACAAGCGCGTGACAAATTATGGCGGAGGGAACACTTCCGCCAAAGTGATGGAGACTGACCCCCTGACAGGGGAGGAAGTCGAGGTCCTTTGGGTGAAGGGGTCGGGCGGTGACATCGGCTCCATGAAGCTTGATGGCTTTTCCACGCTCTACATGGACAAGCTGCGTGCGCTGAAGGGTCTCTATCGTGGAGTTGAGCATGAAGATGAAATGGTGGGCTACCTGCCGCACTGCACCTTCAACCTGAACCCGCGAGCCGCCTCCATCGATACGCCGTTGCATGCCTATGTGCCACGCAAGCATGTGGATCATGTTCATGCTGATGCCATCATCGCGATTGCCGCCTCGAACAACTCGCAGGAACTCACACAAACGGTCTTTGGTGATCGCATCGGTTGGCTGCCGTGGAAGCGGCCCGGATATGAACTGGGCCTCATGCTCGAGCGGTTCTGTAGCGAGAACCCGGATGCAGATGGCGTGGTGCTTGCCAGCCACGGGCTCTTTACATGGGGGGATACCGCGCGCTCATGCTATGACGCGACCATCGACGTGATCAATGTGGCGACTGCGTGGCTGGACACCGAAACCAGCGGGCACCCAGCATTTGGTGGAGCAGAACACATAAGCCTCGATGCAGAGACCCGTCGCGCCGTTGCAGCGCGGCTCATGCCTGCAATCCGTGGCTTCGTGAGTGGCAATCACCATATGGTCGGTCATTTCAATGACAGCGACGTGGTGCTGGAATTCGTCAATGCCAAGGGCATGGAACCGCTCGCGGCACTTGGCACCTCCTGTCCGGATCACTTCCTGCGCACGAAAATCAGGCCGTTGGTGGTGGGCTTCGATCCCGCGAAGAACAACATCGACGCTGTGCTGGAACGGTTGCCGCAGCAGGTCGCGGACTACCGAGATGACTACACCGCCTACTATGACCGCTGCAAGCATGATGACAGTCCTGCTCTGCGCGATCCCAACGCAGTGGTTTATCTGGTGCCAGGCGTGGGCATGATTACCTTTGCAAAGGACAAGGCCACGGCACGGATCAGCGGCGAATTCTACGTCAACGCGATCAATGTGATGCGCGGCGCATCTGCAGTGAGCGAATACCAGGGACTGCCGGAACAAGAAGCATTCGACATTGAATACTGGCTGCTGGAAGAGGCCAAATTGCAACGCATGCCCAAGCCCAAGTCGCTGGCGGGACGTGTTGCTCTGGTCACAGGTGGGGCCGGTGGCATCGGATCGGCCACGGCAGAGCGCTACCTTCGCGAAGGCGCCTGTGTGATGCTGGCAGACATCAATGACGAGGCTCTGTCATCCACGGCAGAAACCTTGTCGCACAGTTTTGGCGATGACGTTGTGCGCACGGTCAGGATGAACGTGACTGACGAGAATGCCGTGGCCGCGGCCTATTCGGAAATGGCTGTGGAATTTGGCGGCGTTGATATCCTTGTGTCCAACGCAGGCATTGCGTCCTCCGCACCGGTGGAAGACACCACACTTGATCTGTGGAACCGCAACATGGACATCCTGAGCACCGGATATTTCCTCGTCAGTCGTGAGGCGTTCAAGGTCATGCGGGTGCAGGGCATGGGCGGCTCGATTGTCTTTGTAGCCTCCAAGAACGGGCTTGCGGCCTCGCCCAATGCCTCTGCCTATTGCACCGCGAAGGCAAGTGAGATCCATCTGGCACGCTGTCTGGCCCTTGAAGGGGCAGAGGCCGGTATTCGCGTCAATGTGGTGAACCCAGACGCGGTCTTGCGAGGCTCCAAGATCTGGGAAGGTGACTGGCTGGAACAGCGGGCCGGTACCTATGGAACCGACAAGGACGGGTTGCAGGAGATGTACCGCCAACGCTCCATGTTGAAGCGCTCGGTTTTTCCCGAGGATATTGCAGAGGCAGCCTATTTTCTCGCTTCCGAAAGCGCGTCGAAATCCACAGGCAACATCATCAACGTTGATGCTGGCAACGTGCAGTCGTTCACGCGATAAGGGGACAATCATGAGCTACGAGAGCGCAAAGGCCCGCTTCGCGGATTGGGGCGTGGACACCGACGGGGCCATTGGCCGGCTGGCAGACATCCCGATTTCAATGCACTGCTGGCAAGGGGACGATGTCGTCGGTTTTGAACAGAGCACCGGGACCTCAGGCGGTGGCATCCAGGCCACGGGAAACCATCCCGGGCGGGCGCGCTCACCCGAGGAACTTCGTGCGGATCTGGAATTTGCATATGCGATGATCCCGGGCAAACACCGGCTGAACTTGCACGCGATGTATCTTGATACCGACGAGACCCCGGATCGGGACGAGATCGAATTCCGACATTTCACGCCTTGGGTGGAATGGGCAAGCGAACAGGGGATCAAGCTGGATTTCAATCCGACCTTCTTTGCCCACGCCAAGGCCGACGACAATCTGACGTTGTCCCATCCCGACAAGGGCATTCGTGATTTCTGGATAGAACATGGCAAGCGTACTCGCGAGATTGCAGCGCGCATGGGTCAGGAACTGGGAAGTCCCTGCATCAACAACATCTGGGTTCCCGACGGCTATAAGGACATTCCGATCGATAGAATGGCAGCCCGTCGACGTCTGGAGGCCTCGTTGGATGACATGCTTGCCCCGTCACAAGACCGGGCCCATATGCGCGACGCGGTTGAGAGTAAGCTGTTCGGCATCGGGGTGGAGGCCTGCACAGTCGGAAGCCACGAATTCTACATGGGATATGCGATCCGCAAGGAGACAATTCTCTGCCTCGACATGGGGCATTTTCACCCCACCGAGAACATCGCGGACAAGGTCAGCTCAGTTGCACTGTCCGTGGATGAGTTGCTTCTGCACGTGTCCCGGCCCATGCGGTGGGACAGTGATCATGTCATCCTCCTGAATGATGACATCCTGCAAATGGCACAGGAACTGGTGGCATCCGACATTCTTGATCGCACTCACATCGGGCTGGATTTCTTTGATGCCACAATCAGCCGGACAGCCGCTTGGGTGATCGGAACACGCAACATGCAAAAGGCCTTGCTTCGGGCGCTCCTGCTTCCGCTTGAGCGCCTCCGTGGCCTTGAAGACAGCCTCGACTTCACCTCCCGCCTGACTCACACCGAGGAGTTGAAGGACCTGCCGTATGGTGCGGTCTGGGATGAGTTTTGCAGCCGCAACGACTGCCCGTCCGGGATGACGTTGATTGGGAACCTCGATGCATATCAAGCTTCGGTCTCAGGCCGGGGGTAGGCGCTTTGACCACCAAGCCTTAAAACAGGCTGCCGAGCAATCAAACCGGTTGCCATAGCGCAGAGCTTTTAACTTAGTGACAGAGAAGAAGGTGACAGTAGCGCGGGTTGCGACAAATCAAAAACCCCTTTGCCAGAGACGAAATCAGTGTCTGGCGACACCGTTCAATATCCAGGTCAGCGCGAGCCGATAACGCTCTTCACCGTCTTTGTGAGCATAGGTCTGCATATTGGCGTGCAACAAGGGCGTGTCGTCCGCTGACAACTGCTTTCCCAACTCTTCACGGATCTTGGCGGGCCGGGTGAGGTCGTTTGCCACCGACCCGATCGACAGCATCGTTACGGCATCATTCGCCTCAGCTATTTCCGAGCCGCTCAATCCTCCGTCCTTCAGCAATTGAAACATCTGTTCTGTGGCATGCGCTGTGCCCGGTCCAAGCACAGCTTGCCGCACCCAGATCATTCCTGCTCCCGGCGTATCAAGCAGCCCGGCCCGGATGGCACACCAAAGGTCGACATACCTGTCTCGCCAGTTTGCCCCGTTCCGCTCCATCTGAACAGCTTCCAGAAAGATGCTGTCAGCCGCCATGTTGGCAAGTTGATCCTTGTCATTCACGTGATGATAGATCGCCATCGCCGACACGCCGCAGTTTTCAGCGACACGGCGCATTGTCAAAGCAGACGGGTCGCTTGACTTCAGCACGACCAATGCCGCCTCAATGATTTTTTCCAATGATAAATCACGGCGTTGTCTGGTTTTTCTGGGTGACGTCATGAATATTATTTACAAGATAAAAATAATTATACAAGATAAGGTTATTGACTCAAACAAGAGCGGCGGTAAGGGCCGGATATGTCCATTACAGGAACAAAGATCGGCATTATTGGAGGCAGCATTGCGGGATGTGCCGCAGCGGCTGCCTTGTCTCGTGCAGGCTGCGACGTCGCAGTCTTTGAACGCTCATCCAAAGGATTGAGAGATCGGGGATCAGGCATCGCCATTCCCGGTCCACTGCGGGCAACACTGATGGACAAGGCATATCTGCCCAAGGGTTTTCCAACCTGCGAAATGACGCAGCGTTTCTGGATGTTTCCAGATGGAACACGAGACGGTCGAAATCTCTGGACCCAGCCCACCCCGGCATTTGCTAACAACTGGGGCAACCTGTGGAGTGCATTGCGCAGACTTGTGCCCGATGAAATCTATCACAAGGCCAAACAGTTTTCTCGATTTGAACAACACACCGACGGTGTGGAGGTGTCTTTTACCGACGGAACAACCTCACATGTAGATCTGCTGGTTGGGGCCGATGGCTATAATTCAAGGGTCCGCATGGCCATGCATCCAAAAGCTGCGCCCGAATACGCCGGATACATCCTCTGGCGCGGCAATTTCCATGAATCCGTGGTCAAGAACCGGGATCTGATTGAGAAGATCGACACGGATGGCGCTTGGCTGACCATGCCGTTCCCGGGCGGACATGGTGTTCTTTATATGATCCCGAACTTTGATGGCACCAACACCACGGGTGGACGGCGCGTAAATTGGGCGATCTACGGGCTCTGTCCGAAGGCTTTGCGGCTGAACGGGGTGGAAACGGTTGCCCCGGGCGCGGTGACCGAAGACGTGTTTGCCGAGCTTCAGGATTTGCTGGCGACCCACTTTCCCCCCTCAAGCAGGGATCTCGTCGCTCATTCGAAACGCCAGGATATCTCGATCCAGCCAATCTATGACTGTGTAGTCGAAAGCTATGTAACGGACCGGGTCCTGTTGATCGGCGATGCGGGTACCATTCCCCGTCCACATACCGCCAGCGGAGCAACCAAGGCGCTGGAAGACGCAGTCGCGCTAGAGACCATAGCCACCGATGCCAAGGATATTCCCGATCTGTTGGAGCGCTACAACGCCGAACGCTGCGCCGTTGCTCAGACCCTCAGCGGGATTGGCCGCCGCATTGGGCAAGCACAGGTTCTGAACACGCCCAACTGGGCCGCAATGAAGCCGGTCGATTTCGAGGCCTGGATCAAGCAAACCCTCTCGGGAGAGAAACTCTACCTGTACGGCAATGACGGCTAACTGGTCGGCTGGGATTGACCTGCCCCCCGAGGGTCCCTCATTTATAACGAGAGTTTGCGGGTGTGGTTTTCATATTCATGGCCGTCAGTTTG
>CANLVD010000001.1 GCA_947494445.1 uncultured Paracoccaceae bacterium | reverse complement strand
TTTCGTTTCCAACAACACCTCAGCGCCGCCGGTGAAGCGCTATCTACGCACCACCAAAGAGTCGCGCAACCCCTAAAAGAGCTTTCGTGACATTTTTTTTGCGAAAGTTTGCTCAGGCTGTTTGCAGGTTCCGGCGTTTGCGTTTGCGAGCCGTCCGGACCCGCCAACCAAGCAGAAGGGCAGCTCCAACGAGATAGGCGACAGGCTCCAATGGCCATGCTTTGACTGACCACATGAAATGCACTGCACCTGCAGCCAAAGCCAGATAGGCAAGCTTGTGCAGCTTGCCCCAGCGGGCGGCCCCCAACTTACGGATCGACCAGTCGTTTGAGGTTAGTGCCAGTGGGACAAGCGCCAGAAACCCGGTCATGCCGACAACGATATAGGGGCGCTTGGTCAACTCCGAGACGAGAAGCGATCCTACCAGTTGCAGATCCAGCACAAGAAACACAGTCAGATGAGCCACAGCATAGAAAAACGCCATCAGGCCAAGCATCCGGCGAAACCGGATCAGGTTCACCCGGGTAAGACGCAGAAGCGGCGTGACGACCAGAGATGCGATCAGGAACTGCAGGGCAAAGAGGCCCGAGCGGTGTTCCAGCACTTTCACAGGATCTGCGCCCAACTCGCCGTTCAAAGCCCACCAGAAGAACACCGGCATGGGCAGCAGGAACAGAAAGTAGAAGGGCCAGACCGGTACACGGCGCAGACCTGAATTGATCGTCATCGCAACAGACATGGGCGTCAGTAGAACTTTCTCAGATCCATGCCCGCATACATGCCGGCGACCTGGTCTGCATAGCCATTGAACATCTGGGTCGGTTTGCGTTTTGCAAACAGACCACCACTGACCGGACGCTCGCTGGCCTGCGACCAACGGGGGTGATCGACTTCTGGGTTCACATTCGCAAAGAAGCCATATTCGTTTGAGGCCTGCATCTTCCAGGTGTTTTCCGGCTGCCTTGACGTGACCGAGATGCGCACGATCGACTTGATGCTTTTGAAGCCATATTTCCACGGCACCACAAGGCGCAAGGGTGCGCCGTTCTGGTTCGGCAGTTCTTCACCGTAGACACCATTGGCCAGAATGGTCAGGGGGTTCATCGCCTCATCCATCCGCAAGCCTTCGCGATATGGCCAGTTGAGGTTGGCGATGCCACGCTGGCCGCGCATTTCTTCGGGGCGCACCAACGTCTCGAACGCGACATACTTGCCGCCGCTTTGTACGCCGACACGGTTCAGCAGGTCTGACAATTGAAACCCGACCCATGGTACGACCATTGACCAAGCCTCGACACAGCGGAACCGGTAGATCCGCTCTTCCAGCTTGGCGGGCTTTACAAGATCTTCGAGTGCATAATTGCCGGGCTTGTCGACCAAACCATCGATTTTCACGGTCCAGGGCTTTGTTGTCAGGGCATCGGCATATTTCGCCGGATCTTCCTTGCCATAACCGAACTCGTAGAAATTGTTGTAGCCTGTGACGATGTCATAAGGGGTCGGCTTCTCAGACGTTGACAGGCGGCTTTTGGCAAAGGACAGTTTTGCTGCCTCTGCCTTTTTCGAGGTCGCACCAAGTGCAATCAGTCCGGCCGTTCCTGCCAGCAAAGTTCTGCGATTGAGAAACGCGTCCTTGGACGTAATCTCGGATGATTTGATCGGATCGGCGTCCTTGATCAGCATGGTTTGTCCCTTTCACAACTTGTCACGTATCTCATCTGGACGAGGAATAAGGCGGATTCAAAACAAGCGCACTCACGTTTGCGTCGGTATTGTTACAGGAAACTTAAGAGAACCGGATCAAACGCCCGCGAATTCAGGGCGTTCCTGACACCGCATGAAGCTTCGTTTGGGATGGATCACGACAATTTTTGTAATCTGGTTGAACTGATTGTGAGTGGAAACGAAATTTCAACCAGGCTTAGCGAGCCTTCTTGAAAATCAAGGTGCTCACGAAAATTTCAATGTGAAAACCGGAGGTCACAGACCGGCGTACCCCTCTGCAACGACCCGCGACGGGCCGTCAAAAAACCAATGAGGAGTAACACATGTACCGCCGCAACTTCCTGATTTCCGCAGCCGCCGGTTTGTCCCTGATGGGCAGCGCAGCTTTCGCCGACGGCCATTCGAAAGACATCGTGGATACAGCCGTTGGCGCTGGCAGCTTCGGCACGCTGGTCGCCGCCGTGACCGCCGCCGGTCTGGTCGACACGTTGAAGGGCGATGGCCCATTCACAGTATTCGCCCCGACAGACGAGGCTTTTGCTGCCCTGCCCGAAGGCACCGTCGAGACCCTGCTCAAGCCCGAAAACAAGGATCAGCTTGTCTCGATTCTGACTTATCACGTGCTGCCCGGCAAAGTGATGTCCGGCGATATCGCAGGCAAGGCGCTTGAGACCGCGACTGTTCAAGGCTCCAACGTGGCAATCGATGCCACTGACGGCGTCAAGGTCGACGGGGCAAATGTTGTCTCGGCCGACATCGAGGCATCCAATGGTGTGATCCACGTGATCGATGCCGTGATCCTGCCTGAGTAATTCGCGGACACCGGGTCCGCCCCATCTCGGGGCGGGCCTTTCCCAAAACCAGAACATCAAAAAAGACTGGACAGACCAATGATCAATCGTCGCTTCTTCACCGCCGCTGCCTTCAGCGTTGCCGCCCTTGGCCTTGCCGCCTGTGACATGCCAATGGAGGCAAGCTCTGCTGCAACCGGCCCTGGTGACATCGTGGATGTGGCCGTAGGCGCCGGCAGCTTCAACACACTGGTTGCAGCGGTAACCGCTGCTGGGCTGGTCGACACCCTCAAGGGCCCCGGCCCGTTTACAGTGTTTGCCCCCACCGATGAGGCATTCGCTGCCCTGCCAGAAGGCACGGTTGAAACCCTGCTCAAGCCCGAGAACAAGGATCAGCTTGTGTCGATCCTGACCTATCATGTGGTGCCGGGCAAGGCGATGGCTGCTGATCTGGTTGGCAAGAAAGGTCGCATCGGAACCGTACAGGGCGGCACGCTGCATCTTGACGGCACCGATGGTGTGAAAGTCGAGAATGCAACCGTGATTGCAGCGGATGTCGAGGCATCCAACGGTGTGATCCACGTGATCGATGCCGTCATGCTGCCGAAGTGATCGCATTGTTTGGGCCGGGGGATACCTCCGGCCCGCTCCACCCCCTATCTGGGGCTGAGCATCCGCCCCAAGCGATGGCCACCTGCAATATGAACATGCAGATGCGGCACTTCCTGAACGCCAGCTTCGCCGGCATTTGAAATCAGACGATATCCGCCATGGCCAGCACCCGGCGTGACTTCCAGCATCTCGGCCACTTTCGCAACAGTGCGGTTGAAGTCGATGATCTCGGCGTCCGAGGCCTCGGACGCAAAATGATCGAACGTCACGTAAGGTCCCTTGGGGATCACCAGCACATGGACAGGCGCATGCGGGTTGATGTCGTGGAACGCCAGCGAATGCTCGGTTTCCACAACGGTGTTGTTGGGGATCTCTCCGCGCAGGATCTTTGCGAAGATATTATCGGTGTCATAGACGTACATGTGCGCTTCCCAATTGATCAAACCGGCCCCCATGAGCCACGCGAAATGCCGCATCCCCATCGAGACCGGCAAAGGCCATCAGATGGGGCACGATATCTGATGGTGGTGCGAATTCCTCAAACTGCTCCAACGACCGAACATCAAGATGCCTCAGGGCCTTTGTTTCTGACGTAATGTTCTGGCGCAAGGTGACCAGAAGATCCGCTGACATCTCGTCACTCAGCGGGTCAAGGGCAATGCCCATCCGCTCGGCATGACCCAGAAGATATCCGTCGGTGAAATCACAGGTGATCGCCAGCAGCCTGACATCGGCTGCCTGCTCTCCCAGCATGCGCAGGGTATCACCGGCCATGGGATCCAGACAGAAAACCATGGTGTCAGCATCACTTGCGCAAAAGAGCACGTTCAGAAAAGCCGCCCGATCCGCCTCGCGCTTGTCCAGACCATGCTCCCACCCGCCCAGATCGGGTAGGCCTGCGTCATCTTCATTGAACAGATACCCATAGCCCGGCACATCAAGTGCTTCAGCGATGGATGAGGCATAGCGTTTGGCCACATGCCACTTCTTGCAGACCACAACCAGCACGCGTTTGTCCGCGCCCAGATGCCCGTCACGTTCCCAGATCGGCTGCGTGAACCGTCCACCTTCCCGCCCACGAGAGGTGACATACTTGAAGAACGCCTGCCCCTGCCCCGCTTGAGGAACATCGCCCTCTGGCCCGGCATAGTTCTCCGACAGAGCTGAATGCAGATCCAACGCATGCGGCGACATCTTGCGCGCAAAAAGCGCCTTTTGGCCTCTGAGAAATTCCAGATGGTCATTCTGGAAATTCACCGGCATGCCGTAGTCTGAAAACAGATGAAACGTCGGGGCTTCGGGATCGATCTCGACCGATGGGACCAGATGCGCGACCAGCGACTGGAAGAAAGTCTCATCCGGGATCCAGGTCGTTGAGAAGAACCGGATCAGATCACGCCGCTTGCCCACCAGCTTCAGCAGCTTGGCAACAGTCCGGCGGCGCAGACACCACCACTGGGAGCCGATGCGGATCGTCAACCCTTCGGGCAAGGGGCGCTTCAGACCCAATCGCTTCTGTACTTCAAGAGACGCATAAAACCTGCGCTTCTGGCAGCGTTCATTGAACAGATGGCGATAGATCAGACGATCTTCCTTCAGGCCGACCCGGATCCACCCGCTGTCGAAGAAGTCATTTACCTCGATCAAATCGCGGTTGTCGTGATCCAGATGGGCATGAATGGTGGCGGCCGACTTAACCGGCATGCAGTCACCAGAGATCAGATAAAAATGCGATGCATCCGGAAACTGTTCAAACCCGAGTTTCAGCGCGTTGAGCGATGCCTGAACAAGCGACCATTCCCCCCAGCCACATTTGACAGATTTGGCAAAGGCAACTTGCGTCTCAGAAGAAAACGCCTTGTGCAAATGCTCGTGCATCCCGGCTTCTGCACCCTTGTCGACATGGATCACAACACAATCGCCCTGAGCCGTCAGCAAACGCACCTGCGCCTCCACCGCTTGCGGTGACTTGTGGCACAAAAGCAGGTAGCAGATGCGGCTCAACGGATGCTCCGGGGCTAGGGTGCCGCCATACTGGCGCAGGTCGGCCTGAAATCCAAGGATTGCCTAAAGCGGGATGCCTTTCTGGAAAAACAGGATGCGCAGATCCAGATCCGGGCGTGCGCCAATATGGGAAATCACCTCGGACGCCGCAACGCAGCCCATCCTCAGACAGTTCTCAGGCGTTGCATCATTGGTCAGACCGTAAAGAACACCGGAGGCAAAGAGATCACCTGCACCGGTTGCATCCACCACTTTGGTGGGCTCGGCAGGTGCATCAATGCGGCGTTCTGCCGTCAAAAGGCTTGCGCCCCTGGCCCCTTGCGTACAGGCCACGAGGGCACAATCGCTGACGGACAGGGCCATGGCCTGCTCCAGATCTTCGGTCTGGTAGAGCGAGCACACCTCATGCTCATTGGCAAACAGCAGATCGACATCGGCCCGGATCATCTCAAGGAAGGCATCGCGATGCCGCTCCACGCAGAAAGGATCACTCAGGGTAAGCGACACCTTGCCGCCAGCGGCCTTGGTTGCTTTGATTGCCTTGGCAAAGGCGGCCTGACTGTCGGGTCCGTCAAAGCGGTAGCCCTCAAGATAAATCCACTCCGCATTTGCCATCAGAGTCTCGTCAATGTCCTGCGGCGTCAGAAACTCCGACCAGCCCAGATAGGTGTTCATGGACCGCTCGCCATCGGGGCTGACCAGAACCATGCAGCGGCCGGTTTCTACTTCGGTGTCAGCACTTGCCAGCGGCGTATCGAAATCAGCACCCTGCGCACGCAGGTCATGGGCAAAGATTGCACCTAGCTGGTCGTCCTTGACCTTGCCGACATAGGCGGTCTTTCCACCAAGTGCTGCAATCCCTGCGATGGTGTTTGCCGCCGAACCGCCCGAGATTTCCTTGGCCGGACCCATCTTGCCGTAAAGCTCTGCCGCGCGATCCGTGTCGATCAACTGCATGATGCCTTTCTGAACGC
This sequence comes from uncultured Paracoccaceae bacterium, assembly GCA_947494445.1. GTDB lineage: Bacteria > Pseudomonadota > Alphaproteobacteria > Rhodobacterales > Rhodobacteraceae > CANLSM01. Next base: position 840,124 of record CANLVD010000001.1, on the reverse strand, counting down.
CATTGGCCTCAAGAAACACATCCTCAATGTGACACAGCACATCGACCATCGCATTGCCGATGCCCACGACCTGATAGGTTTTACTCAACGGTTTTCTCCTCGGACTGACACAAGTCACTGATGATGCAGTTGGCGCACACCGGTTTACGCGCTTTGCAGATGTAGCGGCCATGCAGGATCATCCAGTGATGCGCATGCTGTTGAAATTCCGCAGGGATGTGATCTTCAATCGCGCGCTCCACCGCGACAACATCCTTGCCTTTGGCAATTCCGGTGCGATTGCCCAGCCTGAAAATATGCGTATCCACAGCCTGTGTTGGCTGTTTGAACCACATGTTCAGCACCACATTTGCGGTCTTGCGCCCCACACCCGGCAGCCGCTCCAGCGCAGCGCGGGAGGACGGAACCTGTCCATCGTAGTCATCAACCAGCATTTGGCTCAGCTTGATCACGTTCTTGGCCTTGTTGCGGAACAAACCGATGGTCTTGATGTGCTCGATCACACCTTCTTCGCCCAGAGCCAGCATTTTCTGTGGTGTATCGGCGATCTTGAACAATTCAGCTGACGCACGGTTCACACCCTTGTCGGTTGCCTGAGCGGACAAGGCCACCGCAACAACCAGCGTATAGGCGTTGACATGATCCAACTCTCCTTTTGGTTCGGGCTCAGATGCGCGGAACCTGCTGAAGATCTCGTAAATCGGTTTGTAGCCAAGCTGTTCGGTCATGGTCTGCCTCTTGGCATGACAGGGCGCAAAAGCGCAAGCTTCGGGTGGTCAAACAGCGGCGAATCCGGTCATTTGAGGTCAGGGTCATGACAAGAGGCGAGCAAATGAGCGACGATCCATACCACCATGGCGTGATTGCACGCGCGATCGAATACATCGGCGATACAGTTCAGGATCAGCCAACGCTGGAACAAGTGGCAGACGCGGTCGGGTTGAGCCCGACGCATTTCCAAAGGGTGTTCTCGCATTGGGCAGGTGTAAGCCCCAAAAGGTATCAGCAATACCTGACGCTTGATCACGCCAAGGGCCTGTTGCGGGACCGCTTTACTGTACTGGATGCGGCTCATGAAACAGGCCTGTCGGGATCAGGTCGTTTGCATGATTTGTTCCTGCGTTGGGAAGCAATGAGCCCGGGCGATTATGCCAAGGGCGGGGCAGGCCTGACGATCCTGTGGGATTGGGTCGACACGCCCTTTGGTGACGCACTTGCCATGGCAACCGAAAGGGGTTTGTGCGGCTTGGCGTTCACGGCTGAATGTGGACGAGGAGAAGCCATGGCCGATATGCGTGCGCGTTGGCCAAATGCGGCCTTCACACAAGACGGAAGCGCTGTGCGCCCATTTGTTACGGCCGCCTTGGGAGGAGGAGAGGCCCAGCTTCATCTGATCGGCGCGCCTTTTCAGATAAAAGTCTGGGAAGCGCTGATGACCATCCCGTCAGGCCATGTCACCACATACTCCGAAATTGCGGCTGCCATCGGCAATCCCAAGGCCGTTCGCGCGGTCGGCACTGCCGTTGGACGCAACCCCGTCAGTTGGCTGATCCCCTGCCACCGCGCGTTGCGCAAATCGGGTGGATTGGGCGGATATCATTGGGGTCTAGGTGTCAAACGCGCCATGCTGGCCTGGGAAAGCGTTCGGCTTGAGGCGCCTGAACCATCCGCCTGATCGGCGGGAAATGGCCGATCTTCTGACACAATCGGTAATCTTTCCGGCCTTTTCGGAACCTGGCCGTGATGTGCGAGTTTTCCCCCTTGTGAAAGCCCGCATTTCACGAGAATTGCTGGATCACAGCAGTTTTGTTGCTTTGAAAAGGAAAATCAAAATGGCACTGAATTCGCATAAACTGATCCTCGTTGCCGTAGCCGGGCTTGGCCTGAGTGCTTGTGCAAATCCTGATGGTTCGACGAACAACACCAACACCGGTGCGCTGGTGGGTGCAGGTGTCGGCGCGGCTCTGGGCAACCTGATCGGTGAAGACACCAAAGGCACGGCCATTGGCGCGATTGTTGGCGCAGGCGTGGGTGGTGCGATCGGCAACCAGCTGGACAAGCAGCAGGCAGCGCTTGAACAGGATATTGGCGGTTCCGGTGCTCGGATCATCAACACTGGTGAGCGTCTGATCGTCAGCCTGCCCGAGGCCATCACATTTGCGACCGAAAGCGCGGCTGTGCGCCCTGACATTCAGGATGATATCTTTGCGATTGCCCGCAACCTGCAGCAGTTCCCCAACAACACCGTGCAGGTGATCGGCCACACCGACAACACCGGAACCGATGCGTTCAACCAGACCCTGTCTGAGCGTCGTGCCTCTGCCGTAACCAACCTGTTGATCTCAGGCGGTGTGCCCTCCTCACGTCTAGTGAGCTTCGGCATGGGTGAGCGTCAGCCGGTTGCATCCAACAGCACACCGGAGGGTCGTCAGGCCAACCGACGTGTTGAAATCATAATCACACCGAACACCTGATCGGATCTTCGACCCGGCAGCATCAGTTGCCGGGTCATACCCCAAACCACAAACACCTTGTGTGCCGCCTTGGCTGGTAATAACTTCTGACCAATTCAGGCCAGCAAAGCAGACACATGCCTTTTCAGAAAATTCAGTCCGACCGGATTTCGGCGGCCGTCGTCAAGCAGATCGAAAGCCTGATCCTGCGTGGCATACTTGTGCCTGGGGAACGACTGCCGTCCGAGCGCGATCTGGCGGCCAAGCTGGAAGTCTCTCGCCCGTCGCTGCGCGAAGCCCTGTCTGATCTTGAGGCTTCCGGCCTGATCGAGACACGTCCCGGTGCGGGTGCATATGTGGCAGATATTCTTGGCTCCGTTTTTTCGGCGCCGCTGATCCGTTTGTTCTCCACCCATGAGGAAGCGCTGTTTGACTACATCACCTTCCGCCGTGATCTTGAGGGACTGACGGCGGAACGTGCCGCCTCCCGTGCCTCGGACACGGATCTCAAGGTCATTGCAACGCTCTTTGAAAAGATGGAAGCGGCCCATGAACGACGCTCGCCCCGTGAAGAAGCACGTCTTGATGCAGAATTTCACATGGCCATCGTGGAGGCCTCACACAATGTGGTGATGATCCACATGATGCGCTCGATGTTCGAAATGCTGCGTGAGGGTGTCTTCTACAATCGTCAATCCATGTTTCAGGTCCGCGCCACCCGTCAGGGTCTGCTGAACCAGCACAGGGCTATCAATGACGCCTTGCAGGCACGCGATCCGGCCGCCGCTCGGCAGGCGGTCGAGGCGCATATCGATTTTGTGCACGACCAGATGGCCGAACATCGGCAACAGGCACGCAATGAAGAGACAGCCAAGCTGCGGCTGTCTCAGGCAGATACGCGCTGAACCTCCCAGTTACCCTTACTGCGGGTTGGGTGTGCCGGCTGCACCGGTTGGATTGCTTGAATCCGGCGTACGGCTTGGGTCGTTGTCCTCAAACTCAGGCGGGCAGATGTACTCACCTGTTGCTGTGACAAAGATAGGATCATCGCAATCCTCATCCGGTGGATCACAGGGATCTTCCTGGCCTGGAACCGGAGCGGTGCCGGGGATCTGCTGTCCAGGCTCATCGCTACCTTCGCATTCATCAACCGGATTTCCGAATTTGTCGTAGAACACTGGCTCTGGCTCGATCTCCGCTGGCTCCGGTGCCGGCGCACAAGCGCTCAATCCAAGGGCCGCGGAGGCCACAACAGTCATAAACAAACGTGTCATCTTCTGTCCTTCTTTCAAATTGGCTCAGTGTTGGCGATCAGCCACCTGAACACATTTCAAACCGGCCCGTTCAAACATAGCGGTTGATGCATGTTGTCCCCCAGACCGGTCACCTTCGACAGTCCGCCACACCAGCGACATCTGCCGTCTTGTCAAAGGCTCCGCTGCCAAAATCTGGCAGCAAGATGCCTACCCACCTGCGTGGATACTAATCTGTCGGTCTGCCGTTTGAGAAGGTTCAATTTTCGCGCAACTGTGCCAAGTCTCACCGAGACAGCCCAAATCAGACCTGCCCTTGCCAAAGCCAACTTCCCTGTCCTAGACCAATGCGACAGGAAATATCGTGAGGCACCTATGGCCGGAGTGGTCGAAAAAAGACGCTCGCAACTGCGCAAAGACCTGCTGGATGCAGCATTGGTCCGGATTGAGCAGGACGGCCTGAAAGCGCTTAGGGCGCGTGATCTGGCAACGGATGTCGGCTGCTCTCTAGGTGCCATCTACAATGTCTTTCAGGATATGGATGACCTTGGCTTCTACGCAAATGGTGAAACCTTGCGTGCGTTGGGTGCAGCTTTGTCGAAAGCCAGCACGTCTTTGCCCGATCGCAATCCGACCGATCAGTTGATCGCACTGGCGGATGCCTATCTTGAGTTCTGCCAGTCCATGCCAAAACGCTGGACAGCGCTTTTCACCCAACGGGTTCCGCCGGGCAAGGATTTGCCGGACTGGTATCGTCAGGCCCTCGATGATTTGATCGGGCGGATCGCTGCACCGGTTGCCGCCCTGAGACCTGATTTGCCCGCGAGGGAGGTTCGCAACAGAGCGCTCGGCCTGTTTTCGGCGGCACATGGCGTGATCTATCTGGGTCTGCAATCAAGCTTTTTCACGACCACGCCTGACCAGATCAGGATCACCAATGCCACCATGATTCGAGCCTTTGCCTTGTCAGGGGCAGAGGCCGAGTCCGCGTAGGTTGGAATAATTTCCACAATTTCAGCTGATTAGAAATTTTTTGAACGATGTTCATATTTTTTCTTGAACGGCGTTCAATTTGCCTCCATATATTTTGAACACTGTTCACGAAAGGAGGAAAACATGCTTTCAATTATCACAACCCTGATCAACGGCGCGTCCGCCCGCAACACCGAGCGTCTGACGGATATTTACGCGATCGATCTGATCGAGCAGAAGATCCGCGAGGGTGAAACCGCTCTGAAAGGGGCCAAGATCACTCTGGCCTCGCTGATTTCCCGCGAACGGGCAGAACTGCGCACGCTCAACAGCCTCAAGGCAAGGATGTCCGACCTTGAGGGACGGACCCGCTCGGCCATGGATGCCGGTGACGAGGATCTGGCTCGTGATGCTGCTCAGGCATTGGCAGAACTGGAGAACGAGCGAACCGTTCGCGAAGACACGCTGTCGCGTCTGGGCCAGAAAACCACCCGCATGCGGGCCTCGGTCGAAAAGGTTCACCGCCGGATCATTGATCTGCGTCAGGGTGCCGTCAGCGCCCGTGCCGTCGATGCCGAGCGCAAGGCTCAGGCACAGGTATCGCGGACCCTTGGGTCAAACACCTCGCTGCAGGAAGCAGACGAACTGGTCAAACGTGTTCTGTCGCGTGACGACCCCTTTGAGCAGGGTGAGATCCTCGACGATATCGACGCCGAATTGAACCATGACGGACTGACCGAACGTTTAGCCCGGGCAGGTCATGGTAAGGGCCGGACCACAGCCGATGACATCCTCAAACGCCTGTCTAAAGACAGCTGATCAAACCTCCCCTCTCACAAAACTGGAGACCTCTCATGCAAAATCAGAGCGCATCAAGCATCTACACTTTCTTCAACGGCCTTGGCGTGGCTACCGCCTACGGAATGCTTGGCCTGTCCATCTGGCTGGCCCCGGTCAACCTCGCCACCAAGGGGTTCTGGCTCATGGGTTTGTTCCTGCTGACGCTGAGCCTCGTGAACTTCGTGAAATACCGCATGGATGCCCGCATGTCCGAAGACCGCATCAGCCAGATTGAACAGGCAAGAACCGAGAAGCTGCTGGAAGACTATGTCAGCGAAAAAGACGCCGCGTGAGGGGGCGGGCCGGGCGAGTGGGGGAAACCCTGCCGTCCGGCCACTTATCCCGATCTCACATAAAAGGAGCCAAGCAATGACCACAGAAACCAGCGCCCGTCACTTTTTCTACGAAACCTTCAACATACTGATCTTCGGGGCGATGCTGATCGCCTCGGCCGTCTTCCTCTATACAGGCATCGGGCTGGCCGGCGATATGTTCACCGGCTGGGATGGATTGGGAATGGCCATTCTCTGCCTCATGGCCATCGGCGCTTTGAATGTTCTGCCCATTCTGGGCTTTCTGATCTGGCGCTTCCTGCGTGCACAGGATGGCCACACTACACGTGGCTACGGGCGGTGGGGCTGGATCTTTGCCAGTGTCTTTGGGCTCGTTAATCTAGGTAGCCTGGTCCTGATCGGGATCAAAGGCGGGCTCAACCTGTCGCCCGAGTTTCTGGGTGTTGTCGCCTTGGGCCTTGTTCCCCTGGGATTTGCGGTCAGCCTGCTCAACAAAGCCTGGTCCTCGGCAAGGCTGGTTCCCTGACCGCTTGGCGCCAAAGGGCGCCGCTGAGGCCGGGCAACAAAAAAGGGCTCCGTTGTGAGACGGAGCCCTTTTGATGTCTGAGACATTTCAGGTCAGTGCAGTTTTGCACCCACGTCCTTGATCGCAGCATCGATCATCGCATTGGCGTCACCCGCCCCGATGTTCTTGGCAATGACATCGCTGGCAGCTGCAATCGCAACCGATACAGCCTTGTCCTTGACCTCGCGCGTTGCCGCAGCTTCGGCGCTGGCGATCTGGTCCTTGGCGGCAGCCAGACGGCGTTCGATGGAAGACGCAATGTCTGCCTTGGCCTGCTCGGCGGCGGCTTCAGCTTCGGCTTTTGCTGCCTTGACGATGCCGTCGGCCTGCTCGGCCACTTCCATCTGCTTGCGCTCGTATGAGGCCAGCAACGTCTGGGCTTCCTCACGCAGAGCACGCGCCTCGTCCAACTCGTTGCGAATGCCCTCGGCACGCTTGTCGAGAAGGCCCGCGATGATCTTGGGCACGCCAAGATAAACCAGCAGCGCTACGAAAAGGACAAAGGCGATGGTGACGACGTTGTCTGTGTTGTTCAGAAACTCCATCCCCTTACCCTTTCATCTTCGAAGCAACAGCGCTGGCCACTGCTTTTGCATCGGCAGCCGAAGGCAGGATTGCCTTCACGATGTCTGCCGCCACGTCGCCTGCAACCGTCTTGATGCTGTCGACCGCAGATGCGCGCACTTCAGCGATGCGTGCTTCCGACTCAGTGGACTGCGCCGCAATCTCTGCATCTGCCTTGGCGAGAGCTGTCTCAAGCTCTTTGCCGATCTCGGCCTTTGTCTCGGCGGCAATGCGCTGAGCTTCGGACCGGGCCTCGGCCAGCGCCTGCTGATAGGATTTCTCAGCCTCTTCCGCGCGCAGTTTCAGCTCTGCCGCCTGATCCAGATCCCTTTGAATGGCACCATGCCGTTCTGCAAGGATGCTTTCGATCCGCGGCATCGCCACTTTCGCAAGGAGGAAGTAGATCACGATCAGCGCGACAACCAGCCAGAAGACCTGAGTTCCCATGAACTCAGGATCAAGCTGTGGCATGCCCACATAATGCTCTTTTCCTGCTGCCATGTCAGCCTCCGTTCAAGCAATGGCGGAAACGGATTTCCGCCCAGAATACATCCGGGGGCACAAGACGCCCCCGCAAGCATGTTTGCCTGATCAGAATGCGTACATCAGCAGGAGGGCAACGAGGAACGAGAAGATCCCCAGAGCTTCCGCAAACGCGATGCCGATGAACATCGTTGCGGTCTGACCTGCAGCAGCTGCCGGGTTACGCAGAGCGCCCGACAGGAAGTTGCCGACCACGTGGCCCACGCCGATCGCAGCGCCGCCCATACCGGTACATGCAATGCCTGCGCCGATCAGACGGCCCATTTCTACGATATCGCCTTCCATGGTGAAGTCTCCTGTTTTGGAATAGCTGGAATTAGTGACCCGGGTGCAGTGCATCGTTGAGATACACACACGTCAGGATGGTGAACACATAGGCCTGAATGCAGACCACGAGCATCTCAAGGCCATAGACGGCCATGATCGCCACAATCGGAGCAATCGCGCCGATGCCCATGGCACCTGCGAAGCCCGCAAAAACCTTGATAACGGCGTGACCGGCCATCATGTTGCCTGCCAGACGAATGGAATGGCTGACCGGACGCACGAAATACGAGATCACCTCGATGATCAGAAGGATCGGCCGCAGCGCCATCGGCGCGCTGGAAATCCAAAAGAGCTTGAGAAAGCCAAGACCGTGCTTCACGAAGCCAAGAACCGTCACGAAGATAAACACTGCCATCGCCAGAACGCCTGTCACGGCAATGTGACTGGTAGAGGTGAACGACCGCGGCAACAGCCCGATCACGTTGGCGACAAGGATGAACATGAAGAGCGTGAAGATGTAGGGGAAGTATTTCAGCCCCTCTTCACCGGCGATGTCGCGCACCATCTTGTGAACGAAACCGTAGATCACCTCAGCAACCGACTGCATCCGCGTCGGAACCATGGCGCGACCCCGGATTGAGACGACCATCAAAAGGCCAATCACGACGATCGTGAGGAACAGCCAGAGCGTCTGGTTGGTCACAGTGTACCAATGCAGATGCTCACCGCCAAAAAGCGGTTTGATCACGAACTGGTCCATCGGGTGGATATTGAAGCCGCCGCTTGCCTCTTCAGTGCCTGTCGCCACCTGTCGCTCCTTCTTTCGTCTCGTTCGGAGGCGTGCCTCCGGAATTCTGCTTGCGCTCGACGTCTTTTGCGGAGCGGATCATCGTCTTGATCCCGGCCGCAAAGCCGAAGAGCGTGAACAGCACCAGAAAAATGGGCAACGTCCCGAAAAGACTGTCGAGCCCGTATCCGATGCCAAACCCCATGACCAGACCGACCACGAGCTCAATCACCATGCGCCAGGCCATGCTGGCACTCTCGTAGTGGGTATCGACCCTGGGAGCAGGCTCCCGTGCCGACTTGGCCGCAGCGATCTTGGCCTCCAGCGCTTCCAGTTTTGCGCGATCCGGGTCGCCGGACATTGTTGACCTCGCTGCTGATCCGACGCTTTGCAGCCCCATCACAAGTTGAGCGGACCCTAGGCATGGGCCTGCTGCCTGTCAAGCGGCATGATGCAGCGCAAGAATTATGATAAGCTTATGTTTTATATGTATTTTTCACAGGTGCGACATGCGGGCACATGTTGTCAGCATGGCAATAACCGGGCCCGGCTTGCCAAGGCATTTCATTCAACCAAATGGTTGATGATTCACAAATGCTCATTCAACCAGATGGTTGACCATTCAGCCAAGCTCGGTCAGATGTGTGCCATGGACAGTTCTACAGACCCAACGCTTGATGCCGTCTTTGCTGCTCTGGCCGACCCCACACGACGGGCGCTGGTCACGCGGCTGTTGGATGCTGATCAAACCGTCAGCGCTCTGGCAGAGCCGTTCGACATGTCCTTGGCTGCAATTTCCAAGCATCTGGGCATCCTGACCAGCGCAGGTCTGGTGTCGCAACGCCGGGAAGGCCGGGTCAAATGGTGTCGACTGGAAATCGACAGCCTGCAGCCGGCCGCCATGTGGATGGAGGTTTTCGGTGCCGCAGGGGCCGACAGCTTCGATGCGCTGGAGCAACATATTACCGCCCTTGGTCTGGTGGACCCTGAATAGGCTTTTCTAAATCGGGCGGGGAAACTGATCGATCATCCGCAAGATCACCACATAGATCGGACTGTTGCGGTAAAGCGCACCGCTGACTGTGAGGGTAAACTGTTCAAGCAATTGCCCTGTCGGACCTTTCTGATCGAAATTCAAAACCTGCTTCCGGCCCAGCAACTCCTGTGGCGTTCGGTAAAGTCGAATATCGATCCCCGTGAGGTCTTTTAGTGTCACGTCCTCTGGGCCCAATGGTTCAAGCGAGAAGACTTCCTGCGCCATGCCATTGGCATACTGTACATGCTTGTCTGCGCTGAGAACGAACACAGGGTCAGCCACCAGATCCAGACCGGCTTGCAGACTATTCTCGGGTATGTTGACCAGAATGATCTGCAGAACCTCATCCTTATCATCAAAGATCGGCACCATCAGGCGCTTCCATCTTTGAACAAAGACCTGACTTGGCGGCTCGTGCTCGCTCAGCAGCCAGGCTTTCCGTGTGCAGATCGCCCGGTAAGCCGCTTCAAAGAAAACCGAGATGTTGCCCCCGAAATCTGCTGTCGTCCGGCCTTGCATGTTTCTGCGATACCGCTGGGCAATCGCAGATCCATAATGTGCGTACCGAAAGACGGATGCATCTTCCTCGACATCAATAACGATCACTCGGTCAAGCATACTGGAAAAGGCATCAAGGTTCAGATTCCGTTGGCGTAAGCGACCGGTTTCATCCAACTGCCCTTGGCAGATTTCGAAGAATTTCAGAAGATCAGGGTTATAGACGTCAGACGCTTTCGGCGACCACAGAAAGAACGGTGGGCGCGCACCTATTTCGCCGAAAAGATCGCGAAAACCCGATCCATAATCGACCACAAGTTCGGCAACCAATGCCTCGACTCTCGTCTTTCGGTCGCGGTTTTGGTCTGTTTGAACCGTATCGGAAGTCATCGACATGCCCCCAAAGGTCACAATTGGATGCCCTGCTGAATGTGCAACGGCGCTTCGGTTCGGCTAAAATTTCATCTCTGAATAGAATTTCTATGATGGCACTATACCATAGCGATGGGAATTTGACCAATTGTCGCTCAGGCGTCGATCAATCGCTCCGCGCGTGCCAGATCGACCGAGACCAACTGGCTGACGCCCTGTTCGGCCATGGTCACACCAAAAAGCCGATCCATGCGCGCCATTGTCACTGCGTGGTGAGTGATGATCAGGAAACGCGTGTCCGTCCGGTTTGTCATCTCATCCAGCAGATCGCAGAAGCGAGTGACATTGGCATCATCCAGTGGTGCGTCGACCTCGTCGAGCACACAAATCGGAGAAGGGTTGGCAAGGAACACCGCAAAGATCAGGCTGAGCGCGGTCAGCGTCTGCTCACCACCGGACAGCAAGGACAAAGTGCTCAGTTTCTTGCCCGGAGGCTGGCACATGATCTCCAGCCCTGCCTCAAGCGGGTCATCGCTTTCCACCAGCACCAGATTTGCGTCACCACCTCCGAACAGGTGCTGGAACAGCGTCGTGAAGTTCTTGTTCACATCCTCAAAGGCCGCAAGAAGACGTTCCCGTCCCTCCTTGTTCAGGCTGGCAATGCCGTGGCGCAGTTTGCCCACTGCCTCTTCCAGATCGGCTTTCTCTGCGTTCAGGGCTTCGAACTCTTCCTGAACGTCGCGCGCATCCTCTTCGGCGCGCAGGTTGACGGCACCCAGTGCTTCACGTTGGCGTTTCAGGCGGGCCACATCCATTTCAATCCGGTCGGCAGGCGGGATCTTGTCGGGATCGGCTTCAAGGGTTTCCAGAAGCGTCTCTGCGTTGACACCCAGTTCCTCCTGAATGCGCTCAGCGGCGACCTTGACCTGAGCACTTGCGGCCTCCGCCACTGCTTCGGCCCGGGCGCGGGCTTCGCGCGCCTCACCGGCCGCTCGCTCGGCATCACGTTCAGCCTGTTCGCAGCTCCGCAGCGCTGTTTCCGCTTCTGCAAGGGCGTCCCCGGCAGCCTTGCGCCGGGTCTCTGCGGTCTCGATGGCAGACGCCATCTCGGCCCGCTTGCCAGCAAGCTCTTCCGGAGCAGCATTCGCCTCCGTCAGATCAGCCCGCGATTTCTCGATGCGCTCGTTGAAATCCGCGATCCGCGTGTCGGCGCTGGCAAGACGGTGCTTCCAGCCTGACAGCTCCTTGGTGACTTCCTGAGAGCGCTTGATCCGGGCATCGCCCTCGCGCCTGAGGTCATCGGCCATCGACCGACGTGAGATCATTGCAAGTCTGGCTGCTTCGACCGCGACCTTGTTCTCTTCCAGCGCACCGCGCGCAGCATCCAGATCCACAGTGTTGACCTGTGCTGCCTCGGCCTCTCGCAGACCTTCGCGCGCGGCCAGTGCGTCTTCCTCCCGGCGGGCATGGGCCATGCGCAGGGTCTCCAGACGACCGGTCAGGGTAGCGATTGTACTCTCAGCACGGCTGAGCGCCCGGATGGCATCCGTGGCAGCCTCATCAGCCAGTTTGCGCGCCTTCCGGGCGCTGGCTTCGGCCTCCTGCAAAGTCTGCAACCGCGACCGGGCTGCTGCATGTGCTTTCGCCATGTCATCCGCGCGGCTACGGGCCTGCGCCTCAGCTGCCTGCAAATCGGCAAGCCGGTTCATCTGCTGCAACTGCAGGGCCGCAGCACTTGGGGCATCCTTGCCGGACAGGCAGAACCCGTCCCAGCGCCACAAGTCACCTTCCTTGGAGACCAGCCGTTGCCCCGGTTGCAGACTGTCCTGAAGCCCGGGGCCGTCCCGGGCATCGACGACGCCGACCATCGACAGCCTGCGTGCAAGCTCTTCTGGTGCATTGACCTGACCTGAAAGCGGCGTCGCTGCCGAGGGCAGAGGCGCCGTCGATGAATAGGGTGCCAGACGGCTCCAGCCAGATGCCGTGGAACTTCCGGAAATGCGGGGGGCTTTCAGATCATCGGCCAATGCCGCACCCAAAGCCGCCTCGAACCCGGGCTTTGCCCGCACTTCATCAAGGATCTGTGCGCCATCCTTGCGATCACGCGCCAAAAGCCGTTCAAGCCCGGCAATCTCTGCCGACAGGGCCTTGACCTCGCCCTCGGCCTCAGAGAGATCAGCACGTTTTTCGGCCTCATCGCCTTGGGCATCGGAACGGGCCACTTCGGCCGCGCTCAGGGATGTTTCCGCGTCACGCGCGGCGTTTTGTGCGTGTTCAGACGCGGCTTTTGCGGCCGTCTCACCCGAGCCAGCCTCTTCCAGTTCAGTTTCGACCCGGGCCACGCCTTCTTCGGCGGTGGTGATTTCTGCAGCGATCCGGGCAACCAGATCATTGGCTTCACCCAACCTGCGCACTCCGGCTTGATGCCGCGCACCCAGACGGGCGGCATCCTCCGTCAGCTTGTCGAATGTGGACTCTGCCTCGCTCATCGCGGCAGCCGCCAGACGCGCTGCATCCTGCGCTTCGCGAACAGCGTCTTCCTGCCCCGCAGCAGCCTTTTCCAGAGCCGCCTTTTCCCATTCCAGCTTTTCGATGGTCTCGCCCGCATCGCGGCCCAAAGCAGCCTCGCGCTCCGCATCCCGGCCAAGCTGGTCGATCCGCGCCGTTAGCGTGTCGATCAACTGTCTGGCCTGCGCTTCCCGATCGTTCAACGTATCCCGCTCGACCAGAAGGCGTTGCAGAACCGCAGCCGAAATCGCCTCTTCCTCACGCAGGGGTGGCACGGCCTTCTCGGCCTCGGTCCGCGCACGGGCCTTGCCGGATGCTTCACCTTGCGCGCTTGATGCTGATTTCAGCGCGGCACGCAACGCTTCCTGAGCTGCTGCCCGTGTCTCATCGGTTTCCCGCCAGCGACGATAGAGCAGCAAGCCTTCGGATTGCCGCAACTCATCTGCAATCTCGCGGTAACGCGTGGCTTGCCTTGCCTGACGCTCTAGCGAACGCAACTGGCTGGCCAGAGCTTCCAGAACATCATCAACCCGTGCCAGATTGGTCTCGGTCCCTTTGAGTTTCAGTTCCGCCTCATGCCGTCGTTGATACAGGCCGGAAATGCCTGCTGCCTCTTCCAGAACGCGCCGTCGCGCCTTTGGTTTGGCATTGATCAGTTCCGAGATCTGCCCTTGCCGCACAAGTGCCGGGGAATGCGCACCGGTGGACGCATCAGCAAACAGCATCTGCACGTCCCGCGCACGCGCATCCTTTCCGTTGGTCTTGAAGGCTGATCCGGCATCGCGCGTGATCCGTCTTATGATCTCAAGCGTGTCCTGATCGTTGAAGGCCGCGGGAGCCAGACGATCGGAATTGTCCAGTTGCAGCGTAACCTCGGCATAATTCCGCGCCGGACGGGAAGACGCGCCTGCAAAGATCACATCCTCCATCCCGCCACCACGCATGGCCGTAGGTCGGTTTTCGCCCATCACCCAGCGCAAAGCCTCCAGCAGGTTCGACTTGCCACAGCCATTGGGACCCACCACCCCCGTCAGCCCAGGCGCAATCACAAGCTCCGTGGGATCCACGAAGCTTTTGAAGCCCAGCAATCTGAGTTTGGTGAACTGCATGCGTCCTCATTTCGGATTCGCCCTGTCCGGCGATTTGCCAGAAGGATTCCGGTTCAGCGCCCGCAGAGTCAACCGCAATTCGCATATCTGGGCGGTCTGGGCGAATTATCCACAACATGTCGTTAAATGCTGCTGCTGGTTGCCCATCGGGGTTTGGGCCACTATCTGGCAAGGCAACCACATGAAAAGGGGCCGAAAATGACTAAATTGCTTGGAATCTCAGGTGCGCTGCGCAAAGCGTCCACCAACACCAAGCTGGTGCATGAAGCTGCACGGCTTTTTGAGCCCTCTTCCTTCGAGATCGGAAATCTGCGTCTGCCTCTTTATGATGGCGATCTGGAGTCCGAGAAGGGCATTCCGCCAGAGGTCATCACCCTGACCGATCAGATCAAGGCGGCCGATGCCATCGTGATCTCGACCCCAGAATACAACGGCAACCTGTCCGGCGTGTTGAAAAATGCGCTCGACTGGATCAGCCGTGTCGAGGGCAAGCCGCTGGCCGGAAAACCGGTTGCTGTTCTGTCTGCCGCGGGCGGAAGGTCAGGTGGAACCGGCGCACAGGTCTCTCTGCGCACATGCCTGACACCACTTTTTCCCCGGGTGCTGCCCGGCCCGGTTGTTGGCATTGCGGCGTCTCATGCGGCCTTTGATGAAAACGGTCGCCTGAAGGACGAAGCCGCTATCGGATTTCTGACAACACTTATGCAGGCCTTAAGAGCCGAGGTCGAACGTCTGGCCTGAATGATGCGCGGGTGAAAAGCTGTCCGGCAAGTCCACACTCCGCCCCATTATCATGTCCGCCATCACGTTACCCACCTTTGGTGCGATGCCGAAGCCGATCTTGAAGCCGCCGTTGGCAACAAAAACATCTGCCATGCCCGGCACCGGCCCAAGCAAGGGATCTCGTTTGCGTGCCTTAGGCCGAACCCCGGCCCAGCGCTCGGTCACAACCGCACCCTTCAGGACAGGCGACAAACGTCGCGCCTGGTCTATCAGGTCATCAAGCAGATGGTCCGTTGTATCGCCAATCTCATAAGACGCCTCTGAGGTTGATCCGACCGCAACCGTCCCGGCCTCGTGCGGGATCAGATACAGCCCATCGGCATAGACGGACCGTAATGTCCCCCGGTCCTTCAGCGCCTCCCAGACACTGCCCTTCGGAGTCAGCAACGCCGCCTGCCCCTTGACCCCGCTGCCCAACGGCGCACCCAAATGCTGGCCAAGCATCTGCAGCCCGCTGACACCTGCGCACAGCAGCAGCTTTTTGGCTGCGCGACGGGTCCCTGACACGTCAACAAAGCCGGCGCCAAACCCGGTCACAGATGTGTTCTCCTCGATCACACCCCCCAAGGCTCGGACCGCGTGGCCCAATGCGATTGTCGCTGCACGCGGCATCAGGCGTGCACTCAAGGTCTCCTCCACCAGCCCATGGCCAAGCCCCTGCACCCAGTTGGGATCAGGGCTCTTATTCAGAACCTGCCAGTGAGCGTGATCGGCCCAGTGAAGCGGGGCCGACGCAACACGTGCCTCAGCTGCCTTGCGGGCATCAGCCGAGATCAGGGGCATCAGCCGTCCAGCCTGCGCAAAACCGGTGCTGTGACCTGAAAGCTGACGGACCTCCGACCAGAAGGTCTGCGCGGCAATCAAGGCCTCGAACTGGAACTGCTTCTTGGCGTTCCACTGATCAGGCACATGCGGGCTGAGCGCGCCGACGATCCCCCCGGATGCACCGGCACCTACATGCCGGGCCTCAAGCACCTGAACCGAAAGACCGCGCTTCAGGCAAGCAAGGGCTGCGCTCAACCCGAAGACACCCGCCCCCACGATGCTCACATCCGGCACATCCCGTGTCGCATTCTGCATTGCCTGACCGCGCGCCTTCCCTGTAACTGGGCGCATCCTTAACCATGGATCGAGGACCGATGCCAAGTCTGATCTGGCGGGACGATGCGCTGCCGGTCTCCGTCCGGTTCGACGACCCCTATTTTTCGATAGCCAACGGGTTGGCCGAAACACGCCATGTGTTTCTGGCCGGAAACGGCTTGCCGGATCGTTTTCAAGCAGGCTTTCGCGTGGCCGAACTGGGCTTTGGCACCGGCCTGAATGCCTTGGCTGCCTGGCAGGCATGGGACGCTTCGGGCCAGAACGGGCCGCTGTCCTTCACCAGCTTTGAGATGTACCCCCTGACCGCGGACGAGATGTCTCGCGCCCTCTCCCATTGGCCTGAATTGTCTGACAAGGCAGGTGCATTATGCGCTGCATGGGCAACTGGCGGCGAGCGCTTCCAGCTTCCCGGGCTGGACCTGCACGTGATCAGAGGCGATGCCAATCAGACACTGGCGTCCTGGTCCGGTCGGGCTGATGCCTGGTTTCTTGATGGCTTCTCTCCGGCCAAGAACCCCGAACTGTGGTCCGCCGATCTGATGGCGGAAGTCGCCCGCCACACCGCAAATGGCGGCACTTTCGCGACATACACCGCTGCGGGACATGTGCGCCGCAGCCTTGAGGCCGCGGGGTTTGACGTAACCCGCCTGCCCGGATTTGCCGGCAAGCGGCACATGAGCAGCGGTATTCTGCGATGAACAGCACGCGACTAGGCATCTGGATCATGATTTCCGCCATGTTTGTCTTTGCCATTCAGGACGGCATCTCGCGCCATCTGGCTGAAACCTACAACACCATCACGGTGGTGATGATCCGCTACTGGTTCTTTGCAGCCTTTGTCATCACGCTCAGCCTGCGGCACTCCGGTGGGTTGCGCAAAGTGGCTACCACGCACGTGCCAGCGATACAGATTTTCCGAGGTGTCCTTCTCGCGGTCGAGATTGTGGTAACGGTTGTCTGTTTCGTGCTGTTGGGATTGGTGGAGACCCACGCCATTTTCGCCTGCTATCCCCTGCTGGTCGCTGCTCTGTCCGGTCCGATCCTTGGGGAAACCGTGGGCTGGCGGCGCTGGTCAGCCATCATCATCGGATTTGTGGGCGTGCTGATCATTCTGCGCCCGGGCCTGCGCGTCTTTGACCCGGCTGCCCTGATCGCGCTCACCGCCGCGCTGCTGTTTGCGCTTTATGGCCTGCTGACCCGCTATGTGGCCAAGTTCGACCGCCCGCAAACCTCGTTTTTCTACACTGGCGTTGCCGGAGCTGTGGCCATCACCTGCGTCGGCCCTTTCTTTTGGGAACCGATGCAGACCACTCAGGACTGGATGTGGATGGGCCTTCTCTGCTGTACGGGCGCTTTGGGCCACTACCTGCTGATCCGGGCGTTTGACCTGTCTGAGGCAAGTGCAATCCAGCCCTTTGCGTTCTTCCAGCTGTTCTTTGCCTCGCTTGTTGGCGTGCTGGTGTTTTCCGAACATCTGGATCCGGTCACCGTTTTTGGCGCGTCGATCATCCTGTCGGCAGGGCTTTATACCTTGTGGCGAGAGCGGCTCAGGGCCGGGTCAGATCCCGGCTGATCCGCGCCTGCCGCACATCGCCCGAGATCCGCATCCGGTAGACCTGCATCCCTTCAAGCACGCGCATCACATAGTTGCGGGTCTCGCGAAACGGGATGTTTTCGATCCAGTTGATCGGATCGACCGAGGCTGAGCGTGGATCACCGTACTCCTGGATCCACCGGTCCGCACGTCCCGGCCCAGCATTATAAGCGACTGCCATCAGGATGTATGAGCCTTCATAGCGTTCAAGCATCTGCCTGAGATACGCGGTGCCAAGGCGGCTGTTGTACGCCGGATCACGGGTCAGACCAGACAGGCTGTAACCGATGCCCAGCGCACCGGACATCTTCTTGGCAGTGCCCGGCATCAATTGCATCAGACCACGCGCCCCGGCAGGGCTGACTGCCAGGGGGTTCAACTCGCTTTCCTGTCGCGCAATGGCCATGGCAACCTCGGGCGGCACCGGGCCAGAGGATTTGGCAAGTGATGTGACAGGATAATACGCCTGCGCCAGGATCTGCCCCTTCGCGGCCTCGGCCTTGGCGATGCGCAGTGCTGCATGGGTTTCGCGCAACTCAAGCGCCAGACGGGCAAGAGCTGCACTGTCTTCGCGGCTCAGGCTTTCATTCACATGCAGCATGAATCGCAGCATCATCTGCTCTTCGCCTGCCTGTTGCAAGGTGAGCGCCGCGCGCATTGGCCCGGTTCGCACAAACCGGCTGTTGCGCCAATCCGGCAAACGGCTGCTGCGCACGATGGACGCATCAGAAGGTAGTCCTGCCCGCTCTGCGGCCAATTGCCCGTAGAAGCTCGTCTGATAGGATGCACCCAGTCCATAGGATGATCGAGCACGCGCGGAATTTCCCTGCGCCTCATAGGCTCGACCCAGCCAATAGCCCGCTCGACCCAGTGAAATCGGTGTGAAAACGGCCGACCGAAAGCGCGTGAAATGAGTGACGGCGCGCTTGGGATCCTTCAGCTTTGTCAGGGCGATATACCCCGACAACCACTCAAGATCGGCATAATCCGAGCCATCCTTCAACCGATGCTGCGAAGCCAGTGCATAGGCATCACGCGGATGTCCCTGTCGCAAAAGACTGCGGGCCAGCGATCGGCGGCGGTTCGCCCATTCCTCGGGCCTGCCCAGTGACTTGACGGATTTCGACCGGCTGGTCATCAGGCTCGCGGCCTCTCGATCCCGGCCGGCTCGCGCACGCCAGACCATCCGCTCGAACGCAAGCCCGGGATCGGATTGCAGATTGCCCGGCACCGCCTTGATCGCAGCATCGACGCCATTAGCCCGTTTGCGCAGAATGATCCGCGCATTTGCAAGCGCACGCTGTCCACCGCTGACCAATGGCAACATCGCACGCGCTTGGGTGTGTTCTCCCTCCCAGAGCAGGTGATCGAGCCGGGCCCAGTGATAAGGCGCAAGTTCGCGCCCGAAACGCTCCAGCATCTGAGCCTGTTCCTGACTGCTCAGATCAAGAGTTGTCCAGGCCGTCTGCAAAACCTTCTTGCGCTCGCTGCCGTTGGTTGCCAGTGCCAGCAGCAGCGCACCGCGTCCGGTTTGAGGCTGGGTTTGCGCGAAGAAACTGCGCACCTGTCCGGCGGGCAGTTGCGACGGCATCACGGCCTCGGCTCGTTTGCGCAAAAGTCTCAGGCCCGGCCAGTCGCCATTGGTTTTCAGGAAATTCGTGTAATCCGTCCAGCGACCCTGACCATCGCGCAACCGCATCCATTCGATGATGCGCGCTGACGTGTTGCCGCTGGCACGCCGGGCCTGACCAACGGCCTGGGTCCAGTTGTCGGCCCTTGCTGCCTCGATCGCGCCGCGCAGGATCTGACCGTCATTGGCCAGTGCGCCGCTGGCAAATTGCCCCAATACAAGGACTGCACCCAGAAGGGCGTTTCGGATATGTGCGTTCATGGACCTGCTCATCATACTTTTTGATTTTACTTTACCACGCAGATTGCTGTTCGTCTTTACAAGCTTTCTTGAGTTCCGTGATTTTGCCCGCTAGGGTCCGCCGCGAAATCGCCCCTCCCCAGTTCATCGGGGCTGACACTCACAATCAAAGGACGCGCAGATGTTCAAAGGCTCCTTGCCCGCGCTGGTAACACCGTTTTCAAATGGCGAAGTGGATGAAAAGACACTCGCCGAACTGGTGGAATGGCATGTCGACCAAGGCTCTCATGGTCTGGTACCGGTTGGCACCACAGGTGAAAGCCCGACACTCAGCCATGCCGAGCATGAGCGGGTCATCGAAGTGGTGGTCGAAGCAACCGCCGGCCGCATCCCGGTGATTGCCGGCGCTGGCTCAAACAACACTGAAGAAGCCAAGGGGCTGGTCCAGTTTGCCGCAAAAGTCGGGGCCGAGGCAGCGCTGGTCGTCACACCCTACTACAACAAGCCGACTCAGCGTGGCCTGATCGCGCATTTCTCGGCACTTGCAGAATGCGCGGACATTCCGATCATCATCTACAACATTCCGGGACGTTCAGTCGTTGACATGACACCCCAGACGATGGGTGAGCTTGCCAAGCTGAAAAATATCATCGGCGTGAAAGACGCGACCGGCGACATCGTACGTGTCAGCCAGCAGCGCGCGACCTGTGGCAAGGATTTCTGTCAGCTCTCTGGCGAAGACGCCTCCGCTCTTGGGTTCAACGTCCACGGCGGGGTCGGCTGTATCTCCGTGACCGCCAATGTCGCCCCGAAGCTCTGCGCGGATTTCCAAAACGCCACACTTGCAGGCGACTGGGCCAAGGCACTTGAGATGCAGGACAGGCTGATGTCCCTGCACACAGCCATTTTCACCGAGCCTGGCACGATTGGCGCGAAAACCGCCCTGCGCCTGCTGGGACGCTGCAAGGATGAGTATCGCCTGCCCCTGACCGGCTGCCTGCCCGAGACCGAGGCCTTGCTGAAATCCGCCATGACCAACCTCGGCCTGTTGTCCTGAGAGCAGGTTTCAGTCGTCGGAAAGCGTTGGGGTCGCCCCGGTCCGCTCGGTGATGGTGACATCGCGGCGCGGGAACGGAATTTCAATCTGGTGCTCTTTCAGGGCATCCCAAAGCGCCAGAAAGACATCGCCCCGCACGTTGGTCAAACCACTTGCGGGGTCACGGATCCAGAAGCGCAGGATGAAATCGACCGAGCTGTCGCCGAATCCAGTGATGTGACACACAGGCGAAGGATCGCTGACGACGCGCTTGACCGATGCCGCAGCCTCGCGTGCGAGCGCCCGGACATGATGCGGATCGCTTGCATAGCTGGTGCCGAAATGGATATCGAGACGGATCAGATCGGATGAATGGCTCCAGTTGACCACCTGCGTGGTGATCAGATCCTCATTCGGGATCAGATATTCCCGCCCGTCGCGCGTATTTACCCCGACGAAGCGCGCATTTAGTTCCGACACCCAACCGAATGTATCACCCAGAGAAATCACATCGCCTGGCTTGATCGACTTGTCGAGCAGAACGATCACACCAGACAGCAGATTGGACACGACTTTTTGCAAACCAAAGCCGATGCCCAGACCGATGGCACCTGACAAGACGGTCAGGGATGTCAGGTCGAACCCGATCACCTGCAGACCGACAACAACAGCAATGCCGTAGAAGATGACGCTCAGAACCTTGTCGACCAGCACCCTGATGGACGGAGAAATGCCATCTGTGCCTTCCAGACGCCTGCGGATGAACCGGCTGGCCCAGAATGCCAGCATCACTGTGACCGCAAGCGTGACGGCTGCCTGCACCACAAGAAGGGCTGTCAGCCGCGTGCCGCCCAAAGTCACGCCGATCTGGTCCAGAAGTGAGGTAACCTCCTCTTCAATGTCCAGAATCTGGATCGTGCCGTAGATCCACGCTGACCATTTGACCACACTGCGCAACAGCCCCGCGCGCATCAGGCGTGTGGCAACAGCCACAAAAATCCAGATGCTTGCCAGAGTGACCACAATCCCGATCAGGTCCGAGCGCCAGGACCATGTCGTGGCCTTGAGGATCCAGTATGTTGGCCAGCTCAACGCGAGGAAAATCAGCCCCCGCAGCCGGTTCGACAACACCAGCAAAACCCGCAACTGATACGGCTGCATCCCTTTGAGCGACCGCATCCACTGATTTACCTTGGGGCCAAGCCATTTCTCCAGCCCGAACGCCACGAGAAACAGACTGACCAGAATGACAACCTGATAAAACCGCCAGGGCACCAGCAATCCGGACAAAAATTCCTGCCCCTGCACCAGAAAGGGCGTCAACGGGCTGAGCAGGTCACCGGCTTGTTGTTCCATGAAGAATTCAAATCAAATGTGACCGGTACTGTCCATCGGTTTCGATTTACGGATGGTTTTCAGTATCTGATGTCTGGTCCAACCCCAATCGTCAGGAGGTTTTGCATTGACCGATGGCGCGTGCACTCCAGTTTCCCATGGCAAACAGTTACAGGGCCAAGCCATTGAACGATCCGACCAAACTTCAGGCCATAGACGCATCAACCGCCTATCTGGACGCGGCCAAGCGCGCCATTGATGCGACCTTTGGCGAGGGCCACGCACAGCAGAACCCGGAGCTGGTGGCAGCATTTCTGCAATCCACGGCAATCGAATCCGCGGTCAACGCTGGGCGCATTGCATCGCGCGAGACCTGCGAGACGCTCCTTAAGCTGAAACCACGTCTGTTCGGTTAGGTCAGGTGCCTGGTGCCGCGCCCATGTATGTGGTCACCATATCTTCCAGAAACGGTCTGAGGCCGGGCAGCGCGAAGGCCGATCCCACGCCGATGCCGATGCCCACGATCAACCGTGTCAGCCCGTTGCCCACAACAGGTGACAGCAAGGCCAGCACACCGCAGACCGCTCCGTAGAACATCAACGAGACCAGATCCATAGGTTTCATCCTTCCATTCACCTTACCCGATCCCAGTTTGCCGTGCCGCTAAGCGTCTTGCAAGTTTACAGTCAACACAGCCAAAGGGCCGCAGTGTTTCCGATTGGAAATTTTGCTAATCGCTTTCCTTCAATGGGGAATCACCTAAGTTGCGGTCAGGTCTGTCTGACAAACGTGACAGTGAAAGGAGCCAGGGGACATGATGATTGGTGCACCCAAAGAGGTGTTTGACGGCGAGGCACGGGTGGCAATAACCCCCGACAGCGCCAAGCAACTGCAAAAACTGGGCTATGACGTGGCCATCGAGACCGGGGCCGGTGCGGCTGCCCGCTTCTCGGACGCGGACTATGAGGCCGCTGGCGTCACCATCTGCCCAAATGCCCCTGCCCTTTGGGCGACATCCGAGATTGTCCTGAAGGTGCGCGCACCCGAAGAGGCCGAACTTGGCCATGCGCGGTCTGGTCAGACCCTCATCTCCTTCATCTGGCCCGCCCAGAACGAAGCGCTTCTGGAAGCCTTGAAAGACAAGGGCGTTACGGCACTTGCCATGGACATGGTGCCGCGGATCTCGCGCGCGCAGAAGATGGATGCGCTCAGTTCAATGGCCAATATCGCGGGCTACCGCGCGGTCATCGAGGCCGGCAACAACTTCGGCCGGTTCTTCACCGGACAGGTGACGGCTGCCGGCAAGGTTCCGCCTGCCAAGGTTCTGGTTGTGGGTGCCGGTGTGGCAGGCTTGGCCGCTATCGGGACCTCGACGTCGCTGGGTGCAATCACATATGCGTTCGATGTGCGTCCCGAAGTGGCCGAACAGATTGAATCCATGGGCGCTGAATTCGTCTACCTGGATTTCGAAGAAGCACAGACAGACGGTGCGGCGACGGGCGGCTATGCTGCCCCCTCCAGCCCTGAATTCCGCGAAAAGCAGCTTGAGAAGTTCCGCGAGCTTGCCCCCGAAGTTGACATCGTCATCACCACGGCCCTGATCCCGGGCCGGGATGCGCCGAAGCTTTGGCTGAAAGATATGGTCGAGGCGATGAAGCCCGGCTCGGTCGTGGTGGATCTCGCCGCTGAGAAAGGCGGCAACTGTGATCTGACGGTCATGGACCAGAAGGTCGTCAGCGATAACGGCGTGACCATTGTGGGCTACACTGACTTCCCAAGCCGAATGGCGACGCAATCCTCGACACTTTACGGCAACAACCTGCGCCACATGATGACGGATCTGACACCCGAAAAGGATGGCAAGCCGTTCGTCAACATGGAAGATGACGTGATCCGTGGCGCGACAGTGACCCATGAGAATGCGATCACTTTCCCGCCGCCGCCGCCCAAGGTGGCTGCGATTGCCGCACAGCCCAAGAAGCCCGCCGCCAAAGAGCTGACGGTTGAGGAAAAACGCGCGCAGGAAGTAGCAGCCTTCAAGGCCCAGACAAAGACCCAAGTCGGTCTGTTGGCCGCTGGTGGTGCGCTGGTGCTGGGCATCGGGTTGATCCCAGGCATGCCAGCGTCATTCATGCAGCACTTTATTGTGTTCGTGTTGTCGGTCTTCATCGGGTTCCAGGTGATCTGGAATGTGGCCCACTCGCTGCACACGCCCTTGATGGCGGTCACCAATGCGATCTCCTCCATCATCATTCTGGGTGCGTTGATCCAGATCGGATCCAGCGGAATACTGATCACGATCCTGGCAGCGCTTGGTGTGTTTATGGCCTCCATAAACATTTTTGGTGGGTTCCTCGTGACACGGCGCATGCTCGCCATGTTCCAGAAGTCTTAAGGAGTAGGGACACATGGAAAACGCATTTACCATTGCGGCCTATGTCGTCGCGGCGATCCTGTTCATCCTCTCACTGGGCGGACTTTCGGGACAGGAAAGCGCAAAACGCGCAGTGTGGTACGGGATTGCCGGCATGGCCATCGCGGTTGTGGCAACGCTCTTTGGACCTGGCTCCGGCCTGTGGATCGTATCGCTTGTGCTGATCGCAGGTGGCGCAACTGTTGGGTATCAGCTGGCCACAAAGGTTCAGATGACCCAGATGCCCGAGCTGGTGGCAATCATGCACTCTCTCGTGGGTCTGGCTGCGGTCTTTGTTGGCTTCAACGCCGATTTCACCATTTCCAGCGTTGAGTCTGCCAAGGCAGCAGGAGATGCCATCGAAGGGACATTTGCCACTCTCGTGGCCAAGAAAACCCCCATCGAGATCACCATTTTGCAGATCGAGCTGGTGCTCGGTGTCTGGATCGGTGCTGTGACCTTCACAGGCTCGGTGATTGCCTATGGCAAGCTGTCTGGCAACTCCAGCCTGCTGCCCTTCAAGATCGACACTGCAGCCATCCAACTGCCCGGCGGTCACATGCTGAACGCGGGCGCGGTCGCGCTCTCGGTTCTCTTTGCGATCTGGTATTTCAGCGGCGGTGGCTTCTTTGCACTGTTCCTGCTGACCTTGCTGGCCCTGTTTATCGGCTATCACCTGATCATGGGCATCGGCGGCGCGGATATGCCGGTGGTTGTCTCAATGCTGAACTCATACTCGGGTTGGGCAGCGGCTGCGATCGGCTTCTCACTGGGCAATGATCTGCTGATCGTTGTTGGTGCGCTGGTCGGCTCTTCGGGTGCAATCCTCAGCTACATCATGTGTAAGGCGATGAACCGCTCGTTCATTTCCGTGATCCTTGGTGGATTTGGTGGCCCTGCAGGCGAGCAGATGGCTGTTGAGGGCGAGCAGATTGCCATTGACGCCGATGGCGTGGCATCAGCCCTTGAGGACGCCGACAGCGTCGTCATCATCCCCGGCTACGGCATGGCGGTGGCACAGGCCCAGCAGAACGTGGCAGAACTGACCCGCCGCCTGCGTGCGCAGGGCAAGAACGTGCGTTTTGCGATCCACCCGGTCGCTGGCCGCTTGCCCGGGCACATGAACGTTCTTCTGGCCGAGGCCAAGGTGCCTTACGATATCGTGCTGGAAATGGACGAGATCAATGACGACTTCCCTGATACGGACGTCGCCATCGTCATCGGCTCCAACGACATCGTGAACCCGGCAGCTCAGGACGATCCAAACAGCCCCATCGCCGGTATGCCGGTCCTGGAATGCTGGAAGGCCAAGCAGGTTTTTGTCTCCAAACGTGGTCAGGGTACAGGCTACTCGGGCATCGAAAATCCGCTGTTCTTCAAAGACAACACGCGGATGTTCTATGGTGATGCCAAGGCTTCACTGGACGCCCTGTTGCAGAAAATCACCTGACACCGTTCAGGCTTAACTTGAAATTGACCGCCGGAAGTGAAACACCTTCCGGCGGTCATTCAATTTAAACGACTGTCCACCCAACCAGAGAAGCTTAAAGGCACGGTTTTCATGACACAGCGCAGCAACTATCTTTTCACTTCGGAAAGCGTATCGGAAGGTCACCCTGACAAGGTGTGTGACCGGGTATCGGACGGGGTGCTTGATGCCTTTTTGGCCGAAGACCCTCAGTCCCGTGTGGCCTGTGAAACCTTTGCAACCACCAACCGCGTGGTCATCGGCGGTGAGGTGCGCGGACCCGAAGATGTGATGGGCCGGGTCGAGCAGATCGTCCGGGATTGCGTCAAGGACATCGGCTACGAACAGGACAAGTTTCACTGGAACACGCTGGAAGTCACCAACCTTCTGCATGAACAGTCTGCTCATATCGCGCAAGGTGTCGACGCTTCGGGCAACAAGGACGAAGGTGCTGGCGATCAGGGCATCATGTTTGGATATGCCTGCCGCGAAACACCCGAGTTGATGCCTGCGCCGATCCAATATTCCCATGCAATCCTGCGCAAGCTCGCAGAAGTTCGCAAAAACGGCACCGAACCCGCACTTGGACCCGATGCCAAGTCGCAGCTTTCAATCCGTTATGAAAATGGCAAACCGGCAGAAGTGACATCGATTGTTCTGTCCACCCAGCATCTCGACCCGGACCTCAGCTCGAACGACGTACGTGCGATCGTCGAGCCCTATATCCGGGGCGAATTGCCCGATGGTTGGATCACCAACAATACCGAATGGCATGTGAACCCTACCGGGGCCTTTGTGATCGGTGGCCCTGACGGCGATGCAGGGCTCACAGGGCGCAAGATCATTGTGGATACCTATGGCGGTGCTGCTCCCCATGGTGGCGGCGCATTCTCCGGCAAGGATCCGACCAAGGTGGACCGTTCCGCCGCATATGCAGCGCGGTATCTGGCCAAGAACGTGGTCGCTGCCGGTATGGCGGAACGCTGCACGATCCAGTTGTCCTATGCCATCGGCGTGGCAAAACCATTGTCGATCTATGCCGATACCTATGGCACCGGTGAGGTGGACGAGGCCATGATCGAACGAGCCGTGGCCAAGGCCATGGATCTGACCCCTCGCGGCATTCGCGAGCATCTGGGCATGAACCGCCCGATCTACCAGCGCACGGCCGCATATGGTCACTTCGGTCGTGCTCCCGATGCTGACGGCGGTTTCTCCTGGGAAAAGACCGATCTTGTGGATGCGCTGAAAAAACTGGCCTGATCACGGTCCGGCCCGTACACAGTCATCATGGGCCAGATCGTCAGGGCATCTCTGTTTCTCAGCCTCGCACTTTTGCTGGGACGCTTGTCCGGTTTTGGTCGTGACATTGTCCTGTCAGCCCGCCTTGGGGTGAGTACCGAGGCAGATGTCGCGGTGCTGCTTCTGACCCTGCCAGACATGCTGGTCGCCATTCTGTTGGCAGGTGGATTTGCCAGTGCACTGGTCCCGGCTTTCCGGGGACGTGGACCAGACAGCCAGACCCAGCTTTTGCGAACAGCCATGCTGATCACGGGCATTGGGTTTTGCGCTCTGGCGGCCTTGGTTTTCCAACGTCCCGGCATGGTGTTCAACCTGCTCGCTCCAGCCATGCCCGCGCTGATCGTTTCCAGCTACATCGAACCGATGCGCCTGACTGCACTTGCCCTGCCTCTTGCAGCACTCACCGGTGTGGTGGCAGCCTACCTGAATGCGCGTGACAGGTTTTTTCTGCCCGGTCTGGGCACGCTGATCTTCAACGGAACAGTCATCATCCTGTTGCTAGCCGCTTTCGAGCCTACGACCGGTCTTTCGGTTCTGGTGATCGGCATCCTGCTCGGCTCGGCGCTTAGATTTGCTGCCCTAGTGCCCCAGATGCCGCATGGCCTGTTCACCATTCAAGCCCCGCCCGTGGTTGATAACGGACTGGCGGGTCGCTTTCTGGCAGGCGTGATTGGAACCGGAGCACTCGCGCTCGCTCCCATTCTGTTCCGAACCTTTGCGTCACTGGACGGACAGGGCGCGATTGCTGCCTATTCTTACGCGCTGAAACTCTATGAACTTCCCAACGCACTGCTCTTCTCGGCGATTGTCACAGTATTGCTGCCGCGCTTCGCAGATCAGGGCGACATCCGGCCCCTGTTTCACATGGGTGCGATGGCGTTGCTGGTGCTGGCACTGGCCACTCTCATCACCGGTCAGGTATTTGGGCCTGCTCTGGCTGAGCTTGCCTTTCTGCGCGGTGCGCTTGATGCAGATGGCCTTGCCAGCATCGTGGTGTTTGCCAAAGGCCTGTTCTGGGCATTGGTCCCGGCTGCCATCGCGCTTTTATCGGGCGCTGCCCTGAACGCGCGCAAACGGGCAACGCGGGTGATGGTTCATGCGTTGTTTTCACTGGTGATCGGCGCGGGCATTGCCTTGACCACAGGTGTTGCCACCCATGGATTTGTGGCGTTTTACTTCTTCCTGATGATCCTGAACCTTATCGCCCTGAAGCCCGGCTGGCCGCAACTGACCCGCAAGCATCTGCTGTCTGCCGCATCTCTGGGCGCGGCCCTGATTGTGCAACTTGGTCTGGCCGCAGGACCACTGTCAGGTGCTTCGGCCTTTGTTCTGGCCTTCGTGGGACTTCTGTTCTGGGCTATCATGGTTCTGTGCGGACTGCCTGTCCTGATGGACATGCGCAAAGCCCTGAGAAAGGACCCTGATCCTGCATGACTCATTTGTCCTTCATTCTGATCGTCAGCGATCCGGCTATTGCCCGCCATGCGGCACAGGCAGGCTTGGACTATCTGATGGTCGATCTGGAGACTTTGGGCAAGATGGACCGTCAGGCCCATGTGGACAGCTGGAAAAGCCCTCACACGATCGACAACATTGCCCCCATCCGCGAAGCTGTGCCGGATGCAAATCTGCTGGTTCGGGTCAATCCGCTGAATGCAGGCTCAAAGACCGAAATCGACGCCGTGGTGGAACGTGGGGCCACAGATGTCATGTTGCCCATGTATCGCCGACCACAGGAAGCCCGCCGGTTTCTGGACCTGCTTGATGGGCGCGCACGAAGCGCTTTGCTGGCCGAAACCGTCGCATCAGTAGAGACGATGCAGGAAACACTCAGGATCGGGTGCCCTGACCGCGTGCACTTTGGCCTGAACGATCTGCATCTGGAGCGCGGCGACGATTTCATGTTCCAGCCTCTCTTGCGCGGTGTTCTGGACGCAGCCGCCGGTGATCTGGCCAAGGCAGGGGTTCCATTTGGCATTGGTGGCATTGCCCGTCCATCCACCGGTCTTGTTCCTGCAGAAATGGTGCTTGGTGAACATGTCCGCCTCGGCTCAAGCTGCGCAATCCTGAGTCGTGCGTTCCACGGTATGGCAGCCAGCGTGGCCGAGATTGAGGCCGAGATGGATCTTGCAGCAGAATTGAAGACCCTGCGCGAGGCCTATGCCCGCTTTACAGAAGGCTCTGAAGCGGACTTGCAGGAAAACCACCAGGAACTCGCCCGAAGGGTCGAGAAAATCGCCTCTGGATGACCCGCAAGCGCAACCACTCTGGTGGCGTTTCAACAGTCAATTGTGATTTTGGCCCAGTCTCAATTTTGCGTTGGCATTTGGTGATGATTTCCATTATGCGGACCTCAGGCCCTGCAACACTGACGACAAGGAGATATGGCTCCTGAACTGATCTGTACGACACAGACAGGACAACCTGCCATGACCCTTGCAGATATGTGAGTAAAGACAGATGGTTGCACGCATCATCCCGGTCGAAAGCTTCGATCTCGTGATCTTCGGCGGCACTGGCGATCTGGCCCGGCGCAAGATTCTTCCCTCCCTTTTCCGCCGCTTCGTGGCCGGACAGATCCCGGATGCTTCGCGCATCATTGGTGCTGCGCGCTCGGATCTTGATGGCGCTGGCTATCGGACGATGATTGAAGCTGCGCTGACCGAGTTTCTGGAACCCGCTGACCGCCCGGCAGATGTCGTGGCTGATTTCCTCAAGCATCTCGATTATGTTGCAGTCGATGCCAAGGGTGATGATGGCTGGGACGAATTGCGCGGCAAGCTGCGCGACGACAAGATCCGGTCCTTTTACCTGTCGGTTGGACCATCGCTCTTTGGCGACATTTCCCGGCGTCTGTCCCAGAAAGGGCTGGCAACACCAGAGAGTCGGATCGTTGTCGAAAAACCGCTCGGCCATGATCTGGCGTCCGCGCGTGATCTGAACTCCCAATTGTCCGAAAGCTTTGCGGAAAACCAGATTTACCGGATCGATCATTATCTGGGCAAAGAAACCGTGCAGAACCTGATGGCCCTGCGCTTTGCCAATGCATTGTTCGAGCCGGTCTGGAATTCCCAGCACATCGACAGCATCCAGATCACCGTTGCCGAAAGCATCGGAGTGAAAGGACGCGGAGCATATTATGACCGCTCTGGCGCGATGCGGGACATGGTGCAGAACCATATGATGCAGTTGCTCTGCCTGACCGCGATGGAACCGCCGTCGCATTTTGATCCCGACGCCGTGCGTGACGAAAAGCTCAAGGTCATCCGTGCCCTGCAACCAGTACCCATGACCGACATCGTGCGCGGTCAGTATCGTGCAGGCAATGGCGAGGACAGCTACCGCGATCATGCCGAAAATCAGGACAGCACAACGGAAAGCTTCGTGGCCATCAAGGCCGAGGTTGCCAATTGGCGCTGGGCGGGCACACCATTTTACCTGCGCACTGGCAAGCGGCTCAGGGCACGCGTCTCTGAGATTGCAATCCAGTTCAAGGACGTGCCGCACTCAATTTTCGACGGCGAAGGTCCGCGTAAAAGCAACGCTCTCATCATACGGTTGCAACCCGATGAGGGGATCACGCTGCGCATGACCATCAAGGAGCCGGGACCAGGGGGGATGCGTCTGACTGACGTACCTCTCGACATGACTTTTGCCGAAGCGCTTGGTCCGGGCGTGGAAACCGCAGATGCTTATGAACGTCTGATCATGGATGTTGTGCGCGGCAACCAGACGCTCTTCATGCGCGGTGATGAGGTCGAAGCAGCTTGGGCATGGGCTGATCAGGTGATCGCCACATGGACCAGCGCCAAAGATGTGCCACAGCAATATGACGCGGGCTCATCGGGGCCTGAAGACTCGCTTGCCCTGCTGCACCGAGACGGTCGCCGCTGGCGCGATATCAACAGCTGAACATGGATAAGAACCTGAACGTCCGGGGGTGGACATGACATTGAATGATAGCGTTAACACCGTCACGAAACAGGTGATTGAGCGGTCCAGGGACCTGCGTCAAACCTATCTGGATCGCTGCGCACGGGCGCGTGACGAAGGACCGGCACGCGCGCATCTGACCTGCGGAAATCAGGCCCATGCCTATGCTGCCATGGGCGATGACAAAGAAGCGCTGCTGGGCACGGCAGGAAACATCGGGATCGTGACCGCCTACAACGATATGCTGTCGGCCCATCAACCGTTTGAGACCTATCCAGCGCTGATCAAGGCTGCCGCCCGTGAGGCTGGCGGCACAGCGCAAGTCGCAGGCGGCGTACCGGCGATGTGTGACGGTGTGACTCAGGGCCAGGCGGGTATGGAATTGTCACTGTTTTCCCGCGACATCATCGCGATGGCCGCAGGCGTCGCGCTCAGCCACAACACGTTTGATACATCCGTCTACCTTGGTGTCTGCGACAAGATCGTACCCGGTCTGGTGATCGCTGCCGCAACCTTCGGTCACCTGCCAGCGGTCTTTCTGCCAGCCGGTCCAATGCCCTCGGGTCTGCCAAATGACGAGAAATCCAAAGTGCGCCAGCAATTTGCCTCCGGCGAGATTGGCCGCGACAAGCTGATGGAAGCCGAGATGGCCTCCTATCACGGTCCGGGCACCTGCACGTTCTATGGCACCGCCAACACCAACCAGATGCTGATGGAATTCATGGGTCTGCATCTGCCCGGCGCCAGTTTCGTCAATCCCGGCACCGAACTGCGCGATGCGCTGACCCGCGAAGGTGCTAAACGTGCACTCGCCATTTCCGCGCTCGGCAATGAATACACACCAGCAAGCGAAGTGCTTGACGAGCGCGCCTTCGTGAACGGCATCGTCGGTCTGATGGCCACCGGGGGATCAACCAATCTGCTGATCCATCTGATCGCCATGGCGCGCGCAGCAGGGGTCATTCTGGACTGGGAAGACTTCAAGATGCTGTCTGACGCGACACCGCTGATGGCGCGGGTCTATCCAAACGGTCTGGCGGATGTGAACCATTTCCATGCAGCAGGCGGGCTTGGTTTCATGATCGGAGAGCTTCTGGATGCAGGCTTGTTGCATCCTGACACCAAGACCATCGCAGGTGAAGGACTGGCCCGCTACACGCAGGAACCTCAGGTGCAAAGCGGAGCGATTTCATGGGTCGATGGCGCAAAAGAGACGCTGAATGACCGCATATTGAAGCCTGTCTCGGAACCATTTCAGTCCACTGGCGGGCTGGCACGTCTGGCCGGGTCGCTGGGCACTGGTGTCATGAAGGTCTCGGCAGTTGCACCGGAGCGACACATCATTGAGGCGCCAGTGCGCATCTTCCAAGAACAGACGGATGTGAAAAAAGCGTTTCAGGCAGGTGAGTTCACAACGGATACCATCGTGGTCATGCGGTTTCAGGGACCAAAGGCAAATGGGATGCCGGAACTGCATTCGCTCACGCCTGTTCTGGCCGTTCTGCAGGACCGGGGCCTCAAGGTGGCGTTGGTCACCGACGGGCGCATGTCGGGTGCTTCAGGCAAAGTGCCCGCCGCGATCCATGTCAGCCCCGAGGCGCTGGACGGTGGGCCGATTGCCAAATTGCGCGACGGCGATGTGGTGCGGGTTGATGCCGTCAAGGGAACGCTGGATATAATGACAGACGGCGTGCTTGAGCGCGATGCCGTGACGGTTGATCTCTCCCACAACGGTTTTGGCACCGGCAGGGAATTGTTCGAGGTATTCCGCCAGCATGTCGGCCGGGCCGATCTTGGCGCTACAGCCCTGTGACAGGAGGTGACCATGGAATTCATCGATAGCCTTGAAGAGCTTGAGATCCACTATGGCACACCCAAGGCTCCATCGCTGGTCAAGGTCGCCCGGCATGTGACGCCGGAATACCGGGCCTGGATCGAAGCGTCGCCCTTTCTGGCGCTGGCAACCATCGGGCCAGATGGGCTGGATTGTTCGCCACGCGGAGATGCAGGGCAGGCCCTGCGCATTCTGGATGACAAAACCATCGCCATGCCCGACCGACACGGCAACGACCGGATCGACAGCTTGAGCAATATTGTCCACGACCCACGTGTTTCGCTGATGAGCCTGATCCCCGGATCAGGCACCGTGATCCGCATCAATGGCACAGCCCGGATTACCGCTGATGTTGACCTGCGCGACAGTTTTGCCGTGAAAGGCAAGCCGCCCCGGACGGTCATTCTGGTCACGGTCGATGAGGTCTACTTCCAATGCTCCCGCGCCGTTCTGCGCTCGGATATTTGGAACGGGATCGATGCCAGCACAGGCCTGCCGACACCCGGTGACATTCTGGCTGCCCAGACAAAGGGAGCCGAAGGTGGCCCTGACTACGATGCCCGCTGGTCCGAACGGGCCGCCAAAACGATGTGGTAACAAGGAAAGTGAACCCATGCCCATTTCAGCCATAGACGCCTCGAAGCGAAACCGCGAGATTTGCGCGCTGGCCCCGATCATCCCGGTCCTTGTGGTCAAGGACGCCACCGTTGCGCGCCCCTTGGCAGAGGCGCTTGTCGCGGGTGGTCTACCAGCACTTGAGGTCACCTTGCGCACGCCTGCCGCTCTGGACGTGATCCGCGCCATGGCCGATGTCCCGGGCGGCGTGGTTGGTGCCGGCACACTCGTCACCCCTCAGGATGTGAAGAACGCTGTCGCAGCCGGTGCCAAGTTCGGTGTCTCGCCCGGGGCAACCGATGCGCTGATCGCGGCTTGCGAGGCTGAGGGTCTGCCGCTGCTGGCAGGCGCTGCCACCGCGACCGAAGCCATGGCGATGCTGGAAAAGGGCTATGACGTTCTGAAATTCTTCCCCGCCGAAGCGTCAGGCGGGGCCTCGGCGCTGAAGGCCATTGGCGCGCCGCTACCGCAGATCTCCTTCTGCCCGACCGGCGGTGTGTCGCCCGCCAATGCCAACGACTATCTGAGCCTGTCCAACGTGGTTTGCGCAGGCGGGTCCTGGGTGGTCCCGGGCGACAAGGTTGCCAACGGCGACTGGGCCGGGATCGAGGCATTGGCCCGGGATGCAGCCAAACTGGAGCGGACATCATGAGCCTCTGGGATGACCTGAAACAGCATCAGGCGAGCCAACGCCTGAGCATCGCCGAGATGACCGGAGATGAAGCGCGCAATTCGGGCCTGCGGGTCCGGCTTGATGACATGCTGTTGGACTGCTCAAAAACCACCATGGATGCAGCGGCTCTTGCCCTGCTCACGGATATTGCGAAACAGGCCGGGGTTGAGACCCGGCGCGATGCCATGCTGGCGGGCGAAAAGATCAACGAGACCGAGGACCGGGCCGTGTTGCATACGGCGCTGCGCTATCAGGGCTCTAACCCGATTTTGGTCAATGGCGAAGATGTCATGCCGGGCGTGCGTGACACACTTTCGCGGATGCGGGCCTTCAGCGATGCCCTGCGCTCAGGCGCGATTGCGGCACATGACGGGAAACCGTTCACGGATGTGGTCAACATCGGGATCGGCGGCTCGGATCTTGGCCCGGCCATGGCCGTGCGCGCGCTCAGCCCCTATTGTGACGGACCGCGCGCGCATTTCGTGGCAAATGTCGATGGCTCGGACATCGCCGATACGCTGGCACGGCTGGATCCAGCGCGCACCCTGGTGATCGTGGCATCCAAGACCTTCACGACCATCGAGACCATGACCAATGCAGCAACGGCGCGAAATTGGCTTGAGGCAGGCTTGGGCGCCGGGCTCGGTGCACATCTGGCCGCGCTGTCGTCCGCCGTGGACAAGGCAGGCGCCTTCGGCATCTCGGCCGAACGCGTGTTCGGGTTCGAGGATTGGGTCGGCGGGCGCTATTCGATCTGGGGACCAATCGGACTGAACCTGATGATCGCTATCGGACCAGAGCGTTTTGATGCCTTCCTTCAAGGTGGCTATGAGATGGACCAGCATTTCCGCACTGCTCCGCTGTCGCAGAACATGCCCGTTCTGCTGGCTCTCATGGGCATCTGGCACGCCAATGCCTGCGGTCATCCGACCCGTGCCGTTCTGCCTTACGACGAGCGTCTGGGCCGTCTGCCTGCCTATCTTCAACAGCTTGATATGGAAAGTAACGGCAAACGCGTTGCCCTTGATGGCAGCACCCTGCCCCGGTCATCGGGCCCGATTGTCTGGGGTGAGCCCGGCACCAATGGCCAGCACGCATTTTACCAGCTGATCCATCAGGGCACCCATATCATTCCTTGCGAGTTTCTGGTGGCCGCCAATGGCCAAGAAAGCGATCTGGATCACCAGCACAAGCTTCTGCTGGCCAACTGTCTGGCCCAGAGCGAAGCGCTGATGCTGGGCAGGCCTCAGGCCGATACGCCGCACCGGGTTTTCCCCGGCAATCGCCCCTCATCCACGCTGATCTATGACCGGCTTGACCCGCGAACGCTGGGCCGGATCATCGCGCTTTATGAACATCGGGTGTTTGTCGAAGGGGTGATCTGGGGGCTGAACTCTTTCGATCAATGGGGTGTTGAGCTGGGCAAGGAACTTGCCACGGCCATGCTGCCTCTGATCGAGGGCGCCGATGCTGGCAAGAAGGATAATTCCACCCGGTCGCTTTTGGCGCATCTGGACCGCCTGAGATAGCATTTTGGGGCTGCATGGGCTGCGTGGGCTGTGTAAGTCTGCACCGACGCAGCGCAGGAGGTTCCATCCGATGTCAGTACCGCTTTCCGCCCGGATGGGCCGCATCAAGGCATCCCCCACAGCGCAGGCGATGGCGCGCGCTGCTGCACGCAAGGCAGATGGCCATCCGGTGATTTCCCTGACCACCGGCGAGCCGGACTTTGACACACCGGTCCATATTCAGGACGCCGCCATCGCGGCAATACGGGGTGGCGACACGCGCTATACTGCCATCGATGGGACACCTGCCCTGAAACGCGCGGTTCAGGCGAAGTATCTAAGGGACAACGGGCTGGATTATTCGCTTGACCAGATCATCGTTTCGACCGGGGCCAAACAGGTGATCTTCAATGCCATCCTCGCGTCGATCAGCACTGGAGATGAGGTGATCATTCCGACACCCTCCTGGGTCAGCTACCCAGATATGGTTTCGCTCGCAGGCGGAATTCCGGTGATGCTTGAGTGCGGGCCCGAAGACGGGTTCAAACCGGCAGCTGCGCGAATTGCCGCCAAGATCACGCCACGCACCCGAGCCATCATGCTCAACGCACCCTCCAATCCCACAGGTGCCATGTTCTCGAAAACCGAGCTTGAGGAACTGGGAGAAGTGTTGACCGGTCGCCCGGATATTCTGGTCATCACCGATGATATCTATGAGCATATCCGCTACACAGATGGTCCATTTTTGACCCTTGCGCAGGTCTGCCCCGCGCTGAAAGAACAGGTGCTGACGGTCAACGGCGTCTCCAAATCCTATGCCATGACAGGCTGGCGTATCGGATTTGGCGCTGGGCCCGCGCATCTGATCAACGCCATGAAAATCCTGCAATCGCAGTCCACCACCAACCCCAACTCCATCGCACAGGCAGCCGCCGCAGCAGCGCTCGACGGAGGCATGGAAACGGTCGAAGCCCAGCGTCAGGCTTTTCACCGCCGCCGTGACCGGCTGGTTGGTCAGTTGCAAAAGATCGATGGTCTGGATGTTTTTGTGCCGGATGGTGCCTTTTACCTGTTCATCGGCATCAAGGACCTGCTGGGACGGCACACGCCTACCGGTATTCCTTTGACAACCGAGGCCGATTGGGTCGATCATCTTCTGGTTGAAGGAAATGTTGGCGTGGTTGGCGGTGCCGGTTTTGGCACGTCACCCTATTTTCGCCTTTCTTTCGCGGCATCCGATGAAGATCTGGATCGGGTCGCCGAACGGATCGCATCGCTTGTTGATGCGCTGACCTAGCCATTTCCGGTTAGGCCAAGAGTGTTGGTTGAATGGGTGGCCCCTTAGAGGGCATGGTGTGTGAGACATGTTGGCATTGAATGATTTTGAGCAGCCTCTGCTGGTTCAACTCCCCAAACGGGTGGTGCTTTATCAACGCTATCTCGACAAGGGCACGTCCAACTGGCGGTACCGCGCAGTTGCCTCGCAGGCTGAAGGTCGGGACTGGCAGGACTATACTCCTTTCCGCTCCCGGCATCCGCGCAAAGTAGCGGCGGCGCAGGATGCTTTGGTGCGGTTCAGCAAAACTCAATCCAGTCTCAATCTGTTTCAGATCGACACACATCCCGGCCCGGAACTGGGCTCGGATGACACCGTGATCCTGTCGGCTTATGCTGATTTCTACCGGTTCTATCAGGTCAATCTGCTGCTGGTGCAGCGCGCAATTTCCGAACCTGTCCTGGCACCTGTGCGCTTCCAGTCCCTGGTGCCGACGCTCAACCTGATGCTGGCACTCGATCTACTGCCCTTGGCGCGCTCCTATCTGGGCAAAGTCGCCAAGCCGATCCTGTCCACGGTCGCCTCAAAAGGGTTTAAGGATGATCCCTACACCCATGCCGCAGGTGCATTGCGGGCCATGGGTGATCTTTTCGAACGGTTGGGCGAAGTTGCCCGCGCGGCTGATGCGCTTGAACGCAGTGCCCGGCTGGCCCGGTCGGACAAGCGGTTTGAACGGGCGGCCAGCCTTTGGGCGCGTGCGGGGCATATGGATCGCGCTGAACAGCTGCGCGCGGGCCTGCCCTCCCCAGCACCGCAATAGGTCTGGCATGACGGGGGGTCCGGCAGAGCAGACCATATCTGAGGCCCGCCAACTTGTTCTGGACGGACGCGATGCCAGCGACCTTCTTGCAGGCGCATTGACAGATATGCTGGGGGGTTTCGGGCCAACCCTTGCGCTCAGCCGGGAAATGGCCCGGTTGCGGATGTGGGACCGGCTGAAACCCATCCTGCACCATGCGATGTTGCGTTACCCGAACTCCGTGCAACTGGCGCTGCTTGATGCGCAATTCGACCCCAACGCGGTGGCACGCGTCCGCGATCTCGCGGTCTCCATCGGAAAACACCGCTGGAGCGTAGCCCCGGTTCTGGTGGAAATGGACGAGGCCGATGCAGCGCTTGAGTTGCTGCAGGTCCGTGACGGTCACCCCGAACACAGACTGCGCGATCTTCAGGCAGAGTTTGATCTTGCAATCGAAACAGAGCAGCAAGAGAGGGCTTCAAGCCTGATTGACGACCTGCTGACCCTGTCGCCAGATGATCCTGAAACCCAGCGCCGTGCGCTCCATTTGGCGGATGTGACCGGCGGGCCACGGGCAGTGCTGGAGATGCTGAGCAGCTTCCCCAAAATTCAGGTTGCCCATCTGGCGCAGGTCATAGGTCATTGTCTGGCGTCGCGTGATCTGGATGCGGCTGAGACGGTGTTCAACCAGCTCGCGCTGGATGGCGCACATAGCGCCAATGGACTTCGGACTTCGATCGCCCGGATCGGCTTGGCCAGTGCGGCCGCACCCGACGTACATGACTGGATGCTGGAAAATCGGTTCGACCCGGCTGACCGCCATACTGATCACTTGCTGGTGGTCCGCGCTGCGACCGAAGCGGGACCCCACAGATACAATGATGCCCGCGATGCCCTGTTGCCGGCGCTACGTCTCTTTCCCGGGTCTGTCGGGTTGCGATCTGCGGCTGCCGACTTGGCATTTCGATCGGGCAACTGGGATGCAGCACTTCAGGCGCTGGCCCCGGCCGAGCATGACACGCCCGGACAATTGCGTGCCTTGGGTGAGGCCAGCGCCCGCATGGCGCATCGGCAAGGGACAAACCTGCCCGGGGCAGATGGGCCCGAACAGATCAAAATGGCGCAGGATAGCGGTCAGACAGACATCTCGGAGATGCTGTTTGAAATCGTTAAGGCGACGTCTCACAAATCAAGACGCACGCTTGACCGGCTGAGGCTTTGGCAGGCCATGCTCACCAGTGATTTGCCGAACTCTGACATTCTGACGTTCCCGCTGCTGGACGACCCTAGCCTTGCCGATCTTGCGATACTGACCCGCTGGCAGTGGCGGATGGGACGGATGCAGGACGCCAAGGACACCCGCGCAACATTCATTGCCCGCAAGTCCAGAACGGTCGCTGGCTGGGAACAGGCAGCGCGCCGCGACACCCCCGATCTGGTTCTGGAAAGCCTGTCTTCATCCAGCCCGTACAGTGATTTCCCAACCGCAAGCGCTCTGCTGTCCCGAATTGCGGATATGCCCACAACGCCGGGTCGTACGGCTGGGTCAACCCATATGCCAAACCAGCACTGCACCTATTGGGAGGGGCCTGAAACCGAGCCTGTGCAACGCGCCGCCGAGGCCTGGCAGATACATTTGCCCGACTGGACGACATCACGCTTTGACAGGGCTGCCGCCGCAACTTTTCTAAGCCAGAACTGTCCCGGTCTGATTCCAGCTTTTCAATTGG
Source organism: uncultured Paracoccaceae bacterium (assembly GCA_947494445.1). Taxonomy (GTDB): domain Bacteria; phylum Pseudomonadota; class Alphaproteobacteria; order Rhodobacterales; family Rhodobacteraceae; genus CANLSM01. The sequence goes on along the minus strand of CANLVD010000001.1, from coordinate 800,794 downwards.
CAGGCAATCCGGCCATGCGCGCGGATGTGTTTCGCATCGGATGGCTGCTGATACGGGGCGGTCTCTATACTGACCTCGACGATCTGCCACGAAAAGATATCAGACCGCTCATTGGGCATGCTGATCTTGTGCTGGTCCATGAACCGGGTTTTTCAACCATTGCCAACAATTTCATTGCGGCAATACCGGATCATCCGCTCTTGCACTGCGCTCAGCGGTTGATCTCTGGTCTGGGATCGGTAACCGGCGGTGTGGACACCTGGATGGAGACCGGGCCGGGGATGATGACGCGCGCCTTCGGGCAACTTTTCAAAGAGCGGCCTGATGCCTTGCAGTCGCCGGGAGCCAAAATTTTGGGCTGGCCAGAATACACTGCCCATGTCGCCACAGGACTGGAGTTCCCGCACAAGTTTGAAACCGACCATTGGCGCCAGCAGGCGCCTCAGGTCAGGCGCTCTCCCTAGCCCGCAGCAGCCTTCGGGTGGTCCTCGGCGGGCTCAGCTTCCGCGGTTTCAACATCCGCATCGATGATGTTGTCATCATCAGCGGCATTTTCCAGCGGATCGTCACCTTCTGACGCCTCTGCCCCGGTCTCATCCTTCAGGGCACCCACAATCAGCGGCAGCATCGCCGTGGTTGACGTATCACTTTCCTGATGAGGCGGCTGCACCCATGCAATGGTGTCAAACGCTCCACAATCCGAACAGACCGGCGCCCAGCTGGAATGAATGGCCTTGCAGGTGTCGCAAACCCATGCCTCGTCCCGCTGCGCACCAAGCGCCTTTGTCAGCCAGCCTTTGACTACGCTGTCATCGGAACCCTCACCCTTCTCGATGGCCGCCATGATCGCGAGTGATCTTGTGGTCGGGCGGGTGGTCGCAAGATCACCAAGCGCACGTCTGGCAGACGGGAAATCCTCGGCAGCAAGTGCAAGCTCTGCCTCCACCATCCGGCTTTCGGGATGGCCGGGGTTTGCGCCCAGCAACGCCTGAAACCGCTTGCGGCGCGCTTCTGGTGTTTCTTCGGGATCAAGGGCTGCAAATGCCGCGGCCAGATCCGGCTGCGGTTCCTGTGCCCAGGTCTTGCGCAGGGTCGAACTGGCAGAGCGTTTCTGGCCCTCGCGGTTGCGCAGATCAGCGGCCAGCAATGCCGCCGGTGCAAAGCCCGGCGCCTGCTTGTTGGCGCGGTACGCAGCTTCCCGCGCTGCATCAATGTTGCCTGCTTCCATCGCTGCATTTGCATCGGCCAGCGACAGCACAGCCTCGCGTCTGCGACCAACATCCTTGGGCAGTTGACCGGCCTTCACGCTGGCCAGAAGCGTGCGCCGCGCGCCTGCCCAATCTGCTTCGGTCGATTGCAGATCAAAGAGTGTTGTCAAAACACCGCTGTGTTTGGGCTTCAGCGCAAAGGCCTTCTTGGCCAGTTGCAGCGCCACATCCGTTTCACCATCAGCGAGCTTCTGCTTCAGCAAACCCTGTACACCGACAAACCGCGTGCGGTCATCGGTCAGCATGTCCTTGTAATAGGCTGTGGCGCGGTCTGTGTTGCCCGACATCTCTGCCGCCTGGGCCGAGATCAGCCGCGTCAACTCCGGCCGGTCCAGCAGGCGTTCGGCACGCGCGGCCTGCGCCTGCGCCTTGCGTCCCTCGCCCTCGGCCAGTGCCATCAGGCCCGAGGTCAGCGCCTCAAAGCCCTTGCGTTCGCGGTTACGATCAAAATACCGGCTAAGTGCTGTTTCATCACCCGTCAGAAAGCGGATGATCGCAACAACCAGACCGGCCAGTTTCAGGATCACCCAAAGAGCGGCAAAGAAAACAATGGTGACCAGAATAAATCCAATGGGTGAGAGTGTGATTTCACGCCCGGCAAAAGCCAAACGAACTTCGCCCGGGGTTTCCAGAATATAGCCCGCCCCAAAGGTGATCGCAGCAGCGATGGCAATGAAAACGAGGACCTTGATTAGCGACCAGATCATGACTTGTCCTCCAAACTCAATTTGTACCAAGCGCCGTGGCGTTCAGCTCGTCCAGCGCTTTCAGAGCTGCCACGCGTGCGCGCGCATCATCCAGCCAGCCTGACATGGCTTGCGCCGCAGGCTCGGGCAGACCGTCCAGCTCCTGCAAGGCTCCTGCCAAATCGTCCTGACGCAGTGCAGCTTCGGCCCGGCTCAGAACCGCATCGGCACTGTCGCCTTCCTGCGGCTCAAGCGAGCGTGTGGCAACTTGCGATTCAAGAAATGCCCCGAGACGACCGGCCACCGATCCACCGGCCTCTGACTTGATTGATGCCTGAATGGCGGTTTTGGCAGCGTCAGGGAAACGGTCGCGCAAGACGGCAAGCGTCACGACGCCGGTTTCGGCCTTGGCCACAAGCACTTCCGGCGCAGCTTCACCCCCTTCACCCGCAATCACGCCGAGCGCATCGCCAAAGGGCGCACCTGTGCTGACGGCACCGGACATTTGCGACAGGGCAGCACGCAAAGCGGCATTGTCTTTCTGGGTTTCAGCGGCTTCGACACGGGCTTCGGCCTGCTGGGCCACATTGGCCAGTTGCTGACGCAACGCGCCGTCGTTTTCTGCCAGCTTGGCAATCTCGGCTTTCAACCCCTCAACGGTTGAGGAAAAGCCCGCGATCTGGGCGGCGGTTTCAGGATCCAAACCTTGCGCCTCTGCCCCTGCAAGAGCATCAGTCAGTCCGGTCAGTTGCGAAGCCAGACCGGCAATCTGCGTCTCGATCGAAGAAATCCGGGCCTCGGTATCAACGCCAGCGGTCTCGCTCAGGGTTTTCTGCAATTCAGCCATCTGGGCCGACATATCTGCACTGACAGCCTCTGTCGCGTCACCGATCTGTCCGGAAACGTCTTCTGCGGACACCGGCTCAGGCAGGGCTGCCAGACGGGTCTCAAGATCTTCACGCAATGCAGCGATGTCTTTGCGCGCTGCGCTCTCTCCGGGCAACAGCCAGCTTTTGACCGGTCCAAGCCCGTCAGGCAGCTGAGGCGCGACTTTCGGTGCACCCCAAAGCGCAATACCACCGCCGGCAAGCAAAAGCACAAGCCACGTCAGAACCTTTGAAGCGAGCGAGCCTCCATGCTCTTCATCGGCGACTTGCTGGGCCGCCGGCTCCTCGTCAGGCTCGCTGACTTCCGGCTCTTCCTGAACCTCGGCTGTGGCGTCCTCGACAGCCTCATCTGCAGCTTCAACGGCATCCTCAAATGAAGCGTCTTCGGCTTCCTCTGCCGAAGCGTCTTCTGCATCCGTCACATCATCGGCTTCCGCCTCGGGAGCATCCTCTACCGTTTCCGCGTCTTCCACGTCCTTACCATCGGTCAATTCTTCAACCGTTTCTTCCACTGCGTCTTCGATGATGTCTTTGTCTTTGGATTTCTTGGCCATCGGCCTTCGGTTCCTTGCATTGGTTCACGGTAATTGCGTGTGGTGGCGGCAACGCATTATCTAATAGCGATCACGATAATCTCTAGGGGGAAAAATCACAAGCTGAACCCCCTTTACGTCATGCCGGGTCAAACCCTGCCAGCATTGACAAAAATCCCTCCAAATCAGGGGATTCCGCCCAGAAAACAGGCGTTTTAAGATCATCTCGCAGCGAATCGGCAACGGCCTGTGACAGACACAGCATCGGCGGCAGGGCCTCCCTGAACGCCCTTGTCTGATCCAGAATTGCCCGCCCGGATCGCGGGGAAAAAACAGCAATTGCAGAGATTTCACGCGCTTCCAGAGCCTGTTTTGCCTCTTCGGTCAGATCCGTTGTGCGCTGTCGGTACTGCACATGCTCGCGTGCCTGATGCCCATGGGCACGAATTGCACCGACCAGATCACCTGTGGTGTGCTCCCCGCGAATGTGCAGGAAATTCGCACGCGGCCGATCTGCCAGATGGCTGATCAGCCCGGCCACTGTGCCAGGGCCGGTTTCGGCCCTGAACCCCACCTGCGTTGCGCAGTGCGCCGTCGCATTTCCCACGCACAACGCTGGTCGATCACGGCGCGTACTGGCCCGGGCAAAACTTTCAACGCCGTTGCGTGAGGTGAAGATCAGCGTCTCGCCATCCTGCAGGTCCGGAACCTCGTCCAGCGCTTCAATCGTCAGAACCGGAGAGATGACAGATGCCCAGCCCAGATCCGAGACCCGCTTGCTCAACGCCTCGGCGGCCTCCTGTGGTCTGGTGATCAGAAGCGTTTTTGCCAAGCGATGGCCCTCTTGATCGGATGCGGCCTCAAAGCCCGCGTTGCGAAGATCGCCCTGCGGTGTTACCTGCGCGTGTATGTCCAGACAACCGGTAATCCGTTGATGTCCCAATCACCCCTGATCCTTGGCATTGAAAGCAGCTGTGATGACACGGCCGCAAGCGTGGTGAGCGCAGGGCGCGAAATTCTGTCGTCGGTCGTCAAGGGTCAAGGTGGTCTGCATGATCGCTACGGCGGTGTGGTGCCAGAGATTGCAGCACGGGCCCATGCCGAGCGGTTGGACCACGCAATCGAACAGGCTTTGGAGACAGCTGGGGTTACTTTACAGAAGATCACCCTGATTTCGGCCACATCCGGTCCCGGTCTGATTGGTGGCGTTCTGTCGGGACTGATGACCGCCAAGGCCCTGTCGGTGGCAACCGGCATTCCTTATGTGGGCGTCAACCATCTGGCCGGTCATGCCCTGACCCCGCGTCTGACTGATGGCATCGACTACCCTTACCTCATGGTGCTGGTCTCAGGCGGTCATTGTCAGTTCATCGCCGTCTCGGGCCCGGAGGAATTCCAGCGGTTGGGCGGCACCATTGACGACGCACCGGGTGAGGCGTTTGACAAGACCGCGCGCCTTCTGGGGCTTGGCTATCCCGGTGGTCCGGCGGTGGAAGCAGAGGCGAAAACCGGTGATCCGAACCGGTTCGACCTGCCCCGGCCCCTTCTCGACCGCCCCGGCTGCGACATGTCCTTTTCCGGCCTGAAAACCGCCCTCCGGCGCCAGCGCGATCTGCTTGCCGATGCGCAAGGCGGTCTTTATCGGCAGGACCGGGCAGATCTGTGTGCAGGCTTTCAATCAGCCGTCGCTGATGTTCTGAGCGAGAAAACCCGGCGCGCATTAAACGCTTGCGGATCAGGTATGACGTCTCTCACCGTGGCAGGCGGGGTCGCCGCAAATGCAGCCATTCGATCAGGTCTTGAACGGGTCGCGGTTGAGGCGAACCTGCCCTGCATCGCACCGCCACTTGCGCTCTGCACGGACAATGCGGCCATGATCGCCTGGGCAGGGTGGGAACAATATCAGGCGGGCCGACGCACCGATCTGACCCTGGCTGCCCGCCCGCGCTGGCCACTGGATGCGCTTGCCAGTCCCCAGCTTGGATCGGGCAAGAAAGGGGCCAAGGCATGAGCAGCGTTCTGGTCATCGGCGCAGGCGCATTCGGCACGGCCCTTGCCAATTGCTTTGCGGCCAAAGGCGCACCGGTTCATCTCTGGGGTCGGGATGCTGCCCAGATCGATGAAATGCAGCGCTTTCGGATCAACCAGAAGCGCTTGCCTGATGTTCCGCTGGCGGCGTCTGTGACCTGTGTGTCAGACCTCCCGTCTGGTTTCGATCTCGCTGTGCTCGCGCTTCCTGCACAGCAATCCGAACATTGGCTGCTCAATCACACAACCCACCTGCAAGATTGTCCGCTGATCCTCACAGCCAAGGGATTGGCCGGAGCGGATGCGGCCACACAGACCGATCTGGCAGCAGCGACTGGCCTGACCCAACTGGCCATTCTGAGCGGCCCGGGGTTTGCCGCTGAAATTGGTGCGGGCAAACCCACGGCGTTGACCCTTGGCTGTGCGGATGCAGCACTTGGTGTTCAGTTGCAGGAAAGGCTGTCCGTGGCGGGTCTGAGGCTCTACCTCAGTGATGATCCGCTGGGCGTGCAACTGGGCGGGGCATTGAAAAACGTGGTCGCTCTGGCCTGTGGCATCGCGGTCGGCGCGGGCTTCGGCGAAAGCGCGCGCGCGGCCCTTCTGACCCGCGGCTTTGCCGAGATGCAGCGGCTGGCACAGGCCATGGGAGCAAAGCCAGAGACCCTGACCGGCCTGTCCGGCCTCGGTGATCTGGCCCTCACCTGCGGCTCAGCCCAGTCGCGCAACTTCCGCGAAGGTCTGCGCATCGGCAAGGCAAGTGCCAAATCCGACAGCCTGACCATTGAGGGCATTGCAACCGCCACGGCCGCCACGAAACTGGCAGCACGCCACAGTGTGGAAATGCCGATTGCACAAGCGGTCACGGACGTGCTTGATGGATCCATCACCGTAACTGAAGCCCTGACCAGCCTGCTGCACCGGCCCCTGCGAAAGGAATGACCACAATGAGTTTCGTATTGATTTGCACCGACAAACCCGGCGCTCTGGACATCCGCAAAGCCAACCGCGAGGCACACCTTGCCTATGTCGCGGAAACTGGTGTTGTCAGTGTTGCAGGGCCGCTGCTCGATGACAACGGCGACATGGCAGGTTCGCTTCTGGTGGTTGATGTCGACACTCGGGCCGAGGCCGAAACCTGGGCCGCAGGCGACCCTTATGCCCGCGCGGACCTGTTCTCCAAAGTCGAAATCCGCGGCTTCAAACGGGTGCGCTGATGGCGTTCTGGCTGTTCAAATCAGAGCCTTCCACCTGGTCCTGGGACCAACAGGTCGCCAAGGGGGACGCGGGCGAGGAATGGGACGGGGTGCGCAACTATCAGGCCCGCAATTTCATGCGCGAGATGGCGCTTGGCGACCGAGGGTTTTTCTATCACTCCCAGACGGAAAAGGCGATCGTTGGCACTGTGGAGGTCTGCCAGACAATCCACCCCGACAGCACCACCGACGACGACCGCTGGGAATGCGTTGATATTCGCGCGCTGGATGCTCTGCCCAACCCTGTTACGCTCGACCAAGTCAAAGGCGTGGAGGCGCTGGCTGAAATGGTGCTCGTCAAGAACTCCCGCCTCTCGGTGCAGCCTGTCCGGGAGGCCGAATGGGCCCTGATCTGCAAACTGGGAGGCTTGCCTGAGCGCTGAACCTGTGCTTGCCTGATGACGCAAACATCGGGAGGGGATCATGGGAATTCTGACAGTGCTTCTGGCAGCCGTGGCCAGTTATATCTGGGGTGCAATCTGGTACGGGGTCATGGCCAAACCCTGGATGGCCGCGAACGGTCTGACTGAAGAGACCATCGACCGCAAGAACCCGGTTCCCTACATCCTGAGTTTCGTGGCAACGGTTCTGGTGGCCGGCATGATGCGGCACATGTGGTACATGTCCCCGCCTTCGGATCTGTTCGGTGGGCTGGTGCGCGGCATCGGCATCGGCCTGTTTCTGGTGGTGCCCTGGATTGCCACCAACAACGGCTTTGCGGGTAGGCCCTTCAAACTGACCCTGATCGATGGCACCTATGCAACGGTTGGCTGCATCATCATGTCGGTCGTTGTGACGTTGATGATGGCGTAAGATTTGATTGCCCGCCGGGATTACACAAACAAGCCCGGCGGCCTAGGGCTCAAACTTGGGTTGAACAGTCTGGATTAAGCCCACGTGGGGCGATGCCACTTGTTATGTCGATGTGCGCATCCACTAAATTCACTTGCTTTCGATGGCCCTTTTCGTCCATGTGAACTTACGGGTCGGCGATGGCGTCGCCAGCATTCTCATGCAAACCCGATCCCTTTTCCTGAACGCCGGGATTTTTCTTTGCTGCTGTGCAGTCGAGGGAGATCGGCTTCCTCGTTTTGCACATCCGCATGATGACGAAGGAGCCAGCAATGGATCGTCCAGAATTCTACCGTTTTCATCAGGGTGAAAAGACACTTCCCTTTGAACCGCAAGAATATGAAACCCGCCTGACGCGTTTGCGTGCAGACATGGAAGCCAACGGCATTGATGCCTGTGTTTTCACCTCGATGCATAACGTTGCTTACTATTCAGGGTTTCTCTATTGCGCGTTCGGTCGGCCTTATGCCCTGGTTGTGACTCAAACCGAAGATGTGACCATCAGCGCCGGAATTGATGCAGCCCAACCTTGGCGGCGGAGCCATGGCGACAACATCACCTACACGGACTGGCAACGAAACAACTACTGGCGCGCAGTTTTATCCGTCACCGGTGCTGGCAAAACCATCGGGCACGAGGCGGATCATCTGACACTCACACAACAGGAATTGATGGACAGCTTCCTGTCGCCAAAAGCTGTGGTCGATGTGGCCCCAATCACGATGCGTCAAAGAATGCATAAATCTGCTGCTGAAATCGCATTGATCCGATCCTGCGCCGGGGTCGCCGATGTAGGTGGGTATGCGGTGCGGGACGCGATCAGGGCTGGCACCCGTGAGATTGACGTGGCCATGGCGGGCCGGGATGCGATGGAGCTGGAGATTGCACAGCGCTTTCCGGATGCAGAATACCGTGACACATGGGTCTGGTTCCAATCCGGCATCAACACGGACGGTGCACATAACCCCGTCACAGGGCGAACCTTGCTGAAGGGCGACATCCTCAGCCTCAATACCTTTCCGATGATCAGCGCCTACTACACTGCACTTGAGCGTACGCTCTTCGTGGACACAGTCGACCACGCCAGCCTAAAGATCTGGGAGGCCAATGTTGCAGCCCATGAGTATGGCGTGAGCCTGCTTAAACCGGGTGCAAGCTGCGCGCATATCACCGAAAAGATCAATAATTTCTTCGAAGAGCGTGATCTGCTTCAGTACCGGACTTTTGGTTACGGTCATTCTTTCGGTGTGCTGTCCCACTACTACGGACGGGAGGCCGGACTGGAGTTGCGCGAGGACATCGACACTGTGCTGGAGCCCGGCATGGTCATCTCTATGGAACCTATGCTAACCGTGCCGGAAGGGACCGATGGTGCCGGTGGGTATCGCGAACATGACATTCTGGTCATCACCGAAGACGGCAATGAGAACATCACGGGGTATCCCTATGGGCCGGAGCACAATGTGATTTCATGAGGTCAGTCTGTGCAGGAGGTCTGTCTCCTCCTGCACCCTTTGAAGGCAGTCATTGGTGTATTTGCATAAACGCGTTATCACCGCGCATCCCGCAGTGGACCAATAGCCACATCCATTCTAACGACAGGCCCCCCATCGTCCCTTCGCAAAGTGGAAGTGATCTGCGTGAAGCGCATTGTAATCTGGTGACAAGACAGTTGGGAAAAGTCTGCACGCGCCATCGCGCAGGTCGCGCCAGAAGCCTGACTGCGCGGGAAGGTCCCAGCCGCTGTGCAGGCTCAACGACCGTCCGTCGCCCAAAGTAACGCCTGCGATGTCGATGGCGTCTGCGGTGGCATGGGCGCTCATCGCTGTTGACGCGCCAGACGAGGTCCGCATCCGCCGACAGGAGTAGCTGCCAAAATGATTTATTCGGCGGACCCCCTGCCCGAAGTGCTGAAGCGCTGCGGGTTGCACGATGTGATGGTCCCACATCGCGAGCCGCAGTGCAGTTGCGCAACGAGTATTGATGTCCGTCAGGTCCGCACCTGCCAGCGACGTCAGTTCGACATTGGGGCGGATGTGGCACAACGCACTGTCCACCTGATCCTCAACAGTGGAAAACTGCGCCTGCAAGGTCGCCAAAGCCGCCTGACACAGCAGCGGATCCTCTGCCGTGCGGGCCAGTTGATAGGACGTGGCGACATGCAACTCTGCCAAGGGGTCAAGCGGGGTCCGTGGATTGTATTTGCTGTCCTTGAGCATCCAGAACCCGGCGATCATGGCCCCCAGCACAAGCAGGGTAAACACAGCGGCTGCGACGCCACCACCCGAAGGTTTTGGGTCCGGGTCGGCGTCGGGTCGGCCTGTCAGTCTGGTGATTTTTGGCGGCGTCATGGGGTAAGACCTAACCAGTTCACGCAGCAGGTGCCAGTGTATGCTGATCGACTGCCTGTCCCAAAACGCACAGGAGGTGGCCGTCCATGAGAACGACCACCTCCGTGCCACCATGCGTGCCAGAAACCGGAGCCAATGCGATGTTGTGACGAGCTTGCGATCCCTGATCCACCCCGAACCAGATTGCGCAGACATACGCTGCCCCGTGCCTCAGCACGCCCCTCAGCTTGTTCAAAATTGAATGGCGCGTCATGTGGGGAGCTGGTCGCGCGATCAGCGGGTGTTCTCACCCCTCCAGCCACATAACACCAAGCGCATCTGACTTGAGATTACAACTTTTGTGTTTGGCGGATTTTAGTCAAACGCGAACCGAAACCCCGGTTCGCGCGCTGGTCTTAGGATCAGTTGGCCAAAGCAGCCGTGTTCTTGGCCGTGCAGGATGCAAGCTCTGCACCTTCCAGTGCCGAGCAATCAAGCGATGCCATAAGCGTTGTTTCATCAGCCGCGATCGAGAGCATTTCTTCAGCTGGCTCAGCTTCGGCCATAGTCATCTTGGCGTGGCCGTAACCACTGCACCCTTGGGCGATAGCCATCGGTGCGGCCATCAGCAGGGCAGCGCAGGCAAGAAGGGTCGGCGTCTTTTTCATCGTCATCTCCTTATTTGCTTCTGACTGCATGAGACCACGAATCGATGATTTCTGCCAAGCAAAAGAAAGGGCAACCCCGGCGTGAAGCGCAGGATTGCCCAATTTTCAGGCGATAAGGGACCGTATTCGGTCAGTAGCGATAGTGTTCTGGCTTGAAGGGGCCGTCTTTCGAGACACCGATGTAATCGGCCTGTTCTGGCTGAAGCTCGGTCAGTTTGACACCGATTTTGGCAAGATGAAGCCGTGCGACCTTCTCATCCAGATGCTTGGGAAGGATGTGTACCGAATTGTCGTACTGGTCACCCTTGGTCCACAATTCGATCTGCGCCAGCACCTGATTGGTGAAGCTGGCCGACATCACGAAAGATGGATGCCCGGTCGCGTTGCCCAGGTTCAACAGACGGCCCTGCGACAGCAGGATCATCCGGTTGCCCGAGGGGAAGGTGATCATGTCCACCTGATCCTTGATGTTGATCCAGGTGTGGTTTTTCAGGGCAGCCACCTGAATTTCATTGTCGAAATGGCCGATGTTGCCGACAATCGCCATGTCCTTCATCTCGCGCATGTGCTCAAGCCGGATGACATCCTTGTTGCCAGTCGTTGTGATGAAGATATCGGCGGTTGGCGCGACATCTTCCATGGTCACGACCTCAAAACCGTCCATGGCCGCTTGAAGCGCGCAGATCGGATCGACTTCCGTGACTTTGACACGGGCACCTGCCCCGCGCAGCGAGGCCGCAGAGCCCTTGCCGACATCCCCATAACCCAGAACCACAGCCGTCTTGCCAGCCATCATGGTATCGGTTGCCCGGCGGATACCGTCAACAAGGCTTTCCTTGCAGCCGTACTTGTTGTCGAATTTCGACTTGGTCACGCTGTCGTTCACGTTGATCGCAGGGAAAGGCAGCAGGCCCTTTTCGACCAGTTGGTACAGACGGTGGACGCCTGTCGTGGTTTCTTCCGAGACACCCTTGATCGCGTCGCGCTGTTTGGTGAACCAGCCGGGGCTTTCGGCCAGACGCTTTCTGATCTGGGCGAAGAGCGCGACCTCTTCCTCTGACGTCGGCACATCGATCAGACTGGTCTCGCCTGCTTCAACCCGCGCACCAATCAGGATGTACATGGTCGCATCGCCACCGTCATCAAGGATCATGTTGCATGTGCCTTCCTCGAAGAAGAAGATCCGGTCGGCATAGTCCCAGTATTCTTCAAGCGTCTCGCCCTTGATGGCAAAAACCGGTGTTCCGCCCGCGGCGATGGCCGCAGCTGCATGATCCTGGGTGGAGAAGATATTGCAAGACGCCCAGCGCACATCCGCGCCCAGATGCACCAGCGTCTCGATCAGCACAGCCGTCTGGATGGTCATGTGCAGCGAGCCTGCGATGCGCGCGCCTGTCAGCGGCTTGCTGTCACCGAACTCCTCACGCAGGGCCATCAGCCCGGGCATTTCGGTCTCGGCGATGTCCAGTTCCTTGCGGCCGAACTCCGCAAGATTGATGTCTTTGACAATATAATCGGTCGCCATAACCCAGGGCTCCTTTTTGTGTGCATCTTTGCGAAAAGCATCTGGCTCGCCACCTAGCAGTCCATAGCTTCACTGGCAATGTCCTGCGGTCTTAAGACACGCACCCGCGTTAAGTCCACATCAATGGACTTGCCAAAACCGGTCTGGTGGTCTTCAAGGAATTGACTTGCCAATTACCCATGACGGTGTCCTGATGGCCGCAAAGACACGAGCATGGCAGCGGATGCTGTCAGGGCGCAGGCTGGATCTGCTGGACCCCTCTCCGCTGGATATCGAGATCGAGGATATCGCCCACGGCTTGGCTTTTGTTGCGCGCTGGAACGGCCAGACCCACGGGGATTTTCCCTATTCCGTGGCCGAACACTCGCTTCTGGTCGAACAGCTTTTCACACAGATGAACCCCGACGCACCCGTCAAATGGTCGCTTGCCGCCCTTCTGCACGATGCGCCTGAATATGTGATTGGCGACATGATTTCACCCGTGAAGGCCGCCGTTGGCCCCGGTTACAAGGCCATGGATGTGCGCCTGACGGAAGCCGTGCACATCCGTTTCGGCCTGCCTGCGGCGATCCCCGCCACCGTCAAACGCAAGATCAAACAGGTCGACAGGGTTTCGGCCTGGCTCGAGGCCATTCAAATCGCGGGGTTCACCAAGGCCGAAGCCGACAAACTCTTTCTCAATCCCGCCGAAATCGGGCTTGAGGCCCGCAGGATCACGCCCCTTGCGCCCATGCAGGCCAAGGCCGATATGCTGGCCCGCCACGCCGAGCTTATGGCCGCGCTGGCTTGAGACACAACTGACCACTGGTAAGACGCGCGGCAGCCGCTTATATCGAAGGCGAGAAGCCATTGAGGACAACACGTGATGCTTGAACTTGGACAAGGCCCAGATGCCGGAGCGGCAGACCTGATCAAGGATGGCTCGGAAGCCACCTTCATGGAAGACGTGATCGAGGCGTCCAAGACGGTTCCTGTGATCGTCGATTTCTGGGCGCCATGGTGTGGACCGTGCAAGACGCTTGGTCCGGCCCTTGAACAGGCGGTCACTGCCGCCGGTGGCAAGGTCCGCATGGTCAAGCTCGATGTTGACCAAAATCAGGGCATCGCGGGTCAATTGCGCATCCAGTCGATCCCGACCGTTTATGGCTTTGTGAACGGCCAGCCGGTTGACGGGTTTCAAGGCGCACAGACCCCATCTGCCATCAAGGATTTCATCGACAAGCTGATTGCCCAGAGCCCGGCAGGAGACGGCGGTCTGGATGAAGCGCTCGACATGGCCGACCAGATGGTTGAGGAGGGTGCGCTTGCTGATGCGGCACAGACCTATGCAGCCGTTCTGGGTGAGGACAAGGAAAACATTCGCGCCATTGCGGGCTTTGCAAAGGCACATGTGGCCATGGGTGATCTGGAACGCGCCCGCGCAATCCTTGACATGACCCCTGAAGGCAAGGCGGAAGATCCGGCCATTGCAGCGGTGCGCGCCACAATCGAATTGACCGAGGCCAGCGCGGATGCGGGTGAAACAAGCGAGTTGCGCGACAAGATTGCGGCCAACCCCGACGACCATCAAAGCCGGCTTGATCTGGCTATGGCACTGGTTGGTTCCGGTGACACCGAAGGCGCCATTGACGCGCTGCTGGAAAGCTTTGGGCGCGACCGTGAGTGGAACGAAGGGGCCGCCAAAGAACAGCTGTTCAAACTCTTCGACAGCCTTGGCGCGAAAGATCCGATTGCACAAAAAGGCCGCAGACGCTTGTCTTCGATGATTTTCGCTTAAATCAAAGGGCAACAAGGAGCCCAATTGATGCGCATGTTTGCAGCCGCCGATCTGCCGGAGACCATTCCTGTATTCCCGCTGCCCGGCGCCCTACTGCTGCCGCGTGCCCGTCTGCCACTCAATATCTTCGAGCCGCGCTATCTGGCGATGCTCGACGACATTCTGAAAACGCCGCACCGGCTGATCGGAATGATCCAGCCGGTCGCGATGCCCGAGGGCAAGTCCAGCGGGCGTCTGCACCAGATCGGCTGTGCAGGACGGGTCACACAGTTTCAGGAAACCGATGACGGCCGCTACATGATCACGCTCTCCGGCGTCAGCCGGTTCCGCATCAAGTCAGAACGCGAGGGGTTCACGCCCTATATCCGGGCCGATGTCGATTGGGACAGCTTTCATCGCGACCTAGGCAAGCCCGAGATTGATGAAAATTTCGATCGGGAGGCATTTCTGGACGCTTTGAAACGTTACTTCGAAACCGCTCAGCTAAAGTCCGACTGGGGCAGTCTGAAAGAGGCGGACGAGGAGTTGCTGGTCAATTCCCTGTCCATGCTCTGCCCCTTCGACCCTGAGGAAAAACAGGCGCTGCTTGAGGCCCCGACCTTGCAAAACCGCCGCGAAACCATCGTCACACTGATGGAATTTGCGCTCGCCGGTGGCGAAGAAGGCTCCATCCAGTGAACGAGAGCCCGCCGCACCCCCACAAGGTCCATCGCAAGCTTCTGGAAAGTCTGGTTTGCCCGGTAACCCATGGGTTACTCGTCTATGATGCCAAGGCTCAGGAACTGGTGTCCAAGTCCGCCCATCTGGCTTTTCCGATCCGAAACGGCATTCCGGTCATGCTGGTCGATGAGGCGCGCCAGATCGAGGAGTGACGGGTTAAAGCGGCTCGCCGGTCATCAAACGCGGCAGATCACCGGTCAATCCAGCAGCCTCGCGCATCATCGTGCGTCTGACAGGCGCCACGGCCTGAGCCGCGCCAAGCGCCAGATCACGCCCCACACGCAATAGCGGATTGTCATTTGAAAAGACCCGGTTGATCACATCGGTGGCAACCGCAAGGGCTGACGTGTCAAACCGCCGCCACTGCTGGTAGCGTGCCAGCACATCTGATGCCCCAAGATCCTCACCCCGTGACTTCGCTGCGACCAGCACTTCGGCAAGTGCTGCCACATCACGCAGCCCAAGGTTCAGACCCTGTCCGGCAAGCGGATGGATGCCATGGGCCGCATCCCCCACCAGCGCCACACGCTCTGCCACAAAACGCCGTGCGAGCGACAGGCCCAGCGGGTATGTAAACCGGTCTCCCTCCAACGTAAGGCTCCCCAGAAAGCTGCCGATACGTGGTGCAAGCTCGGCCATGTATCCTGCGTCATCCAGCGCTTGAATGGTCTCGGCCCGCGCCGTCGTCTCGGTCCAGACAATCGATGAGCGGTTGCCGGTGAGCGGCAGGATCGCCAAGGGCCCGGACGGAAGGAACAGCTGATAAGCGACCCCGTCGTGCGGCTTTTCATGGGCCAGCGCGCAGACCAGCGCCGTCTGGTCATAACCCCAGCCGGTGCGGTTGATGCCTGCGCGTGAGGCCGTGCCCGAATTGCGCCCGTCACAGCCGATCAGCAGACGTGCGGAGATCACCTCGCTCGTATCCAGAGTGACACTTGCTCCTCCTGCCACCACAGTCTGCGCAACCACAGTGGCGGGCGCGATCTGGGTGATCAGCGGATGCCCCGCGATCCGGCTCAACAGCGCCTGTCGCAGATACCGGTCCTCAACCAAATGTCCCATCGGTCCTTCGCCCAGATCCGAATGGTCAAAATGCACCATCAGCGGAGAGGCACCTGTACCCGCCTTGCCGTCGGCCACCTTGATATCAAGGATTGGCTGGGCGTTGTCCTTGAGATCAGCCCAAAGCCCGAGCGCGCCCAGCATCCGGCAAGAGCCCAGCGCCAGCGCATAAGCCCGACCGTCAAAGCCGGGATCATCTCGCAGGCTCTGGTCAAGCCGGTCCACAAGGGTAGACCGGATGCCTGCACTGGCGAGCGCCAATGCAAGGCAAGGCCCGTTCAGCCCACCGCCAATGATCAGAATATCGGTCTCTGTGCCCATGCCCCCAACCTATGCCTTGCAGCCTGCTTGTCCATGGCCCAAGCTGCGGCAAATTCGAAGGATAACGGCATGACGGACACCAAGTTGAGCGCCAGTGAAATCGGGGCTGGCATCGCTGCGGGCAGGATCGATCCGGTTGAACTGACGCAGGCCTATTTCGATGCGATCGACGCCCATCCCCAATGCGATAGGATCTATGCCCGCACCACACGGGACCGCGCCTTGGCCGAGGCCGAGGCCGCGCGGGAGCGTGCTAAACTGAATGTACGCGCCTCCTCTCTCGATGGAGTGCCGATTTCCTGGAAGGACCTTTATGACACGGCAGGTGTGGCCACCGAGCATGGCTCACGCCTTCTGGCAGGCCGAGTGCCTGACAGCGACGCTGAAGTCGTGAAACGGGCAACCAACGCCGGAATGGTCTGCCTTGGAAAGACCCACCAGACCGAACTTGCGTTCTCTGGCCTCGGGATCAATCCGATGACTGCCACGCCACCCAACGGGATTGCCCCGGAACTGGCGCCGGGAGGGTCTTCTTCCGGTGCTGCGGTGTCGGTCAAGCTGGGCATGGCCGCAGCTGGGATCGGGTCGGACACAGGGGGGTCGGTCCGCATCCCGTCGGTCTGGAATGACCTCGTCGGGCTGAAAACCACCCTTGGACGCCTGCCCACAGATGGCGTTCTGCCCCTTTGTGCACGATTTGATACCATCGGACCGCTCTGCCACACGGTTGAGGATGCGGCCCGGATCTTTGCCATTCTCGACAGCAGCAAGGCCGCAGACCTGAGCGGTGCAAGCCTGTCGGGGGCACGGTTCCTCGTGCTTGACACACCGGCTCTTGCCCCTCTGGACGATGCTCCTCAGGCTGCATTTGAGGCCGCTCTGGCGCGATTGAGCGCCGCAGGCACTGTGCTGGTACACGCGGCAAGCCCAGCGGTGGAGGCTGCCATGCCGCTTTCGGCCACGCTTTTCACGCCGGAGGCCTATGCCACATGGGGTGAGGCCATCGAGGCTGATCCCGACAAGATGTTCGGCCCCGTGCGTGACCGGTTCCGCGCGGGCAAGGCGGTCAGCGGGCCTCAGTTTGTGGCGGATTGGCAGAAGCTCGACGCAGCACGCGCGGCCTTTGCTCTGGAAAGCGCGGGCTTTGATGCTGTCCTGCTGCCAACCGCACCCATTTTACCGCCCAATACCCAGCGCCTGCTGGATGACCAAGACTATTTCACGGCCCGCAATCTGGAAGCCCTGCGCAACACCCGCGTCGGCAATCTGATGGGCAGCTGTGCGCTGACCCTGCCAACCGAAACCGCCCATTGCGGGGTGATGGCCATTGGCCGCCCCATGGGCGAGGAGCATCTTTTGCGTCTGGGAGCAGCTATGGCACCAGTGATACGCCCATGATTTTAAATGTTCCGGGGATGGACGCCCTAATGTCGCCGGAGTATTCTTGTTAACAGAAAGGGCATAAAAGACCCTCTGCTACGAGGCATGAGACATGGATCTTCCGCTGCGCTTTTCCGATCTTCCGGAATACGCCTTTCCCCGCCTGCGCCGCCTTCTGGACGGTGTTGAGGCTGGAGGCGCGCCCATTGCCATGTCCATCGGCGAGCCTCAGCACGCCATTCCGCCCTTTGTGGGTGAGGTTCTGGCCCGGCACACGGCGGATTTCTCGAAATACCCGCCAAATGACGGAACGCCCGAGCTTTGCGCGGCCATTACCGATTGGCTGAAACGTCGCTACGGGGTCGATATGGACCCGCAGGTCAATGTTCTGCCGCTCAACGGCACGCGGGAAGGGCTGTACAATTCAGCCGTAGCACTCTGTCGGGAGCAGAAAAACGGACAGCGTCCGGTCGTGCTGCTGCCCAACCCGTTTTATCAATGCTACGCGGTTGCGGCCCTGACCGCGGGCGCTGAACCGATGTATGTCAATGCTGGTCCCGAGACGGGCTTTTTGCCGGATTTCGCCAGCCAGCCAAAGGATGTGCTGGACCGGACGGAAATCATCTACATCTGCTCGCCCTCAAACCCGCAGGGTGCTGTCGCCTCAAAGGCCTATTGGCGCGATCTGATCGCACTGGCCGAACGTCATGACATCCGCATTTTCGCGGATGAGTGCTATTCCGAGATCTGGAAGGACACGCCACCTCCGGGCATTCTGGAAGTTGTGGCTGAAGGCAATTGCGACCCTGAACGGGTGCTTGCCTTTCATTCGCTGTCAAAGCGTTCAAATCTGGCGGGTCTCAGGTCCGGGGTTGCCACAGGTGGACCTCAAACCCTCAAGGCACTCAAACAGCTGCGCGCCTATGCCGGTGCGCCCCTGCCCCTGCCCCTGCAACGGGTGGCCGAGGCGGTTTGGGCGGATGAAGCCCATGTCGAGGCAAGCCGCCAGCTCTATGTCGAAAAGTTCGCCATTGCCGACGAGGTTCTGTGCAATATGCCGGGCTACACCTCGCCCGAGGCCGGGTTTTTCCTCTGGCTGGATGTGGGCGACGGAGAACAGGCCGCACGGACGCTGTGGCGCAAGGCTGGCATCCGCTCGCTGCCCGGTGCATATCTGGCCCGTGACCCGGGCAATGGTCAGGGCAATCCGGGCGATGCCTTTTTGCGGCTGGCGCTGGTTGCACCGGCAGAAGACGTGCGCAGGGGTCTGGTGGCCCTGCGGGAAACCTTGGCCGGGGGGCTGTGAGGGAGACACATGGCGACACGGGCAAAACCACGCAAGAAGCAGACACGTCTGGTTGAAAGCAAGACCGAGGCCGCGCTGAAGCGGCGCGGAACCGAGTTTCTGGGCGTGATCCTGATCGGGATTGCAGCGCTCTTTGTCACCCTGCTCTGGACCTATAACCCCAACGATCCGTCGATCCTGTCGGCAACGGACACCCCTCCGACCAATGCACTGGGCCTGATCGGCGCGTCGCTGGCTGATCCGCTTTACCGGATGCTGGCCTGGGCAAGCTATGGCATTGCCATCGTACTGGCGGTTTGGGGGCTGAGGCTGATCCTGCA
This sequence comes from uncultured Paracoccaceae bacterium, assembly GCA_947494445.1. Lineage (GTDB taxonomy): Bacteria > Pseudomonadota > Alphaproteobacteria > Rhodobacterales > Rhodobacteraceae > CANLSM01. The sequence continues at coordinate 781,878 of CANLVD010000001.1, read as the reverse complement.
CAAAGGCGACACGCGGGTGGTCAGCCGGGCAATCTTTTCGCCCATCGGCATTGCCCTTGGGGCCATCTTTGCTGCCGCCCATGTGCCACCTGATGGCTGGATGCATGCCTTTGGACTTGGTGGTCTCTTTGGCGATGCGGTGCTGGGCGATGCACTGAGACTGCTGCCGCTGGAGATCGGAACGAGCCTGAAGCTCTCAACCCTTGTGCTGGCCCTGCTGTTCCTGTTTGTCGCGGCCTTCTCGCTTGGAGTGAACTGGACGGAAGCAAAGCGCTTCTTCCGGTTCCTCAAAACCGGCTCGATCCTGAGCTATGCCGCGCTGGTGGCCATGCTTGGTGCGCTTTTCAAGGTGGGTGGCAAGGCAGGTGGTGCAGCCGCGCAAAAGGCCAAAGCGGCACGCGCGGCTCAGAAAGACAAGGCGGCCCGCTTACAGGCCGATGCCGAAGTGCAGGCAGAAGTCGATGCTGATAGGTTTGCCTCCCGGATCAAGGGCTCTGGGCAAGATGAAGACGACCGCGTCATGGCCCGCATCTCCGAGGCTGTGCGCAAGCGCGAAGCGGCACTCAGCGGCACGGCTGATGGCGAAGGCGCGGCCCCGGCACTGGGAGGTGCCCAGCGTGATCCCTATGACGAGGATTACGACTATGATTACGAAAGCGACCCGGATGCGCCACTGACACTGGGCGAAGAGGACAAACCCGGCGCACTGCCCCCGATGCCACTGCGTGCCGACCGGAGCGAGCCGCGCGTGCAGATGCCCGAGCGCAAGCCTGTCAAGAAAAGCAGCCGCGCCAAGGCCGAGGAGCAGCCCGAACTGGCGCTAACCGCTGGCGATGGCGACGCTTTCGAAGTGCCGCCTCTGAACCTACTTGCCAGCCCCACCACCATCGTGCGTCACCACCTTAGCGATGAGGCTTTGGAAGAGAACGCCAAGATGCTGGAAACCGTGCTCGATGACTACGGCGTAAAGGGTGAAATCGTCAGTGTGCGCCCCGGCCCCGTGGTCACAATGTATGAACTGGAACCCGCAGCCGGTCTGAAGGCCAGTCGGGTGATCGGTCTGGCCGATGACATTGCGCGGTCAATGTCGGCGCTTGCCACCCGGGTGTCGACCATTCCCGGGCGCTCGGTGATCGGGATCGAACTGCCCAACGAGCATCGCGAAAAGGTGCTTCTGCGCGAGATCTTCTCGGCCAAGACCTATGGCGACAGCAGCCATGCGCTGCCGCTGGCACTGGGCAAGGACATCGCCGGTGATCCGGTTGTCGCCAACCTTGCCAAGATGCCCCATCTCCTGATCGCGGGCACCACCGGATCAGGCAAATCGGTTGCCATCAACACGATGATCCTGAGCTTGCTCTACACGCTGACGCCCGATGACTGCCGGTTGATCATGATCGATCCCAAGATGCTGGAACTCAGCGTCTATGACGGCATCCCGCATCTGCTCTCCCCTGTTGTGACCGACCCCAAGAAAGCCGTGGTGGCGCTGAAATGGGTCGTGGGCGAGATGGAAGAGCGCTATCGCAAGATGTCCAAGATGGGCGTACGCAACATCGATGGCTACAATGGCCGGGTGAAGGATGCGCTCGCCAAGGGCGAAGCGTTCACCCGCACCGTCCAGACCGGCTTTGACGACGAAACGGGAGAACCCGTTTTCGAGACAGAGGAATACGCGCCCGAAACCATGCCCTATATCGTCGTGATCGTGGACGAGATGGCCGATCTGATGATGGTCGCAGGCAAGGAGATCGAGGCCTGTATCCAGCGATTGGCTCAGATGGCACGTGCAAGTGGCATCCACCTGATCATGGCTACTCAGCGTCCTTCCGTCGATGTGATCACCGGCACGATCAAAGCAAACTTCCCTACCCGGATCTCGTTTCAGGTGACGTCAAAAATCGACAGCCGGACCATTCTGGGGGAAATGGGCGCCGAGCAGCTTCTGGGCATGGGCGACATGCTTTACATGGCTGGGGGCGGCAAGATCACACGTGTTCACGGACCGTTTGTCTCGGACGAAGAAGTCGAGGAGATCGTCAATTTCCTCAAGGCGCAAGGCGCGCCAGACTATGTCTCAGGCGTGGTCGACGGGCCTGAAAGTGATGCGGAAAGCGAGATTGATCTGGTATTGGGTCTTGGTGGCAACACCAATGGCGAGGATGCGCTATATGATCAGGCTGTAGCCATCGTGGCCCGGGATCGCAAATGCTCAACGTCCTACATCCAGCGCAAACTGGCTATCGGCTACAACAAGGCCGCGCGTCTTGTTGAACAGATGGAAGACGAAGGCGTTGTCAGCCAGGCCAACCATGTCGGCAAACGAGAAGTGCTGGTGCCCGAGCGTTAAATGCCCGTGAATTCTACACAGGCCCGATTGCACACCCACGCAAGCGTGATCAGACTGAGCATCATGTTGCAGGCCTGAAATGCATTTCAGGTCGGAAATGATTTAAAGACCTCGCTCGAATGATTAAATTGAGCCTTGAACAGGAACCGGAGATTATCATGGATCGTCGTGCTCTCTTGGCCGGACTGGCCGCCATGCCGTTGCTGGGAACGTCCCGCGGATTTGCCCAGGATGCCCGCACCCTTGATGAGGTCAGCAAGTATCTCAACCAGCTCAAGATCATCAAGGGACGGTTCTTGCAGGTCAACAACAACGGATCGCGCATTCGCGGGAAGTATTACCTGCAACGGCCCGGGTTCATCCGCTTCGACTATGATGGCACCGATGATCTTGTGATGGCTGATGGCACGAACATCGGTGTGTTTGACGCCAAATCGAACTCAGGTGTGAAGAAATATCCGCTGCGCACGACGCCGCTGCGCTTTCTGCTCAACGACAAGATCGATCTGCGCGGGTCGGGCGCGGCTACTGACACGTCGAATGACGGCAAGGAAACAAGTGTGGAGCTGCGCGACCCCAAACGGCCAAAAGACGGTGGACTGACGCTGGTATTCTCCAACCGCCCGCCTGCCCTTGCGCGTTGGGTCACCCGCGACAAGCGCGGTCAGCGCACAACGGTGGTTCTGGAAACCCTGGAAAAATCGAAGCGGTTTGACCGCAACTTTTTCAACATCGAGCTCACGGCCTTGAACCGCAAATAAGACTGCCTGCGCCGGACCGCCTCCGGCGGGAGTATTTGCTGGAAAATCGAAAGGCCTTGTTAAACTTCTTGGCCAAAATATCCCGGGGGAGGCGCGGGACGCGCCGGGGGCAGCGCCCCTTTACCGGTTGTTGAAAACGGGCGTGCGTTTTTCCTTTTTTGCTGCCAGCCCTTCCTTGTGATCGTCGGAAGCAAAACAGGCAGCGACCCGTGCGCGCGTTGCATCTCTGTCGACCGTGCAGTTCATGACCTCGACAATAGAGCGTTTCATGCCCTGAACGGCCAAGGGGGCCAGATTGCAAAGCTGCTCTGAAAGACTTGCCGCACGGATCTCGACCTGATCGGGCGGAACAAGCTCATCGACAAAGCCCGCGTCCAGAAGCATCTGGTCGCTGAAGGTCTCGGCCAGCAGGAACATCCGCCGTGTTGCCTGAAGCCCGATGCAATGAACCGCTCGCGCGATGCCCTCGACAGGGTAGTGGATGCCGAGCTTTGCCGGTGGGATCATCGCCCGCATGCCTTGGCGACCAATGCGAAAGTCACAGGCGAGTGCGACCTCGACCCCGCCACCGAATACCGGGCCATTGAAGGCACAGATCGTGGGAAGCGAACATTCTTCGATCCGGTCGCACAAGACTGTCAGAGGGTTGTCGGTGAAATCACTTTCCGCAACATCTGCCAGAGATGCGCCCGAACAAAAGCTTTTGCCTGTTCCCGTCACGATCAGGCAGCGCAGATCCGGCTTTGTTTCAAGATCATCAAGGGCCGCTATGAAATCGTCCATGGCAGATCTGGTGAGCGCATTGTGGCGCTCGGGAGCGTTCAGTGTCAGCCTGGCCACATGACCCGCGCTGGATACCTCAATCACAGGTCAAAACTCGCAAAGACCGGTGCATGATCGGATGGCTTTTCCCAGCCGCGTGCATGACGCGCGACACGAGAGCCGGTAGAGGTGTCCGCCACGTCCGGGGTTGCCCAGATATGATCCAGCCTGCGGCCCTTGTCTGCGGCATCCCAATCCTTGGCGCGATAGGACCACCAGGAGTACAGCTTGCCCTCTGGCTGATGCTTTCGACCGATGTCTACCCAGTTTCCTGCCGCTTGCGCGTTTGCAAGATGTTCGACCTCGATGGGTGTGTGGGACACCACTTTCAACAATGCCTTGTGGGACCAGACGTCATCTTCGAGAGGTGCGATATTGAGGTCACCGACCATGATGGCCCTGTTGGGAGGTTCTGCTGTGAACCATCCTTTCATCTCGGTCAGGAAATCAAGCTTGTGGCCAAATTTCTCGTTCTTGTCCCGATCCGGCTCGTCCCCGCCTGCGGGCACATAGAAATTGTGGATCGTCAGGCCATTTTGCAGGCGTGCCGCTGCATGCCGGGCGTCACCTTTCTCGCAAAAATCACGATGACCCACGTCCTCAAGCGGATGTTTGGACAGGATCGCGACGCCGTTGTAGCCTTTCTGACCCCGGGCAACCATATGGCCGTATCCGATGTCCGCGAACACTTCCAATGGGATCTTTTCAACCGGGCTTTTGCATTCCTGCAGGCACAGGACATCCGGGGCATCTTCCTTCAGCAGGTCCTGGACAATCGGCGCGCGCAGCCGGACGGAATTGATGTTCCAGGTACAAATCGACAGGGGCATAGTCAGGTTCCTTGTTGCAGCAGCGATCTGCTCACCCTAAGCGGTGCCGCCCGGGCCAACAACCCGGATCAGAGCCAAGCAGCACCCCGAACCCCGGAACTGTCGCCATGCCGGTTCTGGACAAAACGCGTGTTGAACCGGTCCCCGAAGACATGTGCTTCGATCTTGGGCGGAACCGTCTGGTAGAAGCGTTTGACGTTTGACAGACCACCGCCCAGCACGATCACATCCGGATCAAGGATGTTGACCACAGTGGCAAGCGAGCGGCCAAGACGATCCTCGAACCGTTGCAACGTGCTTTCCGCATCCGCATCCCCGGCCTCGGCAGCTTCGATGATCTGGGGGGCGGACAGGTCTCCGCCAAAGTTGCGCGTATGATCAGCCGCAAGCGAAGGCCCCGACAGCCAGGCTTCCGTGTGACCATCAACCCCACAGGAACACGTCGGGCCCGGGCGTTCGGACGCGCCGGGTGTCGGCAGGTTGATATGGCCCCATTCGCCCGAGATCGCATTGATCCCTTCCAGCAGGCGGCCATGGACCACAATGCCGCCGCCCACACCGGTGCCAAGGATCGCACCAAAGACCACCGGCGCGCCCTCGCCTGCGCCATCAACGGCCTCGGACAGGGCAAAACAATTCGCGTCATTGGCGATTTTCACCGGACGGTCGAGCCTGCGCGCAAGATCACCACGCAGGTCCTGCCCGTGCAGCCAGACAGAGTTCCCAAGGGTGACAAAACCCGTCTCGCGGTCCACGGAGCCCGGCACGCCAATGCCCACGGACGCGCAGGCCTGACCAGCGTCACGCTCCAGCGATTGCATCAATCCGTGAATGGCTTCCAACCCGCCCGCATAGTCATGCCGCGGCGTTGGTACCCGGCCTGAGGCCAGCACCTCTCCCTGCTCGCCCAGAGCAATTCCGGCAATCTTCGTGCCGCCATAGTCAAATCCGATGCGCATAGGGCCCTCTAGTCGACGTTGTAGCCCGCAATTAACGAGGTTTTGCCCAATCGCATAGGGGGCACTCAAGGAAATTGCGCTCCTAGAACAATATCAAATCCAAATTCTGCGGTTGACCCGGATTTAAAACCCCGCCATTCGCTAAAAGGCAATAGCTGATATAAACCCTCGGACCGTTAAATCATGGCTGAAAGCACTTTGGCGGACACGCGCAAAAATCACAGTTTGCCATGCACCTGAACAGACTACACTTTACTTTGGCCATCGCTTGTCTCGGCCTTCCAGTGCTTGGACTGCTTTCCGGGATTGTTCTTCTGATTTGCGCATTGTTTCTGTGGTTTCAAATCGGTCCACGGGATGTTTTGGGATCAAACAGAGTCCTTACCACCTTGGTTCTTGGCTATTCTTTGGGTGTTCTGGCAACCTGCATGATTGCCGGACCTATTGGCGAAGGCTTGAAAGAAGCTGCCAAGTGGGCCCCAATTGTACTGTTATTGCCACTTTATCATGTTTTTAAGACAACTCCTGAACTACCGGCATTGATATCGCGCTGGTTGCCTCAGGCCGTAATTACTGCTTGCGTGATTGTCGGCATTGAATTCGTACTGACAGGATTACAGCAGGACGCTTTCACCCACCGCGCACAAGCCCTCAGCGTGAACCCGAATTTCGTGTCCACAATGCTGCTTGTGTTCGTACTATGGATGTTTGTTGACTGGTTCGAGCAAACGCCAAATCGCCAGAAGCTTACCGCACTCGCAGGTTGTCTCGCTTTGATCTCAGTTCCAGTTTTCATGGGATCTAGAACGGCATTGATCGTGCTACTGGGCAGCCTGCTGATTTTGTTTACCTACACCAGTCTGTGCAATCCAAGAAAAAGAACTTCTGAGCGATTAACAATCCTGGGAGTTCTGGTACTGGGCTCCTTCGTTGTATTGGCAATACTGATGGTCGCGCCAAATACAACGCGCTTCAACGTGCTTCTGGAATTTATTGTCAGCGGTGATTCCACTAAGTTGGGGCTATCAGCGAGCTTGCGATTTGATACATGGGTCGCCGCCTGGGAGGCTATCAAAGCCCATCCACTATTGGGTTATGGGTTTCAAAATGAATCTGCTGCCTTCCATCCATATCTAACCGGTGACGGTTTGAAGCTGCTCAACGCGCACAACATCTACCTCTCCTATCTTCTCGGAGGTGGACTTGTTGTTTTGATTGCGGGTCTCGGGTTTCAACTCAGCCCTGTCTTGGCGGGTAGAAATCGAACAGAGGGATCACGGCTGCTAGGCGCGACGACGGTATTGCCAATTGCGGTGCTATCCATCAATTCTTCACTGCTGCAAGATGCCCGAATGATGATTTTCTATTTTTTTGCAGTGGTTTTTTCACTCACTGCCAAAGTTTGATCTTCAGCGCTTTTCGTAGCCGAGTAGATCGAAGTCTACACTGAACACCTCATTGATCCGACGTATCGTGGGATCAGTCAGATATGTGTCCAATGGCTGTTTCTGAGAGGAATGGGAAACCTTGGTTCCCAGACGTTCCTCTACTCCAATCTTATCGAAAACCTGTGAAATGTCGGCGTGTAATGTCTCAAACCGAACAAGGTGGTCCACAAGAACCTTGCCCGAAGAATCACAAAGCATATTTGCCTGGGTTCCCTTTTCCCGATCCTTGAAGTCCAAAAAGTCGTTGAAGCTCATTCTTGCGACCTTCGCCTGACGGTGGTGGGACGATGTTTGGCGAATGTATTCATATTCTGAAATTGCCCGAGTATACGGGTCACGGACCACCGCAAACTTGCAAAGGTCGGAGAAAACGTCTGCGCCTAGCTTTGAGCGCAGCCATGCCGCACTGTCATGTTTGCGGGCATGCAGCAGGTTTGGGTCTTCGCGTACAGGCAGATGAGATGAGATACGCCTCAAGAAGTTGTTACGATCCTAAGCGACGCAGTAAGGTGCAATCATCCGGGCAACTGAACTGCCGGCGGTCTTCGGAATGTGAACGAATATAAAAGAATGTGAAGTGGAAATTGGCATAGGGTAAATCCAAAACGCCAGAGCGTCAGAGCCCCCTTGCGCGGTCTGGCAAGGGGGGCTGATCTTATCAGTCAGACATCACGCGTCGCCTGTGATTTCTTCACCTGTTTCCTGGTTGACCACTTTCATGGACAGGCGGACCTTGCCGCGATCATCAAAGCCCATCAGTTTGACTTTGACTTCCTGACCTTCTTTCAGAAGATCCTTGGGGTGACCAACGCGCTCGTTCGACAATTGGCTGACATGCACAAGGCCGTCACGCTTGCCGAAGAAGTTCACGAATGCGCCGAAGTCCATGATCTTGACCACTTTGCCGGTGTAGATCATGCCTTCTTCGGGCTCGGCCACGATCGCGTGGATCATGCCGCGGGCCTTTTCGATGCATTCTGCGTTGGGCGAGGCGATCTTGATGGTGCCGTCGTCGTTGATGTCGACCTTGGCGCCGGAAACCTCAACGATTTCGCGGATCACCTTGCCACCCGAACCGATCACTTCACGGATCTTGTCGGTCGGAACCTGCATGGTCTCAATCCGTGGTGCGTGGGCCGAGAACTCCTGACGGCCTTCGCTCAGCGCATTGCCCATCTCGTTGAGGATATGGATCCGGCCGTCTTTGGCCTGCGCCAGAGCCTGCTCCATGATCGCAGGCGTGATGCCTGCCACCTTAATATCCATCTGCAGCGAGGTGATGCCGTTTTCGGTCCCCGCCACTTTGAAGTCCATGTCGCCCAGGTGATCCTCATCACCGAGGATGTCGGTCAGAACTGCAAAGTCCTCACCTTCAAGGATCAGACCCATGGCCACACCAGCAACAGGTGCCTTGAGCGGTACGCCTGCATCCATCATCGACAGCGAGCCACCGCAGACTGACGCCATAGAGGACGAGCCGTTGGATTCGGTGATCTCGGACACCAGACGGATGGTGTAGGGGAAGTCGGTTGCCGCAGGCAGAACCGCCTGAAGTGCACGCCACGCCAGCTTGCCGTGACCGATCTCACGACGGCCCGGCCCCATCATCCGGCCAGCTTCACCCACGGAATACGGAGGGAAGTTGTAATGCAGGAGGAAGTTGGAGCGGCTTTCGCCATGCAATGCATCGATGATCTGCTCATCGTCGCCAGTGCCCAGTGTGGTGACAACCAGACCTTGGGTCTCGCCGCGCGTGAAAAGCGCTGAGCCGTGGGTGCGGGGCAGAAGGCCTACCTCAGAGACGATCGGGCGCACAGTGGCCAGATCGCGGCCGTCGATGCGCTTGGACGTCTTGAGGATGTCACCACGGACGACCGAGCTTTCAAGCTTCTTGATGGCGGAGCCGAGGTTCTTGTCCTCAAGCTCTTCTTCCGACAGACCCTCTTTGATCAGGTCACGGGCGGCAGAAATGGCTGCTGTCCGCTCCTGCTTGTCAGTGTTGCCGAAAGCTGCACGCATGGCTTCTTCGCCCAGCGACTGGACCTTGGCGTAAAGCTCGGCATAGTCCGGAGCCTGAAAGTCGAACGGCTCTTTCGCACACTCACCTGCGAGATCGATGATCATATCGATCACCGGCTGCATCTGCTCATGGCCGAATTTGACCGCGCCCAGCATCTCTTCTTCCGACAGCTCATAGGCCTCGGATTCGACCATCATCACCGCGTCCTTGGTGCCGGCCACGATCAGGTCGAGACGCTGCTCGGGATTTTCACGCAGCTTGTGCATGTCGTCCACGGCCGGGTTGAGGATGTAGTCGCCATCGACAAAGCCGACGCGGGCACACCCGATGGGGCCAAGGAACGGTGCACCGGACAGGGTCAGAGCGGCAGAGGCCGCGATCATTGCGACAACATCGGGGTCATTCTCAAGATCATGGCTGAGAACGGTACAGATAACCTGGGTTTCGTGCTTGAAACCTTCGACAAAGAGAGGGCGGATCGGTCGGTCGATCAGACGGCTGGTCAGCGTCTCTTTCTCGGTGGGGCGGGCTTCACGCTTGAAGAAGCCGCCCGGAATTTTACCGGCTGCGTAATACTTTTCCTGATAATGCACGGTCAGTGGGAAAAAATCGAAGCCCACTTTTGGTTTCTTCTCAAATACAACGGCTGCCATCACGGAAGTCTCTCCGTAGGTGGCGACGACGCAGGCATCTGCCTGACGCGCAATCTTGCCGGTTTCGAGTGTCAGCGTGTCATGGCCCCACTCGATTGATTTCTTGGTCTCGTTGAACATCTTGTTTTCCTTCTCGGGTCACGCGGTCCCCTGACCGTCGGCCCATTTCACCGGATGCGCCTTTGCGGATCCTGAAACCCCCGGTTTCCATCACATCCCAGCCGCTCCCGGGGTCAGGGGAGGCGGCCCTTCGGACTGTGGCGTCGATTTCAAAGCCCCGAACGCCCGGGCTGAAACGACAAAGGCGCACCCGGTTGATGGATGCGCCTGCGTCAGGCTTAGCGGCGGATGCCGAGATTGGTGATGAGCATCTTGTAACGCTCTTCATCGCGGCCCTTGACGTAGTCCAGCAGCTTGCGGCGCTGGGAGACCATCTTGAGAAGACCACGACGTGAGTGGTTGTCCTTCTTGTGGGTCTTGAAATGCTCGGTCAGGGTCTTGATGCGGCTGGACAGGATGGCAATCTGCACATCAGGCGAGCCGGTGTCGCCGTCTTTGGTGGCGTATTCCTTGATCAGCTGTTCTTTCAGCTCAGGTGTAATCGACATCGGGTTCTCCTATTTCTCAAATTGTTGTCTCAGACGGTCTGGCCATGGCCGGGATGTCGTCCAGCAAGGTCACACCAAAAGAGAGAGGGCAAAGTGATCTTCGCCCTCGGGCGGGCATATGACATGTTTTGGGAGCGTTGGAAAGGGGGCAGAAGCAGGTGATTTGGGTCCCTTCCGGGCCCCAAGCCTCCGGCGGGGATATTTTTGCCAAGAAGTGGCAGCGGGACGGGCCCTGATCAGTTGCGCGCCGTGCTTTCCCGGATGTTGAGTTGAAAGCCGAGATCCTGGGATTTCGGGCCCGGATCCTCACCATTGATGACGCTGAGCACGATTTCCATGGTGCGGCGTCCGACCTCAAGTCTGGGCGTGTGGATCGAGGTGAGTCTGGGCACGGTCTGGGCCATCATCTCAATGTCATTGAAGCCGCAAATGCCCATGGCGCCCGGCACATCGATGCCCCGGCGCTGGGTCTCGAAGAGTGCGCCCAGGGTCAGCATGTCATTGTTGCAGATCACTGCATCGCAGGTCTCACCACTGTCGATCAACTGCCCCATGAGTTCAGCCCCAAGGCTGACGCGTGCGGGCGTATTGGCCGAGATCATCAGCGCCTCGTTCAGACAGCCGGCCTCTGCCAGCACGCTGCGCACTGCATCGAGCCGCTGGCGCGACCGCGGATCCTGACGCGCACCCAGATAGCTGATGTGCCGATAGCCCTGTTCGAGCAGATGGCGCGCGCCCGCTGCCGCCGCGTCGGAATGGGAATAGCCCACCATGTAATCCACCGGATCATCGCCCAGCTCCATCATCTGGACGACCGGGCAACTTGCACTGCGCAAGAGATCCAGAACCTCATCCGACTGGCCGGTGCCGGTCACGATCAGGGCCGCCGGGCGTTGCGACAGGAACTGCTGCAAAAGCCTGTATTCATCTGCACCACTGTAGCGGGTGTTGGCGAATTGCACGGAGTATTGCGTGCCGTCGGAAATCTCGTGAATGCCCTTGAGCACGTCGGAAAAGACCGCATTGGTGACAGACGGGATCATCACGCCAATGAGCGAGGATTTCGAGGAGGCCAGCGCCACTGCCGCAGGATCAGGGCGATAATTCAGCGCCGTGACCGCTTCCATCACCCGCTCGCGGGTCAGGCGTGAAACCTGGTCGGGTGTGCGCAGGGTGCGGCTGACAGTGATCGCGCTGACCCTTGCCTTGGCGGCCACATCGGCGATGGTTGGATTTCCGCTGCCGCGACGTTTTCTGGCCAAGCCCGCCCCCGTTGAAACTTACGCAGTCTTACCGCGTGTGTCCGGGCGCGGCAATCCGCAAACGCGCTCAGCCACGTTCGCGCAACAGACGGGACTTTTCGCGGTTCCAGTCACGCTTCTTTTCGGTCTCGCGCTTGTCAGCCAGCTTCTTGCCTTTGGCCAACCCGATCAGCAGCTTGGCCCGGCCCCGGTCATTGAAATAGAGTTTCAGCGGCACAAGCGTCATGCCTTCGCGCCCGATGCCCTGCCACAGCTTCGAGACCTCGCGCTTGGACGCCAGCAGTTTGCGGCGGCGGCGCTCTTCATGGCCGAAGGACTTGGCCTTGTCATAGGCCTGGATATGGGCATTCACGAGCCAGAGCTCACCCTCCTCCACGGTCGCGTAGCTTTCGGCGATGTTGGCCTGACCCTCACGCAGGGATTTCACCTCGGAGCCTTCCAGCACGATGCCGCATTCCAGCGTATCCTCGATGGCATAATTGTACCGCGCCTTGCGGTTCTCCGCGACGGTCTTGTTGTTGGGATCTGATTTCTTCTTTGCGGCCATGACGGCTCTATGTAAGGACGGGTGGGAAGTCTGTCCAGAGGAGGCATCATGGCCGAGACCGGCAAGAAAGACGTGTTGCGCGAAACCGATGCCGAGGCACGGCGGCTGGCGGGTGATCTGATCCGCAGCGCGCGGTTCGGGGCGCTTGCTGTGCTGGACCCTGCAACCGGGATACCGCTGGCCAGCCGGGTGAGCGTGGCCACCGATCTGGCAGGGCATCCGCTTATCCTGATCTCGCAACTGTCTGCCCATTTCGGCGCACTTGAGGCCGATCCCCGCTGTTCCATCCTGCTGGGCGAGCCAGGTCGCGGCGATCCGCTTGCCCATGCGCGCATAACAGTGACGGCTGAGGCACGAAAACTGGCAGGTGACGACCGGGGGCCTGCGCGCGCGCGGTTTCTCGCACGCCATCCCAAGGCGGCACTCTACGCGGATTTCGGCGATTTCGCCTTCTGGCAGCTTGAGGTTACTGGCGCATCGCTCAATGGCGGGTTCGGCAAGGCCTATGCGCTGGATGCGGTAGATCTGGTCGCTGTGGTGCCTGAAGGACTGGCCGAGATGGAACCGGGAGTGGTCGAGCATATGAATGACGATCATGCGCAGGCGGTGAAGGACTATGCGGCGGCGGCCGGGTTGGAGGCATTGGAGTGGCGCATGACAGGCTTGGATGCTCAAGGGCTTGATCTTGCGGCAAGTGATGCCACTGCGCGCATCTGGTTTGACCGGGCGCTGAAAAGCACAGATGAGGTCCGCCCATGGCTCGTCGCCATGGCCAAGGCCGCAAGAGCCTGAGAGTTCACGCCTTTCCAGCGCGCCTGTGAGCGATGTTTCAGGAAAAAAGGTTGATCAAGGGCTCAGTTGCGCCATGGTGTCCGTCAAACAATGCTCAGAAGGAGCCATGATCCGTGTTTGAAAGTTTCTTCCCCCGGCCAAAGCAGTTTCTTCTGTCCTTTGCGCTTTGGGCACTCATCTGCGTTGTCGGATGGTACGCCATGTTCTCCTCTCTGGGCGGGACGCTCAGCCTTAGCGGCTTGGTCGGGTTCGGGTTTCCCGAGGCGTTGAGCGAACCGATAACGGACGAAGCACGCGCGGCATTCGAGGCGGCAAGCACGGCCCCCCAGACCTTCTGGGTCTATCAGTACATGTTGCTGTGTTACGCGCTGTTCTGCGGCTTCTGGATGTATTACGCGCCCCACAAGTGGTCGCGCTGGTCAGTTCTGGGATCTGCCCTGATCATTTTCGTTACCTGGTTTCAGGTGCAACTGGACGTGATGATCAACAAGTGGTTTGGCGGCTTTTACGACACGATCCAGGTGGCATTGGGCGACGCGACGGCTGTCACTCAGGCCGAGTTCTTTGCCTATCTCATCACCTTCTTCAAGATCGCCATGGTTGCCATTTTCGTGGCCGTTCTGAATGCATTCTTCGTCAGCCACTATGTGTTCCGCTGGCGCACGGCGATGAACGATCGCTACATGGAAATGTGGAACCGCATCCGGCACATCGAAGGGGCGTCCCAACGGGTGCAGGAAGACACCATGCGCTTTGCGTCCATCATGGAAAGCCTTGGCGTCCGGTTCATCGACAGCATCATGACCCTGATCGCGTTTTTGCCGATCCTTTGGGGGCTGTCCTCCTTCGTCAAAGTGCTGCCGGTGGTGGGCGAAGTGCCTCAGGCGCTGGTTTTCGTGGCCATTCTCTGGTCGGTTTTCGGAACAACCCTGCTGGCCCTCGCAGGTCTGAAACTGCCCGGGCTGGAGTTCCGCAACCAGCGTGTTGAGGCGGCCTATCGCAAGGAATTGGTGCTGGGTGAGGATCACGCCGACCGCGCCGAACCTCCGACTGTGAACGAGCTGTTCGGCCACGTGCGCAAGAACTATTTCCGGCTTTATCTGAACTATCTTTATTTCAACGTAGCCCGCTATGGCTATCTGCAGGCCGGTGCCATTCTGCCTTATGTGGCGCTTGGTCCAACCATTGTAACCGCCGGTTTCACACTGGGGGTCATGAACCAGATCCTGCGCGCGTTCGGGCGGGTTGAAAACTCGTTCCAGTTCCTTGTGAACTCATGGACGACCATTGTGGAACTGATGTCGATCTACAAACGCCTTGCAGCCTTCGAGGCCTCGATTGCCGGGCAGGAATTGTCGGGGATCGAGAAAGAAGTTCAGGCCTGATCCGGGTCCTGCGGCCCGCCGGGGCTTATCCGGCGGGTCACAGTCCAGAAGCTGGCTATTCCGGTTTTGTCGCAATCATTGCAGGCCGTGTGGCGAAGCTTTCCTGCCATGCGGTCAGCTGGGGGCGACCCTCACGCCAGGGGCGATCAGGCTGGCGGAAATCAAGATATTCCAGCGCGCACCCCACGGTGATCTGGCCCATATCCAACGGTCCCGCCAGATGTGACATCCAGCGGCTCTCCAGCGCGTCCAGCGCACGGGTGATCTTGGTCCATTGCGCATCAAGCCAGTTTGGATCGCGCTTGTCTTCTGCCCGGCAGCGGCCCTCATAAACCATGAGGATCGCTGCATCCATGATGCCGTCGCCTGTGGCCTCCAGTGTCAGTGTTTCCCACAGGCGCGGGGCCTGAGGGTACAGCCTGCCACCGGCCAGATCGTCAAGATACCGGCAGATGACCCGGCTGTCGTAAAGCGCAGGGCCGCCATCGCGTTCCAGAAGCGGGATCTTGCCCAGCGGGTTCTTGGCGGCCACATCGCCATGGGTGTCGGTGGGTGAAGTGAACAGCGTCACAGTCTCGACCGCATCGGTCTGGTCGGTTTCAGCAAGCAGCACATGGACCTTGCGGGCAAAGGGCGATGGCCCTGCGGAGTAGAGCTTCATGGGTATATCCTTGATGTCAGATCAGTTTCGGCGGATGCGGATGCGCCCCAGTGCGGTTGCATCGATTTCTACCCCTGCGCCACCGGGCATCCGGATGGTGCGCTTGAAACGCACGGCAGAGTGCATGTTGGCCTCGCCCTCATTGCGCTGGGTGGTGATCTCCACGCCCTCGGGCGCATCATCCATCGCGGCTTCCCGCCAGACGTGCTTTGGTGCTGCGCGGTGCTTCCGGCCCGAGTAATAGGCAAGAGCCGCGACCGCACCGACGCGGGCAACAGTCCAGAGAACGGGCGCAAGGGGAGCAGCCATGGAAACCTCCTGTTTGACCTTAAGGTAGGCGCGCGCGCGTCATCACGCAACCGGTGGCTTGCGCATGTGATCAGCAAGCGTGCCCGTCTCGGATCCGATGCCATGGGCGTCCAGTTGATCCGCTGCGCGCAATCGCACCGCATCATCCTTGTTCTGGCCCAGTTTCCAAGTGCCGTCGATCTGCGTGATCTCCATGCGCACCGGTACGATCTGGCGCTGCATCCGCGCCAGAACTTCCGGCGTCATCTTGTCCAGTGTCCACTCGGGCTTGGGCGCAAGACGCCCCTCAAAATCGGATGACAACCGTGCGGAATGCGGGGTCAGTGTCTCAGGTGGGGCGAGCATCAGCTCCCCGGTCAGGTGCACAGCGATGTAGTTCCAGGTCGGTACCTGATCTGGGATCTCGTACCAGTCGGGCGAGATATAGCCATCCGCGCCCGAGACGATCATCCGTGCGGCCTGCGGACCAGTTTTGAGCGCCGCTGCAATCGGATTGGAGCGGACCAGATGTGCCTCAAGCACGGATGCGTCCGTGTTCAGCCAGAACGGAATATGAGAAGCCAGCGGCGCACCGTCGGTTGAGACAGTCAGAACACCAAACCCCCGCGCCCGCAGGAAATCGACGTTAAGGGCTTCGGGTGTCTTGCGAAAAATCGGGTTCGGATGCATCGGTCTTGTCCAGTCTGGAGTGTCCCGATTGCCCTAGCCGGAACGCCCACACACAGGCAAATGAATGTTTGTGATTGCCCCCATCGAATGGCCAGCCATCAGGCGGCCAGATGGCCTTCGCTCACGCTGCCAGGCGTGATCTGAACCACGGCGCCTTCATTCTGGTCGGTCGCGAAATGCACCTCGGCAAAACCTTCGGTGCGGCCCATGCGCGGGGTCTCCATCAGAACACTGTGCGGGCGTCCAACCTGCGCGCAAAGATACGTCGTCACGGCCAGATCGCCAGAGGCCCGCAACCGGGCGGCGCGCTCCTTGATGACGGTTTTTTCGACCTGAGGCATCCTCGCTGCAGGCGTGCCCTGCCGGATCGAATAGGGAAAGACATGCAGCCAGGTCAGCCCGCAGTCTTCGACCAGATGCAGAGAATTTTCGAACATCTCTTCTGTCTCTGTCGGGAAGCCTGCGATGATGTCGGCCCCGAAGACGATCTCGGGCCGGACACTGCGCATATCCTCGCAAAACCGGATCGCGTCATCGCGCAGATGGCGGCGCTTCATCCGCTTGAGGATCATGTCATCACCGGCCTGAAGGCTCAGATGCAAATGCGGCATCAGCCGATGTTCCGAGCCGATGGCCTCGATCAACGCGGGATCGGCCTCGATGCTGTCGATGGATGATATTCTGAGGCGCGGCAGATCCGGCACCAGTTTCAGGATGCGCAGCACCAGATCACCCAGTTGCGGCCTGCCCGGCAGATCAGCGCCCCAGCTTGTCATATCCACGCCGGTCAGAACAACCTCGCTGTAGCCCTGCCCGACCAGCCGGGTGATCTGCTCGACCACGACGCCAGCAGGAACGGAGCGCGAATTGCCGCGCCCGAATGGTATGATGCAAAAGGTGCAGCGGTGATCGCAGCCGTTTTGTACCTGAACATAAGCCCGCGCCCGTGTGCCAAAACCGTCGATCAGATGACCTGCGGTTTCAGTAGCCGACATGATGTCATTGACTTGCACCCGCTCGGTCTCGCCGATGAAATCAGGGCCCTTGGCCAACGCGTTCCAGGTGCTTGCCTGCATCTTTTCCAGATTGCCGATGACCCGGTCGACCTCGGGCATCTGGGCATAGGTCTCCGGCTCGGTCTGGGCAGCACAGCCGGTCACGATGATCGCGGCATCGGGGTTTTCGCGGCGCAGTTTGCGGATGCGCTGGCGCGATTGGCGCACCGCCTCAGCTGTGACTGCGCAAGTGTTAACGATGACCGCGTTCTCCAGCCCCGCCTGCCCTGCCAGATCTGTCATGGCCTGGCTCTCATAGGCATTCAGACGACAGCCAAAGGTTTCGAACTTGGGCGCTGTCATGAAGCATCCGCCAGAAGACGCGCGGGATCGAGCACGCCTTCGAAGACCAGCGCAGTGGGCCCCGTCATGTGCACGCCATCCTCGCGCCAATTGATGCCAATCGGTCCACCATCCATGTGCAGCGTCAACTTGCGGTCCATAACACCCTGCAAATGGGCCACCACACCTGCAGCACAAGCGCCCGATCCACAGGCAAGCGTGATGCCCGTGCCGCGTTCCCAGACCCGCATTCGGGCCTCGGCACTGGAGTGTACGGTCACGAACTCCACATTTGTCCGCTTGGGGAATCGCGGATCATGCTCGACCGACCGGCCCCAGGCCTCCAGCGTTTTGTCATCCGGCACGTCATCGATCAGGAACACGCAATGCGGGTTGCCCATGCCGACAGCTCCGGCTCTGCCCATCTCGGCAGGAAACTCCAGGACAAGCGGGTCAAGCGCGTGGCTGAGCGGGATTTCCGCCCAGTCGGTCTGCGGCGGTCCCATGTTGACCGTGATCAGCCCATCGCCTGCGTCATAGACAGGCAGAATTCCACGCCCTGTGCGCAGTTCCAGATGATCGCGGCCTGTTTCATCCATCAAAAGCCGCGCAACGCAGCGCGTGGCATTGCCACAGGCATCCGACAGCGAGCCGTCGGAATTCCAGTAATCCACGACCGCATCAACCCCGTCGCCGTCACGGATCACAGCCAATTGGTCATAGCCGACACCGCGATGCCGGTCGCCGATCGCCCGCGCGATCTCGGGCGTCACGCATGGCCCTTCGCCGCGCGCGTCAATGACCACGAAATCATTGCCAAGCCCGTGCATTTTAAGGAACCGCAAAGGGGTCATGTTCACCGTCGCATCCATCATGGGCTGCTATATAGACAAGCGATTGTCACGATACCAGCCTTTGCCCGATTGCCGGGATTTTTCCCTTGACCGTCCAAAGCAACCACCCTATCAGAAGCGCTCGCGTGGGCCCGTAGCTCAGTTGGTAGAGCAACTGACTTTTAATCAGTGGGTCACAGGTTCGAATCCTGTCGGGCTCACCAATTTTCCCAACACCATACCATGTTCCGTCTGCACTAGCGCAGATCCGCGTCTTAATCACCCTCGGACGGACGGCTTACCCTGCCAGTGACCGGCTCGCTAATCAGATCTCAAGATCCAGTCTGGGTTTCCAGAACGGGCGGAACAGCTCGATTTTCGGGCAGCGGTTCATCACGACCTTCAGGCCTGCGTCTTCGGCCAATTTGGCCGCCCGGTCATCGTAAACACCGATCTGACCCCACAGGACTTTTGCCCCGATCTCAATTGCCTGCTCGGCGAACCCGTAAAGCTCTTCCCTAGGGCGGAAGACCTCGACCATGTCCACGGGTCGGTCGATCTCGGCAAGCGAGTGATAGACCTTGATGCCCCTGATCTCATCCAGGTTTGGGTTCGGGTTCACCGGGACCATGTCATAGCCCGTCTCGTGCAGCACCCGCAGCACGCCGTAGCTGAATTTGGTCTTGTCGGCACTGGCCCCCACCATCGCGATGGTTTTCACCGATTTCAGAATATCGGCTAGGTATTTCGGGTCATAATCATAGATGTGATCAACGTCTGCATCGGGCATGATCAGATCTCCTTCGGGGTGGCGATGTCCGCTTTGAGTTCATGCGGCTTCAGCGGGTCAAGAAACGGATTGCGGTACAGCTGTCCATGGCTCTCGACCCCGATTTCCAGCGTGATGTCACTGGTTGGCCGGGCCACGCACAGGATCACATAGCCATCCGCTATCTGGCGGTTGTTCAATGCAACCTGTCGGCGCTGATCCACCGTGCCGGAGATCAGCTTTGCCGCACAGGTGATGCAGCCGCCGTATTTGCACCCATAAGGCAGATCAACACCTTGCGCGCGCAGG
Organism: uncultured Paracoccaceae bacterium; assembly: GCA_947494445.1. GTDB lineage: Bacteria > Pseudomonadota > Alphaproteobacteria > Rhodobacterales > Rhodobacteraceae > CANLSM01. The sequence continues at coordinate 762,554 of CANLVD010000001.1, read as the reverse complement.
CTGTCGAGCAGGGGACGCCGGGCATCGACCTCGAAGGTGGTATTGTCGCGATTGGCAAGGGTAACGATCATAGCCAGATGTCGCTTGTGCAATCGCCACCCGGGTAGCGCGCCTCGTGACAACGTGACGGACCGTTTGGTTCCTGGCCGAAATCGACAATGAAATCCGGGTTCAGGCGCATACCGCCGTTCACCGGGTCGCAGTCGATCATCACCATCACGCCGCCCTGTTCCCGAATTTCTGGGTAGAACTGATTGTCCCACGTGCTGAACAGGCTGGTGGTGACATAAAGCCGTTTCCCATCAAGGCTAAGCTGAAACATCTGCGGCCCGCCTGCCATCGTCACACCGTTGACGACCGGGGCCTTGCCCAAAAGCCCCCCCATCCAGACCTGACCCGTCAGCACCGGATTGTGCGGGTCCGAGATGTCATACTGGCGCATGTCCCCGTGCAGCCAATTGTTGAGATAGAGATACTTGTCATCCATAGACACCAGAATGGCCGACATCACTCCAGGCACCGGAATGGGCCAATCGGGGTGCGGCTCGTTCTCCACATCGATGATCTTTTCCCATTGCCATTTGCCGGCGTCATCCTTCCACCAGTGAATGACATTTGAAGACAATGCAGCGCCGCAAAAGCCATGGGTACTGTCTGGGTCATGGTGAAACTTCACCTCAAGGGGCAGCAAGCCGTCTTCGCCCAGATAGAAGGTCTCAACCGGCTCTCGCTTCTCGAAATCCCAGAAATGCAGCTCGCGCCCGTATTTCAGATGGCCGACCTCTTCGAGATCAAAGCCGGGCATGAAGGTGTTGGGTGCTGCCCATTCCGAAGACACCATCACGTTGTGGCGCGGCTGGTACCAGAAGTCATAGCCAAACTTGATATTGCCCATCGAGGCTTCCCAGCGGCCCTGTATCTCGAAATCCTTGCTCAGATGCAGATAACCGCCCGGTGCCTCGCCCTTGGCATCGCCCAGCATCGAAATGATGATCTCCGATCCCAGACAGTGAACCGTGTGCGGCCCGCTGAGGTTGGTCTTCGACTTGATCTCGGCCCCGTCGATCACCTTGTGCAATCTGGGTGCGCGCGGGTCCGTGGCCGTATCAACCACATGGATGTTGTTGGATCGCACGCCGGGCAGCAGCAGATATTTGCGCGACATCGACCCGTCGTCGAAACACGACGAACAGGCATTCCAGCCCATGTGATGCAATTCGTCACCGATGCCCGGCATCTCAAGCCGGTGAATGACCTGGGAATAGGTCGGGCTGTCGGGATCCACATCGACGGTCGCCAGATAATCAGGCCTCTGGATGCCGGTGCCGGTGTAAATCGCGATCGTGTAAAGCAGCTTTTCACGATCAGCCTTCATCGCTTCGGCAGGAGAGGCATACCCCGGTCCGCAACACTCCATCAGATCATTCTCCTCACACCGACAGTTCAGAGCGCATTTATCCTGCGCCAGAGGCACCGAACCGCTTATAGCGATCAGGCTCAAGTATTTTTTTCACCCCCGCCGGTGAAGATCACCCGATGTTGTGATGCACACCCCTGCACAAACAGAAAACGGCGGCCACATGGACCGCCGTCTTCCTGTTCATTGATTACCCCCGTGAGATCACGGGTGTATGCGCTTTATCGGTCGAGAGCACCGACACCGGAGAAGCGGAATGCTTCCATTTCCAGCGCGTCGATCTCTTCCACTGACATCTGATCATGGGCAATCGTGATCCGGCCAAGGAAGACAAACGGCAACTCGCCTGCCCGGTCTTCTAGGTGGTACTTGATCGCCTCGGCTGTGGCCGCACCAACATCATCGCCCATGCGCATTGGCGTGGCATCAAGCTCGCCCCGGCGGATCGCATCAAGCTCCAGTCCTGTGCCGCCCCAGCCGGTCGAGAAGATCTCGCCGGTGGCATCAACAGCAACTTGCGCTTCAACAGAGCCCATGGCCATGGCGGTGTTCGCGTTGTGGATGACCTTGGCCTCTGGATAGGCCTGCAGGATCAGACTGGTGCCTTCAAAGCCACCTTCGCGCTGATATTCGCCGTAGTGCTCGTAGACCGGATCCCAGTTGCCTTTCTCGGCCACGCAATCCTTGAAATCACCCGAACGCTGGTTGTCGGTGATGCCCGGAATGCCCCGGTTCATCGCATAGACCACGTCATTGCCCAGACGCTCCAGCATGTAGTCGCACATCTTCAGCGCACCGAAGGCAGACGAGAAATCAAACCAGTTGGCAGGCTGGTTTTTCAGGTATTTCAGCGGCGTGTGGAAGGCCCAGACGAAGGTGGTCAGATCCGCGTTCCCGGCCAGTTTGTCGATGTTGTCGGCCTGTGTTGCCAACTCGGATGGACCGAAGATCACGAAGTCATACAGATCACCATCCTGATCAACCTGAGACGCATAGGTCGACTGCAACGAATGCTCGATCTGGCGCGACGCGAACTCGGTGGTCTCATGCGCGATGCCCAACTCATCCAGACGCTTGACCAGCGCAAGATAATTGCGTGCCCAGAAATCAGACGTGTCGGCGGATGGATAGATCAAAGCGATCTGGATCGGGTTCTCAAGCGTGCCCTTGAACGGCACGGCTGCAGCGCCGACCACGGCTTGCAGCGCGTCCAGCGCACCATCGGCATTGACCTGCTCGGGCACCCAATAGTCGCGATCCGCGTCATCGGGCAGCGTCTTCAGCGGCAGATGCCCGTCGGCCGATACCATGGTTCCGGCAATCAGCGCCGCCGCACAGGTTGTCAAAAGTGTTTTCGTTTTCATCATTTTACCTCCCAAGATGATGTGTGGGGACTTCCCCGGTTTTTATTGGTTATGTTGGTGTCGGGCCGCCAAAGAGCGCGCCAATGGCCAGCAGAACAAGGATTGCCACAGCCAGACCGACAGCCAGCATGCCGACCTTGCGGTTGTCGGGATTGGCAAAGGCCGCTGAGATGCTGCCGCCACCGTCCCGGTCTTTCTTTTGCAGCCATGTATAGATCGCCACCGACAGGATGATCACGACGCCCGAGGCGACGGACTGCCAGAAGAACTCGATCCGCAAAGTGACCAGCGCGTTGATCATCATCGACAGCAGCAACACCCCGGCAAGCGAGCCGATCATCGAGGCACGGCCACCGAACAGCGACGTCCCGCCCACGACAACAGCCGCGATCACATGCAGGTTGAAATAAGGGGCCGATGTGGCCTGCACCGCGTTCAGCTTGCCGGTCAGCATCAAGCCTGCCAGCGCCGCCATGGTGCCCATCAGGACATAGGCATAGATCCGGTGCCGGTCGACGCTGATCCCTGTCATCTCGGAAGCTTCGGGGTTGGACCCGATGGAGATTGTGTAGCGGCCGAAATGCGTGGCCCGCAGAAGGATGTAACCCGCGATCATGGTCAACAGACCGATCACCACCGGCGTTGGCAGAAACTGCAACGTCTGGCCGCGCCCGATCTCGGTGATCAGATCCGGGAAGCGGGCAAGGACAAGCCCTTTGGCCAGCACCAGCGCAAAGCCCCTGTAGACCAGATCCATCGCCAACGTCCCGATCAGATCGGGCACCCGGAAAACCGTGATCACAAGCCCGTTGAGCAGGCCCATCCCGGCCCCCAGCAACAGACAGATGATGACCGCGACCCAGGCCGGGAAATCATATTGCTTCATCAGGAATGCCATGATGATTGCAGACAGCGCCGCAACCGAGCCGATCGACAGATCAATGCCACGCTGCGTGATCACAAAGGTCATCGCCATGGCCATCGGCATGTAAAGTGCCGCGTCCAGCAGGATCTGGTTGATGTTGGACATGCGGAAATAGCGGGCAGGCTCGACCACACCCATGAAAAGCGCAATCATCCCGATCATCGCGATGGGCCCCAGAATGCCCATGTAGGGCTCGATGCGAGACGCGAAACTCGTCTGATTGTCAGTCGCGGCGCTCATGCTGCGGCCCCCCCTTGGGTAAGGTTGGCACCGGTGATCAGGCCAAGAACCTCTTGTGTTGTGGTGTCTGCGGTCTGCACGACGCCCGCACATTCGCCCCGCCGCATCACGTGAATGCGGTCGGAAATCTCGAAGACATCATCCAGCGCATGGCTGATCACGATAACCGCCAGTCCCTGATCGCGCAGGGTCTGGATCAGCTTCAGGGTGCGTGCGGTTTCCTGGGGACCAAGCGCGGCCGTGGGCTCGTCCATGACCAGCACCCGCAGATCATCGTGGCGCACGGCGCGCGCAATCGCGACCGCCTGACGTTGGCCGCCGGACAGGCTTTCGGTCGCCACATCCATGCTTTTGAGCTGAACACCAAGACGGTCTTTCAGCACCGCAATTGCCTGCTCGCTCATTTTCTGGTTGTCGAGCATCGGGATGCCAAGCACGGTTTTTGTAAGTTCCGATCCCAGAAACAGGTTCTGCGCTGGCGTCAGATGATCCGCAAGCGCGAGGTTCTGGTAAACCGCATCGATCCCGTTGTTGATCGCATCCGCATGGCTGCTCATCACCAGCGGTTTCTGATCAAAGATGATTTCGCCTTCTGTTGGTTGATAAACCCCGGTCAGCACCTTGATGAGCGTGGATTTCCCGGCGCCATTGTCGCCAACGATGGCAAGAACTTCACCCGAATAGGCCGATAGATCGACATTTCTCAGGGCCGTAACCCCGCCAAATCGTTTTGTGATGCCCCGCATCTCGATGATCGGTGTTGATGTGGACATTGACGTTCTCCAAGACTGCCGGGCCTCGCACCAATGCCAAATTGGTCTGAAGCATCGTTTATTTTTCTAGCTCTAAAGGCTGCGCATCACCCGGACGCACGGCTTCGGCTGCACCCTCCCAAACGGTCAAGCCATTAGGTTATCGGTAACTTTTCCAAACATTCCTTGGATCGCCAATTCTGTCAAGAAAAATGTTATCGATAACAATTCTGTATCATTGCCGGCGTTCCAAACAGTGTGGAAACACCTTTATAAACGGGGGATGAGACCGCCAAAGATCATGTTTTCACGGCACGCGAAGCACTCGGAAGTCACCAGACCAAGACGCTGTCGCTTTTCCGAATCCGCATGATCCGAGGGGCTTAGCAAAGCTCCTGCTTGGCAAGGAACCTGACAAACAGAAGGGTCAGGCTCTCGCGCCGCGACTTATCCGGCCAGACCGCATAGATGCCCAAAGGGCGCAACGTCCAGTCGGGCAGAAGCTGCACCAGTTTGCCGGCATCTACTCCCTGCCTCGCCAGATGTGACGGCAGGATCGTGATGCCAAGGTTCTGGGTCGACAGGTGATACAGTGCATCAATGCTGTCGACCTCGATCTGGGCGTTTCCGGTCACCTTTTCGGTTTCGCCACCGGGCGCGGTGAACTCGGTCGTGTCAGAGCGTTGCCGGTACCGGATCCAGTCCCAGGTCTCCAGATCAGACGGGCGCTGCGGGGTTTCGCGCACCCGCGCGTAATCCGCGTCTGCAACCAGCCACCGCTGACCCTCTCCCAGCTTTCGCGACATCATCGAACTGTCGTCCAGCCAGCCGACACGGATGTTCAGATCAAACCCATCTTCGATCAGACGCATCTGGTGGTCGGTGTAAGAGACCGAGAAGGCCACATTGGGATATTGACGTGCAAAGGACGCCACAGCCGTCGAAATCGGCCCGGACGCCATGAACGCCGGGATCGATATCCGAAGCGCGCCGACAGGTTCTTCCGAAAGCGCATTCAACTCATCCAGCCCGGCCTCGGCGCTGCGCAACATGTCAAGGACACGCGCATAGAAAATGCTGCCCTCATTGGTCAGAGTGATCTTCCGCGTAGTGCGATAGAGCAGCGTGACGCCCAGGTAATCCTCAAGCTCCGAGACCGTCTCGCTGATCCGCGACGGGGCCAGTCCAACGTCCTGAGCCGCCGCACGAAACGAGCCCTTATCCACGACGCGCGCGAAAATCGCCATCTGCCTCAGGTGGTCAATCATTGTTCGGCCTCCCGGATCAATCCCTTCGGAAACCAGCAAATAGTCGAAATACCGTCAAGGGGCTAGCCTTTGATTGTCACCAAGGGGATGTCTGCCTGAAAACCCGGCATCCGAACCGGACAACACCACTAGAAACACTGACGCCCCGAACTGAAAAACAAGGAGAACCACCGATGCAGAATTTGAAAGTGACAGCGCTCGCCTCTGTTGCGCTCGCCTTGAGCACGGCCACAACGGCCCTTGCCCAAGGCGCAGATCTTGACCTCAAATTTGCCGGCGCGCTTGAGTTTGCAGACACCGGCACCCTATTTGTCGGAGACAATTACAACGGCGCGATTTACGCGTTTGACATCACCGGTCAAAGTGCGCCAGAGGCCGTGATGCCTGTGAACATCGGCGACATCGACGTGAAAATTGCCGATGTGCTCGGCGTGGCCAGCAGCGCGCTTGCGATCAACGACATGGCCGTTCATCCGGTGACCGCCGAAATCTATGTCTCTGTTACACGCATCGGCAATTTCGAGTCCGCCCCTGCGATCATCAAGGTTACCCAAGGGGGCGAGATCGAACTTCTCGACCTCACCTCTCTGCCCTTCCAGAAGCAAGCTCTGGACAATTTTCCGGATCAGGAAACCACCTTTCGCCCGCGCGGTCTTGGCAAAAACCCTCCCCTGATCCGCGACCTTGCCAAGGGCGACATCAAGCTCAGTTCTCTGGCGATCATGGACATGGAATTCCACGAGGGCGAGCTTTTCGTCTCCGGCGTTGCCTTCGACAATTTCCTCTCGACACTGCGACGTATGCCCTACCCGTTCACCGGGACACAAAGTGCGGCGAACGTGGAAATGTACCACATATCCCATGATCAGTATGAGACGCGTGCGCCCATCCGGGCCATGTCCATTCAGGAAATCGACGGCAAGGCGCAGCTTGTGGCCGCATACACTTGCAGCCCCGTGGTTCTGATCGATCTTGATGACATCGTGGATGGCGCGAAAATCTCGGCCCGCACTGTGATGGACTACGGAAACGGACAGCCGCTGGACATGGTGTCGTACTCCCTGCAAGGCAACGAGATGCTGTTCCTGACCAGCAACAGCCGCTCACCACAGGTCATTCCCGTGGCGGGCCTGAATGACGCGAAGGCCTACACCGATGCGGATTTCTCCCGCGGTGGCCAGATGGATCTGTCACCAACGATGCCCGCTGGCCCTGTCGGAAAGGCCGTGATGTTTGACGGCATGTCGCTGCACATCGATGCGCTGAGCGAGAACCTGTTCGTGTCACTGACCCGCGACATGTACACCGGCAGCCTGAACCTGGATTCCAACGCCTCCATGTTCCCCAACCGGCTGCACAATCTCGTGGCGGAGTTCGACTTCCCACAATATTACGCTGAAAAGTCAGAGTAATAGCCATGATCTCTATGAGACAGCACCTGCGTCGGATTGCCTTCGGGATCAGCTGTCTCATGGGGTTATCCAACACGCCTGCCCTCGCGACAGAGGGCAGGCTGACCCTGCCCGAGACAGGTGACGCCACCATCGCGATCACCCTGAAAGACCCGCTGACCACCATTGAACCCACCGACGTTCTGCAGGTTTTCGTCGGCGCAAGTGCCGCCTGCTGCGATGGCAGATCGCCGGTGGCCGGGCGCTACACAGTTTCGGGAAGAACGGTGTCGTTTGACCCTGCCTTCGGCCTCGTCGAAGGGCAGATCTACACGGTCATGATCCGCGACCAGAATGCCCGTGACCTGACTGAATTCACTATCCACCCAAAAGCCACTGCCGTCCCTGCTCAAGTGCTCGCAATCCACCCCGGTGGCGACAGCATTCCCGAGAACACATTGCGGTTCTACATCCACTTCTCCACACCGATGCAACCCCACAGATCCACCGATTTCATCAAACTCGTGGACGAGACCGGAACAGCTGACACGGCTGCCTTCATGACGTTCAAGCAGGAACTCTGGAACGATGATCGCACACGGCTGACCCTGCTGATGGACCCCGGACGCATAAAACGCGGAGTTGCGACAAATCTGGCACTTGGCCCGGCCCTGCTTGAGGGCAAATCCTATTCGATTGTTGTTGAGGACGGCTGGCCCAGCGCAAACGGCAAGGACGTCACCTCCCGGTTCGAGAAGGCCTTCCTTGTCGGCCCGGCACTGCGGTCTCTGCCCGCGACTGAAAACTGGCGCGTCAACGCGCCCGCGGCGCACTCTCGCGCGCCCCTTGTGATTGCCTTCGACCGCCCTTTCGATCATCACCTTCTGCAGAGCGGCATCGGGGTTCTGGATGGTGCCGGACAGCCGGTTCCAGGATCTCTGTCTGTGGAAAGCCATGGCTTGAGCTGGCGGTTTGTGCCGCGTGATGACTGGACTTCCGGAACCCTGAACATCACCGTGGATGCACGGCTGGAAGATGTCGCCGGGAACAATTTCAGGGATCTTCTCGACCACGCGGTGGACACAGAAATCCAAAGCCCCGACCAACGGGTCATCACGCTGGAACTGAAAACAGCCTCCGACTGACGGCTCAATGGCTGCAACGCCCTGACGTTGCTTGCGCGACACATCCAGACCGTCTCAATCGTCCGGCACATCAATGTGCCAGCCATGGAGCTGCATCCGTTTGGCCTGCTCTCAGGACACAGCCTTGCACCGTACCCGCATCATTCCTTTAGCGCAGAACAATCGTTCCGCTCGGCCGAACTATGACTTCTGAAATGAGCCAATATGCAGCGTGGTCGAGCGGCAATATTTTCACCTCAAGATCTTCGGGAACCACATGATGAACACAAGCGCCCTTTTCGAAACCGACAACGCCGCCCGTCACATGACCGCGCTCTGCCAGCACTTCGGCCGCAAGGTCGATGCGGGCTGCGACGCACACAAGGGCTGGGTTCGGTTCTCTTTCGGGCAATGCGAACTGACAGCGGACGCAAGCCACCTGAAATTCTGCGCTTCTGCCGATGATCAGACGCAACTGGACCGGGTGGTCGAAGTGGTGACCAGCCACCTTGAGCGCTTCGCCTTTCGCGAGAACCCCGAACTGATGTGGACCAAGACGACCGAGGGATCACAGCATCCCTGACACCACCACAACCTTCTTCGACCCTGCTCCGGCAGACCATTCACCAAAGGACACGAAAATGAACCGCAGAACCGCTTTGAAGACATCACTCGGCGCCACCTTGGCACTGATCCTCGCAACACAAGTAGGAGCACAGGAAATGGACGAAACAACCCAGGCATCATTTGACACAGTCATGGCATTCATGGGCGCCATGGGCGGTGGCGATATGGAAGCCATGTCCGCACTGATGGCCGATGACATGGTCTGGCACAATGAAGGCGACAGCACCCTGCCATGGATCGGCGAGAGCAAGGGCAAAGAGGCAATCTTCGAATTCCTCGGCGTGTTCAGTGCGAACTTGCAGACCACCAAATGGGAAAACACCGACGCTTTTACCTCCGGCGATACAGTCGCCGTGTTTGGCATTATGAACGGCATCACGCCCCATTCCGGTCAGGAAATCGGCGAGTTCACCTTCGCCCTGCGCGCCAAGGTCCGCGATGGTCAGGTCGTTCTTTGGCACTGGTTCGAAGACAGCTTTGCCGTCAGCCAAGCCTATCACGGCCGCTCGTAACGCACCGCATCATCCCAACAGGAGGATAAACTCATGACCATCTTCACACCCATTCGCGCGACCCTGATCGCGGCCACGGCCCTTGTGGCCGCCTGCACCGTCGCTGCCACCCCGTCGAGCACCGTCAGCCAAGCCGTCAACTTCTTCCAGAACGCGCAGGCCACCGGTGGCGCGCCCTTCACAGTGGACGCCAAAGGTCCGGTTGAAATCACCGATGAGGTCGAACTGCCCGGCTTTGCCTTTCAGGTCTATGACGTGGACTTCACGACCAACAGCCTGACCATGACCCTGGTGGCGCAGTTGGAAAAGCTGCAGATCACGCTCTATGACGATACCACATTCGATCGCTACTATTTCGCCTTCGACCAGCCCATTACCTCGGCCAAACTGTCGGACACGACGGACGAAAACTTCAGCGCCACAGTCGAAGTCATCGCACCAGGCACGCAGGTCAGCTCCAGCGGTGCATTCGTTGAGGGCATGCCGAGCGACTTTACCTTTGCGACCGGGGGCATCCTGATCACCATTGGTGAGGGCACTGACCTGACCAAGATCAGCGAAAACGGCGGCTCTCTGACCGTCAATTTTTAAAGGGATACCCGGGCCGCAGATGCACCTGTTCGTCAGGTGTCCTCTGCGGCCTGTCCCTGTGATCACGACACCACGCCCGAACCCATAGGAACACGACATGTCATTCAGCAAGACTTACCTGATCCCACGAATTCTGATTGCCCTGATGGCCCTTGCAATGGCTGCAGCAACAATCCCGGCCTATGGGAACCCCACTTCGAACCCGGGGCTCACCGAACTGACCGGGCCTGCCCTGTCGCTTGGGCTGACCGCTGGCGCATTTCTGGGCCGTCAGTTGACGCTGATCCTGATTGCCCTCATCGGCGCTGTCGTCGGCCAGCGGCATCTGGTCATGATCGGCGGCTTTGCCTTGATGTTCATGAACGGCCATGACGCGATTTTCATGGGTCTCATGGGCGGTCCTGCCACTCCGGCCATCGCCGGGCTGGTCTTTGCGATCATCGCGGCGGTCGCGATTGTTCTGGTCTGGCGCAAAGAGGAAGATGCATGAACCGCCGCGGCTTTGCCAAACTTGGTCTGGGGATCGCGGGCCTCCTTGGCCTTGCCTACTGGAACCGCAACGGTTTGGCGCGTGCAGCCCTGACAAACCTGTCCAGCGGGGTGAGCGCAAAGCTCGCCCCGAAGGCAGGCGCTGACATCTGCCTGCTGACGCCCGAACTGACCGCTGGTCCCTATTACATCACGTCACCACAACGGGCCGATATCACCGAAGGCCGGCCCGGGTTGCCCCTGAAACTCGCGATCGAGGTGGTAAAGGTCTCCGATTGCACCCCGCTTGACGGGGTCAGCGTCGAGATCTGGCACTGCGATGCCGCAGGGTATTACTCTGGCTACAGTCAGGCCACGGTACGTGCGCCCTTCGACACTCTGGTCTCTGTGATTGCCAATGCCAAGGACGGGCACATTCCCCCCGTGGACAGCGACACGTTCATGCGCGGCGGGCAGGTGACCGACGCCAGCGGCATGGTCACATTTCAGACCGTTTTTCCCGGCTGGTACGACCCGCGCGTCACCCATATCCACGTCAAGATCTCGCAGGGTGACAAAAGCTTCCTGACGACGCAACTCTACTTCGACGACGCGCTGATCAGCGACATCTATGCGAAGCATCCCGATTATGCGCCCCACGGCCCGTGCCCCTACAATCTCACCAATGATTCCGTATTGCGCGAGCTTGCCGATCAGACTGCCGTCGTCCTCGATGCGACGCGCAGCGAAAATCTGATCGAGGCAAGCGTGCGGTTCGGCATCGCTTGAACATCGCGCAACCCGCGCAGGTGCTGCAGTTTTAATGGAGCACCAACAACGCATGCGCTCGCAACATCACACAGGAGACATCCAATGGGAAAAGGTTTGGACAATGTCAGGGACATCTATCTTGACGGGATCGCCGGCGGCAATGCCCGCGAAGCTGTCCTGAGGAACACAGGTCACCGCTACACCCAGCATTCCACAGGTGTGGGCGACGGGGCCGAGGGCTTTCTCACCTTCTTCGAACCCTTTGTCGCGCGTAACCCGAAGCGGGACATCCAGATCATCCGCATCTTCGAGGATGGCCCATGGGTGTTCTGCAACGCCTATCAATCGCTCAACGATGGCGAGGCGCAATGGGTCACCATGGACATGTTCTACACCGATCCCGAAGGGCTGATCCTTGAACACTGGGACACGATTGCACCCTACACCAAGGACACCACATCCGGTGAAGACATGGTCGCGGGGGCCACTGACGTTAACCCGTCCGCTGATACGGCCGCCAGCAAGGCACTGGTGCTGGAATACACCAAACAGGTGTTGCAGGAGCGCGGCCACGAAAAGCTGGCAGAGTTTGTCTCAGGCGACATCATCCAGCGCGCCGCGCCCATCGGTGCAGGTCTTGCCGGGCTGCAGGACTGGCTCGCCTCGGACGCTGCCGGATCATACGAGATGCTGTTCCAGCTGATCGGTCAGGGTGATCTGGTCATGACCTATGGCAAGCGCCACGCAGCCGGCAAGGACATCGCGGTCTTTGATCTGTACCGCACCGCAGGTGGCAAAATCGTCGAGCACTGGATGAACGAAGAAGAGATCAGCCCGCGCGAAGCCTGGGGAAACTCCGGCAAGTTCTGACACGTCCCGAAAGGGCACAGTCAGCAATCACAGGAAAGGCGCATTGAGATGACGATACTGACGAAAGTCGCGCAGGCTGCGCGCAAGGTCACAGCCCGCCCCGGCCCCCGGGTGCTGTCGGTCAAGGCCGCATGGCGCCTCACACCCAACATGATCCGCGTGGTCTTTGCCGGGCCTGAGCTTGACGGCTTCCCGCAAGGCCGCGAGGGGGGCAATTGCAAGCTCCTGATCCCCGATGCGGGCGAGACGCGGGACCAGTTTGCCAACCGTCTGAAAAGCGGCCCTCCACCGGTCAAGCGCACCTACACCGTGCGCAAATTTGATGCGGATCGGCAGGAACTCAGCATCGACTTTGTTGCTCATGGCGATGATGGTCCTGCCTCCCGCTGGGCCAGTGGCGCAAAACCGGGTGATTTTCTCGGCTTTGCCGGTCCCAGCGGACCCAAGGTCACGCGGTTTGACGCCGATTGGTATCTGGTTGCCGCCGATCCTTCGGCAATTCCCGTCGCCGCTGCAACGCTTGAAGCCATGCCGCGCGATGCCAGAGGTGTGGCCATTTTCGAGGTCACCTCGGCCGATGACCTGCAGGAGATCGACATGCCTGATGGCATCGAAGTGCACTGGATTGTGCACCCCGACCCGCACCAGCCGTCAAGCGCTCAGGAAACCCTGATCCGCTCCCTCGAATGGCCCGAAGGCCGCGTGCAGACCTGCATCGCAGGCGAGTCTGGCGTCATCCGCTCCCTGCGCGCCTATCTGGCAACCGAAAAGCAGGTCCCGCGCACAGACACATACATCTCAGGCTACTGGAAAATCGGCCTGATCGAAGACGAACACCAGAAGGTCAAACGCTCTGAGGGCTGAAGCTCAGTCCCACGCACCCCATTCGAAGGACATTGAAATTGGCACGACTTTACCCCTACTGGCTCTGGCTGCTGCTGGCCATTCCTGGCTTTGGCATGGCCTCCGCTCTGGCAGGCGCGACCGATCCGAAAATCTATCATGAACTGCTGCACCCTACGGGTGAGTTTTCCGCCCGGTTCATGATCATCGCGATGCTCGCCTCCCCTCTCGTTTTGCTGCTGCGTGGCTGGCGTGGCCCGCAATGGTTGAAGAAAAACCGCCGCTATTTCGGCGTCGCCGCTTTTGGCTACGCGGCCCTGCACACGGTGTTCTACCTCATTGACGAAGGCAGCCTCGCCCGCGTGGCCGCCGACATTCCCAAATTCTACATCTGGACCGGCTGGATCGCGTTTCTGATCTTCATCCCGCTGGCCGTGACCTCGATGGACTACTTCGTGCGCCGCATGGGATCATCGTGGAAGACCCTGCAACGCACGACCTACGCCGCCGCCGTCCTGACACTGCTTCACTGGGCGGCCCTGCATGACTGGGGCGGCATCGGCCCGGCGCTCGTGCATTTCGGACCGCTGGCGATACTGGAAGGATACCGCGTCTGGTTCTGGTACCTGCGCCCACGCGATGCCCGCGCCTAACCCGTGAGAGACAATAAAGCAAAAACACCGACAGAGAGGACACCACATGACACCGAAAACCGTTCCGATCATTGCAGCTAAGGCCCCGGCCAAAGTGGACCTGGAGGAAGGCAAGGACTACTTCTGGTGCGCCTGTGGCAAGTCGAAAAACCAACCCTTTTGCGATGGATCCCATGCAGGCACCGGCATCACTCCGGTCAAGTTCACGGCCGAGACCTCGGGCAGCGCCGCACTCTGCCAGTGCAAGTCCACCGCAAACCGCCCTTTCTGCGACGGCTCTCACGCGAAGCTGGGTGATCTGGCGATTGGCGATGTCGCGCCCGAACCCAAATCCGATGTGCCCACGGCCACACCAACTCCGGAAGAGCCAACAGTTGCCCACATCCACGAGCTTGCCCGCGACGGGCTGAGCAAGCTGGGCCATCACGGCGAAATGGGCTCCATGGGCGTTCCGCGCAAGGACCTGCCGCACTGGGATGACATCCAGATCCTGCCCGCCCAGATGGCCCGCAAACCGCTGCTCGACGATGTCGAGGTGACCACCGGCGTCACCATCGGCCCGCGCGCGGCCAAGCCATTGCACCTGACCATCCCGCTCTTTGTCTCGGACATGAGCTTCGGCGCCCTGTCCGAAGAGGCCAAGACCGCATTGGCCCGCGGTGCAGAGCTTGCAGGCACCGGCATCTGTTCTGGTGAAGGCGGCATGCTGGCCGAGGAACAGGCCGAAAACTCACGCTATTTCTACGAACTGGCCTCAGCCAGGTTTGGCTGGAAACCGGAGCTTGTCGAACGCGTTCAGGCCTTTCACTTCAAGGGTGGTCAGGGCGCGAAAACCGGCACCGGAGGGCATCTGCCGGGTGACAAGGTTCAGGGCAAAATCGCCGATGTGCGCGGCCTTGAACCGGGTCAGGCGGCGATCTCGCCCGCGACGTTCCCGGACCTCCACACGCCCGCGGATTTCCGCAAGATCGCAGACGAAGTGCGCGAACGCTCCGGCGGCATTCCCATCGGTTTCAAACTCTCGGCCAACCACATCGAGGATGACATCGACTTCGCCCTTGAGGCCAGCGCGGATTACATCATTCTGGACGGGCGCGGCGGCGGCACGGGGGCAGCCCCGCTGATCTTCCGCAACAACATCTCTATCCCCACCATCCCTGCACTGGCACGCGCCCGCGCCCATCTCGACCAGAAAACAGGGCGCGAGGTGACCCTCGTGATCACCGGCGGTCTGCGCGTGGCCGAGGATTTCGTGAAAGCCATGGCGCTTGGCGCGGACGCGATTGCCCTGTCCAACTCCGCCATGCAGGCCGTGGGCTGCATCGCTGCGCGGATGTGCAATTCCAACAACTGCCCCGTGGGTGTCGCCACCCAGAAGCCAGAGTTGCGCAAACGTCTTGATGTGCAGATCGGCGCTGAAAAACTCGCCCGATACTTCGGCGCATCGGTAGAGTTGATGCAGGTGCTGGCGCGGGCCTGCGGCCATTCCAGCCTCAGCGACTTCACACCCTCGGACATCACAGCCTGGAAACGCGACCTCGCTGATCTCAGCGGGATCCGCTACGCAGGCCTCCGCTAAACGCAACGAGCATGGCCGGTCGTCTGACCGGCCATGGCTCAGACATTGACCTTGCCACCATCCACATTCAGCGTCTGACCGGTCACGAAATCGCTGTCGGATGAGGCCAGATACAGCAACGTTCCCAGCAGATCCTCGGGCAGCATCTCGCGCTTGATCGATCGTGACGCCACCGTCGGCGCGCGCGCCATGTCGAACCCGGAATTGGCCGCCAGCCCCTCGCTTTCGGTCAGTCCCGGCGCAATCGCATTGACCTGAATATTCTTGTCACCCAACTCCCGGCCATGGCAGCGGGTCAACGCAATCACGGCCCCCTTTGACGCGGTGTAATGCGACAGCCCAGGCGGGCCATAATAGAATGTACCCGATGCGATATTGACGACCTTGCCGCCCCCGGCCTTGATCATCGTGGGCACAATCGCCCGCATCACCTGATGCACGCCACGCGCGTTCACCCGCATGATCAGATCGAACTCTTCCTCATCTATTTCGAAGAACGGCTTGGGCGTCAGCGTCGCAAAGATCGACGCGTTATTGACCATGATATCAAGGCCGCCCATCCCGTTGGCGGTCTCGACCATCGCTTTCAGATCCTCATTGTCGGTCACATCGACCTTCATGCCCCTGGCCATGCCACCGGCATCGGTGATCGTCTTCACGGCATTTGCAGTGTCCTGCACATCCGTCACCAGCACCTGCGCGCCCGCATCCGCCATGGCTTTGGCCATCAGCGCACCAATCCCCTGTGCTGCCCCTGTGATGACAGCGGTTTTTCCACTCAGTCGGCCCATGATATGTCCTCCCAGATCAGAGTTTGATTTCGAGTATTCTTGCAACTTCGGGCCAGCTTTTGGCTCCGTTTTCCCGCAGATCATTGGTCAGGTCATCAGGCACCCAGTCAATCAGGCACTTGCGGAAATTCGGCCGCGCCTCGATCCGGGCAAACCATGCCTCGACATTGGGCAGGCGCCCCTGCTCCCACAGGCCCCGCATCGACATCATCGCCAGCCGGTTCACGTAAGGCGTCATGGCAATATCAGCGATGGAAAACGCGTTGCCCACCAGCCAGTCATCGCCGCTGCTCAATGCATCTTCCATCTTGCGAAGGTAACTGTCGTAGAGCCTGACCTTATCCGCAGCCCCCGGCGCATCGAAACCGTAGCGGGTGTAGGCATCCTTGAGGTCTTTCCAGTTTGACGTGACCGACATTGTGGGCGTGGAGGCCAGAAACCTCTTCACCCCTTCCTCGCCCAGATTTTTCAAGACCGTATGCCGGTGCGAACAGACAAATGTCACAGCACCACAGGCCGGATGCAGATCCTCATCCACCGCCTTTGTCCAGTATCGCGCCTGCGCCCGCTCCCATGGATCGGCCGGGTGCACGCTTGTCCGGGGTTCCAATTGGTCAAGGTATTCGATGATCACAGTGCTGTCGGGCACCACCGTCTGATCATGAACCAGAGTTGGCACAACGCCTTTGGGATTGAGCTTCAGATAGGCCGGATCGAACTGCTCACCCTTCAGGATGTCGATATAGACCCCATCCCACTCCAGCCCCTTTTCCTCCATCGCAAAGCGCACCTTGGCCGCACAAACCGATGACCCATGGTGATAAAGTGTGAAGGTCATAGCTGCACCGTCACCCATTTCAACGCGGTCATCGCTTCCAGATCAGCGTCCGTGCCTTCGCGCCCGACCCCGCTTTCGCCATTGCCGCCAAAGGGAACATGCGCCTCGTCATGGATGGTCGGACCATTGATGTGGCACATGCCAGCCCCGATGTTGCGGGCAAAATGAAAGGCACGGTCGATGTCTTTCGTAAAGATCGCAGAGGACAGGCCATATTCTGTGTCATTGGCCTTCTCCAGCCCCTCCTCATAACTGTCGATCGGGTAGATGGAGGTCACAGGCCCAAACGTTTCGGTCCTGCAAACGGTCATGTCCTGACTGACACCTGTAAGCAGGGTCGGCTGGCATCGATTGCCCTCCCACTCACCACCTGCGGCAATGGTCGCGCCCTTTGCCACAGCATCCGCAATATGGTCCCTGACCCGCTGCCGCTGCCGGTCCGAGATGATCGGCGCAATCACCGTATCGGGATCGCGCAGATCCCCCATCCCGACCTTGCCCGCAATCATCGCAAAGCGCTTGACGAACTCTTCAAAGATCGGCCGCTCCACATAGAAACGGCTCGACCCGATGCAGGCCTGTCCGCCAAACATGAAGATCGAACGTGCAGCAAGCGGCATGACCTTGTCCAGATCCGCATCCGCCATCACGACGGTCGGGCTCTTGCCCCCCAGTTCCAGCGTCGTGGGTGTCTTGTTCTTCGCACAGATCTCGTTGATGTGCTGTCCCACCACGGTCGAGCCTGTGAAAGTCAGGAAATCCAGTTCCTTGTGGCCCGTCAGATCATCCCCGATCTCATGGCCAAACCCCGTCACCACATTGTAGGTCCCTGCCGGAAAGCCTGCATCAGCTACGATCTGCGCAAACAGCACCGTCAGATGCGGCGCCATTTCCGAGGGCAGATGCACAACCGTGTTGCCCACTGCCAGCGCATTGGCAACCAGCCTTGTGGTCTTGATCAACGGCACATTGAACGGTGTGATCACACCCACCACGCCCAAAGGCTCCCGGATCGACATCGAAAACTTGCCCGGCGCATCAGAAGGGATCGTCTCGCCGCGCACGTTGCGGCACATGCCGGCAGCAGCCCGCACCATGGTCAGCCCCTTGGAGAACTCGAACATCGCTTTCTGAATGGGCGAACCGATCTCATCAATCAGGCAATCGACCAGCTCTGCCTGCTGCTCTTCCATCAACTCGGCCACGCGCAGCAACCAGCGCTCCCGCTGGGTCGGTGTGGTCTCCTTGTAATCTGCAAACGCCGCCCGCGCCGCCGCAACAGCTGCACGCATATCCGCACCTGTGCCCTTGGCCGCACGCGCATAAAGGCTGTCATCCAGCGGATTGAGCACGTCAAATGTCTCACCGCCGTCGGCATCGACCCACTGTCCGGCAATGAAGTGCTGAAGCGTCCTGATGTCTGTCGTTGCGTCCATGATGCGCCTCCTTGGCTATCCACCCACCAGCGTTTGAGGGAGGAACAGAGCGATTTGCGGAAAAATTATGAGCAGGACAATCATCAGCGCCATGGCGAACCAGAACGGCCAGATGCCCTTGAATATACGGCCCATCGGCACCTCGGGCGCGATGGATTTGACGATGAAGACATTGATCCCCACAGGCGGGCTGATCATCCCCATCTCCAGCACGATCACCACGATGATCCCGAACCAGATCAGGTCCCAGTCCAGCCCGATGGCAATCGGGATCACCACCGGAATGGTCAGGACCAGCATCGCCATGGATTCAAGAAACATCCCCAGAAAGATGTAGACCGCGATGATGATCAAGAGCACGCCCAGATCACCAATGGGCAGCGAGGTCAGAAGCGTGACCAGATGCGCAGGCACCTCCGTCAGCGACATGAAGGGGATGAACACGAAGGCACCGATGATGATCAGAAAGACCGTGGCGGTTGCGTTCATCGTCTGCAGGATGACCGTCTTGCTGGCCTGAACGGTCAGCGTCCGCCGCCATGCCGCCACCACAAAGGTGAAGAACGCCCCCACGCCCGAGGCCTCAACGGGTGTGAAAAACCCGGTGTACATCCCGCCGATGGTCAGAAGCACCACCGCAAGGATCGGGGCCGCGCGCAACAGCGCCTGCTTGCGCGCGGGCCATTCGGACCGCTCCCCGCAAGGCCCCGCATCAGGATTGCGCAGAACCACCAAATAGATCGCGCCGATGAAAAGCAGCGTCAGGATGATGCCGGGAAAGACGCCCGCCATGAACAGCCGCCCGATGGATTGCTCGGTCAGCACGGCATAGATGATCATGCCCCCCGAGGGCGGGATCAGAAACCCCAGCGTGCCGCCCGCCGCCACCGATCCCGTCGCCAGACTGTCGGAATACTTATACCGTTTCATCTCAGGCAGCGCGACCCGGCCCATCGTCACCGCCGAGGCCAGTGACGAACCCGACAGGGCCGCAAATCCCGCGCAGGCCGCAATCGTGGCCGAGGCCAGACCGCCACGCATATGCCCCATCATCCGGTAAGCCGCCGTGAACAGGTCCTGGGACATGCCGGATACCCCTGCCAGCGTGCCCATCAGCACGAACATCGGAATGACCAGCAGGTTGAAATTCGACGCCGCCTCGAACGTCTCGCCCGACAGGTTCGAATAGGCAATCTTGAAACCCCGCGCCCAGGCCTGATCCGCCGACATGCCCACGGCGATGAACTTGTTGGCGTTTGCCACAACTGTGCCCACCAGACCAACGGCCAGCATCGACAGGGCAACCGGCATCCGCAGCGCCAGCAGGATGAACAGCGACAACAGCCCGAGGATCCCCAGAAGGGTCATGCTGATCATAGACCCGCTCCGTCGACTTTCAGGGTGACGATCCGCCCGGATCGAAGAAGCTGCCAGATGTCCAGCACCAGAACGACCGCATAGATCGCCATGGACAGCGCCAGCAGATAGTAAAATGGCTCGTATGAGATCAAAAGCTGCTGGGTAGTCTCGCCGAATTTCTCAGCGCTCTCACCTGCGTGCCACAACTGCCGCGCCATGACGATCAGCAGCACCAGACCGCCAAGCTTGACCGCGATCATCGACCATTTCGCAAAGGCCGCAGACATGCTTGCCTCAAGAACCTCGATCTCGATATGGGCGCCAGTGCGCGCCCCCAGCGGGATCGACAGCGCCACGATCACCACCAGTGACAGGATCAGCAGATCTTCCGCCCCGACAATCGGCGCATTCAGCGCCTTGCGCATGATCAGCACGTTCCAGACCGAAAACCCGGTCATGAAGATCAGCGTGGCACCGCCACAGATCAGCGAGACCCAGGTGAGCACACGGTCCAGAAGGCGGATGATCCCGGGCAGGGGTTTTGGCTCTGACATCGACTTTCCCCCAAAAGCACAAGGGCCGGAGCGGCAAGCGCGCCCCGGCTACCCGGCCTTACTGGTTAATCGCGTTGTAGATCTCTTCGGCATTGTCGATCCCGCGTTCCGCGTAATCGGCATAGATTGCCTTCATGCCCTCGGCCACAGCCGCGTCCATCTTGGCGCGCTCCTCTGCCGAGACCTCGACCAGCTCGTAATTCTTGCCTGAGGTCTCGCCCATGATTTTCAGGGATCTGGCATCCGCACCATCAAAGCTTTCTGCCAGCTTCATAGACGCAGCCTCACCGGACAATTCGTCGATGATCGCACGATGGGCATCACTCAGCCCTTCATAGCGCTCGCGGTTCATGACCACGAAGATGACCGCGTGCTGCACCGGCACATTGGTCACGAAATGCGAGGCAACATCCCAGAAATTCCAAGGTGCGGTCATGTTGTTGTATGTCGCATAGGCCCCGTCAATCGTGCCGGTCGACAGGCCCGTGTACATCTCGGTCACTGGCATCTGAACCGGAACGCCGCCCATGGCCTCGATGATTGGCGTGGTCAGGGCCGCATAGGGTACGATTTTGGCGCCCTTCAGGCCGTCCAGCGTCGACACATCCCGCGTCGCGGCAATCCCGATGCCCGCCGCCGTGGTCAGACCGATCACCTTCACATCCTCGTATTCATCAGCCAGATGCTCGTCGAACACTGCCAGAATGCGCTTGGTGGCTTCGGCCGAACTTGTCGCTTTGCCCGGTGGAATGGCCAGCATCGTCTTGGGGAACAGAACCGGCGTGTAGGCCGAGACGCCAAAGGTGATGTCTGCCACGCCCTCGACTGCGCGCTTGTATTGCTGCACCGGACCCGCACCAAGCTGACCCGCCGGGAACAGCTTCATCGTCAGCGACCCGCCAGAGCGCTTCTCCAGCTCCTCCCCGAACCATTTGAACATCACCGTATTGGTGTGATGCTGGGGCGGCACGAATGTCGCCACCGTCAACTCATCGCTTGATGCTGTCTGCGCAGAAAGACCAAGTGCAGATGCCAGTGCAACCGCCAGGCTAAGCCGTGTAATTCCCATGATTTCCTCCCAAGGTTGGCTTTCAGTGCCGACGCTGGTTTGGGATCCCAAACTGACACGCCGACCGAGTCTTTCCTCAAAATAGGCACAATACGGGATCCCAAATCAAGATATTTTTTGCTCAAACTCCCATATTTTGGAATTTCACCTTGACTTTGGGATCCCAAATTTGATCAATACGCCCATGGACTCCATTGACACAGAACTCGCCACCCGCATCCGCAACGACATCATCCACGGCGTCTACGCCGAAGGCACGCGCCTGTCCGAGGCCAACCTGTGCGAGGCCCATAATGTCTCCCGCACCCCGGTCCGCCTTGCCCTGCGCATCCTCGAGCGTGAGGGCATCATTGTCCGCGGCGAGGGCCGGGGGTACCGCATCCAAAGCCCAACAATTTCCGACATCCTGCAAGCCGTGCAGGTCCGTGGTCATCTGGAAAGCCTCGCTGCCCGTCTGGCCTCTCTGTCACCACACAAGCACGACCACCTGCCTGACATGGCCCAGGCAATCAGCACCATGAACGAGTTGATCTCACTGGGCAGGCTGGATGAACCGACCATCAACCGCATGCAGGCCGCCAATGAGGTGTTTCACACTTCCATCCTCGAAGCCTGCGGCAATGACTACGTCGGGTTCACCTGCCGCCAGATCAGTCACCTGCCGATGCTCGCTGCCGGCTCCATGGTGTTTGACCGCGCGGTGCTGGATACGCCTGAACAGCTTGAACGCGGCCTCTTCCGCCTGCGTCTGGGCAACGCCCAGCATCAGGTGATCTATGATGCCATCGCCAATGGTGATCCTGTCCGCGCCGAAGGCATGATGAGCGAGCATTCGCACACCATGCTCGAATACATCGAAACCTTCGAGAAACGCGACAAGCGCCTGACCGTCTCGGACCTTGTGTCCTATTCGGCAGCAAATCCGGATCTTCCAAAAATCTGAGGTCCCCAATGGCCAAACTCGGCGACGACATCATCGGCTCAAGCGGCCTCGCCCCGTTCTTCAGGGTGGCAAACGCCGATGAGGTCTCCATCGACGCGCCCGCCATCCGCAAGGGCGACGCCCTGCGCACATGGGTCCGCTCGCTCAGCGGCTTCCAGAAAGAAGCCCTGGTCAGATCCGCCAGAACCGGCGACACTTGGCGTCTGGTCTCCGACGAAGGCCCCTACCTAAACGGCCACGACGCCGCCCCCTGCCCGCTGGCCTTCCTGTCCACCGGCATGGTCGCCAGCTACATGAACGAGATCACGGCACTGGCCGCGCGTCAGGGCGTCACGATCCGCAAACTGCGCCTGATCCAGGACAACTACTACACAATGAAGGGCTCCATGCCCAAGCGCACCATGGTCGGCGGCGCAGAGCCTGTGGAACTGCGGGTCGAGATTGACTGCGATCTCGACGACGGCGCGCTCACCACACTCTTGATGAACGCAATCAGCGCATCACCACTCAACGGCCTGATGCGCGGCCAGCTGGAAAGCCTCTTCAAACTGGCCAGAAACGGCCATGAGCTTCCCACCGCCAAGGTCGCTGAACTGGACGCGCCGCTCTTCCCCGACCCCGGCAATCACTTCGCCACCGCCAAACCCGACACTCCCGCCACCCTGACCCTCATGGAACCGATCGGCCCGACCCCCAAGAAAGACGTCGCCCTTGGCACCTCTGCCGCCGCCGGAAGCCTTGCAGCCGAGCAGGACCGCCGCCTCAACATCGGCGCGATTGCCCAACTGCGCCCCGACGGGATCAAGGACCTGCAACAGATGCAGTATTCGCCCTGGGGCACGTCCTTCCGCTTTCTCAGCTCCGAGGACGGCCGCGCCCCTGACGCCAACACCCTGATCAGCGCGGGCATCGCCTTCTGCTTCATGACCCAGTTCGGACGCTTCGTCTCCATGCTGAAACTCGATCTGCCCGATTACCGCATCGTGCAGGACACCCATTTCAGCCTCGGCGGAGCCTCGGGCGGCACCGGGCAGGCCGGCACAGCCGATCCGATCGAAACCCATGTCTACCTGCAAACCTCCGAAAGCGACGAGACCGCACAGGAGATGCTCGACATCTCCGAACAGACCTGCTTTCTCCACGCCTTCTGCCGCACCGACCTCAAAACCAAACTCAAACTGGTCCGGGTCTAGTCCTGCGGGTTGTTTTTGGTCACGGGGCCGACGGGGGCGGGCAAGACGACGACGCTCTATGCCGCGCTCAACCATCTCAACAAACCCGGCGTCAAGATCTGCACGGTGGAGGATCCGGTGGAATACACCCTGCCGGGGCTCAATCAGACGCAGGTGCATCCTGAGATCGGGCTGGATTTTGCGACCATGCTGCGCTCGCTTTTGCGGCAGGACCCGAATGTTTTGATGATCGGCGAGATCCGGGATCGGGAGACGGCAGAGAGGTCGCGCCGTCCTGGAAAGGCTCCGGTGGAGCCTTTCAGGCAAGACCGGGCAACGCCCAGCCGGGCAGCCCTGGTTGGGCGGTTGGTGCTGTCAACGCGAGCCATGTGAATTCGGCAGAGGAAGCGCCCTTGCGGCTGATGGAGTGCACGGCGTCCCGGAACTGCTCCGGTGGAGCAGTTCAGCCGGGTACGGGCGGAGCCCGGGGTGGAGGGGTATCTGGTAGATGCAGTGGTCAGGGGGGTGTTGGCGCAGAAGTTGGAGGGCCCAGCTCTCAAATATAAGTGTATTAAGAAGTGCTCTAATACAGTAAATTAGCTTGAACCGAAAACGTTACAATGCTGATTCACACATGAAAACATCCTTATTCTACAATTGAGCGTTTTTTACATAATTTCTCAATTAAATTAAATTGTTCTTTGGTAACAAAAAAGTGTGAAAATTCCCCGCTTACAACCTCAAACAATTCAGGCTTAAAATCGACCTCCACTATAGATTCGGCGCTTGTGCTTGCCTCTTTCAATTCTAAACTTCCGCAACGATATCTTTCAATTTGGCGGTAAACATTTCCTGCTAAATCATACTCAGATAAAATCCACACGGGCTCATCATCGCCAAATTCATGATGCCAAATTCCGAGGTGATAATGCAATCTATCTTGTGACGTGTTCATTTTGGCATCTTTCCATATCCAGCGATCCGCCCTTTAACATCTAGGGGCTCAGATGTCGGCACAACAACGACAGCACCTTGACGATGCTCAGATCTTTGCAGACCTGATATGTTCACCGTAACAAATGCTTCAGTTCTACTTGTATCGAATGGTGTGCCATATATTTGTCGAGAGTCGCGAGCTCTAGTCATCCCTTCCAAAAAAGGGTCAACTCTTGTGAATTAAACCCCATCACCGTATCTGGCTCTTTTAGGGTTGTTTTCTTGCAAAGATGGTTTGATCATTTCTTGTGCAACTATCGAAGTAATATTGGACAGTGTGGAATAGTGGTATACTCTATCTCGTTCTGGACTGCCATAAAACAGGTGGTTATTATTAAGGACCATCGATTTTTAGCGCGGAACTTTCTAGTTGGATTTACTGGAACACTTTCAACCACAGGTACGCCCGGGCTATTAAAAACCCAATGCACTGAATATCCCTTACGCCGACCATCTGTAAGATATCCGCCAGATTCCTCTGATCCAATGTAGCCAAAAGAATGTGGTGAGCTCCAGAATACACCACTATTTTCTATATACTTATCAAGCTGAAATTGTGCAGCGCCAGACCTTCGCATGCCGTGCGCCTCAAATTGTCCCTCGCTTCCATCCCAACCGGTTTGCTCTGAGCTCTCATTTGTTCCATCACCATCAGAGTCATAGAATCTAACTGCAGTTCCCTCCCGGATCACTCAAATTTACAGGATCATTTGCTGAATACGCATACCTGTTCGTCCCAACCCCTGCATCCGTCACCTCCCACCAATCCGGCTGAATAAACCGCCCCAAGGCGGGGTCATAGTACCGGGCGTTGAGGTATTGCAGGCCTGCGGCGTCGTCATAGCGTTTGGAAGCTTACGCGGCCCCACCGGGGCCACGGTCTTCCTCACCCGATAAAACCTTTGCTCTCGGTCTCCACGCCCGGGTCGTGTGTGACCTCTGACAAGATCTCGCCAAAGGCGGCGTAGCGCGTCTCTCGGGCCTTCAGGCCGTTTGCGCCCAGCACCATCTGGACGGAGCTCAGGTGGTCGCGCTGGATTTTGCAACCCTGTTGCACGCCGGTGTCGCGATGGCCGAGGGCATTCAGATGATCGCACTGTCCCGGGCACTGCCAACAAACGGCCCCAGCCCCTTGCCTCCGGGCACGCAAAACCCGATATTCCCCCCAACCCTTTGAAGGAGCCGATCCCCATGCCCAGCCATCCCCGCCCCGCATTCGACATCGCCGAGACCGGAGCCGCTCCGCTGGGCGATCTGCCTGAATGGGATCTCTCCGATCTCTACCCGGCTGAGGATGGCCCAGAGATCACCCGCGATCTGGACTGGCTGAAGGGCGAATGCGCCAGCTTTGCCGCTGATTACGAGGGCAAGCTGGCAGGCCTTGATGCCACAGCCCTGCTCACCTGCATCCGGCGCTACGAGCGTCTCTCTCAGGTCTCGGGCCGGATCATGTCCTTCGCCGGTCTGCGCTATTACCAGAGCACCACCGACGCGGACCGCGCCAAATTCATGTCCGACATGCAGGGCGCGATCACGGACATGACCACGCCGCTGGTCTTCTTCACGCTCGAACTCAACCGCATCGAGGATGCCACGCTGGACGCCCATTTCAGCGAATCCGCCGATCTTGCCCGCTACCAGCCGTGGCTCGGCCGGATCCGCGCGATGAAGCCCTACCAGCTCTCCGATGAGCTTGAGAAATTCCTCCACGACCAGTCCGTCGTGGGTGCCGCCGCCTGGAACCGCCTGTTCGACGAGACAATGGCGGGCCTGACTTTCGAAGTCGGAGGCGAGACCCTGCCGCTGGAAGCCACGCTCAACCTGCTCACCGACGCCGACCGCGCCAAACGCGAGGCAGGCGCCCGTGCACTGGCCGCCGTCTTTCAGGCCAACACGCCGCTTTTCGCCCGCATCACCAACACGCTTGCCAAGGAAAAGGAGGTCGAGGACCGCTGGCGCAACCTGCCCACCCCGCAATCCTCCCGCCACCTTTCCAATGATGTCGAGCCCGAGGTGGTCGAGGCGCTCCGCACCGCAGTCACCTCCGCCTACCCGCGCCTCTCGCACCGCTACTACGCGCTCAAGGCCAAGTGGATGGGGCTCGATACGCTCGAGGTCTGGGACCGCAACGCGCCCCTGCCCGATGAGGACACCAAGCAGATCCCGTGGGATCAGGCCAAAGCAACCGTGCTCGACGCCTATGCCGCCTTCTCGCCCAAGATGGCCGAGATCGCGCAGCCGTTCTTCACCGATGGCTGGATCGATGCGCCGGTCAAACCCGGCAAGGCGCCGGGCGCCTTTGCCCACCCCACCGTGACGGACGCACACCCATACGTCATGCTCAACTATCTGGGCAAACAGCGCGATGTGATGACGCTGGCGCACGAGCTTGGCCACGGGGTCCATCAGGTCCTTGCCGCCGATCAGGGCGAGTTGCTCTCCTCGACGCCCCTGACCCTGGCCGAAACAGCATCCGTGTTCGGCGAGATGCTGACCTTCCGCAAACTGCTCGACGCCGCCCCCGACCAGAAATCCCGCAAGGTGCTGCTCGCAGGCAAGGTCGAGGACATGATCAACACCGTCGTGCGCCAGATCGCCTTCTACGACTTCGAGTGCCGCCTGCACGCAGCCCGCGCGAAAGGAGAACTCACCCCCGACCAGATCAACGCCATCTGGATGGAGGTCTCCCACGAAAGCCTCGGCCCGGTCTTCACCTTCATGGGCGGATACGAGACCTTCTGGTCCTACATCCCCCACTTCATCCACTCGCCTTTCTACGTCTACGCCTACGCCTTCGGCGACGGCCTCGTGAACGCGCTTTATGCGGTCTACGAGGAAGGCGACCCCAGCTTCCAGGACAAATACTTCGAGATGCTCCGCGCAGGCGGCGCCAAACACCACTCAGACCTGCTGGCCCCCTTCGGTCTGGACGCGAGCGATCCCGCGTTCTGGGACAAAGGCATCAACCTGATCTCGTCGATGATTGATGAGTTGGAGGGGATGGGGTGATTTGTCGTTTAAAAATGGAAACTTTGCAGTCTGAAAGTGCATTGCTGTAGATGCTGAAAGGTAAATTCAGTTACCAATGGTAATGTTCAGGTAGTCGATAACTTCCCCATGCAACAACGCTTTGGGGATATCCGGTCTCTTAGGGAAGTCTATCTCGCTGGTATTGGCACAGACCTCAATACATTGACAGAGCTGCTCTAAATACGTGTTCAAAATACGAATTTCATCGGCAACACGTCGGTAATCTTCAAGCTTTTGGTTGAATTTCTGACCATGCGTGTAGTTACCAATCGTTGTTCTCATCTCGAGGCCATCTCGTTCTTCGTTTTGGCCTCCAACAAACATTACGTGGCAAACGGCGTTTCTATTTTGCTGGCAAATTTTAAAAAGTTTACTTGCATATGCTACTTCTTCAACCAACCCATTTTCTTTGAAATTTAGTTGTGTGAAGTACTTTATTTTTCGCCAACGTTGGTCAAAGTTCATGCCTAAACTCAACACCCTGGCACGCTGTGTTCCAATTTGCGAGACTTGGCCTAGAATCTCCCAACTCCAATAGTCAGCTCCCCCCCAGTTCGTTACAATAACAGCCAATGCATGTCCTTTTTCCAACGAAATTGACTGGTTAACCTCAATCCAGCTATCCATAGTGCTCTCTATCCCAGTTTTTTCATCACTTTTGCCCGGCATCGCCGGGCAGCCCCCGACCCTCCCATCATGCCAAAGGCATGTTGACTATACTGGCGCACCTTTAGGTGCGACGGGAGGGGGCTTCACCCCCACATGAGGCGTCAGGGGCTACCCTCTGATAAGCGCAACTTCATCTGCAGCTCAAAACAAATTACACACTCCAATCCAAACAAAATACCCCGACCCGTCCATCACACCAAAGGCATGTCGGCCACCTCTTGCGCACCAAGGCAGTGAAGGAACGGTTCTGCACCATCGCTGCTGGCTCTCCCCCCTCAAATCTCCTGCCCTTTCCAGTCGAAATCCTTCGCTTCCTCGATCCATTTGGTCTGTCGGGCCAGCATGAAGGACCGCAGGAGCGCGTTGATCCGGGCCTGATATCCCCGGCCCAGCGCCCGGTACCATTTGATCACGTCGCGATCCAGCCGCAGGGTGATCTGCTCCTTGACCGGGCTGACCGGGGCCACGGTTTCCATCTCGTGCCAGTCTTTGGGGATCATGTCCCGAAACAGATTGATCCCGTCGAGAGCCCGTTGCGTCTCCATGTTGATGATCAGAAGTTCGGTCAGTTTCTGCTCTTCGGTCTTGGTGCGTTTGCGATTGTCCATTAGGGGGGTGCCTTGCCAGAATGTCCGGCCCGGATCCTCTCAATTCGCGGTTAATTTGCGCTAAATGCAGCGTGCGCCGAAGAGCTATGAAAAAGTTATGGAAGAGTTATGAAAGAACTCTTTTCAGGTTTGCGCCGAGGTTTGCAGCCAGTTGATGTAGATCCGTTCGGCCAGTGCATTGAAATCCTTCATATTTTTCAATGCATCCGCGTCCAGAACCGCGGCTCCGTCTGCCCCCAGCGCTTTTTCCAGCGATCCGGCATATTCGGGGATTTTTGCCCAGTCCGAAACCGTGTTTTCCTCGATCTCGACGTGGAATTGCAGGGAATAGGCACGCGTTCCCCATTTCATCGCCTGCACCGCACAATCAGGTGAGGTTGCCAGCACTTCCGCCCCCTCAGGCAGTCGCGTAATCTCGGCGCTATGCCATTGCAATGCCTTGAAAATTTCCGGCGCGCCGTCAAGGAACACGCCTGTGGCACCGGTCTCGGTCAGTTGCACATCCATCACGCCGATCTCGGGCGTTTTGGACGGCTCGACTTCGCCCCCCAGCGCTTCCGCCAGCAGCTGGTGCCCAAGGCAGAGGCCCAGAAATGGCAGGCCCTTCTCGGCAACCGCTTGTTTTATATATGCTTTTTCATCCACCAGCCAGGGATGCGCCTCTTCCTGCCAAACATCCATCGGCCCGCCCAGAACCCAAAGCGCGTCATACCCCTCCAAGGGGGGCAACGCCTCGCCCGCATCCAGTTCCACCGTGTCCCAGGAATGCCCGTCCTCACGCAGAAACTCCCGGAAAATCCCGGGGTGTTCCACGGACGCATGTTGCAAGACCAGTATGTGCATCGACGTCTCCTTCGCTTGGCCGGACCCTAGCCCCGGGTCCGAGACCTGCGCAAGTCCGAAGGCGGATGACCGTGGAGCGCGCGAAAGCTCCTGGATAGATGTGCGGACGAGCCAAACCCGGTGGCCAGTGCGATTTCTGTCAACAAAAGCGGGGAGTTGCGCATCAGGTCAGCAGCCTTGCCCAACCGCAGATCGCGGTAATAAATCATCGTACTTTTACCCGTCTCGCGGGCAAACATCCGGTTCAGATGCCGCTCCGTCACGCCCGCAATTTCCGCCAATTGCCCCAGATCCAGCGGATCGGCCACATGGCTTTCCATTGCCGCCACCGCGTCCAGAACAGGCCGTGAGGTGCTGCCGACACGCGCCACAAGACCACTGCGCTGCGGGTCACCGGCAGGGCGGATATCGGTGTAGAGAAACCAGTCACTCACCCGCCGTGCGAGCACCGGGCCGTGATGGTCCGAGATCAGCGCATGCATCAAATCCATCGGCGCAGTCCCCCCCGCGCAGGTCACCCGGTCCCGGTCCATCACATAAAGCGACCTCTCGATCAGCAGGTCAGGGGACACTTCAGCCAGCGCCTCGGCATGCTCCCAGTGCACCGTCATACGCCGCCCGGCCATCAGTCCTGCGCGGGCAAGGATCACGGGGCCGCCAGATATTCCGCAGATCTGTACGCCTCGGCGCGCCTGCCGCCCCAGCCAGTCGAACACGGAACGATCCTGATACGAGGCCGGATCACCGCCCGCAATCACGAAGAGCATGTCCAACGGTCCGGCATCAGTCAGAGCTGCCGTCGCAGGCACTACAGCCATGCCCGAAGAGGTTGCCTGAAGATCATCAGCGGCAAATGTCACCAGATCATAGAGAGCCTTGCCGCTCAGCAGATTGGCCGCTCTCAGAGGCTCGGCAACACTTGCCAGCGACATCAGCGCAAACCCGTCTATGGGCAGAAAGCCAACCCGGCGGGGATTCTGCAAAACGTCCATAAAACGCCTTTATATGTCTGTTTTGGAAAAGTCCAGATGCACCCAATCCCGCCATACTGAAAGTGCAATCACACCACAGGGATCACCGGCCATGCGCTATTCCGGCTTCAAAGTTCTGATGGAAGGCCTGACCGGCAACAAGGGCTGGAAGCCTGTCTGGCGGGAGCCCGATCCCAAGCCTGACTATGACATCATCATCGTCGGTGGCGGAGGGCACGGGCTTGCAACGGCTTACTATCTGGCCAAGGAATTTGGCGAAAAACGCGTTGCCGTGCTGGAGAAAGGCTGGATCGGTTCGGGCAATATCGGTCGCAATACGACCATCATCCGCTCCAATTATCTGCTCAAGGGGAACCAGCCGTTTTATGAGAAGTCCCTGAAAATGTGGGAAGATCTGGAACAGGATTTCAACTACAATGCCATGGTCAGTCAGCGTGGCATCCTTAATCTGATCCACAACGACCCCCAGCGAGACGCCTTCGTTCGGCGTGGCAACGGCATGCATCTGTCAGGTGCAGACGCGGTTCTTCTTGACGAAAAGGGTATCCGCGAGATGTGCCCCTTCCTTGACTTCAAGAACGCCCGCTTCCCGATCCGCGGCGGCCTCTGGCAGCCACGCGGCGGCACGGTGCGCCATGATGCGGTCGCCTGGGGCTATGCGCGCGGCGCGGATGAGCGTGGCGTGGACATCATCCAGAACTGCGAAGTGACCGGATTTGACATCCAGGACGGGGTTTGCACCGGCGTCCAGACCTCTCGCGGGGCAATCAAGGCCAAGAAGGTTGCCGTATGTGTTGCGGGCTCCTCCAGCCGGGTGATGGCTCAGGCGGGCATGCGCCTGCCGATCGAAAGCTGCGTTCTGCAGGCCTTCGTGACCGAAGGTCTGAAACCTGTCCTGCCAGGTGTCATCACCTTTGGCGCGGGCCATTTCTACGTCAGCCAGTCCGACAAGGGCGGGCTGGTCTTCGGGGGGGACATCGACGCCTACAACACCTATGCCCAGCGCGGCAATCTGCCCGTGGTCGAGGATGTCTGCGAGGGCGGCATGGCGGTCATGCCAATGATCGGGCGTGCCCGGCTTTTGCGTATGTGGGGCGGCATCATGGACATGTCGATGGACGGCTCGCCCTTCATCGACAAGACCCACATCGACGGGCTCTATTTCAACGGTGGCTGGTGCTATGGCGGGTTCAAGGCAACGCCTGCTTCGGGCTATTGCTACGCTCATCTGTTGTCTACCGACCGTCCGCACGAGACCGCCACCGCCTTCCGTCTGGACCGCTTCATGACCGGTCATGCCATTGACGAAAAGGGCCAGGGCGCCCAGCCGAACCTGCACTGACATGCTGACAGAACCGTCCATAGACATCATCGAACGCTGGCGTCTTGGCTTTGTCGCCAGCGCCGACCCCACCGGTTTTCCCAACCTTTCGCCCAAGGGCACTTTCCGGGTGATCAACGAGACCACGATTGCCTTTGGCGACATCCGCTCACCGGGCACGATCAGCAACATCGCGACCCGTGCCGATGTCGAAATCAACTTTGTCGACGTGCTGTCACGCAGAGGTATCCGGATCCGCGGGACTGCGCGTCATGCACCTCGCGACACCGATGAATTTGCAGCCCAGATCGAAGGGTTTCGCACGATTTGGGGCGAGGAACTTTGCGCAAAGTTTCGGGGCATCGTCTTTGTCGATGTGCAATCAGTCAAACCGCTCATCACACCGGCCTATGACATCGGCAGTTCCGAAGAGGAGCTGCGCGCCCAGTGGATGGGCATCATCAAGACCAATCAGGCCGAAGCGCTTTCAAAGGCTCCATCATGATCATCAATCACCCCCTCCTTGGCCCGCGCGACGCCGCAGAGTTCGTCGTCAAGGGCGATGCCAACCTGATCAACCGGCCAGACTGGCAGGCCGATGACGCGGCACAGCAATTCTATGAATATGCCTATCTGCGCGACAATCCCGCAGGGGAACACCGCGAGCTTTGGTATCACGAGCAGGGAGACCGGTCCTGGCTGGTCGTTACCCGCAACACGCTCACCCATGAGGTAACGAAGGTTGAACTGGCCCGCGATGTGGCCCGCGCCGCAGGGAGGTCCGCATGACCCAGTCTAACCGCATTGATGGTGGCTTGATCGACCGCGACCGCGCGCTCAGCTTCCGCTTCAAC
This sequence comes from uncultured Paracoccaceae bacterium, assembly GCA_947494445.1. Classification (GTDB taxonomy): domain Bacteria; phylum Pseudomonadota; class Alphaproteobacteria; order Rhodobacterales; family Rhodobacteraceae; genus CANLSM01. The sequence goes on along the minus strand of CANLVD010000001.1, from coordinate 729,684 downwards.
GGCAAGACCATGACCGGACATCCGGGCGATACGCTTGCCTCTGCCCTTCTGGCCAACGGGCAGCGGCTGGTCGGCCGGTCGTTCAAGTATCACCGTCCGCGCGGTATCTTTTCCTGTGGATCGGAGGAGCCAAATGCGCTGGTGCAACTGCGCACAGGTGCAGCACAGGAGCCAAACACACGGGCGACAGTGGTCGAGCTTTATGACCAGCTTTCCGCCACATCGCAGAACCATCGCGGCCCGCTTGCGTTTGATTTCATGGGCGTCAACGATCTGCTGTCGCCATTCCTGTCGGCGGGCTTCTATTACAAGACCTTCATGTGGCCAAAGGCGTTCTGGGAAAAGATCTACGAGCCTGTGATCCGCAACTCTGCCGGTCTGGGGAAGTTGTCGATGAAGGGCGACGTGGACCGGTATGACCACGGTTTCCTGCATTGCGATGTGCTGGTGATCGGCGCAGGGCCTGCTGGTCTGTCTGCCGCTCTGGCCGCCGGCCGGTCCGGGGCCCGCGTGATCCTTGCCGATGAGGATTTCCGTATGGGTGGACGGCTTCTGGCCGAAACGCTCGAAGTGGATGGTATGCCCGGCGTCGACTGGGCGGCCGAGGCGCTTGCCGAATTGTCTTCCATGGACAATGTGCGCCTGATGACACGGACCACGGTCTATGGCGCATTTGACCATGGCGTCTATGGCGCTCTGGAGCGGATGACCGATCATCTGCCGACCTCCGGCAACAAGCCGCGTCAGGTGCTTTGGCGGGTCTATTCCAAACGCGCTGTGCTGTGTGCCGGTGCAACTGAGCGCTCAATCGCCTTTGGCAACAACGACCGCCCCGGTGTGATGCTGGCAGGTGCCGTGCGGGCTTATGCCAACCGCTACGGCGTGGCCCCGGGCAAGCGCGTGACCGTGATGACCAACAATGACGACGGCTGGCGTACAGCAACCGATCTGTTGGCCAAGGGCGTGAAGGTTGCCGCCCTGATCGACACCCGCACGGGCATCACCCGAACGCTGGATGGCGTGCGCGTCGAGACCGGCTCCGGCTTGATCGACACCAAGGGCCACAACGGTATCAGTTGGGCGACACTGCAAAGCGGCATCAAGATCGAGACCGATTGTCTGGCCGTTGCAGGCGGCTGGTCGCCCAATGTGCATCTGACCTGCCACCAGCGCGGTCGTCCCACATGGAGCGAGGACATCGCGGCCTTCGTGCCGGGCAGCGATCTGCCACCGGGCATGCGTGTTGCGGGCTCTGCAAATGGGACCATGACCATGGGCGCGTGCCTGACTGAGGGACGTGATGTCGCCAATGAGACCATTCGCGATCTTGGCTTCACGGCCTCGCGCAAAGCTGCAGCCAAGGCCGAGGATGAAGCAAGCGACATCACCGCCTTCTGGCATATGGGTGGCTCGAAGGCGCGGGCATGGGTTGATCTGCAAAACGATGTGACCACCAAGGACATCAAGCAGTCACACACTGAAGGCTTCCGCTCGGTCGAACACCTGAAACGCTACACCACCCTTGGCATGGCCACCGATCAGGGCAAGACGGCCAATGTGCTGGGGCTGGCGATACTGGCCGAGGCCTCGGGCAAGACCATCCCCGAGACGGGCACAACGATCTTCCGCCCACCCTACACGCCGGTGCCCCTTGGGGCTTTCGCGGGCCGCTCACGCGGACAGGACTTCAAACCTTTCCGCCTGACGCCATCGCATGACTGGGCCAAGTCCAATGGTGCGACTTTCATCGAGACCGGCATGTGGCTGCGTGCCCAGTGGTTCGCCCGCCCGGGCGAGAAAGGCTGGCGCGACAGCGTGGATCGCGAGGTCACGATGACCCGCAATTCGGTCGGCATTTGTGACGTGACTACACTGGGCAAGATTGACATTCAGGGGCGCGACGCCGCTGCCTTTCTCAACAAGATCTATTGCAACGGTTTTGCCAAGCTTGCCTTGGGCAAAGTCCGCTACGGGCTTATGCTGCGCGAGGATGGGCTGGCCTATGACGATGGCACAACGGCGCGGATGTCCGAGAACCACTTCGTGATGACAACCACCACAGCCAATGCCGTGACGGTTTTCCGCAACATGGAATTCGCGCGACAGTGCCTGTGGCCGGATATGGATGTGCATCTGATCTCAACCACCGATGGCTGGGCGCAGTTTGCCGTAGCAGGACCCAACGCCCGCAAGTTGTTGCAGAACGTGGTCGATGAAGGGCATGACATCTCGAACGAGGCGTTTCCCTTCATGGCCTGCGGAGAAATCACGATCTGTGGTGGCATCCCGGCGCGGCTTTTCCGCATCTCTTTCTCCGGCGAACTGGCCTATGAGATCGCCGTACCTGCGCGGTACGGCAATGCCTTGATGGGCGTGCTGATGGAGGCTGGCAAGGAGTTCGATGCCACTCCCTACGGAACCGAGGCGCTGGGTGTCATGCGCATCGAAAAGGGCCACGCCGCAGGCAACGAGTTGAACGGCCAGACAACGGCGGCCATGCTGGGCATGGGGCGGATGGTGTCAAAGGCCAAGGACAGCATCGGCTCGAAACTTTCCGAGCGGCCGGGCCTGAACGAAGAGGGCGATCTGCGCCTGGTTGGTCTGCGCCCGGTCGACCGCTCGGTCCTGCTCAATGCGGGTGCGCATTTCATCACCAAAGGTGATACGCCGTCGATGGAAACCGATCAGGGCTGGATGACATCCGTTGCTTATTCACCGTCGCTTGGTCATTCCGTCGGGCTGGGTTTTGTCAAAAGCGGCACAGACCGCATGGGCGAGGTGATCCGCGCCTATGACCCGCTGCGCGGCAAGGACACGGATGTCGAGATCGTCTCGGCCCATTTCATCGATCCGGAAGGGGAGCGGTTGCGTGCCTGATTTTACACTGACCCCGACAAGCCCGCTGAAGGGCTTTGACAAGCAATTCGGCGACATTCGCCTGCGTGAGGTAACCGATCAGGCAATCCTGTCGCTTGCAACACCGCTGGGCGGCGAAACTGCACTGAAGGCAGCGGTTGGGAGCGCCTGGGGGCTGGAGATGCCAGCACCGGGCAGATCAAGCCGCGCAGATGACGGGAAGGTTCACTTGCTGGGACTCGGGGCCGATCAGATTTTCATTCTCAAACCCCATGATCATCTGCAACCGGACGCACCGGTGCGTGAGGCGCTGAACGGTGCTGGCTACGCCACCGATCAAAGCGATGTCTGGGCAATGCTTGAGATCACCGGTCCGGGCCTGCGCCGGGCTTTGGAGCGGATCTGTCCGCTTGACCTGCACCCCGATGCTTTTCCAGTGGGCGCGGTTGCACGCACGATGATGGAGCATATGGGCGCGATCATTCTGCGCAGCGGTGAAGATGCCTTCATTCTGCTGGCAGCCTCCTCTTCGGCAGGCAGTTTCCTGCATGCGGTAGAGACATCGCTGAACTGGACAGCGCCCTGAGCACAGTCGAACGTCGGACGCCTCCGGCGGGAGTATTCTTGGAAAATCGAAACCTCAGCGGTTCATGTATTCTGCCATCTCGCGATCCGGGCGGGCGGGTTTTGCGGCCTGTTTTTCCTGTTGCAGCGACCAGCCCAGTGTTTCCGATCCGGTCTTGATCTGGCCGCGCAGCTGGATTTGGCGCGACGGTTTGGGTGTGCTGAGACCGGGGAGAAAAATGCTTGAGGTCTCCAGCGTAGCCTCGGCCGTGGAATGGCGCAGCACCCAGGTCTCGCCGGTGGGCAGGTAGAGCCGGAAAAGCTTGTCTTCGCGCATCTGGCGCACGTCGACCTCCGGATGGATGTGGAAATGGACCACCGACATCAGCCCCAGCCCGCGCAATCCCTTGAGGCGTTTGGCAAAGGTCTGCTTGGCGGTGGTGTCGGGCTGGCTGACGCTGTCTTCGCCAAAGAGCGACAGGCCATCGGCCCCCAGGAAAACCTTGCGTTCATGCAAAAGGCCGAGCGTGTCGAGATATCCATCATGGCTTGCGTTCAGCCAACTGCCGGTAATGTCACGTGCTGACGTAAAGGTGACGCCCTTGGGTCCATCTTCTACCAATTCGCCAAAAGCCCGCGTCACCAGCCCGGGTTTCCAGAATTTCGAGGATGATTGCCTGTCGAGCACCATGGTTGAATGAAAGGCCGTGGAGCGGGCGGCGCGCGCCCAGTCTCGGCTCATGCGCGAACCCGGTCCACAATTGATGATCAACGGCTGGTTGCCCGCATGAAATTCGATCCCCAGCGTGCCCGCATGGGTTCTGGCGGTATGGGCTGAGCGTTGCGGGCGGCCTGCGTCGATGACCAACATCGCCTTGCCACCACGCAGACGGCCAAAACCCATTGCCGTTTTCAAAGCCGGCTGGTCACGGCCCGCGCGGACGTTCGCATCAGCAAGCATCAGGTCCAGTTTGCCCGCGCCGCCGTCGCCGCCGTCATTATAGCGGGGCAGCAGGCCCGAGGGCAGACGCAAGGCCCGCAGCACCGGCACGGCGCGCTCAATGGCTGCGAGATGGCGCGGATCGACCGGGCGTCCGGCCTCTTCCAGTGCACGCGCTGCCCAGACCAGCTGAGTGGTGATCTGCAGCAAGGTCTCGGGGCTGCGATCAGTCACCGCACCAGCCTCGTCGATGCTCTCTTCGGCTTCGCGCCCAAGGGTCAGGATCGTCTCGCTCAGCATCTTGTCGCGGTTGCCCAGCGCCAGCGCGCCATGGACCAGCCCGGTTGCCGCCTCGATCCTCGGCAGTCCCGCAACATCGCTGTCAATCCGGGCTTCGATATATCCGCAATGGCGTGACAGACATTCAAGTACGGCCTGACGATCCTCAGGCGGCAAGGCCCGTGTCAGAAGCCGCCCGTGAAACACCCAGCGTGTTGCCCGTCTGCCGGCAAGCTGCGGCGTCCAGCCCGGTCCGCTGCCGTTGGAATGGCGCCTGATCCAGGCCAGTGTCCAGGCCTGTGCCTGCCGTCGTGCGGCCCCGTTGCCGATGGCTGCCAGATCATCCAGCCAGACAAAACCGTGCAATTGCTCCAGCATCACCCGGTCGGGCACGGAAAGGTCCCAGGGATGCGGCCCCGGTGCGACCAATGGGCGACCGCCCAGGGTCAGCTTGCCCTGTGCCACATCCTCGCCCTGTTCAGACAGCCCCATGGAACGCGGATAGGGCCGGAACTGCATGGAACTTGGCACCGGCCCAACAGCCCCGTTGCGCACGGCACGTCTGTCCGCCGATCCACCAAAGGATCGCCGCATCAGATGCACCAAGGCTGCCAAGGTCAGACGGCTGCGCGCCATGTTCCCTCCCGGGGCGTGGACCTGCTTTTGCCTGCAAACTACGCTGAGCCGGCCCGCTTGTCACCCGTTTCGGGTAAGCTTTGCCGCATAGAAGCCGTCCATCCCGCCACGCTCGGCCCAGAAATCCGGACGCAGACGCAGATCTCCTTCAGGGTTGCGCCAGTCAGCCACCCAGCCTTCCGGCAGCACCCAGTCCTGCCGGGACATTTCCTGTCGCCTTGCCAACAAGGCATCAATCTGCGCCTCGCCTTCACGCGGCAACAACGAACAGGTGCAATAGACAAGCGTCCCGCCCGGGGCCAGCCAGTCACAGGCCCGGTCAAGAAGGTCCGCCTGCAACGCCAGAAGTGGAGCAAGATCCGGGTTTGGACGGGCATGGGGCAAATCGGGATGACGTCTGAGCGTGCCTGTTGCCGAACAGGGCGCATCTAGAAGGATCACATCGAACGGCCGGTCCGGAGTCCATTTCCGAGCATCAGCCTCTACCACATTGGCCTTTAGCCCGGTTCGTCTGAGGTTCTCTTCCACCCGCCGCAACCGATGGCGCGCATTGTCCAGTGCGGTCACATCCGCACCGAACGCTGCCAATTGCATAGTCTTGCCACCAGGAGCTGCACAAAGGTCCAGCACCCGTTTGCCCGCTACATCACCCGCCAGCCTCACCGGCATCGCAGCCGCTGCATCCTGCACCCACCAGGCGCCCTTATCATAGCCCGGCAGGCGAGAGATCTGCACCGGTTTGTGCAACCGGACAGAACCCGTGGGCAGCAATTCCCCGTCAAGCTTTTCCGCCCAATGGCCAGCGTCTTCCTTGACTGTCAGATCAATCGGCGGGCGTCCGGTCAATGCTGCGGCAATCAGGTTCGGCACTTCAGCCCCATAGGCTTTTGCAATTGGTCCGGCCAGCCACTCGGGCAGTCCCGCGACCGGAATTTCAGCCCAGAGGCTCCGTCCTTCTCCAGCGATCTTGCGCGACACTGCATTGACCATGCCAGCCATCCGTCCGGCGCGTCGATCCCTTTTGGCCAGCGTCACGGCCGTGTTCACCACGCCATGTTCGGCCAGATCCTCAACCAGCAGCTCATGTGCGGCGATCCGCAGAATATGCTGCACAGTGGGCACAGGTGCTTTCTGCACGAAATGCGCGATCACAGCATCCAGCCGCTCCAGATTCCGCAAAACGCCCGTGGTCAGCGATTGTGCGCGGGCCCGCTCCGGCCCACTGCATCCCGCCAAGGGACCAGAGCGCGTGTCTGTCAGATCGCTCAGCATCTTGCGGTCCTGCAACACACCGCCCAGCATCTGCACCGCAGCCGCGCGCGCCTTGACGCCGCGCATCAGCGCCGCACGGTCGGAATGGAAGTTGATCGCATGCTTGACGCCTCCAGATCACGGAAGCTGCCGTCTTCGGCCATTTGCACCAGCGCGTCAATCCGGTTCTCTACATTCGGGTGGGTCGAGAACAGGTTGTCCATCCGCGCGCCCGACAATGGGTTCACGATGAACATATGGGCGGTTGCGGGATTGGCTTCGGCACTTGCCATCTCGGTTATTGCGGCCCGGCCCGAGATCTTGCGCAGCGCGCCTGCCAGCGCCAGCGGATCACGGGCGATCGCCGCACCCAGCCGGTCTGCCGAATATTCCCGCGTGCGGCTGATCATCATCTGGATGATCATCGCTGCCATCGGTGCCAGAATCACCGCGAGCAGAACACCGACAAAGCCCAGTGGGCTGCGCTGGTTGCCGCCCCGGAAGAAAAAACCGAACTGCGCCAGCATCGACAGGGCGCCTGCAACCGTGGCCGCAATCGTCATGATCAGCGTGTCGCGGTTCTTGATATGAGCCAGCTCATGAGCTATCACACCTGCCAGTTCTTCCCGAGTGAGAATTCTCAGGATGCCGGTCGTTGCTGCCACGGCCGCATTTTCAGGATTACGCCCTGTGGCAAAGGCGTTGGGTTGGTCATCCTGGATCAGATAAATCGCGGGCATCGGCAGGTCGGCATTGGCTGAAAGTTCTTCCACCATCCGGTAAAGATCAGGCTGCGAAGCCCGGGTCACAGGCTGTGCATTGTGCATCCGCAAAACCATCTTGTCGGAGTTCCAGAACGCCAGCGCATTCATTCCAATGGCAATCACTAAGGCAATCACCATCCCGCCTGTGCCACCGATCAGCCAGCCTGCACCCATGAAGAGCGCAGTCAGACCCGCCAGCAACATCATTGTCTTCACAGCATTCATCACGCACCCCTTTGTCTGAAAGGTTGAACACATCTGTCTTTGACCAACATATAGGAAGGACAAGGACCGGAGACCAGAATGACCCGTGAAGATATGACCGCACAGGCGCGCAGGGAAGCCGCTGCAAAACGCGCTCTGGCCGAGGCCGAAGCTCGCAAGCGCGCAGCCGCCGACCAAACCCTCCCACCCGAACTGGGCGGGCGCGACGGACCCGAGCCCACCCGCTTCGGCGATTGGGAGAAGAAAGGCATCACCAGCGATTTCTGAGACCCGACTTAGGTCGCAGCTTTCGTAAGCAATGCTCACCTCCCCCTTGTCAGGAGCGATCCGCACCCCTACCTTTCGCGTCATGAGCGAGACATCCACATGCCCACCCCGCCTGCGCCGCGGCGACCTGAGACAGGCTCTCATCGATTATGCGATGGAAGAGACCCGCGCAGGTCACGTCGAAACCATGAGTCTCCGGGCAGCCGCCCGCGACCTTGGCGTCTCGTCCGGGGCAGTCTACCGCCATTTCGATGACAAGGACGCACTGTTGGTGGAAATCGCCTCTCAAGGCGTGATCCACATGCGCGACGCCTTCCACGAAATCCGGCCCGAAGGCGACACGGCAACCGAAGCCGCATTAGCTGTCGCACGCGCCTTCAGGATGTCGCGCAAATACGTCCATTTCGCCCATGAGATGCCAACCCTGTGGCGCATGATGTTCGGGCGCATCGGCATGATGTGCCGCGAAGGCTTCATGGCCGACACAGAATTTCGCCGCTACACCTCCATGGACGTGGTGCGCGAGAACATGATGGATCTGCACCGCCTCGGCGTGCTGTCGCGCACACCCGAATTGCAGGACGTCCGCTTCTTCTGGTCCGCTGTTCATGGCGCCGCCGATCTGGCGCAATGCGGTGCGCGGCTCGATGGCGCCATGCTTGATTTCGTGGCCGACGACACAACGCGCCGGTCTCTGCGCGCCATTGGCTGCCCTGACGAGATCATCGAAACATGGGACATCGCTGCCGGTCCTGCTGAAGACTGCATGACGCCCGCAGGCTGACGCTCTCCCTTTCGATTTTCCCCAAATACTCCCCGCGCGGAGCGCATATCACCCCACTTTCCGCGCCGCGGCAGGCCTGAATTTCGACGATTTCGCCCCGGGAAAGTCGCAACCGGGCGCGACCGCACGGACCTTCTAACGTTACTCACGTCTCCAGAGCTGCAAAGGGGAACGCGCATCATGTCCAAGCCGAACATTCTGATCATCATGGTCGACCAGCTCAACGGCACGCTTTTCCCTGATGGTCCTGCGGATTGGCTGCAGACACCGCATTTGCGCGAACTGGCCGGTCGGTCCGCGCGGTTCTCCACCACCTATACCGCCTCGCCGCTTTGTGCGCCGGGTCGCGCCAGTTTCATGTCAGGCCAGTTGCCCCAGCGCACGGCGGTTTATGACAACGCCGCCGAATTTGCCTCCGACATCCCGACCTATGCTCATCACCTGCGTCGCGCGGGCTACTACACCTGTCTGTCGGGCAAGATGCATTTCGTCGGCCCAGACCAGTTGCACGGGTTCGAGGAGCGTCTGACCACCGACATCTACCCCGCCGATTTCGGCTGGACCCCCGACTACCGCAAACCCGGTGAGCGGATCGACTGGTGGTATCACAATCTTGGCTCGGTCACCGGGGCCGGTGTGGCCGAAATATCCAATCAGATGGAATATGATGATGAGGTCGCAAGCCTCGGCATGCAGAAGCTTTATCAACTGTCGCGGGGTCTGGACCGGCGGCCATGGGCGCTGACCATCAGCTTCACCCATCCCCATGACCCATACGTTGCCCGCCGCGAGTTCTGGGACCTTTATGAGGATTGCGCCCATCTGGAGCCTCAAGTTGCTCCACTTGAGTACGACGATCACGACCCGCATTCCCGGCGGCTGTACCTTGCCAATGACTACACTGCCTTTGACATTCAGCCACGCGACGTGCGCCGTTCCCGGCAGGCCTATTTCGCCAACATCTCCTATCTTGATGCCAAGGTCGGGCAAATCATGAAAGTGTTGCGCGACACCCGTCAGGCCGACAACACAATTGTCGTCTTCGTCTCGGATCACGGCGACATGCTGGGCGAGAAGGGTCTTTGGTTCAAAATGAGCTTCTTTGACGGCTCTGCCCGTGTGCCCTTGATGATCGCGGTTCCGGGGCAGGAGGGGCAGACCATTTCAAGCCCTGTTTCCACCCTTGATGTAACGCCGACGCTTGCAGATCTAGCCGGTGTTTCCATGGAAGAGATTACACCATGGACCGATGGCGAGAGCCTGCTGCCGCTGATCGACGGGGCAGAGCGTTCCAGCCCTGTTGCCATGGAATACGCGGCCGAAGGCTCCTATGCGCCACTTGTGTCCCTGCGGTACGGCCAGTGGAAATACAACCGCTGCACTCTTGATCCCGACCAGCTGTTCGACATGGAAAACGATCCCCATGAATTGACCAATCTCGCAGATGATCCGACCCATGCCGGAACGCTCAATTCGTTGCGCGCCAAGTCCGAGGCCCGCTGGGATCTGGAGGCCTACGATGCAGCCGTCCGCCAGTCGCAGGCTCGCCGCTGGGTGGTCTATGAGGCGCTGCGCAATGGCGAGTATTACCCTTGGGACCATCAGCCTCTGCAAAAAGCCTCAGAGCGTTACATGCGCAATCACATGGATCTCAATGTGTTGGAGGAGAACCAGCGCTTTCCCCGGGGGGAGTGAGCGGCCTAGTCAATCTCCAGGACAAACATATCCGTATCGTCAGACGACAGCGCCAGATCGCGCTGAAAACCGGCCTTTGTCAGCACCCTCGCCGATGCCGGATTGTCATTTGCTACACCCCCCAGCAGGCGGATCGGAGCGTCCGCGTGCAGCGCCGCTACTAACCCGCAAAGCAATTCGCTCCCAATGCCTTGCCCCCACCTGTCTTGCGCCAGGAGATAGCCGACGTGACAGGTTCCATCGCCGGGGCGCGCCAGCAACACCAGACCGACGAGATGCCCTTCGGCTCGCACCAGCAATCCCTCGCATTCGGCTGTTCGGGCATCCAGCCAGTCGGTCACATCTCCACCGGGTTCAAACCGCATGGGGTCCGGCAGATGGGCCAGAACCGCCGGGCTCAGCATGTTTGTCAGATCCGCCTCCAACGTCAGGCGTGCAACGGGATCGGCTATCGTTGCCGACCAATCTTGCACGATCAACCGCGCTGTTTGAAATTCAATCACTTTGTCATCCGGCCCGCCGCAAGCGCGGCAGGGTCTGCACAGCCCAGCACGACCCTGTCAGTAGGGGCCAGCCCCATCTTGCGGCACAGGGCCTCGGACGAGGCATTTCCTGCCACGATCCCGGTCATGAAGTCACGAAACCCAAAGCGCGTTTCCATGTCCAGCATCACCTGTGCCCCCAGGATCAGCGCCAGCCGTTGGCCTCTGCAGTCGGGGTCCGTCGCCAGCATCCCCCACCACGCTTGACCGCCAAAAAGCGGATGATCTTCATGTGCGAATGCTGCGGCTCCGGCACAAGACACCACATGCCCATCGGCATCGACGGCCATCATACAGCATCCCGGTCGCAACTGGCCGCTGAGCACCTCGACACCGGGTGGCAGAACGCCAGATCCCGCAGCCGTCTTGCCCATTGCATGCAGCAAGTCATCAGGCGTGTCCGCCTCCACTCGCACCAACCGCAGATCTTCCGGCAGGGCATGGGCATCAACCACCTTGCGCGCAGCGGCCAGCGCATCCTCGGCTCCATCCCATTTGACGAAAAGGTTCGGCACCATGCCCTCGGCCTCAAGTGCTGCAACAGCCGCAGCCGCCTTGACCGCTGGCATGGCGGCATAGTTGGAATAACCCTGCACCCGGGACAGAGCGATCAGCGGGGTCACATCATCACCCTCGGGTTCGATCAGCCCGACCGCGCGTCCGAAATAGTTGTAAGTGGGATCATGCCCAAGCAACCTAAACAGATTTCGCCCTCGCCGGGCAATCGCCTGCTGATCTGCGCTTCCGAAATATACCTCTGCCAATCCCGCTCCCCTGTCGCACACAGCTGTGATGGTCCACATCAAGATTTCTCAAGCTCCGGACCATGCCTGTCCGCATGATTGCGATTGCCAAGGCGAAGATCAATGTTAGGCTCAGTTGCATCTGGGGAAATTGGCAAAAAGGCGGGATATCTCATGGCAAACACGCGATCAACTTCCGGGCGTGGGCGACTGTTTGACAGCATTCTGGAAACCATCGGCGATACACCATGCGTGCGCGTGAACAACCTCGCACCCGACCATGTAGAGCTTTACGTGAAGGCTGAAGCGTTCAACCCTGCCGCCTCCGTCAAGGACCGGTTGGCCATCAGCATCATCGAGACGGCCGAGGCAAACGGCACCCTGAAGCCAGGCCAGACCGTGGTCGAGGCGACCTCCGGCAACACCGGGGTCGGGCTGGCGATGGTCTGTGCCCAGAAGGGCTATCCGCTGGTCATCACCATGGCCGACAGCTTTTCCATCGAACGCCGCAAGCTGATGCGGATGCTGGGCGCCAAGGTCGTTCTGACACCACGTGCAGAAAAAGGCTTCGGGATGTACCGCAAGGCCGTTGAACTGGCCGGGGCAAACGGCTGGTTCCTTGCCCATCAGTTTGAGACCGACGCCAATGCAGTGATCCACGAGAACACCACCGCCCGCGAGATCATGGCAGATTTCGACGGCAAGCGGCTGGACTACTTCGTGACCGGCTATGGCACAGGTGGCACGGTGACTGGCGTAGGCAGGGTGTTGCGCAAGGAACGCCCTGACACCAAGATCATTCTTAGCGAACCCGCGAACGCCCAGATCGTCGGCGGCGGTACCGCGCAGGAGCGTGATGATCAGGGTCAGCCTGCTTCAAGCCATCCCGATTTCCAGCCCCATCCGATTCAGGGCTGGACCCCGGATTTCATTCCGCTGGTTCTGCAAGAGGCAATCGACAACAACCTATATGACGAATTGCTGCCCGTGGCAGGACCCGATGGCATCAAATGGGCACGCGAACTGGCCGCCAAGGAAGGCATTTTCACAGGCGTCTCGGGTGGCTCGACCTTTGCCATCGCCATGGACCTTGCCGCCAAGGCAGAGCCCGGTGCCGTCATCCTGTGCATGCTGCCTGACACCGGCGAGCGCTACATGACGACACCGCTTTTCGAAGGCATAGAGGAAGACATGTCGGAAGAAGAAGTCGCCCTGTCGCACTCCACTCCCGGCTACCAGATGGGTTAGGGCCTGGCCGAAAGCTCCCCTTACAAGTGATATCTCCGGTCCGGTTGCCCCGGACCGGAACGCGGCTTGATCTGCACCGCCCCGAGCCCGCGCACGCCCTCGACCATCGGTGGCCCCTCGCGGTTCTAGCGCTTTAAACCTTCGCCCCAAAGTACACTCTGACCAGTGCCGCACGCATGTTTCACTATCCACAGAAAGCCCTGCGAAGCCCTTTCGGACCACAATCGAACAGGCTGAACCGCCTGCTTCATGGTTCGAATGAGACCTGCGAAGAGCGGCCCGGTCAGACCGCTTTCTTGAGGCTTTCAGCCAGATAGATCTCGCGCAATCGTGCCGCCACCGGCCCGGGTGTCCCGCTGCCCACCTGTACCCCGTCGATCTCCACCACCGGGCAGACGAAAGTGCTGGCAGCCGTCACGAATGCCTCGGCAGCGCCTTGTGCTTCTTCAATGGTAAAGGGACGTTCCTCGACCTTGATCTGTGCCTCTCGGGCGTATTCCAGAACAGCCGCGCGGGTGATCCCGTGCAGGATGGAATGGGACAGGTTGCGGGTCACGATGGTGCCGTCATCCTTGACGATATAGGCGTTGTTGGACGTGCCTTCGTTGACGAAACCATCCTCGACCATCCACGCATCCTGCGCGCCTGCGGCCTTGGCTTTCATCTTGCACAGCGATGGCGCCAGCAGTTGCACGGTTTTGATGTCGCGCCGCGCCCAGCGGATGTCTTCAACCGAGATGACTTTGATACCAGTCTTGTACTCGGCCTTCTCGGCCACGGATTTCGCCTGCGTGAACAGCACGATGGACGGCACCAGATCATCACTCCAAGCAAAATCGCGATCCTCGGCCCCGCGGGTGATCTGCATGTAGATCATACCCTCTTCCAGATCGTTGAGCCGTACCAATTCACGGTGGATCGCCAGCAACTCCTCGTCCGAGCCAGGTGATTTCATATCAAGCTCGTTCAGGGACCGGCTGAGACGCGCACAATGGCCCGGCCAGTCGACCAGCTTGCCACCGATGACTGATGTCACCTCATAGACCCCATCCGCCATCAGAAATCCACGGTCGAAAATCGAGATCTTTGCATCTTCTTCAGCGACATACTCGCCATTCACGTAAACAGTTCTGCTCATCCTATCAGGTCCTTATCCCCAAAGCTCTCGTGGTGCCGGATGGATCACGGCGTCGTCGAACATCATAGGCGGGTCACGATCTTCCGCCAGCAAAAGCGGCCCGTCCAGATCGACAAATCTCATGCCCTGCGCCACAAGAAGTGCCGGTGCCATCGCCAGAGACGAGCCGACCATGCATCCCATCATCAGATCATAGCCTTCCGATCTGGCCGCCTGTTTCAGGGCCAAAGCTTCTGTCAGACCACCGGTCTTGTCCAGCTTGACGTTGACCACATCGTATTTGCCCTTCAACGCAGGCAGACTTGCCCGGTCATGGCAGCTTTCGTCCGCACAGACCGGCAAGGGCCGTTCCAGAGCGACGAGCGCATCATCGGCACTGGCAGGCAGGGGCTGCTCGACCAACTCGACACCGAGGCGCACAAGTACAGGCGCAAGCTCAGTATAGAGCTCAGGCGTCCACCCCTCATTAGCATCAACGATGATCCGCGCATCAGGTGCGCCCCGGCGCACAGCTTCGATCCGCGCAACATCGCCCTCGCCACCCAGCTTGGTCTTCAGAAGGGGGCGCTTGCTGTGCTTGCGGGCCTGCATCTCCATCACCTCAGGCGTATCCCAGGACAGGGTGAATGCGGTCAGGCAAGGTTGCGGAGCCTCAAGCCCGGCCAGCGCCCATGCAGGTTTCCCGGCCAGCTTCGCCTCCAGATCCCAAAGCGCACAATCCACAGCGTTGCGCGCCGCACCGGGTGCGAGAGCGTCTTGCAAAGCGGCCCGGCTGATGTCCTGTGGCAATGCTTCGATCTCGGCTGCGACGCTTTCCAGCGTCTCGTCATAGCGGGCGTAGGGCACACATTCACCCTGACCGGTGTGACCATCCCGGGTGATCCGAACCGTGATCACCTTGGCCTCTGTCCGCGAGCCGCGCGAGATCTTGAACGCCTCGCGCAGTCTGAAGACATCTGGCCGGACAGTGATGGTCATGCCAGCGCATCCACAAGACGGCCTGCGCCATAGCGGAACGGATCGACAGCTGGCAGACCCATACGTGTCTCGACCTCCTGCAGATAGGCCTGTGCATCAGCTTCGGACATCGCAGCCGTATTGACTGAAACGCCAACCACTTTGACATCCGGGTTCACGATGCGCGCCATGGTCAGACCAAGATCACGCAGGGCCTCAAGGCTTGGCAGGTTGTAGTCGGGCAGGCCCCGCATATGTGGCCGCGTTGGTTCATGGCACAGGATCAGCGCATCGGGCTGCCCACCATGGATCAACGCAAGCGTCACGCCTGAATAAGAGGCATGGAACAGGCTTCCCTGCCCCTCGATCAGGTCCCAGTGATCCGCATCATTGTCAGGTGAGATGTGCTCGACCGAACCGGCCATGAAATCGGCAACCACAGCATCAAGGGGCACGCCGCCACCTGTAATCAGAATGCCCGTCTGACCTGTGGCCCGAAACGTGGCATTCATCCCGCGCTTGAGCATCTCACGTTCCATCGCCATGGCCGTGTACATCTTGCCCACAGAGCAATCGGTGCCAATTGCCAGACAACGCTTGCCCGTACGCTTGACGCCAGAGGCAATAGGGTATTCCTCCATCGGGATGCGCACATCAAACAAATTCCGCCCAGCAGCTTCAGCCGCTGCCACCAGACGCGGCTCGTCCTTCAGGAGATTGTGCAGGCCCGAGGCCACATCCATGCCAGCTTCAAGCGCCTCGACCAACACGTCCAGCCATGTCTGGGAGATGATGCCACCCCGGTTGGCCACACCAACCACAAGGGTTTTCACACCGGCTGTCTTGGCCTCGGCAATTGTCATGTCAGGCAGTTGCATGTCAGCGTTGCACCCGGGCAGACGAAACTGACCAAGCGCGGCTTCGGGACGCCAGTCTTTGATGCCCTGGGCCACCTTCGCAGCCAGAGCATCCTTGGCGTCACCCAGAAACAGCAGATAGGGGGAATCAATCATGGCAACCTCTCAGACAGAATGTTTTCGGGTGATTACACCTGTCTGGCATAAAAATATCACTGAATTCTTCTGTTTGGATGAGAAAATAGGAATATTTACCGATTAAATCATGATTTTGTCGAAGATTAATCGAATTCAACCACACAGCAGTGTTCACAAATTCGAAACACCTCTTGTCCAAGTCCATTCGTGTCACAGACCCAAACGCCTGCTACACATCCCGCCCTAGGCAATGAACAGAGGGCGACATGGGATTTCTACTCGACGGTATTTGGCGCAACGACAGCTTTTCCGTTGGCTCTGATGGTGCGTTCAAGCGGCCGGACTCGGTGTTTCGTAACTGGATCACAGCCGATGGCTCCGCCGGACCAAGCGGCACGGGTGGGTTCAAGGCTGAAAGCGGTCGCTATCATCTTTATGTCTCTTACGCTTGTCCCTGGGCACACCGCGGCCTGATCTACCGGCAATTGAAGGGTCTGGCTGATCATATCACTTACGATTCCGTCCATCCCGACATGCTGCACGATGGGTGGACTTTTGCCACCGATTTCCCCGGCGCGACCGGAGACCGGCTGTTTGGCTCGGAATATTTGCGCGATATCTACATTCGCGCCGATCCTAAGGTCTCAGGCCGGTCAACTGTGCCAATTCTCTGGGACAAGAAGACGGGACAGATCGTATCAAACGAATCGGCTGAAATCATCCGCATGCTGGACCATGCATTTGACAGCGTGACCGGTCCGACTGATCGCCTTTTAACAGATGAGAACCGCGAAGAGGTCGACGCGATCAACGCCCGCGTTTACCCGGGTCTGAACAATGGTGTCTACCGCAGTGGTTTTGCACGATCACAATCGGCTTATGACGAGGCTGTCGGAGATGTCTTTGACACACTCGACTGGCTGGAAGCGCATCTGACCGGACGTCGCTTCCTGACCGGCGACACACTGTCAGAAGCCGACATCCGGTTGGTCACGACACTGTTCCGCTTTGATCCGGTTTATGTGGGTCATTTCAAGTGCAACCGCGCCCGTTTGATCGACTACCCTGAGCTCTGGGACTTCACGCGCACCATTTATCAAATGCCCGGTATCGCCAACACTTGTCGGTTTGATCATATCATTCGCCACTATCACTACAGCCATGAAAGCATCAATCCGCACAGGATCATTCCAACCGGACAAAAGCTGGACTGGAGCGTACCAACGCGGCGCGGGTAAGGTTCAGGCGGTCTGCGAAACGGTCTTGGAATGGGGTTTCTGCGTGTAGTGTTCCAGATAGGCCGCCAAGTCAGACGGTCTGATCGGTGCACGCAACACACCGCGTGCAGAAGGCAGCAATTCGAACATTGCACCATCGGAGAAGAAATTCGACGTGGTCACTGCGATGATTGTGATATCTGGGTTCCGATAGGTTGCCAGATCCGCCACACCAATCGCCCCATCAACCATAACCGGATCCAACACCAGCGCTGAGTAAGTTCCTGTATTCAGTTCATTTATCGCGTCTTCAGGCGTTGCGCACAGGACAGCCTCCAATCCCTGGCGACACAGAAACCGGCACCAGATCATGCCAAGGTCCTGATTTTCCTGAAGCAGGAGAACGCGCAAATCACACCTCTTTAGACGATTGAAGAAACAGTATTGCTAAAATTTTCAGCAATTTCTACCGGTATTGGTCAGAAGAGTTAACAAGGTGTTAACGGCGGTTTCACCTTAACGTCAAGCACCTCCAGACCGGCGTAATGCCGCTCAGTTACCGGTCCCTCGCCAATTTTTCCGGGCAGACCCAAAAATTCAGACTTTGGAAACGGTCTGCACCTTATAGCCCGCTTACGATATGCTGGAAGGATGCCCCCGATGCCCGAGATGGAAAAAGAGACTGCACTTGATTTGGCCGATACCGCAATGGGCCTGGCTCGCCACCATGGCTTGCCGCCTGTTCCAAAAGTGTTTGAAGTGCTGTTCGACGTTACTCAAAAAAGCAATGCGTCCCTTCTGCAGGAATTTGAGGCTGTCGCCGGATCGGGAGAGCCCGTAACCGAAAGCTTTGTCCTGCGCCTATATGACGAGCATTGTTCGGCAGAGGCCAAGCAGCTGAACATCTCGAACATCGAACAGACATTGAGCTCCGAGATTTCAAACATCTTCACCAGCATCGCCTCCGGTATGGAAAGCGGCAACGTGTTTTCCGGCAAACTGAAGGAAAGCATCCGTGATTTGTCAACAATGCGCACCAAAGAAGAGCTTCGCGAAGCCGCAAGATCGCTGTTCAAATCAAACCAGACCGCTCTGGCCAGCGCGACAGAGCTGAACCAGAAACTGGAAAACAGTAAGGCCCAGATCGAACAGATGCGCAGTCAGCTCGACAAGCTGAAAGAAAACGCACTGACCGATCATCTGACCGGCGTGCTGAACCGCCGTGCCTTTGACGATGCGATCAAGGAAGAAACCGGAAAAGCTGGTGCAAAACCGCTTGCGCTGGTGATCCTCGACATCGATCACTTCAAATCGGTCAACGACACCTGGGGCCATGCCACTGGTGACAATGTCCTGCGGCTTCTGGGGCAGTTGCTGCGCAAGAGCATCAAAGGTCAGGATAAGCCTGCACGCCTTGGTGGCGAGGAGTTTGCACTCATCTTACCGAACACCGACCTCAATGGTGCAAAGGCAGTGACCGAACATATTCGCGAGACCTTCAAGAACTTCGACTGGATCCACCAGGAAAGCGGTGACTCGATGGGCACAATCACGATCTCTGCCGGTGCCGCGCTATTCCAACCCGGTGAATCGGTTGAATCCCTTTACGAGCGCGCGGACAAGCAGCTGTATCAGGCCAAGGAAACCGGTCGCGATAAAATGTGTCTGGCCGCATAGACCGAAAACAACAGACCGGTTGGATTTGATCCCCGGTCAAGCTTGACCTTTTGATGTTCCTCCACGACGGTTCGGGGAGTCCCTCGCGCAAACAGGAACATCTCATGACCGATATCGTTATTCTCGACGGCGCCCGCAGCGCCATTGGCACGTTCGGTGGAGCGCTTGCCGCCACCCCCCCCATCACATTGGCCGCAACCGTTTCAAAAGCCGCGATGGAACGCGCAGGCGTTGACCCTGAACAGATAGGCCATGTCAGTTTCGGTCATGTAATCAACACCGAGCCACGCGATATGTATCTGTCGCGCGCCGCCGCGATTGAAGCTGGCGTGCCTGACACGACACCTGCGATGAACGTCAACCGTCTCTGCGGCTCAGGCGTTCAGGCGATGGTCTCCTGCATCCAGTCGCTGATGCTGGGCGATGCCGATTTTGCTCTGGCTGGCGGGGCTGAGAACATGTCCCGGTCACCTTATATTCTGGCTGACGCTCGTTGGGGTCAGAAAATGGGTGATGTAAAGAGCCTCGACATGATGCTGGGCGCGCTCAATTGCCCCTTTGGCACTGGTCATATGGGGGTAACGGCCGAAAACGTGGCGGCAGAGCATGGCATCTCACGCGAGCAACAGGACAGCTTTGCCCTGACCTCCCAGACCCGGGCGGCGGCGGCCATCGAAGCAGGTCATTTCAAAAGCCAGATCACACCGATTGAGGTGCGCGTCAAACGGGACATGATCGCCTTTGACACAGACGAGCACCCCAAGGCCACCAACGCCGAGCAACTGGCCGGACTGCGGGCAGTGTTTCAGAAAGACGGCTCGGTTACCGCAGGCAATGCGTCGGGCATCAATGATGGTGCGGGCGCGGTTGTTCTGGCCACCGCCAAGGCGGCTGAGGCTGCCGGTTTGAGGCCAAAAGCGCGCATTCTGGGCTATGCCCATGCCGGAGTCCGGCCCGAAGTGATGGGCATCGGCCCCGTGCCAGCGGTTCAGAACCTCCTGCAGCGCACCGGATTGTCGGCCGAGGATTTCGACGTCATCGAATCGAACGAGGCATTTGCGGCTCAAGCCTGCGCAGTGACCAAGGAACTCGGGCTCGATCCTGCCAAGGTCAATCCAAACGGTGGCGCAATTGCCCTTGGCCACCCGGTTGGTGCAACAGGGGCCATCATCGCGATCAAGGCCCTTTACGAGCTGGAACGGATCGGCGGCAAACGCGCGCTGGTCACCATGTGCATCGGCGGTGGTCAGGGCATCGCGCTCGCGTTCGAGCGGCTCTGATCAACCGAGCGCTTCACGCATAGCAGCTTCAAACCCCCGCGGATTTTCCGCATGCAGCCAATGCCCGGCATTGGCGACTTCTTCAAACCGGGCGCGGGGGAACAGACCTCGTGCCCGGGTGATCCCGTCGCCTGAGACATAATCAGACGTCGCCCCGCGCAGAAAAACGGCCTCTCGGTCAAACTGACCGGGAAGGTCGGGAAATCCCATGATTTGTGGCATCTGATCGGCCAGTGCATCAAGATTGTATTTCCAGCGATTGCCCTCTTCCCCCAGCACGAGACTTTGCAGAAAGAACGCTCGCAAGGCCGGATCATCAACGTCCTGCGCCAGCCGGGGCTCACCCTCCGAACGCCGTGTCAGGCCCGACAGATCCATGCGCTTCATCGCCTCGACATACTGAATTTGCGAATGCCCATAAGCCACCGGTGCAATGTCGGCCACGATCAGACGCTCCACCTTTTCCGGGTGCGTCAACGCCATAACCATCGCGGCCTTACCGCCCATGGAATGCCCCAGAACATCCGCCCTGCCCCCATGCGCATCGATAACATCTGCCAGATCACCTGCCATAGCCGCATAGCTGTGATCGGGATCATGAGGGCTGTCTCCGTGGTTGCGCATATCCACAGCGATCACTTGCCGGACATCACTCAACCGTTTCGCAATCACGCCCCAATTGCGCGCCGAGCCATAAAGCCCATGGGCAATTACCAACGGTGGACGCGCCGCATCGCCCGTCACAATCGTGTTCAGCATCATGTTGCGTCCCTCCGCAGGCTATCGTCATAAGCCACCAGTTCAACCGTGTTGCCATCGGGGTCTTTGACAAAAACGCCTCGCCAGCCGATCCAGTCAAAAAGCTGCACCTTTGGGTCAAGCCCGTTTGCCCGCAACCAGTCAACCGCCGCGTCCTGAGCCGCGAAATCAACATTGAGCGCAAGGTGATGCAGGGAAGACCCCGCACCGCAGGATACCTTTTCTGCACCCACTTCGAAAATGGCAGGCCGACCCGCATCTGGCTCAAAGAGCGCCAGCACAGCCGTGTGTCCCGCATGACCTTGCGCGATTTTCAGGAATGCGATGCCGTTGGTGGGTGTTGTCAGAACCTCCAGCCCGATGATGTCGCGGTAAAAGGCAAACATCGCGTCCATCTGTGGGGTGCGAATGGCAATCTCGCCGAGCGCTTTGATCTGGAACGGGCGGGTCACCAAGCGGCCTCGTAAATTGCACGGGCATCGGCCTCTGTCACCTCCCGCGGATTGTTTACCAGCAGCCTCGTCTGTTTCATCGCCTGAGTGGCCATCTCGGCGCAGGCTTCAAACGGAATGTCCACATCTCTGAGCCTTGGTGGAAGACCCAGCCTGCCCGACAGATCACTGAGTTCATCAATAAACCGCACAGCCGTATCCTGATCGCCATCCCGTTGGATATCTGGGAAAACGCAAGGCGCAAGCTCTGCGTAGGCTCGCGCCGCTTTTGGGGCATTGAAGCGCATGACCTGACACAGCACCAGCGCGTTCGACAGGCCATGGGGGATGTGGAACATGCCGCCAATGGGATAGGCAAGCGCGTGGACAGCAGCCACCGGAGAATTGGCAAAAGCCTGCCCCGCCAGCATGGATCCCAGCAACATCTCGCCCCGGGCATCAAGATCATCAGGCGTGCTCATCACCCGCTCGATATTGGCCCCCAGCCGTCGCAACGCATCCATCGCCAGTGCGCGGCTGATCGGGTTGTTGTTGGCCGAGGCAGACGTATAGGCCTCAATCGCATGCACCATCGCATCGACCCCGGTCGCCGCCGTCACAGGACCGGGCAAGCCAACGGTCAGAGCCGGATCCAGAAGGGCAAGATCCGGCAAAATGACCGGAGACACTACACCGCGTTTTTCATCCGCACCCACCGTGATGATGGAAACAGGCGTAACTTCCGAGCCAGTCCCGGCGGTGGTCGGGATCAGCACAAGCGGAAGTCTTGGGCCTTTGGCTGCACCCACGCCCCAGGCATCATCCAGATCTTCGCCTGATCCCAGCAAAAGGGCTGCCACCTTGGCCACGTCCATGGAGGACCCACCCCCCAAGGCGACGATCCCGGTTACATCTGCTGCGCGACCTGCATCGGTACAGGCCATAACCATGGCGCGTGACGGATCCGGGCCTATGGCATCGAAAAGCGTGACTTCAGCCACTGATCTGAGGCTGTCGATGGCCCGATCAGTCAGTCCTGCCGCGCGTATACCGGGATCAGTGACAAACAGAATCCGTGGCCCAAGACGGCCTGCGACCTCTCCCGAAAGATCATCCGACAGACCACATCCAAACCGCAGTCCCGCCGTTGTATTGAATGAAAATCCACTCATTTGTGATCCCTTTCCCGCGAATTCTCCCCCCTTTTCGGCCTAGAAACGACCACATTCAAGGACCAGCTTAAGGGAACGCTCAGGATTTTATTTGAACTTATCCCGAGCGTGACCGTTCTCACAGTATCCGGGATCGGTCGGGGGTAATTGAGAGGTATGAGTATGTTCGAAACAGTTTTCATGATCTTCATGGCCGGGTGCAGCCACGACCTGAGCGCCTGCGGCCCGCTGCAAACCGTCGAAGTAACGGCCGCCAACCTTGAGCACTGCGAAGTGATGCTTGATGAGCACCTGCTGGATGGGTCGGCTGAATGGCCGGTGGCCACTGGTAGCTGTCACGCCAAAAACCTTGCCGAAGTCCCGGGCTGGTACCCTGAAACCACTCTGGCAGCGGCTGGAGAAGAACCCTTCTCTTGAACCCTTGCTCCAAAGGGATTAGAGCGCTGGCAACACCGCAATTCTGATCCCGGAGCCGCAATCCATGTCTGCACCCAAGAAAGTCGTGCTCGCCTATTCCGGCGGGCTGGACACATCGATCATCCTGAAATGGTTGCAAACGGAATATGGCTGTGAGGTCGTGACCTTCACAGCGGATCTGGGTCAGGGCGAAGAGCTGGACCCGGCGCGGCACAAGGCCGAACTGCTCGGCATCAAATCCGAGAACATCTATATCGAAGATGTGCGTGAGGAGTTCGTCCGCGATTTCGTCTTCCCGATGTTTCGCGCCAACGCGGTCTACGAGGGGCTTTATCTGTTGGGCACGTCCATCGCACGGCCCCTGATCTCAAAGCGTCTGGTCGAGATCGCGGCAGAGACCGGTGCGGATGCGGTTGCCCATGGCGCGACCGGCAAGGGAAATGACCAGGTACGGTTTGAGCTGTCAGCCTACGCGTTGAACCCCGACATCAAGGTGATCGCCCCCTGGCGGGAGTGGGACCTGTCCAGCCGGACCAAGCTTCTGGCCTTTGCCGAGGAAAACCAGATCCCGATTGCCAAGGACAAGCGAGGCGAAGCGCCGTTCTCGGTGGATGCGAACCTTTTGCACACCTCGTCAGAGGGCAAGGTTCTGGAAGACCCTGCAGAAGAAGCACCGGCCTATGTCTACCAGCGCACGGTTCACCCCGAAGACGCGCCCGAGACGCCGGAGTTCATCGAAGTGGGCTTTGAGCGCGGTGATGCGGTGTCCGTCAATGGCGAAGCGCTGTCGCCAGCAAGCCTGCTGACCCGCCTGAACGAGTTGGGCGGCAAACACGGCATCGGCAGGCTTGATCTGGTCGAAGGGCGCTTTGTCGGCATGAAGTCGCGCGGGATCTACGAAACGCCGGGCGGCACCATCCTGCTTGAGGCTCATCGCGGGATCGAAAGCATCACCCTCGACCGGGGAGCGGCGCATCTGAAAGACGAATTGATGCCGCGTTACGCGGAACTGATCTACAACGGCTTCTGGTTCTCTCCAGAACGCGAGATGCTACAAGCGGCCATCGACAAAAGTCAGGAGCACGTCACCGGCACCGTACGGTTGAAACTCTACAAAGGCTCGGCCCACACGGTCGGGCGCTGGTCGGATCACTCGCTTTACTCCGAGGCGCATGTGACCTTCGAGGAAGATGCGGGCGCATACGACCAGAAGGACGCGGCCGGGTTCATCAAGCTCAACGCCCTGCGTTTGAAACTGCTGGCGGCACGCGACCGGAAGTTCTGAGCTGGGAATTAACGCTTTTCTTACGAATTAAGCGCCTCATTGGGTTGAGGCGTCTTTTGGTGAAGGCAGATCGCCTCTGACAGGTCAGGGGGACGGTTTGCAGGTCGCTGAACTTCTCAGAACTCAGTCGAGGCCCATCCCCGGGCCGAAGCCTGACGTCACCTCGCGCCCTGCCCTGATCGCGGCCGTGGCCGCCCATCTGCACAGCGAAGATATGGCCGAGCCCTTTGCGCTTGATCTGGGGTGTGGCACCGGCAAGTTGCACCGCTACTTGCGCGCGCACATGCGCGGCTTGCATGGATTGGATCGCTCTCCAACAGCGATTGAGATCGCAAGATCCTCCAATCCGAATTGCAGCTATTCCTGCTATGTCGAACCAATCATCCCGCTCAGAACAGGGCAGTTCGATGTGACCCTGTCGATCAAAAGCCTGTGCCAGATCGCCCTTCCAGAACGAAAGGCGATGCTGCGCGAAATGGCGCGTGTCACCCGTCCCGACGGGTGGGTCGGTATCGTCTTGTCCAACCCACTGCATCCTCTGAACTGGCCCCGGTTGCAGGCAAGGGGTCAGGGTCATCCGACCCTGCCCGCGCTTTGGCATCTGTTGTCGCAATCCCGGCTTTCACCCAAGATCTGGGTGCCGCTTCACGGTCGCAGACAGTCCCGTTTCAGAACTGAGCCCGGTCTGCTGGCGCAAATGGCCAGTGACGTGCTTGTCTGGGCAAAACCCCTGCGCGTCAGCGCCACCGACAGGACGGTCAGAGCGCAAGCCCTTCAGAATTGAAGAAGCTCAGCAGTGCGGGGTCAAATTCAAGCCCGATCTGCGTGCCCGGTGCCACAGGCACATCACCAAACTCGCGGATGGTGATCTGTCCAAGCGGGCCGCAATCAACAATCAGATAGGTGTCCGCACCAAGGTATTCATTCACATCAATCACCCCGTCGCACTGTCCCTGACCGGGATCGACGATCTTGATGTGTTCTGGTCGGATGCCGACCTGCGTCGCGACACCCTGCTTGTCAAACGGACCGTTGCGCCCGCCTTCAAGATGAAACTCGTTGCCCTGTATCTGGCAGGGAAGCACGTTCATTTTCGGGCTGCCGATGAACTGGGCAACAAAGAGGTTTGCGGGCCGCTCATACAACTCACGTGGCGAGCCGACCTGAGCGATCTTGCCACCATCCAGAACGACAATCCGGTCCGCCAGCGTCATCGCTTCGACCTGATCATGGGTCACATAGATCATCGTGGCCTTCAGCGTCTGGTGCAGCTTCGCAATCTCGTAGCGCATCTCGACCCTGAGTGCTGCATCGAGGTTGGAGAGCGGCTCGTCAAACAGGAACGCTGTCGGGTCCCGGACGATCGAACGGCCGATGGCAACCCGCTGGCGCTGCCCGCCTGACAGATCCTTCGGGCGCCGCTCAAGAAACGGCTCAAGCTTCAGCACCTTAGCTGCCGCGTTCACCTTCTCGTCGATCTCGGATTTGGGTGCACCAGCGGTCTTGAGGCTGAAGCCCATGTTTTCACCCACCGACATATGCGGATAAAGCGCATAGGACTGGAACACCATCGACAGGCCGCGCTTGGATGGAGGCTGCGCAGTGACGTCATTGCCATCGATCAGAATCGCTCCGCGAGACGTCTCTTCCAGCCCGCCGATCATCCTGAGCAAGGTGGACTTGCCACAGCCCGAGGGGCCGACGAAGATGATGAACTCGCCATTGTCGATCTGCAGGTCAACGCCTTTGATGACCTGAACATCACCGTACCATTTTTCAACTGCATTCAAAGTGATTGAGCCCATCAGACTGCCCTCGCGGATGGGGACGCCCAAGCCAACCAGATGGCCGCCGTCCAGGTGAAGACCCCACCGCCGGCGGGTGTGCCGTCGGATGGATCGAAATATTCAGCAAAACCGTGACGCGAAATCAGGTCGGCCGTGTTGGTGGCCAGAGCGTCGGCCTCCTTGCGGTAGCCCATTTCGGCAAGACCGGTCCCGATCATCGTGTTCATCATGCCCCAGACCGGCCCGCGCCAGTAGCGCTTGGCATCAAATCTGGGGTCCCTTGGATCCAGACTGGGCACCCCGTAGGCACAGGACGCCGTAATCCGGTGCAGATGCGCCAGCATCTCATCCGAATGAATGCCCGCATACCAGCACAGAAAGGATGCGTTCGATATGCTGCCCGAAAAGTCCCCGGTTATGGCGTCACGCCCGTCGAAACACTTGATCTTGTCGTTCCAGAGCGACGCTGCGCCTGTCTCCAGCGTGCTGATCCAGCCGTCAATTTCGTCGCGCGGTGCGCCAAGCACATCAGCCAGGGCGGCAAGATCACGGCTTGCCCGCAGCAGAATGAAGGTCATCGTCGGGTCAGCCACCCGAAACGGGTTTTCCTCAAGCAGTTTGGCGTCATCCCAGCCCAGCCTGCGGCCCAGCTGCACCAGCCAGATGTAGCGGTCGTAATCGAACTTCGTCGGACGCATGTCACTGCTGACATGAGACGTGTCCCGGCGTTTGTATTCGCCAACGCCCACAGGATCGATCCGCTCCATGGTCCCGTCCCAGTCAGGCGCATTGTCACGACCGGATTCCCAGGGATGAGTCACACAGACTGCACCCCGGTCCAGCCGCCAGGTCATGAACCAGCGATGCCAGTCCTGCATCGGTTTGAAGAGCTTTTCCAGATGCGCGCGCCCTGTCTCGGGATCGCCCTCATAGATGCGGCGCACGAAAGTCGCGGCCACCGGTGGCTGGCTGATCCCCGAAGACGGTATCGGTCCATTGCACCCCCAGATCTCGGGCCCGGGATAATACCCCTCATTGTCCTGATGAAACAGGATATGTGGCACCATCCCATTGTCCCATTGACCGGTTATCAGCGTGTGGATTTCCTGCCAGGCACGCGGCAGATCAAAGGTCGAAAACCCAAGGGCCGCAAAGACGCTGTCCCAGTTCCACTGGTAGGGATAAAGCCCGTCCGTGGGAACTGTGTAGCCGCCCCGGTCGTTTTGCCTCAGGATGTTTTGCGCCTCGCGATCAAGGCTTGTGTGACTGCCCATGGACATCATCCCTTCACGGAACCGGCCGTCAGGCCTTTGGTCATAAAGCGCTCCAACCCCAGGAACAGCGCCATGATCGGCACGGTCGCAATCACGGCACCTGCCATCAGATGTTGGCGCGGGATTTCCGAGGAGTTCAGCATCGCCACACCGCGTGTCAGTGTGAATTTCGATGGATCATCCAGCAACATGAACGCCAGCAGGAATTCGTTCCACGCGATCATGAATACGTATAGCGACACCGAGGCCAGCGCTGGCAGGCTGAGCGGCAGCGTGATCTTCCAGATCACTGCCAACCGGGACAGTCCATCCATCAGACCGGCTTCCTCAACCTCTGCCGGCAGGCCACGGAAATAGCCCTGAAGCATGTAAAGAGCGACCGGAATGGTTGTTACCGGGTAGATCAGGATGATCCCGAAGATCGTGTTGCGCAGGCCCGTCATCGAAAAGACGATGTAGATCGGCAGTGCCAGAACGATCATCGGCACCATGTAGATCAGCAGGATCGACCGCGACAGCGCTGCGCGCCCCTTGAACCGCAAGCGGGCAACCGCATAGGCCCCGGGGATCGAGAAGGCCAGCGTAATGAACACCGTCAGCACGGAGACCAGCATGGAGGTCATCAGGTAATTGCCGAAGCTGAACTGCCCGAACAATTCGAAGTAGCTGCGGAACAGATCCCAGCCCTTGTCCCACTCCAACGAGAAGTCCAGCGGGTTCTGCAACAGAGCCTGCTGGGATTTCAGGCTGGTCATGACCATCACATAGAAGGGAATGGCGACAATGGCGGTGAAGAAGACATAGCCAAAACCTGTCAGGAACCGGATCACAGCATCTTCGAACACATGACGTGTCAATTCGCCAAAGTCGCAATCATCCAGAATTTTCCAAAGTGGCCACCCAACAGCAAGCGTGGTCAGGATCACGGCCAGACCGATCTGGACCCCGCCAACTCCGTCACCGGTCAGCACCGGGCTTGCACCAGCCACAGTCAAGGCTGCCGTCACGCCAAAAGCAAGCGCCAGAACCATCGGCAACGTGCGGCCCTTGAGGGCAAAGCCACCCACGACCGCTCCCAGAAGCACCGACCCGATCAGGCCGGGGCGAAACGGATCGCCCGAGGCAAACGACAGCAGCACTGAAATCGTGACCGCAACTGTAAAGGTCCACAAGACACCGATCACAGGTCCGGTGATGTAACCAAAGCGAAGTCCACTCATGTCATCGTCTCCACTTCTTGGTGAAAATATCCCCGCCGGAGGCTCGAAATCTCAAGGTGCAGCATCACAACCCCTCCTCCCGGCTGATGAAGCGGAAGAACAGCACCGCAAAGGCAATCAGACAGGTGAAGATGACCACCGCCACAGCCGCACCCGCCCCGATGTTCGAGATGGCAAAGGCCTGTTCGTAGACGTTCACGGTCAGGGTTCTGGTGCCTGCGTTACCGCCGGTCAGCAGGAAGATGTCGTCGAACTTGTTGAAGGTCCAGATGAAGCGCAGCAGGAACAGCACCGACAGGATGCCCAGAAGCTGCGGCAGGCTGAGGTACCAGAACTTCTGGAAAGGCGAGGCGCCATCCATGTCAGCTGCCTCATACATGTCACTGTCGATCGACTGCATCCGTGCAAGGATGAACAGGAAGGACAGCGGGAAATAGCGCCAGATCTCGAACACGGTGACCATGATCAGTGCCAGCGGTCGCTGTCCGAAGAAGTTGATCGGCTCGCTGGCCACACCCATCTGCAGCAACAGCGCATTGGCCGAACCCGAGAAGGGATCAAAGAGGTTCACCCATGTGAAGGCCACCGCAATTACCGGTGCCACGTAGGGGAACAGGTAAAGCCCGCGCAATATGCCTTGCCCCCGAAACTCCTTGTTCAGAAGCATCGCCGCAAACAGACCGAAGAGCAAAGCACCCACGGTTCCGAAAACCGTATAGAAGATCGTGACGCCCAGCACCGACCAGAACTCGCCACCGTCAAAGACCCGGCGGAAGTTTTCAAACGTCAGTTCGCTGTTGGTCAGGATATTATCGCTGGTGCCCGAGATCGACATCTTGGTCTCGTCAAGCTCCACCTCGCTGTCAAGAAAGGCCTGATCAACCGTCGCAGGCATCCTCAGCCGGTCACGAAACCCACCTTCCAGATCACCGAAGTCACAGGTCAGGTCGCGGCCTGACACCGAACAGCGTGGGTCCAGTTCGGTGATCGTCAGGCCTTCGGGCAGACGGTCCTTCAGAACCACGCCCAGGATCGGCTTGTCCTGAGACGAGTTTCGGATGCGGTATTCGACTTGGGCGTCGTCTCCGGGTGCTTCAGGGTTGCCGCGCAGGCTTTCGCGCAGAACCGGCGTTGGCGGGCGTAGATCGGCCAGACCAACCGGTTTGAAGCTGATCCAGAAGATCGCCAGAAGCGGCAGGACGACAACCAACGACACACTCAGGAGTGTTGGCAAGAGCAACCCCCAGGCCATCCGCGCTTCGCGCTTGGCAAGAGGTCCTGTACCTTTGGGAGGAAGTGCCGTGGTTGTCATCATGCTGCTCCGATTTGAGTAAGGGGTGGCGACACAAACGCCGCCACCCTCAGCCAGATCACTCGATCTTGGACAGTTCGTCGTTCATTGCGGCAACGGTTGCTGCGCCATCGCGCACACCGTCGATGTATTCACGCACCAGACGGTTGATCGCCTGACCGTTGATCATCTTGGAAGCCAGTGCCAGCTGACCTTCGGAGACGCCCCAACGCTGCGCCACATCCAGACCGCCGACGATCTCGTCGATCATCTCTTGCGCATAAAGATCACCCAAAGGTGCCTTGCGGTCGACGCCTACAGGCAGCTTTGACCATGCTTCTTTGAAGGCAGTCGGGTTGTCTGCATTGCCGCGACGCACAGGGAACTTGCCCTCAGGTGCGATGGACAGCGTCTGGGTGTAGCCCTCATCCATGGAGAATTTGACGAAGTCCATTGCCGCATCGGTGTCCGCGTCATTGGTGATGCCGAAATAACGGATGTCACCCCAGGCAGCGCCATCGGCATTCGATGGACCGGCAAAGTTGGTTACGACACCAGTTGCAGCAGCCAGCTCACGTGTGGTCGGGTCATCGTTGATGGTGGGCGGAGCGCTGTCGCGCAGACCTGCCAACTCGTCCAGAATGAACGGCGACCAGATGATCATGGACGCCTGACCCGCGAAATACAATTCGCGCGACTGCTTCCAGTACAACTCACCCGGAGGGGACGCTTCGGCGATGGCCTTGTAGAATTCCAGAACCTCGATGGTCGGCCCTTCTTCCAGCGGCTTGAAACCATCCGCCCCAACCGGGCTGACACCGTTGGCTAGGAACACATGCTCCAGAACCTGGCTCATGAAGCCTTCATCCACCTTGGTGGCCGCCACAAAACCGTACATCGACGGTGGATTGTGCAGCTTCTCGATGGCCGCCAGAACATTGGCATAGGTGGTCGGTGCTTCCAGACCGTTCGCATCGAACAGGTCCTTGCGATAGACAACCATCTGCGTCCAGCCATCCACAGGGACGGATGCCGTGCCGTCTGAAACGGCCGCCATGGTCAAAGCGCCTGGGGCAAAGGTGTCAGCGCCCAGCGCTTCGATAACTTCCGTAGCCGCTTCGGTGTCCAGAATACCGGCCTCTGCCCAAGGCAGCGCGTACTGAAGCGGATGATAGATCACGTCAGGCAGATCGCCTGCGGCAAACGCCGCTGTTGTCCGCGTGCCGAGATCGGTCTCGGACACAGGGATGACTTCAACTTCCGTGCCAGTTGCGGCTTCGAACTGGGCTGCCATGTCCTGCTGCTTTGCAAGACGCTCGGGCTGCTCTTCCGTTGTCCAGAAACGGATGCTGTCGGCATAAACGGCACTGGCACCAAGGCTCAGCACCAAAGCGGTGCCCAGCATGAGCCGCCCCATTGGTTTTGTGGAATGATAGGTCATTGTTTTCCTCCCGTTGAATTTTGACCTGAGAACCGGCCATGCAGATGCACGGCCAACTGATTTGATGACATGGCAGGTACGCCATGCGATGCACGTTCGATAAATCTGGCGTCCGCAAACTCCCGAAGATCCTCGGGAGCGACACCTCTGATGCGGCGGATCAGAAGGTCTGCAAGACGTTCCCCGGCGCTGCGGCTGTCAACCGAATAGGTGGTCAGCGGTGGTGTGATATGCGCGCCTTCAGGCACCCCGTCGTAAGACATGACCGAGACGTCCTGTCCAACCCGCAGACCCAGCTTGGCACAAGCAGCATAAAGCCCAAGGGCCGCATGATCGACCGCATAGACAAAGGCAGTTGGCGGGTTTGTCTGATTCAGAAGCGCAATCGCCGCAGCTTCACCCTGCGCCTCGTTCACGGCGTCGACCGCAACCAGTTCAGGATCGAGATCGAGGCCAGCCCTGGACAGGCCATCCCGGTAGCCTTGGTACCGCAAGACGCTATAGTTGTACTGCGGGCCGCCATTCACGAAGGCGATCCGCCGGTGGCCCATATCTGCCAGCTTGTGCGTGGCCGATGCCATCGCCGCTTCCCCGCGAATGTCATACAAAGCACAGCCACTCAGATCACCGGTGCGGCCATATAGAACGAAGGGGACTTCCAGCTTGCGCAGCAAATCGACCCTTGGGTCATTGATGTAGGTTCGCGGCAAGACGAACCCGTCTGCCTTGCGCTCCTCAACCAGTCGCTCAAGCGTGCTGAGCGTGTCTGCGTCCGAATTTGCCGTTGCGACCGTGACTGTCCAGTTCTCGCGTCCGGCGGCCCCCGTCACACCAGCGATGAAGTCCGCGAAAAACGGTCTGTGCCCATCATGTTCATTGATTTGCAGAACCAGTCCCAGCGCCCGGACCCGCCCTGTGCGGATCGCTTGCGCATGGCTCAGCGGCCGGTATCCCATGGCCTCGGCGGCCTTGGACACCTTGCGCCGGGTCACATCGGAGATGTCGGTATAGCCATTCAAGGCGCGCGACACCGTACCCTTGGTGAGCCCTAATTTGTCAGCGACGTCAGAGATGGTCACCCGTGTGCGGGGCGAGACCGTTTTTCCTCCCTGAACCGTCTTTTTTGCAAGACTGTTTGTGTTCATGCACTTTAGGTTGAGTTCCGAAACCGGTTTCGGCAAGAATTATTTTCAGGCCGTCTGGAAAAACGTTAACCTTATGGTTTCACGTCCGATTTTGTGGTGACGTAGGGTAAACGCGCCCTGAAACTCCGAAATCAGTGCATCGCGCCGCCGGGCTCGACACCTTTTTCAGGACGTACCAGAATCACACCTGATTGTGCGTCTCCCACGCCCAGAACCAGAACCTCGGATCGGAACTTACCGATCTGACGGGGCGGGAAATTCACCACGGCCATGACTTGCGTGCCGACAAGATCATCGGGTGAATAGTGTTTGGTGATCTGCGCAGATGACTTTCGCTCGCCAATCTCAGGTCCGAAATCGATCCAGAGCTTGATCGCAGGCACCCGCGCCTCGGGGTAAGGTTCGGCCCGGATGACCGTTCCTGCCCGGATATCCACTTTGGCGAAATCATCATAGACAATTTCGCCCTTCTGAGGCCCATCGGTCATTTCTTGAACCCATCCAGCATGGTTTTAAGCTGCTCGACAACCGCATCCAGCCCCGCCTGCTGACCCGATGACGCGGCCTGAGACATCGTCTGCAATTGCGCCATCGCCTCGGAAAACGCGTTTTTGGCGACATCTGTCTGGGCTTTCAGCCGTTCATCGCCATCCAGACTTGTTGCCAGTGCCCCAATTTTCTCCTGTGCATCGCTCACCGATGCTTCGACGGCTGACAACTGAGCCTCGAACATCTCCTGAAATCCGGCAGAGGCCGCCTTACCTGCCTGCTGCAACGCCTCAAGGTTTGCCTTCTGAACGTCGGCCAGCTTTGACGGGTCGAACGCGCCTGATTGCATCATTTCAGCCGCCTTGGTGAAATCAAACTCCTTGAACATCGCCATAAGCGCTTCAGGGGAAAATGGCTGGTCTTTCGAACTGGTCATTTCAAATTCCTTCGTTCTGGATCAGGTGGAGGATAACTCGCGGCTGCGGTCAGCGGCGGCGGCAACCGCGCGGGTCAGAAGGTCCGGAAATCCGCGATCTTCATCCATTAGTACGCCCAGCGCCGCCGCTGTGGTGCCGCCCGGGCTGGTGACATTTTTGCGCAAAGTGCCGGGATCCTCGCCGGTCAGGGCCAGTTGGCCCGCACCCGCAACCGTTGCCCGGGCCAGCGCCAGAGACAGGTCAGGTGACAAGCCCTGTGTTACGCCTGCCGCACTCAGCGTTTCAATCAGGTGGAAGACATAAGCCGGACCGGAGCCGGAAACCGCCGTAACCGCATCCATATCAGCTTCGTTCTCCAGCCGCACCACCTGACCTATGGCACTGAGCAGCGCTTCGCTGAGATCCAGATCCGCAGCACTTGCACGGGCATTGCCGACAAAGGCCGTAATGCCCTGCCCGATGGCTGCCGGGGTGTTGGGCATGGCCCGTACAATCGGTGCGTCAGGCCCGAAGACCTTCTCGAAAGCTGAAATCGGAGTGCCTGCCGCGATTGAGACGAAAAGCGTCTTGCCGCCGCCCAAGGCTTTGATCTTGGGTAAACTGTCCGTCATCATCTGCGGTTTTACAGCAATGATGCAAACCGCAGGGGAGGCCGGGAGCCCCTGGTTCACATGCGCGCCATTTGCTTCGACTGAACGGACGAAATCAGACGGGTGCGGGTCTATGATTGAGACTGCATTGGCCGGCAAACCTGCGGCCAGCCATCCATCCAGCATCGCGCCGCCCATCTTGCCGCAGCCAAGCAGCACCAACCCGCGCTCTGCCAAATCCGTGAAATCCATCCGCCCGTCTCCCGTCTGATCGAAGGGCGGGTCGCGTCAGGCGCGGCCGTAGGCCTCCGTCATTGCCACATCCAGCGCCGCTTCGACGCTTTCACCACTCCAGCAGACAAGTTGGAACGCGGGGAAAAACCGCTCTGCGGTCACAACCGCCGAACCGACCATGTCGTTGATCTGTTCGGGACTTGCCACCGCACCGCCTGCAAGGTTCAGACCATAGCGATACACCATCAGCTTCTGATCTGGCCAGAGTGTAAAAGACCCGGTCCAGCACCGGTCATTGGCCCGTTCCATGGCGTGGTATAACTGGCTCAGACGTTCCTTGGGCGGATCCATGTCGAAAGCACAGATCATCCGCAACGTCTCATCATGGGCGGACCAGGCAAGTGTCAGGGAATATGTGCGCCAGGATGCCTCGATCGCGACGGCAATATGGTCATCCGCAACACGGTCGAAATCCCACTCGTAATGCTCTGCGAGTGTCTCGACGATATCGATTGGATGAAGTTCATCTGTGTAGAAATCTTGCTCGATGGTGCTCATGGCCGCGCCCTCTTGATTTGGCCACCTGCGGAGCTTGCCCCCGCTAGGGGCTGTGAGGTTTTCTATGGTTCGTCGAAATGATCCCGAACCATACTAAATATGGTGAAGACAATCCCGGGGGCTGTAAAGCAAAATAATTGCGAGTTTTGCTCACAAGCCCTGAAATTTCACGCTCTCGGAATTTTTGCCTGAAAACCCGGCATAATTTTTACACATCGTTCATACCCCTTAACGGATTCCGCTTGCCAGTCATTCCTCATTTGATCAAAGTTGAAGCGTCCCAGCGGAGGAGCCCCGATGCGCAAGTTTCTCGTCGTCCTAGACGACAGTCCCGAATGCATCAACGCGATGCGCTTTGCGGCCATACGTGCCCACAAGACCGGTGGAGCAGTCGAGCTTCTGGCAATCATTCCCCCAGACGAGTTTCAGCACTGGATTGGCGTGGCTGAGGTCATGCGGGCTGAAGCTCATGAGCGCATTCAGGCCCATTACGAGATTTTCAAGTCAGAGCTTGAAAAGAAAGAGGGTATTACCCCTTTGCTCGCCATCCGGGAGGGCGAAAAAGTGGCCGAGGTGCTGCGCCATATCCGCGAAGATAAGGAAATCGGCGTGCTGGTTCTGGGCGCAGGCGCGCGGGGCGATGGTCCCGGACCGCTGGTCAATGAACTGGTCGGACGACGCGCGGGCGAGATGCCGGTGCCCGTCACCGTCGTGCCCGGGTCGATGACCAAGGAAGACATCGTCGCTGTCTCCTGAGATCACGGCTATCTGTCTGCTGAAAACGTCCCGCTGATGATCTGGGTTTCGCTCGTGATGGTGCTGCGCACCTCGTCCGAGATGACGCCCGCCACAGTTTCCGCCCGGTCACCGAAGGCTTTGCCCACAAATTCAGCAGACCCGACAACCCCGGCTCCTGACAGAACAATTGTGCCCTGGATGCCATTCCCGCTGGTGCGTCCGTCAATCCGGCCAATGTTCTGAAACCCTGCGTCCAGCGTGCCATCGACACTGCCGCGCGCAAAGTCCACATCCAGATCGATGCCTCCACCAATGGTGTCATAGCGTCCAAACGGTGTGATCGGTGTCAGCTCTGCACTCCACGCTCCCACATAGCGTGTTTCACTGGCTGGCAGATTGGCCTCGGGTGTCTCAATGCCTAGATACCCGAACGCCCCTTCGGTGCCTTGCGTGTACCCGGTCAGCGAGATGTCCTGTTGATTGCCCAGTGTCAGAACAGGACCAGATCCCGTAAGGTCTCCATAAACCCCACCGCCTTCGGAAGCCGTACCGTTGATCCGCAGAACCTGCTCCGGCCCGCTTCCGATACGCACATAGGCAAACTGACGCGAAGCGGACAAACGGACATGGGCCGAGGTGACAGCCCGCAGCGACGTGCCGGGACGGTTGATATAAATCGGACCGGAAATGCCCTTGGTCAGCAGTGAACTGGCAACAGTATCGCTCGGACCGCTTGCCTCGACCGGCACATAGGTGAGCGGAAACTCCCCTTCGTTCCGGCTGGAGATCTCGATGGCGGTACACCCGCCCAGAGCCAGAGCGCAAACCATACCCAACCACTTAAACATCACACTCAACTCCTTCTCAGGTTAAGCCGATATTAAGCACATCTGCGGGCATCCCCAAGACACAGGCGTGAAATGCGCTGACACATTGACAGCCCGTCACTCACTTTCCTGACACTTTTTATCTGGAAATCGGGATCAAGCGAGTTTAGAATGATTCCAAGTGCCTTGAACGGCATGGGATTGCCCCCATGTCCTTGTGCCAGCACGAAAGGATCCAGCCGATGTTCATCCAGACCGAATCCACGCCAAACCCGGCAACGCTCAAGTTTCTTCCCGGCCAGACGGTCATGGGAACCGGCACCGCGGATTTCCCGACAGCGGAATCCTCCAGCGTCTCGCCACTGGCCAGCCGTATCTATGGGGTTGAAGGCATCACGGGCGTGTTCTTCGGACCTGATTTCGTCACTGTGACCAAAGCCGAGATGACCGAATGGGATCACGTAAAGCCTGCCATCCTTGGCGCGATCATGGAGCATTTCCAGTCCGGCGAACCCGTGATCGAAGGCGAAGGCGGTACGGTTGGACATGCCGAACATGACGGCCCCGATGGTCACATCGTCAACCAGATCAAGGAACTGCTCGACACGCGCGTGCGGCCGGCCGTGGCACAGGATGGTGGCGACATCACTTTCCACGGGTTCGAACGTGGCGTGGTGTATCTGCACATGCAGGGCGCCTGCGCAGGCTGTCCATCCTCGACCATGACCCTGAAAATGGGCATCGAAAACCTGCTGCGTCACTACATTCCCGAAGTGACCGAGGTGCGCCCGGTTGCGGCCTGACCCTCTGATCCTTGCCTTTGACACATCGGCCGCGCATTGCGCGGCCGCTTTGGTTTCGGGCGACACTGTTCTGGCAGATCAGCGCGAAGAGATGCACAAAGGACAGGCTGAACGCCTGATCCCGCTTCTAGATGAGATTCTGAAATCAGCAGGTCACGACTGGGCAGCGCTTGATTGCGTCGCTGTTTGCACTGGCCCAGGAAATTTCACCGGCACCCGAATATCAGTATCCACAGCACGCGGACTGGGGCTTGCCTTGCCAGCCAAGTTGCTCGGGATCTCGCGGCTGGAAGCCCAAGCCTTCGGCATCGCTGGCCCAGTGATCTCGGTCGTGCCAGCAACCCGGGGCAATCTCTGTGTTCAGTCATTTGAGGACGGCCGCGCGCTTGATGAACCAAATCTTTTGCAAGCAGACACGCCTTTACGCCCCTCCCAGTCATCAGGCACGCTGACAGGAAATGAGGCATCCTTCGATCTACTCTCCAACGCCGTGCCGGATTGGCGCCGTTTGCTTGCCGATCCCGGTGCACTGCCGGTCGCTCAGGTTGCGGCCCAGTGTGATCTGACGGCAGAGCATACGCGCCCGGCACCGCTTTACCTGAAAGCCGCTGATGCGGCGCCGTCTGCTGACCAACCGCCGCGTATCCTTGATGACGCCTGAAACGATGGCGGAAATCCACAAGGCGGCGTTTACGGATGTGCCGCCGCCGTGGTCTGCCAGAACCTTCGCCGATTTTCAGGCCATGGCGGGTGTTTCCCTGATCGCACAGGACCACGGGTTTGCGCTGATCCGCACGATCCTGGACGAGGCCGAGTTGCTGACAATCGCCGTACACCCGGACCATCAAGGCAAAGGCATCGCCACAATTCTGATGCAGGACCTCACTGATGCCGCCAAAGCAGACGGCGCGACCGCCCTGCATCTTGAGGTTGCAGCCACCAATGTCGCCGCTGTTTCGCTCTACGGAAAATCCGGTTTTGTCCATTCCGGACGGCGGCGCGGCTATTACGTGGCGGAAGGCCGCGCGCCAATCGACGCGATATTGCTCAGCAAAGCCCTTTAAATCGGCATCCCACCCGCCAGCCGCCTTGGTTTTGCCAAAAAGAGATTGACCCCCCCAAAGCCCTCGGCCTTACTGCTGTGCAGTGCGCGGCGGTGCGGGGAGCGCGGAATCGGCTTGTCTGAATAGCAGACCGGCAGGGCCTTCCCTTCCAGCCTCATGACCAACAGTGGAGGATCTTAATGCACTTTCTGAAATCTCTCGCGCTCACGGCGGCCGCAGCAGGCCTGGCCGGAGCATCCTTTGCAGCCGACATCAAACCTGCGGTGATCTTCGACATCGGCGGCAAGTTTGACGGCTCGTTCAACGAGGCCTCATTCCGTGGTGCCGAGCGCTTCAAGGAAGAGACCGGCATCGAATACCGTGAGTTCGAAATCCAGTCCGACGCCCAGCGCGAGCAGGCCCTGCGCCGTTTCGCGCAACAAGGCAACAACCCCATCGTGGTTGCAGGCTTTGCCTACGGCTCGGCCATGGAAGCGGTTGCGGCGGAATTCCCGGACACAAACTTTGCCATCGTCGACATGGTGGTTGACCTGCCAAACGTCCGTTCGGTCGTCTTCAACGAGCATGAAGGCTCCTACCTTGTGGGCATGATGGCTGCGATGAAGTCCGAGAGCGGCACAGTCGGCTTTGTCGGCGGCATGGACATCCCGCTGATCCGCAAATTTGCCTGTGGCTACGTGCAGGGCGTCAAGGCGGTGAACGCTGATGCAACCGTGATCCAGAACATGACCGGCACAACCGGTGCTGCCTGGAACGACCCTGTGAAGGGTGGCGAGCTGACACGCTCGCAAGTCGATCAGGGCGCTGACGTTGTCTATCATGCAGCAGGTGGCACAGGCCGTGGTGTGCTTCAGGCCGCCGCAGATGCAGGCATTCTGGGCATTGGCGTTGACAGCAACCAGAACGGCATGCAGCCCGGCAAGGTTCTGACCTCCATGCTCAAGCGCGTTGATGTCGCTGTTTACAACGCAATGATGGACGCCAAGAACGACGCATTCACTCCGGGCTTCTCGGTTCTGGGTGTGGCGCAGGATGGAGTTGGCTACGCAATGGACGACAACAACAAGGATCTGGTCAGCTCTGATATGGTCGATGCGGTGGAAGCTGCAAAAGCCAAGATCATCGCGGGCGAGATTGCCGTCCATGACTACACAAGCGACGACAGCTGCCCAGTCTCCTGATTGAGGATGAGCGACGTTGCACAAACATCGAAGGGGCGGTCAGATGCGACCGCCTCTTTGCCGCCCGCGATTGAACTGAGCGGAATTTCAAAATCATTCGGGCCGGTTCAGGCCAACAAGGACATTTCACTGACCGTGCAAAAGGGCGCGATCCACGGGATCGTGGGCGAGAACGGTGCGGGCAAATCAACACTGATGTCGATCCTCTACGGCTTTTATCAAGCCGATAGGGGCGAGATCAAAATCAACGGCAAACCGACCCAGATCCACAATTCAGACGATGCGATTGCCGCAGGCATTGGCATGGTTCATCAGCACTTCATGCTGGTCCAACCCTTCACGGTTCTGGAAAACGTGGTGCTGGGGGCTGAAGACGGTGCCTTGTTGCGCCCTTCGCTGGCCAAGGCACGCAAGCTTCTGGTCGAACTCGCTCATGAATATGAGCTTGAGGTCGATCCCGATGCCGTTGTTGAAGAACTGGCCGTCGGTCTGCAACAGCGGGTCGAGATCCTCAAGGCGCTCTATCGTTCCGCTGACATCCTGATTTTGGACGAGCCCACAGGTGTACTGACCCCGGCCGAGGCCGATCACCTGTTCCGCATCCTTGAAGGCCTCAAGGCGCAAGGCAAGACGATCATCCTGATCACCCACAAGCTGCGAGAGATCATGGCGATCACTGACACGGTCAGCGTCATGCGCCGGGGCGAGATGACAGCGACCGTGAAGACATCGGAGACATCGCCCACCGAACTGGCAGAGTTGATGGTTGGACGCCGGGTGCTGCTACAGGTCGACAAGGACGTGGCAACCCCGGGCGAAAGCCTTTTGCAGGTCAAAGACCTGAAGGTTACCGACGAGGATGGCGTTGATCGCCTGAAATCCATCTCGCTTGAGTTGAAACGCGGCGAGATCCTTGGTGTGGCAGGCGTTGCCGGAAACGGGCAGTCCGCGCTTCTGGAAGTGCTGGGTGGAATAACCGAGGCATCGGGCGGACAGGTTATCCTGAACGGTCAGCCACTGGACCTGTTGGGCGGCAATGATGCAGGTGACCGGCGCAAGGCAGGCATCGGCCATGTGCCCGAGGACCGGCACCATCTCGGCCTGATCATGAAATTTCTCGCCTGGGAGAACACCACCTTCGGCTATCACGGCGAGCCCGAGTTCAACGCGTCCATGGGCCTGATGAACCAGCGCGAGATGCTGGAGGATGCCCGTGGCAAGATGGAACGTTTCGACATACGCCCACCCGATCCAAAGCTGAAGGCTGCGAACTTCTCAGGCGGTAACCAGCAGAAAATCGTTCTGGCACGCGAGATCGAACGCAACCCAGACGTCCTCTTGATCGGCCAGCCCACGCGCGGCGTGGACATCGGCGCGATCGAGTTCATCCACCAGCAGATCGTGGCGCTGCGCGATCAGGGCAAGGCAATCCTGCTGGTCTCGGTCGAACTGGAAGAGATCCTCGCGCTCTCTGACCGGATCATTGTGATGTTTGACGGCAAGATCTCGGGCGAACGCCTGCCCGGAGAAACTGACGAAAGCGAACTTGGCCTCCTGATGGCAGGCATCGACCCCAAGGCGGAGAGTGCCGCATGAAATCCATCCCCCGTTGGGCCGATCTTGCGCTCATCCCTTTTCTGAACCTGTTTCTCGCGTTCTTTGTGGCGGGACTTGTGGTCGTCTTCATTGGCGAGGATCCGTTCCGTGCCATGAAAATCATGCTGACCGGTGCCTTGGGCAGCGATTATGGCATCGGCTACACGCTGTTTTACACCACCAACTTCATCTTCACGGGGCTGGCCGTCGCGGTCGCCTTCCACGGCTCGCTTTTCAACATCGGGGGTGAGGGGCAGGCAGCCCTTGGCGGCGTTGGCGTGGCTGTCGTAGCACTCACACTCGATGGCACCCATTGGCTGATCACCTTCCCGCTGGCGATCCTGTCTGCCGCCATTTTCGGCGCTCTCTGGGCACTGGTCCCGGCCTATCTGCAGGCCAAACGCGGCAGCCACATCGTGATCACCACGATCATGTTCAACTACATCGGAGCCAAGCTTCTGGGCTTCCTGATGAACGGGCCCTTGAAGAAAGAGGGCTCCATGGCGCCAGAGTCCCGTCGATTCGAAGACGGCGCGCAGCTGCCCTTCATGCAGGACATCGCGGGCTGGTTCGGGATGGAGATGACCCGCACGCCGCTCAACATCTCGTTCTTCGTGGCCCTGATCTGCTGCGTTCTGGTCTGGCTTCTGATCTGGAAATCCAAGTTTGGCTACGAGCTGCGGGCCTTCGGCTTCCAGCAACCCGCTGCCATTTATGCAGGCATCAACCCGGTCAAGATCACGGTGATCACCATGGTCGTCTCGGGTGCTCTGGCAGGCATGATGGCGCTCAACACGGTGATGGGCGAGCAGCAGAAGCTGGTGCTTGATCACGTGCAAGGGGCCGGTTTTGTCGGCATCGCGGTGGCGCTGATGGGCCGCTCGCACCCGGTGGGCGTGCTGCTCGCAGCGATCCTTTTCGGCGTGCTTTATCAGGGCGGTACCGAGCTTGCCTTTGAAATCCCGGCGATTTCCCGCGATATGATCGTGACCATTCAGGCTCTGGTGATCCTCTTCATGGGCGCACTGGAAAATCTGGTGCGCTTCCCGGTCGAGGGCATGTTCGCCCGCCTTTCAAGGGGGAATTGAGCTATGGATTATCTCGATATCCTCCGTCTTCTCGACAGCACGTTGCGTCTGGCCACACCGCTTTTGCTGGCCTGCCTGGCGGGTCTGTTTTCCGAGCGGGCAGGCATTTTCGACATCGGGCTTGAGGGCAAGATGCTGGCGGCGGCCTTTGCCTCCGCTGCCGTTGCGGTCTGGGCCTCAGCGCCCGTGGACAATCCGCAACTGGGTCAGTTGAGCGGTCTTGGCTGGGGCTGGCAGGCCGCATGGCTGGGTGTCTTTGCAGGAATTGTGGCCTCGGTCTTTCTGTCGATTATCCATGGTCTGGCCTCGATTACACTGAGGGGCAATCAGCTGATATCGGGGGTGGCAATCAACTTCCTCGCCGCTGGCCTGACAGTTCTGATCTCGCAGAACATCTTCAAGCGCGGCGGTCAGACCCCGCCCCTGACGGGCGATGCGCGCTTTTCCGAGATCACCCTGCCCTTTGCCGAGACGCTGTCATCGGTGCCGATCATCGGTCTGATGTATTCCGAAGTGATTTCGGGTCATGTGATCTTTGTCTATGTTGGCCTTCTCTGCGTGCCATTGACCTGGTGGGTACTGTTCCGCACCCGCTTCGGCCTGCGCCTGCGCGCGGTGGGTGAAAACCCCGGCGCCGTGGACACCGCAGGGATTTCCGTCACCCGTCTGCGCTATGCCGCCGTGATCATCTGTGGCGTGCTATGTGGTCTGGCAGGCGCATATCTGTCCATGGGCACGGCAGCTGCTGGCTTTGGTCGCGACATGACGGCGCTCAGGGGCTTCATCGCGCTTGCAGCCCTCATCTTTGCCCGTTGGCGCCCATGGGCCGCCATGTGGGCCTGTCTTCTCTTTGGCTTCCTGCAAGCGGTCTCGACCTATTATCCCAAGGTCGATGTCTTCGGCCTCTTCGTGATCCCATCCGACTTCATGGAGGCGCTGCCTTATATCCTCACGGTCGTTATCCTCGCAGGTGTCGGGGGCAAGGCCATCCCGCCTCGTGCAGGCGGTGTGCCATATGTGAAGGAACGCTGATGAGTCTTGTTGATGACATCCGCGCCCAGGCAGGCGAAGCCCCGGTCCGTGCGGCCCTGATCCTTGGCTCCGGCCTTGGACATCTGGCTGATACGGTGGATGGCGTCTCGATCCCCTACGACCAGCTTGCCGGTTTTCCCCATGCAGGCGTGTCGGGCCACGCACCGAAACTGGTCATCGGCGATCTGGAAGGCGTGCACGTTGCCGTTCTGGGGGGACGTGCGCATTACTACGAGGCAGGCAATCCCAACGCCATGCGCCTGCCGCTGGAAACCGTTGCAGCCCTTGGTGCCGAGCAGTTGATCCTGACCAATGCTGCGGGCTCTTTCCGGTCAGAAACCCCGCCCGGGGATCTGATGCTGATTGAGGATCATCTGAACTATTCCGGTCTCAACCCCCTCATCGGAGAGGCCACGGACCGGCGTTTCGTCAACATGACCGATGCCTACGACCCGGCGATCCGCACAAAACTCACCAAAGCCGCAAACTCCGAAGGAATAGATCTCCTGTCGGGTGTCTATGCCTGGTATTCCGGCCCGTCCTTTGAGACCCCGGCTGAAATCCGAGCGCTCAAGATCCTTGGTGCCGATGCGGTTGGCATGTCCACCGTGCCCGAAGTCATACTCGGCCGTTTTCTGGGCCTGCGCTGCGCTGCCATCTCGACGATCACCAACATGGCCGCGGGCATGTCGGATGAGGCGATCAGCCATGAACACACCAAGGCCATGGCTCCATTGGGCGCTGCCAAGCTGGAACGCGTCCTGCGCCGCTACCTGAAAGACCTCGCGTGAGCAAATCCGATACCCCCGGCCTGCGCACCAAGATCTACGTCCGCAATGACATGATCGGTGGCGGCAAGGTGGATCTTCTGCGCAAGGTGGCCGAAACGGGATCGCTGGAACTGGCCGCACGCTCCATCGACATGGACATGCCACGCGCCCGCTTCCTGATCGACACGTTGCAGGCCTGTTTCGCCCACCCGTTGATGCAGGATGACGACACCCTGACCGCTTTGGGTCACGAACTGCTTGACCGCTACGCCCAGACAGAAGC
This sequence comes from uncultured Paracoccaceae bacterium, assembly GCA_947494445.1. Classification (GTDB taxonomy): domain Bacteria; phylum Pseudomonadota; class Alphaproteobacteria; order Rhodobacterales; family Rhodobacteraceae; genus CANLSM01. The sequence goes on along the minus strand of CANLVD010000001.1, from coordinate 685,714 downwards.
GCGGCTCAAGGATGCATCCGCTCCGCTTCTTGACTGGCTGGAAACCCAACAGCCCGAACCTTGAGCTTCGACTTTCCCAAAATACTCAGTCACCGACCGTTCAACTTTCGAAGATGCCTGCGGTGTCGCGAAACCCCTTGACCTCAATGGGGTTGCCAGACGGATCATTGAAAAACATCGTCCATTGCTCTCCCGGTGAGCCCTCGAACCGCACCGATGGCGGCAGCACGAAATCCACATCCGCGCTTTCCAGCCTGTCGGCAAGTGCACGCCAGTCATCATAGCCCAAAACCACACCCAGATGCGGCATCGGCACCATGTGATCACCGACCTGTCCGGTGCGCGCGGTCGCAAAGGGTGTTCCCAGATGCAACGACAGCTGATGCCCGAAAAAGTCGAAATCAACCCAGGTCTCGGTTGAACGCCCTTCGGCACAGCCAAGGACGCTCCCATAGAACGCACGCGCCTTTTCAAGGTCGGTCACATGATAGGCCAGATGGAAAACCGATTTCATCACGCTCAGTCCAGAATTGCTCCGAATTGACGCAGTCTGGCCGGATTGCTTTTGATCGGCAACAGGCATAATGCACGTCCATTACGGAGTCTCACCATCCATGCAAGTCTACCTGCCCATTGCCGAAGTATCCGTGAATGCATTCTTGCTTCTGGGACTGGGCGGGATCGTGGGCATCCTGTCGGGCATGTTCGGCGTGGGCGGCGGGTTTCTGATGACGCCTCTGTTGTTTTTCATCGGCATTCCCCCTGCCGTTGCGGTCGCAACCGAGGCCAACCAGATCGTTGCCTCCTCGTTTTCCGGCGTGCTCGCGCATCTCAGGCGAAAGACCGTGGACCTCAAGATGGGGACCGTCCTGCTCTTGGGCGGTTTGCTGGGCGCTGCCATCGGTGTGCAGATCTTCAAGATGCTCAAGCAACTTGGTCAGGTCGAGCTTCTGGTGACGCTCTGCTATGTGGTTTTTCTGGGCGTGATCGGCTCGCTGATGTTCGTCGAAAGCCTGCGCGCCATTCGACGGTCGAAACAGCCCGTCAAGTCCTTGCCCCCACGCAAGCATCATTCATGGATCCACGGCCTGCCGCTCAAGATGCGCTTCCGCCAGAGCCAGCTGTACATCTCGGCCATCCCGCCGTTCATCATTGGCGCACTGGTGGGCATTCTGGCGGCCATCATGGGCGTGGGCGGCGGATTCATCATGGTGCCCGCCATGATCTACATCCTTGGCATGCCGACCAAAGTTGTCGTGGGCACCTCGCTGTTCCAGATCATCTTTGTGACCGGCTTCACCACCTTGATGCACGCAACCCAGAACTACACCGTCGATGCGGTGCTGGCGGTGCTGCTCCTGATCGGCGGTGTGATCGGCGCGCAGATCGGCACGCGCCTTGGTGTGCGCCTGAAAGCCGAACAACTGCGCATTCTTCTGGCCATCATGGTGCTTGCGGTCTGCGGCAAGCTTGCCTTTGACCTGATCGTTCAACCCTCGGAACTCTTCTCTCTAGGCGGGGGCGGACATTGATCCGGCTTCTTTTCATATCTCTGCTGCTGGTTCTTCCGGTCCGCGCCGAAGAAGTCGTCGGCGCGCTCAGCCAGAACCGGGTCGCGATCACCGCCAATTTCGACGGCTCCGAGATTTTCGTCTATGGCGCGGTAAAGCGCGAGGCACCGGTGCCCGAAGACGCCGGTCCGCTGGAAGTCGCCATCACCATCGAAGGCCCGAGCGAGCCGATCATGGTTCGCGAAAAGCAACGCAAACTTGGCATCTGGGTGAACTCCGAGGCGGTGGAGGTTGATCAGGCACCGGCCTTCTATACGGTTGCGACCACCGGCCCCCTGGAGCAGATCATCTCGGCCACCGACCGGCTGCGCCATGGGATCGGTCTGGACAAGGTTGTCCGGCTCGTGGGCGCCCCCAGCAACATCGACATGCCCGAACGCTTCACTGATGCGGTTGTGCGCATCAAGAAGGATCAGGGGTTGTACTCCATTCAGGAACGTACCGTCGATCTGACCGAAGAGACCCTGTTTCGCACGACCATCGCCCTGCCTGCCAATCTGGTTGAAGGCGACTACCGCACACGCATGTACCTGATGCGCGACCGGGATGTGATCAGCGTCGCCGAGACCACAATCGTCGTGCACAAATCCGGGCTGGAGCGTCTGATCTACAATATGGCCCATGAACAGCCCCTGCTTTACGGCATTCTGTCCATCCTTGTGGCATTGGCCGCTGGCTGGGGTGCATCGGAAGCCTTCCGCATGCTGCGCCGCTGAACCGGTATTTTTGCCGGTTTTCGAACGCGTTTTCGGCGTTCCCCGTCCATAATCGGACGTCGAGATCGGTTCATTTCTGATCACTCTTTGGGCAGGATGCAAAACTTCTCACAAGTTTGCCCTTGAAGCCGCCGCAAATAACCCGAAATTATAGATTAAGGTCTCATAGAGACACGAGAGACATGTACCATCCTGTATATGTCGATATGGATAAGGACGCAGACATGCCATCTTTTTCAAGCACGCTGGAAACCGCAATTCACTCCGCGCTTGGTCTGGCAAATGAGCGCAAGCACGAGCTTGCCACGCTTGAACACCTTCTGCTTGCCCTCTTGGACGAGCCTGACGCCGCACGGGTGATGAACGCCTGCTCGGTCGATCTGGGCGAGCTGCGCACAAAACTGACCAAGTTTCTGGATGAGGAACTGGACAGTCTGGTGTCGGACATCGACGGATCCGAGGCTGCGCCAACCACCGGGTTCCAGCGGGTGATCCAGCGGGCAGCAATCCATGTGCAAAGTTCCGGACGCACCGAGGTGACCGGCGCAAATGTTCTGGTTGCCATCTTTGCAGAGCGTGAAAGCCATGCTGCCTACTTCCTGCAGGAGCAGGACATGACCCGCTATGACGCGGTGAACTACATCTCGCATGGTGTGGCCAAGGATCCCTCCTTTGGCGAGGCGCGCCCCATTCAAGGCGCTGAAGACGTCTCCAGCGAAGGGGCTGAGCCTGCCAAGGAAAGCGAAGAAACAGCGCTTGAGAAATATTGCGTCGATCTGAACGCCAAATCGCGCGAGGGCAATGTCGATCCGCTGATCGGGCGCGACTCAGAGGTCGAGCGCTGCATTCAGGTCCTCTGCCGCCGTCGCAAGAACAACCCTCTGCTGGTCGGTGATCCCGGTGTCGGCAAAACCGCCATTGCCGAGGGTCTGGCCCGCAAGATCGTTGATGGTGAGACACCTGCCGTTCTGGAGAACACTACTATCTTCTCACTCGACATGGGCGCGCTGCTGGCCGGTACGCGCTATCGCGGCGATTTCGAAGAACGGCTGAAAGCCGTCATGAAAGAGCTTGAGGATCATCCCGACGCGGTTCTCTTCATCGATGAAATTCACACCGTGATCGGCGCCGGCGCCACGTCAGGCGGTGCGATGGATGCCTCCAACCTGCTGAAGCCTGCCTTGCAGGGCGGCAAACTGCGCTGCATGGGATCCACGACCTACAAGGAATTCCGTCAACACTTCGAGAAGGACCGCGCACTCAGCCGCCGGTTCCAGAAGATCGACGTGAACGAACCGACTGTGGATGATGCCGTGAAGATCCTTAAAGGCCTCAAGCCTTATTTTGAGGACCACCACGAAATCCGCTACACCCATGAGGCGATCAAATCCGCCGTCGATCTGTCGGCACGCTACATCCACGACCGCAAGCTGCCGGACAAGGCCATCGACGTGATTGATGAGGCCGGTGCGGCACAGATGCTGTTGCCGGAAAGCAAGCGGCGCAAGACCATCGGCGCGAAAGACATCGAAGCGGTTGTGGCCAAGATCGCTCGCATCCCGCCCAAAAACGTCTCCAAGGATGATGCCGAGGTGCTGAAAGATCTCGAAGACAGCCTCAAGCGGGTGGTCTTCGGGCAGGACGACGCCATTGTTGCGCTGTCTTCGGCGATCAAGCTCAGCCGCGCCGGTTTGCGCGAGCCTGAAAAGCCCATCGGCAACTATCTGTTTGCTGGCCCCACAGGCGTCGGCAAAACCGAAGTGGCCAAACAACTGGCCGATACGCTGGGCGTGGAACTGCTGCGGTTTGATATGTCCGAATACATGGAAAAGCACGCCGTCTCTCGTCTGATCGGCGCGCCTCCGGGCTATGTCGGGTTCGATCAGGGCGGTCTTCTGACCGATGGCGTCGATCAGCATCCGCATTGCGTCCTGCTGCTCGACGAGATCGAGAAGGCGCATCCGGACGTCTACAACATCCTGTTGCAGGTGATGGATCACGGCAAGCTGACTGATCACAACGGCCGCACGGTGGATTTCCGCAATGTGGTCCTGATCATGACCTCGAATGCCGGTGCGTCCGAGCTTGCCAAGAATGCCATGGGCTTCGGCCGCTCCAGTCGCGATGGCGAGGATACTGCCGCGATCGAGCGCCAATTCACGCCGGAATTCCGCAACCGTCTGGATGCAGTCATTTCCTTCGGCGCACTGCCCAAGGAGGTGATCCTGCAGGTGGTCGAGAAGTTCGTGCTCCAGCTTGAGGCGCAATTGATCGACCGTAACGTCCACATCGAACTGACTCGCCCTGCAGCCGAATGGCTGGCCGAGCGTGGCTATGACGAGAAGATGGGCGCGCGCCCACTGGGCCGCGTGATACAGGAGCACATCAAGAAGCCGCTCGCCGAAGAGCTGCTCTTTGGCAAGCTGTCCAAAGGCGGCACTGTTCAGGTCGGCGTCAAGGATGGTGCGCTTGTGCTCAAGATCGAAGAGGCAGGCGCGCCGAGGATCACCTCACGCAAGCCTCCTCTTCTGACGGCAGAATAAACCAAAGAAAAACCCCGGTGATCCGCTCACCGGGGTTTTTTGATGGTCACACCTATTTCTCGGTAAACTTCAACTCGATCCGCCGGTTCCGCGCCAGTGCGTCCGGCGTGGTGCCAGTGTCAATGGGCTGGAACTCGCCAAATCCATTGGCCGCCAGCCTGTCTGCCGGGATGTTCTCATTGGCAATCAGGTAGCGCACAACCGACAGGGCTCGCGCCTGGCTCAGTTCCCAGTTGTCCGCAAATGACCCGCCACCTGACAGCGGAATGTTGTCGGTATGCCCATCCACCCTGAGCACCCAGTCAATCTCGGGCGGGATTTCCGGTGCAATCTCACGAATGACCGAAGCCACATCAGCCAATTGCGCCCGCCCGCCGGACCCCAGCGTGGCGGAACCGCGTCCGAACAGAACCTCTGATGAGAAGACAAAGCGGTCGCCAACGACTTGAATGCCCTCACGCCCGGCGATGATCTCCCGCACCCGACCGAAAAACTCCGACCGGTAGCTGGCCAGATCCTGCGCTTCGACTTCAAGCCGCTTGCGCTCGGCCTCTTCCAATTCGGCGCGCTTCTTCTGCTCGGCAGCGGCTCGGGCCAGTGCAGTGTTCAGGTTCTGACCCAGAAGGCTCATCTGCACCTGCGCCGCGTCATCCTTGGCCTTGGCCTCATCCAGAAGTCCCTGCAGGGCGTTCAACTGATTGCGCAGCGCCTCTGTCTGCTGGTTCAGCAGTGCAACCCGGCGCTGGTTTTCCAGCGACAGCTGCTGCTCGTCGCTCAGTTCCTGTTGCGCGAGCGCGAGCAGTGCGCGATCGCGTTCCGTGTCGCTGAGATTGGCCGCGACCTCGGCACTCAATGCCTCTTTCTCGGCCTCAAGCGCTGCACGTGCCGCGCGGGCCGACGCCAGAAGAGTGAGCGTATCCTCAGCCTTCTTGCGCTCGGCCTCAAGGTTCAGCGTCATTGCGGTCAGTTCTTCCGAGCTTTCCGCCAGACGTCTGCGCAGAGCCGCCGCCGCCGCTGCATCCAGCGCTTGAGCACGTTCCGCCTCCGTCAGTGCGGCTTGCTGTTCGGCCAAAGCCGTTTCGTTCTCTGCCAGTTCTGCCGCATCCTGCTCGGCCTGTGCGCGCAGATCTGCCAGCAACGCCTCCATGGCCTCGCGCTGTGCTGCGGCCAGACGCGCGGCTTCCGTACCCTCGTCAACCTCGTCGCGCGCCTGTGCAAGAGCCAGTTGCAGCGCTTCCTTGGCCGAGATCTCGCGGCTGTTGGCGTCTTCCAATGCCGCGATGGAGGCGCGTGCAGCACTCAGATCGCGCTCTGCTGCATCAGCCTGAGCCGTGGCCGAAGCCAGTTCAGTGTCCAGTTCCTCGGCCCGACCGCGTGCCGCCACGAGCGACGCATCAAGATCACGGTTGCGCGCCAGAAGACCGGCTACCTGTTCCTCGAAATTCGAAATCCGGGCTGCCGCTGCCGCAGCCTCAGCGTTCAGACTGTCCCGCTCCGCGCTCAGCGTCGCGATCAGACTGGTCTGACGGGCGACCTGATCTTCGGCCGTATCAAGCGACTGGTTGACCGCGCCAAGCTCGTTTTCCAACTCGAAATTGCTTTGCTGTTCAAGTCCCAAAGCCTGCGCCAGATCAGCGATCTGATTGGAAAAGTCATCCAGCCGGTCATCCTGCTGGGTAATCGTATCGCGCAACACGAACTGGACGATCATGAAGATGGTGAGCACGAAAAACAGCACCAGCAGAAGCGCTGTCATGGCATCGACAAAGCCGGGCCAGATGTTGGCCTCGAACCGTCTGCCAGAGCGTCGTGCCAGTGCCATCGCGTCAGCGCCGCTCGGCCAATACGCGGATCGCCTCGGTCAGGCCATGCAGGTCATGGCGCAGCTCCGCCATGCTGTCCTGTCGCCCTGCCGACATCTCTTCCAGCACGCGCACAAGCTGCACATCGATGTTGCGCAGTCGCGTACGGGCCTCGCCATCCAGCACCGATCCGCTGTCTTCCTGCGCTTCCAGCGCCTCGGCAAGTCGTTCCTGTGCCCGGGCCAACCGGTCCATCGATGCGGGATCGGCTGAACTGACGGTGGCCCCTGCCGCCACGCCGCCTGCGCCGATCCGCCCGGTCATGGCGCCGATGGCATCGGTTAACTGGCCGATCTTGGTTTCCGTGTCGATCCGGCGTTCTTCGCCGCGCATCACGATTTCCTTGAGGTCCTCGATCTGCATTCCGGTCTGTTCCATCATGCCGGCAACCAGCGAGGATCCGCCCTCGCCTTCAGATTCCGAGCTGACGATCCCGATCCGCGTGATCGAGGACAGCCATTCCTCAAGCTCCCGGTAGAACCGGTTCTGCCCGTGCCCCGCAAAAAGCTCCAGCAGACCGACCACCAGCGAGCCCGCAAGCCCCAGCAACGACGATGCAAAGGCCGTGCCCATGCCGCCCAACTGCTCTTCCAGACCGGTCATCAGGTTGTCAAACACCTCCATCGCGCCCACACCCTCCTGAGGGGCGAGCGAGCGAATGGTGTCCACAACAGCCGGAACTGTGGTGGCAAGACCATAGAAGGTGCCCAGAAGGCCAAGGAAAATCAGCAGGTTGATGATGTAGCGCGTGATGTCCCGCGCCTCATCCAGCCGGGTGGCGACCGAATCCAGGATCGACCGGGTCGAGGTTGAGGTCAGCGCCTTGCGCGCCGATTTCGATTTCAGCAGGGCGGCAAGCGACGCCAGAAGACCGGGCGAGGATGTGAACTCATGCCCCGGCCTGTCCAGCGCAAAGCCTTCGATCCAGCTGACCGACGAGATCAGCGTCAGCACCTGCCAGAAGCACGACAAAACCCCGAACACGAAGACCGCGACGATCACCCCGTTCAGATAGGGTGAAGCCAGAAAGATCGGCGAGATCGTGGGATAGGCGAAAAACACACCAACGCCGACCAGCGCAAGAATGATCACCATCACCAAAATCTGGCGGATAGGTTGGGAGAACTGCGGCTCTTTCTCGCGATCCACAATCATGGGGCTACTCGTCCTCAAGCCTTGTTTTATTGGCCCCACAATACGCAAGACGCGCGGCATTTGCCAAGCCTGTGGTTGCATTGCCGCGACGTGTTGTTTTTTGGCACATCTTAACCTCTTAAGGGCCAAGTCATTGAAATTTCACTGGTTACTACCCACATATTTTAACAACGTAAACAAAAAGGGACAGATATATGCTAGAAGCCTTCGGCGCACCTGCAATCGCAATTCTCGTTTTCGCACTCGTCTTTGTCTACATGACGGTCAAATCCGTGCCTCAGGGCGAGGAATGGACCGTTGAAAGATTTGGCCGCTACACCCGCACATTGAAACCCGGGCTGCGTTTTCTGGTGCCGATCATGGACAAGGTCGGGGCCAAGATAAACATGATGGAAACGGTTCTGGACGTGGACAGCCAAGAAGTGATCACCAAGGACAACGCCATGGTGGTGGCTGATGCGGTTGCCTTCTATCAGGTCGTCGATGCCGCTCAGGCAGCATATGAAGTTCGCAATCTTGAACGCGCTCTGACCAATCTCAGCCAGACCAACATTCGTGCCGTGATCGGCGCGATGGATCTGGACGAAAGCCTGTCGAACCGCGATGTCATCAACTCCCGTCTTCTGGCGGTGATCGATCAGGCCTCCAATCCCTGGGGCGTGAAGGTTACGCGGGTCGAGATCAAGGATCTCGCCCCTCCCAAGGACATCACGGAAGCGATGGGCCGCCAGATGAAGGCCGAACGTGACCGCCGGGCCGAGATCCTGATGGCCGAGGGTCAGAAGCAGTCCGCGATCCTCAAGGCCGAAGGTCTGCGCGAAAGTCAGATCCGCGAAGCTGAGGGCCGCAAGGAAGCTGCCTTTCTGGATGCCGAGGCACGCGAGCGGTCTGCCGAAGCCGAAGCGACCGCGACCCGCATGGTCTCGGAAGCGATTGCCACCGGTGATGTGCAGGCGATCAACTACTTTGTCGCCCAGAAATATACCGAAGCGCTGCGCGATGTGGCCTCTGCACCCAATGCCAAAACGATCATGGTTCCGCTTGAAGCGGCCAGCCTGATCGGTTCGATTGCAGGGATCACCGACCTCACGAAAGCCGTCAAAGGGGAGGGCTGAGGTCATGGACATGCCCTATTTCGACATGCTGGAAGGCCTCTCACCCTGGTGGTGGGTGGCTTTCGGGATTGCGCTTGGCGCGATCGAGATGGTGACACTTTCGTTCTTTCTGATCTGGCCAGGCCTCGCGGCATTGCTGATGGCGGTGATCCTGCCCTTTGCGCCCGACATGCCCGGAGAGATCCAGGTGGCGCTCTTTGCCATGCTCTCGGTCATCCTGACCCTTGTGGGCCGTGCGCTGATGGCACGCTTTGGCGACGGGGGCGAGCCGGTGTCGGGGCTGAACCAGCGCTCCACCCAACTGGTGGGCCGCCGGGCCAAGGTCATCAGTTTCACCGGATCGGAAGGTACGGTCGAAATCGACGGCATGCAGTGGCGCGCGACAGGTCCGGACGGGGTCGTTCCCGAAGGCAGTCTGGTCACGATTACAGCCGCTGACGGCATGATGCTGACGGTTGAGGCGCCTGCGCAAACGTGATCACCTGCCAAAGATCAGCCGTTCTACATTAACGATTCGTAAGCATTCCTTGCCGTATTCCTTCTCCAAATCGAGGAGGAGCCAAGAATGTTTGGACGAAAACTGGTTAATGCATGCGCGCTTGTCGCGCTGGCGACAACGGCACCCCTGATCGGAACCGCTCCCCCAGCTCTGGCTCAGGCGGACAATTGCGGAACCCACAAGGTGGCCCTAGGCGATCATCTCTCGCGGATTTCCCTGCAATACTACGGCACCACCGACCGGATGGAGGCGATCTATGCGGCCAACCGGGATCGCATCGGTTTTGACCCCGACACGCTGACCATCGGCATGGTTCTGGCACTGCCCTGCTTCCGTGCAGATGCAGATGGGGTGGACGTGGCGCAGGTCTCGCCCCAGACACCAGCCGCTCAGGTCCAGCCTGCTGCCGTCCAATCCACCCTGATCGACATCGCGGAAGAGCCGGTCAGCGGCGCGGCTGAGACCCCGGCCATGGCCCCCAAGATGTCGGCATCCGTACTGGCCCAACCGGCGGGCTCGGTCATGACACTGGCAGCCGGTGGGTTGGAAGATCTGCCCCGGCTGGGCCAGCCGATGACCAAGATTACCAGCCTGCGTCTGCTCAGCGGCGGGCCTTTCGCGCCCTTCGCCGGAGATGACCTCAAGAACGGCGGCCTGATCACCGAGATCCTGAGCGGCGCAATCGCACTGGTCGATGACGCGCCCGAGGTGGACATCGCCTTCGTCAATGACCGCGATGCCCATCTGACCATCCTGCTGCCACGCGGCGGCTTCGACATCGGCTTTCCCTGGATCTACCCCGACTGCGCGCTGGACACCCTGACCGCTTCTGAAGAAACCCTGTGCGATCACTATGTTGCATCTGACGCGATCTTCTCCCACATCCGCGAATTTTATGTCCGCGCCGACAATCCCCGCTCCGAAGCTGTCACGGCAGAGGAACTGGGCACCGGCGTGATCTGTCGCCCCGCAGGCTATGCCACAGATGATCTCTTCCAGATGGGCCTTCTGCCCGACCGGATGACCCTGATCCGCCCGGTATCGGCCCGCGAATGTCTGGAGATGCTGGACAGCGGGGCCGTCGATTTTGCCTCCATGGACGGCACGGTTGCCCGGGCCGCGGTCAAGACGATGGAAGTGCAGAACCCGCTTCTGGTGCTTGATGCGCTGACGGCTGTTTCATCCTTCCATGCGATTGCGCCCCGGATTGCGGTCAATGCGCAAGAGAACATCCAACTGGTCAATGAGGGGCTGAAACTTCTGTCGGAAAACGGGGTCTGGTTCGACATCATGGATGCTCATCTGGAAGACCCCGAGGTGCTCGGCGCTGCCCCGGTGGAAGTGTCGTCGACAGAGTGATCAGCCACCGCGTCCTGTGATCTGTACAACCCGTTCGGCCAGATCATCAAGATGCGGATCCGGCAGGTTCCAGTCCCGCAGCGCCTTGCGGGTGTTGTGCAGGTATTCATCATTCGGCCCGGCCTGACCATGGGCGCGCGCGATCCGCAGGGCCTGTTCCTCTAGGCTCATCTGCCCGCAATATTGCGAATGGTCCCGGTCGATCACGTAAGTGACCGCCCGCACCGACGGACCATCACGCAGATCAACATCCAGCCAATGCTCCTTATAGGCCGCCGACACCAATTCGCGCTCGCGCAGATATCCAAGAACATGGCTGGCTTCGGTTTCTGCCACACGGTAGGCCAGCCCCTCGCAATGACCCGGCGCCCGATCGAGTGCCAGCACCAGACCCGGGGTCTCCGGCGTGCCGCGATAAACCACTGAATCCATGCAGAACGAACGCTGAAACCCCGCAAGCCGTGCAATTTCTGTCTGCACAGGCGCAAAACCCGGCTTCCAGATCAGCGAGCCATAGGCAAAAACCCAAAGTGGCCCTTCGATTGTCTCGGCATCCATCATGTCAGCCCTATAGCGCGTCGTGCAGCGCGGGGAAAGTCGCTATGGGCATAGCCTGTCCAGCAGGCTAAACAGGCGCAATACAGACCATCAACCGGACCCGTCATGCGTACCCTTTTCTTCGTCGTCATCGCCGCCGTTCTTGCCTACAGCGCCTATTGGTTCATCGGCGCAAAGGCGCAGGAAACCGCTCTTGCCGGATGGCTCGATACGCAGCGCCAGAAGGGCTGGGTGGCCGAGACACAGGACCTGACCGTGCGCGGTTACCCTTCCCGTTTCGATGTCACCGCCACCGGTCTGGCGCTCGCCGACCCACGCTCGGGCTGGGCCTGGCAGGCACCGGTCTTCCAGATCCTAGCCCTGTCCTACCAGCCCAACCACGTGATTGCGGTCTGGCCCGGCGAACAGATCATCGGTACGCCGCTTGGCAATGCAACAATCACCAGCGAGACCTTGCGCGGCTCGGTCAAATTTGTGCCCAACACCCGTCTGACGCTTGATGAAACCGCCATCGAGATCGCTGATCTGTCCCTGACAGGCGTAGACGGCTGGGAGGCCGAGATCACCAGCGGCCTGCTCGCCACCCGCCGGGCCGAGGACGGAACCGCGCCTGACGATGCGCATGACGTTTCAATTGATCTGCAGGACGTGACCCTGCCCTCAGGCCTGCGCGATCTGATCGACAAGGCTGGCAACCTTCCCAAGACCCTCAGCGAGGCCAAACTTCAGGGCACCATTGCCTTTGACGGTCCATGGGACCGGCTGGCCATCGAAGGGCGCAAACCGCGCATGACAGCCGCCAGTGTCACTGACCTGAACGTCACATGGGGCGTGCTGAACCTGAAGGCACGGGGCGAGGTCGAGGTCCGGGCCGACCGCTATCTTGATGGAAACCTGGATGTGACCGCGCGCAACTGGCGCAAGATGCTGCAGGTTGCGGTCGCGGGCGGCGTTCTGTCTGCCGACAGCGCCCGCACGGTGGAACGCGGTCTTGGCCTGATTGCACGTCTTGGCGGGGACGAGCGGGTGATCAATGTCCCGCTCAGATTTTCCGAGCGGATCACCTATCTCGGCCCGATCCCCATCGGACCTGCACCACGGGTCTAGTCCGGTGTCTTTGCGCGGCCGAAATTGGGCGCAGCCGTGTCCTGACCCGCATCGATGATGCCACGCCGGATGGCGCGCGTGCGGGTAAAGTACTCCTCAAGAAGCGGTCCGTCACCCTGCCGGATGGCCCGTTGCAGGGAAAACAGCTCCTCGGTGAAGCGGCCCAGAATCTCCAGCGTCGCAGCCTTGTTGTTCAGGAAGACATCGCGCCACATGACCGGATCAGACGCGGCAATCCGGGTGAAATCCCGAAAGCCGGCAGCCGAATAGTTGATCACTTCGGACGCCGTCACCCGGCCGAGATCATCGGCCACGCCGACCATCGTATAGGCAATCAGATGGGGCGCATGCGATGTGACCGCCAGCGCCAGATCATGATGCTCAGGCTCAATCTCATCGACATTGGCACCCAGCGTCTCCCAGAAACTGCGCAGGTTCTGCACCGCCGTTGGATCACTGTCTTCCAGCGGCGTCAGCAACAGCCAGCGATCGTCAAAAAGCGAGGCGAAGCCCGAGGCCGGTCCGGAATGCTCGGTTCCCGCGATCGGGTGGCCCGGCACGAAATGCACGCCATCGGGGATAATCGGTGCCAGATCGGCAATCACCTGCGCCTTGACCGAGCCGACATCGGTGAGTGTCGCACCGGGTTCCAAACAACCCACAATATCCTCAGCCACCGCCCTCATCGCACCCACAGGCACACACAGGATCACCAGATCCGAACCCTTTGTCGCGGCCTGCGCTGTCTCGACAATTTCCGTGCAATAGCCCAGCTGTCCGGCCACCTTCCGCGTCTCAGCGGACCGCGCGGTGCCGACGACCTCGCCCTCAAAGCCTGCGCGCCGCAGGGCCAGTGCAACAGATGATGCAATCAGGCCCAGTCCGATCAGGGCCACCCGTTTGTAGACAATCCCGCTCATGTGCTCGATCTCTTCATGACCTCACCCAGCAGCGAGGCAACCCTGCGGCAGGCAATCTCGTCGCCGATGGTGATGCGCAGCGCTTCGGGCAGTTTGTAGCCGCCCACCTTGCGCACAAGAAAGCCGTTCTGCTTGAGATGTGCATCCGCCACTTCCACCATGGCCGCAGACGTGAACCGCGCGAGAATGAAGTTGCCGTAAGACGGATCTGACGGGATCCCGATGCTGTCGAGCGCACCGGCAAGCCAGTCCCGCCAGCGCGCATTCGCATCCCGGCAGGCACGTGTGTACTCCGTATCCAGAATGGCCGCTTCAGCCGCAGCCAACCCGGCCGCCGAGACATTGAACGGGCCCCTGATACGGTTCAGCGCATCGATCACATGAACAGGGCCGTAGCCCCAACCGACCCGCAGACTGCCCAGCCCGTGGATCTTCGAGAATGTCCGCGTCATCACCACATTGCCGTCTGCCGTGACCAGCCCCGCACCGCCATCATAGCCCGGCACGTATTCCGCATAAGCCCCGTCGATCACCAGAAGGCAGGTCTCGGGCACGCCTGCGGCCAGACGCGCCAAGTCCTCGCCCAGGATCATCGTGCCGGTGGGATTGTTGGGATTGGCGATGAAAATCAGCCGCGTCGCATCGGTGATCGCGGCAAGGATCGCATCCACGTCCGCCGTGCGCTCCCGCTCGGGCACCTCGATGGGTGTGGCACCGGCTGCGCGGGCGGAAATCTCGTACATCGCAAAGCCATGCTCGGTGTGGATCACTTCCGTGCCCGGCCCTGCATAGGCGTTGCAGAGCATCGCAATCACCTCATCCGAGCCCGCACCGCAGATGATCCGCTCAGGCTCCAGCCCCTCGACCCGGCCAATGGCTGCGCGCAGTTCCGCATGATCGGACGACGGATAGACCCCCAATGTATCCGACGCCGCTCGAAAGGCGGCAATCGCCTGTGCGCTGGGTCCTGCCGGGTTCTCGTTTGAACTCAGCTTGGTCACCGAATTGGTGCCTGACAGCTTTGAGGCGCCGGGCACATATGCGGCAATGCTCATGATGCCGGGTTGTGGGTCGATGGGCATGACGGGTCCATGGCTGGTCACGGGTTTCGCCGATCTCTACCGTCCATACCCGGTTTTGGCCAGAGCCAACGCATCCCCGCTTTACTTTCGCTCTGCTGCGTGGCTGGCTTGGCGCAAATCCAACGGAGCAAGAGACATGGACCTAAACCTCTGGCTAACCTTTCTGGCCGCTTCCACCGCCCTGTTGCTGATCCCGGGACCGACGGTTCTTCTGGTGCTCAGCTATGCGCTCAGTCAGGGGCGCAAGGTGGCGGTTGCAACAGCCGCTGGTGTGGCCCTTGGGGATCTGATCGCGATGAGCGCATCACTTCTGGGGCTGGGGGCGCTGGTGCTCGCCTCGGCCACGCTCTTTACAGTGCTGAAATGGGCAGGTGCGGCCTATCTGATCTATCTGGGCATTGGCTTGTTGCGCAGCCGCCCCGAGGGCATCACCGATCTTGTCGGCACGAGCAACGCCGTCACTGCGCGCGCGGTCTTCGGCCATGCCGCCATGGTGACCGCGCTCAACCCCAAATCCATCGCCTTTTTCATTGCCTTCGTGCCGCAGTTCATCGCGCCGCACGCACCGCTCCTGCCCCAGTTTGCCATCCTGATCGGCAGTTTTGTCGGATTGGCTGCGCTCAATGCGCTGGCCTATGCGCTTCTGGCTGACCGTCTGCGTCGAAGGATCGAACGGCCTGCCGTAATCCAGTGGCTGACCCGTCTGGGCGGTGGTGCGCTGGTTGCCATGGGGCTGGCCACGGCCCTGCTGCGGCGATCAACCGCCTGAGGTTTTGGGCTGCCATTTGCGCACCGCACCGGTCACGCCTTCGAACGCGCCCGGGCGCAGTGCTTGGGCCAGCAGACGATCCGGGTTGGTCGGAGGGGGGAAGTCGATGCCCGTTGCAAGGTCCCGTTCAAACCCGAAACGACTGTAGTAGGGCGCATCACCCACCAGAATAACACGGTCCCAACCGGCATGCCGTGCCGCTTCAAGGCTGTGGGTCATGATCAACCCGCCCAG
Source organism: uncultured Paracoccaceae bacterium (assembly GCA_947494445.1). Classification (GTDB taxonomy): domain Bacteria; phylum Pseudomonadota; class Alphaproteobacteria; order Rhodobacterales; family Rhodobacteraceae; genus CANLSM01. The sequence goes on along the minus strand of CANLVD010000001.1, from coordinate 670,224 downwards.
CCCTTCGCCCTGACGGGTCGGGTGCACGGCGATGGGCCCCAGCAACAATGCCGCGTGGCCGCCATCCCCGACCGTCACAGGCCAGAACCGGATCGCACCTGCCAGCACGTCGTAGTCATCACGCGCAATGGTGCACAGATCACCCACAGGCGGCACGCCCTCGCGCAACCGGTACGAGCTCAGCGCCTCCCGGCCCGGCGCGAAGGCCAGATCGAAAAGGTACTCGACCTCATATTCATCATCGGGGGTTTCTTTGGTCAGGCGAAACATGGGCGCTCGAGTGCTGGCGGCAGGAATGGCTGTGTCGGGTGGCGTGTCAGCCTCGTCGCAGTCCTGTCTCAGCCATCTTGCCCGGTCCTCGCCTCTCGACTTTGGCCTAGCACGGGGCTAGGTGGGGGGCAAATGCAAAGTGTCAGGAGCACCGGTATGTTCTATCGCCCCTCACAGGATCCTCATGGCCTGCCCCACAACCCGTTCAAGGCCATGGTCAGCCCGCGCCCGATCGGCTGGATTTCGACACTGGATGCGCAAGGCCGCGCCAATCTCGCGCCCTATTCCTTCTTCAACGCGCTGGCTGACGAGCCGCCGATGGTGATGTTTTCCAACACCGGCTCCAAGCCCGACCAGCCTGCGGCCAAGGACAGTGTCGCCAACATCCGCGCCACTGGCGAGTTCGTGGTCAACATCGTGTCTTCCGCGCTGGTGGACGCGATGAATGTCAGCTCAGGCGGCTATGATGCAGGCGTTGACGAATTCGATCTGGCAGGTCTTGAGAAAGGCCAGTGCCACGAGGTCAAGCCGCCGCGCGTGGCCGCAAGCCCCGGCGCGTTCGAGTGCAAACTGTGGAAGGTCATCGATCTGCCGGGGGCATCCAATGTGATGGTAATCGGCGAGGTTGTGGGGATCCACATCGCCGACGACATGCTGAACAACGGGATTTTCGACGTGACCCGCTACCAGCCTGTGTCGCGGCTTGGGTACAAGGATTATGCGCGCGTCGAGACGCTGTTTTCCCTTGCCCGCCCCGGACAAAGCTGAAAGCGGCCGGGGCTCTGCCCCGGACCCCGGGATACTTAATCCAAGAAGTGAGTTGATCTGGTTCTTTGCAGACATCTTGGGTAGCTTTGCGTGACAGGAATCAAGGGGGCGACCGGGCAATGACAACAGTGATCGGTGTGATCGGCGGCAGTGGTGTTTATGACATCGAAGGGCTGGACGGGGCTGAGTGGCAGCAGATCGACAGCTCCTGGGGCGCGCCGTCAGATGCGGTTCTGACCGGTCATCTCGAGGGTATGAAGATGGTGTTCCTGCCGCGCCACGGACGCGGTCACAAGCTGTCGCCCTCGACCATCAATTACCGGGCCAACATCGATGTGCTCAAGCGCACGGGCGTCACGGATGTGATCTCGGTCTCGGCCTGCGGATCGTTTCGCGAAGAGATGGCCCCGGGCGACTTCGTGATCGTCGATCAGTTCATCGACCGGACCTTTGCCCGCGAGAAAAGCTTCTTCGGCACAGGCTGCGTGGCCCATGTGTCTGTCGCCCATCCGACCTGTCCGCGCCTGGGAAAGGCCTGTGCAATCGCCGCACGCGCAACCGGTGTGACCGTGCATGAGGGCGGCACCTATCTGACGATGGAGGGGCCACAGTTTTCAACCCTGGCCGAAAGCAGGCTTTATCGTGAGGTCTGGGGCTGCGATGTGATCGGCATGACCAACATGCCCGAGGCCAAGCTCGCCCGTGAGGCCGAGCTGTGTTACGCCAGCGTCGCCATGATCACCGATTATGACAGCTGGCATCCCGACCATGGCGAAGTGGACGTGACCCAGATCATCGCGACCCTGATGGGCAATTCGGCCAACGCGCGAGAGATGGTGACAAGACTGCCGGCACGTCTTGGGGCCGAGCGTGCACCCTGCCCCCATGGCTGCGACCGGGCGTTGGAATTTGCGATCATGACCCAGCCGGACGCCCGCGACCCGGCCCTTGTCGCCAGGCTTGATGCCGTGGCGGGCCGGATGCTGAATGGCTGATACAGTCCTGATCCCGGGCCGGTTTCTGCCGCTCCACAAGGGTCATCTGAGCCTCATCGACACGGCCCGCACCTTTGGCAAGCCGCTGCCGATGATCCTTGGACCGTCACCGGACTGGGCCGCGCGCACCGGCTGGCTTGCCCATCACTGCCCGGACACTCCGCCGCTTGAGGCACCTGACATCCCCGACATCACCCACACGCAGACCATCGCACAGGCCGCAGCCGGGCATGACGTGACCCGGGTCATCGGCTCCCACCCTGCCGTGGTCCAGATCGCCGATCACCTGAACTGCGCACATACCGTGCTCGACCCCGACCGCTTTGCCCTGCCCATCGCAGCCGCGGCCATACGTGCCAACCCGGCGGCACACTGGCAGGATCTTGCACCCGCAGCCGCCATGAGCCTGCAAAAACACCTGATCTTGGTCGGGCCGGAGAGTTCCGGAAAATCGACGCTTGCACGCAAGCTGGTTGATAAATACGGCGGCCCGCTGGTGCCAGAATATGGCCGCCCGTTCGAGGAATACCGCCCCAAGGGCGACTACCGTGCCGAAGAACTGATAGAGATCGCGCGCACCCACACCGCCCATCGTGCGGCCCTTGCCCAATACGCCGGTCCCGTCCTGATCGAGGACACCGATCCCCTCCTGACCGCTGTCTGGGCTGAAATGCTGCTCGGCCACCCTCTCCCGGAGGTCGAGGACCTGATCGAATTGCCCGACCTCTATGCGCTGCTGCATTGGGACGTGCCCTGGGCCGACGATCCTCTGCGCTATTTCGCAACACCCGAAGACCGTCGCCGGTTTTTTAACCTGATTGAGGCTAAACTGATCGCCTACGGCGCGCATTACCGCGTTCTTGATGGCAATTATGAAGCGCGTGAGGCTCAGGCCGATGCGCTCTATCACGCCCTGATACCCGACCTGAGGATCCCATGAGCCGCACCAAGACCCTGACCGATTACATCCGCACCATCCCTGATTTTCCCGAACCGGGCATCATGTTCCGCGATGTCACCACGCTGTTCGGCGACCCGCGCGGGTTTCGCATGGCCATTGACCAGTTGCTGCACGGCTTTGCCGGCATCCGCATCGACAAGGTCGCAGGGCTTGAGGCACGTGGCTTCATTCTGGGCGGGGCTGTTGCGCACCAGCTGTCCACCGGATTTGTGCCGATCCGCAAGAAAGGCAAACTGCCGGGCAAAACCCTGGAACAGGCCTATCAGCTGGAATATGGCGAGGCGATCATGGAGATCCATGAAGATGCCATTGCGCCGGGCGAGACCGTATTGCTGGTCGACGATTTGATTGCCACAGGCGGCACGGCAGAGGCCGGTGTCTCCCTGATCGAACGGCTTGGCGGCAAGGTCATCGGCTGCGGCTTCGTGATCGATCTGCCCGATCTGGGCGGGCGCGCGCGGCTTGAGGCGATGGGGCTGGATGTTCACGCGCTCAGCAGTTTTGGCGGGCATTGACGCGCGCCTGATCACGCCCCTTACCATCTGATAATTGAGGTTTATTCTCCCAATAAACCGGTGTTCCATTTTATTTGGGAACAATTCGACCTTTTCCGTACTGAATTCCTTTACGGTAACCTCTCGGTAACCATATCGGCGCTACACAGGCCTTGCCCGGTGTATTCGGGTGTTGCTTGCAAAAGGTTGAACCACCCCGTTCGACCCCTCAGACCCTCTAGTCTGATATCAACGCCCCTCCTTCCCCGGGAGGGGCGTATTCACTTGAACAATACACCCGGGTTCAGAATGCCCCTTGGGTCAAGGGCCGCCTTGATCGCCCGCATCGCGCCCAGCGCCACCGGATCGCCGTATCGCGCCAGATCATCGACCTTCAGCCGCCCGATCCCGTGTTCCGCACTGACCGAGCCCTCAAGCGCATCCACCAGATCATGAATGATCCGCTTGATGGCCGGGCGCAGATCCTCGTAATCCGCGCGGCTGCGCCCTTCCGCAGGGAAGACGTTGTAATGCAGATTGCCATCGCCCAGATGCCCGAACGCATTGATCCGAAGACTGGAATCCAGTTTCGCCAGAAGCGGCCCGCCCCGGGTCACAAACTCCGGTATGCGGCTCACGGGAACCGAAATGTCATGGGATGATACCGCCCCGATCCGGCGGTTGGCCTCCGGGATCATCTCGCGCACGGCCCAGAACGCCTGCCGCTGCGCCTCGGACTGGGCGATCAGCGCGTCGCTGACCAGACCACGCTCCATTGCCTCGCCCAGAACCTCTTCCAGACGCGCACCCAGCGTCTGCCGGTCGCCTGACCCCACCTCCATCAGAACCGACCATTCCGGCGCATCGGCAAAGGGTTGGGCGGTCTGCGGCAGGGTCTCTGCCAGAAACTCCAGCCCCTGCCGGTGCATCAACTCGAACGCCGACACAGCATCGCCAAGCCGGTCGCGCAGCATTCCAAGAAGCGCGATTGCCTGCTCAGGGCTGCCCACCGCGGCAAAGGCCGTGCCCTGCACCGCCGGTTTCGGATAAAGCTTGAGCGAGGCCGCCGTGATCACCCCAAGCGTGCCCTCCGATCCAATCATCAGGTTGCGCAGATCATAGCCTGTGTTGTCCTTGCGCAACCGGCTCAGCCCGTTCCAGACCGCCCCATCGGCCAGGACCACTTCAAGCCCCAGACACAGATCGCGCGCATTGCCATAGCGCAGCACCTGCACGCCGCCCGCATTGGTCGCCAGATTGCCGCCAATCCGGCAAGTCCCCTCTGATGCGATCCAGAGCGGGAACAACCGGTCCTCGGCCTCGGCAGCCTTGTGCACATCGGCCAGAATTGCACCGGCCTCGGCGATCAGCAGATTGTCCTCGCGGTTGACCTCCCGGATCGCGGCCATCCGTTCCACCGACAGCAGGATCGGCACGGGACCTGCCTCAAAAGTCTGCCCGCCAACCAGCCCGGTGCCGCCCGCATAGGGCACGACACCCACCCGGTGCCGATGCGCAATCCGCAGGACCTCGGCCACCTCATGAGTGGTGCGCGGCCGCAAAAGCGATGCTGCCCTGCCGTGATAGCGCCCGCGTGGCTCTTCCAGATAAGCCTCCGTCGGCTGGCTGAGCGTGCCGTCGGGCAACGCCGCCTCAAGCGCGGACAGCACCTCCGGCCCCGCATCCCTCAAAGTCATCTCTGGCAGTTCCTCTCAATCAAACGCGCTGCGCACGGCCTTCGGCCTGAGCACACGCACCACCGGCGTGCGCGGCAGATCCTTCAGACTGACCACCAGATCGCTCGCCCCCATCCGCTCAATGGCAAACTCATCCGACATGCCTTCCAGAAACAACTCCAAAGTGCCATCCCCGAACCAGTGCATCGGCAAAACGATCTGCGCCCGCACCCGCTTGAGCACCCGGATCATATCCGCCAGAGGCAGGGTCATGCCGCCATCAACGGGCGCCATCACGATGTCCAGCCGCCCGATGGCCGCATATTGCGCATCCGACGGCTCGTGATGCAGATGCCCCAGATGCCCGATGCACAGACCGGCTGCCTCGAACACGAAGATCGAATTGCCGTTCTCGCGCGCCTCGCCCCAGGATCGCACGTCCGTTGGCACATTGCGGATCAGCATCTCGAAATCGCCCAGCGTCAGATGATGATCCGCAGCCACACCCGCCTCGGCCCACCCTTTCAGAACATGCGGGATCGCTGCATCGGGATAGGCCGTCCAATGCGAAGAATGCGCGTTGTTCATCGTCACCGCATCCGGCACGATGCCCGGTCCCACGAAGCCCGTATAATCCGTCGCCACCGACAGGCCCGAGGCGGTCTCGATCAGATAGGTCGAATGTCCGACATAATTCAGCCGCAGCTCATCACGTTCCAATCCATCGCCAAGGGCTGCGTAATACAAACCCGGCGTGGCCTGCGCCAAGGCAAAGCAATGGCTCTGCAACCCTTGCGCAAGGCCCGCGAAAGGCATCAGACACAGGCAAACAACAGACATCAGGCGCATGCAAATCTCCTGTTCAAAAAGGCGTTTCCCAAGATGATAGCCCGCAGCGCGCGCTTGAACAGGTCCAGACGGACCCCACCAACCCGCTGCTTCGATTTTCCCCAAATACTCAGATACCAACGCCCGCCCCGCGTGGCTCAGACAGCGTCTGTGCGGCCCCGCCGGTCATTGCGCAGGTTCGCATAAAGCACATGGGTCCGCCACCGGCCCGCGATCTGCAAATAGGACTGTGCCACGCCCTCGTATTTGAAGCCCGAGCCCTCCAGCAACCCGCGTGAGGGCTTGTTCTCGGGCAGGCAGGCCGCCTCGACCCGGCTCAGATCCAACTCGGTAAAGGCAAAATGCACCACCGCGCGCAAGGCTTCCGACATGAAACCTTCGCGGGCATGGGCCGCGCCGATCCAATAGCCAACAGTGGCCGCCTGCGCCGGGCCGCGCCGGATATTGTCCAGCGTGATCGCGCCCAGAAGCGCGCCATCGCTCCGGCGTTCCAGAAAAAACGGCACCGCGCGGCCCTGCTCGATGGAGCGCGTCGCCCAATAGACCCGGTTGCGAAACGCCCGGCGCGAAAACTGGTCGTCGCTGCGCACCGGCTCCCAGGCTTCCAGAAACACCGCACTGGATTGCCGCAACCGCACCCAATGCAGATGATCCGCCATCTTCGGCGGCCTCAGGCTCAGCCGGGCGGTCGGCACGACCGGGGTGGGTTTGCGCAGGAACAAGCGCCCGCCTCAGGCCGCCAGCCGGGTCTTCAGCGCGTCCAGATCGGGTGCGCCCTCGACCGGACCGTATAGTGCCAGCGCCGGTTTGGGATCAGCCAAGAGCGTCTCGCCAAAGGCCCGGACCTGCTCGGCTGTGACCGCGTCGATCTTCTCGACGGTTTCGCTCAAAGGCGGCACCCGTCCCCAGATCGACAGCGCCCGCGCCATCCGCTCGGCACGCGCCGACGGGCTTTCCAGCCCCATCATCATGCCCGCCTTCATCTGGGTCCGTGCCCGCATCACCTCACGCTCCGAGATGTCACCGGCAGCCCGGCGCAGCTCATCCGCCGTCACTTCCGTCAACTCCGCGATCTGTGCCCCGCTTGTCCCCGCATAGATCGTCATCATGCCGCTGTCCGAAAAGCTGCCAGCCTGCGCAAAGATCGTATAGCACAGCCCGCGTTTCTCACGCGCTTCCTGAAACAGACGTGAGGTCATGCCACCCCCCATCACACCGGAATAGACCTGAGCCGCATAGAAATAGGGATCGCCATAGGCCGGTCCCGGCAGGGCGAGCGCAAAATGCGCCTGCTCCAGATCCTTTATCTCCCGGCGCATCCCGCCAAGATAGCTTGCTTCCTGCGGTGCAGGTGCCGAACGCCGGGCAATCCCGCCAAACAGTGCCTCGGCGGTCTTCACGATCTCGTCGTGATCCACCGCACCGGCTGCCGACAGGATCAACTGCTCGGGCCCGTAATGCTGGCCGACGAAGGTGCGGAAATCATCCGCCGAAAACGCCTTCACCCGCTCGGTCGGTCCCAGAATGGTCCGCCCGATGGCCTGATCGGGATAGGCCACTTCCTGCAACCAGTCGAAAATCACATCATCCGGCGTATCAAGGCTCTGGCCGATCTCCTGAAGGATCACTCCCCGCTCGACCTCGATTTCGCGCGGGTCAAAGGCCGGGCTGGTGAGGATGTCGGCAATCACATCCAGCGCAAGCGGCACATCCTGACGCAGAACACGCGCGTAATAGGCCGTCATCTCGCGGCTGGTATAGGCGTTGATGAACCCGCCCACATCCTCGATTTCCTCGGCAATCTGCAGGGCCGAGCGGCGCGCGGTGCCCTTGAAGGCCATATGCTCCAGAAAATGCGCGATGCCGTTCTGCGCAGGCGTCTCGTTGCGCCCGCCTGCCGCCACCCAGATCCCGATGGATGCGCTTTCCAGACCCGGCATATGTTCGGTCACGATGCGCATGCCATTTGCGAGGGTGTGAAGCTGTTCAGTCATGCACGTGCCTTTCGGATAACTGCCTCGATGGCAGCAAGGTCATTGTCTACAGGGGTCACCCGCTCATCGCGGTCAAACAGATCGGCCATCCGCTGTGGCAGGTCAGGGTGGATGCCGGTTGCATCCTTCACGGCGGCCGGGAATTTGGCCGGATGGGCCGTGGCCAGCGTGATCATCGGAACCGCGCCCAGATGATCCTGTGCCACTTTCACACCGGTGGCCGAATGCGGGCACAGAACTTCGCCGAAACTGGCAAACCCGTCACGGATCGCGGCTGAGCACTCCTCTTCCGAGACCCGTCCGCTGTCGAATTCATCACGCAACCGCGCCAGCGCGCCCTGGCTGAGGTCAAACCGCCCGTCGGTTTTCAGCGCATCCATCAATTGCGCCACAGCCCCGCCCTCGCGGTCGTAAAGATCGAACACCAGCCGCTCGAAATTCGACGAGACCTGAATGTCCATTGAGGGCGAGATCGAGGGCCTAACCCCCGCCTTCTCATGCGCACCGGTCTGCAGGGTCCGGTGCAAAATGTCGTTCTGGTTGGTCGCAATCACCAGCCGCTCAATCGGCAGACCCATCCGCTTGGCCACATAGGCCGCGAAAATATCCCCGAAATTGCCCGTCGGCACGGTAAAGCAGACCGGACGGTGCGGCGCGCCCAGCGATACGGCCGAGGTAAAATAATACACCACCTGCGCCAGCACCCGCGCCCAGTTGATGGAATTCACACCCGCCAGCCCCACCTCGTCGCGGAACTCGAAATCGTTGAACATGTCCTTCAGGCGGGCCTGACAATCGTCGAAATCCCCCGCAACGGCCAGCGCATGCACGTTGTCCTCAACGGGCGTGGTCATCTGCCGCCGCTGCACCTCGGACACCCGCCCATGGGGGTACATGATGAACACATCGACCGCGTCCAGCCCCTTGAATGCCTCGATCGCCGCCGACCCGGTATCGCCCGAGGTCGCGCCCACAATCGTCACCCGGCGGCCCGAGCGGCTGAGCGAGACCTGAAACATCTGCCCGATCAACTGCATGGCCACGTCCTTGAACGCCAGCGTCGGTCCGTGGAACAGTTCCAGCAGATAGTGATTTGGCTCGATCTGCACCAGCGGGCAGCGCGCCGCATGGCCAAAGACCGCATAGGCCCTCTCGATGATCCCGCGAAACGCGTCGTCGGTGAAGGTCTCGCCCACGAAAGGCCGCATCACCCGGTAAGCCACCTCTTCATAGCTCAGACCGGCCAGCGCCGCGATCTCGGCCGTGCTCATCTGTGGCCAGCTTTCGGGCACATACAGGCCGCCGTCGCGTGCCAACCCGGTCAGCATCGCCTCCTCGAAACTCAGCGCAGGAGCGGTTCCACGGGTCGAGATGTATTTCATTGCCAAATTCCTGTCAGACGCGACGCAAGCGCAGAACCCAATACAGCGACATGCCCGCCCAGACAACGGCCAGTGAAAACCATGTGATCGCATATTGCAGATGGTTGTTTGCAAAATTCGCTGTCGCAGGCAAGGGGCGCGGGCTGCCGGGCCCTGTCGGCCTGCTTGCAACGACCAGCAATGGCTCGGCCTCCAGCGCATCGGCCATCAGCGCCACATCGCGGGCAAACCACATGTTCTTGGTCTCATCGGCTTCCGGCGTGAAGCTGTCGGTCTCCTTGGGCCAGAGCAGATGCCCCTCCACGATCACCGTGTTCAGCGGGCGGTTGTCGGTTTTCTGGGTCTCGGGCACATAGCCCCGGTCCACCATCACCCGGCGCCCGTCAACACTGCGAAAAGGCGCAATGATCCGAAACCCCGGTCCCCCCGGTTTTGCACTGGTCAGCACATGCACCTCGCCGGGTTGAAACGTGCCGTGCACCCGCACCGGCAGATAGGCATCCGCCTCATCCGCAACCGCTGGCAACGCGCCCGGTGACGCCGTGCGCTTGGCCTCGAACTCGGCAATCAGCGCCTCTTTCCAGCCAAGCCGCTGCACCTGCCACAGGCCCAGCGTGATCAGGATGGCAACGCCACCCAGACCGATCACCAAGGGTGCGAGGAATTTGCGCATCAGGGCTCTCCAATAAAAACGCGGGCTCTATGGCCCGCGCTTTGATCTTTCAGGCTCTGGCGGCGTCAGCCACCCCAGACATAGACCGCCGCAAAGAGGAACAGCCACACCACATCAACGAAGTGCCAGTACCATGCAGCCGCTTCAAAGCCGATGTGCTTCTCGGGCGTGAAATGGCCCTTCAGCGCGCGCAGCAGGCAGACCGCCAGAAAGATCGTGCCGATGATCACGTGGAAGCCGTGGAACCCGGTCGCCATGTAGAAGTTCGCGCCGTAGATGTTGCCGGAGAAGCCGAAGGCCGCATGGCTGTACTCATAGGCCTGCGTAATGGTGAAGATCACGCCCAGACCGATGGCCAGTGCCAGACCCCAGACAAGGCTCTTGCGGTCGTTGTCATGGGCAATCGCATGGTGCGCCCATGTTGCGGCGCAGCCCGAGCAGAGCAGGATCAGCGTGTTGATCAGCGGCAGATGCCAGGGATCAAACGTCTCGATGCCCACAGGGGGCCATTGTGCGGCCAGAACCTCGGTGCCGGCAATCTCGCCCATCGGGTACATGGCGTGCTTGAAGAACGACCAGAACCATGCGGCAAAGAACATCACTTCCGAGATGATGAACATGATCACGCCGTAGCGCAGACCGATCTGCACCACCGGTGTGTGATCGCCGACCTTGCTTTCAACGACGACCTCGGACCACCAGGCGAACATTGTGTAAAGCACCAGCGCCAGACCGATCAGCATCATCCACGGGTTGGAATGATCCTTCATGAACAACACGCCGCCAAACAGCATCACGAAGGCGCCAACGGCACCTACGAATGGCCAGATGCTCGGTGCCAGAATGTGGTAGTCGTGGTTTTTCTCGTGAGCCATGGTCTTAAGTTCCCTCAAACGGCGTCGTTCGCTCTTGTCGTCAGTTTACTGTTGTCTCTGCCAGCGCGGCCCCGGTGTCAAGCTGGGTCACCTCTTCTGGCAGGTCTGTCTTGTGGAATGTGTAGGACAGGGTGATCTGGTTGACGTATTTGGCTTCCGCGTCGTCAATGATCTCGGGGGCCACGTAGAAGGTCACGGGCATCTGCACGCTCTCACCGGGTTGCAGCACCTGCATCTCGAAGCAGAAACAGGCAATCTTGGTGAAATAGCTGCCCGAAGAATAGGGGGCCACATTGAAACTTGCGGTGCCTGCAATCGGCTTGTCGCTCAGGTTCGTGGCCTCGTAGAAGGCCAGTCCGGTCTCGCCCAGCCGCACGGTCATCTCGCGCTGCATCGGCTTGAACGACCATGGCATGTCGCGTTCCACATTGGCGTCAAAACGCACCGACATGGTCTGGTCGAGAATCACATCTGACGCTTGCGCCTCGGCTGTATTGGTCTGTCCGCCATAGCCGGTCACCCGGCAGAACCAGTCGTAAAACGGCACGGCAGCAAAAGACAGCGAGGCCATGACAACCACGATGCCGACCAGCTTTACAGCCGTATTGCGCTTGGCAGCAACGCTCATCGCTCCCCCTCGCCCGGTGTGGTCTCGAATGTGTGGTCATAGCCCTGAATGTTCACGCCATCGGACAGTTTCACGATGGTGACCGCGAAGATCATGCCCACCGTGGCGATCAGCATGACACCAACGCCGATGTTGCGGGTCTTGCGCCGCCCGTAGATCTCATGGGTGTCAGGGGTGATGCCGTTCTTGGTCATAGGATCACCGGCCAGCCGGATATCACCAGACCCACGGCTTTCAGCGCCGCCTCAAGCAGAAGCAGAACGAAATGCAGGAACAGATACAGGATGGAGAAGCCGAAGAACTTCTTCTCTACCTTGAACTTGTCGGCCCGTGCACCCTCGTCATTGCGGCGATAGATTTTCCACGCACCGCTCAGGAACATCACATTCAGCACGGTTGCGGCAATCAGATAGACCGGGCCGCCCACTTGCGTGAAGGCCGGTAGGATCGCAACCGGCGCAAGCGCCAGCGAATACCACCAGACCTGATTGCGGGTCGCCCGCGTGCCCTTGATGACAGGCAGCATCGGCACGGCAGCATCGGTGTAGTCATCGTTGCGGAACAGCGCCAGCGCCCAGAAATGTGGTGGCGTCCACATGAAGATCAGGCCGAACATCAGCCATGGCTCGATGGAGGTGTTGCCCGTGACCACAGCCCAGCCGATCACCGGCGGGAACGCACCAGCAGCCCCCCCGATCACGATGTTCTGCGGTGTCGCACGTTTCAGCCACATCGTGTAGATCACAGCGTAAAAGAAGATCGTGAAGGCCAGCAGACCAGCGGCCAGCGCATTGCCGAACAGGAACAGGAACGCAACCGAAAAGCCCGACAGTGCAAGCCCAATGGCCAGCGCCTCATCGCCCGAAACCCGGCCCGACGGGATCGGCCGCTTGGCCGTACGCCCCATCACCGCGTCAATATCGGCGTCCCACCACATGTTCAGCGCACCAGATGCACCCGCACCCACTGCAATGCACAGGATCGTTGCAAATGCGATGACCGGATGCACCATCCCCGGAGCCGTCAGCAACCCAACAGCAGCCGTAAACACCACCAGCCGCATGACACGCGGTTTCAGAAGCTCGTAATAGTCCCGAAACTCCGCTTCCCGCGCCGGTTCACCGCTTATCCAGGCCGCATCCGTCATCCGCGTCAGTCAGCCGATGCAACAGTGATGGCCGGCATAGTGCCCGCGAACTCTTGCACAGCTTCCTCAAGCCAGGCATCGTATTTCTCCTGGCTGACAGCCTTGACCGTGATCGGCATGTAGGAATGGTCCTTGCCGCACAGCTCGGAACACTGTCCGAAATAGATGCCCTCCCGCTCGACCTTGAACCAGGTCTCGTTCAGACGACCGGGAACCGCATCGATGTGCACGCCAAAAGCCGGGATCTTCCAGGAATGGATCACGTCACCACCGGTCACCTGCATCTTCACGACAGCGCCCACCGGCACCACCACGGCGGTATCGGTCGCCAGCAGGAACTCGTCATCGGCATAGCCGTATTCAGCCAATTCATCGCGGGCCAGCATGTAGCTGTCGAAGGCAAACTCGCTGTCGGGATACTCATATCCCCAATACCACTGGTATCCGGTCGCCTTGATCGTCAGATCCGGCTCGGGCACTTCCAGCTGCTTGAACAGCGCAGGCAGCGAGAACGCACCGATCACGATCAGAATGACAATCGGTACCACGGTCCAGATCACTTCGATCACGGAGTTATGGGTGAATGTGCCTGCATTCGGGTTCGATTTCGCATTGTAGCGGATCACAACCCAGGCAATCAGCGCGGTCACGAACAGCGTGATCAGCGTGATCACGATCAGCAGCATGTTGTCCAGCCAGTGAATGTCGCGTGCGATCTCGGTCACTGCAGGCTGAAAGGCCACGCCCTTGGCCCAGGGTTTACCTACAGACTCAAGCTCTCCCAGCACCTCTTGCGCAAAAACACCGGCCGGTGTCCCCAAGAGAGCCATTGCCGAGCCCAGACCCGCAACAATCGATCCAATCCGCATCTCATCTATCCCGTCAGTTGGTGGCAGCATTTAAGTGCCGTCGTACCCTTGGACGTGGCCTTAAACCGACCGCGCCGCTCTTGCAACGGACCATACACAAACCATACTTGCATACAATGGTCACAGAGCGCGGCATTCAGCCGCCTCTTACGTGCACAATCGCATACGCAACCGGCAGGAGCCAGCATGACAGACGAGAGATTCCGCCCCTTTGAGACGATGATCGACGAAGAGACCGCGCTCAGCGTCCTCAAATCCGCGACAGACGGCGCGGATGATGGCGAATTGTTTCTCGAACGCCGGCGATCAGAATCACTCATGTTCGATGATGGCCGCCTCAAGACTGCAAATTACGACGCTGCCGAGGGTTTTGGCCTGCGCGCCGTGCGCGGGGAAACCGCCGGATATGCCCATTCCACGGAAATTTCCGAAAGCTCCCTGAAACGTGCGGCTGAAACCGCGCGTCTGGCTGTGGGTGATGGCGGTGCGACGCTGGCCAAGGCGCCTCAGGCCACGAATCGCAAGCTCTACACCGATGCCGACCCCTTCGATGACGCGACCTTCCCGGTCAAGGTCGACACTTTACGCGAAATCGATGCCTTCGCCCGCGCGCTCGATCCGCGCGTCGTGCAGGTCTCAGCCTCGGTTGCCGCCTCGATGCAGGAGGTCGAGATCCTGCGCCCCGACGGTCTGCGCACCACCGATGCCCGCCCGATGACCCGGATCAATGTCTCCGTCATCGTCGAACAGGATGGGCGGCGCGAAAACGGCTCGGCAGGGGGTGGCGGGCGCTATGGTCTGGCCTCCCTGATCAAGCCCGAACATTGGCAGGACCTTGCCCGTGAGGCGTTGCGCATCGCTGTGGTCAATCTCAAGGCCGAACCGGCACCTGCAGGCGTCTTCGATGTCGTGCTTGGCCCCGGCTGGCCCGGGATCCTGTTGCACGAGGCCGTGGGCCACGGGCTTGAGGGTGATTTCAACCGCAAGAAATCCTCCGCCTTTGCGGGCCTTCTCGGCCAGCAGGTCGCGGCCAGGGGCGTCACCGTTGTTGATGACGGCACCATCCCCGACCGCCGCGGCTCGATCACCGTCGATGACGAGGGCACGCCAAGTGCCCGCAATGTGCTGATCGATGACGGCGTGCTCGTGGGCTACATGCAGGACCGCCAGAACGCCCGCCTCATGGGGGTGGAACCCACCGGAAACGGCCGCCGCCAGTCCTACGCCCATCGCCCCATGCCGCGCATGACCAACACCTTCATGCTTGGCGGCGACAGCGCACCTGCCGACATTCTCGCCGATCTCAAGGATGGCATCTATGCAGTGGGCTTTGCCGGGGGGCAGGTCGACATCACCAACGGGAAATTCGTCTTCTCCTGCACCGAGGCCTACCGGGTCAAAGGCGGCAAGGTCCTCAACCCGGTCAAGGGCGCGACCCTCATTGGCGATGGCGCCACCTCACTCAAACATGTGCGCGGCATCGGCAATGACATGGCTCTTGATCCCGGCATGGGCAATTGCGGCAAGAACGGCCAATGGGTTCCGGTGGGCGTCGGCCTGCCCACCCTGATGATCGGCGGCCTGACCGTCGGCGGCTCGGCCACCGGCTGAACATGACGCTTTCGCATCCCCGGCCGCAGCGCGCGCCCCGGGGATGCCGACACCGGACGCCCCAAAGCCCTTCGATTTTCCAAAAATACTCAAAATCTCAACCTGTGTTAACGGGCAAGACAGGCATTTGGGCAAAACCGGTCGAGTTATGAAAGAGTTACGTTTGAGTTATGGAAGAACTCTTTTGAAAACGCGCCGATCTGCCGGTCTGCCGCCCGCATTTAACGATTAGAATCCCTCTTTACCGGCCATTAACCAAGCTGACATCACACTGCCCCATGGATGGGTTTTTCGAGTCTCCGGCACCGCCCCCTCTGCCCCCCGGCACCGCTGCCGAGGCTGAGGTTCTGGCTCGTCTGCGCCTCATCCGTTCGGCCCGCGTCGGCCCGCAAACCTTCCGCAGATTGCTCGGCGAACACGGCTCGGGACAGGCCGCACTTGCAGCTTTGCCTGCGCTCGCAGCCGCCTCTGGTGCCAGGGACTACCAGCCCTGCCCCGAAGGCGTCGCCATGGCCGAACTGGCCGCTGGCAAACGTCATGGCGCGCATCTTCTGCATCTGGGCGAGCCGTCCTATCCAGATCAACTCAGCGCCATCCCCGACCCGCCGCCCTGCCTGTGGGTCACAGGGAATTCCGCTTTGATTTCAAAGCCATCGATTGCCATGGTCGGGGCCCGCAACGCCTCTTCTCTGGGCCTGCGCATGGCCCGCCATCTGGCGCTTGATCTGGGCAAATCCGGTCTTGTCGTGACATCCGGTCTCGCGCGCGGGATCGATGCCGAATGTCACCGCGCAGCCCTCGCCTCAGGCACCATCGCGGTGGTCGCCGGCGGGCTGGATGTGGTCTATCCGCGAGAAAACAGCGTTCTGCAAACCGACATTGCAACCCATGGCCTGATCGTCTCCGAACAGCCCTTCGGCCTGCGCCCGCAAGCCCGCCACTTCCCCCGCCGCAACCGCCTGATCTCCGGTCTGTCCATCGGTCTCGTGGTGGTGGAGGCAGCCGCAAAATCAGGCTCCATGATCACCGCCCGCGACGCCGCCGATCAAAACCGCGAGGTCATGGCCGTCCCCGGCCACCCCATGGACGCCCGCGCCTCAGGCTGCAATCTCCTGATCCGCGACGGCGCTACCCTGATCCGCTCAGCCCAGGATATCCTGCAAGCCACAGCCCGCCCGACAGCGCCCAGAGCGGTCCCTCAACCCTCTCAAAACAAACGGAAACCCCCGACACAGCCGACCGCGCAACCGATGCCCGATCTGCTCAATCTGCTGGGCCCGTCACCGGTGTCCGAGGATCTTCTCATCCGCCAGACCAGCGCCTCTGCCGCGCAAGTTCTGCAACAACTCACCGAACTGGAGATCAATGGCCAGATCGAACGCCACCCCGGCGGCCTTGTGTCACGCATTTGATTTGCTTGGTTGACAAGCCCGACCTGCGACCACATCTTCCAGCGCCAGCCCGACCCCCTTTTTTCAGGAGCATCGCCCCATGGCCGTTGTCGTTGTCGAAAGCCCTGCAAAGGCCAAAACGATCAACAAATACCTTGGCAAAGACTACACCGTGCTCGCCTCCTACGGCCATGTACGCGACTTGCCACCCAAGGACGGCTCGGTCGATACCGAGCATGAGTTTGAGATGAAATGGGAGGTCGCCTCCCAGTCCCAGAAACATGTCCGCGCCATAGCCGAGGCCCTGAAAGACGACGACACGCTGATCCTCGCAACCGACCCGGATCGTGAGGGCGAGGCGATTTCCTGGCACCTTCAGGAAGCGCTCACAAAGCGCCGTGCAATCAAGAAATCCACAGAGGTCAAGCGCGTTGTGTTCAACGCCATCACCAAAACCGCCGTCACCGAAGCCATGGCCAATCCACGCGATGTGGACATGGAACTGGTCGAGGCCTATCTGGCCCGCCGCGCGCTGGATTATCTCGTCGGCTTCAACCTCTCGCCGATCCTGTGGCGCAAGCTGCCCGGCGCAAAATCCGCAGGCCGCGTACAGTCAGTCGCCCTGCGCCTGATCGTTGAACGCGAGATGGAGATCGAGGCGTTCAAGGCCCGCGAATACTGGTCCGTCAAGGCGCTCCTGAGCACACCCCGGGGGCAGGAATACGAGGCCCGCCTGACCGTTCTTGCAGGCGACAAGCTCGACAAGTTCGACATCGGCACGGCTGAGGCCGCCGAACTGGCGGTTGCCGCGATCACTTCGCGTGACCTCAAGGTTGACAGCGTCGAGGCCAAACCCGCCACCCGCAACCCGTCTGCCCCTTTCATGACCTCGACCCTCCAGCAGGAAGCCAGCCGCAAGTTCGGTTTTGGTGCCCGCCAGACCATGAGCACCGCCCAGCGCCTGTATGAGGCAGGTCACATCACATATATGCGGACCGATGGCATCGATATGGCGCAAGAGGCCGTGATGGCTGCGCGCGACGTGATCAAGGACCGCTATGGTGCGGAATATGTGCCCGGCAGCCCAAGGATCTATAAAAACAAGGCCAAGAACGCGCAGGAAGCCCATGAGTGCATCCGGCCCACGGACATGGCCAAATCCCCCGATCAGCTTAAGCTGGAGGCCGATCAGGCCAAGTTGTACGACCTGATCTGGAAGCGTTCGATCGCCTGTCAGATGGAAGCGGCCAAGCTGGAGCGCACCACCGTTGACATCACCAGCGCCGACAAACAGGTCGGCCTGCGCGCGACCGGTCAGGTCATCAAATTCGACGGCTTCATGAAGGTCTACACCGAAGGCAGGGACGAGGACGTGGTCGACGAGGATGACAAGCGCCTGCCCCAGATCACTCAGGGCGAGACGGCCGAGAAACGCAGTGTCACGCCCGAGCAGCACTTCACCCAGCCCCCGCCACGCTATACCGAGGCCACTCTGGTCAAGCGCATGGAAGAACTGGGCATCGGGCGCCCCTCGACCTATGCCTCCATCGTCTCGGTCATTCAGGAGCGTGATTACGTCCGCAAGGAAAAGAACCGCCTGATCCCGGAGGACAAGGGGCGTCTGGTGACGGCCTTCCTCGAGAATTATTTCCGCAAGTACGTGGGCTATGATTTCACTGCCGGTCTGGAAGAGGAACTGGATGAAGTCTCGGCCGGTGACAAGGAGTGGAAGGGCGTTCTGTCGCGCTTCTGGACCGATTTCTCCGCCCATGTGGACGAGACCAAGGAACTGCGCATCACGGATGTTCTGGAAAAGATCAACGAGGTGCTCGCACCGCATCTGTTCCCCGCAACCGAGGATGGCTCGGACCCGCGGATCTGCAAGAATTGCGGCAATGGCCGGTTGAGCATGCGCACAGCACGCTCCGGCGGGGCTTTCATCGGCTGCTCAAATTATCCCGAGTGCCGCTACACGAGACCCTTGGGCGGAGAGGTCGAGGGCGGCGATATCGCCGGCCCTGACGGGAAGCTTCTGGGATTGGATGATGAGGGCAACCAGATCACTCTGCGCTCGGGCAGGTTCGGGCCCTATGTGCAGCGCGGAGAGGCAACGGAAGAAGAACCGAAACCAAAGCGCGCCTCGATCCCGAAAGGCCTTGATCTGGCAGCGGTCGATCTGGCCAAGGCGCTTGAGTTGTTATCCCTGCCACGCCTGATCGGCCCGCACCCAGAGGATGGCGAACCGGTAGAAACCAGCATCGGGCGTTTCGGACCCTATGTGAAATGGGGCAAGATCTACGCCAACATCAAGGATCAGGACGAGATCTTCACAATGGGCATGAATCGGGCGGTGGAACTTCTGGCCCAGAAACTCGCCAGCCGGGGCGGGCGCGGCGCTGCTGCCAAACCGCTGCATGAACTGGGTGAACACCCCGATGGCGGTGCAATCAACATCATGGACGGCAAATACGGGCCTTACGTGAAATGGGAAAAGGTCAATGCCACGATCCCCAAGGAAACCAAGCCCGAGGATGTGAACATGGACATGGCGCTTGAGCTTATCGCAGCCAAGGCCGGTGCCAAGAAGAAACGCGCGCCTGCCAAGAAGAAGGCTCCTGCGAAGAAAAAGGCTGCCAAAGCAGATTGAGCGCTGCGCTGTTGAGTATTTTTCGAAAATCGAAGGGGCGGGTTTTCCAAGTGCTGCTTGCCCCTCACTTCTTGGCAAAAAATATCCTCCCCGGAGGCATCCAGTGCCCACCCCGGGCGTGACCTTTTGAAATGGTCGTGATACCGCCCTGCCATGAGCAACCCCACAAAAGACCAGATCCGCGACTGGATCCGTGACAACCCGAACCTCGTGTCCAAACGCGATGTCGCAAAAGCTTTCGGGATCAAGGGCGCGGACCGGATCGAGTTGAAGCGCATCCTCCGGGAACTGGAGGCCGATGGCGAAATCCGGCGGGATCGCAAGACCCTGCGCGATCCTGAAACCCTGCCTCCCGTGGCCGTATTACGGGTCGCGGGGATGGATGCCGACGGAGACGTGCTGGCCGAACCGGTGGAGTGGACGGGCGCAGGGCCAGTCCCGCGCATCCTGATGACCGCGACCTCCGATGGACCGACGCTTGGGCCAGGTGATCGCATTCTGGCCCGCTGCACAGCCGTAGATGACCCCGACATCAGCCATCAGGGACGGCTTATTCGACGGATCGGGTTGGCCCCCTCCAAGATTCTAGGGATTTTCAGACAAGGGCGCGAAGAACATCGGATTCTGCCCATCGACAAGAAGGCTGACCGCGAATGGCGCGTCATGCCCGGAGATCGGGGTGCAGCGCGTGACGGCGAATTGGTCGAGGCTGAACGAGTTGGTCCAAAGACCCGCATGGGTCTGCCCAAGGCGCGCATCACGTCCCGGTTGGGCGATCCGTCGCAGGCCAAATCCGTTTCGCTGATTGCCATACATGAACAGGGCATCCCGGATGCATTCGAGACCGCTACGCTGGAAGAGGCAGAGGCCGCCAAGCCTGTGGATCTGGGAAATCGCACGGATTTGCGGGACCTGCCGCTCGTCACCATCGATCCGCATGACGCGCGCGATCATGATGATGCGGTTTGTGCCCTGAGTGACGGAGAGGGCTGGAAGGTCTGGGTCGCGATTGCGGATGTTGCACATTATGTGAGGCCGGGATCGGAACTGGACCGCGAAGCGCGTCGTCGCGGGAATTCCACCTACTTCCCTGACCGGGTTGTGCCGATGCTGCCGGACGGGCTGTCAGGTGATCTTTGTTCCTTGCACGAGGGAGTTGACCGGCCCTGCATCGCGGTCGAGATGTCGATTGCGACTGATGGCACCAAGTCATCTCACAGGTTTGTGCGGGGGCTCATGCGCTCGCCAGCATCGCTGTCCTATGAGCAGGCTCAGGCCGCAGCAGATGGGGCAGAGGATTTGCCGGACGCCATAACAACTGCAGTCAGAACCCTGTTTGCGGCATGGCGCGTGATGGGTCAGGAGCGGGACCGCCGCCAACCGCTCAATCTGGAACTGCCCGAGCGCAAGATCGTCTTGTCAGACACAGGCCAGGTCACATCAGTTGCATTTCGGGACCGGTTCGACGCCCACAAGGTGATCGAGGATTGCATGGTGCTGGCGAATGTCTGCGCTGCCCAGACGCTTGAGGCCAAACGCACGCCATTGCTTTACCGTGTGCATGAAGAGCCTGCACCCGAGAAGCTGGAGGCGCTGCGTGAGACGGCACAGGCTGCAAGCCTGACTATGGCCAAGGGGCAGGTGCTGACAACGCGCAACCTCAACCGACTTCTGGATCAGGCTGCGGGCAAGGACGAGGCCGAACTGATCAATCTGAGCGTTCTGCGCTCGATGACGCAGGCCTATTACGCGCCGCAGAACTTCGGGCATTTTGGCCTGGCCCTGAAGTCCTATGCGCATTTCACCTCGCCCATCAGACGCTATGCAGATCTGATCGTGCATAGGGCGCTGATCTCGGCCCATGGCTGGGGTGAGGATGGTCTGAGCACCTTCGACATCGAGAACTTGACTTCCACTGCCGAAGCAATCTCCCAGACCGAGCGCCGCTCGATGACGGCTGAACGCGACACCAATGACCGATACCTTGCAGCCTATCTGGCGGATCGGGTTGGCAATGAATTTACCGGCAAGATCTCGGGCATCGCGCGCTTCGGCCTCTTTGTCAGGTTGCAGGACACGGGCGCTGACGGGCTGATCCCGATCTCGTCCATCGGGCAGGAGTATTTCCACTATGACCGTGACAGCCAGACCCTTGCAGGGGATCAGACCGGCCTGACCATCGGCATCGGACAACCGGTTCTGGTCCGACTGGCTGAGGCCACGCCGATCACCGGCGGATTGCTGCTGGAACTTCTTGAGCTTGACGGCAAGGCCCTGCCGCGCTCAGCCACCAAACCACGGCGCGGAAAACCTGCCAAACGCAAGCTGACAAAAGCGAAAACCAAACGGCGAAAGGTGCGAAAACGTGCCTGATCTGTGAAACATGGTTACCGGATTGTTAACGCGACTTTTACGAAGTTCCTTTTTTTTGCCTCAAAGACAGCCTAGATTCACAGGCAGAATATTTAGACGCGGGAGCCGTGCATGACACGCAATCTGATCCTTGGTCTGGCCCTTTGCGGGGTGACTGCGCTGGCCGCCTGTGCTGAGGTGCGCCCCATGCCACGTCCGACGTCAGAGAACATCCGTCCCGCCTCGCTTGCGCCTGTGCCAGAGGGCTTTGCACAATGGCGGTCTGCCTTTCGGTCTCAGTCAATCTCGCGCGGGATCCAGCCCGGTGTGTTCGATACGGCCTTTCAGGGCGTGCGCCTGAATCGCGAAGTACAGCGGCTAGACCGGTCACAGGCAGAATTTACAAAGGCGATCTGGGAGTATCTTGATACAGCCGTATCCGACAGTCGGATCAGCAACGGACGCGACAATTACCGCGCCCGCCGCCAGACAGTTGAAGCGATCGAGGCACGCTATGGTGTTGAGGCCAGCGTCGTGGTTGCGATCTGGGGAATGGAAACGAATTACGGCGGGTTTCGCGGCTCGACCAATGTGATCGAGGCGCTGGCGACGCTTGCCTATGACGGGCGACGCAAGGCCTGGGCGGAGGGAGAGCTGATCTCGGCCCTGCGCATCCTGCAATCAGGTGACATCTCGCCGCGCGCAATGACCGGCTCCTGGGCGGGTGCCATGGGACATACGCAATTCATCCCGTCCAGCTATCTGGCCTATGCGCAGGATTTCACCGGCGACGGCAAACGCGATGTCTGGTCTGATGACCCGACCGATGCCTTGGCCTCCACCGCCAGCTATCTGTCGCGTTTCGGCTGGACCAAGGGACAGCCCTGGGGGGTTGAGGTCGCACTGCCGCAAGGCTTCAATTTCGCGCTTGCGGACAACAGCATTCGTCGTCCGGTCAGCTTCTGGTCAGGGATGGGCCTGCGTCAGGCCAGTGGTGCTGCCCTGCCCAATCACGGGGATGCGTCGATTTTCGCACCAGCCGGTGCGCGTGGCCCGATTTTCCTCACCTTCAACAATTTCCGGGTCATCAAGCGCTACAACAATGCCAATTCCTATGCGATGGCCGTGGGGCATCTGGCAGACCGGATCAACGGAAAGCCAGATTTCAGGGCATCCTGGCCGCGCAGCGACCGGGCGCTCAGCCGCAGCGAGAAGAAGGAACTGCAATCACTGCTGACCGCGCGCGGCTATGACACTCAAGGTGCCGATGGCCGGATCGGGCCCAATACCATTGCCGCGATCCGGGCTTATCAGACGCGCAGTGGCCTGATCCCCGACGGCTATGCCTCGGCCAGTCTTTTGCAGGGGTTGCGCGGGTCCTGAGCCGCTAACCGACCCAATCGGCTGATCGCATCTCTGCCAGTCGGGAGGCGGTCCGTTCAAATTCAAACGCTCCTGCACCGTCAGTATAGAGCCCGTCAGGCTCCGCCGCCGCTGAGACGATCAACACCGTTCCCGCCTCGTAAAGCGTATCAATAAGGGTCACGAAACGCTTTGCGGCATTCGCATCCGTTGCCCCCAAAATCGGAATGCCCTCAAGGATCAGCACCCTGTAGGTGCCCGCGATGAGCAGGTAATCACCAGGACCCAGCGATGCCTCGCATAGATCTGCAAAACTGGCCCAGGCCACGCCGTTGTGACTGCGCGGTATGGTGATCTCGCGTCCCTTCTGGATCAGGATTTGCGGCTCACCCGAAGCGCTCTCCGTCAGATCGTTCCAACTGGACAGCAAGGCCTGATGTGCGGCATCGCCAAGGGGCGCGTGATAGACATCGCGACCGGCAAGGCGGGCCTGACGGTGATCGGTTGGGCTTTCCAGTTCAAAAACTTCCATCTTTTCCTTGAAAAGCGCGATGAACGGCAGAAACAATTGTCGGTTAAGACCGTCCTTATAAAGATCATCAGGATGCCGGTTCGACGTGGCAACCATAACCACACCGCGATCAAACAGCGCCTCGAACAATCGCCCGACAAGCATCGCGTCCGTTATGTCGGTGATCTGCATCTCATCAAAGCACAGAAGTGCTGCCTCATCCGCAACCTTGTCGGCCACCCGCGGGATTGGGTCATCAACACCTTCGGTGCGCGCCCGGCTGATCAGATCGTGCATTTCCTGCATAAAAGCGTGGAAATGGACCCGGCGTTTCTGCTCCAGTTCGACATGGTCAAAGAACATGTCCATGAGCATGGATTTGCCCCGGCCCACGCCTCCGTAGATATACAGGCCCGGCACATTGCGGATTTCTGTCTTCTCGCGCCCCCACCCGAAAAAGGCGAGCTTGACCTTGGTCGGACGCGCGGCCTCGTAACCGCGCAGACGCACCGCCAGAATAGAAAGCTTTTCGATGGCTAGACGTTGGCCTGCATCCGCGCTCAGACTGCCTGAGGCGACCAGATCGCGGTAGGTCTGTTGCAATGTCGCCGCCATCCATCACGCCTTGCTATAGCCTGCCCAACAGAATTTCTTTTGACTGCCCGGCCGTGCCAAGTCAAATCTGCAGCTGACAAACAGTTGGGTTCGACATGTCCTCTCAGAAACAATCCGATCTGATCACGCCCGTCCTGATCGGTGGCTGCATCGTGCTTTTGATCGGTTTCGCGATCCGAGCGTCCTATGGTGTCTTCCAGATCCCTGTCGCACAGGAGTTCGGCTGGCCACGTGCCGAGTTTTCACTGGCCATCGCCATTCAGAACCTCGCCTGGGGGATCGGCCAACCGATCTTCGGCGCCATGGCCGAGAAGATTGGCGACCGCAAGGCGATCCTTCTGGGCGCGATTGTCTATGCCGCAGGTCTGGTGCTGACGGCCTTTGCCACGACGCCGATTGCCCATCAGGTTCTGTCGATACTGGTCGGATTCGGCATCGCCGGGACGGGCTTTGGGGTGATCCTTGCAGTTGTCGGGCGAGCGGCATCAGCCGAGAATCGCTCCATGGCCTTGGCGATTGCCACCGCGGCCGGATCTGGGGGGCAGATCGTTGGCCCACCGTTTGCCGAAGCGCTTCTCACTCAGATGAACTGGTCCGGCGTGTTTCTGGTCTTTGCCGTGATCATCCTGCTGGCCATGGCGGTTCTGCCGATGATGAAGGGAGAGCCCCCCGCAACCAAGGCCGAGCTTGAAGAAAGCATGGGCGCGATTCTTATGAAGGCCTTTCGCGATCCATCCTACACCATGATTTTCCTCGGCTTCTTTGCCTGCGGCTATCAGCTGTCATTCGTGACGGCGCATTTCCCGGCCTTCATCACCGAGGCTTGCGGGCCGATCTCTCCCGATGGCTTTCTGTCATCTATGGGGGTCAGCACCACATCTGCGCTGGGGGCCATGTCAATCGCGCTGATTGGTACCACGAATGTCGCAGGCACCCTGTTTGCCGGATGGTTGGGCAAGCGGTATTCCAAGAAATACCTTCTGTCCGCGATCTATCTTGGGCGCACAATCATTGGGGCGTGGTTCATCATGACGCCGATGACGCCCACGACCGTGATCATCTTCTCGGCAGCCATGGGTTCGCTCTGGCTGGCAACGGTGCCACTGACCTCGGGTCTGGTCGCGCATATCTATGGCGTGCGCTACATGGGGACGCTTTACGGGATCGTCTTTTTCTCCCACCAGCTTGGCTCATTTCTGGGCGTCTGGCTGGGCGGCACGCTTTATGACGTCTATGGATCCTACAACACGGTCTGGTGGGTTGGCGTCGGGGTCGGCGCCTTCTCGGCCATCGTACATTTGCCGATCCGCGAACGCGAGATGACGCCGCAAGCCGCCTAGCGGGTCAATCCCAGCAGAATGTGACCGCCTTCCTTGATCCGGCGGGCGGTTGCCTCTTTCTCGTATTCGGTCAGAAACTCGCTGTCATTGACCTGCTTGAGATGGGTCAGTTGCACTGCAGAGTAACGCCCATACTCGGACGGATCGAGACGCAGCAGACGTTCCAACTGGGTGCCACCTGCAAATGCGGCCCCTGCCAGAGCAAGGCCAGTCACAGACGTGGCCAGAAAAAGACGGGTTTTCATCGGTCAGACTCCTTTGATGGTCAGAGAATGGGGTGGGCACCGGGAAAATACCACCGGCCCAGTGCAAAACTTTACCGTCCTGCAACACATCTGACAGAGATGTGTATTGATCGCCCGCCGCCACCGCTCATATGCAAGACTTGAAATATGAACCGGATATGTGAATGGACCTCATCCTTGCCTATGGCGCTGGACTGCTGACACTGATCAACCCCTGCGTTCTGCCTGTTCTGCCCATCGTTCTGGCTTCGGCCCTGTCTGCCGACCGGCGTGGTCCGTTTGCGCTGGCACTTGGCATGAGCATCAGCTTTGTGGCACTTGGAATGATCGTTGCCACCTTCGGGAGGTCTATCGGCCTGACAGAGGAGACACTGTCGCGCACCGGTGCCATCATCATGATTGCCTTTGGTCTGGTGTTGCTGGTGCCCGCTTTCGGACGACGGTTTGAAACGGCCACCGCCGGGTTTGCTGCCCGCGCGGATGCGCAGATCGGCACCGGGCCTCAGACCGGTGTACAAAGCCAGTTCTTCGGCGGCCTGCTGCTCGGCGCGGTCTGGTCGCCTTGCATCGGCCCGACGCTGGGTGGGGCAATTGCCCTTGCCTCGCAGGGGGAAAACCTGATCTGGGCCGGACTGATCATGGTGGCCTTTGCCGCCGGCGTCTCAACCCTCATTCTGGGACTGGCCGTTGGCACGCGGGAAGGCCTGCGCAGTCGGGCAAACGCCCTGCGCGGACTGGCCGCAAAATCAAAACCGATCATGGGTGTGGTGTTTCTGGCCGTGGGTCTGATGATCCTGACCGGTGTGAACAAGATGATCGACATCTGGGCTTTGGACAATTTGCCCTACTGGCTGACCGACCTTTCGGTGGCCATCTGACAAGACGACAAAAGAGGAGAATGAGTATGAACCGCAGAACCTTTCTGGCGACATCCACTGCACTGGTAGCCTTGGCACCCATGGCCTTTGCCGCAGGCACCACTGTCGATTATGAAGAAGGCGTGATCGAAGCGGCTCTGGCCGAGGGCAAAACCGTCTTTGTCGATTTCGCCGCCGACTGGTGCAGCACCTGCCGCCGTCAGGAGCGGATCATTCAGGAACTGCGCACCGAGAACCCAGCCTATGAGGACATGGTCTTTGTCCGCGTCGATTGGGATCTTTACGGCAACGCACCCGTGGTCGTTGAGCGCAACATCCCGCGCCGCTCTACACTGATTGTCCTTCGTGGTCAGGAAGAACTTGGCCGGATCGTTGCCGGCACCTCAACCTCGGACATTCGCGCGCTGATGGACAAAGGCATCAACGCCGGGGCATAAGGCCTGCGCGCCCGCAGTGTTTGCGGGCCCGACAGGAGCGTGCCCATGGCCGAAAAGAAGCCCTCCCGCCAGAAAGTCTTCACCCTGCTGATCGAGGTTGGCAGGTCGAAGGGTGATGGTTTGCCAAAAGGCGCAACCGGGGCGGCACTCCTGTGCTATGCCACCGGCATTGACGAGGCAGAGGCCGTGCGAGAGGCCGTGGCGGTCCTCAAGCAGGCCGAGATGGCACCACTGGACGTCAGTGGTTACGGCTCGCTGGAGGAGCAACTGGCCGAAGGTGTGGAAATCGGTGATGACGAGCGTGACTTGATGGCACGCGCGCTGGCGGAAAACGCCGTCATCGTTGCTCAGGTCACACCGTTTACCGACTGATCACGACGGAAACCCGGATGCGTTGCGTTTAAGGGAGAAGAACGCAACTCCGGAGGCCGACATGGCAATCAGAACCGCAATTCTTATGTCTCTGGCAGGAGTACTCAATCTCGCCGCCACCTATGCCTATGCTGATGCCATCGCTCCAGCGAGGCTTTCCAGAACCGGACAATCCATCTGCAACACTGGCGCAAGCATGCCCAACCATGCTGTCTGTGGGGCATGGTATCGCGTGACTTTTGCTGACAGGCTGGACGGGGTCGGGGCGGAACGGTAAGGGTTGGCCGAACAATTGCAGGCTGACCATGACCACTGTCTTTCTCGATCTCGACGGTACCCTGATCGACCCCAAAGAGGGGATTACCCTGTCCATCCAGCATGCCCTGCGCGAGCTTGGCGCAGAGGTACCACATCAGGATGAACTGACATGGTGCATCGGTCCGCCCCTATGGGGCTCATTCGAGATCATGCTGGGTGCCGGTGCCGATCTTGATGAAGCGGTGGCGCTTTATCGCGAACGCTTCACGGCAGAAGGGCTTTATGAGGCGGATGTCTATGACGGGGTCGGCGAGATGCTGGAAGGGCTGACTGATCTTGGGGCTGCGCTTTATATTGCGACCTCGAAACCACACTCATACGCCCAGACCATCATCGATCACTTCGGGATTTCGTCCTATGTGCAGGGACTGTTCGGTTCGGAACTGGATGGTACGAACTCAGACAAATCCGATCTGTTGGCCCATGCGATCAATGTCACGGAATCCGACCCGTCGCGCAGCTTCATGGTCGGCGACCGGCGGTTTGACATCGATGGCGCGCGCAACACGGGGCTTACTTCGATCGGGGCTGTCTGGGGGTTTGGAGAGCCGGGGGAACTGCACATGGCTGAAGCTGACGCGCTGGCCAGCCAGCCCGAAGACGTGCCTGAGATCATCATCGATATGCTGGGGCTGGAAGACGAATGACCGACCCCGTTGCCCTGACACAATCGCTGATCCGCTGCCCGTCGGTTACCCCCGAAGAAGGTGGCGCAATTGTACTGCTTGACGATCTGCTGAGTGCCGCCGGCTTTCAGACCACACGCGTTGATCGGGGCGGGATTGCCAATCTGTTCGCGATCTGGGGCACAGCCGGAAATGGCCCGGTGTTCGGCTTCAACGGCCATACGGATGTGGTGCCCATCGGGGATCGGGATGACTGGACCGTTGATCCCTTCGGGGGTGAAATCCGCGACGGCATTCTCTATGGCCGGGGCGCAACGGACATGAAGTCGGGCGTCGCGGCTTTTGTCGCGGCAGCCGTCGATATGGTCTCAACGGAGCCGCCGGAAGGCGCCATTGTCATTTCCATCACCGGCGATGAAGAGGGCGATGCAAAGCATGGCACCACCGCCATTCTTGACTGGATGGCCGAGAACGGCCACCGGATGGATCACTGTCTGGTCGGAGAGCCCACATGCCCCTCGACCATGGGCGAGATGATGAAGATCGGACGACGCGGCTCGATGACCGCCTATTTCACGGCTACCGGCGTGCAGGGCCATTCTGCCTATCCGCACCGCGCAAAAAATCCGGTGCCCGCACTCGCACGGCTGGTGGATCGGCTGGCCAGCTTTGAACTGGATCAGGGTACAGACCACTTTCAGGCCTCGACCCTCGCGGTGACCACATTTGACACCGGCAATCCGGCCAATAACGTGATCCCAGCCAATTGCCGTGCGACCGTGAACATCCGCTTCAATGATGCGCACAGCTCGGACAGCCTTGCGGAGTGGTTGCAGCAGCAATGTGACCAGATCGCTGACGAAACCGGGATCACATTCGAGATGACGATCACGGTTTCAGGCGAGAGCTTCGTCACAGAACCGGGGCTTTTGTCAGATCTGATTGGCCGGGCAGTTGAGGCTGAGACCGGTGTCACACCGGAACTGTCGACGACCGGCGGCACATCAGATGCGCGATTCATAAAAAACATGTGCCCCGTGGTCGAA
Organism: uncultured Paracoccaceae bacterium; assembly: GCA_947494445.1. Taxonomy (GTDB): domain Bacteria; phylum Pseudomonadota; class Alphaproteobacteria; order Rhodobacterales; family Rhodobacteraceae; genus CANLSM01. Next base: position 640,892 of record CANLVD010000001.1, on the reverse strand, counting down.
TTCGGGCTGGTCGGCAAGACCATGCATCAGGTTGATGAATGTGTGGAAGTGGCCCAGATCACAGCCCTGAAATCCATCTACTCCCGCATCCTGCGCGACTATTTCGCCAATACTTCAACCCCCACCGGAGACTGACATGGCCTGGAAAACCCTGGATGACATGGCGCTGGACGGCGCGCGCGTTCTGACCCGCGTGGACATCAACGTGCCCGTGGAAGATGGCAAGGTAACGGATGCAACACGGATTGAGCGGATCGTGCCAACCATCCGGTCCATTCTGGCCGCAGGGGGCAAGCCGATCCTGCTGGCCCACTTCGGGCGTCCAAAGGGCAAGGTCGTGCCCGAGATGAGCCTTGAGATCACCCGTGATGCGCTGAGCAAGGCCATTGGCAGCCCGGTGCGTTTTGCCGATGACTGCGTGGGCGATGTGGCTGAGGCGGCCATTGCTGATCTGGAGGCGGGAGAGGTGTTGCTGCTGGAAAACACGCGCTTTCACCCGTGCGAAGAGAAAAACATGCTGGATTTCGCAGCCCAGTTGGCCGCTTTGGGCGATGTCTTCTGCAATGATGCGTTTTCTGCGGCCCACCGGGCGCATGCATCAACCGAAGGGATCGCACGTCTGCTGCCCTCTTGCGCAGGTCGGCTTATGCAGGCTGAGCTTTCAGCCTTGGAGACCGCGCTCGGCAATCCGGCACGCCCGGTGACAGCGGTGGTTGGCGGGGCCAAGGTTTCGACCAAACTGGACCTTTTGGGCAACCTGATTGACAAGGTCGACCGGATGGTCATTGGCGGCGGCATGGCCAATACGTTTCTGGCAGCACAAGGCATCGATGTCGGCAAGTCGCTTTGCGAGCATGACCTGGCAGATATCGCGCTCAAGATCATGGAGGAGGCGAAGGCCAAGTCCTGCGAACTGGTCCTGCCGGTTGACGTCGTGGTCGCACGCGAGTTCAAGGCCAATGCCGCCTCGGATGTGGTAGCAGCGGATGCTTGCCCTGCAGATGCGATGATCCTTGATGCCGGCCCTGCAAGTGTCGCACGGATAGCAGAGGTGTTCGAGACTTCGAAGACGCTGGTCTGGAACGGCCCTTTGGGTGCTTTCGAGATCCCGCCCTTCGACATGGCCACGAACGCCGCTGCCAGCAAGGCAGCGGAGCTGACCGAGGCAGGCAAGCTGCTGAGCGTGGCAGGCGGAGGCGATACCGTCGCTGCCCTCAACGTCAGCGGCACGGCTGAGCGGTTCACCTATGTCTCGACGGCGGGCGGTGCATTTCTGGAATGGCTTGAGGGCAAGACCCTGCCGGGCATTGCAGCGCTCGGGTAAGAGCTATCTGATACGTTCGTCCACAACGCGACAGGACAGATCCGGCTCAAGGAAACTGCGCCGGATGACGCGGAATTCGGAATTGCGCCTTGTGTGGTACAGGCACCAGTCCGCAGCCTTCTGACGGGCCTCTTCCAGCGCTGCAAAACCATGTGATGATCCCCAGTCACCCAGGGGACCGATTGCAAAGGCACCGGCGCCCTCTCCCCCTTGCCATGACCGATGAGCTTCAAGAATGCTGGGATAGACCGCCAGGAACCCCCGCGCTGGCTTGGTTGCCGGCTCCATCACATCGGTCACCACGCAAGGGGCATCGCCAAATCGGCGGTCCAGACCACACAGCTGCAGCGCAATGACTTCACCCGAGCCGGGCCAGCCGCCAGAACCCATCGTTGCTGACGCCCCGTCCGGGCTGGCGGCCCGGGCACCAAAAAGCTCTTTTGGTTGGTCTTTGAGGAATTCTGGTTTCCAGAACCCGGCATCAACTTCGCGTCGGGTCAGAACAGGGGTTCCGGCATCGACAAGTTCGGCCAGATCAACCATAAATGCAGCCGGGTAAAGTGTCGGCTTTGGTCTCTGATCATGAATATCGCTCAGGCGGAAGGCCTCACAGGGACGCGGCTCAACACCCCGGGGCCGCTCTTCCTTTGCGAGCCGTGCCTCGCATTCTGCCAGCGCCCTGCGGCTTGCCCGGCCCTGAGACAGCTTGCCTGTGGAGTGTCCATACCCCCAGGCTGTTGCTCCGCCCCGCGCATAAAACTCCGCGCCCTTGAACGGCCATTGTGCCGCCAGTCCCCGCGCCATGTCGACGTTCAGTCGGACATTGCCATCGACGTCTGATCTGTGCAGCGGCTGCCTGTAGGCAATGATCCTGCAGTCCGCTCCGCAGGCTGCCAGCGCATAGTCCCGCGCACGAGCCGGATCATGGGCACCTGTATAGAGCCCCTCTCCTCCGCGTGGACCGACGGCAAAGGCGCTGTAATACTCAGCCTCGGACAGCGCTTCAGCGGCCCTTGAGCGAGCGTCTGTTTCAAGACCTTCGACAAAGACGGTTTCAGCCTCGGGACCGAAATAGTGGAAATCCTGCGTCATCGCCGCATCTGCCGTGCCCAGACAGGCCAGACATGCCAGAGCTTTGGGCCAGATCGACCTCACGCGGTCAGCGCGACCGCAAGAAACCCATGATGTCATAGGTCTTTTCCAGAATTGGATCTGCAATGGCCGCAGCACGGTCCGCACCATCCCCCAGAATGCGATCAATCTCGGCCTTATCAGCCATCAGCTTGGTCATCTCGGCTGATATATGGCCAAGCTTCTCAACTGCCAGTTCCGCAAGCGCGGGCTTGAAACTGCCGAACTGCGACCCGCCATGTTCTGCAATAACTGCTTCGGGTGAAATCTCAGCCAATCCAGCGTAGATATTCACCAGATTGCGGGCCTCCGGCCGATCCTCCAACCCTTCCAGCGTCTCGGGCAGTGGCTCGGGGTCTGTTTTGGCCTTACGGATCTTCTTGGCGATTGTATCTGCGTCATCGGTCAGGTTGATCCGGCTCATGTCAGACGGATCGGACTTCGACATCTTCTTGGTGCCATCGCGCAGCGACATCACCCGGGTCGCCGCCCCTTCGATGATCGGCTCGGTCACTGGAAAGAAACCCGGTGCATCATAGTCATTGTTGAATTTGATCGCGATGTCACGGGTCAGTTCCAGATGCTGGCGCTGATCCTCGCCCACTGGCACATGGGTTGCGTGATAGACCAGAATGTCGGCCGCCATCAGCACGGGATATGTGTAAAGACCAACGCTTGCAGCCTCGGCATTCTTGCCGGCCTTGTCCTTGAACTGGGTCATGCGGTTCATCCAGCCCAGCCGTGCCGTGCAGTTGAACACCCATGCCAGTTGCGTGGTCGAAGCAACCTGGCTCTGGTTGAACAGGATCGATTTCGCCGGATCGAGACCACAGGCGATAAAGGCGGCCGCAAGCTCCCGCGTGGCATCCTTGATCGCCTCGCGCCCGGGCCAGCTTGCTGTCACCGCATGCAGATCGACCATGCAGTAGATCGTCTCGCAATCCTCTTTCTGCATCTCGACAAAGCGTTTCACGGCACCAAGATAGTTGCCAAGCGTCAGGTTGCCAGTCGGCTGGACGCCTGAGAACACGCGGCGGGTGTGGGCGGTTTCGGCCATGGTATCGGGCTTCTCAATCGGTTATGGACGAGCTGCTTATCGCGCGCTGGATCAGGCGCGTCAACGCAAAGGACCGCAGCAGAATGTTCAATCCCGATGCCGATGCTTCCCCCGTCAACCCGGTGCCCGCGGTCATTCTGATCTTGGCTGGTGCTCTGGCCGTGATCGAGATCGGATTGCAACTGGGCGCGCGCGGGATCATCGGCGGGCCTGAGGCCATCGGCTGGCGGATCGAACTCCTGCGGTACTTCGCGTTCTTTGACCGGTACTTCGACTGGATGCTGACCACGGGACGTTTGCCACTGGACGGGATCTACCGGTTTTTCACCCATCCCTTCATCGGCGGATCGTTCACCACCGTCCTGATCGGCTGCGTCATCCTGCTGGCCATCGGCAATGTGGTCGGGCGGGTTTTTTCAAGCTGGGCCATCCTGCTGATCTTCTTTGTCAGCGCCGCTGTGGGTGCGCTGGCCTATGGGTTGGTCATGACGACCGACCAACCGCTCAACGGGCCGTTTCCACCGGTCTACGGTCTGATGGGGGCTTTTACCTGGATTCTGTGGATGAAAGCCCGGCATGAGGGAACGAACCCGCTTCTGGCTTTCCGCCTGCCGGGGTTCCTTCTGCTGTTCCAGGTCACCTTCTGGGTGCTGTTCGGTGCGATGGACGGACTGGTGGCCGATATGGCCGGGTTGCTTTGCGGTTTTCTGATGAGTTTTGTTTTCGGTCCCGGAGGTCTGTCGCGGGTTACCCGCATGCGAGACCGTGCCCGCCGCTCCTGATCACGACCGGCGCAGCATGGTCTTCAGGTCGGCAGGCCGGGCCGCCCCGGTCACAGCACAGAGCACCGCATAGGACAGCAGCGCCAGCGCCACCAATGCGGCGAGAGCAAGATAACGCAAACCCGGTGCCTCAAGCATTGTACCCAGCATCAGGGAAGCAATCCACAGGACCAGCCCAAGCCCGACGGAGGCCATGGCAATGCGCGGCAGTCTGCCCCGCAATCTGACATCCATGTCGGATGCCCCCTCAAACCGTCCGGCACCGCGCCACAGCAGCGCAAGCATCACCCAGCCCGATATGCTGGTGCCGATGGCTGCGGCCAGATAACCGAACACCGGGCTCAGCCCGATCGCGAGCACCGCATTGACCACCATGGACACCAGCGCATAGCGAAACGGGGTTCGTGTGTCTTCGCGGGCAAAGAACACCGGCGAATAGACCTTTTGCAGGACAAATGCCGGCAAACCCAGGCCATAGATTGCAACGGCCAGCGCGGTTGCTCGGGCGTCCTCGGCGTCGAAAGCACCCCGTTCAAACAAGACCGAAACCAAAGCCTGCGGGATCACCAAAAGGGCAACGGCAGCTGGCAGGGTCAGCAACAGCGAAAACTCGATGGCCCGGTTGACTGCATCGCGCCCGCCCTGCGCGTCATTGGCGGCCAGTTTGCGCGACAGATCCGGCAAAAGAACGATGCCGATGGCGATGCCCACGACACCTAAAGGCAGTTGATACAGCCGGTCCGCATAGGAAAGCCAGGCCACTGCCCCTTCAAAGAAAGAGGCTACCTGACGGCCAACCAGCAGGTTGATCTGGACCACACCACCAGCAAGGGCGGCAGGGGCTGCGATGATGGCCAGCCGCTTCAATTCAGGCGTCATGCGCGGAAGTTTCGGGATCAGGGCAAAACCCGCACGCTTTGCCGCCCACCACACCAGCGCCAGTTGCGCAATCCCTGCAACCGGCACCGCCCAGGTCAGCGCATATCCGATGTTAGCGCCGGTTGCATCGGCCAGCAGCATTGCCCCCACAAGTATGATGTTGAGCAGCAAGGGCGCTGCAGCCGCAGCCGCAAAGCGGCCAGTTGCGTTCAGAACTCCGCTGGCAAGTGCTGCAAGCGAGATGAACAGGATATAGGCAAAGGCAATCCGGCCAAAGGATACCGCCAGATCAAACCGCTCATCCCCGCGAAAACCCGACGCCATGGCCAATACCAGCCAGGGCATGGCGAAAATCGCAATCACGGTGAAGGAAATCAGCAACGTGGCAAGTCCGGTAAAAGCATCACGCGCGAATTCATCCGCGCCGTCCCTGCTTTCCAGTTTCTTGGAAAACATCGGCACAAAGGCCATGTTGAACGCTCCTTCCGCGAAGAAGCGACGGAACATGTTTGGCAGGGCAAAGGCAATCAGAAAGGCTTCTGCCACCGGACCAGTGCCGAGGAAGGCCGCAATCAGGATGTCACGGACAAAGCCGAGTATACGACTGGCCATGGTCCAGCCGCCCACGGTCAGAAAGGCTGGCAGAAGGCGGATCTGGCGGCTCAAGGAGCGGACCGCTCAAAACCTTCTTCGATAGCGACCCTCAAGCGCTCCTCGATCCGGTCCTGCTTGGTTTTGGCATGGATCTTCAGCCCGAAGAGATCCTTGACGTAGAACGTGTCTACGGCCTGCTTGCCATAGGTCGCGATGATCGCGCTGGAGATGGTCACGTTGTTGGCAGCCAGCGCGCGGGTCAGGTCATGCAGCAGCCCGGGCCGGTCGCGGGTGTCGACCTCGATGATCGTGAAAATCTCCGAGCCGTCATTGTCGAAGGTGATGTCCGTGGGCACGATGAAATCACGCTCGCGTTTCTTCTCGCGATCCCGGTCGGTCAGGGCTTCACGGGCCACCAGATCACCGCGCAGGGTCTTGGCAATCATGTTGCGCAACCGGGTCAGACGGCCCCGCTCGAATGGTTTGCCATCCTTGTCCTGCAACCAGAAGACCGGCGTCGCGATCCCGTCGCTGGTCGTATAGGTCCGCGCGTCAACCACATTGGCACCTGCCAGTGCGAGCCCCCCTGCGAGACGTGAGAATATACCTGGATGGTCATGCATCACGAAGCACGCGCGCGTGGCATCACGGGACTCGTCAAGATTGATCTCAGAGATCGGTTCGGACGGTTTCAGGCGTTGCAGGAGATTGGCAAATTCAACCTGAATTTCTGTGTCCAGTCCCAGCCAGAACGGATCATAATGCCGGTCCAGTTCGGTTTCGATCAAATCTTCTGGCCAATCCGACAGGGCATTTGCAAAGGCTTCTTTCGCCTCGGCCACACGCTCGGGCCGGGTCCGACTGGTGTCGCCTGTCAGATGCGCCAGCGTCAGCGCGTAAAGCTCGCGCAGCAGCATCGCCTTCCAGTTGTTCCAGACGCCAGGACCGACCCCGCGAATGTCACAGACGGTCAGGACGGTCAGCAGTTTCAGACGCGACGGGTTGTTCACGGCTTCTGCAAAAAGCGCAACGGTGCGCGGGTCCGACACATCGCGCTTTTGGGCAAAATCGGACATCAGGAGATGGTTCTCAACCAGCCAGATGACCGTTTCCGCGTCATCTTCATTCAGCCCCAGACGGGGTGCCACACTCTCTGCGATCTTGGCTCCGGCAATGGAATGATCCTCGGGCAGACCCTTGCCGATGTCATGCAGCAGCAGCGCCGTGTAAAGCACCTTGCGATTGACCCCCTTGCTCAGAATGGCCGAGGCGATGGGAAGCTCTTCGATCAGGTCGCCATGCTCGATCTTGGCGAGGTTCGAGACGCATTGGATGGTGTGCTCATCAACCGTGTAATGGTGATACATGTTGAACTGCATCATCGCGACGATGCGCCCAAATTCCGGGATGAACGCCCCAAGGACCCCCAATTCATTCATCCGCCTCAGCGCGCGCTCGGGATTGTTATGATCCAGCAAGGTTGAAAAGAACAACTCGTTGGCCTGCTTGTCGTTGCGCAACCGGTCGTCGATCAGATCCAGATTTGCGGTGACATTGCGCATCGCCAGTGGATGTATCAGATTGCCCGATGCCAGCCCTTCCTTGAACAGCCGCAGGATATTCACGGGATCGGTCTGGATGCAGTCCGGATCCTCATAGTCCAGTCGCCCGTTGCGCAGCAGAAAGCCATCCGCCACTTCGGGTTCTGAAAAGACAAACGCCTTGAGAAGCTTGGTTTTCAGGGTCGGTTTGGACTTGATATGCTTGGCTTCCAGATCGGTCAGGAAGATCCGCGTCAACTCACCCACGCCGCGCGCTCTTGAGAAATAGTCCTGCATGAACATCTCGACCCCACGGCGGCCTTCGGTGTCCTCATAGCCAAGATTTGCTGCGATATCGACTTGCGCATCAAAGGTCATCTGTTCCGCCGGGCGCTTGGCAAAAAGATGCAGCTGACAGCGCGTGGTCCACAGAAATGACTCCGCATCGCAGAAGATCTGAAACTCATCTGCAGTGAAAACACCCGCTTCAACCAACTCATCGGGGCTTTGCACATTGTTGAGGTATTTTGCGATCCAGTAGAGCGTCTGCAAGTCACGCAGCCCGCCCTTGCCCTCCTTGACGTTGGGTTCGACCACATAGCGCGCGCCTCCGTTGCGCTTGTGCCGCTGGTCCCGTTCTTCCAGCTTGGCTTCAAGGAATTCCGGCCCGGTTGTGGAAAACAGATCATCCCAAAGCCGTTTGCGCAACTCCCGTGCAAGCTTCTGTTGGCCAGCCAGAAACCGGTGTTCCAGAAGGGCCGTGCGGATCGTCAGATCGGATTTGCCAAGTCGAATGCAGTCATCGACCGTGCGCACCGCGTGGCCGACCTTCATTTTGAGGTCCCACAGGATGTAGAGCACGTACTCGATGATACTTTCGCCCCAGGCGGTCTGTTTCCAGGGTGTCAGAAACAGCAGATCGACATCCGAATAGGGCGCCATTTCCGCCCGGCCATAGCCACCCACCGCGATCACCGCCAGATGCTCGGCCGAGGTCGGATTGGGGTTCGGGATCAATTCGAACCGGCAGATGTCAAATGCGCAAGTCACGATGCTATCAGTCAGATCGGAATAGGCCTCGATCGCCTGCTGGGATTGCCAGGGATTGGCTCTCAGCGTCGTGGAGATCTGCGCATGGGATTGGTCGTAAACCTCCTTGAGCGCTTCTGTTGCCGCAGACCGCTTGTCCATGGCCGAGCCATGCTGGGACAACGTCATGCGCAGTTGCGCAAGCAATGCCTTCTGATCGGGAAGAAATCCGGCAAAAAGCTTCTCTGATGTCTCAAGCGTTGCCCGGGTGTTCATTGCGACGATCCCTTCGGGCCAAATCCAGAGATGGCGGGTGAGATCAGTCTGGGCCGACCATCGGTAATCTGAAGGACGGCAAGCCCGCGTTGCGCCTGTCTGTCAGACGTAAACCGGAAAACTCCGGCGACACCGGCAAATCCGCGTTCGGTCTGCATGGCCGCATCGGACAGCACCTCCCCACCACTGCGCCCCTTGGCAGCTCCGTCCTGAACAAGCGCTCCAAGGGCTGCGACCGCATCATAGGCCAACCGTGCGTCCGGATGGGGGGTCGAACCGTATTCCGCCTCAAACCTGCGCGCGAAAGCATCCGAGCGCGCAGGGTCGGATGCCGGAAACCAAAGGCCCTGAAGCGCCGGCTGGCTGAGCACACCCGCGTCCCGTCCCCAGTCCTGAAGCGAAGCAAGCCCGCTGATCACACCGCGCTCCCTCAACCCCGATGCCATGGCCGTCAGGCCAGCCGGGGTTCGGTCCGCCAGCAGAACCAACGGACTGCCGGCTGCGCGAAGGTCGCGCGCCAACTGCGGCAGTGCGCCTTCGATCCCTGCACGTGAGAACGGATAGGCCCGAGGCTCGACAATGCTGATATTCCGGGGCCCGGCCTGTGCCTTTACTTCTTGCAAAACACCGTCACCGAACGCACCAGCAGGACGTACGACGGCCAAGCTGGTGATCTGTTGCGCCTTGGCCAGATCCAAAATGGCCCGGACCTGATCGGCAGTCGTGATGTCCATCCCATAGGCCGCGCGACCGGGCAGCAAACCCTGAGCCGCAAGCGCAATCACAGGACCGTCGCCGGATTGAAGACCGTCGGGCAGCGAAACGCCACCGGCCACATCCACGACATAGGCTTGCGCGGTTTCGGTTAGATCAGGATCCTGCGCAGTGCTCAGAACGAGCGGCACCGTCACCAGATCACGTTCAGCCATCCGGGCAGCCTGAACAAGCTGGTCCCGGCGCAGCGCGCCCGACGCAGGCGCACTCACCAGAACCACCTCCAGTGTTTCTACCGGGATCGGTGCGCCTGGAGGCGTGGGTGTCTGAGGGGCCTGAACCGGCTCGCAGGCTGCCAGAAGGCTTGCCAGGCCAAGCATCTTGATCATCGGGCCAATGGTGCGCACGACCATGGAAACTCCTTTTGTAACAGGGCAGAAGCGATGTTACACCGATCCGGCCTGCCAGAGGCATCTTGCCGGCACCTCATAACAAGCAACCCCAAGGGGGCGCAATGGCTCACAAAGCGCTGGATCCCGGCCTGTATTTCGTCGCAACCCCCATCGGGACCGCCAGTGACATTACACTGCGCGCGCTTGACGTGCTGCGTGGGGCTGATGTGCTGGCTGCCGAAGACACAAGGCGTGCACGCCAGTTGATGGACATCCACGGCATCCCTGTGGCCGGTCGGCCCATGGTCGCCTATCACGACCACAACGGAGCCAAAGCTCGGCCAAGGCTGCTGCAAGCTTTGGCCGAGGGCCAGCGGGTGGCCTATGTCTCGGACGCAGGAACACCCCTGATTGCCGATCCGGGCTACAAACTGCTGACAGAGGCGGTCGAGGCCGAAGTTGCCGTTCACGCAATCCCGGGACCATCTGCCGTGATGAGCGCCCTTAGTGTTGCAGGTCTGCCGACGGACAGGTTTCTCTTCGAGGGGTTTTTACCTCCCAAATCTCAGGCAGCGCGCAAGACACTTGAAGGCTTGCGAGGGCTTGAGGCCACTCTGGTTTTCTTCGAAAGCCCCAAGCGTCTCTTAAAGACACTTTCCCTGATGGCCGATGTTCTGGGAGGCGCGCGCAGGGCGGCGGTTTGCCGGGAACTCACCAAGAAATTCGAGACGGTCTACAGGGATAGCTTGTATGGCTTGGTAAGTCAGTTTTCCGACGGCCCCGATCCGAAGGGCGAGATCGTGGTGGTGGTTGAGGGCAAGGTTGCAGGAGACGTGACGGTTGAAGACATCGACGACGCGCTGGCAAAAGTTCTGCAGAACCACAGTGTTAGGGATTCAGTAACTCTGGTGTGCGACATGCTAGATGCTCCACGGAAACTGGTTTATGAACGGGCGATTGCGGCATCATCGTCCTGAGGGAGACCAAAAAACGATGCAACTCTCCCTTGATTTCAGCCTAGATTCAAGCGCCGGACCTCCCCTGTCGACGATTGCTTGCCCGGAAGTATCAAAAACCAGGCATCTGAAGGGCAAACAGGCTCACGCCCGTGGTCTGTTGGCCGAAGATGCCGTTGCCATGCGCTACACAGAAAAGAATGCCGTTTGTCGCGGGCGACGTGTGCGCACGGCTGCCGGTGAAATTGATCTGATTTTTGATCAGGGTGACGAAACCGTCTTTGTTGAGGTCAAGGCACGAAGGTCTTTTGATGACGCGGCTTATGCGGTCAGCCCCAAACAGGCCCAGCGGATTGGACAGGCTGCCCTGCTGTGGCTTAGCGATCAGCAAAGCCCTGATCGGTCCATGCGCTTTGACGTGGCCTTGATTGACCGTGCAGGCCACCTCAAGATCATCGAAAACGCTCTGTCATTTGACACCTGGTAAGACCGATCTGACCTCTGCCTCTTGCAAAGCCTGATCATTTGCGCCACCTCAAAGTTGTTGCGGCATGAGGAGGACAGGGCATGCATCTTAATGTGGCTTTTCAGATGGACCCGGTTCAGGCCGTCGACATAAATGCGGATTCGTCCTTTCGCCTGATGGAAGAGGCGCAAAGCCGGGGACACGCTCTCTTCGTCTATCAGCCGGACCAGCTTGCCTATGTCGAGGGCAAGATGACCGCAAAGGGCCATCCGGTCACGGTACAGCGCGTTCCGGGCGCACCCGCGATACTGGCACCTGAGACCGAGATTGATCTGTCCATTCAGGATGTCATCTGGTTGCGTCAGGATCCCCCGTTCGACATGGGCTATATCACGTCAACCCACCTTCTCGACCGGGTTCACCCGGACACATTGGTCGTGAACGACCCGTTCTGGGTCCGCAATTATCCCGAAAAACTTCTGGTGCTCGATTTCCCGGATCTCACGCCTCCAACCGCGGTGACCCGCGATCTGGAAACGCTCAAGGCATTCCGCGCCCGGCACAAGGACGTGATCCTGAAACCGCTCTATGGCAATGGCGGTGCGGGCGTCTTTCGCCTTGCGCCCGAGGATCACAACCTGTCTTCGCTCTTCGAGCTGTTTTCGGGCATCAATCATGAGCCTCTGATCATGCAGAAGTACCTGCCCATGGTCACAAACGGAGACAAGCGCATCATTCTGGTTGATGGCGAACCGATCGGTGCGATCAACCGGGTGCCACAGCAGGGCGAAGTGCGGTCCAACATGCATGTCGGCGGAAAGGCCGAGCCCATTGGGTTGACCGAGAGAGATCGCGAGATCTGCGAGGCCATAGGCCCCTTGCTGCGTGAAAAGGGCCAGATTTTCGTGGGCATCGACGTGATCGGAGACTATCTGACCGAGATTAACGTCACCTCCCCCACCGGTCTTCAGGAGCTTGAGCGGTTCGACGGCACCAATGGCGCTGGCCTGATCTGGGACGCCATCGAAAGACGGTTGTCCGCGTGAGCTTTACGCTCAAACTTCTCAATTTCTATCTGCGCTGGTTCGAAAAGCCGCAACTCGCGCGGATCGACACCGTGGCCGAGGCCCGAAGCCGGTTTGAAACACAAGCCCGTCGCTCGTTTAAATCTCCGCCGGACTCGAAGTATGTAGACGACGTTTTGCGCCATGATGGGGCCAGTGTGCCTGTACTCTGGGCCTCACCGGAAAGCCCGGACCGACGCTCTGTTCTGATGTATTTCCACGGTGGGGCCTATACCATCGGCTCGGTGCACACACACAAGGCGCTGGTTGCACGGTTAGCTGGCATGGCCGGGGTGCGCGGGGTTTTGGCGGAGTACAGGCTGGCGCCCGAACACCCGTTTCCTTCTGCGCCTGATGACGCGTTGACCAGTTATATGGCTTTGATCGAGGCAGGTTACAGCCCCGATCGTATCGCGATTGCTGGCGATTCTGCTGGCGGCGGTCTTGCACTGTCGCTGCTGGGAACGCTCAGCCTGCGCGGCCTGCCGATGCCAGCATGCCTTGTTGCCTTTTCTCCCTGGACCGATCTGACCCTGTCGGGTGCATCGATCAGGACCAACGCCAACACCGAAGTCACCTTGCCCGCGGAACGCATGGAAGAGATCAGTGGCCGTTATCTGGCAGGTGCTGACCCGTCGGATCCGCGTGCCTCTCCGCTTTTTGGCATCACCGCGCCTGTTTCACCGGTTCTGATACAGGCCAGCCGGACCGAGATCTTGCTCGACGACGCCGTGCGCATGGCCGAAGCGCTGGAGCGTTCCGGCAGCGATGTGGAACTGGAGCTGTGGCCCAATACGCCGCATGTCTGGCAGATTTTCCAAGGCCGTTTGCCTGAAGCGGATCAGGCGCTGGACAGGGCGGCTGCTTTTTTGCGCAAGCATCTGCCCAAGGACGATGCCAAGACCTGACCAATCATCAGGCAGTTTTCTGCAAGGCCGGAGCATCGCCCAAGGCAGAACTCAAACGATAGCCGCACGCCTCAGCCACGTGACCAGCCGTCACACTGTCGCTGCCGGACAGATCGGCAAGCGTGCGGGCAACCCTCAGAACCCGGTGATAGCCGCGCGCTGACAGGCGGTAGCGATCTGCGACCTTGCGCAGATACGCCTTGGCTTCACCCTCCACCTCAGCCAACCGCTCCAAAAGGCTGCCTTCGGCATCGGCATTGACGGATACATCCTCGATGCCTGCAAAGCGTTCTGCCTGACGCGCGCGAGCAGCCGCGACCCGTGCAGCAATGGCCTCCGAGGCTTCTCCATCGGGTTCGGCATCAAGATCTTCAATGGCGACGGCTGGCACTTCGATGCGCAGATCAAAGCGGTCCAGAAGCGGGCCGGAAATCCGTCCCAGATAATCCTGCCCGCAAAGCGGCACCTTGGCGCAGGCCCGGCCCGGATCGCTGAGGTATCCACAACGGCACGGATTGGCGGCGGCCACCAGCAGGAACCGGCAGGGATAGCGGAAATGGGCGTTGGCGCGGGCAACCACGACATCGCCGGTTTCCAGAGGCTGACGAAGGGTCTCAAGAACCGGGCGTTGAAACTCAGGCAACTCATCAAGAAACAGCACGCCATTGTGGGCCAGAGAGATCTGGCCCGGTCCGGCACCACGTCCGCCGCCCACCATAGCTGCCATGGAAGAGGTATGGTGCGGGTATTTGAACGGCCGCACGCGTGATATGCGCCCTTCCTTCAACTCTCCGGCCAGCGAATGGATCATCGAGGTTTCAAGTGTCTCGGACGCACTCATCTGCGGCAAGAGTCCGGGCATCCGCGCGGCCAGCATCGACTTGCCTGACCCCGGAGGTCCAACCAGCAGCAGATGGTGGCGTCCGGCGGCTGCGACTTCCAACGCGCGCTTGGCCCGTTCCTGACCACGAATGTCGCGCATATCGCGAAAACTTTCCGACTGTTCCAACTCACCGGGCACAGGCTCAGACAGAACCGCACGGCCGTTGATGTGGTTGACCACCGCCAAAAGAGTGGGTGCAGCCAGAATTTTGGCGACCTCTACCCATGCAGCTTCAGCCCCACAGGCCTCGGGACAGACCAGTGTCAGATCGCCCTCGCTTGCATCAAGTGCTGCTGGCAGTGCGCCGTTGATGGCGATCAGCTTGCCATCAAGGGACAGCTCTCCAAGGGCGAGAAGCCCCTCAAGAGCGTCATTTGGCAACACATCCATCGCGCCCAGAATGGCCAGCGCGATGGGCAGATCGAACTGCGCCCCTTCTTTTCGCATATCCGCAGGCGACAGATTTACGGTGATCCGTTTGGCAGGCAGGGCAAGCCCCATGGCGCCAAGGGCCGAGCGCACCCGCTCCCGCGCCTCGGTCACCGATTTGTCCGGCAATCCGACAATGGCAAAGGCGGGCAGTCCGGGGCTGAGCGCGCATTGCACTTCCACCCGCCGGGCCTCTACCCCTTCGAACGCCAGTGTTTTGACGATGGATGTCATGGATGCCCCTTCCTGAGGCACCATTGAGCGTAACAGTGGTTACTGATCGGTTAACGGCAAGTGCACTCAACCGGGCCAGTTCGCTGTTGGCAGTTCCAGATCATAGCCCTCCTGCACATGTCCGTCCGCCACGGCCAACGCGCGCCATTTCAGGAAAGATGGATGCTGCATATGGGCCGCCACATAAGCCTGCGCAGGTGCGGATACCGGAAGGTTATAGGTCACGATCCGGGTCGCCACCGGCGCAAACATCACATCTGCCAGTGTGTAGGCGCCAAAGAGCCATTTGCCGGACTGATAACCCGCGCAGCGTGACCAAAGATGCTCCAGCCGTGCAATGTCAGCTGACACTTCGTCTGATGGTTCAAAGTCAGGATAGGTATGGCGCAGGTTCATCGGACATGCGCCCCGCAAAGCAGTAAATCCCGAATGCATTTCAGCGATCAGAGAGCGTGCCTGTGCCCGATCAGCAGTGCTCGCGGGCAACATGCCTGCGTCAGGGTTTTCCTCGTTGAGAGTTTCTCCCATGGCCAAGGTGTCCCAGACGACCCCGTTGTCCGTGCGCATCGCGGGCACCAGCCGCGTTGGGGCAAAGCGATCCAGCAGAGCAAAGAACTCCGGTGTCCGCATATGCGCGTAATCAACGTCAACATTGATGCCAAACGCATCAAACATCAGCCAGCCACGCAGGGACCAGCTTGAGTACATGTAATCACCAATCGCAAGCGAATGTGCCATTTGATCCTCCTCCAACACTGGCTGAATAAAGACCGCAGACCACCGCTCAGGTCCAATCAGCTTATGTGAGGACGTCCTTCACACATGGTGATTGACCCGGTTGACCCGCCAGGACTGGCTGGACGGAATATGGTCAATCTCCGTGACCGACAGGTTGTCGATCTTGAAGGCAAAGGCCGATTTCGGCGCCAGTTTGGCTGCGTGCTGGATCGCTGTCAGGATCACGCCAAAATGCGCCACGACCACGATGGACCGCCCTGCAGCGAGGTTCGTCAGCTCTGCGATCTCTGAAGATATCCGCCGGTGCAGACCATTCCAGCTTTCGCCGTTCGGGGGTGCGACATCGCCCGGTTCTTCCCAGAATGCACGCGACAGGTCGGGATGGGTCTTCGCCACATCCTTGAAGGGCAGGCCGTCCCAATCACCGTAGTTCATCTCTCGCAGAGCTTGGCGGTGCGCCAACCGATTCCGTGATCCGGCAATGGCATCGGCAGTTGCGCTGGCCCGGACAAGATCTGACGACACCACAAGGGCATCATCGGGCAAATAGTCATCAAGCCGCGAAAGGGTCGCCGTGTCGGACAAATCCGCTGGAAGGTCAAGCCATCCAACCGCAGCCTTTGCATGAGTGGGGCCGTGGCGGATCCAGTAGAATTTGGTCATTCCGGCATCTGTCCTTTCAGGCACAACGGCAACCCGGCAGCAACGAAAACCACCGTGTCAAACGCTGCGGCAACCCTTTGATTGAGACGTCCCTGAGCATCCCGGAACCGACGACCAAGCGCGGTTTCGGGCACGAGCCCCATCCCCAACTCATTTGACACGCAAAAAACCGGAGCCTGACGTGTTGCAACCGCTTGAAGAAAAAGGGCTGTTTCCCGGTCTATGTCACGCTCTGCATGCATCAGGTTGCTCAGCCAGAGTGTAAGACAGTCGATGACAATCACATCTTCGGCATGCACCTGCATTACACTTTTCGAAAGCTCCACCGGGGCTTCTACCGTCTCCCAAGCAGAAACGCGTTGTTTCCTGTGCTTTGAAATCCGGTCCTTCATCTCGTCATCAAACGCCTCTGCCGTGGCGATATATGTCACGGAACACTTTGTATTTTCAGCACATTTTTCGGCATATGCCGACTTGCCGGAACGCGCGCCCCCCAGGATCAAACCGTGATTGTATAAAGTTGAAGGTGATTTTTTCATAACTTTCTCACCTTTCCAGATGATCCAACCCTTGTAACGGTACGTAGACAGTTCTGAACAACAAGAAAAATGTCCTTTCAACAGACGGAGCTTGAAGATGGCTGAGGACCTTTCTGGCCTGAGAACAATGGCACGGCAAGCAATGAAAGCAGAAATGCTGGATGCCGATACCGAGTTGGATTTGGCACGCGCGTGGCGCGACAAAGGTTGTGAGGCATCGCTGCACCGGCTGGTGAACGCCTACATGCGTCTCGCCGTGTCGATGGCTGCGAAATACCGCCGTTATGGGGCGCAGATGCCCGATCTGGTTCAGGAAGCCGGAGTGGGCTTGATGAAAGCCGCGGAAAAATTCGATCCCGACCGTGGCGTGCGCTTTTCGACCTACGCGGTGTGGTGGATCAAGGCTTCCATCCAGGACTATGTGATGCGCAATTGGTCGATGGTGCGTACAGGCTCGACGTCTTCTCAGAAAGCACTGTTCTTCAATCTGCGCCGTGTCCGTGCCAAGTTGGAGCGGGAAGCCGCTGCCAATGGCGAGACAATTGACAGCCAGCGTCTGCGCGAAATGATTGCCGAAGAAGTGGGCGTTCCCCTGCGCGACGTGGAGATGATGGACGCGCGTCTGGCGGGAAATGATTTCTCACTCAATGCCCAGCAAGCGGGTGAAGAGGGCCGTGAATGGGTCGAAGCGTTGGAAGATGAAAGTGCTCAGGCCGATGAGACTGTGACCCGCAACAAGGATCTTGGCACTGCGCGCACCTGGCTGAAAAACGCGATGGATGCACTGAACGCCCGCGAGCGGATGATCATCATCGAGCGGAAGCTGAAGGATGACCCACGCACTCTGGAAAGCCTCGGCTCGGAACTGGGTCTGTCCAAAGAGCGCATTCGCCAGCTTGAGGCGCAGGCGCTTAAGAAAATGCGGCGTGAACTTGAAGCCAGAACCGGCTCTGCTGCCGAGATGCTGGCCCACGCCTGAACCTGATCTCATGCCACCGGGGCGCTGCACTGCTTGTAGCGCCCCTTTGTTTTGCCTACACCTGAAGAAGATACGCAAAACTGGCGGGGATGGCTGATGCTGTCGGGAAAATCTGTACTTCTGATCATCGGTGGCGGGATCGCCGCCTACAAGTGTCTGGACCTGATCCGGCGCCTGAAGGAAAGCGGTGCGCAGGTAACCCCGGTCCTGACCCGCGCTGCGCAGGAATTTGTCACGCCACTGTCGGTTTCAGCGCTTGCAGGCACGAAAGCATATACCGATCTGTTCGATCTGACCGATGAGGCCGAGATGGGCCATATCCAGCTCAGCCGGTCTGCTGATCTGGTGGTGGTGGCACCAGCAACAGCCGATCTGATGGGTCGGATGACCGGCGGTCTGGCCTCCGACCTTGCGACAACGCTTCTGATGGCCACCGACAAGCGCGTGCTGATTGCGCCTGCAATGAACGTGCGGATGTGGGATCACCCGGCAACCCAGCGTAATCTGGCACAGTTGCAGGCAGATGGTGTCCTTGTGGTTGGACCGAATGAGGGTGACATGGCCTGTGGCGAATTTGGTCCCGGGCGCATGGCCGAACCATTGGAAATCGTTGATGCCATCGCGGATGCGCTTGGCAAGCGGCCCCTGTCGGGCAAACACATCCTGATCACATCGGGGCCCACCCATGAGCCGATCGATCCGGTACGCTACATTGCCAACCGCTCCTCTGGCGCGCAAGGCTCGGCGATTGCTCAGGCTTTGATGCGGCTGGGGGCTGAGGTGACATTCGTAACCGGCCCGGCTTCCGCCGCCCGCCCCGTAGGTGCAACTGTTGTCGAGATCCAAACTGCGTCCCAGATGCTGGACGCTGTGACCGCGGCCCTACCAGCGGATGCAGCGATCTTTGCCGCCGCCGTGGCTGACTGGCAAGTGATCGGGCAATCGGCCTCCAAGATCAAGAAAGACAGCAAGGGTTCCTTGCCCCGTCTGGAATTTGCCGAAAACCCGGACATCCTGAGCACAATTTCCAAGCTCAAGAAGAACAGGCCTTCACTGGTCGTGGGATTTGCGGCTGAAACCGACGACGTGATCGAGAATGCGACCGCGAAGCGAAAGCGCAAGGGTTGCGATTGGATCCTCGCCAATGACGTGAGCCCTGAGACAGGCATCATGGGAGGTGTAGAAAATCAGGTGACCCTGATCTCGGCTGATGGAGCTGAGGACTGGCCACGGATGCCGAAAGCAGATGTCTCGACCCGGCTTGCCGCCAAGATCGCCGAGACACTGACGTGAGCCTTGTGGTCGACCTGATTTGGGCCGATGGCGCTGACACGTCATTGGAGTTGCCGGGCTATGAAACCGCAGGCGCAGCCGGAATGGACCTGCGCGCGAATTTTCCGGAAAACACACGCGAAGCA
This sequence comes from uncultured Paracoccaceae bacterium, assembly GCA_947494445.1. Classification (GTDB taxonomy): domain Bacteria; phylum Pseudomonadota; class Alphaproteobacteria; order Rhodobacterales; family Rhodobacteraceae; genus CANLSM01. The sequence goes on along the minus strand of CANLVD010000001.1, from coordinate 621,896 downwards.
GGCGTGTTGCTTGCGCCGGGAGCACGCGCGCTGATCCCGACCGGGCTGCGCATGGCAATCCCGCTGGGGTTCGAGGCGCAGATACGCCCGCGTTCGGGTCTGGCACTCAAATCGGGCATCTCGCTCGTCAACAGTCCCGGTACGATTGACGCTGATTATCGCGGCAGCATCGGTGTGATTGTGATCAATCACGGTCACGATGATTTCATTGTCACCCATGGGATGCGCATCGCGCAGATGATCTTTGCTCCGGTCGTGCAGGGTCAGTTGCGGCTGGTTGGCACCCTGCCCGAGACGGATCGCGGCACCGGTGGCTTTGGCTCAACCGGGAAATCATGACGGCCCTGATCCTTTTGGGTGGCATCGGCTTTTACCTGCTGATGCGCCAGCAAAACGCACCGCCGCCTCTGTTGCGCCTGTTGCGCTACGCCATTCCCACACTTGCCGCCCTGTCCTATCTGGTGCGCGGGATCGGCCAGCCCGATCAGGGCGAGCGGATCAGCATGGTGGTGATCCTTGCCTTTCTGGCGGTTGCGGTCTTGGGCTACCGCGCGCTGCTCACCCGGCTTCGGTCCCGGGCAAGTCTGGTGCAGGCCGAGGTGCAGGAACCGGTTTTCAGCCGCATTACAAACGTCACCGGTTTGACGGCAGATCTTGAAGAGTGGCTGAAAGATGCGCCTGAACCAAAGCGCAGATCCTTTGGCATTGTGAAACGAACATCCCGCAATGAAGTGTTAAGCGCCGGGCTTTGTTCACTCACCGGCCAGACGGCCGATTTGCACGCGATCTTTGTTGATCCCGGCGCACGTCGTCAGGGTCATGGCAAAGCGTTGCTGCAAACGCTGGAGCAAGAGGCGTTGACCGATGGTGCGATGCGGGCGCAGATCGCGGTGACTGACAAATCGCTGGATGGATTTTGGAGCGCTTGCGGCTATACCCGGACGCCAGACCCACTGATGTGGCAAAAGGATCTGACATGAGCTTTTCATCCGAGGAACTGGAACGCTACGCCCGCCACATCATCCTGCGCGAAATCGGAGGGCCGGGCCAGCAAAAGCTGAAGGCAGCCCGAGTGCTGTGTGTCGGTGCAGGCGGGTTGGGCTCGCCTGCCCTGATGTATCTTGCCGCAGCGGGCGTGGGAACAATCGGCATTGTTGATGATGATGTTGTCAGCCTGTCGAACCTTCAGCGTCAGGTGCTGCACGATACACAATCCGTCGGAAGCCTGAAAACCGACAGCGCCCGCGAGAGCCTGGCCCGGATCAATCCGCATGTGTTGGTGGTATCCCATGCAACCCGTTTGAATGACAGCAACGCGCAACAGCTGATGGTCAGCTATGACGTCATCCTTGATGGCTCGGACAGCTTTGCCACGCGCTTTACCATAAACGCGGCAGCCGCCCGGCTTGGCATTCCCCTGATCGCAGCGGCCATGAGCCAGTGGGAGGGGCAGTTGAGCGTCTATGACCCCGCAAACGGCACCCCCTGTTACCAGTGTGTTTTCCCCGAGGCGCCAGCAGACGGCCTTGCGCCATCCTGTGCTGAGGCTGGCATCATGGGGGCGCTGGCCGGCGTCATGGGTTCCATGATGGCCGGAGAGGCGATCAAACTGATCACGGGGGCCGGACAGGTGCTCAAGGGGCAAATGCTGGTCTATGACGCGCTCTGGGCCGAAAACCGGGTCCTGAAAATTACCAGGCGACCTGATTGCCCGACCTGCGGTATGCTTCAGTCCAGCCGCTGATCACGGGATTTTCGAAGCTCTCGCACCTTGGCCTTCTGCTCCTCGCTTTGCAGAAACTTGCGGGTGATCTTGCCAAGATAGTGGCTGCCGGGAAGGTGATACTCGCGTTCGGTACTGGAACCGGGCTGCATGGCAATCCAAAGAAAGCCAACGACAAAAACACCAACAAACAACCAGATCGGATCGGGCGCGGCGGCACGGCTGTCGTCAACCGAGCCTTGTAGCCAGATCATGATCTCAGAATTCCAGAACCGCTCCATGCGGGCCTTATAGCATGGATGGCACGACCTGATCGGGTGGGCGGTGACCATCTGCGAAGGTTTTTATATTAATAATGACCTTCTCGCCCATCTCCGAGCGGCTTTCCTCGGTCGCGGAAGACATATGCGGCAGCAGCAGCACGTTCTGCAGATCTCGCAGGCGGGGATTGACCTCGCGACCATGCTCGAACACATCCAGCCCTGCACCGGCCAACTCGCCCGCGCGCAACATCCGGGTCATTGCATTCTCGTCGATCACCTCGCCCCGCGCGGTGTTGACGATATAGGCGGTCGGCTTCATCAGCTTCAGACGGCGTGCGTTGAGCAGATGAAAGGTCGAGGGTGTGTGCGGTGCATTCACGCTCAGGATATCGACCCGCGCGAGCATCTGATCAAGGCTTTCCCAATAGGTTGCCTCAAGCGCCTCTTCGGTCTCAACCCGCAGGCGTTTGCGGTTGTGGTAATGGACCTGCAGCCCAAAGCCCTTGGCCCGGCGCGCAACGGCTTGTCCGATCCGGCCCATGCCCAGAATGCCAAGCCGTTTGCCCGCGATCCTGTGACCCATCAACGCTGTCGGACTCCAGCCATCCCACTGTCCGGTCTCCATCATGGTTGCGCCCTCTTTCAACCTGCGCGGCACGGCAAGGATCAGCGCCATGGTCATGTCGGCTGTGTCTTCGGTCAGAACACCGGGCGTGTTGGAGACGATGATCCCGCGCGACAGGGCGGTTTGCACGTCGATGTGATCAAAGCCTGCGCCATAGTTCGCGATCAGCTTCAGCCGCTCACCGGCCTGCCCCAGAACCCCGGCATCGATCTTGTCGCCAAGCGTCGGCACCAGCACATCGGCTTGCCCCATGGCGGCAACCAGCTCCTCGCGGGAGAAAATATGATCATCACTGTTGAGCCGAACGTCGAACAATTCGCGCATACGTGTCTCGACAGGTTCGGGGAGCTTGCGGGTCACAATCACCGACAAACGCGAATGCGGCATGGGCGTTTCCTGTTCCATTCTGGGCGTCTTTGACCTATCATGGCAGGAATAATCCGGCGGGGGAACAGGCGAAATCACCCCGCGAAACCAGAGCAGTGACCCATGTTGAAAATCGTGTTTTCAGCGCTGATGGTGGCCGTATTTGCGGCCAGTCCGGCGTTGGCAGAAGCCCAGCGCGGCAAGGTGACGAACCTGCCGATCCCCCGCTACGTGTCCATGAAGGCATCCGAGGCCAATGTCCGGCGCGGTCCGGGCCGGTCCCACAGGATCGACTGGGTGCTGCACCACCGCCACACACCCCTTGTGGTGACCGCAGAACACGGCCACTGGCGCCGGGTCGAGGACGTCGAGGGTGTGGGCGGCTGGATCCACTATTCCCTTCTCAGCGGCGTGCGTCATGTGCTGATCATGCCAGACGAAGTGCCGCTATTGCGGAAACCCGAAGAGGTCAGCGAAGTTGTCGCACGCGCCAAGGCAGGCGTCATCGCCAAACTCGGCAATTGCGAGCCAGAGTGGTGCAGGGTCACTGTGCAACGACATTCCGGCTGGGTGCCCAAATCAGAGATCTGGGGCGTTGGTAAGGGTGAGTTGCGGGATTAGACCGTTTGAGCTTTGGTTGAATTTCCGCTTTGCGGGACCGAGCTGCCGACCCTATTTGTAACCCGGATGTCAAAAAGGTTGCTAGAAACTGAGTTTGTTTTTTTATTGGAACGAGCTGAGAAAATTCCAGAGATATCCAGACTTCAATATGTAGCAATGGGACTTCCCAGCTCGCAACACCATGCCGCCCAAGTAGGCGCGAACTTCTCCTTGAACGAGCTGCATCACAAATGCCGGACCACCACTTAAGCCATCGGGGTCAAAGTCTAGATGTTGAACAAATTTTAGCTTCAAAAGTGCTCGGTCTGTCGGTTGACTGTCCGGCTCTGCGACTAGCACCCGCCTGACCATTCCCAGATGGTTTTTCTCTGCCAGCTCGTACTGCTGATCTGCAGTAGGATATCCCGCCACTACGAAAGCTAATATATGAGAGTTAGGCGCATCGGGGGGACAACAATCGAATTTGAAACATTTCTCTGTCAACGCAGGAAATTCGGAGGCTGGCTCAGTGAAGTCGAATCCTGCGACGTCGTAAGCATCGGAAGAATCGGACTGTTCCCCGATCCGAAATGACCGTGAGCCGGACGAAGTGATCGCGTGGCTTCCATCTGGGAGCAAGATACTGACGTCTCTAAGCTCCACGTCTTTGAGTTGATGCATGCTGCAGACAAGCATTATCCGACCCTTGTGTATTAAGCGTATTGCGGACCCTGGGATACTGACTTTGTAGACATCGTCATGTGTCCACACCGTGAGCTGCGACGCGAAGCGCCCAAGATACGACTCCAAGGATTTTGCCGGTATAATGAGCTGCCCAATGCGAGCGCTTGTCTTAAGCATCGTGTCTAGAAGAGGCTTTTTTGTCATTTGTTTTAGTTGCCTGTTGGATATCTATACCGCCAATATGTTAAGCGTTGGCTTGAATCGACTAATCTGTGAAAGATCGACTCTGCAGTGTCGGGTCTCCGCAAAATCATAGACCTTGATGCAGCTCGTTGTATCCTACAACTATTGGGCTCCAAGCTAACATATCAGTCTGCGAATTGCTCCGCCCTGCTCATGACACTTCCTGTTCTAAAGCAGTTCCCTGATCAGTCAGGAGCGAGCATATACCCCGCGCCGCGTACGGTTTGCAGATAGCGCGGCGTCTTCGGGTCCGCCTCGATCTTGCGGCGCAGGCGGGTGATCTGGACATCGACCGCACGCTCCTGTGCCTGTCCATCGTCACGGCCCAGATCTTCGACCAGTTTGGCCCGGCTGATCGGCTCGTTCGGGGCGGCCGAGAAAATGCGCATCAGCGCACTTTCGGTGGCGGTGAGACGGATCATGTCCTGCCCGTTCCACATCTCGCCCCGGGTCATGTCATAGCGGATTGCGCCCATGTGCAAGGTCTTGGGCGGCTCGTTAGAGACCTCCGCCTTGGGCACGCGGCGCAGGATCGCGTTGATCCGCAAGAGCAGCTCCCGCGGCTCGAACGGCTTGGCGAGATAGTCATCGGCTCCGGCCTCCAACCCCTTGATCCGGTCGTCAGCCTCCCCCCGTGCAGTCAGCAGCAAAACAGGAGACGCGATCTTGTCGGACAGGTCCTTGGTCAGTGACAGGCCATCCTCGCCGGGCATCATCACGTCGATGACCAGCAGATCGAATTCCAGACCTTCCAGCAGACGGCGGGCATGGGCAGCATCACGCGCGGTGGTCACCCAATAGTCATGGCGGGACAGAAATTTCTGCAACAACTGCCGAATGCGGGCGTCGTCATCCACGACCAGAATATGGGCCTCGGGCTGGGCGGCTGGTGTCATGTCTCCCCTCCTCCCAACAATGCGGTCATCCGGTTGCGGACGTTGGGTTCAATGATTTCTTCCAGAACAGTCTTAAACCCCTGCACCGCATCAGCGCCAGCATTAGAATAGGCCTTGCGCATGCGGATGCGTTGCGCCTCTGACAGTTTGCGCTCAAGCAGGCGACCTTCTTCGGTCAGATAAAGGTTGCGTTGGCGCCGGTCCTGCTTGCCAACCAGGCTGTCGACCAGACCATCCTCGACCAACTGCCTGAGCACCCGGTTGAGCGACTGTTTGGTCACGCCCAGAATGTCGAGCAGGTCATTGACCGTCAGCCCGGGTCTGCGGTTGATGAAATGGATCGCCCGGTGATGCGCCCGGCCATAAGCCAGTTCATCCAGAATGCGATCCGGATCGGCGGTGAACCCCCGATAGGCAAAGAACATCAGCTCGATCCCCTGCCGCAACTGTTCATCCGTCAGGAACAGCAGCTGCTCGCCGGTAGATGGCAGTCCGGGCCTGTTGCCACGCTGCATGGGCCTAAATCCTTTGTTACAGTCGTGAAGTGATTTTATGTCAGCCTTGTTGACTTTCCAAGACCTGAATGGTAGCGATTCTTGGGAAAATTGAAAGAAACTGTCGTTTGCGGTGAATATTGCGCAACTTTGTTTCAGTATTGAGAGGAAGATCACATGGCCGGTGCTTACGATGACCGCGACGGAACCATCTGGATGGATGGCAAACTGATCCCATGGCGGGATGCAAAGCTGCATCTCCTGACCCATGCGCTGCATTATGCGGACAGTGTGTTCGAGGGAGAGCGCGCCTATAACGGCAAGATCTTCGAGAGCCGCAAGCACACGGAGCGTCTGATCCAGTCTGGCAAGGACGTGGATCTGACCATCCCCTGGACGGTGGATCAGATTGAAGCAGCCAAGGAACTGACCCTGAAGGAAAGCGGCCTGAAAGACGCCTATATCCGCCCCATCGCCTGGCGCGGTTCGGGCGAGGATATGGGCGTGGCATCCCAGCGCAACCCGGTCCATCTGGCCATCGCAGTCTGGGAATGGGGGGCTTACTACGGTGATGCCAAATTCAAGGGTGCAAAGCTTGATATCTCCAAATGGAAGCGGCCGTCGCCCGAGACAATTCCGTGCTTTGCCAAGGCATCCGGCCTGTACATGATCTGCACAATGTCCAAGCACGCAGCCGAGGCGAAAGGCTGTTCGGACGCCATGATGTTCGACTATCGCGGCTATGTGGCCGAGGCGACCGGGGCCAACATGTTCTTCGTCAAGGACGGTGAAGTGCACACCCCACTGCCGGATTGCTTTCTCAATGGCATCACGCGCCAAACCGTTGTTCGCATGCTCAAGGAGCGCCAGATCCCTGTGATCGAACGCCACATCATGCCCGATGAACTGGAGGGGTTCGAGCAGTGCTGGCTGACCGGAACAGCCGCCGAGGTAACCCCAGTCGGCCAGATCGGTGATTACACCTTTGAGGTGGGCGAAATGGCAAAAGGCATCGCGAAAGATTACGAAAAGCTGGTCCGCACCTGAGCCAAAACAGGGCGCTCCCGCCCGTCAGTGAGGCATCATGGATGCCTCACTTCCCGTTAGGCCGGGCCGATCGTAAACCCAGCTCTGCTCCGCCGCTGCATCCGCCAAAGGAACCGTGAAACCATGACCAAATCACAGAAAACCGCCGTCTTTGGCCTTGGATCCATGGGCTATGGCATGGCGCAATCCCTGTTGCGCGCAGGTCATGAAACCTTCGGCTTTGATGTGGTACCTGCTCAGGTAGAACGGTTTCAGACAGAAGGTGGCGCAAAGGGATCAGTGGCAGAAACTGCCGACACCTGGGGTGCCGCTCTGGTTGTCGTTTTGAATGCCGCCCAGACAGAGGCCGTGCTTTTTGGCGAGCACGGCATCGCACCCCGGATGCAAGCAGGGGCGATTGTGATCGCCTGTGCAACCGTGCCCCCGTCTTTTGCCCGCGACATGGCTGAGCGGTGCTCTGCTCTGGGTTTGTCCTATCTTGACGCTCCGATCTCAGGCGGATCGCTGAAAGCTGCCAGCGGTGAGTTGTCGATCATGGCTTCAGGCCCAGAGGCGGCCTTTGCCGGGGCAAAGCCTGTGCTGGACGCCATCTCCCAGACGGTTTTCCGACTGGGTGACGCGCCGGGTGCGGGTTCGGCCATGAAGTCGGTCAATCAGCTTCTGGCGGGCGTGCATATCGCGACCATGGCCGAGGCGCTGACCTTTGGCATGACCCAAGGCATTGCGCCCGAGACTTTTGTGGATGTGATCAGCAAATGCGCAGGCACCAGCTGGATGCTGGAAAACCGCGCGCCCCATATTGTCGCTGGCGATTACACCCCGCACAGTCAGATCAACATCTGGCCCAAGGATCTTGGCATCGTGCTGGATGTCGCCAAGGAGGCGGGATTCAGCGCGCCGATCACGGCCGCGGCCCTGCAGCAGTACATGGTCGCCGTGGGCATGGGGCTGGGCCGCGAGGATGATGCGGCCATCGCCAAGGTCTATGCCCGGAATGCCGGGCTGGACTTGCCCGAATAGCACTTACCCGAAGACGAAGGCATCCTCCAGCGAACCAAGCTCTTCCACGGCAGAGAAGCCTTCAAAGACGATGAAGTGGCTGGCCGTCAGAGACAGGGCCAACTGGCCGCCCCCCAGTGTCTGGAAAGCAAGGCTGTTCTCATCCAGCCCGAAGCCGTTGAGAATGACCTGATCTGCGCCCACTTCAAAATCGGTGATGAACTCAGCCGCGAAACCTGTTTCCTCGCCTAAGGTGAACAGAAAGTCGTCCGCACCTGTGCCGCCCGTCAGACGATCGGCACCCTGACCGCCGATCAGGATGTCATCATCCTGACCACCGACCAGAAGATCCTCACCCGGGCCACCCCTCAGAAGGTCCGCACCATCTGCACCAAGAAGCACGTCATTGCCGACCCCGCCCGAGATGTCGTTGGAAAGAGGGTCCGTGGTGATCAGGCGATCATCACTGTCGGTGAGAACAATGTCCGTACTGGCAGTCTGCAACTGATAGAAGCGTCCGGCGTCGGTGAAAGTGAAATCATCCGCGCTCAGGTCAGCTGCTGTTAGACCCTCGAAGACCACGAACTGACCTGTGCCCAGTTGCAGCGCATCCCCTGTGGCCAGCGGCACGAAAACCGCCTCGTCAAACGAAGTGATGCCAAAGCCTGCGAATTCTGCCGTGTCCACGCCCACTTCGAAATCGGTGATGAAATTGGCCGCAAATCCACCAGCCTCGAAATCCGAGATGTCGAAGTAGAAACCGTCGCCATCTGCACCACCGGTCAGAATATCGGCACCTTTGCCGCCAAAGAGGAAATCAGCGCCCGAGCCTGCAATCAACAGATCCTCGCCATCGCCACCGGACAAGACATCAACCCCGTCACCGGTGATGATCACATCACCGCCGTCACTGCCATAGACGATGTTTGTGCCGATATCTGTGGTAACAAAGCGATCATCCGCATCAGTCAGAACCAGCGAGCCATCGGAGGCAAATCTGATCGATGCGCCAGTTGAAGAGCCCGCAAGACGGAAAATGTCCTCGCTGAAATCGCCCAGAAGCGTGAAGGTGCTGATCGGCGCACCTGTGCCATCATCACCGACCTGCACAATGGTTTCGGTCCCGGTGGTCGTCATTGTGATCGGACCGACACCACCATCATCAGTAAAGAATATCTGATCACCGGCATTGAAATCAGAGAAGATGTCGCCATCCATGAAGGCAACTTGGGATACAATCGTGTCGTCACCACCCGATCCGATGAAATAGTCTGGATTGGCCGTTGCGATCAGGAACTCGCTGTCCAGCGACCCCTCCACCAGATTGAAGTCCAGCGGTGCGACCGTGATCTCGACCAGTCCGGTGTCTTCCAGACCGGTGCCATCGGCGATGGTGTATTCAAAGCTGACAGACCCGACAAAGCCTTCATCGGGCAGGAATTCCAGACGATCCCCGACGATCTGAACCGTACCGCCCGAAGGCTGCGTAACCGAGATGATCTGCAATGGATCACCCGAGGCATCCTCGTCATTGACCAGAACATCCAGAAGGGTCGGCACGTTGACGTCGACTGTGTAGGTGTCATCCCGCGACAGAATTCCACCATTGGCAATCACTTCGCTGACCAGTCGGACCGGATTGCTGGAGTTCCAGCTGCTAAAGGACCGCAGTTCCACCCCTTCAGGCAACGGCTCGGTTGAGGCTGTGTTGGTATCGGGATCAAACGGGATCAACAAATAGTCGGCCGTATTGGCACGCTCCAGAACCGCCACATAAACCGGGTCGGTTGCGTTGCCATTCTCGTCGCGCTCGCTCAGTCTGTAGTAGAACAGGTTGGTCAAAGCACCCTGATCGTCATCACCAATCTTCACAGAAGTCTCTGCACTGTTGTTCGGATCGATGATCCCATCCTCATCGGTAATGGTGATCGTGATCGACGGTTCCAGCTCGAAACTGACGAGGTTGAAACCAAAATTGCGCGCAGCTTCAAAATCGCCGATAGCGACAGACCAGGCAGCGACGTCATAACTGACTGGATCGTCGACTGCTGCCGTGGCGCTCAACGCCGCTGGTGCTGCCGCCAGCGGTGCTGCTGCCGAGGCCGCAGCTGCGGCTGCGGCTCCCGGGATCACTTCGATGTCGGTTTCAGAGAATTCCTCGGTGCTTGTGTAACCGGCAAGAACGAAACTCCGCCCGCCACCCAGATCAAACTCAAGGCCATCTGCCGTATCGGTACGCACCAGATCATCAATCGAGGTGATGCCCGCAACACCGTCAATGCGCACACTGTCCACGCCAAGGGCGAAATCTGTGATGATGTCCCTGCCGGGCAGGCCGCCCTGATCGGAGATCACGAAGACGTCTGGGCCAGCGCCGCCGGTCAGGGTATTGTTGCCCGGACCGCCGTCAATCTCATCCGCGCCATCACGCCCAAGGATCGTGTCATCATCCAGACCGCCGAGCAGGACATCTGCACCATTGCCACCCAGGACCAGATCATTTCCGGCCAGCCCCTCGACCCGACTTCCACCTTCGGACGAGACAACAAATGTGTCCGCCCCTTCGGTCAGAATGTGCAGATTGCCGGTCGCTGTGGCGGCAGAAGCAAGCCCTGCATCAACAAAGCGGAAATCAGCCGCGCTCAGCTCGGAAGTCTCAACGCCCTCCAGCAACAGCCAGCCGCTGTCAGTCAATCGGATCAGATCCTGAACTAGGAACTGCACGATCTCGAATGTCTCGAAAGACAGGTCTCCGAAGCCAGACAATTCGATGATGTCCTCACCCGGAGTGAAATCCGTGATGGTCTGCAATTCGTAAGCAGAGCCGGTGCCAGTGAGATCGCTGAAATCAGAGATGTCGATGACAAAGACATCCGGGCCGGTGCCACCTTCCAGCGTGTTCTGACCAGCACCACCAATCAGAATATCAGCACCATCGCCGCCGGTCAGGAAGTCTGCACCGGCGCCGCCAATCAAAATGTCGCCCTCGGACCCACCGGCCACCGCATCATTGCCCAGACCGGCAAAAATAGTCAGCGCCGATGTTGCCTGCGCCACGAACCGGTCGCCGCTGTCGCTCAGCACGGTTTCGGTTACGCCAAGCGGCAGGATCCTGAGTTCAGTATCGCCATCCGCATTCAGGCTTTGGACAAACTGCACATCAGGGAAAAGTCCCGCCAGTGTCAGCGTGGCACTCACCCCATCCTGCGTGAAAGTCAGTTCGGTGTTGTCACCTTCGGCACTGACGTCAAGCACGGGCAAGCGCGCGCCCTGGATCACCAGCACGTCGGCCACGGTGAAATCCGTGATCAGATCTCCATCCAGCTCGGTCAGAGTACCAAGGATCTGATCAAAACCTGCACCGGTCGTGATGGTATCGGCCTCGGCCCCACCAACAAGGATGTCGTCAAGCAAACCACCGATCAGCGTGTCAAAGCCGTCATTGCCAGCCAGTGCGCCGCCCAGATCACCGGTCGACAACTCGTCAAAGGTTGCGTCGCCATTGTTGGGATCGTCTGTCACAGTGATAAACACATCGACTACGCGCCCGATGTCCGTGCCATCCGTCGGACGATAGGAAAACATGTCCGTGCCCGAGAAATCGCGATCCGGTCTGTAGGTGAATGTGCCGTCTTCGGCAATCTCAAGGCTGCCATTAAGGGGATGGACAACCGACGAGAGGTCGATCGTGATTGCGTCCCCGTTGTCGTCAAAATCATTGGCAAGCACATTGCCTGCCACGCTGGGCGCAGCCTCCATGAAATAGGTGAACTCACCCACTTCGAACATGTCTTGCACGCCATTGGGTGCAATATTCTGGTTCTCGATGAAGTCGGTCACATCCTCAAGCACGAGGAACGAGCCGTTGGACAGCGTCAGAACCGTGTCAATCGTGGTATCGACCAACCCTTCGTCCGGGTCGTCGAAGAAGGCGAGTTCCGAGATATCGACAACCACCAGTTCGCCGAAATCAAGACTATCCACACCCAGTTCAAAATCGCCAATGACGTTGAACTCACCTGCGTCTTCATTAATCACGAACGTATCGGCACCCAGACCGCCCAGCATCATGTCAACGCCAAGGTTCGGGATAAACGTGTCATCCCCGATGCCTCCGAAGAAGATTGAGTTGGAAGTCCCGAACTGGCCATTCCTGTTGAACATGGTGAAGCCGACAGCCTCGATCGTCGTACCACCCTGCCCGTCATCAACCTCGTTCTTGTCGTCATAGGCTAAGATACCCACGCGGTATTCACGAACGGTCGTATTGCCTGCGGGGTTATACACAAGGTAAGAGAAATACGTGTCGTAGTTCCACTCCCGCGGGTCCTCATTCGGGCCAAGCGGATCAGGCACATAGAGCAAGCTCGTCAGTTCATCGCTGGTGATTTCATCCAGCAATCCGATCACTGTGCCATCGGCTTTTTCAAGATGTCCCCATTCAGGCAGGCGGTTGATCAGAACCGGGAAGACGGGCTGCATATCAAGCGCAAAATCCTCGTCAAAGGGAGAGGCAAGACCAACTTCGACCGGCCCACTGTCGAGCATCATGTAAAGGGTGCGGCCAGATTCAGCGATCACCTGATTGATGCCTTTGGTGAAGGTCACTTCGCGGTCATAGCTGCCCTGCAGGGTCCGGCTGTCATCGGCCTCGATCTTGTAGATTTCATGGCTGAAGACTGTGGTGCCTTCGAAGTTGCTGTTGCCGGACACCCGGATCTCACCGATGGAGGAGTTGATCTGATCCAGCGTACCGGTCAGGGTTCTGGTCTCGATCCCTGTGTTGCTGTTGTATTGACCCTCAAGGGTTGCGCCATCCTCATGCAGGTACCAGCCGCTGTCAGAGAAGTCCCAGCTTGCAAAAATGAAGCCTTGCGAGGGGTCATAGGTGATGACGATCTCATAGAGATTGGTATCTCCATCGACATCAAGCACCTGAATGTCGGGGTACAGGTCGCCTGATGTATTTTCGCTCAGTTCCAGCGGATCAGCGGGGGCATCTACGAAGACTTCAAGATCGTCAACGGCCTGAATCTCCAGCACAACGGGCAAGTATTCACCGTTCGGACCGTTGAGCGAGAATTGCAACAAGCCACTGTCGTTTTCATCGATAGAGAACACGGAGGCGAGCAGTTGCTGCTGAATTTCTTGTGCCGTTCCCCCGAACACGTTTGACGCCAAGGCACTGGTATTGGCACCTATGAAGAAGTCCAGATTCAGGAATGCCGGTCCAATCCCGAACAGACCATCTGGATCAGAGAAGATGAATGGCAGGTTTTCAGGCACTTCACCTTCGTTGAGCACCAATGTATCTGTACCGCCTTCAAATCCGAAGAAGATCGGATCACTAACCGGGTTGACCGTCAGATTGACGTCGAGCGCTTTGAGCAGACCGCCCGTTGCGCTCAAGAACTCGGCCTCAAGTACAAAGGGGCCGTCCTGAACCGTGTTGAAATCAGGCGCCGGCACGTAGCTCAGCGACAGATATTCAGCGACGGTCAGCATATCGCCTGTCGCAATTACCTTGTCATCGGACGTCACAAAGCTGCCGCCCAGACCCGTGACGCGAACATTGACGAATTCAGCCTCTGCCGGGATGTCCAGATCGGATGTATCGGTGAAGAGCGTCAGCGCGACATCTTCATCCGTGATCCGCGCCACCTGGGCCACCAGCGCATCGATATCAGCCTGGAAGAGCGAGGTGTCACCGGCGATGATCTCGGTCACCATTCCTTCAATCACTGTCATCTCGCCTGTGGGCAGGTAAGTGACCGTCAGACCGTTCAGACCCGGCACCACTGCGTAGTCAGCAAAGGTACCCAGTGTGAAATCAATCAGGCTGTCGGAGTTTTGATAGGCCATCACATAGTGATCGTTGCCACCTTCCCAATTGATGACAGGCGTCCCTACTAACGGGCTTTCATTGACCCGAACAAAATCATCTCCCAGGCCCGGGTTGATCTCCGAGTTCGGACGACCCGAGAAAATCAGATCATCCCCATCACCTGCATCCACCGTCTTGTAACCCGTCTGACTGCCAGTGGCCCGCAGGAAGAACGCCTCATCCGCACCTGTTCCGGTCTGGTCATCCCCGCTCGAAAACAGGCTGCGCTGTACTCCATCGGTCCAGATCACATCGGGCAATGCAGTCAGATCGGTCAGCCGGATATTCATCTCGGAAACCGCGTTTTTCAGACGAATTCCGTTGGACAACGGCACCACAAAAATATCTTCGCTCAACAAGCTGAAATCTATGACATCGCCCGTCTTGTTGCGGATGGTCAACTCTGCTGGCAGCGCGGCGTCTGCATCCGCAGAGATAAAGCGATACAGATCCCCGGCCCCGGCAGTCTCTCCCTGCAACTCAAACATGCCCAGTTCGGGATCACCCAAATAGACATTGAACGTGTCCATCTCCAAAGCGCCCGCCAGCGTGCCCGAACCGCTGTAAATGTTGAATATGTTCTCGCCACCGCCCAGGAAAGAGAACCCGACATTCCCGCGCACCTCGACGGTTTGCGCGTCGAGTTCAAAGAAGCTGGAATCCACCGTGAACCTTGTCTCGCCAGTCACGATAAAGTCGACAGCACCCTTGATCAGAAGCTTTTCCGCATCCGTGGCCGAGACCCGCATGCCCGCAAGATCATCTGCATCAATCAGCCACGCGGCCGGGTCCCCATTTGCCGGATCACCCGAAATTTCAAGCGGCGTCGTCAGATCAGTGTCGTTATCAACCTGGACCGTCAGCTTACCGAAATAAGTGCCATCCTCAGCGCCAAGAGGATCCAGACCAAAGTCATATCGAGCCATTTCTGCAGACAGTTCAGCCAAGCTTAGAGCCGCATCCGGGCCACTGAGGTGGATCGTCAGATCGTCGCGCGCTTCGGCCATGAACGGCGCATCCGCCGTGGGGAAGATGTGCAGCGACTTGAACCCTTCAGAGGAGCCGTTCGAGGTCAGTTCGCTCTCATAGCGCGGCTGGCCGTTATCGTCTGTGCGCTTGATCCTGAGAAGCGCGCCTTCGTCAAAGAAGACCTCAGCTCCACTGGTGTCCACTTCCAGAACCGGCGCGCCGTCGAATGCGCTGCCATTGAGCGTATCCTCCAGTGTCTCCCCTTGTCCGACAGTGGAGGAACCTGAAACGGATCCCAAGGTCTGGAAATACATATCCAGCATGCTTTCCAGCGCATTCATATCCTCGCCGTCGTCCGAGGTCACACCCTCGTCGAGGTTGAAATTGTCGTAGAAAAACAGTTCGTTATAGACCTGCTGGGTTGCCAGCTCAGTCTCAAGATTGGTCTCGTCCGCATCCACCAGAGCAGACAGAACCGTGCCGTCCACAGAAGCGTTCAGTGTGACATCAACCGGTGCAAGAGTTGACAGATCGAAGCTCTGCTCATTGCCCAGCCAGTCTTTCAGAACCAGCGTCTCGATCGCGCCTTCTGCCTGATAGTGGTCCAGCAGAATGGTGACCGAGCGGATTTCACCGCCATCTGACAGGACCTTGATCAACAGATCATCATTGCCACCGTCGTTCTGTCCATCAACCATCTCGAAGACCAGATTGGACAGTTGCAGCCCATCCAATCCAAAGGCAAACACATCCGTTGCGCGGGCCTGAATGGTCAGGCTGTCATCACCACCCAGAAGCTCTTCATTGATGATGGTGATCCGCTCGCTGACGCTCTTGAGGTAGGTGTCATTTCCCGCACCCCCCAAGAGAGAGCTCAGACCAAGACGCCCCCCCAACGTGTCATTGTCATCCCCGCCGCGGAAAATCGGCGCGAAGGCAGAGGCAGCAACCATGTCGGCAACAGTCAGATCCAACTGATAGGCCAAAGCGTTGACGCCCAAGGCAAACGGGCTTGCCAGAGCGGCACCGGCCTGCGTGACATCACCTGCCAGCGTGTCATAACTCGGAGCGAATGCAGGCACTGACGGATCCGCAATCTCGGACAGAACCGAACCCAGATTTTCCACGCCATATGTATCGATCAAAGTGAAGATATGGCTGGTGGTCGTCGCAATCTCCTGATCGCGAATGTCCTGTTCGTCAGGGACGTTGTCTTCAGGGATCACTCCCAAACCATCACGGCCGGTATAGATATGATCGGTGGTGATCTCGCTCCCATCAAACCCTCGGAAAGATGTCACCGCGTCATAGGTGTTGCCGATGATCTCGCCAATGTTTTCGGCGAACAGCAGGATATTCTGACCAAACTCAGAGACAACGTCGCCGCCGCGATCCAGCATCCAGTCAAACAGTGCATAGCCCTTGCCCAGCACGATGTCGTCGCCTTCGCCACCCTGCGACCAGGCAAGTCTGCCACCCATGTTGATGATCTCGTCATCACCCGCGCCGCCGATCAGCTCCGTGTCACGGCCAAGGGCGATCATCAGATCGTTACCCTCACCGCCAAGCGCCCGGTGATTGACCCCAAACAGGATCATGGCGTCGTCACCTGCCTGACCATAGGCCTCGGAGTTTTCGCCCGAGATGATAATGTAGTCATCACCATCGGACCGGTCGCGGTTATCCTCGACATCCGGGGCTTCCTCGGGGCTGAAGATCGACACACCAGTGTCGCCGAACACTTCGATATCCGTGCCATTTGCCCAGATCAGGTCGGACCCCTTGCCGCCCTGCACATCGCCCCCGTCAAAGGCGATCTGCGTGATCGACGGCAGGCCGATGTTGGCCAAGGTGCCCTTGGAATAGAGAATATCGTTGCCGTCACCACCGTCGAGCGCGCTCAGCCCCAGGAGGGATACGATCGTGTCATAACCTTCCTGACCCGACAGGAAAGACAATCCACCGCCAGCGAGCAGTTTATCCTGACCTTCGCCGCCCTTCATGATCAAGTTCTCGCCGACGCCAATCAGCAGATCGTCACCCCAGTCGCCGCGCAGATCGACCGTGCCATCGGAGCGAATGTCGATGTTCGGGCTGCTTGAGCCGCCCCCACCATCGCCTTCGCCCTCGCCTCCGCCTTCACCGTTACCCTCTGGCTCATCACGGCCAAAGCCGAACATGAGGTCATTTCCGGTACCGCCGGAATAGAGGTTTCCAATGCCCGCGCCGAAGACCAGATCAGCCTCTTCCTGGGCAAATACCATGTTCAGCTTTGATGCAAACGCGATGACAATGTCCTGTCCCGTGCCCATGAAGACATGGTTCAACTCGCCACCCACGAATGCCAGATCATCGCCGCCACCGGCCAGGAACGTGTTGTATTTGCCCGCAACGAAGACGATGTCGTGATCTTCCTCATCACTGTCAGCTTCGGTGCCCGACATGAACAGATTGAACTTGCCGCCACCAAGAACCAGATCAGTGCCTTGCCCGGCAATCATGGTGTTGAACGTCCCGCCCCCGATCAGTGCGTCATTGCCCGAACGTGCATAAAGAAGGTTGAACTTGCCGCCGCCGATCATCAGATCGTCGCCAAGATCACCATCCATGATGTTGAACTTGCCGCCACCCAGCATAATGTCGTTGTCGTCACCGCCAAACATCGCGTTCAGCTTGCCACCACCGATCATGAAATCGTTGCCAACGCCGCCCAACATCAGGTTGAACGAGCCAAGCCCGAAGGCCAGATCATCGCCCGCTCCGCCCATGGAGACGTTGAACTTGCCACCGCCCACAAGAATGTCGTCATCCGCGCCAGCGGCGATCACGTTCAGTTTGCCAACGCCACCAACGATGTCGGACCCCGAGCCGCCCAGCATCAGGTTGGCCAGTCCACCGGCCACCAGAATGTCACCATCGGTGCCACCGGCCACGATGTTGAACTTACCCGCAGCGCCCAGAATGTCTGAGCCCTCTCCGCCCGAGATCAGGTTGAGCAGACCGATGCCCACCGCGATATCGTCGTCCTGCCCGCCGGAGATGACATTGCCCTTGGCAATGGCCGCCAGAATGTCGGAGCCCGCACCGCCGAACTGCAGGTTCATCAGCCCCGCACCGACCAGAATGTCATCGTCTTCCTGACCGAACATCAGGGAAGCACCGGCGACAGACACCATGATGTCGCTGTCGTCACCGTCCTGAGGTGAGAACAGATCAAAACTTGGAACCGACAGGTTCGGCAGGCTCAGATCGGGCAACGCAAAGTCGCCGCGCCCTTCACCGGGCTGGATCAGACCGGCATCCGACGAGACCGAGAACAGACCAGACAGCGTGGAGCCAAGCGCGCTCAGCGTGTTGCCATCGGGCAGGTTCACGCCCGCAATTGACGTCAGCAGACCGCCCGCATCGGGCAGGCCGAAATTGTCGACGTCCAAGAGATTTGCAAAGCTCAGGCTTGGCAGACCGCTTGTGTCAGTATCGTCGCCTGAAAAATAGCTGGCTACGCCGCCAACAGTCGAGGCATCGAACCCACTGCTCAGGTTCGGCAACATGCTGTTGAAATCAGGCAGTCCGATGTCGCCAATGCCGCTTTCGGGCGTGAAGATCGACTGCGACCCAAAGGCGATATCAGTGTCCTCGTCGATGCCGTCAACAGACAGCGCCTCGACATCCAGCGCATTGTAGTTCGGGGATGCGGGCGTTGAGAACGCATCGAGGCTATCGAAACTCAGGCTGCCAATATTGAAAGGCGACAGTGCATCCAATGTGATGCTGCCAAAATCCGGCTTGGTGAAATCGGGAAGCTCGATGGCCGTGAAAGCTGTCTCCAGCCGGTCAAGGCTCAACGTGTCGCCGTTGAACAGACTGGGGATCTGGGCCAGATTGCCTCCGATCGACTTGATGCCTTCCCAGGTGCCCAGAATGAAGTTTTCCAGCACATCAAGTGCGCCTTCATCCAGATCATCGAATGTGGGCAAGGTTGGCAGGCTGAGGTCTTCGAACTCAAAATCAGTGAACTGGAAATCAAGAAGCGTCTGCTCGGCAAATCCGATCAGACCATCTCGCTTGGCGTCATCATCGCCGTCACCACCGGGCACAAAGCCAAAGGGGTCATCACCAAACATGATCCGCAGCGAGCCACCGACCGCGACCATGATATCCTGACCTGTGTCACCCAGTTGGAAACCGATGATCGTCGGCCCGACTGAGATCATGATGTCGTCGCCAGCACCGCCAAACCCGAGGTCCAGCGTGCCCAGTGTCACGATCACATCATCACCGTCCTGACCGGAAACCGCGTTGATGCTTCCCGATGCCACAAGCACATCGTCATTTGCGCCGCCAAACAGGATATTGCCACCGCCGATGGCCACAACCACATCGTCACCGCTGCCGCTATCTACAAAAGTCCCACCGCCAAAGGCCGTGACGATGTCATTGCCACCCTCGGACCAGATGAAATTGCCTACGCCAAAAGACACGATGATGTCCTTGGCCGCACCGCTGCCGTCATTCTCTCCGGCACCGGATCCGAAGGCGTTGCCATTGTCGGCATCGCCATAGATCCAGTTTCCACCGCCGATTGCGATGATCGTATCGGTCCCGGTGCCGCCATACATGAAGTTGGCACCACCCGCAGCCGCCAGTGTGTCGTTGTCCTCATTGCCGCGGACAAAATTCAGTCCACCCAGTGCAATGATAAAATCCCGGCCATTTCGCCCTTGCAGGTCGTTTCCACCAAGACCCAACGCCAGGATAACATCATCGTCGAAACCACCATCAACAAAGTTGGCACCACCCACCACTGAAATGAAATCATCGCCGGAACTGCCGTAAATTACATTGGTTGCACCCAGCGCGATGATCGTGTCATTGCCCGATCCGCCGACCATCGTGTTCTTGATGAGGCTGGCACCGACCATGAAATCATTGCCGCCGTCGCCCCGCATCGTGGTGATGCCACCCAGCGCCAGCATATTGTCATTGCCGCTTCCGCCGTTCTGCGTGACTGAGCCGCCGAATGAAAAGATCGTATCGTTGCCACCGCCACCGTTGATTGTCAGGCCGGAGGAGTTGTTGCCCGCATATCCCGATACACTGGACGGCAAGGTGCCTGAGGACCAAAATTCTTTCGAGAAGAGCGCCCCGAAGGATAACTCCAGAAATTTTCCTATGGATTTGAACTCAATGCCGACGAGTAAGTCATTTCCTCCCGTCCCATTGAGCGTGCCACTGCCTTTGAATTTCGTACTGGCGAGGGCTTCGATGAAATTGCCGCCAGCCTCAAGCGCGCTGTCTACAAAATCTCCGACAGTGTCGACAACTTCTCCTACACCTTCAACGATCGGTGAAACCACGTTGTCTCCGACCCAACCTACCGCGTCAGAAATCCAACCCATAATGCGCCCCCAGGCTAAAAAATTTACTGGGGAAAGACTATCGCAAAGCTGACCTTACGTTAAACTAAATGTGGCTGAACTGTGGCAAAAATCCCGGGTTTCACTTCAAAACCGGACCGCTCGTTAACTATTGCAAGCAAGAGCAGCATCATAACCGGCTGAATGGGCTTCAAACTGGCGAATCGTTTGATTTAAAAAGACAAAACCCGCCGTTTTTCGCGGCGGGTTTCAAAAATTATCAAACGTTAGAAAGCTCAGGCGCTCTTTTTACGCCGCCGCATCAAGCCAATTCCTGCAAGGCTGGTGCCCAACAGCAAAGCTGACATCGGGAGCGGCACAACGGTCGTGCTTTTCAAGCCCTGAAGCGAGAATGTCGCGCCCTGATAGTACTCATCAAGAGCACCGCCAAGAGCATCTGCCGGGAACAGGCCCAGCACATCGACGGCACCCGCGAAATCCAGACCGATGTTCGAGATTTTCAGCAATGCGCCAACGGAGCCGGGGAAAATCTCCGGTGCGATCGACGCAAAGTCATCCCGCTCAAGCCGCAACTCAAGCGTGTCGGCGGTATACCCTACATCCACGACGTCATACGCAGTTGGCGTTCCCAGAAAGTCGACAACAACTGTCGAAAAGCCCGGATCCAGCGGATCAAAGAACAGATCCATTTCCAAACCGCTCAACGGTCCGGCGTCAAATGCCGGAAACACTCCAAAGCCGTCCGAGAAAAGTGTACCAAACTCATAGGCGAAATCGCCAGAGCCTGTGGATTCTGTGCCCGTCGTGGTCAATCCGGTCAGGTCCAGCCCCATCGCAAAGACGGGCGTGGACATGGTCATGGCAATTGCTGCGGCGGAAATCAAAGTCTTCATGTTTGTCCCTTTTACGTACGGCTGGCGCTTCACCTATCGACGCCAGCCTACTCGTTATGGATTACGTATTTAACACATCATCAACCACAACGACAGAAATATTTAGGTCATCCACGTTGTCGAAGCGTCCATAAAGCAGGATTTGGTCGTTATCTTCGCCTGCTGTGACGAGAGTGTAACGGCTGCCAACCTGAACGCTGTATTGATCACTACTCAAAAGAATAGAATCAATTCCAGCCTCGAAATCCGTGATGATATCGCGCTCAAAGGCTCCGTTTGCGAGTTCTGAGCCGAACAGGAAGTCGTCTGCGCCCTCACCACCGGTCATCTTGTCCAGACGCCCGCCCTTGGAAATGATCAGGTCATCGCCGTCGGTACCGATCAGGTTGTTCAGCCCGTCATCGCCCATGATCACATTCGGGCCAGGGTCGACCGCGTCGACCTGAACCGTGACCGTTGCAGTGTCCAGGCCACCCTGTCCGTCACTGACGTCATAGGTAAAGCTGTCCTGTCCATCAAACCCGTCATCAGGCGTGTAAGTCACGCTGCCATCGGCATTGATGTCCACCATTCCGTTCGCCGGACCGCTTGAGATACTGTCCACGCTCAGCGTGTCCTGATCCACATCCGTGTCGTTGCTCAGCACCAGAATGTCGACCGCCTGACCGGCATCGGTCGTGGCTGCATCGTCATTGGCAACCGGGTTGTCGTTGACCGGATTGACGGTGACCGTGATCTTGGCCTCGTCCTGACCGCCCTGACCGTCATCCACGAAGAAGACGAAACTGTCTTCGCCGTTGAAATCATCATCGGGGGTGTAGGTGTACTCGCCGAAGTCCGTGATCGACACATCACCATTGGACGGACCTGTGCGAATGCCGAAGTCCAGTGAACCATCCACATCCGTTGCCAGTGCATTGCCGACGACGGCTGTGTCCTCGTTGGTTTCAACTGCTCCATCCTCGGCAACGGGCAGATCATTGACCGACGTCACGGTGACATTCACGGTCGCCGTACTTGTGCCGCCTTTGCCGTCGCTGATCTCATAGGTAAAGCTGTCCGGACCGTTGTAGTTCGCATCGGGCGTATAAAGGATGCCGCCTTCGCCATCGTCCTCTGCGGTGCCGTGCTCGGGGTCCCCGATGTCGGTGATCGTCAGATCGTCGCCATCGGCATCTTCATCATTGCCCAGCACGTCGATTGAAACCGAACTGTCCTCATTGGTCTCGGCATCGTCATCGGCAGCCACAGGTGCCGTGTTCGGCTCGGCGCTGACTGTGACAGAGACAGAGCCTTGGTCTTCGCCGCCTTCACCATCAGAGACGGTATAGGAGAACTCGGCCACACCCTCGAAGCCATCAGCCGCGGTAAAGCGGATCTGGCCACCGACAATCTCGGCCGTGCCGACATTTGCTGCAGGGCCGGTAACATCGGCAATCGAAAGCACGTCGCCGTCGACATCCGTGTCATTTGCCAGAACATCGACATCCACCGATGCTGTGCCAACCGCGCTGCCGGTGTCATCATTGGCAACCGGATCGTCATTGACCGGATTGACCGTGATATCAAACGTCGCCTCGGTCACGCCACCATTGCCGTCATCGACCTGATAGACAATGCTGTCGGCCCCGTTGAAGTTTTCATCAGGTGTGTAGGTGAGCAATCCGCCCGGCGTGATATCAGCAGAACCATTGGCCCCGTCCGTCACAAGGCTGAAGGTCAGGTTATCACCTTCAACATCAAACGCATTGATCGCCAGTTCCAGCTGGAGCGGCGTATCCTCATCGGTGGAGGAAGCGGCATCAGACACTTCAGGTGCATCGTTTACGCCTTCGACAGTCACGGTGACGGTGGCCTGATCAGTTCCGCCATTGCCATCACTGACCTCGTAAGTGAAGCTGTCCTGACCATTGAAATCTGCATCCGGCGTGTAGACGTACTCGCCGTTCTCAAAGATCACCTCACCGTTGGATGGCGTGCCAAGCACGACCGTCAGCGGATCGCCATCGGGATCGCTGTCATTGGCCAGAAGGTCGATGACAACGGGCGTGTCTTCCTGCGTGGTGGCACTGTCGTCGCCCGCTACCGGCGCGTTTTCAATGTCATTGATCCGCAGGGTTACCTGCCCGTCGTCAGTCAGCTGACCATCGCTGACAGTGAAATTGAACGTCACATCGCCCGAGAAGCCCTCGACCGGCGTGAACGTCAGTGTTCCATCCGGGTTTTCTTCGATCTCACCGCTGGAAACCACCAGATTGCTCAAGCTCAGCGCGTCACCATCAATGTCCACGCCAAGTTGCGCTACAGCCGGGCCAGCAAATGGATCAAAGGTCAGAGGGCTGCCCTCATCCCCGGTTGCGAAGACCGATCCGGAATTGTTGGCATTGGGTGCATCATTGACCGGCAGAACCGTAATTTCCACGGTCGCCGCTGCTGCACCGCCATTGCCATCACGCACAAGGTACTGAGCGGAAGTCGTGCCATTGAAATTGCCAGCCGGTGTGAAGACAAGCTCTCCATCGACCAGACTCAAATTGCTGGAGAACGGTTCAATCGTCAGCGTATCGCCGTCCACATCCGTATCATTGTCCAGCAGGCCCGTCAGAATGAGCGGAGTGTCCTCATCCGTGACATAGCCTGTATCGTTCTCGGCAACAGGATTGTCATTAACCGGCGTCACATCGATCTGGATCGTGCCTTCGGTCTGGCCACCATTGCCGTCACTGACCACATAGGTGATCGTGTCCGGCCCGTTGTAGTTGTCATTCGGGAAGTAGGTCAGGAACAGATTTCCCGGGGGCACGCCGCCAAAGGGAGTGCCGAACTCGACCTCTCCGTTCAGAGCGGTTGCGCTCAGGATCTCAAGCGGATCGCCATCCACGTCGCTGTCATTGGCCAACAGGTCAGTGACCCGCAGATCAAGCCTGCCATCCTCGGGCACAGTGTCTTCTTCGCCGACAACCACCGGCGCATCATTGATCGCATTGACCGTCACATTGACTGAAGCCTGCGAAGTGAACTCGCCGTCCGAGATGGTGTAGGTAAAGCTGTCCTCACCGTTGAAGTCGTCATCGGGTGTGTAGTTGATCCCGCCCTCACCATCGAACACGGCCGTCCCGTTTGAGGCGTCCCCGACAATCGTGATCGTCAACTCGTCATCTTCGGGATCGGTGTCATTTTCCAGCACAAAGATGTTTGTGGTGCCACTGTCTTCATCGACCGTGACATCATCGTCATTTGCGGTCGGTGCGGAGTTCGGATCGACTTCGTCAACATCCGTGACCTCGACCTGCACCTCCTGCTCATCAGTCAATTCACCGTCCGACACCTCGACCGTCACATCATAGATGTTGTCCTCGCCCTGATCCGCTGGTGCCTCGAAATCAGGCGCGGTCTTGAAGGACAGGACCCCTGTATCTGCATTTATGTCAAAGAGCGCCTGATCGTCACCACCGGTGATCGCGAAGGTCAGGTCGTTGCTGTCGATGTCAGACGCCTCGATCTGGAACGCGCCATTGACATTCTCAGGGCTTTCAAAGCTGCCCGAGGAGGTGATCTCAGGCGCATCATTGACCGGGTTGATCGTGATATCGACAAAAGCCTCAGAAATCTGAGAACCGTCCGAAATTACGTAAGAGAAACGGTCGGTCCCGCTAAAATTCGGGTCGTCGGCCGTGTAAACAAGATCGCCTTCCACATTTTGAATGACCGAGCCAAAGGTGGGTCCGGTGTTGCCCACAGAGGCGACAACCTGAATATTGTCGGTGTCCACGTCGCTGTCATTGGCCAGCACATCAATGACAACCGGGTTGCCTTCGTCTGCACTGCCTACGTCGTCACGCGCAATCGGTGCATCGCTGATGCCGTTGACGTCCACGTTGAATTGACCTGTTGCCGTCTCGCCATTGCCGTCTGAAATCGTGTAGCCGAAAATCCGGCCTTCGGACTGGCCTCCAACCAAGCCTTGCAGGATCGGGTCGGGCATGAACGTCACATCGCCGTTGGATGCAACCGTGATCGTCCCAAAATCAGGAATGATCACCGGAGAGCCAACGAACAGCGTCAATGTGCCCAAGGTCAGGCCAGTAACTTGCAGCTCATCTCCGTCGGGATCGGTGTCCTCACCGACGGTTCCGTCGCCATCCAGCAGGTTGTACTGAACGGTGGTGTCTTCATCGGTGGTGATGAAATCATTGTCCACCACAGGTGGCCGGTTCGGCGGAGGGGAGACCGTGATGACAACCTGTCCAAGATCGCTCTCGCTCGGGTCGGTTGCAAGATAGGTAAAGCTGTCGATGCCGCTGAAGCCATCATCGGGCGTGTAGGTGTAAGACCCGTCTTCCTCGATGATGACACTGCCGTTTGCAGGCTCTGTCTCAACCGTGAAGGTCAGAGCGTCACCTTCGGCATCTGTCGCCACAAGCTGACCGGTAAACTCCCCCTCGAAGTCGACCGTGAATTCGTCGTCTTCCGCAACCGGCGCATCGTTTACGCCTGTGACGCTGACACGGACTGGTGCGCTTGTCTCAAGGCCCTGTTCATCAGCCACGGTATAGGTGAAGCTTTCCAGCTGCGACACAAGCTGACCGGGCTGGTCACCCAAGGCCTCGTATTGACCACTTGGTGCGAACAGGAAATCCCCGTTTGCCCAAATGCGGACCACCGCACCATTGGCCATCGTGATCACGGTCGCGTTGCCGCCGCTCACATCATAATCCGTGCCTTCGACATTGATCCGCACGACAGACAGTGCGCCACCTTCGGGATCGAAATCCGGGGTGATTGTGCCATCAATGACATTGATCAGCGGCGTGAAGGAAGCATCCTCATCAACGCTTACCTGATCTATCGTAGCCCGAGGCGCATCATTGGTCCCCGTGACCGTAATGGCGACTGTCCCCTCGGATGTGCCGCCATTGCCATCACCGATGGTGTAGGTAAAGCCGTCGACATATTCTTCACCATCGCCCAACTGCTGCAACAGGGTATTGGAATTCACAAACGGTGCAGGGTTGTAGGTGAATGTCCCGTCTGGGTTGATCCGCAGCGTAGCGCCGGACGGCAAGATGACATTGAAGCCGTCAATTCGAACAGATCCGCCATCCTGATTGCGGGCCGACAGCAAGGTGATGTCGTCGCCATCCGGGTCGTCGTCGAAACCATTGCCATTGTCGTTGAAAATGTCACCGGTGACGGATGTGTCCTGATCGGTATCGAAATCATCATCCTCGGCAACCGGATCACTGTTGACCACAGGGGCGGTCACATCTGCGTTTGGCAGATCGATCAGATCTCCGACGTTATAGCCCGATGTCTGCAACACCTCCGAGATGTCGCGCAGGCTGCCATCGTCGCCATTGATCGGGATAAGCAGGTAATCGTTGGCCGTTGACCGGTTCAGAACCGCCACGTCCACCTCGACAGTCTCGCCGCCGCTTACCACGGAAATGGTCCGGAAGGTGATCTCGGTGATCGCGCCCTGATCCTGACCGATATCTGTGCGCGTCACATTGGTGCCGGCCAGATCGGTCGGGTCGAGAATGCCGTCATCATCTTCGATTTCGATTGTCAGTGGAGAAGAAAGCTCAATACCGCCGCTGATGCTTCCAAAAAGGATCGATTGTTCAAAAAGCGCGATAGGTACCGAGAAAACTTCTACTTGAAAAACTGCCATTGAATCGCTCCCCACTGAATTCAATCGTTAAAATCGCGCCCGATCCAAATATCGGGCGTCACCTGCTGGTTACGTTAGGTTAGCCAAACCTACGGAGTCAAACCAAAGTTTTGACACAAACTTCCGCGGAATTGTCACAGTCCTATTCAAAAGAAGACAAATGCATCCTCAAGCGCTCCAAGCTGCTCCGCATTGCTGTAGCCTTCAAAGACAATGAAGCGGGTCGCCGAGAGCGACAGCGCCAACTGATCACCCGGCAGCACCTGGAATTCCAGTGACGCCTCATCCAGTCCGAAGCCGATCAGGACCACCTGATCCTGTCCAACTTCAAAATCAGTGATGAACTCTGCCGCAAAGCCGGTTTCCTCTCCAGCCGAGAACAGGAACTGGTCCGCGCCCTCCAATCCGGTGGCCCGGTCCGCGCCTTGTCCACCGATCAGGATGTCGTCGTCACGTCCGCCAACCAGGAAATCCTCGCCCGGACCGCCTTGCAGCAGATCAATGCCGTCACCCCCCAGCAGGATGTCATTGCCAAAGCCGCCATCAACCTCGTTCATGCCCGGATCGGTGGTCACGAAACTGTCGTCATCACCGGTCAGCGGATAGGTCGTATCGGTCGAAATCAGACCGTAGGACTGACCCGACGTCCCGAAGTTGAAATCCCCATCGCTCAACTGATCTCGGGTGATCCCTTCAAGGACAATAAACCGGTTTGCGCCCAGGTTGATCGCATCGCCCGTGGGCAGGGTCTGAAACTCAAGTTCTGAAAACGCGCTCACGCCAAACCCGGTCAGCGTGATCGCGTCCTCTCCGGGTGTGAAATCCAGAATGAAATCCGCGGTGAAGCCGCCCGGAGCAAAATCAGCCACATCAAAGGCAAACTCATCCGCGCCAGCACCACCGGTTTTCCGGTCGCTGCCCAGCCCACCAATAAGCAGGTCAGCATCCGCACCGCCGATCAGGCTGTCTTCGCCATCCCCACCCGATTGCAGATCATTGCCGTCGCCAGTCAGGATCACATCATTGCCGGACCCGCCATACACCTTGTTGGCAGCCGGGTCCGTCGTGACAAACCGGTCATCGAAATCTGTCAGTTCGATGGCGTCGTCTTCTGCCAGCCGGATCGTCGTATTGACTCCGTCCGAGGACACCTCGAACGTGTCACCGGCAAAGCTGCCCACCAGCGTGACACTGGCATCCGCCGTGCCGTCACCATCGGCATCAAAGCTCAGGACAGTTGGCCCGTCTTCGATCTTCACCTGTTCAGGCGCCAGCCGGATGTCCACCAGCACCAGCGCATCAAGGGTTGAGAAATCGTGGATCACGTCACCATCGAAATTCGACAGTGTCCCGAAAATAACATCCGCACCATCACGGCTCGTGACGCAATCGGCCTCTTCTGTGACCTCAAGTTCCTCGCCCAGATCAGTGCCTTCCACCGGGTTCAGCCCGTCGCAGATCTCTTCGACATTGGCGACCTCGACCGTAACCGACTGGATGGACGTGTTGACCCCGTCAAAGGCCGAGACTGACATCTCATAGAAATTGTCCTGATCTTGATCCAGCGGATCCTCATGATCGGGAGTGTTCACAAAGCGCAGCAGTCCCGTGACCGGATCAATGTCGAACAGACCGGCATCGCCACCATTCAGCAGGCCATAGGTCAAAGCCAGCGGTCCATCGGCATCACTGGCTGCAATCTGCACCCCGTCGTTTGTGTTTTCATCCACAATGAAGTCTTTCGGCGTCGTAAATTCAGGCGCGTCATTGGGCTCATCCAGACCGTCGATGACAACCGAAATCTGACCGTCGGCAGAAGCTTGCCCATCAGAGACCTGATAGCCAAAGCTGAGCGCTGCAAATTCATCAGCGGCCAACGCTTCATTATAGCCTGCGGATTCAAATCCGAAGGTTCCGTCACTGGACATGAAGACCGAACCCTGTCCGGTCACCAGATCGGTGGCCGTGTTCAGCGCAATGGTCTGAAGTGCCGTACCATCCGCATCCATCAGCATCAGGGATGTGACACTCAACGCATCGCCGTCCACATCCGTATCCAGCCCGTCTCCGGTGATCACATTGATCGCAGAGCCGCTGTCTTCATCAAGACGCATGATGTCGTTGCGCGCAACAGGCGCGGAGTTGCCCGAGGACGGCGCGCTGAGCGGCGCGATGAAAATCGCCGTGTCCAGCAACGCGTCGGACTGATCCGCCACCTTGACTTCGATCGTGTTCTGCCCGTCGATGACCGGCCCCGAAATCACATAGGATGTTGTAAAGGCATCGGCCCGCAATTCGCTCAGAAGCGGACCGCCATCCAGCAGGTTCAGCGTCAGTTCCGGCGCGTAGTCCCCGTAAGGTGTCAGCGCCAGCGAATTCATCGTGACCGTGTTGCCATCGCCATCGCGCAGAACATCCACCCCGTTGATCCGGACAGAAACCAAATCGGGCAGCTCGGCCCCGCCGCGCTCGGGCAATTCTTCCGAAACGATGACCACCTCGAAGAACTCCACCTCGCCATATTCGGCAAAGCTCGGCGTCTGCTCGGACTGACCCGAGAAATCCACCTGGAATGTCGCGGTCAGGGTCGTGGTATCGCCCTCCAGACCCGGTGCACCCAAATCTGTCGACAGATCACCCGCGACCCCGATTTCCTCGGACGAGACGCTGACCACGCCTTCAAGGTTTTCCGGGGCACCGATCTCGTAGATGTAAACATAAGTCGGTGCATCCGACGGGCTGGACAGCGGCGTTGTCAGGTTCAGACCCAACGCACCACCTTCGCCCAGCGACAATGCACCGGCAGCCGCGCTTGATGTCAGGCCATTCCAGTCGGCAATGTCCAGACGTGCCTCGCCCACATCGACCATGCCGTTGACCGCGCCGAAGAAGTCGGCCGCCTGCGCAGAGCCGGGCCGTTGATACCCGGGATCGAACAGCAAGCCATCGGCAGAATAGTCTATTACATCCAAACGCGCTGTACTGTTCAGATCAGCCCGGGTCAGACCTGTGGTTGTGGTCAGCAGCACATCGCTGAAGAAGACCGCATCCAGATCAAAGGCCGAGAACCGGCCAGAAGCGCCACCGGTCAGATCCCCATCATCGCGGATCGCAAACGATGCGATGCCGCCGGGAACATCGGGCAGTTCCGCCCGGTAAAGTGTGCCGTTTTCCAGTGCGCCCAGCGTCTCGATGGTCAGCACCTGCTCGAATGCAGGCCGTGGACCGATCACATAGCGACCATCCTCGGTGTTGGGGCCGTGAATGTCCTCCACCCGGCCCGTGGACAGCACAAGACCACCCTCATGGCCAAGGAAGTTGGTGAATGTGCCGGATGCTGCCGCATCGCCGGTGATCTCCACGGAGGTGTAGAACGTGAACGTATCAAGCTCCAGAAGCGGGATCGCAAAGGCCGAGATTGCATCATTGATGATCTCGGTCGCGGTCAATCCGGCCTCTTCGGCCACGATCTGGGCAGAGCCTGCGGCGGATGCCAGCGACAGCGCCTGCTGGTCAGGTTGCGGGCCATCGGCCTTCAACGTCTGCATCAACTCGTCATCGCTCAGAACACCTGCCTGCCACAGTGGCACGGCCAGTTCCGGGATGTCCGTCACCTCTGTCTCAAGTGCAGAGACGAGGGCGATATCACTCTCCTCACTGCTCAATGCAAAAGGATCAAAAGGCGGCGGCAGAACAAAGTCCTGATACTCGATGTAATCCCCGGTCAGCGAGATTGAACTGTCTGACTGGATCGCCACCACAAGACGGTCCGCCTCACCGGCGGCATTCTTGGTGAAGATGTAGGCCAGCACGCCGGAGCCAAGAATGAAGTTCTGCACAACATATTCATCCGCCGAGCCATGCAACACGATCACATCGCCCTCATCGCGGGAAAAGTCGGTGATGCCTGCCAGATCCTCGACACCATTGTAGTAAAGGCCAAAGAGGTTGCCGATCACGAAGCGGTCCGCACCTGCTCCGCCTTCAAGCTGATCCTGCTCTTCGTCGCCTCCGGCAAATGCGCCCAAAAGCACATCGTCTCCGTCGCCGCCGCGCAGGATGTCACTTCCCTCACCGCCACGCAGAATGTCATTGCCCGCAAGACCGCTGATCTGATCGTCCCCGTCGCCGCCTTCCAGAATGTCTCCAGGCGCTGGATCCGCAAAGAATCCTGTGAACGGCGTCTCGTCCAGACCGATGATAATGTCGTTGCGGTCGGTCCCTGTGAAGAACCCGCGCTCAAAGTCCAGATGGCTGACCTGGGCCAGAGTGCTTCCCAGCGCGGATTCCAGCCGGATGATGCCGTCGTACACACCGTTTGCATCGGGCGATTCAACGATCATCGAACCTTCGACCGCCGTGGAATAATCCACGATCAGAATATCCAGATCCTCGATCTGGACACCGAACAACGGATCCGGAATGCCACTTTCCCCGCCTTCGGCCACATCCGAGCCGAAGCCGGTCGTCACGACATCTGCACCCGCACCCGTTGAGAAGACGGTGTTCACGTCGCCAAGCTGGCCGACGACATCGTCGCCAGAGCCGGTGAACAGGCCGGTGAACAACTCGAAATTCTTGAAAACCCCGCCACCATCAACCGTGACCCGCTGATCGCTTTCCAAGCCGTCAGGCACATCATTGAACAGCGTGATGTTCTCGGTCACGTATGAGATATCGATCGCCAGACTGTCGATCCCGCGCCCGCCATCCAGAATGAAGGCCTGCTTCAAGTCGTCGCCTGCACCCAGCAACCGGCCATCCACGATGGATGTCGGCGCGAGCCGCACGACCGTGTCATCGCCAACCCCGGCATAGACCCGGTCATACCCGATTCCCACGCCGATCGTGTCATTGCCGCCTGCGGTGTTCACCAGATCATTGCCACCGGCCTGGCTTGAGACGAAATCCGCCCCGGCAGCCGTGAACAACTCCACCCGTTCGATGGATGACAGATTCACCAGATCACTCGTCGCCCCGCCCGAGACGATACTGCGCAGCAACCCGTTGCCCAATTCGTCCAGTGACAGGAAATACGTATCGAGCGAATTGTCATCGGAATAGTTCAGGACAGCGGTATCCGTGCCGCCATTGCCCGCCAGAATTTCCGTGCCGCTGAAGACGTTTTTGTACGCATCAAGCCGGTTGTCGCCCGCGTCACCCACAAGCGTATCAAGGTAGCGCGACCCGACAAGGTTTTCGACATTGGTATAGCTGTCGCCTTCTGCATGGCCACCAAAGCCCAGACCAGTCAGATTTGCACTGACGCCCGCGTTGCTGTCCTTGTAATCCGCCGTATCCAGACCATCACCACCGTCCAGATCATCAGCGCCTTCTTCCCCAATCAGGATGTCATTGCCACCGGCACCGTTGATGTCATCATCACCCGCTCCGCCGCGGATCTCGTTGCCGCGATCGTCGCCGGTCAGAACGTCGTTGAATTCCGAGCCCGTCAGATCCTCAAAGCTTGAAATCACGGGCGTCAGCCCGGGATCCCTGTCGACAATCTCGTTGGGTGCATCTGTATTGAACTGGATGGTCTGCGCAAAGCGGATGTCATCCTGATCAATCGGTGTGGTCAGCTTGAACGCGATGCCCGCCAGCAGGCTTGCAACCACGCCACCATCGGCACGCTCATAGGTCAGCAGATCCTGCCCGGCCAGATAATTGGTGAACCCGCCGCCATCCAGCGTGTCGCCCTGAGCCCGGCCAAAGACAATGTCATCGCCAAGACCTGCGTTGATCTCATCCGCGCCACCCGCGCCATCCAGCGTATCATCGCCGTCATAGCCGTCGATCAGATTGTCCTTGTCATCACCGATGAAGGTATCGGCAAAGCGCGACAGCTGGAAATCCTCGATGCCATAGAACCGGTCGCCCTGCGCCTCACCCCCGAAGGCCTGATTGGCCGCCACATTGATGATCACGCCACTGCCCGAGAACACGTAGGACGCAGCATCGCCCGCTGTGTCCGTCAGACCCGCACGGTTGCCACGCATGATGTCCGCGCCCATCCCGCCAATGAACAGATCCCCCTCGGACCCGCCGATCAGCACATCATCACCAGCGTTGGCCTCGAACACATTGCGCACGGAGCGGTTGCCGTAGAAAATATCCGAGAAGTTCGAGCCGATGAAATGCTCTACATTGCGCACGGTATCACCCTGCGCTTCGCCGCCCGAACCCAGCAGCAAACCGGGCGTCGACGCGCTTTCGATCAGGAACACACCCTGATTGCTGGTCGAGAAATCGACCTGATCCAGATCGCCCGCGCCCCCGTCAATGTCATCGGCACCTTCACCACCCCGCAGGATGTCGTTGCCACCACCACCCCGCAGGTCGTCGTCGCCCTCGTCTCCGTCAAGCTGGTCGTTGTGATTGTTGCCCTGCAGCAGGTCGTTGCCGCCGCCACCAATCAGAATGTCGCGCCCGTCACCGCCGGAAAGCTCTGCATCAATGGTGATGCTGGCCGCAACTGTCAGCGTGTCATCCTTGCTGCCGCCATTGCCCACGATCTTGGTCAACGGCGCATCCGTCCCGTAGCGCTCAAACACACCAAAGGCGAAGACCGCAACCTCGTTCGGCCCGGCCGGATTGTCCTCGTCCTCGGGCACCTGACCGACAAAGAACGTTTCTGTCTCGGCCTTGCCTATGCGGTTTCCGTTGCTGTCCAGCTCTGCATCGGCTGCATCGGGCAGGGTCCGGTTTGACGCCCGCGATCCCACATTCAGCGTCAACAGCCCGGCGCCGTCATCCTCGGCCAGACCTGCATTCTCGACCTCAAGCTCTTCCATGATCTCGGTGGGAGGTGGATTACAGGGATCGATGTTGAATTGCGCCAGCGTGACGCTGGCAATCGACTGGCGTTTCTCGAACGAGAAGAAGCCGAAGCCGAACTTGAAGACCACGTCGATGCCGGCCGTAATCCGCCCCGCGATATCATCAAAGAAACACAGGCCCAGATCGCTCAGCCGGGCCTTGTTGTCGCCCGGGCCGGTGCCCCCCAGGAACACGTCGATCTGACCCAAAAGGCCGCCCTCGACTGCAACGCGCGCAATCACGACGTCAACGCCGCCGCCCACACCAACGCCCAGCGCGATGGAGCCGACCGGCTGCTTGGTCTCGGCATCGGGCCCTTCGCCCACCGTCACCTCAGGCAGATCGGGCGAGATGTAGAAGCCTTCCTCGAAGTTGAAATCTCCGGCAAACCCGGCTGTGTCATAGCCGACACTGATGTCCACTCCGGCATAGAAAGTGCCGCGCAGATAACCGATGAACGGCCCAAAACGGATACCGATCTCGTGGAAGACGTCAAAGCTCAATTCCGGCAGATCGAACTCCACCAGACTGACCGCAGGCGTCCCCGCCCCGTTCAGCAGGAACGAGCCCAGTGCCTGTATCAGCGCCTCCGGGCTGTCGAGGAATGGGAAGGACAGGCCCACATCTTCCACGTCGAACGGACCGGCCGCCTCGGCACTTGCCGTGGTCTCATCCGCTGCCAACAAACTGGCCGTCGCGGGCGCTGAGGCCGAAGCTGGCGCCTCCTCGTCATCCAGTCCGATGAAATCCGTAAAATCGCCAAAGGCAGCGATCAGGTCCGCCAGATTGGCCAGATCACTGTCCTCGGACGCGATGATGCTGTCGCCATCCCCGAACACGCCTCCGGAAGCGATGGTCGAGATTGCGTCACTGGTCAGCCGCAACGTGCCGATGTCGAAACAGCCATCCTCTTCCAGCCCTTCGGCCAGCGTTTCCACCGCCTGTATCACCTCGGCCAGCTTGACCACGCCCTGAATGAAGCCGAATGCAGGCGGCAACCCATCGGAACTCACGATTGAAATGAAGGTGATCACGTCCTGCATCGTGATCTTGCCGTCGCTGTCGAAATCGAACGCGGACGGCGCAAGATCGTCGATCACAGGCAGGCGCTGGACCATGATGTCCACGATCTCGCCGATGGGAAAGGTGTCGACAATATCGCTGACGGTCGAGAACACGCGCTGCAACACATCTGCAAGCGCTTCCAGCTTCAGAACCACATCGCGCAGCTCAAGGGTCATGTCACCAACAGCCGCATCGCCGTTCAGCAGATCGGCATCAACGTAAGTGACCTCGACAAAGACATTCGCGCCAAATTCGGGCAATATCGGGATCGCCGGAGAGCTTGCCATGACAACAACATCAAGCGTCGCACGGCCGGTCAGGGACACCAGCGGATCGGCCCCGCCCGATTGCAGGTCCAGTCCGATTGACAGTTCCAGATCATCCTTGGGGGCCAGCGGATCATTGACCTCGTTGTCTTCCAGATCAACAGCCAGAAAGCCCAGCGCATCGCCGGTTGAGGCCTCGAAATCAATTTCACCCAGAATGTTCAGGGACACCTCGTCAGCCACCGCATCGGGATCAAAGGTCACATCACCCGTGGTGCCATCAACACTCAGCGCGAAGTTCACATCCAGTTCCAGATCAAGCGCAAGATCGCCGTCGAAATCGAAGGTGCCGACCACCAGACCAAGACTGCCGCCAGTGTCCAGCCCAAGACCCGACAGGGTTATCTTCTCGGACAGTTCAATCGCCAGATCGATGTTGCCCGCGTCCAGACCGGCCTTGATCAGATCGTCATCACCCAGAAAATCGATGGAGTTGATCCGCTCGACGATCTCTTCCAGAGCGATCTCGCCAAGGCCGGCCAGAGCTGTGTCGATATCGGTCTTCAGCGTCTCCAGCGCGGCCAGCAGATCAGCCGTTTCCGTTGATAACAGGTCTGCAAGAAACGGAATATTCTGTGACAAAACCTTTGATTCAATTTCGGCAATCAAATCATCTATCTGCGCCTGAACATCACCGTTCAGCAGATCAGCGTCCAACATCGCCAAGCCCCCTTGACCAGTACTTAAAAGTCTTTGGGTCAGGCTACGCCAAAGGCTAGGTCAATCAAGCGAAGTTATCACAGTTTTGCGAGGTTCCGAGGTGAAATATCTGTAAGTATATGTATTTAATATTTTTTTCCGATTCCACTCACTCAAGCAATTCTCAACTCATACGGGCTCCATCAAAAAACATGATGAGTCAGAATTGCAAGAATCAGAAGGGCTTTTGACGATTTCGGTGACGAATGCAGACAGCTTCTGCCACGCTGGGCGACATCTGAATCTCACGGTCTTTGTGGTCAGCCACACTGTCAACAGGATCGCTGACGGTGCTGGGCATCTACGCCGCCTGGCCCGACATCGGACTGCAAAGAAACCTCACCCGACGGCTGATTGAATGGCTCGTGGAAGGCTGAGTTTTCGCCATCGAAATTGACCCAAACGACCCGGTAAGGTAAATCCCGACAGAGCGGACATTTCCCGACCAGAACCGGTTTTCGATCCCCGGTCTCAGGCAAAATTTTCGCCGCTCACGCCACCTGCACGCAGACCCAGAGAAGGACTTCACAATGACAAAAACAGCACTGGTCACCGGAGGCGGATCTGGCATCGGACGGGCCTGCGCAGTCGCACTTGGCAAGGACGGTTATCACGTGATCCTGACCGGCCGTCGCATGGATGCGCTGGAAGAAACCGCAGCCCAGATCCGGGCCGGTCAGACCACAGCGATCTCCTGCGATGTGACCGATCCTGCGGCAGTGGACGCGCTCTACCAGCAGATCGAAGCTGACCACGGGCGCCTTGATCTTCTGTTCAACAACGCAGGCAACAACGTTCCCGCCGCCCCCATCGGAGACATCCCGCCCGAGGATTTCCTGAAAGTGATCAACGTCAATCTGGTGGGTGCATTCCTGATCGCGCGCGGTGCGTTCAACCTGATGCGTGCCCAGGATCCACAGGGTGGGCGGATCATCAACAATGGCTCGATCTCGGCCCATGTGCCGCGCCCGGGCTCCGCGCCCTATACTTCATCAAAACATGCGATCACCGGCCTGACCCGCTCGATTTCGCTGGATGGACGGCCCTACAACATCGCCTGCGGTCAGATCGACATCGGCAATGCTGCCTCCGAGATGACGGCCAAGATGGGCGGCGGCGTGCCTCAGGCCGATCTGTCGATCAAGCCAGAGCCTGTGATGGATGTCAGCAACGTGGCCAATGCGGTGGTGCATATGGCCAGCCTGCCGCTGTCTGCCAATGTGCAGTTCATGAACGTCATGGCCACCAACATGCCCTTCATCGGGCGTGGCTGACCCTCGCGTCTGCCATGAAAAAAGGCAGCCGGATCTGCATCCGGCTGCCCCGCGCGCTGGGAGTGGCACGCGTTTCGATCAGGACCCTTTGCCCCAGATCGCCTTGTACGCGTCGCGATACCCGTTGTCGGGATCGAAGCTGTTGTTCGGACCGCCATCAAATTCGATGTTGCCCGGCGTCACCACATGCAGGGGCGAGGCAAAACCCGACCAGGGCTCACCGGCAAAAGCCCGGTTCAGCTCATCAATCATCTGCCAGCCCTGAAGGGTCAGCGGCTCGGCCACGGTCACGGCCTGATACTGGCCTGTGCGCACGCGCTGGTATGCCGCTTGCGAGCCGTCACCGGCGGCAACCGCAACAGGTGCGCCGTCACCGGGAATGCCTGCCGCTGCCAGCGATGGCCCCATGAAATCAAAGTACAGATCGTTGATCGCAAGGCTATGGGTCCATTTCGCTCCATGGCGCTGCAACAATGACGTGGTCAGCTGCGGCATCCGGGTCGAGGTCTCGGCAATCGGCGTATCGACATATTCCAGAACCTCACCGCCCAGCGCCTCGATCGCCTCCTTCATCCAGTCGGCCTTGTCGATGGCAATCTGGTAGGTGCTGTCGGTGAAGATCACGACCGCAGGCTTTTCATCGGCATCGACAAAGGCCCAATAGGCCGCTGCCAGCGACACATCGCGCGCATTTGTGGTGACATTGGCAAAGATGCCCACGTCATCTGCAGGACCATTGTCCGACACCGCGTGCCAGGACACCATCGGTATGCCTGCAGCTGCTGCCGCCTCGATCCCGACCTGCTGTTCGGTGGGGTTGAAGCCGTTGATGATGATCCCGTCAGGGTCCAGCGCCAGCGCTTGAGAGAACGCCGAGGTCCGGCCCGAGATCGTGCCGCCACCCTCGATCACGCGCAGATCCCAGCCAATCGCCGCCGCCGCCTCTTCCGCGCCTTCTGCCGCGCCAAGAACGCCACCATTGGTCAGATCCGAGGCCAGCATCACGACCAGCTTGCCCTCTTGCGCCACAGGTCCGGTGGTCGGCCCGGTCCATGTGTCCTGCCGTGAGGCAAAGCTCGCGATGAACTCCTTGGCCTCCTCGACCGTTTGTGCAGCCAATGGCGTGCTCAGGCCAAGACCTGCGAAAGTTGTGGCCGTCAATCCGGCCAGAAGTGTCCTGCGAAACATCATGGTTCCTCCCTTGTTTCTGTTGTTGAGTATTGGTCGGCCCCTGTAGGGGCTCGTTTGGTTTGCGGGGCTGCACCCCTGCGACGCTGCGCGTATCCGGCGATTCCGATGGCCACCAGAAGCGTCACGCCGTTGAACATCGGCTCGACCCAGAAAGATCCGCCAAATTGCTGAATCCCCGAGATGCCAACCGCAAGAATCACGACACCCACAATAGTGCCCCAGACATTGACCCGTCCCGGCTTGATCGTCGTTGATCCCAGAAACGCACCCACCAGTGCGGGCAGCAGATACTCCAGCCCGACGCTCGCCTGCCCGATCCGCAGCTTTGCCGCGAGAAGGATGCCAGCCAGTGCCGACAGCATGCCGGACGCGATGAACGCCCCCATGGTAAAGCGTGCCACCCGGATCCCGTTAAGCGAGGCCGCCTTGGGGTTCGCGCCGATCGCATAAAGATACCGCCCGATCGGCAGATAATCGAGGATGATCCAAAGCGCGACCGCAAGGATCACCACGTAATAGGCCGTGATCGGCAGCCCGAAGACAAAGGTGGTGTTGAGCGCATAGAACCCCGGATCAAGCTGGGCAACCACCTGCCGCCCTCCGGTATGCCAGAGCGCCAGCGCATAAATTACCGTGCCGGTGCCCAACGTCGCGATGAAGCTGTCGATCTTCGCGACCTCAACCAGCAATCCGTTGAGGAACCCGACAAACCCGCCCGCCAGCAGGATGATGATACAGGCCAAAGGCCAGGGCACGCCCGCGATTTGCAGGCTGATGACCAGAATGTGCCAGAGCACGATCCCGTAGCCCACGGTCAGATCGATCTTGCCGGTCACCATCGGGATCATCGCGGCCAGCGACAGGATCGCAATGATCGCCTTGTCCGACAGGATCGAACGCAGGTTCAGCATCGTGGGGAAGGTGTTGGGCAACAGAATGCTGAACAGCACAATCAGCAGCACCGTCAGAATGACCAGCCCGTAGACCGGCAGAAAGCGCCCGATCCTGCCCAGAAGCGAGACGCCTTTCAGTTCTGCTTTGGTGGGCTCTAGGGCGTTGGAGTCAATGGATTGCATGGGCGTCCGTCCTGGTCTCGGTCATGTTTCCCGCCGAGGCGGTCTGGATAAGTTGTTCGGTGCTCAGCGAATGGCCCGACAGTTCGCCGACGATCCGGCCTTGACTGAACACAATGGCGCGGTTGCAGATGACTGCGATCTCTTCAAAGTCGGTCGAGACCACGATGATCCCCACGCCTGCCTCGACAGCCTTGTTCAACAGCGCATAGATCTCGGCCTTCGCGCCCACATCAACACCCGCTGTCGGATCCTCGCAGATCAGAAGCTTGCGCTTGGTCGCGAGCCAGCGCCCGATCACAACCTTCTGCTGGTTGCCCCCCGACAGCGCCTCGACCGGCAGGGCCGGGTCGTTTGGGGCAAGCGTCACCTCCGCTCCGATCCCGGCGGCCTCGGCCGCCTCGCTGCGCGGATGGGTCAATGTCCACAGACCCCGCCCCATGGCGGCAGGGTTCAGGAACATGTTCTCCCGCACGCTCAACGCCATCGCCACGCTTTCCTCCGTGCGGTCGCGCGCCACCAGCCCGACACCGCTTTTCATCGCCGTGTTGGGATTGCTCAGATCAGGCTTGGTGCCTGCCAGCGTGATCTCTCCCTCAAAGGGCGTCACCCCGAACATGGCGCGCGCAATCGCCTCATGTCCCGCTCCGCGCAGACCCACCAGCCCGAGGATCTCGCCCGTGTGCAGATCAAAGCTTGCAGGCCCGGCGGTTGCGGTTTCCACATTGCGAACCTCTGCCAGAACGCTGTCCTTGTCTCCGCGGGTCTTGAGGATCTCACGCGATTTGCGCCCCACGATCATATGCACCAGTTCCTCGGGCGTTGTATGTGCGGTGTCACGCATCCCGATCATCACACCATCACGCAGCACCGCCACGCGGTCGGAAATCTGGAAAATCTCATCCAGCCGGTGCGAGACATAGATCATCCCGACGCCCTGCTCCTTCAGCGGTCTCAACGCCGAAAACAGCCGCTCGACCTCATCCGCCGGTAGCGAGGCCGTGGGCTCATCCAGCACCAGAAAATCACAATCCACCGCCAGCGCACGGGCAATCGCCACCAGCGATTTCTCGGTTCGGCTCAGGTTGACCACCCGTTCGGTCGGGTCCACGTCGCAATCCACCTTGGCCAGCGCACGTGCCGCGAAATCCTCGACCTCGCGCCAGCGGATCATTCCGAAGCGGCGCGAAAACCCCAGTGCCAGCGCCATGTTTTCAGCCACGGTCATCCAGTCGATCAGACCAAGATCCTGATGGATGAAGGCCACGGATTGCGCATGGCCAAAGCCACCGGCCTTGTGCTGATAGGGCTGTCCGTCGATTTTCACGGCGCCCGCATCGGCAGTGTGAATGCCGCCCAGAACCTTGATCAGGGTTGATTTTCCCGCGCCATTCTCACCCAGCAGAGCCACGATCTCGCCACGCCCCACGCTCAGCGAAACGTTGCGCAGCGCATAGGTGCCGCCGAAATGCTTGTCGATCCTGTCAAAAAACAGACCGTCGAGAATGTCTTGCAAGCGCTTACCCCTTCCCTGTACCAGTATATACCACTTTCGCTGCGGCTTTGAGTTACCGGTATCTCAGCCATATGCTTGATTGAGGCGTGAGGATGTGTCAACAAAAATGTTACCGGTATCGCAACTGCGGAAATGGCAAGTATGACAGACGGGTTGGAAAAGAAAAAACGTAAATCGGACCGGGTCAATCTGGCCGATGTGGCGCGCGCGGCGGGCGTTTCCAAAATGACCGCATCACGGGTGCTCAACGGCACCAAGGGGTTTTCCCCAAAAACCCGGGAGCGGGTGCTGGAACAGGTTGAAAAGCTTGGATATGTCCAGAACCGGCTGGCCGCGGCCTTTGCCTCTCAGGGCAAGTCAACTTTCGTTGGCGTCTCGATCCCCGATCTCGGCAATGAGGTCTTCACCCAGGTCCTTGAAGGCATCGAACGCAAGCTGAACGCATCAGGCTATCAGGCCGTGCTCTGCGTCTCGCAATATGATGGCGAGGCAACGCAGGAATGGCTGGAAACCGTGCTGTCATGGCAGCCTGCCGGCCTGATCGTAACGGGTCGCAACCACGCACCCGCCACCCGCAAGCTTCTGAAATCAAGCGCCGTGCCGGTGGTCGAGATCTGGGATCTGAACTCTTCACCGCTGGATATGAGCGTCGGCATCAACCAGTATGATGCGGGGTATGCCATGGGTCAGTACATGGTCGAAACCGGGCATCAGCGCGTCGGCTACATCGGCACCCATCATGACACCGCCCATTCCGCGACCGCGCGTTTCGAGGGCTGGAAAGCCGCGATCAGAACAGGTGGAGCAACCATCGTGCACACCCATGTGGTGCAGGACACGCCGGGCTTCTACACCGGTTACTACGCCACCGAACAGTTCCTCAAAAGCTGCCCCGAGGTCGATGCGCTGTTCTATCAGAATGACAATCTGGCCGCTGGCGGCTTCATGTTCGCGACCTCCCACGGGCTTGATGTGCCCAATGACATCGGCATCGCAGGCTGGGGTGATCTGCCCATCGGGGCGATCCTGCCCAAGCGCCTGACATCAGTGCATGTGCCACATCTGCGCATGGGCCGGGTCGCCGCCGAGCAACTGCTGATGAGCCTGTCGGGCGAGCCCAGCAGCGACACGATTGACGTCGGCTTCAAGCTGATCCCCGGTCACACGCTGGGCCGCCGCAACGACACACAGGTCTGATATGGCGCTGGACGAGACCCTGAACGACCGCCTTCGCGCTTGCCTCACCGGTCTGCCCGATGTGGCCGAGAAGCGCATGATGGGCGGTCTGATCCTTATGGTCTCGGGCCATATGCTGGGGGGTGCACGCGTCCACAAGACCGGTGAACGCCGCTTCATGTTCCGCGTCGGCAAAGAGCGGGAAGCGCTGGCCCTGAAAGACCCCGCCGCTGTCCCTGTGACCATGGGCACGCGCCCCATGCCGGGCTTTGTCCATGTCGATGCAGAGGCGGTGACGGATGCTGATCTGGCACGCTGGGTCGCACTGGCTCTGGAAAATGTGGCCAGCCTGCCCGCGCGGACCTGATCCCGGACCATGGGCAGGTTCACCGGGTTCACACCAGAAGCGCTGAACTTCCTGCAAGGACTTCATGCCAACAACACACGGGATTGGTTCAAGGAAAACCAACCGGTTTTCGAGGCGAGTGTCAAACGCCCTGCCGATGCATTCGGGCAGGCGATCTGCCCACCTTTGGCCAGCCTCACCGGATTGCCGCACAAGGCCCGCATGTTCCGCCTCTTGCGCGATTTGCGGTACTCGAAGGATCAGCGCCCCTATTCGGCCCGGTTGCAAATGGCCTTTTCGACCTTAGCAGACCTGCCCGAAAGCCCGACGTTTCTGTTCGATCTTCAACCCGACCGGCTCAGTCTCGGTTTTGGTGTGAAAGCCTTCAGCCCAGTTGGCCTTGAAGAGTTTCGCAAACGCATCCTGAAAGCTGATGGCGCACATCTTGCTGCTGCCCTCACAGGGTTGAATGCGGAAGGTGTGCGCTTGGGTGAGCCTGAGCTAAAACGTGTGCCCGAAGGCTACCCTCGCGACCACCCCAGAGCCCAGCTGTTGCGCCGCAAGGGTCTGGTCATCTGGTCGGATTTCCCGGCGGATGACGTGCTAAGCGAGGATCTGGTCGAGCGGGTTGTGGCGCAATATGCCGGTTTCATGCCCGTCTATTCATGGCTGGCCGGCACCCAGGCCTATTCGGCGGCACCCGGAACAGCGAGATGACGCAAGGCACTCAGACCACCAGTGCCACCAGCAGATGAGATCACCGCCCCGCCACAGCGGTTGGCAATCGACAAGCACCCTGCAAGCGGTGTGCCTGTCAGCCAAGCGGACAGAAACCCGCCGTTGAACGCGTCCCCTGCGCCGGTCGCATCAAAGGCATCCAAACGGGTGGTCCCGACCGTGACCCGCCCCTCCGGCGACAAGGCCGTGGCCCCGCGTGCACCGCATTTGACCACGGTCAAAGGTGCCGGATCGGGTGGCAGGCCCATGGCAGTCAGGCGGGCCATTTCGCGCTCGTTGGGCAGAAACAGGTCAACTTGAGCAATCAATGTTGCCGGATCGCCAGGTGCTCCCAGCAACTCGTCATCCCATCCGCAATCGAGAGAGATGCTCATGCCTGCCTTGCGCGCTGCATTGACCAACCAGGGTTGCTCGACCAGTGAACGCAGCTCTCCGATGTGCAGATGGTTGAACCCAAGACCTTCAAGAGAGGTTTCAGGAAGTGCGGCACCGGATTTATGGCTGAGAAACGACCGGTCTCCGGCCATCGCCATCACCACCGTAATCTGCGGCATCTGTCCCGGTTCGGCTGATGCGCAGTGCGTTGTATCCACACCGCGCGCCTCTATGTCCTTGGCAACGATCTGGTCGAAGGGCGCAGCAGGCAGCGTGGACAGCAGCGCTGATTTCAGGCCCAGGGTCTTTGTCGTTGCCGCCGTGATAAAGGCGCCGCCACCAGCGTGCAGGCTCAGGCCGTCTACAAAAGTCTCCGTGCCCAGCGTCGGCATTCGGGGCGTTCCCGCGAAAACCAGATCGCAATAAAGGCGTCCTGCGCTCAGAATACTGATGTCGCTCATGGCAATCGCACCCCGCTCGTCGCATCAAACAGATGCAGACAATCCTCATCAGCCCCCAGACTGACCACATCCCCCAATTGCGGCGGATGCCGACCCGACGCCCTGGCAATCACTTCACCCGCCGGAGTTTCCAGATAAATCAACGTGTCAGGACCAAGCGGCTCGCGCAGCATCACCTGCCCCTCGATCAGCACCGGCTCTGCACCTGCCCGCAGATCATCTGGCCGGACACCCAGCAGGACCTTGCCGGTTGCCTCATGGGCAAGCTTGATCTCGGTCCCGCCTTCGATCTTGAGCACACCATCGGTCAATTCGGCCGCCAGCATGTTCATCGACGGTGCACCGATGAACTGGCCGACAAATGTGGTGTCAGGCCTGTGATAAACCTCGTCCGGTGTGCCGATCTGCTGGATATGTCCGTCCTTCATGATCACGATCCGGTCAGCCATGGTCATTGCCTCGACCTGATCATGAGTCACGAAAATGATCGTGTTGCCGACCCGCTGGTGCAGCTTCTTGATTTCCAGCCGCATCTGGGTGCGCAACTGTGCGTCCAGATTGGACAGAGGCTCGTCAAACAGGAACACCGCCGGATCGCGCACCATGGCCCGCCCGATCGCCACCCGTTGCCGCTGTCCGCCTGACAATTGGCTTGGTTTGCGCTCCAGCAGATCGGTCATATCCAGAATGCCCGCCACTTCCGCGATCCGTGCCTCCTTGTCCGGTTTGGACATGTTGGAGGACCGGAGCCCGAACGCGATGTTCTTTTTCACACTCATATGCGGATAGATCGCGTAATTCTGGAACACCATGGCGATGTCGCGGTCTTTCGGCTCAAG
This sequence comes from uncultured Paracoccaceae bacterium, assembly GCA_947494445.1. Classification (GTDB taxonomy): domain Bacteria; phylum Pseudomonadota; class Alphaproteobacteria; order Rhodobacterales; family Rhodobacteraceae; genus CANLSM01. The sequence continues at coordinate 577,260 of CANLVD010000001.1, read as the reverse complement.
GTGATTGACCACCCGGCCATCGATGCTGATCTCACCGCCCGAGACCTCTTCCAGACCGGCAATCATCCGCAGCGTCGTTGACTTGCCGCAGCCCGAGGGACCGACAAAGACGATGAACTCGCCATCGGCCACGTCCAGATCGATGCCGTGCAGAACCTTGGTCTCTCCGTAGCTTTTGCTCAGGGCTTTCAGGGTCAGGTCCGCCATCAAATAGCTCCTCCGCTGAGGGAACCAAAGGCGTCATCCAGCCGGGCGCGGGCGCTCTCATGCCGGGTCTCTCGTTGGCTCGCTGCGCGCGACAGCTCCTGCAACCCATCGCGATAGGTCTCAAGTGCCGCGTTCAGCGCGCGTGGCGACGGTCCTCCGGGCCGGTCACGCACTTCAACGAAATGCCGGGCCGAAGTTGCCGTGGCAAAGCCGTCTGCCGACAGATCCGCATCACGGCCGGTCTCAGACCGGAACGCGGCCTGAAACGCTGCAAACCCTGACCCCAGCGGCACACCATCGGCAATCACTGCGCGCGCGGTTGCGGCTGCGATCTCATGGGCCTGCCGGAAGCTCAGCGCTTCCGCGCGCACCAGAGTGTCGGCCAGTTCCGTGATCGTGATGCAGGCCGCATCGGTGTTGCGTGCCACCTTGGCCTGATCAATCCCGCAGGCCGGCAGAAACGCCGTCATCAGCGCCAGCACCCGGTCGCCTGCCTCAAAGGCTGCAAACCCCGCCTGCTGCACCTCGCCCTCGCTGTCATTCATGTCCGTAAACGGCGTGTTGTGCATCGTGCCCACCACCATGTCGCAACGCCCCATCGCAACGCTGGCCAGATGGCGCATGTGTTCTATCGGGACAGGGTTGCGTTTCTGGGGCATGATGGAACTGATCTGTACCAGAGCATTGGGCACAGACAATTGACCCACCTCAAAGCTTGACCAGAACGCCAGATCCTGCACCACGCGGCCCAGATGCACAAAGACCAGCTTCAGCGCCGAATAGAGCCCCGTGATGTAATCGACCGAGGCGATGCAGCCGTAGGAATTCAGCAACGGCCCCTCGAACCCAAGCAAGTCAGCCATCCGCCCCCGGTCGATGGGAAAGCCCGAGGTGGTGATCGCAGCCGCCCCCATGGGGCAATGCTCCAGCGCCTCGGCCGCGGCCTCAAGCCGTGCCATGTCACGCAACAGCACCTCGATCATCGCGCCAAGGTAATGCCCGAATGTGCTGGGCTGGGCGGGCTGGCCATGGGTGTAGGCAACAATCAGCGTCCCGGCCTCGGCCTCGGCCTTGTCGATCAATGCGCCGGTCAATGCACGCATCAGCCCCAGCGTGTTTGATATCCGCGCCCGCAGCGCCAGCTTGAACAGCGTGTGGTCCATGTCATTGCGCGACCGCGCGGTGTGCAACATGCCCCCCAGATCGCCCAGCCGCGCCTTCAACTCGGCCTCCACCACAAAGAAGTAATCCTCATGCGCGCCCGTATAGGTCAGCGCAGGAACATCCACCTCCGCCTCGATGGCCTGAAGCGCACCCGCAATCCGGGCCGCTTGCGCCGCCTCCAGAATGCCGGTCTCGGCCAGCATCACCAGATGCGCCCGGTTGATGTCCGCCATATGCCCCGCGAAATGGGTTTTCACCCCTTCAAAAAGCGGCGCCAGCACAGTGTCGCGATAGACCGGATCGGGAAATTTCGAGTTGTCCTTCATCCCTTCAACCCCGCCATAACCACACCGCGGATGATGAAGCGCTGGAAGATCAGGAAGATCACCAGTGTCGGAATGGTCGAGATCGCGGCACCCGTCATGATCAGCTCCCACGCCACATCGGCCTCATCGCCAAAGCCCGACAGACCGACCGGAATGGTGTACATCTCGACCGAATTGGTCACGATCAGCGGCCACAGGAACGCGGTCCAGTTGCCCAGAAACACAAAGATCGCCAAGGCCGCCAGCGCCGGTTTGACCAGCGGCATCGCCACCGTCCACCAGATCTGCAACTCGTTCAGCCCGTCGATCCGCGCGGCCTCGATGAAATCATCAGGCACACTCTCGAAGAACTGCTTCATCAGAAACGTCCCGAAAGCGGTCATCAGACCGGGGAACATGATCCCCCAATAGCTGTCCAGCCAGCCGAAAGACTGGCTCATCAGATACCACGGGATCACCAGCATCTCGGTCGGGATCATCAGCGTCGACAGGATCGCGATGAACACGATCATCCGCCCGGGGAACCGGAATTTGCAAAGGGTATAGCCCACCAGACTGTCAAACAGCAGGTTCGAGGCCGTGGTGATCGTCGCGATGATGATCGAATTGAGGAACCACAGATAGAACCGGCCATCCTCCAGCACATAGGTGTAATTCTCAAGCGTCGGTTCCTTGGGGATCAGATTGACGTCATAGACCTCATGCGGCCATTTCAGCGAGGTCGAGATCATATAGGCGATCGGCATCACCATCAGCACACCGCCCGCAAACAGGATCAGCCAGCGGATGATCTGACCCATGTTGCGCGGCCGTGCAGGCCCGCGTGTCTCCAGCACGGCCGCCGCCGTGGGGCGAATGGTGTCGGCCATCGCCATCTAGTCGGACCTCAGCAGATACAGCTGGATCAGCGACACGATCAGCAGAATGGTGAACAGCACAACCGTCTGTGCTGCTGCATAGCCCATGTTGAACCCGTTGAACGCCGTGTCATAGATCATCAGCACCAAGGGCTTGGTCGCGTTCAGCGGCCCGCCGGGGTTGTTGGTGGTCATGTTGAAGACGTGGTCGAAAATCCTGAGAAACCCGATGGAGGACAGGACCACGATAAAGACAATGGTGGGTTTCAGAAGCGGCAGGGTGATCTGCGTCAGCACCGTCCACCAGCCGACCCCGTCGATCTTGGCCGCCTCATAGTATGACGTGGGGATTGCCCTCAGCCCTGCCATGAAGATGATCACCTGAAAGCCCAGACCGGCCCAGACTGCAGGCGCCAGCACCGCGGGAAGCGCATTGGTGGTGGAATTCAGAAACTCGATCTGCGCGATCCCGACACTGGCCAGCAAGTTGTTGAACAACCCGATGGGCACGCCCTGATAGAACCAGCGCCAGACCCATGCCATCGCCACCGCCGAGGTCATGAATGGCAGGAAATACAGCATCCTGAGGAAGCCATGCATGAACCGCAGCTTGTCCAGATGATAGGCAATCACGAAGCTCAGCAGCAGCGACACCGGCGTGCCGATCAGCAGATAGGCAAATGTGTTGCGAAACACCTTCCAGAACACCGGGTCATTCCACAGCTCCCGGTAATTCTCCAGCCCCGCCCATGTCCGGTCCCCCAGCAGGTTCCAGTTCTGGAAAGAGATCACCACAGCCGTGCCCGTGGGATAGAACCGGATCACCCCGTAGAACAGCACCGGAATCGCCAGAAACGCCCAGGCCCAGACGATCTGTTTTTGCCGGATGGTCAGGTTGCGATAGAGGGTCATTGATCAGGGGCTCAAGAAGGCGTCGGCCCGAGGTGGGAGAGAGAGCCCCCGGACCGACCAGTTGTCACTTGTAATAATCGTCAAGGATCTTCTGCTCGTCGGCCGCAGCCTGAGCCAGACTGTCGCTCAGCGACTGCCCCTCAAGATCCGTGCGGGCAACCATGTCGACAAAGACCTGTCGCTGCGCGCTTTCATTGGCGAATTTGGTGGTGTGCGCATAGGCAAGGCCCCGGATGAACGGACCAAAAGTCTCGTCATTGGCATTGGCCTCTGTCAGGCCCACCGAAGGTTTGGCGGGCAATTCACCCACCACATCCAGCCAGATCTGCATCGCTTCATCCGAGGTGATGTATTGCAGGAACTTCACGGACGCGTCGTATTTCTCGCCCTCGGCCTTCGAAGTGATGCCATTCACCCAATAGGATGAATAGTTCGAGCGCATCCCATCCGCTGTTGCGGGCAGTTCGGTCACGCCCCATTTCAGGCCGCGCACCCCGTTCAGGCTGCCGATGCGGAAGGACCCGTCGATGTGCATGCCGGCGCGCCCGGCCTTGAAGGCCGCCTGCGGCTCATCCATGAATCCCGATGCGGTCACACCGTGGACCTTTTCCAGATCGGTATAGAATTTCAACGCAGCCTGACCGGCCTCGGATGTGTAATTCACCGTCTGGTAATCATCCGTGTAAGGCTCGCCGCCAAACTGGCGGATCAGCCCTTCGCGGAACCAGTGGTGATCCTGCGCGGTCATCCCTGTGGTGATGCCCACCTGCGTGATGTTGCCCGCGCCATCCTTCTTGGTCAGCGCCTTGGCCACCTCGATCAACTCATCCAGCGTCTCGGGCGGACCGTCCACGCCTGCCTCATCGAACAGCCGTGTGTTGTAGAACAGCGCCAGCGAGCGCACGGCCGTGGGCAGCGCAAAATAGGATCCGTCACGCTTCATCGCGCCGACCATAGGGAAAAACTCCGCATCGATGGTCGCGGGATCAAAACTGTCGTTGGGCAGCGGCTGGATCAGCTCGGCATCGATGTAGTCATTCAGCCAGCCATAGAACAACTGCACCACGTCAGGCCCTTCACCCGCGGGAATGGCCGCTGCCACCTTGGTGCGGTAATCGGCATAGGGAAAATGCGTCATTGTCACGGTGATATCCGGGTTGGCAGCCTCGAAATTCTCGATCAGCTGCTCCATCGCCTTGACGCGCGCATCAAAGAAATACTGCCAGTATTCGATCTCGACAGCATTGGCCGCATTTGACAAAAGCAAAGTGGCGGCACTCAGGCCGGCAAGTACAGTTCGTCTCAACATTCTGGACATGTTCAAAATCTCTCCCGAAAATAGCGCTGTTCACCACCCAATAACTCAAAATACTTGAGTTTTCAAGACTTGCGAGCTATCACACAACCATGATTCCCACGAAACCCAAAGGCTCAAATGCCGAGCGCTCCCGCACTGCCAACCGTCAGGCGGTCATGGGCATCATTCAATCTACAGGCGACATGGGACGCGCCCAGATCGCCCGCCGTCTGGGTCTCAGCACACAGGCCGTCAGCAACATCATGGCCGAGCTCACATCCGAAGGGCTGCTGGTGGAAACCGGTGTCCTGTCTTCGGGCCGCGGCCTCCCGGCGGTGCAATATGGCGTCAACCCCACAGGCGGCTACGCCATGGGGGTCGAGATCCGCACCAACGCACTGCTCGCCGCCCTGCTTGATCTTTCCGGCACCAAGGTCAGTGTCCAGCGCCGCCCGCTTACCACGCCCCAGCCCGAACATGTCGCCAGCGAGATCGTCAAGATCCGCGAGGCGCTGCTGCACGACAGCAAGATCGACGGCTCCCGCCTGCTCGGCGTCGGCGTCGTCATGCCCGGCCCGTTCGGTGAAACCGGACTTTCGGGCCTCAGCGCCGACCTGCCCGGCTGGCAATCGGTGGATGCAGGCGACCTGCTCAGCAATCGCCTCTCGCAGGAGGTTCTGCTGGGCAATGACGCCAATGCGGCCGCCATGGCTGAACGCATCTCGGGTGCCGCTCACGGCCTGACAAACTACGCCTACCTCTATTTCGGCACCGGGCTTGGTCTTGGTGTTATCGCCGATGGCAAGCTGATCTCGGGCGCTTTCGGCAACGCAGGCGAGATCGGCCAGATTCCGATCCAGACCGACGATGGTCCGGCACTGCTGGAAACCCGTCTGTCGCGCTTGTCCCTGCAACACCACATGGGGGCCGCAGGCTTCAGCCGTCTGAATTTCGACGAACTGGCCACCCTGCACGCTGACCGCAACCCGGCCATGACCCAGTGGATCGGACAGGGCGCGAAGGCCCTCTCGCAGGCTCTGCTGATCGTTGAAAACATTTTCGATCCCCAGACGGTTTTGCTCGGTGGCGCCATGCCCGAAGGCATTCTCGATGACCTGATCGCGCGCACCACCCTGTCGCGCTCTTCGGTCTCGCAACGCGAAGACACCGGCCTGCCGCGCCTGCAACGCGGCGCGACCGGGCAGATGACCGCCACGCTTGGCGCCGCGTCCATGGTGCTCAACGCCACTTTCACCCCCGCCACCGCAATCCTCTGACACCCGGAGCGCCGCCATGACGCTGACCCCTCAGACGACACCGGCCTCCGACCCTGACACCATCGCGCTCTGGCGCGCGCTCCTGCCGCTCCGTTCGGTCATCTCGTTCATGAACTCGGGCGCTCATCCCGACGATGAGACCTCGGGCCTGCTGGCCGCACTCGGCCAGCGTGACGGGTTTGACCTTAGCTTTGTCTGCTCCACCCGGGGCGAAGGTGGCCAAAACGACATCGGTCAGGAAAGCGGCCCCGCGCTCGGCACCCTGCGCACCGCCGAGATGGAGGTCGCGGCCAAGCGCATGAACATGGCGCTTCACTGGCTCTCCGAAAGCCCCGAGGATCCGATCCACGATTTCGGCTTTTCCAAAACCGGGACGGAGACCCTGCACCACTGGGGTGAGGCGCGCACCCTCCAGCGTTTCGTCCAAGTCATCCGCGAAGTCCGACCAGACATCCTCTGCCCCACCTTCCTCGATGTCCCCGGACAGCATGGCCACCACCGCGCGATGACGGCAGCGGCCCACAAGGTCATGGATCTAGCCGCTGACCCGGCGTTCAAGACCGGGGACCTCACACCCTGGCAGATCGCAAAGCTCTACCTGCCAGCGTGGTCAGGTGCCGGGCAATCCTATGACGATGCCCTGCCACCGCCACCGGCCACGCTCACCGTGTCAGGTGACGGCGCTGACCCGGTTTCGGGCCAAAGCTATGCGGCCATCGGACGGCACTCCCATTCCGCCCACAGATCACAGGGCATGGACCAGCGCCCCCCGGCCGAGCCGCGGGACTATCCGCTCCATCTGGTGCAAAGCCATGTCGACGGTCCCGACCTCACACCGGCCTCGGGCCTGCCGCAGACCCTTGCCGATCTCGGCCATGATCAGGCGCAGGACCACATTGATCAGGCCTTCGCCGCCTTCCCCGACCGCGCAGCGATCCTGCATCATGCCTCCGCAGCGTTTGGCGCTTTGCCCGATGAAGAGACCGCTCCCCATGCGCATCGCATCACCCGCAAGCGCCAGCAGCTTGCCACGCTGATCCGCATCGCGGCCGGTGTGACTGTCACCAGCGAAACCCCGCGCGATCTGCTCGCCCCCGATGACACGACCGCCCTGACCATCAGCCAGCAGGCCGGTCTGGCCGATCAGGTCACCGTCACGCCGCTCCTGCCCGAAGGCTGGTCCCTGAGCGGCGAAACGCTGACGCTTTCCAGGGCCTCGCAATCTGATCCCTATCCGACCCGCTACCTGCCCGACCATGCATCCGAGCCCGCGTTTTCGCTTACGATCCGCAGCCATGGCGTTACGTCGACGACGCACGTGCCGCTCACCACGACGCCGCTGGTGCGTCCGGGCTGCACCACCCGTCTTGATCCGACCCATGACGTGCTGAACCTGTCGCACAGCCGCACGAGTGCAAGCCTCAACCCGTCGGATATCACGCCCGAGGGCGCCTCCGTCGGTCTTGGCCTGCCACCGGGTTGGCGGGCCGGGCGGCAGACGGACGGCCTGACCATCACCCCGCCGCCTTCGCCCCCGGAAGGACTGACGGAAATCCCCGTCACCTTGGGCGGAAAGGCCGCCCAAACCCTGCACCAGATCCGCCACGACCATACAGCACCTCGGCTTCTGACAACACCCGCAACGCTGCGCCTGCGGGTTCTCGACGTGGCGCTGCCGCAAACCCGGCTCGGCTATATCGGCGGCGGCAATGATCAGGTCGATCACTGGCTGCGGCGCATCGGCATGACGGTCACCGATCTGTCACCACAGGATCTCGATGACCCCGCGAAACTGGCCGAGATCGACAGCATCGTCATCGGCATCTTCGCACTGCGCTTTCGCGACGGTCTGCTCAGCCGCATGCCCGCCCTGCACCAATGGGTCCGCGACGGCGGCACGCTGGTCACGCTTTATCACCGCCCCTGGGACAACTGGACACCCGAGACCGTGCCGCCCGCCTTTCTGGAGATTGGCCAGCCCTCGTTGCGCTGGCGGGTGACGGACGCAAAGGCACGGGTCAAGCACCTCCTGCCCGACCATCCGCTCCTGAACACGCCCAACCGCATCGGGTCCGAGGATTGGCGTGGCTGGCACAAGGAACGCGGGCTTTATTTCGCCAGCCGCTGGGATGAGGCCTATCAGCCGCTCCTGTCCATGGCCGATCCCGACGAGGCCCCGCTCAAGGGCGCATTGCTGTCAGCCAACATCGGCGCAGGCCGTCATGTCCACACATCGCTGATCCTGCACCACCAGATGCGCCATCTGGTCCCCGGCGCCTTCCGTCTGATGGCCAATCTGGTGGCCCACCGCAACTAAAGCCCCACCTCCAGCCGCTCCAGAAGACGCGCCAGCATGGCATCGCATTGGGCAAGCTGGGCCTCGCTCACATATTCATCCGCCTTGTGCCCCTGCGCCATGTCACCGGGACCGCAAACCACCGTTGGCACCCCCAGATCGCGGGAAAACAAGCCGCCCTCGGTGCCGAATGCCACCTTCATCGCAAGGTTGCTGCCGGTCAGGGACCGCACGAACTCCACAGCCCAGCCCGCCTCGTCCGTGTCCAGCCCCGGATAGCTGTTGACCACCTCGATCTCGATGGCAGCAGACGGATCATTTGCCTGCGCAACAATCGCTGCCGCCCGCGCACGGATCTGCTCCAGCAACTCTCCCGCATCATCGCCCGCCAGATTGCGGATCTCGAAATCAAGCGTGCAAGTCTCGGGCACGATATTGAGCGCAACACCCCCCGCAATCCTGCCCACATGCAACGTCGAATAGGGCACATCATAAGCCGGGTCCTGCGCCCCTGATCCGGCAAGGTCTGCCTGCAGTTCGCGGATCGCCGCCACCAGATCGCTGGCAAGATGGATCGCGTTCAGCGCCTGTGGCGCAAGTGCGGAATGCCCGGCCCGCCCCCGGCAGAGCGCGCGCGCCGCCAGCTTGCCCTTGTGCCCGGTTGCCACCGCCATGCCGGTCGGCTCGCCAACGATGCACAGGCGCGGGCGCTGTGGTGCTTTGGCCAGCATGTCGATCATCGAGCGCACACCGATACAGCCGATCTCCTCATCGTAGGAAAACGCCAGATGAAGCGGCGTGACCAGATCACGGTCCGCCGCTGCAAAACCCATCGACAGGGCCGCTGCCAGAAACCCCTTCATGTCAGCCGCCCCCCGGCCATAAACCCGGCCATCCTTCCGGGTCGCGGCAAAGGGTGGAAATGACCAGTCCTGCCCGTCCACAGGCACCACATCCGTATGCCCCGACAGCATCACACCCGCGCCATCCCCACCGATGGTTGCATAAAGATTGGCCTTGGAGCCCGCGTCATTCATGATCCGCGCTGGCGTGATCCCACGCGCCTGCAACTGCCCTGCAATCCAGTCGATCATCTCCAAATTGGACCGCGCGCTGGTGGTGTCGAACCCCAAGAGGACATCGAGAATATCAAGAGTTTTCATGGGGACAGACCTGTGCGGCCTCCGGCGGGAGTATTTACCGGAAAATCGAAGCACAGACCCCGCCCCACTTCTTGGCCCAAATATCCCCGCCGGAGGCATCCCATCGATGTCAGCTCTCGTAACGGGTATTGCCGCGCCGATTGGCGTCAATTGGCAGGTTCATGTGCAGCGGCTGATGGGCGCGCTGGGAACAGGCCTGCCGCGGGCAAAGGTGACAGTTGATCCCGATGGGCGAGAACAGACCCTCGTCCTTGAGATTGTAACTCGACGCATAGCCCACCCTGTGGACATGCTGCATCTCGCAGCCCAGTGCCACCGCCAGCCGCCGGTCTTGGGTCTCGCGGCTGAACACCGGACGCTCGGTCGTGCGACTTATCGAAAAGAACCGCTGGCCATCGGGCAGATCCAGAAACTGCGGCAGGATCAGGCCCGGCGTGCGAAAGGCCGCGTGCACGTTCCAGACCGGACAGGACCCGCCATGCTCGGCCAGATGGAAGGAGGTCGCATTGAACCGCTTGGTCACATTGCCCGCCTTGTCGACCCGCAGGAAGAAAAACGGCACGCCCTTCTGACCTTCGCGTTGCAGGGTCGTCAGACGCTGGCAGACTTGCTCGAAGGACACGTCAAAGGCGGCCGCCAGACGGTCGATGTCGTAGTTTGTCTTTTCGGCCATGGTGTAGAACGGCGCATAGGGCATCAGGTAGGCCGCCGCGAAATAATTGGCCAGTTCCACCCGGCAGCGCGCCCGCGATGGTGCCTCTGTCAGGTTGGATTGCTCGATCATCTGGTCCAGCAGATCGCCACAGGTCACCAGACACAGCACATGGGCCAGCTGGAACTTTCGGTTCTGATGATCCAGCGCTTCCGACAGATAGACCGTGCCTGCCTTGGCGTCATAGTCGCGCAGGATATGGGGCATCTCCTCCAGCGTGGCGGTGCGCACGGTGAACCCCTGATCCTCCTGCAACCGGGTCTTGAGCGTGGTGTAAAGGTCATCATTGCGCGACGGGCGCTCGGCCTCCAGCCGCTCGGCGGCGGTCTCAAGCGCCTCGAAATGGTTCGAGTTGTTGCGAAAGAAATCATGGATTGCCGTCTCGGGCGTCGAAGAGGTCAGGTTCGCCATCCCCCCCTCATCGCCGCTGCGCATCACCCGCTCGATCATCGTGCGATGCGCGCCGTAAAGCGTCAGGAATGCCTGCACCAGCGCGGGCGCATGATCCAGTGCGCCGCGGATTTCCTGCAGATCAGGCGTCTGATCCTCGAAGATCGGATCCTGCAACACGTGGCGCAGATCCGACAGCCGGGTGGCTCCGTCATCCTTGATCAGATCGCGCCAGTCGACGTTATAGGCGTCCGTCAGCGCCATCAGCACTTGCACGCTCAGCGCGCGCTGGTTGTTTTCCAAGAGGTTCACATAGGCAGGCGAGATGCCCAGCGCCTCGGCCATCTCGGCCTGGGTCTGCTTGCGTTCACGCCGAAGCTGCCGGAGCCGGGGGCCAACAAGGGTTTTGCGCATGGATCAGGGTCTTTTGTGCTGTAGTTGCGTTTCATTTACTACATTACACATTTCTTATTTGTGATGACAACAGTTTACATACCAACGCTGTTTGGGAAGACAGGTCATGATTGGCGCAGTAGATAACACGATAAGTTTTCTCAATGAGGTGTCCGATGACCTTCCAGATGTCCCGCAGAACCGCGATTGCCCTGACCGCTGCCGCAACCGTCACGACCGCATCCGCGCCCGTGCACGCCCGCCGTCAGAAGCCGCGCTTCACGCTGATGATCGACGAGCATGCACCGAACCGCAAGGTGGCCGAGATCTTCGCGGGAGCCTCCGTTCAGTCCGGCTTTGACGTGGCCGTCTCCGCCCGCCCGACGGCCAACCGCGCCGTGGTCACCATCTCGACCGCACCAGACGCGCTCGGTGCCGCCAACATTCTGGACCTGCCGCCCGAGCCCCTGCTGATCTGGGTTCAAGCAGATGCCGATTTCACAACGCCAGCAGATCTGGTATCCGCCCATGCCCAGCCGCGCATCGCCATGGGTGAGGCTGAGCGGGCTGAGTGGGGCGTCATTGCACCGCTCTTTGGCCGAACACCCCTGATGGACGTGTCCGCAACTCCGGGCATGGATCTGGTACAGGGCCGCGCCGATTGCGCCGTGGCCCCGCTGAACCGTTTTTACGGTCAGTGGATCGCCGGACGCATCCGCCCGATCGCCGTCTGCGCCGAGCAGCCCCTGCGCCACGCACCCGATGTGATGGCTCTGGGTGCGGAATACCGCGCATCGGCACGCACCCGCATCACTGCAAATGACCCGTCGCTGGCCCGTGAATTGCGCGCCATCGTGATGCGCGACCCAAGATTTCAGGAACATCTCGCGATGCTTCGCGAGACATCAATGCCCGTCTAGAGGGGGCTGTATGCCCGGGGACCACTGAGACGGGTGTAAATGAGGGAAGATCGAAGGGTAAGGGCTGGATGTTTTCATCCGGCCCTTATCACATCCAGAAACGCCTTGCCGAACCGCTCCAGCTTGGCCCGGCCCATCCCGGCAATGCGGCCCAGCGCATCAAGATCGCGTGGCCGCTGATCAGCAATCTTGGCCAATGTTCCACCCGAACAGGTCATGAAAGCGTCCAGCCCGCTCTCGCCACGTGACAGGCGCAGTTGTTCGGCCTCCAGCAGATCGAAAAGCGCACCCGATTGCTGCCCCGCCAGTTTCCGGCGCGAGGGATGCGGTGCGGGTGCCGCCTCCCCCCGGATCACCTCAAGAAACGCCGCACCGAACCGGTCGAGCTTCTTGGCCCCCACGCCCGAGATCGCACTCATTGCATCCAGCGTTGCCGGGCGCTTGGTGGCCATCTCGATAAGCGTGCGGTCAGGGAAAATCACATAGGCCGGCACCCGACCGGCCTCGGCCAATGCCCGCCGCTTGGCCTTGAGCGCGGACAGAAGCGGCTCGTCCTCCTCATTGACCAGCGCCCGCACCACCCGCGCCGACGCACCCGCCGAGGTGATCGTATCCTTGCGCAGGGTGATCTCGGCCTCGCCCCGCAACAGCGGTCGCGCGCTCTCGGTAAACCGCAAGGCCCCATGGCGCGCCGCATCCGGGCGCAGCAGGTCGAGCCCCTGCAACTGGCGAAAGATCGTCTGCCACTCGGGCTTGGAAAACTCCGTCCCGCAGCCAAATGTCGGCAGCCCGTCATGGCCGCGCTGGCGGACTTTCTCCGTGGCCTGTCCGCGCAGAATATCGATCAGATGCGCGGCCCCGAACATCTCGCCTGTTCTGAGCACGGCCGAGAACGCCTTGCGCGCAGCTTCCGTCCCGTCAAAGGTCTCGGGCGGGGTTTCGCACAGATCGCACCCCTGACAGTTCCCCGCAAAAATCTCGCCGAAATAGCGCAGCAGCGGCACCCGCCTGCAGACCGGGCTTTCCGCCAGCCCTAGAAGCGCGTTCAGCCGGGCGTGATCGGCCTGCTTGCGCTCGACCGGTGCCAGACCCTCGTCGATCTGGGCACGACGCAGGCGAATATCCTCGCCACCGTACAACGTCAGCGTATCCGCAGGCGCGCCATCCCGGCCCGCGCGCCCGATCTCCTGATAATAACTCTCCACCGATTTGGGCAGATCCGCATGGGCGACAAACCGGATATCGGGCTTGTCGATCCCCATGCCAAAGGCCACCGTGGCCACCACGATCAGCCCATCCTCAAGCTGAAACCGCCGCTCCGCCTCGCGCCGGGCATCGGCCTCCATGCCCGCATGATAGGCAAGCGCTGCATGACCCGCCTCGCGCAGCCCCTGCGCCAGCGTTTCGGTCTTCGCCCGCGAGGCCGCATAGACAATCCCCGACAGCCCCTTGCGTGCCGCCACAAACTCAAGGATCTGTTGACGGGGTCGGGCCTTGGGCGCAAAGGCCAGCCGCAGATTGGGCCGGTCAAAACCCTTCAGGAACACCTCGGGCTCGCCTGCAAACAGCTTCCCGATGATCTCTTCCTGGGTTTCGGGATCCGCCGTCGCCGTGAACGCCGCAAGTGGCACATCCAGCGCCGCGCGCAGGGCGCCAATCTCAAGGTAATCGGGGCGGAAATCATGGCCCCACTGGCTGACACAATGGGCCTCGTCCACGGCAATCAGCGAGATGCCGGCCCGGCGCAGCATATCACGCGACCGCGACAGCCGCTCGGGCGCCATGTAAAGCAGCTTCAGCCGCCCCGCCTCAAGATCAGCCCAGACGCTTTCGGTCTCATCCTCTGTGTTGCCCGAGGTCAGCGCACCGGCTGCAACGCCCGCCGCCTTGAGCGACCGGACCTGATCCCGCATCAAGGCTATCAACGGAGAGATCACCAGCGTCACCCCGCCCCGCAACAGGGCAGGCAGCTGAAAACACAGTGATTTCCCGGCACCCGTGGGCAGGATCGCCAGAACATCCCGGCCCGCGACCACCGCCTCGACAATCTCCCGCTGTCCGGGGCGAAACGCATCAAAGCCAAAGACCTCCCGCAAAGGGGTCGCGCAATCCATCTGATCCAACATCTACCGCTCGCTCGACAGGAGGGTCGTTCTTTGCCATCCTGTTCAGTGTTTATTAATGCGCATTTAACCATGGACCAAGCCCGTGACCAAGCCCTCAACCGAAGTTCTTCTGGACCAGATCGCCGCGCTGACCTCGATTGCCCGAACGACATGGCTGGGACTGCTCGCAGGCTGCGCGTATGTCTGGGTTGCCCGGGCCTCCCTGACCGATGGCCAGATCCTGTCAAACTCGCGGTCCCTCGTGCTGCCGATCCTCGGCACCGAGATCGAGGCTTTGGGATTTCTCGTCGCCGCCCCCCTCATCCTGCTTCTGCTGACGATCTATCTTCACGTGGTGATCATCAGGCTCTGGTGGCTCTATGCGCAATTGCCCCTCAGGGTGGATGAGCTTCCCATGTCTGAACGGGTGACACCATGGATCGTGGCGGCCCTGCTGCCCTCGGTTGGCGGCCCACGCCTGTTTGGGATGCTGGCAAGACTGGCAGCCATCGCCTTTGTCTGGGTGCTGCCGCTGGCCACAATCGCCGTTGCAGGCGGAAGCTACGTGGTGGCAAGCCTGGTTCTGACCATCTATCAGTCGGTTATTCTGGTGATCGCCACCACCGTGATGGTGCTCTCGCTTCTCTATGTCCGGCGTCCATTTCAGGAAACCCGCTCGAAACCCTTCTACCCGAGGTTGGAAAACATCTGGTTTTGCATGGTCGCGGGGCTGGCGGGTCTTCTGCTCACGGAGTTCGGCGGTTTTCCAAGACAGTTTCACGTAAATTATCTTGCCAACAGCCGCATCGATCTGGTTGGGGCCGAGATTTCAAAGCCAAAGGAAGGCTGGACAAGCTACCCCATTGCGCTGGCTCAATTTCAGGCCGAAACCTGTGACAAGGCTGAGGTTTTCGACTGTAACGAAACCGTATTCGCTCAAACCAAAACGCCCAAGGCTGCACTTCTGGACAGGCGAGTACGTGAAGCCACGCCAATCTCCACAATTCCGCTGACCGGGCAGAACCTGTCACATGGCAACCACGACAGCCTTTTTGCCGTCAAAGGTCTGCTCGCAGATACAGACTTTTCCGGCAGTTCCCTGATCAATGCCGATCTGGAGCAGGCCGATCTGACAGGCGCAACCCTGACCGAGGCAAACCTGCTCAACGCCTCCCTCGTCAAGATCAAGGCAGAAGGCAGCGTGTTCGACCGTGCCTCATTGCAGAACACTTACCTGACGGATGCCGATCTGGATGACGCGTGGTTCATGGGAGCAAATCTCACATCCGCTGAGCTTTGGCGCGCCAGCCTGCGCAGCACCACATTCGATGCGGCAATTCTCGATCAGGCCGATCTGTCATCCTCAACCCTGATTTTCAGCACATTCTCCGGCGCATCCCTGCGCAATGCAAACCTGCGAAACACCCGCGCCTTTCGCACCAGTTATGACGGCGCCGATCTCACCGGAACTGACTTCATCGGCGCGTTCTTCACCTCTGTTACCGGCGATCTCAGACCGGCCTTCGCCAATTTCAGCAACGCTCTCATGCTGCACACCCGCTTCAAACCCGGCCAGACCGAACGCCCTGAACTCATCTTGTGGAACACCCTCTTCATCGGCACCCACAACAACGACATGGAACGCGATGAGGACGGCTTGCGCGACAACAACCTCTTCCGTCTCGAGGCCGAGGGCACATCAGACTACCTCCTGCCATGGTCCTTCCGCGACCCTGCCTTCACCGGACTGCTGAACATGGCCCTCGCATGGAAAACCGAAGGGGCCGCCTTCCGCTTCATGGACCTCGGCAGCGCATCAAACGTCAGCCTTAAAGCCACCTTCGGCGACGCCACCACCGACCTGCCCTTCGATCCCCCATGGAGCAAGACCGACCGCATCGACCGCCCCGCCTGCTGGTCCGCCAAACGCCTCAACGATCTCGAATTCTTCGGCCAGTGGCGCGGCGTGGTCGAGGCGCTCGGCCAGCAATGGCCCCCCAGCCCCCACATTGGCGCCCTGGAGCTTGCCCGCACCTCGCGGATCGAACTTGACGCCAGCACGACACAATTCCTCGACCTCCCCACCATCCCCGCCGCCGACGTTCCCGTCATCCCACCATCCGCCTCCTGCCGCGCCGCCCTGATCGAGGCCCCCCGATGACCCACCTCGCCTACCGCCGTGGCCGCAAGCCCCGCGCCCGCACCCAACCCGACCACATCGCGCGGATCAACACGCTCACCACCACCGCGCGCAACACATGGTTCGCCATGCTTGGCGTCCTCGCCTTCGTCGGCGTCACCCTGCTCGGCGTCCAGCACATCGATTTCTACGGCATCGACCGGGCCACCCAACTGCCGCTCATTGGCGTCTCGGTCCCCACCCGCCTGTTCTTCTACGTCGCCCCCGTGCTCACCGCCGCCGTCTACTGCTACTTCCACATCTACCAGATCCGCCTCTGGGACGCGCTCAGCACAGCGCCCGCCCAGATCAGGGGAGAGCCCCTGTCCGAACACATCCACCCATGGCTCCTCTCCTCTGCAGCACTTGAGCTGCGCAACTTCATCCGCTCCGGCCCCCGCTCGGCCATCGGCCGCTGGTTCTGGGCCCTCCCCGGCATTTCCCGCATCATCCAGCACCCCGCAACACCCGAGCCGCATTGCACCACCAACCGCGCCCTCAGCGACATCGCCGCCATCCTGTCCTTCGGCCTCGCATGGATCTTCGGCCTCGTCGTGCTGCTCTATGGCTGGAAACAATCGCTGCCTGCGCGGGAGTTCTGGATGACCGCCACCAATGCGGCGGCCTTCTACATCTCCGGCTGGGTCGGCGCCGACAGCCTCGTCGTCCTCTGGCGCCGGATGCGCGGCATCTCGCAGGAGGAAAAACCATGGGTCTGGTTCAACTGGTTCGGCGTGCCCGCCAGCCTCTGCCTGTTTCTCGTTCTTGGCTTTCTGACACTCGAACGCACCACCGACCTTGTCCGCGAGGAATCTCTGCCATTTGTGCCCAAAGTCATCTTCAAGCAACCGGTGTTCGGGCTGGCAGAGTTAAACCTGACAGAACAATCGCTGGTCGAACATCCCAAGGATTGGCTGGGCGAAACCACGGCCAAGCGGGATTTTCAGGCCATCTGGTGCCGGCGCGAAGGCGTGACCCCCTGCTCCGACATCTCGCAGGACCAAGAGGACGCAATGACCGAGGAATGGACTGAGCGGCGTCTGGCCCAGATTGCCGTCCTGCGCAAACCCAAATGGCGGCCTCGCAACCTCAAACGCGCAAATCTGGAAAATGCCTTTCTGCCCGGTCTGGATCTGGATTTTACCAATCTGGACACAGCAAACCTCAATGGCGCAAATTTGGAAAACGCAAAACTGCGCCGTGCGCAACTGACCTTCGTTAACGCATCGTCGTCTCAGTTCCAGCATGCAAACCTAAGCAGGGCAAATCTCAACTGGGCCGATTTCATTGACGCTGGCATGCAGAATGCAAATCTGAATAGTACAAGGATGAATAAGACAGCCCTGGTTCTAGCTGATCTTTCGGATGCGTCTCTAATTCAGTCCAGAATGAACCAAAACAATTTGTTTGAAGCGAATTTCACCAACGCGAATTTGTCCAAGGCTGAACTGGTAGATATAGACAAAACCAATAACGCGATCTTCAAAGGTGCAAATTTTGAGAGTGCAAGCCTGTCGACGACCACATTCCACACCAATGACTTCTCCGGTGCTTCGTTTAAATTTGCGCAACTCGACACGGTTCGATTTCGAAGAACCAACCTATCGGATACTAGTTTCTTTGGGGCTCGGTTGAAGGATAGCAGCCTATCATTCAACACACTTAACCGGGTCAATATGGAGGGAATGGTTGCCGATCAAGTAGGGTTTGCCAATGCAACTATGAAGGGTGCCAATCTGCAGTCTGCGTGGCTGAATTCGCCTTTCATGGGAGGGGTGGATCTAACCCAAGCTGACTTGCGCTTTGTAAAACTTCAAGGCGGATCGGTTGAAGATAGTTCATTCAAAGGAGCAGACCTGAGCTTTAGCTTTCTCGCGGGTACAAACGAAAGGGATCTGGCGTTTGACGAAAGCGATTGGTCTGCTTCTCTCAATAAGGTTGGTGGCTTGCGTTTTGTGGATCTTTCAGAACTGGTTTTCGATGACAAAACCGATTGGCGTTGGGCGTTCGGCGACGGCACAGTCAAGCTGCCGGAAAAGGCAGATGCACTTTTCGGATCACGCTGCCACTGGATCGAAGGTGTTGCGGCTTCAGATGCGGTCTACTTTGGGCGATGGCGTGGCTGGCTTGAGGCTGTGCCGGTGACCTTTCCGTTTGCTGGATTGGGGGATGTCAAACCCGCTTGGAAAGCCATCGCCCCTCCCGGGTTCGATGACGTAACCCCAATCCCGCCGCCCGAAGGCTGCACACCAGAGGTTCTGCCGCAGTGATTGCCGCAATACCCGACAGAAATACTTGAGTTATGAAATAGTTATGGAAGAGTTGCGAAAGAACTCGTGCTAAGATTTGGTTAAAATCGTGATCACGGTGGAGCCGAAACGGCGGGTCTCGCGCAGGGCAAATCCCGGTGGCGGGCGCATCTCGCGGGCTTCTTCCCAGACGATCACGGCGCCCTCTGCCAGCCAATCCCGCGCCAGCGCGCCCAGCGCCGCTTCCCCCAGACCCTTGCCATAGGGCGGATCAAGAAACACGTAAGTATATGGCTTTACAGGTTTATTTTTTATGACACGGGCGTCCGTGCGCTGCACTTCCGTCTCTGGACCCGCCCGGCATTTGGCAATATTTGCGTTCAGCAGCTTGCCTGACACCGCGCCGTTTTCCACAAACACCACCCGCTCCGCCCCCCGGCTGAGCGCCTCCAGCCCCAGCGCGCCGGTGCCCGCAAAAAGATCCAGCACATGCGCCCCCGTCAGGTTGGGAAAATCGTTGTTTTCCAGTATGTTAAACAGGCTCTCCCGGACCCGGTCCGGGGTCGGCCGCAGATGCGCATCAGCATCCCCCGCGCCTAGATCCGCAAGCTTGGTTCCGCGAAATTTCCCAGCAATTACACGCACTTAACCGTCTTCAAATCCTCTGCGCCCAAGTCTTCTGCCTTCGGCGACAGCCCCGCCTCGATCCAGCGTTTGCCCATCATATAAGCCCGCGGGTCGTTCATCGCATCCACCGCCAGAAGCTCCAACCCCTTGAAATACCAGAAAGAAATACTCCCCTCCTTGGCACCTTTCCGGCTGATCACCCGGTCATATCCCGTGTTCAGACCCGCGATCTGCAGTTTCACATCATACTGATCCGACCAGAACCACGGCTTTGCCTCATAGCTAACCTCTTGATCCAAAAGCGCTTTTGCCACCGCCTCAGCCTGATCGATTGCGTTGGGCACAGATTCCAACCGGATCCGCTCCCCCCTATAGGGAAACGAGCAGCAATCCCCCGCCGCGAAGATCGCCTCATCCGAGGTCATCCCCCGGCTATCCACTTTGATTCCATTGGATATTTCCAGCCCCGCCGCTTCCGCCAATTCAATCGCCGGCGTGATCCCGACTCCCACAATCGCGAAGTCGATCTCAAGTTTTTCGCCACTGCTCAATTCCGCCCCCGACACGATCCCATGCCCGGTCAGCGCCTTCAGTCCAACCCCTTCGCGAATGTCCACGCCGTGGTTCGTGTGTAATTCCCGAAAGAAATCAGAGGTTTCGCGGCAAGCCACCCGTTGCAAAATCCGCTCCGCTGCTTCCACAAGCGTCACTTTCAACCCGCGCGAGGCCGCCACTGCCGCCGCCTCAAGCCCGATATATCCTCCGCCCACGATCAGCACATGACCGCCCGCCCCAAAGTCCGGCCCCATGTGATCGACATCCGACAGGTTGCGCACCACATGCACCCCGCCCAGATCCCCGCCAATCGCCGCAGGCAACCGCCGCGGAACCGACCCGGTGGTCAGCGCCAGCCTGTCATAACCCAGGCTCTGCCCATCGCTCAGATGAACCAGCTTTTCGGCCCGGTCGATGGACATGACCGACACCCCTCGGCGCACATCGATCGACTGATCCTGATAGAAGCTTTCGGGCCGCAGATACAGACGTTCCACGTCCATCTCGCCCAACAGATATTTCTTGGACAGTGGCGGGCGCTGGTAGGGCAGATGCGGCTCTTCACCGATCAGGGTGATGTCACCGTCATACCCACCACTGCGGAGTTTTTCCGACAGCGTGGCCCCGGCCTGACCGGCCCCGACGATAACAATTCCGCTCATCAGCACAAAGCCCCCTGCAAATTCCAGCGCCAAGCCTATATGAGCATCAGAGAGACGTGCAACCACCTGACACAAAGGAAATCAGATCATGGCCATAGCCGTTGGTGACACCCTTCCCGAAGCAACTCTGACAGAAATGGGGCCCGATGGCCCTACCGAAGTCCAGATGAGTGATTTGATCGGGGGCAAGGCGGTGATTTTCGCAGTTCCCGGAGCCTACACGCCGACCTGTTCCTCGGCCCATGTTCCGAGCTTTATCCGCACCAAGAACCAGTTGATGGCCAAGGGTGTCGAAACAATCATCTGCGTGTCAGTCAATGATCCCTTCGTGCTGAACGCTTGGGGCGCAGATACCGGCGCCACAGACGCGGGCATCCGGATGCTGGGCGACGCAGACGCGGCCTTCACAAAGGCGATCGGCATGGACTTCACCGCCCCACCTGTGGGCCTGATCAACCGGTCCAAGCGCTATGCGATGGTCGTTGAGGGGGGCAAGGTCACCCATCTGAATGTCGAAGACAGCCCCGGCGAATGCTCGATTTCCGCGGGCGAGGCGTTGCTGGACGAAATGTAGTTCTGAATTAATTGGGGAGGTCGCGATCAGCCCGCGATCTCCTCCATCGACTGGGCCAGATACAGGTCGTAATTTGACAGGCTGCCCAGATCATGGGTGGTCAGAACCACCTCAACCCGGCTGTAGACATTCTTCCATTCCGGATGGTGGTCCATCTCTTCGCACACCGGCACAAGGCGGACCATCCAGTCGATGGCGGCGCGGAAATCCCCGAACTTGAAGGTCTTTTCGATCCAGTCGCCGTTGGAACTGACCGCCCAGCCCTTCTTTACAAGCTCCTGCAACTCTCCGTCGCGCTGTTCCTGAGTAAGCGGTGTCGCCATCATGCCTCTCCTTTTGTGTTTCGAAACGGTCCGTAAGAGGTGAGAATTTCGATCTCTTCATCCACGGTGTTCCGCTCAGCCTCCAGATAGTCACCAACAGCTTTCTGAAAGCTTTCCTCGGCCAGCCAGTGCAGCGAATAGACCGGGCTGGGCAGATAGCCACGCGCCAGCTTGTGTTCGCCTTGCGCACCCGCCTCGACCCGGTCCATGCCATTGGCAATAGCATAGTCAATCGCCTGATAGTAACACAACTCGAAGTGCAGACAGGGGTGATCTTCAACGCAGCCCCAATAGCGACCGTAAAGCGTCTCGGCTCCGATCAGGTTCATGGCACCGGCCACCCAGTGGCCCTCCCGCTCGGCCAGCACCAGAAGGATGTCGTCTCGCAGACGATCCTGTGCGATGTCAAAGAACCGGCGGGTCAGATAAGGCGTGCCCCATTTGCGCGCCCCGGTGTCCTGATAGAACTGCCAGAAGGCCTCCCAATGCTCGGTCTCGATCTTGTCGCCGGTGAAACAGTGGATCATCCCGCCGAAGTCCTGCGCACGCGCGCGCTCCTTTCTTATGTTCTTACGCTTGCGGGATGACAGAGCGCTCAGAAACCCGTCGAAATCCGCATAGCCATGGTTTTCCCAGTGGAATTGCTGGCCAACCCGCTGCAACAGTCCAATTCGACCGCCAGCCTCATATTCATCCTCGGTGCAGAAGGTGACGTGCAAGGATGACAGACGGTTTTCCGACGTCAGTTGCACCGCCCCCTGCAACAGCGCGATGCGTCCCATGTCTTCCCAGCCGGGACGGGTCAGAAGCCGTCTGCCGGTCGCGGGTGTAAACGGCACTGCTGCCTGCAATTTCGGATAATAGCGCCCGCCTGCGCGTTCATAGGCATGGCACCAGTTGTGGTCGAAGATGTATTCGCCCTGAGAATGGCCCTTGGCGTAAAGCGGCATGACGGCAATGACGATGCCATCGGTCCGGGCGACCAGATGCCGGGGCGACCAGCCGGTGCCTGTACCGACCGAGCCGCTGTCCTCAAGCGCCAGCAGGAAGCGGTGCGTGGTGAAGGGATCAAGCGGGCGGCCCTCGCCCTCAACCGCGCAGGCATCCCAATCGGCTGCGTCGATCTCATGCAGGCTGCCAAGAACCGTGATTTCAATCGCAGCGCCGTCGTCCATGTCGCCTGTCGGTCCTGTTGCATGTTGGTATAAGCCTTTGAGTATGGGACGTCGCGCGCGGAGTTCAACCGGTGGCCGGCCGGTATCCCTCAAAGGTGATGTTGCGGGCAACCCGCAGGGCTGCATCCGCTTGGTCTTGCGAGCGGATGGTCCAGCACAGCACGTCGCATCCCGTGGCCTTTGCGCGGGCTACATGGTTCGAGCCAAGGTCCTTGTGGTCGTGAGAAATGAAGCTCGCACCCACGCGGTCCAGATCCTGCATCTCGCTCAAACAGCGGGCATGATCTGGGTCCACTCCCCAGTCATCCGCATCGAAGGATTCAGTGGTCAGACCACGCGGAATGTTTGGAGCTTCCTGGGCGCAAATCGCGACCGCATGGGGATTGAAGGACATCAACGCGACCGGCCCTTTGTAGTCCTTCACAAGTGCACAGGTACGGCGTTCAAGCTGGCCGGTTTCAGGTCCGAGCGCTCCATCCTGATCCTTGATCTCGATCAGGAGTGGCACTTGGCCCGCCACAATCTCAAGGATTTCGGTCAGGGTCGGGATCAGGTCCATGGACCCCACCAGAGGGATGCGCCCCAGCTCGGTTGTGCTGCGCGTCCGCACCCGGCCGGTCTCACCCGTCAGACGATCAAGCGTATCATCGTGAAACACCATCGCCTCACCGTCGGCGGAGAGTTGCAGGTCAATCTCGATCCCGTAGCCAGCCTCGACCGCTGCCTGCACAGCCGAGGTCGAGTTCTCCACCCGGCCTTGCAGGATGTCGTGCAGCGCCCGGTGGGCGAGAGGGGCCTTGAAAAACGCCTCCGGTAACCGCGGCGCGTCAGGCAATCTGAAAGATCCCCTCAACCTCAACCGCGACACCCAAGGGCAGTGAGGGTGCACCGACGGCTGCGCGGGCATGACGACCGGCCTCGCCAAAGACCTCGACAAACAGATTGGATGCTCCGTTGATCACCTTCGGCTGATCCGTGAAATCCTGAGTGCAGTTCACGAAGCCATTGAGCTTAACAACGCGCTTGAGACGGCTGAGATCACCGTCACAGGCGTTGCGCAGCTGGGTGATCAGGTTGATCGCACACAGACGCGCAGCAGCAGCACCGGCGTCCACCTCCATATCAGCGCCCAGCTTGCCGATGACCAGACCGTCAGGCCCGACGGAGATCTGGCCCGAGACATAGACAAGATCGCCAACCTGAACGAAAGGCACGTAATTGGCCGCCGGTGCCGGTGCATCGGTCAGGGTGATGCCAAGTTCGGCTAGGCGGCTGTCGTAGGAGGGTACGGTCATGGGCGTGGGTCCTTCTGGATGAAAACGGGCTGTGCCCTTTCTAGGCCCGCACGAGGATTGCTGCCAGCCTGAAATTGTGCGCAAGCACTCCCGCCCGGAGCAGGTTGCCCTTGCCAGGGCATCCTCTCCCGTTGGGCCGGGCGCGGGGCCTGAGGGCCCCGCGAAGCTCAGGTTTCGCGGAAAGCCTTGGAGAAGTAATCGGTCAGTGGCTTGAGCAGATAGTTCAGCGGTGTCCGGTCTCCTGTTTTCACGAAGGCCTCCACCGGCATACCGGGTACGAGCACCACATCGCCCAGCTTGGCAAGCTCGCCATCAATGGGTTGGATCTGCGCCTCATAGTAGGACTGTCCGGTTACCTCATCGGTCAGAACGTCGGCCGAGACCCGCTGGACCACACCAGTCAGTTCCGGTGTCTGACGCTGATCGAACGCAGAAAAGCGCAGAATGGCTTCCTGCCCGATATGAACCTGATCGATGTGAATCGTCTCGACCCGGCTGTTGATCACCAGCCTGTCATCCTGAGGTACGATATACATCACCGGATCAGCAGGCCGCACGACCGAGCGCAACGCATGCACTGTGCGGCCATAAACCAACCCTGAGACCGGCGCACGAATGTCCAGACGCGAGAGCGTTTCAAGTGCAGACAGACGTCTTTCTCGCAATTCGATCTCACGGTATTGCAGATCGCGGAGCGTTGTGATCGCTTCTTCGCGCAAGGTGCTGTCCAGTCGCAGAATCTCGATCTCCGTCTCGGCAATCCGGCCACGGCTTTCGGCGATGCTGGCCTGCAACTCTCCGACCGAACCGCCGATGCCGGCACGTTCACGTTGCAAGGCCAGAACACGACCAGCCTGTGCCAGACCCTTGTCGAGCAGCGATTGCTGATCAGCCAGTTCGACCTCAAGCAACTCAAGCTGTTCGGTCAGACCGTCAAGTTGGGCTGTGGCCCCCGCGATCTGGTTGCCGATCTGGATCTTGCGCTCACCCAGCTGTTCGATCTCTTCCGAACGGGTTTTGCGGCGGGCGTGAAACAGGCGCTCCTGTCCCTCGACGATGTCCTTCACATCAGGGCGCAACTGGGCCTGCTCCAGAAGCTCGAAATCAAATTCGATCTCATCGGCACCATCACGTTCGGCCACCAAACGACCGCGGCGGGCGCCAAGCTCGAACAGCTGGCCTTCAACAATCGCCAGTTCCGAGCGCAGCAGCTTGTCGTCAAACTGGATCAGCACATCACCTGCCTGAACCATGTCACCATCATTGACGTTGATTGCGCCAACCACGCCGCCGTCGGGATGCTGGACAACCTGACGATTGCCCTCGACCTCGATCATGCCGGGGGCGACAATCGCACCCGCGATGTTGGTCAGGATCGACCAGCTTCCCATGCCCAGCACCAGCACGACCAAAGTGCCAAATCCGACCACAAGCTGTTTGCGCGCGCTCCAGCGTCCCATGGATCCACCGGCCATTGTCACTTCTCCCCTTGCGCCGCAACGGGCGGCTTGGTCAGCACCATCGGCTCGACGCTGCCCACTGGCTTGGGTGCGGCCTTCGCACCGACAGCCGCGGCAACCTGCTGATAGTTCTGCAACTGTTCCTTGAGCACCTCATCCCGTGGCCCGAAGGCTTTGCGCATGCCGTTTTCCATCACCATGATCAGATCGCATTCGGCAATGCCCGAAGGACGATGCGCCATGATGATCACAGATTTGCCTTCGGCTTTCATACCCTTGATCGCAGCGTTCAGCGCCTTGGCACCCTGGGAATCGAGGTTGGAGTTCGGCTCATCCAGCACCAGCAGGACCGGATCGCCATAAATCGCCCGGGCAAGGCCAATGCGCTGCTTCTGGCCGCCAGACAAACGTCCGCCACCGGGGTGGATCAGCGTGTCATAGCCCGAGGGCAGCTTGAGGATCATCTCATGTGCGCCCGCCTTCTTGGCAGCGGCCACGACTTTTTGCGGATCGGGCTCCTGCAGGCGGGCGATGTTCTCGGCCACTGTTGCACCAAAGAGATGCACATCCTGCGGCAGATACCCGATGTGCAGTCCCAGATCGGCGTGGCTGTATTGCTCCAGCGCGGCGCCATCAAGGCGCACCTTGCCGGAAGCTGGACGCCAGATGCCGGTCAGCACACGGGCCAGTGTCGACTTGCCTGCGGCTGAGGGGCCGATGACGCCAAGCGCCTGTCCCGGCTCAAGTTGGAAACTCAGCGCACGCAGGGTGGCAATCTGCTCACCGGGTGGCACGACATTGATCTGCTGTACGTCCAGAATGGCGCGGGGCCGCGGAAGTGGCGTGCGATTCTGCTCTTCCGGTGTGGTCGAAAGCAACTCATTGAGCGCCTCCCACCCGCCACGCGCACGCTGGAAAAGCGGCCAGCCTCCGATGGCCTGTTCAACTGGTGCGAGCGCCCGCCCCAACAGGATGGACGCGGCAATCATCGCACCCGCTGTGACCTCTCCCTGCAGCACCAGATAGGCACCGACCGCGAGGATTGCGGATTGCAGGAAGAACCGGAAAGTCTTGGACATGGTCGTGAAGGTGCCGGTGCGGTCAGCCGAGGAGATCTGGCTTTCCAGCGCCTTCTCGCGCACAGATGCCCAGCGCTTGATCACAGCCGGGCGCATGCCCATGCCCTGAATGACTTCACTTTCCTCACGCATTTGTTCGGCCAGCGCATCGGCATGTGCCGAGGCCTGATTGGCCTCCCCCACCGGTTTGCGGGTCATGAGCTGGTTGATGATCGTCAGCGTGACCAGCACCAGACCACCGATCAGCGAGACAGTGCCCAGCAGTGGGTGGAAGATGAAGATACCGGCGATGAAAATCGGGGCCCAAGGCATATCAAAAAGCGCAAACAGAACAGGCGCGGACATGAAGCGCTGCACGGCTTCAAGGTCTTTCAGGCCCGAGTTCGGCTTGCTGCGTTCATCCGGCAACACAGATCGGCGCAAAACCGCCTCGAACACCCGATTGTCGAGTGTATTTTGGAATGACGCACCAATGCGCGCCGCAACTCGGCCACGGGCGTAGTCGAGAAGACCCATCATCGCGTAGAGCAGACCGACAAGAATAAACATGGCCGCCAAAGTCTCTTCCGAGCGGGAGCCAAGCACGCGGTCATAGACCTGCAACATGAACAATGGACCGGTCAGCATCAGCAAGTTAACGAAAACGCTGAATATACCGATCGACAGGAACAGGCCTCTGCCCTTGGACAAAGCCTGTTGTAACTCTTCTTTGCCGCGTTGATTCTGTGCCAATTTATCACCTGTACCAAGGCCTTAGCCCGACATCGTCGGCCAACACCGGACTGTTTACCACGTTAGTTACTGTTTGTTTGGCAAGAGTTTGTCAATTTGTGACTTACGTCGCACAATCCTGTATCACCCACTGGTATCCGCCGCATTCGATGTTATATGCCGAGCTTAAATTTAAGAGAAGCCGATGTCCCTGCTTAAAACCCTGTCCATATTGTCTGTTGTTGCGCTCCTTGCCGCATGCTCCGATACCGGGGGGACAGGCGCTGCGTCTGATGACCCCTATGAAGGGTTCAACCGCAAGGTTCATGCCGTGAACAAGGCGTTGGACACTGCTGTGGTTCGGCCTGCGTCCAATGCCTATGGCACGGTCGTTCCTGAATATCCGCGCACGTCGATCAGCAACTTTGCTTCAAACGCCAGCCTGCCGGGCAAGTTCTTCAATCATGTGCTGCAAGGTGATGCGGCTGATGCAGGCGAGACGTTTTTTCGCTTTGCCATGAACTCCACGCTTGGTCTTGGTGGGTTGAGGGATCCTGCGGCCGATGCGGGCCTTTTTGCCCGGGACACTGATTTTGGCGAGACGCTGGCGCTTTGGGGTGTTCCTGAAGGCGCTTATATCGAACTGATCGCTCTGGGGCCAAGTTCGGAACGTGATCTGGCAGGCAAGGTGGTGGATTTCGCCATTGATCCGGTTGGCAACATTGTGGAGGGCGACGCCCAAACCGCATATTATGGCGTTCGGATCGTAGACCTTATCAACCAGCGTTACGAGTTCCGCACAGTCATCGACGCGCTGCTCTATCAAAGCGCTGACAGTTACACCGCACAACGCATTGCCTATCTGCAAAACAAGGCTGCACAGCTGACAGACGGGCCCAATTTGGAAGAACTGGAGGATCCCTTTGCCTTCGACAACTGATCTTGTCTCCCGCCGCGCCTTGCTCGGCCTGATGGCCGCAGGCGCATTGGTTGCCACCACACCGCTTGCGCGCGCCGATGCCGCAAGCAATGCCACCAGTTTGGTCAAGAAAATCTCGGCCGACGTCTCTGCCATTCTGGGCTCCGGCAAGTCCGAAGCGGCAGCGCTGAAGGATTTCCAGTCGATGTTCCGCACGCATGCCGATGTGGATTTCATCGCCCGCTCTGTATTGGGAGCACCATGGCGTCAGGCAAGCAACGGCCAGAAAACGGCTTTCACCTCGGCGTTTGAGGGGTATCTGTCGCGCAAGTACGGCAAGCAGTTCAACGCTTATCGCGGCGCCAAGATCGAGGTGACCAAAACCTCCGATCAGGGCAAGAAGGGCGTTGTTGTCTCATCGCTGTTTTCCACAGGCAAATCCGCGCCAATTGACGTGTCCTGGCATGTGTCGGACCGTTCCGGTAAAAGCCTGATGATCAACCTCTATATCGAAGGCGTCTCGATGCTCAGCACCGAACGCTCTGAAGTGCAGGCGATCCTGTCGAAGAACCGTGGCGATCTGGACAAGCTGATCGCGGATCTCAACACCCGCGGCTGAACCGGACCTCAGTTGTTTCCGAAAATCCCGCGCAGCACGCTTTGCAGTATGTTGCGCGCCACATCGTCATCGTTACCTGAAGGGCTTTGCGGAGTGTTCTGCGCCAGAACGCGCGGTTGTTCGGGCACGATCTCGGGCAAAGGCGACACCGGCAGGCCTTCGTGGACGCGCAACATCGTTTCACGCCAGATGTCCGCAGGAAGACCTCCGCCGGTCACGCCTTTCAGCGGCGTGTTGTCATCATAGCCCATCCAGACACCCGCCACGTAGTCACCTGTAAAGCCGATAAACCAGGCATCGCGCGCGGCTTGGGTCGTTCCGGTTTTGCCCGCAGATGGACGGCCGGGCAGGATTGAGCGTGTGCCGGTACCGTCCTCGACCGCGCGGCGCATCATGTAGACCAGATGGCCAGCGGCGCGTTCGTCCATGACCCGCACCGGTGCTTGTCTGTCTGCGCCCATGATCACCGAATTGTCGCCTTTCAGCTTCAACTCAAGCATCCCATAAGGCAGCGACCGCCGCCCACCATTCAGAATGCCCGCATAGGCCCCTGTCAACTGCAGCAGGGTCGTCTCGGATACACCAAGCGCCAGAGCGGGGCCGTTGGCCAGCTCTGTGGTGACGCCAAAATCCATGGCCAGCGCGCGGACCCGTTCGCGGCCCACCCGCTCGGAGACCTTGACGGCAACCGTGTTGATCGACTGGCGGAAGGCCTCGGTCAGGGTGACCTCACCTTTGAAATCCCGGGTGTAGTTCTTCGGCTCCCATGTTCCGGACCCTGCGACCTCAAGCTTGATCGGGGCATCGTAAAACGTATCAAATGGCTGCATGCCCGTCTCAAGTCCGGCAGCATAGACCAGCGTCTTAAAAGCAGAGCCCGGCTGGCGCAGCGCCTGCACCGCGCGGTTGAACTGCCCCGGTGTGCGCCCGACGTCACGCCCACCTACCATGGCGCGCACGGCACCATCTGGTGACATCACGACAATCGCGGCCTGTGCTTTGGAACCTTCGCGAACCTTGGTCTCAAACACGAAATCCAGCGCCTCTTCGGCGGCGCGTTGGATACGGCGATCAAAGGTAGTGGAAATCTGGACATCTTCTGACGTGGACTTGGTCAGAAACGCAGGTCCCGCCTCCATCACCCAATCAGCAAAGAACCCGCCGGCCTTCTGGTTGGCTGCCCGCGACAGTGCCGCAGGTTGCGCGCGGGCCAGATCAGCCTCGACCCGGGTCAGCTTGCCCTGATCCTGCATAAGCCCGACAATCACATCCGCACGCCCTTGTGCGGCGGCCAGATTGGTTGTCGGGGCATAGCGCGACGGGGCTTTCAGAAGACCCGCAAGCATCGCTGCCTCAGCCGGGTTCACTTCGCGCGCTGATTTGTTGAAATAGCGCTGCGCCGCGGCCTCGAACCCTTGCGCACCTGCTCCCAGATAGGCGCGGTTGAGATAGATCGACAGAATGTCGTTCTTCTCATACTTGATCTCCATCGCCAACGCCGCCGGGATTTCCTTCAACTTGCGTTCCAACGTGCGGGAGTTATCGAAGAAAACGTTCTTGGCAACCTGCTGGGTGATGGTCGAGCCGCCCTGAACCAGCCGTCCGGCCTTGATGTTCTGGGTCATGGCCCGGGCGATGCCCTTCGGATCCACCCCGAAATGCGAGAAGAAGCGGCGGTCCTCGGTCGCGACAACGGCGTTGACCAGATGGGGCGATGCGGTTTCGGTGCGGACGCCCTGATACTGTTGGCCACGCCAAGCAAACACGTCGCTGTTGCGATCCAGAAGTGTGACCGAGCCGCCTTCGCGACCGTCCAGAAGCTCCTCCATCGGGGGAAGCTTTGCATAGTAGTACAAGGTGGCCCCGCCCAGCGTCAGGCCCAAGAGCACGGCCGTGCGCAACCCGATCCACCAGATCAGTCCGAAGACTTTCCCGAAGGTCCATCTCAGCATCCGTTCAAAAAGCCCCAAACGCCGAGCCTGCGGGGTCTTGCCCCGTGATTTACGCGCCATCTTTGTGATCCGCCTGTACTGCCTGCTTTTATTTTGTCCCAAATATACCTGCTTGCCCTGCGGTTGTAGAGGGGAAAACTCACAAGCTTGTGGTCTATGTGTTTTGCCTGCTTTTTATACAGCAAGGCAAAAATGTGTATTTTTTAATCACAATCTGTCGAATTCATGGAAAATCAGGCAGGTCTGATTGCCGGAATCGCTCGCCAATCCCGGGTTGGCCCTCTCTTTTGCCCACGAGCGCTGCTGTGCAACGAGCCTCTCCCATATCGGAGCATGGCGGCGCCGAGAATTCTGCAAGCGAGGGTAAACCATGAAACTCATCATTGCCGTCATCAAGCCGTTCAAGCTGGAAGAGGTCCGCGAAGCGCTGACTTCCGCTGGCGTTCAGGGGCTCATGGTGTCGGAAGTAAAAGGTTACGGACGTCAGGCCGGCCACACGGAAATCTACCGCGGCGCTGAATACGTCGTGAACTTCGTACCGAAGGTCAAACTTGAGATCGTCGTGGCCGAAGCGCAGGTCGCAGGCGTTGTGGATGTTCTGTCCAGCACCGCCAAGACCGGCAAGATCGGCGACGGCAAGATCTTCGTTCTGGATGTCGAGCAAGCGGTACGGGTGCGCACCGGCGAGACCGGCGACGAAGCGCTGTGATTGCGGCTGTGACCAAGTTGAAAATTTCAAGAGATATCGAGGGACCCATGTCTAAACTCTCCAAACTTCCGGTGCTGACCGCTGTCGCACTGCTGGCGGCAAGCCCGCTGCTGGCGCAGGACGCCGGCGCGCCTGCTGACCAGACCGTCTTCATCCTCAACTCGCTGCTGTTCCTGATCGGCGGCTTTCTTGTGTTCTTCATGGCCTGTGGCTTTGCCATGCTGGAGGCGGGTCTGGTCCGCTCCAAGAACGTCACCATGCAGCTGACCAAGAACATGGGCCTCTTCTCGCTGGCCTGTATTTTCTACTACTTGATCGGCTACAACCTGATGTACCCCTTGGGCAGCTGGTCCATTGGCTCGGACGAAACCGGTGGATACCTCGGCATCCTCTTTGCCCCTGCTGTGCTTGAGGCCGTAGGGATTTCGGCTGCTGATGCAGACGACATTGGCTATGCGACAACCGGTTCGGACTTCTTCTTCCAGCTGATGTTCTGTGCGGCAACCGCATCGATCGTGTCAGGCGCGCTGGCCGAGCGGATCAAGCTCTGGCCATTCCTGATCTTCACGATCGTTCTGACCTCCATCATCTACCCGATCCAGGCATCCTGGAAATGGGGCGGCGGCTTCCTGGACAGCCAGTGGGGTTTCCTTGATTTTGCTGGCTCTACCGTGGTTCACTCGGTCGGTGGCTGGGCAGCGCTTGCCGGTGCGATCCTTCTGGGTGCTCGCAAAGGCAAGTACAAGGATGGTCAGGTTGTGCCGATGCTCGGTTCCAACATGCCGCTCGCAACATTGGGTACATTCATCCTGTGGCTCGGCTGGTTCGGCTTCAACGGCGGCTCGCAGCTGGCGATGGGCTCCGTCGGTGACGTGGCCGATGTGTCCCGCATCTTTGCCAACACCAACGCGGCTGCTGCCGGTGGTGCGATCACAGCTATGCTGGTCACACAGTTCATGTATGGCAAGATCGATCTGACGATGGTCCTGAACGGCGCGCTTGCCGGTCTGGTGTCCATCACGGCAGAGCCTCTGACACCAGGTCTGGGCATGGCGACCATCATCGGTGCCATCGGTGGTGTGATCGTTGTCTTCGGTGTGCCGTTCCTCGACAAGCTGAAGATCGACGACGTCGTCGGTGCGATCCCTGTTCACTTGTTCGCAGGCATCTGGGGTACTTTGGCGGTTCTTCTGACCAATGGCGATGCGACCTTCATGGGTCAGCTTGGCCCGATCATCATCGTCGGTGTCTTCGTCTTCGTCGTGTCCTTCGTGGTCTGGTTCATCCTGAAATCGACCATGGGCATCCGAGTGGATGAAGAAGCCGAGATCAACGGCCTCGACAAGTCGGAGCTGGGTCTTGAGGCCTACCCCGAGTTCACCAACTGATCTCCCAAGACTATCCCCGGCGCGGCTGTGACCGCGCCGAACTTTGGCCCGGACCCCAGTGGTTCGGGCCCTTTTTATGCGATTAACCCTGTCATCGCTGGACATTGGGTAAGCTTTTGTTAACTTTCCGCTACTGTTTGTAACTTAAGGTGAAGTCTAATGAAGATGTTTGCTGCCGCAACAATCGCGGCTTTTGTTGTCTCTACGTCCGTTCAGGCCGGCAATCTGGTTTTTGAAGCGCCGGTTGAAGAAGAAGTCATGGAAGAAGAAGAGATGGCACCGATGGGGTCATCTGCTGCAGGCTGGCTCGTACCACTTCTGGCCATCGTAGCCATTGGCATCGCAGCTTCCAGCGACGATGACAGTTCGTCATCCAGCGAAACGGTCGACATTCCTGCGACCGATGGCGGTAGCTCAACAGACGTTGACTGACACTAAAGCCTGACGGCTTTTAAATACCTCAAGAACTGCCGCGCCCCGAGCACCAGCTTGGGCGCGGATGCAACACTTTTTGCGATTTTTTCTGCAACCCGATTTTCTGCCTACACTTGCCTTCCAGAAAGACCTAATCGTGGCCGCGTGTACAAAGCACGCAGGCGCGTGCTGCTAACTTTTGGAGAGACACAATGAAATTCGTAGCTGCAACCATCACTGCATTTGCCCTCAGCACATCTGCCTTCGCTGGCAACCTGGTTTTCGAAGCCCCGGTTGAAGAAGAAGTCATGATGGAAGAAGAAGCTGCTCCTATGGGCTCTTCCGCTGCTGGCTGGATCGTTCCTCTGCTCGCCATCATCGCAATCGGCATCGCAGCGTCTTCCGACGACGACGACGCACCTGCAGTATAAGTCTTTCGACTTTACGATCGAAAGCCCGGCTTTGGCCGGGCTTTTTTTATGCGATCTTGATGTCGAGACCAAGATCAAGCGTGCCAGCACCCATCGTCAGCCTTGAACTTGAGATGTAATCGACACCCGTGCGGGCTATAGAGCCGACCGTGTCCAGCGTGACCCCACCCGAGGCTTCAAGCTTGGCGCGGCCCTTGTTGATCGAAACCGCCGTTTCAAGCGTATCCGTGTCCATATTGTCGAGCAGAACCACGTCCGCTCCGGCATCAAGAGCTTCACGAAACTGCTCCAGCGTATCCACTTCTATCTCAAGAGCCACCAGATGACCGGCATAGGCGCGCGCCTGCGCAATCGCTTGGGAAATCCCGCCACACACCGCGATGTGGTTGTCCTTGATCAGGATCGCATCATCCAGACCGAAGCGATGGTTCGACCCGCCACCACAGCGCACCGCGTATTTCTCAACCGCCCTGAGCCCCGGCGTGGTCTTGCGCGTGTCGCACACTTGCGCGTTGGTGCCTGCAACGGCTTTGACAAAACGTGCAGTGTGGGACGCAATTCCCGACATGTGGCACATGTAATTCAGCGCAACACGTTCGGCTGATAAAAGCGCGCGCGCATTTCCCTCAATCCGGGCCACATCCGTGCCGGGGGTGACAGCCTCGCCATCAGCGACCAGAGCCGTAAAGACCAGACCGGCCTCCATCGCGGCAAAAGCCTCCTGCGCCAGTGCAAGCCCGCTGATCACACCGGTCTCGCGCGAGTTCATCACGGCTACGGCTGTTGCTTCGGGTGAGATCGTTGCGAGGCTTGTGACATCGCCCGCACGGCCAAGGTCTTCGGTCAATGCGGCCTGAACAGCCGCACGCACCATCACGGCTGGCAATTCGGCGGGATAGCGGGTCATGGTTGCGCTCCTCCTGTGGTTCTGACAAGCCATAAGCTGCCTGCTTCCCATCGTCCAGAGAGTGAACCCATGACGTCCCCCAGATACAGTGAAGTGCTTGACCGTATACGCGCCCTGACAGAGGGCGAAACGGACGAAATCGCGTTGATGGCCACCATGGCCTGTGAGCTGTTCCACAGTGATCCACGCTTTGATTGGGTCGGCTTCTACCGGGTAACTGCGCCCGAATTGCTGAAAATCGGGCCCTATCAGGGTGGTCACGGCTGTCTTGTGATCCCGTTCTCTCGCGGCGTTTGCGGGGCCGCTGCCCGCACAGGCACCACGCAGCTGGTGGCCGATGTCGATGCCTTTCCCGGCCATATCGCCTGCGCCAGCAGCACCCGGTCCGAGATTGTTTTGCCTGTTTTCAACAGGGACAATCAGGTGATTGCCGTGCTGGACATAGACAGTGACCAGCCAGACGCTTTCGACAAACTGGACCAGCAGGCGCTGGAGCAGATTCTGGCCGAGGTTTTCTCACGCCCGGACTGACATGAAATTTTGACTTGAAGCTGGTCAAAGGCTCGTGGGATAGTGGTACATGAGATACTCACCTCCCCCTTCATGGTCATCCTGTGCTGCTGAGCT
Source organism: uncultured Paracoccaceae bacterium (assembly GCA_947494445.1). Lineage (GTDB taxonomy): Bacteria > Pseudomonadota > Alphaproteobacteria > Rhodobacterales > Rhodobacteraceae > CANLSM01. The sequence goes on along the minus strand of CANLVD010000001.1, from coordinate 542,386 downwards.
GATTGCCGTTGCCGCAGGGCGCGCGCCTGCCGAGACCGTCATAACCAATGCGCGCTGGGTCAATGTGCACTCCCGCGAGGTGCTTCCAGGCACCACGATAGCGATCACCGCAGGCCGCATCGCCTTTGTCGGCAGCACTCCGCCCGATGGACTGATCGGGGCCGACACCAAGGTTATTGATGCAAGTGACCGCTTCGCTGTGCCCGGTCTGTGCGATGGGCATATGCATGTGGAATCGGGCATGTTGACCGTGACCGAATTCGTGCGCGCGGTCGCACCTCACGGCACCACGACCATGTTCGTCGATCCACATGAGATTGCCAATGTGATGGGCTTGCCCGGCGTGCGAGCCATGCATGACGAAGCGCAAGCACAGCCGGTCAATGTCTATGTCCAGATGCCATCCTGCGCGCCATCGGCTCCGGGGCTGGAGACCACGGGCCAAGAACTTGGGCCAGAGGATGTGGCCGAGGCGATGGCCTGGCCCGGCATCATCGGGCTGGGCGAGATGATGAACTTCCCCGGCGTGATGGCCGGTAATCCAAAGATGCTGGCAGAAATGGCAGCAACCCAGATCGCGGGAAAAACCATAGGCGGGCACTATGCCTCGCCCGACTTGCAAGGCTTTCATGCCTATGCGGCAGGAGGGCCTGCCGATGATCATGAGGGCACCCGCGAGGAAGACGCGATCCTGCGTGTCCGTCAGGGCATGCGGGCGATGCTGCGACTTGGCTCAGCCTGGTATGATGTGAAAGCACAGATCACGGCAGTGACAGAAAAAGGCCTCGACCCACGCAACTTCATCCTGTGCACGGATGACTGCCATTCCGGCACGTTGGTTGAAGACGGGCATATGAACCGGGTTCTGCGCCATGCGATTGACTGCGGCCTTGATCCACTGACCGCGATCCAGATGGCAACGATCAACACAGCCACCCATTTCGGGCTGGAACGCGAACTTGGATCAATCACTCCGGGGCGGCGGGCAGATGTCATTCTGACTTCGGACCTGAGCAGTTTGCCGATTGAAACGGTGATCGCGCGGGGCGAAGTGATCGCTGAGGACGGCAAGATGCTGGCCGAGATCCCGGACTTCACCTGGCCAGAGGTTGCGCGAAACTCGGTCAACATGAAACGTCAGCTCACGGCGCAGGATTTCGACATCAAGGCACCCGACGGCGCACAATCAGTACGCGCCCGCGTCATCGGTGTTGTGGAAAATCAGGCCCCGACCAAAGCGCTTGAAGCTGATTTGGATGTCACGCAGGGCCTTGTCGACATGAACCGTGACCGTGATATCTGCCAGATCGCACTGGTTGAGCGGCACCGGGCAACCGGCGATGTGGTCAACGGCTTTGTGTCCGGTTTTGGCTATGACGTGAATTGCGCCATGGCCTCTACCGTTGCCCATGACAGCCACCACATGATCGTTGTCGGCACACTGAAGTCGGATATGGCATTGGCTGCAAACCGTGTGGCCGAAATTGGAGGTGGCATTGCTGTCTTCAAGGATGGGGTGGAAATAGCCCTTGTCCCCCTGCCCATCGGCGGATTGATGAGCGATGCACCGGCACGGGATGTGGCCGGACAGGCAGGCAAGATGATGCAGGCCATGCAGGATTGCGGATGCAGCCTCAACAACGCCTATATGCAGCATTCGCTGCTGGCGCTGGTCGTCATCCCTGAACTGCGGATCTCGGACCTCGGCCTGATCGACGTAACCAAATTCGAAAAAACAGACCTGTTTAAAGGCAATCAAACATGAGCAGACCAATTACTTTTGAGACCAGCGCAGACACGGTTCTGAGTCCCCCCGCCGCCGAGCGTCAAAGCTTCTCCGACGCATCCTCAGCCGTACAACAGCTGATCGCGCTCTACGATGCCGGCACCGGCTTCCTGCGCGAGCAGTTCGCCCGCGTCATGAATGGGGCCGAGCCGGAAGGACGCTACCGTGCTTTCTATCCCGAGATTACATTTTCGACCTCAAGCTATGCCAAGGTCGACAGTCGCCTGTCCTTTGGACATGTGGCAGAGCCCGGACAGTACGTGACCACGATCACCCAACCCGATCTGTTCGCAAACTATCTGACCGAACAGCTTGATCTGCTGATCCGCAACCATGGCCAGCCGGTCGAGATCGGCCTGTCGACCACGCCGATCCCGCTGCATTTTGCCATGGGGCAGGATGTCAAGATGGAAGGTGCGATTGAGGATACGCTTGAGCGGCCTTTGCGTGATCTTTTCGATGTGCCGGACCTGACAATCACCGACGACCGCATCGTCAACGGCATCTGGGAGGCCTCAAACTCTCCGCGGCCTCTGGCGCCTTTCACCGCCCAGCGCATCGACTACTCCCTTGCGCGGCTGGCCCATTACACCGCCACGCGGCCCGAGTATTTTCAGAACCACGTCCTGTTCACCAACTATCAGTTCTACATGGACGAGTTCTATGCTTATGCCCATGGCAAGGTGAAGGATCCGGCTTCGGGCTATGTTGCTTTGGTCGAACAGGGCAACCGGATCACGACGCAGGATAAGGACCCAACCGATCACGAACCGAAGACACCGCAGATGCCCACTTACCATCTGGTGCGCGAAGACGGCTCGGGCATCACCATGGTCAATATTGGCGTTGGACCGTCGAATGCCAAAACCATCACTGACCACATCGCCGTGTTGCGCCCGCATGTCTGGTTGATGCTGGGCCATTGTGCGGGGCTGCGAAATTCCCAGTCGCTGGGCGATTATGTACTGGCACATGCTTATGTGCGCGAAGACCACGTGCTTGATGACGACCTGCCGACCTGGGTGCCGATCCCGGCGTTGGCGGAGGTGCAGGTGGCGCTTGAGCAGGCTGTGGCGGAGGTGACCACCCTGTCCGGGTTCGAGCTGAAAAAGATCATGCGAACCGGAACCGTAGCCACCATCGACAACCGAAACTGGGAGTTGCGCGACCAGTCTGGCCCGGTGCAAAGGCTCAGCCAATCGCGCGCTATCGCGCTCGACATGGAAAGTGCGACAATTGCGGCCAACGGCTTTCGGTTCCGGGTGCCTTATGGAACGCTGCTGTGTGTGTCCGACAAACCCTTGCATGGCGAGTTAAAGCTGCCCGGCATGGCAACCAGCTTTTACAAGCGTCAGGTTTCCCAGCACCTTCAGATCGGGATTGCGGCTTTGGAAAGCCTCCGCGACATGCCGCTGGAACGTCTGCATTCGCGCAAATTGCGCTCGTTTGAGGAAACAGCGTTCTTGTAAATCGGGATTTGCGAACCGGAAAGGTTTTACCGCGCCACAACCACTGTGTTGTATAAAACACCAGTTATCCACAGGAATTCCGGAAAATTCTTCCGTATCGCATGGAAAACATCACCCTCTTGCCAATTCAGTGATTGTTTTGCGTGATGGTTTTTGGTTTTCTCTGCGCATCCATTAGGAAAACAAAAACACTGTAAACTGAACGGGGAGCAGCACCATGGCTCAAAAACCAATGACAAAAACGCAACTTGTCGCCGCCTTGGCCGAGAAGACCGAGAGCGACAAAGTGGCCGCAAACCGCTTTCTGGACGCTTTGACAGAAACCATCACCAACGAAGTCGCAAATGGCGGCGCGGTTACCCTGCCCGGCCTGGGCAAATTTGCCTGCCGCGAGCGTCCTGCACGCACCGTGCGCAACCCGGCCACCGGCGCGACAATCGAGAAAGAAGCAGATCGCGTTGCAAAAGTGACCATCGCGAAAGCGCTCAAGGACGTGATCAACGCCTGATCCGGTTGAACCCAGTTCGACAAATGTGAAGATGAAACCGCGTGGATTGCACGCGGTTTTCTTTTGCCCCATCCACAGCCGCCCAACCCCGGAGACATCATGGACCGACTGGCAATCGTTCTGGGCCTGAGCTTCGTGGTCATCTGGAGTTCGGCTTTCACTTCAGCTTCGGTCGCGGTTCAATATGCGCCACCTCTGGGCATGCTGTCCCTGCGGTTCCTGATCTCAGGCATGCTGGCGTTGTGGATTGCCCGGTTGATGGGACAGCGTCTGGACTTCACAACGCGGCAATGGTGGATGCTCTGCCTGTTCGGTCTGTGCCAGAACGTGCTTTATCTGGGATTGAATTTCATGGCCATGCAGCGGATCGAGGCTTCGATTGCTGTAGTCATTGCCAGCGCGTTGCCATTGGTCGTGGCAGCCGTGCGACTGATCACCCAAGGGGAGAGTCCGGGACGCATGGGCAGCATCGGTCTGGCGCTCGGGTTTCTTGGCGTGATCGTGATTATGGCGCTGCGCATTTCTGCGGGGATCGACCTGGTGGGTGTCATATTGTGCCTGATTGGCGTCTCCGCCCTGACTTTGGCCACGCTGGTCATAACCGGTGCCACCCGACCCGATACGCTGATCCCGGGAGTGGCCGTGCAGATGTTGTTCGGCGGTTTGGTTCTCGCCGGATTGTCGGCTGTCTTTGAAACTCTGGAGGTAACATGGACCTGGCAACTGGGCGTGGCATTTGCCTACACCACTTTGGTGCCGGGATTGCTGGCCACCTTGATCTGGTTCTATCTCGTCCACAGGGTCGGCCCCACCAAGGCGTCGAGCTTTCACTTTCTGAATCCGTTTTTCGGAGTGGCAATAGCGGCTATTATCCTTGGCGAAGCCCTGTCGGCCCTTGACCTTCTGGGCGTCTGTATTGTCGCTGTCGGGATTTACTTGGTTCAGCGGTCACAGGCAAAAGCAACCGCACGGCAGTAGTCACGCGATACATCTCATGAATGGTGCTTCCTGACCTTGCAACGCCAGATCAGAAACTGGCCCATTCATCGTCGTCATCACTTTCGTTTGCTGGCACGAATGCACCTCCGACGGCCTGTTTCAGCATCTCGGGTGCCGGCGTCGTTTCAAGTGGTACGTCACTTACGGCAAACTTCTGCTGGTCTGACGGATCGGGCTGATGCCGGCTTTTGCCAATCGCTGCCTCGCCTGACGATTGTCCCGTCTTGAAAAATTCCATCGCACCCAAGAGGTCGGCAGACCGGCTGCTCAACTCAACCGAATTGGTGCGGCTGATGTCGGCCACTTGCGAATTCTGCTGGGTAATCCCGTCAAGCTGGGCAACAGCGCTTGAGATTTCAGCAATCCCTGTGGATTGCTCCTGTGTTGCCGTAGATATTTCGGCAACGGTGCGGGACGCCTCGGAGATCGCGTTGATTATGTTTTCCAGCGCGGTGCCGGTTTCATTGACCAGCTTGACCCCTTCTGCGACTTGGCCGGAACCGGCGGAAATCAGACTGTTGACGTTGTTGGCAGCCTCCGAACTGCGATGGGCAAGTGCCCGAACCTCTGAGGCCACAACCGAGAAGCCCTTGCCTGCATCACCTGCGCGGGCAGCCTCAACGGCTGCATTGAGGGCCAGCAGATTGGTCTGAAAGGCGATGCCTTCGATAACGGAAATGATCTCGGCAATGGCAGAAGAACTCTCTTCGATTGCACCCATGGCCCGCACTGCATTGGCGACAACATCCTTGCCCTTGTTGGCAAGCATCTGGGCATCAGCGGCCCGTTGCGAAGCCTGAAGCGAGTTTTTGGCATTCGCTTCAACATTGGCGGCCATCTGGTCCATGGTGGCAGACGTCTGCTCCAGCGACGCCGCTTGGGACTCCGCCCGTTGGGCCAAATCGCTGGCACCGCTCATGATCTGTTCGGCATTGCCGCTGATCACTTCGGATGTGGTTTTGCACTGCCCGACAACATCACGCAGACGATCAAAGGTCTCGTTCACGGCAGATTGCAGATCGGCGAAAGCACCTTCGTATTCGCCACTCATCGAAACTGTCAGATCGCCAGCAGCCAGCGCTGACAAGGCAGCAGTGACCTCAACCAGACCGGCATCCACCGATGCCACCAACTCGTTGAGCCCGTTAGCCATCTCCCGAAGGGTCGGGTCATCCAGATTTGAATCCACCCTTTGCGTAAAATCACCCCGGGCTGATGCCTGTACGACCACGCCGAGCGAGGCCTTGAGGCCCTGCATGACCCTTTCCCGCTCGCGTTCCGTTTCCAGCTGGGCAGTTTTCGCTTCCTGCTCCAGATCCATGGCACGTTTGCCATTTTCCCGAAACACTTCAACGGTCTTGGCCATCAGTCCGATTTCATCAAGGCGATCCTGATCGCCGACTTCGACGTCAAGATCGCCCTTGGCAAGCGCTGTCATACTTTCATTCAGTGCAAGGACAGGTTTGGTCAGGGAGCGGGCAAAAACAAAGGCCATCCCACCAACGATCAGAATCGCCAGCGGGCCGATCATCAGGATCATGTTGCGCAAATCATGCAGTGCCGACAGCGCCTCGGCACGCTTCTTTTCAGCGACCATACGCCATTCAAGACCCAGAAAATTCACCGGTCTCGAATCCAGCATCACGATGTCACCTGATATCCCGGCGACTTGATCCGAGGAGAAGGTGGATTGCTGATCAGCATTGGCGACATCTATGGACAGTTGATTGCGCAACAGCCCTTCCTGCCCGACACCGGGCACGAGAGAGCGCAACAAGCCATCCTGACCGATCAGATAGCTGACGATCTGGCCACCCGTTACAGAATTGTACAACACGGAGGAAAGACGCGCTGGCGACAGAGCCAAAGCAACAACGCCGATGGGCTCGCTCGTTCCGTCCGACTTACCATTTGCGTATATAGGAGTAGACACATAGGCGGTCGGCTGATCGTTCTTTGCATCAAAACGTTTGAAGTCAACCAGAGCACTGCTGAGAAACGGAGTGGTCAACCCTGCCTGAAAAGCCTCGGACAAAACTGAACCGCCAAAAGGGCCATCAACGATGTTGGTGGCAAATTCATCGGTTTTCTTGACCGAGTACAATACCAGCCCGTTTGCATCGAAGATCACGGCATCAAGGTATTCATGCTCTTCGATGAACCCACGCATGAAACTGTGCACTGACTTGTGGGAAAAGCTGTAGGCAGATCCGTCATCAGCCTCATCCAACTGATCCCGATCACCCCAAGCCAAAGGATTGTCTGTGGTATAGGCTGCGCGCACGCTATCCTGTGCTTCCCTGTCACCTTGAAACAGGTCACTGAATGTCCAGATCGCATCTTCGACCTGTTGAACAGTGGCGATTGTGTGCATGTCCACGACAATCTGCTTTTCATATTGCTCCAGCGAGCGGGCGCGCAAATTCTCCCCTTCTTTCAGGGATTGGTCGATTTGCTGCATGGTGCTTCGGGCGGCGGTCAGATAGGCCGCAGAGCCGACAATCAGCCCGGTGATCAGGGCATAAGAGCAGATTGACAGCGCAACCTTGAGGGAAAGGTTTCGCTTCACGAGTTGCATCATCTGTCAGATCCCCAAAGACTTCCTTTGAGGGTCGTTTAGGTCATGCCCCTTAACGGTGGATTACCTGAATTGGCAATCTTCTCGTAATACAGGATTTTCTTATCTCAAATTGTCGGTGGACCGGGGTTTCGCGCACTTGTATAGCGCAGGCAAAGAGCACGAGAGGAACACCATATGTCCGCGCATGACGTTCAACGTCCCATGTCATCTCACAAGGCTGCGGGCCTGAAGGGTGAGGCTCTGGTGCCCGGTGACAAATCGGTCAGTCACCGGTCCCTGATCCTTGGGGCAATGGCAGTGGGCGAGACCCGTGTCACCGGTCTTCTGGAGGGTGAAGACGTGTTGGGCACGGCTCAGGCCATGCGCGCCCTTGGCGCAGACATCACCCGCAGCGAAGATGGCATGTGGTCAATTCACGGTGTCGGCATCGGTGGATTTCGCGAGCCAGATGACGTGGTCGATTGCGGCAATGCGGGCACCGGCGTCCGGTTGATCATGGGGGCCGCGGCCACCACACCGATTTCGGTCACCTTTACCGGGGACGCCTCCCTGCGCAAACGCCCCATGGGTCGTGTGTCGGACCCTCTTGCTTTGTTTGGTGCCGAATTTAATGGACGCAGTGGTGGCAGATTGCCTTTGACCATGACAGGTGCGTCCAATCCCGTACCGGTCAGGTATGTCTCGCCGGTTCCATCGGCACAGGTTAAATCCGCAGTGCTTCTGGCCGGGCTGAACGCACCCGGTGAGACGGTTTTGATCGAGGCCGAGGCGACACGCGACCATTCGGAGCGGATGTTGCGCGGTTTCGGTGCCACGGTCAGCACAGAACTGACCGGTGAGGGTCATGTGATCACGCTGACAGGCCAGCCAGAATTGCGTCCGCAAACCATCGCTGTGCCACGTGACCCGTCCTCTGCTGCCTTCCCGGTGGTGGCCGCACTTCTGTCCGAAGGCTCTGACGTGATTGTGCCCGGCATCGGCCTCAACCCGACCCGCGCCGGGCTTTTCCAGACGCTCAAGGATATGGGCGCAGATCTGACTTACGAGAACATGCGCGAAGAAGGCGGTGAACCGGTTGCCGATCTGCACGCACGCTTTGGCCCGCTCAAAGGGATCGAAGTTCCGCCCGAGCGCGCAGCCTCCATGATCGACGAATACCCGATCCTGTCTGTGCTGGCGGCCACTGCCGAGGGCACGACCATCATGCGCGGCGTCAAGGAGTTGCGGGTCAAGGAAAGTGACCGGATCGATGCCATGGCACGCGGTCTGGAGGCTTGCGGCGTTCAGATTGAAGAGGACGAGGATACATTCATCGTCCATGGGCGCGGGGCCGATGGCGTGCCGGGTGGGGCAACTTGTGCCACCCATCTCGACCACCGCATTGCCATGTCATTCCTGTGTCTCGGAATGGCCAGCCAAAAACCTGTGACCATTGATGACGCCAATGCCATTCTGACCAGCTTCCCGATTTTCGAGGATCTGATGACCGGGCTGGGGGCGAAGTTTCAGAGGATCCCTGCATGACCACCGGACAATGCCTGTGTGGCGCGGTGCGCTATCAAGTGACCGGCCCGTTGCGGCCCGTTATTGCCTGCCATTGCGCACAATGCAGGCGTACCTCCGGCCATCACGTTGCCGCCACATCGGCTCCGCGTGAAAACGTGACCATTGAGGGAGAGGTTACGTGGTATGGCTCGTCTGCTGCTGCACGGCGCGGATTTTGCGGAACATGTGGGTCAAATCTGTTCTGGGATGCGGCCGACAAGAGCAGTCTGTCGATCTTTGCAGGCACCATCGACGGCAACTCAAACCTGAAGCTCAAGGGTCACATCTATGTTGCCGACAAGGGCGATTACTATGAGATCAAGGATGGCCTGCCACAGGCGCAGCAATCCGACCCCGATCTGACCACTCAGATTGGCCGAGATACCTAAGAGCGGTTGGGCAATTCCGGAATGTAACGCCCGGTTCCGGCACGGTGTCTGCCGCTTGGTTTTTCGTGCATGTTTTCGTCGATCTGCATGGAGCCGTCGGCCATGAACTCTTCCAGACGCGGACCGGTCTTCAAGCGCTTTTCGCGAAACAGAAACTGCAGCACTTCGCGAAAGAATACTTTGCGGCCCATGCGCGCGTACCATTGCATCGCATGACGCATTTCCGGATCGGGATGGAAAAATGTCCGCCAAAGCGCCTTTGGCCGGGCTTGAAGGCGCAACTCGATCAGTTTGACCCATAGAAAAACGCGCCATGGCGGCACATGCCGTGTCTCAAGCACCTGATGTTTATAGTCCCAGAGCCGGGTATCGGGTTGAATGACCCGCCGGTGCCGCACTTCGTTGTAGAACGGGCTCCATTGGTGAGGGGTTGCGTAGACTGACATGACTTGATCGGGATCATAGCGCAGCAATTGTCGCATAATCGCCAGATAGTCGCTGTCGCGTTCCTCCTCAAAGCCCACACAGAAGGTGCAAAGACCGATCATCCCGTGGTTTCGCAGCAGGCGGATTGCCTGCGCGTCGATGGTTCTATCTGACCCCTTGCGAACCGCGTCCAGCGTCTGATCACTGGTCCCATCAAGCCCGAGCAGAAACCGCAAAACGCCAGCCTTTTTATATAGGTGCAGAATGTCGGTATCGCGGACAATGTCGCCGGCACGGGTCGAACCGATGATCGTGACCGGCACATTCTGGGTTATCATGGCGTCAAGAAAGCGTTTCCACATACGCCGCGAAGACGTCGGATTCTCATCGGCCAGATTGATCAGATCCACCCCCTCTTCGCGGTGAAGCCGGGCAATTTCAGCGGCGAAGGCCTCTGGATTACGGTGACGCCACCGGGTCCAGAACCCACGTTGGCCGCAGTAGGTGCACAGATGCGGGCAGCCCCGCGAAAATTGCAGAATGACTGCCCGACGCCCGCCCCAGTAACTGTAATCTGCATGATTGATAAGCTCCCAACCGATACGATGTGCATCAAGATCAGCAATCATGGCCGCTGGTCTGGTGGCCCTTGCGCCGGATGTATCGCGGAACGCTATGCCGGGCAGATCAGTGATCGACCGTCCTTCAGCCAGGCGTTCCATCAAAAGCTTTGCAGTCACTTCGCCTTCACCCCGGACGATGACATCCACATCCGGGCAGTTTTCCAAAACCTCTTTCCAGTGATAGCTGGGAAAGACGCCGCCGTAGATGATCTGTGCAGTCGGGTTGGACCGGCGGAGTTCCGGCAACAGTGTTTCGACCTCGGGATGCACGGAGCTTGAGCCGGAATGCCCGATCAGGATCGCATCCGCGCAGGATTTTTCCACTGCGGAAGCAGTTTCGACGACTGTGAGATCCAGCCTGTCGGCATTGACCAATGAGACTTCATGCCCTGCATCGATCAAAGGACCTGCAATCGATAAAAGGCCATACGGCGGCAGATGCTCCTGCGGAATGCGGGAGCCGATGGAGGTGTGGCGGGGGTGCAATAAGCATATTTTCATTATTTCTGTTAATTCTGAAATTTCTGCTTTGTCAACATGAAAGAAATTCACTGGCGCCACTGGAAACAAGGATTTGACCTTCTCGCGCCAATGGGATTACGGGTGGAGGGGACACAAGGAACCTCGACACATATGCAGTTCACTGTTGCCATTGACGGACCCGCCGCTGCCGGAAAAGGCACAATCTCGCGAGAGGTTGCAGCGCATTTCGGCTTTGCACATCTCGACACCGGGCTTTTGTATCGCGCGGTCGGGCACCGGACGCTTGAGGCCGGGCGCGGTGTGATCGATCCGGTCATGGCAGAGGAGCTGGCCAAGCGCCTGTCGCCCGATGATCTGGACGAGACCAAGCTGCGCACACCGATGGTGGCCCGCGCGGCGTCCCGCGTTGCCGCCATGCCCGAGGTCCGCAAGGCACTCGTGGCCTTCCAGAAGGATTTTGCCCGGCGCAAGGGCGGTGCCGTTCTGGATGGGCGTGACATCGGCACGGTGATCTGCCCCGAGGCGGAGGTGAAACTGTTCGTGACCGCCAGCAACACCGTTCGCGCAGAGCGGCGGTTTCAGGAACTGATCGCCAAGGGCACGGACACCACCATCGAACAGGTGCTCAGCGACCTTGAAGCACGTGATGCCCGCGACAGCGAGCGGGACACGGCGCCACTTGCGCAGGCCGCAGACGCGCTCTTGCTTGATACCACTGAATTGTCTATAGACGCAGCCGTCGCTGAGGCAGTGGCGTGTATACAAAAACGAATCGAGCAGGGTCGGCCTTAACACCGGCCCTTGTTTGTTTTCGTTTTGCTTGCGTCCCAGCCTTTTGACCCATTGTCACCAAAGACCGGCGGAACCAACCGCGCGGCCAGAAAAACGCAAAAAAGGAACTGAACACATATGTCTGCAAACGCGTCCATGGACGAATTTGAAGCCCTCCTGAACGAGAGCTTCGAGCTTGTAACCCCCGATGAAGGCTCTGTTGTCAAAGGCACAGTGCTGGCCATCGAAGCCGGACAAGCGATCATTGACATCGGCTACAAGATGGAAGGCCGAGTTGATCTCAAAGAATTTGCCAAGCCGGGCCATGACCCTGAGATCGCCATCGGCGATCAGGTCGAGGTCTTCCTTGAGCGGGTTGAAAACGCCCGCGGTGAAGCAGCCCTTTCCCGTGACAAGGCCCGCCGTGAAGAGGCATGGGACCGTTTGGAGAAAGCTGCCGAGAAAGAAGAGCGTGTGGAAGGTGCAATCTTTGGCCGCGTCAAAGGTGGTTTCACTGTGGATCTGGGCGGCGCAATTGCGTTCCTTCCCGGCTCTCAGGTCGATGTGCGCCCTGTGCGCGATGCGACCCCGTTGATGAACATGCCCCAGCCATTCCAGATCCTGAAAATGGATCGCCGTCGTGGCAACATCGTGGTCTCCCGCCGGGCGATCCTCGAGGAAAGCCGTGCCGAGCAGCGCGCCGAGATCGTCGGCAAGCTGGCCGAGGGCGACACCGTGGATGGTGTGGTCAAGAACATCACCGAATACGGCGCATTTGTCGATCTGGGTGGTGTGGACGGTCTGCTGCACGTCACCGACATGGCATGGCGCCGGGTCAACCATCCGTCCGAGATCCTCGCCATCGGCGAGACTGTCAAGGTTCAGGTCGTCAAGATCAACAAAGACACCCAGCGCATCTCGCTTGGCATGAAACAACTGCTCGAAGATCCATGGGCCGCTGTTGAAGCCAAGTATCCGCTTGACAGCAAGCACACCGGTCGCGTGACCAACATCACCGACTATGGTGCATTTGTTGAGCTGGAGCCTGGTGTTGAAGGTCTGGTCCACGTCTCAGAGATGTCCTGGACCAAGAAGAACGTCCACCCGGGCAAGATTGTTTCGACCTCTCAGGAAGTCGAAGTCATCGTTCTGGAAATCGACACTGCCAAGCGCCGTGTTTCCCTTGGCCTGAAACAAACTCAGGGCAACCCATGGGAGAACTTCGAGACTGCCTTCCCAATCGGCACACAGGTCGAGGGTGAGATCAAGAACATCACCGAATTTGGTCTGTTCGTTGGTCTGGATGGCGACATCGACGGCATGGTGCACCTGTCTGACATCGGTTGGGATCGCTCCGGCGAAGAAGCCCTAGCTGACTTCCAGAAAGGCGATGTGGTCAAGGCCGTTGTCACCGATGTGGACGCCGAGAAAGAGCGCATCTCGCTATCGATCAAGGCACTGGACGGTGATCCGTTCGCCGATGCGGTTGCTGGCGTGAAGCGCGGCGACGTCGTGACGGTCTCCGTGACCTCCATCGAGGATGGTGGCATCGAGGTCGAGTATGACGGCATGAAGTCCTTCATCCGCCGCTCCGACCTCAGCCGTGATCGCGGCGACCAGCGCCCAGAGCGTTTCTCGGTCGGCGACAAGGTTGATGCACGCGTCACCAACATCGACGCCAAGACCCGCCGTCTGGGTCTGTCGATCAAGGCTCGCGAGATCGCTGAAGAGAAGGAAGCCGTCGAGCAGTATGGCTCTTCCGACAGCGGTGCATCGCTCGGCGATATCCTTGGTGCAGCCCTGAAAAATCAGGACGGCGACTAAGTGGATGCATTGACGCTAGACGTCTATGAGGAACGGCGCCGCAAGTGGCGCCGTTCCGGTTTCTGGCGTGGTGTTCTTGTGACACTTGCCATTCTGATCGGCCTTGCCGTGCTTGGCGCGTTTTTGGGTGAGCGCAATGCCGGTCCGCACATTGCCCGCTACACCGTATCCGGTACGATCTTCGACAATTCCGAGCGCTCGGCCCTTCTTGCCGACCTTAAGGAAGATGAAAATGCCCGCGCCCTGATCGTCCATGTGGCCTCTCCGGGTGGCACAACTGTGGGTGCCGAGGCGTTATACGCGGATATTCGCGCAATCGGCGAGACCCGGCCCATCGTCATGGTGCTGGGCGAGATTGCGGCCTCGGGCGGCTATATCACCGCCATTGCGGGCGATCACATCATTGCCCGTGGCAACACGCTCACAGGCTCCATCGGCGTGATCATGGAATACCCCGATGTGACCGATCTGATGAGCCGCCTTGGCGTGGCGATGGAGACTGTCAGATCATCTGAACTGAAGGCCGAACCATCCCCCTTTCGCAGCGGCTCACCTGCGGCCAAAGCCCGTCAGGCCGAGTTGATCGAGGACAGTTACCAGTGGTTTCGCGGCCTCGTGGCCGAACGGCGCAACCTTTCTGGCCAACAACTGGACACAGTTGCCTCCGGCACGGTCTTCACGGGCAGACAGGCGCTCGACAACGGTCTGATCGACGAAATCGGCGCCGAAGCGGAGGCAATTACCTATCTCGAATCGGTTGATTCCGAGCTTACGGACCTGCCAATTCGCGACTGGGCGCTTAAGCCCGAACGAAGCGGACTACTGAATCTGATCACAGGAATGACGCAAAACGGCGGATTTTCCCTCCCCCAAACCCTTGTGAACGGGCCTGTACTGTCGTCGCTGTACAAATAAAAGGCTGCAAAGGGCTTCATACTGTTGTTATATTCCTTAAATTGGGTAGGCGCTTTTCAGAAATGAATCAGGAATCAGGTGAATGATTAAATCCGAACTGATCCAGAAGATTGCCGACGAGAATCCCCATCTCTACCAAAGGGATGTGGAACGGATCGTCTCAACCATCTTTGATGAGATCATCGAAGCCATGGCCAGTGGCAACCGTGTGGAACTGCGTGGATTTGGCGCCTTTTCCGTCAAGAAACGCGATGGCCGCATGGGCCGCAATCCGCGCACCGGTGAAGCGGTTCCGGTGGAAGAGAAGCACGTACCGTTCTTCAAGACCGGCAAGCTTCTGCGCGACCGACTGAACAACAGCTGATCTCCGGAGCCTGACCAATGCTGAGACTGATCAAGATTGCCTTTCTGGCTGTGCTGATGGTTGTCATCACACTGCTGTGCGTGGCCAACCGCTCGGATGTGACGATCAATGTCATGCCGGAGCAATTGTCCTCGATATATGCCTATTCCTTCCAGCTTCCGCTCTTTGCGGTGATCCTGTTGTCCATCCTCACCGGGCTGGTGATCGGCTATATTCTGGAATGGCTGCGCGAGCACAAACACCGCAAGACAGCGGCTGTGAAACAGCGCGAGGTCAAAACCCTTGAGCGTGAAGTCGACAGTCTCAAGAAGAAGGACCGGAGCGAAAAGGACGAGATCCTTGCGCTTCTGAACTGAATGAAGGTCAAGATCTGCGGCCTGAAGGACGCCGCCAATGTTGAGGCGGCAGTCAAGGCCGGCGCTGACTACATCGGATTCGTATTCTTCGAAAAATCACCACGCAATGTCTCGCACGAGCAGGCCGCCGCTTTGGCTCGAAATGTGCCTGCGGGCGTCATCAAGACGGCCCTTGTGGTGGATCCCAGCGACGCGGATCTGTCAAAGCTTTGCGCCGCTGTCCCCATCGATCTGATCCAGCTTCATGGCCATGAAACGCCCCAGCGGGTCCGTGAAGTCAAAACCCTCACCGGCTTGCCTGTGCTCAAGGCTGTCGGCATCTCCGATGATGCTGACCTTCCGGCATTGAAGGACTATGCTCGGGTCGCTGACCAGATCCTTATCGATGCAAAACCGCCAAAAGGCACCGTTCTGCCCGGCGGCAACGGCCTGAAATTCGACTGGCAGCTCATCAAGGGCCTGCAATGGGACATTCCCTGGATGCTCGCAGGTGGCCTGACCCCGGGAAATGCCGCTGTGGCCATTCAGGCAACTGGTGCTGCGCAACTGGATGTCTCATCAGGTGTGGAAAGTGCGCCCGGCCTCAAGGACCCGGCCCTGATTGCGCGCTTCATCGCGGCAGCTCACGCCGCCTGATCCCACTTCTTGGCAAAAATATCCCAGCGCGGAGCGCATCCGACGCAGGTCACCGGGAACCGCCCGACACAGGCAGTGGACCTTGCCTCGAACACGCGCTACATCACCTTCCAGACACAAGCTCCGGAGCGCCAGATCATGACCCTCAACGCCCCAAATTCCTATCGCACCGGCCCTGACGAGCGGGGCCGTTTCGGCACATTCGGTGGGCGGTTCGTCTCCGAGACGCTGATGCCGCTGATCCTCGATCTGGAGGCGCGCTACGAGCATGCCAAGACCGATCCCAGCTTCTGGACTGAGATGGATGATCTGTGGAAACACTATGTCGGCCGCCCTAGCCCGCTTTATTTCGCCGAACGCCTGACGGAGCATTTCGGCGGGGCCAAGATCTACCTCAAGCGCGACGAGTTGAACCACACGGGCGCTCACAAGATCAACAACGTATTGGGGCAGATCCTTCTGGCGCGCCGCATGGGCAAGACCCGCATCATCGCGGAAACCGGTGCCGGTCAGCATGGAGTGGCCACGGCAACTGTCTGCGCCCGTTTCGGGCTGAAATGCATCGTCTTCATGGGCGCCACAGATGTCGAGCGTCAGGCCCCGAACGTCTTCCGCATGCGCCTTCTGGGTGCTGAGGTCGTGCCGGTCACATCCGGACGCGGCACGCTGAAGGACGCAATGAACGAGGCGCTGCGCGACTGGGTCACCAATGTCGATGAGACCTTTTACTGCATCGGCACGGTTGCCGGCCCCCATCCCTACCCGGCCATGGTTCGTGATTTCCAGTCGATCATCGGCAAGGAGACCAAGGAACAGATGCAGGAGCGCGAAGGCCGTCTGCCAGACAGTCTGGTCGCCTGCATCGGTGGCGGCTCCAACGCCATGGGGCTGTTTCATCCGTTTCTGGATGACACCTCGGTGCGCATCATCGGGGTCGAGGCCGGTGGACACGGTGTGGACGAACGGATGGAACATGCGGCTTCCCTGACCGGCGGACGGCCCGGCGTGCTGCACGGCAACCGCACCTATCTGTTGCAGGATGCCGATGGCCAGATCATTGAAGGGCATTCGATATCCGCCGGGCTGGACTATCCCGGTATCGGCCCCGAGCATTCGTGGCTCCATGACATGGGCCGGGTCGAATATGTCTCTGTTACCGACACCGAAGCGCTGGATGCCTTCCAGACCTGCTGTCAAACCGAAGGCATTATTCCCGCGCTTGAACCAAGCCACGCTCTGGCCCATGTCGCCAAGCTGGCGCCAACTCTGCCCAAGGACCACCTTCTGGTGATGAATATGTGCGGGCGCGGCGACAAGGACATCTTCACGGTGGCCGCGGCTTTGGGCGTCGAAATGGCACCGAACCTGTCATAAACTTTGGTTTAGGTGTCTGGACCATTGGTTTAGACGCCTGTCCATAAACCCAAATCCAATAGTCTTTGCCGTTCTCTTGCGGTCCTGTCGATTTGCGACGGGCCGGAGATGCGTGGTGCTTTTCCAACCGTCCCCAACATTTGGAAAGCAAGGAGACGCGTTATGAAAGCCCTCACACTGACAACAGCCGTTGTGCTCATGTCGACCACATCCCTTTATGCCCAGATGTCGCGCGAAGGCGTGGTCGAGTTCCTCGAAAGCGAAGGCTATACCAACATCGAGATTGATCGCGAAGGAAACCTCATCAAATTTGAAGGCAAGGTTGGAACCAAGGAACGTGAACTGGTCTACGACGCTGCCACCGGCAAACTGGTCAAGGATGAGATTTACGAGGATGGCCGCGAGATTTTCAGCTTTGACACAGACGACAGCGAAGACGGCGAAAGCGATGATGACGAGGATGACGAGGATGACGACGACGAGGATGATGACGATGAAAGCGATGACTTCGAAGATGATGAGGACGACGACGAAGACGACAGTGAAGATGATGACAGCGAAGACGATGACGATGAAGGCGACGACAGCGAGGAGGATGACTGATCGCATGGCCTGAGACGCCACGCCCCCGGGAATGGCGCCCCTCAAATGCCACTCCCAACCCTTCACCTGCCCGGGCCGCATGAGTTGTTCGGGCAGGTGAAACCATGCTAAGGACGACGTTGTGAAAAGTTTCCGTGCCCTCTTGCTGGCGACCTGCCTGATCAATGCACCTGTATTGGTCAGTGCGCAGTCTGCCGATCAGCAGATCCAGCAGGTCACCGGCCAGCTGGAGGCACAAGGGTACTCCGTCCGCACTATCGGCAGAACATGGCTAGGCCGGGTTCGTGTCATTTCCGTCCGTGGAAATCGGGAACGGGAGATCGTCTATAATCCCAGCACCGG
The DNA here is from genome assembly GCA_947494445.1 of uncultured Paracoccaceae bacterium. Classification (GTDB taxonomy): domain Bacteria; phylum Pseudomonadota; class Alphaproteobacteria; order Rhodobacterales; family Rhodobacteraceae; genus CANLSM01. The sequence goes on along the minus strand of CANLVD010000001.1, from coordinate 524,392 downwards.
CGCAGTCCTGCGCGATTTCATCCGACTGATCGACGACGATGACGACGACAACGACAGCAGCTCTTCATCATCTGGCTCTGGCAGTGGCGGCGGGTCTTCGGGGTCCGGAGGGTCAGACGGCAATTCCGGACACGGGTCCCACGACGATGACGATGACGATGACGATGATGATGATGATGACGGGGAGAGTGACGACGACTCCGATAATGAAGAGGATGATGACGACGATAACAGCGGCTCTGGCAGTGGCGGCGATGATGATGACAGCGAAGACGGTGAAGAAGATGACTGATGCCCGGCCCGTTCGTCGCCTGAGCCCGCTTTGACGACGTGACCGGTCGTCAGCGCTTTCTCGCGATTGCCATCGTGCTGGTGCAGTTCATCTGCGCCGTCTTCTTTCTTATCGATATCATTTCAACCACTATTGGGTTCAGCTCTCAGCCCCTGCCCTGGCACATACATGAACTGGTCGAGATAACGGTGGGCGTCGGCCTGCTGATCGGGATCATTGCCGGCAGCCTGTTGCTGCTGACGACCCTGCGGCGAAATACACGGGTCGAGGAGCAATTGCGCGCCGCATCCGGCGCGTTCACCGATCTGATGAATGAACGTTTTTCGCAATGGCAATTGACCTCGGCCGAGCGGGATGTTGCCTGGTTCATGGTCAAGGGCCTGTCCAATTCCGAGATTGCGGCCTTGCGTTCAACCAGCGAAGGCACGGTGAAAGCACAGGGAAATGCGGTGTTTCGCAAATCCGGTGTCAGCAGTCGGACGCAGCTTCTCAGTCTGTTTGTCGAAGACCTGATGGCAGAAAGCCCGGGCGATCAACCCGTCCACTCAACCCAGTCGCCATGAAAACTGGCACGCGCCAGTTTTCGGGCCTCACCTGAGGGCCATATCTGCAGGTCCAGCCCGGCACCCGGTGCCGCGCCATCGGCCTCCAGCCGCAACCAGGCCAGTGGCCGGGACGCGGTCGCCTGCTGGCCGGCAGTTTCAATTGCCGCGCGCATATCAGCCCTGCCAGCCTCCCCCAAATACTGCCAGAAGACCGAGTGAAAAATGACATGGGTCATACCTTCGGGCTGTGCATCCAGGCGCTGTTTCAGCCATGGCAGGACATCGGCCTGATCAACTTGTGGCCTGTGAATTTTTCCAATGTCAAAAGCTGCCCTCAGCCGCGCCATCCGGGCGGTCTGGTCAGGCCATGTGTAGGACATCAGGAGCAACTGGTGTTCGGGGTCAAGCAGATCCACCGGTGCCAGATCACAGCCGCGCCGTTCGGAAATCAGAAGCTCTGGCAGGTCCGGCAGTGAGCCAGACCAGTCAGGCTTCAGCCGCACGGGGCTGTCGTCCGGGCCCCAGGTCCGTTCCTCAAAGCTGTAGTGGAACTGATCCAGCATCAGGTTGATCCCGCCGCTCGCACCGGGTTCAGACAGCATCAATGGCAATCCGGTCTGTGCCGCGATCAGGCCGATGCCTGGCAAAAGAGCATTGGAGCGACGGATCTCGTTCGTTTGCGGGGCGGAAGCAAGCCATGTGATCACGTGATCGGCATGCGCCTCCATCTCACGCAGGATTGTGCTTAGAAGCTTATGGTCATCAACAGAATTGGGAGGATAGACCGCAACAAGAGCAGGCGAGGTGCCGGTCAGAACCAAGGCGTGCAAGGCCCCAGCCAGACGCAAACCGATGACCTCATGCGGGTCGGGACGGTTTTCCACGAAGTCAAAAATCGCCTTTGCCGCCCTGCCATCCGGCGCAAGCCCATCGGCCAGCAAACGCATCATTCGCCCCATGAAGGGAGAGCCAAGGTCTTCACATGCCTTTGCCTGAACGAGAAGTTGATCAGGCAAGTTCAACGGAATTTATCCACGAGCTTCTGCAACGCACTGCGGGTGTCCTCGGAAGGCGTCTCAACGACCGGTGCGGCCTTGGCCTGCGGCTTCGGTGCAGCAGGTTTGGGGCGCGCAGGCACGGTTTTCAACGCAACCGCATTCATGAAACGCCCATGATCGCCAGCCGCCAGATCGGGGGCGCCTTTGGCGATGCCTGCCAAGAGATCCTCCAGCCAGTCCTGATCAGCTTTGGCAAAATCCCCCAATACGTAGTTCGACACCAGTTTCTTGTCGCCGGGATGGCCAATGCCCAACCGGACCCGGACGTATTCAGGCGTGATGTGCTGGTGGAGCGAGCGCAATCCGTTGTGGCCCGCATGACCACCACCGGTTTTCACCCGACACTTGCCAGGCGCAAGATCCAGCTCATCATGGAAAACCACAACATCACTGACGTCGATTTTATAGAATCGCATCGCTTCGCCTGCCGATTGGCCGGACAGGTTCATGAAGGTCTCAGGCTTGAGCAGCAACACCTTTTCCGAGCCCAGACGCCCTTCGGACAACTGGCCCTGAAACTTGGATCTGAAAGGCGCAAATCCATGGGCATCGGCAATCGCGTCAAGCGCCATGAAGCCGATGTTGTGCCGATTGCCAGAGTATTTCGAACCGGGATTCCCCAGACCCACGAAAAGTTTCATATTAGCCTTCCCTTACCGTGGAACGTCCCGTTTGTGCTCCACAATGGTATGCAGGGCTGACCCATACCCGGCTTTTGCACTTGCATCAACAAACGCTGTGAAGCTGTCTCAGTACTTAATCAGTATCCATCCGGTACTTCAGGAAGGTTGATCCGTCATATTCCACCTCCGTGACAAAAACCGCGCCCAGCTTTTTGAGGGCGCCAAGTTTTTTCCGAGACGGCGGGAGCAGAAAGGTTACATACGGAATGCGTTTGTCATCTACCGCAAACGCAATTGCCTTTCTGGCGACGCGGGCTCCCAGACCAAACGACCCCGGCTTGAGAACGAGCCCGAAATCCCATTCGTCCCCCTCCTTCTGGAAACCACCCCAGCCAACATAGTGGTTGTCCGACAGAATCGCCCAGTGACCAAGTCCATCCCGTTGCCAGCAGTCTTCTTTGCTCGCAACGAATTTGGCCACTGTGGCTTCATCCCATTGGAATGTGAGCAGCGGCATATGCTCTGCCACACGCGGATCAGACATGTGTGCCAAAATTTCAGACGGATCAATTTTGGGTAATCGGATGAATGTGATCTCGGGAAGCAACGGCTTTTCCAACTGCATAAATTTTGAAGACTTCAGATGTGGCTGTTTGTTTTCAAAAAACAATCAACTGCACAAGGAAGGCATGTGCAGCATCACGGGATTACTTTGATGTGTGTTTCTTCGACAGTTGGCAAGAACATGGGCCAGCATGCCATTTTCAGGCTTTGTTTGAGCTACTGTGAACTCGTTGATCAAAGGGTAAGCCCACAGCCTTGCCGAGGGCCCGGTGCAATTCCTTGCAGATGAACTGAAGGCTGTATTCACCTGTGATCGAGAGCACAGGCATGCAATCCTATGCTCTCGGTAGGTCAGGTCGCCACGTGGCTGACGTCATTGTCTGGTGAATAGATGTCCAGAATGTTCCAGTGACCGGTTGTAGGCGTCGGGTTGTTGATCATCGGGACGTCAAGGACCGTGGGTTTGCCACTGGCAATGGCCGCCTGCAACGCAGGCAGCAATTCGTCAGCGGAGCTTACCCGAATTCCCTCAGCCCCGTAGGCACGTGCAATCTCGGCATAACCGGGACCATTGGTTGGCGCGTCGGGAGAGCCGGGGAATGTCGTGCCATAGGTCAGGCCGTAATGCGCCTTTTGCAGACCTGCGATGGTACCGAAAGCGTTGTTGTTCATCACAAGCCAGATGATCCCAAGATCCAGTTCCACCGCAGTGGCCAGCATTGACGGGTTCTGTCCGAAACCGCCATCCCCAACGAGGCTGAGCACGACGCGGTCAGGCGACGCAAGTTTGGCGCCAATCGCAGCTGGCGGGCCGAACCCCATTGTTGCGAAACCACCGGGCGTCAGGATTGATCCGGGTGTCAGAATGTCGAACTGTTGACCGACGCCATTCTTGTTCCACCCCACATCCGTCGTGATAATTGCATCGTCAGGCAGCGCCTTGCGCGTGTCCGCAAGGATGCGCTCGGGCATCATCGGGAAAGCCGCTGAGGTCTGCATTTCGGTGTTTGAAGCTGCAAAAGCCTCCCGAAACGCCTTGATCTCGGCTTTCTTTTCCGACCGCACAAAACCGTCAGGATACATCTCCTTGGCCACGCGGGTCAGGACACGCAACGCGGCCTTGGCATCTGCCACAACGCCGATCTCGGTCGGGTAGTTGCGGCCGATTTCCTGCGGCTCGATATCGATGTGGATAACCTTCGTCGTGTTGCCTTTGGCCCCGATGTTGAAGGTGTAGCCGGGATACCAGCTTGAGCAATCAGCCTCCTTGAACCGGGTGCCCACCGCAAAGACACAGTCAGCGTTGAGGCAGGTCTGGTTGACCAGTTTGGTGCCCCAGAACCCGGTCATGCCCATCACCAGCGTATGGTCATCGCGAAGAGCGCCCTTGCCCATAAGCGAATGCGCCACCGGGAGCCCCATGTGATCGACAAAACCGCGGAGTTCGTCTGAGGCCTGTGCCAACAGAATTCCACCACCGACATAGGCAACCGGGTTTTCGGCCGTCGCCAGAGCTTTGACAATCTCGCGCGCGGTATCATCATCGATGGATGGTTTCTTCAGGGCGCGCGTGTTCTGCGCCACGCGATCAAAACTGTCAGATGAGATGACTTCACTGAACACATCCATCGGCACGTTGACCAAGACCGGTCCCGGTTGACCGCTTTCAGCCAGATGAAACGCTTTTTCCAGAATTTCCGCCATCAGATCGGCCCTGTCCACACGCCATGCGCGCTTCACGAACGGGCGATAGATCTCCCATTGGGCAGCATCGGCATGCAGGTTGACTTCCTGATGCGGATGCTTGCCGTAGTAATGGGTGGGAATGTCGCCCGCGATCACCACCATCGGGATGCAATCAAGTGCCGCATTGGCAACGCCAGTAGCACAGTTTGTTAGACCCGGAGACAAATGGCTGAGAACGACCGAGGCACGGCCCTGAACGCGGGCATAGGCATCTGCGGCATGGCTTGCGATTTGCTCGTGGCGCACGGTGATGAAGTCGATCGGGCTTTCTGCAAGTGCCGCCAGAACGGAAATATTTGTATGCCCGCAAAGGCCGAAGACATGTTTGACCTCACGGCGTTCAAGGAAGTCGACGATGTGTTCCGCGACCGTCTTGGTGTCCAATTTCGATCCGTCCATCACGCGACCTCCTGTCCGTAAAACTCACCAAAAAGCTCTTCTTCGGATGGCCGGTCCTCGGCGATCGGACGACTGACCCAGGTGTAGTTCATCATGTGTTTCATGGTGACGTTCTCATTGGTGATGTTGCCACCCCAGACACCGCACCCCAGTGACGAAGTCATCGGCATACCGTTGGTCCATGCGCCTGCGTTGGCCTTGGACTGCGGCTGTCGCACCATCATACGACTGACAGGGGCAAGTCGGGCCAAATGGTCAATGTTCTCGTCATTGTGACTGTAGATGCCGCAGGAATGGCCCTTGCCACCGGTCTCATATATCTGCCTTACGGTGGTCAACGCATCGTCGAATGTCTCGAAGTGATAAAGCGCCATGAGGGTCGTCAGTTTTTCCTTGCAGAATTTGTGCTCAGGTCCGATCTGGCCCTGATTTTCAACCATCAGGAACTTGCGATCCTCGGGAATGGAAAACCCGGCCACACCAGCGGTCTGCTGCGGACGGCAGGCTATGGTGGGAAAGGTACGGTTGCCCTTGTCGTCCCACATCGCTTTTTCGAGCAGCGCTTTTTCCTCAGCCGAACACAGATAGCCACCCTCGGCCACGAGCGCCGCAACCATCTGGTCGTAGATCGACCGCTGGATGATGATGTTGCCGTCCGCTGAACATCCGGACCCGAAATCCGATGTCTTCGAGATCCGTGTGTTCTGTGCCGCGATGTCAATGTCGGCAGTCTCATCTATTACGATCGAGGAGTTGCCTGCCCCGACGCCGTAAGCTGGTTTGCCGCTGGAATAGGCGGCGTGCACCATGGGCTTGCCACCTGTCGCCAGCGTCAGGTCGCAGATCTTCATCAGATGCTGGGTGAGCGGGATCGACGGCTGTCGAACCGCCTGAAACAGGTCTTCTGGTGCGCCGGCTGCACGACAGGCGGTGCGCATGATTTCGGTCATCTCCCAAGTGGTTTGCGCCGTGCGCGGGTGCGGTGAGAAAATAACTGCGTTGCGGGCATTGGCAGATGAAACGCCCGTCACGGGCGGCGTCATGGCTGGGTTGGTCATCGGGATGAGCGAGGCGATCACGCCCACGGGTTTGGCATATTTGACAAGCCCTTTGACTTCGTCGACTTCCACAATTCCGGTGGAAGGCATGCGCAGTACATCGCGCAGAACCATCTGGATCTTAAGACGTTTCGCCGGACGTCCCTTGCGGTCCCCAATACCGCTTTCATCGACGCCCTGTTCTGCCAGTCGGGTGAATGTCTTCTCGTTGCCTGCGTACCAGGCGATGGACTGGCTCAACCGGTCCAGCTCTGCCTGGCTCCAATCCTCAATCTGGGCCTGGGCTGCCCGTGCGCGGGCCAGCATATCTTCGGCCAAAGCGCGTTCGTCTTCTGTCAGGTCTCGTGCCATATCAGGCGTCCTTTTCGATTTCGATGTTCTTGATCAGGCCGCCAGCCGTTGCGGTTCGCGGCGTTTGGAGCGGGCCGTACCAAAAGTTTCCCTGGCGTGCGTCAGGCATCGTCTGGCGTGTTCTTCGTATCCAAGTTCAGCAACCCGGCTCTGGTTGGGGAGTTCGATGGAATAGTTCATCGGCGGGCAACGCTCGATGATCCCGGCGAAGTCGATCCAGCCTTCGCCAGGGTAAAGGCGTGCATCGCGCGCCAGCTGGATCATGCCTTCGCGTGTATCGGCAATGCCCGGCAAACAGTCTGAGATGTGCAGGAAGTGCAGCCACTCCGGTGGCACGTGCAGAAGCTCACCCAGATCGACGCGGCTGAGATGCAGATAGAGCGTATCGACCAATATTCCGCCGTTCGGGCGGTCAGCGGTACGCACGATATCAAGAACTTCATCCAGCGTGCGCAGTCGCGAGAACGAGGGAAACTCAAGATCGATTGTCAGTCCGAATGGTGCCGCCAGATCGCAGGTCTCGGCATAAACATCCAGCAGGAAATTCCGGTCATCCCGCCGTGTGGTCCAGGCAGACATGATCATATGGCCGGCGCCCAGTTCTCCACCCAGTTCAAGGGCTGCCTCGAACTCGCGGGGATCGCAGTCTTCGGTGATCCGTGCCAGTTCGATGTCGAGGACCTTCAGCCCCGTGGTGGCGAGCGCCGTCTTGGTTGCCTGCACCTGTGCCTTGTCCAGCGGCGAATGCGTGAATTCCCCGGGCACATTCATGGTGATGAAACGCGGGCTGACAGCGTCATAACCTGCTCTGGCGGCAACATAGACCAGTTCCGCAGGGGTGCAGTTGATCAGCGTCAGATGGGCCAATGAGTACAGCGGGTCACCGGTCTGAATTTGATCGCTTGCCATAAACGCCTCCGAATGGGCTGAGTCTGTCTTTATCCCATCTTTTATAAAATATCTGATATTTTGTAAATCATCATTTTTACGCAACCGGATCGTACTCTGGCAGATAGTTCGGGGGCATTGGACCTTTGTTGCGGCCACCCTGCTGCATCTGTTCCCAGCCATGGGCCAGAACACCGACAGATCGCGACAGGCAGAAAAGCCCCCGTGACAAGGGTGGCGGAAAGCCAAGCTCGCAAAAAATCACGGCCGTTGCGCCATCGATGTTCATGGCAATCGGCACATTGCGTGCGACGCCAATGTGGGCCTGAACCGCCTCGCCAATGGCGGCAAACCGACCCGAGACCGTTCCGGCCTCGGCCGCTGCGCGCACAAGCACCATCAGGCGCGGTGCCCGTGGATCGACCGGTTTGTGGAACCGGTGGCCAAATCCGGAGATGATCTTGCCATGCACGTCCCGCCAAGCGGCAATTCCCTCCCGCGTCGCATCTTCCAGTCCGGATCCATTGTCCATGCGCTTCGCGATATCGAGGTATAGCTCGGCGCATTGCTCCCCTGCACCGCCGTGAATGTCACCCAGCATGTTGACGCCGGTTGCCATCACGTTGTTGAGCCCCACGCCACAGGTCGCAGCCATGCGCGCCGCCGCAATGGACGGTGCCTGTGGACCGTGGTCAACACCCGCGACAAGGGCACATTCCAGAAGCGCTGCCTGTTCAGGCGTTGGCATGTCGCCCATCGTCATCAGCCAAATCATCTGGCCGAAAGACACAGTGCCGATCAGGTCCTGAACAGGTCGCCCGCGAAACGCGATCTTGCCCGGCTTCATATCAATGATCGAAGTGCGCCACCAATGGCGCACGGCATCGGCATCACTGCTCATGCGATTTCCGTCTCTTTTGAATGCTGCATTTGTGCGGCAAGCCGGATCGGCGCATTGCGTGCGCCATACCCGTCATACCCGCCACGTCGTTCCACGATTTCGAAGAAGAACCCGTTCCAGAACGGCGAACTGTAGATCTGGAAATACTCGCCACGCCCGTCACGATCATAAAGGATGCTGCCTGCGCGCAGGCGCTGAACCGTTTCATTGTCCAGACCAAACCTGGTCCGCAAATCCTCATAGTAGTTTGCCGCGATTTTCAACCGTTCGAAACCACTGCGTTCCAGATGCGCAGACGTCTCGAAAATATCGTCACTGGCAAAGGCAATGTGCTGAACACCTGCGCCGAACCCTTTGGTCAGAAATGCTCCCGCAAAAGTCCGCTGCTCTCCCGCACCATTGAGGTTCAGACGAACCTCGCCTTCAGGACTGGACAATGCCTGACTGAGAACAAGACCCGAAGGGTCCACCACATCGACCACATCCGCTTTGTGCATCTGAAAGGTCGAAAGGTAGTAGGTCAGCCAGCTTTGCATCTCCTGATACCGCATGGTCTGGGCCACATGATCGATGCGTCGCAGGCCTGCTGGCTGGGGTGCCCTGGTCAGCGGAACAGGGTTAAACTCGATGTCCCAGACCCGGTGCAGATCGGATTTCTGATCGATGAAATGGACAACGGAACTGCCAACGCCCTTGATCGCAGGAATGTCCAGTTCTCCCGACCCGACCGGCTGCGAAAAGGCAGGCGCTCCCAGTTTCAGGGCGCGTTTCACGGTTTGGCTGGCATCATGGACGCGCAGGCCCATGTCACAGACACAAGGACCGTGGTCCTTGAGGGCATCTGCCGCAAATCCCTTGACCTCCGAGTTTACGACAATGTTCACAGCACCCTGTCGCCAAAGCTCGACAGCCTTTGAGCGATGGCTGCGCTCTTTGCGGAAGGTCAGCGCGTTCAGGATTGTCGTGAGCGTGGCATGCGCAATATTATCAACTGCAAATTCGATGAATTCGAACCCGGTTGCATGAACCCGCACCGGCAGGTCAGGCAAGGGCTGAGGCACCTTCGGCTCTGATTGAGACACATCGTCCAGCAGCGACACCAGCGCGCGATAGCCATCACGGGCATAGGTGTCGCAGCTGTCCGAGGCTGTTGAACTGACCCGAGCCAGAGACCAGGGGCCAGCATATCCAGCCCGCGCCAACACACGGACAAAACTGGCAAGGTTCAATCCACCCTGCCCCGGCAGAAGGCCGAAGTGGCTTTTGAGGCGAGAAATGTCGAAGTCCAGCACGGGCGCATCTGAGAGTTGGACGTGAAAGATGCGCTCGCCCGATAGGTCGCGCAGTCTTGCGGACATTGATCCGTCAGCCAGCGAGAAAAAGGAATTGAGCGCCAGACCCAGATGTGGGCTGTCAACGGCTTCAACCAAGGTGTAGGCGTCCGTTTCCTGTTTGACATGCTGTGCCCATGGCAGCGCGAGCAGGGCCGCGCGACACCCTGCCTTGCCCGCCCGATCAGCAAGATCTGCCAAATCTGACAGAATTGTTTCGCGATCAGATGTGGCATCCGGGTGCGTGGTCGCGCCAACCAGAAGGGTGCGCGCACCAAGGTCCTGCGTCACCGACAGCTTTTGATCCAGACGCGCAAACGCCGCCGCCCGGTCCGCACCCTTGAGCCCTTCGAGATCATGAAACGGCAGGAACACATCGACGGTCAGCCCAAGCTTGGCTGCGTGTGTTTGTACCTCCTTGGCCGAGCCGGGAAATCCTGTCAGGTCAGGCTCGTGAAGTTCAAATCCGTTGAACCCGGCCGCAGCTATTGTGTCGAGTTTCCTCAACAGGTCGCCGGGAACCGATGTCGTCGCGACACAAAGCTGTGTCATCCCTGATAGCCGAACAGTCTGGGCAGCCAGAGTACAATGTCGGGCACAAGGATCATCAGCAGAAGGGCACCCAAGAGAACTGCAAGGAAAGCCCAGATCTCGGAAATGATTTCCTTGAGCGGGATGCCTGTGACGGCGTTGATGACGAACAGAAGAATGCCATAGGGCGGCGTGATCAGACCGATCATGGAATTGACCACGATCAGCACGCCAAAATGGACAAGGTCGATGCCCAATTCGCGACAGGTCGGGATGAAGAGCGGGATGATCACGAGGATGATGACTGTTGCGTCCAGAATGCAGCCCAGAAGCAGTACCATCAGATTGACGAGCAGAATGAACAGCAACGGGCTGATGTCTGCGCCGGCGAACATGGCGGAAATGGACTGCGGCACGTTTTCCTGAATGACGATGTAGGTCAGGATCATCGAGGCGCCGATCACAAGTCCGACGGAGGCTGCTGCACGGGCGCTGTCGACGAATATCTGGTAAAGCGTCTTGATCTTGATCGCTCGGTAAAGACCAGCCGCCACGATCAGAGCATAGAGCGCTGCAATGGCCGCAGCCTCGGTCGGCGTTGTGACGCCCGAATAGATGCAGCCTAGCAGAATGACTGGCATCAGAAGCGCAGGTGTGGCCCTGACCGTCAAAGCAGGCAGTTCACGCAATGGAACGGCATCCTCCTGTCCGAAACCGCGCCTGTGTGAAATTACGGTGTTCATCCCCATCAGCACGAGGCCCATCACAAGACCAGGCACGATCCCCGCCAGAAACAGGTCCCCGATGGAAGCGTTGGACACCAGCGCGTAAAGAACCATGGGAATGGACGGTGGGATGATCGGTCCGATGGTCGCTGTGGCGGCGGTGATGGCAGCAGCATAGCCGCGCGTGTAGCGCCCGCTTTTGACCATCATGTCGATGATGATCTTACCGATGCCCGCGGCATCGGCCACCGCAGACCCGGACATGCCTGAAAAGATCAGGCTGGCCACGACGTTGACATGTCCCATTCCCCCCCGGAAGCGGCCGACAAGCGCAATGCAGAATTGCAGCAACCGATCTGAGATCGACCCTGCATTCATGATATTGGCGGAAGCGATGAAAAGCGGAACGGCCAGCAACAGAAAGCCGTCGAACAACCGCTGCACCATGGTGGTGCCAGCAATGGCGAGGTCCTGTCCCGCGACGCCCAAGTAAACGATACATCCGACGAGGATCGAATAGGCAACCGGCGTGCCGATCGCGGCCATACCAAAAAGTGCGATTAGTCCGAAAAGAAGTTCCATGCTCATTGGCCCGCCTCCGCTCCGGTATCATCGTTTGAAGTCAGGGCCTCCAGCTCGGTCTCCGGCGGGCCGTGGCGAAGAACCGTCACGATGCGCCACGTATAGCGGAGTGTGACGACAATCATCAGCAGCACGAAGGGTGCGAACAGCCATTTGTTGGCAATTTTGTCTCCCGTGATCGGGATCCGCAGCGTCTGAATTTTCTTAAGTTCCATCAGCCTGTTGCCGAAAATTGCTTCCCAGACGGCTGGAAAAGACCAGACCATCGCCGCGATCATCAGGACAGCCGTGAGCAGGGCCAGAACCTTCCGCGTTTTGCGCGATACGCCCAGATAAATGACATCGAATGTGACATGATCGGTTTCGCGCACGATAAAGGCGCAACCAAAGAAGATCAGCCAGACCCACAAGAGCGAAATCAGGACGACCGACCAGCCAATAGGTTCGAGAAAGGGCGTGTAGCGAAAGACAATGCCCAGAAGAAAAGTGACAAAAATCGCCGCCAAAGCCATGGCGGCGATAAACTCTGCACCGCGGGTGAACCATTTTTGAAGTGTCTTCATCTTGGGTCTCCCACGGCTTGAATGTTTGGATCAGTTGCCCAGTGCGTTGATCTTGTCCAAGACACCCTCGGGCCAGGACGCGGCAGCCTCGCTTCCGACATACTGGGCCTGAACATGGGCGCGGAACGCGGCCAGATCTGGCGTGTAGATCTCGACACCCTGACTGCGGATGAAGTCCGCAAGACTGTTTTCCTTGTCGAGTTGCTTCAGACGACCCCAGGACGCAGCGGCATCAGCAGCACGCTGGACAGTGATCTGCTGCTCAGCATCAAGGCTGTCCCAGGTTTCCTTGGAAAACGCGATGTAGTTCAGATCGACAAGATGCGAGGTCAGCGAGATCTGCTTGGTGACCTCATAGAACTTCTTGTCGACAACAGTTGGCAGCGGATTGTCCTGACCGTCAATCGCACCAGAAGACAGAGCCGTGTAGACCTCTGAAAACGCCAGAGGTGTCGGTGACGCACCAAGGGCAGCACCAAGGAACTGCCATGCATCGGTGCCCGGCATCCGCAGGTTCACACCTGCAAGGTCAGCGGGTGTTTGAACGTCCAACTCATCGCGCGTCTGGCGCAGGTTCACGTGACGGCGGCCCAGATACATGACCGACAGAAGCTTAACACCCAGCTCGTCTTCGACCTTCTGCTTGAAAGGGTCCATCAGCGGGTCGTTGAAGACACGCACCTGATGCGCTGCGTCCTGATGAACATAGCCTGTCGCAAAGATCGAGAACTCGGGGAAGAATTGGGCCAGTTCCTGCGCCGAGGCAATCGACATCGTCAAATTGCCACCTGCGATGGCTTCCAGTTCCGTGCCCTGCGCAAAAAGTGTGCCGTTGTAGCCGGGCTGGTAGTCGGCAAAGCCCGACACCATCGGCGCGAACACATTGGCCAGTGCCTCAGAGCGCGCATCGGTTTCCGAACCGGACGTCGCCATCGTGAAGGTCGTTTTGTGACCGTCGGCTGCAACCGGCAGCCCTGACGCGGCAATGCCGACAGCCGCAACAGACGCAAGTGCGGCGCGGCGAGTGAATTTCAACATGAGGATCCTCCCTGAATCAAAAACGCTTATGGAGCGTTGAAACTTTTATCGATGATTTTTTGCATATTGCAAGATAATTTATAAAATATCTGATGTTTTTAGATTACGCCGGTGTTTTCAAATTCTTGGTGGCGGGCTGATCGGCACCAATCTGAATTTCGCGACCGGTGACCGACGATTTTGCGACGGCCTCGACAACCTCTAGAGATTTCAGGCCTTCCAGACCGGACACCAAAGGCGTCTCCCGGCCCGCGATGACCTTCGCAAAATGAGCCATCTGCACGGCCAACGGGTCTTCCATCCGGCAGGTCAGGTTGCGGGCCGAAATCGGGGTCCACCAGTCCGGTTGTGCCTCATGCTGCCAGACCCGCAGGTCGGGCAAAGACATCCCGCCTTTCGATCCGCCGATCAAATAGCAACTCTCCGACGTGGCCGGATACGCCTGATTTTCCCGGGCTGTCAGTTCCCAGCTCCAGGGCGCGACAATGCTGTCCGAGACTGAGATCGTGGCAATGGCACCCGATTTGAATCGCAGCACGGCCGTCGCCAGATCCTCGTTCTCGAACCCGCGGCGGGATGGCACGGCAATGGCCTGAACCGTGTCCACATCGCCGCAGAAGTGCCTGAGCAGATCCACGTCATGCACCAGATTGACGGAGATCGGCCCAGCACCCTTCTGCATCCGCCATGGTGCAATATCGAAATAGTGGTCGGGTTTGTAGAACCAGCAGGTTGCTTGAACCGCCCGGATGTCCCCCACGGCCCCGGCCGCAAGTGCAGCCTTCGCCGCCTGCACCATTCCGTTGTGCCGACGATGATGCCCGACTAGCAAGGGCACCCCTGCGGCGCGTGCCTGGTCGGTCAGCTGACGTGCATCGGCCGAGGTCACTGTTATCGGCTTCTCGATCAGAACCGGGCATCCCACCGCCACGCAGGCCAGACCCTGTTCAAGGTGCAGAGGTGTCGGTGTCGCAAGTACGATGCCATCTGGCCTGTCGATGTCCAGCATCTCTTCAAGCGACCTGAACGCTGGGACATCGAGTGCTTTGGCTGCCGTGAACCCAACATCGGATGCATCCACGATTGAAGCCAGTGACAGCTCAGGTGACCGCCGGATCACTTCTGCATGACGTTGCCCGATCAGGCCAAAGCCGACGACTGCGATTCTGGTTGGGTCTGACATGATCTGCGGGCTCCGAGTCGGCAGGTTTGGCGTTGCGGCAGACTAACGATGTTGCCTTGGGATGCAATAACATCTGATATTTTTATTTCCATCATATAAAATGACTATTTGTTTAATGGCACCCTTGTCGCTATTTTGCCAGAGAAACGCGCAGTCACCAGATGAAAGCTCCATGCCCAAATCACTCAACCTTGTTGGCACATCCACCTATCAACGCATCAAGCGCGACATCATTTTTGGGGATCTCGCGCCGGGGTCGAAGCTGAAACTCGACAATCTGCGCGAGCGGTATGAGGCCAGCATGTCCACCCTGCGTGAAACGCTGAACCGGCTGGCGAGCGAAGGCTTCGTGGATGCTCTTGATCAACGCGGTTTTTTCGTCACGCCGGTGTCACGTGAGGATCTGCATGAAATCGCAAATCTTCGCGTTCTGCTGGAATGCCATGCCTTGAGACTGTCCATTGCGAATGGTGACACGGATTGGGAAGGCAATCTTGTGGCAGCCCATCACAAGCTTCATCTGATGGAGCAAAAGATGCTTGAGGGCGACAACAGCCAGATCGAGGACTGGAAGCGTTACGACTGGGAATTTCACCTTGCACTGATCGAAGCCTGCGGATCCAACAATCTGCTGTCACTCCATGCCGTGCTCTATGACAAGTACCTCAGGTACCAGATGCTGGTGTTGACGCACCGGGGAGAGGACGCGGTCGAAGAGCACAGAAAGGTCTTTAAAGCCGCACTTGCCCGCGACGTCGAAACGGCGGCTGATACACTGAAAGTCCACATCGAGAAGGGTCTGGAGCATTCACTGGCGGCATTCACCGACTAGCAGCCTGAGCCCATTGCACTTCAGCGCTAGTCAAGACTATCCAGATCCCGGAACTGTCGATAGGTGCCGGCCTTCAGACGCAGACTGTCCTCGATGATCGAAGCGACAGCCGCGACACAGACAAGGAAGCCCGAAATCGGCACAATCGAAATCGCGTATTTCTTCGGCATATAGTTGGGTTTGAAAACGATTCCCCCGTCTTCCCAGGCGAAATACCACATCTCCCAGTATTTCCCGCCCATGGTCGACACTGCTTCGATTCCCCAGACCATCATCACGATGCCCAAGCCGAAGATCACGACCGTCCAGAATTGCTGAATGAAGAACGCGGCCTTTGGGGGAAGCCAGTTGTAGATCAGGTCAAGGGCGATATGATCCTTATCCCGCACCGTTAAGGCCAGTGCGAAAAAGACCAGCCAGATGTTGCTGAGCACGGTCAGAAGGTCGCCCCAGATCGGCGGGTCCTTGAAGACGTAGCGCATGACAACTGAATAGACCGTGAAGCTGACCATCGCCAAAAGTAAAATGGCACAGAAGGCCGTCAGGATCTTCTTGACGGCATTGTCGATGAATTTGATGGCGGCAATCATCCCTGTCCCCCTCAACCCGCAAAGCCCAGAACGCGCGGCAGGAACATGGTGAAATCTGGCACCACGATCAGCACGAACAGCAACACGAACAGCGCCGCCAGATACGGCAGCATTGCGACGGCGACTTTCTCAAGCCGGACCTCGGCGATGGCACCAGCCGTGAAAAACGCAACGCCCACCGGTGGCGTGACCGACCCGATCAGGAAGCCTACGACCACGACAAGTGCCGCCTGCACGTCCGGATAGCCCGCCTTGACCATGACATCGACCAGCACCGGCCCCGCAACGATGATATTGGCAGCAGAATCCATGACCATGCCCAGCAGGCAGATGAAGAGCACAAGAACAAGGGCGAAGACCAGCGAGTTGTAGGTGTAGCTCAACAGCCAGTTCTCAAGCTGCCCAATGGCCCCGAGCGAGGTGAGAAGCCAACTGAAGGGCCCGGATGCGGCGATGATGATGAAGACCATTGCGGAGTTGCGGAAGGCACGCACAAATGCGCTCTTGCAGTTGGTCCATGTGATTGTGCGGTAAATAAACAGCCCGACAAACAGCGCAATCGTTGCGGTAAGCGCACCGGCCTCTACCACACCGGCGATGCCGAAGACGACAGAACCGACCAGAACCAGGGGAATGAGGAGTGCGAAGGAGGATTTGTAGCCTGCAACAGCTATTCCCTTGAGGCTGAACGGCTCGTCACTGCGTTCGAAGTTCTTCCGTCGTGCGATGATGTAGTTGATCACCATCAGAAGCGCTCCGATCATCAGGCCCGGGATGATCCCGCCTGCGAACAGGGCACCGATGGATATTCCGCCGGCGTTGGCCAGAACGATCATCATGATTGACGGCGGAATGATCCCGCCGATGGTCGAACTGACCGCGGTGATGGCAGCGGCAAACTCGGGCGGATAGCCAGCCTTCTTCATGCCCGGCACCAGCAAGGATCCAACGGTTGCCGTGTCCGCCACGACCGAGCCGTTCATGCCAGCAAAGAACATACTGACCAGTACGTTCGCTTGCGCCATGCTGCCCCGCATCCGCCCGATGATCCGCTGGCTCAGATCGACCAGACGGTCCGTGATCGTGGCCGAGGTCATCAATTCGCCGGTCAGCATGAAAAAGGGGATCGCGGTCAGTGGAACCGAGTCGATTGCCTGAAACATCTGGCTGGGGATCAGGATCATCGGGGCTGCATCGGTGATCAGAATATAGACCACCGGGATCAGGATCATGACAAAGCCAACCGGTGCTCCAAGCAGGATCATCACGACCAGAATGGTCAGTAGTGCGACGCTTTCCATTCAACCTGCCCCAGTGCGGCTTTGGTGTCGTGCAAGGGCGCGGAACCTGATCCCGCGCCCTTGCATTAATTCGTAAGGTGATTTGCGCGATCTAAAACGCGCCTGCTTCTTCCAGTTGCGCAATGAAACCGGTCATGCCCTGCTCTTCAAGAACGCGGCGCGCGGTTTCCGGGTCATAGGTGCCTTTGGCATTGAGCCAGGCATCAATGGCCCCTGCACGCCAAAGCATCAGTTGATCCTCGTTTGGCACATACCAGTCCTTGACCGTTTCCTTGATTGCAGCTTCTCCCGCCTCAACCCAAGCACGGTCAAGTTCCTGCACCTTCTGGCCGAAGGCCTGTGCCGCGGTGTGGAGCCATTCCCGTTCCTGATCGGTCAACGCATCATACTGGCGCTTGTCGATGGAAAGCTGGTTGCCAGACCACGATCCGCCGATTTCAGTGAAGTAGGGGGCAACCTCGTGCAGCTTGGCAACATGCTGCCAAGGCGTGGCGACATATTGACCGGACACAACACCGGTTTGCAGACCCTGATAAAGCTGCGCCCAGTCATAAGGTACGGGGACAGCGCCCCAGTTCTTGACCAGCGTGTACTCGATCGGGCTTTTGGTCACGCGCCACTTGAGCCCTGCCATATCAGAGGGCACTTGAACGGGGCCGTTGGCGTTCGCCAACTGCCGGAAACCGCCTGAGGAATAGACCGTCAGACAGACATGTCCTGCTTCCTCAGCCGCAATCTGGCACTGCTTTTCCGCCAACCATTCGGTCGAGATGCGGTCAGCGTCTTCGATGCTCTTGAAAATGTAGGGCAGATCAAAAATGGCCAGTGCTGTGCCAAAGTTGCCGAAATTCGCGGTTGAGCTGGTCCACAGCGAGAGCAGTCCCTGATTGGCTTGCTCACCACAGGTCTGTTCGGAACAAAGCGACCGGCGGTAATGCGGCTCGATTTTCAATTGTCCGCCCGAGACCTCCTCCAGGGTCGGGATCAGGGCCTGATCGATGGCATCACCGATGGGCATGCCAATGAAGCCGACCGTGCCCAGTTTGAGCACTTTCTCAGCGCTCACGACCCCTGCCGAAAGCGCCAGCGCACTGGCCAAGCACACTATCTTTCCCACGAAATTCCGTCTCATTCTTGTCGCTCCCATCGTTGGATTGATTGTTGCAGTCACTTTTCACGGCAGGCGAAACCAAAGAAAGTGACAGATACTTTGAAAGAAAGGGACAGATCAGATTGGGCCTGACAGACTGTCCTTCATGCACCTAGGGTCCTTTTTGCCGGGCATTGATCGGAGGAAATCTTGGCTTCAGTAACGCCGCGCTTCATGCAATTGCCTGACAACTCTCCTTTGAGTTTGCGGGATCAGATTTGTGAGGTTGTGAGTGCGGCCATTACTTCTGAGTCACTGGCCTTTGATCGACCATTGCCTTCCTGCCGCGAGTTGGCTGACCAGCTTGGTGTGTCTCGAAATACTGTCTTTGCTGCTTACAACCGCCTGGTCGATCTGGAACTTCTGGTGTCACGCGACCGGTCAGGGTACTTCGTGGCTCCTCAGATGGCGGAGTTGCAGAAAGCGCAGTCTAGGGATCAGCGCAACGCAAAACAGGCCACTCCCTGCCCGGTCTCGTTTCGATCAAACAATCTGATGCCTGTGGTCAATCCGCTGGACTGGAATGCATATCCCTATCCGTTCATCTACAACCAGATCGACCCGGACCTTTTTCCGGTAGACGGCTGGCGAGAATGCACCCGACAGGCATTGGGGCGCAAGCAGATGCCGCTCTGGGCCAACGACTCGGTCGAAAGTGATAGCCCGCAACTGGTTCAGCAATTGCGCCAGAGATTGTTGAACACGCGCGGGATTTACGCCGATGACGATGAAATTCTGATCACGCTTGGATCGCAGAACGCGCTTTATATTCTGGGCACGATCTTTGCCCAATCCGGCAAGCCTACCGCGCTGGAAGACCCCGGCTTTTTCGGCGCTCGCAATGCTTTTCGGCTGGCTGGCAGTGAATTGATCGGCGTTGCAATCGACGATGACGGCATCATTCCAAGTGCCATTCCGTCTGGCTGCCAGCTGGTTTTCACCACGCCAAGCCATCAGTTTCCAACCATGGTCACAATGAGTCAGGCCCGGCGTGAAGAATTGCTGGAAGCCGCTGTCACCAAAGATTTCCTGATCATCGAGGACGACTACGAAGCCGAGATGAATTACGTGGCCAAATCCTCACCCTCGATGCGCTCGATGGATGACACCGGGCGCGTGATCTATGTTGGCAGCCTGTCAAAAACCGTATCTCCGGGCATCCGGCTTGGCTTCATCGTTGCGCATCGCGACATCATCCGCGAAGCCCGCATCGCCCGTGGTGTGATGATGCGACATCCGCCCACGATTGTGCAGGAGATCGTGGCGCTGTTCTTTCAGCTTGGTCACTACGATTCCCATCTGCGCAACATCGAGCGGCGCTACAACAAGCGCTGGCACGCCATGAATGATGCGATCACCAAGCATTTGGGCATGTTGCAACGTACCGATTCAGTAGGTGGCACGTCCTTCTGGCTGACCGGGCCCGAGGGCTTCGATGCCTCTGCACTTGCAGCGCGTCTGCGGGAGAAGGGTGTGCTGGTCGACCGAGGGCAGGATTACTATCTCAGCATGAATGACCGCCGCAGCTTTCGCCTCGGGTTTGCCTATGTGCCGGTCGGCAAGCTGGAAGCCGGTGTGAAAATCATAGCTGAAGATGTCCGGGGCCTTCTCTGACACATGCTTGCCAACTGTCCCTTCGAATTTCACCGCCTGTCTCTCGCAGCCTCTGAAGCGAAACAGTTAACTGACCCGGACAACAAAGTGTCCACAACAGCGCGGAACGGGCCATGGCGTTTGAAACAGTTGAACAGAATCTGATGACACAAGCTGCTCCCATGACCCCGTTCGAATGCCATATTCCCGACGAGGTTCTCGACCAGATCCGAATGCGCGTGGCCCAGTTTCCATGGCACGAGATGCCTGACGATGGCGGTTGGGACTACGGTGCCAACCTCGATTACATGAAAGAGCTTTGTGATTACTGGGTCGAAGAGTTCGACTGGCGTGCGCAGGAGGCTCGGCTGAATGCCTTTCCGCAGTATCAGGCGAATGTCGACGGAATTGATGTGCATTTCATCAAGGAGATTGGCAGCGGACCCGATCCGATGCCGCTGATGATCAGCCATGGCTGGCCGGGTTCAGTTGCCGAGTTTGTCAACCTGATCGAACCACTGGCCCACCCCGAACGCTTCGGAGGCAATGTATCTGACGCCTTCACCGTCATTGCCCCGTCGCTTCCCGGGTTCGGTTTCTCAGGTCGACCACCGCGCCCCTATGGTCCGCGCAAGATGGCGGGCGTTCTGAACACGCTGATGACCAAAGCGCTCGGGTTTGACAGCTACCTCGCCCAAGGCGGGGATTGGGGCGGTGCAATCTGTTCATGGCTGGGATTCGATCATGCCCCTGCCTGCCGCGCCATTCACATCAATGTTCTGACAATGCGACATCCCGATGGCCCGAAAACACCTGAAGAGGTTGCATGGACCGCGCAGTTTGATGCCGATCAGGTCATGCAGAATGGCTATCGCACACAGCAGGCCACACGCCCCCAGACGCTCAGCTATGCGATGATGGACAGCCCCGTGGGGATCGCCGCGTGGCTGGTCGAAAAATTCCACGACTGGTCCGATGTACCGATTGGCCGCATCGAAGAAGCGCACAGCAAGGATGATCTGCTCACCAACATCATGATCTACATCGTGACGCGCAGTTTCAACACAGCCTCATGGATTTACTACGGACGGCGCGAGGAAGGCGGGCGCATCTTGTCACCCGATGGCAGCCGGGTTGAAGTGCCTACAGGTTGTGCCGTGTTCCCGGCTGAAATGCTGCGGTGGCCACCGCGTTCCTATGCCGAGCGCATCTATAACATCACCCAGTGGTCCGAGATGCCCCGGGGAGGCCACTTCGCCGCGATGGAAGAACCCGAAATGCTGGTGAACGACATTCGCAAATTCGCGCGCAGTTTGCGCAAATGACCTCACGGAGACACCCATGACGCTTTCCCACGCCGAATTCCAGACCATCGCCCGCGACCTCAGACCCAAAGGTCAGGCATTCATTGATGGCAAGTTCTGCGATGCGCTGGATGGAGACAAATTCAAGACGATGAACCCTGCAACAGGTGACCTTCTTGCGGAAGTGGCTCACTGCAAGGCGGGTGATGTTGACCGCGCAGTTGCGGCGGCGCGGCGGGTTTTCAATGAAGGCACATGGTCCCGCGCTGAACCCGAAGAACGCAAGGAAGTGCTCTTGAAGGTTGCTCAACTCGTGCGTGACCACACGCATGAACTGGCTGTGCTCGAAAGTCTCGATACCGGCAAAACCATCAATGACTGTATGGAAGAAATCGGTGGTGAAGTTCCAAAGTTCTTCCAGTGGTATGCCGAGCTTGCAGACAAGACGTTCGGCAAGATCGCTCCGACCGGACCCGGTGCCATGGCCCTGATCACTCGCGAGCCCGCCGGTGTTGCGGGCGCTGTTCTGCCGTGGAACTTTCCTTTGGTGATGGCTGCGTGGAAAATCGCGCCGTCTCTGGCGGTTGGCTGTTCGGCCGTGATCAAACCGGCGGAACAAACGCCTCTGACGACCATCCGGCTTGCCGAACTGATGCGGGAAGCCGGAGTGCCAGACGGCGTCATCAACATTGTCCCGGGCTTTGGAGAAACCACAGGCGCGGCCATCGGCCTGCACAATGACATCGACACTGTGTCCTTCACCGGCTCGACCGAGGTGGGTCGGATGTTCATGCGCTACTCCGGCGATAGTAATCTCAAGGGTGTAGGACTGGAGATGGGCGGCAAAAGCCCGTTTATTGTGCTGGACGACGCCAAGCTTAGCGATGATCTGATCGAGCATGCGGCGATGTCAGCCTTCTGGAACGGCGGTCAAAACTGCTCGGCCAATATGCGCCAGTTGATCGCCGCCCCATTGGTCGAGGAGTTTACCGCACGGATCGGCGAGCGCGTGAAGGCCTTCAAACTGGGGGATCCACTTGATCCGGCCACCGACATCGGGTCGATGATCACCAAGGATCACAAAGACATGGTCATGCGCTACATCCAGAGCGGTATCGAGGACGGCGCGCAGAAAGTAATGGGTGGCGACAGCGACCTGCCCGGCTATTTCATTGAACCAACGATTTTCCAGGGTGTGACACCCGACATGAAAATCGCCCGGGAAGAAATTTTCGGTCCGGTTCTGGGCATCATGCCGATGCAGACGGTTGAGGATGCATTGGCCGTTGCAAGCGACACTGACTACGGATTGCACGCCACAGTTTTCACGCAGGACATTGACCGCGCGCTCCACATCTCCCGCGCGTTGCCATGCGGTACGGTATCCGTCAACGGGTTCTCCGAAGGCGATATCAAAACACCGTTTGGCGGCTACAAGCAATCGGGCTCCCTTGCCCGGGACAACGGCACAGAGGCACTGGAGCAATATTTACAGACCAAAACGATCTGGATCCAAACGGCTGACGTCTGAGTCCGATACTTAGGTGTAACACTGTACGATTGAGATCTGTTGGTTAGCCATTCAGTAACGCAGGCGCTGCTCGCACAGCTTCTTTGTATCTTCTAAAGCTTCGATGGTGGTCGCGGAAACGAACCATCCACCCACAAAAAAACGCGCCGGATTACCGACGCGCTTTTAATCTCACTGGCATAAGCCTGAAGGGTGTTATTCTGCGGTCTCTTCTGCCGCTGCCTCTTCGCCCTCGGTGTCGGCATCGTCCTCACCGGCATCCTCATCATCGTCATCAGCGCCGATGGTTTTCGGTGCTGTGATCGATGCGATCACGAAGTCGCGGTCAGTGATCATCGGGCGTGTGCCCTTGGGAAGATCAACGGCCGAAATGGTGATGGTGTCGCCCATCTCCAGACCTTCCAGATCCACTGTGATGTGATCGGGAATGTCGGCTGCTGTCACTTTCAGTTCAACTTCCGGACGCAGAACCGACAGGGATCCACCACGCTTGAGCGGCTCACACTTGTCTTCGTTGATGAACTCGACAGGAATGAACAGGTTGATCCGCGATTTCGCGCTCAGGCGCAGAAAATCGACATGGGTCGGCAGATCCTTGACCACGTCGCGCTGAACGCCACGACAGATCACGCGATTGTCTTTGCCATCGATCTTGAGGTTGAGAAGCGTGGACAGGAACTTGCCTGCCTTGAGCATCTTCAACAGCTCGTTGAATTTTACGTTGATTGCGATTGGGTCGCTGCCGCCTCCGTAGACGACTCCCGGTACCAATCCTTCACGGCGTGCTGAGCGGGCGGCCCCCTTGCCTGTTCCCGCGCGTGCCGTGGCGTTGAGCGTTGGGCTCTCTGCCATGGTCTTACTCCTCAAATGTTAAAATCGCGGCATTCCTCCAAGGGTGTAAGTGCCGCATGAGGGGGGTCGTTAGACGATTCCCGCCTGTTTTGAAAGCCCAAATCGGTCAAAGGCGCGGGTCTTTGCGCCCTGAGCCGTCGATTGGCACGAAGCCGCGCAGAACACCAGAGGTTTCAGGCTGTTTCCAACAGTTCAATTGCTCCTCACCAGCGGGCAGGCCATAAGCAATGATGTGGGAGACGACAGAAGGACTTTGACATGCTGCGCTGGCTCACGACTGCACTAATGATGGTTCCGGTTGCCGCTGATGCGCTTAGCTGCATGCGGCCCAACCCACTGAGAGGGTTCAATACGGCCTTTGAGGCAGAAGAGACCTATGTGATGGTGCGCGGCTCTCTTCGGCCTGTCGGACCGTTGCCTGACAACCCTCAGGTCAGGGTGGAAGATCAGGCCAAGCCGTTTGAACCGGTGACGGCCACATATGAATTTGAAGGTCACATGCTCGGCCCCAACGGTCGGGGCCGCGATATGTCTGCGAAGGTCGAGGTCAGCGTGACCTGCCTTGCCGTCTGGTGTGGCGGATTTCCCGAAAAGTTTGACGATGCCCTGATGTATCTGGCCAGGGACAAGGATCAGTCACTGCATCTGGACCTTGGGCCCTGTCCCAGCGAACGGGTCTTCGAAAATCCAACACCCGCGCTGATTTCCACCTTGCAAAACTGCTGGCAATCCGAAGGCTGTTCGCAAACGGGAATCGAGGCTTTCGACAGACCTTAGTTGACACTCGCCCTTCATTCTGGAATTGGTAAATTAAAATTACCAATTATGCATTCAGGAGCAATCATGCCTGTCATTACCAATATCGAAGATCTTCGGGTTCTGGCCGAAAAACGCGTGCCGCGCGTGTTCTACGATTATGCAGACAGTGGTTCCTGGACCGAACAGACCTACCGTGCCAACACCTCTGATTTCGAGAAGATCAGGCTGCGCCAGCGGGTGGCGGTCAATATGGAAGGCCGCAACCTGAGCACGACGATGGTCGGGCAGGATGCCTCCATGCCGATGGCTCTGGCACCTGTTGGCCTTCTGGGAATGCAGCATGCTGACGGTGAGATCCTCGCAGCCAAAGCAGCCGAGAAGGCCGGCATCCCATTTTGCCTGTCTACCATGTCGATTTGCTCGATCGAGGATGTGGCGCTGAACACCAAGGCCCCTTTCTGGTTCCAGCTTTACGTGATGCGCGACCGCGAGTTTGCAGCCAATCTGATCGACCGGGCCAAAGCCGCCGGTTGCTCGGCACTGGTGTTGACGCTTGATCTACAAATGATTGGCCAGCGCCACAAGGACATCAAGAATGGCCTTGGCGCGCCACCTAAGCTGACCGTGAAGAATATCGTGAACATCGGTACGAAATGGCGCTGGTGGACTGGCATGGCAGGCACCCACAGACGGACCTTCCGCAACATTGTGGGACATGCCAAGGGCGTGACGGATATGGGCACCCTGCATGACTGGACCGCTGCCCAGTTCGACCAGTCCCTCACTTGGGACGACATCGGCTGGATCCGTGAACGCTGGGGTGGCAAGTTCATCATCAAGGGCATTCTGGACGCTGAGGACGCCGAGAAGGCGGTTCAGCATGGAGCGGACGCGATCATCGTCTCGAACCACGGAGGGCGGCAACTGGATGGCGCTCTGTCGTCAATTGTCATGCTGCCGTCCATCGTCAAAGCTGTTGGTGACAAAACCGAAGTCTGGCTGGACAGCGGAATCCGCTCTGGTCAGGACATCCTGAAAGCGCTGGCACTGGGTGCGAAAGGCACCATGGTGGGGCGTGCCATGGCCTACGGGTTGGGTGCGATGGGTCAGGAAGGGGTCGATGCTGCCATCGAGGTGATCCGCAAGGAACTGGATACCACGCTGGGTCTGGTCGGTCGAACCGATATTCTGGATCTGAACCGGGAAAACCTGATCTTCCCTCAAGATGTGCCAGAACCCTTCGGACCAGCCGGTATCTGACCGGTTCAACGCCGGTCACCCTCTGTTCAGATCGTCATAAAGGGAAATGGTGGAGCCAAGGGGAGTCGAACCCCTGACCTCTTGCATGCCATGCAAGCGCTCTCCCAACTGAGCTATGGCCCCGATTGTCCTGCGACCCGTGCTCTCTATTGCCGGGACGCAGCCAGATCAAGTGAAAAATCGGGCTTGCCGATCAATCATCATCCTCGGAAGCGACATCCGCGATCTCGTCCAGAGCGACGGTATCTTCGTCGTCATCTTCCAGAAGCTCGTCATCAACATCGACATCCGCATCGTCCATGTCGTCCTCATCATCGAGCACAACTTCTTCTTCCGCTGTCTCGGTGACAGCCGGCTTTTCCTTTTCCGCAGCCCGCGCACGAGGCGCCTTGCCACCGGGTGTTTCAAGCTCCACCACCTCGCCCGTGTAGGGGCTGATGATCGGGTCGTTGTTCAGGTCGTAGAAGCGTTTACCTGTCTTGGGGCAAACACGTTTTACGCCCCATTCTGCCTTGGGCATGTCCGTCTCCTGCACGTGTTCAGAGAATTTGGTGCACGTGCCACAGTTTCGCAACCATTGTCAAAGACTTTGATGGTCAGATGGCACAGTTCTGATGCGGCGCAACAATCTTGCTTGATGCCCGCGCGACACGGACCTATGTTGCAGCACCCGGTGCTGGCGAGAATGAGGATTACTGAATGTTGTATCACGCTTACGAGTTGACCCATGCCGCCATCAGCCCGATGCGCACTGCTGCCCGGCTGAGTCAGGAGGCTTTGACCAATCCGCTCAACCCGTTTGCTCCCAGTTACGGAGCACGCTACACTGCAGCGGCCTGCGAGATGTTCATCAACGCCACGCGGCGCTACGGCAAGCCCGAATTCGAGATCGACGCCGTGCAGATCGGCGATGATCTGGCCCAGATCGAAGAAGAGATCGTTCACAGCCTGCCATTCTGCGACTTGTTGCATTTCAAACGGACGGGCAAGGCTGCCAAAGGGCGCAAGGACACTCCGGTTCTGATCATCGCGCCGATGTCCGGCCATTACGCAACGCTTCTGCGTGGAACCGTCAAGCAGATGCTGCCGGACCATGATGTCTATATCACAGACTGGACCGACGCCCGCGACGTGCCGCTGACAGAAGGTGAGTTTGATCTGGATGACTACACCGATTACCTGATCGATCAGTGCCGCTTCCTGTTTGAGCGCCATGGCGAGCGTCCGGCTGTGATGGCCGTATGCCAGCCCGGCATCCCGATGATGGTGGCAGCGACCCTGATGGCAGCGGACAAGGATCCTGCGCGCCCGTCGTCTGTGACGCTGATGGGGTCACCCATCGACACGTCATCCAATCCGATGAAACCCAACACATTGGCCACCGAACGCCCCCTGAGCTGGTTCCAGAACAATGTGATCGTCCGCGTTCCATGGCCCAACAAGGGTTTCCTGCGGCAGGTCTACCCCGGCTTCCTGCAACTGTCTGGCTTTATGTCGATGAACATCAACCGCCATATGGACGCTCATATGGATCAGTTCCAGCACCTGATCGTCGGTGACGGGGACAGCAGTGCCGCACACCGCAAGTTCTATGATGAATACATGGCCGTGATGGATCTGACGGCGGAGTTCTACCTGCAGACCATAGACCGGGTCTTCCAGCGCCGTCTTCTGGCGATCGGGGAGTATGAGTATCGCGGCAAGGTGATCAACCCGGCCAGCATTACGGATATCGCACTTCTGACCATCGAGGGTGAGAAGGACGACATCACCGGGCTCGGCCAGACGGAAGCGGCCCATCGCCTGACGCCGAAGCTGCCCAAGTCCCGCAAGGAGCACTACGTACAGCTTGGCGTTGGTCATTATGGTGTCTTCAACGGTTCGCGCTGGCGCGAGCATATCCAGCCGCGTGTGGCCAGCTTCATCGCCAAGCACCGCGCCAAGTCGTCGGGCTAAGTGGACGTCATCACGCTCGATGGCAATCCCGGGATTGCTGTTCACCTCAGGCGCAATGCACGCGCCAAGCGACTGACGCTTCGGGTCTCGCAGATCGATGGGGCGGTCACGCTGACCCTGCCCAAACGCGCCTCTCTCAGGCTTGCGAGACAATTCCTGTCCGAGAAATCCGTCTGGATCGAGGAAGTGGTCGCACGTCAGGCGGAAGGCGTTCAGGTCGAGCTGGGTGTGAAGATGCCACTGGCCGGGCAACCAGTTCGCCTGAGTGCAGGCTCGGGCAAGCGCATTCTACAGGACGGATCACATCTGTTTGTCCCGGGAAAACCGGAGCAGGTGGCAAGAAAGACCGCCGCCTGGTTAAAGGCGCTGGCGCGGGAAAGGCTGGCTGACGCCTCAGATCGGTATGCGACTACTCTTGGTGAGCAGTTCAGTGCCATCACTCTGCGCGACACACGATCCCGGTGGGGATCCTGCACGACGGATGGGCGGTTGATGTATTCTTGGCGGTTGATCATGGCGCCCCCCGACGTTCTGGAATACGTCGCGGCACATGAAGTGGCCCACCTCAGGGAGATGAACCACTCGGCTGATTTCTGGGCTTTGGTTGAAAACCTCTTTCCCGGCTACAAGATCGAACGCAAATGGCTACGTGAACATGGAGCGGAGCTGCACCGGTACCGGTTCTAGCCCCGCATCAGGCTCGTCAGGGCATTTGCAGGAACTTGCCGTGGATCCATGCGTTGCGCAGACCCTCGTCCAGACGGACCTCAACCCACATGCCGTCACGGCTGCCGGTCAGTTCAAGACCCTGACCGTTCACGGCGCGGCCAACCTTCTCAAAATTGGTCGATGGCCCGGATCGCATGTTCACTGCCGATGCCGTGACATAGGCCATGGATGCAGACGCCTTCACCGGTGTCACTCTCGTCTGATCCTGCACGCGCTTGGGGTCAAAACCCTGAAGCATCTGTGCCCGCATATCTGCTTCTGCGGCAGACACAACCGTCAGTGGCTCGTCTGCTCGTACATCTTCAACTTGCTTGACTGACAATTCGGTCGGGCCGTCCTGCATGATCACAAACGCCCCAAGACCCACAAACGAAACAGCCAACCACCCAATCAGGCCGGTAAAAAAACGCATCTCGACAATCCCCTCGTCACTCTTCAATCGACAAACACTTACCCACCAGATTTTTTACCACGCCGGCACGGGAAACTGGTAGCCTTCTTCCCACTTAACAGTGCAACTGTGCACTAACACTTTGGTTCCATGGCAGAATGACTGACAAAACCCGCAACGCCGAACCCCGGATTCCCGCACATGAGCTGGTATATCGCACGCTCAGGGGGCGAATCATGCATGGGGATCTGACGCCTGGCCAGTCTCTGACCCTCAGGGGTCTGGCGTCCGAGTATGGCGTTTCCATGACGCCCGCGCGCGAAGCTGTGAGGCGGCTGGTGGCCGAGGGTGCGCTGAAGCTGTCACAGGCCGGACGGATCACGACGCCTGAACTGAGCAACGATCGATTGGAAGAACTGGCCGCCCTGCGCGCGCTGCTGGAGCCCGAGTTGGGCGCGCGCGCTTTACCACGGGCACATTCGGTCCTGATCGACAGGATGGAAGACCTGAACTTGCGGATCGACAAGATCGTCGCGAACGGCGAGGCCAACGCCTACATCAAGGCCAACCTTGAGTTTCACAGGGCGCTATATCTGCGCGCGCAAGCCCCGGCTATGCTGGCTCTGGCCGAGGCGGTCTGGTTGCAGATGGGTCCCACCATGCGAGCGCTTTATGCGCGCCTGCAACGACCCTCAGCCAGCATGAACCACCGCAAGGTCATCTCGGCCCTCAGAGCCGGGGATGAGGCCTCTCTGCGGCTGTCCCTGCGCGAGGATGTGACCGCGGGTCTGCGCATTCTTACACAATAGCCCCTTGTGCTGTTGACCCTCTGTTAAGGTCTCGTTGCTAGTCAGGTTGCGTTGCAACAACGGGATATCGTGATGTTCATCCGAAAAACTGCGATTCTGACTGCCCTTTCCTTGACCTTGGTTCTTCCAGGCATGGGTATGGCACAGTCCCTGACATCCAACGGCAGTCAGAAGGATCTGCATGAAGATCCTTTCGCGAAAGCTTTGGAAGCGGCTGCGAAGGGCGGTGTTGAAAGTGACGACGTTGCGACCGGTATCGAGTCTCTCCAGCTCAATCAGGATCCGAATGCTCTGGCATTGGAGGCAGCGGCAAAAGGGGCAGCAGCCGCGCAGACCGGCACCAAATCCGTACAGCAACGCTGTCAGGAAGCCGGCGGAATTTTCCTGCCCGATGCACAGGCGCCGATGTCCTGTATCGACACATCCGGCGCGCCATTGATCCTCTAGCCTCTACCCCAGAACCGAAAAACTGGATTCCGTATTGATCGGGCGTTTGCGAGAGTAAAACCCCGCATCTATTTCGACACCGGTATAGGGCATGACAAACCGCATGGGCTCGGCATCATGGTCACCGCCCTGCTCGCAATAACTCACCAGCGCCGCCATCAGCTTGCCCGCAATCGGTGCGTTCTTGTACTGATTGCCCGATGTTCCACAGGCCATGTAGAAACCGCCCAGACTGGAGCGGTCATAAATCGGGATCCAGTCGGTTGAGGCATCGTACAGATCAACCACACCTTTCATCCGGGACGGAATGCCCAGTTCCGGCACGCGTTGTGCATAGCGCTGCGCCTGAGTGGTCCACTGATCGGTGAAATCCCGGTCATAGTCAGTGTCGGATTCTGTCCAGACATCGGGATCACATTCCGGATCCTCGCTGCCGATCAGGATGTGATTTCCGTGCTCAGGTCTGACATAACACGCTATATCGCTGTCAGACACGACCATGCCATTGGCCTCAAAGTCGAACCCGGCGGGCGAGGGCACATGAACCACTTCTTGCCTTAAGGGCCGGGTCTGGATGGTCATATCATCCAGCACACCCGCAAGTGCGTTGATATGGGCGGATCCGGGTCCAGCCACGTTGATCACAATGGGGGCGCTGATCTCGTCCCCATCAGACAACCTGACCCCCGTCACATGCCCGTCTGATTGAAGGATTTCCGCGACCTCAACACCCAGCCGAAATTCTGCCCCATGCAACCGCGCTGCATCGGCAAGGTTTTGCGATGACAGCGCAGGATCCGTCACATAACCGCCGTTTGGCCAATAGACGGCACCCCTCAAAGCCCCACCGTTTGTATGTCCAAAGTCAGGGTGATCCCGGCGCTTGGGCGGTGCGTAGCTGTCCAGATCGTAGATCGGCATCCGTGCCTTGATGGTGTCGGCGTTCCATTCCTCATGGGGAATGTTCAGGGCCCTGCTGTTTTCAATATGCCGGGCCAAATGGCCATTGCCCTCGGTCTTCATGACGAAACAACCGCATTCCTTGAACTGTGCAAGATCAGCGCTGTCTGGCAGGCCAAGGTAATCGCCCCAGTCGCGCCAGTAGTGATAGCCCTCCCAGGCAAATGCTGTGCCATCAAATGTCGAATAATGCATACGGATGATCGCGCAGGATCCTGCGGTTGATCCATGGCCGATCTGACGGTTTCGATCCAGCGACAGGGTCTTGTAACCGGCTTTTGCCATTTCGAACGCGATGGCTGTACCGATGACGCCGGTGCCAATGATGATTGCGTCTGGGTGTTGTGCCATATGTCGCGCTCCGCCGAGGTTCAGCGAAGCGTGCAGTGTGATTTGCCTTTGTGCAAGCGGATTTGGCTCAGGCGTGAATGGCCCCGTCACCGCAAGCAAGTGCTGCCTCTCGCACAGCTTCAGAGAAGGTCGGATGTGCATGACAGGTGCGCGCGATGTCCTCGGCAGCAGCGCCAAACTCCATGCCAACGCAAATCTCGTGGATCAGATCGCCCGCCATGGGTCCAATGATATGAGCACCCAGAATGCGGTCTGTCTGGGCATCGGCCAGAAGCTTCACGAAACCGTCGCCCAGGAAATAGGACTTGGCCCGCGCGTTGCCCATGAAGGGAAACTTGCCGACCTTGTAGGCACGGCCTTCTTCCTTCAGTTGCTCTTCGGTCTTGCCAACTGTCGCGACCTCAGGCGTGGTGTAGATCACTCCGGGGATCACACCGTAATTGACGTGACCTGCCTGACCGGCAATCCGCTCGGCCACAGCCATGCCCTCGTCCTCGGCCTTGTGGGCCAGCATCGGACCTGCAACGACATCGCCAAGAGCCCAGATGCCCGGAACATTGGTTTGCAGATGGGCATCTGTCTTGAGCATGCCTCGTTCGGCCATCTCGACCCCTGCACCTTCCAGCCCCAGCCCGTCGGTGTAGGGTTTACGGCCCGTGGCGACCAAGACGACATCCGCATCAAGCGTCGCTTCGCTGTCATCCTTGCGCAGTTTGTAGGTGACCTTGAGCTTGGTCTTCAGCGCTTCAACACCCTGAACAGCCGCGCCCAAAATGAAGTTAAGCCCTTGTTTCGTCAACATTTTCTGGAAGGCTCGCGTCACTTCGGCATCCATGCCCGGCGTGATGTGGTCAAGGAATTCAACCACCGTGACTTCTGATCCCAATCGCGCGTAGACCGAACCCATCTCAAGCCCGATCACGCCCGCGCCGATGACCACCATCTTCTTTGGCACGGAACCAAGTTCCAGCGCACCGGTTGATGTGACGATGCGTTTCTCGTCAACCTCGATCCCGGGCAGAGAGGACGCCTCGGAGCCTGTGGCAATCACGATGTTCTTGGCGGTATGGGTCTCTTTTCCGACCGTGACCTTGCCCGCACCGTCGATTTTTCCCCAACCTTTCAGCCAGTCTACCTTGTTCTTTTTGAACAGGAATTCGATCCCGCTGGTGTTGGTTTTCACGGTGGAGGCCTTATACTCCAGCATCTTGCTCAGATTGACCTTGGGCTTGGCTCCCTCCAACCCCATCGCATCGAAATTGGTATGGGCCTCATGGTACAATTCCGAGGCGTGAAGCATTGCCTTGGAGGGGATGCATCCCACGTTCAGACAGGTGCCACCCAGCGTCTCGCGCCCCTCGACACAGGCGGTTTTCAGGCCCAGTTGGGCGCAGCGAATGGCACAGACATAGCCGCCCGGACCGCCACCAATTACGATTACATCATAGTCCGCCATGAGGGGCCTCCGGTTCAAAATGAGGGTGAGTTCTTTCGTAACTCTTCCATAACTCTTTCGTAGTTCTTTTTGTCAGCGCATGTAAGAAGCCATTAACCAAAAAACACTATCCATGGGTCAATGCAGACAGCAACATCACGCCCGTTGCGATCCAGCCCGCCCCGAAGACGATCGACCGCCATGGGACCAGTCCGAACCAGTAGCATGGCACATATAGGAGACGAGCGAGCAGAAATATCCACGCACAGGCAGCGGTCAGGCCGGAAGAGGCATCGGACAGGGTGACGACCCCCACCGCGATTGCAAACAGGATCAACGCCTCATTGGTGTTGTCAAAGGCGCGGAACAACCGCGCGGTTGCGGGTTTGACCTGTTCACGCAAAGGCGTGCCGTCACGCGGGCTCAGCGTGGCATCGGTTCCGGTTTCCAGATTGGTGAGCACGGCCGCGTGGGTCAGTTGCGCCATTTGCAAAAGGGCAGCAAGGGTGAGGGCTGTGAGTTCGGGGGTCATTGGAACACGGCCTTTAGATCCTGCTCTACTTTTTCATACCGCCTGAAATAACAGTTTCTCAAGAAGATCAGAAAAACACCAATGGCACATAGTATGGATATCGATCCCAAGCGGCCAGCAATTGATACCAGAAAATTGTCGTAGATTGGTTCAGCGGTGCGTTCGGAGGAAACAAAAATCAAGGTTAGAAATCCAGTCAAACCCAAACTATACGCCTTGTGGCTCACCAAAATGCCAATGCAAGTGACCACCCAAAAGATGGTAAGAAGCAACTGGATGATTTCTGCTTCAGCCATAAACCACACTACAGTGATGTTAATTTCGAACCGATTGACTGCGAATGGAAAAATCAACACCATCCCCATACCAAGACAAAAAACCGCCCAAATCATGAACAGCAAGCGCCACACACGCCAGCGACGAATTGATTCATAGTGACGTGAAATATCCTGCACTTTCATCTCAGATAACGTTTTCCGGCTTTAGGACCAAAGGGTCCCAACGCCAACTGAATTGCTTGGTTTGACTCAGGATCAAGAGGATGGGCAGTCCGACCAAAGAGGGCGCAAGGCCTTCCCAGCCAACTGCCCTCGCCATGGGCACCAATTCGGAGAGCAGCTTATTGAGGACAAAAACTGTTGTGAGGATGGCGACTACGCTCATGATCCGGTACAGGGCCGCAGGAAAACCTGCGCGCAATACCTGTACCGGGGTTCGTGTCATTGGCCAGCCTTGTCCTTAGAGATCCATCAACAATCGACGTGGATCCTCAAGCGCCTCTTTGACCCGCACGAGGAAGGTGACCGCTCCCTTGCCGTCCACGATGCGGTGGTCGTAGCTGAGGGCCAGATACATCATCGGGCGTATAACGATCTCGCCGCCGACCACCATGGGGCGTTCCTGGATCTTGTGCATCCCCAGAATGCCCGATTGCGGCGGGTTGAGGATCGGTGAGGACATGAGCGAGCCGTAGACGCCACCGTTGGAGATGGTGAACGAGCCGCCCTGCATCTCGGCCATGGACAGTTTGCCGTCGCGGGCGCGTGCGCCCAGCTCGTTGATCTTCTTCTCGATCTCGGCAAAGCCCATCTGGTCAGCGTCGCGCACGACCGGGACCACAAGGCCGGTTGGTGTGCCGACGGCGACGCCCATATGGACAAAGTTCTTGTAGACGACGTCGGTGCCGTCGATCTCGGCATTGACCTCAGGCACTTCTTTCAGGGCATGGCAGCAAGCCTTGGTGAAGAACGACATGAAGCCCAGTTTGACGCCGTGTTTCTTGAGGAACAGTTCCTTGTACTCGTTGCGCAGCCCCATGACGGCAGACATGTCGACCTCATTGTAGGTGGTCAGCATGGCGGCGGTGTTCTGGGCTTCCTTCAGACGGCGCGCGATGGTCTGGCGCAGACGGGTCATCTTGACCCGTTCCTCACGCGCGGCATCGTCAGCCGGGACAGGCGCGCGGGGAACAGCTGTGGCAGCAGGTGCCGGTGCTGGCGCAGGAGCGGCCAAAGCCTTGAGTGCGTCTTCCTTCATGATGCGCCCATCCTTGCCGGTGCCAGTGACAGTGGCCGGGTCAATTCCCTTTTCGGCCATGATCTTCTTGGCTGATGGCGCGTCTTCAACGTCCCGCGCGCCACTTGCGGCAGGGGCTGGAGCAGCAGCAGGTGCCGGGGCAGCCGCAGCCCCCTCACCCGCAGCGATAACGGCAAGTTTGCCGCCTGCCTCAACCGTTGTGCCATTGGGTGCGATGATCTCGGACAGGGTGCCTGCGGCAGGTGATGGCACTTCGACGGAAACCTTGTCGGTTTCCAGTTCGCACAGCATCTCGTCGACGGAGACCGCATCGCCAGGGGATTTGAACCAGTTTGAAACTGTCGCCTCGGTCACGCTTTCGCCCAAGGCCGGCACCATGACATCGACGGAAGATGCGCCGGCTGATGCGGCAGGGGCGGCGGCAGCGTCAGGCTTGGCCGGCGCGGGGGCGGCATCGCCCTCGGCCACTGTGGCCAGAAGCGCATCAACACCTACGGTCGAGCCTTCGGTGGCGATGATCTCGGACAGGGTTCCGGCGACCGCGCTTGGCACCTCGACGGTGACCTTGTCGGTTTCCAGCTCGCACAGCATCTCGTCCACCGCGACGCTGTCGCCGGGTTTCTTGAACCAAGTGGCAACGGTTGCCTCGGTTACGCTTTCGCCCAGGGTCGGCACTCGAATATCGGCCATCAGGTCAGTCCTTCTTTCCGGTCAGCGCGTCACTCACGAGCGCTTCCTGCTGTTCTTTGTGAAGCCGCGCGAGGCCCGTGGCGGGCGAGGCGGCGGCGGGGCGTCCGGCATAGGCCGGGCGGCCGTGCTTGGCTTTGATCCGGCCCAGAACCCATTCGATGTTGGGTTCAACGAATGTCCATGCGCCCTGATTCTTGGGCTCTTCCTGACACCAGACGACCTTGGCTTTCTTGAAGCGTTTGAGCTCCTTGACGAGGCTTTGGGCGGGGAAGGGATAAAATTGCTCCAGCCGCAGGATGTAGACATCGTCGAGGCCTTGTGCATCACGCGCTTCGAGCAGGTCGAAATAGACTTTACCCGAGCAGATCACAACGCGGCTGATATCCTTGTCGGCCTTCAGCGTCAGGTCCGAGTTGCCCTGTTCGGCATCATCCCAGAGGCAGCGGTGGAAGGACGAGCCCTTGGCCAGCTCCTCCATGGTCGAGACCGCCATCTTGTGACGCAGCAGAGATTTCGGCGTCATCAGGATGAGCGGCTTGCGAAAGGAGCGGTGCAGCTGGCGACGCAGGATGTGGAAGTAGTTCGCAGGCGTTGTGCAATTGGCCACGATCCAGTTGTCGCCAGCGGACATCTGCAAAAAGCGTTCAAGCCGCGCCGATGAATGCTCGGGCCCCTGCCCTTCATAGCCATGGGGCAGCAGCATCACGAGGCCCGACATGCGCAGCCATTTGCTTTCGCCAGACGAGATGAACTGGTCGATCATGATCTGCGCGCCATTGGCAAAGTCGCCGAACTGTGCCTCCCAGAGCGTCAGGGTGTTCGGCTCGGCCAGCGAGTAGCCATATTCGAACCCCAGCACAGCATATTCGGAGAGCATACTGTCGATCACCTCGTAAGAGGCCTTGGCCCCTTCGATGTGGTTAAGCGGCAGATAGCGTTCTTCGGTCTGCTGGTCGATGATGCCGGAATGGCGGTGCGAGAAGGTCCCGCGCGTGGCGTCCTGACCGGACAGACGTACCGGATAGCCTTCCAGCATCAGCGAGCCGAAGGCCAGCGCCTCTGCCGTGGCCCAGTCGATGCCTTTGCCGGTATCGATCATCTTGGCCTTTGTCGCCAGCATACGCGCCACGGTCTTGTGCGGCTTGTAGTCCTCGGGCAGGCGGGTCAGGGCCGCGCCGACTGTTTTCAGCCGATCGATGTCAACTGCGGTTTCGCCGCGCTGATAATCCTCGCCCTTGCGGCCCATGCCAGACCAGCGGCCATCCAGCCAATCGGCCTTGTTGGGACGGTATTCCTTTCCAGCCTCGAACTGTTCGTTCAGATAGGCCTGAAAGGCGGTTTTCATGTCGTCGATCTCGCCCTCGGGGATCAGGCCATCGGCGACCAGACGTTCGGTATATTTCTGCAAGGTGGTCTTGTGGGTCTTGATGGTCTTGTACATCTGCGGCTGGGTGAACATGGGCTCGTCGCCCTCGTTGTGCCCGAACCGGCGGTAACAGAAGATGTCGAGCACCACGTCCTTGCCGAATTTCTGGCGAAACTCGGTTGCAACGCGGGCAGCATGAACCACAGCCTCGGGGTCATCACCGTTCACGTGGAAAATCGGTGCCTCGACCATCAGGGCGATGTCTGTGGGATAAGGGGACGAGCGCGAGTTGTGCGGCGCTGTGGTGAATCCGATCTGGTTGTTGACGATGATGTGCATCGTGCCACCGGTCTTGTGACCCCTGAGGCCCGACAGGCCAAAGCCTTCGGCAACGACGCCCTGCCCGGCAAAGGCCGCATCGCCATGAAGCAGCACGGGCATGACGCGGGTCCGCGCCTCATCGCCTTTTTGTTCTTGTTTGGCGCGCACCTTGCCCAGAACAACGGGGTTGACTGCCTCAAGATGCGAGGGGTTGGCGGTGAGCGAGAGATGCACGGTGTTGCCGTCGAATTCGCGGTCGGATGAGGCGCCGAGATGGTATTTCACATCGCCTGAGCCTTCGACTTCATCGGGCTTGAAGCTGCCGCCCTGAAATTCGTTGAAGATCGCGCGATAGGGTTTGCCCATGACGTTGGCCAGCACCGAAAGGCGGCCACGATGCGGCATGCCGATGATGATCTCGTCCACGCCAAGCGCGCCGCCGCGCTTGATGATCTGCTCCATCGCCGGGATCAGCGCTTCTCCACCATCAAGGCCGAAACGTTTGGTGCCCATGTATTTGACGTGGAGGAATTTCTCGAAACCCTCGGCCTCGACCAGTTTGTTGAGGATGGCTTTGCGGCCCTCGCGGGTGAAGGCGATTTCCTTGCCATAACCTTCGATCCGTTCCTTGAGCCATGCTGCCTGCTCGGGATCGGAGATGTGCATGTATTGCAGGGCAAACGTACCGCAATAAGTGCGCTTGAGGATCTCGACGATCTGGCGCAGGTTGGCGGTCTGCAGACCCAGCACGTTGTCGATGAAGATCGGGCGATCAAGGTCGGCGTCATTGAAGCCGTAGGACCGTGGGTCCAGTTCGGGATGGTCCTTGGTTTCGCCCAGCGCCAATGGATCAAGATCAGCGGCCAGATGGCCACGGATGCGGTAGGCGCGGATGATCATCAATGCGCGCAGGCTGTCGACAACGGCGCGCTGGATCTGATTATCGGACAGGCTGACCCCTGCGTCCGAGGCCTTGGCTTCGATCTTGGCAGCAAGCTTGGCCG
Source organism: uncultured Paracoccaceae bacterium (assembly GCA_947494445.1). Classification (GTDB taxonomy): domain Bacteria; phylum Pseudomonadota; class Alphaproteobacteria; order Rhodobacterales; family Rhodobacteraceae; genus CANLSM01. The sequence goes on along the minus strand of CANLVD010000001.1, from coordinate 486,315 downwards.
GTTTGACCTCTTCGCTCCATTGTCCATCAAGGGCCTGGGTCAGATCATCGGTGGGCTGGGGCGGCCAGTCGCTGCGTGCCCAGCTTGGTCCTGCTGCCTCGGCCCTGACGTCTGCCTCGGCGTCGCCAAGGGACTGGAAGTAGCTGGCCCAGGAGGCATCGACCGAAGCCGGATCCTGCGCGTAGCGGGCATAAAGCTGGTCAACATATTCCGCGTTGTGCCCCTGCAGAAAGGACGACGCGTGAAACTGGTCGTTTGAGGACTGGTCTGTCATCGCTGTTCCGGGCGTCGTTTTGCGGCGTCCGCTCCTTCATTTGTGCGGGAGTTCCCGCGGAAATTTGCGCCTCCCTCGCGGGAGGCGGTTAAAACACTTCAGCCGATCGCCTTGAGCACGGCTTCGCCCAGACCTGCGGGGCTGTCGGCAACAACGATGCCTGCTGCACGCATCGCTTCGATCTTGTCTTCAGCACCGCCCTTGCCGCCTGCCACGATGGCACCGGCGTGACCCATGCGGCGACCCGGAGGGGCGGTACGTCCGGCGATGAAACCGGCTGTCGGTTTGCTGCGGCCCTTCTTGGCCTCGTCGATCAGGAACTGGGCCGCGTCTTCTTCTGCCGAGCCGCCGATTTCGCCAATCATGATGATCGACTGGGTTTCCTCGTCGCCCAGGAGCAGTTCGAGCGCGTCGATATGCTCGAACCCCTTGATCGGATCGCCACCGATGCCGATGCAGGTCGACTGGCCCAACCCGATGGCCGTGGTCTGACCCACGGCCTCATAGGTGAGTGTGCCCGAGCGGGACACCACGCCGACGGAGCCGCGTTTGTGGATGTGGCCCGGCATGATGCCGATCTTGCAGGCGTCCGGCGTGATCACGCCGGGGCAGTTAGGGCCGATGAGGGTCGAGGTCGATCCTTCCAGCGCGCGTTTGACCTTCATCATGTCGAGCACCGGAATGCCCTCGGTGATGCAGACAATCAGCTCCATCTCGGCGTCGATTGCCTCAAGGATTGCGTCAGCAGCAAAGGGAGGTGGCACATAGATCGCTGTCGCGTTGGCGGACGTGGCGTGCTTGGCCTCATGCACGGTGTTGAAGATCGGCAGACCGATGTGGGTGCCACCGCCCTTGCCCGGCGTCACGCCGCCGACCATCTGGGTGCCGTAGGCAATCGCCTGTTCGGAATGGAAGGTGCCTTGAGAGCCGGTCAGCCCCTGACAGATGACGCGGGTATTTTCGTCTACGAGTACAGCCATGGCCCTTGAGTTCCTCAGTTATGCGCCGGTTTGGTCATCAGCGCGTTGATATTGTCGTCGACCGGCAGGGTCAGCCGGTTGACCAGTTCCGTGGTAAAGCCAGCCTGTTCACCCGCACGGGTGAGCGAGGCCAGCGTGAAATAATTGACGTGATCGGGATAGCGGAAGCCGCACCATTTGGCCCCGATGATCTTGCGGTTGAGCGAGGCGTAATTGGGCACGCGCACGAACATCTTCCCGCCCGGCTTCAGGGCGCGGTGTGCGCCGCGCAGCACGGTCATCATCTCGGCCTCGTGTTCGAGGTAGGAGTTCATGATTATGCCGTCGAAATGGTCGGCCTTGAACTGCCAGATGCCTTCGGCCCCCGCTGCGTGGATGCAATGGCCACCATGCTCGCGCATGTAGACATCGGCCTCGGCATGAAGGGCGCGCGACAACTCTATCCCGTAAGGGATCATCGGGGGTTTGATCCGGCGGCCGTCGCCACAGCCGATATCAAGCACATGGCCGGGGCCAAACCAGTCCAGATAAAGACCTTCGCGGTTGCGCACGCCCAGACCGGTTTTCTGCTTGATCGAGCGGATCAGCGGACTGAGCGGTGTTGACCCGCGGGAGGATTTCTTCTTGGCCTCGTAGGTTTTTTCCCAGGCGAAATCTTCGACAAGGGCTGCGTGGCCCGGCGGGTTGCGCAGGTAGACGAAATCACAGGCATCACAGGCGGCCACTTCCCAGGGATCGGGAGAGTAGGCGTCAAGCGCATGTGCGTCGGCGGCCTCGCAGGCCGGGCAATCGCGCATCTGTGCTTGAGGAACTGTCATGACCTTGACCAACCTGCCTTTGGGCTGCCTACCCCTTTACCGCCTTCACGATTTTCTCAGCCGCGTCGCCCAGATCATCAGCGGCGATCACATCAAGTCCGCTTTCGTTGATGATCTGCTTGCCCTTCTCGACATTGGTGCCTTCCAGCCGCACAACAAGAGGAACTGTCAGGCCGACCTCTTTCACGGCGGCGACCACACCCTCGGCGATCACATCGCAGCGCATGATGCCGCCAAAGATGTTGACCAGAATGCCTTTGACCTTGGGATCGGAGGTGATGATCTTGAACGCCTCGGTGACTTTCTCCTTGGTCGCACCACCACCCACATCAAGAAAGTTCGCGGGCTCGGAGCCGTAGAGCTTGATGATGTCCATGGTCGACATGGCAAGACCTGCACCGTTGACCATGCAGCCGATCTCGCCATCAAGGGCGATGTAGTTGAGGTCGAACTTGGACGCTGCCAGTTCCTTGGGGTCTTCCTCGGTCTCGTCGCGCAGCGCGAGGATGTCGGGCTGGCGGTAGAGCGCGTTGCTGTCGAAGCCCATCTTGGCGTCGAGACAGCGCAGATCACCGCCTTCGGTGACGATCAACGGGTTGATCTCCAGCATCTCCATGTCCTTTTCGATGAACATGGCATAGAGCGTGTTGATCAGCTTGACGCATTGCTTGACCTGCTGGCCCTCAAGTCCAAGGGCAAAGGCCACGCGGCGGCCGTGGAAGCCGGAAATGCCCGACGCAGGATCGACGGAAAAGCTGAGGATCTTCTCTGGTGTCTCATGAGCCACTTCCTCGATGTCCATGCCGCCTTCGGTGGAACAGACAAACGAGATGCGGGAGGTCTGACGGTCAACCAGCACGGCAAGGTACAATTCGCGGGCTATCGCGGCGCCGTCTTCGATGAACACCCGGTTGACCTGCTTGCCAGCCTCGCCGGTCTGTTTGGTAACCAGAGTGCGGCCCAGCATTTTACGGGCTTCTTCGGCGGCATCCTCGACCGATTTGACGACGCGCACACCGCCCTTGGATCCAGCCTCACCTTCTTTGAACGTACCTTTGCCGCGTCCACCAGCGTGGATCTGGGCTTTGACCACCCAGACCGGACCGTCAAGCTCGCTTGCGGCCGTCTTGGCCTCTTCGGCGCGCAGAACCGCGCGACCATCTGACACCGGAGCGCCGTAATCCTTGAGCAGTTTCTTGGCCTGATATTCATGGATGTTCATGGACGGGTTCCTCGTGCTTTTGGCCCTTCGCGCCGACCGGGAGTGAAATTAACCGTTTGAAAGGATTCCGGGCGGTATCGAACCAGCCTTAAGACTGCAGGTATGACGGTGCAAAGGAAAACCGGAAGGGATTTGCGATAAATCGAATTTGTGATCACACGATTTTTTATTGTGATCACAAATGAGCATCTCAGGGTCCGGTGACGCCACACGGGAAACGGCTTGATCTGGGGTCACCTGCTGGTTAGCACAGATAAGCCTGTGAAAACACAGGGGCCAATGACCCGATGGCCAGAATCGCCCGCGCACCGGGCGAGATGCGCCACCCACAGGAGGGGACCGACGCCATGGATCCTTACGAGACGGCAATGCGCCAGCTGGTGGCAAATGTCCACAAGCGCAAATGGATGATGAGCAAAATCCGCGAGGTGCTGCCACCGACGCCGGTGGAAACCATGGGCTGCAAATTTCTGGTTCACCCAAACGACAACCGCACCGAATGGGTGATGTGGTGGAAAGGGCATCCGCCGGAGGTGCGGCCGACCTCGACCATGGGCAAGATGCTGGCGGGCCGGGACGCGGTGATCGTGGATGTGGGTGCAAACGCAGGCGCAGTTGGCCTGCCGATCCTGAAGGCGGCCGGCCCGGCCTCGAAGCTGGTGCAATTCGAATGCAACCCGGTGATGCTGGCGCGCCTGCGCCACAACATCAGCCTGAATGATTTTGCCGACCGTGTGACGGTGATACCCAAGGCGGTGAGCGATCGCGAAGGCGTCTCGACCATGCATTTCCCCGCCAACATCAACCTTGGTCAGGGACGGGTTGATGTGCCCTATGAGGGCGAAGGCACGTCAGAAGGTGTGGAAGTTGAACTGGTGCGCCTGCCCGAGACGCTGGCGGCCGAAGGGGTCGAGCAAATCGATCTGCTGAAAGTCGATGTGGAAGGGCTGGAGGATCGTGTGATCGTGCCGTTGCTGGAAGACGCACCGCATCTGCATCCAGAGATCCTGTTTTTCGAGGTCTCCCACGGGGAAAACTGGAGCTATCCCCTGATGGACGTGCTGGAGCGGCACGGGTACGAACAGGCGCGGCGGTTCGCCATGAACTCGCTTTTCGTCAAGAAAAAGGACGGTTGAGGATGCGTGTACTGATCACGGGCGGCGGCGGGTTTCTGGGACAGAAACTGGCGCGGAAACTGGCGGATGCGGGAACAGTGCGCGGGCGTGCGGTATCAGAACTGGTGCTGGTCGATCTGGCGGAGCCCGCAGCGGTGGATGCGGATTTCAAGGTGACCACGCGGGCCGCTGACATTGCGGATGATCACGTGCTTGGTGGCGTGTTTGATGCGCCATTTGACGTGATCTGGCATCTGGCCGCGGTGGTGTCCGGTGGGGCCGAGGCTGATTTTGATCTGGGCCTGCGGGTCAATCTGATGGGAACGCTTGGGGTTATGCAGGCTGCGCGTGCCCAGGGCAATCAGCCGGTTGTCGTCTATGCCTCGTCTGTGGCTGTGCATGGAGGAGAGGCGCCTGATGTGGTTCTGGACGGGGTGGAGTTGAATCCGCAGACCTCCTACGGGGCGCAGAAGGCGATGGGGGAATTGCTGCTCAATGACATGACGCGCAAGGGTTTCATCGACGGGCGCGGGCTGCGGCTGCCGACGGTTTCCATCCGGCCGGGCAAGGCGAATGCGGCGGCGTCGTCGTTCATGTCGGGCATTTTTCGCGAGCCGTTGCAGGGGGAGGCGTCGAACTGCCCGGTCAGTGGCGACTATCCGATCTGGCACACGGCACCGCGTACAGTCACGGCCAACCTGCAATTGGCAGCGGAACTGGATGGTGCGGCCTTCGGGGCCAACCGCAACATCAATCTGCCCGGGCGCACCGACACGGTGGCCGAGATGATTGCGGCCATGACTGCCGTGGCAGGGCCAGAGGCCGAGGCGCGGATCACTTGGAACCGCGACACAAGCGTCGAGAAGATCGTGCTTGGGTGGCGTGGCCGTTTCCGGCCTGAAAAAGGGCTTGCCTTGGGCTTTGCAGCCGACGAGAGTTTCGAGAATTCGGTGCGGTGGTTTCTGGAAGATGATCACCGCGATCTGGCCTGAGCGGACGTCGCCGCCGGGCATCTGACAAAAGGGGCGTGCCATGCTTGACCAAACTCACACCGATATGCGGGCCGATCTGGCCGCAGCCTTTCGCTGGGCCGTGCGGTTCAACTGGCATGAGGGCATAGCAAACCACTTTTCGCTGGCCACGAATGAGGATGGCACACGGTTCCTGATCAACCCCAATGCGATGCATTTCGCGCGGATCAGAGCGTCTGACCTTTTGGAACTGGACGCCAATGATCCCGAGACGCTGAACATGCCGAACGCACCGGATCCGACGGCTTGGGGTTTGCACGGGGCGGTCCATCGCAATGTGCCATGGGCGCGGGCGGCGCTGCATCTGCATCCCAAATACGGAACCATTCTGGCGTCCCTGAAGGACAGTCGGTTGCCCGCGATCGATCAGAATTCGGCCATGTTCTACGACCGGGTGATCATCGACGAAGGCTATGGCGGACTGGCATTCGAAGAAGAAGGCGAGCGGATCTGTTCGCAGTTTTCCGATCCGCAGAAGCGCGTGATGGTGATGGGCAATCACGGTGTGATGGTGTTGGGCGAAACGGTGGGAGAGGCGTTCAATAGGCTTTATTACTTCGAGCGCGCCTGCGAGACCTATATCGGCGCGCTGCAGACCGGCATGCCGATGCGCACGCTCAGCGACAATGTAGCGGCGAAAACAGCCGATGAGATGAACGACCAGACGCATCTGGTCGACACGCATCTGGCGGAGTTGCGCAAGATCCTTGACGCCGAGGGCTCTGACTACGCGCAATGACGGGACGCGCCCGACTGGTCATCATGGTCAAGGAACCGCGACCGGGTCGGGTGAAAACCCGGCTGGGGCGCGACATCGGAATGACCACGGCTTCATGGTGGTTTCGCCATCAGGTGGACGCGCTGCTCCGCGAACTGGGAGGCGATCCCCGATGGGCGACCTGTCTGGCGGTCAGCCCCGATATCGAGGGCCTGACCAGCCGCATCTGGCCTGATCATCTGCCGCGCATCGCGCAAGGCAGCGGCTCGCTTGGGGACCGAATGGGGCGGGTTTTGCGAATGCGCTCACCTGGGCCGGTCGCGATCATTGGCGCTGATATTCCGGGCATCCGGCGGCACCACATCGCGCAGGCATTCACGGCGCTGGGGCGTGCCGATACTGTCTTTGGCCCCGCCCCTGATGGCGGATACTGGCTTGTGGGGCATCGCAAAGGCGCGCGGCCAGTACCGACGCGTTTGTTCGACGGGGTGCGCTGGTCAACCCAACATGCGCTGGCCGACAGCATCGACAGCCTGTGTGGGCAAAGCCATGCATTGATCGCGGAATTGCGGGATGTGGACCGGGCGCAGGATCTATGAGCGCAGGGCGCTGAGCAGCTGACGACCGAGAGTGCGCAGATCAGCTTGCCCGCCGTCGGGTGCGAAGGCGGTGGCATCAAAGGTCTCTAGCACGTCCTGACCCTTCCGATGTGTCCGGGTCAGACGCCGGGCAGCAGCGCGAAACGCCGGCTGGTCACCTTGTCGCATGGCGCGGCGTAAGGCGCGCCGGTCGGGATCAAGACCGAAGCGTTGCAGCACATCTGAAATCGCAGAGAAGCGTCGCCCCCCAAGCGACAGGCCCAGACCAAGCGCAAGCCCGGCCACCATCAACCCGCCCCCCAGAAGCGGCCTGAGCACCACGGGTTCGGGTGGCGCTTCGCTGGCAGGTGGCATTGTTGCACGGTCCATGCCGACCCGCTGGGCTGAGATCGTAACCTCGCGCATCTCGCGCGCAATGGTGTCGAAATAGGAGAATTTCAGCGGCTCCAGAATGGCCGAAGGTGGCCGTGCGGGTTTGATCGTCCAGCGCCAGAAGGTGACGGAGACCGGCCCGTCTGGCGAGAGTTCGACAAGTCGCTTTTCGGGATGCGGGAAGATATGGGCAGACGGGGATTTCAACTCGGGCATGGGCGGCATCATGTCGGGAGAGACGCCGATGCCGGTCAGGGTGATGACCCGCAGAACACCCTCGCCCTCACCCAGTTGGTCGGGCGCGTTGGACCAGCGGTCAGAAATCTCAAGATGGCGGACCGGGAACCACCAGTCATCGGTCTGGGGTGCAGGGCGGACATCCAGCGTGATCGGCTCAGACTGGATGTCATGGGAAAACCACGCGTTTGTCTCGTCCAGCAAGGTCAGGTGGTGGGTAAAGGGGCCGATGACCAGACGCCCTGCCTCTTCCGGGAAAAGCGCCATGCGGCGACGGAAGTTCTTGACCTTGAGGCCATCAAGCTCGCTTTCGTACCAGTGATCCTCGCCAAGTTGCATCCAGTTTACGCCTGCCAGATCAGGCGCTTCCAGCTTCTCAAGCGTGATATGGCGTTTGTAGACGCCGTGGATGGTCAGGAGGACCATTTCCTGCTGGAAGGGCGCACGTTCGGTGGTTTCCAGCGTGGCGGTGATCGTCAGATCGGACGGGATCACTTCACGGGTTTGCGCGAATGTGGTCAGGGGCCAGAGGAGGGCCAGAAGGACTAGCCATTTCACCATCTGCTGTCAGCCTCCGGTTGCAGTTCCCCGGCGGCCTTGCGGCGCTTGCGCTCGGCCGAGATGCGGGCTTGCAGATAGGCGCCAGGCACATCCGAAAGGGTGGCGAGCCAGCGCGGGCTTGCCTCGATGAACTTGTCGTCAAAGACCTTGCGCACACCGCGCGTGCCGCGTGAAGCCAATGCGGGCAAGCCGATCTGGGAGCCGGTATTGGTGACTTCATCCCCCTCGCCCGTGGCGCGCGCACTGCCGCGTGCAGTTTCTGCGGCCACGGGCGGTGCCTCGGCCCGGGGGCCATGGGACCAGCCCACCACGGCATCAAGGTCGATCTTGGTGCCCGCATAATAGGCTTTGACCAGATCGAAGTTTGCCGCCGCTGCGGCGTCATCGGGGTTTTGTGCAAGGGCAGCGTCATAGGCCTCAAGTGCTGCAGCGTATTTACCGACCTGCACGAAGGCGTTGCCAAGATTGTAGGCCTGACGGCCGCTGGTCGCGCGGAAAGCCACTTCTGCGGCAAGGGGATCACCGGCGCGGTATGCCGCTATGCCCTGCCAGTCAGGTGTGGTGAATAACGGTTTGGCGATCTGCGGTTGACCCAGCGCCAGCGCGAGACGGCCAAGGGGTGCGGTTCCGCCCATCAGGACCGACAGGCCCAGCGCCAGAAGCGCGATTGCAAGCAGCCCAAGACGGATCATATGGCCCCCTTTCGGGTCAGCAACAGGGCCGGGATGAGCGCAAGTACGAGGAGCCAACGCCCGTAATCGACCCAGTAGAGCAGAAGAAGATCCTGCTGTTCCATCCGGTTCAGCCCGCTGACTGCCAATTGGTCGGCGAGTGTTTCTGCCTCAGCAAGCGAAAAGACGGTCCCATCGCCGACGGCGGCGAGCGCCTCCATCTCGGCCCGGCTGGCCTGCCCGTCTCCGGTACTGCCGGGCAGGTGCAGGATCGACAGGCGCGCGCCTGCGCCTGCAATCCGTGCGGCTTCGGCCAGCGCCTCGGTGCCGGTACCGGCACCGTCGCTCAAGAGCACGACATCGCCCGCGATGATCTTGGCCTCCGTCAGGATATCGGCGGCGCGCGACAGGGCGAGATGCGGGCGAGAACCCTCGTCGGGGACAAGACCGGGCTCGATCAGGGACAATGTCAGGCCGATCTGTCCGGTATCAGAAGTCAACGCCGACGCTGTGTAGGCGTCGCCCGCATACACCACCAGTGCCGCCGGTTTTGCACCGAGTCCCGACAGGCTGATTCGGGCCGCGGTCAGGGCCTGCTGCCAGAGCGGGTCTTCCAGAACGGACGGTGAGGCATCGACCACAAAGACCACGCCATCAAGGTTGCGGAAAGCCAGCGCATCGCGTTTTTGCAAGGCCGGACCAGCAAGCGCGAGCATCACGATGCCCGCCAGCCAGAGCGAGGGCGGACCAAGGCGCGACTGACGGGCACCTGCCTGAACCCGGCCCAGAGCCTGCATGGCTGCCATCATCTGCGGCGCCATCACCTGCCCCCAGTCACCCGGAACGCCTGCCTTCTGGCGCAGGCGGTAGCCGACCCACATCAGGATCGGAATAAACAGTAGCCACAAGGGGCGCAGAAGGGTGATCTCATCCATCACGCCGCCACCCGATCAGTACTGCGCCCAGCAAGGCAAGCCCTGCGGGATAGACCCACAGTTCGGCATAAACCTCGGCCGCCAGTCCCTTGGCAGCGGTCGCTTCCAACTCGTCCAAGGCAGCTGTCACCGTTTCAAGGTCTTGGGTGGTCTTGACCCGAAACATGGTGCCGCCACTGAGATCCGACATCGCCTCAAGCGTGGCCACATCAACAACACCGCGTTCTTCCGGGGCCGAGGCCAGATCCTTGGGGCCCATGGCGATTGTGTGGACCCGCACGCCCATGTCAGCTGCCAGACGGGCAACCGCACGCGGATTGGTGGCGCCTGCGTTGTTGGCCCCGTCTGAAAGCAGGATGACCACGCGGGATTTGGCCTCGGACACTTCAAGCCTCTTGAGAGCGATGCCGAGCGCATCAGATATGCTGGTGGCACGGCCCGAGATGCCGATGGTTGCGCCTTCGATGGCCTGGGCCACGGCCTCGACATCAAAGGTGAACGGGGTGGCGAAATACGCCTCAGTGCCAAATACCACCAATGCGACCCGGTCACCTCCGCGCCTGCGGGCGAATGCTGAACCGACGGTCTGCACCGCCTCAAGCCGGGATACCTTGCGGTCGTCTATAGAGAAATCATCGCGCACCATGGAGCCGGAGAGATCCAGCGCAATCACCAGATCACGGCCCGAAACCGGCAGGGCGGGTGTGGGTTCCAGTTGTCGTGGCCCGCTGAGTGCCAGCAGAAGCAGCGCCCAGATCATGAAAGGCATCCAGTTGCGTGAGGCCATGGCGACTGCGCCGGCGCCAGCGCGCGAGCGCAGCCTGTCACCGACCGCATCAGGCACCAGAATGGCAGCGCCTTGCGCCTCTGCACGCTGTGAGATCCACCGCCAGAGAAACGGCAACGGCAGGAGGAGCAGAAACAGAGGCGCGGCAAACTCAGGCATTGGCGCGGGCCTGTTGCAGCCGGGCCAGAAGGGCGTCGGTGTCCGGCAACCCGTCCAGCGCGTAGATTGCGGGATCAACGGCATCATGTTGGGCAAGCAGACGGAGCAGCGCCAGTTGGCGGTCCCCTTCGGGCAGCGCAAGCGCGGCCTCAATCCGGTCGTCCAGTGTTTCCACATGTGCTTTGGGCTTGCGGTCCATCAGGGGACGCAGGATCACCGAAAGAGCTAGGGCAAGCAGAAGACCGAGCCCGAGCGCTGCCAGCCCTTCGGCCAGCACACCGCCTGCGGCCTCACCGGGCAGGCGAATGTCCTGCAGGCCGCGCAACATCGCGGCCTCGGTGATCTGACCGTCAGCCATTCACCCCCTCCAGCGCGCGCAGCATCTGATCAACAGGCAATCCGGCATCAAGCCCGGTCGGCGGGGCGGCAGAGCCGTCAGGTGTGTCTCGCAATTGCACCGAGACACGGGTGCCTGAGGCGTCGATCAGCGGGTAGTCACCCTTCGGCAACGAGGTGATCGCCTGATCGGCAATTTCGATGCGGTGGATGCCACGTCGGCGGGACAAATCGCTCAGACGGTCCTCAAGCCCGTCGCCGGGGGTGTCGAAGGAAGATGCAATCAGAACATCGGAGCCGGTGGGCGCGATGCGGGCAATGCCGGACAACGCGGCATCAAGCGGCGGATCGGCAAGCGCTTGCGTGGCCATGGAAAGCGCCCTTTGATGTGCCTCGACCATCCCACCAATGACGTTGAGCATGGCGCGGACCCGGCGGCGCGCGGGCACCAGAACAGGTTCGCGGGCAGTGATCGCCAGCAGCCCGACGCGCTCGCCTGCTTCAACGGCTTGCCAGCCGATGTAGGCCAGCGCCTCGGCTGCTGCCACGGAACAGAGCGCGCGGCGCATGCCCCAAAGCATGGAGGGGCGGAAATCAGCGACCAGAAGCACGACGCGGTCGCGTTCCTCGCGGAACGTGCGCACATGCAGGTTGCCGGTCCGTGCGGTGGCAGCACGGTCGAGATGGCGCATGTCGTCGCCGGTGACGTAAGCGCGGATGTCCTCGATGTCCTGACCGGTACCGCGGCGCTTGGCGATGAAGCCGCTGCCAAGCGATGTGCCCGCGCCGGTGGGGCCATCCGGAGCAGTACCCAGATCGCGCAAGGCAATCAGATGGGCTGCCGTCAGATGGACGCCGGGGACTTCCAGCGCGGCGGTCATAACGCCTCCGTCTGATCCAGAATATCAGCGACCAAAGCGCGTGGATTGCGGCCATCTGCTGTGGCGCGCCACTTCAGGATCATGCGATGGGACAGGACGTCTGCGGCCAGCGCCTCGACATCCTCGGGCAAAGCATGGTCGCGGCCATGCAGAAAGGCACGCGCCTTGGCGACAGAGGCAAGCGATAGGGTGCCGCGTGGCGAGACGGCCAGTTCCACATCCTCGGCCAATGCACCATCGCGAGAGGCCATGACAAGGCGCACGATGTAGTCTTTCAGCGGCAGCGACAGATGTACCGACATGGCGGCCTTGCGGGCGGCCTGAATGTCCTCGGGGCTGAGCATTGCCTCAACCGGGGCTGTGCCTGTGGTTTCGGCCTCCACCAGATCCAGAATGGCGCGCTCGGTCTGAGCATCGGGCAGATCTAGCATCACATGCAGCAGGAAGCGGTCAAGCTGCGCCTCAGGCAGGGGATAGGTGCCTTCGTGTTCGACGGGGTTCTGGGTTGCGATGACCATGAAGGGTTCGGGCAGGGCATGCGTTTCCCCACCGCTGGTGACCTGATGTTCGTCCATCGCCTCAAGCAAGGCAGATTGTACCTTGGGAGGGGCGCGGTTGATCTCGTCAACCAGCACCAGATTGTGAAAGACCGGGCCTTTGACGAATTCGAATGTGCCGGTCTCGGGTCGGAAAACCGGGGTGCCGGTCAGATCCGAGGGCAGCAGGTCGGGCGTGCACTGGATGCGGGCAAAACTGCCTGTGCCAGCAGCGGCCAACCATTTGACCGAGCGGGTTTTGGCCAATCCGGGTGCGCCTTCGATCAGGACATGGCCCCCTGACAAAAGAGCAATCAGCAGCCGTTCGATCAGTTGATCATGGCCGATCAGGCCTTGTTTCATGTATGCGCTGAGGTCTGAAATCTTCTGGGCAACGCCACCCATCGGGCCGTCCGCAACCATTGCCGCGCTCCCCCCTTCAATCCGTTTGTTTTGGGTCAGCCTATGGGGCTGTCCGTGCTGCGCCTATACAGCGTTTGGTCTAACCTTGGGGCGCAAGCGTTATGCTGGCAGGTCGCGACAGCGGTTGTCCATCAGTAAATTGAACCGGGCGTCTGCAAGCGTAGCCCGGGTCAAACCCTCAAGCCGGTCGAAATGTGCCGAGATGAAACGCAGAAACTCCTGCGTGTTGACCGAGTCCAAGGCAGTGTTGGCCAAAGCGTGCATCATGAAGATGTCAAAAGCACACAGACCCTTGGGATTGCTGGCAAGAAGGCCACGCATGAATTTCGGGGAATCCCATGCAAGGTAGCGCAGGTTGACGGGGTGTTCCTGCAGCTTGGAGCGAAATGCGGTCTTTCTGTCGAACTTCAGTATGTCCATACCAAAGGTGAAGGCGTGAAAAAGTTCTTCGATCAGCAAGGTGCGGTAATATTGCCGTTGAAGTTGTGTCAGGGGCGCGTCGCCCGGCTGGTTGATCAGAAGATGCGACGCGGTGCCCTCACGCCCGAAGAAGGTTGCAGCCTGTGCGGGACCAAGGATCGGTTGATCACGGTCTTGCGGCAAGTCGATATCGTAGACCTCATCCACGTGTCGCAGATCGGCATTGAAGGCGCGATGGGGGGGGCGACCGCTGTAGAAGCGCACAAAAATGCGCGGCGTCCCGGCACAGCTTGGCGCTTCTTTCTGGCCAAATTGCAGAGTACCAACCTGACCGTAGACCGCATTGATCAGATTTCGAAACGTCGTGAACACGTCCATCAGATGAGGGTGAACCGGCTCGCCATAAAGACAGATGGAACCGGCAACCATGGCACGGCTGTTGGTACGAACCGCGGGCATTGTGTGATCACGCCTGCGCACGTTGGAGCGCATCTCAAACACCCAGCCCTGACGGGCGAGGTTCAGAAACTCCTCCCGCGTGGGAAATTGCGCTGCGGCAACGGGCATTGCCATCAGGAGCACAATCAAAGTCGTCAGTATTCGTGTCATCTGTGCCATTCAATCCCGGGCTTACCCGTCAATCTAGGCCAAAATCGTGCCGCGTCCTGTCCGAGCGGAATTTCGTGAGCCTGACCCGGTTCAGAAGTGGCAAAAACTGGCAAAGACTTTGTTAATTGCTTGCGTTTGCGACAGTCTGTGGCTTATATATTCAAAAATATGAATTTAAAAGGGAGCGAAGCGATGACGGTGACCCGGAGACATGTCCTGCTTGGTGGGTCGGCCCTGACACTGGCTGGAGTGACCCTGCCCAGAGTGCTGCGCGCGACCGGGATGGAATTGGGCGGGCGCAAGCTCACGACCATTTCGGACGGGTATCTGGTGCTGCCCTCAAGTTTTGCGCTTCCACCCGGACGCGAGGACGAAGCCAGGGATTGGCTGGCAGCACAGGGCCTCAGCCTTGAGAGCAACGAGCCGCCGTGCAACATGACGCTGGTCGAGGATGATGATCGCAAGATCCTGTTCGATGCAGGATCAGGCTTTGAATTCATGGCCAGCGCTGGCCTGATGATCGACAGTCTGGATGCGCTGGGTCTGTCACCTGAAGACATCACGGATGTGGTCTTTACCCATGCCCATCCCGATCATATCGGCGGCGTGCTGGATGACTTTGGTGATCTGACCTTTGCCGATGCACAGTTCTGGATGGGTGGAAACGAGCACGACTACTGGGCCGATCCGGAGACAGTGAACACTATCGGTGAAGCGCGTGCCGGTTTTGCAGTGGGCGCCAAGCGGCGGATCGAGGCGATAGCCGATCAACTGACCTTGTTTGACGATGGCGAGATGATCCTGCCGGGTATCACCGCGCGGGCAAGCTATGGTCACACACCGGGCCATATGGCCTTTGAGGTGGGCGAAGACGGTGCGTCTGCCCTTGTGGTTGGCGATGTGATGACCAACGCCCATCTGGCGTTTGGCAAACCCGACTGGCATTCAGGTTCGGATCAGGATCCAGACATGGGTGCCGAAACACGGGTGAAGATGCTGACAAGCCTAGAGACCTCAGGCATGCCGGTCGTCGGGTTTCACCTGCCCGGAGGCGGGATTGGAACGGTCACCGCCAAGGATGACGCTTTCGGGTTTGTTGCGTCATGAGGGGGATCGTTCTTGCACTCATACTCGCCGCACCCGCTTTTGCCAGCGAAGACATCGCGGACCAGTATCCCAACTCACCGCTCTATTCCAAACCGGTAGAAGTGATCCCCGGCGTGTTTTCGGCCATCGGGGCCACTGCCCCGCCCACCTATGAAAACACCGGTCACAACAACAACCTGAGCTTCATCGTCACTGGTGAGGGCGTCGTCGTGATCAATGGAGGCGCGGCCTATGTTCTTGCCGAAGCGCTGCATGCGGAAATCAAGGCGATCACCGATCAGCCGGTGGTGCTGGTCATCAATGAAAACGGACAGGGCCATGCGATGCTTGGCAATGGCTATTGGGCTGAACAGGGTGTGAAGATCATTGCCCATGAGGAAGCAGCGGTCGAGTTCGAGGAATATGGTGGCAATATTCTTGAGAACATGAAGCGCTACAACCGCGACAAGGCTGAAGGCACCACCCTGCAAGGTCCAACCGAGACCTTTACAGATGAGTATTCCCTGACGCTGGGGGAGTTCCGGATCGAAGCGCGGTACCTTGGCCCCGCACACAGCCCCGGCGACATCGTGGTCTGGCTGCCTGAGCAGAGCCTTGTGATTTCAGGCGACATGGCGTTTCACGAGCGCATGCTGCCGATTTTCGAGCATACCTATACGGCCGACTGGCTGGAAAGCTGGGAGACGGAGTTCGAGGCGCTGGAGGCCACCTATGTCATCCCTGGCCATGGGCATCCGACCAACATGGCACAGGTGCGACGCTATACACGCGACTACCTGATCTATCTGCGTGCCCGGATCGGGGAGCATCTGGACGCTGGCGGTGATCTGGCGGACGCCTATTACGTCGACCAGTCACCTTACGCGCATCTGGACACGTTCGAACAGCTGGCGACCCGCAATGCAGGCCGGGTCTATGAGCAGATGGAATTCGAGTGAGGGATCACTCGCCGATGGCTTCTTTCGCGATGTCGTCAAGCAGGCTCTGGACCTGTTGCATCGGCCCCTCGGGATAGGTGCGATAGCCGATCTCGACCTGACCATCGCGGTCCGTGACGAAGATCGCATAGGGGCAATAGACGATGTTGCCGGGATCCGCTTCCATCACCTGACGGGACACCACGGCTGAGCAGAACAGGAAGATGTCGGCGTTGTCGTAAAGGGTCACATCGCTGCCTGCATCCGCGCGGGTGCGTTCCAGCATTTCGCCTGTGTGACTGACAAAGTCGATTACAAGGCCCTGCCCGACTATCGCGCTTTCCACGCCGAAGGTCGCATCGTCAAAGTCGCCATCGAAGGCGTAGGTCACGGCATGCCCGTCTGCAATTGCGGGAGAGGCCAATGCAAGGGCAGCTGCAAATGTCAGAAATTTCATCGATGCGTCCTCCGAGTGGTGTCGTTGACTGAACTGTCGGACGAATTGGGTAGTGGGGCAATGACGCAGATCAATGCCCCGCCAAATTGTAAGTTCAGCCGAACATGTCGGACGTGATGCCCGCATACCAGCCGATGCTTTCCTCATAGGTGGCCTTGCGGGTCGCGCCGTCTTCGCCGGTGGCCGAGATGAAGCCATCGACCTTGGCGATCTTCTCATCCGTCGCCTCATAAGTCGCACCGACCTTGACGCCATTGTCTGTGTCGATCAGCGACCAGCAGGTGTTGGAGAACTTGGCCGGGAAGACCTTGGAGCCGGTCAGTGCGCCGCGAATGGCGTTGGCGCACACCTTGGCCTGAGAGTTGGCCGAGAAGCCTGACTTCGGCATGTCGCCCTGCTGGGATGCATCGCCCAACACGTAGACATCGGCGTCGGCCTTGGTGCTCATGTCGATCGCATTGACCGGCGCCCAGTTGCCATCGGTCACGCCTGCCATGTCGGCGATCTTGCCAGCTTTCATCGCCGGGATCACGTTGCAGACATCAACTGGTGTCTCTTCACCGTCGATGGTCAGGGTCATGTTGGCCGGATCGACAGAGACATCACCACCGCCGAAATCGGACCCGATCCAGTCGATCATGCCCGCATAGTTGTCGCCCCAGCCTTCCTGGAACAGTGCCATCTTCGAGAATTTCTCTTTCGGATCGGCAATCAGGATCTTGGCGGTCGGGTTCTTGGCTTTCAGCACATGGGCGACCATCGACACCCGCTCATAAGGGCCGGGAGGGCAGCGGTAGGGGTTCGGCGGAGCAACCATCGCGTAGGTGCCCCCTTCGGGCATTGCCTCGATCTGGGCTTTCAGCAATTCGGTCTGGGAGCCGCCCTTATAAGCATGCGGCATGGCGTTCTGCGTGCTGAGGTCCCAGCCTTCCACCGCACCATCGACAAAGTCGATGCCGGGGCTGAGGACCAGCTTGTCATAGCTCAGCGTGCTGCCACCGGCGAGCGTCACTGTCTTGGCGTCGCGGTCCACATCCACCGCCCAGTCATGGACGACATTCACGCCATATTCTGCGGCCAACGTGCCGTAGGAATGGGCAAGACTGTCGATCGTGCGGAAGCCACCGATGTAGAGGTTGGAGAAAAAGCAGGTGTAGTAGCTGCGCGACGGCTCAACCAGCGTCACGTCCAGCGCACCCTTGCTGTCTTTGGCCAGATAGCGCGCGGCCGTCGCGCCACCCGCACCACCACCGATCACCACGACCCGTGGCTTGCCATGGCCATCAGCCAGAACAGCAGGTGCCGACAAAGCGGCCGCTGTCACCACCGAGGTCTTGATGAACTTGCGTCTGTTGAATGTCATTTCCAGTTCTCCCTAAAACGCCTCTATTCGAGGTCTTTGAAATACGCGGCAAGCGCTGCAATCTCTTCATCCGACAAGCGGCCTGCCATCATCTGCATGACCGGATGCGGTCTGAGCTTCTGTCTGTAGGCATGCATGGCCAGAACGAAATCCTCTTCCGGCCAGTTCGTGATCGACGGAATGCCAGCATCCCCACCATCGCTTTGGTGACAGGTCAGACAATCCGATGACAGATATTCACCATATTCCGGATCGCCCACAAGCGCGAGCACTTCGGGCGACAGGGTCACCTCTGGTGTGGCTGTCGGGGACGCCTCGGGGATGTTGGCGGGATTGTCCGAGAAGTCGCGCAGGTAAGCGATGACATTTGACCGGTCTTCGGCTGATTTCAGGCCGCGAAAGTTCATTTTCGTGCCCGAGACCAGAGATTTGGGGTTCTCCAGAAAGGCATCAAGCGTCCGCACCTCCCAGATTGTGCCGTCAACACCTGCACGGGTCATGGATTTCGAATAGGCGAACCCTTCAAGCCCGCCAGCCCGACGCCCGAACACGCCATTAAGGTGCGGGCCAACCCGGTTGCTGGCCCCGTCGCCCACCTGATGACAGGACTTGCACTTGCGAAAGACGGCTTCTCCGGCCCGTGCATCTCCCAAGGGTTCGGCCAGGGAGGCCGAGGCGACCAACCCTGCGAGCAGGGCGATTGGGGCAAGTCCCTTGAGCGTCATCGGCTACTCCGCAAAAGTCTTGAGGTATTCGGTCACGGCAGCGATGTCCTCATCCGATTTCAGACCACGGAATGACATCTTGGTGCCGCTGACCGTGGCTTTGGGGTTGGCCAGGAACGCGGCCAGCGTGGCCTCATCCCAGACCAACCCGGCACTTGCCTGCTCTGCCAAGGCCTTGGAATACTTGTACCCTTCAACCGCCCCCGCAGCATGGTTGATGATGCCATTGAGCAAGGGACCTGTCTTGTTCTTTGCACCTTCGCCAACCTGATGGCAGGATTTGCACTTGCGGAAGACTTTCTCACCAGCCAATGCAAGCTCTGCATCGATGACGGGTGCTGCTGGCGTCGGCTCCGGCTCAGGAGCCGCTTCGGGTTCTGCTGCGGCCATGCTCTCGGCCTTGGCAGCGGTTTCCTCGGGCGTCACATCGACAATCGCCGCACGTGCTGTGATCTCGACCGAGGGTTTGCAATCGCTCATGCAGGGTTCGACGGAAAAGGCCGCCAGTTCGGTTTCCACCCGGTCATCGGGGTAGAAATTGGGTGCATTCGGAAGCTCGACTTCCGTGAAATTCTCATGACTCAACTCGAAGTCATCATCCACGATATCGTTCATATAAAGCAGATAGGCCGTGATCGCGTAGATCTGGTCAGGCTCCAGTGACTGGGCGTTGCCAAACGGCATGGCGCGGTTGATGTAGTCGTAGACGGTCGAGAGATACGGCCAGTACGAGCCGATGGTCTTGACCGGACGCTCATCTGTCAGGCTGTCCCGTCCCCCGGCAAGCACCGGCCAGCGGCCGACCGCTTCGCCAAAGTCGCCATGGCAGACGGCGCAATTCTCCACATAGATCTCTTCGCCGGTGAAGACGTCTCCGCTGCCCTCAGGCAGGCCGGTGCCGTCAGGACGGATGTCGATGTCCCAGATTGCGATCTCGTCAGGCGTGGCCTCTCGACCCAAGCCCAGTCCTTCGGAGACAGCCGGAGCCGCGATCAGAGAGGCAGCCAGTGTGAGTTCAAGAAACCTCGACATTTTCCGCATTCCCTTTCTCGTCCACGGCCCAGGTCTGGATGCCGTTGTTGTGGTAGATGGAGTTGACACCGCGGATCTCGCGCAGCTGGTCCTTGGTCGGCTGGACATAGCCGGTGCTGTCATGGGCCCGGCTTTGCAGCAGCAACGGACGACCGTCCCAGTTGAAGTCATAGTAAAAACGGTGCATCGACTTGTCGAAGCTGGGGCCATCCATCCGCGCTTCGGCCCAGCTTTTGCCGCCATCGATCGATACGTCGACGCGCGGGATCGTGCCGCGCCCGGACCAGGCAACACCGGTCAGAACGGTGGGTCCGGGGCCATGGGTGAGCGGGGCCTGCGGGCTGGGATTGGTGATCACCGATTTCGCGTCCATCTCCCATGTAAAGCGCCGCGCCTGACCATCGGCCAACAGGTCGGTGTATTTCGAGGTCTCTTCCCGGTGATGCCAGGGCTGATCGCCCACCTCGATCCGGCGCAGCCATTTGACCCACATGTTGCCTTCCCAGCCGGGCACGACCAGCCGGACCGGATAGCCCTGCTCGGGCCGGAGCGCCTCGCCGTTCATCTTTAAGGCAACAAGACAGTCGTCCAGCGCCTTTTCCATCGGGATCGAGCGGGTCATGCCGGATGCATCCGCCCCTTCGGGCAGGATCCACTTGCCTGACGTCTTGATGCCCGCCTCTTGCAGGATCAGGCGCAGCGGCACACCGGTATACATGACGTTGTGGATCATGCCGTGTGTGAATTGACAGCCGTTCAACTGCGCGCCGCGCCATTCCATCCCGGAATTTGCCGCGCATTCCAGAAAGTAGACATGGTTCTCACGGGGAAAACGTTTGAGGTCTTCCATGGTGAAGACCAATGGCCGGTCGACCAGACCGTTGATCATAAGACGATGCTCTGCCGGATCCACCTGAGCGACACCGCCGTGATGCCGCTCGAAACACAGGCCGTTGGGCGTGATGATCCCGTCCAGATCATGCAGCGGCGTGAAGTTGACCGACGAAACCGGATCAGCGGTCAACCATTCGACATTGCGCCGTTTGACGTCTGCCTCAAAAGGTGACGGGCTGCCGTAGGGAGCGGCATCGACGCCATCGCCCAGTTCCTGCATCCAAGGCTGCACCGAAATTGCCGGGTCATTGGCGCGTGCCATCCCTGCGGTTGCGGCACCGGCACCTGCAAGGGCCGCACCTTTGAGAAATTTTCTGCGGGAGTGACCCTGTGATGGACTGTCTGTCATCTCGCTCTCCTGATGGTTCTGGGCGCTCAGGCGCCGACAATCTCGACGCTGGTGTTGGGATCCAGCTGGACCGTGCCCAGCGCTCGGATGTGATCTTCAACCACATCCCAGATATCCGGTCCTTCGGTATCCTCATTGACGCTGGCCCAACCTGCGACAGTGTAGGAGCGTGCCGGGTCAATCGCCTCACCCGTTTTAATCAGCGTCATGTCGGTGATCCGGCTGCCCTGTGGTTTGGTGACGTCAATCCGGTAAGCCAGACCACCTGTGCGCACCATGTCGCCGCCCTGCTGGTAATATGGATCTGGGTTGAACAGGTTGTCGGCTACGTCTTCCAGGACGACGTGCAGAAACTCGCCTGTCATCTCGGTCCGGTAGGCCTTGGGGTAGGTCATAGAGGTGACACCCCAGATGTCTTCACGGGTGATGTCCTGACCGGGCAGGATGCTCGGGCCCCAGCGCACGCCAGGTGACAGGGCAATCTCGGCATCACGCTCACTCAGGAGCGCGTCACAGATCAGATCATCCCAGGTGCCGTTGAAATTGCCGCGCCGGTAGAGTGTCGTGTCCGACTGGCCGATGACTTCGGTCATGGCCGCCAGATGGGGTGCACGCTCGGCCTCGATCAACGTGGCCATCTCTGCATCAGGCGCGATCACGTCCGACAGGATCGGGATCAGCTTGTGGCGAATGCCCATCATCTTGCGATCGCGCACGTCCAGATCAATCCGGCTGACAAACTTGCCGTTGGACCCAGACGCAATGATGAACGTATCGCCCACCTGCACCGGTTCGGGCAGCGCGTCATGGGTGTGACCCGACAAGATCACGTCGATGCCGCTGACCCGTGAGGCCATTTTCTTATCAACGTCAAACCCGTTGTGGCTGAGACAGACGACCAGTTCCGCGCCTTCCGCGCGGACCTCATCAACCATTTCCTGCATCCGCTCGTCACGAATGCCGAAAGAATACTCAGGGAACATCCAGCCCGGGTTGGCAATCGGCATGTAGGGGAAGGCCTGACCGATGACGGCGATCTTCACGCCGCCACGTTCAAAGAATTGATAGGGGGAGAACAACTCGGCGGGCTCATCCCATTCCACATCGAAGATATTCTGTGCCAGTGCCGCGAACGGCAGATTTTCGACGATCTCGGTCACGCGGTCGGAGCCGAGCGTGAATTCCCAATGGAAGGTCATCGCATCGGGTTTCAGCAGGTTCATGGCGTTGACCATGTCCTGCCCTTCGGTGTGATAGCAGGTGTAGGAGCCGTGCCACGTGTCGCCGCCATCCAGCAGCAGGGCATCGGGGCGCGCGGCACGAATCGCGTTGACCACGGTGGCGATCCGGTCCAGTCCGCCAACGCGACCGTAGGTTCCGGCCAGTGCTTCGAAGTCGTTATACGTCAGCGCGTAGGCAGATGTGCTGCCATCCTCGATCCCGTAGCGTTTGCGGAAGTCCGCACCCGTGATGTGAGGCACCTGCCCCCGCGCGTCACCCACACCGATGTTGATCGAAGGTTCGCGGAAATAGATCGGGTTCAACTGGCCGTGGATGTCGGTCACATGAATCAGCGAGACATTTCCGAACGTGTCAAACTCCAGCAACTGGTTCTGTGTCAGCGATTGCTGGGCCGCGAGGCGCGCCCAATTGCCGAACCCCGCCCCGCCAAGGAGTGCAGATGTGGCCATGCTGGTCTGGAGGAAGTCACGCCGTGAGATCATGTGATCGTCTTTCCTTCAAGCGCCTACATATGCGCATTATTGAATAAGTTAAGTCAAACAAAACCCCGCGCCGGTTGCCCGGGCGGGGTCATGCAGATCAGTTACGGACGGACGGTGTTTCGACCGAAAGACCATTTCCGCGCGATGCAAGATACAGCTCAAGCGCCTTGAACTCATCTCCACCCTCGGCAAATGGGGTTGCTCGGATATTGCTCATGCAGCCCTTGAAACGACCATGGCTGGAGTTCAGCTTGGCGTTCTTCAGACGATAGGTCGGAAAGCCGTTGATCTGACCCTGGCTGAGGTGGTCGGCCCGGATCATGTTGCCGTAGTTGTCTTCGTGACAGTTGGAACAGGCCATGTCGAGCTGACCGACACGTGTATAGTACAGCTCCTTGCCAGCTTCCCAGAAAGGTGCCGCGTCGCCGTCGATGGCCACATTCACCGGCATACCTCGTGACTGAAGGCCGATGAGCGCGGTCATGGCGGTCATCTGACCACCGGACCATTTCCATGGTTCGGCACCCATCCGCTCGGTCCGGCAATTGTTGACCAGATTCTCCATAGTCACCAACTCGCCATCCACCACTTTGGGCATGGAAGCGCGCAAGCCCGCGAAGTCTTCCACATTCTCGTGGCAGCTTGCACAGGCCTTGCCTTCCGAGCCGTCCACGGCTGCGTAAAGATCGATGCCCTGATCGACAAAGACGAAGGCTGGATTGTCAAAATCATCCAGCTGCAGCGCCTGTGTCTCGTCCGAGCGGTAGACCCAGCCCGACGTGATTTCGGACAGGTTTTCGGTATGCGGCGGTGCGTCGGTGCGGATGGTCAGTGATTGACCGTCTTCCAGCGTCAGACTGGCATCCTCGCCAGAGTATGCACCGGTTGCGCCCAGTGCCATGGCCAGTATTGCTATGGAAACTCTCATTGGCGTCCCTCCCATTTTATTATTGTGATTTAGCCAACCGTGATCGGCTTGGACGTCTCGTAGACAGAGCCATCATCATCGTACCATGTGAACTTGAACTCGCCGCTCTCGGGCACTTTTGCCTCGAACTCGAAAAACGGATTGGTCGAGACCGCCGGTTCGATGGTCACATCGATGACGTTCTGGCCGTTGAAGTCACAGGTGAAGCGGTTGATGATCGAACGCGGGATGATGTTGCCATCCGCATCCTTGCGCTGTCCGCTTTCCATGGTGTGGCTGATCAGGGTCTTGATCGTGATGATCTCGCCTGCTGCGGCCTTTTTGGGGACGCGGACGCGGGGTTTTACACCTTTTGCCATTGTTCAGATCTCCCTCTGTCTCGCTTAGCCGCCGCAGCCGCCGATGGTTACTTTGACGGTGGCAGAGGCCTTCTGGAAGGTACCGTCTTCCATGCGGGCGATTGCCATCACTTCCTGTGTGCCTGCCAGACGGATCCGGGTGGAGCCGTGGCGGGCACCGGCGAGCGGGCCAAAATTGAAGGTTGCCACATTGGGCAGCGGGTTGCCCGTGGCGAGCAGCATGATCGATGCAGCACCTTCGGCAGACACCTCAACCGGAACCGTGTTGCCGTTTTCGGCAATCTCAGGCGTGGTCAGTGTCAGCAGGCCTTCGCCCATTTCGGCACCACCGGTGAAGGACGCGATGGCTTCTTCGGTGGTCTCAGCGGCCCATGCGGGCAGACCAAGACCGGCCAGTGCCAGCCCGCCTGCGCCAAGTGCCAGGACCTTTCTACGTGTCAGTGTCATGGTCATTTCCTTTCAAAGCCTCACTCGGCCAATGTCATCAGGTAGGCGACCACATCCTCGACCTGCTGGGCAGTCAGAATGGGTTGGCCTGCAAAATCATCCAGTATACGCGTGTAGCCTGCGTCTTTGTAGAACGCCGGCATGATCGTTCCCTCGAACATCATTTTCGAGTTTGTCACGATGCCGCGCAACTCGGCCTCGGTCCAACGATCGGCAACACCGTCAAGCTCGGGCCCGACCTCGCCGTGGAAGGATTGCTCGGACATGTCGCTGTTGACGTGGCAGGCAAGGCAATTGCCAAGCTTGCGGTTCATCGCGACCTGCCGACCGGCAACCGGATCGCCCGCAACGCCCGTCAGGGACGCGGCAACCGTGCCATCATCAAACATCACATCGCTTGGCGCTACCGGCTCGGCCTGAGCCATACCGGCGATCATCAGCGCTGCTGCGCCTGTCAAAATTCGGTACATGAACCCTCCCATCAGGTCTTGTTTTTTGCATACCGTAGCGCACAGAAAAGTGATCTGGCAAGGATAAATTCAAAAAACCGAATTTGATGTTGTGTTCTGCTTCAGTTAGCCAGACGCTCGGCGTGATACTTCTGAAAGCTCTCATGGGTCTCGTAGGCGCTTTCCGCCACCCAGGTCAGCATGTTGTAGGTCGTGCCCTTGCCAAAGGCGCCCGGCATGGTGGCAACGGCGGCCTGTGAGGCGGGCAGATTGTCAGGCGTTTCAGTGCCAAAGAACATCAGTGTCGGCGTAAACAGGATGCCCCATTTCCGAATCATGTCCTTCTCGGACAGGGTTTCTCCATCGAAATCCGTTACCTCGACATCGCCAAACATGTTCAGTTGCACGACGAAGAAATTCTCCCGCAGATAGGCATCGATCTTGGGGTCAGGGAACACCTCCTCATGCATCTTGGCGCAGTAGATGCAGCCGCGCTGCTCGACAATGACCATGAGGCGCTTGTTCTGGGCGGCGGCCTCTTCCAGATCCTCTGCAAGATCCTTGAAGGTGTCTTCCATCCAATCGGATTTATGCAGGCCGTCATCACCCAGTTCTGCCGCGAAGCCGGCACCGGCCAGTGCAAGAGCGGCGAGTGTTGTGGTCAACAGTTTCATCAGATCTCTCCCTATCTCAGAATGCCAAGGTCCGGCGCGATCGCCAGCATGGCCTGAGCAATGTAGTTGATTGAATTGGTGGCGATCAGCAGCCCGAAGACGATCAGCATGACACCCATGACCTTTTCGATCAGGCCAAGGTGACGGCGAAACCCCCGCATCCATTTCAGGAACGGGCCGATGAAGAGCGAGGCCAGAATGAACGGCAGGGTCATGCCTGCACCATAGGCCAGCAACAGCCCCGCCCCTTGGCTTGCGGTTTCTGTGCCCGCTGCCGTGAACAGGATCGCTGCAAGAACTGGCCCGACACAGGGTGTCCAGCCGAACGCAAAAGCCATGCCGATCACGAATGCACCAATGAGGGACAGGTTCGATGTCTCGCCCACATCGGCGCGGAATTGACGGTAGAGGAACCCGATCCGGATCACCCCCAGAAAATGCAGACCCATTACGATGATCAGCCCAGCCGCCAGCCAGCGCAGCACGTCAAACCAGTCACGCACCAATTGTCCGAAAACCGATGCGGTGGCCCCCAACCCCATGAACACGGTGATCACGCCCAGCGCAAACAGCACTGATGACAGGAAGGCGCGCATCCGCACGCTTCGGTCGATCGGAGCATCAGCGGCCAGCTGCTGTGCACCCACTCCGGCAAGATAGCTCAGGTAGAATGGGACGATAGGCAGAATACACGGCGACAGGAATGACAGCAGACCGGCAAACCCTGCACCGGCAAGGGTAACGTCGAACATGTTAGCACCTCCCCGTGCTTGATTTATCGACATATTCAAATTAGTCTAAGTGACACAGAGATTGCAATCGGATTGAATGATGTTGTTTAGAGCGCTCATGGTCATGGCCGTCTGGCTGATGACGTCTCTCTCCATGACACACGCAGCAGAAGTGCGTCTTGTGATGGTCGAAGAAGCCGGATGTGTCTGGTGCCAGCGCTGGAACGAAGAGATTGCGCATATCTACCCAAAAACCGACGAAGGCCGCGCCGCACCGCTGTTGCGCATGGACATTCACAAGCCCCGCCCTGAAGGGCTGTCATTCGCGCGGCCACTGCAATACACGCCGACCTTCGTGCTGATGCGCGACGGGCAGGAAGTGAACCGGGTCGAGGGCTATCCTGGCGCTGATTTCTTCTGGGGACTGCTCGCGCGCATGTTGAATCAGGCGGGGATCACCTGGGAGCCTCCCGTCGTCGAAGTCATCGAAGGATAAGCGCCGATCATGTTGACCAGCACTGACACCAAACCTGTGGGGCTCCCGCAGTTCACCGACGACATTGCTCCCGAAGAGATGGATCGGATGCTCGACAACGCCAGTCGGGCCTGTGATTTCCTCAAGGCGATCAGCCATGAGGGGCGGATGATGATCCTGTGCCACCTGACCAGCGGCGAGAAATCGGTGACCGAGCTGGAAACGCTGCTTTCAGCGCGGCAGGCCGCCGTATCCCAGCAGTTGTCCAGATTGCGGCTTGAAGGGCTGGTGATCCCTCGACGCGAAGGCAAGACCATTTTCTATCGGTTGGCGGACGACAAACCGCGGAAGATCATGGAACTGGTCTACGCGATGTTCTGTGCAACTGATTGAGCTTCTGAACGAGCCCGCATTGCTCGCTCTGATCGGCGGCTTTGGCGGCTTGATTTTGGGACTGGTTGCGCGTCTGGGGCGGTTTTGCACACTGGGCGCAATCGAGGATGCAGCCTATGGTGGCAGCTACACGCGTCTCAGAATGTGGGGCATCGCGACGGCAGTCGCCGTTCTGGGCGTGGCGGTGCTGCAGCTATCGGGCCGATTTGATCCCGGGCTGTCGATCTATCAGACGCAGGGCGTAAGCCCATTTGGCAGTGTCCTTGGCGGGTTGATGTTCGGCTACGGCATGGCGCTGGCTGGCAATTGTGGTTTTGGCGCGCTGGCCCGTCTTGGCGGGGGGGACCTTCGGTCGTTGATGATCGTACTGGTGATGGGTGTGGTGGCTTACCTGTCGATCAACGGGCTGCTGGCGCCGCTCCGGATTGCGCTTTTTGGCAATGGTGCAGACATCAGGTCATTGGGGACCATCCCGAATGTACTGGAACAGGCAACCGGTGCATCCGCCCCGATTACCAGCCTTGTGATAGGCGTTGCTGTGCTGTTGGTCAGCATCGGAAACCTTCGCGCGTTTGATCGCGCAGCCCTTTGGGGCATCCCGGTCGGTATTGCAATCCTGACCGGTTGGGCTGGCACCTATTGGGTTGCAACAGAGGGGTTTTCGGGAAATCCGGTGGTGTCCCACAGCTTTACAGCGCCCGTCGGTTCAACCCTGCTCTACGCCATGACATCAACAGGGGCCTCACTCAGTTTCGGTGTCGGGTCGGTTCTGGGTGTGATCCTGGGTGCCATGGTTGGATCTTTGATTAAGGGACACTTCCGTTGGGAAGCCTGTGATGATCCACGGGAGTTGCGACGGCAATTGCTCGGTGCTTCGCTGATGGGTTTCGGCGGCGTGGTGGCGTTTGGATGCAGCGTCGGCCAGGGCTTGTCAGCCATGTCCGTGCTGGCAGTGTCGGCCCCATTGACTCTGTTCGCAATCTATCTTGGCGCACGGATCGGGCTGCGACAGCTGGTCTCCGGTCTTTTGTGATCAGGCGGCTGCGATCTGGTCGCTGCCACCAAATTCGATATCATCAGAAGTATCCTGCGGCGAAACATCAATTGTCGCTGATTCAGATCCGTCAAAGAACGCCATGAGGTCTTTCAGTTTCGATGTCTGCTGGGCCAGTTCCTTGGCGTTGGAGGCACTTTGATCGGCAAGGGATGCATTTTTCTGGGTCAGTTGATCCATGTTGTTGATCGCATTCGCAATCTCTTCGACGCCCAGAGACTGCTCCTGACAGGACGAAGCGATTTTGCCGATGTTGCTCACCACATTCTTGACCGAGCTTTCGATTTCACTCAGAGCCGAGCCAGTCTGGCGGACGAGATCTGCTCCATTCGAGACATAACCGATGCTTTCGCCGATCAGCATGTTGATGTCCTTTGCCGCCTCTGACGATCTTTGGGCGAGGGTGCGCACTTCACTGGCTACAACCGCAAATCCCTTGCCAGCCTCACCTGCGCGAGCAGCTTCCACAGCCGCGTTCAGGGCCAGTAGATTGGTCTGAAAGGCGATGGCGTCGATCACACCTACGATGTCCGAGATCTTGCCAGAACTGAGTTCGATCTGGCTCATCGCATCATTGGAGGTCTTGACCACTTCTCCTCCGCGATTGGCGCGATCCGATGCGGCTTCCGCTGCGGAATTGACCTGCTTTGCGGCTTCGGCATTGGCGCGAATGCTTGACGACATCTGCTCCATGGCAGCTGTCGTTTCCTCAATCGTGGCAGCCTGATCTTCGGCACGATTGGCCAGATCCACAGCCCCCTCCGAGATTTTACTGGTTTCCTGAGCGATGGTCTGGCTGAGATCCTGAATGCTGCGCACCATCGTTTCAACCCGCTCAAGCGTTTCGTTGAAGGCGCGCTGCAGAACATGCAGGCCACTTTCGAGATTCTCCTCTGCCCGGACAGACAGATCACCTGAGGCAAATCGTGTAAGACAGACCTCGAATTGCTGAATGGCAACTTTGTTTGGCGTGATGTCCCGGGCAAGTTTGACGACCTTCACGACCTCGCCGGCAGCGTTTCTGACCGGGTGATAGGTCGCGCTGATCCAGACGACATCTCCGTTCCGGTTGCGGCGATCAAACTCTCCTGAAAAGGCTTTGCCGCTGGTCAGTTGCTCCCAGAATTCGCGATACCTTGGGCCGGACGCAAAATGACGATCCACCAGAAGGCTGTGATGCTTCCCGATCAGCTCGTCGGCGTCATACCCCATGACCTGAAGAAACACGTCGTTTGCATCGAGAATTGTACCATCGAGATCAAATTCGATCATTGCCTGCGCGTCTGCGATGCTCGACAGGGTCTCTTTGGTCAGCGATTGGAAGGACGTTCTGCCGTCGCTTTGCGCAAGGGACACGAGCAGAATGCCTTCGGACTGCTCGCCCGCAGTTTCGAAACTGGCGGTGACCTTCTGGACCTGACCATCAGCAAATCGAAACTCCAATTGCATGGCATCCCGAGGAAGCGCGCCCCCGTCAAGCGGCCATTGTCCCTGCGTTTCCTCACTTGAGGTAACATCCTTGAGGTTGTGACCGATCAGGGCATCCGGACTGCACTGCAGCAGCTCAAGCGCCCCGGCGGAGGCTTCCAGAACCTTACCACTTCCTGTGGTCATAAGAACCGCTTGCCGTCGGTCCAACTCTGATTGAATCCGGGAGACCGGAAGGAAATCGGCGTCTGTCCGTCGGCTGAATGCACTCAATTTCATCGGAATGGTCCTCCGGCTGCTCACAGCCCGTGTCCACCATTTTCGCTAACAACAGGTTTACATCCAACGACATTCCTGAGGCGCAACCTCATCCCTCACTGTCAGCCAATGCCAGGATCCCAGCCAGCGTCGCAAACGCCCCGTCCAATGTGTCGGGCGTTCCAGTTCCGAAGAATTGGTCCAGCTTCGACCAGATCTTGATGGCGGCATCGACTTCAGGGTCCGAGCCAGCAACATAAAGCCCGGTCTGGATCATCGGTGCTGCGGCCTCGTAGACACCGAGCATCCGGCGCGCGCGGAGGATCAGTTCGTTTTGATCAGCAGACGCACAATCAGGCAAGGACCGTGACACGCTGCGGCGCACATCAAAAGCCGGAAATCTTCCGCGTTCCGCAATTTCCCGATCAAGAATGACATGTCCATCAAGCACGCCTCGGGTGATGTCAGCCACAGGCTCTTCCATATCCGAACCGGCCACCAGCACTGAAAAAACTGCTGTAATGTCACCCTGCCGACCAATGCCTGGCCCGGCGCGTTCCGCCAATGCCGCAATCATGCTTGAAGTTGACGGAGGATAGGCCCGAAGCGAGGCGGCTTCACCCGCAGTCAGGGCAACTTCTCGGTGGCTTTCGGCAAAGCGGGTGATCGAATCAAGCAACAGCAGCACCTGTTTTCCGCGATCCCTGAAATGCTCGGCTATGGCCATTGCGGTCCAGGCGGCACGGCGTTTGACCAGCGGGGATTCGTCTGACGTCGCAGCAACGACAACACTGCGCGCCAGCCCTTCCGGCCCGAGTGAGCTTTCAAGGAATGCCCTGAGTTCGCGACCGCGTTCTCCGATCAAACCAAGCACGATCACATCTGCTGATGCATTCCGCGCAAGCCCCGCCAATACGCTGGTCTTGCCAACACCGGAGCCTGCAAACACACCGATCCTCTGGCCACGCACCAGCGGCAACATGGTATCAAGTGCCGCAAAGCCGGTGTGAAGACGCACGCCCAACCCCCGCCGGTCAGCAGCAGGAGGCGGTGGTGCGATCCAAGGGCGTGGTGATTGTCCGGACTTCAATGGCTGGTTGTCCAAAGGTTCACCGAACGCATCGATCACCCTGCCCACCCATTCCTCGCAGGGCAACAACGCCGGGATCTGCAGCAGTTTCGCGTCCTGCCCAAGGGCCGTTCCGGTGGCATCTCCGAATGGCATGAGCGTGGCGCGTTTGCCCGAAAGCGAGACGACCTCCCCCCGCAGTTTGGGCAACCCGCCACGATCAATCTCGACAAAATCACCGATCCGCGCATCGCGTGCGAGACCGATGACATCCACCGATCCCGAGCGGACCGCCTGTACCTGACCATGGCGGCTGCGCACGGAGGTTTGCGCCAACCGGCTTTCGAGAGTTTCGAAGTCAACTATCATCAGCTTTCCTAAAATGCTCCACGCTTCGACAACAGTTTTTAAACCACGAAGGGGTAAGCCATGCCTTAACGCCGATTGGGAGAAGCCCGATATGACCTTGAATCTGGATATTTTGCGCCTGTCGCAATCTCTGACCAGCCATGCCAGTGACCGGCAGGCCATGATTGCCCGGAATGTCGCGAATGCCGACACACCGGGCTACAAAGCCTCTGATCTTAAACCCTTTTCCGAGATTGCGGCAGAGGGGATGAGTGATCCCTTTACCCTGAAAGCTTCCCGTCCACAGCACCTTGCAAGCCTGCCATCGGTCGGTAGTGCCACATCCCATGAAGTTCTGGTCAAGGGTGCAGAATCACCCAATGGCAACACGGTGTCACTGGAAGATCAGATGACGCGGGCCATGGATGTGAAGGCTCAGCATGACCTTGCACTGGGTGTTTATTCGAAATCCCTGTCCATCCTGCGGATGGGCCTTGGTCGCAGCGGATAAGGGGCGTATTGCATGTCAGATATCATGAAATCTCTGGCCGCATCGGCCTCAGGCATGGCGGCCCAGTCAGCGCGGCTGCGACTGTCGGCTGAAAATATCGCGAACAGCGACACACCGGGTTACCAACGCAAGATGACAGTTTTCGAACAGGTGTTCGACGATGCGCTGTCGCCGGGCGTGCGGACCGGCGGTATCGAGCTGGATCGCTCTGCTTTCGACCGGATCTTCGACCCAAGCAATCCACTGGCTGACGAGACCGGTTTTTACGATGGGTCCAACGTCAATCTTATGGTCGAGCTTGCGGACGCGCGTGAAGCACAGCGGTCCTATGAGGCCAATCTCAAGATGTTCGAACAGGCCAAGTCGATGACGACCTCGCTTCTAGAACTCCTGCGTCGCTAGAAAGGCGGACACCCATGGAAATCCCATCACATATCGCCTCACAGCTTTATGCCAATGCCCAGAATGCGGCAAAACCCAATGCTGACGGGCAGCAAGGCAATACGGGAGATACGTCCTTTGCCCGACTGGCGGCGGACTTCATCGACAACCTTCAGGTCAATGAGAAAACGGTTGAGGCTGGATTGGTCGGCAAGGCCGACGCCCATTCCGTGGTTCAGGCCATGGCCGCGACCGAGGTAGCCGTTCAGACGGCCGTGGCCGTGCGCGACCGGGTGGTCGAGGCCTATCAGGAAATCCTCAGGATGCCGGTGTAGACCCATGACCGAAGCCGAGCTTCTCGACATTCTGCGTCAGGCCCTGCGGATCGCACTCGTGATCTCTTTGCCGATCCTTGGCCTTGCCCTGGTGATCGGCCTTGTGATCGGCCTGTTTCAGGCACTGACCTCGGTGCAGGAGATGACGCTCACCTTTGTCCCGAAACTCGGTGTGGTTCTGGTGGTTTTCTGGCTCTCCATGGGGTTCTCGGGCAACGCGCTGGTCACATTCTATCAAGACAGCATCATACCAAGGGTCAGCCAATGACCTGCAATTTGAAAGGGATCTGAGATGGACAATGCAGGCTATGTCGCGCTCACCCGACAGACCGGACTGATGAAGGAAATGCAGATGGTCGCGAACAACATCGCGAACCTGTCGACCTCCGGCTTTCGTCGTGAGGGGCTGATCTTTGCAGAACATGTCAAGGAGGGCTTTGCCGAGGGTGGCTCGATCTCGATGACCACTGCCCGCGGCCGGATCACGGATTTTGAAGAAGCAAGCATCGCAAAAACCGGCGGACGCTTTGACTTCGCCATCGAAGGCGAAGGGTTCTTCGCGCTTGAAACCCCGGCAGGCGTGCGCCTGACCCGCGCGGGCAGTTTCACGCCCAACGCGAATGGCGAGTTGGTCAACCCCGATGGATATCTGGTGCTCGATGCAGCGGAGGCCCCGATCTTTATCCCACCAGATGCTGGCGAGTTTTCTGTCGCGGGCGACGGAACCGTGACCGCCAACGGACAGCCCGTTGCCCAGATCGGCGTGTTCGAGGTGGAAAATACAGACGGCCTGATCCGCGAGGATGGTGTCCGGTTCCGCACCGATGATCCGCTTCTGCCAGCCCAGGATGGACAGGTCCTGCAAGGCCATCTGGAAGATAGCAATGTCAATCCGGTCGCCGAAATCGCCCGGATGATCCAGGTCCAACGCGCATATGAGGCCGGCCAGAGTTTCCTTGAGCGCGAGGACCAGCGCATCCGCAACGTCATCCGCGCCGCCGGACAGTAACATGCATCGGAGAGTATCATGAGAGCCCTGAACATTGCCGCCACCGGAATGGACGCCCAGCAGATGCGGGTGGAGGTCATCTCCAACAATCTCGCGAATATGAGCACGACCGGGTACAATGCTCGCCGCGCTGATTTTGCCGACCTGCACTACCAGCAAATCGTGCGCGCAGGTGCCCTGTCAGCCGCTGATGGCTCGCAAGTGCCGGCCGGCGTGCAGCTTGGTCTTGGAGTGCGGGCGGCTTCGGTTTCTATGATTGTCGAACAGGGCTCGCTTCTGCAGTCCAGCGGCGATCTGGACATCGCGATCGAAGGCAATGGCTATCTTGAGATCACCTTGCCATCGGGCATTTCGGCCTACACACGCGATGGCGCGTTGCAACGCACCGGCGAGGGGCTGATCGTCACCGCTGACGGCTTTCCTGTGGTGCCCGACATCACAATTCCTGACGAGACGCGCGCCATTACGATCAACGCTGACGGAGAGGTCTACGCCTATTTCACGGATCAGGTCGAGGCGCAGCTACTGGGCCAGTTCTCGCTTGCCACCTTCACCAATGAAAAGGGGTTGGAGGCCATCGGTTCGAACAACTACCTGCAAACCGCAGCCTCGGGTGAGCCTCAGGTCGGGGACCCCGGCACCGACGGGCGCGGCACCCTGCGTCAGGGGTATCTTGAAACGTCTTCAGTCGATGCGGTGCGTGAAATCACCGATCTGATTCAGGCCCAGCGCGGCTATGAGTTGAACGCAAAAGTCATATCAGCCGCCGACCAGATGCTCGGCGCCACCACGCAGATCCGCTGATGCGCTGGGCTCTCCTCATAGCGCTCCTGTTTTTCGCCACACCATTGGTTGCCGGAACACTCGTGGCCAATCGCGCCATCCCCGGACGCACGGTCCTGCAGGCCGAAGACGTGCTGCTTCTGGCCAAGGAAACGCCCGGCGCGATCACCTCAATCGAAGATGCCATCGGGCTGGAAGCGCGGGTCAATCTTTATGCCGGCAGACCGATCCGGCCTGGTGACCTTGTTACCCCCGCCATCGTCGAGCGCAATCAGATCGTTCAGATGATCTATTCCACTGGCGGTCTTTTGATCCGCACGGAAGGCCGGGCGCTTGATCGCGCGGGGCCTGGAACCTTCATCCGGGTGATGAACCTCGCCTCCCGCTCTATCGTGACAGGCAAAATTTCCCCAAATGGCACCGTGGAGGTCAATCCGTGAAACTCGTTCCAGCGCTGATCTGCCTGACCTTGTTCCTGACCGGCTGCGACCGGTTGTCCGAGGTCGGAAAGGAGCCATCTTTCTCACCGCTTGGTGCTACATCGGATGCATCCTTTGTCGTCTCGCCGGCCCGGGCAGCGCTGGCTGTGCCCCCGGCCCCGCAAATCAAGCAGGGTTATGACAGGTCATCCTTGTGGAACTCCGGGCCGTCATCGCTTTTTGGTGACCGCCGCGCCCAGAAATCCGGGGACATTCTGACCATCGTGATCGAGATTGATGACCAGGCTCAAATCTCAAACACCACGGCCCGGTCCCGCTCTGGATCCGAATCGGTTTCCGTTCCAAATTTCCTTGGCATTCCTCAGCTTCTGGACAAGAAACTGCCGGATGTCTCGAACGGAGGCAGCCTTGCGGATGCAAGCTCTTCCTCCAGTTCTGCAGGCAACGGCTCGGTTCAGCGAAACGAGAAAATCACTTTGCGGGTGGCCGCCACGGTGGTGGATGTTCTCTCAAACGGTCATCTGGTTGTGCAAGGCAATCAGGAGGTTCGCGTGAATTTCGAACTGCGTGACCTGCGCGTGGCAGGCATCGTCCGGCCCGAGGACATCTCACGCCGCAACGAAATTACTTATGACAAGATTGCAGGTGCACGCATTGCCTATGGTGGACGCGGCCAGATCTCGGACGTGCAGCAACCGCGCATCGGTCAGCAGATCGCCGACATTGTTCTGCCGTTCTGAATGGGGCTGTCGTGAAAAAAATTCTCCTGCCTCTCATATGCGTTTTGCTTTCAGGCGCGGCTGGTGCCGGTGTGGCTACGTTTCTGGCCAAACCGGACGAAAAGTCCGAGATGGACTGCAAGGCAGAGCCATGTCCCGATGCCAAGTCCGAAGGGTATGACAAAGCGCCCGAGAAGACCGAAGAGGCATACGAGAAAGAGGCCGGGGATACCGATTTCGTCAAGATCAACAAGCAGTTCGTCGTGCCTTTGTTGGAAAATGACAAGGTCACGTCGCTTGTGCTGACGGCCTTCTCGCTTGAGGTCAAGAAAGAGACGTCCGAGAAAGTGTTCGAGGTTGAGCCAAAAATTCAGGACGCATTTTTGAGCGTTCTGTTCACCCATGCCCATAGCGGCGGGTTTTCCGGCAGTTTCACCTCGACCGCCGCGATGGAAGATCTCCGCCGACGACTTAAGGAAGAGGCACGCGCCATTCTTGGCCCGATCCTGATCGACGTTCTGATCACTGAAGTTGTGCGCCAGGACATGTAGGCGAACGGCGGGACTCGACTCCGCTGTTTGGTGGCATAAAATAGAACAAACAAAGAACATTTGCGTGGATCATGTCGCAACGCCGCATCCTGTCCATCTGGGTCCCGAACCTGGCCATTGAGCATGTTCTGCGCCATGCGCCGGAACGCGCCACCCTGCCCTATGCACTGACAACCGAGATCCAGGGCGCCATCACGGTCGCAAGCCTGACCGGAGCGGCCCGCGCACAAGGCATTCACAAGGGCATGTCGCTGTCGGATGCCCGCGCGCTCTGCCCCGATATGCTGAGCCAGACCCTCGACCCACTGGCGGAGGCCCATGCGCTGGCTGCCCTGACCCGCTGGGCCGGGCGGTTTTCTCCCTGGGTGACAACCGATGGGCGTGACGGGCTTTTGGCCGACATCTCGGGATGTGCGCATCTTTTTGGCGGGGAAGAAGCCTTGGCCAGGCAGATTGAAAGCGATGGTGAAGCACTGCAACTGACGCTCTCGATCGGGATTGCGGACACCATCGGTGCAGCCTGGGCCGTTGCCCGGTTTGCAGGTCAGGCCAGCACGGGTCACCGCAGCGGAGACGCAATCGATCAGGAAGCCCGCGCGACCCGGTCCCGCGCACACCGCCGGCGCAACTGGGAACGTGGTGGCCCGGCGCCGGCCAATGAAAATCCCGCGCCGCACCTGTCAGGCCAGATCATCCCGGCAGGTCAGATCCGGGAGACGCTGGCCAAACTGCCCATTGCAGCCCTGCGCCTGTCATCCGAGGAAGCCGCACCCCTGATCCGCCTGGGGCTGCGCCATATTGGTGATCTTGCCGCTCTGCCACGGGCCTCGCTCGCGCGCCGTTTCGGTCTGGCCACATTGCGCCGTCTCGATCAGGCACTGGGGGCAGAACCTGAACCGCTCTCGCCCAAGGCTCCGGATCCGGTTTTTGCAGTGCGTCTGACCCTGCCCGACCCGATCGGTCTGGAAGATGACATCATGGCCGGGATCGACCGGCTTCTCCCCGCGCTGTCCAAGCGCCTGACCGAAGCTGGCCGGGCTGCACGCCGGATCCGCCTGACCGCATCGGGCAGCGACCGCAGCCGCCAGACCTTCGTCGTCGGACTGGCCCGGCCAAGCCGCGACCCCTTGGTGATCCGCCCGTTGTTGCATCAGCAGATCAAGGCCCTTGATGCGGGATTTGGCATCGACACGTTGCGTCTTGAGGCATTGCAGACCGAGGCCTGGTCAGACCAGCAGCACAGCGGACCGGTGACCACCCGCGCCGCCGGGCGCCAGGCCGCCCTGGCCGGGTTGATCAACCGCATCGGCGTTCGCATCGGCATGGACAATATCCTGCGCCTCAGCCCGGCGGAAAGTCACCTGCCCGAGAAATGCGCGTTGCTGCATCCTGCCGCATTTTGCGACCCGGTGACGAACTGGCCCCGGCCCCAGCGCCCAAGGCCGCTGTATCTGTTCCGCCCGGAACTGATCACCCCACAGGACACGGCACAGCCTCCGCGCAAGTTTCGCTGGCGCCGCCGCGACCATATCCGCACCTCGGTCCGGGGGCCTGAACGGATCGCACCGGAGTGGTGGCTGGACGACCCCGCATGGCGATCCGGCATCCGGGATTATTGGCAGATCGACACCGACGCTGGTCAGCGCCTGTGGCTATTCGAAGCCCGCAGCGACGAGATGCCGGGCGGCTGGTTTATCCACGGCAGTTTTTCATGACGACTGGTAAGGTCAGGCAGGTTTTTCGCTTGCGGTGACGTAGTTACAGCTCAGGTCGCGGGCCGAGATCGACCAGCTCCAGCCAAGCGGATTGAACACGAATCCCTTGCGGTCGACCGGTGTCAAACCGGATTGGCGCAGAAGGTCGAACAACTCGTCCGGAGTGATGAACTTGTTCCATTCATGGGTGCCCTTGGGCAGCCAGCGCATCACATGTTCCGCCCCGATAATCGCCATCACATAGCTTTTGGGGTTGCGGTTGAGCGTTGAACAGATCATCAGCCCACCGGGTTTGAGCAGTTGCTGGCACGCTGTCAGATAGGCCAATGGATCGGACACATGCTCCACCACTTCCATGTTCAGAATGGCGTCGAACTGCTCACCGGCGGCGGCCAGATCCTCGGCCGTGGTGTGACGGTAATCAATCTCAAGACCGGATTGTTCGGCATGAAGCCGGGCCACGGGGATGTTGCGTTCAGCCGCGTCCGCACCGACCACCTCGGCACCCAGACGGGCCATCGGCTCGGAAAGCAGGCCACCACCGCATCCGATGTCCAGAATACGCACCCCGGCAAGGGGCGCATCTGCCCCCGGATCACGGGCAAAATGCGCCATGATCTGATCGGTGATATAATCGAGACGACAGGGGTTGAGCATATGCAACGGTTTGAACTTGCCGTTGGGGTCCCACCACTCGGCAGCCATTGCCTGAAACTTTGCAACCTCATTTTCGTCAATCGTACTGGCGGTTGTTGCGCTCATTCTTCCAACCTGCAATTGTTAGGGCGTTGTTGAATTCATATAGGGCGGAAATGCCGGAAAACCCGAGACATGATGGCGCGGGGCCAAAGCGCAGCCTCTATCCGCCGCGGGAGCCATTTGCCCAGCATATGATGGACATGCCCGGTGGTCACCGTGTCTATGTCGAAGAGTGCGGGATCCGCAACGGCATACCTGTGGTGGTTTTGCATGGTGGGCCGGGCGGCGGTTGTTCGCCATCAATGCGACGCTTTTTCGACCCGCACAAATACCGCATCATCCTGTTCGACCAACGCGGCTGCGGGCGGTCTACGCCGCAGGCCTCGGTCGAGAACAACACGACTTGGGATCTGGTGGCCGACATAGAGCGCATTCGCGAACACCTCGGCATCGAGACCTGGATGGTCTTCGGCGGCTCATGGGGGGCGACGCTTGCGCTGATCTATGCGCAAACCCATCCCGACCGCGCGCGTGCGTTGATCCTGCGCGGCGTCTTTACGATGACCCAGCGCGAACTGGCATGGTTTTACGGCGGCGGCGCGGCAGCCTTCTGGCCAGATCAGTGGACAAGTTTCAAGTCAATGATCCCGGCAGATGAGCAGGGTGATCTGATCACCGCCTACCACAAACGGCTTTTCGGCAAGGACGAGACCGAGCAAACCCGGTTTGCCAAAGCCTGGGCCGGTTGGGAAAGTGCGCTTGCCTCACTGGAAAGTACCGGCGCGCGCGGCAGCCCGTCCGGGGCTTATGCGCGGGCATTTTCCAGATTGGAGAACCACTATTTCATCAACAACGGATTCCTTGAAGAAGACGGCCAGATCCTGC
Organism: uncultured Paracoccaceae bacterium; assembly: GCA_947494445.1. Classification (GTDB taxonomy): domain Bacteria; phylum Pseudomonadota; class Alphaproteobacteria; order Rhodobacterales; family Rhodobacteraceae; genus CANLSM01. The sequence continues at coordinate 447,422 of CANLVD010000001.1, read as the reverse complement.
GCGACATGCACAAGATCGCACATGTTCCGGGTTATATTGTTCAGGGCCGCTACGACATGATCTGCCCGCCGCAAACTGCAATTGGTTTGCACAAGGCCTGGCCCGGTTCGACGCTCAGGATGGTGACACCTGCCGGTCATGCGCTGTCTGAACCCGGCATCACATCAGAACTTCTGACCATTATGGACGAGCTGAAACAGCCTCGTGCTTAAGCATTCGTTGACGCATTAACCGAAGGCACAACGCCTTGACCCGGCTGCCCTGATATCTTGGCGACGGGAGTAGGGTAATGAAACGAATTCTTGTGGCCGGGGTGGCCCTTGTCAGCCTTTTTCTGTTGCAACCGCAGCAAAGCGAAATTCAGGTGATAGACGGTGACACACTGGATGTCGGCGGTCAGCGCATCCGTTTGGCCAGTCTGGATGCGCCTGAAATCGATCAGTATTGCGAAGACAGGTTTGGAGCCTCCTACGCCTGCGGAGAGCTTGCCGCACAAGCGCTTGAGGCCATGGTGCACAGGTCCAGACCGGAATGCCGAACCCAAGGCTTTGACCCCTATGGACGGACCTTGGCCAGATGCAGCATTGACGGTCGGGACATCGGGGCTGAGTTGGTGAAACAGGGTCATGCACTGGCTTTTCAGCGCTATTCGCTGGAATATTTGCCGGAACAGCGGATCGCGAAGAACGCCCGGGCTGGCGTCTGGAATGGCCGGTTTATCCCGCCTTGGGTGTTCCGTTCGTCCACATTGCGCAAAACCTCGCCGAAGCAGCAGCTAGAGGACTGTTCCTCCGCGACAACCCGGCCTCAGCACCGCGGCGAGGGGCGGTTTTGCTCCGAGAGTGAGGCCCTCTTGGCCGGGTGGCAGAACCCCGTCTATTGACCATCAGCCTGTCTTCAAGGCGTCTGTCTGAAACAACCAGACCTTGATGCCCCCATGCGGCACAGGCGGGTCGGTCGGGCGAAACGGCAGGCATGTGGCCTTGGCCAAAGCGTGATCACTGGTCACAAGTGCGACCCGCCAGCCTCCAAACCGCGTTTTCAGGGTTTGACCAAGACTGCCATAAAGGCCGAACAACAGCTTCTTGTTCCCGATCCGATCGCCATAAGGTGGATTGACGATCACCAGACCGGGCGGCCCATCGGGCGGCTCCAGATCACTGACGGGATGGCACTTGAAGTCAGAAACTCCGGCAACACCTGCCCGCTCAGAATTGTTCTGGGACATGCGCACGGCGCCGGCATCCCGGTCCGAACCTTGGAATCGCAACAGTGTTTCAACAGAATCTGCGTTGCCTTTCATCTCCTGCCATTGGAGGGGATCAAAGCTCGCGAGATCCTCAAAGGCAAACTGGCGACTGCGCCCGGGCTTCAGGCCCAAGGCCATCTCGGCAGCCTCGATCACGAAAGTGCCGGAACCGCACATCGGATCGATCACCGACTCGGACCCACGAAACCCCGCCTGCCGCAGAAACAGAGCCGCCATCGTTTCGCGCATCGGCGCCTTGTTGACCGCGACCTTGTGGCCACGCTTGTGCAGGAACGCGCCGGACGTGTCGATGCTCAGCGTCACGCGGTTGTCGAAAATCCGCACCTTCAGCACCAGATCGGCATCATTAGACACGGTGACTCCAAGCGTGTCGGTCAGAGCCGTTTCAATCCGCTGCGCCGCAGCCCGGTCATGGTAGATTTTCGACTTGCGGCAAGTCACATCAATCTTGATGGGAACATCCGGCCGTAGCAGGTCTTTCCAAGGAAATTGACGCGCGCGCTTGTCCAGTTGGGCCAGATGGAAGGCCATGAAACTGCCGACACGGGCCAGCACCCGGGTCGCACCGCGAACTTCCAGATTTGCGCGCCAGACTTCCGGCCAACCGCCGGAGACCACCACCCCACCGGGTTGGGAAACCGGGTCGGCGAAACCCAGTTCCACCACCTCGTCCAGCAGCACATCCTCCAGACCTGGAGGTGCTGTCAGGAAAATCTGGGAAGGTTCAATCAAGTTCATCCCGCCGTCATAGCGACGAGGCTCGGGCGTGACGAGACAATTCGTTGATTACAAAGCGGCCGCCAGCCTTGCCCCCTGATCGATCGCGCGTTTGGCGTCCAGTTCCGCTGCCACATCTGCACCGCCGATAACATGGACGGTCTGGCCCTTTGCCTCCAGCGCATCACCAAGCGAGCGTTCGGGGACCTGACCGGCGCACAGAACGACTGTGTCGACTTCCAGCAGTTTTGGATCCTTGCGGTCTTCACCGCTGCTCAGCAAAAGGCCTTTCCCAGTGATTTCTTCGTAGTTCACTCCGCCCAACATACCGACGCCCTTCATCTTCAGGCTTGCACGGTGGATCCAGCCGGTGGTTTTGCCCAATCCCTTGCCCAGCTTCTGTGCCTTGCGCTGCAAGAGCGTGATTTCGCGGGCCGATGGCACGGGATCAGGGCCGTCATCTGCCAGACCACCGCGATCTTCCCAAGGGCGCGAAACGCCCCATTCAGCTTTCCACAGGTCCAGATCTTCAGTCGGACTGGCTCCCTGATGGGCCAGAAACTCCGCCACATCGAAGCCGATGCCACCGGCACCGATGATGGCGACACGCTTGCCGACCTCGGCCTTGTGGCGCAGCACATCGATATAGGACAGCACATTTGTGCCATCCTGACCCGGAATTGCAGGGTCCCGTGGCAAGACGCCCGTCGCCACGATCACCTCATCAAAGGCAGCGAGATCCTCAGGTGTTGCGCGCGAGCTGAGGCGCAGGTCAATGTCCAATTCGGCCACCTGCGCCCGGAAGTAATCTACAAGGCCCCAGAACTCCTCTTTTCCCGGAATCTGCTTGGCCATGTTCAACTGACCGCCAATCTCATCTGATGCCTCGAACACTGTGACCTTGTGACCACGCTCAGCCGCAACCGTCGCGGCAGACAAGCCAGCAGGACCCGCGCCGACCACTGCGATGGTTTTGACGGTGGTCGCGGGGGTGTAAGTCAGTTCGACCTCGTGACAGGCGCGTGGATTGACCAGACAGGAGGAGACTTTCATCGAAAACGTGTGATCAAGACAGGCCTGATTGCAGGCGATGCAGGGCGCGATCAGGTCCGAGCGGCCAGTGCGTGCCTTCTCGACAAATTCTGCGTCCGCAAGGAAGGGCCGCGCCATGGAAACCATATCGGCGCAGCCATCGGCCAGAACCTGCTCGGCAACCTGAGGCGTGTTGATCCGGTTCGACGTGATCAGCGGGATCGACACCTCACCCATCATCCGCCCGGTCACATCGGCAAAGGCCCGACGCGGCACAGAGGTGGCAATCGTGGGAACACGCGCCTCATGCCAGCCGATGCCCGTGTTGATGATTGAGGCACCTGCTGCCTCGATCCCCTTGGCCAGTTGCACGACTTCCTCCCAGGTGGAGCCATTGGGCACCAGATCGATCATCGACAACCGGTAAATCACGATGAAATCATCCCCGACAGCCGCACGAACCCTGCGCACGACTTCGAGTGGCAAGCGCATCCGGTTCTCGTAGGACCCGCCCCAGTCGTCGGTGCGTTTGTTGGTGTGGGTGACCAGAAACTGATTGAGGAAATACCCCTCTGACCCCATGACCTCCACGCCGTCATATCCCGCTTCGCGGGCGCGTGCAGCAGAGGTCGCGATGTCCGCAATCTGCTTTTCAATGCCTGCTTCATCCAACTCAGCCGGAGCAAACGGACTGATCGGGGATTTCACGGGCGAGGGTGCAACGGCTTTGGGTGAATAGGCATAACGCCCCGCGTGCAGGATCTGCATCGCGATATGTCCGCCTTCGGCATGCACGCGTTCCGTGACCACGCGGTGATCGGCAATGTCCTGCGGCGAGAACAGGCCCGGGGCCTTGGCAAAAACACCACCCTCTTCATTGGGGGACATACCGCCCGTGACAATCAGGCCAACGCCGCCCTTTGCCCGCTCGGCATAGTATTGCGCCATCCGCGGCCAGTCGCCCACTTCCTCCAACCCGGTGTGCATCGACCCCATCAGCACCCGGTTGGGCAAGGTCACGTGGCCAAGGTCCAGCGGGCGGAAAAGATTGGGGTATTGGGCGTGGGTCATGGGATCGGGCTCCGTCTCGGTCTGAGCCGCACCTTGACCGCTTTGTTGCGCCCTGTCACGTCAAACGCGGCGTCAGATCGATGTGGTGCGGGCGGCGGGAGTCGAACCCGCACGGGCCAAGCCCGAGCGATTTTAAGTCGCTTGTGTCTACCGTTCCACCACGCCCGCGGAAACGCAGCGAGACTTGGGTATCCCCTCTGAGACGTGAAAACAATGCCATGGGATTACCATCTACCGGAATTTCAGCGATGCATCCGGTCCGCCAAAGCGATCACTTCTGCCTCGGCACTGGCGAGGGCTTCGGGATCTTGCGAACGCAGCACTATGTTCGATCCGTATCTGCCGTCACGCTGAAACGGATAGGAGCCGATCGAGACATCGCTCAACCGCTCGGCAATCTCGGCCAAAGGTCCAGCAATGTCGCCTTCGCCCCGGTTGAAGGTGACCGTTGCAGACAAAAGCGGACGCCCTCCTGTCAGAAGCGGCAACACACCTTCGACCATGGCCTGAAAAACCTTCGGCACCCCGGCCATGACGTGCACATTTTCCAAGGTGAACCCCGGTGCCTTGGAAACCGGGTTGTCAATCAGGCTGGCCCCGTCAGGAATTCGCGCCATGCGCAACCGGGCGGGGTTCAGATCAGCCTCTCCGTTGGGATAATTCGTGGCCAGGATCAGACGTGCATCCTCACGTACATCGAGCCCAACCCCAAAGGCCACAGCCACGCAATCTGCTGTGATGTCATCATGGGTGGGACCGATGCCACCAGAGGTGAAGACATGATCATACCGGCCACGCAAAGCGTTGAGCGCATCCACAATGTTCGACGTGTTGTCCGAGACCACCCGTACCTCGTTCAGATCAATGCCCATATCCGTGAGCCTGCCCGCCAGATGATGCATATTGGCATCTCGCGTGCGGCCCGACAGGATCTCGTCCCCGATCACAAGCATGGCGGCGGATGGATTATGGGTCATTCTGTTGTCTTCCTTGTTCACATTGGCGCAGCAGGTTAGGCAGAACCATGAAGTTCAAAACCCCCCTGATCCGCGCGCATCTCGAGCGGAGATATAAACGATTTCTGGCGGACGTCACGCTTGCTGATGGCTCGACCCATGTTGCCCATTGCCCGAACCCCGGCGCAATGACCGGCCTGAAGGAGCAAGGCTTGCCGATCTGGCTTGAGCCAAATGACGACCCACGCAAGAAACTGAAATATGGATGGCGTCTGGCAGAACTGCCCGATGGCCATTGGGCGGGCATCGACACGTCGCTGCCTAACCGCATTGTGGAAGAGGCATTGCGCGCAGGGCATATCGCAGAGCTGGCGCAGTATTCGAACATCCGCCCGGAAGTGAAATACGGCACCAAAAGCCGGGTTGATTTTCTGGCAACGGGTGAAGGGCTGCCTGATGCCTATACCGAGGTGAAGAATGTGCATCTGTGCCGCGCACCGGGCGTGGCAGAATTTCCAGACAGCGTGACCGCACGCGGTGCAAAGCATCTTGACGAGTTGTCTGCCATGGTCAGCGCCGGACACCGTGCGGTGATGATCTATCTGGTGCAGCGGACCGATTGCAGCACGTTCAAACTGGCCGATGACATCGACCCCCATTATGCAGCCCGCGCACAAGCCGCACGCGAGGCCGGGGTTGAGATGATTTGCTATGATACCGACATTTCCACCGAAACCATTACGCTCAACCAACCGATCCCAGTCAATCTGCCGCCTTGAAAAGACACCCCAACTGCCGATATGACCTCCTGACACCCAAATTTACCGTGCACTCGTGGAGCCACTTTTGAAAAACCCGTCGGACAAACGCCTGAACAAGGACGGCATTCGCATCCATGCGATAGAAGATTTCGCTGGCATGCGCGCAGCAGGCGCGCTTGCATCCGAGATCCTTGATAAGGTTGCCGCTCATGTCACTGTCGGGGCCACGACCGGGGCAATCAACGAATTTGTTCATCAGTACATCATCGACAAGGATGCGAAATCGGCAACAGTGGGCTATCGCGGCTACAAGCACGCGACCTGCATTTCGGTCAATCACGTGGTCTGCCATGGGATCCCGTCTGACAAACGACTGCGTGACGGTGATATCCTGAACATCGATGTAACCGTGATTGTGGACGGTTGGTATGGCGACACCAGCCGGATGTATGTGGCAGGTCGTCCGTCGCGCAAAGCCGAGCGGCTGATTGATGTGACCCACGAATCCCTGATGCGTGGAATCTCGCAGGTGAAGCCGGGCAACAGCTTTGGTGACATTGGCGCGGCCATCCAGACCTATGCCGAGGGAGAGCGCTGCTCGGTTGTGCGGGATTTCTGCGGCCACGGCCTTGGGCAGGTGTTTCATTCCGCGCCGAATGTTCTGCATTATGGCCGCTGGGGGGCCGGACCTGTGCTTGAGCCCGGAATGTTCTTCACCATCGAGCCCATGATCAATCTTGGCAGGCCCGAGACCAAGGTTCTCGCCGATGACTGGACGGCCGTGACCAAGGACAAATCCCTGTCTGCCCAGTTCGAACACTCCATCGGGGTGACCGAAGAGGGTTGCGAAATCTTCACACTCTCAAAAGCTGGAAATTTCCACCCAACCTGGGCACGCGATTAAGCGGCTGTTAACTGGCTTGGCCGTTTTCTTGTTGCCATGTCGCACAAGGATGAGGATTTTGAACTGGCAGAAGCTCCACTTTTGGAGTTCGATTTTCTGTCTGCCCGGTCTCAGGCGATTTCGGGTCCCTCAAGTGTTCCGGCCCGTGATCACATCTCCCTGCACAAGGACCATAGAAATCGGCTTCGCCAGCGTTTCATGACTGCGGGTTCAATTGCACTCGCAGATTATGAGATGTTGGAGCTGGTCCTGTTTCGTGCCATTCCGCGCCGCGACGTGAAGCCGATTGCCAAGGCATTGCTGAACCGTTTTGGCGATTTCAACCATGTGATCTCGGCCACGCCTGCCCGTTTGGCCGAAGTGCCCGGGATTGGTGATGCCGCCATTACGGAGCTGAAAATCGTTGAAGCCTCGGCCCATCGGTTGGCCCAGGCCAATGTGATGAAACGCGATGTCCTGTCCTCCTGGGATGCCCTGATCACCTATTGCAAAACGGCGATGTCCCATCGTGAGATCGAGGAGTTTCGCATTCTCTTTCTGGATCGCAAGAACATCCTGATCGCAGATGAGGCGCAACAGAAAGGCACGGTGGATCATGTGCCCGTCTACCCCCGTGAGGTGGTCAAGCGTGCCCTTGAACTGAACGCCAGTGCGGTCATTCTGGTGCACAATCACCCCTCCGGCGACCCGACCCCGTCAGAGGCGGACAAGCAAATGACCCGGCTTGTGGTTTCAGCCGCAGATGTTTTGGGGATCGTCGTGCATGATCATGTGATCATCGGCAAAACCCAAACCGCCAGCTTCAGAACTCTGGGCCTGTTGTGAAAAAGGCGCCCGCAGGCGCCTGTCTCAGTAATGTTTCTGTCCACTATGCTCAGCGTGCACCAACGATGTCGCGCGACCATACTTCAACCCGACGGTTGATGCGGCGACCGTTCAGCGTTTCGTTACAACCCAGCGGTGACATCTCGCCGTAACCCTTGACCAGAACCCGAACACTGTCGAGTGCGCCGGTCGGAGCCGCGGCCAGCAGCGCCTGATAAACCTGATCCGCACGGGCGCGGCTTAGGTTTTCATTCAGATCACCACGGCCGACAGAGTCAGTGAAGCCGATCAGCAGAACCTCTTTGCCGTCGAATTCCCCACGGGAAATCATTGCTGCAAGACGCTGAATATCAGCCTCGGCGCGACTGTCGAGACGGGCAGAACCCTGCTCGAAGCGATAGGTGATCGTCGAACGGTCAGCGGTGACCAGATCAGCCATCATGCCCTGCAGTTTCGGCAGTGTGGATTCTGCGTCCGAAGGCAGAACCGCCGAGACGAAACGCAAACCCTGATTGTTGATCTCGATCCCGGATTCGCCCTGATCGACAAAGCCAGTGTCAGCGATGATGTTCTGCGCCTCTTCAGAGCCGATGAACTCAAGGAACTTCTCGGCCAGAGGTGGCAGAGCCTTGTCAGGACGATAGAGATACAGACGACGCGTCAGAGGATATTCCTCGGTCTTGATGGTGAACGCATTGGCCGGTGTCTGGATGCCGCAAACGCCTCGGATGGCGAGTGCTTTCGCGTTCCGCTCGTTGGAGAAACTTGAGAAGCCGATGCCGAACGGGTCGCTAGCAACCGCGTCGGAAACCTCAGCGTCACTGTTCATGACCCGGGCGCTGGCAATCACACGGGACTGCGCCGGACGCATGACAAGCTGGAAGAAGACGGAACCTGTGCCGCTGTCTTCGCCACGCACATAAAGGTTGATGGGCGCATCAGGGCCACCAAGATCACGCCAGTTGGTCACACGACCCGAGAAGACACGGGCAATATCAGCCTCGGAAATCGCCCGGACCGGGTTCCCCTGAGCCGTGACGACCAGAAGCCCGTCAAGCGCCAGAATGTTCTCGACGCCGGGATCGCGCAGATTGCCAAGCCCGGCCTGGGCCACGGCTGCAACCTCGATGTCGCGAGGTTGGCGGGTGGTCAGCGCGAGCGCTGCCGAACCGGCGGCAAGGTCACGCAGCCCGCTGGAGGATCCACCTTTGGCCAGCACAATATCGGCAAGCGGTTTGCCATCGGCATCGCTCAGCGACAGTTTGCTTTCCTGATTTTCACCCGTTGCCATCATCACATCGGCATCAAGCGCGATGCTGAACCCTTCCAGAAGGGCAGGCATCAGCGTTGTGGCCAGTGTGTTCGAACCCGAGATCGTAAACTCGGTCTGCAACAATTCTGCTGCCGGGCAGGCAGCACCTTCACATTTCACCTGAAATGCGTCGATGATCATTTCGCCAATGCCGCTTTTCAGACGATAGCGTTCGCCATCAAAATCGATCAATTCGCCGCGCAGCTGGATTGTGCCGTCCAGTGATTGCAATACGACATCCTGAGCGCTTGTCTGTGTGGCCATCAGTGAAATGGCAGCAGCGGAAAGAATTTTTCTGGTCTTAGTGAACCTTGCCATGGGGGACCTCATATCACTTTTTTTCAGGGGCTTGGTTTGAGTTAGTTTCGGGCAACGCGAATATCCTGCACAGCCTCGCGGATCGTCATGGTCTCGGTCGAGCCGCAATCGCCAAGGAGGATCTGGACATCACGCTCTAGTTCGATCTGGGCGCCGGCGGACCGGATCGTGCTGACAATCATATCCTTGCCGCACATCTCGCCAAAGCTTGCCACCTCTAGGCTCATCTCGATGAAACCCTCAGGTGTCCGGCCACCGCGCAGCAGTGTGTAGACCTCAGCCTTGGAACCGGAAGTCAGGGGATCAAGACCCAGATAAGTGTGGTATCCACCACCTGTGCGACGTGCCGCACGATAGTCAAGCTGGTTTTCCTGCCAGATGTCGCCTTCGGACCCGGGCTGCGCACCAAACTCGCGAGCCCGCAGGTTCAGGTCAACCGGAGCTTCCCAGACAATCGCAACGCGTGTGATGCGGCTCATGCCGGACACAGACGTGGAGGCAGAAATCGGACGACCGGTTGCAAAGAGAACCGAGACCTGAGCGTCTGCGGCAAAGGCCGGAACAATGAAGCTTGCGGTCCCGGCTGCATCAGTCATCGCGCTGAACGCGAGTGTCTCGTGCACGACGGTGAACATCTCATTAGGCTTGCAGGGAACGTTGAGATTGGCCTCAAGCTCGGCACCCGGCAAAGCAGTGACCGTGAACTCAGCGTCGCATTGTGCAGCACTCGTCACAGGCGCGGGAGCGGTCTCCACCACGTCAGGCACGACCTCTGGCGCGGTGTCGGATGGCAAGGCAGCAACCTGCAACTGATCCTCGACCGCAGCTTTTGGCTTTACGGTCGGGAAGGCTGGCGCGTTCGACCCGAAATGGCCCACCAGATGCGGCTCGCGCGTTTCAGGCTGCTCTGTCGGTGTTTCTGTGGCAGGCTCCTCTGTCACGACCGGCTCGGGCTTGGCTGGTGGAGCAGCAGGCTCGGTCAAACGCACGAAAGTCTGGTCGGTCAGGCTTGCCATCTGAATTGGTGCAACCTGACGGTTGGCAGGAGTTGCGTCGTCGCTGTCGGATGGCAGGTTGAGATCAATCCCCACCGATGGTTCGATCAGGGACGCCAGTTCAAACCGGCTTGGGCCAAGAATGTCGTCGCTCGGGCGCGGTGCGGTTGACAGGACTGCATCCTGCATCGGTGTCTGCACGGAACTCTTGCTGGGCGACAGAAGCGACTTTGCAGCCGTGAAGGTCACACCGATGAAGCTGCGCGAGCTTGCAATCTGGTTCAGCACATCTGTGGTGTCGGGAACAAGCGCCGCGATCTGGGTCGGTGCATCTTCCTGTGCCGCCGGTGCGGTTTCCAGAATCGGGTTGATGCGATCAGACTGGGCTGCGACGCCGATGCGAATGGGAGAAGTGTTACGCGACGGTGCGGTGGTCGCAACAGAGGCGATCTGTACGCCCGAGCTTTCCTCGGTAATCTGCGGCACCTTCATCTCAAACCCTGAGGAAGACACCGTTCCGGTACGCGCACTGGTCTGGGATACGGTCACGCCACTGTCGGTGGCATCCGCGATGATCACATTGCCTTGCGCCCCGGCCGATCCCCGGTTGCGGATGTTTTCAGCAGCTTCAGCCGGTGTGATAACCTCGGCCTTGCTGGGCGCCTGCAGGCGCGCGGGCTGCATCGAAATGCGGGGCAAGGATTGCGGCGAAGAGCCCTGGATCACGTCATCAAAGACAGCCGGGGCCGCAGATGCCGTTTCAACTGGTTTCTCTTCTTCTACTGGCTTGGCGGCTGGTGTTGCTGCGGCCACCTCAACCGGTTTGGCTTCAGGCTCTGGCGCCGCGGCAGCCGTAGCGGTCGGCGCTTCAACAGGCTCAGGTACATCATCATCCGCGCTCAGAAGATTGTCCGTGTCGTTGGAGGCGCGCTTTGTCACTTCCGGCTCGGCAGCTGCCATGGCTACCGGCTCGTCCTGCTGATCAGCCTCGGTCGGTGCAACCTGCAGCACCTTGAGGGTCACAGGTGTCAATTCGCAACTGTCAGCGTTTGCGATGCAGTAGGTCAATTCAATATCGCCCGCGCAGGAGGCTGCGGCGGTATATTGAATGGCGCCATCGATGACGACTGCCTGGCCACATGTCGGCTGACTGACGACCGACAAAGCTGTCACATCGATCTTGTCGCTGTTGGCGTCGTTGAGCAGAACATCCAGCATCAGCGTCCGTCCGGCGCGTACCGCATATGTGTCTGGCTTTGGCTGATAGGTCGTGGGAGCGCCGAAGATGGATCCTTCGCCGTTCTTGCCTTGGAACAGCGCCCCGATCGCGATGATCAGAACGAGGGCCGTCAAGATTGTCATAAACCGGTCGTCGAGACGCAAACCGATTCCTCCACCATGTTCCGCACACGCTGCACCCACAGCATCACTACATCATTTCTGCAAAGAAAAGAACTTCTTACGCAGATTGTTTAAGACGCAGTGCGAAAAGGTAACACCTCAATGCACGGAACTCTTTAACCATGCCCCCAAGGACATACTTAAGGATACTATGCGGCACAAATGTGATCGGACCTGTGAGATTCTGACTCATTGGTAAAGCTATTGTGCAGCGCGTCGGGATAGCGCCAGAGACACCACCCCGTCAAGCACTCAACCTCTTGTTTTTTATCTGCTTTTTAGGAAAGTCAGAGCTGTCCGTGGCAATGCTTGTATTTCTTGCCTGAACCGCAGGGACAAGGATCGTTTCGCCCTGCTTTGGCCAATTCTTCAGCCGTCGGCTCCCGTACAGGGGCTGCATCGGCCGAATCCGATTCTGCTCCGGCCTGTGTTTGAGCCGCTTTGGCCTGTGCCTGTGCCTGCGCCTGAAGCTGGGCAATCATTTCAGCCTGTTCTTCAGGCGTCAGCAGCTTCACGTGGCTCAGATGCTTGGCAACTTCGAATCGCAGCTTGTTAAGCAGAGTTTCAAAAAGACCGAATGCTTCTGACTTGTATTCATTCAGCGGGTCCCGCTGTGCATAGCCGCGGAAACTGACAACCGACCGGAGGTGGTCCAACCGCAACAGATGTTCGCGCCAATGGGTATCGATGGTTTGCAGCAACACCTGCTTCTCGACCGACCGCATGGCCTCAGGCCCGTATTGTGCAACCTTTTGGGCCATCTGCTTGTGCGCTTCCATCGACAGGCGGCCCTGAATGGTCTCGTCGTCGACCCCTTCCTCGGCGGCCCATTCGGTGATCGGCAGCTCAAGACCGAAGATGTCCTTGACCCGCGCGTCCAGGCCTTCGATGTCCCACTGATCGGCGTAGGCCTTGGGGGGAATATGCTCGGTCACGATGTCTTCGATCACCTGATCGCGCATGTCACGCGTGACTTCGGACAGATCATCGTCTTCCATGATTTCGCGACGCTGTTCGAAGATGGTCTTGCGCTGGTCGTTCATCACGTCATCGAACTTCAGCAGGTTCTTGCGGATGTCGAAGTTGCGCGCCTCGACCTTGCCTTGTGCACGTTCCAGCGCCTTGTTCACCCAAGGGTGCACAATCGCCTCACCCTCTTTCATGCCGAGCGTCTTGAGCATCTTGTCCAGACGATCCGAGCCAAAGATGCGCATCAGGTCGTCTTCAAGGCTGAGGAAGAATGAGGTACGGCCCGGGTCACCCTGACGACCGGAACGGCCGCGCAGCTGATTATCGATCCGGCGGCTCTCATGGCGCTCGGTCGCCAGAACATAAAGCCCGCCAGCCTCCAGCGCCTTTTTCTTGGCTTCGGACACTTCGGCTTGCACCCGCTCGCGGATTGCAACTGGATCTGCGTCTTCGCCAGCCTTCTCGATCTGCTCGAAAATCGCGGCGTCAAGATTGCCGCCAAGCTGAATGTCCGTGCCGCGCCCGGCCATGTTTGTGGCGATGGTCACCGCACCCGGCACCCCGGCCATGGCGATGATCTGCGCTTCCTGTTCGTGGAAACGCGCGTTCAGGACATTATGCGTGATACCACCCGAACCGGCTTTCTCTTTCAGGAAGGCTGCAAGCGCTTCAAGCCTCGCGATCACGTCCTTGTCCTTGGCGTTGGGGATGTCTTCTTCCACCCATTTCGCCACGCCTTCCAGCATGCTTTTGTCTTTGAGCATGTGGCTGAGCGCTTCGGATTTCTCAATTGATGTGGTGCCGACCAGAACCGGCTGGTTTTTGCGCTGCGCATTGGCGATGTGGCGCACGACGGCTGCGTTCTTCTCGACCGCCGAGCGATAGACCTGATCGTCGTCGTCCTGACGGGCAATGGGTTTGTTGGTCGGGATCTCGACCACTCCCAGACCATAGATCTCGGCAAATTCCTCAGCCTCGGTCATGGCCGTTCCGGTCATACCGGCCAGCTTGTCGTAAAGTCGGAAATAGTTCTGGAATGTGACAGAAGCGAGCGTCACGTTTTCCGGCTTGATGTCGACGCCTTCCTTGGCCTCGATCGCCTGATGAAGGCCGTCGGACAGACGCCGACCCGCCATCATCCGACCGGTGAATTCATCGATCAGCATGATCTCGCCATTGCGCACAATGTAGTCCTTGTCGCGCTTGAAGAGCACATGGGCACGCAGGCCCTGCGTAACGTGATGAACAAGCGTTGCGCTTTCGGGATCGTAGAGCGAGGCTTCTTCGTCCAGCAGTTCAGCTGTTTTCAGCCGTTGCTCCATGAAGTCATTGCCCTCTTCGGTCAGGGTCGTCTGGCGGGCCTTTTCATCAAGTTCGTAATGCTCCTCGGTCAATTCGGGGATCAGCGTGTCAATGGTCTTATAAAGATCCGTGCGATCCTCGGACGGGCCGGAGATGATCAGCGGTGTCCGCGCCTCATCGATCAGGATGCTGTCGACCTCGTCCACAATCGCAAAATGGTGATCGCGCTGATTGACCTGGCTGAGCTCGGATTTCATGTTGTCGCGCAGATAGTCAAACCCAAGCTCGTTGTTGGTGGCGTAGGTCACATCGGCAGCATAGGCTGCCGATTTCTCATCCTCGGGCATCTGCGGATAGACCACGCCCGTGGTCAGGCCAAGGAAGCTGTAGACGTTGTCCATCCACTCGGCATCGCGTTTGGCCAGATAGTCGTTGACGGTGACCACATGCACACCGCGCCCGGTCAACGCGTTCAGGTAACACGGCAGGGTCGCCATCAGCGTCTTGCCTTCACCCGTCTTCATCTCGGAGATATTGCCCTGATGCAGGAAAATCCCGCCGATCAACTGCACATCAAACGGGCGCAGACCAAGGGTGCGAACGGCGGCTTCGCGTGCGTTGGCAAAGGCCTCAGGCAGCAGTGCATCAAGGCTTTCACCATCCTCGAAGCGCTTCTTGAACTCATCTGTCTTGGCCTTGATCTCGTCGTCACTCAGCGCCTGAAACTGGGGTTCCAGAGCGTTGATCTGATCAACAATGGAGCGAACTGATTTTACCTTGCGATCATTCGGCGTTCCGAAGACTTTCCGCCCGATGGCACCCAATCCAAGCATTCCGCCCTCTTTCCCATATGTGACGCGGTCCAATGACCGGCGCTCAAGTAAAACTGATCACGTCAGGCCCTCTATGAGCCTTGTTCGCCTTGCCTCAACGCTTTAAGTGAGGAGACGTACAGGAACAACCCGTCCCCACGCACGCGATTTGATGTAAGGGGCGTATGTTCCTGAGTCAACGCCACGCGCTTTGCGCCAAGGAAACCAAAGAGCTGGGCACATCCCCGGCAGATATGCGGAGAGACCCATTCATGACACGTTTGACCATCGGAACAGCCCTTCTGGGCGCGGCCCTTCTGGCCTTTCAGCCTGCTGTCGCTCAGGATTATTCGGCCGATACGGTCATGGCGACAGTCAACGGCAAGAACATCACGTTGGGCCATATGCTGGCGATGCGCGCACGCCTTCCCGAGCAGTATCAGACAATTCCCGCTGACCAGTTGTTCAACGGCATTCTTGACCAGCTTGTTGACCAGCAGGTGCTGGCAGATACCGCCGGTGAAGCGCCGCGTGCCGTGCGCCTGTCACTGGAAAACGAAAGCCGGGCTTTGATGGCGCAGGAGGCCATTCAGGACATTCTTGATCAGCCGGTGGATGAAGCGGACGTGAAGGCCGCCTATGATGCTCAGTTCGGCCCCGATACCCGTTCGGACGAGTTCAACGCCTCGCATATTCTTGTGGAGACTGAAGACGAAGCCAAAGCCCTGATCGAAGCCCTTGATGGTGGTGCGGACTTTGCGGAGCTGGCGGCTGAGAAATCGACCGGGCCTTCCGGGCCAAATGGCGGTTCGCTGGGATGGTTCGGCATGGGCTCCATGGTGCCACCGTTTGAGGCTGCCGTGATCGAGATGGAAGTGGGCAGCGTTGCTGGCCCGGTAGAAACCCAGTTCGGCTGGCACGTCATCAAGTTGAACGAAAAGCGCCTGTCGCCTGTGCCGAGCTTTGAAGAGGCCGAAGCTGATCTGATCCGCACGATCAACGAGGGAAGCTTGCGGGCAGCCATCGACATTCGCCGCGAACAGGCCGATGTCGAGGTTTTGGAAACCGAAGTGCCTTTCGATGCCATCGCCAAGATCGAACTTCTGGAGGAATAGGATTTGGCCAAATACGCGGTTTCTCCCCTTGCGCCCAAGGGCGGGTTTCCAAGCCTGCCGGAAATAGACGGCGTTCGCTTCTCGGCTGTTGAGGCGGGGATCAAATACTCCGGCAGGCTGGATGTCATGCTTGCCGATGTATGCGCCGGGTCCAGCGTTGCCGGTGTGTTTACCAAATCCGCAACCCGTTCGGGTCCCGTTCTGTGGTCGCAGGACTGCCTTGCGACCACTGACACATCAGGCAAAGGATATGCGGTTGTCGTGAATTCCGGCAATGCAAATGCGTTCACCGGCAATGCCGGAATGGATGGAGCGAGGAAAACAGCCCGCTCCGCCGGCGATGCGCTTGGCATTCCCGAGACCCATGTCTTTCTCGCCTCAACGGGGGTGATCGGAGAGGTCTTGCCCGCGGACAAGATCACCTCCCGGATGGAGGAACTCGTGACTGGTCTTGACCCGGCAAAGGGTGAGATGGCTGCTCGCGCGATCATGACCACTGATACGTTTCCCAAAGGCAGCACCAGACAGCTCGAGATCGACGGTAAAGCAGTCACGATCTCGGGCTTTGCCAAAGGGTCAGGCATGATCGCGCCCGATATGGCCACGATGCTGGTCTATATCTTCACCGACGCGCCTGTACCGCAGGATGTACTGCAAGGCTTGCTGAGCACGCATAACGAGACGAGCTTCAACTGCATTACCGTGGACAGCGATACATCGACCTCGGACACATTGATGCTGTTTGCCACCGGCAAGGCGGACATCGCACCCTTGACCGAAGGTGATCCGCGCACGGAAGTGTTTTCAGCAGCATTGCGGGAGGTGATGCTGGATCTTGCCCATCAAGTTGTGCGTGACGGCGAAGGGGCGACCAAATTTGTCGAGATTGCGATCAATGGCGGGGCATCTGACGCTTCAGCCAAGACCATAGGTCTTGCGATTGCGAATTCGCCTCTGGTCAAGACAGCGATTGCCGGGGAGGACCCGAACTGGGGCCGGATTGTCATGGCCATCGGCAAGGCGGGCGAACCTGCAGACCGGGACCGGATTTCGATCCGGTTTGGCAATATTCTGGTGGCCGAAAATGGTTGGGTTTCCCCCAGCTACACCGAAAACGACGGTGCGGCTTACATGAAAGGTCAGGATCTGAGGATCTGGGTTGATCTTGGTGTCGGCTCCGGACAGGCCATTGTCTGGACCTGCGATCTGACCCATCAGTACATCACGATCAACTCAGATTACCGCTCTTGAAAACCGTTCTGGTTTCGGCCGTCGCTCTGATCGATGTCGACGGCCGGGTGCTGTTGGCCCAGCGCCCGGAAGGCAAGTCCATGGCCGGACTTTGGGAGTTTCCTGGCGGCAAGGTGGAACAGGGCGAGACGCCCGAAGCAGCTCTGATCCGTGAACTTGAAGAAGAGTTGGGGATCAACACGTGGCAAAGCTGCCTTGCCCCGCTGACCTTTGCCTCTCACAGCTATGACAATTTTCACCTGCTGATGCCGCTCTTTGCCTGCCGCAAGTGGGAAGGCACGCCAATGGCGCGCGAAGGCCAGACACTGAAATGGGTCCGCCCCAATGACCTGCGATCCTATCCGATGCCAGCCGCTGACATCCCGCTCATCCCGATTCTGCGCGACTGGCTTTAGTTGGGCCGCAAGACGATGCCTGTTGCCCGTTGCAGGCGGGTGAACTGGCCGGGCAAAAGCTCAAGCAAATCGTTGCGGTCCTCCTGAATGAACTCTCCCACCACCGGCAGGGATGTCACCAGATTGAGCATCGTGGGCGAGGTGAAAGCCGTCCCGTGGCGCAGGCTGTCGCCATCCTCAAGATTGCTGCCATCAATGATGCTGACCGGCAGATCCTCGATCAGGGACAGATCCTGAAGACTGCCCAGTCGCGCGCTCTGGCCGGTGATCCGGGCCGACAGCCCAAGCGCCTGATCCTTGGACGATGTGTAGATGACAAAGGGTTGCGGCAAGGTGCCAATGGCCGCGGTTTGTGCCCGAAACAGTGTGACGTCGATGTCGGGCGCGAGCAGGAACACACCATCGATTTGGCCAAGCAGTTTCTTGTCGCCGGTGATCGCAAGCTGGCGCAGCGTTTCCATCATCAGATACGATCCCATGGAATGTGCCACCAGAACGATCTCTCTGGCATTGCTGTCCGACAGAACGCGCAGAAACTCAACCAGCCTGTCACGCGCAATCGCGGCACTGTCCCGGTCATAGACATATCCCAGTGGCGTGCCGCCCGAGGCCCATGAGAACAGAACAGGCTGCTCCTGCATGTCCAGATCATGGGCCATCTGGGCCAGACGGTAGAGGCCTTCAGGGAAATTCACGTTGAACCCATGAACAAAGACAACCACCGACTGCCCCCGAATGGATCGCGGCTTCAGGGCTGTGTTGAAGGCCGATGAAAAGCTGCGGGCATCCTTGAAATCCGAGCGGGACGTGGTCACGAAATGCTTGTCAGGATCCGGCGTCTGGCGGCCGGGCCATTCAACCGCTCCGATTTCATGCGCAGGGGGAATGGCGATGGTCTGACGACCAAAATTCAACCCTGGAGCGCGCCCGGCAGTGACCCGGTTTGTCTGGGGATCAATGTCCCGGCTGGTGGCCCAGAAGATCTCTCGCTTGGTGCTATTTGCGGCATCCTGCGGGTCAACGTAACTGACCGCGCCACGCGGAGCACAGGCCCCCAAAAGGACAACCATCACTCCAACCGCCAATCCGTTCAGGATTTTCTCAGCGCTCCACGGCATGACAACCTCATCAAATTCGCATTGTTGAAATTGACGTTAGGTTAGACTGAAATCCTACGACGCATTAGTCGTTTTTGCCACAGATTGCCGCCTTCTGGCGATTTTTTGACCCCAAACCCGTGTTGACTGGCCAAAAGGCGATGACAGAGAGCGGCCCTACGTGACGGTGTATGACTATGTGATTGTGGGTGCTGGCTCTGCCGGATGCGCTTTGGCCGCACGGCTCAGCGAATGTGGCAAATACTCAGTGGTGCTGCTTGAAGCCGGAGAAGCCGACACCCATCCCTGGCTGCACCTTCCCATCGGCTATGGCAAGGTGTTCCATGATCCCCGCTTCAACTGGCGATACACCGCAGCACCTGAACCGCATCTGAACGGCACCCGCATGTACTGGCCGCGCGGCAAGGGCCTTGGCGGTTCAAGTTCGATAAATGCCATGGTCTATGTGCGCGGGCACCGGATGGATTTCGAAGAATGGGGCAAGGTCGCACCGGGCTGGTCCTGGAAGGATGTGGCACCCGTCTTCAAACGAATGGAGGCTTGGGACGGTCCACCGGACCAGATCCGCGGGACCGATGGACCTCTGAGTGTGCGGGACATGCATGGCCAAATGCATCCGTTGACACTGCGGTATCTTCAGGCCGCCGATGCCTGTGGCTATCCCCACAACCCCGACTACAACGGCAGCAAAATGACCGGTGTCTCGACCTATCAGATCACCACTCGAAAGGGATTGAGAGCATCCGCATCGGCCGCCTACCTGCGCCCGGCCAAGGGACGAGCAAACCTGCGGGTTCAGACCGGTGCCCATATCCGCGATCTGGTGTTTGACGAGGGCAAGGTGACGGGCGTGCGCTTTGTCCAGAACGGGCGGGAACAGACCGTCAGCGCGGGGCGCGAGGTCGTCCTTTGCGCAGGTGCGATTGACACGCCCCGGATCCTGCTGAATTCCGGTCTTGGTCCGGCCGGTGATCTTCAGCCACTTGGAATACCGGTCAGGGCTGACCTGCCCGCAGTCGGGCAAAACCTGATGGATCATCTGGGGTTGGATCTGACATATCAGGCGCGCGTCCCGTCGCTCAATCAGGTGCTGCGACCTTTTGCGGGCAAAGTCGTTGTGGCTTTGCAGTACCTGCTGTCACGCTCCGGTCCTTTGTCGATGAGCCTCAATCAAGGTGGCGGGTTCATCCGGGTGGCGGAGGGCGAGGGGCCGCCTGATACGCAACTTTACTTCTCGCCGCTCAGCTACACGCGTGCGCCCGAAGGCAAACGCCCTCTGATGCGGCCCGATCCCTTTCCTGCCTTCCGCCTTGGCTTCAACCCGTGCAAACCAACGAGCAAAGGCTATCTGCGGCTGTGCTCGCCTGATTGGACAGAACCGCCAGAGATGATCGGCAACTACCTTGATACCGAGCATGACCGGCAACTGATGGTTGAGAGCGTCAAAGTCATGCGACGGATCGCGGATGCGCCTGCCCTGCGCGACGTCATCGATCACGAGATGATACCCGGGCAGGGCATCCAGACCGATGATGAAATTCTGGATCACATTCGTCGTGACAGTTGGAGCGTGTTTCACCAATGCGGAACCTGCGCCATGGGGTCAGATCCAGTAAGATCGGTGGTTGACGCGCGGCTGCGGGTTCATGGAGTGTCGGGGCTGAGGGTTGCCGACGCCTCGATCTTTCCGACGATCCCGTCGGGCAACACAAACGCCCCGTCCATCATGGTCGGAGAAAAGGCCTCTGACCTGATCCGGGAAGACGCTGCCACCTGAAAGGTTCCGCTGTGAAAATCAAATCCATCGAAAGCTTCTGCAATGAGTTCGTGGGGTTTGTCCGGGTCACTGCTGAAAATGGCAGTCAGGGGTGGGGGCAGGTATCGACCTATCATTCGGACATCACGTCGCAGGTTCTGCACCGGCAAGTCGCCCCTTGGGTGCTGGGCAAGGATACCAGCGATCTGGACGATCTTCTGGATTTCGTGACCGAGCGCGAACACAAATTTCCAGGCTCTTATCTCAGGCGTGCAATGGCCGGTTTTGATACTGCGATCTGGGATCTGCGCGGCAAACTGGCTGGCAAACCGGTGGCAGCGCTGCTCGGCGGGTCAGCCGGTCCAATTCGGGCCTATGCCTCGTCCATGAAGCGCGACATCACACCCAAGGATGAAGCAGCCCGACTGCTACGGCTGCGCGACGAGAAGGGATTTGATGCATTCAAGGTGCGGGCCGGTGCCGAAGTCGGGCGCGGACTTGATGAATGGCCGGGCCGCACCGAAGAGATCATTCCCACCATGCGCGAAAGTCTGGGCGACAACGTCGATTTGCTGATCGATGCCAACAGCTGCTATTGCCCTGAGCGCGCCATCGAAATTGGCCATATGTTGCAGGACAATGGTTTTTGTCATTTCGAAGAGCCCTGCCCTTATTGGGAACTTGAGCAGACGAAGCAGGTGACCGACGCACTTGAGATCGATGTTACCGGTGGCGAGCAGGATTGTGACCTGCCGACGTGGAAACGGATGATCGACATACGGGCAGTCGACATCGTGCAACCCGATATCCTTTATCTGGGTGGCATATCCCGGACATTGCGCGTGGTTGAGATGGCGAAAGAGGCCGGTCTGCCCGTCACACCCCATTGTGCAAACCTGTCGTTGGTCACGCTTTTCACCATGCATCTGCTGCGCGCAATTCCCAACGCAGGGAAGTATCTGGAGTTCTCGATCGAAGGATCTGACTACTACCCTTGGCAGGACGGTCTGTTCGTCGAGGACCCCTATGGCATCACGGATGGTCAGGCGACAGTTACCGACGCCCCGGGTTGGGGCGTCGAGATCGAACCGGAATGGCTGGCCCGATCAACCTACCAGATCAGCGAGGCCAGCTAGCCAGTCCTCAAACCTGACTATTCAGGCAGGTAGCGCGGCAGTTTCGGCAGAACGTCCACCATCAATGCCTGGATGCGACGGTCAGCATCTTCAACGGTTTCACCTTGAAGTACTGGCGATCCGAACCGGACCAGAGCACCGTCCTGGCGGCCCTTCGTCAGGCTGTCCCAGATCGTAACCATCTTGACGTTGAAGTCGTTGGTCAGGCGGCGACCACGCTGTTCGAACCAGTAGTAAATCACCTGCTGCTGCAAACCGTTCTGAATGACAGCGCGATTGGTCTGGAACGGCGCCCAGCCGGATTCTGCTTCCAGATCGATGGTCACAGGGTTGATGTCAAACATCTCCCATCCGCCAACCGGCAGGCAGACTTCGGGCGAATGAATGCCCGACCCTTCGGTCTGTCGGTGATAGAATGCCGAGAAGAATGAGACCGGCGCATCAATTCCGGGTTTGGAGAAGGTTGCCTGAACATAGTCGTCGGCACCGAGGACTGCTTCAATTGCAGGCTCGAGCGGCGTTGTAAAGCCTTCCCAATCACCCTGCTGCATCGAGAAGAAACCGAACGGCTCGCGCTCGACGCGCTTGAGTTCCGTTTCAGGCGTCACAGTCCAGACACCGGCCACGATCACCATGACAGCAGCGGCAATCCAGACGGCAGTTGCGGCTGGAATGGTCATGACGCGGGCAACTTGTGCACCCAGACCGTCAAAGTCGATGTCGAGTGTTTCAGCCAGCGGCTTGGGCTTGCGCTGGAAGCGCTGCATGACAATGGCAAGCAGGAACAGCAGACCAACACAAGCACCGAAGATCACCCAGCCTTCGAAGAAGTGCAGGAAGCCCTCAGCATGTTCGATGCCATAGGAGTTCACAAGCACACCGATCATGCCGATGCGGAACGAGTTCATCAGAACCGTGATTGGTGCCGCTGACAACAGGATGATGATCTTGTGCCACCGCGGCCCGTTGTAGAGCATGCAGAACACATATGAGAAGCTGAGGATCGGGAACAAGTACCGCAGACCCGAGCAGGCCTCAGCCACTTGCAGTTTGTAGATGCCCAGATCAATCACATTGCCTTCAAGGAAGACCGGAATGTTCATGGCCGACACGATCCAGACGCCGATCACTGACGAGATCAACTGAAGCTGGATGGTCAATTGCCAATACAGAAAGTTCGGCAACGGCAGCATGTAGACCAGATGCAGAACCGATGCCCAGAACAGGACCCCGCGCGAATAGCCGAAGCACAAAAGGATCAGGCCGCCCACCCACAGAATGAAGGCATAGGTCGAGATGTCTGGAATGTTGACCAGATTGCCAAAAATGCCGATGGCAAGCGAGAATATGATGATGGCAAGGCCCGGAATGCGCTGCGCATTCGTAACAGCCGTCGGCGGCACCCGTCGCATATCCCGCAAAAACAGGTAGCCTGAGAGAATCGGAATGATTGGTCCGTGGCTGTACTCGGGTGTGACCCAAGCCTCGCCCAGTGAGACAAAACCATACCAGAAAACAGGCAAAGACGCCGCAACGATTAGGAAAAACAGGGCCGGACCGACAAGATTGCCGCGTCCAGCGGCTGAGAACATCACATCGTTACGCATGGTTTCTGAAGAAGACATCGTTACTCTCACGTTCTATCAAGCTAAATTTGTTGCAGCGCTTATACACCAATTGTGTCTCACCTGTGATATGGTTTTAAAAAAACCTAAATAAAACCTTTGTTATCACAGTCTGGTAAATTTATGGGCTTGTGGGGTTGCGGGTGATGCTCAGACATAGACCGCACCCGGTTTGAAGCCACAAGTTGAAGGTTATTTCATGTCCATAGAACAGACCGCCCTGCCCGGTGTATTCATCATCACGCCCAAGCGCTTCGGCGACCACCGTGGCTGGTTCAGCGAGACCTGGAATGCGCGTGTGCTGAAAGACGCCGGAATAGATCTGGATTTTGTGCAGGACAATCACTCCTTCTCGGCTCCAAAGGGCACAGTCCGCGGCCTGCATTTTCAGGCCCCGCCCAGCGCTCAGGACAAGCTGGTTCGTGTGATGTCCGGAGCAATTGTCGATGTTGCCGTGGACGTTCGCGTGGGCAGTCCAGCATATGGAAAATCCGTCTCGGTCGAGCTTTCCGCAGAGAATGGAAAACAATTGCTGATCCCAAAGGGATTTCTTCATGGTTTCGCCACGATTACCCCCGATGTGAATGTCCTGTACAAATGTACTGATTTCTATGCGCCCGAATGTGATGGGTCTGTGCGGTTTGACGATCCCGACCTCGGGATCGATTGGGGAATGGCAAATGAAGACGCGGTTTTGTCGAACAAGGATGCCGCAGCGCAAAGTTTTGCCGCGTTCAGTTCTCCTTTTGTGTTTGAAGGGTGATTCATGAAAATTCTGGTGACAGGCGGTGCGGGATTCATCGGCTCTGCGGTGGTGCGGCAGGCGATCCGTGAAGGACATACAATCGTCAACCTTGATGCGCTGACTTATGCGGCCTGTCTGGCCAACGTCACGCCCGTGGCCAATGCGCCGGGTTATGTCTTTGAGGAAGCCTCGATCACTGATCGCCCGGCGCTGGATCGCATCTTCGCGGATCACAAACCTGATGCGGTCATGCATCTGGCCGCCGAATCTCATGTCGACCGTTCGATTGACGGGCCAGCTGCCTTTGTTGAAACCAACGTGACCGGCACCTACACCTTGCTTGAAGCGGCCCGGGCCTATTGGACGGCCAATGGCTCCCCAGATGATTTCCGCTTTCACCACATCTCGACCGATGAGGTTTACGGCTCACTGGGTGAAACCGGCCTGTTCACCGAAGACACGCCCTATTCGCCAAACTCTCCCTATTCGGCATCCAAAGCCGCAAGCGATCATCTGGTTCGCGCCTGGGGGGAGACGTATGGCCTGCCAATTCTGGTCACCAACTGCTCAAACAACTATGGCCCTTACCATTTCCCCGAAAAGCTGATCCCCGTGGTCATTCTGAACGCGCTGGCCGGCAAGCCCATCCCGGTCTACGGCAAGGGAGAGAATGTACGGGACTGGCTTTATGTCGAGGATCACGCCGATGCCTTGCTGACTGTTTTGCAAAATGGCGCTGTCGGGCGGACATATAACATCGGCGGCGAGAACGAAGCACGTAACATTGATCTGGTGCACATGATCTGTGACCTGCTGGCCGAGCTGAAACCCACTGATACCGCCTACCGGGATCTGATCACGTTCGTGACCGACCGTCCCGGTCACGATCTGAGATATGCCATTGATCCAACGCGCATCAGGACGGAACTGGGCTGGCGTCCCTCCGTGACCCTTGAAGAAGGTTTGCGGCGGACCGTGCAATGGTATCTTGACAATGAAGACTGGTGGCGGGCGCTGCAATCCCGTGAGGGTGTTGGCCAACGTCTGGGGACCGGGTGAACCATGAAGACGCTGGTCTTTGGCAAAACCGGACAAGTCGCGCAGGCTTTGGCTGAACGTCTGCCGAACGCCATATTTCTCGGCCGGGAAGAGGCTGATCTGTCAGTTGCAGGCCAATGCCGGGCAATGATCCAACACCATATGCCAGGTGCAGTGATCAACGCGGCTGCCTACACAGCCGTTGATCGCGCCGAAGAGGAAGAGGCGCTGGCAACCCGTATCAATGGCGATGCACCCGGAGAGATGGCACAAGCCTGTGCTGCCTTGGAAATCCCGTTTCTGCACATCTCTACCGACTACGTGTTCGATGGCTCGGGCGAACACCCGTGGCAGCCGGAGGATCCGACCGGGCCCATAGGTGCTTACGGCCGCTCGAAACTGGCGGGTGAGGCCGCGGTGCGATCTTCGGGCCCACAGGCGAGCATTCTGCGCACTGCATGGGTATTTTCATCCCAAGGCCAGAATTTCGTCAAGACCATGCTGAGGCTGGCTGAAACACGTGATCGCTTGACGATTGTCGCAGATCAGTTTGGTGGCCCAACGGAGGCGGGCGATATCGCCGATGCCTTGATCGTCATGCGCGACCGGATGCTGAGTGATCCGTCTGTCTCGGGAGTGTATCATTTTGCAGGCCAGCCTTCTGTCTCATGGGCAGAATTTGCAACCGAGATTTTCGCACAGGCAGGGATGGCAACGCAGGTCGAGGCCATCCCGAGCAGTGCCTATCCGACACCGGCCAAACGCCCGGCAAACTCGCGGCTGGACGGAACCAAAACAACACAAGATTTCGGCATAGACATGCCCGACTGGAAACGCAGCCTGAGCCGTGTGCTGAGGCAACTGGAGGATCAACATGCAACGTAAGGGCATCATTCTGGCAGGCGGTTCCGGCACGCGGCTCTATCCGATCACCATGGCCGTCTCCAAGCAGCTTCTGCCGCTTTATGACAAACCGATGATCTATTATCCGCTGACCGTTCTGATGCTGTCAGGCATTCGCGAGATTGCAATCATCACCACGCCCGAGGATCAAAGTCAGTTCAAACGCCTGCTTGGTGACGGTTCTCAATGGGGGATGTCACTGACGTTCATTGAACAACCCTCCCCCGACGGGCTGGCACAAGCGTATCTGCTGGCTGAAGAGTTTCTGAATGGCGCGGCCAGCGCAATGGTTCTGGGCGACAACATCTTCTTCGGCCATGACTTGCAGAAACTGGTGAAGGAAGCCGCCATGCAGCCTTCGGGTGGCACAGTATTTGGCTATCAGGTTGCCGATCCCGAGCGCTACGGTGTGGTCGGATTTGATGAGACTGGCACAGCTTCATCCATCGTGGAGAAACCCGCAAAACCTGCATCAAACTTCGCCGTAACGGGGCTGTATTTTCTGGACAAAACGGCAAGCCAGCGGGCCGCCCGGATCCAGCCCTCAGACCGCGGCGAGCTGGAGATCACGTCCCTGCTTGAAACCTATCTGGTCGAGGGATCTCTCTCTGTTCAGCAAATGGGCCGGGGGTATGCGTGGCTTGATACCGGCACACATGACAGCCTGATCGAGGCCGGAGAGTTCGTGCGCACCATCGAGAAGCGTCAGGGCCAGAAGATCGGCTGTCCGGAAGAAGTTGCCCACTATCTGGGATGGGTGACGTCAGCGGAATTGAAGATCCTGGCCAAGCCGTTCCTCAAAACCGAATACGGCACCTACCTTATGCGATTGGCCGAGGGGTGATCTAGCGGATTCGCTGCTCATATGAACGGCTGATCGACAGGCTCAGACTATGGGACGTATCGCCAACATCATTGCGCGAGAAAGTATACCCGGCTGATGCGCCTATCTTGGGCGTGAGAGAGAAATTGTAACTGGGCGAAACCCTAAGCAGGGTTTCTGTCTCTCCCCCGTCAAGATCTGATTGACGTGACAGTGACGCGCCCAGCGCCCATCTTTGCCGCTCGTTTATCTGTCTGGAGATGTTGCCGGTCAAACCCGTGTTCAGCGACAACGCACCACTGGCTGATGTGCCGACGCCCTGATTGAACCCAAAGGACATAGCGCCATCTTTTAGGCTTCTGTTCAGGTTTGCACCAAATGTCAGATTGCTGCTGTCCTCGGTAACCGACGCAAGCCCGATGATGCGGGTTTGTTCCGACATCGACAAACCAATGTTTCCACTATAGCTCACGCGGTCATTCACGGTTCGGCTGTAGTTCGCACCGATGTTGACGGAAGTGCTTTCCAGATTATCCGCAGCTTCCGTATCAACCATGGTAATCCCGGCATTCACACCCATGCTGGACGTGCTTGACAGACGATATGACAGACCGCCCGACAGCGATGTTGTGGTCGACGGCGAGAGTTCGGTGGACGTGGTGGAGAAATCCTGATCTCGCAATGATGCAGAAACATTGGAAGACAGCCGCGGCGTGTGCTCAAAGCCAAAACCCACATTGCCAGAGACTGTCGTTCTGTCCGTATCAAGGCTTATGAAGCTCAGATCCGGTTGTTCCTCATCGAATTCAAAAGGCCGCTTGTCAAAGCTCAATCCAGCAGAGAACGATGAGCGTTTCGCACTTCGCTGGTAGGATGCACGCAATCCGGAACGGTTGAACTTGGTGTCACTGTCTGTGCCATAGCTCAGCGATGCATTGCCGCCTATTGAGAAGCTCGATCGTTTTGTGGACGAGGACAAAGCATAAGACAGGCTCGTCGAGCCATCTACCTCGGGGTCCCTTCCCTGAAACCCATTATTGTCAGACACCGTCACGCCCTGTGACAGTGATCCGCTGAGTGTCAGGCCTTGTGGCAGTGCCGGGGTTGCTGCCGTTGCGATCGCCATGCAGGCTGTTATCGCTTTTGTTTTACCGCTCATTTGTCCCCACTTTTGTTTTTATTCGAAGAGGCGCCTCTCGGGTACGAGGATAACATCGCCTTCTGCCACGCGGAAGTCGCTCAACACAGTGTCACCTCGCTGAACAGCCGCATAGTTGAAGGTGTAGACCTGTTCCTTGCCACTGGCCATACGACGGCGCACCTGAATACGCTTCTCAGCAGCGAAAGTACCCAGACCACCTGCAATTGAGATTGCCTGCAACAGGGTCGTCCCATTTTCGATCTGCTTGAGACCGGGTGATGCGATTTCACCAAGGAAATAAACCTTGATCAGATCCAGCTCTTCTTCTTCGAATTCCTTGGTCGCGAGTGCGGCCAAAGAAACTGAAACTGTCGGGCTGACCGCGAATGTGCTGGACAGCCTGTCCTTGATCGATGCCTCAAGCTGGGGGATGGTTCTGCCGCCTGCCTGCAGGTTCCCGGCAATCAACATCGAGATACCACCGTCAGGGCGCACCAGCGCCTGACGATTGAGATTTGGATCTTCCAGTACAGAGATATCCAGAACGTCTCCGGGCTGAATGCGGTAGCCAGCTTGCGCATGTGCCATGCCGGCAACAAGCAAAGCAGCGATTGCCAAAAGAAATCTAGCCATAGTTCCAGCCTCTTCCTAACCGTTCTTAACGCGCCTGTTAAACCCAACGAATCCCTTTCCGGCAAGCCGGAAGGAATTGTTGGCACTTGAATTTAGCCGTGTGTTGCCGATCAGCCCAAGAAAAAACGCTGGCTATTGCATGGATTCCAGACGCTGACGGGCCACATCCACCTGTGGATAGGCTGTACCCTCACCCAACTGGACCGCTTTTTCAAACTGAGCTTTCGCCAGGTCAGCTTGGCCCAGCCCCAAATACACCTCTCCCAGATGGTACTGGACAATCGGGTTATCCGGCAGACCTTCTGCTGCCTTTTTCAATGGAACAACAGCCAGTTCAAGGTCACCTCGGCGGTAAATGATCCAGCCATAGGTATCCTGAAACGCTGGAACGTCAGATGTCCGCAGGCGCTTTGCCACATTGAACGCGCGCTCAAGGCTTTCTTCGTCCGTGCGATAGTCACTCAGGAGACTGGCAAGGTTGTTGGCCAGAACCAGATTGTTGGAATCCTGACTGTAGAGATCCTCATAAAGCTCAATAGCCGTTTCAAATTCACCATCGACCTCCAACTGGGCCGCGAGGCGGAACTGAAGCTGAGCCTTGTTCTCGGCATTTTCCAGACCGGCCTGCAAGATCTCATCAGCTTCATCCGTCCGGCCTTGTGCGTTGAGCAAAGACACCAGAGCGGAATAGCCGTTTGCCACCTGAGGGTTGCTTTCAATGGCCTTTCTGAAGGTGCTTTCGGCGCTTTCATTGTCGTCTCCAGCCCGGTACATCAGGCCACGCAACAACAATGCTCTCAGGTTCTCCGGATCATTCTTCAGAATGTTTTCCAGAAACGTCTCGGCTTTCTCGATGTCGCCTTGTCTGACATAGGACTGCACGAGACCGGACATCGCACCGCTGCTTTCACCGGACTGAGACCACATGCCTTCCAGTTTTTCGACCACACCGTCGAGGTCGTTCTGACCGGCAAGAGATGCCACGCGGATGCGATCGGCAATATTGCTTGCCTGTTCAATTGAACCTGCTGAACGCAATTTATTGGCCAACTCCTCAGCTTTCCCCCAGTCCTTGTTCGCAATGTGAATTCGGGCCAATGCCACCAGAAGCCTCGGGTCTTCACCACGTGTTCGGATTGTGTCGGACAGGACCTCAAACGCCACATCCGGCTTGCCATCCCGCAGCAGGAATTCAGAGTATCGCAAAGACTCAAGCACGCCGCTCTGAGAAGCCTCCAGAGCAAGCGCCAGACGCTCCTGAGCCAACCCTTTCGATCCGTTTCGTTCATGAGCTGCGGCCAGAAGAGTCAGGATGGCTGGATCCTGCGGGCTGCTGTTAAGCGCAGTCCGAAGATCGGAAATCGCCGCTTCCGGATCGTCTGTTTGAATCGCATTTTCAGCACGCAGCTTGAGGCTGTCTACGTTTTCGGGATCTTCGCCCAGGACTTCTTCGGCAAGGCTCAAGGCTTCATCTTTGTCTCCGGATTGAAACAGAATGGCCGCTAGAAGGTTTTTGGTCTCAAACGCATCTGATCCCTCCAGACCTGATGCAAGGTTGTCTCTGAGCAGGCTGATCGCGCCTTCCACTTCACCAGTCTGGTAGTCTTTACGCGCCAGAGACAGCTTAAAGCTGTTGGCATTCGGGCCGCTCTGTGACCGTGCCAGAAGTTCTTCTCTTGCTGCATCACTGCCACGAACCTGCTCAAGGAATGACACCAGAACCATGCTGCTGTTCAGATCCTCGGGATTGGCCGCTGCCAATTCTCGCAGAACCGCCTCCGCCTTATCCTCGTCACTACGGGCGATGTGCCACTGAGCCAGAGACTGCGCCACTTCCACGTTGTCCGGGAAGGCCTTCATCATATCTTCCAAATGCGGTCCCAGAAGAGCCATATCTTCCAGCTTCTCAATGGCTTGCAGCTTCACAACCAACAGGCTTGGAGACGTCGGGTTGACGGTCAAAGCATCGTTCAAATAAAGCAGAGCTTTCTGGTAGTCGCCCTGTTCGGTCCAATGACCTGCCATAACGATGGATGCGGTTTCCTGGCCCGGCTCGGCCGAAAGAACCTCCTGAGCAAGTTTCAATGCCAGTTCGGGATCGCCTGATCGCAACGCGTGCGACGCCTTCAAAGACTTTACTTCTGCGTCATCGGGTTTCAGTTCGAAAGCAACGTCAATATGTTTGCCAGCCTCCTCGGGAGCCTGCCCAATCATATAGAGCTGTCCCAAAGCCTTCCGCGCTTCGAAATGCTGAGGATCAAGTTCCACGACTTTCAGAAAATTACCGACTGCACCCTGATAGTTCTGCTGATGGGTCATCAACAGCTTGGCAAATTCGAAACGCGGCTCCAGCGCTTCCTGATTCAGCTTCAGGGCGTTCCGGAACTCCAGAATGGCTTTTTCAGGCTCTCCCGCTTCAACGAGCTCCAGTCCACGCTCATAATGTGCCTGGGACCGCTCTTCGGCATTGTCACAGGCTGCCACCAGAAGAACGAACAAGGGCAGCAGAGCTAGTCTGACGATCTTTCGAATTGTCATTTGATTCGCGTCCTCAATATCTTAGTCGCAGAAACAGTTACGCCATGACCTCGACAAGATCATGGCATACCTCAGGCTTTTGAAGCCTAGCCGAATAAAACTTACTTACAGTCCTGTGGCGCGGACCACAACGCTCACAGTCTTCGCAATCACGCGGATGTCAGTGAGAAATGTCAACTCGTCAGCATATGAGTTATCGAAGCTTGCGCGCTCGGCAAAGCTGGAAGCATTGCGCTCACTGACCTGCCAGTAGCCGGTCAGACCGGGACGGAGGGCATAGTAGGCGTTGCCTTTATAAAGCTTCTGCTGCTCGGGCATGAAAGGCCGCGGGCCAACAAGGCTCATGTCTCCACGCAGCACGTTCCAGATTTGTGGGAGCTCATCGATGGAGCACTTGCGGATGAACGATCCAAAACCGGTGATCCGGGGATCATTCTTGAGCTTCTGGCTCACTACCCACTCAGCATTCGCTTCCGGGTTCTTGGCCAGATACTCTGCCAGCCGCTGATCTGCATTCACAACCATGGAACGGATTTTCCAGCAACGGAACAGCTTACCGTCACGACCAACACGCAGTTGAGAATAGAAAGCAGGTCCGCCATCCATCTTGACGATCAAGGCTGTAAGAAGAATCAACGCCGTTGCAAACGGCAGTACGAGAGCAACAAGCGCCAGATCGACCAGCCGCTTCAGATATTTCGCATAATATGATTTTGGCTCACTAGGGCCTGCCTCAGGCACGCCAAATCCAGCAACAGCCCCGTCGTTAGACGGCTTTACGTACTGATACACTTAAAATTCCCCCAAAACGCGAACACACTCATCAAAAGCTGCCTTCAAAGTTTGATCCCAAACCAGCGAACTCGGCTGATCGAAAACCTGGATCTCGACAACTCTGGTACACACTGCCATTTCACCACAATTTTTTCAACAACCTTGCTCAAATATTGATTAAAATTTCGACCGATATGTGACAATTACTCAGAAAATTTAAGGCACTGCCCAAAAATCTGACAATCTGCGGGATGGTCTTTGGAAGTCCTGGGATCGCCGCCGGCAGCAACAGCGGATGCCGCCTTGATTCGTTGCTAAACCACAAAATCACCGGTCAATTGGAGGGGTGTGCCGCCTATCAGGCTCTCAAAGAGTGGTTACTTTGGCATCGAAACTGAACAAATAACACCAAATTGATCGCATTAGTGCTATGTTTATCCCAGAGTGGCGTGAAGGGGTGAATTTTGCCACATTCATCTCTATGTTAGAAGTTAGTAGTAAGTGTGGGGCGGGCGCCTCTGGTAACGGGTCGTTGGGGTAATGGCAGGACAAGCAAAAATTTACACTGAATTCTTTGGGTTGGAGAAGCGGCCGTTTACGCTGCTGCCTGATCCGGACTTCATTTATTGGTCAGGTCCGCATGAGCAGGCCTACACCATGCTGGAGTATGGCCTTTTGTCCTGTGCACCGATCACCCTGATCACTGGGGATATCGGTGCCGGCAAGACGACGGTGCTGCGCAAAATACTCCGTGAGATTCCTCAGGACTTTACCGTCGGCCTGATTTCCAATGCTCAAGGTGATCGTGGAGAACTGCTTCACTGGGTTCTGATGTCACTCAATCAGCCGGTAGATCCGTCTCTTGGCTATGTGCAGATGTTCAGTCAGTTTCAGGACTTCCTGATTTCTGAATACGCCCAAGGCCGCCGCACGGTCCTGATTTTCGATGAGGCGCAAAACCTGAGTGTCGAGACTTTGGAAGAACTGCGGATGTTCTCCAACATCAACTCGGATCAGGATGAATTGCTGCAATTGGTGCTGGTCGGACAGCCGCAACTGACCGAACTGGTCAGTCGGCCCGAGCTTGTGCAATTTGCACAGCGTATCTCATCAGAATTCCATCTTCCGACGATGTCATCGATCGATGTGGAGTGCTACATCCATCATCGCCTCTCTGTTGCCGGTGCCAAAGAGCAGATCTTCACCAAAAGCGCCTGTGAGGCAGTTTACCTGGTGTCCAAGGGCACTCCGCGTTTGATCAACCAGTTGTGCGACTATGCGATGGTTTATGCGTTCAGTTATGGCCGCAAAACGGTGGATGCGTCTGTCATTGAGCAGGTGGTCATGGACCGCAAGATCTACGGCATCTTCGGTTCAAGCGCCAAGGGCAAGGCACCGTTTTCAACGGATCGTCTCATGGCTGTCCCGGATGCTCCCATCGAGTTGCGCGGCAAGAGCGGGTAAACACAGTTTCTTATGTTCAAGGTTTTTTGAGGGTTTATGCCCTTAAACTGCCATAAAAAGGGTTCATCGCGTGACTGTTCGCGAAGGGGCAAGTGAACCGCAATAGCAAGGCTGTTGAGTTATGGATCTCGATATCAAGTACTACCTCTCGGTTTTTTGGAAACGGCTCCCGCTGTTTCTGCTGGTGTCACTGTCGCTGTCAGCGGTTGGTGTCACGGTCGCAAAGCTGTTGCCGGCCACATACAGCAGTCAGGCAATCATTCTTGTCGAAAGCCCGCAGATTTCTCCTGACCTTGCTCAGTCAACCGTTCAGGTAGGTTCAGCGGAAATCATTCAGGTGATCCGCCAACGGGTACTGAGGCGTGAAAACCTGCTCAGCATTGCCCGTGAACACAACGTGTTTGGCAACGACAGCAAATTGTCGCCTTCTGAAATTGTCAGCGCGATGCGCGCGGCTACAGAATTCAAGACACTTAACCTTGGCAACAGCAGACGCGGCGGCGCAACGGCTTTTTCAATTGTCTTTCAATCAAATAACCCGAGAAAAGCAGCAGCAGTCGCTAATGAGCTGGTGACCAATACTCTTGCTTTGAACACGGATTTGCGCGTTGGTACGGCGGAAAAGACCAAATCTTTCTTCGACAAAGAGTCCGAGCGCCTTGATGAGGAATTGCGGCAGCTTGAAGAGAACATTCTTGTCTTCAAGAACGAGAATGCCAACGCACTGCCGGAGGGCCTGGAATATAACCGTGCGGAGATGACACGGCTTCAGGGCAGATTGACATCTCTGGATGAAAAAGAGTTGGGGCTGCAAGAGCAGGTCCGGCAGCTGAAACGTGTTATCGCGGATCCGTCGCTTCTCGCATCCCAATCATCCGGTCAATTGTCCCCAGAAGAACGGAAGCTGGCTTCCATGAAGCTGGAATTGCAGCAGAAACTCAGCGTCTTCTCTGAATCACATCCTCAGGTAGTAGCTATGAAGAATGAGATAGCTGCGTTCGAGGCTCTTGTTCTGGGTGTTGAAGATGGTGACGGAGAGAGCGCCGAGGGATCACGCATTGGCGAGTTGAAGTTGACGCTGGAGCAGTTTGAGAACGAGTTGGAGCGGATTGCCAATCAGCGCCTTGAAATCAATGATCAACTCGCGATTCTCGAACAGAATATCTTGCAGACCCCAGGTGTTGAAATGGCGTTGAACAGCATGTATCGCGCCTATGACTCCAAGCAGGGTCAGTATCGAAATACCCTTCAGTCCCTTGCAACCGCGTCTACCGGAACGGTCATTGAGCTTCTTGGTCAGGGCGAACGGTTTGAAGTGATTGAACAACCCATTGCACCAGACCGCCCTGACAGCCCGAACCGTGTTGTTATTGCGGGTTTGGGTGTTGTAGGTGGCATTGGCCTTGGTCTTGGATTGATCGTGCTTCTGGAAATTCTGAACAAGAAGATTCAGCGGCCTGTTGAGCTGGTGAACAAACTGGGTATTCAGGCATTCGCCGAGATCCCCTACATCGAAACACGCCGGGAGAAAGTGGTTTATCGCGCAAAACTGAGCGCTGGACTGGTGCTTGTGTCAGTCGGAATTCCCGTCGCCTTGGCCGTTTTCCACTATCAGGTTCTACCCTTGGATCTCGTGTTCGAACGCTTGCTGGACAAAGCCGGGTTGTCGAAAATTTTCTAAAGCCTGATTTGGCATCGGAGTGAGTAATGGAACGGATCAGAGCAGCTATTGAAAAAGCCCGCGAAGAGCGCGCAGACCTTGGACGTGACGGCGCGGTTGCGCAACAATCTGTTCAGTCCCAAATACCTGCTCAGGGTCAAATGCTTGACCGAGAGCCTTGGGACTTCATGGAATCGATCGATCTCGATCCCAAACTGCTCACAAGCAACCGTATCGTGTCTCAGCAACAGAATGATCCTGCTTTTCTGGCCTATGACATGTTGCGTACGCGCGTTGTCTCGGCCTCCAGAACCAACTCCTGGAATGTGATCGGAATAACTTCGCCTACGGCAAAATGCGGGAAAACAGTCACGGCCATCAACCTGTCGTTTTCCCTTGCACGTCAAAGGGATATGCGGGTCCTGTTGCTTGATGCTGACCTCCGCCGGCCGATGGTGTTCTCGTATCTGGGTGCAGAGCCCAAGGCACCTTTGGACAGGTTCCTGTCCGGACAGGGTCGGTTTGAAGACTATCTCGTGAAAGCCTCCGACTCCCTTGCGATTGGTGGCTGTATAAGTTCGGTGAAGAATACTGCAGAGCTTCTGGGCGGAAATTCCACCGGAGAGGCGATGGAAATTCTTAAAACTGAGCTGAAGCCAGACCTTATCATCGTCGATCTGCCGCCGATGCTGGTCACTGATGATGTGATGGCGTTTCTGCCTCAGGTGGACGCCTGTTTGCTGGTCAGCGCGATCAATGAAAGCAAAATTTCAGAGATTGATGAGTGTGAGCGAGAATTGTCTGATCGCTCCAATGTTATGGGTGTGGTCATCAACAAAGGCCGCAATGCAGGAACCAATTACGGCTATTCTTACTAAGCCCTCTGTACGACGACAGCATCAGTGTCTTTGTACCTTAACGGCTTGACGGCTCAAAGCTCACCCATTCATGGCGCTTGACCAGATCTGGTTTCAGAAGAAATGCACCAAGTCACACTGCTGAAGTGAATACCGATAGATGTGCAGGTCAATAAAAAACGGGCGCCCTTGAAGAGCGCCCGTCTATTCTTGCTTGTCTAAGCTATCAAGCTACGCGACGACGCGCGAAGCCCAGGCCGACAAGTGCAGTGCCCAGCAGCAGAGCGCCTGCTGGCAAAGGAACTGCCTGCAGAACGAAGTCAAGCTGCGGGCTCTTTGTTGCCGCACCGTAAGTAACCCGGAACTCCTCAGTCTCACCACCGGAGATGTAGGTGCTCAGGAATACGTCAGAAACGGATTCACCAGTTGCAACGGTGAAGAAGTCACCGCTGTTCACGAACTCGAACTTAACGGCGTATGTTTCGCCGGTGATGTTGGAGAAAGTGTTGGTGAACAGAGCGTTGTTCACACCGGAGATTGTCTGCAGAACGTTGTTGAACGCAACGGTCAGCCAGGAACCACCAGCATTTGGGTTCTCAAGGAAGAATGAGAATGAACCCTCGGCGTCGTTTTCAAAAACAGCCGAAAAAGTTTCGTTGAAACCGTTCTGGTTAATCTGAACGGTTGCGCCCTCTGTCAGCGAACCGTTTGTAGAAACGGCAAAAGCTGTCATAGGCATAACTGCAATAGCTGCAGCAGCGATGATAGTCTTGATCATATTAAGCCCCTAGGATTAAGCTACACGAGGTTAGGAAACGCAAACCCCAAACATTTTTAGCGGGTTTGGTCCCAAATCTCAAGTTAAAGTTACGCACATCTTAGTTTTTATGCTGGCACCAAGTCAGAGATGCAACCCATGATCAATTTTTTCACACGGGTTGCACCAATTTCTAGCAATTAGGCGAAGATACCGCCGTCATCTGGGCATACGCACTCTTCTTCGAGCGTTTCCCAAGGCACTGCGACGATGAAGGTCTGGATATCGGCGTCGCCAATATCGATTCCCACAACACCTGTCGGGTCAAGCACGATGCCGATGAGGTCTCCCTCACCCGCAACGAAGCCTTCACCCGCTGTGAGCGCAGCATCGATGATCTCCTGCTGAGACAGATTCTCTGCGGCACGGCCATCGGACAGACCCCAGATTGCATCCTGGACATCCTTGAAGGTGATGTCTTCGCCCAGGCTGTTTGTCTGGTTGGCAAAGTCCTGATTGAGCACCCAATTGATGTTGTCCAGATTCTCTTCGAACTGAACAACACCGTCTGGAAGATCATCACATGGACCATAGACATTTGCTGTCTGAACCAGTGGCTGAAGAACCAGGCCTGCGTCTTCTTCGATACAGAAACCGCCCCACACAGCAGATGCCAGAGCATCGTCTGCGTCTGTGGTCGGATCATCCACGAAAGTGATCTGGTACTCGTTGACTTCACCAACGTTGGCAATCGAGAAGGTTACCGTATCGGGCAGATCTTCGCAGATTGTCTCGATGGTGTTCTTCGCACCTTTCAGCGTCAGATCGACATTTGCCGTACCTGTTGCAGCACCGTCGGAGACGACATAATCGAACTCGTCAGAGGCTTCATCGCCGATCAGCAGATCAGGCAGAGCGTCGGCTGCATCGATCGACACTGTACCATCCGCGTTCAACGTTGCCGTTGCGCCGGAGGCCAGAGTGATGGTTTCGCCAACACCGGCTGTCTCGTCTGCGTCCGAAATCTCGGTCACTGTCAGAGTATCGCCGTCTGGGTCGGAGTCGTTGTCCAGCAGATCGATTGTGGTCGACTGGCCAACACAGACCATGCCGTCGTCATTAACTGGCGTCGGTGGTGTGTTGTTTTCCTCGATACCGGCATCCACATCCGTGGTTGTCTCACCTGCCACAACAGCGACAGTGTTGGACTGACCGTTTGCATCGACATCGCTGTCGGACGCATCGGACGCACCACTGTCCTGATCGACAAAGCTCTTGTCAGGATCGAACTCGGATGGGTTCTGGAACACGACGTAGTAGTCACCGGCTGCCAGATTGTCGAACAGGTATTCACCGTTCGCATCTGTCTCGACAGGAGCGATGGGGTTGCCATCATAATCTGTCGCCGCGACACCGTTGGCAAAGAACAGGGCGACGAGTGCGCCAGCAACCGCTGGTTCGCCACCATTGCCATTGTCGTCATTGTCGTCGTCCGTGTCACAGAAGTACCGACCAGACAGAGCGCCAGGCAGTTCTTCGATACCTGCGTCGAGATCTGTGGTCTCTTCACCGGCATTGACGGTCACCGTGTCAGAGCGACCAGCGTCGTTTACATCGCTGTCGGATGCATCAGATGCGCCTGCGTTCTGATCGACGAACCGCTTGCCTTCGTCACCTTCGAACACAACGTAGTAGTCGCCAGCAGCAAGGTTGTCGAAGCTGTACTCACCGTTGGCGTCTGTGACTGCAGGAGCAATCGCGTTGCCATCGTAATCCGTGGCAAGCGAGCCATCGGCATTGTACAGCGTGACTGTTTTGCCAGCCACTGCGGGCTCGCCACCGTTGCCGTTGTCGTCGTTGTCGTTGTCAGTGTCGCAGAAGTAACGGCCGGAAAGCGAGCCGGGCTGCTCTTCGATACCAGCATCGACGTTCTTCTTCTCTTCGCCTTCAGCAACCGAGAAGCTGTCTGTGTTGCCGTTGCCAGCACCACCAACGGACGTTACGTCGCTGTCGATTTCGTCATCGGTACCTGCATCAGCGTCAACAAAGCGCTTGTCTTCCTGACCTGCAATATCCGCAGGATCTTCGAAACGAACACTGTAACCGTCACCGGCTTCAACATCCTCGAAGCAGTAGTCGCCATTGGCATCTGTCGTTGTCGAACGGATGACAACACCGTCTTTGAGAAGCCAGACGGTTGCGCCTTCAATGCCGGGCTCACCGTCATCAACGCTGTTGTTGTTCTCGTCACAGAAGTAACGACCACCGATTGTCGCCGGTGCAGGTGGCTCACCTGGAACAAAGCAAAGATCGTCAATCGCGCCCGAACCGTTCAGCATCACTTCCATGGAAGCCACACCATCGGTGTCGATGATGACCTGCTGGATGTCGCCGTCACCAATCGAAGGAATGTCGATGGTGGCGATTACATTGCCGTCTTCGTCCTTCAGGGTGATCATGCCACCCTCTTCGGTGTCCACAGCCTTGATGTCGAAGATGTAGGACGGATTGTCGAAGGTGAAGGTGACAGTGCCGCCAATCGCATCATCTGGATCAGAGCTGTCGTTGTCCTCGGACACGATCAGGATGTTGCCCTGGCTGGTCGTCGCCAGATCAGAGTCGCCACCTGTCGGGTTGTTGCTGTCGAACACCATCGCGTCGTTCTCGGCGGTGTTGTTCGTCTTGCGCTGAGCTTCAATGGTAACACCAACGCTGGCATACTCGTCATCAATGACGGTGCCCGCAAGGAAGCCTTCAAAGTCGATCTTGACCGCGTTCGGATCATCGCAGGGTACGAACTTCTTCTCGCAAACGCCCAGATCGATGTCGACGTTGCCATCGGCAGTGACCGAGACGAGGCCGGACATGCCGTTGCCGTCAACATCAGAGTCGATGCTGTCGTCGGAACCTGCGTCCTGGATCGTGAACTCGGTGCCATCAGGCGCCACGCCCATGATCTTGTAATCGCCAACCGGAACCTGATCGAAGCTGTAGTTGCCATCAGCGTCGGTTTCGGTCTGGTCAACAACATTGCCGTCAGCGTCGATCAGTTTGATCACCACGCCAGCTTTTGTTGGCTCTTCGACGACAACTTCCTTATCCTTGCCTTCGAATTCGAGCTTGTCGATGCGGACATACTCGCCACCATTGGCATCGGACCAGATCATGATCTCGTCGCCTGGGGACAGTTCAACATCCTTGATTACAAAGGTCGAGAAACCGCCGTTGTTGGAGCCGCCGCCATCTGTGTCGCCGTCAAGACGAATGGCGTCGATCAAAACACCGTTGACCTTGATGCGCACGAGGCTCTGACCATCATTTTCGTCCTGAACGAAGATCTTGACGTCGTAAGTGCCTTCTTTGCCGTGGAAATCGGTCCACAGATCGCCCCAGCAGTCAGTCAACTTTACAAGTTCGCCGCCGGATGCGTTTGCACCGTGGACAACCTGATAGTTCAGCATGTGCATGTCTTCGGCTTCGATTGTGTAATCGCAGCCTTCTTCGATCTCGGTCGAACCGTTGATGCCGTCACAATCGGTGTCGCAGAATACGGTGCCGGAGATCGAGCCATACTCGACCTTGTCGCCAGCATCGAGGCACTTGTAGTCAACCCAGTTTCCAGTGACGTTGCACTTGTACTCAACAGTTAGCTGCGTGCCTTCGGGTGGAACTGCACCGTAGAAAGTGAAATAGTCGTCTCCTGCACCTGGTGCATTGTGGTTCTCGACCTCCATCTCGATGAGATAGTACATCTTGCCATCAGAACCCTGCAGGGCAATGTAGCACTCTGCGTAGATCTGGCCGCTCAGCGCCTGACCGTCGATTTCGACAGTCTGACCGGATTGGTCATTGGCGTTCTCATTGCAGTAGCTGTCGCCCGACATGAAGATGTCGTTGTCGCAAACTTCGATGCATGTTGTTGCTGTTGCCGGCATAACAAAGCTGTCACCGCAGGACAGATTGTGGTCGCCGCTCTGAAGCAGATCTGCTTCCGTGAACGCAGTAAATTCATACTTCGTGTAGCTGTAGGTCATGTGTGCCCCTCAAACAAAATACCATTGAGAGGCGAAATCCCACGCCAAACCGCAAACAGTCGCTAAAGACACCTGCACATACTCCGCAGGCCACAAACATTTACGCTTCGGACACAGGAATAAACCCAGCCCCCCACCTCACTTGTCTGTTACCGCTTATGCAGTTGTCAACGATTTTGCAGGAATTGTAGAAAGATTGTTCAGAAATTGGGGTTTATCGCAATTTATGGTTGATT
Organism: uncultured Paracoccaceae bacterium; assembly: GCA_947494445.1. GTDB lineage: Bacteria > Pseudomonadota > Alphaproteobacteria > Rhodobacterales > Rhodobacteraceae > CANLSM01. Next base: position 406,778 of record CANLVD010000001.1, on the reverse strand, counting down.
CAGGCGGAAACAGTTACCGTGAACTCCGTCAGTTCGTTGATGTTATTGAACAATTGCCACAAACCCGCCACATTCTAAAACTGCCCAAAACAAAGGCAGCGGGCACTGGGGCCCGCTGCTATTTGTCTATTGTCTACAGGTGATTACCGAACAAGGACCTTGCAGGTGGCGCCCATGGCGGCGCAAACGCGATTCGCTTCATCTGCCGTCATCGGACCGACCTGAACCAGCGTGGTGTCGGACCGTTTGGAGTAGCTGGGCTCCATCGACCCGAGCAGTTTCCGGTGCTTGCGCTTGTTGGATTTCCAGTAGCGCTGCGCATCCTTGTCTGACCAGAAAGCGCCCAGCATCGCCCAGTGATCCGCAGTGGCAGGCTGTGCCAGCGCGGATGTGACCAGCGCACCGATATCATCGCCTGCGGCAGGTGCGGCCGTGGCTGGTGCCGTTGCCCGACGGGAAGCGGTCTCTGTCACATACTGAGAGTTTCGGGTCTCAAGATCAGGCACCCGTATCGCAGTGCTCAGCGAAGCATCATCCAATCGCAGTTGCGTCACACGCTCACGCAACTGGCGGGTCACCCGGCGGGCGTCAACGGTGTTGTTGATGATCCGCGGCGTGATCATCACCAGAAGTTCGGTCTGGGCCGAATTCTTGCTGGTCCGCCCGAACAGCTTGCCTGCCACCGGGATGTCTTTGAGGATCGGGACGCCCGAGTTGCCGGATGTCTTGCGATCCGAGAACAGGCCGCCCAGCACAATCGTCTCGCCACTGTCGACCGAAACCGAGCTTGAGATCACCCGCTGCGAGATGGTCGGCGTCAGGGTTGCCGCATCAGTTTCGCCAACACTGCTGACTTCCTGCGAGATGTTCAGAAGCACAGTGCCTGACGAATTGATCCGCGGCGTAACCTCAAAGATCACACCCGTGTCGCGGAATTCTACAGTAGAAACAAAGACTTCATCGTTCTGACTGCCGTCCTGACTTTGGCGCGTGGCCACAGGCACCTGATCACCGACAACCAGACGGGCACTCTCGTTGTTGAGGATCATCAGGTTGGGCGAGGACACAACATTCACCGATGTCAGGTCATCCAGCGCGTCAACAACAACACGTGGTGGCGTGTTCAGGACCAACGAGAACCCCGGCAGCTCCGGCGAGATCGACTGTGTCGTTCCCGAGGACAAACCAATGGAATCTCCATCGTCTTCAAAGAAGTATTGGACGCCGTATTTCAGCTGATCATTGAGGGAAACCTCGACAATCGTGGCCTCAACCAGAACCTGGCGCGGTGGCACATCCAGTCGGTGCAGAATGCCGATCACGCGCTCATAATCATCAGGAACAGCATGGATCAGGAGCGTGTTCGTCGCTTCGCTCGCGACAATCCGCGTGGAATTCTGATCACCGCTCAGGTCCTGATCAAAGTTATCCAGTGATTGCGCAAGTTCAGCCTCAACCGCTGCGGTGCTTTGCGACGCGGCTGCGGTATCGACCGAAATTCCAAGGATTTTGCCCAGCACAGGGGCCACATCGCCCGCTTTGGCATACTTCATGTCATAGGAGTAGATCCGCGCGTCGTTCTGACCTTCTTTGGTCAGGCGCTGAATCCACGTCCCCATGCTCTCCAGTGCACGCGGCGTTTTTGCCACGACAAGGATCGAATTGTTCTCGGGAATCGTCTCGAAAACCGCAATGGGTTCAAAGCTTTCGTCGGTTTCGACCACCAATTCCAGGCCACGCACGATCGAGGCTGCCGAACGTCCCTTGATCGGGAAGATCCCGACCGAACGGTTGGCCAACCAGTCAACGTCGAAGCTGTCGATGGTCTTCTGCCACGCGCGATGGTCAGCAGATGTTCCGGCCAACACAACAATGTTGCGCTGCGCGTCGATGCCAACCACGCCATTGCCCGCAAAGGGCTGAAGAATGGTCGCCATTTCCTGCGCGCCGATGTTGCGCAGCGGGATCACACGCAACGTGTATCCGGGCTCGACCTCGCGGGAGGTCGAGGCACCAAGGCTGAGGTCTGCCGAGAAGGGCACAATCGAGAAGACATCGCCGCGGCGCACAAGGGCTGCATTGTTCTGTTTCAAAGCAAGTTCAAAGACTTCCACCGCCGTTGTCCGCGATATCGGACGGGCGCTGCGGATGTTGACCGTGCCTGTGACGGCCGGGTCAAGAATGTAGTTTTCACCCAGCAACTCGCCCAGAATTGCGGCGGCTGCTTCGGCCACACTGACGTCGACAAGGTTGAGGGACACCGTCCGTTCACCATTGCCATTGGTCATGTCGCTGTCCCGGAACAGTGGCTGACGACCCGGGAAGATCGTGCCACGGCCCGCTTTCACTTGCGACGAGCCCGAGATCTGACCCTGTTTGCGAGATGCACCAGCGCCATCGCCGCCGCCCAGAATCGTTGCCGCCCGCCAGGATTCAAGACCCCCGCTGCGAGATGTATCATTGGTGGTTTCACAAGCCGTCAATCCCACGGCCAGCGCCGCGATTGCGCAGTATCTGAACATGTTTTGCCCTTACCTCAATTTCGGCGCCGGATTTTTCCGATCACCACCCCGAAGGGTTTTTTGTATGATTGTTAGGACGTTACCACAGTTACTTCAGGTGATTTCCCTCAAAACCAGCCACAGGGCAAAAAACGCGCAAAGATATGTCCCAAAGGCAACACCAAAGGTTCGAACGGCTTCCTGACGGTGCATGACGGCCAGAGGTGCTTCAACAATTAGTGCCGCAAGGGCCGCGGCACCCAATATGATCCAGCTTTCCATAAATCCCAGATGTGCACAAATTCCAGCCATCAGAACTATGTCTCCGGTGCCCAGACCGTCTGCACCGCGAAATTTTCGGTATCCCACTTGCATCAGAAGCAATGTCAGGAACACGAAGCCGCTTTCCATGGCCGTGCGCACGAGATGCTGATCAAGGCCCGAAACAGCCAGACCCGAGGCCCAAAGGGCAAGCGTCCATTCCCAGGGCAGCCAGTGCCAGGACCAGTCCATGATCGCCAGAAAGGCACTCAGGCAAACAAGGGCAACCATCATCGCGGCGGCGTCACCGAACAGGTAGCCAATCAGCAGAACCGCCAGAACGACGCCCGCACCAAGCCCGACCCGGACAGAACCGGCACAGGATTTTGAGCGTTGGCGCGACATGAATGGCCGCAGCAGCGAGCGGACCATCAATGATCCCGGGCCAAAGACAACCATGAACACCGTCAAAGAGACGGAAATCCCCAGCAAGGCATTCATCTGACGATCTGAGCCGATAGAATTTCGTACCGCATCCTGCCCCCCCGGAAGGAAAGCCCCTGCTCGGCCACCACAGCAACCATCTCAGCGCGTGTGCCACTGGCAAGGACCCCTGTTGCGCGGATGGTGTATACCGGGCCGGATTGGTTTGACAACCAGACCGCTGCACTTCCCACGCGCGGCATCGGTTGACCCGATGCACGGCGTGTCAGGATTCTTTCCACATCACTTGGGCCAAGACCCGGTATCGACGCCAGAACAGAGATCGGCGCGGTCATCGGATTGACCGTCGGCTCGAAGTTGAAAGGGGAGAGCACGGCTTCAGCCCGGCTGGCGGCCTGAGCACCAAATCCAAGCCCGGCAAGGATATCGCGCGTGGACCCGCCGACAAGCCCTGTCCCGTCACGCGCGGCAACAATGGCATCTGCAACACCTGCCGCGTCAAAAGCATCTGCACCTGCGCCGCGACTGGCCGCAATCAGCGCCGGGCGCAACAGCTCTATCGGGGCCTTGCCAAGGCTCAGCTTGCCGCGCTCATCCTGAATTCTGTAAAGCGCTTGGCCTTCTGCCATGGCAATGACAGTTTCTGTCCCGTCGGCAGGAGCGCCACTGTCCTGATTGGCAAGATCGGCCATGGCTAGATTGACCGCCGAACGTGCCAGTTCCACCGCCCGCGTGGTTTCCACTTCGGCTCTAAGCGTCAGTGCTTCGGTCCGGGTCTGGGACAAAAAGGCCGAGGTCCCAAGCAGCAACCCCAGCGCCATCCACAGGACGGCCACCAGAATAAAGCCTCGTTCATTGGTCTGACGTCTGCGCAGGGTCATGGCACAATCTCGCAGGTGCGCGATGCCAAACCGCCAAGACCAGTGACCACCACGCAGGGGTAGCTTTTGGTGGCCCGCAACTCTGCGATGATCCGCCGGATGCCGCCAATTTCCACAGCAATCGCATAAGGCAACCCGGCATCAAGACCCGCTTCGGCCACCCAGACACGACCCGGGCCTGAAGGTTGATTGACGAGGTAGCGCATCTGCACTGTCTCTGGGCTTTCCAGAAGCAGGCTGTCACGCAGGTCGGAGATTTGCTGAAGCGGCGATTGCACGCCTGCCTGTCGTTGGGCCACCAACTGATAGGTAGCCCGCTGTTTGACGACTTTCAGGCCAACAAGCTGCGGACCGGCAGCCCCAGACAGCGCTCCATCCAGCCGCATCCGCAAACCGTCCGCTGTGCCATAGAACTGCGCTTTGTCCTCGATCATCACGGTTGAGGCTTGGGAGGCCCAGCCCTGCAAGGCCCGGCGCGCTGTCAGCAGATCCGATGGCCGGACCACGGCCTGACTGTCCTGACCAAAGGCCAGCCGCAATCCCCAAGTGGCGCTGGTCAGTAAGGACAGTGTCAGCGCAGTCACAGCCAAAGCAACAACGGCTTCGATCAATGTAAAGCCGCGCGCGTTGCGGCGTCGCCTTTGCCATAGCCTCATACCGGTGTTTCCCGGTAGCGGATGGAGCGCAGTGTAAGTGATGTCTGATCCTGAGCTGTTGAAGTCACAGTGACGATCACGAACAAAAGTGCTCCGGCCTCAAACGCAGCCAGTTCCATATCCCGCTGCGGGTTTGAGGTAACCGCCAGATCCCAAGTCACGGCCTCAGTCCGGCCCGTCTCCCGCAGCCCATCACGCAACGGCAGATCAACCCCCACCTGATCCATAAGCTGCGTGGCAATGACCGTCAGATTGGCCTGTTGTTCGGCGCGTTGCTCCAGTTTGGCACCAGTCGAGATCGCATTGTAAAATCCGCCCAATGCGCCTGCCGCGATCAAAAGTGCGACCAGCGCCTCGACCAGCGAAAAGCCGGTATCAGACCCTCTGCGCCTCATCGCTTGACCTCCGCACGCCCGGACAACCAATCAACGACCACCACCCGACGCACATCATCCGACACCAGCGCCAACACAGCGCCGCCGGTCTCACCCGATGGACGAATGGAAAGGGGCCAGTCAGGGGCGTTGGCCTCAGCCGTAACCGATGGATCGATCACCAACTCACGATTGCGGGTCGAAAACCTGCCTGCACGCGCATCATAGGCGATGACCTGAACCTGCCCTGTCTCGGCTGCCAGCTGGCGGGTCTGGGTGACGAACAGGGCAAATTCCGCCGCCTGCGCCTCAACCCGTGCACGATCCGTACGGCCAAACGCCAGCACGACCATCGCGCCCAACAACATCACCACCGAGATGGTCACCAGCATCTCGACGGTCGACAAACCTCGCGCGTGTATGCGTCTAGTTCGAAAGGTCCGCATCCTGCCCACTGCCGCCTTCCTGACCATCTGCTCCAAGCGACGTCACCAGAACCTGTCCATCGCGCACCACATAGCCAAAAGCGTTGCCCCAGGCATCCTGCGGCAGTGCTCCATCCCTGAGGTAAGGACCATTCCACCCTGCCACACCGGGTGCCGCTGTCACCAGTGCCTGTAATCCCTGCGCCTGACTGGGGTATGTCCCGGTGTCGATCAGATAGATGTCCAATGCGGCACGCACCTGCGAGATTTGCGCCTCTGTGGTCTTGACGCGCGAGGATTGCAATTGCCGCATCGCCGCCGGGCCGACCAGCCCGATCAGCAGGCCGACAATGGCTACGACCACAAGCATCTCGACCAGCGAGAAGCCCCGGCTTGCGCGCCTGCGTCTAGAACGAGATCGTGTTGACGGAAATGATGGCATTGAAAAGCGCATAGAGGCTCACTCCTATGATCAGCCCGACGGTGACGATCAGTGCGGGTTCGAAAAGGACAAGGAACCGCTGCATGGCCTGGGTCGATGCCTCTTCCATGTCATCAGCGGCCTTCAGGATCATGGATCCCAGATCGCCGGTTTCCTCTCCGATCTGGACCATAGCAAGGGCGGACTGGGGAACCAGAGATTCAGCCTCCAGAGCAGCAGACAGGGATGTGCCGCCTTCGACTGCCTGACGCACCCGTTCCTGAGCCGTGGCCTTGGAAGGATCGACCGGATTTTCCACCAGCACTTTCATTGCCTGCGACAGGCTGACATCCCGGCTGAGCAGGGTGCCAAGAATACGCATCGACAGCATTGCGCGGCTGGATTGCAGCACAGGCCCAAGCAGGGGCAAACGTGTTCCAAAGGCAGCCATGACCTGTCCAAGCCGGCCACTACGCTGCGCCCAGATGGCCGCAGCAGTTGCAACCACCAGTGCGGTCAGGATCAAGGGCCAGAATGCCTGCGCAACCGAAGATGCCGCGAAGACCATGCGCCCGAGAAACGGAAGGGCGTCCTCGCGGCTTGCAACAAGCGGACGGAACTGAGGGATGATCGCGATCAGGATCAGTCCAAGCGACAGCAGTGCCACTCCCAGAAGGACAAGCGGGTACAGCAATCCGGTCAAAAGCTTCTGGCCGGTCTTGACCCGCTCCTCCAGAATGCGTGCAGCAGCTGTCACGGCTTCGGCCAGATCACCTGTGGCCTCGCCGCCCCGGATCAGCGCCAGAAGGGCGGCCTCGTTCCCGCCAGTTTCCCGCGCCATCAGACCAGTGAAGCCGTGGCCTTCCCGCAGACCTGTACGCAACCGGTCCGACATGGCGGCAATCGCCGGTTTCTGGCCAGTTCCGAGAATGGACAGAGCGCGATCAAGAGTGACATTACGGCTCAACAAGCGCGACAGTCCCGCCAGAAACGTTGCAAGATCCTTGCTGCGCAGCGTTGATCTGCCAGCCTTGTCTGGTGCTGCACGATCATTGGCAGCCCCTTGTCGACCGATCTCGATGGGAAACAAGCCATCATGGCGCAGGGATTTGACCGCTTCGGCCTCGGACGCGGCCTCGACCACACCCGAATGCCGTTTGCCCGCGCCGTCTCGCGCGGTGTAGCGGAAGGATTTCTGCGTCAGATCCTGAGCGGCAGGCATCGAGAGATTACCCCCAACCCGTCGGGTTGCCCATGACACGGATCAGTTCGGTCAAGGTGGTTTCGCCCCGGGCAACCAGCCCCAGGCCTTCCAGCCCCATGGTGCGGGCGCGTGTCGGCGCTCCGGAAAGGCTGCGTTCGGCTTCCGATGCGGTCAATGTCTCAAACAGCGCTTTTCGTCCGGAATAGCCAGTTCCGTGGCACTTGTCGCAACTGCCCGGAACTCTCAGCGACCACTCCTCGACCGGGGGCAAGTCGGCATCGAGCGCGCGAAGTTTCTGGTAGGTCGCGAAGCTCTTTGCCTCAGGCGTCAGCCGCACAGGTCGCGCACAATCCTGACAAAGCACCCTGACCAGACGCTGGGCCGCTGCCATTCGCAAAACCGACGACAGCAGATAATCCGGCACACCCATGTTGACCATGCGGGTCAATGCCTCAGCCGCCCTGTTTGTGTGCAATGTGGATAAAACCAGATGTCCGGTCAGCGCGGCACGCACCGCAAGTTCAGCCGTTTCCGCATCCCGGATCTCACCGACCATCAGAACATCCGGATCATGGCGCAGGATCGATCTGAGCGCGTCGGCAAAACTCCACCCGGCGGTGGTGTTCACCTCAAGCTGGATCAGACCCGGCGTGCGGATCTCGACGGGATTTTCGATGGTCACGATCTTGCGCCCTATGTCGTTGAGCGACGAGAGTGCTGCATGCAGGGTTGTGGTCTTACCGCTGCCCGTGGGGCCAGTGACCAGAATAAGCCCGTTTGGTTCCTTCAGGGCAGAAGCATAGATCTGCTGCGCGCGCGCGGGCATTGCCAGATCACTCAGTGTCCCCAGCCCGGCGCCGCCATCCAGCAAACGCAATGTGATCGCCTCACCATAAACCGTTGGGGCGGTGGCCACACGAATATCGATCGCGCGTCCGTCAGCACGATGCCGGATGCGTCCATCCTGCGGAATGCGCCGCTCCGCGATATCAAGATTGGCAAGGATCTTGAGGCGCGAGACAACACCGGCATATTGCGCTATTCCCGGCGCCTCACTCTCGCTCAGGATCCCGTCACGGCGCAGACGCACACGCGCCCGGGCCTCCATCGGTTCCAGATGAATATCCGTTGCACGTTGCTCGATGGCCTTTGCCAGCAGGTTGTCGACAAATTTGATGGTTGGCGCGTCATTGGCGAGTTCAACAAGCGCATCCTTGGATGCCGCAAGCCCAACAGATGCATCGCCGGCAAGTGGTGCTGCCTGAGCCTCAGCCTCGTCATTGCGAAGATAAGCCGCCTCAATGTCCCTGTCGGTCGCAACAAAAACCTCAAGAGCATCACCAAACGCCAGTTTCAGCGCCAGATGTGCGGATTGGTTGGCAGGGTCGGCAACAGCGAAAACCGCGCGCGTCTCGTCGATTGCAATGGGTGCAATGGCGTTGCGGCGCATGTAATCCAGCGACAGCCGGTCATCTTTGGGCAGCATCTGCGGAAACGCGTCCAGAGCGGCCACAGAGTAACCAAAAGCCTGCGCTGCTGCCGTTGCCCAATCCCGCTGACCAACCAGTCCCAACCGATCCAGCACCACGCGGAGCGACTGACCCGACTGGCGCACCAGATCCTCGGCCTTGGTCAAATCCTCTGAACTGAGCGCATCATTGCGGATCAGCACATCAGGGATGTCGCCATTGGCTGGATGAGGGGAAGCTGCCGTGTTCACCAGTTCATGTCCTGTACATCAGTTTCGCTATCCACATCCGATCCCCCAACCGGATGCATCAAATACACAAAAACCCGTTACACGTCACACTCGCCCGGCACCATGACAGAAAGACACAGGAAAAGCGAGATTGTTGGCACTTGCACCGGCCTTCTTGCCGGGACAGGCGGGTAATGGCATTTTGTGAGCCATGACGCAAATCTCTCGCCAATTATTGCTGTGCTGTCTGATGATCCTTGGGTTTGGAGCGCAATCTAAAGCTCAAGACCTGATGGACCCTCAAAATACGGCAAAATTCGCGCTTGAAGCCCCGCAATCGGGGCTTTTTACCCTCAGCGTGCCAAAATGGGCGCGGGTTCTGGTCACGATCAACGGCGTCACTGCGCTGGATTTGCGCGAAAAATCGCGCAACGACTTTGCAAATGCCTATGACGTGCTGACCCATTTGGGCGCGGGAACGCACGAGCTTCAGTTTCATGCCAGCCGCGATCTTGAAGATCTTCTGGATCGCGTAAAACTGAGGACGCCCGGATCACCCGAGCGCCCGCTTTACAAGGCTGCAATCCGTGTGCAGGGCGGGTCAAAGGCCGAGGACGCACAGTCCGACTGAGGCCTTGCCCACTCACAGCCCGCTTGCATTGGCCCCTGAGACACACCCGGGCCTAAACGCAATCAGCTAAAATCAGCCGCAATCCGGTTCAGCGGCGGCCTTGTGTCGAAAGCCGGAACACGGCATATGTTTGCGCGTTCAGTTTAGCGAGTTTCCTCAGTCCTTTGCGAACAGGTTGTACGCGGTGCCGGATGCACCCCGAAACCGCAGAATGAGCGTGGTTGGTGACTTGGCAACAGATGCCTCAACTTTCTTGCCCAAAGGGCTGTACCGGCGTTTCCTGAACCGGGCCGAAGCCGGGTATCTGGCGGAAATGACGCGCCCTGCCGACCAAATTGCCCCAGCGATCATGTCAATTCGCCTGTCACGACAGGGAATGGAGCTTTTGCGGGCAGGCACGCCCGAGGCGGATTTGCCCAAGGATCGCTCTTTGATCGCGGCCATGTTGAAAGATCTGCCCAAAGGCCCCATCGATCTGGTGCTTGCTGACGGTGCTTGTCTGGACATCACTTCTACCCTGCCCGCTGCCGCCCTGTCAGAACTGCCCGCGTTGATCGAAAACGAAATTTCATTCCAAAGCCCCTTCGATCTGTCCAAAGCCCGTTGGGTTTGGGCCGCGGAAGAGGCCGATACGGCATGGTCTCTCAAAGCAGCACTGGTCCTTAAAGACAGCATTGATCCGCTGTTGGGAGCACTGAAAGACAGCGATCGCACGATTGGCCGGATCATCCGGGAAGGCCAGAGCGAGCAATGGATTGCCCGCGACAGCTGGATGCAGGAAACCAAGCCAACCCGTCCTTTGTGGATGAATCTCTGTCTTCTCGCAGCTGTCGCTTTCCTGCTCGCCTTCACGGGTCAGTACGTCTTTGCCAATCGCAAAAGCGCCGCTCTGGATACCGAGATGAACGCGGCCCGAGCTGTGCTTGCCTCAGCTACGCAGGAGCAGACAGCGTCCAGAATTGTTACGGATGCCCGCGATCTGAGCCTGCGCAAAATCACCCTGATCAATGATCTTGCGCGCGTGCTGCCCGATGACACATGGCTTGAACAGGTCTCCATCACCGAGGATGGGTTGGAAATCGTAGGCTACGCCAGCTCAGCCGCCGAGACCACGCAGCAGCTTGCCGGAATACCGGGTCTAAGCGATGTGCGGTTCTCATCCCCCGTTACCCGCGACAATTCACAGAACACCGAGCGGTTCCGTATTGCAGCAACGCTGGACGGGGCCGGACCATGAGTGATTTTCGCTTTCCCCGCGCACCCCAGCCTTCGCTGGTGTTTGGTCTGCTTCTGGCATGCGTGGCTCTCGCGCTCATCCTGATCGGTGCACGTGGCGTCTCTGCGATCCGTGGCTTCAACGATGAAATCGCTCAAAAGCAGGCGTTCATCTCCCGCGCCAAAGCCTATGAAGCAAATGGACTGCCAGATCAGTCAACGCAGGGCGAGCTTTATGCCGAAGAAACGCCGCAGGCCGCTCTGGCCAAGTTCCAGACCGACCTTCAGCAGATCGCCGAAGACAACGGCATGCAGATCGAAGTGATCCAGACCGAGCCGATCACGCCAAGTGGCGACTTGCTGGGCATGGTAATCTCGGTGACCGGGATTGTCCCGGAATCGCGATTGGGTTCCCTGCTGACGGATCTTGCGACGCGCGAGCCTTATATTCTGGTAAATGATGTGAACCTGAGACGCGCACGCAGGTTACGTAGAGGTGATGGACCGCGATTCATTGCGATCCAGATGCGTTTGGCGGGGTTTGCACAGAGATGACGTCATTGGACTACAGCATGCTCTCCCGACACCTTCCGAAAATCGTCGGATATGGCTTCATAGCCGTCACCCTTGCCGCGTCCCTGCTGATGTGGTTCGGACCGGGCAAGGAAAACGCCCGCAACATCGCGGGCAATGCCGCGGCAATCGCCTCAGCCTCGGACGCGGCTGAAACCACCGAGATTGCATCGGCCGATCTTGAAGCTCGTCCGTTGTTTCACATCTCGCGCAGGCCTTATCAGGCCCCGGTTGTCGCCCAGCCCGAGCAGATCATTCCAACACTTGGCCTCGTCGGCATCATAAATGACGGCCCGACGCGGCTGGCGCTGGTCGTGATCTCGACCGAGGATCGCGTATTTCGGGTGACCAAGGGAGATCAGATCGGCACTTGGACGATCGAGGACATTGCTCTTGATGGCCTGACGGTGCGGACCTCTGATGGTGCGCTTGAAACGCTTTCTCTGGGTACAGCCAACTGAACTGCCCGTTCTCTGGGCACAGCACAGGAAATGACGCTAAATCAGGCGACAACCCCCCTTGCTATTCGCAGCCAAGCCGCCATTGTTGGTCCAGTTCAAAAAACAGGGAGTTTTTGCTGATATGAAACATATCACCCTTCTGGCCGCTGCTTTGATGGCCACATCCAGTTTGACAGCCTCAGCCGAGACCTTGCGCTGGGCCCGTGGTGGCGACAGCCTGACGCTTGACCCGCATGCGCAGAACGAAGGTCCGACGACAGCGATGAACCATCTGATGATGGAACCGCTGATTGCCCGTGACATGACCGGTGCGATTGTGCCTGTGCTGGCGACCTCCTGGGCGCCAAGTGCAACTAACCCCAACGTCTGGCAATTCACCCTGCGTGAAGGCGTGACCTTCCACGATGGTGCTGAGTTCGACAGCGAAGATGCCGTCTTCTCGCTCAACCGCTCCATGACCGATGACAGTGACTTCAAGGAATTGTTGTCGTCCGTGACGGAAGTGCGTGCCACCGGGAAGTACACCATCGAGATTGAAACAGATGGTCCGAACCCGCTCCTTCCTAACAACCTGACCAATACCTTGTTGATTGACAAGGACTGGGCCGAGGCGAACAACGCCGTCAAGGTGCAGGATTTTGAGGGTGGCGAAGACACCTATGCCGCCAAGAACGCCAACGGCACCGGCTCATATATGCTGGTCAGCCGCGAGCCCGACGCGAAAACCGTGCTCAAGGCCTATGACGGCTACTGGGGCAAGGACGAGTTCCCGCTTGACGTGTCCGAGATCATCTTCACGCCGATCCAGAACGCAGCAACCCGTGTTGCAGCTCTTCTGTCGGGCGAAGTGGACTTCATCCAGGATGTCCCAGTGCAGGATCTTGGCCGCGTGGCAGACGCCGATGGGCTTGTGGTCAAGACAACCCCTCAGAACCGGGTGATTTTCCTGGGCATGAACCAGGGTGATGCGGATCTGGAAAGCGACAACATCGACGGCAAGAACCCGTTTGCCGATGTCCGTGTGCGTCAGGCCATGAACATCGCGATAAACCGCGATGCGATCAAACAGGTCGTCATGCGTGGTCAGAGCGAGCCTGCAGGCGTCATCATGCCGCCATTTGTGAACGGCTGGACTGCCGAACTGGATCAGGCGCCCGCCTATGACATCGACGCCGCTAAGGCACTGATGGCAGATGCTGGTTACGGCGACGGCTTCTCGGTCACGCTGAACTGCCCCAATGACCGCTACATCAATGACGAAGCAATCTGTCAGGCTGCCGTTGGCATGATGGCGCAGATCGGCATCACGGTGAACCTTGAAGCCCTGCCAAAGGCGCAGCACTTCCCGCTGATCAACACGCTGGCGACAGACTTTTACATGCTGGGTTGGGGCATCCCGACTTACGACAGCGAGTACATCTTCAACTTCCTGGTACACTCCAAGGGTGAGAAGTACGGCTCGTGGAACGGCACGCGCTACTCCAACGCCGATCTGGATGCGACCATCGAAGCTCTCGCCTCCGAGACCGATCTGGACAAGCGCAACGGCATGATCGCCGAGATCTGGGGTACTGTGCAGGAAGACGTGCTCTATCTGCCGATCCACCACCAGGTGCTGAACTGGGGCATGTCCGAGAAGGTCGACACCATCGTGTCCCCTGACGACGAAGCCCGCTTCAAGTTCTTCAAAATGAAGTGATCCTGTTGCAGATATGATTTGAAATACCCCGGCCTTGTCCGGGGTATTTTTTTGGCGGTATCGTTTGCGCATTTAGAAATTGAAGCAGTCCATCAATTCCTGTCGACCGCCCTGCAGACAGGCCAAGCAGCCCATCGATGGATTACCATCCTCAAACTGTTTTGTCAGAGAGGCCATGCCAAGCACCCTGTTGACCCCCAGCCAGTCTGAGCGCAAAGCTGATCCCGGGCATTCCGCCCACCGGATCCAACATTATGCGCGATGCGCCCAGACAGAGTAATGCCCATGGCCTGCTGCTGATGGGATTGGCGATGTTCCTGTTCTCGGCCGCCGACACACAGGCCAAGGTGCTGACTGAGACGTTGCACCCCATCCAGATCGTCTGGTGTCGCCAGATCGGACTTCTGACGGGCGCTCTGTATTTTCTCAGCCGCAATGGCAGCGGGATTTTGCGCAGCTCCCAACCCAAATTGCAGCTCCTGCGCGGAGGGCTGGCCATTGGCTCGGCCGTCTTCTTCGTCATGGCCATCAAGTTTGTGCCCATCGCCGATGCCGTTGCCGTCAGCTTCATCGCCCCGTTCATCGTCACCATTCTGGGCGCCATTCTGTTGGGGGAAGCTGTGGGTATCCATCGCTGGAGCGCAGTGATCCTGGGCTTCATCGGTGCGCTGATCGTCATCCGCCCGGGCATGGGAGCAATACACCCAGCTTCCCTTCTGGTTGTTGTTGCGGCGACATTCTTTGCCGCACGGCAGGTGCTGTCCCGCTACCTCAGCCGCCATGATCGGACCGAAACCACAGTTTTCTACACCGCGATAATCACGGTTGGCCTGCTCACCCTGCCGCTGCCGTTTGTCTGGACATGGCCCACAAGCCGGTTGGAGGTTATCCTTCTGGTCAGTTTCGCCCTGATGGCGGGCACTGGCGAAATTCTTGTCATCAAAGCGCTGGAACTGGCTGAATCGGTTGTGGTTGCGCCCGTGCAATACTCCCTCCTGATCTGGGGAACCATTTACGGCTTCGTCGTCTTTGGGGATTTCCCGGACATCTGGACATGGATCGGCGCCCTGATCATCGTGGCCACCGGCATCTACACCCTCCACCGGGAACGCTTGAAAGCCAGAATGCCGCGAGAACAGTGATCCTGCACTTATTCCAAGGCGGCAATCAGCTTTTGCGTGAACTTGGCTGAGGCAACCGGAAGGGCACGGCCCTTTTTCTGGCCCAGCAGCAACCCTCCGAAAGGTACGTCCTTTTCAGAGATCGGGCGATGGACAATACCGGACTGAGCCTTGAGGTTTAGACCAACGGGGATCTGAAACCCGATGGCGTTTTCATGGGTCACGTAATGCCGGATCAATTCGAACGATTCCGTCTCGACCACCGCTGTCAGACTGTGCCCCTTTCGTGTCGCTGCCAGTTCCAGCAAATGCCGCACGCCATACGGAGCAGAGGGCAGAACCAGTTTGTGGGTCAGACAGTCCCGCAGCCTTAGCTCTGGTTTTTTCGCCAGAGGGTGATCAGCACGAAAGACGGCATGTACCGCCTGAGGAAATGTGTGAAGCACCTCGAATTCAACCATGTGGACCGGCTCGAAAACCAATGCCAGGTCACATCTGAATGCGGCAAGATCCCGTTCAGCCTGCTCACGATCACGCACGGAAATCGAGAAGGTCACTCCCGGATGTTCAAGGCGATAAGCGGCGATCTGCTCTGGCAGAAAGTAAGGCAGCAAGGCTTGAGAGCAGGCAATCGAGACATGTCCGCGTCGTTCCCCCGTCAAGTCGGCAACTTGTGCCTGTACCCGCGCCATATCGGTGCGCTGGGACAGGATATGTTGCATCAGCAACTCGCCCGCCGGGTTCAACCGCATGCCGCGCGGCAGACGCTCGAAAATGGTCGAGCCGAACTCCCGCTCGAACCCCTGAATGCGACGGTTCAAAGCCGACGCCGTGATGTTCATATCTTCTGCCGCTTTCCGGATCGATCCGGCCCGCATCACGGATTCTATCAACTCGAATGTCTTTAAGTGCTTCATAAGACTTAACTTCTGGTTATGCGTTGCAAAAATTGCACCGCTATTGTGATTTTATAGCAATAGATATGACCGCTGTTCCAGAGCAGTCTTCTCGCAAAGCGCCGAGTCCAATCTGCGCATCCAACAGCGAGAGGTGATTTACATGACCGACACGAGTTCACGGCGCGACTTTCTGAAAATGGGAATGGCAGGGGCATCCGTCCTGCCGTTTCTGCGTGCGATGCCGGCAGCTGCACAAGGTTCTGACACTTTGGTTGTGGTGACCGGGCAGACGATCAACAGTCTGGATCTGCACCGCACCGGGACCAACCGTCCATCCTATCAGGTGGCCGTGAATTGCTATGACCGGCTTGTTTCCTTCGGCACAAAGGAAGCACCTGGCGGTGGGCTGTCCTACGACTATGACACCATCGTTCCTGAGCTGGCCGAAAGCTGGACAGTGTCCGACGACGGTCTTGTGATCACCTTCAAGATCAAGTCCGATGCCACGTTCTGGGATGGCAGCAAGGTCACCGCGGAAGACGTGAAGTGGTCATTTGATCGCGCTGTGTCGGTCGGCGGCTTTCCATCCGTTCAGATGCGCGCAGGCGGGTTCGAGCGGCCCGATCAGTTTGTGGCCATTGATGCTGAAACCTTCCAGATCACGCTGGACCGCCCGTCAAAACTGTCGATCCCCGATCTCGCCGTGCCGGTGCCGTTCGTGATCAACTCAGCCGTGGCAAAGGCCAATGCCACCGATGATGATCCATGGGCGATGGAGTATCTGCATACGACGCCCGCAGGATCTGGCGCGTTCAAGATTCTGCGCTGGTCGCCCGGAGAGCAACTTGTCTATGAGCGGAACGACAATTGGGTCGGGGGGCCGCTTCCCGCGGTCAAGCGCGTTGTCCTGCGTGAGGTTCCCAGCCCGGCCACCCGACGGGCCCTGATTGAGCGTGGCGACGTCCAGTTGTCCTTCGGCATACCCGACAAGGATGCAGCGGAATTGTCCGAGCTGGAGGAGGTCGACGTCTATTCAACGCCCATCGAGAACTGCATCCATTGCCTGTGCACGAACACTAAGTTTGAACCGTTTCAGGATGCCGATGTCCGCAAGGCCGTGGCCTATGCCGTCCCCTACGAGGATATTTTTCAAGCCGCCGCTTACGGACGCGGCGCGCCGCTTTGGGGTGGGGAAGCTGAGATCAACGACATCGCCTGGCCGCGCAAAACCCAATACAGCACCGATCTGGACAAGGCCCGCGAACATATGGCCAAATCCGGCTATCCCGATGGGTTCGAAGTGCCCTTGTCGATCAACCTTGGCCTTGCCTCATGGATGGAACCGACAGCGCTCCTGATTCAGGAGAACCTCGCCAAGATCGGCATCACCGCAACCATCGAAAAGATCCCCGGCGCCAACTGGCGCACGGCGGCCCTTGTCGAAAAGCGCCTGCCGCTGCATCTGGAGAATTTCGGTGGCTGGCTCAACACACCGGATTACTATTTCTTCTGGGCCTATCAGGAAGGGCATCTGTTCAACTCCTCCAACTACCGCAACGACGAAGTCGAGGATCTGGTGAACGCAACCCTGCATATGCCGGTCGATGATCCGGCCTATGCGCCGAACATCAAACGCATGATGGAAATCGTGCTTGAAGACCTGCCCCGCATCCCGCTTTACCAGCCAGCGCTAAACGTGGCGGCCAACGGGTCCGAGGGATATGAGTTCTGGTTCCACCGTCAACTTGATGCCCGTCCACTTGCCGTAAGCTGAGGCATGCAGACCCACACATATCCAAGGCTGCGCGCGGTCCTTCTGCGCGTGGCACAGGCCATACCGGTGGTCATCGGGGTTGTGATCATCAGTTTCCTGCTGACCCGCGCTCTACCGGGCGATCCGGCCGTTTTCTTTGCCGGTGCTGCGGCCGATGAAGCATCCATTGCGGAAATCCGCGTGGCACTGGGCCTCGACAAACCGCTGATCCAGCAGTTTTTCATCTATGTTGGAGATCTGCTGCAGGGCGATCTGGGCCAGTCGATCTCAAGCGGTCAACCGGTGGCCAGCGATCTGGCCAACCGCCTGCCTGCTTCGCTTGAACTGACCTTGACCGCGCTGGTCCTGTCATGCGGCATTGCAATCCCCCTTGGCATTCTGGCGGCCACACGCCCGGGATCTTGGGTTGATCACCTATGCCGGGTTCTGGTCACAGCAGGTGTGTCCTTGCCCACGTTTTTCACCGGGATCGTTCTGATTTACGTCTTCTATTATCTACTGGGCATTGCACCCTCACCAATCGGGCGGCTGGACTTCATCTACCTCGATCCGGACCGCGTCACCGGTTTTTACCTCATTGATGCTGCCCTGATGGGCGACTGGGAAACATGGATCGGTGCGGCCAAACAACTGGTCCTACCGGCCATCACGCTGGCGCTGTTCACGCTCGCACCGATTGCGCGAATGACCCGGGCAGCGATGTTGACTGCCCTGTCATCGGATTTTATCCGAACAGCACGCGCTGCTGGCCTGTCGAACCGTAAAATCCTGTACGGCTACGCATTTCGCAACGCCCTTCTGCCCGTGATCACCACGCTTGGCATGGTCTTTTCCTTTGCCCTAGGCGCGAATGTACTGGTGGAGAAAGTGTTTGCCTGGCCCGGCATAGGCTCCTACGCGGTTGAGGCTCTGGTCGTCTCGGATTACGCCGCCGTTCAGGGCTTCGTTCTGGCCATGGCCCTGTTGTTTGTGGCGTTGAACCTTGCCATTGACCTGCTTTACACGGTCATCGACCCACGGATCGGGTTCGCGGCAAAATGACGGATACAGCCGCAGCACCGCGCGTGCACCCTCAGCGAAAACTTGATCATCTGGTCTATGTGCTGCGCGCAAACCCGGTGACGCTGCTTGCCTTTGTCATGTTTGCCCTGATCGTGCTCTCCGCCATTTTCGGACCGGCTCTTATACCATACGATCCGCTTGCCACGAATGCAGCCAGAGCCTTGCAACCACCATCCTGGGATCACTGGTTTGGCACGGACAATGTCGGGCGAGATGTCTTCAGCCGCGTGATCGTGGCGACGCGGCTTGATCTGTCGATTTCTGTTGCCGCGGTCGCCCTCTCTTTCGTTGTCGGCTCAATCCTTGGAAGCGCCGCTGGCTATTGGGGCGGATGGATCGACAACATCCTGAACCGCATTCTGGATACGATCATGGCCTTTCCGCTCTTTGTGCTCGCCATGGGGATTGTGGCGGCGCTGGGCAACACCATTGAGAATATCATATATGCGACCGCGATCATCAACGTGCCCTTCTATGCCAGACTGGTACGGGCCGAGGTGAACATCCGGCGTGATGCAGGCTTTGTGCGCGCGGCAAAACTCGCCGGCAACTCGGATGCACGCGTTCTGGCCATGCATATTTTCCCAAATGCACTGCCGCCGATGATGGTTCAGGTCTCTCTCAATCTGGGCTGGGCGATCCTGAATGCCGCCGGTTTGTCGTTCATCGGTCTGGGTGTCAGGCCACCGACACCGGAATGGGGGATCATGGTGGCGGAAGGGGCCAATTTCATCGTATCGGGCGAATGGTGGATGGCGCTCTTTCCCGGGCTTTGGCTTATGATGGCCGTGTTCACCTTCAACCTTCTGGGTGATGGTCTGCGCGACCTTGTCGACCCCCGCAAGAGGACCTGACCGAGATGTTGAGCGTCCAGGATCTGGCGGTTTCCTTCAAGACCCGGCGCGGTGATGTCGCTGCGGTGCGCGGCATCAGCTTCGATCTGGCCAAGGGCGAAATTCTGGGCGTGGTGGGGGAAAGCGGCTCGGGTAAATCGGTAACATCTTATGCGCTGATGCGCATCCTTGATGCAGGCGGTGCGATCACGGCTGGCGACATCACCTATTCGGGTCTGGACCTGCGCCGCGCCGCTGAACGCGACATGCGCGACATTCGCGGACGCGAGATTTCCATGATCTTCCAGAACCCCCGCGCTGCCTTGAATCCGATCCGCAAGGTTGGTCATCAGATCGAGGATGTTTTGCGCCAGCACGGCCGTGCAACGCGTTACGACGCGCGCGCTCAGGCAATTTCTGCACTGGAAGCTGTCAGGATCAACGACGCGGAGGCACGCTACGATGCCTATCCATTCGAGCTGTCAGGCGGCATGTGCCAGCGCATCGTCTGCGCGATTGCCCTTGCCTGTGATCCGCGTCTCTTGATCGCTGATGAGCCCACCACAGGTCTTGATATCACGACCCAGAAGGCTGTGATGGATCTGATGCGTGATCTGATCCGCGCACGTGAGATGAGCAGTATTCTCATCACTCACGACCTTGGGCTTGCGGCGCAATACTGCGACCGGATCGTTGTGATGAAAGATGGCGTGATTGTCGAACAGGGCGATCCGGTTCAGATATTTGCCCAGCCCCAGCACGCCTACACCCGCAAACTGGTGGATGCGACACCGCGTGCGGGCGAAAGCATTCGCAGCCTTTTGCCGCCCGAAGACCGCCGCGATCTCGTCGATCATATGGTCCAAGATGCGCCGTTGCTTGATGTGCGCAATCTGGTGAAGACCTATCAGGGGAAATCCGGTCCGGTTCATGCTGTCAGGGATATTTCCTTTGTCATCAAGCAAGGGCAAAGCGTCGGTCTGGTGGGCGAAAGTGGCTGTGGGAAATCGACCACCTCGGAAATTCTGGTGCGCTTGATGGATGCAACAGATGGTGAGATTCTGTTTGATGGCGACGATATTGCTGCCATCCCCGCCAAGGGATTTGCAAAAAACCCGCGTCGATCGGACATCCAGATGGTGTTTCAGGACGCGACCGACAGCCTCAATCCCCGTCATACCGCGCGCCACACAATTGGAGAGCCGCTCAGACAGTTGGGCAAACTCAAGGGCCCGGCACTCACCGCAAGGATCGAAGAGCTGGCCACGCTCGTGGGTCTGCCCCTGCCATTGCTGGATCGATTTCCGCACCAACTGTCAGGTGGCCAGAAAGCAAGAGTCGGGATCGCAAGAGCCATCGCACTTGAACCCAGATTTCTGATTTTGGACGAACCGACCGCCGCTCTGGATGTGTCGATACAGGCGGTTGTGCTGAACCTGCTGGTCGATCTGCGGGCCAAGCTGGGGATGAGCTATCTCTTTGTCAGCCACGATCTGCATGTGGTGCGCCTGCTTTGCGATCATGTCATTGTCATGAAGGACGGTCAGATTATCGAGCAGGGACCCGCCAGCGTCGTGATGAACAATCCGCAGGACGCGTATACAAAGGCACTGCTTGCCGCCGCACCCAAGCCACCTGCACGCAGACAATCTGCCTAGAATTTCGGAGGAATATTATGCTCACCGATCTGCCGTTCACTTTGTCCTCGCTGCAAAAGGCCTATCAAGCAGGCACCCGGCCCGCCGATGTCATCGAGGAGGTTTTCACAAGGCTTGAGGCGGTGAATGATCCGGGCATTTTCATACATCTCTGCGACAAGGAAAGTCTGCTCGCACAGGCCGATACCTTAGGCACCTACGATCCGGACATGCCGCTTTGGGGAATTCCCTTTGCTGCCAAAGACAACATCGATGTTGGGGGCATTTCGACCACTGCTGCCTGTCCGGCCTATGCCTATCTGCCTGATGAGGATGCATTCGTGATTGCGAAATTACGGGCGGCTGGCGCTTTGATGATCGGCAAGACGAACCTTGATCAGTTCGCAACCGGTCTTGTCGGGGTGCGCACGCCCTTTGGTGCTCCCCTGAACGCCATTGATCCGGAAATTGTACCCGGTGGCTCTTCCGGGGGATCTGGGGTCATTGTCGGGCATGGAATTGTATCCTTCTCGCTGGGCACAGACACGGCCGGGTCAGGCCGGGTGCCAGCCGCGCTCAACAACATCGTCGGTTTGAAGCCATCCTTGGGGACACTCTCCGCAACCGGCGTCGTACCTGCCTGTCGCACACTTGATACCGTGTCTATTTTTGCGATGACCGTTGATGACGCCTACAGAGTGTTTGCAGTGGCCCGCGGTTTTGACGACAGGGACGCCTATTCAAAACCGCTGCGCCACAAGGAAATGTTCCCCATCACCGAGCCGATGAAGATTGGCGTGCCGGATAAGAACTCCATCGAATTTTTCGGCGATCAGGTGCAGGCAACCGCGTTCTCACGCGATGTGGAGCGCTTTGCAGATTTTGGCATGGAAGTCGTTCCCATCGATTTCGAACCCTTCTACAGCATCGCCCGAATGCTCTATCAGGGCGCCTGGGTCGCGGAGCGTTACACGGTCATCGAGGATCTGCTCAAAAGCGATCCGGGACTGGTGCACCCGGTCACCCGCCAGATCATCACTCATGCCGAGACCATGTCGGCTGCTGATGCGTTTCGGGGCATGTATCGGTTGGCAGATCTCAAACGCATGGCTGAGCCACTTCTTGAGGGTCTGGATGCCTTGTGCGTGCCCACCATTCCAACCTTCTACACTGTCTCGGATCTGCAGGCCGATCCTGTGACTCCGAACAACAACTTCGGGACCTACACCAATTTCGTGAATTTGCTTGATATGTGTGGAATGGCTGTTCCCACGGCACCACGCAGCGACGGGCGCCCGGGCAGTGTTACCATTCTGGCAAACGCGGGCATGGACGCTACAGCCGCGTCCATTGCACGCTGTTTTGAAACCGGGTGCACGCGAAATCTGGGCGCGACACAGTTTCCCCTGACAGATCCTGAAACCCTGCCATCTGCGCCAGCAGACCGGCTGGAGCTTGCGGTGTGCGGCGCGCATATGTCCGGCTTGCCGCTCAATCACCATTTGACCGACCTCGGTGCAACATTTGTCCGCACTGCCAACACAGCCTCGAAATATCAGTTCTACGCCCTTGCTGGTGGTCCGCCCGCGCGCCCGGGTCTGGTCAGATCGGATGCGTCCAGCGCAGCATCGGTTGCCGTGGAAATCTGGTCATTGCCAAAAGCTGCCGTTGGAAGCTTTCTGCAAGGCATTCCCGCCCCGCTTGGCATTGGATCGATTGAATTGTCGGATCAGTCATGGGTAAAGGGATTTCTGTGCGAAGCCCTTGGGGTGAAAGGCGCCACGGAAATCTCCCATCTGGGTGACTGGCGAAAATATCTGAGCGAGGCTGCCTAGGCGAACCTATTCCCTGACAGCCAAGCGAGACCGCCACGCCGTGTGGGGTTTCTTTCCACCATCGCTTGCACTTTTCATCCGCACTCCTCACGCCCTCGTGAAGAGAAAAACAGTCTTTTTCTAAGGCCCCCCTGTGCGCAGCGCCGTTTTTGCGTACTATCCATCCGAGAAAAACAATTCAGAACAGGGGGATCATCATGACCCGATTGCTATCTACTGCCGCCATGCTGCTGATTTGCAGCCAGGCTGCCCAGGCCGAGACGTTTCGCTGGGCCTCCGGCACCGACCCGCAGACCATGGACCCCCATGCCGTGAACTCCGCCCCGGTACTGGGGTTTCTAAACAACGTCTATGAAGGGCTCGTACGCCGCAGCAAGGACATGGCCATTGAAGGCGCATTGGCCGAAAGCTGGGAACCCATTGGCTCGGACGGCTGGCGCTTCAACCTGCGCCAGGGCGTGACCTTTCACGGGGGTGAGGCGTTCACCGCAGAAGATGTGATGTTCTCCTACCAGCGCGCCAGCTCGGAGGCTGCCGATACGGCCAGCTGGTTCGCACCTGTGTCCGAGGTCAAGATCGTCGACGAGTTCACCATCGATTTCATGACCAAGGCACCAAATCCGATCTTTCCCGACAGCATCGCCAACTTCATGATCATGGACAGTGGCTGGGCCGCGGCAAACGGCGCTGAACTGCCTGCAAAAGACGCCGAGAACCACGCAACACTCAACGCAAATGGCACAGCTGCTTTCAAACTGGCAGAGCGCCAACCCGGCCTGAAAACCGTGCTGGAGCCGTTTGACGGATGGTGGGGCACCGCTGAGCACAACATCACCCGGGCTGAATTTACCCCGATCCAGAACTCCGCCACCGCCGTGGCCGCGCTCTTGTCGGGCGATGTGGACATGATCAACCCGGTGCCCATTCAGGACATGGCACGCCTGAAACAACAGGGCGACGTCAAGGTCATCGACGGGATCGAGGCGCGCGTCATCATGCTGGGCTTTCCTCATGCCGCAGATGCACTGAAATACGGTGATGACGAGGGCAGCCCGAACCCATTCAAAGATGTCCGCGTGCGCAAGGCTGTGGCCGCTGCGGTCAATGTCGATGCGATCCTTGCGACCATCATGCGCGGTGCGGCCGCCCCGGCATCGCAACTGGTGTCACCGGCGATGCGCGGGTATTCCAGCAGCCTGTCGGCCCGTCCGGCACATGATCCGGAAGCAGCCAAAGCCATGCTGGCAGACGCCGGATACCCAGACGGTTTCTCATTCGGGCTGAAATGCCCCAATGACCGCTATCTCAACGACGAGGCCGTGTGTCAGGCCATCACGGCAATGCTGGCTCAAGTCGGGATCAAGGCTGAACTGGACGCGATGCCCGTGCGCAACTACTGGCCCGAGCTGCGTGAGGACAATTACGACATGTATCTGCTTGGCTGGTCGCCGGGCACATTCGATGCCGAGCATCCGATCCGTTTCCTTGCCCACACACCCAATGCGGAAAAGAAGCTGGGATCGTGGAACTTCGGCGATTTCTCCAACGCTCGTGTGGATGAACTGCTGCCGATGATCCAGTCCGAGATCGACGATGAAAAACGTCAGGCTATGCTCGATGAAAGCGCCAAGATCCTTCAGGATGAAATGGCTTACATTCCGATGTATGTTCAACCGCTCGTCTGGGGAACCGGAGCAAACATCGAGCTGACACAGCGCCCGGACAACTTCTTCATCCTGCGCTGGGTGACCGTCAACTGACGTCCACACAACAGCAGAACCTCTCAGGCCTTGCCCTTTCCGGGCAGGGCCTTTTTCGTTGGAATCTTTCATTTCCAACGTTAACCAATCGGTAACTTTGGGTTTGAGTTAAACTTTCACAAAACCCTATCCTTTGACCGGAACAACAGAATGTTGGGCAAGATGATATGGACCGGGTGTGCGCCAGAATGGCCGCGCTCGCTCTGTCGGGAGCGGTGATGACCGGTCCTGCCATGGGTGAGGATGCGTTTTTCGATGCCTTTGATGCGGTGGACCCAACGCTATGGTACGTAGCCACACATACCTCAAGCCACCCCTGGTTCGACACGGACTGGTCAGCGGACGCCCTGTCAGCCAAGGCCGGATTGTCGCTGCGTCTGTCGCCCAAAAGTGGCGAGAACCGGTTTCAGGGCGCTGCGGTCCGCAGGCTGGAAACCACACATTACGGTCGGTATGACGCGGTGATCCAACCCAGCAAGGGTGCCGGACTGATCACCGGATTTTTCACCTACACCGGTCCCTATTACGGGAGCAGACATGACGAAATCGACATCGAATTTCTGGGCAAAAACACACGCCAGATGCATGTTGCCGTGTTTGCTGATGGCAAATTGACCAACAGGTTCATCGATCTGGGTTTTGATGCAGCCGACCGACCCCGGCTATATTCCTTCGTCTGGCATCCTGATCGGATCGATTGGCTGGTTGAAGGGCGTCTGGTTTACAGCATGAATGCGCAAACCACTGCACTGCCGGACACTCCGGGGTATCTCTTTGCCAATCTCTGGGCTGCCGACCCCAAGATAGAAAACTGGGCTGGATTGGCAGAACGGGACACACATGGCGCTTCGAACATTGCCTGCGTCAGCTTCACGCCTTTGGCGGACATGTCGCGTACAAGCCCATGCGCATGGCCGTCCCGTCTGGCTGAAAAGGTGAACTGAGCCGGTCAACGCCGGTTTCAGCTACGCGGTGAAATCCGGTTCACATGGCCCATCTTGCGACCCGGGCGTGCTTCTGCCTTGCCATAAAGATGAACAGCCCCGTCAAACCCTGCCCAGCCGTCAATGTCATCACCGATCAGATTGGTCATGACCGCATTGGAATGGCGCGTGCCGTCGCCAAGCGGCCAGCCTGCAATTGCGCGGATGTGCTGCTCGAACTGGTCGATCAGGCAGGCGTCCTGCGTCCAATGGCCGGAATTGTGCACACGCGGTGCGATCTCATTGACCAGAAGACCTTGCGTCGTGACGAACAGCTCCACACCCAGAACGCCCACATACTCCAGCGCATTGACGATCTGGCCCGCAAGAAGCACGGCGTCTGTCGCCTGAGAACGGCTGATGCGGGCGGGCACGGTGGTCGTGTCGAGAATGCCGTCGGTGTGGACATTCTCTCCGGGATCGAAACAGACAACCTGACCGTCGGTCGAGCGGGCAACAATGACCGAGATCTCACAGGTGAAATCGACGAATCCTTCCAGCACGGCAGGAGCGTTGATCTGCTCCCATAAGACCTGCGGATCTTCGCCACCTTTCAGACGGATCTGACCTTTGCCGTCATAGCCCAGCCGCCGGGTCTTCAGGATCGACGGCGTGCCAATCTCTGCCATGGCGCGAGACAGATCATCTGCACCATCCACCTTCGCCCAGGGCGCAACCCGCAGGCCGAGGCCTTCCAGAAAGGTCTTCTCGTCAGCCCGGTCCTGTGCCGTTGCCAGCGCGCGCCTGCCCGGATGGATTGCCCGCTTGGCCTCAAGCAGATCAAGTGCGGCAGTTGGGATGTTCTCGAATTCATAGGTGATGACATCAACTGAACTGGCAAAGGCATCAAGGGCTGCCACGTCGTCATACCCGGCCGTGGTGACCTGATCTGCTACCTGACCGGCAGGTGGGTTGGGTGCCGGTTCGAAAATAAGGGTCTTGAGACCCAATCGGCTCGCAGCGACACTCAGCATCCGTCCAAGTTGGCCACCACCCAGAATGCCGATGGTGCTGCCCGGTGGCAGAGGGTCATTCATCGACCGGCTCCTCGGCGATGGCATCGGTCTGTGCCTGACGCCAGACTTCCAACCGTTCGGCCAATGCTGCATCTGTGTTGGCAAGCATGGCTGCAGCCAGAAGTCCTGCATTGGCCGCACCGGCAGGACCGATGGCAAGCGTGCCGACAGGAATGCCCTTGGGCATTTGTACGATGGACAGAAGACTGTCGAGACCGGACAGCGCAGATGACCGCACCGGCACGCCCAGCACAGGAACGCGGGTTTTGGACGCCAGCATGCCCGGCAGATGGGCCGCGCCACCTGCACCGGCAATGATCGCCTGAAGACCACGGGCCACAGCGCTGTCGGCATAGTCAAACAACCGGTCTGGCGTGCGATGGGCCGAGACGATGCGGGTCTCATAGGACACGCCCAGCGCTTCAAGCACTGATGCCGCCTCTTTCATGGTGGGCCAGTCGGACTGGCTTCCCATCACGATTCCGACTTTTGCAGATGCGTTCGACATGGGCCTCAACCCCCTCAATCGCCTAAGGAAAGCTGTGTTATAGGACGCTGAGCGGGTGATGCAAGCTTATGCGATGATGTCCGGCGTGATCTCGTCTTCCAGACGGGTGATCATGTCTTTGAGCAACAGTTTACGCTTTTTCATGCGTCGGAGCATCAGCATGTCGGGAATGCCCTCTTCCATGCGGACGATCGCCTCGTCCAGATCGCGGTGTTCGGTTTTCAGACCTGTCAGCCGGACCTTCAGCATTTCCTGATGGTCCATGGTGGGAGGGGTGGTCATGGGAAATCTCGGCTCCAGGCACTGTCCCTTGTTTTATGTGTCACATCACCCCATATTTTCAAGTGTCCGTTGCCGCCTCGCGGGATGGGCTGAAAAAAACAAGTCGCTTCAAACAAGGGCTTTGACTGCACATGACCAAGGTGTCTTTCGCTTCCCACCCCTATCTTCTGGGGTTCGAACAGCTGGATCGTCTGGTGGAACGCACTGCCAAGCACGGCAATGAAGGCTATCCACCCTATAACATCGAACATCGCGGCGAGAGTTCGTATCGCATCACGCTTGCCGTTGCTGGTTTCGCGGATGACGATCTGTCGATCACCGTTGAAGATGCGCAACTGGTGATCCGTGGACGGCAGGAAGAGGATGATGGCGGCCGGGTGTTTCTACACCGTGGGATCGCCGCGCGTCAGTTCCAGAGAACCTTTGTGCTGGCCGATGGTGTTGAGGTCTCGGGGGCGACGCTTGAGAACGGTTTGTTACATGTCGATCTGAAGCGCCATGTTCCTGACACGATTGTGCAGACAATAGAAATCACGAAAGGATAGTCACGATGGCACATTTTCCGAGCTTTCCGAGATCCAAGGACAGTCAGCAGATTGTTTATGTCCGCGCGGTCGCAGTGGCCGATTTGCCCGATGAGGTGAAAAGCCAGGTTCCTGACCGGGACGCGCTATATGCAATCCACGACGAGAATGGTGCGCAGCTGGCACTTGTCGCCGACCGCCAGCATGCCTTTCATGTGGCCCGCAACAATGAGATGGCCCCGTTCAGCGTGCACTAAGGCGCGTTAAGGGATGGCCTGAGTTTGCCCCCGTCGGATGCCTCCGGCGGGGATATTTTTTGCCAAGAAGTGTCAGGGTCAGTCTTCACCGCAGGGAAAACCTGCAACGCCCCAGATCAGGATGTCGTTGACGTGCTCTTGCAGTGAATAGGGTGCTGGTTCGCGACCACCTCCGGGCGACCAGGCCCAATGCAGGATAACATCATGGTCAAGATGCGAGGCCAGATCGATCATGTCGCGTCCTCCATTGCGGCCCGGATCGCGCAACTGGATGCAAATCTCACGTGAGGATTTGCCAAACCAGTCTGCCTCTACCGGGGCAAGCTGCCAGTCCGCCGTGACCTTCGGTGCGGCATGGGGCGTGGCGTTATCCACTGGTCCTGATGCCGTTACGTGACAAGTGGCGCATGGGATGAACTCGACCCCGATGCGGCTTTCACCGGCCGAGATGTTCATGCCATGCGGTCGGGTCTTGCCGTAGCTTGGCCCGGACCACATCGGTCTGTCGCTTGCGCCCACATGGCAGTTCGCGCATCTGGGATGGGAAGTCACTTCGTAAATTCGTGCCCAGGCGCCCAACCCATCTTCCCGGGATACTGTCTCGGGCAAAGGTGGTTTGATCGCCACTGTTTCACCAGCAGCCAGTCCGGTATTTGCCACTGCCATGGCCATCAGAAAAACAAGTTCGCGCATACTGACCCTCACAGGAAATCAACAAATTTGTTGAAGGGCATCTCGCGCAGTCTTTGCCCAGTCGCGGCAAAAATCGCATTGGCAAGGGCCGGTGCGGCAGGTGGGACGGGCGGCTCACCAATCCCACGGATCTTGTCGGCATTTTCCAGCCCGCGCACGGTGATTTCGGGGCATTGGTACATCCGCATTCCTTCATGGGCATGATAGTTGGTCTGCTCGGCCTGTCCGCCTACATAGGTAATCTCGCAATTCATCGCGTGGCCAAGCCCCCATACGACACCACCCTTGACCAGATTGTCGAAATTGACCGGATCGATCACGCGGCCCACTTCGGCAGCCACGAAGACCTTGTCGATGGAGATCCCGGCACCTGTGTCAGTGACCTCAACCACCTCGGCGCAGGGCACACCGAAGGACAGGCAGAAAGCAACGCCGCGGCCCTTTCCCTTTGG
This sequence comes from uncultured Paracoccaceae bacterium, assembly GCA_947494445.1. Classification (GTDB taxonomy): domain Bacteria; phylum Pseudomonadota; class Alphaproteobacteria; order Rhodobacterales; family Rhodobacteraceae; genus CANLSM01. The sequence goes on along the minus strand of CANLVD010000001.1, from coordinate 377,697 downwards.
CAAGGGCGCACCCCAATTCGACATTTCGGCAACGGCCTTAAGAACCTTGCGCGATGGATCATGCCATATGAGGCGCAGGCGTTCCTCCAGCGGATCAGCCCCCGCTGCATGGATCAGTTCATCCAGAAAGCCGTCATGGAAGAACCCGTTTGATGACGCGCCAACCGATCGCCAGGAACTGATCGGCGCAAGCACGCGGGCACGATAGGCGGTCATGCGGTAGTTCGGGATGCGGTAGGGTTGTTCCCATGCACCCGCTGCAATCATGGCATCTGGGCCCGGGGGCGAGATGCCCTGTCTGCCCATCTGCGAGGCCACAACCGAAGGCATGGCAATCCCGATGTCATAGCTCTCCACCCGGCCATCGCGAACCGCGCCACGCATCCGGCTCATGGCGATCTGACGCGGGAAATCGTGGATCATGTCCTCTTCGCGGGAGTAGGTCAGCTTCACCGGTATGCCCGGCATTTCGATCGCGATCTCGGTTGCCTGCTTGACGACCTCATCCTCAAGGCGGTGGCCGAAACTGCCTCCTGCCATCAGAACATGCACATGGACGTCTTGATCATCCTGACCGGTCAGGCGCGCGACATTGGACTGCACGAAACGCGGGATCTGGGTCGCGGTCCAGACATCCACGCGGGTGGCCGAGACCTTCACAACTGCCGTCAAAGGCTCCAGCGGTGCATGGGCCACATAGGGTGCGCGGTATTCGGCGCTCAGCACATCAGCGCCTGCCAATGCAGCGTCCACATCACCATCATCGCGGGGCATTGCGTCCTTCGCATCCGGCGAGAAGGCATCAGACAGGGCCTGCCAATGGCCGTCCATTTCATCCGGGTAGTCGGTTTTTGCCCAGTCAAAGCTGATTGCCTCGGCCGCCTGAAATGCCCGCCATGTGTTGTCAGCCACAACGGCCACGCCGCCAGAGATCGGGATGATCCGTTTGACGCCGCGCATGGTTTCAGCCTGTGAGGCATCGAATCCGTCCAGACTGCCAAGCTGATGCGGATTCATTTTCACCGTGGCATGCACCATGTCGGGCAGATCCAGATCGATTCCATAGGTCTGCGTACCGGTCGATTTGGCAACCACATCCAGACGCAGCATCGGCTTGCCGATCAACCGCCACTCCGACGGTGCGCGCAATTGGACGTCCGCAACAGGATCAAGACCGGCTGCGTCCTCTGCCAGATCGGTGTAGGCCAGCGTCTTACCATCGGGCAGGACCACTGCAGCATCGGACGTCGTCAATTTGGCGACCGGAACACCGGTTCTCTCGGATGCCGCCAGTTTCAGGGTTTCGCGCGCAACCGCGCCCGCGATGCGCAATTTCTCAAAACTGTCGGGAACCGTGGTGGAGCCACCGGTGATCTGCAAGCCAAGGAATTTCATCAGCGCGTCCATCACACCGCGCGCAGACTCAGCAACAAACCCCTCATCCGTTGGCATGAACGGAGCAGCTTCATCAGCCAGCGCCGTGTTGTAATAGGCAGGCGACGGAGGTCCGGGGTCGACTTTGATCTGATCCAGACGCACGTCCAGTTCTTCGGCAATCAGGGCTGCCTGAACCGAATAAGCCCCCTGTCCAAGATCGGTGCGCGGGGTGATCAGGGTGATGCCCTGTGCGTCAATGCGAACGTATTCAGTGAGCACTGCCTGACCCTCAGCAAGGTCATCCAGCAAGGGGTTCGCAACCGGCTTGCGGTACATATAGTAGCCGAAAGCCACCCCACCTAGGATGGCGGCTGATCCGATCATAAAGCTGCGCCGTGCGATAGTTCCGATGCGGCTCATCCCTCAAACCTCCCGCAGGGTTCGGGCAGCGGTTTTGATCGCTTCGCGAATGCGCGGATAGGTGCCACATCGACAAAGGTTGCCGCTCATGACGCGGTCGATGTCGTCATCGGTCGGATCATCATTGATCTCAAGGAAAGAGGCCGCCTGCATGATCTGCCCGGACTGGCAGTAACCGCATTGCGCCACCTGATGCTGGATCCACGCCTCCTGAACAGCGTGCTGTGCCTCAGGCGTGCCAAGTCCTTCGATGGTTGTGATCGGGGCGGATCCCACGTCAGATGCTGTGATCTGGCAAGAGCGCACGGCCTGCCCGTCAATATGCACCGTGCAGGCACCGCATTGTGCAATGCCGCAGCCATATTTGACACCGCTGATCTTCAACTCATCGCGGAGCACCCAAAGAAGTGGCATATCGTCTTCAACATCAACCTCGTGGTCCTGTCCGTTCACGGTCAGCTTCATGCGCACATCTCCGGCTGCTTTGCTGGCAACTCTAACCTGTTTTGGTCCCGGGTCTAACTTCCAGTCTGCGCCATTCCTCTAACCAATCGCGCCAAATGGATCACATGTCATGGAAACTTCAGTACCGGGCTGGTTAGATGCCCGGATCGAAACCGGATGACATGCCATGGTCAGATACCCCTCTCATTATCGCATCGCGCACACTCTGCCGAAGATCTGCGCCCTTCTGGGCGTTACCACTTCGGCCGTTCTGGCGCGGGCCGGTGTCTCGGAAGACCTGCTGGACCCTGACGCACGCGGTGCAACCGGTGCTCAGCTTCTCAACGGCTGGAAGGCGGTGTTTGAAGAGACTGGTGATCCCGATGCACCGATCAAGCTGGGCATTGCACTGGCGCATGCACCGGTTCTGCCCTCGTCTCTGGCCTTCTATTCCAGCCCTGATGTCGCCACCGGGTTCGAGCGCTTATCGATCTACAAACCCCTTGTCGGCCCGGTCACCATCGATTGCCAACTGACCGAGGATGCATTCATTCTTGACCTCGCCACGGTTGAAACAGAATGCGACGTGCCGTCTGAGTGCTCGCGGATGGAAACGGTGTTCTTTCTGGAACTGATCCGCGTCTGCACGGGCCAACATGTCAAACCGCGTGCCATCATCATGCCCCTGTCGCGTGATCATCAGGCCGCATTGGAAGACTTTACCGGCTGCAAGGCGATCTCAGGCAAGCGCCTGCGCATGGTCTTTGCGCCCGAGGTCGCTGGCCTGCAGCTCCTGACCGGCAATGAGGCTTACTGGAAGCTGATCGAGAAGGAATTGAATGCCAAGCTGGCTGCGCTTGATCTGGGCGGATCGGAAGCGTCCCGCGTGCGCCGAGCCCTGCTTGATCTGTTGCCCGCGGGCAAATCCGACGTTGACGCGATTGCGCGCCATCTGAATTTTTCACGACGCACCCTGCAACGCCTGCTCAAATCCGAGAACACCTCGTTTCAGGATATCCTGAGCAGTACGCGGCGTGATCTGGCCCTGCACTATCTATCACGGCCAGACATCACCATTGACGAGATTTCGTTTCTGCTGGCCTACGGCGACCCGAACTCGTTCTACCGGGCCTTTCAGCAGTGGACCGGCCAGACCCCGACCGAGGCCCGGCAGGCGCTGCTCTACTCAGCCGCCAAAGCGTCCTGAGGCTCGGCTTCAGCCAGAAAACGCTCAGCCTCAAGGGCCGCCATGCAACCCATCCCGGCACTGGTCACAGCCTGACGGTAAATATGATCGGTCAGATCGCCAGCGGCAAAGACTCCGGGGATGGACGTCGCTGTGCTGTCGGGCTTGGTCACCACATAGCCACCCATATGGGTCTCAAGCGTGTCCTTGACCAGAACATTTGACGGCGCGTGACCAATGGCGACGAAGACCCCCGAACAGGCAATGTCCTGCGTTTCACCGGTTTTGGTATGCTTGACCCGAACACCAGTGACACCCAGCGGATCCTCGGTGCCCAGCACCTCCTCAACCTCATGGAACCACAAAGGCTCGATCTTGGGATTCTTGAACAGACGGTCCTGCAGGATCTTTTCTGCGCGCAACTCATCACGGCGGTGGATCAGCGTGACCTTTGAAGCAAAATTGGTCAGGAAAAGCGCTTCTTCCACAGCCGTGTTCCCACCGCCGATCACAACGATTTCCTGATTGCGGTAGAAAAAACCGTCACAAGTTGCACAGGCAGAAACGCCGAAACCCTTGAATTTCTCTTCCGACGGCAATCCCAGCCATTTCGCCTGCGCACCGGTCGCAAGGATCAGCGCATCGGCGGTGTATGTCGTGCCACTGTCGGCATTGGCGACAAAAGGACGTTTGCTGAGATCAAGCGACGAGATGTAATCGGCAATCACCTCGGTTCCCATCGCCTTGGCATGAGCCTCCATCCGCAGCATCAAATCCGGCCCCTGAACTTCCGTGTCACCGGGCCAGTTCTCGACCTCGGTGGTGGTGGTCAGCTGGCCACCGGGCTCGATCCCTTGAATGAGAAGCGGCTCAAGCATCGCGCGTGCACCATAGACACCGGCGGTATAGCCAGCCGGGCCGGAGCCGATGATCAGCAAGCGGGTGTGACGGGTCTCGGACATGGGCTTCCAGCCTCCTGTGGCAAATCTCGCGGTCCCCTCATATAGCCCTCCAACGAGCGGAGGAGAAGAGGCCGCAAACGCAAACCCGCCTTGCTCACCCAAGCGTGAGTCCCTGAAAACAAAATTGCGCCCTGTTGAAATTTTATTGCGCTGAACCCAACGCTGAACTACTTTCCTGCAAAACATTTGAGGAAACGCTGGCGTGCCAACCATCAAGATTGATCCGATTGACCGCAAGATTCTGGCCGAATTGCAGGACGACGGCCGCATGACCAATGTGGAACTGTCGCGCCGCGTAGGCATTTCGGCCCCGCCCTGCCTGCGCCGGGTCCGCACATTGGAGGAAACCGGCCTGATCCGGGGCTATCATGCGGATGTGAACGCCCGCGAACTGGGCTTTGAGGTGCAGGTGTTTGCCATGGTCAGCCTGAAATCACAGGCCGAGGCCGATCTGTCAGCCTTCGAGAATCGCGCAAAGTCATGGCCGCTGGTGCGGGAGTGCCACATGCTCAACGGTGAGATCGACTTCATTCTGAAATGTGCCGCCCCCGATCTTTCGACATTCCAGACCTTTCTGACCGAAGACCTGACAGCGGCGGAAAACGTGGCCTCGGTCAAGACCTCGCTTGTCATCCGCAACGCGAAAGACGCGCCCGGCGTGCCCTTCGATGTGCTTGAAGCCCGTATGGCGGAGTTCGACTGACCGGGCCTTGATCTGCATCAAGGTCACATAGTCCATCCTGTGACACGGTTTTCTCGAACCTCGCAGGAGATCGTAACCATGACAGACCAGATACTGATCACCCGCCCCGGCGCATTCGAAGCCAGAATGGCACTTCGTGACCGCATGATGGTGCGCGCTGGTGTGTCATTTCCCACCAGCGACATACCGCAAGAGATTGCTGAACGAAACGCCATATCGGTCGCTGCCTGTATGGATTGTCCCAATTCGACCGCATGCGCCCATTGGCTGGACACTGAACCCGCGCATGGCCCGGCACCAGAGTTCTGCGCAAACGCAAGCCTCATTGACGACATGCGCAACCATCGGTGATCAGCTGACCGTCCGGAGCGGCCTGCAGACGCTTCCCAACCAACAGCGCAGCCCTTGCATTCAGCGCCTCTTGTGGTAGCGGTGTGCCCCGAACGGAAGCATGGGTTGAGACCGAACAGATGGACGGATTGGACGCGCTGAAAACACGCTATCTGGCTGAGATTGCAGACGCCTCGGATGAGGCTGCGATCGAGGCTGTACGGCTGGCGGCATTGGGCAAGAAGGGCGAGGTTTCGCTGAAGATGCGCGAGCTGGGCAAGATGAGCCCGGAAGAGCGTCAGTTCGCAGGTCCTGCGCTCAATGCGCTGAAGGCCGAGCTTGGCGATGCACTGTCTGCGCGCAAGCAGGTGCTTGGTGATGCCGCCCTTGAAGCGCGGCTCGCGTCTGAGTGGCTGGACGTGACGCTCAGCCCGCGCCCACGCGCTCAAGGCACGATCCATCCGATTTCTCAGGTCACCGAAGAGGTGATCGCGATCTTTGCCGATCTCGGCTACTCCGTGGCCGAAGGCCCGCAGATCGAGACCGACTACTACAACTTCGATGCGCTCAACATCGCGTCCCATCATCCAGCCCGGCAGGAGATGGACACGTTCTATATGTCGCTGCCCAAAGGCGCGAACCGACCGCCCCATGTGCTGCGCACCCACACTTCGCCCGTGCAGATCCGACATATGGAAAAGCACGGCGTGCCGTGCCGTGTGATCGCACCGGGCCGAGTGTACCGGGCGGACTACGACCAGACGCACACGCCGATGTTCCACCAGTATGAAGGGTTGGCCATCGACAAGGACATCTCGATGGCGAACCTGAAATGGACGCTGGAGGAATTCTGCCGGGCGTTCTTCAACATCGACAACATCGAGCTGCGCTTCCGTGCATCGCACTTCCCTTTCACCGAGCCATCGGCCGAAGTTGATATCCGCTGTTCATGGGATGGCGGTCAGCTGAAGATCGGCGAGGGCGACGATTGGATGGAGATTTTGGGCTCAGGCATGGTGCACCCCAAAGTGCTGTCGGCGGCGGGTGTTGACCCGAAGGAGTATCAGGGCTTTGCATTTGGCATGGGCATCGACCGGATCGCGATGCTGAAATACGGCATCCCCGATCTGCGGGCGTTCTTTGATTCTGACCTGCGCTGGCTCCGACACTACGGATTTGCCGCACTGGACAAGCCGACGATCCATGGGGGGATTGCGCGGTGAGTTTGGTCGGCGTTGGGATCATGCATATTTTTGGAAAATCGAAGCTGCTGGTTTCATCAACATGAAACGAGACCCAGAGCAGATGCGGACTATTCTGAAAGAATTTGAAGCTGACCAAGACTGGCTAAAACTTATGCCTGGTGCATTGAGCGTAACGCAAGAAGAGCGGTCTTATCAGCATCATGTCCAGTTGCTATGCGATGATGGATTACTGATTAGAGTTGGTAGCGATGGCTATCGTCTTTCTTCACTAGGACATGACTTTCTCGATGCATCAAGTGATGAAACCATTTGGAAGAAGACCAAGGATGCAGTTGCTGAAACTGGCGGTAGTGCAACATTCCAAATCATGACTGATCTAGCCAAAGGCTTCGTGAAAACAAAGATTAGCAAGCACACAGGAATAGACCTATGAAATTCACTCTGTCCTGGTTGAAAGAGCATCTTGAGACAGATGCCTCCCTTGATGACATCACCTATGCCCTGACCGATTTGGGGCTGGAAGTGGAAGGTGTGGAAGACCCTTCGGCCCCGCTGGAGCCCTTTACCATTGGCCACGTGAAATTGGCTGAGAAACACCCCGATGCGGACAAGCTAAAGGTCTGTCAGGTCGAGACGGCGGATGGCATGCAGCAAATCATCTGTGGTGCACCCAATGCGCGGGAAGGCATCAAGGTCGTAGTAGCCAAGCCCGGCGATTACATCCCGGGTATCGATGTGACCATCTCCGTGGGCAAGATCCGCGGTGTCGAAAGCTTTGGCATGATGCTGAGCGAGCGCGAGATGAACATCTCGGATGAGCATGACGGCATCATTGAGCTGCCTGAAGACGCACCCGTGGGTGAGAGTTATCTCAGCTGGGCAGGCCCCGGCGATCCGGTGATCGAGATTGCGATCACGCCAAACCGGGCGGATGCGCTGGGGATTGCCGGCATTGCCCGCGATCTGGCGGCCCGCGGTCTGGGAAAGGTGATCACGCCCGCGATTGACCCCGTGCCCGGTCAGTTCGACAGCCCGATCAACGTGACCTTGGCAGATGACGTCAAGGACGAAGCCTGCCCGTTGTTTACCGGGCGCTACATTCGCGGGGTCAAAAACGGCCCCTCGCCCCAGTGGTTGCAGGATCGGCTCAAGGCGATTGGCCTGCGCCCGATCTCGGCGCTGGTCGATGTCACCAACTATCTGACCTATGACCGCAACCGCCCCTTACACGTCTTTGATGCGGACAAGGTCAAAGGCGATATCGAAGTGCGCAAGGCCCGTGCGGGCGAGACACTGGTCGCACTTGACGAGGTTGAGTACAGCTTTGACCAGACCATGACCTTGATCGCGGATGCTGGTGGACCAGAGGGCATTGGCGGGGTCATGGGCGGTCTGCACTCAGGCTGCACAGACGAGACTGTGAATGTCTTTGTCGAGGCGGCTTACTTTGATCCGGTTTCAACCGCGCATACCGGGCGCAAGCTCAAGATCAACTCGGATGCGCGCTATCGGTTTGATCGTGGCATCGATCCGGCGTTCACGCCCGAGGGGATGGAACTGGCAACCCGCATGATCCTTGATCTCTGCGGGGGCGAGCCCTCCAACGTTGTGACAGCTGGCGCTGTGCCCAACACATCGCGGTCAATCTATCTGGATCCCGCACGGGTCATCAGCCTTGTCGGCATGGAGATCCCGAAAGAGGAGCAGATGCGCATCCTCACCGATCTTGGCTTTGGCGTGGCCGATGAGCATTCGGGCCTTGAAATCTGGGTGCCCAGCTGGCGCGGCGATGTTGAGGGCGAGGCCGATCTGGTTGAAGAGGTCGCCCGTGTCGCCTCGCTCACCAAACTCAAAGGCGTGCCCATGACGCGCCCCACAGGTGTGGCCAAACCGATCCTGACCGAGACGCAAAAGCGCGAGCAGATTGCACGACGCACGCTGGCCGCCCTTGGCCTGAACGAATGCGTGACCTACTCCTTCATCGACCAGACCTCTGCCGGTCTGTTTGGCGGTGGGCAGGATACAGCAGCGCTTGCAAACCCGATCTCATCCGAGATGAGCCATATGCGCCCGCAGCTGTTGCCCGGCTTGATGCAAGCAGCCGCCCGCAACCAGTCGCGCGGCTTTGCCGAACTTGGCCTGTTCGAAATCGGTCCCGTCTGGGCCGGTGGCGAGCCTGAGGATCAAAGCCTTGTCGCATCCGGTTTGCGCATCGGTGCGACCGCACCCCGTAATGCCCATGGCGACCGCCGTCCGGTGGATGTTTATGATGCACGGGCGGATGCCGAGGCCGCACTCGCGTCCATCGGTGCGCCCGCCAATCTGATGGTCCAACAGGGTGCGTCCGACTGGTTCCACCCCGGCCGCTCTGGCCGTCTGTCGCTTGGACCCAAGAACATCCTCGCCGAGTTTGGCGAGTTGCACCCCCGCGTGCTGGATGCGCTTGACGTGAAAGGGCCGGCTGTCGGCTTCACGGTCTGGGTTGAAAAGCCACCTCAACCCAAGCGCAAGTCCACTACACGACCTGCGCTGACAATCAGCGATCTGCAGGCGGTGGAGCGGGATTTTGCCTTTGTCGTAGATGCAGATCTGGCTGTGGATACACTCGTGAAGGCCGCCAAGGGTGCGGATAAGGCTCTGGTGGAACAAGTATCGGTTTTCGATATCTTCACCGGTGAAAAAGCCGAGGCGCAGATGGGTGCAGGTAAAAAATCCGTGGCCATCGCCGTGCGACTTCAGCCGACCAAAACGACACTGACCGACAAGGACATCGAAGAGGTCAGCGCCAAAATCATCGCCACCGTGGCCAAGGCCACAGGGGCTACACTTCGCGGTTAAACAGGAGTTTTGACATGGGCTTGCACGTATATCTTTCCGGTGAAATCCACACTGACTGGCGCGAAGAGATCATCAACGCCTGTGACGCTGCCGGGCTTGACGTCACCTTCTCCGCACCGGTCACCGACCATGGCGCGTCGGATGATTGCGGAGTCGAAATTCTCGGTGCGGAACCGAACAAGTTCTGGCATGACAACAAGGGTGCGAATGTGAACGCGATCCGCACCCGAACCCTTATCGGCAAGGCAGATGTCGTGGTCGTGCGCTTTGGCGAGAAATACAAGCAGTGGAACGCAGCCTTTGATGCCGGCTATGCGGCTGCCCTCGGCAAGGCCTTGATCATTCTTCATCAGGATGAGCATCAGCATGCGCTCAAGGAAGTGGATGCAGCAGCGCTTGCAGTCGCCAAGGAGCCTTTGCAGGTTGCCCAGATCCTTGAATACGTGCTGACTTCAAAACTGCCAGCCTGACACTGGCTGGCTACCGTTTTCTGTGCTGCCAAGGTCGCAGGAGTGAAGAAAAGCTCCTCATTGCCTGCCAGATCGCTGGGATCGGATTAAAGCCCACCGGGTCATGATACGTCGAACATCGTTTCGCCAGCTGAGGTGCCCAGCGTTCCAGTTTGTAGGCCATTGATGTCGCATGGTCGTAATAGCTCATTCAAACCTCCTGTTTTATCACAGTCTGCCTGAATCCCCCTGACAGATAGCTGTCAGGGGCCTGTGCTAGACTGTCAGTGCTCAGGCAGGAGGGAAGCGTGTGAATCGCTCAAACAGATTGTTCGAAATCATTCAGATCCTTCGCGCGCGCGATCATCCGATCACCGCCGATGGATTGGCCGCAATGATGGAGGTATCAACCCGTACGATCTATCGCGATATCGCGGCACTTCAGGCCATGCGCACGCCGATAGAAGGGGAATCGGGCATCGGATATGTGATGCGAAAGGGGTACGATCTGCCACCCCTGAACTTTGATCTTGAAGAGGTCGAAGCCCTGCGTGTCGGGCTCGCCCTTCTCAACCGCACAGGTGACACTGCTTTGTTGCGTGCAGCCGACAGCATTCGCCAGAAGATCGACGCCCTGCATGGACCGGCGGACTGGCTTCAGGTCTCACCCTGGGGAGCACCTGTGGATGATCCCGATCTGGGCTGCGTGTCGGTCTCCATGCTGCGCGACGCCATCCGGTCCGAGACCAAACTGCAGATCACCTATCGCGACGGATCCGGGCAGGACACCGAACGGGTCGTGCGGCCCATTGCGCTGGTCTATCATCTGGAATGCGTGATGCTGGCCGCATGGTGTGAGCTGCGAGGCTCGCTGAGGCATTTTCGAACCGACAGGATCTATGCCTGCGACCGGCTGGATGTCCGGTTTCCCGGTCAAAGCGCCACCCTTCGCGATCTTTGGCTTGATCAGAACCGCTGGGATGAACGCACCTCACCCTAGTGCTTGCCCATGACAGGCTGCATGGCTTAGACCAATGCAGGCAAGAAACAGGAGGTTCCGATGCGCCGTTTGATCCGTTGGCTGGTCACCCATGTCATAGCTCTCGCCATCGGCTTCGGGCTGGGCATCTACTTCCTGCCCATCCTCACCGCACCCAAATCCCCGGATGCGGCCATGCTTGAGGCAAGCGCAGAGAGTGCGCTTTTTACAGCCGAATTCACACGCGACCTGCGCGGCAGCGATTTCCTGCACTGGGGGGAAGGCACCATCAGCGTGACGCCCGATCAGATTGTGCATGAGGGCAAACTGGCACCGGGGCCGGACTACAAGCTGTATCTGACAAAGGAATTTGTCGAGCACGAGGACCAGTTCGAAGCGGCCATGACCAGCGCCGTGCAACTGGGCGATGTCAAAAGCTTCGGGGGGTTTCTGCTTGATGTGCCCGAAGACGTTGATGTGGCGGAGTACACGACTGTTCTGATCTGGTGCGAATCCTTCAGCGAATTCATCACCGCCGCCAAGTACCGCTAGGGCTCCGGGCGGCAAAGCCGCCACCCGGAGAGGTTGCCAGGATCACTCACGCGGTGGCGTGACCAGACCCTTTTCCGAGGCAGGACGGGCAATCGCCACATCCAGCCAGCGGTTCACGTTTGGCATGTCGTCCAGCCCGACCAACGGACCAGCTTCATAGAACACTTTCAGGCCACGGACCCACGGGAACAGGGCGATGTCGGCAATGGTATAGTCGCTGCCCATGATCCAGTCCTGACCATCAAGACGTTTCTCAAGCACGTTCAGCAGGCGGTTGGCCTCGTTGATGTAGCGCTCCTTGGGGCGCGGATCCTCAATGTCCTTGCCAGCAAACTTGTGGAAGAAGCCAAGCTGACCGAACATCGGACCGACGCCACCCATCTGGAACATCACCCATTGCAGGGTCTCAAGCCGGGCCTTTGGATCAGCGGGGATCAGCTTGCCGGTCTTCTCGGCCAGATACATCAGAATGGCGCCGCTTTCCCACAGACCGATGGGTTTACCACCGGGGCCATCTGGGTCAATGATTGCCGGGATCTTGTTGTTGGGGTTGAGCGACAGAAACTCGGGCGTGGTCACATCGCCTGACAGCTTGACCGTATGTGCCTCATAGGGAAGTCCGGTCTCTTCAAGCGCGATGGACACTTTCACGCCATTGGGGGTCGGGAAGGAATAAAGCTGCAGAACCGACGGGTCCTTGGCTGGCCAACGGTTGGTGATTGGAAAATCTGCGGGAAAATTCATGGGCGTCAGGTCCTTATTCTGGTGCGGTGTATACAGTTAAGGACAAGTGCGCGGCATTCAAACCCCAAAGCGGGGACACTCTGTTGACGGGAAGGGACCAAGCCTTTTCCCCCCTCTTTTTTCTGGCTTTGGATTCTGGTTAACAGTAGGGTCCGCGCCGCGAGGGCAGATGTCCCTCACCAAACAAAAGAGGGGTAGATCATGATTCAAGAATTCAAGGATTTCATCGCCAAAGGCAATGTCATGGACATGGCCGTCGGTATCATCATCGGTGCAGCTTTCACCGCAATCGTAACCTCGCTGGTGGGCGATCTGATCAATCCGATCATCTCGCTCTTCATGGGTGGCATTGATTTCGCTGGCCAGTATGTGCTGCTTGGAGATGGTGAGTTTGCATCCATCGCCGCCGCAGAAGAAGCAGGCGCTGCGGTGTTTGCCTATGGCCGCTTCATCATGGCAATCATCAACTTCCTGATCATCGCCTTTGTCGTGTTCCTGCTGGTCAAGGCCGTGAACCGGGCCAAGGAAGCCACTGAAAAAGAAGAGGAAGCCGCCGAGGAAGAGCCAGCGGGCCCGTCACAGGAAGACCTTCTTGCCGAAATTCGGGACCTGCTGAAGAAAGCCTGATCCTGTTTGACCGGATGACAAAGGCCCGCTTCGGCGGGCCTTTTTTGTTTGAGGCTGCTCTCGTCAATCATTTGATACCGAAATTCAATTGACATAAGCATCTTGTTATATAACATATTTGTTATGCAACTGATGCCAACACCTCCCCCTGCCAATCTGGACGCGATCTTCGCGGCCCTTGCTGATCCCACGCGACGGGAAATTCTCAGCACCCTGTCCGCGGGCGAGGCCTCCGTGACCGAGCTTGCGGCCCCGTTTTCCATGAGCCAGCCTGCCATTTCCCGTCACCTAAAGGTGCTGGAAGCTGCCGGTCTGGTGGAACGGGACCGCGACCGTCAACGCAGACCGGCAAGACTGAAAGCTGACAATCTGGCACATGCCGTCGGCTGGCTGTCAGATTTCCGGGCGCTTTGGGATGCCCGATTTGCAAGCCTTGATGCCCTTCTTGAAGAAATGAAATTGGACGCCGCAAAGGATCAAACCGATGAGTGACTTGCCAGAATTTGAAACCATCCGCATTTTCAACGCCCCGCGCGCACTCGTCTGGAAAGCCTGGACTGACCCGGTACTGCTGGCCCGCTGGTATGGTCCGGGGGTCGAGACCATCATCCACGAATACGACCTGCGCCCGGGCGGCGTCTGGCTGAACGAAATGAAATGGGGAGACAAGTCCGACCGCAGCCGCATGGATTTTCAGTCGGTCGACCCGGAATCGCACATTGTCTGGCACCACTCCTCGACCAACATGGAATGGGAGGTTGCCCCCTCCCAGATGATGCCGGACTGGCCGCGCACCCTGCTGACAACCCTGACCTTCGAGCAGGCAGGCACTGATACCAAAGTAACACTGCATCAGGTCCCGCTTGAGGCCACGGCGGCCGAGATCGCCTGCTTTGCCGCCATGAAAGACGGCATGTCCGGCGGTTGGGGAAAAGGATTTGCGATGATCGACGAAATCCTGACGGAGCTTTCCTGAACGGCCAAGTGACAAAGCCCATAGGCAAGCGACGGGAATCCGTGCAGCCTGTAGGCCATGACAGGTCAGGTTGCAGTTCAGAACCAAACGGGCAAACGACGGAAATCCGGGATGATCAAACCGGTTGTGCTGCTGTGCGCAACGGCCTGCCTAACCTATGTACCATATGTGTTTCTCGGTTTCTGGAACCGGGTGTTTGGTGGCTGGGGAACTGTTTTCTACTGCTATGCGGGCGAGGCGCGGTTCATCACCGCCTATGCCCCGCCTTGGGCAATTGACATCTTCAGGTGGCGCCCAAGCCCGATTGGCGTTATGCGACAGGATGGCGTTCGCGGGATCGTTCTCGCCTCACCCCTGACAGAGGCCGAGTTTCTAAACCCGGAAAACGCCGCGCAATTCACCGCACTGCAAAGGCGGATTACCAGAATTGCCCGGTTGCTGGGGGCAGATCAGATCGCGCTGGCCGGCATCCTGCCCGGTGTTTTGAAGAACAGCCCTCACATTCCGTCAACCGACAGCCGGGACATCGTTGTAAAGGCGGTGCTGTCCGCCACCCGTCACTTGTCCGAAAACCATGCGCTGGATCCCAACATCATTCTGCTGGGCGGCGCCGGACATGTGGGGCAAGCCCTTCGCCCCGCACTTGAGGCCGCAGGTCATGCGGTATCGGTTGTGGATCCTGCAGCCAACACCCGGGAGTTTCCCAGCCATCTCAAAGGCACGCCCTGCCTGTTGATCGATGTCGCGCGCAAGGGCGTTGTCGAGAAATACCTGGACCAGCTTTGGCCCGGAATGGTGATGCTGAACGAAACCTTCCCGAGCCCAAGCCGCAAGACCATTTCTGCCCTGACTGCAAAAGGCATACAGGTCTGGCATTTGTCTGGGGTTGCAGGTTCGGTCACACCACCGCTTCCTTATGGCTATGAAGACGCGGTGCCCTGTTGCGCCGCCCGGATGCCGGAAGGCGCAATGGATGTGAAACTGGTGCGTCTGGGCGCTTAGCCGTACCAGGGACCCATCTTGGCATTGATGCCGTCGGCCAGTTGATTGGCAAACTCCATCGGATCCTGTGTGCCATTGTCCCGGCCACGATAGTGATAGGGATAGACGACCTTGGGCGCGAACTCATTCACGGCAGAGGCCGCAGCGTTGACATCCATGGTGAATGGCAGGTTCATGCAGACAAAGGCCAGATCGATGTCCTTGAGCGCGCGCATCTCGGGGATGTCCTCGGTGTCACCCGAGATGTAGGTGCGGAACCCGAACATATCGAGGACATAACCATTGTCGCGACCCGGTGGATGGAAGTTCAGGCGTTCCTCGGTCAGGTTATGAGCGGGCAGCGCTTGGATCCCGACATCGCCAAAGCTCGCGCTTTCCCCGTTTCCGATCGCCGATGTATTGGATTTCAGGCTGTCGGGCAGCATGCCCAGCACTTCGGGGTTGGTGATCATCTGGGCATCTGCGCCTTTCAGCGCCTCCAGTGTCTCGGGCTTGTAGTGATCGCCATGCTTGTGCGTGATCATGATCAGATCGGCTGGTGGCAGATCGGCATAGGCCGAAGCTTCGCCCACGGGATCGTTGTAGATTACACCTGCGGGTGTATCCATCACGAAGGAGGCATGGCTGATCGGATAGATCGTGATGACCCCGCCAGCGGTCTCGAACGCATCCGCGCTGTGGCCGTCTGCGCGCAGGGCATAAGGGATCATCGTGATGCCGCCAAGTGCCGCGGTACCGGCAAGAAAGGTTCTGCGAGTGGTCATTGAAAGCTCCTCTGTTGTCACTGATTGGATCAGCAGATAGCGCATTGCCCAAGCCCGCCAATGGCCCGGAGCGAAACTTGATCTTTTTGCTAGGAAACGATCAGTTTCAGTCAGATAGGCATCAAACGCCAGCGTCAGTGTTCAATCAAGAAAAAAGCCCCGGATTGGATCCGGAGCCTCTCAATGGTCCAATTGTCTGACCTGAGGCCTCAGCCCTGATAGCCCTGACGTGATGCATTCGCTTCGCAATCGGCTTTCTTGGTGTAGCCTTCGGAAGCCGCGCCAATGATGTTGCCGTTCACGGCCTTGCGGCGCCAGCGGTACTCACCGCGCTTGTCCTGATAGAACTCCCACTTGTCCTTGGGGTTCGGACCGCGGTTCATGTTGGCCTCGCAATCGGCCTTTTTGTTGTAGCCTTCCGAGGATGCGCCAACGATTTTACCGTTCGACGCCTTGCGCCGCCAGCGGTACTCGCCGCGCTTGTCCTGATACACTTCGAACTTGTCGTTCTCGCCTGCCATGGTCTCACCATCTCTGTTGGGGGCATACTTGCCCGATTGTTTCTCGTCCCGGTCTACCCGCCCGGATGGGCGCAAGAATGGATAAAATTCGCGCTTCTCGCAAGTCTTGCGATGTTCAGCGGTGCCAGCGTGCCAGATCGGGCACAGTTTCCCACTTCTCGCAGCGCCAGTCATCAGGTTGGATGGCCAGCCTTTCAGGGCGTTCAGGAAACAGATCCATACGTCGGTCTCTCACCATGGGCAGGATTGCAGCCATATCGCCAGATGCCGCGTCCAGCAATGCCGCCCGGCTGGATTGCCCGAGATACACACCACCCTGCTCTGGCAACAAGCGGCGCAGCCGCCGCAGATCTGCCGTGTCTGGTGACAATCCTGACAGACGGGCACGGCGCAGGGCTTCGGCCGCCTCCCGGCTGAGCGAGGGGTTCCGCCGCAGCGGCAGACGCGACAGAACATCAAGAGTGCGACCCCGCAGATTGCAGGCTTTCAGAAAGGCGCGCACCAGATTGAAACCCGGCACCAGTGGCTCATAAGGGATCACGGTGATCTTCTCTGCTCCGAAGGCCTCTGCCCACCAGCCGAGCATGACATGCCTTTGGGTGGTCAGGGCAATCTGTTGGGGACGGCTCAGGAATGTCTCGAAACTGCGCAGCTCCTGATGCTTGGCCAATCGCATCCGCAATCGATAAAAGCTCTCAACCCAGTGGTCCGGTCTGCGGTAGAAGGCAACAACCTGCACGTCGAACCGTTCCGCTAACCTTGCCAGACGCGGGGCATGGTGGTTGTCCTGCACAGACCAGCCTTCGCAACTCAGGATCGCTGCCGGGGCACCCGAATGCGTGATGTCATCAATATAGCGGTCCAATAGCGCATCGAACGGGCCGGTTATGGGATCAGGCGTCCCTTGGCGTGCTTCCGTTCGCGCCGCCAGACGCAGATCGCCATGGCGGGCTCCGCGAAAGGCATCAGGCACAACTGCCCTTGGATAGTGAACACCCAGAAGGCGCAACACTGGCCGGTTCAGCCAGAGCCAGGTCTGTAAGCTGGTGGAGCCGGTACGATGGGTCCCGATGTGCAGGATCAGGCGTTGCCTCATGCCTCCCGCCTGAGGGCCAGCAGAACGCCACCGATGATCAATGCGGAGGCCAGCACGAAGGTCAGTCCCGGCGTCTCGCCCAGCCAGATCATCCCGCCCAGTGCCGCGATCAACGGCACGGTCAGCTGCGCAATCGCGGCAAGCGTCGTCTCAAGCCTGGGCAGAACCGAATACCACAACGCATAGCCCAGCCCCGAAGCGATGGCACCGGAGGCGATCGCCAACATGGCCCCGTTGAGGGTCGGCGCAGTCTCAACCGGGGCGATCCCCCAGAGCAGCCAGATGACCGGCACGGTATAAAGAAAATTGCCCGCTGTTGCTTCCAGTGGCGGGCCGGCGGTGCGTCCGCGATAGGTGTAAACGCCCCAGGCGATCCCGGCGACAGCCATTGCGCCAAAGGCAAGCCAGGGTGGCGCACTTGCTCCGGGCAACAGAAGCACAGCAAGACCTGCCAGTCCAAGTCCGGACCCGGTCCACCGTCGCCACCCCGGCCTGACCCCATCTCGCAAAGCCAGACCGAACATCGTGATCTGCACCATGCCAAACAGCACCAGCGCACCCAGTCCGGCATCAAGCCCAAGATAGGCAAAGGAAAAGAACCCGGCATAGACCAGCAAAGCCGCGGCCGAGATCAGAGAGCCCGTAGTCGCCATCGCCCCGTTGCGCAGGAACACCAGCGCGCCCAGCATCACCGCACCCGAGGTCAGGCGCAACGCCGTAAAGGCTGCGGGTCCGATCTGGGCATCGGCCAAAGCCGCCCTGTTCAGAACCGAATTGGCCGCAAAAGCGATCAGCGCGAGCAATGTGAGTGTAAAAAGTCTCATGCCCCTGCTTGGCTTGGAAAGCGTTTGCGGGCAAGGGCCGGAGCGGTCACATGTCCGGCAATGGCAGATCACCCGGCACGGTCAAGACACCGGGTGGTCAATGTCGTTGTGTCTTACGCCAGCGCCTTGCGACGCTGTGCAAGTGCAAGCCCGCCAAGACCGGCCAGAAGGAGTGGCAGGGTCATGGGCAGTGGCACTGCAGACATGCTTCCCGTGGTTGTCGGGATCTGGAAGAACATCTGGTTCAGCGGCAGATTCACCTGATACGTCTGGATCGTATAGGTCTGATACGTCAGCGTCGGCAGTGTATTGATCAGGATCGGATCCTGAATGACCATTGGTTGAATGGTGACCGGATCCGGTGGATCGGTCGTGACCGCAACAGCGCTGCTGGCAAGACCTGACAAGGCCAGTCCAGCGATGGCAAACTTCATACTCAATGCATTATCCTTTTACTTCACCAAGGCCCCCGGCTGGCATAACGTATTGAAATTGGGGCTTTTTACTGACCACCATCCTGTCCAAAAGGTCAGTTTCTTGAAATTTTTCTACAAATCCAGACGCATTTACGCCGCATTGCGCACAAAGACGGGGTGCCGGTGGCCCGCACAAGGCCACCGGTGACAATGTTAATCAGCCAAGCAACAGGATATCGGATGCGCCTGCACTGCGGCGCAGCGCATGAACGTCCGACAGGTCGGGGTCGTTGGCCCAGGCCAGAGCGGCGGTCTTGTCGGGAAAGCTCAACAGCGCTGCCACGTTCGGTGCATCCGGGTCTCCATCCAGTACGGTAAATTCGCCTGATGCAATTTCCACCTTGCCGCCGTGCTTGGCCAAGGCCTCTCCGGCGACATCGCGGTATTCGGCCAGAGCTTCCGGGTTGGTGATGGTCAGGTTTGCATATGCATAGATCATGGGTCAGTACTTTTTTTTTGTTTACGGTCGAACAAAAATATGATCTTCCATATCAGGCGAAAACGCGTGCATACGCATGTATGACATGCAAAAACGCTTGCATGAATGTTGCATGGGACGATCTTCGCACGGTTCTGCTTCTGGTCCGCCACGGCTCATTGGCGGCGGCTGCGGAACAGCTGGACGTGAACTACACCACGATCGCACGGCGGATACGGCGGGCCGAGCAAACCCTGAACCTCGCGCTGTTCGAACGCCTCGCCGACGGATATCGCCCGACCGAAGCCGGTCACCTCATTGCCAAACATGCCAACGAGATGGAGGTTGCGGAGCATGCCCTGCGCCGCAGTCTGTTGAGCGCGGACGTGGCACTGTCCGGCCCGCTGACCATCACCGCCCCGCAATTGCTGATCGCCAATTTTCTGGCACCTGTAATAGATCAATTCACCACCGGTTACCCGGACATCACTCTGCGTGTGCTGGCCACAAATGACATTCTGGACCTCACACGGCTGGAGGCCGATCTGGCCATCCGCATCAGCCGCAACCCCGGTGACACGCTCACCGGATTACGGTTGCTGGAGCAGGAAACCGCGGCCTTTGCCACGCAGGAGCTGGCCGAAAAGATCGCCGGCAACCCTAAAGGAATGATCGATTGGGTCGTTTATGACACCTATCCGAACGTGCCCAAAGGCATTGATCCGGCCTACCCCAACAACCGGGTGCGCCTGCGTTTTGATGACATGGTCGCCATGCTGGGAGCCGCGCAATCCGGGCTGGGCGTGGTGCGCATGCCCCTGTTTCTGGGGCGCGGCACCACTGGGCTGGTGCAGGTGCCCGTCCTGCCGCCGCAACCCTATGCAGACATCTGGCTGGTCGGGCACAAGGATGTCTGGCCTTCCCGCAAGGCTCGTGCCTTCCGCGAAGGTCTCGTGGCCCATTGCAAGGCGCATCGCGGGCAGTTCGTCTCGTGATCCGGCAGGGCCTCTAGCGCGGCTTTCTGGAACTCCCGGTCCATGCACCTAGCGCGGTCACGACCCAAACCAGCACAAGCAGCACAAGAGCGGACAGACCGATCTTCGAGATCACCTCCATCGTTCCGTCAATCAGAAGGGCATGGACCACACTGCCCAGAACCGTCATGCCGACAAGGGCAGTGTGCGCGCGACGCCAGCTTTGCGGGCGCAATCGCATACGGCGCCGGAAAACCGCCAGCAGACCAGCGGCGAACAGCGCCCACATCGCAATCACACCCCAGGCTGAAAACGGAGTGGGAGAGGCAAAGAGAAGCGCGTCAATCATGTCCGGCGGGCTGGTGATCCAAAGGCCGAGAACATGGACGATCACCGCCGCCACCAGCAAGCCACCAAGCAAACGGTGTAATTTGCGTGAGCTGTTCAGACCCAGTCCCGGCAGAAATCCCCCTGCGAGCAGCGGTTGAACCAACAGACTGACCATGGCGATCACTCCGGCAAAACCTGCCGCGATATAGACCGGATCCCGCCACGCCAGCAGCGGGCTGAATGTTGCAAATGCAATTGGCACTGCACAGACAATACCCAAAGCCGCCCAGATCAGCACTCTTTGCATTCCCGGGCGCCTCGGCCGTGCTCAGACAGGTTGCAACACGAAATGTGCGCTCAGCGTTGTGTCCTTCGGACTTTGCATGACCGGTCGCAGGAAAACGGTTTTATAGGTCGGATCATCGTAGGCCAGATGACCATGAGCCTGTCCGAAGGCAGGTACGATCTGCGGCATCTCAAGCCGGAATTCACCGTTTTCATCGGTCAGCGTGGCCCCATGGCTTTGCGGATCACGCTCATGCCCCTCCGTCGTGTGCGCCCAGATCTGGATGCGCTGACCTGCCAGAGGCGCGCCATCGCCCGCCCGCCGCACAGTGCCTGTCATCCAGAACCCACCGCCACCGATCCGTTCGACAACCGGCGCGCCGGGGCGGTAGTTGTTCGACCCGCCCCGCATAGAAGGCGTCGGTGCCAGATTGCTCGCATAGGCGGGCAGGGCGGATGCTGCCAGCACGGCTCCGCCAGTGGTCAGCAACCTGCGGCGGGTAAAATGGAGATTGGGCATATCGGTCTCTCCCGGTCAGAATGGATCATTTAGGGATATAGCACGTCTGCCAGCGGATTTCAGGTGGAAGAGAGCGATGATTTGCCCGGATCCGCTCAACGCTTCGTGACCGGACAGTCCGGCCAATGTATATTTGCGCTCCCATCTTGTGAAACCGAAGCGCGACAATCACATTCCTGCGCAGGACGGGCATCAGGCCATAGCCTTGAGAGAACATGGACTATTTCTATATTCTGATCGGTCTGATCGGTCTGTTTATCGGGGGCGAGGCACTGGTGCGGGGAAGTGCCAGCATCGCTCATCGATTGTCCATCTCGCCCCTGATCATCGGCCTGACCGTCGTGGGCTTCGGGACATCCACGCCCGAGCTTCTGGTCTCTGTTGAGGCGGCCCTTCAGGGCGTTCCCGACATTGCGGTCGGCAACATCGTCGGATCGAACATTGCCAATATTCTGCTGATCGTCGGCGGATCGGCCCTTGTGTGGCCCATGCGCGGGCACCGGTCCGACCTTCGGCGCGATATTGCCTTTGTGGTGTGCACGGGGCTGGTGCTGCTGCCCCTGTTTGCTGTCGCACAGGTGAGCAGGCTGGCAGGACTTGGACTGGTTGTCGCATTGGCAGTCTATCTGCTCTGGACCTTCCTCAAACCGGGGCCCGAGACCAGTCAGGATGATACCCCAACGGCAATTCAACCCTTGGCGATGTCGCTGGCATGGGTAGTTTTCGGACTTGTTGCGCTGCTGTTCGGGGCCCGCTTTCTGGTTGATGGCGCGGTCTCTCTGGCGCGGGATTTCGGCGTGTCCGAAGCCTTTATCGGGCTGACCATCGTGGCCGTCGGTACGTCACTTCCCGAACTCGCGACCTCGGTTGTCGCCGCTCTGCGCCGGCAGTCGGATATCGCGATCGGCAACGTTCTGGGATCCAATATCTTTAACATCCTCGGCATTCTCGGCATCACTGCCATGATCACACCGATTCCGGTTGCACCCCGCTTTCTTTCATTCGACCTGCCGGTCATGATCGCATCATCCATTCTGTTGACGATCCTGCTGCTGACCCGCCCACAGATCGGACGAGCAACGGGCGCTTAGATGTTACTGGCCTACGCGGCCTATGTTTACGCGGCGCAATAGTCGCAGATAGCACTTGCGGACCTCTATCTGTCCCCCGCCAGTTCTCTCCGGTTTGAACCCGGATGTCATGCCCAAAGAAAAAGGGCCCCTCATCCGAGGAGCCCTTTGGAGATCATGCATTCACACTTGTCTGAAACCAGACACGTGGCGCCAACCCTAGCCTTCGATTGTGTACACCGGAGACTGGCTTCCGTCGCGCCGGTTGAAGATCACCGTGTCACCCGAGATGACGGGTGAGCTGCAGAATTCGCGGCCTGTCAAAAACTCTGGTGACGTATAAGTACTGCAGCTTTCCGTTGCCGTGGCCTTGTAAACACCAACGATCGGCTCGCCGCGCGCTTCTCCACCCATCGTGCCGTCAGCATTGATGATGAATGTAATGTCACCACTCACAAGGCGCTTTCCAACCAAGGGCGCGACGACAGAGGTCGTGGCCGCTGTGGATGGCGATGTCATGACTTCCTCTTCCGGCATACAGGCGCCAAGAAGAATGGTTGCAGCAACGGCTGTGAGAAGAATTGGCTTCATGGTACTTCCTCTTAAAAATTGGTCACAAAGGGCAAACATGGCAGGGGGGAATTTTTTTATCAATACATTCTGGCTATTTGCACAGCATCTGAACGAAAAAGGGCTCCCCTTGCGGAGAGCCCTTGATCTTAGTCAAACGGCCGTGATGGCTTACATCATGCCGCCCATGCCGCCCATGTCAGGCATTGCCGGGCCGCCCGCGCCTTTTGGCTCAGGCTTGTCGGCAACCATGGCTTCCGTGGTGATCAGAAGACCGGCAACAGAGGCCGCATCCTCAAGCGCAGTACGAACAACCTTGGCAGGATCGATCACACCGAAGGCAAACAGATCGCCATACTCTTCGGTCTGAGCGTTGAAGCCGAAAGATGTGTCTTCGCTTTCACGGATCTTGCCGGCAACAACTGCACCGTCAACACCAGCGTTCTCTGCGATCTGACGCAGTGGAGATTCCAGCGCTTTGCGAACAATCGCGATACCTGCGTTCTGATCGGCGTTTGCGCCTTCCAGACCGGCAAGGCCCTTTGCTGCCTGAACCAGAGCAACACCACCACCGACAACAACGCCTTCCTGTACGGCCGCACGGGTCGCATTCAGGGCATCGTCAACGCGGTCTTTGCGCTCTTTCACTTCAACCTCGGTCGAACCACCGACGCGGATCACAGCAACACCACCGGCCAGTTTGGCCAGACGCTCTTGCAGCTTCTCACGGTCGTAATCCGAAGATGTCTCGTCGATCTGACCACGGATCTGGGCAACACGTGCTTCGATCTCGGCCTTCTCGCCAGCGCCATCGATGATGGTTGTCTCATCCTTGGTGATGGTGACCTTCTTGGCAGTGCCCAGCATGTCCATTGTGACATTCTCAAGCTTCATGCCCAGATCTTCCGAAATCACCTGGCCACCAGTCAGGATCGCGATGTCCTGCAGCATGGCCTTACGGCGATCACCAAAGCCAGGAGCCTTGACAGCAGCAATCTTCAGGCCGCCGCGCAGCTTGTTGACCACGAGGGTCGCCAGCGCTTCGCCGTCCACGTCTTCTGCAATGATCAGAAGTGGCTTGCCGGACTGGATCACGGTCTCGAGCAGCGGAACCATTGGCTGCAGCGACGATAGCTTCTTCTCGTGCAGCAGGATGATCGCATCGTCGAGTTCTGTCGTCATCTTGTCTGGGTTGGTGATGAAGTAAGGTGACAGGTAACCGCGGTCGAACTGCATGCCTTCAACAACATCGGTCTCAGTCTCAAGACCTTTGTTCTCTTCAACGGTGATCACGCCTTCATTGCCGACGCGCTGCATGGCGTCTGCAATCTGACGGCCAATCTCGGCTTCGCCGTTGGCAGAGATCGTGCCGACCTGAGCAACTTCATCAGAACCGGATACCGCACGGGACATGTCTTTGATCGCCTGAACCGCGTTGCTGACAGCTTGGTCAATGCCACGCTTGAGGTCCATCGGGTTCATGCCAGCCGCAACCGACTTCATGCCCTCGGTGACGATGGCCTGCGCCAGAACGGTCGCAGTGGTGGTGCCGTCACCGGCTGTGTCATTGGTGCGGGAGGCCACTTCGCGGACCATCTGTGCACCCATGTTCTCGAACTTGTCCTCAAGCTCGATCTCTTTGGCAACCGATACACCATCTTTGGTGATGCGCGGTGCGCCGAAGGATTTGTCGAGAACGACGTTACGGCCTTTGGGGCCGAGGGTCACGCGAACGGCGTTGGCAAGGGTGTTGATCCCCTTGAGCATGCGGTCGCGTGCATCTGTGCTGAACTTGACGTCTTTTGCAGCCATAGTAACAGACTCCTAAACTTGAATTACGGGGAAAGGTCGCGTGTCGCTCAGCCGAGAATGCCGAGGATGTCGCTTTCTTTCATGATGAGCAGGTCTTCACCGTCCAGCTTGATCTCGGTGCCGGACCATTTGCCGAACAGGATCTTGTCGCCAGCCTTGACGTCCATCGCAATCCGATCGCCGTCGTCATCCTTGGCGCCAGCGCCAACAGCAATGATTTCGCCTTCTGCAGGCTTCTCTTTAGCGCTATCGGGGATGATCAGACCACCGGCGGTCTTTTCTTCGCCTTCGAGACGGCGCACGAGCACACGATCGTGGAGGGGTGTGAATGCCATTCCAGTCGCTCCTAATAAATGTTTCAGGTGACGTCCACTTGAGATGTTATCACTCGCCACCTTTGAGTGCTAACGGCAGGGAGATAGAAACTGCGGGCAGGCGAGTCAAGCGAATGTGAACAGGTTTTTTGTATTGTCAGCCGGACAGGGCTGAAAAAGCGCGACGGACGTCGTCCAATGGACGTACTGCGCCCGTCTGAAGATACTCCATTGCCCTGAGCGCCGCGTCATGCGCCTCGACACTTGACCCGGCGACGCAATCCTCGATCACCCGGCAGAAGTAATCGGACTGATGGGCATCAACGAAAGTGTAGTGCACGCAGACGTCAGTCAGACCGCCCACAAGGACCAATGTATCGACCTTCAGACCGCGCAGGAGGATTTCAAAGTCTGTGCCGAAGAAGGCTGAGTACCTGCGTTTCCGGATCAGGTAATCCGATGATCGGAAATCCATTTCCTTTGCGGCAATTTCCGTGCGTGGATCATCATCCAGACAGTGGATGTCTTCGTCACCATCCAGCTCCCGCCCGAAATCAATCAGATCTGCACGATGGATTTCCTGCACGAAAATCACCGGCACATCTGCGGCCCGGGCGGCATCTATGGCACCACGTGCACGCATCATCCGGTCCCGATAGCCCGGCATATTGTCAATCGACCGCTCGGTACTGTCGTCGATGAAAGTGCTGGCTTGAATGTCGATCACAATCAAAGCAGGGCGTCCAACAATCAGATCACGTTTCAATTTTCTGGGATTGGCCATGCACATACTCCGGTTCGGCGCATCTGCTAGCACGGCGAATTTTTATTTTGAACCTGTTTGAATGCCCGCACGACACATGCCTGAAGCAATCAATCAGGAGATCACACATGTTTCGGACATTCATCCTCACAGCCGCCGCCGCAACCACTCTGGCATCAGCCGCTCTGGCCGCAGACGTCAACCTGCGCCCCGGCTTCAACGTCAAGACTGGCACGCTCTATGTAAAGAACGACGGCACCGATGGTGCAGGCCGGACGCTCGCTACAGTAGGCTGCAAGGGCCTTGGCGGCGCATCCTGTCCTGATCCGGCAGCCGCCGACATCGCCCCCTACGAAAACCCTGCGTTTCCCAATGTGGCGACCGTCAAGTTCAAGCCTATCGGCGGCATGAAAACAGCCAAGCACACCTTCCCCTTCTACGCTGGCCTTGCATGGGCTCCGGGCAAATACGTTCTTACGGTTTGTGTGGACGCCGGCAACCATCAGGCAGAAACCAATGAAGGCGACAACTGCCGCCGCTTCATCAAGACCGTAAAGGGCCCTGTTGCAGCAACGACCAAGTTCAAGGCGCGCAACTAATTCGCCTCTCGGAAAATTTGGTTAACAATGCTATAGATCGGCCAATCAACAAAGGATTGGCCGATTTCTTCTGGGGGAGTGATCAGGTCAGCGAGCGACAGGATCAGAGTTGCGATGGGCAAATTGGGTAGGAGTCTGGGGCGCGCGTTCTTGTCAGCGCTTCTGGTTGTCACCGCTACAGGCGCAGTTGCGCAATCGGGCGAGGTCATTGTCGAGGAAGGATCAGTTTTCATTCCTCTGGCCACTGCGGCCACAGGTGGAAATCTTGCGGTTGAAATTGACGGCATCGACGTCACCGACTTCATCGAAATCACCGAAGACGGCATTCTGCTGTGGCAGGACACACCCTTATCCGGCGGTGATCATCTTGTGGTCGTTTATCTGCTCAGCGATGCCGGATTTGAAGAGATCGGCACATGGTCCTTCGCCACCGATGGCGCATCCGCTGGCAGCAGCTACAGCCTGACCGTCGATGCTGTCCATGAGGCAGGCACCCGCCGCGTCAATGATGACGAGACAAGCTATGCAGAAAGCTCCGGCTCGGTCGAGGTCAGCACCGAGGACGGTAATTTTTCAGCAGGCGCGGATTATATCGCCACAACGGTTGAGACCAACCGGATCAACGGCAACGAGATCGACATCGGCGAGTATTACCTCAGCTATGATCAGCCCGGCAGCATCATCGATTTCTCAGCCCGCCTCGGCCATCAGTCGCTGGACTATGACGACGTGCTGATCTCGGATCTGTCGCGCCGCGGAGTATCCTTCCAGATGTCGCGCCCCGATCAGCGCCTGCAATTCGGCGTCTTCGGCTCCCGTGTCGCTGATGAGCTGGGCGCGGATAATTTCACTGGCCTGGAACGCAGCGAGGACCGGATTTACGGCGCGCAGTTTGGCTTTCGGCCTTTTGGCTCGTCTGACTTCCGTATCACCATGCAAAGCTACGAAGGCGAGGGCGATCCCTTCACCTCCGGCACATCAGGCACCGGCAGCGGCTACTCACTGGGCTTTGATGGCAGCTTCAACGATGGCCGTGGTCGGTACCGCGCGGGCGCAGGGCGGGCGTTGTGGGACGAAGACGGTGCTGGCGTGGTGGAAGAAGAAGTCGAAGCAGACGCCATGCTGGCCGGGATCGACTATGATCTGCTTACCGGCGAGGATGGCCGCTATCTGACCCTTGGCATCGGATACGAACGGGTGGATGAGGCATATTTCTCACTCGCAAACCCCGGCATTGCCCCTGACCGCGAGGATGTTTTTCTGTCGCTCGACTATTCTACCGACACAATGTCGTTTTTCGGGCGGCTGGACACACAACTGACCAACATCAACGGACCGGCGGACGTGGAAACCGACCGCTATGACACCGTCACCCTTGATGCCCGCTGGATGCCGGAAGGCGAGACCGGCTTTGCGCGTGCCGATTACTATGCCAACGCCTCGCTTCAGACCAAAAACCGCGAAGAAACACCGCTCGGTGCACCGGTTCAGTCAGACTTCACATCGCTTGATTTCGGGCTGGGATTTGATGTCTCGGGCGATCAACTCGATTGGGGTCTGGGCTACGCCTATATCGACTACAATGATGAAAGTGCCTTTGACGAGGATGAGACCTCCCACGAGGTCAGCCTGCATCTGGACTATCGCCCGACAGATCAACTGGATCTGTCGCTCAACACTTCGGCCACGCGGATCGACGGCTTTGCGGGCGATTGGGTGGATGGCGATGTGTCCGTCAGTATGGGATACCAGATCGTGCCGGGCACCTGGGCGATGTCAGCCAATGCCAACTATGCTTCTTACGGCGAACCCGGAGTGGAAGACGGCTCCAGCATCCGCGCGGATCTGACATGGTCATTCAATCCAGCAGCCGACCTGATCTTCTCGGCAGGTTATGCCAAGGGCGCAAATGCAACCGAAACCACCGATGATGAAGAGTGGAGCGCCGGCATCCTGCTGCGCGCCACCACCAGCATCTTCCGATAAGAGGAGGGGACCCATGAGACATTTCCTGACCGCCTGTCTGACCATCGCCCTTCTGGCCCTGTCTGTGCCCGCGCAAGCCGCTGGCCCGGCCACCGCCACGCCCGGAACCCTGCGCATCAACGACAAGGGCACCAGCGTCGTAACGATCCGCTGGGCCGTGGGCAGCACCTTTTCGGTCCCGACCGCTGCAACCCTGTCCTCCCCGGTGGGCGAACTGATCATCGGCGGTCCGACGGTTGCCACGCCCGGTGGCCTGCTCAGCCGCAGCTTTGCGCATGCAGGCCTTGGCACTGAGACGATCCGCTTTTCCGAGCGCATCCGCATCACCCGTGCACAGGCCCGCGAGATTGCCTCGGGCGTCACCGGATTTTACCGCCGCACCTTCGATGATGGCGCAGGCACGGTCACCGTGGACATCCCGATCACAGTGACCGGCTCGGGCGCGCTGTCGATCCTGAACTTCGATCTGCGTTTTGATGACGACAGCCTGCAACGGGTTGTTGGACGCGATGCCGCTCTGACAGCGCGGATGCGTCTGACGACGGCAGGACAGGAAGTCTTTGACGGCACATGGCAGGTCGCTGGTCCCACCGGTCAGGGCACCGCTTTCCGCACACTCGATCGGGTGCGCAAGGTCATTTCCGGCTCCCGCACCACGATTTTCGAAAGCCCGCAACTGCCAACAAGCCAGCCCGGCCTCTACCGGGTGCGCTTCGTGCCCGGCACCGGGGCGGATCCAAACTTCGCAGGCAGCTTCCCCGAGTTACGCTACACAGTCTCGGCCCGCGCAGCGACGCCGCTGATCGCGCTTGATGCACCCGCTCCGGGCGCCTCCGCCACCTCCGCGACCCTCTTTGACTGGCAACCTGTGCAAGGCGCATCGCTTTATCGGCTGGAGTTTCTCGGCTCAGGCGCAGGCGGAGCCGCTGGCCCCCGTGTTGCTGCGCTCGACACCGATGCCTCTCAGGCCCGCCTGAAGCCCTTCACCCTGGCCCGCATCGCCGCATCCGGCCCTGTTTTCTGGCGCGTTGTGGCCTTTGACACAGCCGGAAACACCCTGTCCGTGTCAGCCTTGCGTCGCCTGTCAGGAGCAACCACCCGGAACGCCAAACCGTAAAAGGTAAACCGATGTCCGCCACCAGCGCCAATGCCGAGCTGACCTTCCTTCTGGAGCGGATGGCAGGCGGTGACAAAGCCGCTTTTGCTGCCTTCTACAAGGCCATGGAAAAGCCGGTCTACAGATTTATCGTCTCCAGATTGAACGATCCCTTCGAGTCCCACGACATACTTCATGAGGTGTTCATGGACATCTGGCGCTCGGCGGGAAAGTTCGAAGGGCGATCAGCCGTGAAAACCTGGGTTTTTGGAATAGCCTACAGGAAAGTCATGGATAATTTCAGGAAACATGGCCGCGTCGATGTACGAGACGAGATGCCGGAACAAGTGGACGACAGCCCCGACGCCGGGGCCTGCCTTCTCGCGTCCCAACAGGCAGAGCATGTCCGCTTCTGTCTGGGCGAGTTGAAGGACGACCACAAGCAGGCCATCTCGCTCGCTTTCTACGAGGACATGTCCTACGGCGAGATTGCTGAGGTTGCGGAGGTGCCCGAGGGCACCATCAAGACCCGCATCTTTCACGCCAAGAAATTGCTCATGCGGTGCCTGCAGGCCCGACTTGGGGAGGCTGCGATATGAGCACGCTACCAGAACTGACAGAAGACGAGATTGCGGCCCTGCTGCCGTTTCTTGCCAATGACACATTGGAGGGCGCGGAGCGCGAGGCTGTTCAGGCCGCCGTTGATGCCGCGCCATCCCTGCAGCAGGAACTTGAAGCGCTGAAATCGATGCGCGGCCAGATGCAGGCCGAGGAAGTCTCCTCGCCCGGTGAGTTTGGTCTGGCGCGCCTCATGCGCGATATCGAGGCCGAACAACGCGAGCTCGGCAAGATGCAGGCCGCACCACAACGCTCCAACATCTGGAAACTGGCCGCCGCTGCTGCGGTTGCTCTGTTTGCTGTCCAGACGGTCTTTGTCTGGAACACCGGCGGCGACACGGTTGAACTGGCAGGTGGCGGTTCTCAGGCCGCAACCGGCGTTCAGCTGACCGTTGCTTTCGTGCCCGACGCGACCGAGGCCGAGATCCGCAACCAGATGCTTTCGCTTGGACTGCGCATCGTGGGTGGCCCCACGGCCCTTGGCCTCTACACACTTTCAGCACAGGATCAGACCTCAGCGGAGCGCGCAGTGCGCCAGCTCAACGGTCTGGACACGCTTGTTGAAAGTGCAGAGCTGACGGAGGGCGGACAATGAAACGCGCAACCCTCCTCGCCGCAATTGCCCTGATGACCAGCCTTGTCGGCACGACATCCCAGGCGCAATCCTTCCGCATCGCAGGTCCAGCCTGCTTCAACCCCGGCCAGACGGTCACCTTTGAAGGGCGCGGCTTTGCCACTGCCCAGACCGGAGACATCAGCCTCAGAACCTCGGGCCGCGCAATCGGTCTCGACATCCAAAGCTGGCAGCCGAACCGGGTGCGCGCCAAACTGCCCCGGCGTGGATTGCGCCGCGGTGCAGCCTATCCCGCACAATGGATCATCCCCGGTGGGCGCACAGCGTCGCTTGGCACAGTGCAGATCTGCGACCAGAAAGTGCCACCACGGCAAAAGGCCGACCGGGATGAAGTGCCTGCCCCAGATGGCAGCCCGGAATATCTGGTCTCCGTGCCAGCAGGTGGAGTCGCTGCCGTGCAAACCGCGCTGGAAAATCAGGGTGCGACCATCCTGCGGACACGCAACCTGCCCGCCATGGGCCGCGTGATGCTGATGTTCGCGCTGCCGCCCGGACTCGATGATGCCGAGGCACAGACCATTCTGGACGCCACCGGCACAGGAGCGCAGATCGATCGACACCACATCTACAGCTTTGCGGCCGGGCCACGGCTCTACGCTGCCGCCCTGATCGGCGACCCCGGCGGGCAGTCCTGCCCGCTGCGCAGGCCGGTGCGCGTCGGTGTGATCGACGGTCCGGTCAATCCCGGCCATCCCGCACTCTCCGGCGTCGAGGTCGCGCGCACTTCCGTTCTGGTGCGTGGTGAACAACCGGTCAGCAGCGATCACGGCACGGCCGTCGCAGGCATCATCGCAGGTCACCCGAAATCCGGCGCACTGTCGGGCTTTGCCCCCGGGGCACAGATTTTCGCAGCACAAGCCTTCTCCCGCACCAAGGGACGCGAAGGGGCACGGCTGGAAAACATCGCTGCCGGTCTCGACTGGATGATCTCCCAACAGGCCCGCATCGTGAATATGTCCTTTGCAGGCGCATCCAATCGCGCCTTTGCCTCCCTTCTGGACCGTGCCGCGGGCAAGGGTCTGGTGATGATCGCAGCCTCTGGAAATGACGGCAAGAAAACCGGCTCCTACCCCGGCGCCGCCCGCTCTGTCATCGCTGTCACCGCAGTTGATGCTGCCAAGCGGCTCTACGGCAAGGCCACCACCGGCAAACATGTGGAATTCGCCGCTCCCGGTGTCGATCTCTATGCGGCCAAGGGCGGAGGCGGCGGCTATCGCTCAGGCACATCCTTTGCAGCCCCCGTGGTCGCAGCCCTTCTGGCGCGCAAGGCCGCATCAGGTCGTTTGTCCACCAAATCGGCCCGCGCTCATCTGCAAACCAGCGCCGAGGATCTCGGGCCACGTGGCCGTGACACCAAGTTCGGCTGGGGTCTGGTCAGAACATCAGGCTGCTGAGGCTCAGCCTCACTTTTTGGCCTAAATATCCCCGCCGGAGGCGCAGATCAGCCCCCGACACTGACATGTCGAATTTTTTGAACCATCCTCCTGCCCGATGCGACCTACAGTCAAATCAACCGGAGAGATGACCCATGTTCCGCACTATTCTGACCGCCCTGACCCTGATTGCAGCCACCGCCACACAGGCCAGCGCAGTGGAGGTTAAGCAAGCCACCATGCAATTGAAGAAATACGCAACCCTGGGCGGCGCCTGCATGGTCGAGCTGACAACGTCCATCACTACCGACACAGCCGGGGCCACCATCAGCTTCAAATACATCCACAACTCCGGAAAGAAATCGAAGACCTTCACCGCCAAAACCAAGGGCAACGGCATCGCGTTGGTCAAACACCAGTGGGATATCCCCAACGGCCCGGGGCTTGAGGTTGGTGGCTTCCGGATGGAGGGCGTCTCACCAAAATTCATTTCCAACACCAAAGCCTATTCGCTGGATTGCAAGCCCAAGGCGCCCGGTGGTTTTTCCGCAACGCCAAAGCGCGGCACCTCCCGCATCCTGTCGAACTGAGCCCTGACTGCCCTGCGCCTAGCGGTTGGCCAGCCACTCATAGGCCAGCTTCGGCAATCCGGTCCGGTCGCGCAGACCCAGCGAGGCCAGATAGGACCGGAAACAGGCAAACTCCACACCATAGTAACTGACATAGTCCTCAACCTGAGCGTCAGGGATGTCGCTCAGCCATGTCAGAGAGATCAGCGGAATGCGTGCCTTCTCCTGACCGGCTTCATCAAGCAGTGTCTGGACAAATTCCAGCTGTCCATCCTGCCCGGCCCCACAGCCCTCGCTGGGATATCCAGCTTCCAGAATATACAAAGGCCTTCTGGCGGCGAAATTCAGCATCTGCCGCAAGTCCTGACGAACCTGATCATTCGACTGCACCGAGAAATCAGCCTTCAACGGATAGTATGTCACCATCACAGCGTCGCTTTGCGAGATCAGCGGCGACCAGCTGTACGGTTCACGCTTCAATGCACCGAATGTCAGCTTGGTGCCCACTGGCACGCCTGCGCGGAACCGGTTGATCTGAGCGCGTGCCTTGTTCATGAATGTCGCAAATGCGCGGATGTCCGCAGGCTTTCGCAGATATCCGTCAACTTCGTTGCCGATGGATATCGCCCGTATCTCGACATCCTCAAGACGTCGGAACACCTGTTCCAGATGTTTGGCAAACCGCCTGATGACCACAGGATCATCCCAGGCAAGCCCACGCAGATCCTCGGGCCTGCGATCCGCCAAAGTGTCGATCACCGACAGGCTCAGGGTCAGTGCAAGATCCTTGTCCGGATAATACCCATTGGCAATCGTGGGCCAGTCATCCTTCGGGGCATACTCACCACCCGCCGCTTCCAGATCATCCCAGAACAGGCTCAGCGATGTGACCGTCGCCCCGGCCAGAACAGCGGCATCAATGGCCTGATCGAAGTCTTCACCCTCGGCCTCGGTCACATCAACCGACAGCTCCTGCGCGGTGACAGGGCCACAAGCCCAGAGAAGGGCTGCGATCAGGGCAATGAACCGAAGCTGCAACATGGCCCTGACCTACAATCAGGCGCGCGTTTGGGTCAACGCCTTGATCGCTCAATTACGAGACACATTCGCTCAGCCCGGCCCGCGCAACAGCACCCCGGTCAAACTGACCCGAGACCGTGCCGAACGTGCCCTTGACCTCAACAGACGCTCCAAGGATTTCCGACCCGTTCACCGTGATCTCCCGCCCGCCGGTGGTGTCATCCACATCAATGGTAAAAGCCACGTCCTGTTGGGGGCCAAGTCCATCAAGTGCCAGCGTCACGGATGTATCACCATCGCCGACTTCAGGCGCAGTGGTCACAACATCGCCACCGCGCACCAGCTCGAAGGGCTGGAACACTTCAACGCCAGCACCCGCACCGGTCACGTCAAAGATCAACCCGGCAGCCGATCCCGCCAGATCAATGGTGATCTCGACACCGCCCAGCGCACAGGCCGAGGTGTTCGTGATCGTGAAACGGTCCTTCGGCGCGCCCTCGTCAAAGCGCACGACCACATCCGCACTTGCAGTCCCCGCCGTCAACGCAACCGCCAGCAACACTCCCAATTTCGTCATGCCTGTCTTCCTTTCAATCCCTGCATCTTGAAATCGACCTAGCCCGATGAACGCCCGGAACCAGTCAAAGCCGCAAGATGCCCCTTGGAGATAGCTCAAACTGATTTTGAACCGGACGCCCGGGTGACCCGACCCACAGGCATAACAGCATGGAAAGGATATCTGGAATGACACGGACATTTAAATCACCCGCACTCTTCACCGCCCTGCTGGTCTCCAGCATTGCATCCCCAGCTCTTGCCGATGTCGGCGAGGCATGGGTCAATCAATTTCTCCCCAAGCCGCTCGTGGTGCAAAGCAATGGTGTTGAATACACCAAGCTTAAGGCCATCGGTAACGTCAACATTGGCGGTCGCATCGAATATGATGCAGGCGTCTCGGGCCGGGTCAAAAGCTGGTCCGCACATCCTTATGTGCGCAATGGCTATGGCATTGCCGCGGATGTCCCGGGCCTCTCGGGTTACAAGCAGTCGAAGTCCTACAAGGTCTTCCAGCGCCCCAAGAAAATCGGGAAAAACCTGGCCTTCGCAATCCCGGCTTGGAAGTTTCAGACCAATGCGGTCAACATGTGCAACTGGCTGGCCAAGGATCTGCGTGATCAGGGCCTGTCGAACAAGCAGATCTTCTCGAAGAACCGCACGGTGCATTTCCGCGCCTATATCAATGGCAGCGTGAACTCCAACGGCATCTTCTCGAACAGCCAGATCTGGCAATCCCAGTTCGACGGCTATCAGGTCGATGTGCGCTGCGCCAAATGGTCAGGCTCGCAAATCCCGCAGGCCTCCAATGATCTGAAACTGCCGCTCACGGTCAAGAAAGCCACCATGAAACTGACCGAGGTCGCCACCCAGACCGGCACCTGCAAGGTCAAGACAATGACAGCGATTTCCACGACCGAGGCCAATGCCACGATCAAATACCGCTTCACACATTCCTCAGGCAAGAAAAGCAACGTCTTCTCGACCAAGACCAAGAACAACAAGATTGCAGTGGTCAACCACCAATGGGACGTGCCCAACGGCCCGGGCACGGAAAAGGGTTGGTTCCGCATCGAAGGCGTGTCGCCGAAATTCAAGTCGAACAAGGCGCATTACTCGATGAACTGCAAAGCCAAGGCGCCCGGTGGCCTGGCCCCCAACCCGCGCAAACCCAAGATTGCGGTTCCCCTTGGCGGCAACGGAGAATTGTCAAACTGATCCCCCTTGAAGTTTGACACGTACTGCCCCGGCCTTGCCCCCCAAGGTCGGGGCAAATGTCTGACTGCCACCGAAAGCCGGCGGTTCGAAACCCACCTGTCGGATCGCCTGGCCCGGCCCCGATGCGTCCCCCGCGTCGGGGCCACCCTTTTCGGGGAAATCACGATCCGACACCTATTTCCTTGAGTATTTACTGGAAAGTCGAAGCCACAAGTCGCCGCGATCCGCTCCACTTCTTGGCAAAAATATCCCGGGGGAGGCGCGGCACGCGCCGGGGGCTGCGCCCCTGTCAGGCCCGCCGGTCCGCCAGAGTGTCCACGCCCAGAACACTTAAGACCTTTGCCTCGATCTGCGGTGCGTTCATCGCGGCCACTTCATACATTGCAGCCGGGGAGGCCTGATCAATGAAGATGTCGGGCAGCACCATGGAGCGATACTTCAATCCGTGATCAAACACGCCCACTTCGGCCAGAAAATGCGCCACATGGGAACCAAACCCGCCCACGGTGCCTTCTTCGATGGTGATCAGCGCCTCGTGGTCGGCGGCCAGCTTCAGGATCATCTCGCGATCCAGCGGCTTTGCAAAACGCGCGTCTGCAATCGTTGGTGTAATGCCGCGCGCTGCAAGGTTTTCAGCCGCGATCCGCACCTCTTGCAAGCGCGCCCCGAAGTTGAGGATCGCCACGCCCTTGCCTTCGGCCACGATCCGTCCCTTGCCGATCTCAAGCGGCGTGCCGCGTTCGGGCAGGTCGACGCCGACGCCTTCCCCCCGGGGAAAGCGAAAGGCGCTTGGACGGTCATCGATGGATGCGGCAGTCGCGACCATATGAGCAAGCTCGGCCTCATCACTCGCGGCCATCAACACGATGTCGGGAAGGTTGGCCAGATAGGCGATGTCGAACGCCCCCGCATGTGTCGGTCCATCCGCCCCGACAAGGCCCGCCCGGTCAATCGCAAAGCGTACCGGCAGCCGTTGCAGCGCCACATCATGAACCACCTGGTCATAGCCTCGCTGCAGAAAAGTCGAATAAATCGCACAGAACGGCTTCAGCCCCCCTGCCGCCATCCCGGCCGAGAACGTCACCCCATGTTGCTCGGCAATCGCCACATCGAAACAGCGGTTCGGAAAGCGCTCGGCAAAAAGGTTCAGCCCCGTCCCGTCCGGCATGGCCGCAGTTACCGCCACAATCGTGGGGTCGTGCTCGGCTTCCTTGATCAGCGCTTGCGCAAACACCTTGGTGTAGGAAGGAGCGTTTGAGGGAGATTTCTTCTGCGCCCCCGTGATCACATCGAATTTTGCCCGTGCATGGCCCCGATCCTCGGCATCCTCCGCCGGACCGTATCCCTTGCCCTTCTTGGTGATCGCATGGATCAGGATCGGTCCATCAGCACGCGCCTTGACCGTGCGCAAGACATTGAGAAGCTGATCCATGTCATGGCCGTCGATGGGACCGACATAGGAAAAGCCCAGCTCTTCGAAGAGCGTACCGCCCACGGTCATCGACTTGACCATTTCTTTCGCCCGCCGCGCGCCTTCCTGAAACGGCTCGGGCAGGAAGCTTACCGCGCCCTTGGCCGCCGCTTTCAGTTCCTGAAAAGGTGCGCCTGCGTAAAGCCGCGACAGATACGACGACATTGCTCCCACCGGAGGGGCAATCGACATCTCGTTGTCATTCAGGATCACGATCAGGCGCTTGTTCAGATGGCCTGCATTGTTCAGCGCCTCATAGGCCATGCCCGCACTCAGCGCGCCATCCCCGATCACCGCAATCGCATCACCCAGTCCTTCGGGGCAATTGCCCCCCAGATCACGTGCCACGGCAAAACCAAGTGCCGCAGAGATCGAGGTTGAGGAATGCGCCGCCCCAAACGGGTCATAAGGGCTTTCGGTCCGCTTGGTGAAGCCCGACAATCCGCCCTCGGTCCGCAGCGAACGGATCCGGTCCCGTCTACCGGTCAGGATCTTATGCGGATAGCATTGATGGCTCACATCCCAGATCAGCTTGTCGCGCGGCGTATCGAACACCGCGTGAATGGCCACCGTCATCTCGACCACGCCAAGCCCAGCACCCAGATGCCCGCCGGTCTCCGACACGGCCGCGATCGTCTCGGCCCGCAATTCCTGCGCGATCTGCTCCAGTTCCCGGTCCGAGAATTGTTTGAGGTCCATCGGCAAATGAACGCGGTCAAGAAGAGGAGTGTCAGTCATCGGACCTCGGGCCTTTGTTTTATCTCATCAGGCCCGGCGCGAGACCACGAATTGTGCCGCCCGGCGCAGGTTTTCCGCAGCAGCACCATAAGGCGCCAAAGCCGCACATGCGCTTTCGACCAGCTCAGCCGCACGGGTCTGCGCACCGTCCAGCCCCAGAAGCGACACGAAGGTCGCCTTGCCGGCATCCGCATCCTTGCCAACCGCCTTGCCTGTCATCTCGGCACTGCCTGTCACGTCCAAAATGTCGTCCTGTATCTGGAATGCAAGGCCCAGATCTGCGGCATATGTGGCAAATGCCGAACGATCCGACTTGCCCATAATCGCACCTGCCTCCACGGAAAACCGGATCAGGGCACCGGTCTTGCGGGCCTGCAATTCCGTGATCGCAGCTAGATCAAGCGGCGTGGCAGAGCTTTCAGCGGCAATATCCAGCGCCTGGCCCCCGACCATTCCAGCCAGACCCGAACATTCCGCCAGATGCTGGATCAACCGCAGGCGCACCTGCGGATCGGGTGCCGTCTGCTGGCTGGTCAGGATCTCGAAGGCCAGCGTCTGCAGGGCATCACCTGCCAGGATCGCAGTCGCCTCATCCCAGCGCTTGTGCACCGTGGGCTTGCCACGCCGCAGATCATCATCATCCATCGCCGGCAGATCATCATGGATCAGCGAATAGGCATGCACC
The DNA here is from genome assembly GCA_947494445.1 of uncultured Paracoccaceae bacterium. Taxonomy (GTDB): domain Bacteria; phylum Pseudomonadota; class Alphaproteobacteria; order Rhodobacterales; family Rhodobacteraceae; genus CANLSM01. Next base: position 339,604 of record CANLVD010000001.1, on the reverse strand, counting down.
ATCTCGACCGCCGCCGCCACGCGGGCCGATTGCACCTTCGGAACCGAAAACATCGTCGCCGTCTCGACCACAAAAAACGCACGCAACCGCTTGCCGCCCGAGAGCGTCGCATAGCGCATTGCCTCACCCACCGCCAGATCAGGCGCGGGCAACAGCCGCTCCAGCATCTCCTCGGTCAGGGTCGCGGCCTGCGACAGCACAGCCTGAAAGGCCAGCGCCTGCGTATCGGTCATCTGCATCGTCATGAAGACAGCCTATATCCAGTGAGAGCAGGGCTGGCAATTCCGCACATACCTGTCTCAAACCTCTGCGCTGCGAATTGATTTTCCTGCAACAGATGAAAACACGAATTTGTTTTGAACCGATCCGGCAACCCGACCGACAGACAGGTATAACAACCAACCAACACCGGAGATTGACAATGACACGCAGCATTTTCGCAGCCACCCTGATCGCCCTTGCCGCTTCCAGCTTCACCGCTCAGGCCGGCAATTTCCGCGCTGCCCCCACCGGGCCCGCAACCGCTGACACCGAACCTCTGGTCCACGACAGCAAAGCACAGATCGACGTCTGGGTTGCAAACTGCTCCAAAGCCGGAGGCGGCATGGTGCTCGATCAGGGCAACTATGACTGCGTTACACCCGGTGGCAAATCCATCCCCGACTGGTGATCACACCAAAGCGCCCGGCCTGATCCAGCCCGGGCGCGACTTCACTTCTTGGCAAAAATATCCCCGCTGGAGGCGCATGCCAGCCCGGCGCGATTCCCTTTTCAGGAAATCTCCACCGGCTCGGCTCCCACCGCCTGACCGTCAGACCCGACCGAGATTTTGGCGACCTTCTCCTCGGCCTCTTTCAGCTTGGTCTCGCAATGCTTCTTCAGGTCTGCCCCCCGTTCATAAAGCGCGATGCTTTCCTCCAGGGGAACAGAGCCGCTTTCCAACTGCCCCACCACAGCTTCCAGGGCGGCCATGGCGTCCTCGAAGGACATCTCTGCAATCGGGGTCTCGCTCATTTTTCATGCTCCATCAGGGTCTCGACATGGGCCCGCGCAGACGCGCCCAGCGCCATCAGATCGTAGCCGCCTTCCAGTATGGACACAACGCGCCCCTTGGCATGATCTGCTGCCAGCCTGCACAATTCATCCGTGGCCCAGGCGAAATCTTCCTCGACGAAATTCAGGTTGGCCAAAGGATCGGCCCGATGCGCGTCAAACCCTGCCGAAATGAAGATCATCTCGGGCGCATGGGCGGCAACCGCTGGCAGGATGTCCCGCTCCATCGCCCGGCGAAACTCCACGCCACCCGCACCCGCAGGCAGGGGCCGGTTCATCACCTGACCATGCGCGCCTGTTTCATGGGCCGCACCGGTGCCGGGATAAAGCGGGCTCTGATGGGTCGAGGCAAAGAAGATCCGCGCATCCTCCCAGACCAGATCCTGCGTGCCATTGCCGTGATGCACGTCGAAATCCACGATCGCGACCCGCTCCAGCCCGTGCATATCAAGCGCATGTTTCGCGCCGATCACCACATTGCCGAAAAAACAGAAGCCCATCGGTGTCTCCCGTTCCGCATGATGGCCCGGCGGGCGCATGGCGACAAAGGCATTATCCGCCTCACCCGCCATCACCATATCAACCGCGCGCACCATTCCGCCTGCACACCGCCACACGGCTTCATGTGAAGTGGCTGACAGAAACGTATCCGGATCCAGTGCCGCCTGTCCGTCATTGGGGATCAGCCCGCGAATGCGATCGATATAGCCCTGCGGATGACACCGCGCGATGGCCGCATCTTCTGCCAATGGTGCCTCGACCCGCAGAAGATCCAACCCCTCCAGCACAGACATAACCGCCTGATACCGCGCCACCTGTTCAGGATGGCCCGGGGGCGTGACATGCAAAGCGGCGGAAGGATGGGTCAAAAGAGCAGTGGTCATCCCCAATGGTTAAACCGCCACCCGAGGGCACGCAAGCGGATCAGCACTGCGCTGTCCCTGTTATATCCTTCAGATCGGAACCGGTTGGGTCTTTGCGACCTGAGAGGGCAGTATCTATTTCCAGCCCTGAACCCCAGCGGAGCAACGCCAAAGAAGCCCAGTGCACCGTTGGGTCAACAATTGGCTGAACAGGACTTTGGATCGAATGCCCGCTTCACCCTGAAATCATCCATCACAAACTCAAAGTTGCGCTTCAAAGATCACTGTGGTTGAGCCATCCTCTTCGGTCCTTGTTCCGGTTTGGCGAAACCCGGATTTGGCAAGGACCCGTTTGGACGCCAGATTTTCAACATCCACCGTGGCTATGACATGTGACAGCCCATGTTCATCTCGAGCGTATCCAACTAAGCCTTGTACAAACTCAGTCGCAATTCCAAGACCCCAGGTATCGGGCTGAAACGCATACTTGATTTCAGCGTCGGCCTGACCTCCCGGATGCACCAGTCCACCATAGCCAATCACTCGTGAACTGTTCAGATCTTCAATCGCGAACATTCCATAACCGAACTTCTGGTAATTGTTGCGCGTCACTGCCATCCACTGTGTCGCCTCTGATGACGTCAAAGCTTGCCCATCATCAATCCATTGAACGACCCTGTCCATGCTATAAAGCGCCAGAAGATCGGGCTCATCTGTTTCGCGCCACTTGCGGATAACGAGCCGTTCGGTGCGAAAAACTTCGTCATTTCCAACAAGCTTGACTGAACGCTGCTCTCTCAAGGTCATGCGATGTCTATATCTTGGCAGCGTTTGAAGGGAAACGGGGCAGTTGCTGAAGACAAGTCAAAGATTGCTACGTTTTTCCCGGCATACGAACCGACGTGCGCTTAACAGCCACCCGCCTATCTTGAAAAAAGCGCGCCCATATTCTTACCACTCCGCCCATCAAACCGGTTTCACGCCAGATCAACACCCGGAGCTTCACACATCATTCAGCGCCCAATCATATCCGTGGCCACCGATCCGGGTCACGCCTTGCAAAGCCGCCTGCAACTCAGGCCCTGCATAGGTGCGCAGATGCGTGATCACACTTGCATCCGTGCCGCCGAAGTCATCCTTGAACCAGTGATAGATCGACGACACCTGCAAGCGGCCACCTTGCACCCGCGCGCCTCTTGGATGGTTCACGTAAGCCTTGGCACCTGCCTCTAGCATCCCTTCATACCGCCCTGCGGTCCAGGGGCGCGCCGCCAGATCCGGACAGCCGAGCGAGGCGCAGTTGACCGCGTAATGCACGCGAGGGTTCTTCCAGACAGGGCGCAGAATACCATGCTCGATGTCATCCAGTGACAGCGCCTGCCCAGCCACCTGCACGACGTCCCGCCCCCAGGGGCCTCCCTTGAACAGCCCACCACCGATGTCGCGGATCGACTTCACCGGATAGGCCTCCAGCACCACCTGCACGGTCAGCGCATTGTACAAATTGACCCAATAGGCAAATGCGGCGTTGCGGCTCAACCCGGCAGGATCAACTGTCGCCAGCATACCGGTGTAGGCCGAAACATCCGCCAGCCGCACCGACCTGTAGTCAAACCGCGCAATCCCATCGCGCCCGGGTCTGACAGCTTTCACCAAAACCCGTGCCCAGGCCCCGTGATCCACATCACCGCCCTTGCCAAAGCGCGCCCAGCGCCGGTCGATCAATCTGGCCTTGGCCGCTGACAGCGCCGGCCCACCGGACAGCCCGGCCGCCAGTCCACCCAGCATCACATTGCGTCGATTTACCTGCATCATCAGACCTCTTTTCCGTCCCGCCTTGATATCGTCCGTTGCCCGTCCCCGTCGATGCCACCCCACGGCCTTGTGACAATCCCCATTGTTTTCGTGTCCTCCCCGGATAGGCTTGGGCACATCCACAACAGGGAAAGGCTGCAACATGCCCATCAGACCGATCGCCAATGGCGCGCTCTCCGCTCAGGTTTTGCTCAACGGCAAGGCACTGCCCGCCACAACGCCGCTGATCGACATCAGCATAACCGATCAGCTGGATGACATTCCCCATGCCCGGATCACCCTTGGCGACGCCAGTTCCGGGCGACTGGCATTCCCGCTCTCAGCCAGCGAAAACCTGACACCGGGCACAAAAGTCGAGATCCGCGCAGGCTTTGGCCGCGCCCGGGCGCAAAGCCTGTTTCAGGGCATCATCACCGGTACGGGGTTTGAACTTGGCAAATCGAACGAGGCAACGCTCAGCGTCACCTGCCACGCCAGCGCCATTCGCCTCACCCGAAGCCGCACCGCAACAGTGTTTCAGGACATGTCGGACGCGGACATCATGACCCATCTGATCACAACCGCCGGTCTGACCGCCGATATTGCGGACACCACAGTTACCCGGACCAGCCATTTGCCACACGGCACATCTGACTGGGAGGCCCTCAAACACCTCGCGGCCCGCAACGGCCATGTTCTGCGCATTCAGGACGACAGGATTGTGAGCGCTCCACCAGATCTCAAGACCGAGGCACCGTTGGTCGTGACCGCAGGACAGGACATCCTGAGCTATCAGTCCAGCTTCGATGCAACCGCGCTGCTCTCCTCGACCACGGCGACAAGCTGGGACAGCAAGTCCGGCACGCTGCGCAGCCACACCGCCCGCAGCCTGCCCGCATCCAAATGGGGCGCCCGCAAACTGGCGGAACTGGCCACAGCACAAGGTGAGGCTGCACCGCAGATCACGCTCGCCGCCGACACGGATCAAGCCGACCTCAAGACAACGGCCACAATGCGCATGGCCCAAGCTACCCTGTCGGCGCATCAGGGAACCTGCAGTTTCACAGGATCGAGCCTCGCCCAAGCCGGCACGCTTTTGCAGCTCAAAGGTCTGGGCAAAGCCGAAACCGGTTCGGCCTACATATCAACCGTCTCCCATCACATCGCAGATGGAACATGGACCACAACAACCGATCTGGGGATGACCGCACATCCGGCGACGCAAAGCCAGCCCGACCCGGACCTGACCGGCACGGCGCTGCAGATCGCTCTTGTCACAGCCATCACCCCTGATCCCCAAGGCCTGATGCGGATCGAGATCCATCTGCCAACCTCGGGCGCGACCCTCTGGGCCCGCATGGCGCAGCCCTATGCCAGCGATGGGGCCGGGTTCCAGACCCTGCCCGAGATCGGCGACGAAGTCGTCGTCGCAGGCCTGCAATCCGACAGCGGCAGCCCGGTGATCCTGGGGGCGATGCATTCGCCATCCCGCCCAAGGCCCGAACCGGCCGAAGCGGACAACACAGGCAAGCTGCTGCGCACCCGCTCGGGCCTGGAGTTGCGCTTCGATGACGATGACACGTCGATTGCCCTGAAAACCCCTGACGGTCGGAAACTGGTGCTGGATGACACCCGCATCCTGCTTGAAGACGACCATGGCAACAGGATCGAGATGTCCGCCACATCGGGCATCACGCTTTCCAGCGACCGGGACATCACACTGAATTCCGGGCGCAAGATCACCGCTGATGCTGATCAGGACCTGACCCTCAAGGGCAGCAACATCGGAGCACAAGCCGACATCAAGGCCACATTCAGGGGCCTCGGCTCGACCGAACTGACATCACCGGGCACCACCAAGATCACCGGTGCCATGGTCAACATCAACTGACCCCGGAAAAAACAGGAGCCCATCATGCCAGCCGCAGCCCGCCTTACCGACCTGCACACCTGTCCCGCATTTGTCGCGACTGTCCCCCATATCGGCGGAGCCATCATCGGCCCCGGTGTCCCGTCCGTGGCCATAGGAGGCCTGAGCGCCGCCGTTCTGGGCGACACCTGCACCTGTGTGGGTCCGCCCTCATCGATCTCCAGTGGTTCAACTTCCGTCATGATTGGTGGAAAGCCAGCGGCCAGACTGGGCGACGACACCGCCCATGGTGGCTCAATTGTCGGAGGTCTGCCTACGGTGCACATCGGTGGATAGGACCGGGACAGCTACAAAAGTCCGGATGCCTCCGGCGGGAGTATTTGGTGAAAATCGAAGAGCAGATTTGGTGGACTGGGGTCGATCTCATGTCTTTAAGCTGTATTGGGGCTACCTGTACTGTGCCCGGCCAGTTTGTGCCATTGCTTCGAGTTTCCAAAAATACTCCCGCCGGAGGCACGGAACCTGTCAGCCGGGTGATCGGCTCAACTGGCGCAGGGCCTCGGACACCGCGATACCGGCACTCATGGCGACATTGAGCGACCGCCCGCCACCGGGCATGGGGATGCGCAAAACCGCGTCCATTCCGCTCAGAACCGCGTCCGGCAGACCTGCTGTCTCCCGTCCCATCACCAGCGCATCTCCGGGTTGAAAGGCAAAGTCCCACAAATCGCAGGTCCCGCCCGTGCTCAGCGCCACCAGCCGTCCCTCAGTGCGCGCGCGCAGATACTCGTCCCAACCAGTGTGATAATTCGGGGCCGCAGCATCGGCATAATCCATCGCCGCCCGGCGCAGCGATTTGGCCGACGCGGGAAAGCCGCAAGGCCCCACCACATCCATCCCGATCCCCATGCAGGCCGCCAGTCGCATCATCGCCCCGAGGTTGGGCGCGATGTCCGGTTGAAAAGCGGTGAGTCGGATCAAAGACTTGGCCTTTTGTTTGAATGTGACAATCTGCGTCGAGAAGTCCGCTGGACCCGGACGCCGCGACAAGCTATCTGTCCCCCCAACGCCCGGATTCTCTCCGGGTCGTATGGTATTTCCGGCCCTCTGAGAAGAGGGTGAACGCAAAGAGAGAGACAGACCCATGTCCCATGATCAGGAACCATCGCGTCGCGACTTCCTCTATGTGGCCACAGGCGCTGCCGGTGCCGTCACAGCAGGCGCAGCTGTCTGGCCGCTAGTCAACCAGATGAACCCATCCGCCGATGTGCAGGCTCTGGCCTCCATCCAGGTCGATGTCGGTGATCTTGAGCCCGGTTCCCAGCTGACTGTTGAATGGCTCGGCAAACCGGTTTTCATCCGCCGCCGGACCGAGGCCGAAATCTCCGCTGCCCGTGACGTTGATCTGTCCGAGCTGCCTGATCCGGGGTCCGAGAACGCCAATCTCACCGACAAGGATGCCAGCGACCAGAACCGCACGCTCGACGCGGAAGGCGAATGGCTGGTCATGGTCGGTGTCTGTACCCATCTGGGCTGCGTGCCACTGGGCGACGCAGGCGATTTCGGCGGCTGGTTCTGCCCCTGCCACGGCTCGCATTACGACACGGCCGGTCGGATCCGCAAAGGTCCCGCACCCACCAACCTGCCTGTACCGGTTGCGGAGTTCATCTCCGACACCGTCATCAAACTCGGATAAGGAGTGTTCAGATGAGCGGTATCCCACACGACAAATACGAACCGAAGTCCGGCACGGCCAACTGGATCGAAAGCCGCCTGCCGGTGCTCGGCCTGCTGCATGCTACGCTGACCATTCCCACACCCAAGAACCTCAACTGGATGTGGATCTGGGGCATCGTGCTGACATTCTGTCTGGCGCTGCAGATCATCACCGGCATCGTGCTGGTTATGCATTACACGCCTGACACAACCATGGCATTTGCCTCCATCGAACACATCATGCGCAACGTCAACGGCGGCCATATGCTGCGCTACGTGCACATGAACGGTGCGTCGCTCTTCTTTGTTGCCGTCTACCTGCACATTTTCCGCGGCCTGTTCTACGGCTCCTACAAGGCCCCGCGTGAGATCACATGGATCATCGGCATGCTCATCTACCTGCTGATGATGGCCACGGCCTTCATGGGCTACGTGCTGCCATGGGGACAGATGTCCTTCTGGGGTGCGACCGTGATCACCGGCCTGTTTGGCGCGATCCCGGGCGTGGGTGAGACGTTGCAGACATGGCTTCTGGGCGGACCTGCGGTGGGCAACTACACGCTGACACGCTTCTTCTCGCTGCACTACCTGCTGCCATTCGTGATTGCGGGGCTCGTGATTGTCCATATCTGGGCCTTCCACACCACCGGCAACAACAACCCATCAGGTGTTCCGGTCCGCACGGACTCGAAGGAAAAGGTCAAGGCAGACACCCTGCCGTTCTGGCCCTACTTCGTGATCAAGGACCTGTTCGCGCTGGTTCTGATCCTGGCAGTCTTTGCAGCCATTGTCGGCTTCATGCCGAACTACCTCGGTCACCCGGACAACTACATCGAGGCGAACCCGCTTGCCACGCCAGCGCACATCGTGCCCGAATGGTACTTCCTGCCATTCTACGCGATCCTGCGTGCCTTCACGGCGGATGTCTGGCTGGTGCAGTTCACCACCTTCATCACCGGCGGCATCGTCGACGCGAAGTTCTTCGGCGTGCTTGCCATGTTTGGCGCGATTGCCGTCATGGCGCTGGCGCCTTGGCTGGACACATCAACTGTCCGCTCGGGCCGCTACCGTCCGAAGTTCAAGATCTGGTTCTGGCTCCTGTGCATCGACTTCATGGTGCTGATGTGGGCGGGCGCGATGCCGGCGGAAGAGCCTTTCGCGACCATCTCGCTGATCGCTTCGGCCTACTGGTTCGCCTACTTCCTCGTCATCCTGCCGCTTCTTGGCGTGCTGGAGAAACCCGAAACGCCCGTTGAGAGCATCGAGGCGGATTTCCGTGCGCATTATCCCAAAGCGCCCGGCACTCCGGCTGAGTGAGTGAAAGGAACACACGCGATGAAAACGATCACTCTTCTCACCGGTCTGGTCACAGCGCTTGGCATCTCGACAGGTGCCATGGCCGCTGGCAAGACTGCCCATATCCATGATGTGGACTTCCCGTTCGAAGGGCCGTTCGGCGCTTACGACAAATCACAGCTCCAGCGTGGTCTTCAGGTCTACACCGAGATCTGCGCCTCCTGTCACGGTCTGCAATACGTGCCGCTGCGCGCGCTTGAGGATCTGGGCTACTCCGATGCGCAGGTGCGTCAGTACATCTCCGACAACGGGATCGAAGCCGCCGACACCAGCCGCGATGCTGAAATCGGTGATACCCGTCCGGCGATCCCTGCGGATCACTTTCCGGCCAACACCGCAGCCGGTGCACCTGACCTCAGCCTGATGGCCAAGGCCCGTGCGGGCTTCCACGGCCCAATGGGACTGGGCATCAACCAGTTCCTGCAAGGCATGGGTGGCCCGGAATACATCGCCAACCTGCTTCAGGGCTACGTTGACCCGCCCGAGTGTGGCGCGGATGCCGACATTGACGGTCAGTACAACAAGTACTTCGCCGTTGGTGGCATCCCTGACGAGTGCAAGGACGAGGCTGGCCATTCCAAGATCGAAGGCAGCTGGATTTCCATGGGTCAGCCGCTCTATGGCGACGACGTGGAATATGCCGACGGCCATTCCGCAGATCTTGAGCACGTGTCCGAGGATGTCGCGGCTTTCCTGATGTGGACCGCCGAGCCTCACATGGACAACCGCAAGCACACTGGTCTGCTGGCCGTGGTCTTCCTGCTGCTTCTGACGGTGCTTCTGTACCTGACCAACAAGAAGCTCTGGGCACCACACAAAGGCAAAGGCGCCGAAGCTGCCGAATGATTTCAGGCCACTTGCGTGCAAGTTGAGCTATGAAAGAGTTACGAAAGAACTACTAAAGAACTACAGTGGTTTTTCGGTGTTATCGGGCCCTTCGGGGCCCGTTTTCGTTCTTCACAGGGCAGGTCGAGACTGCTACCTGTGACCTGTTTTCCACGGGGGTCCCATGTCTCTGAACAGCTTCGGTCATATCTTCCGCGTCACCACCTGGGGCGAAAGCCATGGGCCTGCACTGGGGGCAACAGTCGACGGCGTACCCCCGGGCGTGGATGTGACGGAAGCCGATCTTCAGCAATGGCTGGACCGTCGCAAACCGGGGCAGAACAAATACACAACCCAGCGCCGCGAACCCGATCTGGTGGAAATTCTGTCAGGCGTGTTTGAGGGCCAGACCACCGGAACACCGGTGCAGTTGATGATCCGCAACACGGACCAGCGCTCCAAGGATTACTCCGAAATCATGGAGAAGTTTCGCCCCGGACATGCCGATATCACCTATTGGCAGAAATACGGGATCCGCGATTATCGCGGCGGAGGGCGGTCGTCTGCCCGCGAAACTGCCGCCCGTGTCGCTGCCGGCGGCCTTGCCCGCAACGCACTGAAAACACTGGCGCCTTCAGTGTCGATCAAAGGCTACATGGTCCAGATGGGACCCCATGAGATTGACCGCGCACGTCTCGACATGTCCCGGATCGAAGAGAACCCGTTCTGGTGTCCCGACCCGCAGGCGGCAAAGGACTGGGCGGAATACCTTGATGAGCTGCGCAAGTCAGGCTCCTCCGTCGGTGCAGTGATCGAGGTTGTGGCCTCCGGCGTTCCTGCCGGTCTGGGCGCTCCGGTCTATGGCAAGATCGACACCGATCTGGCCGCCGCCATGATGTCCATCAACGCGGTCAAAGGCGTTGAAATCGGTGCGGGCATGGGCGCTGCCAGCCTGACCGGGATCGAGAATGCAGACGAGATCTCAATGGGCAAGGACGGACCGGTCTACTCCTCCAACCATGCCGGCGGGGTGCTTGGCGGGATTTCAACCGGGCAGGATCTGGTTGTGCGCTTTGCGGTCAAGCCCACCTCCTCCATCCTGACCCCGCGCAACACCATCACCAAATCCGGAGAAAACACCGAGATCGTCACCAAAGGCCGCCACGACCCCTGTGTCGGCATCCGTGCCGTACCGGTGGGTGAGGCCATGATGGCCTGTGTCATTCTTGACCATATGCTGCTGCACCGCGGTCACATTGGGCAGAACCGCGGCCCCATCGGATGACCCTCAAGGCCCTGATCTTTGACGTCTTTGGCACCTGTGTGGACTGGCGCTCTTCGGTTGCTCGTGAAGTCTCAAAGGTTCTGAAGACTGTAGAGTCATTGCCTTTTGCCGATGCATGGCGCGCTGAATATGATCCGGCCATGGCGCGCATCCGCGACGGAGGCCGGGGCTATGTCACCCTTGATGATCTTCACCGTGAAAATCTCGAGCGCATTCTATTAAAGTTCGATGCAAGTTTGACGGATGCAGAGATCGCAGACCTCAACACCGCATGGGAAAAGCTTGATCCGTGGCCGGACACGGTTGCGGGTCTGCATAGCCTGCGCGATATCGGATTGATCGCGCCCTGTTCCAATGGATCGATTGCCTTGATGTCGCGGTTGGCGCGGTACGCTGGCTTGCCATGGGATTGCATCCTCGGGGCCGAAATTGCCAAGGATTACAAGCCCTCGCCGGTCGTCTATCAGGCAAGCTGCGCCTCGCTGAGATTGTCACCTGAAGAGGTTATGTTCGTGGCCGCCCATAATTCGGACCTTCACGCCGCAGCAGCGTGCGGGTTGCAAACCGCTTTTATCCTGCGTCCCACTGAGCACGGGTCCAATCAGACCACCGATATGGCACCAGATGGGGACTGGGATTTTCTGGCCACCGGTTTCGATGATCTTGCGGGTCAGCTTGTGGCGCAAGCCTAGCGCAGCCTCCGGCGGGGATAATTGACCCAAGAAGTGGAAGGGTCAGCGCGAGAATTGCGCGGCCAGTTCCACATGAGCCGACCAGCGAAACTGATCAACCGGCTGCACCCAATCAAGCCTAAATCCCTGATCACAGAGTATCTTTGCGTCCCGCGCAAAACTGACCGGGTTGCAGGAAACAGATGCAATTCTGCCAATTTCTGATTGCGCCAGCTGATGGGTTTGCGGCTCAGCGCCCGATCGTGGCGGATCGATGATTGCGGCATCATATCGGTTCAGCTCAATCGGAAGCAGCGGGCGTGCAGCAAGATCGCGAACCTCCGTGCTGACCTTTCTGAGATCTATACCGCCCCGCCAACCAGCATCCAGCGCATCTAACAGGTTTTCCGCGCCTTCAACCGCATGGACCTGAGCGGTCCGGGCAGCCGCAAGCGTGAAGGTTCCGCATCCGCTGAAAAGGTCAACGACCTGTTTGGCCGGTCCCAGAGCATCCAGGACGCATGATTGCAAGGCAACCTCAGCCTCTCGGGTTGCCTGCAGAAACGCCCCCGGTGGCGGCACCAATGACACACCGGCAATGCTTTGCGACGGGGGCAGGGACTGCAAAACCGTTTCTTCATTCCAGGTGATGCGGGCAATGGATGCGCTCTGCGCGATCCCGGCCAAAGGTGACATCAGATCAGGTGTCAGCGGTTTGGCCGTCTCGATCAGGACATCAGCCCCGTTTTCCGCGTGAATGACAACAAGGCGGATCTCGGCCGAGCGGGAGGCAGCCAGACGCGTGATCTCTTTCAAGGCCGGCAGAAGGGTCTGCAGATCAGGGTGCAGAATGTGACAGTCTGAGATCGGTACGATCTGATTTGAGGCCCGCTCATGAAACCCGATCTGCACCGTTTTCTTGGTGCGTCTTGCTGCAAAACCCGCCCGTCTGCGACTGCGGGCCGGTGAGGTGATCGTTGGTCTGATCTCTGGCGACAGACCGTGCGCCTTGAGCGCGCGCGCCACCACCTTGGCCTTCCACTTGGCGACAAATTCGTCCGATGCCTGTTGCAGCGCGCACCCGCCACAGGTGCCGAAAAGACCGCAAGGAGGTGTCACCCGATCCGGGGAAGGCCGGATCACTTCAGTGCCCGTGGCAGTCAGACGGACGGTCTCTGCGGGCAGGGTAAAGGGAAGGCGATGATCACCTGCAATGCCATCACCCAGATGGCCCAGCCGTTCGATTTCAAGCTCGGTCATGGCGCTGTCATAGCGATCAATCCCACGCCGGGAAACTGGTTGTTTCGCGAATGGCTCTTTGCACATTGCAACTGATGCTTAGATCGCACTCACATTCAGGAAAGGAGCCTTTGATGACACCCGAGGTTCAAGCAAATAACGCGACCGCATCCGGAACCACAGTTGGCCACATCCATCTGCGGGTCAGCGACCTGGAGCGTGCGATTGGTTTCTACAGCGGCGTTCTGGGCTTTGACGTGATGCAGCGCTATGGCCGTCAGGCGGCGTTTCTGTCGGCGGGCGGATATCACCATCAGATCGGCCTGAACACCTGGGAAAGTGCTGGTGGCACACCGCCACCTCCGGGGCATACCGGGCTTTATCATACGGCATTTCTTTACCCCACTCGTGCTGATCTGGCAGATGCATTGCGCAGGGTTCAGGCAGCAGGGATCCCGCTTGAGGGCGCGGCCGACCATGGGGTGAGCGAGGCAATCTATCTGCGCGATCCCGATGAAAACGGGGTTGAGCTTTACTGGGACAAACCGAAATCTGATTGGCCCGTTGGCGCAGATGGCAGGCTTGCCATGGTCAACCATCGGCTGGATTTGCAGGATTTGCTCAAGGCGTAAACTTCGCTGCGATCAGATACTCCTGATTGCCGTCGCTGCCTGTGATCGGGCTGGCATCCTCATGAGTGACCTGCCAGCCTGATGCATCCAGAAAATCACGGACGCCTTTGCGGGCGTCCTCCCGGGCCGCTGCGTCCTTCACAATGCCACCTTTGCCGACACGCGCAGGCCCAACCTCGAACTGGGGTTTGATCAAGGCGACAAGGCAGGCGCCAGTCCGTGCCAATGACAATGGTTGCGGAAGGGCCTTGGTGAGTGAGATGAACGAAACATCCGAAACAATCCAGTCCACCGGTGGGATCAGACCGGGCGGGATTGCCTTCGCGTTGATCCCCTCATGGTTTGTCACTCTGGGGTCGTCTGTCAGGCGCGCGTGCATCTGACCATGCCCGACATCAATTGCATGAACATGGACAGCCCCGCGCGACAGCAGCACGTCAGTGAACCCACCGGTTGAGGCCCCCACATCCAGCGCCACGGCACCGGTGGGGTCCAGCGCAAACGCCGTCAAAGCATGATCCAGCTTCAGTGCAGCGCGCGAAACCCAAGGGGAGGGCTGCCCGGTCAGCGACACTGCATCGGGGTTGACCATGGTTGCGGACTTGCTGGTCATGCGCCCGTCAACCGCGATCAGACGGTCCGTAATCATCTGCTGTGCCCGACTGCGACTGTCGGAAAATCCACGGGCCACAACCGCCTTGTCGAGCCGCATCAGGCTCATTCAGCCGCCACATCGATAAATCCGCCCGATTGGCGAGACCAGAACCCGGCATACCGCCCGTTGGCCGCCAGAAGAGAGGCATGAGTGCCCTCTTCCACAATCCTGGCCTGATGAAGCACCACGATCCGGTCCATCTGCGCGATTGTGCTGAGCCGGTGAGCAATCGCGATCACCGTCTTGCCGGTCATGACTTCGGTCAATGCGGCCTGAATTTCAGCCTCGACCTCACTATCAAGGGCCGATGTCGCCTCATCCAGCACCAACACTGGCGCGTCCTTCAGGATCGCACGGGCCAGTGCTATGCGCTGCCGCTGCCCACCGGACAACTTGACGCCACGCTCGCCCAGATAAGCGTCATAGCCCTTGCGACCTCGGAAGTCTTCCAGCTCTTCGATGAATTCATGGGCAGATGCGCGCCCGGCTGCATCCCGCACCATCTCGTCCGTTGCATTGGGACTGCCGTAAGCGATGTTGTCCCGGGCCGAGCGGTTGAACATCGCAGTTTCCTGCCGGACCATGGAAATCTGCGACCGCAGCCCGTCCTGTGTCATGTCGCGAATGTCCTGACCATCCAGCAGAATGCGCCCGTCCTCCACGTCGTAAAGCCGCAGCAGCAAAGATGCCGCCGTCGTCTTGCCAGCACCGGACTGACCGACAAGGGCAACCTTTTCACCGGGTCTGATCGTCAGCGTGAACCCGTTCAGTGCTGCACCATCCTTGCCATAGCCAAAGGCGACCTTGTCGAATTGCACTTCACCGCGCACGTCATCCGGGGCGGTGGCAGCGTCAGCATCAGTGATCGAATGATCCGGCGTCAGGGTGCGGATGCCATCCTCGATCTCGCCAATGTTGGAGAATATGCCAAGCGCCGTGAAACTGACCCATCCGGACATTTGCGCCAATCGGGTTGAAATGATCCCGGCGATTGCAATGTCGCCCGCAGTCACTTGCCCCTGTCCCCAAAGCCACAGCGAAAATCCGATCAGCGCCGCAGGCAGAACACCTGCAAGGGTGAACAGCGCAAAGCGGAACCCAACGACCATCGATCCAAAGGCGATGCCGGTTTCCCGCTGATAACGCAGGGCCTTTTCCGTTGCGCGATCTTCATCCGTGCCGGAGGCAAACAGCTTCACGGTCGCGATATTGGTCACTGTGTCCACGATCTGACCGGTCACCACGGCCCGTGCAGCAGCCCGTGCGCGGGAACGTATGCGAATGCGCGGCAGGAAATAGCGGATCAGAAAGACATATCCCAACACCCACATCACAAGGATGCCAGTCATCCGGCTGTCCACCGTGCCCATCAGGATCATCGCCCCGAAGACCGACGCCACGGCAAATCCGAAAATGTTGCACACTTCCGAAACCACATCCGCCATCGCCCGACTGGTCTGCTGTGCTTTCTGGGCAATCCGGCCCGCAAAATCATCGTCGAAGTAGCTCAAAGACTGGCCGATCACATGACGGTTGATCCGGCTCAGTGCCAATGGGTAGATGTTTGGCCCAAGCATCAATGAGTTGAACCCGGCGTTCAGCGCCATCAGTGCCGGGCGCAAAATGATGAAGAACCCTGCCATCAGCAGCAATATGCCAAGGTTTCCGGCAAAAAAGCCCGACCCTTCGGCCTGTGCTGCATCGATTACCCAACCGACCAGCGCAGCCGCTGCAACCTCGGACAGGCCCACCAGAACCGAGAAGGCAAGCGCCAACCCGATCTGAGCCTCTGAACCTTTCAGCGCCCAGCCGAAATAGGCCGCCAGCGTTTTCGGTGGCGGCCCGTCAGCAGGTTGAAACGCTTCGATCAGATCGGCGAACCAACGCAGTTTGGTGTTCAGATAAGACAGCATGTCCATCTCATATAATGCGGATTTGGCGAACGTCAGCGCTCACTCCGCAGCCACGTCGATAAACCCGCCCGATTGCCGGTTCCAGAACCCCGCATAAAGACCCTTTCGCTCAAGCAATTCACTGTGTGTGCCCTGCTCGGCAACCTTGCCACCATCCAGAACGATGATCCGGTCCATATGCGCAATTGTGCTCAGACGATGTGCGATGGCGACCACGGTCTTGCCCTCCATCACCCGGTAAAGCGTATCCTGAATTGCGGCTTCAACCTCGCTGTCGAGCGCCGATGTCGCCTCGTCCAGCACCAGTATCGGTGCATCCTTCAGGATCACCCGGGCAAGCGCGATCCGCTGACGCTGGCCGCCCGACAGTTTGACACCGCGCTCACCCACCTCGGCCGCATAGCCCTTGCGCCCTTTCGGATCCTCTAGATCAAGGATGAACTCATGCGCTTCGGCCCGTTTTGCAGCCTCAATCACCTGCGCCTCGGTCGCCTCGGGCATGCCGTAGCGAATGTTGTCCAGAACGGAACGGTGCAGGAGCGAGGTGTCCTGCGTCACCATCCCGATCTGCTGGCGCAGGCTGTCCTGTTTGACCTTCGCGATGTCCTGCCCATCAACCCGGATCACACCGTCATCCGGATCAAAGAACCGCAGCATCAGATTGACCAGCGTTGATTTGCCAGCACCCGAACGCCCCACAAGACCGACCTTTTCACCCGGCTCGATGGTCAGCGATACCTGCTCAAGCCCGCCAATGTCGCGCCCGTAGTGGTGCGCCACGGCGTCGATCTCAATCCGGCCCGTATCGAAACGGAACGGCTTGGCATCAGCATCGTCGATCAGGTCAATCGGCTGGGCGATGGTCTCCATTCCTTCCGAGATCACGCCAAGGTTCGTGAACAGGGACGACAAGGCCCACATGATCCAACCGGTCATCGCACTCAGACGCAGAACCAGCGCTGTGGCAGCCGCGATTGTGCCAAGGGTTGTGAACCCTCCCTGCCAAAGGAAAATCGCATAGCCCACCACGCCAACCACGAGAAACCCGTTGATGACCGTCAGACCCAGTTCCATGATCGTAATAAGGCGCATCTGGGCCGCAAAGGTCTTGCGACCGTGTTCAATGGCCTCCTTGGCGAATGCCTCTTCAGCCTGGGAATGCGAGAACAGCTTGACCGACTGAATGTTGGAATAGCTGTCGACAATCCGCCCGGTGATGGCCGAGCGCGCATCCGAGAACGCCTGACTGGCTTTGCCCACACGCGGGATCGTCCAGTAGATCAGGTAGACATAAGCCGCAAACCAGATCAGCAGGGGCAGGGCCAGCCGCACATCTGTTTCGGCCAGCAACACGAATGCACCCACCATGTAGATCAGCGCATAAACAAGCGCATCAAAGGTCTGATAGGCCGCCTCACCAGTGGCCGGTGCAGTCTGCATCACCCGATTGGCGATGCGCCCGGCAAAATCGTTCTGAAACCAGCCGATCGACTGCCGCAGCACATGCCGGTGCGACCGCCAGCGAACAAGCGTCCCGACATTGGGCATCAGCGCCTGGTTGAGAAAGCCTGCATCAATCACCTGAATCAGCGGGCGAAGCACCAGCAAAAACAGGGCCACAGCGGCCAGTTCTAGACCATAGGTCGTCCAGACCTCTCCGGGCTCGGTCTTTGCCAGCGCATCGATCAGACGCCCGGCATAATAGATCATCCAGACCTCGATCAAGCCGACGATCAGCGTCAGGACCGTTGCTCCAAGCAGAACCTTGCGCAGCGGCCACAGGCACATGCGCAGAAATGGCCAGAGCTTTGATGGGGGGGTGTCCGTGTCGGGATAATCCTCATACGGATCAACCATATTTTCAAAATAGCGGAACATAAGAAAGCCTCATGCAGATAGGGCAGAAATTGGATGAAGGTGGAGTAGATGAAACCTGGCCTGAGGCGCAGGTCAGTCGGACCGGCGCGTCAGGCGGTGTAAAAGATCCGGACTGATATCATCGACATCCTCCTCAAAAGCATGATGCGTAAGCACTGTATACTTAAGCTGATCGGGTTTGTCACCTGTTGATCCTTGCCCGTGGGTCTGAGCCGTGATTATCCTTGGCGCCACATGCCCAAGGAGACTGCCTCGTGACTGCCCAAGACCCGTTCGATGCCCGAAAAGCCCGTGCCTCTGCCTGGTTTGCCGAATTGCGAGACGACATCTGCGCAGCCTTTGAGGCACTGGAAGACGCGCAGGACTGGGGGCCGTTCAAGGATCTGGAACCGGGGCGATTTGAACGTAAGGAAACCCACCGCGCGAGCGAGGGCGAAGACGATGCAGGTGGCGGGGTCATGTCCGTCATGCGCGGCGGGCGCGTGTTTGAAAAAGTGGGCGTCAACATCTCGACCGTTTATGGCCAGTTGGGGGACCGGGCGCAGAAATCCCTGACCGCCCGGCGCGAAATTCCGGGGCTTGAGGATGATCCACGTTTCTGGGCCGCAGGTATTTCGCTGGTCGCCCACATGCGCTCTCCCAAGACGCCGGCGGTGCATATGAACACCCGCATGTTCTGGACACCCGGCGCATGGTGGTTTGGCGGCGGCTCGGATCTGAACCCGATGGTTGAGGTGCCCGAGGATACGGCCAGCTTCCATGCCGCCCTGAAAGCACGCTGTGACATGCACGATCCCGGCTATTATCCGCGCTACAAGGATTGGGCGGATGAGTATTTCATGATCAAGCACCGGGGCGAGGCGCGCGGTGTCGGCGGCATCTTCTATGATGACCATTGCACTGGCGACTGGGAAGCGGATTTTGCCTTCACCCAAGACGCAGGTCGCGCATTCCTTGAGGCGTATCTGCCGGTCACCAACAAGCATCTCAAGGAACCCTGGACAGAGGCTGACCGCGAGCACCAGCTTTTCCGGCGCGGACGCTATGCAGAGTTCAATCTGGTCTATGACCGGGGCACGATGTTCGGCCTGCAAACCGGTCACAATGTCGAGGCTGTGCTGATGTCCATGCCACCTCTGGCAAGCTGGCCCTGATCAAACCGGGTTGAACAAGAGCACCAGAAAGCCCGAGAATACCAGCAGACCTGACAGAAATCCCATGAAGATGCGCCAGACCAGTCGTCTGGCCATCAGCGGGGCCAGAAGATGGCCTAGGATCGCGTAAAACAGGCAGACACCCAGATTGACGGTCGAGAACGCAATTGCCAGCTTCAGGGCAGCGTCCTGCGGATCATAGGTCGAGGTAAAGGCAGTGGCGGCAAAGGCGACCGCCCAGACCTTGGGGTTGATCCACTGGAACAGCACCGCCTCGATGAAGCTGAAGGGTTTGTCCTTGCCCTTGACCGGGGCCAGTCGGGCCGATGAGTAAAGCTTGAAAGCCATCCAGAAAATCCAGCTGGCCGAGATGATCTTCAGCGTATAGTTCAGCGCCGGTACCGTCTGCAGCAAGGCCCCCAGCCCATAGCCGGTGATCCCTGCGGTGATGCCGACACCAGCCGCGATCCCCAGAACATGCGGCAGGGTGCGCCAGAAACCGAAACGCACGCCGGACGCGAGCAGCAGAATGACGTTCGGCCCGGGCGAAAACAGCCCGGCAAAAACCATTACATATAACGCATCTATGCCCATCAGAGCTCGCTGGTTAACAAATACAGAACGCCAAACACGATCAGACCGGCCATGGCAACATTAAACAGTTGCAATCGGGCGCCTCTGGACAGCCAGTTTTGCAACAATGCACCAGATCCGGCCCATGCATGAGCCGACGCAAGCCCCACTCCCATCGACACCGCAGCAGCAATTGACGCCTCGACCACAACGTCGCGTCCGGTGATGAATTGCGCCACCACCCCGGCGCACATGGCCCAGGCCTTGGGGTTGATCCACTGGAAACCCGCTGCCTGCAACAGCGTAAAGGGCTTGCGATTGGCATCCTGACGCGCAGTCCTGCCCGAGTTGGCGATGCGCCATGCAACCCAAAGCAACAGGGCAGCGCCCGCATAGCGCAGCACCTCTTTCAGCACGGGCACGCGTACGAAAATCTCTCCCAGACCCAATGACACCAGAAACAGCATGACCCCGAACCCGACACCCACGCCCCAGACATGGGGAAGCGTGCGCCGCATGCCGAAGGTTGCACCGGACGAGGCTAACATCGCGTTGTTGGGGCCGGGGCTCCAGGTGGCTGCGGCCAGAATGCCTGCCAATGCGATCACGGTATCAAGGGGCAAAGTTTTGAGCTTTCAGAAAGTCAGGCGATTTCTTCTCAGTCCTGCGCGTCTCTGTCAATTGCCAACAACGCGTCCCGTGTGAGTGTGAACTCCGATTGAACCCAGCGTGCTTCCAGTGCACGCAGAGCCTTGCCCAGGGCAGGCGTTGGGCCATACCGGTCGATCAGATCGGCGGAAACTACCGGAAAAACCATCTTTGATGCCCGTTTGATGTCTTCATCAAACCCTTTCGCCAAGATCTGCGAAACGCTGGCCGCCCATATCAGGATGCGGTCCCGCGCGATCTCCTCTCCCAAGTGATAGGCAATCGCGTGATCGGCATCCGATTCCGACAGTGCCTGGACCAACTTGTCGACCACAATGGCGTCCTTGCGCGACAAAGACAGCTTTTCGCGGCTTTGCGGATCCAGCGACAAGGCCACAAGACGCCGCTGCCATGCGACGGGCGTTGCCGTTACCTCTTCCAGATGCACCATTGGTGCAAGAACTGATGCTGCGGCACCCGGCAACACGCGGCCTAAAACGCCCGAGGCTGACATGGACGCAACTGCCGGTGCGGGATCGGGCGCGCTAAGGAGTTTGATGATCTCGCTCGTGACCCGTTCCGAGGACAGATGATCGAGCAAATCACCCAGCTCCGCAATTGCCGCCAGAGCGTCTGCATCAACGCCTGATGCCGGATCGCCATACCAGGCTTGAAACCGGAAGAACCGCAAAATGCGCAGACTGTCCTCACGGATGCGCGCATAAGCGTCGCCGATGAAGCGGATGCGCCTGTCCTGAATGTCTGCCAGACCACCGGTCGGGTCGAGCAGTTCGCCATCGGGACCTGCATAAAGCGCATTCATCGTGAAATCGCGCCGCGCCGCATCCTCGTCCACATGGTCCGAAAAAGCCACAACAGCGCGCCGTCCGTCGGTTTCCACATCTCGCCGGAAGGTGGTGATCTCAAAGGCCGAAGCACCCACCAGCACCGTGACCGTGCCATGATCAATCCCCGTCGGGATCGTGCGATGGCCCGCGTTTCGCGCAAGCTCGGTCACGGTGTTCGGGTGTGCGTCCGTTGCAATATCGAAATCGCTGACCGGTTGATCCAGCAGCGTGTTGCGCACGCATCCGCCGACGAAATAGGCCTTGTGACCGGCTGACCACAGCATGGCCATGACCGCCCGCTGATCCACCTCGTTCAACCAATCTGCTTCAAGCCGGGTCACGGACTGCGGACCTGTTCAGCCAGTGCTCGCAGAATCCGCGCGGTTGCACCCCAGATGTAATAGGGACCGTAAGGTACAGCATAGTAGCGGCGCATGTGACCACGCCAGATGCGGCCATGAACCTGAAAATTCTCCGGTTTCAGGACATGAGACAGAGGCACGCGAAACACCTCCTCGACCTCGCCCAGTTCCGGGATCGCGGTGAATTCCGCCGTGATCAGCCCGGCCACAGGCGTGACCTGAAAGCCGGTCACGGTCTCATGGGGGTCCATCTGCCCCAACGGTGTGATCAGCGCGGGATCCAGTCCGATCTCTTCACGTGCTTCCCGCAGGGCCGTGTCCAGAACAGTCGGATCGCCTGCGTCCTGCTTGCCGCCAGGAAAAGCGATCTGGCCCGGATGATGCTTCAACGCAGCCGATCGCCGGGTCAGGATCACATCAAGACCGGCATTGCCTGCGATCAAGGGGATCAGAACAGCTGCGCTGCGCAGTTTCCTGCCTTCAGGCAGCAGGCCATGCGTCTCGGGATTGAGATCAAAATCAGAAGTGGGCGCGCTGGACCCATTGCCCAGCGCGCCCCTTATCAGATCAGGCGTCAGCACTGTCTTGCGCCTCGAACCCCAGAGTTGCAGGGTCCATTTCGTAATGCGCTCCACAGAACTGACAGTCAGCCGTCACGATCCCTTCATCCGTGGTCATCGTTGCGATGTCCTTGGCCGAATAGATCGACAGCGACTGACGCACCTTGTCCGGGCCACAGGTGCAGCCAAACTCGACCGGTTGCACATCGAACACTCTCGGGCCTTCTTCGTTGAACAAACGATAAAGCAGCGTCGAGGGATCGACATGCGGCCCGACCAGTTCGGTCAGCTCTGCGGTTTCCAGCAAGGTCGTCACCCGGTTCCAGTTCTCCGATGCATCACCTGACAAAATGTCCGTGGCCTGCAACAGACCGCCATCACCGCTGGCCTCATCCTGCACATGCATGCCTGCCTTCGGCATATGCTGCACCATGATCCCGCCAGAACGCCACAGCGCTTGCCCATCGGTTCCAAGCTCCTGCGCAAGACCTAGCTGGAATGCCGTTGGCAACTGCTCGGATTGCGCAAAATACGTCTCGGCACATTTGGACAGAGAGCCGCCCGCAAGCGGTGTTATCCCCTGATACGGCTGTGCGCCCGTGCCCTGATCAATCAGGATCGCAAACATGCCTGATCCAAGCTGACCAAAGGGCTGTGCATCCAGTTGCAACCGCTCCGCATCAAAGCTTGCCCATGCCCGAAGCTGCGCAGGCTTGGCTTCCGCTGTCGGACCGAAGTAATCGGCGGCAATCCGGCGTATGGCACCATCGCCGTGTACCTGAACAGAAAGCTTCCAGTTCAACTGAACGGTCTGGCCGATCAGCGCCGTCAGAAGGGCAACCTCTGTCGCCAGTGCCGCAACCGGCAGCGGATAGGCATGCTGGTTGATTATGGTTTCCAGAACACCATCCAGACGGGCCACACGGCCGCGCATATCTGCCTTGTCCAGCTGAAAGGGCAGGATTGTATCGTCCCAGCTGTGGGAAATCTCGGTGCTCATGGCTCACATCTCCTCTTCACGCGAACGGTTGATCGAAACGGATCAGATAGGCAAGCCCGGTTCCATATGCAAATGCCCTGCGCTACACATATCCCAAAGATGCAGGACAGGCATGCAAAATGCGCAGAGTTGGAACACCCCCCCTTGCTGGTCAAAGCTACCGAACCCGGGCCGGGGTTTACGGTCTGATCCTGCATCCTGATGGCTTGCTTCTGACCGAACAGGCCGATCCCGGCCCCGAGGTGCAACTTCCCGGTGGCGGGATAGACCCCGGCGAAAGCCCGGTGCCCGCGCTCAGCCGCGAAGCGCTGGAGGAAACCGGCTGGAGCGTGCGCGTCCTGCGCCGTCTGGGCGCCTACCAGCGTTACACCTACATGCCCGAATATGACATGTGGGCGCGCAAGATCTGCCACATCTATCTGTGCCGGACCGGCATCTGTCAGGGATTGCCCCGCGAACCCGGTCACGAGGCGATGATATGTTCGCCGGAAGCGGCCGTTTCCCTGCTTGGTCCGGTCGGAGACGCGCTTCATGTGGCAAATTACTTCGATCTGCCCATGGACTTGCGCAGACTTAACAATGACTGAACGGTTACAGGGTTAGAAATTCTGCACTGGGACAGCCCCGGCTAACTGTGATAACAGGGGCAAAGTCGTTATCGTCGTGGAAAACGAAGATCAAATGAGGTCGAGAACATGAAATTGACTACTATACTGGGCCTCCCCGTCCTTGCCCTTGTGTTGAGCGGCTGTATCGGCGCGACTTCGGGCGGCCGGATCGGGGGAGAGCCTGTTGCCTTCACCATTCCCATTCAGGCCAGCGCTGGTGATGTGCAAAGTTGGCGCCTGAAAGGGCTTGAGGTATCCGTACCCACCACGCTTGACGTGTCCACCAACCCCAACGTGCAGTTCCCCAAGGAACGCATTGTCTGGTGGGGTGATGAAGACGGTGACCGCCGCGCGCAGGTCGATGACATCATGACCCGCGCAGTGGCGACCGGATTTTCCACGCTCAAGGGCAACAGACCCGTCAATGTCGCGGTCAAGGTGAACCTTTTTCACGCGGTCACACCGCGCGCCCGCAACGGCGCGCTTTTTGCATGGCATGATGTGTCCTATTCCATCGACGTGATCGATGCTGCGACCGGGACGGTTCTGGCCAGTGAATTCAAGATCGACGCGGATCTCGAAGCGCTCCGCGGGGACGAGGCGCGTGCAGCCGTTGATCGTGGACAGACCCAACGCGTGCGCATTGCCAACCGGGTGGCTCAGGTCACGCGTGACTGGCTGGCTTCCAGCGGTGCACCCCTGACCCCGGCACCACCGGTCTACCGGATCAAACCGGTTGCTGTGACCCAGTGATCAACTGACCATCGCAATTACCAGTGACAGGGTCACGACGCTGATTGCGGTGGACACCAGAATGGTTGACGAAACACGTGCTGGCGCGACGCCGTAATGTTGCGCCAGAATGTAGACATTGCCCGCCGTGGGCATGGCTGCACAGCAAATCATGACGCTGGCGGCAAAGGGTTCGACCTCGAAAATCCAAAGCGCACTGATGGCAATCAGACCGGGGTGCAGCACCAGCTTTGCAAGTGACAACCAGATCGCCACGCTGACCCGTTCCGCCGATTTGTCGGCGAGCGACGCGCCGATTGCAAACAAGGCGCAAGGCGTGGCTGCGGCACCCAAGAGTGTCAGAAACTCTGCAATTGGCCCGGGTGTCGACAGGCCCAGCGCCGACCAGATCAGCCCCGCCGCCATGGACACGATCATTGGATTTCGGACCAATCCTCCACCGATTGTCTTGAATACTCCGATGCCGGGTGCGCCGCCCCGGCTGAGTGTGATGACAATCACGATCACGGATCCAAACAGGATCAGATCGATCGCCACCAGCAACAGAAGCGGACCTGCCGCAGCAGGACCCAACAGCAAAACCAGCATCGGCAGTCCCAGAAACCCGATGTTACCGATGATTGCCGAATGCGCCTCGACAGCGGCTTCTGCGGCTCCGGTCTTGCGCAAAATGGCCGCAGCAAACACCACGGCGTAAACAAGGGCAGTGGCCGAGGTGTAGGCCAACGCGAAATCCGGATCGAAAATTTCCTGAAACGACAGGCTCGATGCAAAACTGAACAACATGGCCGAGAGCGCGAAGTAGAACACGAACTTCGTCAGATGCGCGACCGCCTGACCGGAAAAAACCCCTCCGAACGCTGCGCCATAGCCGCAAGCGATCAGCAGGAAGAACGGCAGGGTTTCAAGGAAGATGCCGATCACAGCCTGTCCAGTTCAGTATGGATTAGTGGCCCATCAGAGCGATCAATCCTCATTGCGCACAGCGCCCCTGAGGGATTTGATCTGACCACGCTGGGATTTCGCCTCCAGCCGCCGTTTTTTCGACGCCAGTGTGGGGCGGGTCTTTCGCCGGTATTTCGGGCGGACCAGAGCCTCGGCAACAAGGGCACGCAACTTCTTCTCGGCATCTTCGCGATTGGCTGCCTGAGAACGGTGCTTCTGCGAGAAGATCACAATGGCGCCATCGGTTGTCCACCGGCGTCCGGCCAGCCGCTTCAGCCGCGCCTTCGCGTCATCGGGCAAATTGGGACTGCGGGCGGCCTCAAATCTGAGGGTGACGGCCGTGTTGACCTTGTTCACATTCTGCCCTCCGGGACCGGACGCGCGCGAAAACACTTCCGTCACTTCCCAATCCTGAAGGCTGATCGTATCGGTTATTCTGATCATCGGTTCGGTCCAAGAGAAAAGGCCACAGCGGGCTGCGGCCTTTTCCAGTTCAATCTGAGCTTTGGAGGCGGGTCGGTGAGACCCTCAGACCTCGGGCTGAATTCAGGTCGACAAGGGCTGCCTTGTCAGATCTCAGTCTCCAGCTTGGTTCCGATCACACTCTCCAAAATCCCATGAGACATTGGATCACCTCCTTTCGATTGTTGCAGTTGTTTGCAGGCTGCCACAATCCGCGCAGAAGTCAAACCATTTGCGTGTTTCCCAGTTTCGAAGTGATCACCCTGAACGGAATGAGTGCAATCAGCGCGATGGACAACTTCACCAGATAGTCCGCAACCGCAAGGCTGACCCAAAGCGGCGCCAGGGGGCCAGCGCCCAGCAAAGGCACCGCGTCACCGGCCCAGCTGACGTCCGTTCCGGGATGAATGAACGACAGGCTTGCGGAGAAGGCGATCGAGAAAAACAGCGCAGTATCCACGGCACCCCCTACGATGCTGCTGACCAGAGGCGCCTTCCACCAACCAGTGTCGCGCAGACGAGAGAAGATCGATACGTCGAGCAACTGGGCCAGCAGAAACGCCAGACCGGAACCGATGGCAATGCGCAGTGTCACCAGTGGCCCGAACTCACCAATGATCTGGGTCCCGATCAGCGAGCAGATCACGCCGACGCCAAAGCCTACGAAAATCACTTTCCGCGCAATGGTCGGACCATGGATCCGGTTGAGAATGTCCGTCACCAGAAAGGCGATGGGATATGTGAATGCACCCCATGTCAGCCAGTTGCCGAACAGGAATTGCACCAGAATGTTCGAGGCCACCACAACGATGGCCATGGCCAGAACCCCGGCCCAGAAAATATGTGTCATGTCAGTTTGCCCGTTTTTTATAGAAGGTTGCGGCGACTTCAGATCAGGTCGCCTCGCTTAAAGGGCTTCTTCTGTCAGGGCAAGGGACAATTCGGCCAGAGGGTTGCTTACTGAACTATGAATTCCGCGTGCAATGCGCCGGCCGCCTTTATCGCCTTCAGGATGTCGATCATATCACGCGGTGCGACACCAAGGGCATTCAGGCCCTGTATGACCTCCGGCAGCGAAACCGAAGTCTCAACCAGTGCAAGCTGTGTCCCTGGATCAGCATCAAGTTCCACCGAAGTTCTTGGAACAACGATGGGCTCACCGTCAACGGAGAACGGATTGGGCTGCACCACAAGCGGCGTCTCCTGCACCCGCAATGTCAGATTTCCCTGGGAAACCGCCACCCGGGAAATCCTGACATCTGACCCCAGCACAATCGTCCCGGACCGTTGATCGACCACAACGCGCGCTTTCTGATCAGGTTCGACCTCCAGGTTTTCCAATCGGCTGATAAGCTGCGGTAATGGCGGCAAATTCCGGCTTGTCAGATCCAATTGAACCGTACCGCTATCCAGCATGGTCGCGACCGTTGATCGCAAGGTACGATTGATCACCTGTTCAATGCGCGACGCGGTCGTGAAGTCCGGGTTTCGCAACGCCAGTCGGATCTCGCGGAAAGCATTGAAGTCGAAGTCAACCTCGCGCTCAACGCGCGCACCTGAAGGGATCACTCCAGACGTCGGCACGCCTTGTACCACGGACCCTGCATCCCCTTGCGCGCTGGCACCACCTGCGATGACAGACCCTTGGGACACCGCATATATTTCTCCGTCAGCTGCATTGAGGGGGGTCATCACCAAGGTGCCGCCAAGCAAGCTTTTGGCATCACCAATTGTTGAAACCGTAACATCGATCTTTCCACCTGTGCGGGCAAAGGGCGGCAAGGCACCTGTCACCAGAACGGCTGCAACATTTTTAGCTCTGAACTGCTCGCCAGTGACGTTGATCCCCAGTCGTTCCAACAGGTTGACCATGGCCTCTTCGGTAAAAGGCGCATTGCGCAGACTGTCACCGGTGCCATTCAAACCCACAACCAGACCATAGCCGACAAGATCATTACCCCTGACACCATCGAATTCCACCAGATCCTTGATCCGCGCAGAGTTGGCCTGGCCCAAGCCAGGAAGGAAGAACGCAAAGGCGAGAAGGCAGCTCAGGAATCTGATCAAGCTCATATCCTTAAAGGAAGTTGGTCAACCGAAGGCCACTCAGCCGTGCGGTTACAGTATACAGTGAGGCCAGTTGACCTTCCAATGCGGTGAATCGTGTGGCTGCGGCATATGGATCAACCGCGACCAGGTCATTTCGGGACATCGCAAGCGTCTGGGACAGGGAGGTTTGAAAACCGAGTGATTCATCGAGTTTTTCTTCGGAAACCCCCAGCTCTGCTTTCAGGGCGACAATAGCTGTTTTGGCACTGAAAACCTGCCGCCCGGCCTGTTCCAACAGGGCGGACAGATTGGACGGATCAGCGGCACCCGCCCCGGACGCCACAGCCGCAGTCGTCGCCAACCCGCGTAAAAGATCACGGACAGACTGGTCATCTGCCCTTGGCAGAAAGGCAAGGCGGGCCTGATCATCCAGTGCTACAGAGGGTGCAGCCGATGTTGATCCTGCGTAAATCGTTGTCGAGAACCCGCCAGTTGGGTCATTGAAATAGACTTCAATCGCAGCTTCCGCATCTGCCGGAGTTGGCCCCGCATCGATGATGGCCGCCACATCGGCAACCAGTTGATCGACGCCCGTCAATGCAGGGCGATCCTCGGCTGCTCCCGAGAAGAGTGATCTGCCGGCATAGGTGGCGTTGAGTGTTCCGAAAACCGTATCCAGTGCAGTTCTCGCCTGACCGGCAATTGCATTGGTCGAGACCACATCACCTGAGGAAACGGCCGAAATCAGATCAAGGCCGGTTCGATCCGCTAGGTCCGACAGGGTGGAAAGTTGTGCCTGAGCAAAGCCGGCCTTGTTGGATGCCAGAGACAGATCCGCGATCCGTTGATCTGACAAAGCGAGGGACCGGTCAATTGCCAGCAGGGGTGCCAGATTGCCATTTAGTTTTGCTGCTGGATCCGCAGACAGACCGGTGGTCAGTTCCTGCGATGCTGTTTGCAGTTCGGCGCGAAGATTGCTTACCTGGCTTTGTTGCAGGCGGTTCAATGCCAGATCAGGAAGGGGCATGAAATTCATCTCAGATCTCCAGCAAACTGCGGATCAGATTGTCAGCAACAGAAATCACCCGGGCATTGGCCGCATAGGCTTGTTCAATCAGGATCAGCTGCTGAAGTTCGCGGTCCGTATCAACGCCACTGATCGACGCTTCTTCTGACCGAAGGACATCGTTGTAGGATCCAAGATAGGAAGATTTCTCTCCGGCTTGCATCGCTTCTCCAAAGAGATTGGACGACATTTCAGAGACGAAACCGGCAAAAGATGCACCAACCTGCAAGCCGGAACCTGCCGGTGGTGTTCGCATATCTCCGAATGCGTTGGTCATGGCGACAAGAACACCATTCTCCCCTACATCACCCTGGGCGGCAGCATAGATGCCGTCACGCAACCGCCAGAGATCACCGCCGCTGGACGGGTCCACGGCCGTGTTGACCGATATCCGAGACGCCAGACCCTGTTGCAACGTGGGATCAAACGACAGGCCGGCATCTGTGAATAGGCCAGCTTGTGCGGGGATTGCGGCCGGATCCATGGAAGGGTCAATTGCTGGATCCTGAAACCTGGAGATCAGATCACCGGTCAGGGCGTCCAGTTCAGCGTCGAAGGCTGGCGCCAGGCTGTCGCGGATTTCAAACTGAGCGGAAAGGCTGCCTCCATCCAGAGGTCCGTCGCCATTGCCCACCGGAATCGGCCTGCCATTGAGCGTAAGTCCGGACAGCATGCCGTTGTCGATCGTCATGTTTGAAGTGATTATCGGCGTCGGCGAAAATCCAATTTCGGCGACCAGACCATCAACGAGCGTCGCACCGTTTCCTGAATACAGGGCAATCTGGCCATCCTCTCGCGAGGATGTGCGGATCGGCAGAATGCTCGACACCCTGTCAACAAGTTGATCGCGCTGATCCATCAAGGCCGCCGTGTCACCACCTGACACGGCGCGCATCTGGATCTCGCGGTTCAGGCTGGAAATTTCCTTGAGTGTCGAATTCACAATGCCAACCTGCTGTTCGATCGTGCTGTCGGCCTCCATGCGGATGCGGGTGTTTTCGGTTGAAATCTGATTGATGGTCGAGGCAAGGGTTTTGGCCCGGTCCAGAAGGTTTGCCTGTACCGTGGTTGAGCCCGGGTCATTGGTGGCAGCCGTCAGTGCGGCCTCAAACTGGGTTACCCGTTCAGCAAGCGCACCGATTTCACCGGGTGCACCCATACGATCGGCAATGCGCTGCACCGCATCTGCACGGGCACTTGCCTCACCAAGTTGAGCATCAACACGTCGGCGGTCAGACTGGAGAGCTTCGTTGCGTTCTAGGCGAATGCCGGTCACTGCTGCACCAGACCCGACGCCGTTGACCACCATCGAACTGACATCGATGGACCGACGCGTGTAGCCCGGTGTCATGGCGTTGGCCACATTGTCCGACACGACTTCGGCGCTGCGGGACGCAACGTTCAGACCGGTCAGGGCATTTGAAAGTGCAGAAGAGATGCTCATGGAAAGCCCTCCAAACTCCTAGGTTAACGCTTGATATTCGTCGTTTCCTGCAACATCTCATCCACCGTCTGGATGATTTTGGCGTTGGAGGAATAGGCACGTTGTGTCTGGATCAGTGACGTAAGTTCAGCGGCAATGTCCGTAGTACTCTCCTCACGGCTATAGCCTTCAACAGAACCGGTAGGGCCATCGCCTGCATCCCAAAGATAGAGAGCGCCACTTTCAGAAGAGACCGTGAACGCCTGATTGTCGAGCGCGTTCAAGCCGTTCAGGTTGGGCACATCGACCAGCGGGATCTGGTAGATCCTGCGTGTGAAACCTGTGTCATAAGTGGCAATGACGTATCCGTTCTTGTCGATCTCGACCCCATCAAGATTGCCGACAGGAGCGCCGTTCTTGGTGATCGCAACCGGGGCAAACTCAGCCGAAAGCTGGGTCAGAAATGACGATGATCCTGGAGATCCGACAGTGATCTCAATCGGTCCGCGTGCTGCCCCGACCGTCAAGGCCCCTGTGGTGTCCGAATAGCTGCCAAGCCCTGTCGGATTGACGTCAAAAACACTTCCACCAAGGGCGGTTGTTGCATCGAAAATCACATCAAACTGACCGATAACTGCGCCAGCCTGAGCGGAATCGGTCACTTCCAATGCCCATGTGTTCGACTGACCGGTCAAAGGAATGACGGGGGTGAAGGTCGCGATAATCGTGTGGGATGCGCCGGTGTTGTCAAAGTACTCGACCGAAATTTCCTGCGGTGTCCCGGCAGCCCCTGCCTGCGTTGCTTCGGCCGGAAGGTTGGCACCAATGGCCATTTCCGTCGTGGGGCTGGCAGCGAATTGATTGCGGTTGACGACAATCGGCTCAAGACCAGCGGCACTGTCGCGCGGCTGGGTCGGGATCGTGCCGTCAGCATCCGCTGGCCACCCCATCAGGGCCAGTCCGCTTTTGGTCACGAGATACCCGTTGGAATCGGGATCGAAGGATCCGGTTGACGTCAGCATGAGGGGCAGTGAACCATCATCACTGTCGACGGACTCGATGCTGGTAACCGGCAACATGCCACGACCACCCACCGCAACATCGGTGGCATTGGCGGTCGACACCAACGTGCCTTGCGATTCGACCTGTCGATATGACGTAACCCTGACACCACCCGCGGCGTAAGACCCCTGCCGTTGTGTCAGCACCAGAGACGAGAAATCCGCGTCCGCCCTTTTATATCCGTAAGTGCCTGAATTCGCGATATTATCGGAGATCGTCGCGAGTTTGCTGGAATTCACGTTCAATCCGGCGACACCGGCGTTGAGAGAGGATGAAATGCTCATGTATGTGTCTTCCCTTCGGGGGTTTCAGACTTCTGTTCCTCACCAGTACTGGCCCCGGATACTTAAGAAGCCGCTAATGTTAAAATCCGCTTCAATTCTTACCGGAATTGTCCCGAAGCAGGATGATCTCGATCCGAGTGTTGCGGATATCAAAGGCATCCTCCCACACCGGAACACGGTCGGACTTGCCGCCAACCTGTTGAAACTGCTGCGGCTCAAGCCCTGCCCGCGCCAGTCGTGTGCGCGCATCAAGGGAGCGGTCGGTGGACAGATCCCAACCGTCGTAATTCCCTGACTGAAGCGGCGTGGACCGGAGATGGCCGCGCACAGCAACCTGGTTTTCCACCGTACCGATCACCTCGGCAATGGTATCGAGCATCAGGTTGAGTTTAGGTGTGGCCGTCGCCGTGTCACCGACCCAGAGCGGATTGTCGGGGCGCTCGAACAATTCGATCACCAGACCCTCATCCGTGACGCGCGTGCGAATGTGCTGCAACAGATCGTCGGCCATCTCGCTTTCGCCGGAATTTGCCTCCAGCAAGTCCTGTATTTCAACGAGTTCGGGCGTGTCTTCCTTTTCCTCGGACGAACCGGTCAAACCGCGCGCCTTATCCTCGGAACTGGGGTTTTCACGCGTGGCACCGGTGCCGTTCTGCGCCATCTTCAACTCCGCAAATATGCTGTCGCCTGCCATTGGTCCATCGCCCCCGCCTGAGGTCCGGTGGATCGGGATCGACGGCTTGAAGTAATCCGCAAGACCTTTTCGTTGCTCTTCCGTAGTTGCATTCAACAGCCACATCAGCAGGAAGAACGCCATCATCGCGGTCACGAAATCCGCGTAGGCCACCTTCCACGCACCACCATGATGGCCTTCTCCTGCGACCACCTTCTTGCGCTTGATGATTATCGTCCCCGAACTTTCCTCGGACATAGCAACACCCTCTTCTTAACCCGCGCCCTGTCTGGCAGCGCAACGGTTAGCAAGGGGTTACCGCGAGACCCCCGCAACCGTCTGAGATCCGAAGAAAATAGGTCAAATCAATTCGATCTCGCGGGGTTTAAGACATAGGCAACCATATTCACGATAGACCCGACCTGATCGAGCAGGAGATTCTGAATGGCCGACAGTGCAGTCCTTGAACGCAAGTTGAGCAACCAGCGGGTTGGTCGCTCTCCCTTGCCCGAGATTGACCTGATCGGAGAGAATTTCGGCCGCCTTCTCGAAGATGCCCTGCGGCCCCTGCTGAAAACCAACATCGGCGCGCTGATCCTCGATTGCGACATCACCAAGATGTCTACGGTCAGCGAGAACATCCCGGTGCCGGCCATGCTTGGCATCGTCGAGGTGGAAAGCTCTGAACATATGGCGTTGGTCAATGTCAGTTCTGATCTCGTTTACCACATCATCGACATGCGCATGGGCGGCGATCCGACCCAGCCCGCGATGCCGACCACCCGCAGTTTCACGGGCATCGATGTGACGTTGTGCATGGATTTTTTCGATGTGGTCCTGACGTCGTTCATCAAAGCGGTGGAAGAAAGCCTTGGCGTGCCCGTCGATGAACGGTTGATCGTGGCCGGACACAAACAGGACATCACAACTGTCCGCATCGCCCCCAAGACCGCCGATGTGCTGCAACTTTCGGTCAGTCTGGACATTGGCGAGGCTGCACGCAGCGGCGACTTTGATTTTGTGCTGCCGCTCTCGGTGCTAGATGTGTTCCGCGCGGCCACAATGGCAGCAGAAGACACTATGCTCTACATCGCCCGGGACCATTGGCACCAGCATATGCGCGACTCCGTCTCGGGCGCGTCAATGCCGCTGACCGCAGTTCTGAACCGCCTGAAAATGCCATTGGCCACGATCGAACGCATGAAAGAAGGGGACATTTTGCCGATCACGGCGGAAACGCCGCTCGGTGTTGATCTGGTGATCGGCCTGGGTGCCCCTGAAGAATACTCTCTGTGCAAGGCCCGTCTGGGCGGGTTCGAAGACATGAAAGTGGTCAAGCTGAAGGACGCACCAAATCCATTGGTCGTGACCTATCTGCAAAAATCAATCTACAACAAACCGATCGAGCGAAACGCAAAAAAGACCCAACCGCTGCCACCACCCGGATGATACGAGATCAGCCAGCGCCGGTTGCCTGAGACCAGCAGGGTACCAGATCGCCAGTTGACGGTGTTGCCTCAAACACTGCGCGGGCAATGGCACGCGCCATCACGAGAGTGGCAAGATGGGACAGCTCGATCTGCTCGGCCAGATCGGCGGGCTTGCGCCGCCCGGTCGACACGCCGAAAACAAGATCACCGTCAAAAGCCGTGTGTGCCGGTTGAATGGCCAGCGCAAACCCGTCCTGTCCCGCAACCGCAAGACGCTTGCACCCGGCCTTGTCGAGCGCAACATCCGTGGCCACTATCCCGATGGTCGTGTTTGCGCGCTCGGACGCCAATGCCGCCAGCTTGGTGTCAGATATATCCATTACCTGTGCCTGATGCCCGACAGGGCCGAAACCACCAAATTCCGCACCCTGTTCCCAGCTTCCCGCCCAGAACGCTTGCTCATCTGAGGGGCCCACGTCACCAACCGCATTGACCGCCACCAGCGCGCCAACGACCGCCCCGCTGGACAATGTGAACGACGCCGATCCAAGCCCGCCCTTGTGGCGCGCGGTCACGGCCCCCGTTCCGGCCCCGCAGCTGCCCAGATCGAATGACGCCGACCGCTCCTGATAAGCCGCCAACCCAAGCGCGCGGTAAGGGTTCGCCCCCCAGGCCTTGTCTCCCCCGTTAAGCAGATCGAACAGAATGGCGCCGGGCACGATCGGAACCCGCACATCGCCCACGGCAAATCCGCGACCATCCTTGTGCAGGCCGTCCACAACTCCGGATGCCGCGTCCAGACCAAAGGCGCTGCCCCCCGACAGGACCAGCGCATCAACCTCTGCCACCGTCCGTTCGGGATCCAGCAGATCGGTTTCCCGCGTGCCGGGCGCACCCCCGCGAATGTCCACACCCGCCACAAAAGGCGCATCTGCACTCAGGCAGGTCACGCCCGATTTCAGCCCGGCATCCTGCGCATTGCCCACCAGAATGCCGGGCACATCCGTGATCAGATTCAAAGGTCCTGTGGCAGCAGTCCGCATCTCAGATGCACCGTCCGCCGTCGATCTCCATGCAGACACCCGTGATCATGCTGGCCTCATCCGAGCACAGGAAGGCCGCCGCGTTTCCCAGATCCTCAGGCTGGGAAAACCGCCCCAGCGGAATTGTCGCCAGAAACTTTGCACGCATCTCGGGCGTATCCTCACCCATGAAACTTTTCAGAAGCGGGGTCTCCCCTGCAACAGGGTTCAGGGCATTGACCCGCACCCCATGGGGCGCAAGCTCCACTGCCATGGTCCGCGTCGCAGTGATCATCCAGCCCTTGGAGGCATTGTACCAGTTCAACCGCGGCCGCGGGCTGACCCCGGCGGTCGAGGCGATGTTCAGGATCGCGCCTGTCCGCCGCGCTTTCATGCCAGGCACGAAATGCCGGGCAGTCAGGTAGACCGACTTGGCGTTGACCGCGAGCACCCGGTCAAACGCGTCTTCCGAGACCTCTTCCATATCCGTCGGCAGATGCGTGATGCCTGCGTTGTTCACGAAAATATCGACCGGCCCCAGCAGATCAGCCGCCGTTGCCGCCAACGCCGCCACACTGTCGTTGGAGGACACATCCACCGAAGCCGCAAGCGCGCCCACCTCTTCGGCAAAAGCCTGCGCACCCTCTGCGTTGATATCAGCCACCAGAACCTTCGCACCACACTCCAGAAACCTGCGTGCGATGCCAGCCCCAAATCCCGATGCACCACCCGTCACAATCGCCGTCTTGCCGTCCAGTTTCATCCCATCACCCATGTTTTGCCGCCACGGTTTTCAGGGTCGAGAACCCGTACAGCGCCTCAAATCCCTTTTCCCGACCATGCCCCGATTTGCCGACACCGCCAAAGGGCAATTCCACACCCCCCGCGGCACCATAGTCATTCAGGAACACCTGCCCGGCGCGCAACCTTTTGGCCAGACGCATCTGCCGCCCGCCGTCCTGCGTCCAGACCGAAGCCACGAGGCCATAATCAGTCCCATTGGCCAGCCGGATCGCGTCATCCTCATCCTCAAACGGCAGAACCACCTGCACAGGGCCGAAAATCTCATCCCGTGCCAGCGTATGATCGCGGTCAATCCCGGCAATCAGGGTGGGTGCCACATAATGACCGCCAGCAGCGGCTGCATCATCGATCCGGCCCGTCGCAATGATGCTGCCTGACGGGGCCTGCGCCAAAAACCCGTCAACGATGGATTTCTGTCTGGCTGAAATCAAAGGCCCGACCTCCAGATCATCAAGCGCGGGCCCCACCCGCAGGTCTCGGTACTGTGCCGCCATGCCTTCGACCACCTGATCGAAAATACCGCGTTGCACCAGAATGCGAGACGCGGCCGAACAGGTTTGACCGGCATTTTGCACACCCGGTCGCACCAGCAGCGGCAAAGCCGCATCCAGATCGGCATCCTCAAACACCAGTTGCGGTGACTTCCCGCCAAGCTCAAGCGTCACCGGCACGATGTTCTTGCCCGCTGCCTGCTGGATCAAAGACCCCACTCCCACCGACCCGGTGAACGAGATGTGATGTACGCGCGGGTGACTGGCAAGTGCCGCACCTGCCTCCCCCCCCAGTCCGGTGACCACATTCAGCGCGCCGGCAGGCAAGCCCGCATCGGCCGCAAGCCGTGCAAAGGCAAGGGCTGTCAGACAGGCCTCCTCCGCCGGTTTCAGAATGCATGCATTGCCCATAGCAAGGGCCGCACCGACGGAACGGCCAAGGATCTGCATCGGATAATTCCACGGGATGATATGGCCGGTCACGCCATGGGGCTCACGCAGGGTGTAGACCGTATAGCCGTTCTGAAACGGGATCGTCTCACCGGTGATCTTGTCAGCAGCTCCGGCATAGTACTCAAGATAGCGGGCCAGCGCGACGGCATCCGCACGCGCCTGTTTCAACGGTTTGCCCACATCCCGCGCTTCAAGCCAGGCGAGCTGTTCGATCTGCTCTTCCACCAGCTTGCCCAGACGCGCCAAAACCCGGCCACGCTCGAAAGCTGGCATTGCGCCCCAGTCCCCGGCCAATGCCGCCTCGGCCGCATCAACTGCTTGGTCAATCTCACCCGTCCCACCACGGGCAATGGCCGCAAACACCTCCCCGGTTGACGGGTCTTCCACCTCAAGCGTCTCGGCAGTTCGGTGCCACACCCCTCCCACCAGAATTTCGGTCGGATCAAACCAAAGCCTGTCTGTCATGCGGTTCTCCTGAGCACCGGTGCAGCCTCTATCAGCGCAGTTGTATAGGGATGCGCGGGGCTGGCAAAGACATCTGCCGTCTCACCCTGCTCGACGATCTGGCCCGCCTTCATCACCATCACCCGGTCGGTGACGCTGCGCACCACATGCAGATCATGGGTGATGAACAGATAGGACAGGCCGAACCGCCCGCGAAGATCAGCCAGCAAATCCAGAATTTGTGCCCGGATCGACACATCAAGGGCAGAGACGGCTTCGTCGAGAATGATCAGCTTCGGCCGGATGATCAGGGCCCGTGCAATCGCGATCCGCTGCCGCTGACCGCCGGAAAACTCGTGCGGAAAGCGCTGCGCGTCATCGGCCTTCAGTCCAACCGCCTCAAGCGCCTCAGTCACACGGTCCCGACGCTCCTGCCCCTGAGGCGCTGCATCCAGCAGCCAGAACGGCTCGGCCACCAGCCGCTCCACCCGGTGGCGTGGATTGAAACTGCCGTAGGGATCCTGAAACACCACCTGCAGATCGGCCCGGATGTCGCGATGGGTCTTCATCCCGTCAATCGGGCGATCCGCCAGCGTGATCGAACCGGACCGGACCGGTTGCAACCCCAGTATCGCCCGCGACAGGGTCGACTTGCCCGACCCGCTTTCACCCACCAGCCCCAGACTTTCCCCTGCAAACAGATCAAAGCTCACATCTTTGACGGCCCGTGTCTCCACCGGTTTCTGAAACAGGCTTCCCCGCCGGGTGTAGACACATGTCAGGCCGCGCACCTTCAACAGCGCTTCCGGTTCGGGCAAGGACACCTCAGGCGGCTGATGGGCGGAGGCTTCGAACAGTTGTTGCGTGTAAGGGTGGCGCATGTTGGCAAAGACATCGCTTGTGCAACCTGCCTCGACGATCTCCCCATGCCGCATGATCGCAATGTCATCGGCGATGTTGGACACCACCGCCAGATCGTGACTGATCAGGATCAGGCCCATGCCCTCTTCGCGCACAAGCCGGGCCAGAAGGTCGAGTATCTGCGCCTGCGTTGTCACATCCAGCGCGGTCGTCGGCTCGTCGGCAATCAACAGTTTCGGTCCGCAGGCAATGGCAATCGCGATTACCACACGTTGGCGCTGACCACCTGATAACTCATGAGGATAGCGTTCGGGCGGAAAGGCCTCGGGAGGCAATTCGACCTTGCGCAACACCTCACGCGCCGCCAGCCGCGCTGCACGCCACCCCATGCCTTCATGCATCACCAGCGATTCCGCGACCTGATCACCAATGGTCTGCAACGGGTTGAGCGCGGTCATCGGCTCCTGAAAGACCATCCCGATCTCGGACCCGCGCAGATCGCACAGCACCCGTTCCGGCAGATCAAGCAGGTTCTGCCCCTGAATGCGGGCCTCGCCAGCGCAAAGCGACCCCTTGGGCAACAACTGCATCAGGCTCAGCGCCGTCATCGACTTGCCCGAGCCACTTTCCCCGATCAATCCAAGGATCTTGCCTTCTGATACATCAAAAGACAGTCCCTTCAGCACCTCGATCGCACCGATCGACACTTTCAGATCACGCACGGACAGAAGGCTCATGACCGGATCCCCTTCAGGCGCGGATCCAGCATGTCGCGCAGACCATCGCCCATCAGGTTCAGCCCCAACACGGTCAGGATGATCGCAAATCCGGGAAACAGCACCAGATGCGGCGCCAGCGCGGCAAGCGTCTGGCTGTCGGCCAGCATCCGCCCCCAGCTTGGCGTCGGCGGCTGCACACCGAGCCCGATGTAGCTCAACCCAGCCTCCGCCAGAATGCCCAGCGAGAATTGAATGGTCCCCTGCACGATCAGCAAGTTGGCGATGTTGGGCAGGATATGCTCGAAACTGATCCGGGCCGAGGATTTGCCCGCCACCCGGGCGCTCAGGATGAATTCCCGTGACCACAGGCTCAGCGCTGCGCCTCGCGACAGACGGGCAAAGACCGGGATGTTGAAAATGCCGATGGCCAGGATGGCGTTGAAGGCGCTCGCGCCAAAAATCGCCGTGATCATCACCGCGATCAGCAGGGACGGGAAGGCAAACACAAGATCGTTGAACCGCATCACCAGTTCATCCACCCACCCGCCACGCCGGGCCGCCGCCCACAAGCCCAGTGGCACGCCCAGCCCCATGCCGATGCCCACCGCAACCAGCGCAACCGCAAGCGAGATGCGTGCGCCCACCATGATCATCGACAGAATGTCCCGCCCGAAATGGTCGGTGCCAAACGGGTGCAACCCGGTCGGTGTCTTGATCTTGTTGGCGATGTCGAAAACGGTCACGTCAAACGGCGTCCAGAAGAATGACAGAACCGCTGCAAGCGCAAAAATCAGGGCAATCCCGCCACCCAACACCATCCGCATCATGAGCGTTGCCTCAGACGCGGGTCGACCCAGGCATAGGCCAGATCCACCAGAAACGTCACCACGATCACCGCAAAGACAAGCAGCATGACGACGCTTTCAACCACAATCAGATCCCGCTGGGCGATGGCCTGAAAGATCAGGCGCCCCAGACCGGGCAGAAAGAAGACATTCTCGATGATGATCCCGCCCGCCAGCAGGAACGAGAATTGCAGTCCGATGATCGTCAGCACCGGGATCAGCGCGTTGCGCAGGGCATGTCGGCGCACGGCCTGCGCGGCACTCAGCCCCTTGGCCCTTGCGGTCCGCATGAAATCGGCATCCAGCGTTTCGATCACAGAAGAGCGCATGACCCGCGTCAGGATCGCGGCCTGCGGCAGCGCCAACGCGATGGCAGGCAGGGTCAGCGATTTCAGCGCGGCGAAGACACCCGCGTCCCAGCCGACAAAACCGCCAGCGGAAAACCAGCGCAGATTGATCGCGAAGATCAGCACCAGAATGACCGCAAACCAGAAGTTCGGGATGGCAACGCCCAGTTGCGTCAGCCCCATCAGCGCGGTGTCGCCGAAGCTGCCACGACGGCGCGCAGCCCAGATGCCTGCAGGAAAGGCAATCGCCGTGCTCAGGATCAGGGCAAACACCGCCAGCGGAAATGAGACCCAGATCCGGTCCGCCACGATCTCGGCCACAGGTGCGCGGTAGGTGTAGGAAATGCCAAGATCGCCCCGCAACATACCCGTCACCCAGTCGAAATAGCGCAGCAGCTTTGGCTGATCGAGGCCAAGTTCAGCCCTCAAAGCCGCCAGAGTCTCCGGTGATGCATTGATCCCCAGCATGGCCGAGGCCGGATCGCCAGGCACAATCTCGATGCACAGGAAAATCACGACACTGGCCACTGCCAGAGACAGAAACAACGAGACAAAACGGGTCAGAGCGTAACGCAGCATCATCCACCAGCATCGGGCAGGACCAAGCTAGCCCTGCGCGGTCAAAAGCTAAACCACTTTTCTGACCTGCGGAGGGGAGGGTCCGGGAGGGTGGTCCACCCCTCTCGATCTGCCTGAGGGTCACTTGCATTATTCATGCATATTTGCATATCAAAAGCTCAATTTTTGGCAATTACATACTTTTATGCATTGCTCTAAGACGCACCCTAATACTTCGGCTCCAAGGGGGGCCGCCTTCTCGCTTCAATTGACAGGAGTGTCCAATGTCCGTTTTCACTGATCCACTTTCACCGAATTACGCCCGCCTGACAGGGGGGTTCTACCTGCTCATCGCGGTGAGCGGCGGGTTTTCCATCGCTTACGTCCCATCGCAACTGTTCGTGGCAGGCGATCCCGCCGCAAGCATCGCAGCGACCCTGTCCCGCATGCCGCTCTTGCATCTGGGCCTGAGTGCAGAGCTTGCCCTGATGGTGTTCGAAGTCATGGCCAGCACCATGCTGTTCCTGATGTTTCGCATGGTCAATCCGACGCTAGCTTTGGCAGCATTGTTGGCCCGGCTCCTGATGGTCGCGGTCATGACGTCGATGCTGTTCTTCTATGCAGGCTTTCTCAATCTGGCAGATCCTGCCGGGGCACTGTCCAGCTTCTCCGCCGCCCAGCGGGCCGATCTGGCTGGTCTGATGCTGGATATGCATCACGCAGGCGTCTGGATCTGGCAGGTCTTCTTCACCCTGCATCTTCTTCTGCTGGGGTGGCTGGTCCATCTGTCGGGGCGCTTCCCCAAGGTGATCGGGCTCGGCCTCATGATCGGCGCTGCGGGCTATCTTGTCGACAGCATCACCGGTTTCGCAGGCACTGCCCCGGGCGGCTGGACCCTGCTGCGCAACACGCTGCTGGTCATCGTCAGTCTGTCGGAAATCGGATTTGCCTTCTGGCTGCTGATCGCCGGTCAGAAACCCAGCGCACGCGCCCTGCCTCAACCCGCCTGAGGCGCAACAAGGCTGCCGACCGGGCCACATCAGGCCCGGTCGATCTTGTCCTGCCTCACTCCGACCAGCTGACGCCAGTCAGGTCATTGGCCTGGGTCGGAGAGTTTTCCCACAACCCGTTGATCGTGGCATCCGCAACGCCGGTCTTGGCAAGCTGGAACAGATAGCCGTTCACGTAATTGCTGGAAATCCGCTCCTGCACGGCCTGCAGCACCGCCGTGCGGTCCGCCTCGTCCGTCATTGCATCCAGACCCTTCATCAGCGCCTGCACAACCGCGTCGTCATACTGGAAATAGTAATCGGGCCGGGCGTATATGCCGATGTCCATGGGCTCGGTGTGGCTGACGATGGTCAGACCGTAATCCTTGCCGCGAAACACCTCTTCCAGCCACTGCGCCCATTCCAGATTTGTGATCTCCGTCTCGATCCCAACTGCGCGCAGTTGTGCTGCAATGATCTCACCGCCGCGCCGTGCATATGATGGCGGCGGCAGCTTCAGCGTCGTGGTGAACCCGTCGGCAAATCCGGCTTCGGCCAGAAGCTGCTTTGCCAGCGCCGGATCATAGGCCGAATTCGCCGTCAGATCCTTGTAGGCCGGGTTGTGTGGCGCAAAATGAGTGCCAATCGGTGTGCCATAGCCAAACATCGCCCCGTCAATGATCGCCTGACGGTCGATCGCATGGGCCAGCGCCTCGCGCACCTTTACATTGTCAAAGGGTGGCTGCTTGTTGTTGGTGCTCAGGATCGTCTCACCTTCGGTGTTGCCGACGATCACCTTGAAACGCGGGTCCGCCTCGAACTGCAACAGGTTCTCGGGCGCCGGGAACACAGGGAACGCATCCACATCGCCAGCCATCATCGCCGCAAAAGCCGCGGTGGGGTCCGAGATGAACTTGAAGGTCGCGGCTTCCAGTGCGACCGCCTCTCCCCAGTAATCGGGGTTGCGCACAATCTCGATCCGGTCACCCTGCACCCAGTCCAGAAACCGGAACGGGCCAGTGCCATTTGGCTGGGTCTTTTCCGCATCCGTGAAGCTTTCGTCCACCACGACCGCGTCACCCCATGCCAGATTGAACAGCAACCCGCCATTTGGCGCAGTCAGGGTCACCACAACGGTTGCATCATCGGCCGCCTCGACACTGGCGATCCCGGCAAAGAGCGCCTTTTGCGCATTGGTGCTGTCCTCGCCCCGCGCCCGGTCGAGCGAGAATTTCACATCCGCCGCCGTCATCGTCTGGCCGCCATGGAAAGTCACGCCTTCGCGCAGCTTGAACGTGTAGGTCAGCCCGTCTTCCGAGATCTCCCAGCTTTCCGCCAGTCCCGGCAGGATCGCCCCGTCTGATCCAAACCGCGTCAGTCCCTCATAGATGTTGGCGTAAACAACCTCGTCGATGGCAGCCGCCGCCGCACCTGTCGGATCAAGATGCGGAGGTTCAAGCTGCATGCCAAGCGTCAGGTCTGTGCGTTCAGCCGCAACGGAAAAGCCTGCCATTACGGCCAGTGCGGTTAGGGAAATCAACGTCTTCATCGGGGGACCCCTCAAGGTTTTGGATCGTCTATGTCTTTTAACAAGTCTTTGAGGGACAATGCCATGACTTTTGCACTGTCCAGCATGTCGGCCACGCCAACATATTCATCCGGCTGATGCGCCAGATCCAGAATTCCCGGCCCGTAGGCGATGCAATTCTTCAGTTTTCCGATACGGTCGATGTGCTTTTGATCATATGTGCCAGGCGAGACGACATAATCGGGATCCTTGTCCATCACAGCCCGGATCGCGTCCGAGACCGCCTGCACAACCGGCGCATCCCGCTCGGTCATCGTCGGGATCACCTCGTGAAGGTCCCGCAGATCATAGGAGAACCCCGCGCGGGTCGCGCTCAGATGGTCCAGCAGATCGACCATCTCGCGTTTCACGTCGCCCAGATCCTCCTCGATCAGGAACCGCCGGTCGATGATCATCCGCGCGCTGTCGGGCACCAATGGCGCGGGAAACCCGGTAAAGCTGCTTGGCAATTCCTCCTGCCCGCCATGAAGTGAATTGATGTTCAGCGTCGATTGCTTTGCACCCTCGGGCACCACCGGCATCGCCGTTGTGCGACTGGCCAGTGCGGGGAACAGCTGATCCTCCATCTCCCGGATCACCGCCCCCATGTGCCGCACGGCGCAATCCCCCAGAAACGGCATGGAGCCGTGACCGATCCGCCCGTGGGTCTCCACCTCGGCCCACCAGACACCACGATGACCCAGACACACCCGGTCCTTGTTCAAAGGCTCGGGGATGATCACATGCTGCACCCTGTCGGGCGAAAAATAACCCTTTTCGGCCAGATAGGCGACACCACCATAACCGCCCGTCTCTTCATCGGCCGTGCCGGAAATCTC
Source organism: uncultured Paracoccaceae bacterium (assembly GCA_947494445.1). Lineage (GTDB taxonomy): Bacteria > Pseudomonadota > Alphaproteobacteria > Rhodobacterales > Rhodobacteraceae > CANLSM01. The sequence goes on along the minus strand of CANLVD010000001.1, from coordinate 296,015 downwards.
GATGCTGCCGGGAAACTCGGGGGTTGTCGCAATGAATGCCTCTGCCGCGATGATGCTGGCCGCCAACCCGCCCTTCATGTCACAGGCTCCGCGACCATAGACCCGCCCGTCGCGCAACTCTCCGGCAAAAGGATCAACGCTCCAGCCCGACCCCGGCTCCACCACATCGATGTGAGAGTTGAAATGCACGCACTCACCGGGCGATCCGCCCTCATAGCGCGCGATGATGTTCCAGCGTGGATGCGCCCGCGTGTCCCCGCGCGCACCTTCCGCCCGGATCAGCTCCACCGCAAAACCCGCCTTGCGCAACCGCTTGCCCAGATACTCGCAGATCTCAAGGTAGTTGTCGCCCGGCGGATTGATCGTCGGAATGCGGATCAGGTCCTGCGTCAGAGCAACCAGTTCATCGGTGCGGGCGTCCACCGCCTCCCTCAATCTGTCCTCAAACCCTGCCAAGACCCTGTCCCTCATTCCGACCGCCCCTGCAGTTTTGGCCGGATGCCCGGGCAGGTCAATCATTCCCTTTGCCCCGCATTGGCGCTATGTCACGACACAACCAGTCAGCAAGGCCAAAGACATGTCCCTGAGCGAGATTACCACCCGGATTGCCGCAGCCGAACAGAAAGCCGGACGCGCGCCCGGATCGGTCAAACTGCTGGCCGTCTCCAAGGTGCAACCCAATGAACGGGTCGCGCATGTGCTGCAACAGGGCCATCGCATCTTCGGCGAAAACCGGGTGCAGGAGGCCGCTGGCAAATGGCCCGGATTTCGCGAGCATTTCGCTGGAATCGAATTGCATCTGATCGGCCCGTTGCAGACCAACAAGCTGGGTCAGGCGCTGGACCTGTTCGATGCCATCCACACCCTTGACCGGGAAAAGCTCGCCCGCAAACTGGCTGACGCCGTGCAGACCCGCGGCACATGCCCGGAGCTGTTCATTCAGGTCAACACGGGGCAAGAGCCGCAAAAGGCCGGCGTCCTGCCCACGGATGCCGATGCCTTTATCACAACCTGCCGCACCATGGATCTGCCCATCGCGGGCCTCATGGCCATCCCGCCGGTGGACGAGGAACCCTCACTTCACTTTGCGCTTCTGGCCAAGATCGCCAAACGCAACGGGCTCACCGGGCTTTCCATGGGCATGAGTGGCGATTTCGAACGCGCCATCGCGCTGGGCGCAACCCATGTCCGCGTCGGATCGGGCGTTTTCGGCGCGCGCGATTACGGGTAGACAATCACCCGCGCGCGCGGCGTCCAGTTGCGCAGCACAGTCTCAAGGTCCCGCAGATCAAAGGCCACACAGCCTGCTGTCGGATGTCGGGCCTTGCGCCAGCCATGCAGAAAGATCGCGCTGCCCGCACCGGGTCTGACCGGATCCATGTTGTAATCCAGCACGCCGACCAGATCATACAAGTGGTCCGCCCGGCGCAACCGCTCCGCCGCCGGATCAGATTGCAGAATATGCCGGTTGTAATGCGCATCCTGCGCGTCATCACACCAGGCATCGCGCAACCCGATGGGCCGCCACCCCGGCGCACCCGCAACCCGGTCCGGGCGATACCAGATGTCCACCACCCGCCATTGCCCCACTGGCGTGATCCCGTCACCCTCACCGGTTTTGCCCGACACCCCGCCAAACCCGACCGAGCAGGCAAGCCAGCGCCCCTGAAACCGGGCTCCCCAGCGCGTCACATGAAGATGATCCACCTCTCAGCCCCACTTCTTGGCAAAAATATCCCCGCCGGAGGCATCCGACCGCACGGCAAGCACAGGCCTCACAACAGATGCCCGGACTTTGCCGCCTTGGTCGCCAGATAGCCCTCATTCTCGGGTCGAAGGCCGACCTTCAGCGGGATTCGCTCCAAAACCTCAATCCCTGTTTCGGCCATCCGCTCAAGTTTCGCGGGATTGTTGGTCATCAGGCGGATCCGGGTGACTTTCAGGGACTTCAAAATCGTCGAGCCTATGCGAAAATCCCGCTCATCATCCTCGAACCCCAGCCGGTGATTGGCCTCGACCGTATCAAACCCCTGATCCTGCAAGGCATAGGCCCGCATCTTGTTGGCCAGACCGATCCCGCGACCCTCCTGATTGAGATAGAGGATAAACCCACCCCCCATCTCTGCCATCTGGGTCATCGCGCTGGACAACTGATCACCGCAATCGCACTTGCGTGAACCGATGACGTCCCCGGTAAAGCAAGCTGAATGCAGCCGCACCGGCACTGCATCCATGTTCTCGGGCGTGCCGATCCGGATCGCGTAATGCTCTTCTGTCCCGTCATCAGGGCGAAACACATGCACAGCCGCCTCCGGGCTTACTGCCAGCGGCACCCGCGCATGAGCCACATCCGACAGGGCCAGACCGTCCAGACCAGACAGATCAGACAGCGGAATGCGCGTCAGGTCGCCCGCATCAAACCCGGCCTCGACCTGCACCAGAACGGCCGAGGGCAACAGATGCGCGGATTTCACCAACCGGATTGCCGCACGTGCCAGATCAGGCGCTTCATCGCGGATCGCCGCAAAAGGCCCTTTCATCGGATAATCCAGATCACGCGCCGGATCGGCCAGCGCCTGGATCAGTGCCGCATCGGTCGTCGTGCCAAGACGGATGCGCACCATGTCATCATCATAGGCCGGGATTTTCAACGTCTGCGCCCGCCAGCGCGTCAACGCCATGATCCGCTGCCCCATCGGTGCAAGCTTGGCAAGACCGTCCGCTGTCACCAGTTCGGCCGCCATCGCCAGAACCGCCCGGTCTCCGCTTGCGATCAGCACCGGCAAACCAAGGCGCAAATCGCTGCGCGCGCGCGAAATTCGCTCAGAAGCGCTCAAGGTAAATGACATCCGCACACGCCCTCGTGAGATCATCTTTCAATAGATTTCAGTGTCATATCCCAGCGCATCCGAAAATGAAACAAAGGGCTTTCTTCCGACACGAGCCTGTGAGGGATCCCTCTGCCCGCTTGCGCAACCCCGCCCGCATCAGCATCTTCCACTCAAACGGAGACGGTGAAGAACATGAACAACCTTAAAAAAATTCTGATGGTCGATGACGACGAGGACCTGCGCGAAGCCCTGGCCGACCAGCTGGTGCTCACCGAAGAATTCGACGTATTTGAAGCTGGAAACGGGGCCGATGGCCTGACCAAGGCCAAGGAAGATCATTACGATCTGGTCATCCTCGATGTGGGCCTGCCCGACATGGATGGCCGCGAGCTCTGCCGTCTGATGCGCAAGCAGGGCGTCAAATGCCCGGTGCTGATGCTGACCGGTCACAACACGGACGCAGACACCATTCTTGGCCTTGATGCAGGCGCCAATGACTATGTTTCCAAGCCCTTCAAATTCCCGGTTCTTCTGGCCCGCATCCGCGCCCAGCTGCGCCAGCATGAACAGTCCGAGGATGCGGTGTTCAACGTCGGCCCCTACACCTTCAAGCCCGCTGCAAAGATGTTGATCGACGAGGCCGAAAAGAAGATCCGTCTCACCGAGAAAGAGACCAACATCCTGAAATTCCTCTACCGCGCGACCGATGGTGTCGTTGCCCGTGATGTCCTTTTGCACGAGGTCTGGGGCTACAATGCCGGCGTCACCACCCACACGCTTGAGACCCATATTTACCGCCTGCGCCAGAAGATTGAGCCCGATCCGTCAAACGCGCGCATCCTTGTCACCGAAAGTGGTGGCTACCGCCTGGCGGTCTAGAATTGTCCGGGTCGGGATTTCGAGTTTCCCGCACCCGGTCAACCCGACACCCCTTGGGGTGTACCTCCCTGTTGGACTTGCCCGGGCCCCAGTGCCCGGGTTTTTTTATGCCCGGGGTCCTCACAAACTAGAGCTTCACCTGATCGCGATCCGCCGGATAGGCGGTGATGACGATCCCGTCCTGAATCTTGAGGAAGAACCCCTCGCAAGCTTCCTTCTTGCCGCCTTTGGTATACTGAACCCCGATGCTTTCGGGCATGCCGCCAAGATCGACAAACTCCACGCCATCCTTGCCATCCATCTTGGCATATTGCGCCTCGATCAGCGCCATCGCCTTTGCATTGCTGACCCAGACCCCGATCTTGTCATGGCCTTCCTCATTGGCGCGGCGCACCGCATCCCGCCCGTTCGCCGCCGCCATGTCTTCCCCGTGCTTGCCATTGCTGAACGCATGGCCCCAGCCCTTGGGTTTCATGGACTTCGCGCCGATCAGACCAACAGCTGATTGCAGTTCCTGCTCCTCTTTCTGACCCGCAGAGGCGCCCGACTGAATGTCATCCTGATGGTGCTTTTCCAGATAGGCCTTGAGCAGTTGAACCGTCTTGAATTCCGGTGACACATCATCCTTGGCAGCCAAGGCGGCCGCCGCGGCCACATAGCCCTCGTATTTCGCCAGACCCTTGTAGGCCGCCGTGCCTTCCTTGACGTCGCCCTTGTAGTATTCCTCGCCATTCAACTCGAAACTGCGCTGCACAACAGGGCTTGCATTGGCCTGAGTGGCGACCTGTCCCAGCGACGTGGCGGCAATGCTCTTGTCTGCTGCGCGCTGCAACGCGGATTGACCGGCGTCATGCTGGTTTTGCGCAACCGGGCGCGTGGTCTTTCCAAGGTCTCGGCTGGGCCGCATGGGGTTCATTTCAGATCATCAGCTAAACTCAATGATCCCCTGAGCATATCACAGTTACCCGCCCGACGTCTCAGGTTCCGCAGAACGTCTGCTGAACCACCTCATCAGGTTCGGGCGCATCTCGGAACGGGTGACCTTCCGGCGCATCAAACGGCGTTTGAAGCGCTTCTGTCAGCGCATGAAACACCGAATAATCACCCTCAACCCCTGCGGCAATCGCCTCCTCCACCCGGTGGTTTCGCGGAATGATCGCGGGATTGGCGGCGCGCAACAGATTCTGCCGCTCCTTGACTTCCAATGTGCCCAACCGATCCAGCCAGGCGTTGCGCCAATCCTGCGGAACACCCGCAATCGGCACATCGTCAGCAACCTCGCCCAGCGCGCGGAAGGTCTGGGTGAAGTCGGCCTTCTGCTCCGCCATCGCCGTCAGCAGGGCCGTGGCCAGGGGCAGATCATCGGCACTCGGGTCAGATATTGCCAACTTGCGGGCAAAAACCTGCAACCAATGGGCCTCATACAACGCCGGATAAGCATCAATTGCCTCGGTTGCCAATCGCACCGCCTCGTCCTTGACGTCATCAATCAACGGCAACAGGCACGAGGCGAACTGCGCAAGGTTCCACTGCCCGACCTGCGGCTGCGCGTGATAGGCATAGCGCCCGAAGCTGTCGATGGAACTGAACACCGTGTCGGGGTGATAGCCGTCCATGAACGCGCAGGGGCCATAATCGATGGTCTCGCCCGAAATGGTCATGTTGTCGGTGTTCATCACCCCATGGATGAATCCCAGCCCCATCCACCGGGCAATCAGCGAGGCCTGCGCATCAACCACGTTGGTCAGCAATGCCAGCGCCGGACGCTCCGCCCCACGGGCATCAGGGTAGTGCCGGTCGATGACGTAATCGGTCAAAACCTGCAAAGCCTCGATGTCAGCGCGCGCCGCGAAATACTGAAACGTCCCCACCCGCACATGGCTTGATGCCACGCGGGTCAGGACGGCACCGGGCAAAGCCGCCTCGCGCAGCACGATGTCCCCTGTGGTCACGGCCGCAAGCGCCCGGGTCGTGGGCACGCCAAAAGCTGCCATCGCTTCGCTGACGATATACTCCCGCATCACCGGCCCTAGCCAGGCACGCCCATCGCCCCCCCGCGACCAAGGCGTACGGCCCGACCCTTTCAGTTGCAGATCGAACCCAGCGACCTCTCCCAGCAGGATCGCCCGCCCGTCGCCCAGTTGCGGCGACCAGCCACCGAACTGGTGCCCGGCATAGGCCATGGCCAGCGGGTCTGCCGTCTCGGGCAGCGCATTGCCCGCCAGCATGTTCACCCCGTCAGCGCTTGCCAGCCAGTCAGGATCCAGCCCAAGGGACACAGCCAGCGGCGCATTGATCCGGACCAGCGCGGGCCTGCTGACCGGCGTCGGCGAAAGCCGCGCAAAGAAGCGGTCCGGCAGATCGGCATAGGTGTTGTGAAACTCGATCTGCTGCATCCCACTCTCCTTCTGGCCGGGTCCGCCAGATATAGGGGCTCGAATCGCCGCAAACCAGCCGGATCGACCGCGCCGCCCGGAAATCCACCCGAAACGCCGGCTGTAAAGTTTCACACCCATTGGATGATTCACAAATAGAAAAAGGCAACCATCTGTAATTAAACGTCAAAAACACCTTTCTCCATTTTCAAAAAAGATTTTCAAAAAAATTGCTTACGCGGGTGCTGCCCCTTAAACACTGGGGCAACCAATAATCGGAGGACCGTCATGATCTACCAGAATCCAGTCTTCATTCCCGGCCCAACTAACATTCCCGAAGTCGTGCGCAAGGCATCCGACATGCCGACGCTGGATCACCGGTCCTCGGCCTTCGCCGATATTCTTCACCCCGCGCGCGATGGCGTGAAGGCAGTGCTGAAAAGCGCCGACGCAGAAGTGTTCCTGTTTCCATCGACCGGCACCGGTGGTTGGGAAACCGCGATCAGCAACACCCTGTCCGCAGGCGACACGGTTCTTGCAGCCCGCAACGGTATGTTCTCGCACCGCTGGATCGACATGTGCCAGCGTCACGGCCTGAACGTCGAGATCATCGAAACACCATGGGGCGACGCGATCCCGGTTGAGAAATTTGCCGATGCGCTGGCCGCAGATACCAGCCACAAGATCAAGGCGGTTCTGGCCACCCATAACGAGACCGCCACCGGCGTCAAATCTGACATCGCAGGCGTGCGCGCGGCCATGGATGCCAGCAATCACCCGGCCCTTCTGATGGTCGACGGGGTCAGCTCCATCGGCTCGATGGACTTCCGCATGGATGAGTGGGGCGTCGATGTCGCCGTCACAGGGTCCCAGAAAGGCTTCATGCTGCCCGCCGGTCTGGCCATTGTCGGCGTCGGCCCCAAAGCGCTCGCCGCCATGGCAACGGCGACCCTGCCGCGCACCTTCTTTGACCTCAAGGACATGCGGACCGGCTATGCCGCAAACGGCTTTCCCTACACGCCGCCCGTTGGCCTGCTGAACGGTCTGAAACTGACATCGCAGATGCTGCTGGACGAAGGGCTTGAGAATGTTTTCGCACGCCATCACCGCATCGCTGAAGGTGTGCGTGCGGCGGTTCAGGGCTGGGGCATGTCGGTTTGTGCCAATCAGCCCGAGGCCTATTCCGATACCGTCACAGCCATCCGCACGCCTGAGGGCTTCGATGCCACCGCGCTGGTGACCCACGCAGCAGACACCTACCAGATGGCCTTCGGCGTCGGTCTGGGAGAGGTCGCAGGCAAGGTCTTCCGCATCGGCCACCTTGGTGTGCTGAGCGACGCACAGGCACTGTCTGGCATCGCCACAGCCGAGATGGCCATGGTCGATCTCGGGTTGCCGATCCAGTTCGGGTCGGGCGTGGCGGCAGCTCAGGCGGTATATGCGGCTGGCAACAAATCTGCCAAGATGGCCGCGGAGTGAGACCATGAAGGATATGAATTCAATGGATCTGCCAAACTTCGATGATGTCATTGCCGCCCATGAGCGGATCAGACCTTACATTCACCGCACCCCGGTTCTGACATCGGAATATTTCAACAAGCTGACCGGGGCTGAGCTGTTCTTCAAATGCGAGAACTTCCAGAAGGCCGGTGCTTTCAAGGTGCGCGGCGCGTCGAACGCGGTGTTCGGACTGGATGACGCAACTGCGGCCAAGGGTGTGGCGACGCATTCCTCGGGCAACCACGCATTGTCCCTGTCCTATGCCGCCGGTCGCCGCGGCATCCCGTGCCATGTGGTTATGCCCCGCACGGCACCTCAGGCCAAGAAAGACGCGGTGATGGGCTATGGTGGCAAGATCACGGAATGCGAGCCTTCGACCAGCTCGCGTGAGGCCGCGTTTGCCAAGGTTCAGGAAGAAACCGGCGCCGATTTCGTGCATCCCTACAACGATCCGCGTGTGATTGCGGGACAGGCAACCTGCTCGCGTGAGATGCTGGAACAGGTCGACGGTCTGGACGCGGTCATCGCGCCCATCGGTGGCGGCGGCATGATTTCGGGCTGCTGCCTGACCCTGTCGACCATCGCGCCACAGGTCGAGATCTATGCAGCCGAACCCGAGCAGGCCGACGACGCATACCGCTCGTTCAAGGCAGGCCACATCATCGCCGATGATGCGCCGGTCACCATCGCGGACGGACTGAAAGTGCCCCTCAAGGAGCGCACATGGCATTTCGTCTCGAACCACGTGACCGACATCCTGACCGCCAGCGAGCAGGAGATCATCGACGCAATGAAACTGACCTGGCAGCGGATGAAAATCGTGATGGAGCCAAGCTGCGCCGTGCCACTGGCCACGATTTTGAAAAACAAGGACGTCTTTGCCGGGAAACGGGTGGGCGTCGTGATCACCGGCGGCAACGTCGATCTGGACAAACTGCCCTGGATGCAAGGCTGAACTGAAAACAGGAGTGCGAACAATGAACGCTGTTACCAAATTTGAAGACCTCGAAGTTGGCTATGACATTCCTGCCGCCATCGGCATGGATGAAGCCGACATCCAGACACCGTGCCTCGTGCTCGACCTGGACGCGCTTGAGCGCAACATCACCAAGATGGGTGATTTCGCCAAGAAGATGGGCGTGCGTCACCGGGTGCATGGCAAGATGCACAAATCCGTCGACGTGGCGCTGTTGCAGGAACGTCTGGGCGACAGCTGCGGCGTCTGCTGCCAGAAGGTCTCCGAGGCCGAAGTGTTTGCCCGCGGCGGCATCAAGGATGTGCTGGTGTCCAATCAGGTACGCGACCCCGCCAAGATCGACCGTCTGGCCCGTCTGCCCAAGCTGGGCGCGCGCGCCATCTGCTGCGTTGATGACGTGACCAACGTGGCAGACCTGTCCGCTGCTGCCGTCAAGCACGGCACCCAGATCGAATGCCTTGTGGAAATCGACTGCGGCGCTGGCCGCTGCGGCGTGAACTCCACCCCTGCGGTGGTCGAGATTGCCAAGGCAATTGACGCCGCCGATGGCCTCAAGTTCGCGGGCATTCAGGCCTATCAGGGCGCGATGCAGCACATGGACAGCTATGACGACCGCAAAGCCAAGATCGACATCGCCGTGGCCATGGTCAAAGACGCCGTTGACACGCTGAAGGCCGAAGGGCTTGAGTGTGACATCGTCGGCGGTGGTGGCACTGGCTCGTATTATTTCGAGGGCAACTCGGGCGTCTATAACGAGCTTCAGTGCGGGTCATACGCTTTCATGGATGCCGATTACGGCCGGATCCTCGACAAGGACGGCAACCGCATCGATCAGGGCGAATGGGAAAACGCTCTCTTCATCCTGACCTCGGTCATGAGCCACACAAAGGCCGACAAGGCGATCTGCGATGCGGGCCTGAAGGCGCAAAGCGTCGACAGTGGTCTGCCGGTGATCTTTGGCCGCGATGACGTGTCTTACGTCAAATGCTCTGACGAACATGGCGTGATCTCCGATCCCGATGGCGTCCTGAAGATCAACGACAAGCTCAAGCTGGTGCCGGGCCATTGTGACCCGACCTGCAACGTCCACGACTGGTACGTCGGCGTGCGCGGCGGCAAGGTTGAAACGCTCTGGCCGGTCAACGCACGCGGCAAGGCCTACTGAACCAGACCGATCCAATGATCTTGCAAGGGGGCTGCGGCCCCCTTGCTCCTGACCAGTTCAAGTCCCAGAAAGGCCCGACCGATGTTCATCGTCCCTGAATCCGCCATTGCCAGCCTGATCACACCTGAAGCGTCCTTCGCTGCTGTCGAATCCGTCTTCGCCGCGATGTCCAAGGGGGATGCCTACAACTTCCCCGTGATCCGCGAGGCGATTGGCCATGCAGATGCGCTTTACGGGTTCAAATCCGGCTTTGACCGGGCCGGTCTGGCATTGGGCCTGAAATCGGGTGGCTACTGGCCGGGGAACGAGGCAAAAGGCCTGACCAACCACCAGTCCACCGTATTTCTGTTCGATGCCGACACCGGCAAGGTGAAGGCCGTCGTCGGCGGCAACCTTCTGACAGCCCTGCGCACGGCTGCGGCGTCTGCCGTGTCGATCAAGCATCTGGCGCGCGAAGATGCCAAGGTGCTCGGCATGATCGGCGCAGGCCACCAGTCCGCATTCCAGATGCGCGCCGCCGTCAAGCAGCGCAATTTCGAAAAGGTCATCGGCTGGAACTACCACCCCGAAATGCTGCCCAAGCTTGAGGCAACAGCGACCGAACTCGGCCTTCCGTTCGAGGCTGTGGAACTGGCCGACATGGGCGCGCGCGCCGATGTGATCATCTCGATCACGTCAAGCTTTGCGCCGACGCTGATGTCCGCTCATGTAACACCCGGCACCCATATCGCCTGCATGGGCACCGACACCAAAGGCAAGCAGGAGGTCGAGGCCAAGCTTCTGACCCGCGCCCATGTCTTCACCGACGAAATCGCGCAATCCATCAGCATCGGCGAGGCGCAGCACGCAATATCCGAGGGCCTGATCGAGCAGAACGACATCACCGAGATCGGCGCAGTGATCAACGGCACTGCTACCGGCCGGACAGGCGCGGATGACATCACCCTGTTTGATGGCACCGGCGTCGGCCTTCAGGATCTTGCCGTGGCCGCCAGCGTCGTTGAAGCCGCAATTGCGGCAGGCGTCGCAATCGAGGTTGATTTCTGAGCGCCTCAGCTCAGTGCTTTCAGCACCAGATGGGTCAATCCATGCTTGGGCGCATTTGACGGCCATTCCGCATAGACCGCGATGGATGGCAATTGCCAGTCGGGCAGCACCACCTCCATGCTGCCCGCAGCGACGTCCTCGGTTGCCAGAAAATCTGGCACAGCCGCAAGCCCGGCACCTTCGCGCGCCAGACAGTAAAGCGATTGCGCGTCATTGGTGAACAGACGCGTCTGCGGATTGACGACCGCCTTCACCCCCTCTCCGTTTCGCAATGCCAGGGGAACCGACTGTACCGGTGCAAGCGTCAGCCAGTTGAAATTTGGCAGATCATCCGGGGTTAGAATAGGCGGATGTGCAGCCAGATAATCGGCAGAAGCCACGATCCTGCGCTCAACCGAAAACAGCTTCCGCAAGGTCGCTGAGGTCTTGGCATCCGGCCCCATACGGATCGCAAGATCAAACCGGTCTCCGATCAGTTCCCGCCTCTGGTCCGAGAAATCGAGCAACAGTTGAATGCGGGGGTAGGCCTTCGTGAAGGTCGCGATCCTTTGGGTCAGCTCGGATCGGGACAGAACCGACGGCAGCGTGATCCGCAACTCCCCGCTTGGTGCACTGGCAGACGCACTCAACCCCTGCAATTCCCCTTCGACCGCCTCAAGCATTTTCCGCGTGGCGGCCAGCAGGCTTTCCCCCTCACGGGTCAGCGCAAGCTTTCGGGTCGAGCGATAAAGCAGCGCCACGCCCAGATGGTCCTCAAGCTGAGAAATATGATGGCTGACCACAGATGGCGACAGCCGCAGCTCCCGCGCCGCACCACGAAATGATCCGTGGTCGATGGTCTTTGCAAAGATCGCCAACTGGCGCAAACGGTCGATCATTATTATACGATTTTTCCGAACAATGTAATTTATCTAAACTATCTTATGCCATAATCACCAATTGTCCATATTGATCACAGAGCGGCCCTTTGGCGCACGCTCACCCTTTAGATCAGATGGAGACTCCCATGAAGACCGCAAAATCACTTCTCGCCGCAACCTCGATTGCTGTTCTGTCTTTCGGCTCCGCCGCTTTTGCCGACACCAAGGAAACCGTGCAGGTTTTCTATGATCTGCTGAGCAATCCCGGATCCGAGACCGAGACCGCCGCCTTTGTCGAGGTGACGGCTGACAACTGGGAAAGCATTGGCGATTATTCCGGCAAGAACAAAACCCGCGATGCTTTCCTTGGCCAGATGGGCGGATTTGCCCAGCTTATCCCCGACCTCGACTGGGCTGTTCAGGACATGCATGTCGCAGGTGATTTCGTGACCGTCCGCAGCCGCGCCACAGGCACTCCGGTTGCACCCTTCTTCGGCGTAGACGGCGAAGGCCGCAGCTTCGACATCCTGACCATCGACATCCACGAGCTGTCCGATGGCAAGATCATTCGCACCCACCATGTCGAAGACTGGGCCAGTGCTTTGCAGCAGCTTTCCGGCAAATAAGCCAGACCGGAACAGGAGGATAGAATGGACAGACGACAGGTTCTGACTGCCGGTGCCGCATCCGCTGCCGGACTGGCACTGTCACCCGCAGCGATCGCGTCCACGATGGACGACGAAAGCCAGGCCACCTTCGACACTGTGATGGAATTCATGGGTGCTATGGGTGGTGGTGACATGGAAAAGATGATCAGCCTGATGGCTGATGACATGGTGTGGATGAACGAGGGTGACAAATCGCTGCCCTGGATCGGACCATGGGAAGGCAAGGAGGCGATCCTGGGGTTCCTGGGGGTCTTCAGCCAAAACTTCCAGACCACCAAATGGGAGAACACCGATCAGTTTGCCTTCGGCGACACTGTTGCGATCTTCGGCAACATGAACGGGATCACGACGAAGTCGGGCAAGGAGATTGGCGATTTCACCTTCGCATTGCGCGCCAAAGTGCGGGACGGAAAAGTCGTGCTCTGGAACTGGTTCGAAGACAGCTATGCTGTCAGCCAAGCCTATCACGGCGCCTGAGGTTTCGACCTCGAACAGTACTACGCACACCGGTTTATCCGGTGTGCGTCTTTGTTTTTGCTGGATAATTCTGCCAGACAGGCAAGCCAATCAAGCTGACTGGTAACCCGCTGTTAAGAGGTAACCCATGGGTTACCCTTGAATGAGTGGTTAAAATCGGACACCGCCACCCTGCTGGCAACAAAAAAGCCCGGCCATGACAGCCGGGCTTTTTTGTTTCAGTTCGCCGAGATCAGCTTGCGGCAACGGCCCGTTTGGTCAGGACCTTGATCAGATGCGCGCGGTACTCTGGCGTGCCGTGCATATCACCGATCATGCCGTCAGCCGAGGCGTTCAGCCCATCGATGGCGTCAGCGGAATAGTTGCCGTTCAGCGCCTCCTCGGCTTCCGTCCAGCGGAACACGCCGCCTTCAGACGCACCGGTGACGGCAACGCGAACGCCATCGGCGTGCTTCGCGACCATCACACCCACCAGCGCGAAACGCGAGGCGGGCTGGACGAATTTCTGGTAATTCGCCCGCTCGGGGATCGGGAATTTCACGCTTGTGACAATCTCGCCCTCTTCAAGGGCTGTGGTGAACATGCCCTGAAAATAATCATCCGCCGCGATCTCACGCGCGTTGGTGACGATCGTCGCACCCGAGGCCAGTGCACCGCATGGATAGCAGGCGCTTGGGTCGTTGTTGGCAAGCGAGCCGCCGACTGTGCCGCGGTTGCGCACTGCCGGGTCACCGATGTGCGATGCCATCGCGGCCAGCGCCGGATAGGCACCGCCACCGGCAGCAACAGCCGCATGGGTTGTCGCACCGCCGATGGTCATCACACCACCTGCGTCCGAGATGCCGACCATATCGGCGATGCCGGTCAGGCTGACCAGCGTCGACGGGCTGGCAAGGCGCTGCTTGAGCGTCGGGATCAGTGTCTGACCTCCGCCCAGCGCCTGCGCCTCATCTTCACCCAGTGCCGATACCGCATCGGCCACGGAGCCCGGTTTTGCAAATTCGAAGTTATACATATCTGCTTTCCCTTTCCTTGGGATCTCTTGAGACGGGCGGCCTCTGGCATCACAGCCAGAGGCCTGCTCCGTCAACCTCCGTGAACGGCCTGCCAGACCCGCGATGGGCTGACCGGCATGTCGATGTGGGTCACATGGGTATGACCGCCCGAGTGCAACGCGTCGATCACCGCATTGACCACCGAGGGTGGCGAGCCGATGGCCCCTGCCTCACCGCAGCCCTTCACACCCAGCGGGTTGTGCGTGCACGGCGTCGCACAGGAATGGTCGACCACATAGCACGGCACATCATCGGCGCGCGGCATGGCGTAATCCATGTAGGAGCCGGACAGAAGCTGGCCGTTCTCGTCATAGACGCAGTTCTCAAGCAATGCCTGCCCGATGCCTTGCGCCAGACCACCATGGACCTGACCCTCGACGATCATCGGATTGATGACATTGCCGAAGTCGTCGGCTGCGGCAAAGGACATGATCTCGACCTTGCCCGTATCCGGATCCACCTCGACCTCGCAGCAGTAAGCTCCTGCGGGGTAGGTGAAGTTGGCCGGATCGTAGAACGCGGTTTCTTCAAGGCCGGGCTCGATGTCCTCAAGCGGGTAGTTGTGCGGCACGTAAGCGGCCAGCGTCACATCACCCCAGGCGACGGATTTATCCGTACCCGCAACGGTGAATTGACCGTTGGCCAGTTCCACATCCCCTTCGGCAGCTTCCATCAGATGGGCCGCGATCTTCTTGGCCTTGTTGATGATCTTCTCGGTCGCGCGCACCATGGCGGAACCACAGACCGCGAGCGAACGGGAGCCGTAGGTGCCCATGCCAAACGGGATCTTGGAGCTGTCGCCATGGACAATGTCGATCATGCTCTCGTCGATGCCCAGCATCTCGGCCACCACTTGCGGGAAGGTCGTCTCGTGACCCTGCCCGTGGGAATGCGCGCCCACCATAACGGATATGGATCCGGTCGCGTTCACCCGCACAGTAGCTGCATCATAGAGACCTGCACGTGCGCCGAGTTGTCCGACGAGGTTCGACGGCGCAATCCCGCACGCCTCGATATAACAGTTCACACCAAATCCGCGCAGCTTGCCGCGTGCCTCGCTCTCGGCCCGACGGGCGGCAAAGCCTGCAATATCGCCGATCTCCTCCAACTTGGCCATGGTGGCCTCGTAGTTGCCGGTGTCATACTCCACCGCCACAGGGGTGGCATAGGGGTACTGATCGGGCTGGATGAAGTTGCGACGTCTGAGTTCGATCGGGTCGATCCCCATCTCGCGCGCGGCCTTGTCGATCACGCGCTCAAGCTGATAGGTCGCCTCAGGCCGGCCAGCGCCGCGGTAAGCATCGACCGGCACGGTGTTGGTGAAGACGGCTTTCACGTTCACATAGATCAGCGGTGTGGTGTAGTTGCCCGCCATCAGCGTGCCGTGGAGCCATGTCGGAACCGATGGCGCAAAAGTCGAAAGGTAGGCACCCATATTGGCCATCGTGTCCGTGCGCACGGCCAAAAACTTGCCATTCTCGTCCATCGCCAGATCGATCTTGGTCACGTGATCGCGGCCATGGGCATCCGACATGAACGCTTCCGACCGTGAGGAGGTCCACTTGACCGGGCGTCCCACAGCCTTGGCCGCAAAGGTGCAAAACGCCTCTTCGGCATAATGGAAGATTTTGGTGCCAAAGCCGCCACCCACATCAGGGGCCACAACCCGCAACTTGTGCTCGGGGATCCCCAGCACGAACGCGCCCATCAGCAGGCGGATGACATGGGGGTTCTGCGATGTGGTGTAAAGCGTGTGCTCTTCATTGGCCGCATTGTAGTCGCCAAGCGCCACGCGTGGCTCCATCGGGTTGGCCACAAGACGCTGGTTGGTCAGCTCCAGCGTGGTCACGTGATGCGCACCTGCGATGGCCTCATCGACGGCGGCCTTGTTCTCTTCGACAAAGCCCCAGTCGTAGCATAGGTTCGAGGTTAGATCGTCATGCACCTTGGTGGAGCCTTCAGCCAGTGCTGCGGCCATGTCGATGACCGCCGGCAATTCGGTCATGTCGACCTCGATTGCAGCGGCAGCGTCGCGGGCCTCTTCGGCACTTTCGGCAACAACGGCAGCAATCGGGTCGCCCACATGGCGCGCCTTGCCCTGACACAGGACCGGGTGGCCAGGTTCCTGCATCGCTTCGCCGTGGCGGTCCGTCACCTGCCAGCCGCAGGGCAATCCGCCGATGCCTTCAAAATCGGCACCGGTAAAGATCCGCACCACGCCGGGCATTGCAGCCGCCGCCGTTGTGTCGATCCCGTTGATCTGTCCATGGGCCACATCCGAGCGCAGAAAATGCACATATGTCTGGCCGTATACGTTGATGTCGTCGGTGTACTGACCCTTACCGGTCAGAAACCGCACGTCCTCGCGCCGCTTGGAGCTGGCGCCAATTCCATTATCTTTGGGCATTTTGTTCCTCTCCCTGAGTGACAGCTCTGTGGCCATCGCCTTGGTTAAAGGACCCACCCGCGCCAGACCGGCCCGGGGATGGTCATCAAATCACTTATTCGGCAGCGACGGCGGAACCGTTCGCAGCGGCAGCCTGAATGGCTTTCACAATGTTGTGGTATCCGGTGCAGCGGCAGATGTTGCCTTCCAGGTATTCCCGGATTTCCTGCTCGGTCGGATTGGCGTTCTCGGCCAGAAGAGCCGCAGCCGACATCACCATGCCAGGTGTGCAGAAGCCGCATTGCAGACCGTGGTGGTCCTGAAACGCCTGCTGGATCACGCCGAGCGAGCCGTCGGCATTTGCCATGCCTTCGATGGTCGCAACCTCTGCACCGTCAGCCTCGGCTGCGAGCATGGTGCAGGCCTTCACCGCCTTGCCGTTCACATGCACGACACAGGCACCGCATTGCGAGGTGTCGCATCCCACATGAGTGCCGGTCAGACGCAGATCGTCGCGCAGGAAGTTGACCAGAAGTGTTCGGCCCTCAACCGAGCCCGACCTTTCCTTGCCATTCACCGTCATCTTTACGTCAGTCATTCAGTCCTCCCTGACTGCTGTCATTCGATTAAATTTGTTGGCCAGATGGCCTTATGAAACCAGCCGCTTCAGCCAGCCCTTTTTCTTTTCCTCCGGCGTATCGCCGGTCACTTCGTCATCTTCTTCGTCAGGGCCTTCGACGGCAACCTGAAATCTTTCAAAAAACTGATCGGCCATCTTTTTGGCAAAACCATCGATCAGGCGCGAGCCAAGTTGCGCCAGCTTGCCGCCGACCTTGGCCTCGACATCATAGCTCAATTCCGTGCCGCCTTCGATGTCGGCAAGGCTGACATCCGCGCCGCCCTTGGCAAAACCGGCAGCCCCGCCCTTGCCCTCGCCCGAGATCTTGTAGCTTTCGCCATCGACAATATCGCTCAGCGTCACGGCGCCCTTGAAGGTCGCCTTCACCGGGCCAACCTTCTGAACGACTGTCGCCTCGAACCCATCGGCGGGCGAGCCGGTCAGTTCCTGACACCCCGGAATGCAGGCCTTGAGCACTTCGGGATCATTGAGTGCTGCCCAGACCTCGGCCCTGGGTGCCGCAATTTCTCTGGATCCGGTGAGGTTCATTTCAAGACAGCTCCCTGTTTTCCAATCCGATGCTACGCCTCATGCGCGCGGACGGCCATAAGACCAAAGTGGATTTTTGGCCCGTCGGCGGACCCGAATGCAAAGCTTATTCCCGAAACTTCGATCCGGGCAAGAGACGACTTTGGTTTGATGTTGGCAAGTCGGTATCTGCTGGTAAGGTGCCGCCATGACCAAAGGCCTGATCGTCTCCCAACTCAGTCACAGCTATGGTGCCAAGAAGGCACTGAATGCAGTCAGCTTTTCGGCTGAGGCTGGCAAGTTTACGGCGCTGCTGGGGCCCAATGGTGCGGGCAAATCCACCCTTTTCGGCCTTCTGACACGGCTTTTCGTGGCAACCGAGGGAGAGATCGAAGTTGCCGGGCATGGGCTGGCGGATGCCCCGCGCAAGGCGCTGGCCGAGATTGGCGTGGTGTTTCAGCAAACCACGCTGGATCAGGATCTGTCGGTTTTGCAGAACCTGCGGTATTTCGCGGCGCTGCATGGATTGTCGGGATCGGACGCGGCCACGCGAATCGATCAGGTGCTGGATCAACTGGACATGTCCGAGCGGCGCCACGAGCGGGCGCGGGATCTGAACGGCGGGCACAAGCGGCGCACGGAGATTGCACGCTCGCTTTTGCACAACCCTAGCGTGTTGTTGCTGGATGAGGCGACCGTGGGACTGGACGCAGCCGCACGGCGGTCGATCACCCGGCATGTTCACGATCTGACAACCGAACGATACCTGACCGTTTTATGGGCTACCCATCTGGTTGATGAGGTCTATGACGACGACGATCTGATCATCCTGCACCGGGGCGAGGTCCTGTCGAAAGGCCGCGCGCTGGATGTTGCCAATGGCATGGATCTGTCGGACCGGTTCCTGATGATGACGGGAAGTGCGCTGTGAAACCATATCTGACCGCCATGTCTGCCATCGTTCTGCGTGAGGCCTATCGCTTCCTGCAACAACGCGGCCGGTTCATAGCAGCGCTGGTCCGTCCACTGGTCTGGTTGCTGGTGTTTGCCGCCGGGTTTCGGGCGGCCCTTGGTCTGTCGATCATCCCGCCCTACCAGACCTACATCACCTATGAGGTCTATATCGTGCCGGGGCTGTGTGGCATGATCCAACTGTTCAACGGGATGCAAAGTTCGCTCTCGCTGGTCTATGACCGGGAGATGGGCTCGATGCGCCTGCTGCTGACCAGCCCCTTGCCACGTTGGTGGTTGCTGTTCTCGAAACTGGTTGCAGGTACGGCAATTTCGATCCTGCAGGTCTATGCTTTCCTGCTGATCGCAGGGCTTTTCGGGATCACCATGCCGCCGCTGGGATACATTCTGGTGCTGCCGGTTCTGATGCTGACCGGCATCATGCTGGGCGCACTGGGGCTTGCGCTGAGTTCTTTCATCAAACAGCTGGAGAACTTCGCGGGCGTCATGAATTTCGTGATCTTCCCGATGTTCTTCATGTCCTCGGCGCTCTACCCGCTGTGGAAGATGGCCGAAAGTTCTGAGTTGCTGTTTCAGATCTGCTCGGTCAATCCGTTCACCTACGCAGTGGAGGCGATCCGCTTTGCGCTTTATGGCGAGGCAAACCTGATGGCTTTGGGCATCGTTCTTGCCGCGTTGATCGTGTTCGGCGGGCTGGCTGTGATCGGCTATGACCCGGCGCGCGGTCTGATCCGGCGGAAGGTCTGACGCTTGCGTAAAAGAATTGGTGCAGTGCACCCAGAATCTATGGTTGTCAAACGGGCCAAGGGTGCTAGGATTCACTCAACCACTGCTTGTGCCTCCTGGCGGTGCCGGTTTCCTAACGAGTTTCATCGAACCCCAACCGCTGCACGCGTGTTTTCCGCGGCGGGTTAGAAAGCCCGGTCTTGTAGGATCGGGTTTTCTTTTGGAGAGGCTCTACTCCTCGATCATTGCCGGTTGACCTGACAGCCTGAGGCGACGGATGCACAATTGTTCCGCCTCGACCTCGGAATGGGTAACGAGGATCAGACCCGGTTGATAGCTGTCGAGCAGTTGATTGGTCAGGTTCAGCATCTCGGACAGACGCTCGGGATCGAGGGACACGAAAGGTTCGTCCATCAACAGAAAATCCGGCTTTGCGGCAAAGGCACGGGCAAGCGCCAGACGGCGCTGCTGGCCCAGCGACAATTGATCGGGAAAGCGGTCCTGTAGCCCGGTGAGTCCGACCTCGGCCAGCGCCTTCCCGACATCACTTTCATCGATGCCAGTTGTCAGCGTCAGATTCTGCGTGACCGAGCGCCAGGGCAGAAGGTTGGGTTCCTGAAACACCATGGAGATGCTGGCGTCGCGCTGGAGCTTGCCCTGATAGTTTGCATCAAGCCCCGCCAGAATGCGCAACAGCGTGCTTTTGCCAACACCTGACGGGCCGGTCACAGCGACCCGCTCGCCGGGATTGAACCGGATCGACATCGGGCCCAGAACCTCGGTCTCGCCAAAGCGTTTTGCCTGAAGATCGAGTGAAATCATGCGCGCCGCCACCGGGTTGTGCGGGTTTCCCACGGTTGCAGGATCAGGATCTCGACCGCCAGCATCACGGCGATAAAGCTGAGCGCATAGGCCAGCACTATGCCGACGTCGAAAAGCTGAAAATAGAGGTGGATCTGAAAGCCGATGCCGTTGGAACGGCCCAGAAACTCGACCACCAGCACAATCTTCCAGATCAGCGATACACCGGAGCGCCCGGCGGATGCGAGATAAGAGGCCAGTTGCGGGATCACCACATGACGCATCCGGTCCGCGGGCGACATGCCGAAGACCTGTGCCATGTCGTCAAGCTTGGGGCTGAGCGCGCGGGCGCCTTCGCGGATCGTGACGGTCACGGCGGGTATCTTGTTGAGCGCGACTGCCGTGATCGCCGCGACCTCCGTCAGGCCGATCCAGAGGTAACAAAGGACAATGGTGACCAGAGCGGGCAAGTTGAGAAGGGCGATCAGCCACGGGTCGGCCCAGCGGTCAAAAAGGCGCACGCGCCCCATCAGAATGCCGAGGGCCGTGCCCAGAGACATGGCGATAGCGAAGGCAAATATGACCCTCAGAAGCGTGGCGCTGAGGTGTAGCCAAAGCTCTCCGCTGATGGCTTCCTTGACGATCAGGGGGGCGACCTGCCACGGGCCGGGCAGCACATCAGGGTCGCCGTTCAGTATGGCCAGCAGGGACCAGAAGGCGACCAGTGCAACAATCGAAAGCGCGGGGACGACACCCCGCACCTTCAGCAGATCAGAGGCCATTCAGCTTCCTGGTTGCAGGAAGACACCTGCGGGCAGTTCGGTTGCGGCACCGACAAGGTCTTCACCACCAAGGTCCGACATCAGCTTCAGCATCTTGGCTGCACCGGCCTCATCCACGGGGCCGGGGTTGGGGATCCCTTCGCGGAATCCTGCCTTGAGCGCAGTGAACTGCGCATCCGAATTGGCATTCATCTTCGGGCGAATCCGGTCCCATTCCGCGTCCTGAGTGGCCAGAATGTCCTTGGCCGCGCGGGACGCAGCAGCCAGTCCTTCGATCAGTTCGGGATTGGCGCGCAACATCTCGCCCTTGACGACATAGCCCAGCAGCGGGGTTTCGGTATCAAGGCCAAGATCAGTAGCGGCATCGGCCACGGTCACCAGCGGCTTCATGCCCGATGCGCCCATCTTGGCCATGAAATGCCAGAAGTTGATCGCCCCGCCCAATTCGCCCGAAAGCGCAGATTTGAAAATCAGGGGCGGTGCGCCGAAGACCTGCTCGGTTTCGGCTTTCAGATCAAACCCCTGCTTCTGGGCAAAAGCCTGAAGGATCAGCCAGCTTTTGTCGAGCGGGCCACCGGCAACACCGATCTTGGTGCCGGCCAGATCGGCAAGGGATTCGGCTGTGCTGTCCTCGGGCACCATAATGCCGCCGACCGCTTTGGAGTAGGGGATAAAGATGTAGTCCTTACCGGCCGCGCGCTGTCGTGCAACCCAGATCCAGTCGGACACGATCGCGTCGGCCTCGCCGCCCTGAAAGGCGACCTGGGCGGCTGATCCGCCTGCAACGTCTTGTACTTCCAGATCAAATCCGTTGGCCGTATCAAGTCCGTTGTGCTTGATCACGTCCAGTTCCCATTTGACCGTGCCGAATTTCAGAACCGAAAGCTTCAGCTTCGGCGTTTCAGCAAGGCCGCAGGTGGCGGCCAGAACAAGGCCCGCCACGGCCAATCCAAGTCTTGCAAAGACTGCCATTTTCTCTCCTCCCGAATTATTTTTCTGGCGGCAGACTACCAAAGCCTGCGCCGCATAGAACTAAGACCAAGGGCCTATTGATTTCTCTCAGCGCAATTCCAGCGTCGGATAGGCGTGCCTCCTGGGATCGGCGGGCAGCATATAGTCCGGGTTGAGCGGGTTGGCGTTTCCCTTGGCGGGCGGCACAGTCAAGGACGTCAGATCAAACTCGTGCAACAGCCCGATCAGCCCCGCCTCCGTGACTGCGAGCCGGTAGTAGGCGCCATTCCAGGGATCAAGGCGGCTTGCATCTGCATCGACCCAGGCAAAGAGCAGGTCATGTTCAAGATCGGCATAGTTTTCATCTGTCACCATGCGCGCGATCTCATAGGGGTAGGGGATCCGGCACCAGAGCATGTCGCCGCTGGTCAGACAGCTGTAGGTCTGGCCTGAAAACTGGTGATCCTCGAAAGCGTTCTGATCCCACGATATCTGGTAGGTCGCGCCCTCCTCCCCCGGTTCGAAATCGACCGAACCAAGCGTGAGCGGGGTGCCGTCAGAGGTTTGCAGCATCAACGTGCGGGAGCCTTCGGGCATCGCGTGGCCGGGGATGGCCCAGACCGCCAGAAGAGCAAGAGGCAGCAGGGTCAGGCGGTGGGATCTGGAAATTCTGGTCACGCGCTATGCCTCATGAATTCTGCGGTGCAGGCTTTCCTCTTTAGATAGGGTTTCGCCGATGAAATTCCAGAAGACTGGCGCTGGTGCGTGCTCAGTCTGCGTAGCGGCTGATTTCAATCAGATTGCCGTCCGGGTCGTTGAAATAGACCGAGTTGATGGGACCGGTCGCACCTGACTTCGGCACGATGCCCTCCAGTATTTCAATGCCGAGGTCTTTCAGTCGGGCAATCACCTGATCAAGGGGAACGGATGCGATGAGGCATAGATCGCCGGAGCCAATGCCTGCGAAATTGCGGGTTTCCTGACCGAGGGTCTGGAGGTTGATCTTCTGGTTGCCGAAGGTAAGCGCCCGTCGTCCGCCTGCAAAAGTGACCGGCGTCATGTCGAGCGTGGCCTTATAGAAGGCAACAGAACGTTCGATGTCGCGCACCGTCAGCACAAGATGGTCTATATGGCTGATCATGGTTCCTGCCCCTTTTGTCGATCTGGAAAGTGGGTAGGACATTCGCGGAAGCGCGGCCAGTGAAATTGCCGGGGCTGTCAGCCGGTTTCGCGGTTTTCAGGTCGCCAGGGCTCTTCGATCAGGAAATCCTTCAACGCATCCGCCATCATGGGGCGGGCCAGCGCATAGCCTTGCAGGACATCGCACCCCATCGACGACAGAACCTCGCAGTGACGCAAGGTCTCAACCCCTTCGGCAACCACATTGATGCCCAGCGCGCGGCCAATTTCGATGATCGCATGGACCAGTTTGCGCTGGGTGTCCGAGGTCAGCATCGGGATGATCAGCTGCTGGTCGATCTTGAGGCTTGTGGGCGAGACATTCAGAAGCGCCACGATGGAGGCCCGGCAGGATCCGAAATCATCAATCTCGATGGTCAGGCCCTGATCCTTGAGCTGGTCGATGGCAAAGGCCATTTTCGGGTCAAGCTGGTCAAGCGACATGCTTTCGAGAAGTTCGACCGAGGCCCGAGTGCCATAATCCATCAGACTGGCAAGCTGGCGGCCGAGTTTGGGGTCAAGGATCCGCGACGCCACCACATTGAAAGACACTTTTGGGATCGGTGAGCCGCGGCTCTGAAACGCTGCCAGATCCTGCTTCACGTGATCAAGCAACTGGCCTTCGATCTGGCCCATGACCCCCAGATCATCGGCCACTTCGCCCCATGCGCCGGGTGCCAGGATGCCCTTGACCGGATGCATCCAGCGCGCCAGCATTTCCACTCCGGCAAAATCGAGGGACTGGGCGTCGAACTGCGGCTGGTAGACGGGAAAGAATTCGCGGTTTTCCAGACCTGCAAGGATCTCGTCGGCGGTTTGCTTGCGGTCCAGAACCTCCTGATGGAGGGCATCAGTGTAAAAGGCAACGCGGCCGCGGCCGGTTTCCTTGGCCCGGTACAGGGCCACGTCGGCATTCACCAGAAGCTCTTCCGGGGTCAGTTTCACATCCGGGTCGACGGCAATGCCGACGCTTGCCCCAAACCGGCAAACGTGACCTTCGAAGCGCAGGGGGCGGGCAAGGGTCGAGACGATGTTGCGGCCAATGTCCCTGAGCTTTTCCTCATTGCCCTCGGACGGCACCACAAGCACAAACTCATCACCACCGATCCGGGCCGCAAAGTCATCTTCGCCGAGCGTCGATTTCAGAAAGGTCGAGACATGGGTGAGCACAAGGTCGCCAGCGGCATGGCCCAACGTGTCATTGATCTGCTTGAACCGGTCCAGATCGATGTGCATCAAGGCCACCCCGATGCCGGGTTTCGCCTGTTTTCGACGCTGGGTCATATGCTCATCAAGATACCTTCGGTTCGGCAGATCGGTTAGCGTATCGTGAAGCGCCTGACGCCGAATGTCGCTATTGGCCTTTTCCAGCGCGTCGGCATATTTCTGCGTCTGCATCTGGGAGCGACGGATCTCGGTCTGGTCAACCCGGCAGCCCACGATGTCGCCGCTTTCGGTGCGTTTTTCATGTACCTTCAGGTAGCGATTGCCGTTGAGGACCTGCTCATGCGGTTTGTTGGGATTGCTGTGATTGTAAAGGCGCTCGGCAAGCCATTCCTCCTCCCGGCCGATGGCATCCCTGTATTGGCCCTGAGCAAGACCGGCGCGCAGGATGTCTTCGAATTTTGCGCCGGGATAGATGTGATCCCGCACCTCGTTATAAACGTTGAGGTATTCCGAGTTGCAGACCACCAGCTTGTCGTCTGTGTCATAGATCACGAAGGCATCAGGCAACGCGCTGATCGCGTCCAGCAGGCGGCGCTGTGCGGCTTCTGCATTTGCCTTGGCGCGCATCATCTGTTCTTCGAAGAAAACCCGTTCGCTGAGAGCGGTGCTGGCTTCCTGTTCCCGGTCTTTCAGTTCCGAGATGTCACGGCGCAGGCTGAGCCAGAATTCCACCTCGCCTGCCTGATTGAATACTGGTTTGGTCCGGTAATCGACCCAGAAGGCCGTGCCATCGCGGCGATAGCAGAGCACTTCCGTGCTGTGAGAGATTTTCTTGATATAGGCGTCGTTTATCCCTTCGATCGCGTAAGGATCGGAATGGGTGCCAAAGAGGCTGTCTTCGGGCGAGCCGATGAAATCTTCTTTTCTGTGGCCAAACATGTTGCAGAAGGCGGGATTGCACCAGCGGATCTGGGGGACGGACGAAGACGGGTCGTCGGCGCGCGCAACAGATACGGCGTCGTCAGACAGGTCTTGCAAGGCGGCACTGATCCTTTGATCGTCCATCCAGTATCTCGTTTCACCTATGTGCCCGGTTTCAATGGGGCAGAGAGATGAAGACCAGGTAAAGTTCAAACCCCCTGGATTAATCCCGCCCAGCAGGCCTGTCGTCGTGATCGTCGCTGAGAATGCGGCGGCTGTTGCCCATTGCGTCGTCGAACTGGTTGCTGCGCAACGCCCAGAAAAACGCGAGCAGGCCCATGAGACCAAGCAGCAGGGATATCGGGATGAGGATGACAAGCTGGCTCATGATTTAGCCTCTCTGAGCAGGCGGGCGGCATTGAGGGACACGCAGATCGAGGAGAGCGACATCGCCAGTGCAGCCAGCAGGGGCGAGGCGTATCCCAGAAGGGCGATTGGAATGGCGATTGCATTGTAACCAGCGGCAATCGCGAAGTTTTCCAAAATTCGGGCTCTGGCTGACTTCGCCACTCTGATGGTTTGCGGGATCACGTCCAGACGATTGTTCATCAGCACGAAATCAGCCGCCAGCCGGGTGGCGTCCATGGCGGACCCGGGCGACATGGAGACATGCGCACCTGCCAGTGCAGCGGCATCATTGAGACCATCCCCGACCATCAGGACGGGGCCTTGCAGGGATTTGATCTTATCAAGTTTCTGATCGGGATGCAGGCCGCCCATGGCGAAATCCGCGCCCAGATCGGCAGAGAGCCTGTCCGTGATCTGGGGATCGTCACCCGACAGGACGGCCACCGGCAGGCCAAGATCGTGCAGGGCGGCAATGGTCGGCTTGGCCTCGTTGCGGGCTGTGTCCTCGAAGAGGAAAACCTCATGCGCACCCGATGGCAGGCTCAGGCTGCTTGCGGCCTGACCCGCGTGCTGTGGCGCATCGGGATCAACCCAGTCCTGCCGCCCGAACCTGACGGGATGCCCCTCGACGGTACCGCTGGTGCCAAGGCCGGGATGGGTGGTGACATCCGTGACCGGCGCTGCAGTGATACTACGCGCGGATGCCAATCGGGTGATGGCCTTGGCATATGGATGTTCGGACAGGGCCGACAGGCCCGCGGCGATGGCAAGGGCTTCGTCAGACGGGGAGTTGACCACTTTGGGATCGCCCGTGGTCAGGGTGCCGGTCTTGTCGAAGACGACCTCGCGGGTTTCGGCCAGCCGTTCCAGACCGGTTGCGGATTTGACCAGCACGCCCTTGCGGTACAGACGCCCGGCGGCAGCCGTCATCACCGCTGGCACGGCGAGGCCCAGCGCACAGGGGCAGGTGATGATCAGAACGGAAATCGCGATGTTGAGCGCGTGACGCCAGTCGCCGCTGATCCACAGCCAGACAACAAAGGCTGCCAGCGCCAGAAGGTGCACGGAGGGCGCGTAGATCTGTGCGGCCTTGTCGGCGAGCGAGGTGTAGCGGGTGCGCGCACCTTCGGCCAATGCCACAAGATCGCGAATGCGCGACAGGAGCGTGTCCTGTCCCAGATTGGTGACCTTCATCTCGAAAGCGCCACCCAGATTGACCGCTCCGGCATAGACCCGGCCACCGGGGTGGATGACAAGGGGCCGTGTTTCACCGGTCAGAAAGGCATTGTCGACCTCGACCACATCGCCAAGCGTCTGCCCGTCAACCGGGACTTTGCCGCCTTGAGGCACGGTCACGACGGTGTCCTTGGACAGATCGGAGGTGCGCACGCGGGTCAGTCCAGCCGCCCCTCTGACAAAGGCGTAAGGCATGTCGAGCGCGGCAAGTTCAGCCGCTGCGGAACGGGCCATGGAGCGGGTGCGGTGGTCCAGATAGCGCCCGGCGAGCAGGAAGAAGGTGAGCGACAGGGCGGCGTCGAAATACGCTTCTTCGCCCTGCATCATCGTCTCGAACAGCGACAGGCCGGTGGCCAGCAGAATGGCCAGTGAGATCGGCACGTCCATGTTCAGTCGGGCCTTGCGCAGGGCGCGCAGGGCCTTGGTGAAAAAAGGCGTTGCGGCATAGGCAATCGTCGGCAGCGCGATCACGGCAGAGACCCAATGAAGCAGGTCGCGGGTTGTCCCATCCGCCCCGGCCCAGACCGCGACCGACAGAAGCATGACATTCATCATCGCGAAACCGGCGACGCCCAGTTTGGCAAGCAGGCTGCGCCCGACGTCATCCCGTACGGCCAGCAGCGCCTCGTCATCGAGTGCGAAGGCGTCAAAGCCGATGTCTGCAAGGGTTGCAATGATCCGCTGTTCCATTTCGGCAGAGGATCTGGCGTCGACGTGCAATCGCTTGAGCGACAGGTTCACGCGGGCTGACTTAACTCCGGGCAAAGCCGAGACCGCGCGTTCAACCTTTGAGATGCAGGCCACGCAATGGACCGAAGGTACGGAAAAGCGGATGCCGGTGTCAGGCACATCTGCTGTGACATGGCCGACGCAGGCCGGGCAGGCGGCGGGAAGCGTGATCTCAGCCATCGCGATCTGCCTTCAACTCGACCGCGCGGCGCTGGCGAAAGGCCGTTCCGTCGGGTGCGGTCGCGCTCAGCCACACGATCCACTGCCCCGGTGCGATGGGGGCAATAGCCTCAAACCTGTTCAGATAGGGGCTGAATGTAAGGGTCTGGTCGTCCTTGGAAGACGTCGCGCGACCAATGGTGGCGGTGACGCCTTCGGGCTGAATGGGCAGGCCATCTGCATCAAGAAACCGCAGTTCCAGTCCGGTCCGTGTTGCCTTCAGCGTGACTGTCCAGTTCAGGGCGGATTGTGCGATTTCCTCGCGGTCAAAGGCCTGGGAGGCAACGTAGGAGTTCTTGGTCTCCAGCCCCGGAAAGCTGTTCAAGGCGGAGAACAGCAAGGTCATGTTCGCAGCAATGATGAAGGCGAAAGCCGTGACGGTGATGATCAGAACCTTGCGGCCGGTCAGCGGGTTTTTCTCTGAAAGGATCATTGGCTGTCTCCGTGAAACACTGTGTCGGCATGGGCGCGGTCACCGTTGGTCATGTCTTCCACCCAGATGCGCACATCGGATTGCGATTGCGAGGCGGCTTCGAGGTCGGACCTTGCGGTGATGTAGACGCGCTGGTTGAAGCTGCTGTCAGCAGGCACCATGACCCTGAGAGTGGGTGTTCCCTGAAGACCGATGCGCAGCGGATCCTGAGATGTGATCGAGAGGCGGAATTCGCGTTCGTCGCCATGCTTGTTGCGCAGACGCACCTCGTAGGCGTTGCGGATCGAGCCGTCCGAGAGGGTGACGAAAATCGGGTTGCGTTCCGGCGCGACTGTCAGGTCGATCTCGGGGCGGATGAACAGGGCTACGACCAGACCCACGCCGATTGCGGCCCAGATCGCCGTGTAGATCATGGTGCGCAGACGAAGAATGTGCTGCCAGATGGGTCTCGGCGCGCCGCCTGCCTCTTCGCGCACCTGATCGGACAGGGTCAGGTAATCGATCAGGCCGCGCGGTTTGCCGATCTTGTCCATGATGTCGTCGCAGGCATCGATGCAGAGCGCACAGGTGATGCATTCAAGTTGCTGCCCGTCGCGGATGTCGATGCCCATCGGGCAGACATTGACGCAGGCCATGCAATCGATGCAGTCGCCGGTGCGGTTCTCGTGCTTCTTGCCACGTGGCTCGCCGCGATGTTCGCGGTAAGATACGGTCAGGGTCTCTTCATCCATCATGGCGGCCTGAATGCGGGGCCATGGGCACATGTAGATGCAGACCTGCTCGCGCATGAATCCGCCAAAGACGAAGGTCGTGGCGGTCAGGACACCGATGGATGCATAGGCCACAAAGGGGGCCTCAAGGGTCAGAAGATTGACCAGAAGGGTTGGCGCGTCGGCAAAGTAGAAAACCCAGGCGCCGCCGGTTGCAATCGCGATCAGCAGCCAGGCTGTCCATTTGGTCAACCTGAGACGCCACTTCTTCAAGTCATAGGACGAACGCCAGAGACGGATGCGGGCATTCCGGTCACCTTCGATCCAGCGCTCAACCAGAATGAACAGATCGGTCCAGACCGTTTGCGGGCAGGTATAACCGCACCAGACCCGGCCAAGTGCTGCCGTGAACAGAAACAGGCCAATGCCCGCCATGATCAACAGGCCGGCCACGAGGTAGAACTCATGCGGCCAGATCTCGATCCAGAAGAAGTAGAACCTGCGCCCGGCCAGATCGACCAGAACCGCCTGATCGGGCAGGTTCGGGCCACGGTCCCAACGGATCCATGGTGTCAGATAGTAGATCGCAAGGGTCACGCCCATGATCCACCATTTCAACGCCCGGAACTTGCCGGAGACGCGTTTGGGGAAGATCGGCTCACGCGCGGCGTAAAGCTGCGGCGGTTCCTGCGGTATCGGTTGGCTGGTGGTCATGATGTCGAATGGATCCAAGCTGATGTTGCTACAGCTTTAAAAGGCAAACCGGGGGTCTGCCTTGAGCCAGATCAAGTTGCGTCCGCAGTGAAGGAAACACCGCGGACGCGGGGGTTTACTCACCCCCACCCAGCTGATGGACGTAAAGCGTGACCTGCCGGAGCTGGGACTCCGTCAGACGCCCGGTCCAGGCCGGCATGATCCCGAAGCGGGCATAGCGGACAGTTGCGCTCAGCGCTTCGCGGTCACTGCCATAGAGCCAGATCGCGTCGGTCAGGTTCGGCGCGCCGAGCGATGGGTCGCCGATGCCCGCATCACCGTGGCAACTGGCGCAATTGTCCGCAAAGATCGGAGCACCAAGGGCAGCGCGGTCTGCGTCGTGATCCTCGCCCCCGATTTGCAGGACAAATTCCACCACCGATTTCACCTCGGCACTCGACAGAACCTCACCGAAGGCGGGCATCTCTGAATATCTGGTGTCATCGTCGGTTTCCCAGCGGATGCCATGGGCGATGGTCTGATAGACCTCCTCCTTGGTGCCGCCCCAGAGCCAGTCATCATCCAGCAGGTTCGGGTATCCACCGACGACACCGGCGGCACCCGCGCCATGGCACTGCGCGCAATACGTGCGGAAGACGGCCGCGCCGCCTGCGGTGACATAGCGGGCAAGATCGGCATCGGCCATCACCTCACCAAGTTCGGTTTCGACCAGCCGCGCATCCAGACCGGCATTCGCCTCCGAAACCGCTTCGATCTCTTCGGCCACATTGGCCCGGGTCGAGTAGCCCAGAATACCCGGTGTGGCGCTGTTGATGCCCGGCCAGGCGGGATAGAGGATCGTGTAGATCAGTGCCCAGACGATGGTGACATAGAAGGTCCAGAGCCACCAGCGTGGCAGGGGGTTGTTGTATTCCTCGATGCCGTCCCAGCTGTGGCCGGTCTTGTCCGGTTCAGACGTATTGTTCTTGTCGGCCATTACTGCTTCTCCTCGGGGATGGGCGCATCATCGTTTCGCAGCGGGATCTGGGCGATGTCGTCATGCAACGCCCGGCTGCCGGGCCGCCATGCGAACACAACCACACCGATGAAGATCAGGGTGAGCGCGAGCAGACCGAAGCTGTCAGCCATTTCGCGAAGGAAAGAATAGAGATCCATGTGCCTGCCCTCCGTCAGCGGCTTTGATCGGGTTGGAAGGTCGAGAAATCGACCAGCGTGCCAAGCATCTGCATGTAGGCGATCAGCGCATCGAGTTCGGACACGCCCGGCTGGCTGTCGAAGTTGCGGACCTGCGCGCCGGGATAGCGTTCCAGAAGCGCGTCATAGTCGCTGTCGGGATCGGCCTGCGCGCGGAAATCACGCTCGGCCTCGGCAATCATCTCATCCGTGTAGGGCACGCCGACCATGCGGTTGGCCCACAGAACATCGGCGATGTCTGACCCATCCAGACGGGTTTCGATCAGGAAGCCATAGGGAGGCATAACCGATTCCGGAACCAGATCGCGAGGGTTCTCCATGTGCTGGACATGCCATTCATCCGAATAGCGGCCGCCGACCCGGGCCAGATCCGGCCCCGTCCGCTTTGAGCCCCACTGAAACGGGTGGTCATACATGCTTTCGGCAGCCAGCGAGTAGTGGCCGTAGCGTTCGACCTCGTCGCGCATCGGGCGGATCATCTGGGAGTGGCAGGTATAGCAGCCCTCCCGGATGTAGATGTTGCGCCCCGCCATTTCGAGCGGTGAATAGGGGCGCACGCCCTTGACCTTTTCAATGGTGTTGTCGAGCCAGAAAAGCGGCGCGATTTCCACCAGCCCGCCGATAGTGACCACCAGAAAGCTGAGCACCATAAGCAGGGTTGCGTTCTTTTCGATGACGCGGTGTTTGTCGAGAAGTGCCATGATGCCCTCCTTTACTCGGCTGGGACCGCTTGCGCGGTGGTCTGGGATTCAGGGGAGGTGGCGGTTTTCCACAGGTTGTAGGCCATGATCAGAGCACCGGCGACATAGAGAACACCGCCCAGTCCACGGACAACATACATGGGGAGTTTCGCGCTCACCGTGTCGGCGAAGCTGTTGACAAGGAAACCCTGCGCGTCGACTTCGCGCCACATCAGGCCTTCCATGATGCCGGTCACCCACATCGAAGCGGCGTAGAGCACGATCCCGATGGTCGCGAGCCAGAAGTGCCAGGACACGAGGCTGAGCGAGTAGAGACGCTCGCGGTTCCACAGACGTGGCACAAGGAAGTAGAGCGCCCCGAAGGTGATCATGCCGTTCCAGCCCAGCGCACCGGAATGCACATGTCCGACAGTCCAGTCTGTATAGTGGCTGAGGCTGTTGACGGCCTTGATGGACATCATCGGACCCTCGAACGTGGCCATGCCATAGAAGCCGACCGAGACCACCATCATCCGCAGAACCGGGTCGGTGCGCAGTTTGTCCCAGGCACCCGAGAGGGTCATCAGGCCGTTGATCATACCGCCCCATGAGGGCATCCAGAGCATGATCGAGAACACCATGCCCAGCGTCTGCGCCCAGTCGGGCAGGGCAGTGTAGTGCAGATGGTGCGGACCGGCCCAGATATACAGGAAGATCAGCGCCCAGAAGTGGATGATGGAGAGCTTGTAGCTGTAGACCGGACGATCAGCCTGCTTGGGGATGAAGTAGTACATCATGCCCAGAAACCCCGAAGTCAGGAAGAAGCCGACGGCGTTATGTCCGTACCACCACTGGGTCAGCGCGTCCTGCACGCCCGAGAACAGCTGCACGGATTTCGAGCCGAAGATCGACACGGGCAGGCTGAGGTTGTTGACCAGATGCAGCATCGCGACGGTCACGATGAAGCTGAGGAAGAACCAGTTGGCCACGTAGATATGCGGCTCGCGGCGTTTGATGATCGTGCCAAGGAAAACGGCCAGATAGGACACCCAGACAAGGGTCAGCCAGATGTCGACATACCATTCCGGCTCGGCATATTCCTTGGATTGTGTGGCTCCGAGCACGTATCCGGTTGCGGCCAGCACAATGAAGAGCTGGTATCCCCAGAAGACAAACCATGCGAGATTGCCACCCCACAGACGTGCCGCAGACGTGCGCTGCACCACATAAAATGAGGTGGCAATCAGGGCGTTCCCTCCGAACGCAAAGATGACCGCCGACGTGTGCAGCGGTCTGAGCCTTCCGAATGTTGTCCACGGAAGATCAAGGTTGAGAGCGGGGAAGGCCAGCTGGAATGCGATATAGGTGCCTGCCAGAAAGCCCACCACGCCCCAGACGGTGGTCGCGATCACCCCTGCCCGGACCACGTCGTCCATATATTCGTTCTGATTTGCAGGCGCCGGTTTATCCTCGCCGACGGAGCGCAGGATCCAGATGAACATGCCAGCGGCGATCAGCATGATCAGGACGGCATGTACCTGATAGGCCAGATCCATCCCCATATTGGCGGCGATGGCCGCAAAAAGGGCAATCAGGCCCAGCGCGGATAATTTCAGTATTTCGGACATGGTCACCCCTCGTTTGGCCACAGACTCACATCTGCGTTTCGTCGCAAACTGGCACCAAGACCGAGGGGCAGCCTTGATCTGGATCAAGCAGGCCCGACATGGGCTGAGACGTGAGGGGTAATTGTCCGGCTTGACGGTCAAGCCGCACGATCCCAGTCTGAAATGATGGAGACGGGAGGGTCAGTTGTGCACAAAGGATTATGCCTGAGATATTTGGGTAAGCTTCGGGCTGTGCTGGCTGTTTGCCTGATCGTGCCCCTGCCTGCATTGGCCGGTGATGCGGCCATTCCCGAACCGCTTGGCTTTTCGTCCGATGGCACTGTATTTGCCTTTACGGAAACAGGGCGGCAGGACGGGTCCGGGTTCAGTTACGCCAATGTCTATGCTGTGGATCTGGTGCGCGACGCCTGGGTCATGTTGCCTGTCCGAATTGTAGAGCAGGACGAACTGGGCTCGCCCCTGTCAATCAGGGCGGCGGCATTAACGAAAGCCGAGGGTGCACTTGGAGGCCTGAACCTGACCGAGCCGGCGCGGTTGCTTTATGCACGCCAACCGGGGTTTCCTCAGGCGACATCCCAAAGCGTTGATCTGCGCTGGCGCGGGACGTCCACGCCCGGATTCGAGATCGGACGTTTTGAGATCGTGCTTGAGACATTCGTGCTGCAAACCTCAGACTGCGATATCGAGACGCTCGGGTTTGCCCTGTCGGTCCATGGCGAGGAAATTGCCCGGGATGGAGTGATACCGGCTTCCAGAAACTGTCCCTATGGTTACTCCATCGAGCGGGTCTTTGCCCCGGACGGGGTGTTCCCGACACCGTTTCTGGTGGCCCTGATCGGGGTTTACAAGCGTGGTTTTGAAGGGGCAGACCTGCGCCACATCGCGATCCCCATCCCCGTGCACTGACACCTTGCCAAAAGATTAACTTTGCCGCACCAGCGCCTTGAAGCTGCCGTTTTCGCTGGGCAATTCACGCTGATCGCCAAGATTGGTTTTTCGAGTTCTGATGCATCTGGGCAGTTTTTTCCCCGTTTCGCATCGCGTTTGCAGCCCCCATGTACTTTGCGAGACATCGATTTTCGGGAGAATGCCCATGACCACCACTTTTGACTGGCCTGTTCAGACTTCAGCGCGTTTCGGCGGACATTTCTCGGGCCCGATGCTGCTGGTACAGGGAAGTCCGGCGGTTCTGGCGCATACAATTGAGCGTCTGGAGCAGATGCCATCCCTGCCATGGATGCGCGGCACGCTGGTGCTGACCAATGTGGTGGAGGCAGACCGGCTGCATGAATTTGATGACCAGATGACGATTGCTGCGGTTACGCCGTCCCTGAATGTCACAGAAATTTTGGTCCGTGCGACCAAACTCGGCATGATCTCGGGGAGAGGTGTGCGGATGCCTGCGCGTGGTGACGACGGGTCAGAGCAGCGCGTTACCGCCTGATCCAACTGGTTTTACGTCTTGGAAATCCTTATCTGTTGAGGATTGAGCTTGCAGAGTGCACGACCTATGACGGGGCGGCGCTCTTTTTTGCCAATCAACTCAAACGGATGAACGGATCGCCATGACCAACACGCTACACATCGGAGATTTGCCCGATGGTCTGGACCTTGGGCCTATTGTCGCCATCGACAGCGAAACCATGGGTCTGAACCCGCACCGGGACCGGTTGTGCGTCGTGCAACTGAGCGGCGGGGACGGCAACGCACATCTGGTTCAGATCACCCAGGATCAGACAGAAGCGCCCAATCTGGTGCGCCTTCTGGAAAATCCAGATCAGTTGAAGCTGTTCCATTTCGGACGGTTTGACATCGCAGTGCTGCTCAATCGGTTCGGGGTGGTCACGGCGCCGGTTTACTGCACCAAGATCGCCTCCAAGCTGGTGCGGACCTACACCGACCGGCATGGTTTGAAGAACCTGCTGGAAGAATTGCTGTCGATCGACATCTCGAAACAGCAACAAAGCTCGGACTGGGGATCGCCGCACCTGACGGAGGCGCAGATTGCCTATGCGGCATCGGACGTGCTTTATCTGCATGATCTGAAAACCGAGTTGGACAAGCGCCTTGCCCGCGAAGGGCGCATGGAAATCGCGCAAAGCTGTTTTGATTTCCTGCCGATGCGGGCAAAGCTGGATCTTGAAGGATGGCCGGACATTGACATCTTTGCCCACTGATTTTTCCGATGCGGTGCTGGAGTGCGGTCGCCGGGTTCTGAAGCTTGAAGCCTCGGCACTTGAGGCGCTGTCGGGCAGTCTGGACGGCGAATTTGTCCGTGCGGTGGAACTGATCCTGTCGACAAAGGGGCGGGTCATCGTCTCGGGCATGGGCAAATCGGGGCATGTTGCCTCCAAGATAACTGCAACGCTGGCATCGACCGGTACACCTGCACAGTTTGTGCACCCCGGTGAAGCAAGCCATGGCGATCTGGGCATGATCACGGCAGCCGATGTGGTGGTTCTGCTGTCGAACTCGGGCGAGACGCCGGAGCTGGCTGATATCATCGCTTACGTCAAACGCCACCGGATCCCGTTGATCGGAGTTGCAGGGCGTGAAGGCAGCACGCTTCTGACGCAGGCCGACATCAAGCTGCTGCTGCCCAAGGCGGCGGAAGCCTGTCCAAACGGTCTGGCGCCCACGACGTCTACCACCATGACGCTGGCGCTTGGCGATGCTCTGGCCGTGGCCTTGATGGAACAACGGCAGTTCACGCCTGAGAATTTCCGCAACTTCCACCCCGGCGGCAAACTGGGTGCGCGGCTGGTGACGGTCGGCGCGTTGATGCATGCTGATCTGCCCGTCTCAAGGATCGGCGACCCGATGAGCGATGCGCTGCTGACGAT
The DNA here is from genome assembly GCA_947494445.1 of uncultured Paracoccaceae bacterium. Taxonomy (GTDB): domain Bacteria; phylum Pseudomonadota; class Alphaproteobacteria; order Rhodobacterales; family Rhodobacteraceae; genus CANLSM01. Next base: position 260,356 of record CANLVD010000001.1, on the reverse strand, counting down.
CTCGGCCAAGGGGTTCGGGGTGACGGGTGTGACCGATGAAGGAGGCAAGCTGATCGGTGTCATCACTGACGGTGACCTGCGGCGCAATATGGACGGCCTGCTGGCAAAATCGGCCGGGGACGTCATGACCCTTGGACCGAAAACCATCGGAACGACTGCATTGGCATCCGAGGCGCTGGCAGAAATGCAGGACCGCAAGATCACCTGTCTGTTCGTTGTTGATGAAGGGCTGGCGCCCATCGGCATTCTGCACATTCACGACTGCCTGCGCGCAGGCGTCGGCTGACCCGATGGCGGGCGGTCCGGGATTCTATTCCGCGATGGTTCGCTGGCTGAAGATCCTGTTGCCCCTTGTTGCGACCGGATTGCTGGCAATGCTGTTTTTCGTTCAGGGCGACGACAGTTTCGACGGGCGCGGGCTGACATTCTCGACCGAGGATCAGCAGGATCTCGATCAGGGATTGCGCCTGTCCAATCCGCAGCTTTCGGGTCCGACCAGCACAGGCGGGCGCTATCTGTTTGAGGCCAGCACGGTTGAGCCGGATGCAGCTCAGCCCAGTTTGATGATTGCCCATGATCTGTCTGGAAAACTGGAGCGTGCCGATGGCAGCAACACCATCCTTTCGGCAGCACGCGGCGTGATGGATCAATCACGCGGGACTGTGACGCTGGAAAATGGGTTCCGGTTGGAGACCTCTGGCGGCTATCGCGCTCAGGCCCTGTGGCTTGAGGCTGATTTGTCGAAAGATGTCATCACGGCACGTGGCCCGATCACGGCGAACGGCCCCTTGGGTGAAATCACGGCGGGCGGACTGGAGATCACCAATTCGGGACAGGAGGCGAATCGGGTGATAACATTCACCGGAGGCGTTAGACTGATCCACAGACCTACGTCAGACGGAAAGTGACAAGATGCGGAATTTGTTGGCAACAGTGCTTTGTATCGGAGTGTGCGTATCGGCCAACGCTCAGGAAACAAGCGTGCCCTTTGGCGGGTTCCAGCATGATGCAAACCAACCGGTGGAAATTTCTGCCGACAGCCTGAACATTGATCAGGGCACAGGTCAGGCGACCTTTGCGGGCGGTGTACAGGTCGGGCAGGGTGATTTGCGGATGAGCGCGGATCGGATTGACGTCTTTTACGCATCCTCAGGCGGGCAGATCGACCGGTTGCAGGCCAGCGGCAAGGTGACCCTGACCAACGGGGTCGAGGCTGCTGAGGCCAATGAGGCGACCTATTCCGTCGCAAGTGGCGAGGTTCTGATGCAGGGCGCCGTTCTGCTGACCCAGGGACCGAATGCGCTGTCTGGCGAAAATCTGGTGATTGATCTGGCGACAGGGCAGGCGAGGATGCAGGGGCGTGTCAAAACCATCCTGCAAACTCAGGAAACGGCGCAGTGAGCACCGGCTCGAACCTGAGCGTCAAGGACGGCAGCGGCGGGCTGATCGTCAGCAATCTGGGCAAAAGCTACAAGAAACGGCCGGTTCTGCGCGATGTATCGATCGAGGTACATCGCGGTGAGGTGGTCGCCCTGCTTGGCCCCAACGGCGCGGGCAAGACCACCTGTTTCTACACGATTGCGGGACTGGTCTCACCCGACAGTGGCACAGTGTTTCTGGACGGGCGCGACATCACGCTTTTGCCAATGTACCGCCGCGCGAAACTCGGGATCGGGTATCTGCCACAGGAAGCGTCAATCTTCCGGGGATTGTCGGTCGAAGACAACATCCGGGCCATTCTGGAGCTGAGCATTCGGGATCAGGCAAAACGGGTGCAAATGCTGGACGAGTTGCTGGCCGAATTTTCGATCACGCATCTGCGCCGTGCGCCGTCGATCTCGCTTTCGGGCGGGGAGCGCAGACGGGTCGAGATTGCACGCTGTCTGGCCAATCAGCCGAATTTCGTGTTGCTGGACGAGCCATTCGCGGGTGTTGACCCGATTGCGGTCGGCGAGATTCGCACGCTCGTCAGTCATTTGAAACGGCGCGGAATCGGTGTTTTGATCACCGACCACAATGTGCGTGAGACGCTTGAGATCGTGGATCGCGCCTACATTCTGCATGATGGGACGGTGATCAAAAGCGGCTCTCCCGAAGAAGTGGTGGCCGACAAGGATGTGCGCCGGGTTTATCTGGGTGATCGTTTTACAATTTAGAGAATCTGTTGCGCTTCACCGGGATTCGGTCGTACCATCTGAAACATGGGAAGTTCCGCCCCGACCAGACCAAACACAAAAATGACCAAATGGACATGTATCGACCAATTGGCCGTATTCTATAGATCTGGCCGGCGTAGAATTGACCTGAGGAAAAACAAATAAAGGATAAAACATGCGCATTCAGGTTTCTGGCAAACATATCGATATCGGCGACGCACTTCGGAACCATGTTGAGGAAAAATTGCTGGAGACTTTGGGAAAATACGCAGGCAGGCCAACGGAGGCTGTCGTGACTTTCTCCAAGGACCGGCATGAATTTGTATCAGAGGCGTCCGTTCACCTGTCTTCGGGCCTGAAAGTTCAGGCAAAAGCCCATGCGAACGATGTGTACGATTCTTTCGATGGTGCGGCTGAGCGGATGGAAAAGCAGCTTCGTCGATACAAGCGTAGGTTGAAAGACCACCACCACAACCGCGAGAATCCCATTGCAAGTTATGATGCGCCCACTTATATCCTCGACGGCGGAGCCGACCAGACGGAGGAAACCGAGCCCGAGACCTTGCAGCCGCTGATCGTGGCAGAGACACAAACGAAAGTACCGTCTTTGTCTGTTGGAGAAGCTGTTATGCAGATGGAACTCGCCGGGGCACAATTTCTGGTATTTCGCAATGACGCCAATGGCGGCGTGAACGTGGTTTATCATCGAGACGATGGAAATGTAGGCTGGGTCGATCCTCGCAACTTGAGTTGATCCCACGCCGATTTGGGTAGGTATTGGAGCGGTTCATTCATGGAACTGAAGACTATTTTGCTTCCTGAGGCAGTCAGGGCGTCTGTAAAAGTCAAAAGCAAGAAACGCCTTTTGCAGGATATTTCCGATCATGCAGCCATGTTGATTGGCGTGCCTTCCGATCAGATTTTCCGCGCGCTCATGGACCGTGAAATTCTGGGGCCAACCGGCGTGGGAAAAGGCGTTGCCATACCCCATGCCCGCCTGCCCGAGCTGACCACCGTGTTTGGACTGTTTCTGTCCCTTGATACACCGGTCGAATACGATTCCATTGATCGCAAACCGGTCGATCTGGTGTTCACCTTGCTTGCCCCCAAAGGGGCGGGCGCTGAACATCTGAAAGCGCTGGCGCGTGTGTCGCGGATGCTTCGCAACGAAGCGGTCTGCACCAAACTGCGCTCGACCCATGAAAATGCGGCACTTTATGCGGTTCTGACCGAAGAAGTGGCCGAAAGAGCCGCCTAATCAGACAGGCCTTTGCCCGCAAAACGATAATCGGCGCTGTAGATGGATTTCAGTTTCTCGCGGACTTCTTTGGTCGCGATGCTGCCTTCAGTGTCACCGGTCTGGGGTAAGAACTGACCTGACAAATCTTCTTGTGTCAGAGCCGACAGATAGGTCAGCCCTGCATCCCTGAGCCACCAGGGTACCACACTGAAAACCGGTGCCATCTCGGCAATGACCTCAACCAGACGAGTCTGCGGCAACCATGTGGCATCCGTTCTTTGCCCGGTCAGGCCCCGCAGGTTTTCATTCGTAAATTCGACAAAGGCAGCGAAGGCTTTCTGCAGGTCTTCAGGCGGTGGCAAAGGCTGATCGCGCTCGGGCAATCCGGCCCCGTAATTCTGGTTGAGCGCGGTTCTGATATGGGGAAATCCGTCCTCTCCCGCGGGCAGAATATGGGTTCGAAAAACCCTTTCGGCGCGGGCAACCGGATCATCAAGCGCGATGAAGACGGGCTTGTCACAGGATCGGGCAAGCCACGAAAAGGGTCGCTTGATCCATGCTGTCGGATTGGATCTCGGGCAACCGGGCAAATCCACACACACCAGATGCGGACCCTCCCAGACAGAAACCTGCCCGTTCAAGCGCCAGAATTCGGGCGACACGCCCTGCCGTTCGACCACATAGCCTGACCGATCCAGATAGCGCTGGAAGTCTTCGAAGTTCGAAATGCGATCCCGCAGACCCGTCGGGTTCTGGCGTTTGGTCACCTCTTTCAGATCCTGCAGGTCATGGCTTGTGCCCAACCAGCGGAGCAGGCCGTTGATCATGGGCAGGGACTTGCACTGGTCATACTGGATCGGGAAAAAACTCTGGCCTGACAAAAGGATGGTCTGCTCGACCTCCTGGTAGTAGGCGGCGAGCCCGGCGCAATAGTCATCGAAACGGTCGCTGTCGAAGTCCACGCCAACAACCTGACGGGCGCGGTCCTGTCCGACCCGCCATTGGCCGGTCTTTCGGGCAGCCTCACGCGAGAGGAAGGAGTCGATGGGATCACGCTTGAGGATGATCTTGGCGCATCGATGATCGGCCAGCACATGATCGAGCACCCGTTGGTCGTGGTTTGAAAACAATCTGAAACCATTCAGCCCCGCTTGGCTTTTCAATGCGTTCACAAGCGCCAAAGGTGCAGCATTTCGTGCCTGAAGATCAAACCCGAGACAGGTTTCCTGCTTTTCCCTGCCGATGAAGGCCGGGTTGAACACCTCGCCATAACCCGCGACACCAACAGCCTGAGACAGGTTGCTTTCCAGCAGGTTCGAGCCGGTCCGCATCTCGGCCAGAATGACAAAATAGTCAAAAGCGAAAGGAGGGGTCTGATCGATGGGTCATTCCTTCAGATGGTCGAGAATACGGGCCATGATATCGGCATCTTCTGCAGAAGTGGAAAGTCTTTCGACATGCGCTGTAGGGGAAATGCCACCATCAGGCCAATCGTCTGAGCGGATCAACAGGGCGTTTGCATCGCCCTCGACGAATTTCAGAAGACGCGGGGCATCGTTGGCTTCGGAGAAGAACACCACCGGCTTTGGAGTGTTGCGGACAAGGGATGTCAGATACTGGGCCGCCATACGGTCGCGCAAAGCAGGTACTGCGGACAGGTTGCCGAAGGTCGTAGGCGCAGTGCCGGGCAACTCAGCCGCGTCTTCACCGAAAATCCTGCCGTGAACGGCCAGGTGATCGCTTGCTTCCAACGTCTGTTTCAGTGCTGACATCCGCCCGGTAAATCCTTGCAAAACCGCATAGCGCCGGGTTGTGCTGAATTGGGCCTCAAACGCTCGGGCAGGATGACGGCCCATAGTCAGATACCCCGACCTGCCCTTGGTGCGCCCCTGCCTGACAGTGTCGAGATAGGCCTCAAAACCCGGACGTGCGTCTCCGTCGTGGCGCCCCAGAAACCGGGCGTATAATCCGGCTGCCTTTGGCCAGATCTTCCGGGCAAAGAACTGCGGTTGGCCTGCAAGGCCATCAGCATGATCATCGTAAAAGAGAAAAGGTTTTCCCTGATGATCGAATGGCGCAAACGTCAGGCTTTTGCTTTCGATCTTTCCACCGTGACGCACAGCCATGGTTTGAAAGTAACTCTCATCAGGGATGAAACTGCGCCTGAAATAGGCATCAAGCCGTTCGCTTTCAGGGTCGTTCAGGATCGCAAGCAGCGTCTTGCGGCTGAGGCACCACCATTGCGAGCCGAGATGTGGCTCGATCCCGTCAGGACAGTGTCTTTTGATGCCCAGCGCCCTTTGAATTTTGACCGATGCATCGAACAGTTTGCGCTGCTTTCGGTAATCAAAGGGAAAATGCAGACTGAACCGCTCCGCCGACAGGCCGTCGCGCACCCACGCGCCCTCATCTGCCTTGTGGCAATCGATGAAGTCGACATCGGGATTATCGGCAAGAAAATCGATCAGCGTTCTTGTCGGTTTGATCGGCAGGCAACTGCCGGAAATCAGGCAAACATGGCCAAGGGCCGTCCCCTTCTCCAGCATCAGACGTGCGGCATCTCGGGTCGCCTCGACCAGTGAAAATCCGGCCCAATCACAGGCATGGCGGGGCGACAGGTAGACCCGTCGGACGTCCATGATCTGTTCGACGAAATGCCGGTGAACCGTGTCTGCCACACGCGCATCAATGTGCACCACCACCAGACATCCCTGCGAGGACAGATAGCTTGCAAGTTGGGCCACGCGCCTGAGATGGGTGTGCGCGAGGATGATGACCCCAAGGCTCATGCCCAGCCGCCCTTGGCCATCAGTCCGAGGCTTTCCAATTGCTCAAGGCTTTCATAACGGGTGGAATGCGGGGTCATGAAATTGATCCCGTCGAACCCTTTCTCACCATAGGCCCGGTATTCGCGGCTCGCGGCGTAGTGCTGGCGGCGGGTCAGCTCTTCGGTCACTTTATCGGGCAGGTCGGTCAGAAACTTGGTGTGCAAAAGGCAGCCAAAGGCCTTTTCGCCACCCCAGTCGTCATAGACCCGGTTCAGACCGCGCGGCAAAAGGTGGTGGGTGGAACTGACATAGACCGCGCCGGGTTGCCATTTCACCAGCGGGATCTTGTTCAGGGCCGGTGCCATGGCCGGTGCATCGTGGAAAAACACCCTTTGGCGCGGTCCGCCCTGGATCCACAGATGCTGGTACTTCGGATTGCGGTTGTAGACGTAATTGCCGGCATCGAAATGGGTGAGAAATGACAGCGGATCGGCAAACGGATCATCGGGTAGCGATGCATAGGATTGGGGATACAGATCCAAAAGGATCGCCCCGAAGCTTTTGAGGTTGGAGGCATCCAGCCAGTCCGTCAACGCTGTGATGGGGCGGGTATCGGCATAGGGATAGACGAGGTATTCGTCCGCATCGACGGTCAGGCACCAATGCCCGGATCCAAACCTGCGGTGCAATCCGGTCAGCCAATCCATGCCGAACCGGGCTGCCTTGTACCCTCCATCGGTTGACCAGACCGAACAGTCGCTTTGCAGGGCCAGATATTCTCCGCTTCCGTCCGCTGATCCGTTGTCGACCATCAGGAAATGAGAGATGCCCTTGCCGCGGTAATGTTCCAGAAAATGCGGCAACCGTCTGCGTTCGTTGCGCAGGCAACAAAACAGCAGCACATCTGATTGTCCAATCTGATCAGTCCGCTGGGAGACCGGTTTCAATTGCCTGGCTTTGCGCATCGCGCGCAGCAGGAGGGATTTGCGCTCCAACCGCAAGGCGTATTGGCGCAGAATCTTCAAATCTGATCCCCGGCGGTCAGTATAGAGCACCCCACCTGTTCCAGCGTCTTGTGTAGAAGAGCAAAATGAGCGGGCCATCTGGGCGCATCAAACCCGGCAATCGACCGTGGAGTGTCCACCAGTTCCCTGATCGCCGCCACCCATTCCTCTGGTGATTTGGGCGACAGGTAGGTCGGCACATCACCGGCCAGTTCATGAAACACAGGGAGGTCGGACGCCAAAACCGGCGTTCCGATTTGCAGCGCTTCAAGCAGAGGCAATCCGAAGCCCTCTGCAATGGTCGGAAAGAGGAGTGCGCGTGATCTTGCAATCAAAGGCCAAAGATCAGGATCGGGCAGGTCTGAATGCTCGACTATCGATCTGTTTTTCAGAGGAGAGGCATCTAGGCGGGTGAAAAACGCCTCGTTGTTCCAGCCCCGGCGGCCCACGATGTGAAGTTTTGGCGGAGTCCCGGATTCTGCCAGTGCCTTCCAGACATCGAGAAGCAACATATGGTTCTTGCGCGGCTCCAGAGTTCCCAAGGCGACGAACTCCGGGGTGGGAGATGGCCTGTGGTCCACATCAACCGGATCAATGCCCAGAGGGCAAACCACGCTTTTGACATCTGTGCCCCTGTCAGCCTGAAACCGGGCCAGATGAATGGCTGTGTCCCGCGAGTTGCAGATCATCAGGTCCGCATGATTGAGTGCGCCCTCAAGTTGCCGGGCGAATTTTGCCGGTGTCCCGGGCCGCGTGGTTTGGGGGTGACTGAGCGGGATGGTGTCGTGGACCATGATTGCAAGGCCCGATGCACCGGCTTGGCGGATTTGCGACAGAACCGTTCCGGCCTGATTGGTGTGGCCGACATTGAGATACCAGAATCCGCCACGAAGGTGCCGGGACAAAACATGGGAAAGCGTGATCTTTGGCGACAAGGCGATGCTTGATCGCCTGAGAGTCGCTTCAGCCTGTTGCTGTTGCTTTGGTTGCCGCAGCCCGAGCCTGCTGAGCAGATCCGGATTTTCCCAATCGGCATCCCCATCGAGGTAAGTCAGGAATTCGGTCATGCCCGCCTTGTCGAGCAGGGCAAAACCGCCAAGAGCACGCGAAATGAACTTGTGATCACCTTCCAGATCGAGGGCATGATCGATATAAGCCCGTTCCACCCGATCGATCCCCGTCGCAGGACCGGATCCCGCACGAGACACGCTGCGGGATATGTCGATGAGGAAGTCTGACTTCGGCATGTCCGCTTTCGATAAGGCTTCTCGCTGAAGCCGTGCTTGGGGGGACTTTTCCCAAGAGATACAGTCACGCCGCTTTGTGATCAATCATCACGTTTGGGCGCATGAAAAAGGCGCCGGTTGTCCACTGGCGCCTTCGGATAGATCCACAATGCAGGCAGGTCGGCTTATTCGGCCGCCTTTGACGTCGCCATGAGATCGTAGAGGAAGGTTGAAAATTCATCCTGCAAATCCGGACGTGACAGGCCAAAGGCAACCGTGGCCTTCAGAAACCCGATCTTCGAGCCACAGTCATAGCGCTCGCCCCGGAAGCGGAAACCGTAAACACCTTCGCCATTGGCTTCCTTGGCAATCGCGTCTGTCAGTTGGATTTCCCCACCCGCACCACGTTCGAACGAGCTGAGGTTCTGCAGCACTTTCGGCGTCAGGATGTAGCGACCGATCACGGCGAGATTGGACGGCGCAGACGCTGCATCCGGCTTTTCAACCATGTTCTTGACCGAAACGATGGAGCCCATGTCGTCCTGCACGTCGAGCACACCATAGGATGATGTCTGTTCCTGCGGAACTTCCATGGCAGCGACCATGTTGCCGCCAGTGGATTCGTAGGCTTCAACCATTTGCTTGAGACAGGATTTTTCGCCGGAGATCACGTCATCGGGCAAAAGCACCGCAAACGGCTCATCCCCGATCAGACGCCGGGCGCACCAGACTGCATGACCCAGACCAAGTGCTTCCTTCTGGCGCACATAGGCAATCGCGCCACTGTCCATTTCGGTGCAGGAGAGCGCATTGAGAAGATCGGTCTTGTTGTCGTCCCGCAGTTTGCGTTCCAGCACAGGTGCGTCATCGAAATAGTCCTCCAACGCGCTTTTCCCGCGTGAGGTCACAAAGATGAATTCCGTGATTCCCGCCTCACGGGCCTCATCAATAGCGTACTGGATCAAGGGTCTGTCGACCAATGACATGATTTCTTTTGGAATGGATTTTGTTGCTGGCAAGAAGCGGGTTCCCAATCCTGCCACCGGAAAAACTGCTTTTCTTACACTCTGTACCATTCAGCACCCCCTAATATATTCCAGGTCACAACCAACAATGACTTATCCGCGTCTACGTTCGTCATGCGGCAGAATTGTGGTCTATGGTTACCATTTGATGACCACTCCGCCGATTTTCCACAGTCTTACCAGTTCAGATCACCGAATCCTGCTGCAGCGCAAAACACTTGTGCAATTCTGCACGGCTTAGACTGAAAATCTAGCGGTGAACCAACGGGATCGACCCTTTGCTCCACCGCACACCATCGAGGCGGGCGGTTTCATGGGAAATTCTGGATGTTTTTCTCAGCAAAATTTTCTGATGCGATTCGGCAGGGATGTATCCCAGATGTTGTATCCACGCACCTTCATCGAGAACACTTTGGCGGGTGCCTCGGAACCGCCTTTCCACCTTTAAAACAGTGACAGATTTTCCTTCTGCAATCAGATCAAAAACCTTGGATTGCGAGTGAGACTGAACCAGCAATGGTGCTGTCGTTGGTTCCAGAAATTCAACGGGTTCAGTGGGTGCCTGAAAGCCCTGCCTTACGCCAGATGGTCTTTCCTGACCTTCGGCAAAACCTTGCTCAAACGATGTCAGCAAATCCTGCTTCTCCGGGCCGTTCAGGAGCCCAAGTTGGAACAACTTCATGAGTTTTCGTGCGTGATCGCGGCGAATCTGGGCTCGTAACTGGTGAAGATCCGACGTCGGAGCATGGGTTTTCAGGAAGTATCCATGAGATGCACCGACTTCGAACAGCGAGGATGGCACACGCCTGGACGATCGATCCGGTCCGGATTCGGTGAAGTGCTGAACCCGCGCCATCGGGACAGAGGCGGACATCCAGCCCGCCTTGGCCAGACGCATGTTCACATCGGTTTCGTCCAGAAAATACCGGTATGTCTCATCAAACCCTCCGATTTGGGCCAGCGTCTTGGCTCTGAACGCACAATTTGTACCGACGGTTTTGAGAGTGCCGCCAGACATCGGCCCAATGACCACAGTATCCTTGGAGGTCAGGGGAACATGCCGGTCAAGACCATGTCGATCAAAGAGCACAGCGCCAGTTTGAAGCGCCACGCCATTGCGGCCCGTGACGAAACCACCAGCGCTTGCGACTTTGGACGATTGAAACGGCAGAACCAGATGATCCAGCCAGGTTGGTTCTGGCACGGCATCGTCATCACAAAAGGCAATCAATGACCCTTTGGCACGGTCCAGTCCGATGTTTCGCGCCTTCGATATATTGGCCTCGGAAAACAACTCGGTCGAGAGCGGATAGCCAAGGTCGGGGCGTGTCTCAGGCGTGTGGTCCGCAACGACCACAACCTCGAACCGCCGAAACGTCTGGTGGCGCAGAAATGCAAGCAGTCTGCGCAAGGATTTCGGACGTTGTCGGGACACGACAATGACCGAAACGGATGGCGTCATTCGATGCCCAGCTTGGCAAACGCGGATTCGACACGGGCAACATCAACAGGATTGTTCAGTTCCCAAAAGACATGACCGCGGGCTTCGACTTCGACACAATTTACCGGCCAGCCGTTTTCCAGAAATCTGAGCTGCTCCAGGCCCTCAAGCTTTTCCAAGCGCCCCTCAGGCCAGGTCAGATATGCAGCCAGGGCATCGGGTCGAAAGGCATAAAGACCGACATGATGAAACACGGGCGTTTCATCGTCCGGTCCATAGGTCTTATCGCTGAAGGGCAGCACTTCTTTCGAGAAGTAAAGCGCTTTGCCTTCGTTTGAAAACACAGCCGTTGTTCCGCCGACGCGGTTGTTCCTGCGATCGGTTCGAAAACCCTCCAGCGCATCCGCATCGGTTTTCAGCACTGGCGTAGCCATTGTAATCGACGCATCAGACTGCATGGCTGAGATCATGTCCTCGACAAACCAATGGGGCGTGAGTGGCGCATCACCTTGCAGGTTGATCACGATCTCGGGTGAGATCCCCAACACTGAAATTGCTTCGGCCGCGCGTTCGGTACCGTTTCGGCAGCCAGATGATGTGCGCACCACTTCGGCCCCGAATGCCGTACAGGCCTCTTCGATCCGGTCATCATCGGTGGCGACCACGACCCGGTCCACGCCCTTGACCGATTTGCCAGCCTCCCAACTGCGTTGCACAAGCGACTTCGAGACACCTGTCGCACCGGTCAGTGCTTGCAGCGGTTTGCCCGGAAACCGGGAAGAGGCGTAGCGGGCCGGTATGACGATGACTGCGCTCACGACTGGGATTTCAGATCAAAACCCGGCGCATGGGCAAGGAAGAATGGGTTTTCATACTCCGGTTTGCCGTAAGCCAGTGGCGTCAGATCATCGAGACGCACAACCTGACCCCCCGCACCGAGCAAAACCGCGTGACCTGCTGCCGTATCCCATTCCATTGTACGGCCAAGGCGAGGATAGAAATCCGCCTCTCCTGCGGCCACCAGACAGAATTTCAGGGACGATCCAGCCGCCACCAGATCGCCAGCGTTGTACTGGGAGATGTAATCATCTGTTGCCTGATCGCGGTGTGATTTTGACGCAACGATCCGCAAGGCAGACGCGTCAGGCGAAGACACCCGGATCGGTTGAGTCTGGCCTTGAGAACCAATGGCCGAACCGATCTCTTCCACCGAAGAGCCATCCGCCTGCGTGTAGAACATGCGCTTTCGGAAAGGTGCGTAAACCACCCCGCGGATGGGAACGCCACGCTCGACATAGGCGATGTTCACCGTGAAATCGCCGCGCCGTTTGACGAATTCCTTGGTGCCGTCCAGAGGGTCGACAATCAGAAAACTGTCGTGCTGCACCTCATGTGTCGCGGCCTGCTCTTCCGTGATCAGGGCGACGTCGGGAAAAGCCTTGCGCAGCCCCGCCGAGATGATCTTGTCGGCGGCCAGATCGGCCTGTGTGACCGGGCTGTCATCTGACTTGGCCTCAACGGCGAAATCATCCTGGCCGTAGACCTCCATGATCGCCGCTCCGGCCTCAAGTGCCAGTTCGCGGAACACCTTTTGAAGCGTCTCATGGTTCATGTCTTCAAAGCCCTTTTGCCCGTATCTGCCAAACTGTCCGTCCTGCTTTTGCCCGATTTATGGTTTCATCATCATTTAATGCGAGTAAAGCTGGGATGATGCAACGAACGCGGCGAAACACTTCAACGGTTGCGGCTCTCTTTACATTTCTTGAGCTGGTTTTCCACACCGTTGTCCGGAACATCCGAAACCAGAGCGGCAATGCGGCTTTGGGCATCGTCGTCGTGATCGGTCGCATTCTGATCATGGTCGCGATCTTCTTCGTGATGTTTGAATTGCTTGGACTGCGGTCTTTGGCCGTTCGCGGTGATTTCCTGATCTATCTGATCAGCGGCATTTTCCTGTTTCTGCTGCACAACGCGACGATGTCGGCGGTGATGAGCGCGGGAAACCCGGTGATCCCGATGATGTTGCACGCGCCGATGACGACGATGCTCAACGTGGTGGCAGCTGCACTTGCGCAACTGTACCTGCACACGGTGGCCGTGGTTCTGATCTTCATCTTCATCTACATGTATCGTGGTGGACTGGACATTCATGATCCCAGCGGCCTGATCGCTCCTTTTCTTCTGGCATGGGGTGTGGGCATCGGCATCGGGTTGAATCTGATGGCGCTGAGGCCGTTTTTTCCACAACTGATGAACATCTTTTCGCTGATCCTGCGGCGTTCGAACATGATCACGTCGGGCAAGATGTTTCTGGCCAACAGCATTCCGGGCAGTCTGCTGATCTACTTTTCGTGGAACCCGCTGTTTCACTGCATTGATCAGGCGCGCGGGGCGGCATTCGTGAACTACTTCCCGCGCAACACATCGCTGGACTATCCAATCAAGTTTCTGGTCATTAGTCTGGTGATGGGGATGATGGCGGAGTTCTGGCTGCGCAAGAACCTCAGCCAATCCACGTCCGCCCGCAAATAGGGCGCAACAGCGGGAAGCCTGACTTGACTGACGACACAGGTGCCAGACTGGCGCTGCAAACCATCGCGATGCCCGCAGACACCAACGCCAATGGCGATATCTTCGGCGGCTGGCTGATGGCACAGATGGATCTTGGCGCATCCGTCATTGCCCGCACCCGCGCCCGGGGTCGAGTGGCCACCGTCGCGGTGGAAGCAATGACTTTCTACAAGCCTGTGCATGTGGGTGATCTGGTGTCGATCTATGCCGGGATCACCAAGGAAGGCACAACGTCGATGCGGGTTGAGGTCGAAGTGCGCGTCACCCGGCAACCGGAAGGCATCGAGTTCAAGGTGACAGAGGCGCATTTCGTTTTTGTGGCCGTGGACAAATCCGGCGACAAACGGGTTCTGCCTCAGACCTGATCTGAGGTTTTGACCAGTCTGAGCGTCAGGTTCAGCCGCCCGTTGGATGACAACAGCGTGGATGTTCCCGGCCTGATCCGATCAATACCGTGATGGGCAAGACGCGCCTGCCCTCCCATCACCACGACATCTCCGGATTTCAGCCAGTGGGAGGAGGTCTTGTCCGAGCGCTCCAGCCCGCCCATGCGGAACAACCCGTCATCCCCCAGAGAGATCGAGACGACCGGAGCGTCATAGCGACCCTCTGTGTCGTCGCGGTGCAGGCCCATTCTGGCCTGAGGGTCGTAGAAATTCACCAAACAGGAATTTGGCTGATCATCATGTTCCGCAACATCGCGCCAGACCTGCAGAACGCTGTCGGGTATGTCGGGCCACGCCTGTCCGGCGTCATTCTGGCCTACATAGGAATACCCGCGCGCATCAGACATCCAGCCCAGCGCACCGGCTGCGCTCATCCGAACCGACATCTGCTTGCCGCGCCCGGTCTTGTATCGGGTCAATGGTGCGACCTCGACCACCTTGCGAATGTCGTCGCGGATCTGTTCCTGCACCTTGCGAGACAGAAGGCCTGAATGAATCTCGAAGCCGGAAATCATCAGTTTTGACATGGATTGCTGTCCTGAAGTCGGTTTTTGAGACAGTTTGCAAAAGAATCCCGCATTTCCAAAGCTCGACATGCTTGCAGCCCTATTGTGACAAACCTATATACCGCTCCAACGGCGCCCTTCGCTGGCGCTGACCTTAGGGATGGACCAATGGCGCCGAAAAGGGTCTCGGTCCGCACTCGCCGATGAAAGGAAATTGTATGTCTAAAGTGATCGGGATCGATCTTGGAACCACGAACTCCTGCGTGGCCATCATGGATGGCAGTCAGGCCAAGGTTGTAGAAAACTCCGAAGGTGCACGCACCACGCCCTCGATCGTCGCTTTTACCGATGACGAGCGTCTGGTTGGCCAGTCCGCCAAGCGTCAGGCCGTCACCAACCCGGAAAACACGCTGTTTGCCGTGAAACGTCTGATCGGCCGCCGGTTCGACGATCCGATGGTGTCCAAAGACAAGGACATGGTGTCGTATAATATTGTCGATGGCGGCAATGGCGACGCATGGGTTGAGGTCAAGGGTGAGAAATACTCCCCGTCCCAGATCTCGGCCTTCATTCTGCAAAAGATGAAGGAAACCGCCGAAGGGTATCTGGGCGAGACTGTCGATAAGGCCGTCATCACGGTGCCTGCCTACTTCAACGACGCCCAGCGTCAGGCAACCAAAGATGCAGGCAAGATCGCCGGTCTGGAAGTTCTGCGCATCATCAACGAGCCGACCGCGGCTGCGCTGGCGTACGGCCTCGACAAGGACAGCAAGACGATTGCCGTCTATGACCTTGGCGGCGGTACGTTCGACGTCTCGATCTTGGAAATCGATGAGGGCCTGTTCGAGGTCAAATCCACCAATGGTGACACATTCCTGGGTGGTGAAGACTTCGACATGCGGATCGTCGAGTATCTTGCCGGTGAGTTCAAGAAAGACAACGGCGTCGATCTGACCAAGGACAAGATGGCGCTTCAGCGTCTGAAAGAAGCGGCTGAAAAGGCCAAGATCGAACTGTCCTCGGCCACACAGACCGAGATCAACCAGCCGTTCATCTCGATGGACCCGAAAACCAGCCAGCCGCTGCACCTTGTGCTGAAGCTGACCCGGGCGAAGCTGGAAGGTCTGGTATCCGACCTGATCGCGCGTTCCCTGAAGCCTTGCGCCGCTGCGTTGAAAGACGCCGGTCTGAGCAAGGACGACATCGACGAGGTTGTTCTGGTCGGTGGTATGACCCGGATGCCCAAGGTCATGGACGAAGTGACCAAGTTCTTCGGCAAAGAACCGCACAAGGGCGTGAACCCAGATGAGGTTGTGGCCATGGGCGCTGCCATTCAGGCAGGCGTTCTGCAAGGCGACGTGAAGGATGTTGTCCTTCTCGACGTCACGCCTCTGTCGCTGGGCATCGAGACCCTTGGCGGTGTCTTTACCCGTCTGATCGATCGCAACACGACGATCCCGACGAAGAAGTCCCAGATCTTCTCAACCGCTGAAGATAATCAGAACGCGGTGACGATCCGGGTCTTCCAGGGTGAGCGTGAGATGGCTGCCGACAACAAGATGCTTGGCCAATTCAATCTGGAGAACATCCCGCCAGCGCCACGTGGTCTGCCGCAGATCGAGGTGACCTTCGACATCGACGCCAACGGCATCGTGTCGGTATCCGCCAAGGACAAGGGTACAAACAAAGAGCAGAAGATCACCATTCAGGCCTCTGGCGGTCTGTCCGATGATGACATCGAGGCAATGGTCAAAGAAGCGGAAGAGAATGCCGAATCCGACAAGGCCCGCAAGGATCTGGTCGAGGCGAAGAACACTGCTGAGAGCCTGATCCACGGCACCGAAAAATCGGTGGAAGAGCATGGTGACAAGGTCGATCCGACCACCATCGAAGCCATCGAAATGTCGATCCGCAACCTCAAGGAAGCGCTTGAATCCGAGGATGCCGAAAAGATCCGCACCCGCTGTCAGGACGTGACAGAAAGCGCCATGAAGCTGGGTGAGGCGATCTACAAGGCTCAGGCCGAAGCCGCCGAAACGGCTGAAACCGATGAGCCTGCGCCGGTTGACGAGGACGTGGTCGACGCGGACTTCGAAGATCTCGACGACGACAAGAAAGCCTCCTGAGGCTTGACGTAACCCGATGCCGGGACGCCTGTAACAAGGCGTTCCGGCGACGGGGCGTTTAAAGGAACATATTCATGTCAAAACGCGACTACTACGAGACACTCGGGGTTGCGCGTGGAGCGTCTGAACCCGAGATCAAGAAAGCCTTTCGCAAGAAGGCGATGGAACTTCATCCCGACCGCAACGCTGACAATCCCAATGCCGAAGCCGAATTCAAGGAAATCAACGAAGCCTACGACGTCCTGAAGGACGGCAACAAGAAGGCTGCCTATGATCGCTACGGCCATGCGGCTTTTGAGGGCGGTATGGGCGGTGGTGGCGGGCGCGGTCCGCAACAGGGTGCAGATTTTGCCTCTGCCTTTTCGGATGTGTTCGACGATCTGTTCGGCAATTTTGCAGGCGGCCAGCGCGGCGGTGGTCAACGAGCGACCCGCGGCTCTGATCTGCGGTATAACCTGCGCATCTCGCTGGAAGATGCCTTCAACGGCAAACAATCCACCATTTCCGTGCCGGGTTCCGTATCTTGCGAAACCTGCTCGGGCACGGGTGCCGAAGGTGGCAGCGAACCAGCAACTTGTCCGACCTGTTCGGGCATGGGCAAGGTGCGCGCACAGCAAGGATTTTTCACGGTCGAGCGGACCTGTCCGACCTGTTCGGGTCGGGGCCAGATCATCAAGAATCCGTGTCGGTCCTGTGCAGGCTCGGGCCGCGTGGAAAAGACCCGTTCCCTTTCGGTCAACATCCCCGCTGGCGTGGAAACCGGCACACGGATCAGGCTGGCCGGTGAGGGTGAGGCAGGTGCGCGTGGCGGACCCACCGGTGATCTTTACATCTTCATCGAGGTTGCACCTCACACCATCTTCGAGCGTGAAGCACAGAACCTGTTCTGCCGCATTCCGGTGTCGATGGCGACCGCTGCCCTTGGTGGCGAGTTGGAAGCCCCGACCCTTGATGGCGGGCGCTCTCGGGTGAAAGTGCCCGCTGGTGTGCAGACCGGCAAACAACTGCGGTTGCGCGGCAAAGGCATGCCGGCCCTGCGCGGTGCAGGAGCGGGTGATTTGTATATCGAACTTGCGGTTGAGACGCCTGTGAACCTGTCTGGCAAGCAAAAGGAACTGCTGGAGGAGTTTGAAAAGGCTGGCAAGAACAACTCGCCCGAGACACAGGACTTCTTCTCCAAGGTCAAAAGCTTTTGGGACGGGATGAAGGGCTGACCCCTTTTCGCGACCCTAAGGTTTCGATAGTCTTTCGCAAATCTTGAATGCGAGGGCCACGTGACCACCGATAAAACCACTCAGATCACGCCAATGATGGCGCAGTATCTGGAGATCAAGGAGCGCTATTCCGATGCGCTCCTTTTTTATCGGATGGGCGATTTTTACGAATTGTTTTTTGAGGATGCCGAAGCGGCCTCTGCCGCCCTTGATATTGCGCTGACCAAACGCGGCAAGCATCAGGGGCAGGACATCGCCATGTGCGGCGTGCCCCATCATGCAGCCGAGGGGTATCTGCTTACGCTGATCCGCAAAGGATTTCGGGTCGCGATCTGCGAACAGATGGAAAGCCCGGCGGAGGCCAAGAAACGCGGCTCGAAATCGGTTGTGAAACGCGATGTCGTCCGGCTGGTCACTCCCGGCACGTTGACCGAAGACACGCTTCTGGACGCGCGACACAACAATTTTCTGGCAGCCTATTGCGAGATTCGGGAAATGGGAGCGCTCGCCTGGGTCGATGTCTCAACCGGTGACTTGCAGGTTTGCCCCTGTTCGCGTACCCGGCTTGGCCCGCAACTCGCGCGCATCGCACCCAGTGAGGTTCTGGTGCGCGATGACCAGTTTGGTGAACTGGTCGACCTGATCGAGGAAATGGGGCCGGTATCCACTGCGCTTGGCGGCGCCAGTTTTGATTCCGGCAACGCCGAGAAGCGGATCGGAGACGTATTTCAAACCAGCGGGTCATCCGGGTTCGGGGATTTTTCGAAACAGGAACTGGGCGCTCTGGGCGCATTGATCGATTATCTGGATACGACGCAACGGGGACGCCTGCCAAACCTCAGACCGCCCGAGCGTGAGCCTGAGAAAGCTGTGGTCCAGATCGATGCCGCGACCCGGCGAAACCTTGAGCTGGTGCGTTCGCTTTCGGGGGATCGAAGCGGCGGTCTGTTGGCAGCAGTGGACAGAACGGTCACCGGACCGGGTGCGCGATTGATGGAGCGGCGGTTGACCAGCCCCTCCACCGAGCTGGATGTCATCATTTCGCGACATGATGCGATTTCAGCACTGATCGATCAGTCGGACCTGTGCGACGCCTTGATCCGCCACTTGCGACAGGTCCCGGACATGGAACGTGCGCTGTCCCGGCTGTCACTGGATCGTGGGGGTCCAAGGGATCTGGCCGCCATTCGCGATGGCCTTGCGCAATGTCAGGACCTGTTTGACCTCATGGGCAAGATCGCATTGCCTGAATTGCTTGATCAGGCCCGCTCAGCCTTGCAGGGTTTTGATGCGGTGCAAACTCTGCTTGATCAGGCACTTGTTGCTGATCCGCCGCTTCTTGCCCGTGATGGCGGATTTGTTGCCAGCGGGTATGACGCAGAACTGGATGAGGTCTGCAAGCTGCGCGACGAGGGGCGTGGCGTGATCGCGGGAATGCAGGCGGAGTATGTCGATAAAAGCGGCGTGTCCTCGCTGAAGATCAAGCACAATAATGTGTTGGGCTATTTCGTGGAAACTCCGGCCACCCACAAGGACCGAATGATGGAGCCGCCCCTGAATGAGCTGTTCATTCACCGGCAGACCACGGCGAACCAGATCCGGTTCACCACGCTTGCGCTCTCGGAACTTGAGACACGGATCCTGAATGCGGCCGGGCATGCACTGGAACTTGAGAAAACGATCTATTCGACATTGACGGCCGCTGTTCTGGAGGAATCCGGGGGCATCGGTGCGGCCTGCAAGGCTCTGGCGGAGTTTGATCTGGCGGCCTCGCATGCGGATCTTGCCGTGGAGCTGAACTGGTCCCGACCCGTCGTTGATCAGAGCCTTGCCTTTGAGATCAAGGATGGTCGTCACCCTGTCGTGGAACGCGCGCTGCGCAGGGAAGGCAAGCAGTTTATCCCCAATGACAGCGATCTGAGTGGCGATGCGGACGGGTCCAAATCGATCTGGTTGATCACCGGTCCCAATATGGCAGGTAAGTCCACGTTCCTGCGCCAAAACGCCCTGATTGCCCTTCTTGCGCAATCCGGTGCCTTTGTCCCGGCAGAAGCAGCCCACATCGGTGTCATGGATCAGATTTTCAGCCGTGTTGGCGCTGCCGATGATCTGGCACGTGGACAATCCACGTTTATGGTAGAAATGGTTGAGACTGCGGCGATCCTCAATCAAGCGGGACCGCGTGCCTTTGTCATTCTCGATGAAATTGGGCGTGGAACAGCGACTTATGACGGTCTGTCGATTGCGTGGGCCACGCTTGAGCATCTTCACGACGTCAATCGCTGCAGGGCCCTGTTTGCCACCCATTATCACGAGTTGACCGGCCTGACCGACCGTCTGGATGGATTGAAGAATGCAACCGTCACCGTTCGGGAATGGAACGATGACGTGGTGTTCCTGCATGAGGTCAAAGCAGGCGTTGCAGATCGGTCCTATGGCGTTCAGGTGGCAAGGCTGGCTGGTTTGCCGAAGCCGGTGATTGACCGGGCACGTGTGGTGCTAGATGCGCTTGAGGACGGAGATCGTGGGACAACGGGCGGTGGGAAAGCTGCCCTGATAGATGATTTGCCCCTGTTCAGCGCGACACCCGTTCAGGCCAAACCCGGGCCTCATCAGTCCAGCGATCTGGGAGACAGGCTTCAGGATGTGCTTCCCGACACGCTAACGCCCCGGGAAGCCCTCGATCTGGTTTATGAATTGAAAGCGCTGGCCACAAAAGACCACAGGTGATCAGTCGTCGCTGTCGGGTACGGGAACCGGACCTCCGCCCGAGGAAACACCGACCTGAGCGGGACGCAACAAACGTTCCCCGATCATGAAGCCGGTGTTCATCACCTGAATGATCGATCCGGCGGGCTTGCCCGGGACTGGAGCTTCGAACATCGCCTGATGCAACTTGGGATCAAATTTCTCGCCGGGCTCAGGATCAAGCTTGACGATCTTGTGCTTGGCGAAAACGGCAACGAGGTCTTTCTGTGTCAGCTCCAGACCTTCGACCAGACCGCTGGCTTGCTCGCGCAGCGTGTCGTCAATGTTCTCAAGTGCGCGGCCAAGGTTGTCGTGAACGGACAGAAGATCGCGAGCAAGGCGCACACCGCCGTAAAGCTCGGCATCGCGGCGGTCGCGGTCGCCACGTTTGCGCAGGTTTTCACCTTCTGCCAAGGCGCGCAGAAGACGGTCTTTCAACTCGTCCCGTTCGGCGCGCAGCGAATCCAACTCGACCTCTTCATCGGAAAAGTCGATCTCGGAGCCAAGGTCCATGTCCTCGGGATCATCAAGGAAGTCTTCCTCCAGATCGAAATCTTTGTCCTTTTCCTGACCCATGGTCTGCCGCACCCTTTCTATCTTGCCTGTCGCTGGGAAAGCATCCGCCCCACCAACTGTGCCGTGTAATCGACGATTGGGACGATGCGACCATAATTCTGCCGAGTCGGCCCAATCACGCCAAGCGCACCGATAATCTTTTTCTCGGCGTTCATATAGGGAGAAACGACCAGAGAGGAACCCGAAAGTGAAAAGAGTTTGTTCTCTGATCCAATAAAAACACGCACACCGTCACCGGTTTCGGTCAAGTCGAGCAATTGGACCAGATCACGCTTTCTCTCTAGGTCGTCGAACAGAATCTTGATGCGATCAATGTCCTGTTGTTCGACATCCTCTTCGATCAGGTTTGAGCGGCCTTTGACAATCAATTGCGCGTTCTGATCCTCTCCCGACCAGAGCGCAATGCCGCTTTCGACCAGTTGAGCGGCCAGTTGATCCAGCTCCTGCCTGCGCGTCAGAATTTCGCGTGAAACCGTGTCCTTGATCTCGGACAGGGTTTTGCCTTCGAGAATGGCGTTGAGGAAATTGGCAGCCTCGCGCATGGCCGAGGGGGTCATGCCGGTGGGCGCTTCGAAAATCCGGTTCTCAACCTGACCGTCGGCAAAGACCAGAACGACAAGCGTGCGGGAAGCATTGAGGGAAACAAATTCAAGATGGCGGATCGGGGTCTGGGATTTCGGCGCCAGCACCAGACTGGCCCCATGGGTCAAGCCCGATAGCAGATCGCCAGCCTTGTTCAGGATGGAGGCAATATCGCTGTCCGGGCCGTCCAGATTGCGCTCGATCTCCTGGCGTTCGGGGGTTGTGATCGAGCCGACCTCGAGAAATCCGTCGACAAAGAGGCGCAACCCCAATTGTGTGGGAATACGCCCGGCTGAGATATGCGGGCTGTTGAGCAGTCCGAGGAACTCAAGATCCTGCATGGTGTTGCGGATCGTTGCAGCCGATACAGTCTCTGACATGGCGCGGGACAAGGTCCGGGACCCCACGGGTTCGCCGGTCTCAAGATAGTTCTCGACCAGCAACCGGAACACCTCGCGGCTGCGGTCATTCATGTCTGACAGGTTTGCTGACGGCATCGTCATGGGCATGTGTCACTTGGATTTCGCTAAAGCTATGTAGATGTATGTCCGGTCTGCCATTGGGTCAATCGTCCCTTGGTGGACGCGGCCCTGGATAACCGCTAAGAGGCGATCAATCTGTAGCCAAGGAGAGCGCCCCATGCGTCCATCAAACCGAGCAACCGACCAGTTGCGTTCCGTATCAATCGACGTTGATGTGACCAAGCACGCCATGGGGTCCTGTATCATCAAATGCGGAGACACACATGTGCTGTGTACCGCATCCCTGGAAGAGCGGGTCCCGCCATTCCTGCGCAACACCGGACTTGGCTGGGTTACGGCTGAATACGGGATGCTTCCTGCATCCACCAATACGCGGATGCGGCGGGAGGCGCAGGCAGGCAAGCAGTCTGGCCGCACTCAGGAAATTCAACGCCTGATCGGGCGTTCGCTGCGCGCGGGTGTGGATCGGGTCGCACTGGGTGAGCGTCAGATCACGGTTGATTGTGACGTGCTGCAAGCCGATGGCGGCACACGCTGCGCATCCATCACCGGTGGTTGGGTTGCCTTGCGTCTGGCCGTCAACAAGCTGATGGCCGCGGGTGATATCAAATCTGATCCGCTGCTGGAAAACGTTGCTGCTGTCAGTTGCGGGATTTACGCAGGACAACCAGTTCTTGATCTGGATTATGCCGAGGACAGTGAAGCAGGTACCGATGCGAATTTCGTGATGACGGGTTCGGGCGGTTTGATCGAGCTGCAGGCATCTGCCGAAGGGGCAACCTTCTCTCGCGATGAATTCACCAAGTTGCTGGATCTTGCCGACAAGGGCGTGTCTGAGCTGGTTGCTGCCCAGAATGTCGCTGTCGGCTGATGCGCAAGCTGGATGGAGAAAACCTGCTGGTGGCGTCCCACAACACCGGCAAGATCGAGGAGATTGCCAATCTTCTTGAGCCTTTCGGAATGAATGTCGTGTCAGCCAGGGACCATGACCTGCCCGAGCCGGAAGAAACAGGCATCACCTTCGTTGAAAACGCCCGTCTGAAGGCTCACGCGGCGGCTCAGGCCACCGGTCTGCCAGCCTTGTCGGACGACAGTGGCATTGAGGTGGATGCGCTCAATGGCGCGCCTGGCGTTTACACCGCGGATTGGGCGGAAACACCGGATGGTCGGGATTTCGTAATGGCGATGACCAAGCTTTGGTCGGAACTTGAACGCGTTGGTGCACCTTTGCCGCGCACCGCGCGGTTCCGCTCAACCCTTGTGCTGGCCTGGCCCGACGGACAGGACGCTGTCTTTGAGGGCAAGATCGAAGGGCAATGTGTCTGGCCGATGCGGGGCGAACAAGGTCATGGCTATGACCCAATGTTCCAGCCAGACGGATACCACATCACCCTTGGCGAAATGAACCGTTGGGAAAAAAACAAGATCTCTCATCGTGCGGATGCGTTTGAGAAATTCGTCAAGGCGTGTTTTTGAACAGCCTGACATCACCATCCGGAATGTTCGGGGTCTATATCCACTGGCCATTCTGTCAGGCAAAATGCCCCTATTGCGATTTCAACTCCCACGTCGTGCAGTCGATTGACCAAAGGGTCTGGCTAGAGGCCTATGTCGCTGATATCGAATCTTGTGCGCGTGACCTAGGGCCCAGATTGGTCCACAGCGTGTTTTTTGGAGGTGGAACTCCATCCTTGATGCAACCATGGGTTGTTGAGGGTGTACTGGAGGCCATTCAGAAGAACTGGTCGATCACCAATGATCTTGAGGTCACGCTTGAGGCCAATCCCACCTCAGCAGATGCGGAACGGTTCCGGGGATACCGCACGGCCGGTGTAACCCGGCTGTCTGTGGGTGTGCAGGCACTTGATGACGCCAGCCTGAAGGCCTTGGGGCGTCTGCACACAGCGGATGAAGCACGGCAGGTCATCGATTTGGCGCGTTTAACCTTTGATCGGATGAGTTTTGATCTGATGTATGCCCGCCAAGATCAGGGAAAGTCTGATTGGGAACGGGAACTGCGTGAGGCCTTGTCTTTGAGCCCCGATCACATCTCGCTTTATCAACTCACGATTGAATCTGGCACCAGATTTCAGGAGCTGCACAAGGCGGGACGATTGCGCGGATTGCCCAGCGAAGATCTGTCAGCCGATTTATACGAAATGACGGATGCCATCTGTGGCGAACACGGTTTGAACTCCTATGAGGTGTCGAACTACGCGGCACCGGGCGAAGAGTGCAGACACAACCTGATCTATTGGATGATGGGGGAGTATGCCGGCATCGGTCCGGGTGCGCATGGCAGGGTTTCCAAACCCACAGGACGGTGTGCCACCGTTGCTCATTCGAGACCCGGTGATTGGCTGGCTGCTGTGCGCGAGGATGGCCATGGTGTGGAGAGTTCGACCTATTTGACCGAGCAAGAGCATATTGAAGATGTTTTGATGATGGGTCTTAGATTGACCGATGGCATTCCCGTTACACGGTTGCACGCACTCAACGCCCTGCCCGATCAGACGACACTGGATGGATTGCTGAGTGATGGCCTGATCGAAGAGGATACCAAGGCGCTTAGAACCTCCCGTACGGGTCGTCTCTTGCTCAACGAGGTTTTACGTCGGCTGTTGTGAAAGCAATTGGCAGAGACCGTCGAGATCCTCCAATGAGGTGTACTTGATCTTCAACTCGCCGGATTGCCCGTCTGCCTTGTGCGCGATGTCAACTTTCAGGCCGAGCTGAGCGGCAAGTTCCTGTTCCAGCGCACGGGTATCTGGATCCTTCGCAATGGCACGGTTGTGTTTGGGCGAACCGTCATTTGCCCGGGATTTCACAAGTTGTTCTGTCTGCCGAACGCTGAGCTCCTTGGCAACCACCTCTCTGGCCAGAACACTCGCTGCATTTGAGGTGATCAACGCCCGCGCATGACCTGCCGACAGCTTGCCGTCACTGACCAACCGGCGCACATCAGCCGGAAGACCGAGCAGGCGCAAGAGGTTTGCGATATAGGGTCTGCTTTTGCCCATGGCCTGAGCCAGCTGTTCCTGAGTGTGCCCGAATCCGTCGATCAGGTTCTGATACCCAGACGCCTCCTCTATGGGATTAAGATCCTCGCGCTGAATATTCTCGATGATGGCAACCTCAAGAACCTCCAGATCGGAAAACTCCCGAATGACCACCGGAATTTGATGAAGCTGGGCGCGTTGCGCAGCGCGCCATCTTCGCTCACCTGCAATGATTTGGTAACTATTTGGTTTAGCTTGATTTTTCCGTACGATCAGAGGCTGGATTACACCCTTCTCACGTATGGAGGCGGCCAGACCATCTAGATCTTCTTCATTGAAACTTCGACGGGGCTGATCGGGGTTTGGCTCAATCTTTTCGATCGGGAGTGTCAGGATCGGGTCCGACTTATCATGCGTCTCGGACGTTGTCGTACCGTCGACATCAGCCAGCAAGGCTGACAAGCCACGACCCAAGCCTTTTTTCTCTGACTTACTCATGAACCGTCTCCTGTCTTGATGTTTCCGGGTGTTCCAGTTTCTCAAGGAATTCTACTGCCAATGCCCTGTACGCAACGCTGCCCGAACTTTTCGAGTCGTATTGAAGGCTGGACATGAAATGCGATGGCGCTTCGCTCAACCGTACATTCCGGGGTATCTTGGTTCTGTAGACCAATGGACCCAGGTTTTCCCGCACATCCGACTCTACCTGCCCAGACAAATTGTTGCGTACATCATACATAGTCAACACTATACCTTGTGTTCGCAAAGACGGGTTAACAGTTTGTCTGATCTGCCGAATGGTCATCATCAACTGCGATAACCCCTCCAGCGCAAAAAATTCACATTGAAGAGGGACAACAACACCATCGGCTGCTGAAAGCGCGTTGATTGTCAGTAGGTTCAGCGCAGGCGGGCAATCGATCAGTATGAAATCTGTTTGGGGGTTCTGGTATTCGTCTATCGACTTCCTCAGCCGTTGAACTTTGTTCGCTTCGGTCACCAACTCAAGATCGATTGAGCTCAGATCGGTTGTTCCAGGAACCAAATGCAGGTTCTGGACGCTGGTTTTGGTTGTGGCGTCTTCAAGGGATGCCTCGCCGGTCAGAACATCGAATGTTGTGATCTTGCGATCCGCTTTCAATACACCCAAACCGGTGGAAGCATTGCCTTGTGGATCCATGTCAATCAGCAGCACAGACTTGCCCAGTTCTGCCAAGGCAGCCGCCAAGTTTATCGATGTGGTCGTTTTCCCTACACCGCCCTTTTGATTGGCCAAGGCAATGACACGTGGACGATCACGGGTTTGCACGACGATACCCCCAAGCCTTTACTATTGATGCCCTCGGATCGGTCACACTTTGAAGCAGTTCATGCTCGAAGGTCCAGTCTAGTTGAGCTTCTTTCAACTCTTGAGGTGCAGATTCACCCTTCAGGAACAGGCAAGTTGCCTGACCACCGGTCACATTTGTTGCAAACTCGAACAATTTGGTCATTGGGGCAAGAGCTCTCGCGGTTAGAAACTCATAGTTGCCTTTGGACAGGGTCTCCAGACGACACTCGAGGATATCAACGTTTAAACTCAGAGTGTTCGCGCAAACCTGCAAAAAGGCGCATTTGCGGCTATCACTCTCAACAAGAGTGAATTTACGCGCAGGATCCAGATCCTTTGAAATACAGGCAAGGACAAGTGCCGGAAAGCCGCCTCCAGACCCTAAATCAACGCCAGAACGCCAGTTATTCGACAATTCCGGGTATATCTGCGCACTGTCTACAATGTGTCGCATCCAGGAATTGCTGATTGAGCTTTTGCTGATCAGATTTATCGACCGTGTCCATTTCAGCAAAAGGGCTTGAAACTCTTCCAGCCGTTCCACTGTTTCACGTGAAACACTGAGGTTTTGGGTCAATTCCATATACGGTGATTCAGCCAACATTCTTGATCCGGCTCATCGCCCGTATCCGTATCAGAAGAATTGAAACAGCGGCTGGTGTCACTCCCTCAAGCCGGGAAGCCTCTCCAAGCGACCGGGGTTTGTGTTGAACCAAACGCGCTTTCAATTCAGCCGACAAACCTTCAATGGAAGAATAGTCAATGAAATCAGGTATCAATACCGCTTCATCGCGTCGCATCGCCTCAACATCTCGCCTTTGACGCTCTATGTAGGTCGCGTACTTCGCATCATTGGCCAGTTGGTTCTTAATGTCTCTGTCAATTGAAGTGAGCTCCGGCCAAATGCGCTCAAGCGTCTCAAATCTGACGTCTGGATAGGATAGCAACTCAAAAGCCGAACGCTTGACGCCGTCTTGATTGATTTTAATCCCTTGGTTCTGGGCAACAGACGGAGTAATCGAATTGGTATCCAGCAAGGACCGCCCGGACTTCAGTGCTTCCATCTTCGTTTCAAACACATGCTTTCTATTCTGAGAGATGCCGCCGATGACTTCGGCCAACGGTGTAAGTCGTTGGTCGGCATTGTCAGCCCTCAATGAAAGTCGGAACTCAGCTCTTGAGGTGAACATTCTATAAGGTTCGGTTACACCCTTCGTCACCAAATCATCGACCAGAACCCCCAGATATCCATCTGCCCGGTCAATCTTCACTGATGGTCTATAAGAAGCCTGCAAAGCTGCATTGAAGCCGGCGATCAAGCCTTGGGCGGCAGCCTCCTCATAACCGGTCGTTCCATTGATTTGGCCTGCCAGAAACAATCCCGGCATCTCCTTAAGCGCAAGATCATGGCTCAACGCACGGGGATCGATGTAATCGTACTCAATCGCGTAGCCTGGCTGAAGAATCTTTGCATTCTCCAAACCCACTATGGACGAGACGTATTGTTCCTGAACGGATAAAGGCAATGAGGTGGAGATACCGTTTGGATAAATGACCTCTCCGGACAGTGTTTCAGGCTCAAGGAAAACCTGATGGGCGGTTTTATCAGCAAATCTAACCACTTTATCTTCGATTGACGGACAATACCGTGGACCAATTCCATCGATTTGGCCCCCATACATGGCTGAATCCGCGAGATTATCCTCGATGATCTTGTGAGTCTTTTCGTTGGTATAGGTGATGCCGCAGGAAATCTGGGGAGCGTGCTGTTCATTGGTCAGAAAAGAGAAAAACACAGGATCGGCATCCGCATCCTGACGATCCAGCACATCCCAATTGATCGAATTTCCGGCCAACCGCGGTGGTGTGCCGGTTTTCAAACGACCCATAGGCAAATTCATGTCCAGCAAACGATTTGCCAAAAGATCAGAGGGAGCATCTCCGATTCGGCCACCCTTGCTCACGTCATGTCCGATGTGGATTTTGCCACGGAGAAATGTCCCTGCTGTCAATACAACAGACTTGCTTGCTATCTCTGATCCATCTTTCAGAACCACTCCCTTTGCTGAGCCACCCACAACGATCAGGTCAGTGACTTCACCTTCCACCACGACCAAATCAGGCCGTGACAGAAACTCAGCCTGCATGGCCTTCTTGTACAGATACCGATCAATCTGAGTGCGCGGACCCTGTACGGCTGGACCCTTCCGTCGGTTGAGAAGTCGATATTGAATTGCAGCCTGATCAGCGACACGCGCCATCACACCATCCATCGCATCAATTTCCCTGACCAGATGTCCTTTACCCAAACCACCTATGGCCGGGTTGCATGACATCTCGCCCAGACGGTCGAATCTATGGGTGACAAGAACCGTTCGCGCGCCTAGGCGATGAGCGGCCATTGCCGCCTCGCACCCGGCATGACCTCCTCCGATCACCACGACATCTACATTCGAATGTTTCACGTGAAACAACCCTATTTTCCTATACAGAAGCTTGAAAACACAACATCTAGTATGTCTTCCACATCTATACGCCCAATCAGCGAATCCAGCCTTGATACAGCAGACCTCAATTCCTCCGCGAGAATCTCTGGCTCGCTCGTCATATCATCAATCTGCCCGAGCGCCATCTTCAGATTGTCGGACGCCATTTGCATGGCCTCCCGATGTCTTGCACGCACCAGTGAACCTGAAGTCGCAAGACGGTCCTTGAGCAGTGTTTCAACCCTTTTCAGCAACTCGTCAACGCCGTCACCGGTCAACCCTGAAACACCAACTCCGGTAAGATCACGTTTGCCCGCAATCTGGATATCAATGTTGCCGACTTCAAGTTCGCTCTGGCCCTGTACACCCTGATCAAGAAGCGCGATCCGAAGATCGGCCTCAGTGGCTCGAGCACGTGCGCGTTCAACACCCTGAGCTTCAACCGAATTTTCAGTCGAACGCATGCCGGCCGTGTCTAGAAACGTAACCGGGATACCATTGAGGTCCAAGTGTACTTCGATCACATCGCGTGTGGTACCAGCCTCATGATCGACGATTGCAACATTACGGCCTGCGATGGCATTGATCAGCGTGGATTTCCCGGCATTCGGCGGCCCAATGATCGCGACTTGGAACCCGTCCCTCAGCCGTTCCTTGCCGTTTGAACTGCTCAGTTCCTTGTCAAATTCTACAAGACATCGGACAAGCGTTTCACGGACATCTTCTGTGACATCCTCAGGAACATCTTCATCTGAGAAATCAATGGCGGTCGTCAAAAGCGCAAAGCATCTGATCAGATCAGATCGCCACTTCTCCACTTTGATGCTCAGCTCGCCACTCATCTGGCTGAGCGCCTGCTGCCTTTGCATTTCCGTGTCCGATGAGATCAGGTCGCCCAGAGCTTCGGCCTGGATCAAATCCAGGCGGCCGCTGTACATAGCTCGCTTCGTGAACTCTCCGGGTTGAGCAAGACGGCAGCGGCTGTCCTTGCTCAGCACTCCCAGCAGCTTGTCCCGAACAGCTGGACTTCCATGGGTGTGCAGTTCGACGACTTCCTCGCCCGTGAAGCTTTTGCCCACAGGGAAGAGCAGGATCATGGCCTCATCAATCAGCTCTTGAGTGTCTGGATCTTTAAGGGAACGCAGAAACGGCCGTCTGGTGTCTGGCAGGGGGCCTGCAAGGCTTGATGCAACCTCGCCAGAGTGCGGCCCGGAAAGACGAAACACAGACACGCCCGCCCTGCCTGCGGCCGAAGCCATTGCATAGATCGTTTCTGCTTCTAGGGGCTCACTTCGCTCCATTTCAGACATGACATCCTCATATCCGAGAATTTGAAGTTTAGCTATTCATCGAATCAAAGAATTCATCGTTACTCTTGGTTTGTTTTAATTTACCAAGGAGAAATTCTATTGCATCAGTCGTACCCATGGGATTCAGAATTCTTCGAAGTACAAATGTCTTCGTAAGGTTTACTTTATCCACCAGAAGGTCTTCTTTCCGAGTGCCGGATTTCAGAATATCGATTGCCGGGAACACGCGTTTGTCCGCAACCTTGCGATCCAGCACAATCTCAGAGTTACCCGTGCCTTTGAACTCTTCAAAGATAACCTCATCCATGCGGCTTCCCGTATCGATCAAGGCGGTGGCAATAATCGTGAGTGAGCCACCCTCTTCAATGTTCCGTGCCGCGCCAAAGAAGCGTTTCGGGCGTTGCAGTGCATTTGCATCCACACCGCCGGTCAGAACCTTGCCGGAGCTGGGCACAACGGTGTTGAACGCACGGCCAAGGCGCGTGATCGAATCGAGAAGGATGACCACATCCCGTTTGTGTTCAACCAGACGTTTGGCTTTCTCGATGACCATTTCCGATACGGCCACATGGCGGGTTGCAGGCTCATCAAAGGTCGAGGAAACAACTTCGCCTTTCACCGACCGCTGCATGTCAGTCACTTCCTCGGGACGCTCGTCCACCAGAAGAACGATCAGAAAGCATTCCGGATGGTTGCGCTCGATCGAATGCGCGATGTTCTGCAGGATCACCGTCTTACCTGTCCGCGGTGGTGCCACGATCAAACAGCGCTGACCCTTACCGATGGGCGAGACCAGATCGATCACCCGTGCGGACTTATCCTTGATTGTCGGATCTTCGATTTCCATCTTCA
Organism: uncultured Paracoccaceae bacterium; assembly: GCA_947494445.1. Lineage (GTDB taxonomy): Bacteria > Pseudomonadota > Alphaproteobacteria > Rhodobacterales > Rhodobacteraceae > CANLSM01. The sequence goes on along the minus strand of CANLVD010000001.1, from coordinate 229,268 downwards.
GACGCTCGTCCGGATAGAGCGGGGTCAGGTTGTCGAAGTGAACCTTGTGGTTTGCTTTCTCGGGATCTTCAAAGTTGATCCGCGTGACCTTCACAAGCCCGAAATAGCGTTCGTTATCCTCTGGCGCACGGATCACGCCTTCAACCGTATCGCCGGTGCGAAGTGAAAACTTTCTGATCTGGTTTGGACTGACGTAGATGTCATCCGGACCTGGAAGATAGTTTGCCTCAGGAGAGCGCAGGAATCCAAACCCGTCCTGCAACACTTCCAGCACACCATCGCCCGAAATCTCCACCCCTTCCTCGGCCAGTTCTTTGAGGATAGAGAACATCATGTCGCCTTTGCGCATGGTCGATGCATTCTCGATCTCGAGCTCTTCGGCCATGGTCAGAAGATCTGCAGGGCTTTTGGCCTTCAGTTCTGCAAGAGACAGTTTTTCATAGTCCATATTGGAAAATCCATATCATCTGCGCTCAACACCAGCTTACCGATTGCCAGGAAAATGCAGGGAGGGGAATCTCAGGTCGAACGCCTGTTTCGCCTATCTATTGGGTTTGACCCCGTTTTGTCAAACGCTTCACATCAAAATGGTTTCACAACCGCCATGATCACAATCACCAACATCAGAACAGTTGGGATTTCATTGATCAGTCGAAAGGTGCGTCCCTTCAAGGAATTCCCATCAGCAGCGAAAACTCTGAGACGTCGGCCAAGCCAGACATGTGTGATGGTCATCGCGATCACGGCCAGAAACTTGGGATAGAACCAGAAGGATCCTGACCAATAGATCACGCCAGGTGTTACCATCATCAGAAGGCCAGCCACCCAGCTGACCATCATGGCTGGCGTCATGATCACCCGATATAATTTCTCTTCCATCACCTTCAAGGTTTCGGACAACTCGGATCCGACGGTTGCACGTTCAGCGTGATAGACAAACAATCTTGGAAGATAGAACATCCCGGCCATCCACGAGATTACAGCCATGATGTGTAGTGTTTTGATCCACGGGTAGAAACTGAGCAGAAAATCCATGGTCAAACCGATCCGGGAAAAGAGACTTACTTAAATAATATATATAGAGAAAAGAGTAGATGTATTGGAAGGGCCTGTGGATAGCGGGGAATACCGCAAGGTAAAAACTGTCCACAAAGTAATCCCCAGCGAAGAAAACGGACAGAAACAACCATTCAAAGGAACCATTTAAATTTTTTAAGTGTTAACAAAACCTTAAATCTGACGATTACGGGTATGCGTCAGAGATCCATAGAAAATTTCAGTTGATCCTCAATTTTCCACAGGTCGGTTTTTTTCTCCCACATTTGTCCAACAGCGTGAATAACTGTTGTATGGATTGACCGGATTGCCCCCTTGAGCTTTGCCCACAGATACACCCACAGTGTTGCAGACAGTTTACCAACACCCGCCCGGGACAAAAATGACTACTGAAGATCGTGTATTGAAGGTCTGTTTGATCTCAGATTCCACCGGCGACACGGTTCAGGCCGCCATTGATGCGGTCAGCAGTCAGTATGATCAGTTTGAATTCGACCTTTCCCTGAATCGGTTTGTGATGGATGCGGGACGGTTGGATGGTGTCATCAAATCTCTGGAAGAAGGATATGATCTGGTTCTCTACACATTGGCCAATTCATCCCATCGCAGGATTTTACAAACAGCCTGCGAGGCGTTGAACATAAGATCAATCGCATTGCTCACCCCGATATTCTCTGCTGTTCAGGACATGACCGGGGAACAGCCAAACTCGAAACCCGGCAGCCAGTATACGGTCAATAAGAAGTATCTAGACAGGGTCTCAGCTGTTGATTACGCGATTTCCCATGATGATGGCCTCACACAGGATTATCTGGATCAGGCCGACGTTATCTTGCTGGGTGTCAGCCGGACGTCCAAAACTCCAACTTGCATTTATCTGGCCTACAAGGGTTTGAGGGCGGCCAACATACCCTTGGTTCCGGGTCAAGGTTTGAACCCATTGGTTTCTGCCGCCATCAAATCGGGCATTCCTGCAGTAGGTTTGATCGCAAGCGCCACCCGGCTGGCGCAAGTTCGACAAAACAGGTTGCTTGCCCTCGGTCAGCCGGAACTTGATGCCTATGCGGACCGCCAGTCCATCGAAGAAGAACTGACACAGGCCCGGCTTTTGTTTGAATCGCTGAAATTGCCAATTATTGATGTCACGAGGCGTTCCATCGAAGAAACAGCGGCAGCGATCAAGGACCTGATTGGCAAGGCAGGGGTGAGAACCGATGACTGATCTGATCCTTGCCTCAGGTTCCGCCACGCGAGCGAAAATGCTGAGGAACGCAGGCGTATCCGTTCAGTTGCAGCCGGCCAATGTCGATGAAGACGCGATCAAACAAGCGATGGAAGCAGAAGAGGCCTCGGCCCGCGATATTGCTGATGCACTGGCAGAGGTCAAAGCCCGCAAAATCGCGATGAAGTTTCCAACGGGGCTTGTTTTGGGCGCCGACCAGATTCTGACCTGCGATGGCAAGATCTATTCAAAAGCCCCGTCGCTTGATGATGCAAAGTCTGTACTGAACCAACTTCAGGGACGAGCCCATGAGTTGTTGTCGGCGGCTGTGATCTACGAAAACGGGCAACCGGTCTGGCGTCATGTTGGGCGGGCGCAGATGATGATGCGGACCATGTCGGATGATTTCATTGCAGAGTATCTCCAGGCGGCAGGCCCGGAAATTCTCGGCAGCGTTGGGTGCTATCAGCTTGAAGCCTTGGGCGCACAATTGTTTAACCGGGTTCAAGGCGACTATTTCACGGTACTTGGTTTGCCTTTGTTGGAAGTGCTGGGCTTCCTGAGAACACGGGGACTTTTGAGCACATGAGCCACCAAGACATCCCGATCGCTGCCGTTGTCGGGTGGCCAATTGCACACAGCCTGTCGCCACGGCTTCATGGGCATTGGCTGAAACGATACGGGATCAATGGTCACTACGTCCCCTTGGCAGTGGCACCGGATGACTTTCCGGACGCACTGAGGATGATGCCCAAATTGGGCTTCAAAGGCACGAATGTCACCATACCCCACAAGGAAGCGGCTTTGGCTGTTGCCGACACCGCAACCGAGCGTGCCACGCGCATTGGCGCTGCCAATACGCTGACTTTTGGTGCGGACAGAAAAATTCATGCAGATAACACCGATGGTTTCGGATTTCTGGAGAACCTCAAGGACGGTCACGTATCATGGGATCCGAAAGCCGGGCCAGCATTTCTGCTTGGCGCCGGTGGTGCCGCGAAGGCCATTGCGGTTGCCTTGCAGATGGCAGGTGTGCCGAAACTACTGATCTCAAACCGCACCGGTGCTCGGGCTGACGAATTGGCCAAGGCCTTGTCGGGACCTGTGGATGTGGTCGATTGGGATACGGTATCTGACGCGGTTCAAGGAAACGCTACAATCGTGAACACCACATCCCTTGGGATGACGGGACAGCCCCCACTTTCGATCTCATTGAAATCTGCTGATCCAGGAACATTGGTCACCGATATCGTTTACGTGCCCAGGATCACCGATCTTCTGGCCGAAGCGCAATCCCTTGGACTGCCCAATGTTGATGGGTTGGGTATGTTGCTGCATCAGGCAGTGCCGGGGTTCGAGGCCTGGTTTGGCAAGAAGCCCCAGGTTGATGCCGAATTACGCACGGCGGTTCTGGCGTCATCATGACAGGGAAACGCCCCTTTGTTATCGGCCTTACTGGGTCCATCGGGATGGGGAAGTCTACGACATCTGCCATGTTTGCAGAACTTGGCATCCCCGTTTGGGACGCTGATGCAACAGTACATCAGCTTTACCAATCGGGTGAAACGGGTGCGGTCGCAATCGCTGAAATTGTCCCGGTGGCCGTTGGGACAAACGGCGTTGATCGGGAAGTCTTGAAGCGAGAAATTGCCAAGTTACCGGACCTTCTCCAGCAGATCGAAGGGGTCATTCACCCTTTGGTTCAGGCACACCGGAAGCAATTCATCAAAACTGCCGAAAGTGACATTGTTCTATGTGATATTCCGCTGTTGCTGGAAACGGGTTCGCAGGACGCTTTCGATTGCGTGGTCGTTGTGACGGCCTCGGCTGAGATACAGAAAGCCCGTGTTCTGGATCGACCCGGAATGACGGAGGCACATTTTGCATCAATCCTATCCCGCCAGATGCCTGATGCCGAGAAGCGCCAGAAGGCTGATTATCTTGTGGATACCTCCACTGGTCTGCAAGATGCACAGGAGCAGGTTGCAAAGATCCTGACTGACATCCGGAGCAAACTGAATGCGTGAAATTGTACTCGACACGGAAACCACAGGGCTTGATCCCAATGAGGGCCACCGGATTGTCGAGATTGGCGCGGTTGAGTTGGTGAACCACCTGCCCACCGGCAAGACCTATCATCAGTACATCAACCCAGAACGCGACATGCCGCAGGAAGCGTTTGACGTCCATGGCATCAGTTCGGAATTTCTATCCGACAAGCCCGTGTTCCCAAAGATCGCAGATGCATTTCTGGAATTTGTGGGCGAAGCCAAACTGGTCATCCACAACGCGGCATTTGACATGAAATTTCTCAATGCCGAACTTGGATGGGCGGGAACACGCCTGCTGCCGCGCGAACAGGCTCTTGATACGCTGGAAATTGCGCGGAAACGCTATCCGGGCGCGCAAAACTCGCTTGATGCGTTGTGTCGCCGGTTCAGCATCGACAACTCCATGCGCGAAAAACATGGCGCATTGCTGGACAGTGAAATTCTGGCGGAAGTCTATCTTGAACTCGTCGGCGGACGCCAACCGGGATTGAGTTTGGCCAGTTCATCCAGCACCGACAGCAATACGACAACTGCTGTGGCCGATTTCACTGCGATGGCCCGGCCCAAACCCCTTGGACCCAGATTGACCGATGCGGAAAAAGCCCGGCATCAAGAGTTCATCAAGACACTCGGGCCAGATCAGCTCTGGCCCAAATGATGTCAGTTCAGGAGACTGGCTTTTCGCTGTTCTCGGCTTCCATCATCGCTTTGCGACGCTCGATCTCGCCGCGGTAAAGCGCAAGGAAATCGATGCTGTCAAGGTTCAGCGGTGGGAAACCGCCGTCACGCGTGATGTCACCGACGATGCGGCGCAGATACGGGAAGATCATCCGAGGGCATTCGATCATCAGAAACGGGTGAAGCTGTTCATCAGGCACGTTCTCGACTTTGAACAAACCAGCGTAATCCAGTTCCAGTACAAAAACAGTCTCGCCTGCTTTGGACTTGGACTCTACCTTGACCTTGTTGACCACCTCGTAAAGCGCGTCGCCCTTTTTGGCGGCGTCCAGTGCAACCTGCACCTGCACGTCGGGCGTGCCTTCCACGTTCAATGCTTTTTGCATCGCAATGTTCTCGAACGAGAGGTCGCGAATATACTGCGAAATGACCGACAGCTTCGGCTGAACCGGCTGCGCTTGTTCTTCTGCCATTGAATAGGCCCCTAAACTGTAAAAATCCGATTTCGTGTCTATCCGGTCAGGGCCGTTGCGTCCAGCCGCTGTTGCCGGGATTCTGTGATGAGGTCTCATCATCGACGACTTCAAACTCGGCATCGATGGTATCGGGGTTTGACTGTGGCTGATTGGCGTCATTGAAAGCAGTTTTTACGGTGATGCGCCTGGACAGATACCGGATCACGACCTCACGCACTGGCGGGACCAACAGCGAAAACCCGACGGCGTCGGTGAAAAATCCGGGCGTAAGGAGCAGCAGGCCAGAGGCGAGGATCAACGCGCCATGGGCAAGAGCCGTTACCGGATTTCCACCACCGCGCAGACCGTTCTGGATATCTCCCAACGCCGCGAGGCCCTGAGATCTGACCAAAATCGTTCCAATTGCTGCCGTCAGAATCACAATTCCGAGGGTTGGGAACAGTCCCAGCCAGCCGCCAAGCTGAATAAAAAGCGCAATTTCAATGATCGGTACGGCAACAAAGATGAAAAATAACCACATTTGTCCGTTCTCCCGTCTCAAAGGCACGAAGCCCAACATGGACTCGCGCCCCTCTCGACCCTACATAAGGGCTAAGTTGCGCGGACGCTATGGTTCGCCTAGAGATTTGGAGAGACGACTTACATGGGCAATCAAATGATCCAGCTTCTGATCCTTGCGGGCGTCGCCATTTTTCTGGTCCTGCGCTTGCGCAGTGTTCTGGGGACCAGAGATGGTTTTGAGGGCCCGCCGAAAACCATCGACCGGCCAACCGCCAAATCTGACAATGACCGCAAGTTTGATGTGATCGAAGGCGGTGGCAAGGATCACGACATTGCTGATCACGTAGACCCGGACAGCGACAGCGGTAAGGCCTTTGCCGCGATGAAAAAGATCGACCCCAACTTTTCAGTCGAAGAGTTCGCACATGGTGCACGCTCTGCTTACGAGATGATCCTCATGGCTTACGAGAATGGCGAGCTGGACACTCTGCAGCAATTCCTTGCGCCTGAGGTCTATGAGCACTTCTCGACCGCCGTCTTTGAGCGGACGGATAAGGGTCTGACGGTCGAGGCCAACTTTATCGGCATCCGCGAGGTGAAGGTTCAGGAAGCGCAGTTTGACGAAGCCACCAAAGAAGGCGACATCACGATGCGTTTTGTTGGAGAACTGACATCGGTAGTACGCGATGCCGAGGGCAATGTCGTTGAGGGTGATCCGACCGAGATCAAACGCCAGCGCGATGTCTGGACGTTTGCCCGCGACATGGGATCTGACAATCCAAACTGGTTGCTTGTCGCCACGGGCGGATGAAGCAGGCCGTTGCTGCGCTGGCGCTGGGTCTTGCCATGGCACAAGTCGGTGCGGCGCAGACCCGGTTCACAGCCCTTGAGTTTGAAGATTTGCAAGGTTTCGATGAAGACGACCTTGCCACGGCACTGAACGTTTTCAAAACGACCTGCCCTTTCATAAAAAGTTCTGATGCCGTCCCGTCGGACGCATGGGATGGTGTCTGCGAAGCTGCGGAGGCAAGCACCGATCCGGCCACGTTTTTCAAGTCGAACTTTTTGCCAGTGCTGATCGAGGCGGATCAGGTTCCCCTGATCACAGGCTATTATGAACCGGTGCTTTATGGCTCTCTCGAAAAAATCGGCGATTACATCTATCCGATACACAAACTGCCGCCGGATGCGCCGGATGCCGAGCCGTGGTTCAGTCGTGCCGAGATTGATCAGGGTGCGCTTGATGGCAAAGGGCATGAGCTTGTCTGGCTGAAAGACCCGGTTGAGGCGTTTTTCCTGCATGTTCAGGGCTCGGGCCGGATCGCACTTGTTCAGGGCGGCAGCATGCGTGTGGGTTTTGCGGGCCGGAACAATCATGACTATCGCTCTGTCGGGAAGGAATTGATCCGAAAAGGCGCGCTCAAACCCCATGAGGCTTCCGCGACACGCATCAAGGCCTGGGTTCGGTCAAAGGGGGAAGAAGGCACGAGCGTTCTGCACCACAACCCGTCTTACGTGTTTTTCACAGAAGTTACCGGCTTGTCAGAGACATCCGGTCCAAACGCTGCCATGGGACTGCCGGTTACAGAACGTCGCAGCATTGCCGTGGATCCGATTTATCAGCCGCTGGGCGCCCCGGTCTGGCTGGAATTCAAAAGTGGCACCACCGAAATGTCCCAACTGATGATTGCCCAGGATGTCGGCAGCGCGGTCAATGGCGCGCAGCGCGCAGATGTGTTTTTCGGAACCGGAGACGTCGCGGGCGCTGTCGCGGGCACGATCAAATCCGAAGGGCGTTTGGTCACGCTTTTGCCAAAGGACATCGCCAGGTCATTGACAGGCTCAAGTGAATGACCAGACGGCGACGACTGAGCGAAGATGACAAGGCGGTCTGGGCGAAAGTTGCGGAAGCAACCCATCCCATGCACCCCAAGGCGCGAAAACCAACGGTAAAACCAACGCCCCCCAAAAGACAGGTGATGCCAGTTGCACCGACGTTCAGACGGATGGAAACCGCACCTTTGCCTAAAGTATCACTCGATCTTGCCCCAGATCCAGCACAGGCATTGCGGGAGGCAGCGAGTCAGTTGGACGGCAAGCGCGCCATGAAGCTGCGGCAAGGCAAGATGGCGCCTGACGCACGAATTGACCTGCATGGCATGACTTTGGCAACAGCGCATACAGCCTTGAACGGCTTCGTCCAACGATGCTCGGAAGATGGGATGCGGATGGTTCTGGTGATCACGGGCAAGGGACGCATGGATCATGGCGACGATACAAGGCGGATTGGAGCACTGCGTCATTCAGTCCCGCAATGGCTGTCAATGTCACCGCTCAAGCCCCTGGTTGTGCAAGTCATGCCGGCTCATCAGCGCCATGGCGGAACAGGCGCGTATTACGTCTATCTACGCCGTCGCCGCTGAAGGGCGGCCAAGCCTGAGAAACACGAACGCAAAAAGAACGGAGATCGCCAGCATGTACATCGCCATGCCCACCATCTGCGTTCGAAAATCAACACCAAGATCGATCAGCACGCCGGTGATACCCGGACCAATGGCAGAACCGAACACCATTGTAGCCATTGCGACAGCCCTCACTGAGCCCAAATAACGCGTGCCGTAGTATTCCGGCCAGAAAGCAGCCGAGATCGACACCATGATCCCCTGCATCATACCAAACAAGGCCAATGTCACAGCCGCGAACCAGATTGACTGTCCCTGTGCCAGCAACAGCATGCCAAATGCGAATGGCAGCATGAAAACCGGCATCAGTCGTGCTGGCCCAAACTTGTCCACAATGCCTCCGGTGATGAGCATCGTACCCAGTGAGCAAAGGGTGTAGATCGGCATCAGGGCAGTAAACTGTTCCAGCGTCCAGCCTTTGAGCTCGACCAGATGGACCTGTTGAAAGAAAAACGCAGTGCCAAAAGTTGGTGGAGCAATATAACCAAGGGCCGTGACCCAGAACAGCCAATGGGCAAGCACTTGTCTGCGGGTCCAGTGACGGTCATCCATGCCCGGGGTCTCGGCCTGTTCCATCGATCCCTGTGGCACCCGGTCCTTTGCCAGCAAGCCAAGCATCATTGGCACAGCCAAAAGGGGGATCAGGGCGGCAATGCCCCATGACCAGCGCCATCCCACCACACCGGTCAGCAAAACAAAGGTCACCGGAAGAAGCGCTTCCCCTGTCAGAAATCCCAGTGAAATGATCGAGTTCGCTCGCCCACGCTGGCGCGCGAACCATTTGCCCAGAGCAACAATCGCAATGTGGCTCAGCATGCCTTGTCCGCAGAACCGCAAGCCGAAAATCACCAGCGGCAAGATCCAGAAGGCCGGAGCGAGGGCCATGCTGATGCAAACCAGTGAGAGCAGGACCAGAACGATCACACTTAGGCGGCGGACTGGGATCCGGTCGGCCAATCCACCTGCCCAGAGCATTGCTACGGCTGATGTCAAGGTGCCAAGGGTGTAGATGCCGCCCCATTGGCCATGGGTCAGACCAAAGGCACCCCTGATTTCACCCGCGAAGATCGAAATGAAAAAGGTCTGCCCGAAGGAACTTGAAAACGTCAGCAACCCGCCTGCGGCCAACCATGGAGCGTTTGCCGCAAGGAATGAGGGTTTGATCAAGTCTTTTTACTTCACTTGTCGCCCATTGGCGTAGATGGCAGCGCCTTGGAAATCAATCTTGGAGACGAATTGATCAGGCCCGGTTCCGGGTTTTGCAAATGCCATCAACATGCCCATGGCCATGCCGGCCTGCATCTGGTCCACAAGTCCCAGATCGACAAGCTTTGTGCTCAATCCGTTCAACCCGTTGATCACCACATCCACTGAGCCGAATGGCAGCGGGATGGGACCGGCATTTTGAATTTCAACTTCACCTCTGGCAGAGACATCAGCACCGGCAATTTCCACGAGAAGCGACTCCAGTTCGACGTTCTGAACCTCTGCCGCGGCCATCGGATTGCGTGCGCCAATGGCGGCTGCTTGACCCAATGGTGCGTTGAGTTTCACATCGGCATTCACAAGCAGCTCAAGATTTGCCGGTGTGCGAGGCAGGGTTCTTGTTGGATCGATCATTGCCCAGATCGTCTCACCCACTTCCACATCTGACAGTTTGAAGCCGATCCGCGCGTCATCTGTGGTTTTCGAGGCTGTAACCGGCATGGCCAGATCAATCAGTCCGCCGCTCATCTCAACAGTGAACGGAGGCACAGGCATGGATCCATCAAGCGGAGTGACGTTGTAGTCAATCTCGTCGAACCGTGTCTGATAGGCAAAACCATTCTTGTTGAGTGAGACAACCATGCTCGTCTCACCCGAGTTGCCCTCAACCCTCATCGACGGGCCCTGAGCGCGGCTGGTCGAAGTGCCCTCGGACGCCCCGAAATTCATCACCAGATCCATTGCGCCGCCGCTGGCCAGAAAACTGTTCATGTCGCGCTGGGGATCGGGGGAAAAGCCGCTGCCTTCAAACCGGACGTCGATCCCGTCCACCTTGAAATCAGCCTCGCCGAATGTGTCCTGCTCACCGCTGTCGAAGGCGTATTCGCCATCGAAGGCACCGATTTTTCCGATGAAGGACAGAGCAAGATTTGGCTCATCGCTGGTCACTTCGATATCGATATCACGCTGTTCGATATCCAGGTTCTTCATCACCGGATGGTCAACGGTCAAACCCACCAACCGGAGCGAATCTGCGCTCAGGCTGCCCTCGGTGGTACCATCTGTGTCCTTGGCGATATCGCCGACATACTCAAGCCCATCTGATCGCAGTTCCATCAGATAGGTCAGATCCTCGTCACCATCCGGCGTGACCGTAAGCAACATTTGCTCAGGGAACGTGACCGACATCTCACCGCCGGATCCAACCGGCTTTGCTTTCACAAATTCCGAACTCAGCACCACCATGTCCTTGTCGGACCGTACTGTGACACCGGTCAAGGTCACCTCGCCACCCGCGCCAAGCGTTGCCGAGACATAAGTCACCTCAGCGCCATTGCGCGCCAGACGATCTATGCCCGCATCCACGGCCCCTTTGATCGCGCCCTTTGTCTGGGCATAGCCATAGCCGCCAAGGGTCGCGACAATCAGAGAGGTCAGAACAAGCTTTTTCATAACTGGGGTCCGGTTTTGATCAAAATACTTCGTAAGGATAGCACGATAATCGTGGCAGACGTAGGGCGGTGCTCAGGTCAGAGGACGTAGCGAGACAGATCAGACGAACGGCTCAACTCGCCCAGATAGGTTTCAACAAACGTCTCATCGACCACAACAGTGTCGCCACTGCGATCGGGTGCTGTGAAACTCAGCTCTTCAAACACCTTTTCAAGAATCGTGTACAGACGACGCGCGCCGATGTTCTCAACCGATTTATTCACGTCGGCTGCAATCTTGGCAAGCGCCTTGATACCGCCTTCGGTGAAGCTGACCTCGACTTCTTCTGTTTGCATCAGTGCGGTGTATTGCAAGGTCAGAGCGTTGTCCGTCTCCGTCAGAATGCGGACGAAATCCTCTTCGGTCAGATTGCGCAACTCAACCCGGATCGGCAGACGTCCCTGCAATTCGGGCAGAAGATCGGACGGCTTGGCGACGTGGAATGCACCTGATGCAATGAACAGGATATGGTCGGTCTGCACAGGCCCGTGTTTGGTTGAAACGGTGGTGCCTTCGATCAGCGGCAGCAGATCACGTTGCACCCCCTCGCGGGAAACATCCGCCCCGCGCGCATCTGCGCGGGCGCAAACCTTGTCGATTTCGTCAAGAAAGACAATGCCATTTTCCTCGACGGCTTTCAGCGCTTCCTGGGTTACGGTTTCCTGATCCAGAAGTTTGTCGGCCTCTTCTTCAATGAGCAGTTCATAGCTTTCAGAGACCTTGACCCGGCGCTTCTTGGTCCGACCGGCAAAGGCCTTTCCGAAGATGTCGCCCAAGTTCATCATACCCATATTCGCGCCGGGCTGACCGGGAATATCAAAGGACGGCATGGGGTTTGAGGTATCGGCGACTTCAATCTCGATCTCCTTGTCGTCGAGCAGTCCATCGCGCAGCTTCTTGCGAAACATCTCACGGGTTTGCTCGCGGGCGTCTTCTCCGGCAAGTGCGGTGATCACACGATCCTCAGCCGCTGAATGGGCCGAAGCCTTGACGTCTTCACGCATATGCGCGCGCACCATGACGATCGCACTGTCCACCAGATCGCGGATAATCTGTTCGACATCACGGCCGACATAACCGACCTCGGTGAATTTTGTCGCTTCGACCTTCAGAAACGGAGCACGCGCCAGTTTTGCCAGACGCCGGGATATTTCGGTCTTGCCGACACCTGTTGGACCGATCATCAGGATGTTCTTGGGATAGACCTCATCGCGCAGATCATCGCTCAACTGACGACGGCGCCAGCGGTTTCTGAGCGCTACAGCGACGGCGCGTTTCGCGTCTTTCTGGCCAATGATGAAGCGGTCCAGTTCGGACACGATTTCGCGGGGTGTCAGATCGGTCACGTCATTCTCCTGCTCGGTTCAGCCTGACATATGCATTTGACGGCGAATGGCAATGACAATCAGCGCATTGTAACGGTTGATAAAAGGCCTGTGAGCAGGGCTATGAACCTGCAACCGCGTGGTCAATAGTCCCTTAACGAAATTCAGGAGGTCATTATGATCAATCGTCGAGAGATATTTCTTGGGGCAGCCGCTGTTGCTCTGTTCCCCGCAACCGGTTGGGCACAAAGCTCTGCGCGCAGTGGCACATTCACCGGCGAAAGCCGTCACGTGACCAGTGGTGGGGTCGAAATTGTCAAGGAAGGCAATGAGACCATCATCCGTCTTGGTCAGGATTTCTTCTTTGACGGCGCACCAGATCCCAAGGTTGCGCTGGGCCGTGATGGATACGACGCGAACACGCTGCTTGGTCCGTTGGCCAGCAATACAGGCCAGCAATCCTATGTGGTGCCCGCCAGCATCGATACGGACAGCTACAACGAGGTCTGGATCTGGTGCGAGCGGTTCAATGTTCCGCTGGGCAAGGCAGTGATCAACTGATCAGCGACTGGCCGGGTCAACCGGCCAGTGTTTCCACCGTCATGTTGCCATTGGTGTAGACGCAAATCTCGGCGGCTATTTCCAATGCGCGGCGGGCGACACCTTCAGCATCCATATCCGTTTCCGACAAGGCGCGGGCCGCCGCCAGCGCGTAATTGCCGCCCGAGCCGATGGCCGCCACGTCATGCTCAGGTTCCAGCACATCGCCTGCACCTGTCATGATGAACAGATCCTTGCCGTCTGAGACGATCAGCATCGCTTCCAGGTTGCGAAGGTATTTGTCCATCCGCCAGTCCTTGGCAAGATCGACACAGGCGCGCGCCAACTGCCCAGGCGATGCCTCAAGCTTGGTTTCCAGCCGCTCCAGCAGGGTGAACGCATCCGCCGTCGATCCGGCAAAGCCACATATCACGTCCTTCCCGCCCGGAGAGATCCGGCGAACCTTGCGTGCGGAGCCCTTTATCACCGTCTGCCCCAGCGAGACCTGACCGTCACCGGCCACAACCACCTTGCCACCCTTGCGGACCGCAACAATCGTCGTTCCGTGCCAGCCGGGAAATTTGTCTTCCGCCATGATCATCCTTTCAAACTGGCCTCTGATATAGGTCACCCATTTGTGCTACGCTAGGTCTGGATTTCAGCAGGAGCAGTTCACATGACGATTTCCATTGGGACATTCAATCTCAACAACCTGTTTTCAAGGTACAATTTTCAGGCCGAAATTTCGGGGGTGCCGCCCAGCCAATCGGGCGGGATCGAGCTTACCTTTTCACCTGAAGACATCGAGGTTCGCACTTTCATGGGCCGTCTGGTCAAGGCCAAGGATGTCGCGGGAACGCAGGCGATTGCCGAGCGTATTTTGCGCATCGATGTCGATGTACTGGCCGTGCAGGAGGTCGAGCATGTGGGGATCCTCAAGCAGTTCAACCGTGACCATCTTGGTGGGCTTTACAACCATATCGCTCTGATCGAGGGCAATGACAGCCGTTTGATCGATGTGGGGATCATGTCAAAATACCCCTTGGGTGCGGTAACAACCCATCAATCGGCGCGCCATCCTGATGATCCGGGCAGGCGTGTATTCGGGCGCGATCTGGTGCAGGCTGAGATCACGGATGAGACGGGAAAGCGGTTGCTGACGGTCTACAACAACCACCTCAAAAGCCATTTCGTGCCGTTCAATCAGGATCCGGTGGCCGGGGCCTTGGCCGCCAATGCGCGGCGCAGACGCCAGGCTGAAACCGTTCGGCGGATTGTCTCGGCACAGGAACGCAAGGGGGCGAAATTCGTGATCCTTGGCGACATGAACGATCCACCCGACAGTTCCGACATTGAACCAATGCTGACCATCGACGGACAGGCAATGATCAATGGTCTGGACCACGCAACAGAGACCCGCCCGGCCAAGGCCGAGACTGCTGGTCAGGGGCCGGGGCCACAAACCACCAACTGGACCCATCGTTTCAACCCCAGCGGGCCGGAGTTTCCACGGTATGAACAGTTTGACCAGATCTGGCTGAGTGCCGGTCTGTCGGGCGCGTTGCAATCAGCCCATATCGACCGCCGGACCAAGCATGGTGGCGACGGGTCGGATCATGACCCGGCCTGGGTGGTTCTGGATATCTGAGCGGAGTGTAAATTTGTCCCCGTCGGATGCCTCCGGCGGGGATATTTTTACCGAGAAGTGGGACTGATCAGTCCAATTTGCGCTCGATCTCTTCTGTTTCGAAGATCTCGATCACGTCGCCTTCGCGCATATCATCGTAGTTTTCAAACGCCATGCCGCATTCCTGACCACCCTGAACCTCTTTCACTTCGTCCTTGAAGCGCTTGAGGGTCTTGAGCTTGCCTTCGTGGATCACGACGTTGTCGCGCAGCAGACGCACGCCAGCCTCGCGTCGGGCGACGCCTTCGGTGACCACGCAGCCAGCAACCTTGCCCACACCGGAGACCTTGAAAACCTGCTTGATTTCGGCATAGCCGATGAAGGTTTCGCGGACTTCGGCGGACAGAAGACCTGAAGCGGCGGCTTTGATGTCGTCAACCAGATCGTAGATGATCGAATAGTAACGAATTTCGACCGTCTTCTGGTTTGCGCTTTCGCGTGCAGGCGCGTTGGCCCGCACGTTGAAGCCGATGATCGGTGCGCCGGATGCTTCTGCCAGAGTGACATCGCTTTCCGTGATCGCGCCAACGCCCGAGTGCAGGACGCGCACGCGCACTTCTTCGTTTCCGACTTTTTCCATGGCCTGCACGATGGCCTCGGCCGAGCCCTGCACATCGGCTTTCACCAGAATCGGCAGCTCAGCCACGTTTTCATCGGCCTTGGCCTTTGCCAGCAACTGATCAAGGGTTGTGCCAGCACCAACGGCGGCTTTCTTTTCCTTGGCCACACGCTCGCGATATTCGGCGATTTCGCGTGCCTTGGCTTCGTCATCGACCACATTGAGCACGTCGCCGGCTTCCGGTGTGCCGTTGAGGCCAAGCACCTCGACGGGAACGGACGGGCCAGCTTCTTCGACCCGGTCACCCTGATCGTTGATCAGTGCACGAACCTTGCCCCACTGCTCGCCAACGACAAAGATGTCGCCACGTTTCAGGGTGCCTTTCTGAACCAGAACGGTCGCGACGGGGCCACGGCCCACATCAAGCTGTGCTTCAATCACGGCCCCCTCGGCCTGACGGACCGGGTTGGCTTTCAACTCTAGGATTTCGGACTGAAGGCTGATCGCTTCCAGAAGTTCATCAAGTCCCTGACCGGAGATTGCAGACACTTCAACATCCTGCACTTCGCCTGACATCTTCTCGACGATCACTTCATGCTGAAGCAATTCGGTGCGGACCTTGTCGGGATCGGCGCCGGGCTTGTCGATCTTGTTGATCGCGATGATCATCGGCACATTGGCTGCCTTGGCGTGGTTGATCGCCTCGATGGTCTGGGGCATGACGCTGTCGTCTGCGGCCACAACCAGAACCACGATGTCCGTGACATTTGCACCACGGGCCCGCATCGACGTGAACGCCGCGTGGCCCGGTGTATCAAGGAAGCTCAGTAGCGCCCCGGCATCCGTGGTCACCTGATAGGCACCGATGTGCTGGGTGATTCCGCCAGCTTCGCCCGAGACGACATTGGCCTTGCGAATGGCATCCAGAAGCGATGTCTTGCCGTGGTCCACGTGACCCATGATGGTGATCACAGGCGCGCGTTGCTGGAGCGTTTTGGGATCATCCTCGATCGCAACAATCGCGTCTTCAACATCAGCGTCCGAGACCCGGACAACCTTATGTCCGAACTCTTCCACGATCAGTTCGGCCGTATCGGCGTCGATGGTCTGGTTCTGGGTCGCCATGATGCCGTTGGTCATCAGTGATTTGACCACTGCAGCCACACGTTCGGCCATCCGGTTGGCAAGTTCGCTGACGGTGATTGCGTCGGGGATCTGGACCTCGCGCACGACCTTTTCGCGTTCCTGGCTGCCACCCATCATCTTGCGCTTGTCGCGTTCCTGACGGCGACGCATCGCGGCCATGGAGCGTTGGCGTTCTTCGCCGGTGGCCTGGCTGATGGTCAGCTTGCCGGAGCGACGACGATCATCGCCACCCTTGCCCCGCTGCTCGCGTTTCGCATCATTGGCGTCGGGGCGCCCGGCTGGACCACGCTTAGGCGCAACCTTGCCGCTGGCAAGCCGGGCCTCTGCTGCCTGAGCGGCAGCCGGGTCTGCGACTTTCGCATCTGCCTTGGTATCAGGTTTGGCGGACTGTTTGGATTTCTCGGCGTCGGCTTTTTCAGCCGCCTCGCGGGCCTCGTCTTCCTGACGCTGGCGGGCGATCTCGGCTTCCTTGACAGCACGCTCTTCCGCTTCCTTGGCAGCACGCAGACGGGCCATTTCGGCTTTGCGCTCTTCCTCGGCCTTGACTTCTTTTTCCTTGCGCTGGCTTTCCTCAGCATGGGCCGCCATCAGCGCTTTGCGACGGCGCTCCATCTCGACATCGGACACACCGGCAGAGCCGCCACGGCCCTGACCCTGAGCGGGACCCGAACGGTTGGGATCAATGACACGCTTGCGCTTGCGCTCTACCGTGACAGATTTCGTCCGACCGTGGGAAAAACTCTGGCGCACATGGCTGGTCTCGGTCCCGCCGCCGCGCAACCCGAGTGTCCGTCCCTTGCCATCGTTATCTTTCGTATCGCTCATTCTTACCTATTCCTTTCAGACCCGGAGCCTTCTCCGGACCTCGCCTTCGGCTGGCCTTATATGACCTCAAGCGGATCGCAATCCCCGCAGTCGTGACGACTCATACCTGATGGAGTCGTCGAGTCCACCCGCGATTAGAGCCGCATGTATCACACGTTCACGGCCAAAGGCCATGCCCAATTCCCATGCGGTCAGCACCTCGAAATGCCTGTCTTTGCCCTTTGGAGGCCTCAACCCGCGCTTTTCGCGTTCAGAGCCATCGCTGGCCTGAAACAGAATGCTGACCTCTTCGTCTTCCAACAAGGCTTTCACCTTGTCTTTTCCCGCGACCGCCCGTCCCGACTTCCGGGCGAGTGAGAGCGTATCACCGATTTTACGGACAAGCAGACTTTCGATCAGGTCCACAAGTCCATCAGGTATCTTGGCCTGTGCCTTTGCTGCCTTGGAAAACAGGTTCCTGGACACCGCCTTCTCAAGGGCAGCCCTGTCGGCGGTGACCCACATGCCACGGCCGGGCAGCTTTTCGGACAGATCCGGAGTGACCGTTTGATCCGGGCTCAGCACGAAACGGATCAAACCTGATCTGTCACTGCTTTTGCCCGAAACAATACAGCGTCGCTCTGCGACCTGCTCGTCCTTGTTTTTGCCACCGCGCACCATCAGGTGAGAGGTCCGATCAGACCTCTGCCTCCTGAGTTTCTGCATCACCTTCAAGTTCTTCATCGGCCGCGTTTTGCGCGTCGATTTCTTCCTGAGTGATCCAGCCAAGTTGCAGACGCGCAGTCATTACCAGATGCTGCGCCTCATCAAGCGCCATGTCGTATTTCTCCAACAGGCCCTCGTCTTTGACGCGTTTGCCCTCGATTGTTGTATATCCACCGGCCAGTTCCCAATCCGCGCAACGCGCAAATTCTTCAAGGGACAAGACGCCATCCTCGGCCAGTGTAAGGATCATCTGGGGTGTCAGACCTTCAAAGTCAAACAGATCCTGCTGAACACCCAGTTCACGAGACTTTTCGACAGCTTTGGCGTTGATTTCGTCAAGGCTTTCGCGGGCACGGGCCTGCAACTCTTCTGCGGTGGCCTGATCGAAGCCGTCGATTGCCAGAAGTTCATCCAATTCGACATAAGCCACTTCTTCCAGTGTCGCAAAACCTTCGGAGACCAGAAGTTGTGCGACCATCTCGTCGACGTTCATGGTTTCCATGAACATGTTGGAGCGCTGGGTGAATTCGGCCTGACGACGCTCGGATTCTTCAGCTTCGGTCATGATGTCGATGTCGAAGCCGGTCAGCTGGCTGGCCAGACGGACGTTCTGTCCACGACGACCGATGGCAAGAGACAACTGGTCATCCGGGACCACAACTTCGATCCGCTCGGCGTCTTCATCAAAGACGACCTTGGCAACCTCAGCAGGCTGCAGGGCGTTCACGAGGAAGGTCGGCGCATCGTCGTTCCAGGGGATGATGTCGATCTTCTCACCCTGCAATTCGTTCACAACTGCCTGAACACGGCTGCCGCGCATACCGACACAGGCGCCGACGGGATCAATTGAGTTGTCGTAGGAGATCACGCCGATTTTCGCGCGTGAACCGGGATCGCGGGCCACGGCTTTGATCTCGATGATGCCGTCATAAATCTCGGGCACTTCCATCTTGAACAGCTCTGCCATGAATTCCGGAGCTGTGCGGCTGAGGAAGATTTGCGGTCCGCGCACTTCGGAGCGGACGTCACGGATGTACGCTCGGATACGGTCGCCGTTGCGGTAACCTTCGCGGTTGATCAATTGGTCACGGCGCAGAACGGCCTCACCCCGGCCCACATCAACGATGACGTTGCCGTATTCGACCCGCTTGACCAGACCGTTGATGATCTCGCCAACGCGATCCTTGAATTCCTCGTACTGACGCTCACGTTCGGCCTCACGCACCTTCTGCATGATCACCTGTTTGGCGGATTGCGCGGCGATCCGGCCGAAATCCATCGGCGGCAGTTCCTCGATGATTTCCTTGCCTACTTCCGGCGCATCGATCAAACCATCGGCATCATCGACTGTCAGTTCGGTGAAATGGTTCTCGACCTCTTCCACGATTGTGCGCACACGGGTCATTTCCAGCTCGCCCGTCTTTGGGTCGATCTTGGCCCGGATGTCATATTCTGCGCCATAGCGGGACCGCGCGGCCTTTGCCATGCTTTCTTCCATCGCTTCGATGACCAGAACCGGGTCGATCATCTTTTCGCGGGCAACGGCATCTGCGATTTGCAGAAGCTCAAGGCGGTTGGCCGAAGTCACACTCATGTCGCGTCCTCTTCAGTGTCTTTTGTTTCTTGGATTTCGTCGAAGTCTTCGGGATCGAACCCGGCGGTTTTCCGTGCTTTCAGGCTTTCGGCGATCAGCTCGTCTGTCAGGACAAGCTTGGCTTCCGTCAGCCACTCGAATTTCAGACCGATGATGCCCTCGGGGATTTCCACCAGCACTTCATCATTTTCGACGCCGTGGAGTTCACCCTTGAAGTTCTTGCGACCCTCGATCAGTTCATCGGTCTGCAACTTGATCTTGTATCCGGCAAAGGCCTCAAAGTCTTTCAGCCGGGTCAGTGGCCGGTCGATGCCGGGTGACGAGACCTCAAGCGCATATTCGCCCTCGATCGGGTCTTCCACGTCCAGCATGGCTGAAACGGTGCGCGATATCTTGGCGCAGTCATCAACCTCAATCCCGCCGTCTGGCTTGTCGGCCATGATCTGCAATGTCGGCTTCTTGCCACCCATGTAGCGCAGGCGCACCAGCTCATAGCCCAACGCTTCGATGGTTGGGGCCACGATTGCAGCAAGTCTGCGATCCATGGAGGCTTTGGCGATCATATCCGACATGGGTTGGCTTTCAGAATCCTTGATGTGTTCAGGCACAAAAAAACGGGCGCGCGGCCCGTTAAGATTTCCGGTGGAAGTCTGGGTTTGGACCCCAGTCTCGCCGCTGTTGACAGTCAATTAGGGGAGTCGTCTGATGATTGCAAGTCTGGACTGAGAATTTGCGTATCTTTGGCCCGGTCGAGTTTCAACAAGCGGGGCGCTCCATGAAGCTGAAATCAAGATTGCGGGACACGGATCAGAATCTGACCATGCATGTCTGCACCATTCCATCCGCGGTGGTAACACAGGCTTTGGCCGCATCGGGAGCGGACAGTGTGATCATCGATCTGGAACACGGGGCTGTGGATTACGGCAGCGCCCATGCCATGATCGCAGCAACTGCAGGAACGAATTGTGCGCCTTTGGTCAGGGTTGCTGAAAATGATCCGGCGCAGGTCAAGCGGGTGCTGGATCTGGGTGCAGAGGGGATCGTCTTCCCGCTCATTCGGGACGCATCCGATGCAAGGAAAGCCA
This sequence comes from uncultured Paracoccaceae bacterium, assembly GCA_947494445.1. Classification (GTDB taxonomy): domain Bacteria; phylum Pseudomonadota; class Alphaproteobacteria; order Rhodobacterales; family Rhodobacteraceae; genus CANLSM01. The sequence continues at coordinate 208,659 of CANLVD010000001.1, read as the reverse complement.
TCTCTTCTCTGCACTATCCACCAAACGGCAATCGGGGTTTTGGCCCTTTTCTGGCTCATTCCCGCTGGGGCACGTCATTGCTGGAATACCGCGAGGCTGTAGATGACCAGATCGTGTGTTGCCTGCTGATCGAAACCCGCGATGCGGTTGAGAACATCACAGAGATCTGTGCTGTGCCCGGCATTGACCTGATCATTCCAGCGCAGTTTGACCTGAGCACTGATCTTGGCGTGTCAGGCCAGTTCGACCATCCTGATTTTCAGGCGGCCCTTGCGAAGGTTGAGGAGGCGGCGACGAAGGCCGGTATTCCGCTTGGAAATGTCGGATTGGCCGAAGCTCAGGCTAAGGCACTTTTCGCGAGAGGTTACCGTGTCATTGCCGGATTTGACGTGCTGTGGTTGAAGGCCAAGGCGGCAGAAACGCAAGGCTGGCTGTGAGGCCAGACACCAGGGCTTCCCTTACGGCAGGGTGACCTGATCACCAATTTTCCCCTGTTTTTGGCGGGGCATGCCTGCTGGAATGGCATCACCAAAACAAAAAAGGGGATAGTCGTGGAACAACTTATTGCTCAAGTGGTTGGTGGTGTTGTTGGTGGTGGCATTGGCGGCAAGGCCGTCAGTGGATCCAGCATGGGTGGCATCGGTAACCTGATTGCAGGCGCCGTCGGTGGCGTTGGCGGTGGTCAATTGATCGGCGGAGCGCTGAGCGGGATGCTCGGCGGTGGCGGCGAAGGCTTTGACATCATGGGGCTGGTCGGCCAGTTCGCAGGCGGTGGTGTCGGCGGCATGGTTCTGCAGGTCGTGGCCGGCATGGTCATGAACAAGATGAAAGGCTGATACGCCTATAATTTGCGGAGCGTTGCCTGCCGGCAGCGCTCCTGCTCGGGCCAGTGCGCCCGCACTCTGACATGCCCTTCGGTGCGAATGGCATTCACTTTTTCCAGATCAACATCTGCAAACACCCAGCTGGGTTGGTTCATCTGACCAATTGCGATGATGCCATCTTCGGGCATGCCCACATCCGGTGGCACAAAGACGCCAGCCATTCCAAAATTCTGATCAACGGCATCACACCATTTGGTGGGTCCAACGGTGGAGGATTGGACGACCACGCATTGTGCCTCCAAAGCGCGCGCCTGAACGGCAGTTCTGACCCGCCAATAGCCCTGTGGCGTGTCCGTACAGGAAGGCACAAGCAGGATATCCAGCCCAGCCTCGACCATATGACGTGCAAGATCGGGAAATTCGCTGTCATAGCAGATCAGGACACCGATCCTGCCCAGATGGGTGTCAAAGACAGACAGGGCATTGCGCGGCGTTATCCCCCAGACCTTTCGCTCATAAGGCGTCATGATCACCTTGTCCTGAATGCCCACCTGCCCGTCGGGAGAGAACAACCGCGCGCGATTCACGAAGTCACCTCCATCCCGAACCGGGCCAGAGCCTGCCAGAATATGACGCCCTGTTGTTTGGGCGAGATCGGCGTGCAGCGCATCAGCCCTGTCGATCCAGTCGGAAACGGAACCGGCTGCTGCAATCAGGTCGGCGGCATTCACTGCCCCGTTCAGCCCTGCAAGCTCCATTGCACCATATTCAGGAAACACGATCAGATCGGCCGATATTGCCTGCTCCACCCAATGCGTGATCTTGTCAGCATATCCCTGCCATTCCTGAAAATGGTCCAGCGGATAGGATGCGGTTGCGATCTTCACAGGACGCGGTGCCAGATTTGCAGAGCCTTCTCCGTCTCTTCATCCGATCCGACATCCTTCCAGCTGAAATGCGCCAAGGCACCATCTATGGACCGGTATCCGCGCTTCTGCCAGAACGGTGTCAAAGGTTGGTAATCTGCCTTGTCCGGGTGATCCTCGGGCCGGATTACCGAACAGAAGACGGCATGCTTGAACCCAAGCCTTCGGCCATGCGCCTCGCGAAAATCGAAAAACCGATGGCCAAGCCCCTTGCCGCGATGGTCGGGCAGCAAGACAGATTCCGCCAGATAGTAGATGTCTGCCACATCCAGCCCGGTTTTCTGCAATCCGCTGGAAAACCCATCACTGTGGTCGGCAAGCGGGGCTGCTGTCGCTGCACCCACCAGTTTGCCGTCATCAAACGCGCCCACAACAATCGACCCGGCGCTGTCGATAAGGGGTTTGAGATAGGACATTTCATACTCAAGATCGCCATCGTAAAGATAGGGGTAGGCCCGAAACACCGATAGTCTGAGACGGGCCACGTCTTTCAGGACGGATACAAGGCCCTGTCCTGTCAATGGTCGGACTTCCATCAAAGGCTGGTTCCGTAACTTGATTTCATGTCGTCCACGGATCGCGAAATCAGCGTGCTCAGCACATCGAGATCAACCCGGTTCAACCGCCCGAGATACAGGCAGGAGACGGAGGTTTTGTGCGGCCCAATTTGATCAAGAAGGTCCCTGTACCTTGAAAAACCGGGCATGATGTAGATCGTCAGATTGGCCTTGCGCGGAGATACTCCGGTCACAAAGAACCGGTGATGAGAGCCATCCTTGCGGGTGTAGTCGTAAGACCCGTAGCCTATTATGTTCGACCCCCACATCCGGGGCTCAGCCCCGGTAATCTGGGCCATCATGTCGGCGACCGCGCGACAATCCTCCGCGCGGCCCTTGTGTTCTATCGCGTCCAGAAAGGCCCCGACATCAGCATCCGTCTCGACAGTTTTCATGTCAGACATCGTCGCGGCTCACTGTCCAGATCAGTTCAGACGTTTCATCTCGACATCGATCTGCGCGTAATCAACCGCGTAGTATCCACCCTCTTTCAGGATCACGGCCGATGGTGTGTGGGCCAAAACCTCTTGGGCCAGAACGCCTTCGAAGCGGATATCTTCATGTCCGATATATGACCATTGGTAAACGCCGAGACCGGAAGGCGATGTGCCCACCCGCTCAACTGCCGTTTTCAGACGCTGATCGCTCAATTCGAGCCCTGGGTTTTCTCCGTCAACCACCGCATCATCATCGTCGGATATTGCGATGCCGATGGCAATCAGTGCCAGAACCGGAACGATCCATCCTGCCGCAGACGAACCCATGGGCTCAACCGCCTCTTCCATCATGACTTCTTCTTCGACAGGAGCTTCGAATACGATGTTGCCCGCCATTGCCTGAGCGCACAGGAAAGCGGAAATTGCTGTCGCTGAAATAAATAGTTTCATTGGTATTCTCCTTACTTGGGACTGCGTTTTGCCAAAATACGTTGCAGGGTGCGGCGGTGCATGTTCAGCCGTCGCGCGGTTTCCGAGACATTGCGGTCGCAAAGCTCAAAAACTCTTTGAATATGTTCCCAACGCACCCGATCTGCCGACATGGGATTTTCGGGCGGTGGTGGTTTGTCCTCGACCCGCGACAGGAGCGCGTTGGTCACATCATTTGCATCAGCGGGCTTCGACAGATAGTCGACCGCGCCGATCTTGACGGCGGCCACAGCGGTGGCGATGGCGCCGTAGCCGGTCAGCACCACGACCCGGCAATCAGGGCGGTGTTCATGCAGCATTTCGACCACATCCAGCCCGTTGCCATCTTCCAGCCTGAGGTCAACAACCGCATATGCCGGCGGTTTGGACGCAGCGATGGACTTACCCTGAGCAACGGTTTCTGCCGTGACCGGTGCGAACCCGCGTTTTTCCATGGCCCGGGCCAAACGGCGGAGAAACGGCTCATCATCATCCAATAGCAACAATGACGGATCTGGTCCGATCCCCTGCAGTTCCCCGTCGGCCATTACGCGCGCTCCCAAGTGTTTTTATCAGTTCGGACCACCCTAGGCGGCTTGTAAAACAAGGTCAATTTATCGCTTGCGGCGACCACCCACGGATCTGCTGTGATAGGCCGGGTCCTGTTTGCGCACCCATCTTATGAATTTCGCCAGCCTGGGGTGGGTTTGCAGGGTTTCTATGGTTGAAAAATCCCGGGCCAGTTCGGTCTCAGTCAGGCTGGCATGGACTTCGTTGTGGCAAATCTGGTGCAGCAGCACGACGGGACCACCTTTGCCACCCTTCAGCTTGGGGATGAGGTGATGCAGACTTTGCCGTGCATGAGGCGGTATCGGGCGTTCACACAGCGGGCAGATGGGATTGCTCTGGTCGCGGTCCATGCTTGGGTGATAGGACGCGCCCATGACCCAATCAACCGACTTCGATATCTGTGTGATCGGCAGCGGCCCGGCAGGGCTTGCTGCGGCTGAGGCGGCAGCACGCGCGGGGGCTTCGGTCTGTGTGTTCGAAGCCAAACCGTCGCTGGGCCGCAAGTTTCTGATGGCTGGAAAGTCCGGGTTGAACCTGACGATGAACCTGCCAGCGGATGCATTTGCCGAAGGCTACGGCAAAGGCCCTTTGACTGATCTTATTTCCCTTGATCCAAACCGGATCACGCGCTGGGCCGAAGGGCTGGGGCAGGCGCTTTTTACCGGCTCCTCTGGCCGTGTGTTTCCCAAGGCCATGAAGGCCTCACCCCTTCTGCGCGCATGGTTGAGGCAACTGGGTGAATTGGGAGTCGAGATGCGCACCCGGCATCGTTGGACCGGCTGGCAGGATGGGGCGCTGACGTTCGAGATCCCGCAAGGTGACGTTCTGGTGCAGGCCAAGGCGGTGGTTTTGGCAATGGGTGGGGCAAGCTGGTCGCGACTTGGCTCAGACGGTGTTTGGACGCAATATTTTGACCCCGCGCAGATCGCGCCCTTTCGCCCGTCCAATATGGGTTTCTCCTGCAACTGGTCGTCCTACATGGAGCCGCATTTCGGCAAACCACTCAAGCCGGTGCGTCTGATGGTTGGAGAGCAGAGCGTTCAGGGAGAATGTGTGATTTCCCGAAACGGCGTCGAAGGCAGTGGAATTTATACGGTTTCGCAGACCCTGCGGGATGCGCTTGAGGCGGGTGCAGACACTCTGTTCATTGATCTGGTTCCGGCCATGACGCTGGAGGACGTGCAAACCCGCCTGACCAAGCCGCGTGGCAAGACCAGTCTGTCGAACCATCTGCGCAAAGCCGTCAGGCTCGATCCGGTCAAGCGCGCTGTCCTGATGGAAGCAGGTCCTTTGCCGCGTGATATGGATGCCCTTGCCGCTCGGCTGAAAGCCGTGCCGATCCCGGTGACCGGGCCAAGACCGCTTGACGAAGCGATCTCCACCGATGGAGGTTTGTTGTTTGAAGCGCTGGATGCCGATCTGATGGTCAGGGACCGGGCGGGTCTGTTCTGTGCGGGCGAGATGCTGAACTGGGATGCGCCCACCGGCGGCTATCTGATCACAGCCTGCCTTGCCACTGGGTGGAAAGCGGGCGAGGCAGCGGCCCGGTTTATCAACCGCTGACCTCTTTGGCCCGGGTCATGGCCGCCTGCATTGCAGGGCGTTTGCGCAACCGGCGGAAATAGTCACCCACCGGTCCGTCAGGCAGCGAGAACTTGGCACTGAGCGCCCAGCCGCCGCAATGGCCCAGCACTATGTCGGGGACCGTCAGACTGTCGCCCGCAATGAACTCGGCGTCGCCCAGCATCTTTTCAAGCGTTTTCATGGCTGCATTGAATTCCCATTCAGCCGCCGCCTTGGCGGCCTCAACGCGATTTTCCTTTGGCAGTACAAATCCATGCTTTGCCTTCAACCAAAGGGCAGCGTCCACCTCCGCCACGGCAAACATGGTTGCTGCATCTTGTCTGGCGCGTGCAATCGTGCCTGCCGGGTGGGTCATCTGGCCGTGCTTGTCGGCAAGATATGTCAGGATCGCGATGCTGTCGGTGATGGATTGGTCACCGTAGATCAGCGACGGCACCTTGCCCATGGGGTTGTGGGCGAAAGCTGTTTCCGAACGGGGTACGGCCGGGTCAAGTTCATAGGCCTCGCCCAGCTCCTCAAGTGCCCACATGATGCGCAAGGCACGCGATTGCGGTCTGCCGATCACTTTGTACATGGCAAGGTCCTTTATTGTCTGCGTTTGAGCATGGCGATGCGGATCAGCGCGCGTTCCAGCACGGCCAGCGCCGGAACCGGTTTCGATGACCGCAGCGTCAGATCCGTATCGGTTAGGGAGGTTACGATCCCTTCAAGCTGATGTGGACCGAGCGCGCGGACCTGGCGGATCATCCGGTCTCGTCTTTGTCCAAACACCGGTGGACGCGCACGCGAAAGGGCGCCTTCGGGGCCAGATGGGTCAGTGCTGGCCGCGAACAATTGGCGGAAATGACGGGTCGCAGCGATGCACAGTGTCGTGGCGTTGACGCCTTGTCCTGCCATCTGGCTGAGCAACAGACCCAAGGCTTCGGGTCGGCCATCTGCGGCTGCGCCCACAACCTCGTCCACAGCCGTGTCCTGCACCAATGGGGCGATGGCCAGAACATCATCCGTGCTGACCGGTGTCTGATCGCCGAGCTTGTAGAGTGACAGCTTGGTCAGAACCTGACGGAAGTCGCCCGGATCAAGGCTGGTGGTCAGAGCGGTGATGTCTGCCATTGCATCAGGTGAGACGTTCGAGACGCCTGCGCGCGCCAGTTCGGCCTCAATCTCGTCGCGCCCCGGGGGATCGTCGTATACCCCGATGGCCAGCGCGTTGGGTGCGGCCTCAAAAGCCTTGCGCAGTCCTGACCGGGCGTTCAGCTGACCGGCCGTGACAACCAGCAGGGCATCACCCTCGGCCCAATCCTGCAGGGCGTTTCCAAGCACGTCCTTCAGGCCGTCTCCAGCATTTTCGACCAGAACCACCCGATCACCGGGAAAGAAGCCAACGGCTTTCAAAGCATCCGTCACCATGGACGGATCCTTACGCAGATCAGCGGCTTCAATTCTGGTGAGGCGCATGTCAGCTTCCCCATCAGGGCCGATGACGGTCTTGACCAGATCCTGCCGTTTCAAAGCCACCCGCATCGCGTCCATGCCATAAAGAAGGACGCCAGCACGGGTCAGATCAGGCTTAGCGATGAACCGCGCGGCCTCCTGCTTGTTGGCCTTCACGGGTTCCGGTCCACGTCGGCCGCAAGTTTCAGGATAAGCTCTTCGGCCAGAGCGCGTGCAAGCCGGGCCTGCGCATCCCGCTCTGCCGCCAGTGTCGCGAAGGAGTTCGCGGTGGCGCTGTAGCCGGTATTCGCGGTGACCTTACCGGTGTTGGGCTGGGCCGCACCATCGACGCGCTGAAAACTGTAAGTTGCCGTGCCGGTCAGGGAGTATCGGGTGATTGAGTTGTCCTGCCGGATTACGCGATCCTCGGATGTCACACCCAGTGAAACATCCAGTTTCCACACGGGATCAAGCGGTTCTCCCAGACGTTCGGTGATCGCTTCGCGAAAGGAAAAGCCGATGGAGCCCGGCACCGGCCCCATGAAAACCTTGTTCAGAAGCGCCTTTCCCGGGCCATCTGGCCCGTAGACAGGAGAGAAACCACAGGCCAGCAGCAGCGGGGCGAGACCGCCCAAAAGCAACAACTGGCGTCTGCGGTCAAACGACAAGGTTCACGATCCTCCCGGGTACGACGATGATTTTGCGCGGAGCGGCACCGTCCAGCAGTTTGGCAATCGCCGGATCGGCAAGAGCCAGCGCCTCAACAGATGCCTTATCGGCGTCTCTGGAAACAGAGATTTCCGATTTCTTCTTGCCGTTGACCTGAATGGGCAGGGTGATCTGATCCTCCACCAACATGGCAGGGTCTGCCTTGGGCCACGGGGCCTGCGCCACGAGACCTTCGCCATCCAGTGCCTGCCAGACTTCCTCGGCCAGATGCGGTGTCATGGGTTGCATCAACTGGGCCAAGGTCATCACCGCCTCTCGTCGGGCAGTCAGTGGAGCCTTGGATTTGGCGATGATATTGGTCAGTTCATAAAGCTTGGCGACAGATTTGTTGAAGGCAAACCCCAGAATGCCCTGATCGACATCGTAAATTGTGCGGTGAACGGCCTTGGACAGGGCAAGCGCTGCGTCGGAGCCTCCGTCGGAGGCCGCCTCCTTGTCGCTCTGGCGGATGTCATCCGCCAGACGCCAGACCCGCTGAAGGTGTTTCCATGCGGCCTCGGCCCCGGCTGCTGTCCATTCAACGTCCCGCTCGGGCGGGCTGTCGGACATGACAAACCAGCGGGCGGTGTCAGCGCCATACTGATCAATGATATCTTCCGGATCGACCACATTCTTCTTCGATTTGGACATCTTGATGATCGGGCCGATGTCCACGGCCTCTCCGGTCTCGATCAGTTCCGCGCTCTTCTCTGAGCGCTTCACCTCATCCGGAGAGTGCCAGACCGGCAGCCCGTTCGCGCCTTTGGTCGAATAGGTCTCATGGGTCAGCATGCCTTGGGTGAAGAGCGCATTGAACGGCTCGATCGCCTTGTCCGGCAGATGCCCCGTCTTGTTCATCGCGCGCGCGAAGAAGCGTGAGTAAAGCAGATGCAGGATCGCATGTTCGATGCCGCCTATATACTGATCGACGTTCATCCAGTAGTCGGCATCCTCCAGAACCGTAGGCGTTGTGGCCCGTGGTGCCGTGAAGCGGGCGAAATACCACGAGCTGTCAACGAACGTATCCATCGTATCGGTTTCGCGCCGGGCTGGCTTGCCGCAGGAGGGGCAGGAGACATCGCGCCAGGTTGGATGACGGTCAAGTGGATTGCCGGGAATGTCGAAGGTCACATCCTGTGGCAGCTCTACAGGCAGGTTTTCCTTCTTCTCTGGCACCACGCCACACCCTTCACAATGAACCACCGGGATCGGACAGCCCCAGTAGCGCTGACGGCTGACGCCCCAGTCGCGCAGGCGGAATTGGGTCTTGCCCTGCCCGATGCCCTTGTCCTCGCAATAGGTGATCGCAGCCTCGACGGCCGTGTTGGCATCCATGTCCTGCTCACCTGCGAGAAGCAGTTTGTAGTGCACCTTGTCGGATTTGGACGGCACAAAAGCCTCATCGGCCACCGGTGTCTCGCTGTCATCCGCAAAATAAACGTCAAGCACGGGCAATTCATATTTGCGGGCGAAGTCCAGATCGCGTTGGTCATGGGCAGGACAGCCGAAGATCGCGCCTGTGCCATAATCCATCAGCACGAAGTTGGCGATGTAGATCGGCAGTTTCCAGTCCGGGTCGAGAGGATGGGTGACGGTCAGTCCTGTGTCAAAGCCCAGCTTTTCGGCCTTTTCCAGGGCCTCCTCTGAAGTGCCCAGCTTGCGGCACTTGGCGGTGAAGGCCGCAACCTCCGGGTTTCCTTCCAGCGCTTTGGCCAGCGGGTGGTCAGCAGCAATGGCGGCAAAACTTGCCCCCAAGAGCGTATCAGGCCGGGTTGTGTAGACGGCCAGTTTTTCATGACCAGTTGGTGCGCCGTTGACGTCAAAGGCAAATTGCAGCCCGCGTGAACGCCCGATCCAGTTGGCCTGCATCAGTCGGACTTTCTCGGGCCACTCCTTAAGCGTATCAAGCGCGTCGAGCAGTTCTTCCGAGTAGTCCGAGATCTTGAAGAACCACTGGGTCAGCTCGCGCCGCTCGACCTCGGCGCCTGAGCGCCAACCCTTGCCGTCGATCACCTGTTCATTGGCAAGAACCGTCATATCGACCGGATCCCAGTTGACGACCGCATTCTTGCGGTAGACGAGGCCCTTTTCCATCATGTCCAGAAAGAGCGCCTGTTGCTGGCCGTAATACTCTGGATCGCAGGTGGCAAACTCCCGGCTCCAGTCAATCGAAAAGCCCAGCGGCTTCATCTGATCGCGCATATCCGCGATGTTCTGGTAGGTCCAGGTGCCGGGATGAGTGTTCTTCTGCATTGCCGCGTTTTCGGCTGGCATGCCGAACGCGTCCCATCCCATGGGATGCAGAACGCTGTAGCCATTGGCTGCTTTGTGGCGGGCAATCACGTCGCCCATGGTATAATTCCGCACATGACCCATATGGATGCGCCCTGACGGGTAGGGAAACATCTCCAGCACGTAGTATTTCGGCTTGGAAGGATCACGCGTGGCCTTGAACACATCGGCCTGGTCCCAGGCTGCTTGCCATTTCGGCTCGGTCACTTGGGCGTTGTAACGAGACATATACGTGTCTTTCAGTAGGAGGGGCGTGTCAGCGCCGATCTTCCGCAATGCGCATCTGGCGGGCGCGGGTCAGGATAGCATCTTCGAGCGCGCGCGCCGTTTCATCACTCACAGCAACTGCCCGACCACCGGACTGGCGGAACAGGGCGAGCTTCAAGGACCGGGCATCCAGCGCCGGTTCAGAGATATATGCGGTTGCCTTGTAGGGAATCGCCGAGCCGGGAACACGGCCCCAGCCGGTTGCAATCACGCCCGAGAACGGATCTGCCGACTCGATTGGCAGAAACGACAGGATATCCAGCGTTGCAGACCATAAATGACGGTTCACATTGATGGCGACATCCTGCGGACCACCACTGAACAGATCAAAAAGGCTTTCGCGATCCTGAATGCCTGCAAAGTCCGGATCATCTGCCAGAGGGTCTGTCTGAACCTTGTTGTTTGAACAGGCTGCGACCACGACAAGCGCTGATATTGCAAGCAAACCTTTGATACTCTTGCGCATGACCGGACTGTCCTCTTACAGGGAAGAAAAATTGCTCTGACATGATGTATCGGACCGGTCCAGCGCCGACAAGAGTGAAGCACATCCTGTCCAAAAGGCGACTGTGGCACGGATGCATCAAAAAAAAGGCGAGCCAGCGAAGGAATTCGCAAATTCTTGACCCCTTGAGCCAAAAGGCGCACACCACAGCGTACTCAGTCCGGGGCTTAACCTGGATAGAGGTGCACCTTTAAACTCGAATTGAGGGAAAACGATGAAAAACGTTCTCTTCGCAACCACAGCGATCGTAGCATTCGCTGGTGCTGCATACGCAGACGGCCACACAGGCGTGTCTGTCTCCGCAAACGCACGTCTTGGCCTGATCGACAACGATGATGGCGCAGGCGTAGTTGGTACATCCCGCTTCCGCGGCGTGATCACAGGTACAGGCGCAACTGACTCCGGCCTGACTTTCGGTGGCTCCATGGAAGTTGCTGACTCGATCAAAGCTGAAGATGGTGGCGCTGGTGTTGCTGCAAACGGTAACGTCTCGACTGGCGGTAACGTATTTATCTCCGGCGGCTTCGGCACACTGACGTACGGCGACACAGGCGATGCTGCTGAGCAGCGCGTGAACGACGTCGATGGCGTTGGCCTCACAGCTCTTGGTGACCTGAACGAGATCACTGAGTCCGCTCCAGAAGCTTCTCAGATCCGTTACGACTACGACTTCGACAGCTTCGGCTTCTCCATCTCCACAGGTGGTGATCTCGAAGAAATCGCAGTTGGTGTTGGCGCAACCTTCGGTGGCTGGACACTCGGCCTGGGTTACGACGACTCTGTAGCTGGCGGTCACGTTGCAGCTTCCGTTGGCGGCGCAATCGGTGCCTTCTCCGTGAAAGCAGCTTTCGCAACGAACGACGGTGGCGACGATGCTGCTCTGTCCCTGGGTTACGACCTGGGCAACGGCCTGTCCCTGACAGCATTCGCTTCCGAGCGTGAGCTTGCAGACGGCGTTGGCGCAGACACCAACATCGGTATCGGCGCATCCTACGACCTCGGCGGTGGCGCATCCATCGTTGGTGGTGTTGTAGACACAGCTGCTGGCACAACCGTAGCCGACTTCGGCGTATCCATGTCCTTCTAATCCTCACGGATTGGAATGAATTGGAAAGAGCGGGCCTTGGCCCGCTCTTTTCTTTTGGGAGATGCGTTTTCAGATCGGCAGGTTAGTGCGTATGCCGCGACTGACGCATGTCATCACTCAGACTGAAATCCATCGACCCTGTCGTGGAAAACTGCCTTGAGCGCATCCACGGAATCATCGCTCACCGCCCTGCGGATACTGTCCAGTACTCCGGCAATCTCTCCCTGATCCAGCATACCTTCTTTTGCACGCATGATCTTGGGATGGGGGGTCGCAACCGTGTTCTCTCCGATCAGCAGTTCTTCATAAAGCTTTTCGCCGGGGCGCAGACCGGTCACGACAATCTCGATATCTCCGTCCGGGTTGGTTTCGTCCCGCACGGTAAGGCCCGACAGTTCGATCATCCGACGGGCAAGGTCGTGAATTTTCACTGGTGTGCCCATATCAAGCACGAAGACTTCTCCGCCTTCGGCAAAAGATCCCGCCAGTAGAACCAGTTGTGCGGCCTCGGGGATCGTCATGAAATAGCGGGTAATGTCCTTATGGGTCAGGGTCACAGGTCCGCCACGGGCAATCTGGTCGCGAAACAACGGTATGACGGATCCGGAAGAGCCCAGCACATTGCCGAATCGCACCATGGCAAAAATACCGTCTGCGCGAGTTTGCGCATCCTGCACCACCAGTTCAGCCATGCGTTTCGTGGCACCCATGACATTGGTGGGCCGCACAGCCTTGTCAGTGGATACCAGAATGAAGCGTTCCACCCCGGCTTTGGCCGCCATGCGGGCCAGAGCTTCCGTGCCCAGGATATTGTTGCGCGCGCCTTCCAGCGGGTTGGCCTCGACCATGGGGACATGTTTGTAGGCCGCGGCATGAAGAACAATCTGCACGTCATACTGTGCGAGCACACGAGCCAGACGTGCTTCATCGTTCACTGAGCCGAGGATGGGCACGACCTCGCATCCCAAAGGAGTTATTTTTCTGAGGTGCTGCTCAACCGTGTAAAGACCCAGTTCACCCTGCTCATAGAGCACCAGACGGCCCGGCCCCGCACGGACGACCTGTCTGACCAGTTCCGACCCGATTGAACCACCTGCGCCTGTGACCATCACTGTCTTGCCGCGATAGGCCTGCGCCACCTCGGGGATCGCCAGATCAACGGCGTTGCGTCCCAAAAGCGCATCGGGTGTCACTGGTTGGATCTGATCGGTCAGCGTCCGGCCATCCATCATGTCGAGGAAAGACGGTACCGCCATCACTTCCACGCCCAAAGGCTGAAGACTTTCGACAATTTCGGCACGTCTGCGCCGGGTGGTGGTGGGCATTGCCAGAATGATCTGAGAGATGTTCTGCTGGCTGATCACTTTGGGCAGTTCTGCGGGCATTACAACGGAAAGCCCTGCTACGGTCACCCGCCTTAGGGCAGAATTGTCGTCGACAAACCCCATGACCCGCATATCGCGGTCAGCACGCAAGGCAGCAGCAAGCTGCTGACCCGTCGCCCCGGCTCCGTAGATCATCACCTGCTTTGTGGTCAGACCACGGCGATCCAGTCTTTCTCCCAGATTGGCCAGCAGCAGCCTTGCGGCAACGGCAAAGACCAGAAACACGGCTGCCCAGATGCCGGGAATTGAGCGGGGCAGTCCGAAGCTGAGAAAAGTGTTCAGCCCTGCGCAGATCAGTGACATCACAAAGACAAACCGGGTCAGTTGCCAAATCGCCCGTTGCTCGAACGCGCGCAACACGACATTGGGAATGCCCATGACCCAGGACAGGATCACGCCGATCAGCGGCAGGCTGAGAAACAGGCCGTTGGCTTGGGGAAAGTATTCCAGCGGCAACAATACGCCCAGACGCAGCACAAGCGATAGAAACAGTGCGAAGGGGACCAGTAACGCGTCCAGCAAGAGCACGATCAGCGCCTTCTGGTTGCGACTCAGATCAAAGGGGGCATCTTTCATGGGTCTGTCCACGCCGGCTTTCTGCTCGTTTTGAGAGAATCTAGCAGGCTGCGGTCAGAGTGTCAGCAAGACCTTTACGCGTCAGCCCAGCATCCCGCCATCGCTGTCATCGCCAGCTTCATCCATCAGGCGAACAAAATCCATGACTGTGACCTTGCGGGTGCCCTCAAGCGAAATGACCCCATCCTTGCGAAGCGCCGTGAATTGTCGGCTGACGGTCTCAATGGTCATGCCGAGATAGTCGGCAATCGCCTCACGTGTGAGGATCAGATCAAAACTCATGCCATTGTGGGGCTGCGTACGATTCAGGACTGCATTCCGGCGCGCCAGAATGGACAGGAAGCTTGCAATCCGTTCGCGCGCTGTCTTGCGCCCGAGAACAATCATCCATTCGCGTGCTGCATCCAACTCATCGAGCGTTAGTTCAAGCAGACGACGTTCTACAGACGGTGTGTCACGCAGCAAAGCCTCGAACGAGGGTTTGCGGAACAGGCACAGGGTCACGTCTGTCGCGGCGACCACATCATAAGGGGCCTCATTCCGCCCCGGCCTTCCGACAAAATCACTGGGCAACAGAAGACCGACCATTTGCCGCCGTCCATCTTCCATTGTCGAGGTGAGAGCTGCACATCCGCTGACCACCGAACCGACATGGGTCATCGGATCCCCTGCCCAAAGGATCGTGTCGCCTGCCTTATGCGTCTTGTAGGATTTCATCTCTTCAAGGATGACCAGTTCATCCTGATCGCAATGAGAGCAAACAGCGCGATGTCGGATCGGACAGTCAGAGCAGCGCCCTTCATCCAGTTTGGGAAGGAAGCTTGCCAGATCTTTGAGTTTAGCATTCTGAGCCATCAGGCAGTTGGAACACGTGTTTTGACCCAGATCAATGCGTCACTGCTTCACAAGGTAGCAAATGTGCGCATGGATCACACAGATACCTTCGCCAGACTCGGATTGTTCACAGAGCGCGTGCCGCGTTACACGAGCTATCCGACTGCACCTCAATTCTCTGCGAACATTGATATTGAGGCGGTAAAGAATGAAATGGCCGCGCTGGATCGGAATGATCCGGTTTCTCTTTATGTCCATATCCCGTTTTGCAGGCGTTTGTGCTGGTACTGCGCCTGTCGCACTCAAGGGACCCGGACCATGGCACCTGTGGATGGTTATCTTGAGGGATTGAAACAGGAGATCGCAGAGTTCAGATCGCGAACAGACGGTGCATTGAACGTTGGGCAAGTGCATTGGGGGGGTGGAACACCCACAATCCTGTCACCAAACCAGATGCAAGCTCTCGGAAAGGCTCTGCAAAGCCTTTCAGCAGATGCCACGCTGGGTGCGTTCTCGGTCGAGATTGATCCAACAGAGATTGACGAAAGCCGGGTGAAGGCACTGCTTGAGATTGGCATGACCCGTGCTAGCATTGGCATTCAGGATTTTGCGCCAGCGGTACAGGATGCCATCGGGCGTCCGCAGTCCATCGCGCAGACCCGGGAGTGCGTAAGTATGTTGCGGGACGGTGGCGTAAAATCGGTGAACGCTGATATGGTTTACGGGTTGCCACATCAAACGGAGGTGTCGGTTCTCAGGACACTCGACCACTTGCTGGAATTGTCTCCCGATCGGGTGGCGCTGTTCGGCTATGCGCATGTGCCATGGATGGCGAGACGGCAAAGGTTGATCGATGAGGCGGCATTGCCGGACGGACAAGCCCGCTTCAGACTGGCGTCACGCATGGCTGAAGTTCTGGTCAGCGCGGGATTTGTCAGGATCGGGATCGATCATTTCGCAAAACCTGAAGATGATTTGGCAAAGGCCGCCACTGAAGGGCATTTGCGACGCAATTTCCAAGGGTACACAACAGACAACAGCGCGGCTCTGATCGGATTTGGAGCGTCTGCCATTTCGTCTGTGGCAGGTTACTATCTTCAGAATGCGGCGTCGACGGCCGCCTATCTCGCGCGCGTTGCATCCTTGGGAACAGGTTTGCACAAGGGATTGCGTCTGAGCGATGACGACAAGTTGAGGGCGCGCGCCATCGAGATGTTGATGTGTGGACAGGAGGTCTGTTTTGACCAACTGGCACAGGATTTCGGACCAGCGGGTTTGGAACTGGCCGAGGTTGCAAAGCTGGCGGTCGAGCGGTTCCCGGGTTTTGTTGAGCTGGACGGCATGAAGCTGAGGATCACTCCCCAAGGCCTTCCCCTGACCAGACTGATTGCCTCATGTTTTGATGCCTATCTCAATACTGGTGCGAGATACTCTCAGGCCAGTTGAACAGGCGTTCGTTATTTCGGGCCGGTCTGGAACTGGCTCTTTCCAGTGCTGCGATATTCATGCAAATGTCGCGCCATGACAAACATCAAAAATCCGGATGGAACCGCGCAGGGACGATTGGTTTTCGGCACCATGCAATGGGGGGGTGGCGCGGACGAAGCGGTGTCGCACAGCATGTATGATCTGTGCCGCGCAGCAGGGATCACGCATTTCGACACGGCTTATAACTATAATGACGGTGCATCCGAAAGGTTGCTTGGCAAATTCGCCAGTTCCGAGCGTGACAAGCTGATCATTGCCACCAAGGTGGCTTATCTTGGCGGTGCTTCCGGCACTAACATTCGTGCACAGTTTGATGAATGCAGATGCCGTTTGAACATGGACAGTGTAGATATCCTGTACCTCCACAAATGGAATGAAGACACCCCGCTGGAGGAGACATTCGAGGCGCTGGCCGATCTGCAATCGAAGGGTCTTTTCCGGCACATAGGAGTTTCGAATTTTGCTGCCTGGCAAGTTGTCAAAGCGCAAGGAGTGGCGCAAAAATTCAACACACGCATCGATATCCTTCAGCCAATGTACAATCTGGTGAAACGCCAGGCCGAGGTTGAGATCCTGCCGATGGCACATGCGGAAAGTATTGATGTTGCCAGCTATTCTCCGTTGGGGGGAGGCTTGCTGACTGGCAAATACACCAAGGGTGAAACCGGTCGCCTGACTTCGGTGGAGACTTATGAAAAACGCTACAGTCAGGACTGGATGCATGCAGCCGCAGCAGCTCTGTCTGACCTTTCAACGGATCTTGAGGTGTCGCCCGCAACCCTGGCAGTAGCCTGGGTTGCCGCACATCCCACATCACCACAGCCTATCATTTCAGCACGAACCCTGGCCCAGTTGTCACCGTCCTTGGCAGCGGCAGAGTTTGAGATGACGGATGCTTTATACGTCAGACTGTCATCCCTGACACCGGCGCCGCCACCAGCAACAGACCGGCTTGAAGAAGCCTGAGGATTTCCAACAATGACTCCATCGCCCCAGACCGACCTCTTGCGCCGCCTGTTCGACGAGGCTGTTCGCGTCGCGGACCCCATGCTGTGCGTTCCAGCCGCCCTTCCCGACAAACCAAAGGGCCGCGTTCTGGTGGTGGGCGCAGGTAAGGCATCGGCCCGCATGGCCGAGGCGGTCGAAAGCGTATGGGGACCGTGTGAAGGGCTTGTCATCACGCGTTATGGCTATGGCCGGCCGACCCAAGGGATCGAGATTGTCGAGGCGGCACATCCCGTCCCCGATCACGCCGGTCAGATCGCTACCAACCGGCTGCTTGATCTGCTTGCGACGGCTGACGAAAACACATTCGTTTTGTCCCTGATCTCGGGTGGAGGATCGGCCTTGCTGATAAGTCCAGCGGGGGACCTGAGTCTGGATGACAAGCAGGCACTGACATCGGACCTGCTGGCATCGGGCGCGCCGATCGGTGCAATGAACATCGTGCGCAAACATCTGTCGCGCGTCAAAGGCGGCCAGATGGCGGCGGCATCGCATCCGGCGCATATGTTGAGCCTGATGATCTCGGACATTCCGGGCGATGATCCGGCCCTGATCGCATCCGGGCCCACAGTTGGGGATGACAGCACGCAGGCACAAGCGCTTGATCTGCTGGACCGCTATGATGTTCAGCCCTCAGCCAAGGTTGCAGCCGTTCTGAATGGTCAAACAGGTGTGGTGCGCACGGACGATCCGCGATTGTCGCGTTGTGAAAACAGGATCATCGCTGCGCCGTCTCAATCACTGGCCGCGGCAGGGAAGATCGCACAATCTCAGGGATACGATGTGCAGATACTCGGCGATGCCATAGAGGGAGAAGCACGTGATCTTGCGGTGTCTCACGCGAAATTGGCGTTGGAGCTTCAGGCAGGGTTGGCCGAAAGCGCAAAGGGCGTGGTGCTCCTGTCAGGAGGCGAATGCACGGTCACCCGCCGTGGTGATGGCATCGGGGGGCCAAACGCGGAATACTGTCTGGCGCTTGCCAATGCGTTGGATGGTGCGGCGGGTATCTGGGGTCTGGCCTGTGACACTGACGGGGTAGATGGCGCGGCAGAGGTCGCAGGTGCAATTGTGTCGCCGGATACATTGACAATTGCCCAGCAAGTGGGTGCCGGCATCACCAAAGCGCTTGCAACCAACGACAGCCATGGATTTTTCAAAACCGTGGATGCACAGGTGGTTCCGGGTCCGACGCTGACCAATGTGAACGACTTTCGCGCTGTTCTGGTCACGCCAAAACCGGTCTGAACGCGATCCATTCGCCAATAAAACAAAGGGTTGAATGCAACATTTAAGTCTTCGGTAACAGGCAGGCGTCTAGAAGGCATCGAACTGGTTGTGAGATGCCCCATGTCCATTCTTCATCGATTGCCGAAACTGCCTCAGATCGGGGTCGGAAGCCGAATTCTGCTGTGTTTTGCCCTTGTTGGCGTGCTGACCATGTCCGCTTTGCTGCTCAGTTCCATCAAGTTCAGTCAGATCGAGGCTGAATTTCAGGTTCTCAAGCATGAACGTGTGCCGCAAATCGCTGCTTCGGCGGATGTGTCCAGCGGTGCCCATGACATTTCCTACGCGATTGGGGCAGTCTCTTCTGCACCGGATATCGAAGCTTTGGACAAAGCGGCGTCTCAACTGAAAACCGCCCGGTCAGAAATGAGACAGGTTCTTGAAAACCTGTCGCCCGGCGATGGCCGGACAAATCTGGAGAAATCATCCACCAGTCTGACAACTGTGACCAATGCACTGATCCAGGACAAGCATGACCTATTGGAACATCGCGCTAAAATCGCAAGTGATCTTGAAGCTCTGCTGGATGCACGCGCGATCATACAGCGTGATATTCAGGTGGTGATTCAGCAATCCCGCGCCGGGCTTTCAATGGCCGAGGCCCAAGCAATCTGGGCCAGCCGCAACAAGGTCCTGAAGCTGGTTGAGGAAGATCTTATTCGCTATCAGCTTCTTCTGGCTGCCAGAGTGCACCTGAACTCGGTTGTCGGTGTGGCCGCAAGTTTTGCAGCCCTCCCACCAGGTGGAAACCAACGAAGACTCAGAGGTCTTTCCATAGCTGAGCGGATTCGGCTGACCAAGGCAATCGAGCAATATCAGGAAATGCAGGTGCCTTTGGATCCGTCCACACTGGATGCGATAAACGATGTTCAAACCCATGTGCAAAAGTTGCTGGATGGTCAGACATCTCCAGATCAGTTGGCAAGTCAATCAAATCTGATCGCCTTGCAACAAGCACGAAGAACAGCGGATGGTGCGCTTGATCTGTTGACCACGGAACTTGGTCTCAGCCTGTCCGATCAGGCCATGGATGCTGTTGATGGATCGGTGCAGGTCATTCAGAACCTGATCAACAATGAAGTGAAAGATCTTGAGACCGCGTTATCGCTCAGCCGAAGCGTCGACAATCAGGTGTTGCTGCTGACCGACAGCCTAACGCTGACCGACAAGGATATGCTGGTCAAACGCCAGTCACAGGCAGAACGGAAGCTGAATGCTCTTCATCAGGCAGCAAATGCCTCCGGACAGGACATCAACGACCACATGCAGGTCATAGATCGCCTGTCAGCGGTTGAAGGCGGCATGTTTGAAACGCGCCTGCTGGAACTTGAAAAGGATGAGGCTGTGGAGGCCAATGAGCGCAGGGGTCTGGAAGAGGTTGCTGCCATGGGCACCGGCGCTGAGACATTGGTGGCCAACAGCCTCGATGCGATTTCAAACTCGGCGCGTGCGGTTCAATCCTCTCTCGACCGGGCGCAAAGTCAGATTTTTGCGCTTGGATGCCTGATCCTGCTTGTGATCGTTGCTGTTGGCACGGGCGTCGTCTGGCTTGGGACAACACGGCCCTTGCGCCGTCTTGCAGCGGCAACGTCGGGGCTGGCTAAGGGTGATTTGACAGTCGATCCCGGCTATCACGAAGCGCGCAACGAGTTTGGTCGGATATCGCGCGCCTTGAGCGTTTTCCGGGACAATGTTGCCAAGTTCAACGCCCTGTCCGAGCAGGCCCGCATAGACCGGGAGGCGCAGGAGGCACTGCGGGTGGAAACGCTGGATCGGCTGCGAAGATCCCTGGGTCGGGTCGCGCGTACTGCCGCCGAGGGAGATCTGTCGGCGCGCGTGACGGAAACCTTTGACGATGATGTGCTGACAGCCCTTGCCGATGATATGAATCTGATGATTTCCCGCCTTGATGAAGCGCTGTCGGAAACCTCAACAGTATTGGCCGCAATGGCATCTGCCGATTTCTCCCAAACCGTGAATGTCACCGGAGCCGGAGCAATTGCAAGTCTTGGAAACAGCACCAATACAACGGCACAGACACTTGCCGTACTGATCGAGAAGATCAAAAAGAACGCTTCAGACGTGCGAAGTTCAGCCACTGGTATTGAACAATCAGCACAACATATCGCACGAGACAGCAAACAACAGGCAATCGCCTTGCAGGACGCAACGTCATCGATTGATGTTGTATCATCCAAAGTTCGTGAGAACGCCGAAGGCGCGCTGGAGGCCGAAGTGCTGGCAAAGGAGGTCGCAAAACGCACACGCGAAGGATCGCAAACCGTTCAGCAAACAATTGATGCGGTGGGACGGATTGCGCAGGGGTCACGCAAGGTGACCGAACAGCTTGCCGTCATCGATGCAATTGCATTTCAGACCAACCTTCTTGCACTGAATGCAGCCGTTGAAGCGGCCAGAGCCGGGGATGCCGGGCGCGGATTTGCCGTTGTGGCTGCTGAAGTTCGGGCGTTGGCGCAACGTTCGGCCAATGCGGCCAATGACATCAAGGCGGTTATTCAACAGAACTCCATTGCAGTGGATGAAGGTGTTGATCTGGTTGAGAAGACTGGAACGGCGCTGTCTCTCATCGATCAGGATCTGGACAAACTGACCGGCACAGTTGGGGATATTTCAACAGCCAGCCAAAGCCAGGCTCAGGGGTTGAGCGAGACGGTTGCGATGATAGCCCAGATCGATGCAGCCACAGAAGCCAACGCGTCACGAACTGGGGAAAGCGTGTCGGATTGCCAGCGGTTGCTCAATGTCGTTGCCTCGCTGGATGCGCTGGTGTCCGAATTCAAACTTTCCGATGCCGCAGCCAACTGGTCAAAGGGGGCCGACGCTGAGAACACGCGGTCTGTTGCCTGAGTGAAATCAGGATCATTATTGCCACTCGCAAGTGTTTTTAGATCCGCATCAATCCTCGAAGGCTGAATCCAGAATGCTGGTGAACGGCGCTGTCAGATAACTCCACAGGGTGGTCGGCCGACCCACCAAGGTCGCAGAAATGGGCATGCCCAATGAGATCTGGAACTGATCGGCCATCTGCTGTCTTGCGGTTTCCAGATCGTCGGAGTTGACCGAAGCCGATGCAAGATAGGCAACCGGATTTCCCTCCGGATCGACAATCGGCTCCTCGGCAATGCCGGTCAACTCAATCCTGATTTTGGGCGCGTTGCGTTGGGGCAGACTGGAAAGTGTCAGTAACCCTTCTTGCCCGACCGACACCTGGTCGATGTACTGGGTCATGATCTTCAGATCCAGTTCAGCGGTCACAAGCGGCTGGGATATAACGGCCAAGGTCTGACCGGGTGCCGCCACTGTTTCTTCGGCATCGATGTTCAGTGCGGAAACCAGTCCCGAAACAGGGGCTTTGATTTCCGCCGTTTCAATCGTGTAGAGCAACCTGGCGCGATCTGCATTGAGGGATTCCAATTCCCGTTCATTTGCCATCAACCCGTCCGACAGGATCTGTCTGTACTCCTGTTCAATTAGGTTTGATCTCAGTGACAGGCTGATGATTTCGTTTTCTATCGCCGCCATTTCGGCATCTGCTTTGCCGATCTGAATTTCCAGCGACAGCGCTTCCTGCATAAGGCTTTCCACATTACTGATTTTGGTCAAACCTTGCGCGGAAAGACGCATGAACTTTTCCAATCGGTCCTTGAGAAGCGACTTCTGTTCATCCAGACGCTTGATTTCTGCGGTCTGAAAATCCAGTCGAGACCTGGCGTGTTCCGATTGTGCCGCCAGATCCTCCTGACGGCTGAGATAGGTCTCTTCCCGCGCAGCAAAGGACGCGGTGATGCTTGAGTTTTCCACCTCGCGGTTCCCGGCATCAGGCTCAGCGAGGCGTATATCAAGACCCAAACGAGCACGGGCTTCCCCGCGTTCCTGCTCCAGCCTGCGAATGGTCTGATCAACGGCTGACAGTTTCAGCGTCTGATCTTCGACATCAAGCCGAAACAGAACGTCACCCTTGTTGACGCGATCAAGCAAATCGACAGCAACGAGACGAACCTTCCCGCCGTTTGGATGTTGAACCTGAGCGCTGGGTGCTTGCGAGCTGAGTGTGCCCGACACCCGTATCGTGGTCGAGAATTCGGATACCACCGCCCAGACACCCGTAACAGAGAGAAAAGCCAGCAAGGTCACGCTGGAGTATACCAGTGGCCGGCTGATTGAGGGCGGCAATCGATCCAGATCTTCTTCGATCATTGCATAACCTCGGGTGAGGGCGTGTTTTGAATGATGCGGGCAAAGAGCGATGTCTGCTCTGGTCGTGCCTGATGCTCGAACCGATCTGACAGCTTCATGACCATCGCAAGCGATTGCTCGTCGCTGGACAGGTCATCGGAAATATTCGGCATGGACAGTTCCACGGCCTTGCGAACTTTCGAGATCTTCGCCTCGAACTGCGCTTTGCGGGGTTCCGACAGTGTGATTGAGCAGGTGTTGTCGTCAATGAATTTGAACTCCATATGGAGCATTCGTTCCGGGGATTTCGGCCCGTTTTCCCGGGCGAAATTATACATCTCATTGGCGATGACATTTGCACGGTTCGAGAAGTCTTCATCACCTGACCGAACAAACTGACGGGCGACCCAATCGGACAGATCCTGTGAAACCGATCCCGCAATGGGCAAACGAAGTCGTCGGTGAGAGTTGGCCATGCGTCCCAGAATCTCAGCGCGCGGGCCGTAATCCAGCACGCGCCCTTGTTCCAGAACAATGACCTTGTCGGCCAGATTGACGATGCTCATACGATGGGCAACCAGAATGATGGTGGTGCCATCTGCCTTCAGACGGGCAATCGCGTCACCCAATTGGCGCTCTGCATTGTGATCGAGCAGGGCGTTGGGTTCATCAAGAAACAAATATTTCGGCGGTTCGTAGAGCGCACGGGCCAAAGCGATCCGCTGTTTCTGTCCGGCTGACAGAATATAGGGCGCGGCCCCGATGTCGGTGTCATAAGCGTCAGGCAGACCCGAAATCAACCCGTGCACGCCGGCCATACGTGAGGCCGCCAGCACTTTCTCATCATCATGCTCGAATGCAAACCGGGCAATATTGTCAGCTATCGTTCCGGAAATGAAATTGGCCTGCTGCGGAAGATACCCGATGGCTGCGTCACGCGTACCAGTGTCCAGAGTTCGCACGTCGGTTTCATCGACGAAGCAATTGCCGATCGGGGCAGGATCGATCCCGGCCAAGGCATGTAGCAGCGTGGTTTTTCCGCTGCCTGACTCCCCCAGTATTGCCAGGCATTCACCGGGTTTCAGTTCCAGTGAAACACGCTCGATCCGAGGAGGCGCGCCGCCACCGCGGGGATATGTCAGGTTTTGCGCCTTGAGCAAGCCGGACAGGTCGCCCACCGATGTCTGGATGCGTGCGCCTGACTGTTGTGCGACGTTCAGGGCTTTAACCGCCTGCCAAGTGCAGGTGATATGCGGCCAGGTGGACATGGTCGTTTCTATGATGCCCAGCGTTTTAGCAATGATGATCGACGCACCGATCATGCCGCCTGGGGTCAGATTGCCCAGTGTCACCAGATAGGCACCGAGTGAAAGGGCAGCAATCTGCAGCGCAGATCTGAGAAACTTGATCGCACTGTCAAACGCAGTGCTGCGCGTGCTGCCGGTTTCGTGAAATCGGCGATGCTGGTTCAGGGCCTTTAGGTAGCGCTCGGACAGGTTGCCACCAATGGACATCAACTCGGCCATCGGGCCCTCACGCTCAAGGCTGCGCAAGGCATCCATGCTTTCGCCGCGCGCCTCGGACGCCAGTGACTTTGAGGTTCTGGTCACCATCGAACCCACAAGATGCAGGATAAGAAACAGCGTGCTGGCCACGGCGATCAGGATCAGAAACAGCGGATGAACCAGCCCCAATGCCAGCAGAAACAAAGGCAACCACGGTACATCGAGCGTATTTGCCGCTCCACGTGTCGCCAGAAAGTCCCGCACCGTTGCCACATGTCTGAGGTTGTCAGCCTGACCACGCGAACCGCCACGCAACAGCACGGAGGAATAGGCGCATTCCACCCAGTTTGCGGCCCGCCCCAAAGTGAGATCGCGAAAATACTCCACAAGTGCATTCGTGATCAAGGCCGCCACCGCGATGAACAACAAGAGCATCAAAGTGTTCAGGTTGCCGCTTGGGATGACCCGGTCGAGGACCTGCATCATGTAGATGGGCGAAATCAGAACGGCCAGATTGATGACAAAGCTGAACAGCACCAGAGATGGCACGAGGGGGCGCAGCGCTGTCACGATTTTTGCGGTGTCGGAGGCCATCTGCAGTCAATTCACCAATGAAAGTGTGAGGACGCGCCCCGGTCACGGGGCGCGCCGAAGATCGGGATCAGACGATGAAGTTATCTTCATCCAATTCGTCGGGATCGATGGATTTGAGCATGATCTTGTCACCCCCAGCCGACTTGTCGATCCCTTCCAGATTGATCTCGGTGGCCCATCCGCGGTCGATGATGCGGTCCTGGATCTCCTCGAATGTCAATCCATAGGCAGAGAGGTCAATCTGGTCATGAGCGACCTCGAAATCATGGATGATGTCTTTGCCACCGCCATGGGAATAGGCGAATGTATCGCTGGTCTCATCCCCGGCCCATTGACCACCCCAGAGGTTGTCATTTCCGGCGCCGCCCTCAATGACGTCAGAGCCGGTACCTCCGATGATCATGTCATTGCCACCACCGCCTACGATGCTGTCATCACCGGCCTGCCCGAGCAGGCGATCGTTGCCTGCACCGCCATCGATCGTGTCATTGTCCAGACCGGTCTTGATGATGTCATCGCCAAGACCGCCGAAAGCCTCATCCTGACCTGCTCCCCCGAACATGCGGTCATTCCCGGCACCACCGTCAAGGATGTCATCGCCGTCGCCGGCATTCAGCCGGTCGTTGCCAGATCCGCCTTCAAGTGTGTCATTTCCGGATCCGCCGCCAAGATAGTCATTGCCGTCGCCACCCGAGAGGTGATCATCACCAGCACCACCGCCAAGGACGTCATTTCCGGTGCCGCCTGACATGATGTCATGTCCATCGCCGCCCAGCACACGGTCATCCCCTGCGCCCCCGTCAAGAATGTCGTCGCCCTGACCGCCCTGCAGCAGATCGTTGCCGCCATTGCCGTACATCGTATCGTTGCCCATGCCACCGCGAAGATCATCATCACCTCCGGCAGCATTGACCATTTCAGGCATGCGCAACTGGATGGACGCGCTTTCGTCGACCTTGGCAAAGGGATCGGCCGCGCGCGGATCAACAGCACCATCGTTCGACCCTGTTGGTGGCGCATCCGACATGAACTCCGCATAGGCTTGTCCTTGCTCGAAATCCATGTCGATCCGGAAGATCGCCCCGCTTGACGCAGTACTGCCGTCAAGGTCGTGATCGCCCCGGTTCAGACCGGCGTAAAGGTTGCCGTCGCCATCCATGAAGACAGCACCATAGGCGCCACGGGCCATGCCGCTGTGCATCTCGCCATCGATCAGGGTGCCGCTGATCGGCACGGAGGTGATGGGCGGCAGGTTGGTGCCGTCAAAGTTCGAGATGTCGATCTTGTGCACCATTCCATTTCCGCCGTTGGATGACGGAGGTTCCACTGCATAGAAGGATTGATCCTCGGCATTGAACGCAATGTCATAAGTGCGCCCTTCGAACAGGTCGGCAGGCAGATAGATGTTTTCGACCGCCGGGTTTCCGTCCGCATCGATGTTATCGACATCGATCTTTGTGATGCGATTGACAGAGCTTTCAAACGTCCAGAGATTACCACTGTCGTCGAAGTCCCCGACGTAGTCGCCAACCGGCGTGTCGCCGATGCGATATGTCAGACCAGCTGCATCAACCATCACAAGGTCTTTGCTGGCAACCGCGTTGCCCAGCGCATCCGTGCCATTGGATTTGGCCAGACCGTAGATCATGTCATCCTGCTGGTTGAAGCCGATGGCGTTGATCTTGAAATTGGCGGCGTCACCGACGGAGGTGTATTCGCTTGTTGCCGTGTCAAAGACGCTCATCTGACCGGAAATCATCTGGTAGAGCTTTGCCTGACCAGGGGCAAATGCCGATACGTCGATGTCTTCGCCCCCGATCGTCATGGTTTTGGCGTAGGAGGTGATCGGCCCGTCGGTGTTGTAAACCGGCCCTTCTGCGACCATGTCTCCGGTCGCGCCGATGTCGCGGAAGGTCAACTGACCTTCTTCACCGGTCCCGTCGAGTGTGATTTCATGCTTGTCATAGACACCTGACCCAGTGGTGATCGTGTCAATCACCTCGCCATTCCAAAGCACTTCGACCGCGCCAGCCGTTGACCCGCCTGACAGGTTTGCCGCCAACTCAAAGCTCAGCGTATAGGTCTCGCCCACTTCGGTGACGATGGATTGGGTCATCTCGGAAAAGCCCGTCTCGGTATCCTTGGAGACATCCCATTGGCCGGTTTCCTTGAATTCCGCGAAGGTCACGGCGCTTTTGTCATAGCCGCTTAGGATATTGTCGGCTGCCAGATCGCCATAGACAACGTCATCACCCTTGCCTGCATTCACGATGTCAGCACCGCTGCCACCTTCGGCGTAGTCGTCACCGTCTTCCAGATTGAGGATGTCATCGCCCCGACCGCCGAAGGCGCGATCATCTCCGATGCCTGCGTTGATCCGGTCCTCACCACCGCCGCCATACAGGTGGTCGTTTCCGGCGTTCCCGAGAAGCACATCCGCGCCCTCACCACCGGTGACAACATCGTCTGATCCGTCCTGGGTAAAGTTTGGATCATCGGCCGTGTTGACCTTGGTTGCATCATAGACCCATTGGCCATCCACCAGAGACCATTCCGATCCCGCTGCACCACCGACCAGCAGGTCGGCACCGCCATTGCCCTGAAGCACGTCTTCACCGGTGCGCCCTTCCAGCCTGTCGTTTCCGCCAGCAGTATCCGTATCCAAGGAGCGGCTTTCCACGATTGCAGCCGCGTTTGCTGCGCCCACGTCCACCTTGAAAACCGAATCATCGAAATCAAGATCACCACCGCCATTCAGATCCTCGAACCCGATGGTGAATTCCCCGGGCTGACTGGTGGTTGAACCCATCGCGTGATTCATATCGTCGGGATTCATTTCCGTCTGTGTTTCGGACGTTGAGGAGTGATAGATATCCCCGTTCAGAATGGTTACAGCACCATTTGTGGCAACATGCCGCAGAACAAGCCCCTCGTCACCGACATGTCCCAGTGATCCGTCAGCGCGCACGAACTGATAGGTGCCTTCGCCCAACTGATCGAAATTGTTCTGGTTGAATCCGTTGCCGATCAGGAAGAATCCGATCTCATCGCCGGCCTGAACATCGAAACTGTAGCTGTCCACGCCACTTTCCAGATCGCCGCCCGAGTTTTCAAGGGAGGCATTTTCCCAAACAACATCAACGCTTTCAATCTCGCCTGTTTCGCTGTTGATGTTGTACTTGCCAAGCGTGTTGCGATAGCCGGCAGACTCACTCTCGAACGTCATAGAGACTGTATAATCCTGGGTGATCTCAAGCGTGGCTGGCTTGAAATCTGCTTGGGTGACCTCGTCGCCGATCAGTGTGTCGCGACCTGAACCACCCTCTACGTAATCGTCACCGCCACCGCCGGTGACATAATCGTCTCCTCCGCCGACATCTACCGTGTCATTGCCACCACCAGCAGAGACGGTATCGTCGCCCCCGCCAGTGACAATCGTGTCTGCGTTTTCTGTTCCGGTCGTATTGTCGGCAGCCATGGGTACCCTCCTCCTAGTGCTGGGAGAAAGGCGTAGAAAACATTGGTCAATGATATGTTAGCCGATGATACCAAATGCGTAGCATATGATTAAAGTTTATATTTATCATAGGGTTGTTAGCTCGCAAAATTAATTTGCAGTCATTAGAAAGTTTTAAGAAATTTTTGGAATCTTGTTCTTGTTATACAAGCAGTGAGGTAAGTTACGTGCAATCCTGGTACGTTCTCGACAAAGCCGACCAAATAATAGCAATAGATGGAGACTGGGATCGTTTTGCATTAAAGAACGGTTGTCCAAAAGCAATTTCAGAACGCATTCTTGGGCACACTCTTTGGTCCTATATCTCTGGATTTGAGACGCGAAGCCTTCTCAACGCGATATTTTTTACCTGTCGGCGACAACAAAGCATCTATCGATCACACTATCGCTGTGACAGCCCAACAGTAACCCGCCTCATTGAGTTCAAGGTCCAGCCTCTTCCAAATGGTGGATTGTCGGTTGGGCATGTCCAGATTTCAAAGGCACAGAAACCGCACAATAATGGAGGGACAGAAATCCCGCACCAGGCCCGACGCTGTTCCATCTGCTGTTGGGAAGTACGTGAAGGGTCATGGCAGATGCCATGTGCCAGCACGCCAGAAGATTTTTCGAAAGTCATCCATGATGTCTGTCCGCGGTGCAAAAGCGATTGCCTGCACCGGGTCAGAAGTCTGAAGCCGCACCTGAATGCCACACCGTCGGCAAGATCACTGGTTTTTTGAAGAATCTGCTGGATTGTGAGTTTTTCACAATCGCGCTGTGTTTGATGCGTTTTTTAGACGACTGTCCTGTGCAATGTTTGGCGACGGTGTATTTTTAAATGAGGATTCGGTGACCCGTATTCTGCAGATTTCCGATACCCACATTGTATCAGTGGGTGCCAAGGCTTACGATCAGGTCAACACCTCTGGCTTTCTGGCCCAAGCTGTGTCGGCAATCCGGGACCTGAATGATGCGGTTGGCGGGATAGACGCAGTTTTCGTGACTGGTGATCTGGTCGATACCGGCACTGTTGAAGAGTATATCCATTTCCGGGCGATCCTGTCAGCGGTGAACCTGCCCTTGCTACTGATCCCCGGCAATCATGATGATTCCATTGTGCTTCAGGAAACCCTGATGCCGGAAAGTGAAGTCGGCAGGCACCTGAACTGGGTCCAGTCCTATCCGGACCTTCTTG
Source organism: uncultured Paracoccaceae bacterium (assembly GCA_947494445.1). Lineage (GTDB taxonomy): Bacteria > Pseudomonadota > Alphaproteobacteria > Rhodobacterales > Rhodobacteraceae > CANLSM01. Next base: position 179,438 of record CANLVD010000001.1, on the reverse strand, counting down.
TCATTGGCCTTGACAGTTCTGTGTCCGGTGCCGACCATGGACATCTGAGCGATGCGACGCTTGGATTTCTCGACAAGACACTGCCAACCGCTCAGGGACGACCCATTTTGCTGGGTATGCACCATCCGCCATTTACGACCGGCATTGATCATATGGACCGGATTGGTTTGCACAATCCTGAACGCCTGGAAAACAGTCTGAAAGGTCACGACGGACCAGTTCAGATCATCAGTGGTCACGTGCACCGGCACATCGCCACGGCCTTTGCTGGAAAGGCTGCCATGATCTGTCCGTCAACGGCCCATTCGGTCGCTTTGCGTCTGTTGCCAGATGACCCTGCCAGTTTTTCGGAAGAACCGGGGGGTATGGTTCTGCATTGCAGTGACGGTGCGCAGGTGACGTCGTACCAGTACCCGGTGGCGGACTATAGCGGCCCGCACCGGTTCTAGGATTTTATTGAAGCGGCAGTTCCAGCGCTTCCTCGCCCCAGCCATGAACACTGTCATGAGCACGCACGAAAACCTTGACCGTTCCCTCAGGCAGGACAATGCCGGACATGGAACGTGTGAAAGGCTGTTCGTTGACATGCGGATGGGCCAGTACCCGGCGGGCAAGCTCCTCGCCGGCTTCATCGAAGACGGCCCAGGCATCTGCATAATGCTCCCAGCCGGTATCATCATGTGCGACGGTCACTTCGATCCGCCATGTATCGCCCTGACGCAAGGCGTTGGCGCCCAGAACTTCTGGACTTCCTGCAAGCGCAGGATTGGCCAGAAAACCGGCCATCAAACAGAGGAACCTGTACATTAGGTTATGCTCCCAAATCACAAAAAACACGAAAACTCGTTACAACCTTAGGGATACACTTGGTATTTGGCCAGATTTGGGCAGATCAATCATCTGCAATTGCCCCTTTCCATCCCCCAAAACAAGGATTACGGAGGCCCTGTCCAAACCAAACTAATCAGGAGAAAGGCCGTGGGCTATAGAATCGCCGTCGTCGGTGCCACCGGAAACGTGGGCCGGGAAATGCTGAACATACTGGCAGAACGTCAGTTCCCTGTTGATGAGATCGTGGCTCTTGCCAGCCGCCGGTCAAAAGGCACGGAATGCAGCTTTGGCGAAACAACTCTGAAAACGGAAGATTTGGACACGTTCGATTTCACGGGTTGGGATATGGCTTTGTTTGCGATCGGCTCCGACGCGACCAAGACCTATGCGCCGCGCGCGGCAAAGGCAGGCTGTGTGGTGATCGATAATTCGTCGCTCTATCGCTACGATCCCGACATCCCTCTGATTGTTCCCGAAGTGAACCCTGACGCCATCGATGGGTATGCCAAGAAGAACATCATCGCGAACCCCAACTGCTCGACCGCGCAGATGGTCGTGGCCCTCAAGCCCTTGCATGACCGCGCGACCATCAAACGCGTCGTGGTCAGCACCTACCAGTCGGTATCCGGTGCTGGCAAAGAGGGCATGGACGAGCTGTGGAACCAGACCAAGGGCATGTATGTCCCGGGGCAGGAGGTTGACCCTTCCAAGTTCACCAAGCAGATCGCATTCAACGTGATCCCGCACATCGATGTGTTCATGGAAGACGGATCCACCAAGGAAGAGTGGAAGATGGTCGCCGAGACCAAGAAGATCGTGGATCCCAAGATTAAGGTCACGGCCACATGTGTGCGCGTGCCGGTGTTCGTCGGTCATTCTGAAGCGGTCAATATCGAGACCGAGGACTTTCTCGACGAAGAAGAAGCACGCGAGATCATGCGGGAGGCACCGGGCATTCTGGTTGTCGATAAGCGTGAAGATGGCGGTTACACGACGCCGGTTGAATGCGTCGGTGATTTTGCCACGTTCATCAGCCGCATTCGTCAGGACAGCACGATCGACAATGGGTTGAACTTCTGGTGTGTCTCAGACAATCTGCGCAAGGGTGCAGCACTGAATGCCGTTCAGATTGCCGAGTTGCTGGGTCGTCGGGTTCTGAAAAAGGGCTGAAACTTCGGTTCAGTTTTCGAAACTGCGATTTTGCCCGGCTGAAAGGCCGGGCAGCTTTCGACCCTGCAGGTGTGACATTGATGCCCTCAGTGAGAGCAAGCAGTCGTTCAGAAACGCGTATCCCTTACAACCTCGCAATTGCTGACGGAGACCACGCCGATGTGGTTTTCCACCACCGCGTAAACGGCCTCGAGCACGTCATCCAACCGATCCGGGCGCAGGATGCAGACAACTGCGATCATGCCGCTTGCCCGGCTGACCTGCCCTTCGCGGGTCCACGGGCCGGATGAGCCAGAGCCACCCAGAACAGGCAATATTGTGTATCCGGTGGCACCTGTGGCGTGCAGCGCCTCGGTCAATCGCCGCTCCATCAGGGCTTCGATCATGATCTCAACACGCTTCGCGGGATGGGTTTTCATGGCAACTCCTCAGCCGGTCACGGCTTGGGCAAGCGCAATGTACAGCGGTATGCCCAGTGTCAGGTTGAATGGAAATGTGATGCCCAGAGACATGGTCAGATAAATCGACGGATTGGCTTGTGGCAGGGCCACACGCATGGCCGCGGGCACAGCAATATAGCTGGCAGAGGCGCTCAGCGTGACCAGAAGGGCCAAACCGCCTGTGGACAGTCCCAATGCCAGACCGCTTGCGAGCCCAAGCCCGGCGCTGATCAGTGGCATCAGCAGCCCAAATCCCACCAGTCCGGGTTTCAGAACGCCTTTTGCCTGCTGGAACCCGCGCCCGGCAACCAGTCCCATGTCCAGCAGGAACAGACACAGGACTCCTTTGAAGGGTGAAACGACAAAGCTTTCGATGTCCCGCAGCCCATCGGTTCCGGTGATCCAGCCAATGACAAAGGATCCGACCAGCAAAACGATGGAGCCATTGAGCAGAATTTCCCTCATTAACCCGCCGTCCGAAGTTCGTTCATCCGGGGATCGCTTGGAAATCAACCACAGGGCGGACAGGATTGCCGGCGCCTCCATAGCAGCAGCAACGGCGACCATGTATCCCTCGTAGGCTATCTCGCTGCCATCAAGTGCAGAGGTGGCAGCAACAAAGGTCACCACCGAGATTGACCCGTAATGGGCTGCAACAGCTGCCGCGTCGACAATGCTCAGGCGGGTCATGATGCGCAGAAGGGCAAAAGCGATCAAAGGCACGAGCGCTGACAAAACCACGCCTGCCAGCAGAGCAGACCCCAACGCCAGACTGATCCCGCTTTCCGAGACACTGACTCCGCCTTTGAACCCGATGGCAAACAAGAGATAAAGCGACAGGGCCTTGGCTGCGGCTTCGGGAATCGACAGGTCCGATCTTGCTAGAGAAGCACCAAAACCCAGGATAAACGACAACACCATCGGGGACAGTATGTTTGCTGCCGCGAGATCAAGAATGCTCAAACTCTATTCCACTATGTGAGGGATCAGACTTGCTCGAAAGACATGGTCTTGGGATTGTAGTTGGCAAGCCCGCCCGACCCGATTTCATGCCACAGCCCATGCAGGGCAAGCGATCCATCATTGACCCGATCTGCCACAAAAGGAAAAGTCATCAGGTTGCGCAAGCTGACCAGGACACATTCCTTCTCCAGGGCTTCCAGTCGATTGGAACGATCCGTGATCGATTTTACATTGTCGTAGCCGGGACGCAGCAGGTCCATCCACCGACCGACAAAACTGGTGTCACTGTCGAGGTGTGGGGCATTGCCCTCGCACATCTCATGACAACCCTCGACCCCACCGCAATTGGAATGCCCCAGCACCACGATGTTCGATACCTTCAAAGCGGTGACGGCATATTCCACTGTGGCCGACGTACCGTGCAGGTCACCGTCAGGTTTGTATGGTGGCACCAGATTGGCAATGTTGCGGTGAATGAAGAATTCGCCGGAATCAGCCCCGAAAATCGACGTCACGTGCACCCGGCTGTCGCAACATGAGATGACCATCGCCCGGGGGCGCTGACCTTCATCGGCGAGCCGGGCATACCACGCATGATTTTCTTCGAACTTGGTGGCACGCCAGCCCCGGTAGCGTTCGACAAGATAGGAGGGGAGAGGTTTGAATGGGTCCATGAGCGTTTGGCAGCTTTTTGTTAATCTAAAACCTGCGCCTTTTTAGACGATCATTAACCCAAAAGACCAGTTGCACGATAAGATATGATTCAACATCTCGGGCGAGGGTGGTCGTCGGGTGATGAAACAGACGAGGGTCTGGAGGGGAATACATGGCACAAGTGGTGCATCTGGCGACGCATGAGCGGCCGGAACTCGATGATTCAGCGGTGACAGAGCTGCGTCAGATGATGGGAGAAAGCCGATTTCAGGAAGTGGTGGAGGAATCCGCCTTCCAGTTGATCGAGAAGCTTTGCCAGATTGAAAAGGCAGTGAATGCACGTGCTTTTGAGGATGTGTTCCGTCTCAGCAAGCGCGTCAGCCTGATGAGCATACAGGTCGGCATGGAGGATTTCGCCCATGTCGCCGAAGATCTGCAGGCCTGTAGCGAAACCGGTGATCTGGTCGCGATCGAGGCCGTTGCGGCCCGATTGTCCCGTGTCGGAGAAGCCTCGCTCTTTTCCGTATTGCAACTGGCAGACAGCCTTCCGGCTTGATCCTGACGGGGAGTTGCCTAGTGTTCCGGGCAGATGTCACAAGGATCACATGCGCCCATGCCTGCCAGATTTGCCGATGCCTCTGACCATGCGGTCCCGGTCGTAACTGCCACTCCCCAGACGTTTGAGACTGTACTGGCAAACCTGCCGGATGCGCATCGGGTCTGGGCAGAATCACAGGGGTTTTCGGGAGGATTGGGACAGTTTGTTCTGCTGCCGGATGCCTCAGGCAACTTGCTTCAGGTGTTGGCCGGCTTAGGGTCGGAGGCTGACCGCAGGCGCGGTCGGTTCCCGCTTGCCGGTCTTTCCAGATCATTGCCGGATGGGGATTATGCGCTTGATCCGACATTATCGGGGGAACTGGCAAACGAGATCTCCCTTGGCTGGTTGCTTGACAGTTATCGGTTTGATGCGTTCAAGGCGGCCAAACCGGCTGCCGCGCAACTGGTCAGACATCAGTCGGTTGATGCTGGCCGATTGGAGCTTCTGGCTGCCGGAGCGGAAAAGACCTGTGATCTGATCAATTTGCCCGCCTCGCATATGGGGCCGGATGCATTGGAAGACGCGGTCAGGACGTTGGCCAATGATCATGGTGCGCAACTCTCGGTCACCAAAGGGGACGCTTTGCTTGAGCAAAATTTCCCGATGATTCACGCGGTTGGCCGTGCCTCGGATCAGGCGCCGCGCCTGCTGGATCTGACATGGGGTGCGCAAGACGCACCCAAGGTCACACTGGTCGGCAAGGGTGTCTGCTTCGATACCGGTGGACTGAACATAAAACCCAGCGGGTCGATGGGGTTGATGAAAAAGGACATGGGCGGCTCGGCAACGGCCATCGGTCTGGCACAGATGATCATGCAGGCAGGCTTGCCGGTGCGGTTGCGCCTTCTTGTGCCTGCTGTTGAGAACAGCATCTCGGCAGGTGCGTTTCGACCGCAAGACGTGCTGATCAGCCGCAAAGGCCTGAGCGTGGAGGTCAACAACACCGATGCCGAGGGGCGGCTTGTGCTGGCCGATGCGTTGGCGCTTGCGGATGAGGAAACGCCTGATCTGATGCTGTGCATGGCCACCCTGACCGGGGCTGCCCGTGTGGCGCTGGGCGCTGATGTGCCACCGTTCTTTACCGATGATGACCAGTTGGCAACGGATCTGTCTGCGGCTGCAAAACGAACATGGGATCCCCTGTGGCGTCTGCCGTTCTGGGACCCGTACGAGACGCTGATCGAACCCGATGTTGCGGATATCGACAATGCGCCAAAGGGCGGTATGGCCGGAGCGATTACGGCTGCCCTGTTCCTCAGACGGTTTGTCGACAACACCGCGCATTTTGCCCATTTTGATCTTTACGGCTGGACGCCATCTGCTCTGCCAGGACGCCCCAAGGGCGGTGCGGCGCAAGGCGCGCGCGCCATGTTCGATGTGATCACACACCGGTTCGCAGGAGACTGAGCAATGATCCTTGATCCAAGACAGCATCCATTCCGGGCAGATGTCGCAGCCGATCATCTGAAAGGTCAGGTGACAGCTGAGCGTTTTGCCAAGGGCAAGGTGATGCAGGTATCGCAACCGGTGCTTGATGTTTTCGGCAGTGCAATGCGAGGCGCTGGGCTGACCACGCAATTGCTGATGGGCGAGACATTTGTGGTCTATGACACGGATGCCGATGGAACACTGGCCTGGGGACAGGCCGACCGGGACGGATATGTCGGCTATGTGTCGATTGCAGGACTGGACATAGAGCCGGTGACGCCGACCCACCGGGTCACGGCGCTATCGAGTCACCTTTACCCGGAGCCCAACTTCAAAACCCGCCCGATGGATCATCTGTCGATGATGTCGCTCATAACGGTTTCCGAGGTAACGGGTCAATTTGCCAGGCTCGCAACGGGTGGCTTTGTCCCGCTTCAGCATCTCTCGGGTCTGGCCGATTTTGCAAGTGATCCTGTGGCCGTGGCCAGCCGGTTCGAAGGTGTTCCTTATCTTTGGGGCGGGCGCAGTGCTCTGGGTCTGGATTGTTCGGGCCTCATGCAGATGGCGTTTGCTGCCTGTGGGATTGATCTGCCACGGGACAGCGACCAGCAGGAAGCCTGCGGGGTCGAGGTGGCCGGGGTCGATGATCTGAAGGCGGGCGATCTTGTCTTCTGGAAAGGCCATGTCGGCATCATGCGGGATGCCAACACTCTGCTCCATGCCAATTCGGGTTACATGACGGTCTGCTTCGAGCCGCTTGGCACCGCAGTGAAACGTATCGCTGATGCAGGTGACGGTCAGATCACGTCGATGCGCCGGATCGCGCTCTAGTCCTCAGTCGACCACCCGGATCAGTTTCTTTTCCAGAACCCGCAGAACCGATTTCAGATCGTGGCCGCGCTTCAGAATGCGCCCATCCATTCCTATGACCGAATACATGCCTTGCTTGCTGGCAAGCTTGGGGCGTTTTTCGATCCGGTAGATGGGATGTTCGGCTGTTCGGCGAAACACCGAAAAAATCGCCACGTCTCGCAAATTCGACATTCCATAATCGCGCCATTCACCAGCAGCCACCATGCGCCCGTAAACTGACAGGATCGGCGCAAGCTCCGTGCGATGGAAGGCCACCTGATCGGCGTGATGAACGGTGGTCACAACAGAATTTGCATTTCCCATACGCGCAAGGATGCGACCAGAATTCAGCGGCTGCAAGCTTTTATAACCGGGTTGAAACACAGATTTGCCGCAATTCGACCTCTTCGCAGTCGCAAAATTAGCGGACGTATAGGGCGTTGCGTAACGAGGATCAGCCCTGCTGCTGTTCCAATTGCCCCCACAAGCGAGCAAGCAGCAGGGCATTTCGCCTGAAAATGGTTAATTCATTCGAAAAATCATCAGATTGTGGCGGCGTTTTTGAATCTTGCCACAATTCGGGCATGGTCGTGCCGCGAATCCATTACAAGAGTTAACGGTAAGCTTTTCAGGGCTTCAGGATCGGCGCTGTGAACAATTTGCCCCCACAAGTTTCACAGCGCCGATTCAACTTCTCCCCCTAGACGAAATCACGACTGGTCAGCGGCGAACCAACGGTCTAATTCCTATCGAAAGACAGGAGGATGACATGAGTGATTTTCAGAACGCGGGACGTTCATTGGTTGTGGCCAAGAATGGAATGGCAGCGACCTCTCATCCTCTGGCCAGCCAGGTTGCCATTTCGGTTCTGCGCGATGGCGGCAATGCGGCTGATGCTGCAATTGCAGCAGCGGTGCTTCTGGGCGTGTGCGAACCCCAGATGACCGGTCTAGGCGGAGACTGCTTCGTTCTGGTCAAACCTGCTGGCGAAGAGCGGGTGCACGGCATCAACGGGTCAGGCCGGGCGGCGGCCGGGGTCAATGCCGCAGCACTGCGGGCAAAGGGACATTCCGTGATTGATGAGCATTCGGCGGATGCAATCACCATTCCCGGTGCAGTCGATGCCTTTGCCAAACTGTCAGCGGATTGGGGACGGAAGTCACTTGGCGATGTCCTGCAACCTGCAATCAAGTATTTCCGCGAAGGTGTGCCGGTCGCCCCAAGGGTGGCCTTTGATTACGAAGCCTCGTCGGACAACCTAAAGGGCGCAGCCCGGGACAAATTCCTCAAGGACGACCGGGCACTGCAGGTGGGCGACGACCTGAGATTGCCAGATCAGGCAGCGACGCTTGAACGGATTGCGGAAGAGGGGCGTGACGGCTTCTACACCGGCTCTGTGGCTGAGGATATGGTTGAGACCCTTCAGGCGCTGGGCGGCACCCACACGCTGGAAGATTTCAGGACGTGCAAGACCGATGACGTGGAGCCTGTGTCGGGCGACTACAAGGGCCACGACCTGATCGAACTGCCGCCCAATGGTCAGGGTGCTGCGGCGATTTTGTTGTGCAAGATCCTGTCGCATTTCGATCTCGCGTCGCTCGACCCATATGGTGCGGATCGTGTGCATATCGAGGCCGAGGCTACCAAGCTCGCCTATGATGCACGCAACCGGTTCATCTCGGATGCCGATCACATGACCCGTCTGGATCACATGCTGTCCGATGAGACCGCTTCGCGGCTGGCCGCATTGATCGACCCGCATATGGCCATGGAAGGTCCGGCAGCCGCGTCCGAGGCGGTCCATCGCGACACGATCTATCTGACGGTGGTCGACAAGGACCGTATGGCGGTTTCCCTGATCTATTCGATCTTCCACAGCTTCGGGTCCGGCATTGTAGCACCGAAATCCGGCATTCTGTTCCACAACCGTGGTGCGGGTTTCACGCTGGAAGAAGGCCATCCGAACGAGCTTGGACCGGGCAAACGACCGATGCACACAATTATTCCTGCGATGCTGGCGCGCGAGGGGCGTGTGATGATGCCCTTTGGCGTCATGGGCGGGCAATATCAGGCCGCTGGCCATGCGCGTTTCGTCACCAATCTGGTGGATTTCGGCATGGATGCACAAACCGCCATGGATGGCCCACGCGCTTTTGCCGAGGCAGGTGAGCTGCGCCTTGAGCGCGGCTATTCTGCAGATGTCCGCAAGGCACTGATGGCCAAGGGCCACAAGGTCATGGATGCGGATGGTCCCATCGGTGGGTCGCAATCAATCCAGATTGACAATGAACGTGGCATTCTGACCGGTGCCAGCGATCCCCGCAAGGATGGCTGCGCCCTGGGCTACTGACCGCTAGTGGAGTTGCCCGCCAACCTCGTACCGGCCATCGGAGAGGTTGCCGAACATCATGTCGACTTCCGGATGCTCGACCGGTTCACCGGTCTCATCGGTGACAAGGTTCTGCTCTGAGACGTAAGCCACGTAGTAACTCGTCTCGTTTTCGGCCAGCAGGTGGTAAAACGGCTGATCCTTGGCGGGACGGCTTTCGGCAGGAATGGAATCGTACCATTCCTCTGTGTTGGAAAATTCGGGATCGACGTCAAAAATCACACCGCGAAACGGGTGCACGCGGTGACGGACCACTTGTCCAATTGCAAATTTTGCATTCGTCTTCAACATTCGTCCTCGGCCACTCTGGGCACACTTGAATTTAGTGTCCGGATGCGCACAAGTCCAGACAACCAAACGGATAGACCGCATTTGCCCGGCTTTGAACAGCCCAAACAAGGAGTCTGCAAGATTTTACTGGTTTTGGAGGTGCTTCAGATCGTGGCCCCGGTTTTCCTGCTGGCAGGCATCGGGTTTGTCTGGGTCAAGATGGGGCTGGAATACCGGGTTCAGTTTGTCACCAGACTGGCCATGACCCTGTCGATTCCATGCCTGATTTTCATGGCGCTGGTACGCACGGAAATTGACCCGACCCTGCTGTGGACAACCGCACAGGCGGCGCTTCTCTCCTATCTGGGGGTCGGGCTGGTGGCCTATCTTTTTGTCATTCTGTTCAAGCTTGAGGTGCGCACGTTTCTGGCACCGATCACCTTTGGAAACACCGGCAACCTGGGGCTGCCTCTGGCGCTTTTTGCCTTTGGTGATGTTGGGTTTGACTATGCGGTCGTGATCTTTGCGCTCATGGCCTTTCTGTCCTTCACAATCGGTGTCTGGATCGTCTCAGGCTCCGGCTCGGTCTGGCCTGCCTTCAAGGAGCCGATGGTGGCCGCAACCATTCTGGGAGCGGTTTTCCTGATGATGGGATGGGACGTGCCGCGCTGGATCGGCAATACGCTGGATCTGATCGGTCAAATCGGCATTCCGGTCATGCTGTTGACCCTTGGTGTGGCCATCTCGCGCCTTCAGCCGGCGGCAATTGGTATGGGGCTTGGAATTTCGCTCTTCAAACTGGCCATCTGTACAGCCATTCCACTTGGCATCGGCCTGTGGCTTGGGTTGCCGAAACTGGCGCTGGGCGTTCTGGTTCTGCAAGTCGCGACCCCTGTGGCCGTCACAAGCTTCATGCTGGCTGAAAAATACGGGGCAAAATCGGATGAGGTTGCGGGTATGGTCGTGATCTCAACTCTTGTTTCGGTGGCCGCAATCCCGATCACGCTTGCGTTCTTCCTTTGATGTTTTTCTTGTAATTGGAGTCTTCTCTGGCACAATAGGCCGATATCCCGCGCCAAATGACGGGAAAGAGCAGGTCTAAAAATTACAGGTAACCATCATGCGGTTGCGATCTTTACTCGTGTTGTTGGCACTCAGTGCCTGTGCCTCCGACAGTGCGGGCCCTCCTCGAAATACCGAGGATGCCTGCCGAATGAAATCCGAGCGTCCGGGCTGGTTCCGCGCCATGTCCAAGACGGAGGCCCGCTGGGGCGCTCCGGTCTATGTGCAACTGGCGACGTTTTATCAGGAAAGCACTTTCCGGCCAAAAGCCAGAACGCCCCGCAAATACATCTTTGGCTTCATCCCCAATGGGCGCATTTCCAGTGCTTACGGCTATGCGCAGGCACTTGACGGGACCTGGGGGGACTACAAGGCTGATACCGGGCGGTGGCGCGCGAAGCGTGATGATTTCTCGGACGCATCGGACTTCATGGGCTGGTATATGTCCAAGTCCCGAACCCGCAACAGCATCCCGATGTCAGACGCCTACCATCAGTATCTGGCCTATCATGAGGGCCACGCAGGCTTCAGCCGAGGCAGCTACAACCGAAAAGGCTGGCTTCTGAACACCGCTGCGCGGGTCTCAAATCGTGCGGAAAGGTACAGGGATCAGTTGATTAACTGTAACAGCTAGATTACGTCAGAAAGTATTAACACGATGTCCGGGCATTTCCGGCTAGCCTTTGGTACAAGTGATCGCGCGGAGTTTGCATGGACCGTCTCAGCGAAATGGAAGCCTTCATCGCAGTCGTTGATCAGGGTGGTTTCACGGATGCTGCCCGCAAGATGGGCGTGTCAAAGTCTGCGATATCCAAACACATCTCGGCGCTGGAATCCCGTCTTGGCGCCCGTCTGCTGAATCGGACCACTAGACGCGTCAATCCGACTGAAATCGGATTGGCCTATTACGACCGCGCAGCGCAGGTGCTCGCCAACGCGTCCGAGGCTGATGATATGGTCAGCGCAATGCAATCCGACCCGCGCGGGTCGTTGCGGATATCGGTCCCGGTCAATTTCGGCATCCGTCAGGTGTCCAACATCGTCGGCAAATTCCTGCAGGAATACCCGGATGTCAGTGTCGATATGGTGCTTGATGACCGGTTTGTTGAATTGCTGTCCGAGAACTTCGATATGGCCATCCGCATTGGCCGCATGGAAGACAGCAGCCTTCGGGCCCGCAAACTGGCTGAATCCCGGATGTTGATCGTCGCCTCAAAGGAATATCTGCAACGACGCGGGCGGCCCGAGCGGCTGGAAGACCTCTCGAACCATTCGCTTTTGCACTACACAAACCTGTCCACCGGCAATTTCTGGAAGCTCAAGACCCGTTCCGGAGAAGAACGGCAAATCCGGGTCGGCGGCCAGATGACCGCCAACAATGGTGAGGCGCTGATGCATGCCGCAGAGGCCGGTCTGGGGATCGCCTTGCTGCCGTCGTTCATTCTTGGAAACCGGATACTGAGCAGCGATCTGGAAGAAATTCTCGTGGAACATGTGACCGAGCCGCTGGGCATTTACGCGGTTTACCCGCCGGGGCGGTATACCCAGCCGAAACTCAGGGTGTTCATCGATTATCTGGCGGAGCAATTCAAAGGCACAGCGCCCGACGGCTGGAACTGACAGAACTTATGGAGCCAGCAGGACAACCTCGACCCGCCGGTTCAGGGCTCGACCCTCGGCAGATGCATTGGTGGCACGCGGTGCGAGATACCCGACACCGCTGGCACGTAACCGATCCGGTGCGATCCCGAATTTCGATGTGAGACGCGCAACAACGGATGCGGCTCGTTTCTGGGACAATGCAATATTCCCATCGCGTGAGCCCACGGCATCTGAATGGCCGACAACCTCAAGCCGGGCCTCAGGGTTGGCTTCAAGATATGCCGCGAGCGTTTCGAGCACTGCAAAAGGGCGATCTGCCAGATCGGGACTGCCGGATGCAAAATCCAGCCCCTCCAGAACCCCATGTCCGGTTCGTGCCAGTTGACCGGCGAGCGTCGTTTCTTCTGGTGTGTGGAGCACCTTTGGAGAGCTCTCCTCCGAAGGGGCCTCAACTGGCAAGGGGGCGACAGGCGCGGTTTCGGGACGGCTTTCGCCAGAAGGCCAGATTTCTATCGACTGCACGAAGACTGCTTCAGGACTTTGGCTGACCAGCAGCGTCAGATAACCCGTCGATCCCTCGGCCTCGCGTGTCAAAGTGGCAAAATGAAACGCAGTCAGATCGACTTCCATTTCCGGCGCGGGCGCGATTTCCGTTCCGTAACGAAAATCGAACCCGCCGCAGCCATCATTGTCGCAGAGGAATGTTGCTTCAAAGCCGCGAGTAACCAGATCATCGCGCAATATCTGGAAGACCCGCAAGGGCGGCCCCGCTTCTGCTGGTGCGCGCCAGCTGCGCAATAGACGCCATCCTTCGATGCGCCGCACGGGCGCTGCATCCATTGAAAACGCCGCCTGCGGCACAAGGTAGACGCCCGGATCCTCAACCCTCGACAGGGTTTCCACCGCGCCCGGGGGCAACGCCAAACTGGTCTTCGCACTCCCGCTCTGGCCAAAAACAAGGCACAGGAGAAGCGCGAGCGACCTACCGATGTAAAGCGTGATATTCGGCATTAGGACGCATATCAGTGGCCGAGGCCATGCGGTTGGACATGTTGAAAAATCCTGCGACAGCCGCGATGTCCCAAATGTCAGCCTCCGAGAACCCGACATCACGCAGAGCTTGCCGGTGCGGCTCTTCGATGGAGGCGCTGGATTTTGTCATCATCACCGCGAAATCCAGCATGGCGCGTTCGCGCGCAGACAGGTCCGCGACCCGGTAATTCATCACCAAAGCCTCTCCCAGTTCCGGTTTGCCCGAAAGCTCCCGCACCGCTGCACCATGGGCGACGAGACAATAGAAGCACCGGTTTTCAGCAGACACGGCGACCGCGATCATTTCGCGCTCCAGCTTGCTCAGCCCGCTTTCACCCAGCATCAGGTCATTATACATGCCCGTGAACGCGTTCAGCTTGTCGATGTTATGGGCATAGGCCTGCAGCACATTGGGGATGAGGCCGAGCTTTTCCATGCAGATGCCAAAGAACTTGGCCGTGCCATCAGGCAGCGGATCCACAATGGGCAAGTCCAGGGCAATAGGTGTGTCTGTCACAAGCGCGCTCCCTTAATGTTTCCCGATACGGTAGTGGTAGTGCCCGGCCACTTCCATCCCCATCCGTTTGTAAAGTTCGATGGCAGGGGTGTTGGCCAAAACGGTCAGAATGGCCATCGTCTCGGCCCCTTGATCTTGCGCCCAGCGTGCCGCTGCTGCCGTCAGGGTCAGCCCAAGCCCGCTTCGCCGATACGCCTTGGCCACCTCCAACGCATGCATCATCGCGATGCCTTTGTGGCAGGCGACAAATGCGGTGGCCGCGGGATGATCTCCCTTGCGGCCCAGCAGGCAGGTCTTTGGGTCCGTGACCCGCGCCATCACATCCAGCCGGGCCGCATCGATGCCACCCGCACGCCAGATGTCTTTCATGATGCCAATAGGTGCAGGGGCAGGAATGGCGGAAGCACCTTCGGTCGTGATATGCACGATCCGATCCACAGGCGCGGCCAGCATCACGACTGGATCGATGACTTCATAGCCTCGGTCTGCCAGCACTCTGTCAAGTGCGTCCTCGCCATCGCGGATCATGAACAAACTGCCTTGCCCGATTGCAGACATTGCGTCTTCGGCGTCTTCCGGCTTTGCTTCTGGCAGCAGTTGTGTTGCCGCCGATACCCTTTTGCCACCGCCCTGCCCGTCGCGGATTGTCCAGCCATTGCTGGCAGTCACTGATGCCGGAGCCCATGTGGCGTCGATAGCATCATAGAGCTCGGTAGGGGGTGGCGCGCTCCAGCCGCTCATGATGTCACCACCAATGACACGCCAGCGGTCTTGCACAGCTTGCGGATGGTTTTCGGCGGCGTGCGGTCGGTCACAAACACATCCAGTTCGGCAAGCGAGGCGATCCGCACGGGTGCAGCACGGCGAAACTTGCCGGTGTCCGCCACCAGAATGGACGAGCGGGCGTTTTGGATGATGGCTTGTGTCACGCGAACCTCCCGATAGTCGTAGTCCAGAAGCGAGCCATCAAGATCAACGGCTGCAGCCCCCACAACCGCATAATCCAGCTTGAAGCGTTGCACAAACTCTGCCGTGACCTCACCCACCAGTGCAGCATCGGACCGGCGCAGGATGCCACCGGCCACGACCACCTCGATCCCGGCGTTCTCAGCTAGAATATTGGCGACATTCAGGTTGTTGGTGATGACCATCAGATCGCGGTGAGACAACAGTGCGCGGGCAACTGTTTCGGTCGTGGTGCCGATGTTCATGAAAAGCGATGCACCTTCCGGGATCAATCGCGCACAGGCCTCGGCCATGGCTTCTTTTTCAGCCTGAGCCAAGGCCTGCCGATCCTCATAGCGCAGGTTGATCACACCTGATGGGATGATCGCGCCACCATGTACACGCGCCAGTTGGCCCGCCTCTGTCAGCGCGTTCAGGTCGCGGCGGATGGTCTGTTCGGTCACATCGAAATGCAGCGCCAGCTCAGTGACTCCGACTTTGCCTTGCTGGCGGGTCAGGTTGAGAATCTCTTGATGGCGCAGGTTCATGGGCAATGTTCGATATTGTTCGTTTTTAGCAGAATACAGGTATTTTGGCAGAAAACGAACATTTTCGAAAAATTGATTTGACGGTTCGGGTCGCCTGTGATGTTAGCGCTATCAAACTCATCGCCAATCTTGGGGACCACATTGGCTGACACCAGCGCATATGACTACAATCTTTTCGTCATCGGTGGCGGGATCAACGGCTGTGGCATTGCGCGGGATGCGTCGGGCCGTGGCTTGAAGGTCGGGCTGTGTGAAAAGACGGACCTTGCGCAGGCCACGTCATCGGCCAGCACCAAGCTGTTCCACGGCGGTCTGCGTTATCTTGAGTATTACGAGTTCCGCCTCGTGCGCGAAGCATTGATCGAGCGGGAGACACTGTTGCGGGCAATGCCGCACATCTCATGGCCATTGCGCTTTGTCCTGCCGCACCACAAGGGTCTGCGCCCGAGCTGGCTTATCCGGCTTGGTCTGTTTCTGTATGACAATCTGGGCGGGCGGAAGATCCTGCCCGGGACAAAGACACTGGATCTGACAAAGGATGAAGCTGGCGGTCCGCTGAAGGACAGCTTCACCAAGGGCTTTGAGTATTCCGATTGCTGGGTCGAGGATTCGCGCCTTGTCGTTCTGAATGCGCGTGATGCTCAGGCACGGGGCGCGACCATCATGACGCGCACGGCCTGCACAAGTGCCGAGCGTCAGGGCGATCACTGGGTGATCACGCTTCTGCCTGAGGGCGGTGAAGAGTTTCAGGTGACGGCCAAGGGTCTGGTCAATGCCGGTGGTCCATGGGTCGAGGACATCGTTCGCAACCGCGTGCGCATGAACTCGTCCGAGAAGGTGCGTCTGGTACGCGGCAGCCACATCGTGACGCGCAAGCTGTTTGACCACGACAAGCCCTATATCTTTCAGGGTGCGGACAATCGTGTGATCTTCGCAATCCCATACGAGACCGACTTCACGCTTGTGGGCACAACCGATCATGACCACGGCACGGACCCGTCCAAACCGGCGGTCTGCACGCCAGAAGAAGCAGATTACTTGCGGGCCTCGGTCAGTGAATATCTCAAGCAGGACGTCAACGCCGATGACATTGTCTGGACCTATTCCGGCGTTCGGCCGCTTTATGACGACGGAGCAAGCTCTGCCACGGCGGCGACCCGCGATTACGTTCTGTCGGTGGATCATGTGGACGGCAAGGCACCGCTTCTGAACGTATTTGGTGGCAAGATCACCACATACCGGCGTTTGGCCGAAAGTGCTTTGGAAAAACTGACGGCCCATCTGCCGATGGACAACCCCTGGACTGCGGGTGTTTCCTTGCCCGGCGGTGATTTTCCGGTTGATGGCGTTCAGGTGCTGATTGACGAACTGAAGGCATCCTACCCATTCCTCAGCGACCGTTGGGCCAAACGCCTGATCAAAGCTTATGGCACAGATGCGAAAGTGATGCTGAGCGATGCGAAAGCCGCCACCGATCTGGGCGAGGATTTTGGTGAGACCCTGACGGAGCGCGAAGTGCGCTGGCTGATGACCCATGAATGGGCCTGCCACGCTGAGGATGTGGTTTACCGCAGATCGAAGCTCGGCATTCGCATGAACGAGGATCAGACAACGCATCTGGAGAACTGGATGCAGCAGGCACGCAGGGAAACTGTGGCCTAGACTTGAAGATTGTTCCCGGCCTTAACTGGGCCTTGGTCGGGAGCACTCTCTGCGGGAGATATGGCAACCCATGTCTCCCGCAGAGAATATGACCGGGACGGAAACGAACGAAAACAGGAAACGGGCGCGAAAGATGACCCATATTCTCGCAATTGATCAGGGAACGACCTCAAGCCGGGCGATCCTGTTTGACCAGAACCTGCGCATCAAGGCCACCGAACAGGAAGAGTTTCCACAGCACTTCCCTGACAGTGGCTGGGTTGAACATGACCCCGACGACATCTGGTCGACGACCGCAGGCACCTGTCGTGGTGTGATCGAACGCGCGGGCCTTGCCCCCCAGGACATCGCGGCCATCGGGATTACCAACCAGCGTGAAACGGTGGTGGTCTGGGATAAGGCCACGGGTAAACCGGTCTATAATGCAATCGTCTGGCAGGACCGCCGGACCGCCAAGATGTGTCAGGCGCTCAAGGCACAGGGTCATGAGGCTATGGTGACCGAGCGGACCGGTCTGCTGCTTGATCCCTATTTCTCGTCGACCAAACTGGCCTGGATCCTTGAGAATATAGATGGTGTGCGTGCACGGGCTGAAGCAGGCGATCTGCTCTTTGGCACGGTCGATTGTTTCCTGATCTGGAAGCTCACAGGTGGGGCATCCCATGTGACGGACGCGACCAATGCCGCCCGCACGATGCTGTACAACATCCGCACCGGTGCGTGGGATGAGGACATCTGCAAGCTTTTGAACATTCCGATGTCCATGCTGCCGGAGGTCAAGGATTGCGCTGCCGAGTTCGGCATAACCCGCAGCGATCTTTTTGGACGCCCGCTGCCCATTCTGGGTGTGGCCGGTGATCAGCAGGCTGCAACTGTGGGGCAGGCCTGTTTTCAGCCCGGCATGCTAAAATCCACCTATGGCACCGGATGTTTCGCGCTTCTCAACACCGGGCCGGATCTTGTGACCTCCTCCAATCGTTTGCTTGGCACGATAGCCTATCAACTGGACGGAAAGCCGACCTATGCGCTGGAAGGCTCGATCTTCATTGCAGGTGCTGTGGTGCAATGGCTGCGGGATGGACTGAAGATCATCCGCGAGGCCAAGGAAACCCAGCCGCTCGCCGAAAGCGCCGACCCGATGCAGGACGTCTATCTTGTGCCGGCCTTCACAGGTCTGGGTGCACCCTATTGGGATGCTGAGTGCCGGGGCGCCATCTATGGCCTGACCCGCGGCACCGGACCTGCCGAGATTGCCAAGGCCGCCCTTGAAAGCGTGGCCTTCCAGACCCGCGATCTGTGGGAGGCTATGAAGGCCGACTGGACCGGGGCATCTGATGCAGTGCTGCGAGTTGACGGCGGGATGAGCGCGTCTGACTGGACCATGCAGAACCTGTCGGACATGCTGGGCGCACCGGTTGACCGGCCTGAGGTGCTGGAAACCACCGCGCTGGGTGCCGCCTGGCTTGCCGGCATGAAAGCCGGGATTTACCCGGATCAAGAAGGCTTTTCCAAGACATGGGCACTGGAACACCGGTTCGAGCCGGTGATGGACCCAACCACGCGAGATCAGAAATATGCAGGCTGGCGCGATGCCGTCAGCCGGACCTTGAGCACATAACCCTTTATCAAAGGAACACGGGATGACTGTCAAAGTTGCCATCAATGGATTTGGACGGATCGGACGCAATGTCCTGCGCGGCATCATCGAACTGGGGCGCACGGATATCGAAGTCGTCGCGATCAATGATCTTGGCCCCGTGGCGACCAACGCGCACCTGCTGCAATATGACAGCGTCCATGGGCGGTTCCCATCTCCGGTGACCGTGGGCGAGGACACCATTGACGCCGGTCGCGGTCCGATCCGGGTGACCGCGATCCGCGATCCGAAAGACCTGCCATGGGATGATGTGGACATTGCGCTGGAATGTACCGGCATTTTCACGGCCCGCGACAAGGCTGCCCTGCATCTTGAGAACGGCTCGAAACGGGTTCTGATCTCGGCACCAGGTGCAAACGCCGACAAGACTGTTGTCTATGGCGTCAACCATGACGTGCTCACCAGTGATGATCTGGTTGTATCCAACGCGTCCTGCACGACCAACTGTCTGGCACCGGTTGCGGCGGTTCTGCACAACACGTTTGGCATCGCGTCAGGCTATATGACCACGATCCACTCCTACACCGGGGACCAGCCGACGCTCGATACCATGCACAAGGATCTTTACCGCGCGCGTGCTGCTGCCATGTCGATGATCCCGACCTCGACGGGTGCGGCAAAGGCTGTTGGTCTGGTCCTGCCCGATCTGGATGGCAAGCTTGACGGATCTGCGATCCGGGTGCCGACACCCAACGTTTCCTGCGTCGATCTGAAATTCACCACCGAGCGGCCCGCGACTGTCGAGGCGATCAATGCAGCGATGAAGGAAGCATCCAAAGGGTCATTGAAGGGTGTTCTGGCCTATTCCGATGCGCCGCTCGTGTCGGCTGATTTCAACCACGATCCTGCATCTTCAAGCTATGCGGTTGCCCAGACCAAGGTAATGGACAGCGGTTTGTGCCGCATTCTGAGCTGGTACGACAATGAATGGGGCTTTTCCTGTCGCATGGCCGATACGGCCGTTGCCATGGGCAAATTGCTCTGACACCAAGCCACTGAGTGGCTAAAATTTTAAGTGACCGCCGGATCTTGAGGTCCGGCGGTTAAAGTCTGAGAAAGAAATTTCTCGCATACCTCCCTCACTTGTCCGGAGTCTGTCCGGTATTCAAATGACGGAGGGGGCCTTGCTCCAGACATTGCCAGATTGTCTGCCGATCCATTGGCCGACCGGTTATCATTCATGACCGCTCCCGACCCCATTATACTTCCCGAAGATCTTCGCGGCCCGACAGTGGTGCCCGAGCTTCTGGAGACTCTGCGCCAGTTTCCCGAAGATACACCGCTAAGCATTGACGCAAGTGCTGTTGAAACCATGAACACATCGGCTGTCGTGGTGTTCCTTGCGGCTCTGAACTCACGAAGCGCGCAAAAGCCCCCGATTACAGTCCTGAAACCGTCGGATGCATTCGTTGATGCCTTTTCCGAACTTGGACTTTTCCAAAACCTCATGAAGATGGAGTTCCGCACATGACCCGAGTTCTGGCCGTGGATGACACACGTGCGTTGCGCCTCATGTTGGCAGATTGTCTCAAGAAAGCGGGCCATGATGTGGTCGTTGCCTCAGACGGGGTGGAAGCGCTGGATCAGCTGCGCACCCACAAGCCCGAGATCGTGATCACAGATCTCAATATGCCCAATATGAACGGGCTGGAATTCATCGAAGAGGCGCGAAAAATGCCCGAAGGGCAAACGGTGCCGATCCTGCTTCTGACAACCGAAACAGCGCAGGCGCTGAAAGATCGTGCCAAGCAGGTCAAGGCCACGGGCTGGCTGACGAAACCCTTCGATCCCGATCAGATACTTGGTCTGGTCGATCAACTTGCCTGAAAGAGGTCCAGATGGACGACGATGAGGACTATCAGGCCCTGTTTTTCACGGAATGCCGTGAACTGCTGACCGATCTGGCAGAACATCTGGATGTTCTGGCCGCTGGCGAAGGTGACCTGGAAACAGTCAATGCCGCATTCCGGGCTGTTCACTCCGTCAAGGGAGGAGCGGCTGCCTTTGGATTCGATACACTCATCTCCTTTGCCCATGTATTCGAAACCGTCATGGATCAGATCCGAGGGGACAGGCTGGAACTGACCGATGATGTCAGTTCGGTTTTGCTGCGCGCCGGTGATGTCATGGAGGTTCTGGTCGAACAGGCTCAACTTGGTGGTGGAGAGCCGCCCGCCAAGCTTGAGCGTGTGCTGGCAGATCTTGAAGAAATTGCCGACATTGTACCCACTGAAGAAGGTGAAGACACATCAGACTTGGTCGAGGCCCAATCAGACGCTGTTGACGTTGCAGAGGCGGATCTTCCAGACGAAACGGTGTTCCAGTTCCTGTTCGCTCCGGGCCCTGATTTCATCGCGGCAGGTCATGATCCTTTGCGCTTCTTCAAATCTGCGCGCAACCATGGCCTGACGGAAATTCTCGCGGATCCCGAGGTGGTGACGCTCGATGATGTGGACCCGGCAGTTATCCCGATCCGCTGGACCCTGACCTTCGAAACTGAGGAAACAGCAGAAGATCTGGATGAATTCTTTGAGTTCTACCGGATGGTTGCGGACATTACGCCCATTGGTGATCCGGTCGAAGACCCAGTGGAAGAGGCGGTTTCTGACCAATCTCAGGCCTCTGCACCAGATTTCCCGGAAGAGGCGCCGCAAATGCCTCCGCCTGCAGTAAAACCAGAGCCTGAGAAACAAGAAGTGGTCCCTGAACGTCCTGCGCCGGTCAGCGAATCTGAGAAAGCCCGGGCACCTGAGGCGCAGACACCGGCCAAACCGACCCAGCAGACGAAATCCCTCCGGGTTGATCTCAATCGCATCGACAGATTGGTCAATCTGGTTGGCGAGATGCTGATCACTCAGGCAGGCCTGGCACAACGCATGACCGAAGAAACCAATGCTCAGGGTTTGGAAGTTGATCACTCGGTCGAAAGCATGTCGCGCCAGTTGCGGGAACTTCAGGAAAGCGTGATGGCGATTCGCGCGCAACCCGTCAAAAGCGTGTTCAGCCGCATGCCAAGGGTCGTGCGGGATCTGGCGGACAAGCTGAACAAGAAGGCCAGACTGGAGCTCACGGGAGAGCAGACCGAAGTGGACACGACAGTCATTGAAGAACTGTCCGAGCCACTGACCCATATGCTCAGAAATTCCATGGACCATGGCATTGAAGACCCCGAAACCCGCACTGAACTTGGCAAGGATCCCGTCGGCCTGATCCGGCTCAGCGCCGAACACAAAGGTGAGCGGGTCATCATTGTGGTTCAGGATGACGGACGTGGTATTGACCGTGATCGCGTGCTGGCCAAGGCGATTGAGCGTGATCTGGTGTCTCCTGATGATGTCCTTAATCCAGAAGAGATTGATCAATTGATTTTCCACCCCGGGTTCTCCACGGCCTCAGAAGTCAGTTCGGTATCGGGCCGGGGTGTGGGCATGGATGTGGTCAAGAAGAAGATCCAGTCGCTGGGCGGACGCTGCGTTCTGGTGAACAATCCGGGCAAGGGATCCCGTTTTACCATTACCCTGCCGCTGACACTTGCGGTGATGGACGGCATGACGGTGACTTCTGGCGGTCAGCAGTTCATCCTTCCACTCTCTTCGGTGGTGGAAGCGGTGCGCGTCGGTTCATGCAAGATCCGCCAGCTTCCCGATGACAGTTCGGTGATGGAACGGCGCGGCGACTACCTTCGTCTGCTGTCGCTTCGCAAGATGCTCGATATGCCGAAATCCCAATCCGATCAGGACATGGCGATCATTCTGGACACCGAAACCGATGGCCATGTGGCCCTGCAGGTCGATGATCTGATCGGTCAACGCCAGGTCGTTCTGAAAAGCCTTGAAGCCAATTTCAAGAAAGTCGCCGGCGTGTCAGGCGCCACAATTCTGGGTGACGGGCATGTGGCTCTGATCCTTGATGTGCCCGGGCTGATCGAATTGCTCGACGGCACCCAGCCAGCAGCGGAGATGATCCATTGACAGAGATGGCCGAGATTGAAATTCCCACAGACAAGGTGGCGACTTCCAAGAATATTGAATACTTTCAGTATGTCACCTTTCTTGTCGACGAGCGTACCTTTGGCCTGGACATCAAAAACGTCCGCGAGATCAAACAATGGTCCGCTACAACATCGTTGCCCAACCAGGCCAAATTCACGCGCGGTGTGCTCAATCTGCGCGGCACGATTGTTCCGGTGCATGACCTGCGCGCACGTTTCGGCGGCCCGTTGACGGAGGCGACAGATACCCATGTCGTCGTCATTGTCTGGATCGGCACCAAAACGGTCGGAGTGCTGGTCGATGCCGTATCAGACATCATTTCGATCTCTGCTGAAGACATTCGCCCTGTGCCCCAAGGCCAGCCCAATGGCGATGGTTCGACGATTGCCGGTCTGGTTTGCAGCGAGGATGCGATGGTCGCACTTCTCAATCTTGAAGTTCTGTTTCCCGACGAATCTGTCCTGCTCGAATGATTGGATGAGATGGTGACAGAGGTGCAAAACGACAGGGATACGACAAGCAGTGGCCTCGATGGTCAGGAGGCCCTGAGCCTGTCTGACGGCGAGTTCGAGCGGATTGTCCAGCGCGTTCTGCAACAAACCGGGATAGTGGTTGAGCCACACAAGCGGCAGATGATATTCGCAAGAATTTCCCGCAGGTTGCGGGAGCTGAACCTGACCACGTTCTCCAGCTACCTTGACTTGTTGGAGGCAGGCTCGAATGCCGAGGAAAATCAGGCTTTCATCAATGCTGTCACCACCAATCTGACGTCTTTCTTTCGGGAAATTCACCATTTCGAGCATCTCTCCGACAAGGTCGTCAAACCAGCGGATGCCCGAAATCAAACACGTCTTCGCATCTGGAGTGCGGGTTGTTCAACGGGAGAAGAGCCATACTCGATCGCATCGACCCTGGAATCCAACTTGTCCGCGAACCGCCCCGACTTCAAAATTCTGGCCACCGATCTGGACACACGAGTGCTCGAGATCGCGCAATCCGGGAGTTATGAGGACAAACGTTCAGACACACTTCCGGACATGATGCGAAAATTCACATCAAAAACCGCTGACAAATTCACGTTCAATTCAGAAATTCGCAACAGGATCACATTCAGGCAACTGAACCTGCTGGGCCACTGGCCGATGAAAGGACCGTTCGATGTGATTTTTTGCCGGAACGTGCTGATCTATTTCAACCAAGCCACCAAAACCCAGATTGTGGCGCGGTTTGCAGACCTGCTGCCAGCAGGTGGATTCCTGTATCTTGGACATTCGGAATCTATTCAGAACAGTCATCCGCAGTTGAAGGCTCTGGGCCATACAATTTACCAGAAGGTGGGTTGAAGATGCTGGTCGAAAAAGGAACATCCACCCGGTTCTTTGAACCCAAGATCAACAGCGAAGTGGTGTCAGTCCTGCCGGGCCATTTCTTTGTTACTGGTGAGCCGGATCTGGCAATTTCCACGCTTCTGGGATCCTGCGTTGCGGCCTGTATCCGCGATACTAGAACCGGCTTTGGCGGCCTGAATCATTTTTTGCTTCCAGACGCTGACGCTGCCAGGTCTGGTGGATTTTCATCCCGCTATGGCGTGCATGCGATGGAGATGCTGGTGAATGAAATCCTCAAGGCCGGTGGCAGCCGCGAGCATCTGGAGGCCAAGGCCTTCGGTGGTGCCCGAGTGATCGACACGTCGTCCAGTGATCCTATTGGTGCGCGCAATGGTCAATTTGTTCGAGATTATCTGGCCTCCGAGGGGATTTCGCTCGTAGCAACCGATCTAGGCGGCAGTCGTGCCCGGCGGGTTTACTATTATCCCAACAGTGGAAATGTCACTGTTCAAAGGCTGCCTTTGAATGAAACCGGTTCTGCCACCGCCCATGAGGCAGCCCTCAAGCAAAGCATGGCCAAGGCCAAACCGTCCGGCGCGGTTGAGCTGTTCTGACGTCAGATGAAAGTCGCAAATCCCATATCCGTCGTTGTTGTCGATGACAGTGCCTTCATGCGGCGTATGGTGTCCACCACTCTGGAGGAAGACACTGGCATCAAGGTTGTTGCCACGTGCGAGGATGCGCGTGAAGCGCGCGAAAACATTCGCAATCTCAATCCGGATGTCATCACACTGGATGTCGAGATGCCGGGTATGGACGGGCTTGAGTTTCTGCGCCGGATCATGAAGTTGAAACCCACGCCGGTCTTGATGGTTTCGTCTCTGACCGCAAAAGGCACCGACGCCAGTCTGAATGCGCTGGCAATCGGTGCGGTCGATGTGCTTTCCAAGCCTGTGGGCGCCAATTCAATCCCGGAGTTTGGACGACAGCTGCGCGAAAAGGTGCGTCTCGCTGCCAGGGCCAGTGTGGTCCCCAGCGATCCGGTTGCACGCATGCCTCCTCCGGCAGTATTGCCAAGTGCCAGCAGTGGTTTGAAACTGGTTGTCGCTGGATCCTCTACCGGTGGGGTTGCCGCTCTCACTGCCTACCTCGAACAACTGCCCTTTGGTGCGCCACCCCATATCCTTGTTCAGCACATGCCCGGAAACTTCCTCAAAAGATTTGCGACCCGGCTCAATAAGGGATGTCGACACAATGTTTTTGAGGCCAAGAACGGTCAGGCTCTCAATCTGGGTGATATCGCAATTGCACCGGCAGGCATGCACACTCTGGTGATGCGTCAGGATGGTCATCCGGTGATCAGACTGTCCGAACATGACATGTCGACCCCCCACAAACCCGCTGCCGACATTCTGTTTTCGTCGACTGCTGATGCATTTGGCAAATCTGCCATAGGGCTGGTTTTCACCGGAATGGGGTCCGATGGTTCAGTGGGGCTTTTGAAAATGCGGCAAGCCGGTGCCAGATGCTTTGGTCAGGATAAAGCGTCTTGCGTTGTCTACGGCATGCCCAGAAATGCAATGGCGGCGGGTGCCGTCGAATTTGAGGCCAGTCCACCCGAACTGGCAGATATTGTTTGGTCTTTTTTTAAACCTTCGCCGTTAAAACAGGGCGAAGTTTCAGGAGGAATTCGCGATGCCATCCGCTAAAGCGCTGAAGATTCTGGTCGTTGACGACCAGCAGACAATGCGCGGACTCGCCAGACAGTGTTTGAAGCGTCTGGGCGTGCTTGATGTGGCTCTCGCCGCCAGTGGTGACGCTGCTCTGGAATTGCTCAACCAGAAGAAATTCGATGCCGTAATATCGGACCTCAACATGCCCGGCCTCAGCGGGATCGAGCTGGCAGAAAAGATCAAGAGCCATCCTGTTCTGAAGTCCATTCCCGTGTTTCTGGCCACGTCGGATGCCTATCGTGATCGCGTCACTGAAGGGCAAATCGACCACTTTGTTGCGAAACCATTCAGCGTTCAGGACATGCGCGAGGCGATAGAAACGCATCTTGGTGCTCTGACCTAGAAACTTGAACAAACCGCGCAAGTGTGATCCTGTCCCGGGAAGAGATAACTCCCGGAAAATGGTATGCACATGCTCGATAAAACGGACCTTGCGTCCCTGCTCAACGACCCTTCCCTGCTGATCAACAAGGCCTACATCGCCGGCGCGTGGTGTGACGCCGACAGCGGTGAGCGGTTTGAAGTGGCCAACCCGGCCAGAGGTGACGTTCTTGTGTCGCTTCCCGATATGGGTGTGGACGAAACGCGCCGCGCCATCGATGCAGCTTATGATGCCCAGAAAGCCTGGGCTGCAAAAACCGGGAAGGACCGCGCGGCGGTTCTGCGCAAATGGCACGATCTGATGATCGCCAATGCTGATGATCTGGGCATGATCCTGACTGCGGAGATGGGAAAACCCTTTGCTGAAGCCCGGGGTGAGATCCTGTATGGCGCGAGTTTCATCGAATGGTTTGCCGAAGAAGCCAAGCGTGCCTACGGAGAAACGATCCCTGGTCATCAGCCGGACAAGCGCATTGTGGTTATCAAGCAGCCGGTTGGTGTTGTTGGGTCGATCACACCGTGGAACTTTCCCAACGCCATGATTGCCCGCAAGGTTGCGCCTGCTCTGGCCGTTGGGTGCAGTTTTGTCGCCAAGCCTGCAGGTGAGACGCCCCTTTCTGCCCTCGCGATGGCCCTTCTGGCCGAACGCGCAGGCGTTCCGGCGGGCGTTTTCAGTGTGGTCACATCCAAACGTTCTGCCCAGATCGGAGAAGAGATGTGCTCCAATCCGAAACTGCGCAAACTCACCTTCACAGGCTCAACCGAAGTTGGCCGGATCCTGATGCGTCAGGGCTCGGAACAAATTCTGAAAATGTCTATGGAACTTGGTGGCAACGCGCCCTTCATCGTGTTTGACGATGCTGATCTTGATGCTGCAGTCGAAGGCGCGATGATCTCGAAGTACCGCAACAATGGCCAAACCTGCGTCTGTGCCAACCGCATCTATGTCCAGAGTGGTGTTTATGACGTCTTTGCTGAAAAGCTGGCGGTGGCCGTATCCAAAATGCAGGTGGGCGATGGTCTGGCTGATGGTGTGACCACCGGGCCACTGATCAATGATGCGGCCGTTGCAAAAGTGGAGGAGCATATCGCTGACGCCACGTCCAAGGGCGCGACCGTTCTGACCGGCGGCAATCGTCATGCTTTGGGCGGCACATTCTTTGAACCGACAATTCTGACCAATGTAACCCGCGACATGCAGGTCACAAATGACGAGACGTTCGGCCCGGTCGCCCCGCTCTTCAGGTTCGAGGATGAAGACGACGTCATTGCTCAGGCCAACGACACTATCTTCGGCCTTGCCTCCTATTTCTACGCTCGTGACCTGAGCCGCGTCTGGCGCGTATCCGAGGCGCTGGAATACGGTATGGTTGGCGTGAACACCGGCCTGATTTCCACCGAAGTCGCTCCGTTTGGTGGTGTCAAACAGTCAGGCATCGGTCGCGAAGGCTCACGCCACGGGATCGAGGATTACATGGAGATGAAATACATCTGCATGTCGGTTTGACGGCCAATTGACTTAAGCTGCAGACAACGGACCCGGCAGAGCCATCTGCCGGGAATGCGCTGCAATTGCTGGTGAAATCCTATCAAAGAAGCGTAGTTTTCCGCGTTCCATGACGATCGCACAATCGCACAGCCGTTCAATCATTGCCATTGAATGAGAGACGACGATGGCTCCGGAGTTTTGCAGCCGGTCCGCGAAAACCAGATCGCACTTCCGCCGGAATGCCGCGTCGCCGACGGACGTCACTTCATCAACCAGATAAGTATCAAATCGAATGGCCATCGACACCCCGAAAGCCAGCCGTGAGCGCATCCCCGAGGAATAGGTGCGAAACGGCATGTGGAAGAAATTCCCAAGTTCGGCAAAATCGGCGACATAGGCCAGAAGGTCTGCGGTATCCACGCCATAGATCCGGGCCACGAAACGCGCGTTTTGCGCACCGGTGAGGTCAGGATGGAAGCTGCCTGCAAATCCGATGGGCCAGGAAATCGTCCCTTGGCGCAGAACGCGTCCCTGATCTGGTTGCATTACGCCCGAGATGATCTTGAGAAGTGTCGATTTCCCGGTTCCATTGCGCCCCAGAAGCGCAATACTGCGCCCCGCAGGCAAGCTTATGTTCACCGCATCCAGCACCTTGTGGGCACTACCATTTGCGAGAAAAGACTTACTGACAGCCTCAAGCCGGATCATTTTCGGTCCATCACCGCATAGGCCATCAGCCAGAACAGCGCCCATCCCAATGACAGCAATGCAAAACAGCCTAGCGTCAGAAGAACCCGTTGGGGGTGGGTAGATGTCTGCGCATGTGTGGGTGGGATGTGGGCTGCCAGATAGCGGCTTTGGCGTCGAGCCTCAGCAACCGCTTGATCATAGGCAGCACGTGCAGCCAGATAGCTTTGTTCGGCAAATTCCCGCTCCACCACCAGTGTCTCATAGGTGCCGACAAGCCGCGTGAGTTGCTCTTCGGAAGTGGTGATCCCTCCGCTGCCAATCTTCTGCTGTTCTGCTGCGATCCGGGCCTCGATTGCAGCCACCCTCCGCCGGTTTTGCTCCAAGCGGGGGTCGGCCGTTCGGGTGACACCGGACAGCAGATCACCTTCGATCAGGGCGGCCGCAAGCTGCGACTCCAGTGCGCTCAGAATGCCTGATCGTGCCTGCAGTTTCATTGTCGGATCCACGATCTGCTGATCGTCCCGAAACTGCCCGACGGCCAGTCGTGCAGCCTTTAGGTTCTCTTCCGTGCGCATCAGGTCATCGCGCGCATAGGCAGTTGCATCCACCCGCGCCACCTGACTGATATCATTGATCAATTCACTGCATACCGCCAGAATTTCCTGAGCCAGAGAATGGGCGTGATCCGGATCGAAAGCGCGCACTTCCACCTCGATCAGGCCGGTGCCCGGATCATAAGTCAGGAGCACCATGCGCTTCCACATTGTCACCAGATCCTCGATGCTCGCAGCATCCGTCAGGCGAAACACCGGATCATCGGGCGCGTTGGAAAACATCGCCCGCAGATCAAGCTTGCGATCCACGGTTTCAACGATTTCCTGAGAATGCAGATACCGGTGCAGAATATCCGTGTCGGTCGAACTGCCAGAGCTGAGTTTTCCCAAGCCTCCCAACACATCAAGTGGCGACGAAAACTCCTCCGAACGGACAGAAAACCCGACGGTGGACGTGTATTGATCCGCCGCACGCGCAAACATGTAATACCCGGCAAGGCAGGCTGGCAGCAAAACGAAGGCCAGAAAACTCAACCCCAGCAAGAGGTGGCGTGCCTTGGCCCTCGCTGCCCGTGCAGGCGGCTTTTGAGGCCGCGCAGGCGCACCCTGCACCTTGGGTCGGGCCGGCGCCTGAGCCGCAATGGGGGTCATCTGTGTCATGCACACTTTCTGGCAGGATTGCGGCTCGGTTAACCCTGTTTTCAATACCCCTGCGGTATTGCGGTGGGGTTAAAACATTCATGAGGATTTGAACGGTTGAGCTTTGCCCCGTTGCGCCCGATCTGGCCGGCAACCAGAATCATCGCAGCCCTGATGCTGCGCGAGATGAGCACCCGCTACGGGCGCCTTTCGGGGGGATACCTTTGGGCGATACTTGAGCCTGTGGGCGTGATTGCCCTGCTCACCTTCCTGTTTTCACACGCATTTCGCAGTCCACCCATTGGCACAAGTTTTGCACTGTTCTATGCCAGCGCTTACCTGCCCCTGTCGATGTATGCCGATCTGGCTGAAAAGACCGCCGCGGCCATCACTTTTTCCAGACAATTGTTGTCATATCCGGTGATTTCCTTTGTCGATGCGCTGATTGCCCGGTTTCTGCTCAACGGTCTGACCCAACAGGTCATCATCGCGCTGGTTCTGGTGGGTATTTCACTGCTTGAAGGGATCGCGATCCGCCCTGATCTGGGCAAGCTCGGCATCAGTCTTGGAATGGCAGCCGCACTCGGGTTTGGACTTGGGGTTCTCAATTGTCTGTTGTTCACCGCCCTTCCGATCTGGCACCGGATATGGGTTGTGCTCACCAAACCGCTCTTTCTGGTGTCCTGCCTGTTCTACACTTTCGGCACCCTGCCGACCGTTTATCGCGACATCCTGTGGTATAACCCGCTGGTTCATGTGGTGGGTCAGATGCGAGCAGCGCTTTATCCGACCTATGACGCCAGCTATGTCAGTGCCCTTTACGTCCTTGTCCTGTCACTCGTCAGTGCCACTGTGGGTATGGTTCTGCTCAGCCGGTTTCGTGAAACGGTGATGCAACCATGAGCCATGTGTCCATTCGCATGGCGACCCGAAATGGCGCAACTTATCTGGCCGATCAGATGGCCTCTTTCGTATCGCAAACCCACAGGGACTGGTC
This sequence comes from uncultured Paracoccaceae bacterium, assembly GCA_947494445.1. Lineage (GTDB taxonomy): Bacteria > Pseudomonadota > Alphaproteobacteria > Rhodobacterales > Rhodobacteraceae > CANLSM01. The sequence goes on along the minus strand of CANLVD010000001.1, from coordinate 149,015 downwards.
ACTGATCGTGTCAGACGACGGGTCGACAGACGGCACCTTGACCGAGGTTCAGAACTTTGCCGAAGCCTTGCCCAAAGGTCGGGTTCAGATCCGGCATGGTCCGCTGAAAGGCTTTGCGGCCAATTTTCTGTCGCTTCTCGCGATGGGGGCTCATGGTGCGGATTTTGTGGCCTTGTCGGATCAGGATGATGTCTGGTTTGACCAGAAGCTGACCCGTGCGGTTGCTGCATTGTCGCGCACCAATCCGGACACACCTGCCCTTTATTGCGGGCGGACGCTGGTGGCTGATGCGCAATTGCGCCCGCAGCACCCCTCTCCCTTGTTTCGGCGCGGGCCGAATTTTGCCAATGCACTGGTGCAGAGCATTGCGGGCGGCAACACAATGGTGCTGAACCGGGCGGGTGCTGAACTTATGGCACTGGCCACGGCACAGAAAATCGTCAGTCATGACTGGTGGATCTATCTGATCATCAGCGGAGTGGGTGGGCAGATCATCTATGATAGGGATCCCTGCCTGCTGTATCGCCAGCACGGGCAAAATCAAAGCGGCAGCAACATCGGGCTGGGTCCCGGCCTGCGCCGTCTGTCCGGTCTGTCCGAAGGGCGGTTCCGGGACTGGGCCACTCTCAACACGGAGGCGTTGATCCCATTCCACGCCTGTCTCACGCCAGCCAATCAGACGGTTTTGAACCGGTTTCTCCGGGCCCGCAGCGGGAACCATCTGTTGCGACCACTGCGGCTTTGCCGGTCCGGGGTCTACCGCCAGGGGACACTTGGCACAACCGCCCTGCTGGCGGCATCGGCTTTCGGAAAAGTCTGAAAGGTCTCAGGCTGCCTTGCCGCAGGCCGCATGGATGGCCCTTGACTGGTTCACCCAGAACGGCGCGCCCAACTCACCGCGACAGAGCAGATCATCGCCTGGCAAGGGGTCTGACCTGAAATCCGGATCGAAGGCTTGAACTCTTGCATCAAACCGGTCGAGTTTGGTGGCAAATTCCTCCCGCAGGAGCGCTCTCTCGGTCCTGGAAAACAGGCTGGTTTTCCGCTCTCCAAAAAGATCGCGCATCACCCCGGCTGTGATGTCCAGCAAGCGATTGCTGGCACTTGCGGGCATGGAGACCTGATGCGCCGCCCAGGCCACCAGCGGAGAATGAGACACATTGGCCAGAGCGGGATCCGCTGCCGTCAGTTCAGAGACCTCGCAATCAACACCAAGATGCGTGAAAATCGCGCCCAGCAGACCGCCGGAGTTCGCTCGGGCCTGCTCATAGGCGATGAACTTCAGGTCGGCGCATGGAAAGTCCAGAAGAAGCTGGTCCAGAAGGGGGTTGGGATCGAAATACAGCCGATCCTGATGGGATGGGTCCAGTGTTTGTGTGACGAACTGCGGCACCGGGATCAGATTGCGCGATTTGATGACCTCCAGATAGGTCGATTGCAGAAAATCAACAGGGTTGCGCAATACGCACAAGATGCGGATGCGCTCGAATCGCGACAAGAGGGTTTTCAGCTCAGCCCAGTTGACCCGGTCCGGCGCGGCCCGCGAAAACTCCTCCGAACTCAGGAAAACAATGCCGTCTTTTGGCTCGATTTTCGACCAGTTCGCCAGCACGTCACGCCGCGCCTGATAGACCGCTGGCAGCGAGGTGATCCAGCGGGTTGTCAGCACGTGCTGACCGGTCGCGCGTCCGATGTCTGGATAGAACAGCCCATTTTTGCGCAGCAGTCGGCGGTTGGCATGTAGTGTGTTCTGGATATGCGTCGTGCCGGTTTTATGGGTACCGATATGGATGCAGATTTCAGACAATCGCGCGGTCCTGACCGGTTTCTTCAATCTGATCTGCGACGGCGACCTGTTCTCGCAAAACGTCAAGATAGGCATGGCCGTATTGATGCGATGGCTCCAGCACAGCCTTCTCGCCCCATTCATTCCATGCGTTGAGGAATACCTCCTGCCTGTAGGCCTGCGGCACCCGCTCAGCGATGCAGTGTTTCAGCCAGTGGCGGAAGCGCGAAGGATTGGCGCCATAGGCGATATGGGCAGATGTCCCGCGGCGGGCAGTGTTGTCCCAGGATGGCATCAGACCAGGGATCACTTGCTCGGACGCGAACCCCTCAGGTGCCTTCAAACCCGCTGCAATCACCGCATCGTAATTATAAACCAAACCCTTGAAACCGGGCGCAAGCCCTGCCCCAAGCGCACCGGGTTCGGCCTTGCCGCCGACCAGATAGGCATCATCCCCGACCGACCCGTGGGGGGGCATCTCGATCAGGAAATCAAAGCCTTCATAGCCGGCGCGTTTGCGCTCCTCTCCGTGAAACAGCACTGCTCCCAGCTCGACTTCTCCGACGCCCAGATCGCGCCAGGCATCGCGCAACCGGGCTATACTTGCGTCCGCATCCGGCATGTCACCGGGGCGGTATATCACAAAACGCGGGCGGGTCCCGTCAGGCCGGGCGTAGCGTGGGTCTGTCATGTAAGGCAGGGCAGAGCGGGCAAGCGCGCCTTCAAACCCCTGTGCATAGGATTGTGGCATCAGAACCTCGCCGCTCAACCCATCCCAGTTGCGCCGCCAGCTTTCATTGGCCCAGCACAGGTAGAAATTGAACGGAATCTCGGGACGCTTCAGCAGACCATCCATCGGCGTCTCAAGCAGGCGATGTCCGTCGAACCAATAGTGATAGACGCAAAACGCATCGATTCCCGCCTCTTTGGCCAGCTGATACTGGTCGCCCATCACCTTTGTCTGGCGCAGGTCATAGAACGAGAGGTCCGATGGCAAGAACGGCTGCCTGTGTCCCTCAAAATTCGGTTTCGCCCGGGTTACGCCCTGCCATTCGGTGAAACCCTTGCCCCACCAGTCATCATTCTCGGGGATCGGGTGAAACTGCGGCAGGTAGAAGGCTGAGACAAAGCCCGGTCGCTTCGCTTCCAGATGCCGGACCGTCAGCAGATCTGTGGTCTGGGACATCCGGTAGGAACCCGCGTCGGCGATGACACCAATAGAGCGTTCCACCGCATGGGCCGTGGTGCCATCCACCTGACAGGCCTCGTTGGTGAAATCTTCCCGCGTCAGGTCCAGCGCACGAAGCATCGACAGCAGATGCGGCTTGATCCAGTAGATCGATCCGGCTGGAAACCGCAGTTCCCTGTCCGTCAGGCGCAATTCCACCCGGCGCAACAGTTTGGCAGCGGCATCGCGATTGCTTCCCCACCAGCGATTCCCGCTGTAAATCTGCCCGTCCGCCACCCAGATCGCGCTGTCACGATCCTGCAGGAAACGGTGCAGCAGATCGGCCGTGCCGTCACCGGGCAGGATACCACCGACCAGATGGGTCCGCCAGCTGTCGCCGTCTTCGCGATGGGGGGATTTCTTGCCATGGATCTTGGCAACGGCCTGATAGCTCTGCAACGCGCCGGAATTGTTCAGATGCATGAACGGAAAAATATCGCGCCCGTGGTTGGGATAACGGAAAATCCGGGCCTTGGGAAACCGCTCAAGGATCCGCACCACCATGTCATCGGTGCTTTCACCCCGGTCGGTAAGCGTCACGAACAGATCAAAGCGAATGTCCTGATCGGCCAGCCGCGCGGCCAGTTCTTCCCACAGATCGTAGTAATAGAGATGCAGTACCACAGCGAATTCCGCCTCTGCCGGGCCGGTGCGAATGACCGGCACCTGCACATCCGGGGCCGACAGCACGACATCGGCCTGTGGCAGCGTCACCCGCCCCTCCTTGTGACCCGTGCGCATGTAGTGGTCCAGGGGACGCATGTTGGCCGAGGCGACATCGGCGTTCGAGGTCAGGTAATACTTCGGCTGAAACCCCGGATTGGGCATCAGCCCCAAAGCCTCTCCAAACAGGGCGTAATGCCGCTCGGGGTAGCGCCGGGATATCGGATTTTGCAAATGGGTGTCGCGATAGAAGGTCGCGTTGAAATGCGTGCTGTCCTTCAACCGCGCGCAATAATCAGCCTCATCCTTGGACAGCCGGAAGAACCGGACAAGCTTGCGCGCCTTCTGGAGCGGATGTCCCTGCATACCCGGACTTCTCCCCTGTAAATGATGCCCGGACGGTCAATCCCCGAGCCTTGCCTGAGTCATGCCTTGGATTCTGTAAGAAAGCCTTAAGCTAAAATGGACCGTGAATTGTGCTTGTTTGGTTTATCGCCGTTCACCAACAGGCAAGAACTTTCCCGTTACCCATCCCCCAGCAAGCAGGAATGAGGGCCTGTTTGCACAAGTGGGTGCCGGTCTAGGCCGGAGTGGTGAAATTCGGGCGGTACGAGTGTGCCATGCCCGTGCGGGTGGAGGGGTGTTATGTGCATTCAATGTGAGATGAGCGCGGCGGTCTCGGACAACATGGCGCCGCTTTGCCAGACCCTGTCCAGCGCGGCCGAGGTGAATGGAACTCATCTCGATCAGCTGGTCAGCCAGTTGACGGTGAATTACTGGGTCAATCAGGGCTCCTCTCCCTTCAAGCTTATCGAGAACGCGTCTGATACGATTACGGTCGATATCACGCGCCTGAACGCGCTCGGTCAGCAGTTGGCCGTCAAGGCGCTGGACACCTGGTCTGATGTGTCGGGGTTGAACTTCCAGCAGGTCTCATCAGGGTCCCAGATCAGGTTTGATGACGAAAGTGCCGGGGCCTATGCCAACACATATTACGGCGGTTCGGGTCCCTATTCGGTCATCAACATCTCGAAAAGCTGGGTCGGTACCAACGCCTCAGGCTATTTGAACTACAACACTTATTTCCTGCAAACCTACATCCATGAAATCGGTCATGCGCTGGGTCTGGGACATGCGGGCAACTACAACGGCTCGGCCAGCTATGGCAGCAATGCGCTCAACCCGCTGGAAAGCTGGCAGGTCTCGACCATGTCCTATTTCGACCAATCCGAGAACACGGACATCACCGCAAGCTTTGCCTATACGGTCACGCCGATGATGGCCGATATTGCCGCGATCCAGTATCTTTATGGCACACAAGGCTCGGTCAACGCGGGCTTTACCACCCATGACATCGGCGCGATGTACAACAGCCTCGACATCCAGCAATCCATTGCGATGACCATATTTGACGCCTCAGGCCGCGACACTCTGGATTTCTCGGGTCTTGATGACGGGGTCACCATCGATTTGGCACCCGAAAGCATCTCGTCTGTCTTTGGTCGCGTCGGCAATTTCGGGATTGCGCGCAACACGGTGATTGAAGACGCCATCGGCACCAGTTTTGCCGATCAGATCACCGGCACGTCGATCTACAACCGGATCTTCGGCGGCGATGGTGGTGACACCATTGATGGCGGCGCGGGCTGGGACTGGCTTTGGGGTGAAGACGGCGACGATTTCATCTTCGGCGGCACCGGAGCAGGCGACATGGGTGACGTGATATTCGGCGGGGCTGGCAACGACACCATCGATGCAGGTGCGGGCAATGACGACGTCTTCGGGATGGAGGATAACGACAACATCTCAGGTGGCTCCGGCACGGATACATTGCGCGGCCAATGGGGCAATGACACGATTGATGGCGGCGCGATGCAGGACACGATTCACGGCAATGACGGGGATGACATCATCATCGGCGGCGGCGGCCGAGATCTGCTGCACGGGGGTACGGGCAGCGACCGTTTCATCCATGACGGCACAACCGGCGACAGCACCGACTGGATTCAGGATTTCCGGGCGCTGGAAAACGACGTGCTCGATATTCATCTTGCAGGCGCATCAGCGGGCGATTTCACGGTCAATTACGCGGATATCGTGAACGCTGGCGTTCTGGGCGTGCAGGAGGCATTCGTGATCCATGTTCCATCCGGACATACGCTCTTTGCACTGGTTGATGGCGCAGCGGAAAGCGCGATCAACATCATGTTTGACGGGGTTGGACCGCTCTTTGACATCGCCTGACCTCAGTTCAGGCGCATCCGCAGGCCGACGTCCAGACCGATCCCGCTGTCACGCGACTGGCGCAGGCCGACGCGCCCCTGCAGCCCTCCATCAGGCCCGGTCACACTGATGGCTGCCAGTCCGAAAGGTTGGTTCGCAGTGACCTGATGACGTACATCCAGAAGCGCCGATGAAACCGACACGTCCAGCCGGGCCGCCGATACCCCTGCACCCAGTTCCACGGCGCTGGCCAAACCCAGCACCTCCGGCCCTTGCACGGCAAGTCCCACGGCAGCCTCCCCGGCCAGACCCTCCAGTGTGATGGTTGTCGGATCAGTAAGGACGCCCAGACCGTCAGGCAGATCATAGATTATCCGCGCCTCCCCGATCTCTGCCTGAACCCACAGGGTCAACCGATTGCCAAGCGCCATGTTCTGCCGCGCCCCGATCCGCAAATCCCCATAATCGGTGCGGTCATAGCGCGCGGATTTGAAATTGAAGAGATCATCAGCTTCGATCAGACCAGACAGGCTGTTTTCAGACGATGGCTCTTCATTGGCCGAGGCGGAAGCAGGCGCATTCGAACTGCTGTCTTCTCCGAAGAACACATCTGCCGTCTGCCGCAGACTGCCCGGAACCAAATGCTCGCTTGATTGCCCAACACCGAGCCAGACGGTCGGCATCTCCCGCGCACAACTCGGCAGTGCGGCAGCTAAGACCATCAAAGCTAAAATCCGACGCATTCGAACCCCTGACATTTGGCAGTTGGTTAACGCCTGTCGCGCTAGACCGCCCTGCGAGGCGGTTGAGGGGTTTGGTAAATGCTGAACATTAATACAAATACAAAACTGTTCGATCTGACGGAGGGGGATCTCAGCACCGCTGGCGACTTCCAGCTGGACCTTCAGGCCGCGATCACAGCACTTGATGGACTGCCTGGAACCTGGACACCACAGTCAATCACATCGACCCGCATCGTGATGGAACAGGCAGGAAACACGCTGACCATCGATGGGCTCAGCCTGACGGGCATCTCAAGCTTCCAGCAGTTCGAACAGGTGATCTCGGAACTGTCGACCAACGGCGATGTTACGGGGCTGCAGCTTGAGGATGACACTGGCGCTGACATCATCGGCCTGGGGTTCACATCAACGGGTGTTGTGGCCGCCTCGGGCAACCAGACGATCCAGATCGACGGGACCAACCTGAACACGATTGAAGACGTCGACAATCTGGGACAGGCGCTCAAGGCGCTCTTCCCCCGCTCCTTCGGGTTCATCACCAACGGAAACGGCTCGCCCATGACGGATCCGCAGGCGCTGGCCACATTGGCCACCCTTGGGATCACGGATGTGCGCCTTCTTGACGGCAGTTCCACCGTGCTGGACCTGTCCATCACAGCAACCGAAATCACCGTCTCGACCGAGGCTTTCACCACCCGTGTCGAAGGCTCCATTCCGACCACGGATCTGGCGGCAGTCTACGCATTTCTCGAACGGCTTGAACCGGATCTGATCGATATGGTCAGACACCGTGATGTGCTGGATATCACGCCACTTTACGGCTCTTTCCCGATCTCATCCATCACCGTTACCGGCCCCGACGGAGAGCTGTTTTCCCTCAACGGTGATATCGCAGGCGCGGCCAGTGGCAGCCATGATCCGAACGCCGCCACCTGGCAGCTTTCCGGCAGCGATCTGCCCGAGACGCTGACCTATCTGGTCGATGCAACTTATGCCCATACCCACCAGATCACCGCCGGGGGCGGAGACGATACGATCATCCTTGACCTAGACCCGTTTGCCGCCGAGCAGGACGGGCGAAACATCCTTGGTCAGGATTCCCTGACGCTTGCGCTTGATGGTGGCGCCGGTGTCGATCTCCTGCAACTGACCTCGACAGAGCAGGTGGATTTCACCATCGATCTTTCAGCCGGATCAATCAGCCTTGATGGCAATGCAACCGGCTCCATCGCAGGCATTTCCCGGATCGATGTGGCGGATATGGGCACGTTTTCCCTGACCGGCACCGCTGATGATGAGACGTTGGCGCTGACCTATGCGATCAACGCCAGTTTTCATGCAGGCGCAGGCACCGACCGGCTTGATCTGACCGGGTATGAGCTGCGCGACGGAGCGGGTACGCTGTTGCAGTCCGACCTGACGCTTGCCGATTACATCACCAATGGCCTTTATCTTCAGGATGATGACAGCGGAGTTTTCACGCTGACCAATGGCAATCTGACCCTGTCCGAAGTCGAAGAACTGGTGTTGTTTGACGCAACTTACAATCCATTGGCGCTTGAAGGCGATGCCGCGTCTGGCTCGACCGCCGCCGCAGACATCATCGGCAACACAGGTCTGACGGTCACCCAGACGCTCAACGGTGGCGGCGGGGATGATCGGGTGAACGGCGGGTCAGGTGATGATATTCTCGATGGTGGGTACGGCGATGACCGGGTGATCGGCGGCACCGGCTCCGACACGATCTATGGTGGTGATGGCACCGACATTCTGAACGGTGGCGATGGCGATGACTTCATCTATGGTGGCGATTCCGTGAACGACAAACGCGACACGATTTTTGCCGGAGCGGGCAACGATGTGATCGATGGCGGGTATGGCAATGACCTGATCTACGGGATGGACGGAGACGATACGATCACGGGCGGGGCCGGCGCGGATGAACTGCAGGGTCAGGCCGGCAATGACACGATCAACGGTGCAGCCTTCGCGGATACGATTTTCGGCAATGACGGGATCGACTTCATCAATGGCGGTTTCGGGTCGGACCTGCTGAACGGTGGGTCAGGAGGGGACACCTTCTATCATCAGGGCATCGCGGATCATGGCTCTGACTGGATACAGGATTTCAATGATACCGAAGGAGACCGGCTGCTAGTTGGACTGACCGGTGCGACAGGTGCGGATTTTCAGGTGAATTATACGCACACTCAAGGTGCGGATGGCACGTTTTCCGGCAGCGCTTCCGTGCAGGAGGCTTTCATCATCTACAAACCCAGCGGTCATATCCTCTTTGCTCTGATCGATGGAGCGGGGCTGGATGATATCCTGCTGCGTGTTGCTGGCGGTGACACCTACGACCTCGTATTCTGATCCCGGTGGGTTAACCGCTTCAGGCGGCGCGATCCACCAGCGCAAGGACCCGGGACGAATCGTCCCAGCGGCAATGGCGGCGGAGCCCCGGCAGGAAAACGCTCAGCGTCTGCACAAGGATCCACAGATCCACGGACGTGGCCCGACGGCTGAGGTAGAAACGGTCCAACCGTGCCTTGGCGGGAATGCAGATCTGCCCATGCAGGCGCGCAGCCTCGACCGGGCCGGCGGCATTCAGCATCAAATCATCCTCGCAGCGGTGAAACCGGACCGAGGCAAGGCCGGTCAACCCGGGACGGATCGACAACAGTTTGCGATAGGTCTCTGGATCATTGGCGACATAGGACGGCAAGGGCGGGCGCAAGCCCACAAGGTTGAGGTCACCTTTGAGCACATTGATCAGTTGCGGCAGCTCATCCAGACGGTATTTGCGCAGCACACTGCCCAGCCGCGTCACCCGTCGCCGGTCATAGCCACCCGCCTGCTGGTTGTTCGCCGCATCGCGCATGGTGCGGAACTTGTAAATCGTGAAAATCTCGCCATACCGCCCGACGCGTTCATCAAGGTAGAAGATCTTTCGCGTACCACTGGCCAGCAGCAGAACGGCTATGGCCAGCATCAGCGGCAGCAGCACCATCAAAAACATGCTTGCGACAAGAAACGTGAGCCAACGGGGCATGAAAATCCGCCTGTGCAGGGATAATTTCCAGCAAACTCGGCGATTCAGGTTTCAAAGTTGTAAATGCAGGTCTCAGACCGGCAGCACCTGAGCATCGGGCGCCGAGGCCCGGCTTTCACGCGGGGCAAACATCTCCTGTGGCGTGGTCAGAAACGGTCCGGACATCGGCAGGCCAAGCGTGCGCACAAGCGGCGCGCTCAACGCCAGCGAGGCCGCGATTGGCAGGATCCAGAGCGACACCGCGCCGAACGCACAACCCGCCATCAACAGCAGTCCCAAAACGGTTTCAACCCCGTGGAACCGCAGCGTCGACCGCCAGCCTTCAACTGTCTCGGCCTTGGGTGACCAGCGTCCCTGTCCGTCAAACAGCGCCAGTGCAATCGCCTTGATATGCTGGACCATCATCGCAGGCGCCAGCACCACCGAGACAGCAATTTCCAGCACCAGGGACACCGCAAAGACCAGCGGTCCGCCAAAGCCGCTCAGGCTTGGGTCCTGCCAGATCGCGCGGCACGCCCCCATCAGTTTGGGTGCGAGCAGCATCGCATATACCAGCCCCAGTATCGTCAGTTGCGAAACAAGCGCCATCTCCGGCCAGTCGGGGAAGATCGGCGCTGCCGCATTGAAATACAGGATCACGCCGGACCCGTCGCCCAGCCCGAACAGCGACCAGATCGCCAGCATCGCGCACCAGCCAAGCGAGGTCAGGTAAGCCATCGCGCCCTGCGCCATGTGAAACCGGCTCATGCCTGCAAATCCGCGCGTGCCCAGCAGTCTTAGGTGTTGCAGATTGCCCCGGCACCAGCGCCGGTCGCGCAGGATATAGCTGCGCACGGTCTCGGGGCTTTGCTCGAAGCTGCCCTCGATGCCCGGCACAAACCGCACATGCCAGCCTGCCCGCCGGATCAGCGCGGCTTCCACGAAATCATGGCTCAGAATGACGCCGCCCAGAACGCGCCCGCCCAGTTTGGGCAACCCCGCAGCCGCCGCAAAGGCGCCTGTGTGGATGATCGCGTTATGGCCCCAGAAATTCGCCTCCGCGCCCGAGATCAGCGCCAGACCCCGGCCCAGCCCACGCCCGGTCACTTCTGTTGAAAACTGCTGCAACCGCGCAAAGACGGAGCGACCGTGGATCAGCCGCGGGATCGTCTGGATCAGACCCGCATTCGGATCGCTCGCCATTTCGTCTGCCAGTCCGGTCAGCGCCTCAGCGGTCATTACGCTGTCCGCGTCCAACACGATCATCGCATCGTGATCAGCACCCCAATTGCACACCCAATCGCGAATATTGCCGCTTTTGAAATCTGCATTCTGGGTGCGGTGTCGGTAGTGGATGTCGAATTCGGGGAAGGTCGCGCGCAATTGACCCGTCGCGGCGATCTCATCGAGTGTCAGCGCATGGCTGCGCGTGTCGCTGAGCACGAAGAGCGTGAACCGGTGATCGGTTGCGGCATGGCGCAACCCCTCCAGCATCCCGCGCAAGCGTCCGTAGACCTCATTTACCGGCTCGCCATAAACAGGCATCAGCAGTGCAACGGACAAAGGCGTGCCACCGGGCGCCACATTGCGCGCCCGGCTGAACAGACCCAGCAGGGCGGTAAAGACGGACAGGGCAATCCAGAAAAAGGTGAAAACCACCAAAGCCAGCATGCTGATCCGAACCGCCATGGCCGTGGATGCATCGAACCAGTCGTTGAAGGCCACTGCCAGAAACCCGGTCAAGCCAAGGGCCGCGCCAAAGACGAAGATCCGCGACAGCACCACCCGCAGGGGCAGATGCGGGCGACCGTCATGCAGGACCTCTGGCAACCTGTCCAGCCTCTGGTCGGGCATTTCAAGCGGTGCGCGCCTGGGCATCATGGGGGGATGGGTGTCATGCAGGCTCATGCACGGGTCCACCGGTAAAGCCAGACTTCCGACAGGTTCCGCCCGTCCTTGCGCAACTGCGCCCGCAACTCCATGGAGCGGGCATCACCGGGCAGATAGGTAAAGTCCAGCCGCACGCCGCCCGTGGCCGGATTGCGGTGCAAAATGCCCTCGCTCACCTTGCCACGGTTGCTTGACACATGGACGCCAATCTCGCTCAGATCGCCTTCAAAGGCAGGGTTCGGCTCAAAATCAATGGCCGCGATCCGTCCGTCCTCGAACACCCGCTGGCCCATCCGCGTGTTGGTCACCCGGGCAACCGGATTGGTTGTGGCCGGATCAGCCCCCCAGCGCAGGCGATAGGTAAAGCTGTGCATGTCGCCTTTGGTCAGCGGCTCGCGCGGACGCCAGTAGGCCACGATGTTGTCGTAGATTTCCTTGTCCGCCGGGATTTCCACCAGCATGACCGAGCCCCGGCCCCAGTCGCCCTGCGGTTCGACCCACAGACAGGGGCGGTTGTGATACTTGGCCGACAGATCGGCAAACTGCTCGGGTCTGCGGGACCGTTGCATCAGCCCGAAGCCGCGCGGGTTCTCATCGACGAAGAAACTGCGCTCCAGCCGAACCGGGTTGGCCAGCGGCCGCCACAGCACCTCGCCATTGCCGTTTTGTACCAACAATCCGTCACTGTCATGCACGGCAGAGCGGAAATCATCGAACCGCGAGCGGTTGGTCTCATCAAACAGGAACATCGATGTGCCCGCTCCGATCCCCACATGGGTCAGCGAGACGCGCGGAAAAAGCTCGGCCTCCACATCCATGACGGTCTCGTCACCGGGCTGGATGCGGAAATGATACGCACCCGCCACGCTGGGCCCATCGAGCAGCGCATGGATGATCATCTCGTCGCTGCCCGCTTCAGGGGCTTCCACCCAGAAGGCCCGGAACTCGGGAAATTCCTCGCCCGCCTCATCACCGGTACCAAGCGCCAGCCCACGTGCGGACAACCCATAGGTTTGTCCCTTGCCGATGGCCCGGAAATAGCTCGCACCCTGAAACACAGCATATTCCGACAGATGGCCCTTGCCCTCGATCGGGCCGCGCACCCGGATGCCGGAATAGCCCATGCCCTCGGACGGCAGATCGGGAAACTGGTCGGTCCTGTCGAAGGCCGCCAGATCAAACATCACCGGACGGGCTGTATCGCCTTCCACCACGTGCACCTCTATGGCGTTGGGGAAATACAGACCCGCCGGGAAAAACTCCAACCGCGCCGGGCGGTCGGTGTCGCGCCAGAGCGCATGTCGGCTGTCAAACCAGATGGAGCGGTATTGCTCGTAGGACAGATCCTGCCACCCCTGCGGCACCATCGGCGGCTTCTGATAATCCGTCTGTGACAGCGCCTTGGCCATTGCCCTGAGCGCATCACGCGAAAACGGCTTGGCGTCACCCAAATCCAGCTCGAACGCATCACCCAGACCGGTGGCGCCCGCAGGCAAGGCCCCCAGTGCTGCCAGCGCCGCGCCCAGTTTCAGACTGTCCCTGCGCGAGATCATGAGGTCACCACCCGTTCCGTGCCAACCGTCTCAGGCCCGCGCTGCTCAACCGGCTTGGCGGTTTTCCATGGCTGGCCCTTGATCCAGCCGACGAAATAGGCGGTCGCGATGATGATCGCAAATCCCACCAGATTGACGATCAGCACGTTGATCCAGTCGTAATCAACCTCCCAGGCACGCTTGCCGTCACGCATCTCGTCAAGTGCCACACCCATGAAGCGTGCCAGCGCCATCGAGGTGACAAACACCGCCAGCGACTGCTGGCCGACCTTGCGGATCACGGCCACCACCTGCGGCCACCACGTGCCCACGGTCAGCAACCGGCCAGCCTCGCCAACGGCGGCCCAGCTCAGATAGGCAAGCGCCAGAAAATGGATGTACCGGAACAGGCCGAAGTTTGATTTGTGGATCAGCGCCCGGTTCTCGATCCGCCATTCGCGGGCACAGATCAGCGCCTCGTCGGTGCGGCAGGAAAAGCCCAACTCGCGCACGCCGATGTTGGAATAGGCGATGTTCACGATCACGATGGCCGCGGCCAGACCGATCAGCCACGCCTTGACCGGTGGGCGCGGGATCCAGCCCAGCATGAAGGCAAATCCGGTGAAGAACACCAACTGCCAGCCAAACGGGTTGAAGAACCACGCGCGCGTGTTGTTGGGCGCATCGAACCAAAGCTGCGCCGGGAAGTGCAATCCCTCCAGTTCCGGCCCACCAAAAAGACCGATCACGCCGACATTGGCCGAGGCCCAAAGCCCAGCCAACAGCAAGGCCACCAGCCCCAGATGAATACGGCTGAGGTACATCACCACCGGGATCATCGCGAGGATCACAAGATACATCGGCAGAATGTCGAAATAATTTGGCACATAAGTCAGCGTCAGCAGACCGATCAGGTTCAACTCGGTGTTCTTGAAGAACGGGTACAGGTTCAACTGACCGACATAATCGCGATGCTCGAACCAACCGCTTGCGTTGAGGGCCGCCATAGACATGGCCACAAAGAAGAACAGCCCGATATGGGCCCAGTAGACCTGCCAGACCCGATAGGCGATCCGGGTCGAGCCTGCAAACATGCCCGCCCGGTCAAACAGCTTGCCAAACGCGATGGCCGAAGCCATGCCCGAACAGAACACGAAAATCTCGGTGGCATCGGAAAAGCCCCAGCGCGCCGGGATCCACTTGGTCCAGGTGTTGCCCGGCGTATGCGCCAGCAGAATGATGAACATCGCAATGCCCCGGAAGAAATCCAGCCGGGGATCGCGCACCGTTTTTTGCAGGTTCTGCGTCACGTCATGTTGTCCCTTGGGCCGTCTCAGGCCCCATGTACCAACGCCATCCGGGGCGCATCGCTTCCGCCCCGTGCCGCTGAAATCAGCGACAGACGGCGGTCTGTATAGCCATCCTGCGCGCCGCCCCGGCGGTGGGTCCGGTCACCCAGCAAACGCTCGGCTGCGTCCAGATACCCGCCCCGCAACGCCGCTTCAATCGTCAATCGCTCGAACACATCGCGCTGGGCATGGCTTCCGCCGATGGTCTGCATGTCGCTGCGCGCAGCCGACAGGTTCAGATAGGCCTGCGCATATTGCCCCTCGCCAAAGGCCTCAAGCCCGTTGGCGGCACTCAGGCCCGGGTGGCGCGTGATCTTGGCCGCTTCGCTGTCCAGCCGGGCCGCATCGCGCCCCATCCGGCCCAGCAGGGTCGAGACCGCGTCATTGCGCCCGCCACCGATCAGCGACAGCATGTAGTGCAGATCCGCAAAGACCAGACAGCCATCACCAGTGCGGTTTTCGGATATTGCAGCAAGCTCTTGCCAGCGCTTGCCCACATCAACGCCCTCGATCTCAAGACGGCTGAGCAGCGATGCCGCGTTCGAGATGTCGCGATAGTCGTCGGTCTCGTCCTTGCGAATCTCGGCATCATACAGCGCCAGCGCCTTGTCGGCCTGACCCAGATCCAGATGCATCAAGGCAATGTGCCACCAGACGTGATAGCGGAAGTTGTTGCAATGCGCCCAAGCCGCTTCCCGCCCGGACAACCAGTAAAGCCCGTCTTCGGCACGCGCGGTCATGTCATAGACATGGGCAACCGCATGCAGACCCCAGGCATCGTCAGGCGCCATCAGCAGGCCCTCGCGCCCGGTCTTCTCGGCCAGTGCATATTCGCCGGTTTCCTCCAGAGTGAAGGCATAACACCCCTTGAAATACCCCTTGGCGGGGTGATCCTGCCAGCTGGTCTGGATCGTCTCCAACGATGCCCGCATGGCGTCAGGCCGCCCCAGCACGAAGAAAATTGCCTGCACCAGTTTCATGGCCAGCGCATCGCGGGGGGTGTCAGACAGGATACCGTTCAGAATGTCGCCGGATTTGCTGGGATGACCTTCCAGCCACGCGGCCAGTGCGTCGGTATAGGCGGCCTCCCGCGGCAGTTGCGGCACGCGTTCGGCAGCAACGCGGGCTGCCACAAGCATCTCGCGTGCCGTCTCCACCAGTTCCGAGCGTCCCAGCAGCAGGCAGAACAGCCCCTTGGCCGCATAGGCCTGTGCAAAATCGGGTGCCAGTTCCAGCACCTGACCCAGATGATCCGGCGTCGCAGCCCCATGGGCAAGAAAGGCCCTGACCATGGCGTCCCAGGCAGAAGCAGCCTCCGCAGATGGCAAGGATGTTGCACATCCACAGAAATCGGTCTCAGTTGTCATGGCTCACCCCTTTGTCTGGCCGGCGTCTTGGGTTGATCTGTCTCTGTTGCCTGTCTCACCCGCAACTCACATAGCTGTCAGGTCACGAATGTGTTATTCCTCGCACCGCTTTGTTTCGATAAACCGAACAGACAACCCGGAGACCACACGCAAATGATACAACGCCTGCCCGTCGCCGCTGCCCTTTTGGGAGCACTCTACGTGGCTTACCGCGCTGCAACATATGGCGGGGTGAAATTCGTTTTGGCAACTCTCATCGGCGTGATCGCGGGATTTGCGCTGTATCATGCTGCTTTCGGTTTTACCGGCGCATGGAGGCGCATCGTGACCGAACAGCGCGGTGTCGGTCTGCGTGCGCAGGTCATGCTTCTGGGCCTGACAGCGCTGATCGCCTACCCGCTGATCGGCTGGTATGGCACGGGGGCCTGGGTGCATCCGGTGGGCATCGGCATGATTGTGGGCGCGTTTCTCTTCGGCATGGGCATGCAACTGGGCGGCGGATGCGGCTCGGGCACGCTCTTTACCGTGGGCGGCGGGTCCAGCCGCATGGTGATCACGCTCTCCTTCTTCATCATCGGCTCGATGTTCGGCCGGGCGCATGCCAGCTGGTGGCGCGATCTGCCCAGCTTCGAGCGGATGTCCTTCATCCGCGAGTTCGGCGTGCCGGGTGCATTGCTGATCACCTTCGCGCTTCTGGCAGCCATCTGGATTGCCTCCACCCGGATCGAGCGCGCGGCCCATGGCACACTTGAAACGGGCCGCAAGACCGGGTCAATCGTGATGGGTCCATGGTCACCATGGCTGGGCGCGCTGGGGCTTGTGTTCGTCTCTATCGCAACGCTTCTGGTTCTGAACCGACCCTGGGGCATCACAGCAGCCTTTCCCTTCTGGGGGGCCAAAATTGCTGATGGCATCGGCCTTCCGATCACGGAGTACTCCTACTGGAAATGGTCCGAAAACGCACTCTCGCGCAGCGTCTTTCAAAACACGACGTCCATCATGGATTTCGGCCTGATGCTGGGTGCGTTGGCAGCCTCTGGACTGGCGGGAAAATTCGCGCCCGTCTGGCGCCTGAACCGCACGGAAGTGCTTACTGCAATCGCTGGCGGCTTGCTGATGGGCTTTGGCGCACGTCTGGCCTATGGCTGCAACATCGGCGCCTATCTGGGCGGCGTTGCCTCAGGCTCGATCCACGCCTGGGCCTGGGCCCTGGCGGCCTTTGCCGGGTCATCCCTTGTCGCCTGGTGGCGCATGCCCCGGATGGGCGCGCCCGTTCCGGCCTGAGACCCGGGGCGCTGCCCCGGACCCCGGGATATTTTCGCCAAGAAGTATCAATCTGGCTTCGATTTTCCTACAAATACTCCCGCCGGAGGCGCAGATAGGCCTCAGAAGCTGCCGTCATAGGCATGGCGGCCAATCCGGCAGGCCAGCAGCGTGAAGCCATCACGTGACAGGGCGGCTTTTGCCTCATGCCGCAAGGTTTCCGGGTCATCGATCCAGACCCCGTGACCTCCCATGGCCCTGGCCACGGCAGGAAAGTCCGAGCCGCCGAAATCCACGCCCAGATTGGCCCGTTGGGTGCCGCGCTGTTTCAATTCGATCAGCGCGTAGCTTTCATCGACCAGCACGCAGATCACCACCGGCAGGCCCAGATCGCGCAAGGTCGCAAGTTCCCCCAGACCCATCTCGAGCCCGCCATCACCGACAAAGGCCAACACAGGCGTCTGCGGTTTGCCCAGCTTGTAGCCCATGGCAATCGGTACCGAGCAGGCCATGGTGCAAAGCGCAGTCGATTGCAGAAACTGGCGCGGGCCGGGGCAGCGCCACATCTGGCTGAGCAGGATCCGGTGCGCCCCGCTGTCTGCAGTGATCACCGTCTCTGGCGGCATCACATCGCGCAATGTGTCAAACACCTGTCCCGGTCCCCAGTCCGCCGGTGCGGCAAAGGTGTCCGTCAGGGCATCACGCGCCGCGCGCGCAGCCTCAAGACGCCAGCTCTTGCGCGGCACCAGTCCCTTGCCGAGCGCCTCCAGCACCGGTGCCACCTGCCCGTGCAATGTCTGGTTCACCCGGTGCATGCCATGGGTGCGCATCTCATGGGTCACTTCGATGACCACCTGATCGTCATGCCATGGGTTGCGCCAACCGGTGCGCATCTCGATCGGGTCATAGCCCAGCAGCAGGATGCAATCGCTGTGCCCGATCAGCGGCATCAGATGCCTGTCGGCCTTTGGCGACAGGCCTGCGCCCCCCAGACAGAGCGGATGATCCTCATCCATCAGCCCCTTTCCCTTGTAGGTGGTGATCAGCGGCACCTGATGGGTCTCGCAGAACTGCCGGATCGCCTCAGACGCGCCTTCGTTCACTGCGTCCAGCCCGGCGATTGCCAGGGGTCGCTCGGCGTTGACCAGCGCGTGACGCGCCAGTGCCAGCGCATCGGGGTCCGGCATGCACTGTCCCACACGCGGGAACAGAACCGCACCATCCTCACCGGTCTCGCCCTCGGCCACGCCAATGGGCACATCGATGTGCACCGGTCCCGGCTGGCCCTCGGTCGCAATCGCCAGCGCCTTGGCCAGCATCGGCCCCAGCGCGCCGGTCTCGGCCCGGAAACTTGCCTTCACGACAGGCCGCAGCATCGCCTGATGATCGAAGATCTGATGCGTGTAGGTCTCGGCATCAGCGCGGCTTACACAGCCCGTCAGAAACAGAAGCGGCACCCGGTCCTGATGCGCGTTGGCGACCGTGTTGATCGCATTGGCCACGCCCGGTCCGAGGGTCGCCACCAGCACACCGGGCGCGCCTGTTGCATGCCACAGCCCCTCGGCCATAAAGCCAGCGGCATTTTCATGTTTTGTCGTGAGAAACCGGATGCCAGCCTTGTCCAGCCCCTCCATCAGCGCCAGAACCTCGCCGCCGGGAATGCCGAAAGCATGCGTGCACCCCGCCTCTGCCAGCGCCTTGCCAATGATGTCCGCACCTCGGGTCATGGGGTTCTGTCCTTCTCAATGATGTCGTCCTGCGCCAGACGGTCAATCTCGGCCTGACTTTTGCCCAGCACCTCTGCCAGCACCGCCTGACTGTGCTGGCCCAGCGTCGGCGGCGCTCCCTGATAGGCGACCGGCGTGCCGCTCATCTTCAGCGGATTGCCGATCAGATCGACCGATCCGGCCACCGGATGGGGCAGGGTGATCTTCATCTCGCGGGCCTGCGTGACCGGATGGCTGAACACAGCCTCAAGATCCTGCACCGGGCCGCAAGGCACGGCCTTGTCCTCCAGCGCGCTGACCCAATCGTCAACCGACCGCGTTCTTGTGATCTCGCCCAGCAGCGGCACCAGCACGGCCCGGTTTTCAACGCGGGCCACATTGGTCGCAAAGCGCGGATCATCGGCAAGCATGCCATGCCCGGCAACCTCACAGAACCGCCGGAACTGTCCGTCATTGCCAATCGCAAGGATCACATCGCCATCGGTTGCGGGAAAGGTCGAATAGGGCACGATGGTCGGATGCTCATTGCCGCGTCTGGGCGGCGGCTTGCCATCTGTCAGAAACGCCGTGCCCTGATTGATCAGCCAACTGATCTGACTGTCAAACAGGCTCACGTCGATGTGCTGCCCCTCGCCTGACGCAGCACGCGCATGCACCGCCGACAGGATCGCCGTGGTCGCATACATCCCGCACATGACATCCGCGATGCCCACACCCACCTTGGTCGGCGGGCCGTCGACCTCACCGGTCAGCGACATGATCCCGCCCATGCCCTGGATCAGGAAATCATAGCCCGCGCGACTGGCGTAAGGCCCGGTCTGGCCAAACCCGGTGATCGAGCAGTAGATCAGCCGCGGATTGACGTCCCGCAGGCTTTCGTAATCCAGCCCATAGCGCGCCAGATCGCCTGCCTTGAAATTCTCCACCAGAATGTCGCTCACGGCCGCCAATTCGCGGATGATCTGCTGGCCCTCGGCGCTGGCGATGTTCAGGGCGAGCGATTTCTTGCCCCGGTTTGCACACAGGTAATAAGCGCTTTCCGCCGTATCATTCCCGTCCGCGTCCTTCAGAAACGGCGGGCCCCAGGCCCGCGTGTCGTCACCCTTTCCTGGCCGCTCGATCTTGATGACTTCGGCCCCCAGATCGCTCATCAGCTGGGTCGCGGTCGGTCCGGCCAGAATTCGGCTCAGATCCAGAACCCGCAGGCCGGTCAGGGGTGGTTTCGCAGCTTCCGTCATTTTGCAGTCCATTATCCGTCCGAACGCGTCTATGCGGTCAAATCGCCTGAGGGAAGTCAAGCTGTCGTGAGGGCGCTGTAGAATTCGTTCCGCACAACGGTCGGATTGACACATCAGACTGACGCGACGCCGGGGATCGACTAGGGTGGCTGGGACAACTGCGCAAGGGGCGCCCCATGCCAAACGACATCCTGAAAGGCTATGCCGCTGCCGCTGATGCGGCCTTCATCGACCGGCTTGAGGCCATTTCCTCGGCCACCTTGCTGGCCCCTATGAGCGTGCATTTTCCACAAGACCGCAGCCGCATTCTGGACATCGGCGCGGGCACCGGGAGGGATGCGGCATGGCTGGCTGGCCATGGCCACCAGATTACGGCTGTTGAACCCGTCGATGCCCTGCGAACGGCAGGCAGCACGCGTCACACATCTCCCAAAATCACATGGCTCTCCGACACGCTCCCCCATCTTTGCCGGGTCACTGCCACCGGGCAAAGCTTCGATGTCATCCTGCTGAGCGCGGTCTGGCAGCACCTGACAGAGGCCGAGCGTCAGACAGCCCTTCCAGCGCTCCGCGGTTTGCTGGCTGAGCGCGGAAAAATCATCATCTCGATCAGACATGGCGCAGGTGCGCCTGCGCGCCGCACCTACCCCGCAAACATCCCCGACTTGATCAACCGGGCCGAAGCGCTGGGCCTTGCCGTACTGGCCCAGACCCCCGCACCATCCATTCAGCCCAGGAACCGCAACAGCGGCGTGACCTGGACCTGGCTGGTGTTGGGCCACGTTCCAACCTGAGCCGTTCCCACGATCAGCAATCCGTCCCGCGGCCTCAGCGCTTCGTGGCGCTGACCACGAAATGGGTGATCGCGAAAAAGAACCGGCCCGCTGCCGCCAGCGCGCGTTGCTCATCGGCCCAGTCCCGCGCTTCGGTCTGGCTCAGATGGCCGTTTGACACCGCATAGCTTTCCATCAGCACCATCATCATGCTGGCCAGCCCGTCGGGCTTGAGCTGATGGTCGCAGATCACGAGGGGATCGATGGCATCCAGATCAAACCCGGCGTCTCTCAGGATCGGGGGCAAGAGCGCGGGCACCGTCCGTTCCACCAGATGGTGATCCCATGCCGCAACCATGCCTGCCATGCGATCCGGGTCCTCGCTGTACCAGATCAGACTGTCGAAATGTATGTCGCCAATGACCAGCCGCCCGCGCGGGCCAAGCGCTTTGTGCACCTGCGCCACCGCCCCCGGAATGTCGTCCAGATACTCAAACACCTGAACCGAGACCACCTTGTCGATGCTCCCGTCTTCCACCGGCAAATGGCTGTCCGCGCCTTCGACAATCTCGACCCAGTCAAATTCCTTGCAGCGCTCTGACGCCGAACGTCGCATGTCCGCGCTGGGATCAACACCAATCACCCGTCCGGTCGGACCAACAGCCCGCGCCAGTTCCGCGGTCAACAGCCCGTTGCCGCAGCCAAGATCCAGCACCGTCTCGC
The DNA here is from genome assembly GCA_947494445.1 of uncultured Paracoccaceae bacterium. Lineage (GTDB taxonomy): Bacteria > Pseudomonadota > Alphaproteobacteria > Rhodobacterales > Rhodobacteraceae > CANLSM01. The sequence continues at coordinate 127,479 of CANLVD010000001.1, read as the reverse complement.
CCGGTCCCGGTTTCAAAGCATCAAAAGACGCCTGCCGCCGCCGCGTGACGTCGGCACCCTGATAGGCAATATCCAAAAGACGTGCTGTCCTTGCATCGAACTTGAGCATTCCCACCTCCCCATTTGCCAGCCCAGTCTAGCACAGCCCCGGCGATCTGTCCGCTTGCCAGCAGCAAGCGCCCCGCTGGTGTCATTGTCGTGTTTCAACGTGCACCCACTGGCCCCGCACGCGTCGCTGCGTTAGAAATTAAGTTGAACACTTCCCAACCGAAAGGCCACGAATGTCGATCATTGCCTTCATCCTGATCCTGCTGATTGCCGTCCTGCACGCCTATATCGCGTGGTTCGAGGCGTTCGCCTGGACCACCAAAGGCCCGAAGGTCTTCAAGTCCTTCCCCAAGGATCTGTTCGAGCCGACCAAGGCCATGGCTGCCAACCAGGGCCTCTACAACGGGTTCCTCGCCGCAGGATTGTTGTGGTCACTGGTGATTGGTGATCCGCTCTGGAAGGTCAATGTCGCGACCTGTTTCCTGCTCTTCGTGCTGGTTGCAGGCATCGTCGGCGCGCTCACCGCATCGCGCCGCATCTTCTTTGTCCAGACCGTCCCGGCGGCGCTCGCCCTGATCGCGCTCTACCTTTAGGCCCCGTCCGGCGGCAGCCCCACCAGCCTGCGCGCCTCATCGGTGCGCAGGGACATGTCCGTGCCCAGATAGGCATCACCGTCCGGGCCCATCAACACCGCCAACGCACGCGCCACCCATTCGGGCGGGATGTGCCGCTCCCAGTCGAGCTGCGCCACCGGGTTGATGCCCGATGCCTTGATGTCGCGCTGCATGTCGGTCGCCACCGTGCCGGGGCTCAGCCCCATCACCCGGATGCCGAGATCGCCATATTCCTTGTGCCCGCATCTGGTCAGCGCCAGCACCGCGGCCTTGGTCGCGCAATAGTGGCTCCATCCCTCCAGCGCGCCGCTGGCCGCACCCGAACTGATGTTGATGATCGTGCCCGAACCCTGCGCCAGCATGCCCGGAAGAACCGCGTGATAGCCGTAATAGACACCTTTGAGGTTCACATCGACCACATGACCCCAGGCGGCCGGATCACTCTCGTCAAGCCGCGCAATCGGGTCAATCAGACCCGCGTTGTTGATCAGGACATCCACCCCGCCAAAGGTAGTCGTCGCATGATCCACCACCGCCTTGACCTGCGCATAATCTGACACGTCGCAGGCCAGCGCCTCGCCCCCGATCTCGTCCGCGATCCTGCGCACCGCCTCGCCATTGCGCGCGGCCAGCATCACCTTGGCACCATGCGCCGCAAAATGGCGCGCGGCGGCCTCGCCAATGCCCCGGCTTGCGCCTGTGATGATCACACGTTTGGATTTCAGATCGGTCATATAGTCACCCTAAAGGCACACCCTGTTGCCAGGGTGTGACGCTTATTTTGAGTTATGAAAGAGTTACGTTTGAGTTATGGAAGAACTCTTTCGAAAAGACAGCAATTTGGCCGGATTTTACCCGACAAATGCCTTTTCGACAACATAGTCGGCAGGCCGCGAATTCGAGCCTTCGACAAAGCCCTTCGCATCCAGAATGGCCTTCACATCCGTGTTCAAGCCTATGGATCCACAGATCATCACCCGGTCTGTCTCGGGGTTCAGGTCCGGCAGGCCAAGTGTCTGGGAAAGCTTGCCATTTTCCATCCATCCTGTGATCCGCCCGGTGTGCTCGCTGTCTTCCTGCGTGGTCGTTGGCAGGTAGTGAACGCGGTTGCCGATTTCCTCGCCCACCAGCGGATCATTGGGCAGATCCTCGATCAATTCGCGCCCGAACGCCAGCTCATCCACGGTCCGGCACGTATGGGTCAGGACAACTTCTTCATATTTTTCATAGACTTCCGGATCCCGCAACAGCGAAGCAAAAGGTGCCACCCCGGTGCCTGTTGCCACCAGATACAGCCGCTTGCCCGGTGTCAGCGCATCGACCACAAGCGTGCCCACCGGTTTGGGCCGCAGGATCACCTGATCACCGACTTTGATCTTCTGCAGCCTTGATGTCAGCGGCCCATCGGCCACCTTGATCGAATAGAACTGCAAGGTCTCGTCCCAGCTGGGCGAAGCGATTGAATAGGCGCGCAAAATCGGCTTGCCCGTATCTCCCGGCAGGCCGATCATCACGAACTCGCCCGAGCGGAACCGCAGGCTCGCGGGCCGGGTCAGACGGAAGGAAAACAGCCGGTCGGTCCAGTGCCGCACCTCTGTGACCACCTGCGCATCAGGCAAAACCGGAGTGGCCCCCGCAGAGGGCGAAACTTGTACATTCATGTCAGTATTCCTGAAGTGTTTACGCTGCGTTCAGCATTTTCTGGTAAGAGGTTTGCGGAAGCGGAACCGAGGTCCACTGGTCCTCCGTCATTCGCGCGGCATGCTCGTCCGAGATTTCCAGCTCATCAATGCCTACGCGCAGGGCTGCCCGGAACTGATCGACCAGCAAATGGCCACGCGCCCGGATCCGCCCGGTGAATCCAAGCTGCCGCAACTGGCGTGCCAGTGAAAACCCGCGCCCATCGGCGGAAGAGCCGAAGGGGATCACCACGATCTCAAGCCGCTCGAACCAGGGTTGCAGGTCAAACGGGTCACTGTCGGCCTCGAAGATCACGCCGACACCGGTCTCGGGGATGTCCTGCCCGGTCCAGAACGCCTCGAACGGCAGAAGCGTGCCGCTCCATGTGTCCTGAACAAAGCCTGAGCGATCAATAACTTGGGTCATACCACTCTCCTTTCGGGCGCTCCGCCCGGTTTGCCATGAATGCCGCATTCGGTCTTGTCCTGTCCCGGCCAGCGCCCCGAACGGGGGTCGTCTCCGGGTCTGATCGCGCGCGTACAGGGCGCGCAGCCGATCGATGAAAATCCTTGCTTTACAAGGGGATGGGACGGCAGCGCGTGCGTGTCGGCGTAGGCTTGAACGGCCTGAGCATCCCAGTGTGCGAGCGGGTTCACCTTGATCCGCCCGGCCCTGTCCACCTCGAAAAATTCCAGTGCTGACCGCGTGTTCGACTGATACCGTTTCCGCCCTGAAACCGTCGCCCCGAAGGACTGCAATGCAGCCTCCAGCGGGCGGGTCTTGCGCAGGGCACAGCAAGCATCCGCATCGCTCATATGCAACGCGTCATAACGGTCCCCGGCTTGCAGATCGACCGCATCCGGTGTGATCCGCCGCACGTCCGTCAGCCCCAGCCAGCGCCCCAGCTCCTGTTGATATTGCAGGGTTTCAGGGAACAGCATCAGTGTATCGACCAGCAGAACCGGCACATGCGGATTGATCCGTGCGGCCATGTGCAACAGCACTGCCGCCTCCGCTCCGAAGGACGAGACCATGGCCACCTCTCCGCAATAAAGACGCAAGGCGGTGTGCAAGACATCCTCAGCCTCTGCGCCCTCAAAACGGGCATTCAGGCAGGCCGGTGTCAAACCTGTATCAAACTGATATGCCCGCTCAGGCCGCATTCGCCACAACCTCCGGATAGAGCGCTGATTTGAAGGGCGCCATCCCGACCCGCCGGTAGGCAGCAAGGAAGGTCTCCGTCTCGTCTTCGCGCAGACCAAGATAGGCCTCCACCAGACGTTCCACGGCTGGAACAATCTCGTCATAGGCAAAGCCGGGACCGGCCCGTTCGCCAATCGTGGTGGTTTCGGTGCCATCTCCACCCAGCGTGATCTGGTAGCTTTCAACACCGGCTTTATCGAGGCCAAGGATCCCGATATGGCCCACATGGTGGTGACCACAGGCGTTGATACAGCCGGAGATCTTGATCTTCAGCTCGCCAATGTCGTGCTGAACGGCCAAATCCTCGAAAGCATTGGAGATTTCCTGTGCAACCGGGATCGACCGCGCCGTTGCCAGCGCGCAGTAATCCATGCCCGGGCACGCAATGATGTCCGAGATCAGACCGATATTGGACGTGCCAAGACCAGCCGCCTTCAGGCTGGCATAGACCGCAGGCAGATCGGATTTGTGCACATGGGGCAGGATCACGTTTTGCTCGTGGCTGATGCGCAGCTCGTCATGAGAGTATTGCTCGCCCAGATCGGCCAGCACACGCATTTGTGCCGACGTCACATCCCCCGGTGTCGCCCCAATCGCCTTGGTCGAGACGGTGACAATTGCGTAATCCGGGTTCTTATGCGCTGCCGTGTTGGTGTCAAACCAAGCACGGAAGCCCACATCTGTAGGCAGATCCACGACGGGTTTGCGAACCCAAGTAGGCTCAGCAAAATCCGCTGCAATCCGCGCGACGATCCCAGCATCCACCGGCTCAAGGAGGGTCTGGTTGCGCGCAAACACGGCCTCGATCTTGGCCTTCAGCTCTTCAAGACCGGTTTCATGGACAAGGATCTTGATCCGTGCCTTGTACTTGTTGTCGCGACGACCCGAGAGGTTATAGACCTGCAAAATCGCCTCAAGATAGGCCAGCAGATCGGCACGCGGCAGGAAGTCCCGCACGACCTTGCCCACCATGGGCGTGCGGCCCAGTCCGCCCCCGATCACGACCTCATAGCCCGGCTCGCCCGCATCATTTCGCACCATGCGCAGGCCGATGTCATGGGCCTTGGTCACGGCCCGGTCGTGGGGTGCGCCAGTAACAGCGACCTTGAACTTGCGTGGCAGATAGGCAAATTCCGGGTGATCAGTCGACCACTGACGGATCAACTCGGCAGTTGGGCGCGGATCCTCGATCTCGTCTGCCGCCGCGCCCGCGAAATGGTCAGCGGTGACATTGCGAATGCAGTTGCCCGAGGTCTGGATCGCATGCATCGAGACATCCGCCAATGCGTCCAAAATCGCAGGCACATCCTGCAGCTTTGGCCAGTTGAACTGGATGTTCTGCCGGGTCGTGAAATGGCCATAACCCTTGTCCCACGTGTCCGCGATGTAAGCCAGCTGATGCATTTGCGCGCCGTTGAGCGTGCCGTAAGGGATCGCGACCCGCAGCATATAGGCGTGCAATTGCAGATACAGACCGTTCATCAGGCGAAGCGGTTTGAACTCGTCCTCGGTCAGCGAGCCATCCAGACGGCGCGCCACCTGACCTTTGAACTCCTCAACACGGGAGCGGACGAAATCGGCATCAAAGTTGGAATAGGAATACATCAGCTTACGCCTCCGCCTGTTTGCCGTGGTGATAGTTGGATGGGCCGCGGGTGCGGAAAATCTCGCGGAAATGCGACGGCTCCGGTTTGCCGTCGATCACCTGAACATTGGCGAGATAGACGCCGACCACGTCTTGCGGAAACAGGCTGGCCGCCCCCAGCAGGGTTTCGGCCTGATCCGGGGTCTCTGCGACCACGGCTTCGGTCAGATGCCGGGTCCAGTCGCCATGTTCAGTAAAGTAGACGACATCGCCGTCCAGCAGGTGATTGGCGGTTGCTACTTGGGGTTCAAACGCGCGTGCCATGTCAAAGCGCCTCGCTCAGTTGAAGTTCAGGTTCATTGGCCATGACCACCGCTGCGCGCGGGCTCAGACCGAGGAAAAGCATGACCGGGCCCTTGGGGGCTGCCGCGTCAAGAATGTCGGGCAGATCGATCAATGTGGTTGGGATCACCCGCTGGTCAGGGCGGGAGGCGTTCTCGATGGCGGTGACCGGCGTGTCCTCAGACGCACCGTGGATCATCAGCCGTCCACGCAGGAACTTGGATGCCCGCACACCCATATAGATCGCGGCCACCGCACCGGGCTTGGCCAGATCGCGCCAGTCCTGCTCGGCATAGCCATCCACATCGTGACCCGTGAGGATCTTGAGCGAGGAGTTCCGCCCGCGCTTTGTCAACGACACCTTGATAGAGGCGGCCGCGGCCGCGGCAGATGTGATCCCGGGCACAATGTCAAAGCCGATGCCCGCCGCATCCAGTGCGTCCATCTCTTCGTCCATCCGGCCAAATATCCCCGGATCCCCGGATTTTAGACGCACGACCTGCGCCTCACGGCCATGCTCAACCAACAGATCGTTGATCGCGTCCTGCTTCCATGCAGGGCCATAAGGCGTCTTGCCCACATCGATAACAGTCGCCTCGCGTCGTGCCAGTTCCAGAACAGGCTGCGGCACCAGCCGGTCGTGGATCACAACATCGGCCTCATGGATCAACCGTCGCGCCTTGAGCGTCAGCAACTCAGGGTCGCCCGGGCCGGTTCCCACAAGCGAGACATGGCCTGTGCGGTCGACCTCGCCTTGGGTTTCGTCGAGCAAGCGGTGCAACTCGGCCTCAACTGTGGCCTTGCCCTGATCGCGCAGAACACCCGGCCCGGTACCGAAATAGTACTTCGACCAGAAATCCCGCCGCTTGCGCCCCATGGGCAGTGCATTGGCAAAGGGTCGGAAAGCCTGCCCGATGCGTGCAAGAATTCCCAAAGAGGCCGGCAATTGCTCCTCAAGATCGGCCTTGATCTTGCGTGCAAGCACGGGCGCGGCCCCTTCGGTCCCAATCGCAATGGTCACAGGGTCACGGTCAACAATGGCAGGGGTGATGAACTGGCTGTCTTCGAGATTGTCGACGATGTTGGTCAGAGCACCGGCCGCCCGTCCAATCTCAACTGCCTGTGCATCGAGCAGAGCGTCCTCGTTCGCGCCATAGACCATGGCCGCGCAGACCGCATCTCCAACCGACAGAGGGCGCTCAGTCAGGGTCAACAGACCTGAACGAGCCCACGCGCGCACCTGTTCGACAGGTTCCGTCCCAAAGACGACTACGCGCGCCTCCGTCTTCAGCAACAGCCGCAGTTTTGCAACCGCGCAGTCACCCGCGCCCGAGACGACAACGCGCCGACCGCGCAAATTCAGGAAAACTGGAAAGTGCCGCATGATCCGATCCTTGATGTTCGAGGTCAATATAGGATTTTTTCCTATTATTTGGCGATATGAAGGATCAAATAAGAAAACTGTTCTAATCTGATTTGGATTGTGCAAAGAATGCTCTCAACCAAAGGGGATCAGCGAATGGCGAACCAAATTGATGCACTGGATCGGAAAATCCTTGGCCTGCTGCAGGACGATGCAAGCCTGTCTCTGGATGAAATGGCCAAGAAACTGGGTGCCTCCAAGACCCCGATCTGGAACAGGATTCGCAAACTGAAAGAAGCAGGTGTCATCCGCCGGGAGACGGTTGAGCTTGATCCCGAGAAGCTTGGGCTGGAGGCATGTTTCTTTGTCCTGATCCGCACGTCCGAGCATGATGCCGATTGGCTGGACAAGTTCATGAAGGCCGTACAGGACCGGGCAGAGGTGCTGGAAGCGCACCGTCTCGCCGGTGACATCGATTACATACTAAAAGTGCGCGTGGCCAATGCGCGAGCCTTTGACGACTTCTACCGGGCACTGATCAAGGACGTGACGATTTTCAACGTCACGTCGCTTTTGTCGATGGAAGAGATCAAGGGCGGCAACCGGCTGATGCTGGAGCCGCCCCAGGACACCTGATGCGGCAGGCTCAGGTCAGGTAGGTGTCGAACCAGCCAAGTGTCCGGTCCCAGGACAGTTTCGCTGCCGCCTCATCAAACCGGGGCGTGCTGTCATTGTGGAAGCCATGGTTTGCGCCTTCATAGATATGCGCCTCATAGGTTTTGCCATTGGCATCCAGTGCTGCCTGAAAATCCGGCCAGCCCGCGTTGATCCGCTCGTCCAGGCCGCCATATTGCAGCAACAGAGGCGCCTGAATGGACGGCACATCCTCAGCCGCGGCCTGACGCCCGTAATAGGGGACCGAGCAGGCCATCTCGGGAAAGGTCACGGCCAATGCGTTGCAGACGCCGCCGCCGTAGCAGAAGCCAACCGCGCCCACCTTGCCGGTGCTGTCGGGGTGGCTGACCAGATGCTCGAACCCCGCAAAGAAGTCGGTCATCAGCTTGGTGCGATCCAGTTCCTTCTGCATGGCCCGACCGTCGTCGTCATTGCCGGGATAGCCACCCAGCGGCGTCAGCCCGTCGGGACCGATTGCCAGATAGCCAGCTTTGGCCACCCTGCGCACTACGTCTTCGATATAAGGGTTCAGGCCCCGGTTTTCATGGATCACCAGAACCGCGCCGAATGGCCCGTCTCCCTTCGGTTTGGCCATCAGACCCCGGATGGTGCCATGCCCCTCGGGTGAGCTGTACTCGGTATATTCCGTCACAATGTCCGGATCATCTGGAGAGACCTGCTGCGCCAGAGCGTAATCCGGCTTTAGTGCCTCCAATGCGGCCAGTGCGGCGGCAGTTCCGAAGGCTGATTTCGCAGCGGCGTCCAGAAAGCCGCGCTTGGTCATTTTGCCATGTACATAGCCGTCGAACAGTTCAAGCAGTCGTGGGTCGAAATCCTTGGCGGTTTTGCGGGTCATCAGACACTCTCCTGTTGGGGTTCATCCTGTCCGAAAGGATAGGACGATTCTTCACAGGTCGAATACAAGTTTCTGTGTCAGGAAAGACCCAGCGCGCACCGCATCTTTGGCAGCCAGCCGAGTGTGTCTTCGGTCGGGCCATCGGGCCGGTATTCCGCACCGACATAACCCTGATAGCCCGCGTCCCGAAACGACTTCAGCACGTAGGCATAATCCAGCTCTCCATGGTCGGGTGCGGTTCGATCCGGGACGGAGGCGATCTGCACATGGCCGATCTGATCGATGTGTCTGGCAAAGCGGTTGCACAGGTCACCCTGCATGATTTGCGTGTGGTAGCAGTCGAACATGATGCGGATGTTGTCATGCGGCAAACGGTCGATGATTTCGGCGGCATCTTCGACCAGAGACAGGTGGTAGTCCGGCGCATCTCGGTGATTGATCGGCTCGATCAACAGATCCATGCCCAGCTTTTCAGCCCGCGTCGCGGCATAGGACAGGTTGGTCAGAAAGGCGATGCGTGCACCCGGGGCAATTGTCCGACCCGCCATGCAATGAACTGCCCGTGCACCTATGCTGACGGCGTAATCGATTGCCTGATCAATCGCGATGCTGGCGCGTTTTTGCTGACCGGGCAGGGCACACAGGCCGAACTCGCCCGCATCCAGATCACCGCGAATGGTGTTCAGACCCAGCATGGGCAATCCGGTTTCAGCCAGCGCCTCACGCACGGCATTGGCATCCTGATCATAGGGAAAGTGGCATTCCACGGCATCAAACCCATGCCGGGCTGCTGCGCGGATGGCATCTGCCAGCGGCAGTTCCGTCCACAGGAACCCCAGATTTGCCGAAAACCCCTTCATGCGTCCCACTCAACTCCGAATGTCTTGACCAGATCGCGGATCTGCGCGTCTGATAAACCCACCGCACCTTTACCTTGCGTCAACAATGCCAGTTTGGCAGTTTCTTCCAATTCTTCAATGGCATAAACGGCCGCCTCCACATCCTTTCCAGCCACGACCGGCCCGTGATTGGCCAGAACCACGGCAGAGCGCTTGCCCTCCAGCGACCGGACGGCCTCGCCCATCTCGGGATCACCGGGCCGGAAGTATGGCAGCAGCTTGACCCGGCCTAGCCGCATGATCGCGTAAGGCGTCAAGGGCGGCAGCATGTTCTCGGCGTCTGTGTCGGGCAGCATCGAAAGTGCAACCGAATGGGTCGAATGCAGGTGCACCACCGCACCTGCGTCCGAGCGTGTGTCGTAAAACGCGCTGTGCAGGGGCATTTCCTTGGTCGGCTTGTCTCCGGAAATCAGATGGCCATCAGCGTCGAACCGGGACAGACGGGCTGGGTCCAGCCGCCCGAAGCTGGAGCCGGTCGGGCTGACCAGAAGGCCGCCATCGCTCACCCGGGCCGAGATGTTGCCGGTCGAGCCCGAAGTCAGCCCACGATCAAACATGGACTTGGCGAGGTCGCACATGCTCTCGCGCAAAGTGACCTCGGCACGATCCATCAGCGGCCCGCCAGTGCGGCGAGTGCACGCTCGAAAAAGTCTTCCTGCCCGAAGTTGCCCGATTTGAGCGCAAGGCCAAGAGTGCGTTGACAGTCTTTGACTGCTGGCACACCCGGCGCAATCTCTGGTCCAATGTCGAGCGCGGTTACGCTCAGACCCTCGACCACGGCTCCGGATGTCTCACCTCCGGCAGTGACCAGACGTGTCACACCTGCGTCGGCCAGACGACGTGCAGTGGCGGCAAACAGATGCTCGATTGCTTCGGCGCTTGCCTCCCTGCCGTGTGCTGTCTGGGCCGCCTGAATCACGTCGGGATCGGCCGAGGAATAGGCAAGCGGCTCTTCGTTGATATGTTCCATGATCCACGCGGACAAAGTCTCGGGCGTGACGTCACCCGCCATCACGGCATCCGTGCTGATCTCAAAGGATGGATGGGTTGCCTTGAAAAGCGCCACTTGCCCACGGGTCGCAATGGAGCAGGAACCTGACAGCACCGCACCCGGCCCCGGTGTCGGGGACCACGTGCCCTGTTTGTCACTTGGTTGGTGTCCGAAGTTGCCCGGCAAGCCGAGCGCTATGCCAGACCCGCCGGTCAGCAGCTTGCGCTCTGAAACTGCCTTGCCGATCTGCACAAGATCGTCATCCTCGATCGCATCCACAATCATGAACGGACGACCTGCGACAGCCTCGTCCGCCATGGCCTTGCGGATCGCGTCTGTACCCCGCCGCACGGTATTGGCCGCAACATGCCCGACCGCATGGCGGGTCTGGGCTGCCAGCACGCGGCGCAGATCCGGGTCTGTCATGGGAGTCAGCGGGTGGTTGCGCATTCCGCTTTCAGACAGAAGCTGATCACCGACAAAAAGATGCCCCTGAAAGATCTGCCGCCCGGTTGCAGGGAAAGCGGGGCAGAAGATCACCTGACCCTCGCCCAGACGATCAGCCAGTGCCTCGGCCACAGGGCCGATGTTGCCATTGGCCGTACTGTCGAAGGTCGAGCAGTATTTGAACAGGATCTGACTGCATCCCTGCTCCAGCAGCCACTCCAAGGCGGCCAGCGACTGTGTCACGGCCTGTTCTGCAGGTATGGTTCGAGATTTCAGCGCAACGACACCTGCATCGACATCTTTCGCGGCAGGACCATCGGGCACACCCGTATACTGCGTGACCGCCATTCCACCCTTGGCCAGCGTGTTGGCAAGGTCGGAAGAGCCGGTGAAATCATCGCCTATGCAGCCCAGTTGCATTGCAGACCTCTTCTGGCTGAAACCTGAGAAGACAGGTCTGCCCAATGCCGTCTTGCACGGTTGGAATAACCAAAACGGTACGACCCCGAAACGCTACGGGGAAAGATCAAGAAGGGGAATGCCATGGGGGGAGAGGCACCTTCTGTTTAAGCGACGCTGTTACGCCCAAGGGGCTGGGCTTTTGTCGAAGAACGCGCTGATCCCGTCTTGCGCTTCCTCACTCTCCCACCTGTCTGCCAGCTTGGTTATCGTTGCGTCAATAGTCTGTTGGGAAATTTCCCCCCCAAGGGCCATGGCAAGCGACTTTGAGGCAGCAACCGCACCCGGAGCGCAGGAAAGATATGCCTCAGCCTCGGCAGCTACGCGGGCATCCAGTGCATCGGGCTCAACCAAAACATGAACAATCCCAAGGGTTTTGGCCATCTGACCGTCAAAAGGACGCGAGGACATGAACACAGACCGGGCAGCGCCTGCACCCATGCGCGACAGAACATAGGGCCCTATGGTGGCGGGCATCAGCCCCAGCTTTGTCTCGGTCAGGCCAAAGCGAGCATTGGTGCTGGCAATCGTGATGTCACAGATGCAGGCCAGTCCGATACCGCCGCCAAAGGCATTGCCGTGGATGCGCCCGATCAGCGGCTTTGGCAACTGGTTCAGGGCTTGCAGGGCCATTGCAAGTTTGCGGGCCTCCGTGATCCGCTGGTTCCGGCTGGCGGATATCTGCTCGCGCATCCAGTTCAGATCACCACCGGCGCAAAAACTCTTGCCGTTGCCCGCCAGAATGACCGCGCGGATGCTGTCATCCCCGGCAATCTGCCCTGCGACCCGGCTCAGCTCCGCAATCATCTGGCCCGACATGGCGTTGTGCTTATCAGGACGGTTCAGCGTCAGGGTGGCGATGCCACGGGCGTCGCAATCAAAGCTCAGCGTTTCATACATCTGCGCCACTCCGTTTTAGGGACCGGGCCAATTCCGCGGCACGCGCCAATGCACGGGCATCAAGGCCGGTGCTCAGCCCCTTGCGATCCATCAGCGCCTGCACATCCTCAGTCGCGACATTTCCTGTGGCGCCTTTGGCAAAGGGACAACCGCCCAAACCCCCGGCTGAGGCATCGAACACGCGCAATCCTCTTTCAAGAGACATTTCAATGTTTTCAATTGCGCGCCCATTGGTGTCGTGAAAATGCCCGGCCAACCGGGCCACTGGCGCCACGGACAGACATGCATCCAGCATCCGGGCGACGGTTTCCGGCACGCCCTTGCCAATGGTGTCGCCCAGCGAGACTTCGAAACACCCCGCTGCCAGCAAAGCCTCCGTCAGCCGGGCCACTGCTGCCGGGTCAACCGCGCCTTCAAACGGGCAATCGGTCACGCAGGAGATATAGCCGCGCACAGGCAGATGATCGGCGCGGGCGGCCTCCATGATCGGGGCAAAGCGTTCAAGGCTCTCCGCGACCGAGCAATTCAGATTGGCTTGCGAAAAGCCTTCGGTGGCTGCCGCGAAAACCGCCACTTCATCCGCGCCGGCATCTCTGGCGCGGGCATATCCCTTTAAGTTCGGGGTCAGGACCGAGTGGCGCACGCCGGGCTTGCGGGTGATGCCTGCCATGACTTCTGCCGCATCAGCCATTTGCGGCACCCATTTCGGGCTGACAAAACTGGTCGTCTCGATCCGGCGATAGCCAACCTCCGACAGGGCATCAACCAAAGCGATCTTGTCGGCAGTCGCAATCACGCCGGGCTCGTTCTGCAACCCGTCACGCGGGGCCATTTCGACAATTTCAACATCAGGCATCTGGCAGCGCCTCCAGTGCGATCAGCAGATCGCCAGCCGAGACCTGAGCGCCGGTGGCCACCAGCACCTCAGATATCACCCCATCGCGGGGGGCGTTCAACGCATGCTCCATCTTCATCGCCTCCAGCACCGCAAGCGGCTGTCCGGCGCTGACCTGATCGCCTGCTGCGACAGACAATTTCAGAACCTGACCCGGCATGGGCGCCAGTATGGCATCGCCTTTGAGCATGTCTGAGCGTGCATCCAACGGGTCCGGGATATGGAACAGATAGGGCATGCCATGCACCCAGATCGTGATATCCGACCCGTGACGGGCAAATCGATAAGGTGTGCTGCGCCCGTGGGCATCAGACAGAACCACAAGATCACCGTCAATCCGGTTGATCTGTATCGGTTCATGATCGACCAAAAAGGCTCCACTGCCCAAGGGTTGCACCTGCACCGTGCGAAGCTCGCCGTCATGAAGAAGGGTTGATCGATGCATCAATGGCCCCCAAAGGGTCCAGCCTGTGCCGGGATCGGTGTTCAACAAACCAAGTGCGATCAGTGCGGCCACGATCTCCGGTGATCCTCGCTCGGCCCGCTTGCACAGTGTCGCCTCATGGGTTGCGATCAGGCCCGTGTCCATCTGGCCATCCACGAAACCCTCATGCTCGGCCAATCGCGCCAGAAACGGCAGATTGGTTACAACTCCGGCGACCCGGCTGTTTTTCAGCGCGCGCACCAGCTTGCGTCTGGCATCCTCGCGCGTGTCGCCGTGAGCGATCAGTTTGGCGATCATCGGATCATAATAGGGCGATATCTCATCACCTTCGCGCACGCCGCTATCAACCCGGACGCTGTCATCCAGCACCAGCCGGTGCAGCGTACCGGTGGAGGGCAGGAAGCCGTTAAACGGGTCTTCGGCATAGACACGCGCTTCCATCGCCCAACCGGTGCAAGTGATCTGATCCTGGCTTAGCGGCAGAGGCTCACCAGCCGCCACACGGATCTGCCATTCCACCAGATCAAGCCCTGTGATGGCCTCCGTGACGGGGTGCTCGACCTGAAGCCGGGTGTTCATTTCCATGAAATAGAACCGGTCCGGCCGCAGTCCGTCTGTTGCATCCACAATGAATTCAATGGTGCCGGCACCGACATAATTGATGGCCTTGGCCGCCGTCACTGCCGCCTCGCACATTGCGCTGCGCATCTCGTCACTCATGCCGGGTGCGGGCGCCTCTTCGATTACCTTCTGGTGACGTCGCTGGAGCGAGCAATCCCGCTCGAACAGATGCACCACATTGCCATGTGTGTCGCCGAAGACCTGCACTTCGATGTGACGCGGTGTCGTAATCCACTTTTCCACCAGACAGGAAGGATCGCCAAATGAAGCGCTTGCCTCGCGTTGGCAGGAGGCGAGCGCGTCTGCAAAACCTTCTGCCCGGTCCACCTTGCGCATGCCCTTGCCGCCACCGCCCGCGCGCGCCTTGATCAGCACCGGATACCCTATCTTGCCGGCTTCTTTCGCCAGCCGTTCGGGCGATTGATCGTCGCCGTGATAGCCCGGGACCACAGGCACACCAGCGGCTTCCATTCGGGCCTTGGCTGCATCCTTCAGTCCCATCGCCCGGATCGAGGTGGCCGAAGGCCCAATGAACCGCTTACCCAACATCTCGGCGAATTCGGCGTTCTCGGACAGAAATCCATAGCCCGGATGAACAGCATCCGCGCCTGAGGCCTCAATTGCCTTCCGGATCGCGTCCGTGTTCAGATAGCTTTCCGATACCGGCGCAGGCCCGACCGGTTCGGCGAGCGTGGCGGCATGGACATGGGGCGCATCCGCGTCCGCGTGCGAATAGATTGCAACCGTCTCGATCCCCATGCGCTGGGCCGTGCGGATGACCCGGCAGGCAATCTCACCCCGATTGGCGATCAGAATGCGTTTGAACATCAGCACCACCCCTGTCTCAGGCCACCGTCGTAGGCCCGTGCGTGACCACTCGCGATCACTGTCTGTGCGAGCGATTGTCCATCCAGATACACTTCGGCCAGCGTCCGGTCATATTTGTCCCGTCCGTCAAAGCGTGCGGTCACATCCTTTGCCCGCCAGACCAGCCATTGCAGGGCCACCTTGGCGCGGTAACCGGCAACGGCTTCGGACACACAGCCCGGTTTGCTGATCTCGGGCGCATCGATGCCAATGATGCGCACCCGCTCTTCGTCTTTGCCTTGGCAACTCATGTCGAGCGTGTCGCCATCCACGACACGGGCAACCGAACAACTGCTGGGTGAGATCATCATGCGTTTCAACAGGCCGATGACGGTCGTGGCCAGACCGGTTTCCAGACTGATCAGTGTCACCAGCCCGATGGTCAGGATCCAGGTGGTCTTGCGCCGCCCCTTTCCGCGTCGTCTTGCCATGGCCATCACATCCGGAACACGCCAAACCGCGTGTCCTCAATCGGGGCATTGAGCGCAGCACGCAGCGACAGGGCCAGCACGTCGCGGGTCTTGCGCGGGTCGATGATCCCGTCGTCCCACAGCCGGGCCGAGGCATAAAGCGGGTGCGATTGCTCGGCGAATTGCGCCTCAAGCGGGCCCTTGACCGCGCGCTCCTGTGCCTCATCCCATGCCCCGCCCTTGCGCTCCACCGCGTCGCGTTTCAGGGTCGAGATCACACCGGCTGCCTGTTCGCCACCCATGACCGAAATCCGGCTTGATGGCCATGTCCACAGGAACCGGGGCGAATAGGCACGCCCAGCCATCCCGTAATTGCCAGCACCGAACGAGCCACCGATCAACACCGTGATCTTGGGAACGGAGGTCGTGGCCACGGCAGTCACCAGTTTGGCCCCGTGCCGGGCGATCCCCTCGTTCTCATATTTCTGGCCGACCATGAAACCGGTGATGTTCTGCAGAAAAACGAGCGGTGTCTTGCGTTGCGAGCACAACTGTACGAAATGCGCGCCTTTGATCGCGCTTTCGGAAAACAGCACGCCGTTGTTGGCAATGATGCCCACGGGCATGCCGCAGATATGGGCAAACCCGGTGACAAGCGTCTCACCGTAACGTGGCTTGAACTCATCAAAATCCGATCCGTCAACTATCCGCGCGATGACCTCGCGAATGTCAAAGGACTTGCGCAGATCAGTCGGCATGATGTCCAGCAACCCGGCCGGATCATGTGCAGGTGGCTCATAGTCTTTCGCGGCTTGCGCATTCGCTGGTTTCAGGTGTCGCACTGCCTCTCGGGCCAGCGCCAATGCATGGGCGTCATCCTCGGCCAGTTGATCTGCGACACCTGACAGACGGGTGTGCACATCGCCCCCGCCCAGATCCTCGGCCGAGACAACCTCGCCGGTCGCGGCCTTCACCAATGGCGGGCCTGCCAGAAAGATTGTGCCCTGATCGCGCACGATGATGGAGACATCCGACATTGCAGGC
The DNA here is from genome assembly GCA_947494445.1 of uncultured Paracoccaceae bacterium. Taxonomy (GTDB): domain Bacteria; phylum Pseudomonadota; class Alphaproteobacteria; order Rhodobacterales; family Rhodobacteraceae; genus CANLSM01. The sequence goes on along the minus strand of CANLVD010000001.1, from coordinate 111,135 downwards.
ACATAAGCCCCGCCTGCCGTGCAGGACCCCATGACGACAGCGATCTGCGCGATCCCTTTGGCCGACATTTGCGCCTGATTGTAGAAGATCCGCCCGAAATGGTCTCGATCGGGGAAAACCTCATCCTGATTGGGCAGGTTGGCCCCGCCGCTGTCGACCAGATAGATGCAAGGCAGGTGGTTGGCTTCAGCGATTTCCTGTGCCCGCAGATGCTTCTTGACCGTCATCGGATAGTAGGTGCCGCCTTTCACTGTGGCGTCGTTGCACAGCACCATCACGTCGCGCCCATGCACCTGTCCGATCCCGGCGATCACACCCGCACAGGGAGCATCTCCGCCATACATCCCATGGGCCGCCGTTGCGCCGATTTCCAGAAATGGCGTTCCGGGATCAAGCACCGCAGCCACCCGGTCGCGCGGAAGCATCTTGCCGCGATCCAGATGGCGGGCCCTTGCGGCCTCGCCTCCGCCTTGCGCGGCCAGCATTGCGGCAGCCTCGATCTCGGCCAAAGCCTGCCGGGCTGCCTCTGTCTGGTCGCTGTCTGCTGGGACAGTTTTGCTGATGAGTCGGGCCACGTCTATACACCTGCAGGAATTGAACGCCTGTTCAATTCCTATCCCGTGCCCATTTTCATTGCAAGGATCAAGACAGGCACGGTTCCGCTTTGGGACTTTTGCGTCAAACCCCCGGAACTCCACGTCTTTTGCATAGGTTTGACGACGAACTGACACAAATCTTCGATAAACTGTGTCGACAACATGGCGGAGACTGTTAACCTTTCGAGCAGGTTTTATCCAAAATCGAACGGCCTGACTCTTTCGCGCCAGCGGTTTCAAATTTTGCAATCCGACCGACACAAACCGGCGGACTCTTATCAGTGGGGACAAACATGACCATTCTCAATGCTGGCGATATCGCCTTTGTCGGGTTCAATGCAGACAACCCGGACCAATTCGCGTTTCTGGCGCTTGTCGATATCGAAGAAGGCACGGAGATCAAGTTTACGGACAATGGCATTCGCGCTGATGGAAACTTCCGCGACACAGAAGGCACGCTGACCTATGTCGTGCCCACAGGTGGAATTTCCGCAGGAGCAGTGACGGTGCTTGATGGGGGTCCGATGCTGCTCTCTGCCAGTGGCGACCAGATTGCAGCCTATCAGGAAACCGATGGTGCGCCCCGCTTTGTCGCTCAGATCGATTTCAACAGTTCTGGCCTGAGCAGCTCGTCAAGCTCCAACACCACTGCACTTGCCCCCGGTCTGACAGGTGGTTTCACCTCCGTCGATCTGGGTGAAGCAGACAATGGCATCTACATTGGTCCCATGTCCGGTGATCGGGCGACATTGCTGGCGGCCATCGGCGATTCGTCAAACTGGCTCATTGACGACGCCAACCGTCAGGATCTCAGCACGCTGAACGATCTGTTCAACCCGCCACAGGCGACCGTGATCAATGAATTCGTCGGCTCAACAACAAGTACCGACGCCGAATTCATCGAGATTTATGGCGAGCCGGGCGCATCCCTAGCTGGCCTCAGCCTGATCGTTGTGGAAAGCGACGCGATTTCCACAAACGGCAATATCGACAAGCAGTTCGATTTTGCTGATGATGCAGTGATCGGTGATAACGGCTTTTACCTTGTGACCTCTCCTCAGGCCGAGAACGTGTATGGCGTGACAGGTAATGCCTCCATCGCCAACAATTTCATCGAAAACTCAAGCTACACGCTGGCCCTTGTCGAAACCACCAGCATAACCGGCACGACGGTTTCCGGATCCGAAGTGGTTGTTGATGCCGTCGGTGTCTCTGATGGCGGTGTCGAGGACAGTTTCTTCTTCGACGCACCCGTGATCGGGCCGGATGGGTCCTTTCTGCCTGCAGGTGGCCGCCGGATTGAGGATGGCGTGGACACCGATACGGTCGAGGATTGGGCGTTTTCGGATTTCGGCAACGGACCGGAAAACACACCGACCGCCGGCACCTTCGGTGATGATCCCGACCCGGAACCGACGCTTGTCAAGATACACGAAGTACAGGGCAGTGGAGCTGCCAGCGATTTGGTTGACCAGCTTGTCACCATTCAGGCGATTGTCGTGGGTGATTTTCAGGACAATGATGCCGACGCGTCCCGCAACCTGCGTGGCTTTTATCTGCAGGAAGAAGACGCGGATGCCGATGCCGATACTTCTACTTCCGAAGGCATCTTTGTCTTCGACCCAACGACATTGGTCGATGTGAATGTTGGCGATCTGGTCACCGTGACCGGAACCGTGGCTGAATTCTTTGGTGAAACCCAGCTTTCCAACATCTCATCCGTGGTCGTGGAAAGCTCCAACAACGCCCTTCCGACGGCCTCGGTTGTTGATCTTCCGGCGGTCAATACCATCACAAACTCCGATGGAGAGCTGATCGCCGATCTGGAACATGTGGAAGGCATGCTGGTGACCTTCCCCGACACCCTGACCGTAACGGAGATGTTCCAGTACGGCCGCTTTGGCGAGATCAAGGTCTCCGAAGGCGGACGGCTTGAGCAGTTCACCCAGAACAACGCCCCCGATGTGGCCGGTTATCAGGCGCATCTTGAGGATATCGCAAAACGCACAATCACGATTGACGATGGAGAAAGCGTCCAGAACCCCAATCCGCTGGATTTCCCCGGTACGGACGATGGCATTCTGGATGCAGGCGACGTCTTCCGCATGGGTGATACACTTGATGATGTGACAGGTGTCGTGCGCTTCTCACGCGGATCGGGCGGGTCAGGCGATGAGACATATCGCATTCAGTTGACCGAAGTGCCCGAGCTTGGTTCGATCAATCCGCGGCCCTTTGAGCCCGAAGACGTGGGCGGTTCGCTGAAAGTGGCCAGCTTCAACGTTTTGAACTACTTCACCACGATTGACCTGTCCGGTGCGGTAACCGCCACGGGCAACGATCCCCGTGGTGCAGACAGTCAGGACGAATTCGACCGCCAGACCACCAAGCTGGTCGAGGCGATCACGGCCATGAATGTCGACATCATTGGTCTGGTGGAACTGGAAAACGACTTCCTTGCGGGCTCTCCGGGCAATGCGATTGAAAGCCTTGTGGCCGAGCTGAACCTTGTTGAGGGCGAGGGCACATGGGCATGGGTCGATCCCGGTCAGCAGTTCGTGGATGTCAGTGATGCAATATCCGTGGGCGCTATTTACAAGACTGCGAGCGTCGAAGTCACCCAAGGCACCACTGTTGAGATCCTTGATGACAGCGATCTGGCCGGTCTGGGCCTGTCAGACCTTGGAACCGTGTTCGATGGTGCATCCACCAACCGGGCCTCGCTGGCTGTAAGTTTCACGGAGTTGTCCAGCAACGAAACCTTCACCATGGCGGTCAACCATTTCAAGTCCAAGGGTTCGGTCTTTGATGAAGCCAACGTCGATGCAGGCGATGGTGCTGGCAACAACAACCTGATGCGCCTGAAGGCCTCCACCGCGCTCGATGCCTGGCTGAATACCGATCCGACAAACTCGGGCGATGATGACTTCCTCGTGGTGGGCGATCTGAACGCCTATGCCAAGGAAGACCCGGTCACCTATCTTGAGGATCAGGGCTACACAGATCTGGCACGCTTGTTTGAGGGCGATGGTGCCTATTCCTACGTTTTCGACGGACAGACCGGCACGCTGGATTACGCGATGTCCAACAACAGCCTGACCAGTCAGGTCACAGGTGCCACCGAATGGCATGTGAACGCGGATGAGCCGAATGTCTTTGACTACAATCTGGACTTCGGCCGGGACCCCTCCCTGTTCACCGAGAACGCGGACACCAATGTCGCGGACAATGCGTTCCGCAACTCGGACCATGATCCGGTGATCATCGGGCTTGATCTTTTCAGCGAACCAGAGCTTGAACTGGTGCTGGGCACGGATGGGAACGATCTGGTGCGCGGAACGGATGCGGATGAAGCGATTGTGTCGCTTGGCGGTACACGGGACATCAGCTTCGGTGGCGGTGGCGAGGATATGTTCGTCTTCGGATCGGAACTGTCCAACGGTGTGCGCGAGATCGATTACATCCGCGATTTCGAAGTGGGCGTGGACAGCATCCTGATGGACAGCGACGATTTCACTGTCGCCATCAGCTCACGCTCAGCATTGATCACTGACAACAACGATGGCGACCGCATTCTTGTGCTTGGTCAGTTCTCTTCGGAAGAGGATCTGGCGATCTCGACCGGTGTCTACGACATCTTCACCGCCTGATCAGCCACTTGAAACACAACAAAAGGCCGGCGCATGCGTCGGCCTTTTTCCTGCGCTCACTCTTCCTGCCGCTGGTGCCACTCCAGCCATGTCAGCAGATCGACAGACACTGCATCAATGGCCTGTGACGTGCTTTGGTAGCGCGTGATCAACTCCCGCCCAAGTTCGGTAACCTTGGCCCCGCCAGCACTCGCCCCGCCGCGGGTGGTCTCAAACAGCGGTTCCTCGAAACAGCGTTGCAGCGTTTCCAGCAGGAAATGCGCCCGGCGATAGGTCAGGTCCATCGCCCGCGCCGCACCCGAGATCGAGCCTTCGCGATCCACCATTGCCAGCAGATCGATCTTGCCGCCGCCGATCATGTCATCGCGCACGAACACTTTGGTGCGCAAACCGGGCCGTGCCGTGTCAGGGGTTGATTTGGAGGTCATGGAATGGGCTTGCGTGTCTGTGGCTTGGCGATATGTTTAACTCGGCATAACGATAATAATCAGGGTTCGACGTCAATGAAACTGCTCAATCTCCTTTGCGCTGCTTGCCTGCTGGTCTCGTCTCAGGTGCGCGCTGATCAGGAGTTTATTCTGGTTCAGTCGACCACGTCCACGCAGAACTCGGGCCTTTACGACTATCTTCTGCCGCAGTTTCAGGATGCAACCGGCATCCGGGTTGATGTGGTCGCGGTCGGCACGGGGCAGGCGATCCGCAATGCGCAAAACGGCGATGCCGATGTGCTGCTGGTTCATGCAAAAGCAGCGGAAGAGACTTTCGTGGCAGAGGGCTACGGGGTCGAGCGGTTCGATCTGATGTATAATGACTTCGTGGTCATCGGACCTTTGGCCGATCCAGCGGGTATTGCGTCACAGCCGCTTTCCAAGGCGCTTGCCCTGCTTGCTGACGGTTCTTCACCTTTTGTTTCCCGGGGCGATGACAGTGGCACCCACAAGAAAGAGCGCGCGCTCTGGTCCGATGCCGATTTGGCCCCTCAGGGCAGCTGGTACCGTGAAACCGGATCGGGCATGGGGGCAACCATTCGCATGGCGGTCGAAATGGACGGCTACACGCTCACCGACCGGGCCACATGGATCGCGTTCGGCGACAAAGGCACGCACCGGATCGTTGTCGAAGGGGATCCGGCCTTGTTCAATCAATACGGTGTCATCGCGGTCAATCCGGACAAGCATCCGCATGCCAACATCGAAGGCGCCAACCGTTTCATCGACTGGCTGCTGGGCGCAGATGGTCAAGCGGCGATCGGGGCCTACAAGGTGCAGGGCCAGCAATTGTTCTATCCCAACGCCAGCGGCAGTTGATCTATCCCGGGGACAGCTTTTTCACACTGACCGGCCCTGAACAAGCTGGGCTGCTGGTGCTTACCCTGTTGCTGAGCCTTGCCTGTCTCTGGTTTGTTCGACGCCTCGCAATACCGCGCCCATGGGGGCTGCGTCTGCTGTTGGGGCTTTTTGCCTTCTGGTTGTTCGTCTGGCTGTCACCGCAGGTCTACTACGGCTACTACCTGACGATATTCGAAGGTTTGCCCGTGCAATCGGTCATCAAATCCCCACCAGCGCTTGGCCAGCTTGCGGAGCTGATGACCTTTCAGGGGCCAGCCAACATGTCGGCTCATGGGCAGGGCTTTCTGGGGTGGTTGATGGTTCTGACCGCGATGCTGTCGCGACAGGATCAGTCGACGGAGCCGTGAACGGCCACAATATCGATCTCGGCATCCGCAGGCTGAATGGCCCGAAACTGCTCGCGCACGCCTGCTTCAGTCAGTTCACGCAGGACGGTCAGAAGTGTGTTGGGCGCGTGATCCTCGCACAACTCCACCATATCGGCGATCTGTTCTTTTGCAGTGTCCAGCGCCGCTTCAACCGAAGGTGCGCCATACAAGGTTACGAAATGCTGGGCGAGCGTGGTGGCCAGCGCCTCAAGCTCGTCCGGCTCCACCTGAGCCACCGCCACGAATGTGGAGCGCCCGAAGCCTGTCAGCCCAAGCCAGCCATTGGCAAAGGCCTGACGTGCTTTGCCTGTCAGATCGGCCTCCGACCAGTTTGAAAACTCGAAACCACCGGGGATGGCCCATTCGCCGGGATCGGCGGGGCGCGAAAACACGTTCTGGTCGCTTTCGTCAAAACGGATCGTGCGGGCAAGTTTCGGCATCAGTCTTCCAACATTTCAGTCAGCGGGATCAAATCGGTTTTCTCGCCAACCCGCAAGAGCAGACCGCCTGCCTCATCCAGCCCCATGAAAGTGCCCGCGCGGCCCATCACCTGCGTCGTCTCGCCCATCGCAAAGGCCCGCGCGCGCCAGTCGGCATGCAAAGGTGCCATGCCCTCATCCATCCAGCGGTTGATCCAGACCAGCATGTGCCGCGACCAGCTTTCGGTCAGTTGCACAGGCGAGACATCGGCACAGCCTTCATTGAACAGGACGGTCCGTTCCGGCGTATGCCCCGGATCGCCCTCGGCCCAGAGCGGTAAATCCAGCCCGATCACCAGCCAGTCAGGTTCAAGCGTCGGGTCATTGGTCGATGCAGCCGCCCGCAGCCGCCCGCAAAGCGCGCCATTGATCCGCAAGGTGGCGGGCCAGTCGAAATGAACACCAACCTCCGGCGGGGCCAGCGCACCAAGCGCATCGGCAAACCCGAGCGAGGCCGCAAAGACCATCGCCATGGCGTTGGACAGTGGTGCTTCAGGGGTCAGCACGATCGCGGCCCGCATCCGTTCCGGCTCTAGCTGATAGACCACCAGCCCGGGATCGATGCCCATGACCGCCTCGCTGACTGCCTTGTCAAACGGATCTGCTCCGGCCGGAGCCGCCTCCCCGCGCATCAGCGGGGGGAATGTCGGCTCTGATGACATGTCCAGGTTCAAGCCTTGCCCTCCGCGATCAACTGCCGTGCAATCTCGCGGTAGGGTTTGGCCTGCGGGCTGTCAGGTTTGGACACGACAATCGGCGCGCCTCCATCCGCCGCCAACCGGATGTCCAGATGCAGCGGGATCTCGCCAAGGAAGGGAATTCCATGCTTCTCAGCTTCAGCACGCGCCCCGCCATGGCCGAAGATATGCTCTTCATGGCCGCAGTTCGAACAGATGTGCGTCGACATGTTTTCGATCATGCCGATGACGGGCGTGTTCATCTTCTCGAACATATTCAGCGCCTTGCGCGCATCCAGCAACGCTACATCCTGCGGTGTGGACACCACCAATGCCCCGGTCACCTCGGCCTTTTGCGCAAGCGTCATCTGCACATCGCCCGTGCCCGGCGGCAGATCAACCAGCAGCACATCAAGCTGACCCCATTGCACCTGTCCCAGCATCTGTTGCAAGGCTCCCATCAGCATGGGTCCACGCCAGACGACCGCTTCGTCTTCCTTGGTCATCAGACCGATGGACATCAGCGTCACGCCGTGGTTGCGCAACGGCAGGATGGTCTTGCCATCAGGTGAGGCCGGACGCCCCGAGATGCCAAGCATCCGCGGCTGCGAAGGCCCGTAGACATCGGCATCCAGCAGGCCCACCTTGCGGCCCTCGGCTGCCAGTGCCACGGCGAGGTTGGCAGAAACGGTCGATTTTCCAACACCCCCTTTACCCGAGGCGATTGCCACGATCCGGTCAACACCCGGCACTTTGGCAGGGCCTGTCGGCTTGTCCGGATGACGTCCGATCTTCAGATCAGGCGGCGGCTTGGGCGAGCTGTGCGCGGTCAGAAGGGCGGTGACTTTTGAGACGCCGGGAAGCTTCTCAAGCGCCTCAACAGCCGAGACCCGAATGGGTTCCATCGTGGTGGCCTGCGCCTGCTCGCCCACTTCCATCACGAAGCGGATCACCCCGTCCTCAACCGTCAGGGCGCGCACCAGATCGGCGCTCACGATGTCCTTCTTGCTGAATGGGTCGGTGAAATTGCGCAGGGTTTCAAGAACCTGCTCGCGGGTGACGCTCACGAAGTGCCCCCGATCTCGCCCTCGACCACATGGGTCAGGCCAAGCGCTTCGATGGTCAGTTCCATCCGTACCTTGACCGGTGCTGCACCGGGGTTGGCACGCAGCGCGGCCTCGATCTCCTGCTGCGAGGTGACCCCCACCTGTTTGAGGAATTTGCGCATCGACATGTTTACGGCGTCATCAGACATCTCGGACCCTGCCCTGGTTTTGAGTTTTTGCATTTGAGCGTTATGTTGGCCAAAACCCGCCCGGAGGCAAGGGCAGGAAAGACGAATTCAGGGAGGGAAATTGCCATGAGGCTTGTGCTCGCTTTGGCTTTTTTGGCAACAACCACGACCGCTGGCATGGCACAGGATCGACAGGTCACGCTCAGTGTTCCGGCAGAGATCGCGGATAGTGGGCTGCTCAAACACATCCTGCCGCGCTTCAAACTCAAGACCCAGATTGCCGTGGAGCTTGATGATGCAGGAGAGGTCTCGCTTGTGGCAGGGGACGGTCTGCCAGTATTTCAGTGGCAGAATGTCGTCTATGGCGTCTCTCCCGATCAGGCGGATGCCCATGCCGGGCGTTTCATCGACTGGCTGACATCCGACATCGGCCAGAACACGATCACTTCTTTCGGGGATGGTGCGTTCACATTACCCGAGATCGAAGCGGCGGTGGTTGAAGAGGTTACTTTTGAAGGCGATGTCGCAGCCGGGGAGGATCTGGCCCATTTGCATTGTGGGCGCTGTCATGTGGTGAGCAAGAAAAACCGCATGGGCGGCATCGGATCGACGCCGTCGTTCGGGGCAATGAAGAACTTCACCGATTGGCAGGCCCGGTTTTCCGGCTTCTATTCCCTGAACCCTCATCCAGCCTTCACGCAGATCGAGGATCTCACCGATCCTTTCGACCCCGAACGCCCCCCGATGGTGGCGCCGGTCGAGTTGAATTACGCCGAATATGAGGCAATCCTTGCCTATGTCGGAAAGCTTCCGGTGAAGGATCTGGGCGGCGCGATCGTGTCCCAGTAGGCCGTTAAAGCACTGAAAAAAATAAAATAAATTCGCTACTCGCTGCAGGTGTGGCCATCCACATCGCGTCCGGCAAGTAATCAACCAACTCCTCGGCGTGATTACTTGGGAACCGGTTTTTCAAACTTTTTCAGAAAAATCTCAATAAATTTCCGATGCAGAAACGGGCCAGAATCACGGGATTCTCCGGAAATCGGCCCTTGGTGCTGCAAAAATGAAGCGCACCTGAAAGCCGGATTTTCCGCCTTCGTGTCGGAAAAATGGCGAAAGTTGGACATCTCGCTCGCCCAATGCGTGCAGGTGTTTAAATCTCAATAATTCAAATATAGAAACAATTGAAAGGCGTCTAAATCAGATCGTAATTGCCACATTTAAATATAACAATTGGTGAGAATTTGAAATATTGAGAGATACAGAGGGATTATTTGAATAAATATGCATTTATACTTCGTTTTGAGAGAAATACGAAAACCCACCTGATGCATTACTGCGGATCTGGCTCTGAGTCGCGAGGTTCGGCATACAGACTGCACAGACTGACGGAACTGAGTTGTTTGTTCGAGTTTCTGCCCACGAGTAAGGGCGCTTTGTGTTCCATGTGCGAAGCCGGCAGGTCTGTGAAGTGCTGGGACGGGTATCGTCCGCTGAGAGTTGCGTTGCGCCAGTGGGGGCATTTGGTTGTGGCGCGCAAGCGGATAGATCCGTGAGGGGGCACAGGCTGCGATATGTGCGAGTCAGGTGTGGTTTGATCCGAAGGTTCGGATCGCCACACCGGCAGCCACCCGAAATCACCAAAAAGATCAGGTTTTGTCGCGATCCCGCAGGTAATCCTCTGTGGTGCGCGGCTTTGGCCGTGGTTTCGCGGCAAAGGGCTGCGCATCGCTGTGGTACTGCGCTTGTATCCGGCAATCATCACACATCCGGATCAGCTTGGCGTTGTCAGAATTGGTGAACATCGCGTGCTGGCCTTCCAGCTTCTCGACAATCCGCTCAATGGTGGACCGCACGCCGAACGGACGGCCGCATTCGATACAGGGATATGGCTCTTCCTCGTTCAGAACGGCCTCGCGCAAGGCGCTGTCTGCCAGATTGAGTTGCGGCTCATAGGCAATTGCATCCTCAGGGCACACGGTAGCGCACAATCCGCACTGCAGGCAGGCATCTTCCTTGAAGGTCAGTTTCGGCATGTCCGGGTCGTCACCCAAAGCCCCTGTCGGACAAAGCGAGGCACAGGCCAGACACAAGGTGCAGCTGTCCCGGTTTACCAGAACTGCCCCGTAGGGTGCACCTTCCGGCAGGGAAATCGGGGCGTCCACATCTGCCCGAAGTGCCTTTGCAGCCAAGCGCGTCGCATCCCGTCTGCCGCCCAGGGGCAGAATCGCCTCCGTTTCGCGCGGATGGCAGTCGAGATCATATAGCGCATCACTCAACGCATCGGGATCAGCGACATCAAGAACCGCCACACGCTCCGCCCCGTCTATTGCATTTGCGAGAGCGACCTGTGCAGCCATGGCATCGGCCTCAAGACCGGGCCAGGCAAGGATCTGGACACTGGCAAATCCGCTGGCCAGAGCCACCAGCGCCTCGGCATGGCCAAAACTGCCGGGTGAGGACAGCTCCAGCGGCAGACAATGGGCAGGCAATCCACGCCCCAGCCGGGCACCGAGCGAGATCATCTCGCGTCCGTGGGCAGCGTCATGCACCAGCAGGACCGGAGCGGTCGCGCCGCTTGCAGTCCTGTAGACGTCCGCATATGTCCGCACGCGCTTGAACAGATCACTGGGCGCAGGATCGCCGTACGTTGCTGCTCCCGAAGGACAGGCCGCGGCACAGGCCCCACATCCCGCACAGACATCCGCGTCAATTTCCACATGATCGCCCGCAGGCGTGATCGCACCCGTCGGACAAAGTTCCAGACAATTGGTGCAGGCGGTCTGTCCCGCGCGGCTGTGCGCGCACAGGCTTTCGTCGAAAGAGATGTACAGCGGCTTCTCAAACGTGCCGATCAGATGAGATGCCTCGCGAAGTGCATCAGCCACCGCAAGCGGATCGCCGGGGTCGGGCCGCAGATACCCCTCCCGTTTGTGGTGCGCTGGAAACAACGGCGTCGCCCCGCGCAGGTCCAGAAGAATGTCACACTCCGTTCTGGCCCCGTCGCGCGGATCGTCAAACCCAAGCTCCCCCCGACCGCCGGGCCGGGATTGGCGCAACTGATCTATGCTCAGCGAGAATGATCCAAGCGCGCCTGAGACCGATTTCACCGCACCACTGAGCACATCGAAGGCGCGAACCGGCTTTGGCAGCATCGCATCCGCTTCCGTCAGCAGGACGGTTACCGACAGCAAGGAAGACAGCTTTTCCGCCGCCGGAATTGCCGTTTCTGCCGGTCCGAGGATCAGGCACAACCCGTGAGAGGTCACGTCATATGTCTTGGTCGCGGTGATCTCCAGGCAGGCGTCTGCGATCAGAGCCGCCATCTTGGGGGCGGCCTTTCCCCCTTCATCGGACCAACCCGCACGGTCGCGGATGTCGACGAAAACCGGCTCGGGCTTACCAAGCTCATCTGCCAGCGCTTCGAATACCGGACGCTCCTGCTGGCAGGCGATCAGCAGATCGTCCCCGGCCTCCATTGCTTCGGCCACGGCCTCGATCTGGGTGGTGCACAGATTTGAATGGACTCTCGAACAGGCCATGCCACAGGCCGCTTCGATGGCATCCCGATCCAGCTCTTGAGACTTTGCGCAATCGCACAGGAACAACTTGGCTGCCATTTTCGGACCCTCTCCCTTGGGGCTGGACGGGTTGGCCCGTCACGCTTAGCTTGGTGCGCGAGACTACCCGGTCTGCCGGGGACGTAAAGTGCTGGAAGGTGCCTCGTGGACGAAAAGATGATTTCAATGCCGGTCGGCGTGGTGGTGCGGCGCACGCCCGGCGTCACCCGTTGGGCAAAATGGGCATGGCAGGCCGTGGCGGTTCTGCCCGGCGCTGGCCCAGCGGACTGGAAAGAGTTGCGCCGTGATGGCGAGGCGGTGGAATATCACGCAGGCACTCTTCCGGTCACCCTTTATCGCACTGATACGGAGGCCTATCTCAACGGCCTCACCGCGCCTGTCCCGTCGATCTATGTGGTTCTGATCAAGGATGGGGACGGGCTTAAACTGCACAGCGCCACGGCCTCTCCCTATGAAGCACAGGACTATATGGACAATGGCGAGGACATCGTCGAGGCCGTGCCGATGCCCGACGGGCTGATCGCCTGGATCCGCGAATTCGTGGAACGCCATCATCAGGATGAGGTGTTCATCAAACGCCGCCGCGACAAACACCGGATCGACCTCAAGGAAGACGGAAAAGGTGATGCCCGCATTGTGCAATTGTCGGACGTCTACCGGACGCCCACCTCCAAAAGGCGCAGATTGCAATGAGTGAGCGTGATTTTCTCAAACGTTGGTCAGATCGCAAACTGTCCGATGCGCCCGAGCCGGAACTTGAAACCGATCCCCCCACCGAGCCAGTGGCCGAGGTCGAAGAAAAGACCGACGAGGAGATTCTGGCAGAGTTTGGCCTGAAAGACCCTGATCAGATGGATGCGGGCGATGATTTTTCGGGCTTTATGAATTCCGCCATTCCCACCCGTCTGCGCAACCGCGCGCTGCGCAAGCTCTGGACCGGCAACCCCGTGCTCGCCAATGTCGACGGGCTGGTCGAATACGGTGAGGATTTCACCGACGCGGCCAATGTGATCGAGAACTTGCAAACCGCATATCAGGTCGGCAAGGGGATGGTGAAAAACTATCTCACCGATCAGGAAAAAGAAGAGAAACACGCTGCTGCGCGGGCTCTGGAAGTCGTGGAACCCCCCGAGCCCGAGCCATCAGAAGAGGAGGTTGTGGCAGATGCCGAACCAACTCTTATAAATGAGTCGCAGCCCGAAGCTGCGCAGCCCGAAGAAGACATGGCCTACCAGCCACCTGTCCGACGCAGGATGACATTTCGCTTCGATGAAGCGTAAAGGTTATCGGACAACCTTATACAAACGTATGAGTTTCCTGACAGTTGGGGCGAATTCTTTTGTATTTGCAGTGAATTAAATTGACGCGCCCCGGACTTTGACCTCTGATTGTGGGAGAAATATAAAATGGTGACACTTTGCAGAGCACTGCCATGAACACCACTGTTGCGGAGGAAGACCAGCTTCGCGCGGACTTGTACGACTTTCTGGGCGCAATGCTGTCGCGCCCGGCCGACGCAGAACTGTTGTCCCGCGTTTCCGCTCTTGAGGGCGACGAGTCCGATCTTGGCCGGGCCATCTCGGCGCTGGCCCGCATCGCTAGATCGACCAAAGCCAAAGGTGCCGAGCGGGAATTCAACGCTCTTTTCATCGGTCTTGGCCGTGGCGAATTGCTGCCTTATGCAAGTTACTACCTCACCGGCTTCCTCAACGAAAAACCTCTCGCGGCTTTGCGCAATGACATGTCGCGCCTGAACATCGAGCGGGCCGAGAACGTCTACGAGCCAGAAGATAACATCGCCTCTCTCTTCGAGATGATGGCGGGTCTGATCACCGGGCGCTTCGGCAGCCCTGCCGCGCTCGATACGCAGCGTGATTTCTACAACAAACACATTGGCGCCTGGGCCGGTCACTTCTTCAAGGACCTCGAAGGCGCCAAGAACTCCGTTCTTTACGCACCTGTGGGTGCCGTGGGCCGGGTGTTCACCGAGATTGAGCGCGATGCGTTCAAGATGGCAGGCGATTAGCGTCTCCTGCTGTAACGATACGGGTCCGGTTGCAAGGGGCCCGTCCAAGTCAAGGGAAGGAAAATGAAATGAGCGAGAAAAAGGCCGATGAAGGCCGTCGCAATTTCCTCAAGCTCGCAGGCGCATCCGCACCTGCTGCTGTCGCTGCTATGGCCGTGACCGCAGAAGAAGCTGAGGCGATTGAGCTGGAAGCAGCGGGCGAGGGCCTGCGCAAGACGGCACATGTGAAGGCATATCTCGACAGCGCCCGCTTCTGAAGCGCTGACGGATCGTAGGAGTAACGGACAGCGGTAACTGGTTGCGTGACGCCCGACTTCCAATGTCCCACCAAACCAAAGCCCGCTTGAAACGGGCATAGGGAGGAAAACATGCTCAGGAAAAAAACCTCTGGGGTTGCGCGACGCCCCCAAAACGGTTCCATCCTGTCTCGGGTTGCCGAGAAAACCGTGGATCGCCGCAGCTTTCTGCGCACATCCGGACTGGCCGTTGGTGGCCTGGCCGCGATCGGCGCTATGGGCGGCACAGTCAAGAAAGCCAGCGCCCAGTCTTCGGGCAGCGGCGTCGTTCAGGCGGTCAAGTCGGTCTGCACCCACTGCTCCGTCGGATGTACGGTCATCGCCGAAGTGGCTGATGGCGTATGGGTCGGACAGGAGCCCGGCTGGGACAGCCCGTTCAACCTTGGTGCCCATTGCGCCAAAGGTGCTGCGGTGCGCGAGCACGCCCATGGCGAGCGCCGTCTGAAGTACCCCACCAAGCTGGTCAACGGCGAATGGGTCCGCGTCAGCTGGGAAGAGGCGATCAACGAGATCGGCGACGGCATGATGAAAATCCGCGAAGAAAGCGGACCGGACAGCGTCTACTGGCTGGGCTCTGCCAAGCACAACAACGAACAGGCCTACCTGTTCCGCAAATTCGCCGGCTACTGGGGCACGAACAACGTCGACCACCAGGCCCGGATTTGTCACTCTACCACCGTTGCGGGTGTTGCGAACACATGGGGCTACGGCGCCATGACCAACTCCTACAATGACATGCACAATTCCAAGGCCATCTTCATCATCGGCGGCAACCCGGCCGAGGCGCATCCCGTCTCGCTGTTGCACATCCTGAAGGCCAAGGAAGAGAACAACGCACCCCTGATCGTCTGTGATCCGCGCTTCACCCGCACGGCATCGCACGCGGATGAATATGTCCGGTTTCGTCCGGGCACGGACGTCGCGCTGGTCTGGGGCATCTTGTGGCACATCTTCGAGAACGGTTGGGAAGACAAGGAGTTCATCCGCACCCGTACATGGGGCATGGACCAGATCCGTGAGGAAGTGGCCCGGTGGAACCCTGAAGAGGTCGAGCGTGTAACCGGCACGCCGGGCAGCCAGCTTGAGCGTGTGGCCCGCACCATGGCCAACAACCGCCCCGGCACTGTTGTCTGGTGCATGGGTGGCACACAGCACACCAACGGCAACAACAACACCCGCGCCTATTGCGTGCTTCAGCTTGCGCTGGGCAACATGGGCACATCGGGCGGCGGCACCAACATCTTCCGTGGCCACGACAACGTGCAGGGCGCGACCGATCTTGGCGTTCTGTCGCACACGCTTCCGGGCTACTACGGTCTGTCCGCAGGCAGCTGGGCTCATTGGGGCCGCGTCTGGGGTGAGGACATGGATTGGCTGAAAGGTCAGTTCGAAACGGTTAAGGGTGCTGACGGCAAGGACAAGAGCCTGATGAACGAGACCGGCATCCCGGTGTCGCGCTGGATCGACGGCATTCTGGAAGATTCCGAAAACATCGATCAGCCCAACAACGTCCGGGCCATGGTTCTCTGGGGTCACGCGCCAAACTCGCAGACCCGCATGGTCGAGATGAAGGAAGCGATGGAAAAGCTGGACATGCTGGTTGTGGTTGACCCGTATCCCACCGTTTCCGCCGTGCTTTCGGATCGCAAGGATGGCGTCTACCTGCTGCCCGCGTCGACCCAGTTCGAAACGCGTGGTTCGGTCACGGCTTCCAACCGCTCCATCCAGTGGCGCGACAAGGTTGTCGACCCTCTCTTCGAGAGCCTGCCCGATCACGTCATCATCGCGAAGTTTGCCAAGAAGTTCGGCTGGGCCGACCGCTTCTTCCGCAACATCGAGATGGATGGCGAGGACGAGCCGAACATCGAGGATGTGACCCGCGAGATCAACGCAGGCATGTGGACGGTGGGTTACACCGGTCAGTCGCCCGAGCGGATCAAGCTGCACATGGAGTATCAGCACACCTTCGACCGCACGACGTTGCAGGCGGTTGGCGGCCCGGCTGATGGCGACTACTACGGTATGCCATGGCCTTGCTGGGGCACCGCGGATATGAAACATCCCGGCACGCCAAACCTCTATGACATGTCCAAGCCCGTCTCCAAGGGTGGTTTGACATTCCGCGCGCGCTTCGGTGTCGAGCGGGACGGTGACAACCTGCTGGCCGAAGGCGTCTATTCGCAGGGCTCGGAAATCCAGGATGGATATCCCGAGTTCACGATGCAGATGCTGATGGACCTTGGCTGGGATGGCGATCTGACGGATGACGAGCGCGCTGCAATCGACGCAGTCGCCGGTCCGAAGACCAACTGGAAAACCGACCTCTCGGGCGGCATCCAGCGGGTCGCGATCAAGCATGAGTGTGCACCCTTTGGCAACGCCAAGGCCCGTACAGTCGTGTGGACCTTCCCAGATCCGGTGCCGGTACACCGCGAGCCGCTCTACACGCCACGGCGTGATCTGGTGGCAGACTATCCGACATACGAGGACCGGAAGTTCTACCGTCTTCCGACCATGTATGCCTCGATCCAGAAAAACGACTTCTCCAAGGATTATCCAATGATCCTGACGTCAGGTCGTCTTGTGGAATACGAGGGCGGTGGCGATGAGTCCCGTTCCAACCCATGGCTTGCCGAGCTTCAGCAGGACATGTTCGTCGAGATCAACCCGCGTGATGCCAATGACATCGGCATTCGCGATGGCGAGCAGGTCTGGGTCGAAGGACCCGAAGGCGCGCGCGTCAAGGTCATGGCGATGCTGACCGAACGGGTGGGTGCAGGCGTTGCCTTCATGCCATTCCACTTCGGTGGCCATCTGCAGGGTGAGGATCTCAGATCCAAGTATCCTGATGGCGCGGATCCATATGTCCTGGGTGAATCGACCAACACTGCCCAGACCTATGGCTACGACTCGGTAACCCAGATGCAGGAGACCAAAGCGACTCTCTGCAAAATCTACACAGCGTAAGGGAGGGTATAATAATGGCACGAGCCAAATTCCTGTGTGACGCCGAACGCTGCATTGAATGTAATGCATGTGTCACGGCCTGTAAGAACGAGCACGAAGTCCCCTGGGGCATCAACCGCCGCCGCGTTGTCACCATCAATGACGGCAAACCCGGCGAACGCTCGATCTCGGTCGCGTGTATGCATTGCTCGGATGCGCCCTGCATGGCGGTTTGCCCGGTAGATTGTTTCTACCAGACAGCCGACGGTGTGGTGCTGCACTCCAAGGACCTGTGCATCGGCTGCGGTTACTGCTTCTACGCCTGCCCATTCGGCGCGCCGCAGTATCCACAAGCCGGCAACTTCGGTTCCCGCGGCAAGATGGACAAATGTACCTTCTGTGCCGGTGGCCCGGAAGAGACACACTCGGCTGCCGAGTTCCAGAAATACGGTCGCAACCGGATTGCGGAAGGCAAACTGCCGATCTGCGCCGAGATGTGTTCCACCAAGGCCCTGCTGGCCGGTGATGGCGACGATGTGTCCGCTATCTACCGCGAGCGCGTGGTTGCCCGTGGCTTCGGCTCCGGCGCCTGGGGCTGGGGAACAGCCTACGACCAGAAGGGCGGCTGACCGACCTGATCAATATTGCCGCATCCGGATCTTTTCCGGGTGCGGCCATTACAGAATGTATTTCGTCATGAGGTTCCTGAATTGCCCCATATTCAAGGAAACTGGATCGTCCCGATTTTGGAGGACATTCGAGAATTCGCTGTCCAGACCAGACGCAAACGTCTGGCGCGCGACATACAGACTTTGCTGACTGTTCACGGCCCGAGCCTGACCGATGACAAGATCGAAAACACAGATGTACTCAGCATGCTGGGCGATCTGCCCTCCAAGGACAACGGCTCGAACAGCAAGCGCTAGGCCCTGTGGCAGGGACGGAATGAAACGGACTGCCATTCAAAGATACAGACGATCTTCCCACTTTTTATAATCGCACTATTCTCTTAACGTGTTGGCAATCAAAGACGTCCGGTTCAGGGCGCTCACATGCAACGGGAGACACCTGGTGAAACATATCCTTACGCTGCTGCAGGCCCTGATGGTGGTCTGCCTTGTAGGCTCCGTATCCGCGCAGGAAGCCGCCCCGGCTGATCCACGGGCCGAGACCGGCGGGGCATCCACGCTGCAGGACATTCTCGACCGCCAGAACGGCAAGGTTGTGCCGCGCAGTGAGCGTACTGTCAGCGGCGATACCGCATCAGGTCAGGCCGCAGGCATGCTGGGCACGCTGGGCGGGGCATCGGACAGCGACGTCTGGGAGGCGATCCGCTTCGGCGATGCCAATGTCACCACAACCTCCAACTCTCCTGCCGCAGGTGTTCTGGTGCAGGACGGCGGCATGGCATGGCTCACCTTCCGCGACGGTCCCTTGCGCACCTATGGCGGCTATCTGCTGCTGGGCATGCTGGGGCTTCTGGTTCTCTTCTACCTGATCCGCGGCAAGATCCGCATCGACGGTGGCCGCGCTGGCACAACGATTGAGCGGTTCAAGCCGATTGAACGTTTTGGTCACTGGCTTCTGGCAGGCTCTTTCATCCTGCTGGGCATCACCGGTCTGGTCAGCCTCTTTGGCCGGTTGCTCATCCCCTATCTGGGGCATGAGTTTTTCTCCACCATCGCGATTGCCTCCAAATGGGTGCACAACAACGTCTCCTGGGCCTTCATGCTGGCTTTGATCATGGTGTTCCTGTTCTGGGTGGTCCACAACTTGCCCAGCCGCACCGACATTGGCTGGATCCTCAAAGGTGGCGGCATCTTCACCAAAAGCCACCCGCCCGCGAAGAAGTTCAACGCAGGCCAAAAGGTCATCTTCTGGTCGGTCATCATTCTGGGGGCCTCTATTTCGGCCTCTGGTCTGGCCCTTCTCTTTCCCTTCGAACTGCCGATGTTTGCCGCGACCTTCGCCAAGCTCAATTCATTGGGGATCACCGAGATGGTCGGCCTTGCGCCACTTCCCGAAGTGCTCGCCCCGCATGTTGAGATGCAATACGCCCAGCTTTGGCATGCGATTGTCAGCTTCGTTCTGATGGCCATAATCATCGCCCATATCTACATCGGTTCCGTCGGGATGGAGGGCGCCTATGATGCCATGGGATCGGGCCAGGTCGATGTGCAATGGGCCCGCGAGCATCACTCCATCTGGGTTGAAGAGGTCGAAGCGAAGAACCGCACCTCTGCTGCCGGTGCCACACCTGCCGAGTGATCCTCCATGTGGAAGGCCACCCTCGCAATCCTCACACTGATGGCTCAGCCGGTCCTTTCGGCTGAGTTCCAGACGCTTCAGGGCCACGGGGGTCCGGTGAAGGCCGTCGACATGAACAGCCACATCGCGGTCACCGCCAGTTTCGACAATGCACTTGGTCTTTGGACCCTTGATGACGGAGCACCCCGCTGGCTTGAGGGCCACGAGGCCGCCGTGAACACCGTGCTCCTGATCAACGGCAACCGTGCGGCGTCCGGCGGGGATGATTTCGCTGTCCGGCTCTGGGACCTGCGCACCGGCACCTCTGCCCTTTTCGAAGGCCATCAGGGCAAGGTGATCGATCTGGCCGTGGACAAGGAGAACGACGTGCTCGCCTCCGCCAGCTGGGACGGCACGGTGCGGCTCTGGGACATGCTGGGTGGCACGGATGTTGGCGTGCTCACCGGGCATCGTGGCAACGTGAATGCGGTGGAATTTGCCGAAGACGGTCAGACCCTGCTCACCGCTGCCTCCGACGGCACCATCCGCCGCTGGTCCGCAACCGATATGGCTGAAACCGCCGTGCTCGCCCGACATGGGTTCGGCATCAACACGCTCACCCTGGATGAGGACGCAGGCTGGCTTGCCTATGGCGCGCTCGATGGTGGCACGCGGGTGCTGGATCTGGAAACCGGCGAGACGCTGGCCGATCTCACCGCCGACCGCAGACCCATTCTGGCCATGTCCCAAAGCCCAGACGGGCAGCTGCTCGCGGTTGGTGACGGCGAGGGCTACATCATGGTGGTGAACACCGAGACATGGTCCATCGTGCGGGACTTCCGCGCTGCCGTGCGCGGCCCGATCTGGGCTTTGTCCTTTGATGCAGCCTCCGAGCGCATTTTCGCCGCAGGCATCGAAGACACGGTCTATGGATGGCCACTTGAGGGCGCAGGGGATGCACCCAAGATCGGCACCGCCGAGCGGTCATTTCTCAAGAACCCCGCCGAGATGTCCAATGGCGAGCGTCAGTTTGCCCGCAAATGTTCCATCTGCCACAACCTGACCGCTGACGGCCCCCGCCGCGCTGGTCCCAGCCTTTACGGCGTCTTCGGGCGCGAGGCAGGAACGCTTGAAGGCTATCGCTATTCCGATGCCCTTCTCGCTGCCGATTTCCAGTGGTCCGAGGACACGGTCGACAAGCTCTTTGATCTTGGTCCGGACCACTATACACCGGGCTCCAAAATGCCGATGCAGCGGATCACTGATCCCGCCGACCGGGCCGACCTGATCGCCTATCTGAAAACCCAAACCCAAGGATCTGCGCAATGAAAACCATGATGCTCGCTTTCGCCGCCATTGCCATCATCGCCATCGGTGCGAGTTTCGGCCTCAATCAAGCGGGATTTTCCGCTGCCGAACAAGGCGCCGGGTCCGCGGTTCGGCTGGATTGATCTCACTTATCTGTCATGGAACCATCATGACGCACCGGCGTTGTGGACTTGAGGCCCGCTCTGGGGCAGCGTAGCAGGTGAGAGCTGGCCACAGGGCCTGAGGGGCAAGACGTTGAGACCATCACTTACCAGAACGGGCATCTTTTGCGCCGCGCTGCTGTTGGCAGCAGCCCCGACTTGGTCATTCGAAGTGTTTGGCTTCCAACTTTTCGGCGGCGGCGACGAAGAGGATGAGGACGCAGTCGAGATCCTCAACCCGCAACCCTACTCGGTGACTTTTCAGACCAGCGGCGACGACGAAAAAGTCGACGCACTTCTGCAAGCATCGTCCGCGCTTGTGCAGCGGCAGGGCACACCGGCATCGGGTGCATCCGGGCTGATCGCCACCGCGCGTGCCGACTACCGCCGCCTGCTGGCTGCCCTTTACGAAGAAGGGTTCTACGGCCCGCGCATCAGCATCCGCCTGCAGGGCAATGAGGTCTCACAGCTTCCGGTCACCGTCGATCTGCCCGCAACGGCGCAGGTCGATGTGACCGTTGATCCCGGTCGGCGGTTCCTCTTCGGGCGCACAAGGGTCAACAACGCGCCGCCTCAGGATCAGGACATCCGCGATGATGTCGGCTCAACTGCCCGCGATGCACTCGCTCCAGGACAGGTTGCGCGCGCCTCTGCCATCGACGCTGCCGGGCGCGAAATGATCGAAGCCTGGCGGCAGGACGGCCACGCGCTTGCAAAGGTTCGCGACCGTGAGGCGATTGCCGATCATGAAACCGGCACGCTAGACGTCACTGTTGATGTCGATCCGGGGCCGAAAGTCCGCATTGACGATTTTGTCTTGAACGGTGCGCAAGGTCTGGATCCGGCCTTCATCCGCTATCTGGTCGAATTGCCCAAAGGGGCGGAGTTCGACCCGGACCAGCTGGACCGAGCCGAGCGGCGACTGGCCTCGCTGGGCGTGCTGCGCTCTTTCCGCATTTCAGAGGGCGAAAGCCTGAATGAAGAGGGCCTCCTGCCGCTCACGCTTGAGGCTGAGCTGCGCAAACTCCGTCGCATCGGGGTCGGGGCCACGCTCAGCTCCATTGACGGGCTGGGACTTGAGGGCTTCTGGCTCCATCGCAACATGTTTGGCCGGGCCGAACGTCTGCGCCTTGATGCCTCCATCGGCGGGATCGGCGACAATGCCAGTGTCGAGGATTACGACTACGCCCTTGGCATCAGCCTGACCTTCCCCGGCCGCCCCTCTCCCGACAGCCGCTTTGTTCTGGCGGGCGAAGTACGACAGGACAATTTCGACACCTACCGAGAACGCTCGGTCACAGCGTCTGCCGGCATCCAGCGCATCATCAACCCGTTTCTCGAAGGCAGCCTGACACTGGAAGGCCGGCTCAGCGAGGTAACCGACGATGATGGCACCACCCGGTTCGAAACGGTCTCCCTGATCGGCGAGGTTTTCTATGATCGCAGGGACAATGAAACCGATGCCCGCGACGGCTTTTTCCTGTCTGCTGAGGCCCGCCCGTTTCACGAGTTGAACTTTGGCAATACCGGCTTCCGACTGGGGGTCGAGGGCCGATATTTCGTGCCACTTGTCGAAGACAAATCCTATGCGCTGGCCTTCCGGGGCCGGGTTGGCAGCCTGTTCGGCTCCCCACGCGAAGAGATGCCCACCGATCTTCTGTACTTCACCGGTGGCGGTGGTTCCGTGCGCGGCTATTCCTTCCGCTCCATCGGCGTTGAAGAAGGCGATGGTGACATCAGCGGCGGGCGCTCGGTTGTTGAAATTTCAGCCGAGATCCGCGCCGACTTCACCCGTTCCATTGGCGCTGTTGCCTTCGTTGACGGTGGCTATGTCGGGGCATCTACCGGCCTTGCCAATGGCGATCTGCAATTCGGCGCAGGCGTCGGTCTGCGGTACAACACCGGTCTTGGTCCGATCCGCCTTGATCTGGCCCGCGCCGTCAACAAGCGCGAGCAGGATCCGAATTTTGCCTTCTACCTTGGCATCGGGCAGGCCTTCTGATGCGCGCGCTTCTGACACTCTGTCTGGTGTTCTGGGCGGTCTGTGGCTGGGCGCAGGATGATGACAGCCGCGAAAACAGCTTTCTGATCAACCTCGTCGAGGACCAGCTCTCGACCGAGAACATGCAGTTCCGCATCCGCGGCGTTGACGGTGCGCTCAGCAGCGAGGCGCGGGTCGAGCGCATCACAATCGCCGATCCCCAGGGCGTCTGGCTCGAGATTGTGAATGCCCAGATCGACTGGAGCCGCACAGCACTTCTGAGGGGCCGGGTGGACGTCTCCCGTTTGGCCGCCGAGAAGATCATCATCTCCCGCCAGCCCGCGTCCGACAACGCGCTGCCCTCGCCCGAGGCACAGCCGTTTTCCCTGCCTGATCTGCCCGTCTCGGTCTCACTCGATCAACTGGATATTGGCGAGTTGGAGTTGGGAGAGGCGCTTGCCGGACTGGCGGCGGTCCTGAAGATCGAGGGCCGCCTGCAACTGGCAGGTGGTGCGCTGGATACCGAGATCCGGACCGAACGGCTTGACGGCGCAGGCGGTCAATTGTCGTTGGTGGCCAGTTATGCCAACGACAGCCGTCAGGTCAAAATTGACCTTGATATGTCGGAACCTCAAGGCGGGATGCTGGCCAGCCTGCTCAACATTCAGGATCAGCCACCCTTGGCGATCACCCTGCAAGGCGAAGGTCCGGTCGAGGATCTGATCACCCAGTTCCAGATGCAGGTCGATGGCACGCCCCTCATCGAGGGCGCGCTGGAACTGACCGAGGCGGGTGAGGACATCGGCTTTGCGCTCGACATCGACGGCAATCTGCAACCGCTGATCCCGGCCCAGTTTGCCGACTTTTTCGCGGGTGCCTCCACCGTCACAGCTCGCGGCAAAACCGGCGCGGACGGCTTTGCCATGGACCGGCTTGCCATCAAGGCGGCTGCCCTCGCGCTTGACGGCCAACTGACCACGGATGCCACCGGTTTCCCGACACGCATGACATTCACCGGCGCACTTGGTACGCAAACCGGCGCGGCAACGCTTCTGCCCATCGCGGGCGCGGGCACGACCCTGCAATTCGCCGCCTTCGATCTGGACTACGGTCAGGCAGGCCGCTGGACCCTTGATCTGGATCTTGACGATCTGCGCACCACCGATCTGTCCGTCGAATCCCTCACGCTCACCGGCGGCGGCGCGGCCACCGATCTCAACCAGCCCGAGCAGCGCCGGGTCAGCTTCGATCTCGACGGGCGTGCCAGCGGCTTTGGCGCGCCGGATCCGGCAGTTCTGGACGCTTTGGGCGAGGCACTCACCTTCCGCTTTGACGGCCTGTTCCAGTCGGGCCAGCCCTTCCAGCTGTCCGGGCTCAGGCTGCAAGGCAAAGGCGTTGAAGTGGCCGCTGTCGGTCAGGTGGATGAGTTGGTCTGGACCGGCCAGATCACCGCTGATCTCGCCGATCTTTCACCCTTCTCAGGCCTCGCAGGACGCAGCCTTGCCGGTGCCGCAAATCTGGAAATCGACAGCCGGATCGAGCCTCTGAATGCCAGTTTCGATCTTGACCTGACCGGCGACACCACCGGCCTGCGCCTTGGCGATGACCGGCTTGATGCGCTTCTGGCCGGGCGCACAGTGCTGGACGGTCGGGTCACCCGCGACACCGGCGGCATCCGTCTGGATGCGTTCTCCCTGTCCAATGACCAGCTACGGTTCTTTGGCGATGGCGGGATTTCCACGGCTGCCACCGATCTTGATCTTCAGGCAACCCTCACCGACATCGGCCTTGTGCTGGCTGATGCCACCGGTCCGCTTGCACTCAGCGCACGTGCATCCGGCGCGACCGAAACCCTGTCCTTCATTGCCGAAATCCGCTCGCCTGAACTGCAACTGGGTGATCGTCAGGTCCGTGCGGCCCTTGTCCGCGTCAATGGCCAGCAGGAAGGCGTGGGCCGGATCGCAGGCGTGCTTGATGGCTCGGGCTTGCTGGATGATCAGGACATGTCGCTTACCGGCAAGTTTCGGCTGGCCGGCAGCGCCCGCTCCCTGCGGGAGTTCGAGCTGGATCTTCCCGGTCTTACGCTGTCGGGCGGGGTGGCTCAGGGCTCCGATGGGCTGATTGCCGGTTCCGCGACCCTGCGCGCCGATGATCTTGGCCCCACAGCCGCGCTGGCGCTGCAACAGGCCTCGGGTGCGATGCAGGCCGACCTGCGTCTTGCCCGCAATCAGGGCCAGCAATCGGTGACCATAAACGGGGCGCTTCAGGACCTGATCGTGACCGGAGCCTCCGCCGTAACCGGTCAGATCGATTTGCAGATCGACGATGCTTTCGGCGCAATTCCGCAGATTGACGGGACGGTCGCTCTGGCCACCGGTCAGGTGGGTGGCATCGCCTTTGATGCCCTTGGCGTCACCGCCGATCAGCAGGGGCTGGACACCGACATAACCGCCACAGTTGCCCTGTCCAACGGTACCGATGCCGATGTTTCGGCGCGGATCAGGCGCCTGCCCGAAAGCGCGCTTGGCGTTGATCTCGCAGCCGTGTCCATCATCAATGGCGGTCGCTTGGTGAAACTGCTGGAGCCCGCGTCCCTGCGCATCCAGTCCGGTGACATCACGCTGTCGCCGATGCGACTGGACGTTGACGGTGGCCGGGCCGAGGTTGCGGGCAGCATTTCTGACAGTCTTGATATGCAGGTTGATCTGCGCGACATCCCGCTGTCGCTGGCCAATCTGGTGCAGGAGGATCTGGGGATTGGCGGCACTCTGACAGGGTCCGCCCGGGTCGCCGGCACACAATCCGCACCGGACATCAATTTCGACGCAAACCTAACAGCGGTAACGGCTGAAGTTCTGCGCGAGGCTGGCTTGCCGTCGCTGGATCTTACCGCCACGGGCCGCACCGATGGCTCCACTCTGGTCCTTGATGCCGATCTCAGCGGTCCGCAGGGGCTGTCCTCGACCATTCGAGGCGATGTCTCGCTCACCGGTCCGGATGGCCCGCTTGATCTGGAACTGCGCCTTGCCTCCCTGCCGCTGGTCCTGCTGGACCGTGTCGCGGGCGGGCAGGGACTGCGCGGTGCGGTCGACGGACAGGCGCAGGTTGGCGGCACTGTTTCAGACCCATTTGTCACCTTCGATATGAACGCGCGCGGCGTCTCGGTGACCGAGATGTCCCAGCGCGGCATTCAGCCCATCGCAGCCGAGGTCTCGGGCCAGTTCACCGACAATACCGTGACCCTTGGCAACGCCCGTGTAACCGGCCCGTCCGGCCTGGTGGTCACTGCCAACGGGCGTGTGCCCCTGTCAGGCTCTGGGCTTGACCTGACCGTCGACGGCACCGCACCCCTGTCCCTTGCCAACACCTATCTCGCCGACCGCTCGGCACAGGTCGCGGGCACTGCCACGCTTGATCTGCGCGCCACGGGGCAACTGACGTCCCCGCAGGTCAACGGCACCGCAGCCATCCGCGAGGGCGTTTTCGTCGACCCGCTCAGCAATCTGCGCCTCAACGGGATCGAGGTTGATGCAGCCATCTCCGGCCAGAACGTCACGATCAGCCGCGGCATCGCGCTCTTTTCCAAGGGCGGGCGGCTGACGCTGGACGGCTCGGTTCTGATCGACGTGGCCGCGGGCATCCCCGCTGATCTGGCACTCAGGCTGCAGCGCGCGCGCATTGCCGATGGCCAGCTTCTGACCACCATCATCGACGGTGGTGTCGACATTGACGGCCCGGTACTGGGCGCGGGCCGGATCACAGGCAGCTTCGATCTGGACGAGACGGAAGTCATCATCCCCGATGGTTTCGGTCTCAGCGAGGCCGAACTGCTGGACGTTACCCACCGCAATCCACCGCGCGACGTGACCATGACACTCGACCGTTCCGGCATCCTCGACCGTCGGCGCGAGGCTGAAACCGCACGTGCAGCCTCTCCGCTGACCGTGGACGTCACCATCAACGCCCCAAACCAGATTTTCATCCGGGGACGCGGCCTCGATACCGAAGTCGGCGGCCAGTTGCGCATCACCGGCCCGGTCAACGACATCCGCCCCGTGGGCGCGTTCGAGATGAAACGCGGCCGCATCTCGATCCTCGGCCAACGCGTGAATTTCGAAGAGGGGCGCGTCTCGCTCATCGGCTCGCTTGATCCGCGGCTCGATTTCGTGGCCAAGACCGAAGCCGATGACGTCACCGTCTTTGTCAGCGTCGAAGGCGCGGCATCCGACCCGCAGATCACGTTTTCCTCCGTCCCCGTCCTGCCCCAGGACGAGATCCTGGCCCGTCTGGTCTTCAACCGCTCGCTTGACGAGTTGTCGCCCTTCCAGGTCGCCCAGCTTGCAGCCTCCGTTGCCTCGCTCACAGGCTCCGGCGGCACCGGTCTGCTGGGCTCCCTGCGTGAGGAAATCTCACTCGACAATCTTGATGTCTCAAGCGATCAGGACGGCACCGTGGCCGTGCGTGCGGGCAAATACGTCCGCGACAATGTCTATGTGGATCTTGAGGCCGACAGCAAGGGCGACACCCGTTTCACCATCAATCTGGATGTTACCGAAAACCTGACCGCACGCGGTACGGTCGGCACCGATGGCAACACCAAAATCGGCATCTTCTACGAGCGCGACTACTGATCCAGTGCGGCAAGTTCCTTGGCGTATTCGGTGAATTTAAACCCGAACCGATCCTCGGCAGCGCTGCGTTTTGGCCACATCAACCCGTGCAGGAACAGCACCAGATCCCGATCCAGCGGATACTCCACCGACTTCCAGACCTTGCGCTCGAACCGTGTTTCGAATGTTGCGGTCTGCTCTGCCGACATCTCAGCCGGATCAAGCTCAAGATGCTCGAAAATCCGGGTGATCACCTTGCGCGGCTCTGACAGGATGTCCTCGTAGTTCAACACCAGTATATCGTCATACTGCCGCGACCAGCGGGCGTGATTGGCGACATAGGACGAATGATCCCCGATCCGCGCATCCGCGATCACCTTGTGAATGGCCTCGTCAAACCGGATCACATGCGCACCCGCATCCGCATCTCCGGTCGCCCGCTTGGCATGCATCCTGAGTGCTGAGATCGCCCGGCTCAGCGGATCACGCAGCACATAGATCAGTTTGGCCGTGGGGTTCAGCGCCTTGCATTCCTCGATGTCCTTGGCGCTCAGAAAGGCGTATTCCGGCGTGAAATCCATCGACAGCTTCGCCGGGTCAGGCGGGGTCAGCAGATCCCGGTACCAGTCCACCCCGCGCTTGCGGTTCCAGTCCCAGAAATGCGCCTCCTTGTTGGTGGAGGTCACAGGTTTTGAGTTGGGAAACACGTACATCCTGGGATGCACATTGATCACATGATGCAACCAAGAGGTCGAGGTCTTCTGCGCACCAATGCAGATCACATCTGCAATATTGTCCCGCTGGTCTGCTGCCATAAAGTTCAGTCGTCCTGCATCAATCTGGTTTTCAACGCTTTGAGCCGTGGTCCAAGGGGATAACAGCTTTCAAATCTCTCTATCAGGGAAAAAATGTCCTCAACGTGTCCATTCTGGTGTTTCAACAGGATCAAACGTGAGAATTTGGCAGCATTCCGGTCAATGTCACAGGACAATTCCAGCGCCGTTATTTCAGTCTCAGGCGCATCCATCCTCGCAGCCAGATCGGCAATCAGACGGGTCGCATAGCTCTTGTTACCCTTGGCCTCGGCCAGATGGGTCGGATCCTGCAACCGTGCAAGGGCTGCCACAGCCACATCCCAGACCCAGTCCGCTCGATCCAGTTTCAGGGCCTGTTCCATGGCCCGGATCAGGGGGTGCAGGGCATCAGGTGCAGCGTGATAGGCCGCGACATCTGCGGCAATATCCTGCCCGGTTTGCAGTGCATAGCGAAAGAACTCGGCCGCAAAACAGCGCGCCAGACACAGATCGAAACTCACCGGCCCGGCTTCGGGATCAGCCTCTTCCATCACAAAGGGCACCTGCTCGGCACCGCTTTCCCGCACCGCCTCAAGCGTGGCAAGACTGCCTGTTACCAGCGCTTCCTGCTCGCTGCGAAACGAGGTGAAATCGATCAGGGTCTCGGCACCTGCTGGGCGCTTGCTTACACAGGTATAATCGGGCAGCAGCGTCGCCTTGTCGGTCTCGCGCGCATAGATTCTGACCTCCTGCCCAAAGGGCAACGCAAGGACCATCAAATTGTTTGAATTCAGCGACATAAAATCAATTCACCGGCGGCACATGAAACTAACTATGCACAATCCCGGGCATTGTCCAAATCATTCGATGCAATTTCGGGATGAGCCTCCGGCACCGTGATCTCCATCTGATAAGTCCTTTCGTCACAGAATGAATATTGGTATGGGTGTGGGGATAAGGGGATCAAAGACTTGGCGCTTCAATACAACGCAAACTTGGAAATCCAGTACTCTCCAGAGACCATTCTCGGGCAGGTGGACCGTTCAACGCTTGATCACCTCAAGGTGCTCTGGACCGAAAGCCGGTATCGCTCGGGCCAGATGATCCTCGATGCCGAGGATGGAAGTTCTGACGTGCTATTCCTGCTCGAAGGCTCGGTACGGGTCGCGAATTTCTCGGCCAAGGGCCGCGAGGTTTCGTTCACAACCCTTGATGAGGGCAATTGCTTCGGTGAATTTGCGGTGATCGACGGCTCGCCCCGGTCTGCCAGTGTCGTGGCCCTGACCGATTGCAAGGTGGCACGCGTCAGCGATGCCCAGTTCCGTGACCTTCTGGCCAACCATTCGGACATGAGCTTTTCGCTGATGCGCTCGCTCGTGCTCAAGCTGCGCGAGCTTACCCGCCGGGTCAGCGACTTCAACGCGCTCAAGGCCGATGACCGGATCCGGGCCGAGCTTGTGCGCCTGTGTGAGGCCCACAAACGCAGCGACGGCAGTGTGGTGATCGAGAAACCACCCACCCAATCTGAACTTGCCGCATTCGTCTTTACGAATCGCGAGGCGGTGGCGCGCGAAATCGGGCGCCTCAAGAAGCTGGGTCTTCTGTCACGTCAGGGCCGGGGTCTGGTTGTGCCCGATCTGTCAGCTTTGATTGACTATCAGCACGAGCAATTGGACAGTTAAGTGTCCTATTCGCCTTCTGATTGTGACAACTTGTGATTTTTTTCACACTTACTTGAGTTAAAAGCCGTGACCGGTAACACGTATCTATCGTAACGTGTTTACGTGGCGTTAACTTGCACGGTGCGCGCAAGCGTACTGGAAGCCCTGAACCTTGTGACACGTCACAGTGGGTAGAGAGTTTGCATATCGTGGAATTCGCATCGGCCCGTCCGATGCGCGCTGGGGGACACAGCCGCGATGTGCAGATGAAATCGACCAGAAATATATTGCGGGTCGGTCAGTGTTGTCCGGCCCGCAATCGGCAGTCTGTATTAGCGTGGGTGGGTGTGACCATGACCGAATCGACTTTGAATGTGCTTCTCGAAAGATTGGCGGAAACGCAGCAATCCAACGGGCTTTGGGCGTCCTATTGCCCGGGACCGGGTGAGAAACCTGACTGGGTGACGGCCAAGATCGGCATCGCCCTTTACGAGCTGTCGCGCAAACCCGATTTTCCGCAGGCCGAAAGGGCGCGGGTTCTGGCCCAGTCCGCAGTCGACACCCTGATCGAACGCTGCCTTGGTGCGGGCTACAATTGCGAGTTCTCCGCCGACACCGACACCGTGCTGGCCGCGTTCTGCCTGTTCAACAACCACGCCCGCTCCGGCGCTCCGATGACCGATGACATCCGCACCGTGCGTCGCAAACTGCTCACCGAGATCGAGCGGGCCGGTCTGACCGGCGACATGAGCGTGCTGAGCCATCAGCCATCCGAGGCAAACTACAATTTCTGGGCCACCCAGTTCCGCATGGGCCAGCTTGAGCCGGCGCAGGCAGCGCGCATCTGGCGCGAGCACGTCTATCCTGAACAGCAGATTGACGGCACATGGCCGGGCAGCTGGATCCGCGGCTGCGGTCTGGCAAGCTGGCTCGCGGTCGATTTCTGGGATGCCTGCGGCCGTCCCGAGCCACGCCCGATTGCCATCAACGGGCTGTCCTTCGAGGACACGTTGATCGACCGGTTGCAACTGGCTATGGCCCAAAGTCTGATCAACCCGACCCAGTCCGAACGCTGGACAGCCGGGCTGTGCCGCGCCATCGCGGCTGATGGTGGCTTCGGCGCCCTGACGCCAATGTCAGCCGGAAGTGCCATTCGATTGTTGTTGCGGATGCCCGCAGGCTTCGAGGCACGCACGGACAGCATCGCCTATGAGCCGATTGACGACAGCGTTCCGCAACCCGCTCTGGAACTGGGCGAAGCGCCTGCCGAATGGATCCTCGAGGGCGACCGGATCTGAACGCAGTGTCTCAGCTGCGCGCGTCTGACCAGTCCGTCGGGGCGTTGAGAAACGCCTCGACCTGTCGCAAGGTTTCTGCATCGAACGCACCGCTGTCGCGCGCTTCTGCCAGCACATCCCACCATGTCGCCAGATAATGCAGCGACAGCCCGGCATCGCCCAGCGTCTGCGGCGCGGATTTGAAGATGTCATAGTAGAACACCACCAGCGTATGTGCACAATTCGCGCCGGTCTTGCGGATCGCTTCGGCAAATTTCAGCTTCGATCCGCCGTCGGTGGTCAGATCTTCGACCAGCAGCACATTCTGCCCCTCCGAGATATCCCCCTCGATCTGCGCATCCCGCCCGAACCCCTTGGGCTTTTTGCGCACATATTGCATCGGCAGCCCCATCCGCTCGGCAATCCACGCCGAAAACGGAATGCCCGCCGTCTCGCCACCGGCCACCGCGTCGAACGCCTCAAACCCAACATCGCGGTAAATCGTCGAGACCGCGAAATCCATCAGATTGGCCCGAATCCGCGGATACGAGATCAGCTTGCGACAATCGATATAAACCGGCGACACCATGCCCGAGGTCAGCTTGAACGGCTCGTCCGCCCGGAAATGCACCGCTTTGATCTCCAGAAGCGCACGCGCGGTCAGCTTGGCCATCAGGGCCTTGTCGGGAAAGGAACAGGTGGTCATGGGCGTCGGTCTCCGCAAATTGCTTTGCGCGGTTCTAGACGGTTCGGCCCCCGCGCGAAAGCCCGCAAATCAGTCCCGCGTCACCGACCAATGCAGATCAAAGCCCGGATCAAACAGCGTGATCGGCCCCTCGTCCGTGTCGATCTTGTCGGGATAGCTCACAGGAGCGTCCGACCGGGTCAACGTCATCGTCCCGCCATTGGGTTCCAGCCCATACCAGCGCGGCCCATTGAGCGAGGCAAAGGCCTCCAGCTTGTCCAGCGCGCCTTCTTCCTCAAAGACATGGGCCAGGCAGGCCATGGTGTTGGTGGCCGAAAACACACCCGCACATCCACAGGCGCTTTCCTTCAAAGGGTCCAGATGCGGTGCGCTGTCGGTGCCCAGAAACACCCGCGCATCGCCCGAGATCGCAGCCTTGCGCAGGGCCAGTCGGTGCTCTTCGCGCTTTGCCACCGGCAGGCAGTAGTAATGCGGCCGGATACCACCGGCCAGAATGTGGTTGCGGTTGATGATCAGGTGATGGGTGGTCAGCGTGCAGACCAGATTGCTGTCCGCCGCCATCACATAATCCACCCCGTCGCGCGTCGTCACATGCTCCATGCAGACCCGCAATTCAGGCAGGCGCGCGCGCAACGGCTCCAGCACCGTCTCGATGAATGCCGCTTCCCGGTCGAAGATATCAATCGCCGGGTCCGTCACCTCACCATGCACGCACAGCGGCATTCCGGCCTCAGCCATCTTTTCCAGCACTGGCAACACGGTCTCGATGTCCCGCACACCCGATTGCGAATTTGTCGTGGCCCCGGCCGGGTAAAGCTTCACCGCATGCACCAGCCCATCGCGATAGGACGCAATCACATCAGCGGCATCCGTCGTCTCGGTCAGGTAAAGCGTCATCAGCGGGGAAAACCCGTCGCCTTCGGGCACACAGGCCA
Source organism: uncultured Paracoccaceae bacterium (assembly GCA_947494445.1). Classification (GTDB taxonomy): domain Bacteria; phylum Pseudomonadota; class Alphaproteobacteria; order Rhodobacterales; family Rhodobacteraceae; genus CANLSM01. The sequence goes on along the minus strand of CANLVD010000001.1, from coordinate 78,253 downwards.
TGATCCGCTCGCGATACGCACGCGCATCCGCGCCGGTCACCACCGGCGGCACCAGATTGGGCATGATGATCGCACGGCCGAAATCACGGCTGGTTTCGGGCGTGACCGCCTGCATCACCGCGCCGTCGCGCAGGTGAAGATGCCAATCATCGGGTTTGCGGATGGTCAGGGTCTGCATGGTGCCTCGGGCTTTGTGAAATCGCGCTCAAACTGGCAGGAAGGCGGGCGATTGCCAAGCGCTCAAGCCACACGGGGCTCAAAAGAAAAAGCGCGCGCCCGATTTATCCGGGACGCGCGCCATCATTCCTGATCAGGCCATCAGTTGCGTGACGGGAAAAGCCCCTGCAACACCACGCAATACTGCACTGCCAATGTCGGTTGCATCACGCTGACCGGTGCGTTGCCACCGGCGGAGTTTACCGTGACTTTCACGCTGCCCGCAGCCATGTCGGTCTGTGCACCACCCCCGCTTGGGCTCGCAAAATTCGTCGAGGTCGAGATCGACGGCATGTTGGAGGTGGGCAGGGGCGATGAGCCCGGTGTGTTCAGCCCGACCGCCACACCTGTGGCCGTGTGGGTATGTGCAGGCAGGTTGTTCTGGTTCAGCGTGACGGTTTCAGCGCCTGTTTTTTGACCAAGCACCTGGCGGCTCAGGCCCGGGCCCTGCCCCTGTGCAACCGCTGTCCGGCCGCGCAGATCCGGCAGACCAAAGGTCGTGCGCCCGTCGCCGCCATAGGTCGTGCCGTAAAGCGAAAACAATGCCGTATATTGCTGGACTGCAAGCAATTGTCCGGCGGCCGGCGTGGTCGAACGCGGGCAGAAGTTCCACCCGCCCATGACAATCTGACCGATCCAGTACTCCTGCGCCTGACCTGCTGCTGGTGCGAAAGTCGTGCCCGAGGCAACTGCGGCGGCCAATGCGGTTAATTTGAGTTTGGTAAGCATGTTTGTTGTCCCCCCAGGACCATTTCCAAGAAATAAGGTGCAACACTTGGTCCGAAGGCCGCCTTTGGCCTCCGGTTACTCTTCAATGAAAAGTCGCAAATTCAGATCAGCGTGCTTTGCGCCGTGCAGCCACGACCCCGGCCAGACCCAGTCCCGCCAGCATCAGGCTCAGCGAACCGGGAAGCGGCACAACCGTACCCCCGCCACCACCAGTGCCCGGATCCGAGGAGACGATTCTGAGCTTCACGAAATCAAGCGCCCAATCTTCCAATAGGTTAAAGTCCATCTCGGGAATGATCTTGAACGTGTTCACGCCATTCTTGTCGATCAGCGCCTTGTCAAACACTGTCGTTGTCTCGTGGATCGCCAGGGGGTTCCCAATAGGGTCTTTGAGCACGTCAATCTGGGTTCCGTTGACCTGTACGCTTGCACCATCAGGATCAGTTGCAACACCACCACCAGCGAAATCGGCGCCAAAGCCGATGTCCAGCCCGGCCCAGCGCAGGATCAGCTCCACCGAGTCGATCTCGCGCGTTCCAAAGGAAAGATTAATGTCATAGGACTGCATGCCGATGACGCCATACTGGTCCTGACCCACAGGGTCGAGCACGTTGCTGTTGTCGAAGTAATCCGGACCTGTGGTTGGATTAGGCAGCGATGTGCAGGGCGAGGAAGTGCCCAGCCCGAAGCAATCTTCATCACCGAAAGTGATCGTTGTCGTTGCGGCTGCATGACCCATGACCGGCAGAGCGACTGCCAGCACTGCCGCGGAAAGCGTTGTTTTAATCATGATTTTGTCCCCAGAAATACGCGGACGCGGCAAATGCCTGCGCCCATCACCTAACTTAAAGTCAACTCAACCATGATTTTTAATAAAAATCAATAAGTTCGCGCATCGGCTGTGTCTCAGAAAATGTGAGTGCCGATTGACCTATCCATAAGATCAGGTCATTCCGCCAGATGACAAGCCACCCGGGTCTCGCCGATCCTGCGCATCTCGGGCAGTTCCGCTTTGCAGCGCGCCACCGCTCTGGGGCAGCGCGGATGGAAGGCACAGCCCGACGGCGGGTTGATCGGATCGGGGATCTCGCCCTGCGGCGGCGGCACCTCGCGGCCAAAGCCGTCCAGCTTGGGTGCTGCATCCAGCAGCATCTGCGTATAGGGATGCTTCGGCGCACCAAACAGGGCATCGCGCGGGGCCTCCTCGACCAGCCGCCCCAGATACAGGACACCCACCGTATCGGCCATATGCTGAACCACCGTCAGGTCATGGCTGACGAACAGATAAGTCAGCCCCAGATCCTCCTGCAGGTCCTTCATCAGGTTCAGCACCTGCGCCTGCACAGACACATCCAGCGCCGAGGTCGGCTCGTCACAGACGATCATCTTGGGGTTCGAGGCAAGTGCCCGCGCAATACAGATGCGCTGCCGCTGCCCGCCCGAAAACTCATGGGGAAACTTGCGCGCATCCAGCGCCGACAGGCCGACCTGCTCAAGCAACCGCTCCGCCAGACCATTGGCATCACCGCCCCGCGCGGTCACTGGCTCCTCGATGATCTGGGCCACCCGCCAGCGCGGGTTGAGCGAGGCATAGGGATCCTGAAAGATCATCTGGATGTCGGACCGCGTCTTGTCGACCTTCTCGGCATCGGTCTCGTTCTTCAGATCGACCCCGCCGATCTCGACCGTGCCCTGACTGGGTTGCAACAGACCCACCACCATCTTGCCGATGGTCGATTTGCCCGAGCCGCTTTCGCCCACCAGCGCATAGACCTTGCGCGCGTCGATATCGAAGGAGACGTCCGAGACAGCCTTCAGATGCGCCCTGGGCAACCGCTCGATCATCCGGTTCAGCCAGGGTTTCGAGACATCGAAGACCCGCGACAGGGATTTGACGGAGACATAACTCATGACGTCTGCCCCGGGATCATCGGGTGCCAGCAGGACGCCCGCTCGTTCATCACAGGCGCCGGGTTTGCCCGGCATTTGGCATCGGCCTTGGGACAGCGCGGATTGAACGCACAGCCGTCGGGCAGCGCGCCCAGACGCGGCATCGATCCGGGGATCTGGTTGAGCCGCGCAAGGCCTTTCGAGGCCAGCGGCGTGGACCCCATCAGCCCGTGCGTATAGGGATGCATCGGATGGGTCAGCACATCGCGCACCGGTCCCAGTTCGGCCAGACGGCCCGCATACATCACCGCCACCCGGTCAGAGGCCTCAGCAATCACGCCCATATCATGGGTCACCAGCATCACCGCCGTGCCCTTTTCCCGGCAGAGCTTTTTCAAGAGCGCCACGATCTGCGCCTGCACCGAGACATCCAGCGCCGTCGTCGGCTCGTCCGCGATGATCAGGCTGGGCTCGGCACAGAGCGCAAGCGCGATCACCACGCGCTGGCGCATGCCGCCGGAAAACTCATGCGGGTAGGAGCCCATGCGCTGTGCGGCAGCCGGAATACCGACCTCTTCCAGCCCTTTGAGCGCGCGGGCCTCGGCCTCGGCCTTGGTGACCGGCAGATGCTCCAGAATGGTCTCGGTCAACTGGTCCCCGATGGGCAGAAGCGGGTTGAGCGAGGTGAGCGGGTCCTGAAAGACCATCCCGATTTCCTTGCCCCGCATCCGCCGCAGCATCTCGGGTTCCAGCGTGTCGATGCGGTTGCCGTTCAGCCAGACCTCCCCGCCCGAGATATGCGCGGGCCGGGTCAACAGCCCGATGATCGCGTTGCCGGCCATGGATTTGCCGGCCCCGCTTTCGCCGACAACGCCCAGAATCTCGCCCTTGGCGATGTCGTAGGAGACGCCGTCCACGGGTTTGAGGATGCCTGCACGTGTCGGGATCTCGACGCTGAGGTTGCGCACGGACAGAACAGGATCAGTCACAGGTCAGCGCTCCTGCCGGGATGGCGTGCAGGGGTCGTGTGGTGCGGATGGATATTTTTACCAAGAAGTAGGAACAAGGGGATCATCTCAATTTCGGGTTCAGCGCATCGCGCAGCCAGTCGCCCAGCAGGTTGACCGACAGGGCAAGAGCCAGAAGGGTGACGGCGGGGAACAGCAGGATCCACCATTCGCCCGAGAACAGGAAGCCCTGCCCAATGCGGATCAGCGTCCCGAGCGAGGGTTGGGTGGGTGGCGCGCCCACGCCCAGAAAGCTGAGCGTGGCCTCTGCGATGATCGCCAGCGCAAGGCTGATGGTGGCAATCACCAGCACCGGTGACAGCACATTTGGCAGGATGTGCCGGATCATGATCGCCCCGGGTCTGCGCCCGATCAGGCGGGCGGCCTGAACATATTCCTTGTTCTTTTCCACCAGCGTCGCGCCGCGCACCACGCGGGCAAACTGCACCCAGTCGCTCAGCCCGATGGCGATGATCAGCACCCAGATCGCCATCTGGTCGCGCATGTCCACAGGTGTGAAGCCCTTGGCGATGCCGAAGATCAGCATGGCCACAAGAATGGAGGGGAAGGTCAGCTGCACATCGGCCGCGCGCATGATCAGCGTCTCGGTCCAGCCACCGATATAGCCCGCCAGCAATCCCAGCGTGACCCCCAGCGTCAGAGCAAAAAGCACGGCGGCAAATCCAACGAACAGCGAGACCCGCATGCCGTAAAGGATCGTCGAGAAGACATCGCGCCCCTGATCATCGGTGCCAAGCCAGAACACATCACCGGTAAAGGCGTTCGGTTCCATCGGTTTGGAAAACCCGTTCATCAGGTTCAGGGTCGCGGGATCAAAGGGATTGTAGGGGGCAACAAGCGGTGCAAGGACAGCCGACAGGATCAAAATCGTGACCACCACCGCCGAGACCATCGCCACTGGCGTCTTGCGGAAGGAATATCCGATGTCGGAATTCAGGGCTCGTGCCAGCGCGTTCATCAGTGAGCCCCCGCTCTGTCGGTTCTCAGGCGCGGATCAATCGCCACATAGAGCAGGTCGACCAGCAGGTTGATGCCCACGAACATCACCGAGATGATCATCAGATAGGCCGCCATCACCGGAATATCGACGAACTGGATCGCGTTGATGAACAGCAGACCGATGCCGGGCCACTGGAACACCGTCTCGGTGATAATGGCAAAGGCGATGATCGATCCCAGCTGCAGGCCGGTCACCGTGATCACCGGCACCATGGTGTTCTTCAGCGCATGGCGGAAATTGACGGAGCGTTCGCGCAGGCCCCGGGCGCGTGCAAAGCGGATGTAATCGGCGCGCAATACCTCAAGCATTTCCGAGCGCACCAGCCGCATGATCAGCGTCATCTGGTAAAGCCCCAGCGTGATCGACGGCAGGATCAGCGCCTTCAACCCGCTCGCGGTCAGGAACCCGGTGCTCCAGCCGCCGATCATCACCGTCTCGCCGCGTCCGAAACTGGGCAGCCAGCCCAGTTCGACCGAGAACAGGTAGATCAGCAATATGCCGATCAGGAACGTCGGCAGCGAGACCCCGATCAGCGACACCGTCATGATCGTGTTGGCCGCCCACCCGTCTCGCCTGATTGCCGTGAAGACGCCTAATCCGATCCCGAACACCATCGCCAGAAAGCCCGACACCGCCGCCAGTTCCAAAGTGGCCGGCGCGCGCTGGGCTATGATCTCGGCGACCGGACGGCCCTGCCGGTAGGACACCCCCAGATTGCCCTTCGCCGCATTGGTCAGGAACTTGTAATACTGCACCGGAAACGGCTGATCGAGGCCAAGCACCCCGCGCAACCGCTCGATATCGGCATCCGTGCGCTCCTGTCCCAGCATGTTGTCGATCGGATCGCCCACGAATTTGAACATGGAAAACGCCACAAGGCCCACGATCAGAAGGACAATGAATGACTGGACAACGCGCTGGATGACGTAAGCAAGCATGAATGAGACAGCCCGAGAGGTTAATCGGGGATAACGCTAACCCTTGGCGCGGGGCAGGGTCCAGTCAAAACCGGCCAGCGTCAGGAAATTGTGTCCTCTGACCAGTCCTCATGACCGCTCGACCGCGATCCGCGGGTCCAGCACCAGATAAAGCAGGTCGACCACCAGATTGATCACCAGAAAGAACACCGCGCAGACCAGCAGATAAGCCGCCATCAGCGGCAGATCGACGGCCTGCAACGCGTTGACGAACATCAGCCCCATGCCGGGCCACTGGAACACCACCTCGGTCACGATGGCAAAGGACAGGACCGAGCCGATCTGCAACCCGATGATGGTCACCACCGGAATGAGCGCATTGGGCAGCGCATGGATGTAGTTCACCCGCCCGGCCCGCAACCCGCGCGCATTGGCGAACCGCACGAAATCACTGCGCAGGATCTCCAGCATCGCGCTGCGCACCAGCCGCAGGATCACCGCGATCTGAAACAGCGTCAGCGTGATCACCGGCAGGATGATCGACCGCCAGCCGCTGCTGCTCAAAAGGCCGGTATCCCAATGCCCTAGCATCACCGTCTCGCCGCGTCCGAAAGACGGCAGCCAGCGCAGTTCCACCGCGAATATCCACATCAGGAGAATGCCGATCAGAAACGTGGGCAAGGACGCCCCCAGAAGACTGCCTGACAGGCTCAGCCCTGACCAGCGGCTGGTCGGGCGCACAGCCGTCAGCACACCCAGCGGAATGCCAATCAGAACCGACAGGATCCCAGACAGCATCACCAGTTCGAACGTGGCCGGAAAACGCTGGAAGATCAGCCCCAGCACAGGCTCTCCGTAATGCAGCGAGACACCCAGATCACCCCGGCTCAGCCGCTCTAGATAGGCGCCGTATTGCACGAGAAACGGATCATCCAGAAACAGCCGCGCCCGGCAATCGGCATATTGCAACGGCGTGTGATCTATCGGCAGGATCGCGTAGCAGGGATCGCCCGCAAAGCGGAACATGACAAAGCTGATGATGCTGACCAGCGCCAGCACAAAAACCGCATGGGACAGGCGATAGAGCGACGCACCAAGCATCAAAGGTCTTTCTTCAAATACCCTTTGATCTTACCGCAAAACCGCCCATAGGGCAAATTTTCAACCCGTTTCCGCTCGCAACGCCCGCACCCGCGTCTTGTCGATCACCACGGGCGACCCTGCCTCGTCAAAGGCCTCGCGAAAGGTGAAAGCCTCGGGCGATGGGCCGTTTTCGTGCAGAAGCATCAGCCGTTCGACACCTTTGGCCCAGGTCGGGCGCGCGGCTTCCTGATGCCACCACAGCACCAGAGGCGGCCATGTCGGCACCTCGAACCACTCCCGTCCACGCTTCATCGCTTTCGCGTGCAGCCCCGAATAGGTGAAGGCAAACAGCGATTCCATGTCTTCCCATAGCGACAGGGTCGCGGGCGACCAGCCGTCACCCCGCTCGGTATAGAACTCGGGATAGACCTCTGGCCCCCAGGGCGCTGTTCCCTCGTCCATGGCATAGCCCGATCGCGCAATCAGACCCGGAGCCCGGTCAGCCAGATCGAAAATCGGGTCATTCATCTCGAAAAACCCGGCATTGACCTCATGCTCGGCGGGCTGGGTGAACTGTCCGAAGGTGTAAAGCGCCAAAGGCATCGCGGAATTCCTGAAATTTCTCCGGCCAGACTATCGCCCTGCCATGCCAGGACCAAGGCCATTTGCGCTCGGCCCACTTCCTGACGCAGGAACTCCGCTCAATCCCGCGCGATCTGTACAATATCTTGCACAGCAGACTGGCTTTGCGCTCTAATCTGCGAGATACTTGATCCAACACAACAGAGCCTCCCAATTGATGAAACTCGACCCGACCGATCTGCGCATCCTGCACATCCTCCAGCGCGAGGGGCGGCTCTCCAATTCCGATCTGGCGGAGCGGGTGAACCTTTCGCAATCAGCCTGCCACAGGCGTGTTCAGCGGCTTGAGACCGACGGCATCATCTCGGGCTACGTCGCCCTTCTGGATCCCCGCATGGTCGACCGTCGTGCCACGGTTTATGTCGAGATCAAGCTGACCGGTCAGGCTGATGAGATCCTCGACGCGTTCGAGCGTGCCGTGGCTAACGTGCCGGACGTGCTGGAATGTCATCTCATGGCAGGCACCGCCGACTACCTTCTGAAACTCATGGCCCGCGACACGGAAGATTTCGCCCGCATCCACCGCAAATACCTTTCGCGGCTGCCCGGTGTGGCGCAGATGCAATCCAGTTTTGCTCTGCGCACCGTCTGCAACACCACGGCGTTGATGATATGACGGGTCTGCGCACACTCACCACGCTTGCCTGCCTTGCTGTCTTGCCGGGCGTCGCCGAGGCCTGCCAGACCGTTCAGCAGGTGGAGGTCTATTCCACCACGCAATCTGCCCCCGATGGCGCGACCTGCTCGCGTTTTCTGACCCAGTCCGCCGGGCAGGGTGTGTCCTGCCATTGGACCTACGGGTTTCGCGACACCGCCGCCATTGATGCAGCGGCAGGGCTCTGGTCCCAGATCACCACGTGCCGCGACGGTCAGTCCGAGGGCCCCGACCTGCGCGTCAATCATCCCGACAGCTACGACCTGCGCAGCTGGATCACGCCTGACGGCATCTATCGTCTTTCGGTCAAGGACAAGACAGCGCTTGGCGCGACGCTGGTGTTCCTGCGGTTTGAAGACGGGTAAACTCTTGCCCGTTAACAGGTCTTAACGGAACTGGGCCATGGCGGCAGCGCAAACCAAAAGAGTTATGAAAGAACTACGGAAGAGTTACGGAAAAACTCTTTGCCGAAAGTGCTAATCTCAGCGCGTTAACAAGTCTTACCCAAGGATCGCCAGCATCGCGTAAAGCGTGATCAACCCGCCGAAAAACGCCCAGAGCAGCGACCGCATGGCGGCCCCCAGCACCAGTGCGGCAAGGGCTGCCAGAAGGCGCGCCAGATCAGGCTCTCCCCCCGTTGCCTGCGGCCAGACCACCATCGGCGCAACCAGCCCCGGCATCACTGCAACTGGTACATATTTCAACAATTTCAACAGGTAAGGCGGCAGGTCCCGGTTGCCGAGAAGGCCGATGAAAGAGAAGCGCACCAGAAAGGTGCCCAGCCCCAGAAGCAGGATCACGGTCCAGATCTGGCTTTGCGTCATATCGATCATGCGCGCCGCTCCAGCCATGTCTCAACCTGCGCGCCGATCACCATCGAAATGCACGCGGCCAGCATCAATCCACTGCTGAACGGAAAGCCCGCAAACAGCAGCGCAAACACCACAGAAGACACCGCCGCCGCCAGATGCGGCAGGCTCCGTAGGCTTGGTGCAACCAGCGCGATGAAGGTGATTGGCACAGCAAAATCAAGGGCATAGCTCTCCGGTATCGCTTCACCTACCTGCGTGCCAAGATAGCTGAACACGTACCAGAACGGACAGATCACCAGCACCGACCCAAAGAAATATTGCAGCTTTTCCGGCAACCCAATCGGTGGCTCTTCCTGATAGCGCTTGATCGCAAGACCATAGGTCTGATCGACCAGAAAATACCCGATCAGCATCCGCGTGGAGAATTTCGCCGCCCCGACATGCGGCACCATGGAGGCCGAATACATTGCCATGCGCATGTTCACAGCCAATGCTGTCAAAATGACCACCGCCACCGGCGCGTTCTCCACCATCAACTGAATGGCCGTAAACTGGGCCGCCCCCGCAATAACCAGCGTGGTCATGGCCATTGCCTCCAGATCGCTCAATCCCGCCTCCGAGGCGACCACACCAAACAGCAGACCGAATGGCACGATGATCAGGATGAACGGCAAACCGGCCAGCATTCCCTGAACGAATGCGGGTTTCTTGAAAAGGTTGGAGGGGCTCGGATCAGTCATGACCTGCCCTATAGACCGGATCGGCAGATTAGGAAAACAGCAATCCTTGATCTTGCCTTTCACGGTTCTTGTTGATGGTATGCGCCTATGAAATCCACACCTGCCCAACCGATGATCCTGCCAGATCCCACCAATGCCCGCCTGACCCGTGCAGTGGTGGCCCATGACCAGACCGGGGCGGAGGTCGACTTGCGTGTCGTGGAAGAGCGACCACTCACCATCTATCTGAATTCACAGGAGATTGTGACCGCAATGACCATCGGGGATTACCCCGAATTTCTGGCTGTTGGCTTTCTGCGCAATCAGGGAATGTTGCTGCCAGATGACCAGATTTCCGCAGTGGATTATGAGGAAGACCTTGAGACGGTCGTCGTGCGCACCGCGCGCGAAACCGACTATGAGGAGAAACTCAAACGCAAGACCCGCACCTCTGGCTGCGCCGTGGGCACGGTCTTTGGGGACATCATGGAGGGCGTGGCGGACGTGACCCTGCCACAGACCGAAGTGCGCACCTCCGATCTCTTCCAACTGGCCCACCAGATCAACACGATGCCGAGCCTGTATCTTGAAGCAGGCGCCATTCACGGCACGGTTCTGTGTCAGGGAAACACGCCGCTGATCTATATGGAAGACGTCGGGCGCCACAATGCGGTGGACAAGATTGCAGGCTGGATGGTGATGAATTCCACTTCTGCTGATGACAAAATCCTTTACACCACCGGTCGTCTGACCTCAGAAATGGTGATCAAGACGGCGTTGATGGGCATTCCGACACTTGTGTCACGCTCGGGTTTCACCGCTTGGGGGGTAGAGATTGCTCAGCAGATCGGGTTAACTCTGATCGGACGGATGCGGGGTAAACGGTTTTTGTGTCTCAGTGGGGAAACCCGGTTGATCCGGGATGAGCCCGGGCAAGCAGCATCAGACCGGTCGGCAAAAGACTAGACAGGGACGGATAGGCAGTGACGACGATACGGTATGACTTCGATCCCAGCGATGTGGTGACGGAACGCATAGGCCGGTATGTGCACGGCCAGTGGCGCTCGCTTTCCGAGATGATCGCGATTGCCCTGATGCTGGGCGCGCTCTTCGTGATTTCCAAACTGGTGCTGGCCTTCTATGACAACTACTTCCGGTCGCTTGATCCCGAGTTGCCAACTGTGGTTGCGATCATGCTGTGGGTCGGCATCACCTTCGGTCTCGTCGGTGCCTATCTGGTGATGATTTTTGTAAGTCGTTACCGTGATTTGCGCCGCGATCAGGACAACACACAAAACGGCTATCGCTCTGGCCCGATTACCGTGGAACTCAGCGCCAAGGGCATTTCCACCCGTTCTCCTGGGCGGGCTGAACAGGTGCCGTGGCACTCGGTCAAGAAGGTCAAGAAGACCCCGCTGGGGCTGGGCATCGCGCTTGATGAGACGCAGTTCATTCCGCTTGACGCGCAAAGTCTGCCTGAGGAAATGACCAAGGAAGACGCACTGTCCCTGATTGAAACCTGGCGCGCGGGAAGTGCCTGAGACACCAACCGACACACTCGGCGTCATTCTGGCAGGCGGGCAGGCGCGACGCATGGGCGGCGGCGACAAAAGCCGGCTTGAGATCGCCGGGCGCTCGCTTCTGAGCCGCGTGATCGACCGATTGCAGCCGCAGGTCAGCCAGATGATCCTGAACGCCAATGGTGACGCTGACCGGTTTTCTGATCTGGATCTGACCGTGGTGCCGGACAGTCTGCAAGGCTATGCAGGCCCCTTGGCTGGTGTTCTCGCAGGGCTGGATCATGCGGCCGCTCGGGGATTTGGGCAGATTGTAACGGTCGCCGCCGACACGCCCTTCTTCCCCAATGATCTTGTAGCGCGTCTGACCGGCGCTACGGCGCCCGATATGCCGCTGGCCATGGCTTTTGGCCCTGACCCTGAACGCGGTATGGTCCGCCATCCTGTCTTTGCACTCTGGCCGGTATCTGTTCGCGATGGCTTGGCGGACGCGCTTGCAAATGACATCCACAAGGTGGTCATGGTCACTGATCCGCTTGGGTGCGCGCGCGTTGAATTTCAGGCCACGGGCTTTGATCCGTTTTTCAACGTGAACACGCCCGCAGACTTGCAGGCCGCAGGCGACATGGCGCTGGAGCATCGCTTGTGAAGGTCTGGGGCATCATCGGGCGCAAGGATCAGGGCAAGACTACGCTGGTGGTGCACCTGGTTGAGCATTTCACCGCGCAGGGCCTGCGGGTGTCGACCATCAAACATGCCCATGCCGGGTTCGAGGTGGATCATGAGGGTCGCGACAGCTTTGCCCACAGGACCGCAGGGGCGGGGCAGGTTCTGGTCTCCTCGCCACGGCGCTGGGCGCTGATGTCGGAACTTCGCGGTGCGCCAGAGCCGGAACTGACCGACCTTCTGCCCAAACTGGACCCTGCCGATCTGGTGCTGGTCGAGGGCTATAAAAGATCCACGCATCCCAAGATCGAGGTGTATCGCGGCGGACGGGGCGAGCCGCCTCTGGCCTTGGAAAACCCCACGATCCGCGCCATTGCGGGCGATGCAGGCGCGCATCAGGTCGACCAACCGGTGCTCAGCCTTGATGACGTGGCTTCCATCGCGCGCTTCATCACCCGAGAGCTGGACCTGTGAGATGGTGAAGAAGCTGCGCAACGATTGTTTTGCGCTGCCTGCGGGCGTGCATTGGACCCCGGTGGACGAGGCTTTGGACCGGCTGGAGCATGCAATCGAGACGGTTGTGGAAGCAGGACTGGTTGATCTCAGCCAAGCCTCCCGGCGGCGTCTGGCAACGGCCCCGCTGGCCTTGCGCGCCCATCCGCCAGCGGCCAACACTGCCGTTGACGGGTATGGATTTGCCCATACGTCCCTTTCGGGCGAAGGCCCTCACGCCCTTGCGCTGATTGAAGGGCGGTCCGCGGCAGGTGCGCCCTTTTCAGGCGCGGTTCGGCCCGGTGCCGCGATCCGCATCCTGACCGGCGCGATCCTGCCCGAAGGCGTCGATACGGTGGTGTTGCAGGAAGATGTCGAGGTTGACGGCAAAACCCTGCACTTCTCCGGCAGGATCAAACCGGGTGCCAATTGCCGGGAAGCGGGCGAAGACATGGTGCAGGATCAGCCGCTTCTGCGCTCAGGCCACGTTTTGCGCGCGCCTGATCTGGGGATGCTTGCCGCAGCCGGTGTGGCGTCTGTAGATGTGTTCGACCACTTGCGTGTGGGTGTCCTGTCTACAGGTGATGAATTGATGCAGCCGGGTCAGACGGCGCATGCGGGTCAGGTCTATGATGCAAACCGCCCCATGTTGCTGGATATGATCGACGGTTGGTCCCATCAGGCGGTTGATCTGGGCGCAGTGGGCGATGATCGTGACGCAGTACGCGCGCGGCTCAACGAGGCGGCTGAGCGCACGGACGCGATCCTGACCAGTGGAGGTGCGTCAGCCGGTGACGAGGATCACGTCTCGGCCCTGTTGCGCAGTGAGGGCAGCCTGTCAAACTGGCGCATCGCACTGAAACCGGGTCGTCCTCTGGTGCTGGGGTTCTGGAAGGACACACCGGTTTTCGGACTTCCGGGCAATCCGGTTGCGGCCTTTGTCTGTGCCGCGTTGTTCGCCCGTCCGGCCCTGTCAAAGATGGCCGGTGGTGACTGGCTGATCCCTGATGCGGTGATGGTGCCTGCGGCCTTTTCCAAATCCAAGAAGCCGGGACGGCGGGAATATCTGCGCGCCAGATTGACCGATGATGGAAGGGCTGAAGTGTTCGCGTCTGAAGGATCGGGCCGCGTCTCGGGCCTGAGCTGGGCCACGGGACTGGTGGAACTGGGGGATGAGGCTGTGGACATCGCGCCGGGAACACCGGTGCGGTATCTGCCCTATTCAGGCCTGCTCAACTGACGCTTCAAGCGGCTTCAGGCTGCCATTGGCACGGGCCAGCAGAACGAAAGCACGCCCGGTGCGGGTTTCCATCAAGGCCTCAAGCGTCTCGTCTGTGACAGATGCATGAAACCCGCCGAGCGCCATTTCGAAGCGCCGCATGAAATGCAGCACGCTGTCTCGGTAAATCAGGTCATCTGATATCTGAACACGCACTTTGTCATGAGCAGCCGCATCTCGTTCGGGGTCAAGATACGGATCCAAGGTGTCACGCCGGCCTGAGAAAAAGCCGCGCAAGGCGTTGGCAGGCAACGCATCTGCGGACAGATCATCCATGTAAACCCCGTGCTGGGACATCAGGTTCATGACATCCTCGGCTGCTTGCAGCAGCTCCGCCAAAGGGCGAAACTGGGTGGCGCGTTCCAGGATGGCAAAGCCGCGCTGGTCACGGGCATCGCGCGGGAAATCCAGCGCCAGCACCAACTCCTCTTCTGACAGGGGTTCTGCCTTGGGTTTGGGTGCAGGCTCCAGTGGCAATTCCTGCACTGCCTGGGACACAGGGGCCGGTGGCGCGACCGCAGCCTCAGGCTCAGTAGCACTGGCGCTGGTAGGGCGGGGTGAAAGTGTCGCGACGCGCTTGGTCAGATCGGCGATCTGCCGGTCCAGTGCCTTGATCTGAGGCGAGGGGTCGGGCAGCGACGGCATGCTCGGCAGACTGACCTCAGCGGGAGACGCCTCCTGCATCGAACGCATCACGTGGCGCAGGCTTACGGCCAACCCAGTCAGGGCCAGTGGAACAAATGCACCCAGAACACAGAGCAGAATCGCCAGTGCACGTGGCAACCCATTGGCAGCCAGTGCGCCGGACATGCCGACGCTGTAGCTTAGCACCAGCACAGCCCAGAGACCGGCCAGCACAAGGCCGCCCAGATCTTTCAGATCAGGTGTCCACCGCGCTCCGTCCGGGCGCTGTTGTGTCGTATGACCTTTGTTCACGCCGATTGCCCCCCGGCGGTTGCTGGTTCAAATGTATTTTACTGACAGTATCTCGTAATCCTTGGTGCCACCGGGGGTTTTCACCTCGACGCTGTCACCCTCTTCCTTGCCGATCAAAGCGCGCGCCAATGGCGACTTGATGTTGAGAAGGCCCTTTTCGATGTCCGCTTCCGCTTCCCCGACGATCTGGTAGGTTTTCTCTTCGTCGGTGTCTTCATCAACCAGTCCGACCGTGGCACCAAACTTGACCGATCCCGACATCTTGGTGATGTCGATCACATCGGCCAGACCGATGATCCCCTCAAGCTCCTTGATCCGGCCTTCGATGTGGCTCTGCTGCTCGCGGGCCGCGTGGTATTCGGCGTTTTCCGACAGATCACCATGCTCGCGCGCTTCGGCGATGGCGCGGATAACGGCGGGGCGATCCTGGCTTTTGAGCTTTTTCAACTCAGCGTCCAGCCGGGCATGTCCTGCCTTGGTCAAAGGTATTTTGTCCATCTGCCTGATCTCTGTCTTTTGGTGGCCGTACCGGCCAGCGCCTTGAATGTGAACATTGACGATAGGGTGCGTTGCGACAGGTTTCAAGCGCCCCTTGCCCCTGTGACGTCTGGTCCGCATTGACCGGTTTGCCTGTGCGCGGTACCTCTGTCGGCCAGATGCGCTGTGGCATCGCTGGCCTGCCGGGAAAAGGGAAAAAACATGTCTGATTTCGAGCGCGAAAGCATGGAATGTGATGTCGTCATCGTGGGTGCTGGCCCGGCCGGTCTGTCGGCGGCGATCCGCCTGAAGCAACTGGATGCCGATCTGAATGTCGTGGTGCTGGAAAAGGGCTCGGAAGTTGGCGCGCATATCCTGTCTGGTGCAGTTCTGGATCCCAGCGGCCTGACAGCGCTGATGCCGGACTGGAAGGAACGCGGCGCGCCGATCACGGTACCGGTCAAGGACGACCGGTTTCTGATGCTTGGCCCCGCAGGTTCGATCCGCATCCCAAATTTCCCGATGCCACCCCTGATGAAGAACCACGGCAATTACATCGTCTCAATGGGCAATGTCTGCCGCTGGATGGCCGAACAGGCCGAGGCGATGGGGGTCGAGATCTTCCCCGGCATGGCCTGCTCGGAGCTGGTTTACGGCGAGAACGGCGAGGTCAAGGGCGTGGTCGCGGGCGAGTTCGGCAAGAACCCCGATGGCACGCCGGGCGATGCCTATGAGCCAGGGATGGAACTTCACGGCAAATATGTCTTCCTGTCCGAGGGCGTGCGCGGGTCGCTCTCCAAGCAGGTGATTGCGAAATACGATCTGTCCAAGGACGCCGAACCGCAGAAATACGGCCTTGGCATGAAAGAGATCTGGGAGATCGATCCGGCCAACCATAAAGAGGGTCAGGTCACCCACACCATGGGCTGGCCACTGGGCAAGAACGCAGGTGGCGGATCATTCATGTATCACGCCGAGAACAATCAGGTCTTCATCGGCTTTGTGGTGCATCTGAACTACCAGAACCCGCATCTTTTCCCTTACATGGAATTCCAGCAGTTCAAGACACATCCCGAGATTGCCAAGGTGCTCGAGGGTGGCAAGCGCGTGGCATACGGGGCGCGTGCAATCTCCGAGGGCGGCTGGCAGTCTGTCCCCAAGCTCACCTTCCCCGGTGGTGCACTTTTGGGCTGTTCGGCCGGTTTCGTGAACGTGCCGCGGATCAAGGGCAATCACAACGCCATGCATTCGGGCCGGATGGCCGCAGACGCAGCCTTTGCGGCCATTCAGGATGGCCGGTCGGGGGATGAGCTGTCCGCGTATGAAACTTCGGTGCGTGATGGTGTGATCGCCAAGGACCTCAAGCGGGTGCAGAACGTCAAACCGCTCTGGTCCAAATTTGGCCTCATGGCCTCGCTGGTGCTGGGTGGCATCGACATGTGGGCGGCGAACCTGCTGGGTGTGAACCCGTTCGGTTCCATGAAACACGGCAAGTCGGACGCTGAGGCCACTGGCAAAGCATCAGATCACGCGCCCATCGATTATCCAAAACCTGATGGCGTGCTGAGCTTCGACCGTCTGACCAATGTCAGCTTCTCGGCCACCAACCACGAAGAAAGCCAGCCTGCGCATCTTCAATTGACGGATGCGGAAATCCCCATCGGCACCAACCTGCCCGAATATGCCGAGCCTGCTCAGCGCTATTGCCCGGCAGGTGTGTACGAAGTGGTCCGAGAAGAAGACGGCTCAAACCCGCGCTTCCAGATCAACTTTCAGAACTGCGTGCACTGCAAAACCTGCGACATCAAGGACCCCAGCCAGAACATCACCTGGGTCACGCCGCAGGGTGGCGACGGACCGAACTATCCGAATATGTGACAGGCCTCGGAAGGCGCATTCTGACAAGATGGTGTGCGCCGTCGGGGTTTAATTGAACTTACACACCAAACGCCCTAGGTTGCTCGACATCTGTCTCGTTTCCAAGGAGCGCGCTTCCGTGCAAGTTCTGTCCAAAACCCTTCGCCGTGCCACTGCAGGCCTGTTGATGCTGAGCGCATCCAGCCTAGCTGCTCAGGATCTGGCAGGCCCATATCTCGCGGCTTCACAGGCGGATATTCGCGGCGATTTCGACGACGCGGCGCGGTATTATACGCTGGCACTGGTCCAGGATCCAAAAAACCCCGAAATCCTGCAACGCGCCATGGTGGCCCAGATGAATGCGGGCGATGTGGACACGGCCATACTGCTGGTGCGCCAGCTTGATGCAGCCGGGATCAAGAACCAGTTGACCCATCTGACCCAGATCTCCGACGCTTTCCGGCGTGATGATTTCGACAAGGCCCAGACGCTGGCAGATGATGAAAGCGTTGAGCTGAACGGGCTGCTGCGGGGTCTGTTGCAGGGCTGGGCCGCGTTCGGGGCTGGTAAGTTTTCAGATGCCGAAGCCGCCTTTGACGCACTCAACGCCAATGATGGTTTGCGGGTCTATGGACAGTACCACAAGGCGCTGGCGCTGGCATTGACCGGCGATGCTGCTAGGGCCGAGGCCATGATCGCAGGCGCGGATGGGGCCGAGCCGCTTTATATCAACACCGAGTCCCTGATTGCCCATGCTCAGCTTCTGGTCGTTCTGGACCGGCGGGACGATGCGGTTCAGCTGCTCGACAGGATGATCGGCGAAAACCGCAATCCCGGCCCGTTGACCGCCCTGCGCGCGCGCATTGAGGCCGGTGAAGAGGTCGAATTCGATGTCATCAACTCTGCCGCTCAGGGCGCGTCGCAGGCGACCTTGCTGCTGGCGGGTGCTTTGAGCCGCGAGCAGGCCGACAGGCTGGCGCTGGTCTATTCGCGCCTTGCCCAGCATATGGATCCGACCAACGAGGAAAGCTTCGTTCTGGCGGGTGATCTGTTGCGCCAGCTTGGCCAGTTCGATCTGGCTTCCAAGGAATATGCCCGGGTCAAGCCGGCGTCGCCGCTTTTTGAAAGCGCCGAGATTGGGCGCGCGGAATCGCTTCATGCAGCCGAGCGCAGTGACGAAGCGGTTGAGGTGCTGTCCTCGCTCGCCCGGGAACGCCCGGACAATCTGGCGGTGTTCATCTCGCTGGGTGACATCCAGCGTGCAATGGAAGATTTTGTGCCCGCGTCCGAGGCCTATACCACCGCGCTCAGCCTGACGGGAGAGGAGCTGCAGCAGGATTGGGTCCTGTATTATTCCCGCGGCATCACGTTCGAGCGTACGGACCGCTGGGATCAGGCCGAGGCGGATTTCCGCAAGGCGCTTGAACTGCAACCGGATCAGCCTCTGGTGCTGAACTATCTGGGGTATTCGCTGGTCGAACTTGGGCGCAATTATGATGAAGCGCTCGACATGATCGAAAAAGCGGTCGAGCAGCGCCCCAACGACGGATACATCACCGATTCCCTTGGCTGGATCCTTTATCGTCTGGGCCGGTTCGATGAAGCGGTCGAGCCGATGGAACGCGCGGTTGAACTGACACCGGTTGATCCGATCATCAACGACCACCTGGGCGACGTTTATTGGAAGGTAGGCCGAACCCGTGAGGCGGAGTTCCAATGGCGCCGTGCCCTGTCCTTTGAGCCGGAAGAAGATGAGGCGATCCGCATCCGTCGCAAGCTGGAAGTCGGGCTTGATGCGGTCCTGAGCGAAGAGGCGGGCGAGACACCGATCGACACCACGGTGCAGGATGGCTAGTGCCTCGGCGCTGGCCCCTGCCAAAATCAATCTGACCCTGCATGTCACCGGCCAAAGGGCTGATGGCTACCACCTGCTCGACAGTCTGGTTGTGTTCACCCAAGCGGGCGACCATCTGGAGGTTGAGCCCGCCTCGACCCTGTCCCTGTCGGTCTCAGGCCCGTTTTCAAAGGGGCTAAGCACCGGCGCGGACAATCTGGTGATGCAGGCGGCGCTGGCCTCCAGATCCGCCGATCAGGGTGCGGCATTGCATCTGACCAAATCCCTGCCTGTCGCCTCGGGTATTGGTGGCGGCTCTGCCGATGCGGCGGCGGCCTTGCGTCTTCTGAGCGATGTCTGGGACGTGCCTTTGCCGGACCTGAAAACACAATTGCGTCTGGGCGCGGATGTGCCGGTCTGCTTGGCCTCTCAACCGGTTCGCATGCGCGGCATCGGTGAGCAGTTGGACCGCTTACCGAACTTGCCAGAGATGCATCTCGCTCTGGTCAACTGCCTGACGCCGGTCTCGACCGCGCAAGTCTTTGGCAACCTTGCCTGCCGTGACAATCCCGCAATGCCGGATCTGCCTGAGGTCTTCGCAGACTTTCGCGACTTCATCGGTTATCTGTCGAACAGCCGCAATGATCTGGAGCAGCCTGCCATTCAGGCGCAACCGGTCATCAGATACTGCCTTGAGGCTTTGAACAAGCAGGACGGCTGCGCGCTTGCCCGCATGTCCGGCTCCGGTGCAACCTGTTTCGGAGTGTTTGAGCGCGAAGGCCAAGCGCTGGCTGCAGCCGATGCGCTGCGCCGCTCCAATCCCGACTGGTGGGTGGTAGCGACGCCGCTGTTTACACCACGCGACTGACTACGAAATCTGCCAGATCGGACAGCACGGGCCGCAATGGGTGATCGGGCAGTTTCGCCATTTCCGCCTTGGCTATATCAGCCCATTGCAACGCAGTTTCGCGCGTGCTGGTCAGGGCATCATGGCGCACCATCAGGGACATGGCGTGTTCCAGATCACCATCCCGCTGATCGCCCTTTTCGATGACCCGCACCCAGAAGGCTCGCTCTTCCGCATCTGCCGCTGCCACCGCGAGGATAACGGGCATGGACATCTTGCGCTCACGGAAATCATCGCCGGTGTTCTTGCCAAGGGTCGCGCTTGCGCCGCCATAGTCCAGCAAATCGTCAACGATCTGGAAGGCCATGCCAAGGGCATCGCCGTAAGCAAAGAGCGCGCGCACCTGATCCTCTGGTGCCTCGGCAATCACACCGCCAACTTCCATTGCAGCCGAAAACAGTGCCGCTGTCTTGCCCCGGATCACCTGCTCGTAAATCGCCTCATCGGTCTTCAGGTTCTGAGCCGCGGTGAGTTGCAGAACCTCACCCTCTGCGATCACGGCGGAGGCGTTCGACAGAATGTCCAGCACCCTGAGCGACCCTGTCTCGACCATCAACTGGAAGGCGCGTGAGAACAGATAATCACCCACAAGGACGGAGGATTTGTTGTCCCACAGCAGATTTGCCGTCGGCCGCCCGCGCCGCTGTGCGCTTTCATCGACCACGTCATCATGCAGCAATGTGGCGGTGTGAATGAACTCCACCGTTGCCGCCAGTTTCACATGATCCGAACCGCCATAGCCGCACATCCGGGCTGCCCCAAGCGTCAACAGGGGCCGCAGGCGCTTGCCGCCCGCATTGACCAGATGCGCGGTCACCTCGGGGATGCGGGGGGCATGTTCACTGGCCATCCGGGTCTGGATCAGACCGTTTACGGCCTCCATATCGGCGAACAGATGGGCTTGCAGGGTCTCGAAAGGGGCGGCTGTGGTCATGGATTTGAACTTTTGGTCTGGGGCCACTCGACGGGGCGCGGGGTGGACGATAGGCTCAGCGCGATATGATCGAAATTCTGCGCACCACCGACCCGACGGAAATCGCTTTTGCCACTGCACTGCTACGTGGCGAGGATATAGAGTGCTTTGTGATGGACGTCCACATGAGTGTGATGGAAGGCTCCATCGGGCTGTTCCCACGACGCATGATGGTGGCGCGTGAAGATGCCTTTCGGGCCCGCGCGATCCTGAAAGACAATGACCTGGAGCCGGTTCCCGCGTGAGCGCGGAAACGACACGCGACGCCTTCCTTGGCGGGCAGGTCACGCTCGTGCAACCCCGGCAGGGTTATCGCGCTGGCACCGACCCTGTCCTGCTGGCGGCAAGTGTTTGCGCTAAAGCAGGCGACCGGGTGCTTGACCTTGGCTGCGGCGTGGGAGCCGCGGCCTTGTGCCTGTATTCAAGGGTGCCAGGGCTAAAGGTGGTCGGCGTTGAGGTGCAACCAGATCTCGCCGCAATGGCTGCGCAAAATGCACTTGAGAACACCGCCGATTTCAAGGTGGTCACTGCCGATCTGACTGACTTGCCAGCGGACATCAGGGACAGTTCATTTGACCATGTCCTGATGAACCCACCGTTTTACGATCACCACACGGACCCGTCGCCACTGCCTGGCAAGGACAAGGCCAACCGGGCAAGCGCGGAAGGGGTGTCTCTTTGGTTGGATGCCGCCCTTAAGCGCCTCAGACCCGGCGGATCCATCACTGTGATTTACAGAACAGAAGGACTGCCGATGATATTGTCTGCCCTTCATGGTCGCGCTGGGGCCATCCGCGTCTTGCCATTGGCCGCGAGGGGTCACCGCCCGGCAGATCGCGTCATCGTTCAAGCACTCAAAGGCCGTTCGACACCGCTGGTTTTGTTGCCTCCCTTCGTGCTTCATGATGGTGCAACGCACAAACAGGATGGCGAGGGTTTTTCCGACGCAGCGGAGGCCATTCTCCGCCGTTCCGCGCCGCTTTCGTTAACGTAACCTTTAGAATTTGCCGCAAACATACCATATTCTATTTGGTGACAGATCAGCAAAACTGTGCTGCACTGTTATGGTTGGATGACACAAATCACAGGAGGTATTGGGATGAGCTTGAGTTCACACCTGCAGGAGCTTCAGAGAAAACACGAGCATCTTTCGCAAATGGTTGAACAAGAACAACGCAGTCCCGGTTCAGATGACCTGACGATCCGAAGCCTCAAACGTCAGAAGTTGCACATCAAAGAGGAAATTTCGCGGCTGTCCGAACAGGCGTGACGCAAGACAGGGGTCGCAATCGCGGCCCCTTTTGGCTTCGGCCCCTGACCATAGTTCAGGTTTTGGCTTGGTCTTTCTTTCGAAAGAACTCTGCAAAAATGCGGCTCCAGTCGGCATTGGCGACAGGCGTATTCAATTCGGCCTCGGCAACCCCGACAATAGCCGGATCAATGATTTTTCGCAGGCGCACATCGATCAGCCCCTGAACGAAATCCCGGCTGAATTCGGGATGTGACTGGACCGTGATCGCGGTTGGATCCTCAAGTGGCCCGTAAGCCAGCGCGGCGGTTTCGCAGAATTCAGATCGTGCCAGAAGGTGAGCGCCTTCGGGCGTTTCAATCACCTGATCCTGATGGATCGCATAACCGCTCCACCCCTCATTGACCGCACTGGCCCATCCGGGCTGCGCCACCGGCAAATATCGGTGAACGCCAAGACCCCAGCCTTTGTCGGATTTCACCACACGACCCCCCATGGCCTCGGCCAGGATCTGATGGCCAAAGCAGATGCCGACCACAGGCACTTCGCGATCCAGACAGCTCCTTAGAAACGCCTTGAGCGGATCAATCCAGGGCAGGTCATCATAAGCCCCGTGCCGCGAGCCGGTGATCATCCATCCATCGGCCTCCGTTGGATCCTGTGGCATCTCACCACCGACCACGTGCACATAGAAGGTCTCGAAACCGGGGTCCGACTGCGCCAGCAGCGCCGAGAACATGTCGCCATAGCGACCGTGTTCGATCACCAGATGTTCGTTCACGTTTCCGGTTTCCAGAATTCCGATTCTCATCGCCGCAGCCCAGTTTTTCCTGACGCGCTGAGGTGATCCCTTTGGCAGGATTTGTCAATCGACCATGACGATCCGGTGGCCGTCTGCCAGTTTCAGTTCCGCCGCCATCTCGGCCTTGATCCAGTCCCGGAACAGACGGATCGCCGGTCTGTCCTCCGTTCCTTTCTGGCACACGATCCGATAATGCGCCTCTGACGTCATGGCGAGTGGGAAAGGCGCCACCAGCGCGCCGGAATGCAACGCTGAAAGCGCGATGGAACTGCGCCCCAGAACCACGCCGGAGCCTTCAAGCGCCATGTCCAGCGCATGATCAGCCTGAGAAAAATGCGGCCCTTTCAGATCACCATGGGTCACACCTGAAAGGGCAAACCAGCGCTGCCAGTCGGGCACACTGTCGAGAAAGTTCAGGCTGTCATCATGGATCAGTGTCTCGCCAAGCAGGTCTTCGGGTCGGGAAATCCGGTCCGCAATGCTGGGCCGCATCATCGGGGAAATCCAGCCTCGGTAAAGCTCTTCCGAGAACAAACCCTCATCCTGCCCGGTGCCAAAGCGAATGCCGATGTCAACCTCGTCACGGGCAAAATCAAGGATCCGCAAGGTTGCGGAAAACCGCAGCTCGATCTCAGGGTGCTGGGCCGCAAATCGGAACATGCGCGGGGCCAGAACCTTGGCCGTGAACGCAGGCCCGGCTGTCACTGTCAACATATGGGCATCAAGCGATTTGCGCGTCCGGCCCCAGGCATCAGTCAAATCCGCAAAGGCCTGGGCGACACCCGGTTGCAGGATCCGCCCCTGTTCGGTCAATTCGACCGCCCGGTTGAGGCGGCGAAACAGAGGCGCCTCAAGATGCGCCTCGAGCCCCTTGATCTGATAGCTGAGTGCAGCTGGCGTCACGTTCAACTCAGCTGCGGCCTTGGCAAAGGACATGTGGCGTGCAGCCGCCTCGAAAGCGCGCAGGGCATTGAGTGGTGGAAGACGTGTGGCCATGATTTCAGTTTAATACAGCTTAACTGAACAAACAGAAAGACTCGTTTGTCAGAGCCGGGTCAAATCCACATATTTCCCAGCATGAACAGTGGCGGCTTCAGTCGCGCCCAGTTGAAAGGAAACATGATATGAAAACGGAAACTCTCTCGCCGAAAGCTTTGCAGGATGCCATGGCACAGGCCCGGGTCGAACGTTCGCTGGCACTTTATCAGATGGTTGCCAGCCTGAAATCCCTGTTTGGCCTTCGCGCTCCTCAGGTTAAGGCTTGTCCTGCCTGATCGACGCATCGCATAAAAAAAGGCCCGGGTTCTGCACCCGGGCCTTTTGCCTTTCTCGCCAAGATCTCACTTCTTGGCATAAATATCCCCGCGCGGAGCGCATCCAGCGGTCGACGCCTGCTCGATGCCCGCTGCGGGTCAGCAATCACGCCAGATACTGTCCACCGTTTGCACTCAGCGTAGCACCAGTGATGAAGCCCGCATCGTCTGAGGCCAGGAACACAACTGCGCGGGCAATCTCTGACGCCTCGCCCAGACGTCCCACGGGGATCTGGGGCAGAATAACTTCGTTCATTACCTTCTCGGGGATCGTGCTCATCATCTCGGTGTTGATGTAGCCCGGTGCCACCACGTTGACGGTGATGCCCGCGCGCGCGCCTTCCTGGGCCAGCGCCTTGGTAAAGCCGATGTCGCCCGCCTTGGAAGCTGCGTAGTTGGCCTGAGCGAACTGACCCTTCTGGCCATTGATCGACGAGATCGTGATGATCCGACCAAATTTGCGCTCGCGCATGCCGGGCCAGACCGGGTGGCTCATGTTGAACACACCGTTGAGGTTGGTGCCGATCACCTCGTTCCATTGTGCGGGCGACATCTTGTGAAACGGTGCATCGCGGGTGATGCCCGCGTTGTTGACCAGAACCTCAACCGGGCCGAGGTCGGCCTCGACCTGAGCAATACCGGCAACGCACTCGTCATAGTTGCCGACGTTCCACTTGTAGGTCTTGATGCCGGTCTCGGCGGTGAAGGCCGCGGCCTTTTCATCGTTGCCTGCATAAGTGGCAGCAACCGAATATCCTTCGGCCTGAAGGGCAGTTGAAATGGCGGCGCCAATGCCGCGTGATCCACCGGTGACCAGTGCTACACGTCCCATGTTTGTCTCCTCGCTAGAATGGGATTTAGCCCCTGGTTGGGATGTCCCACCGGGGGTTTGAATTTATCGGAATCAGTCGCGCTCTACGCAGAGCGCAACACCCATGCCACCACCGATGCACAGGGTCGCCAGACCCTTTTTGGCATCCCGGCGCTTCATTTCGAACAGCAGGGTGTTCAGAACGCGGCAGCCGGAGGCGCCAATCGGGTGACCAATGGCGATCGCTCCACCGTTCACGTTCACGATGGCGGGATCCCAGCCCATGTCCTTGTTCACGGCACAAGCCTGAGCGGCAAAGGCTTCATTGGCCTCGACCAGATCAAGATCGCCGACGGACCAGCCCGCCTTGTCGAGTGCTTTGCGCGACGCATAAATCGGACCGACACCCATGATCGACGGGTCCAGACCTGCGGTTGCATAGGATGCGATGCGCGCCAGCGGCTCGATCCCGCGGGCTTGTGCATTCTCGGCCGTCATCAGCAGAGTTGCAGCTGCGCCGTCGTTCAGACCGGACGCGTTTGCTGCCGTCACAGAACCGTCTTTCGCGAACGCTGGCCGCAATTTCTGCATTGCTTCCATCGTCGCGCCATGGCGGATGTATTCATCCTGATCGACCACGATGTCACCCTTGCGGGTCTTCACGGTGAAAGCGGCGATCTCGTCTTCGAACTTGCCGGCCTTCTGGGCAGCTTCAGCCTTGTTCTGGGAACCGACAGCGAACTCATCCTGCTGGTCACGGGAAATCTGCCACTGCTCGGCCACGTTCTCGGCTGTTGTGCCCATGTGATAGTTGTTGAACGCGTCCCACAGCCCGTCCTTGATCATCGAATCGGTGAACTTCATGTCACCCATCTTCTGACCGGCACGCAGATGCGCCACATGCGGGCTGAGGCTCATGCTTTCCTGACCACCGGCAATTACGATGTCCGCATCACCCAGCAGGATGTGCTGTGCACCCAGGGCAACGGCACGCAGGCCCGACCCGCAAACCTGGTTGATGCCCCAGGCTGCGGCTTCCTTTGGCAGACCCGCATTGATATGTGCCTGACGCGCCGGGTTCTGGCCCTGACCTGCTGTCAGCACCTGACCGAGAATGGTCTCGGACACGTCACTGGCAGGAACGCCTGAACGCTCCAGCACGGCTTCGATGACGGATGCGCCAAGCTCATGGGCCGGTGTATTGGCAAAAGAGCCGTTGAAACTGCCAACAGCGGTGCGGGCTGCGGATGCGATCACGATATTGGTCATGGTCTGTCTGGTTCCTCCTGATCAGGCATGGGAGATCATTTTTGTTGCGGCGCAACATAGGCAAGGTTAACGCGGAAGCCGAGTGCGCAAACCGTCGCACATTCAGGCGGCTGTCTCTAGAAGAAACTTGGTGATCGGAGACCAGACATGATCTGGCGCACTTCGGCCCACAATCGCGCCAACATGGCCGACATCAGCACAGATATGTCTGGCATCGGGTATGGCTGCGGCAAGCGGGTCAGACATAACCGGGGGGACGATGGTGTCCCGTGCACAGGTGACAACCAAGCTGGGGGTCGAAATATCTTCGGCTTGAACCGCTGACCCAAGACATTGCCACCTGCCCGTCGCAGGCCGGTTTTCTATGTGCCAGCCAACCAGAAGATCCAGCGCAGCCGGGCCCGTCATTCCTACGCCATCCGCAAGCCAATCCTCGATCGCGACAAACCGTTCGGGGTCGTCACAGGACGGATCAGGATCGGCAAACCGGCGGAATTTCTGTAAGGCCTGCAACGGATCAATGACAGCGAACAGGCTTTGAAACACCTCTGCGGGCACCTGACCGAAGGTTGCCTCGATGGTTTTGATCTGTGTTGAAAGCTGGCTGGCGCCGGACGCGCGGGCAGCTTTGCGGATCTGCCCCGACAAGCCCGGATGATCCGCGTGGAAATCCCACGGAGCACCCAGAGTGACCAGTGCGGACAACCGGTCTGGCAAGCGTGCGGCCATGCCCGTGGCCAGAGTGCCGCCCATACAGTAGCCGAATATCGCAGGCTTCCGGCCACCGCTGATGGCCTCTACAACTGCCAATGCAGGGATCAGGCGCTGTTCACAGTAATCGCTCAAACCGAAGGATTTGGTCATCGGATCAGGATCACCCCAATCCATCAAAATCGGGCGAAAACCCTCTTCGGCCAATGCGTCCATCAGGGACAGTCCGTGCATCAGATCCAGAATATAGCTTCGGTTGATCAAGGACGGGACGACCAGCACCGGGAGACCCGTGTTCCCGTGCGAGCCGCAATCAAGCAGGCGTGTGCTGCCGAGCGACCACAGAACCTGGCGGTCCGTGCGGGGCGCTTTGAACGGATTAGATTGCCAGCGTTTCAGGCCCTGGGTCATCTCTCGCAGTCGGGTCAGAGCCTCTGCCAGAGTTGCGAGACCATCCGGAGGGACATCGGGCCGTGACGTGATGTCAGGATGCCAAGGAAACTGGTCAGTATGGGCAAGCGGGGCCATGCTCAGGGCCTGCTGGTAGCACAAAACCGCTGAGGCCAGATGAAACGGCAAAGGGCCCGGCTGACCTGTGCGCGCGGCGTTCATTTTACCTCGGTCCCGTTTGCAGGGGGTACTGAGCTTCCGCGGATCACCTTGGCCAGTGACGCTTCCCAGAGATCGAGAAAGCGTTTGGCCCGGTCAGTATCGGGTCGCCCTGATGCCCTTTGGTCGCTGTTGTCGATGTCTGCTTTTTCGGCCATGAGAAGGCCCTAGCACGCTGATTGGCTCTTCGCTTGTGCAAAATACATATTGCAGTGCCAAAAATACACGGGCTACAGTAAGGTACCGCAGGTTTGGGAGGACTAGGTATGGCCAAGAAGGACGCCGTTGAAGGCGAACCAATTGTCATCAAGAAATACGCGAACCGGCGCCTGTATAACACGATCAAGTCGACCTATGTGACGCTCGATAATCTGGCCGAGATGGTGCGCGAGGAAGAGGATTTCGTGGTTCGCGATGCGAAAACCGGTGAAGACATCACCCGTTCGGTGCTGACTCAGATCATTTTCGAGGAAGAGGCCAAAGGCAAGAACATGCTGCCTGCCAATTTTCTGCGCCAGTTGATCCGGCTTTACGGCGATACATTGCAGGGATTCGTGCCATCCTATCTTGATGCCTCAATGGACGCGTTTGCACGCAATCAGGAAAAGATTCGCGAGCAGATGACAGCCGCCATGGGCGCGAACCCTGCTATGGCCAATCTTGAAGCACTGACGCGCAAGAACATGGAGTGGTATGAGAACACGATAAAGATGTTCTCGCCATTTACTCCCGGAACACCTGGAACCACAGCCGAGCCTGCACAGGAACCGGCAGAGCCGCGCAAGGACGTGGAGCTTGACGACCTCAAGGCGCAACTGGCCGAGATGCAGTCAAAGCTGTCCAAGCTCAGTCCCGACAAGTGATCAGCTGAGCGGTTGCGGTCCATTGGACAGCGGCACTTCAGGCTCGCCGAACAGGTAGCCTTGCAGACAATCAACGCCCAGACTTGTCAGCATCATTGCATCGGCTGAGTTCTCCACGAACTCGGCCACCACCATCATATCGAAATGCTGTGCCACACTGACCAGAGAGCGCAGAATGACCTGCTTGTCCGGATCGAAAGCGATCTTGGTGACCAGAGCACCGTCGATTTTAACCATATCGAAGCGAAAGCTGCGCAGATGCGCTAGCGAGGTTGCGCCCGCGCCGAAATCATCAAGGGCAATGGTTACGCCATGGGTCTTGAGCGCACCCAGAAACTGCGTGGTTTTGGATATATCGGCAAGGGCACATTCCTCCGTCACCTCTGCAATAAGACGATAGGCGATACCAGCGTCCCGCTCCACCGCGGCATCAAGAATATCGAGCCATTTCTGCGAGCCCAGAGTGTGGCGCGCGATGTTGACCGAGAGGCGCAGACCCGGATCAGCCTCAAGCGAGGACAGAGCCAAACGCAGGGCCTTGCAATCCAGGGCAATGGCAAGGTCCGGGGATTTGACGAGTGGCAGAAATTGCGCCCCCGAGATGTAAATTCCGTCTTCGGTCCGGATGCGCAGAAGAGTTTCCTGAAATGCGACCGGGTGGCCAGAGCGGGTTGAGACCACCGGTTGCAAGGCGATACAGATGCGATCCTGAGCCAGAGCCTTGACGATTTCCATCCGCATGAGCGCCCGTCTGGCGGTCTCGGATTCAGCCATAAGGTGAAGAGGCCGCAAGGCATTGCCTAGCGATTGCCAGCTGCTGGAAGTCTCAGGGGATCGGGACATTTCACGCTACCTTTCAGAGGGGCATTTAGTGACTTCAGGCTGGTCAATTGGGGTAAACAGTTCGTAAATATTCGTTCAATGTTCTAAAAATGTTCTGTTTTACCAGATGTAGGGGATGATCGATGAAAGATCGCTGTCCGTGGTGTGGGGATGACCCGCTTTATATGGAATATCACGACACCGAGTGGGGTGTTCCCGAATATGACAGCCGCGCTTTATGGGAAAAACTGATTCTCGACGGGTTTCAGGCGGGGCTGAGCTGGTACACGATTCTCAAGAAGCGGGACAATTTCCGTGCAGCCTTCGCCGGTTTTGACCCGGTCAAGGTTTCGGCCTTCACCCAGGAAGATGTCGATCGGTTGTTGCAGGATGCCGGCATCATCCGTCATCGCGGTAAAATAGAAAGCACCATCCGCTCAGCCGCTGCCTGGCAGAAGATCGAAGAGCGGGATGGGTTTGACAATTGGCTCTGGCGCTATGTCGATGGCGTGCCGATGCAAAACTCATACCAGACCATGGCCGAGGTCCCCGGCTTCACAGATCTGTCGAAACGAATTTCCAAGGATCTGAAAGCCGAGGGCTTCAATTTTTGCGGGCCCACGATTGTTTATGCTTTCATGCAGGCGGTTGGCATAGTCAATGACCACCTGCTGGCCTGCCCGCGCCATGATGAGGTCAAATCATTGGCGCGCTGACGCGCGACTGTTCTTAAGCGCGTTCGCGCTTGTGCCTCCGGCGGGGATATTTTGACCAAGAAGTAGACGTTCAGGACTCTGGTGCTTTGACCAGATGGTTGATGATGTCTCTGGTGCTTTGGCTTTCCCAATGGGCAGCACCCGTCACGCGGGCCAATTCGCGCCCCTGTCGGTCAAGAATGACCGAGACCGGCAGCGCCATAACACCCATGTCCCGGGCTGCTGCACTTTTGATGTCTATATACGTGTCGAGGTTCTGGATGTCGTACCTCTCGTTGAACTTCTTGATCGCAGCGGGCGAATTGCGACCGGTAGCAATGGCGATCACTTCAAAATCCGGGCCGCTGAGGGACTTGTGGAGCGCATCCAGCGCAGGCTTTTCAACCCGACAAGGACCGCAATAAGTGGCCCAGAAGTTCACGATCCTCACCTTGCCGTTGCTGTCGGACAGTTTCATCGGGTTGCCGTCGGCATCGGTAAAGGCAATGTCCTGAAAGGGGGAAGGATCGTCGTGGATCAGGAGGTTGCGCAACTCAGCGTCGCGGAGCGCTTTCAACGCCTCGCTCCGGTCATCTGCCTGAGCCGTGATTGCACCCAAAGACAGGGATGCGTATAGCAGGGCGAACAGCGCGGTTTTCATCTTCAGCCTCTCTGGCTTTCCAGCAACAAGGGTCACGTCATGTCAGACGACACAGCATCAAACGCAATGTGGGGCGGGCGGTTCGCGAGCGGGCCGGACGCAATCATGGAGGCGATCAACGCATCCATCGGGTTTGATCAGCGACTGGCGGCTCAGGATATCGAAGGCTCCCGCGCCCATGCGGCCATGCTGGCAGCCTGTGGTATCATCACTGATAGCGACGCAGAGGCCATCCGGGAAGGCCTGCTCACGGTCTTGTCAGAGATCGAGACCGGAGTGTTTCAGTTTTCGACCCAGCTTGAAGACATCCATATGAATGTAGAGGCGCGTCTGAAGGAGTTGATCGGCGAGCCTGCGGGAAGGTTGCACACGGGTCGGTCGCGCAATGATCAGGTGGCGACCGATTTCAGGCTTTGGGTGCGCGGACAGTTTGATGCGGTCGATGCGGGGCTGCAGGCGTTGATGGCAGCATTGGTCGATCAGGCCGAAGCCGGGGCCGATATGGTCATGCCGGGCTTTACCCATTTGCAGGTAGCTCAACCCGTGACATGGGGGCATCACATGATGGCCTATGTCGAGATGTTCTCACGCGATCTGTCCAGAGTACGCGATGCACGCGCGCGGATGAATGAAAGCCCGCTGGGGGCCGCGGCCCTCGCTGGTACGTCCTTTCCGATTGATCGCGAGATGACGGCAGAGGCGCTGGGCTTTGACCGGCCTTGTGCAAACTCGCTTGATGCGGTGTCGGACCGGGATTTTGCGTTGGAGTTTCTGAGCACGGCCTCGATCTGTGCCACCCATCTCAGCCGGTTTGCTGAGGAGTTGGTGATCTGGTCTTCTGCCCAGTTCCGCTTTGTGACGTTGTCGGATCGCTTTTCAACCGGTTCGTCGATCATGCCGCAAAAGAAAAACCCTGATGCGGCGGAGCTGATCCGGGCCAAGGTGGGGCGGATCAATGGGGCGCTGATCGGGTTGTTGACGGTGATGAAGGGCCTGCCGCTCACCTATTCCAAGGACATGCAAGAGGACAAGGAGCAGGTGTTTGACGCGGCCGATGCGCTGATGCTGGCGCTGGCTGCGATGACCGGCATGGTCTCAGACCTCAAGCCCAATCGCGATGTGCTGCGGGAGGCGGCGGGGTCAGGCTTCTCGACAGCCACAGATCTGGCCGATTGGTTGGTGCGTGCGCTGGGCCTGCCATTCCGCGAGGCGCATCATGTGACAGGCGCGCTGGTGAAACTGGCCGAGGACAAGGGCTGCGATCTGGATGAGCTGACGCTGGCCGAGATGCAGACAGGGCATGAGGGGATCACTCAGGAGGTCTATTCGGTGCTGGGCGTCGACAATTCAGTCGCCAGCCGGGTGAGCTATGGCGGGACGTCACCAGAAGGTGTGCGCGCGCAGGTGGCGCGCTGGCGGGGAGGGATGGGATGAAGTGGGTTCTGATTGCAGTGCTTATTGTGGCTGGGTGTGGATTGAAGGATGATCCATTGCCGGTGGTTGTTAACGCTTCCTCATAATGGCTAAGAGAACGGAAGTAATCACGGACGCTGATAGGTACATCCACGAAGACCTCTCAGACGCAGCCTATTACTTTCGAAACATAGTGCGTGAGCGGGCAGCTATTGGTGATACAAAGTCCCTTGCCATGGAAATGATGGCTTGTTTGGTTTTCATCGCGTTCACTCTGGAAGCCCGGCTAAACACCATTGGATTTGAGCTGCTTCAGAAGGAGTGGCCTGAACGTTCAAGTTTCGAGGAAAAACTCACGCTTGTTTGTAGTCTGTTGGACATAGAGCTTCAGAAAGGAAAACAGCCCTTTCAGACAATTTTCAAACTAAACAGGTTTCGAAATACCTTGGCCCACGGAAAACCTGAATTTGTTCGAAACGATGTAGAACTGCATGAGGTTGAGCCGCCTGCATCAGACTATTTTTGAGGAACATGGGCACGAAACATTGATCCGAAAGTAGTCGAAGAAGATTGGAAGCAAGCAGATAGGTTTTGGAAAATCCTTCTTGAAAAATCGGGAAACCAAACAGGAAAAATCTGGACCACAGTGCGACAAACTATTCGAGAGTTGGACGAACCAGAGGACAAGTGATTTTGCCCGAAATCAAGCGTCAGCGCCGGGCAGCGCCTGCCCGCCCCCCGGGCTGGCGCTTTGTTGGCCACAGGGATGAAATTGGGCGTGTTGGCGGTCTGGCAGGGATAAAGTGACTAACACCAGTGGTGCAGCGCCTTCCCGCGGGCAGGCGCTGGCCCCGTGTGGATGCCTCTCTCTTGACTTTGGCGCGCCTGCCCGCATGTCGTGGCGGGATCATCCACAAGAGGCCGAAGCCCATGTCCACGTCCCGCATCATCTATCTTGCGTTCGCCATCATCGGGGCGATCCTGCCGATGTTCTATTTCGTGCGCTGGTTCAACGACAACACATGGTCGCTGACGGCCATGGGGGCGGCATGGAACGTGAATGATGCGACCACAGGGCTGACCTATGACCTGACGATTGCTGCTGTGGCGCTGACCGTGTTCATCATTGTGGAATCGCGGGTCCGGCGGGACAGGCTGTCTCTGATTGCGATTCCGGCGACGTTCTGTATAGGGGTTTCCTGCGGCTTGCCGCTCTATCTGTTTTTGCGCACCCGGAAGCTCGACTGACCTTATGGACCATTTCAACTACCAAGACGGCGTGCTGCATGCCGAGGATGTCTCGCTGGCTGATATCGCGGCCGAAGTGGGCACGCCTTTCTATGTCTATTCCACCGCCACGCTGACGCGCCACTATCAGGTGTTCGAAGAGGCATTGAGCGGCATGGTTCACCTGATTTGCTATGCGATGAAGGCCAACTCGAACCTGGCCGTGATCAAGCTGTTGGGAGATCTGGGCGCGGGCATGGATGTGGTCTCGGGCGGGGAATACATGCGCGCCAAGGCGGCCGGCATTCCGGGTGAGCGGATTGTGTTCTCCGGCGTTGGCAAGACAAGGGACGAGATGCAACTGGCACTGGAAGGCGGCATCCGGCAGTTCAACGTGGAAAGCGAGCCGGAGCTTTACCAGCTGGACAAGGTTGCTCAGGCGCTGGGCAAGGTCGCGCCGATCACCATTCGCGTGAACCCGGATGTGGATGCGAAAACCCATGCCAAGATCGCGACCGGCAAGTCCGAGAACAAGTTCGGCATCCCGATTGCCAGGGCAGTAGAGGTTTACCGTGAGGCCGCTGCCATGCCGGGGATCGAGATTGTGGGGGTCGACGTGCATATAGGCTCCCAATTGACTGACCTTGCCCCTTATGAAGCGGCCTACAAGCTGGTCGCCGATCTGGTCGCGCAGTTGCGCAGCGAAGGGATCACCATTCGCCGGATCGACCTTGGCGGCGGTCTGGGCATTCCCTATGTGCGCGACAATCAGGCCCCACCCCTGCCGCGCGACTATGGTGAGATCGTGCGCCGTACCGTTGGTGATCTGGGATGCGAGATCGAGATCGAGCCGGGGCGCCTGATTGCCGGAAATGCGGGCCTTCTGGTGGCCGAGACAATCTATGTCAAACAGGGCGAGGGGCGGCAGTTCCTGATCCTGGACGCGGCGATGAATGACCTGATCCGGCCCGCCATGTATGACGCATGGCATGACATCGTGCCGGTGATCGAACCGGCGCCCGGTGTGGAACAGACCAGATATGACGTGGTCGGCCCGGTCTGCGAATCGGGTGATACCTTCGCCAAGGAGCGTGTCATGCCACCCGTCGCCGCCGGAGAGCTGGTCGCATTCCGGTCTGCCGGGGCATATGGTGCCGTTATGTCATCCGAGTACAATTCCCGCCCGATGATTCCGGAAGTATTAGTGAATGGCGATCACTTTGCCGTTGTCAGACCGCGTCCAACCTTTGACGAAATGCTCGGACGCGATACACTTCCCTATTGGATGAGCTGATCTGCAATGCGCGGGTCAGGCGAAGCGGAGCAGCACGTGACCCAGTTCAAAAGCGATGCGGATCGCCAGATTGAAGCCGCGAAACGGTCCCTGACCGGGCGGATCACGCGCACGCGTATGGCGTTGTGGGTGGAGCGGCTGGTGACCTGCTTCTGGCCGGTGGTCACGATTTTGCTCGCTCTTTGGGTGGTTTACGCCTTTGGAGGATTGAAGGCCGTGTCGCCGGTTCTGGCTTGGGGCTTTGTGGCACTGGCCGTGATTTCTGCCCTCATGACCGGGGTGCAGGGGGTCAGACGCTTCGTCTCCCCCAGCAGGTCCGAGGCCATGGCGCGGATCGACCGTGCCCTTCCGGGCATGCCGCTGCAGGCGCTCAATGATGAGCTTGCGATCGGCTCCGAGGATCCCCAGACGCAGGGTCTCTGGGCGCGTCACTTGCAAAAAATGGCCGATGGCGCGAAGGCGGCAAAAACCGGTCTGCCTGAGATCATTCTGGCCCCCAAGGATCCGTTTGGGTTGCGGCTGGTCACGGCAACCGGTGTGATTGCCGCGCTGATCTTTGCGGGTCAGGCTGGGCAAAGCGGCATCGCTGTCACAGATGCGTCGCCCTCCGAACAGCCGCTTGCGTTGGGGCCGAGCTTCGAGGGCTGGATCAATCCGCCTGACTACACCGGGAAGCCGACTTTCTACCTCAACACCGATGCGACCGGCTCAGTGCTTGCCGTGCCAGTCGGCAGTCTGGTCACCCTGCGCGCCTATGGTGAGGCAGGCAGTTTCAATCTGACGGAAACCCTGTCTGGTGGCGACATCGCTTCGATTGACGAAGTTGCAGCAGGCATTCAGAATGCCAGCTTTCAGGCCATGCAATCGGGCACCATAACGCTCATGGGCGGGGAAGAGGTGCTGGCGGAATGGACCGTTTCGATCATCGCTGACATCCCGCCTGAGATTGATCTGATCGAAGAGGTGACCCGGGCCGTTTCCGGTGCGACCGAGATGACCTTTGGCGCAGGCGACGACTATGGAGTGACCGATGCGCAGGCGTCGGTGACACTTGATCTGGCATCTGTCGACCGGCGCTACGGGTTGACCGTCGATCCGGTGGCCCGTCCAGCGCTTGAGATTGAGTTGCCGATGCCTTTCACAGGCGGCACGGATGAATTCGAGGAAACTCTGGTCGAGGATTTCTCGAAGCATCCCCTTGCCGGTTTGCCGGTTGAGGTGACACTTACTGCCACGGACGCAGTCGGTCAGACCGGAACCAGCCCCACTGTGCAGGCGGTGCTTCCCCAGCGCCGGTTTTTTGATCCGACGGCCGGGGCCTTGATCGAACAGCGCCGCGATCTGCTCTGGTCGCCCGAAAACGGTGAGCGGATCGACCAGATCCTGCGCGCCATCACTCATGCGCCTGAGCAAAGCTTCGATGACATGAGCATCTACTTGCTGATCCGCACCGCGATCCGGCGGCTTGGCTATGCCCGGGAAGACGGTTTGGATGAGGCCGAGGTCGAAGACATCGCCGAGATGCTGTGGCAAGCGGCGTTGTTGATCGAAGATGGTTCGCTTTCCGATGCAAAGGAACGGTTGCGTCGCGCGCAGGACCGTCTGGCCGAGGCGCTCAGGGATGGGGCAACGGATGAGGAAATCGCCCAACTGACCGAAGAATTGCGTCAGGCAATGCAGGATTACATGCAGCAACTGGCCGAGCAGGCGCTGGAGAACCCCCAGCAACAGGCTGAAATCCAGCAAGGCGAGCCGATGGACGGCAACATCCTGCAAGAGATGCTCGACCGGATACAGGAGCTTTCCGAACAGGGCCGTCAGGATGAGGCTCTGGCCCTTCTCCAGCAATTGCAGGAGATGATGGAAAACATGCAGATGCAGGCCCAGCAGGGCGGTCAGGGCCAGCAGGGTCAGGGTCAGCAGATGATGCAGGAGTTGCAGGACACCTTGCGCCAGCAGCAGGATCTGGCAGATGACAGCTTTCAGGAATTGCAGGAACAGTTCCGGCAGGGCCGTCAGCAACCCGGCCAGCAGGGTCAACAAGGCCAGCAAGGGCAACAGGCTCAGCAAGGCCAGCAGCCGGGGCAACAGCCCGGCCAGCAGGGCCAATCGCAGCCCGGTCAGGGTCAGCAGCCCGGCCAGTCCGAAGGTCAGCAGGGCATGGCGGGCAATTCCCCCGGGGCTCTGGCACGGCGGCAGGAAGCACTGCGCCAGTTGCTCAACGATTTGCGCGGACAGTTGCCCGGTGCCTCAACCGAAGAGGGCCGTGTAGCACGAGAGTCGCTCGGTCAGGCTGAAAACGACATGAATGCTGCGCGCGACCGTTTGGACGAAGGCGATCTTGGCAACGCGCTCGACCGTCAGGCCGATGCGCTGGATGCGTTGCGCGACGGGTTGCAGAACCTGGGCGAAGAGATGCAGCAACAGGCCCAGCAGGGCGAAGGTCAGGGCGGAGAGCAGTTCGGCTCAGGCGTTGGACGGCTGGACCGTGATCCCCTTGGGCGGCCAAGCGGTCCCCGTGGCAACATCCAGTCCGATCAGCGGCTTCTGCCTGATGGAGATGACCCATTCGCACGGGCCCGCGATCTGTTTGACGAGATCCGCAAGCGCTCGTCCGAGCAACAACGCGCGCCCGAGGAACTGGACTACCTGCGCCGTCTCATCGACCGCTTCTAGCCTCAGGGCACCGGCAGCGCTGTCGTTTCCTTGAGTTCTTCCATCACGAAACTGGCTGAGACATCTGCCAGATCGATTTTGGCGATCATCCGTTGGTAAAGCCGGTCATAGGCGGCCACATCGCGCACGCGAGCCCGGATCAGATAATCCTGTTCTCCCGAGGTCCGGTAGACGCCCAGAACCTCCTCGAAGCTGCGCAGTGTTTTGGAAAACTGTGCTGCCCATTCCGCATCATGCTTGGCGGTCTTGACCGAGATGAAGACGGTTAGCCCCAGCCCCAGCGCCTCGGGATCAAGCAGGGCGACCCGGGACTTCAGGATACCGCATTCTTCCAGCCGTTTGACCCGCCGCCAGACAGCGTTGCGGCTCAATCCAACACGAGTTGAGAGATCATCCACAGAAACAGTGGAATCATATTGCAAGATAACCAGTATCTTTCGATCTAGTGCATCATAGGTCGCGAAATTTTCCATAAACATGGAAAATAGTCCCAAGAAACCGCTCAATCAACTGGTAATTTGGGACCCGTTTGCATCGGACATCTGTGATGCTGGGCGAAACCGCACGAAGGAGCACACCAATGGACCATGTCGCCCGATTGTTTCTGACCCACCCGGCCTCGGTCAATGAGACCTATTTTCAACATTTCCGCTTCGCCATGACCTTCGCCTTCTGGTTGCTGATGGCCGGACTTGCTGCTCTGGTTCACGCGATCCTGCCCTTTCTGTTCGAGAAAACCGCCGGACGGATCATCCTGCGGTTGGCCCACAAGATCGAGAGCCGTCACTGATGTGCAGATGGGTTGCCTACAGCGGCACGCCGGTCTTTCTGTCCGAGCTTCTGCTTGATCCGCCCCGCTCGCTGGTGGCCCAGTCGCTGGAATGTCAGAAGGCCAAGACGCTTATGAACGCCGATGGTGTCGGATTGGCCTGGTATGGCGACCGGAAAGAGCCGGGACTGTACCGCGAGATCCTGCCCGCATGGTCGGACTGCAATTTGGTATCGCTGTCGCGCACTCTGCAGTCTGGGCTGTTCTTTGGCCATGTGCGCGCGTCCACCGGTACGCAAGTGAACCGGATGAATTGCCACCCGTTCACCCACGGCCGGTGGAGCTTCATGCACAACGGGCAAATCGGTGATTATTCCCAGATGCGCCGCGGGCTGGAGGCGATGCTGCCTGCGGATCTGTTTGCGGCACGCGCCGGCACCACGGATTCCGAACTTCTGTTTCTCCTGGCACTTGCCGAAGGATTGGAAACGTCACCGCAAATCGCGTTGGAGCGGGCCATTGGCCGGGTTGAGGCCCTCGCACGAGGCATGGGGCTGGATCCCTTCATCCGTGCCTCGATCGCTGTATCGAATGGTCAGGATCTTTGGTTCCTGCGCTATGCGACCGACCGGTTTGCACCCAGCCTGTTTGTCCGGGAGAACCATCAGGGCAAGGGCATCGTGATCGCGTCGGAGCCGCTGGATGACGAGGCAGGCTGGCAGCCGATCAACCCGGGAGTGACACAGATCGAGCGAGGACAATTGTCCACCCGTCCGTTTGGCCTGCTCAAAAGTGTTCAGGCGTCCAAAGCAGCCTGAAGCAGCGTCACTCTTCCGTTTGTGAAACCGAACCGATCTGGGCCCGCGCCTTGTCGGCCACGGCTTCGATCTGAACGCGCGACATGTCCACAATCCCGGTGAATTGGGCCATCGCAGGTGCTGTCTGCGGATACCGCGCCGTGATGCTGTCTGCGTTGATATAGGCAAGTGTCGCCAGACCGGCGGCCACGCAGGCCGTCATGAAACCCAACCGACGGCGGCCCCGGCGCTTGTTCTCGAACACCGGATCGGATTTCAGTTCTTCAATATCGTATTTCTCACCGATGCGCCGGACCCCGCCGGACACTTCGGCCTTGGTGGGTGTCGATGTGTCAACGCCTGCCATGGCGGCGGCTTCAGCCACATTGCGCCGGGACGATTTGGCCGGTGCCGCGCTCTTGTCGGCCTTGGCTTCTTTCTCGGCCTCTTTCAGATGCGACCGCAGACTGTCCATGAAATCCGCTTCATCGGGTTCCACGGGCGCAGGCTTGGGCGGTTGTGTCAGCCGGGACGGCCCGCCGGGCTTGCCACCGGTCGCGTCGGTTTCCTGCAGGGCCAGTTCCTCGCGCACCGCGCGGCGCAGGCGCTCGCGGTCCTCTTCCTCGGACTTGGCGGCGGGTTGCACCAGATCAGACAGGTTCGCCGGAGGCTCGGGTGTCTGTGATTCGACAATCGGCTTCTGGAACCACGTATGGTTGCAACTTGCACATTGCACGTCCCGGCCCTCATCAGGGATAAGACCTTTGGCGACCGCGTAGGTTTCGCCGCATTCGGGGCATACAAGGCGCATGTTGTTCTCGTTCGCTGCTCGCCGACCGGGGGGATGCCGGGCGGCGGAATTGTACCAATGAGGGTAGTCCATGCAAGGTGAGGTTGACAGAATGATGGCAAGATTGGACATGGACGCCCGACTTCCTTCAACCTTGTTGCCCAACATCCCCACATCATGATCCGATTCACCCAAACCGGTTTTGCCTATGGCCAGCATCAGATCCTGCGCGATGTGACCCTGCATCTGGCGCCGGGCAGCTTTCATTTTCTGACCGGTGCATCTGGCGCTGGCAAATCGACATTGCTGAAACTCTGCTATCTGGCGCTGCGACCCGGTGCCGGGCAGATGCACGTTCTGGGTGAGGATGTGGTCGCTCTCAGCCGCGATGATGTGGCTCTCGTGCGCCAGCGCATCGGCGTTGTGCATCAGGATTGCCAGTTCCTTGATCATCTGAGCGTGGCGGAAAATGTGCTTTTACCACTTGAACTTGCAGGGCGGATGGGTCCGACATCACGGGACAATCTCAGGGAGCTTCTGTCCTGGGTCGGGCTGAGCGGGCGGGAGCGTGCCTTTCCGCCGGAACTGTCAGGCGGCGAGCGCCAGAGGGCGGCCCTTGCGCGTGCGTTGATCCTGTCGCCGGAAGTCATTCTGGCCGATGAGCCGACCGGCAATGTCGATCGCGACATGGGAGAGCGGTTGCTTCATCTTCTGGTGGAGCTGAACCGCATGGGCCGGACGATCCTTCTGGCGACCCATGACCTGTCACTGATCCGATCCGCCAAGCGCGAGGTTCCGGCGCGGGTTTTGCGGCTGCGCGATGGTGTGGTCGAACTGGCCGGGGCTGAATTGTGATCGGTCGGGTCGCAAACCTTCTGCGCGGCGATGCGATTCGCGACCGGATCATGCCGCCCTCACCACTGTTGGGCGCAGGGGTGCTGGCCGCAAGCATTGCGCTCTCGACGCTTGCGGCCCTTGCAATGCTCGTGGTGGTGCAGGTCCACACAACCGCTGCCCGCTGGACCGATGATCTGTCGCGGGCTGTTACGTTGCAGCTGCCCTCCGGACTGGGTGAGGATGCTCAGACAAAGATTGCATCGATCCTGTCGGCAACGCCCGGGGTGCTGTCCTCGACGGAACTGAGTGCCGAGGCGCAGCGGGCGCTGATTGCCCCGTTTCTGGGGCGCGACCTCACACTGGATCTTGCGAGCCTTCCGATGATGATCTCACTCGATGTGCAGCCCGGGCAGTTTGACGAGACCGGCCTGCGCGCGCGACTGGCAGGCGAACTGCCCGGTGTGCGCGTTATTGCCCATGGGCAAGGGCGTCAGCCTTTGCTGGAAACCGCGCGCAGCATTCGCTGGCTGGCCATCGCTGCACTGGTGTTGGTGCAGTTGGGTCTGATGGTGCTGGTGGCGCTGGCAGTCATGGCCCGTCTGGCGAGCAACCGGCAAGTCATCGAGACTTTGCGGCTGGTGGGTGCCAATGACGCGCTGATCGAGCGTGGCTTCGGGCGGCAGATCACCATGCAGACAGGGTTGGGTGCTGTCATCGGCACGGTCATTGCGGGGCTGGCTGGACTGGTATTGCCGCTTGAGACCGGCGCTTTGACGTTCATGCTGTTGCTGGTGCCCATTGCGGCCTTGGCCAGCGCCTGGCTTGCAAGTCGCCAGACGGCGCGATACCTGCTGAGGCAAATGTCGTAAGGGACTGCTCTGATGCTTTTCATCCGGTCGATGATCTTTGATTTTCTGATGTACTCCCTGATGCTTGTCATGGGCATTCTCTTTGCGCCGCTGGCCATCTGGTCGCGAGACGGTGCTTATTGGTCGATGAAATTCTACAGCCGTACGATATTCTGGTTGCTCAAGGTGATCTGTGGCCTGCGGGTCGAAGTGCGCGGGCAGGTGCCGGAGGGGGCCGTGATCATCGGTTCCAAACACCAGTCGTTTCTGGACGTGATGTTGCACATGCATGCCCTGCCCCGGGCCAAATACATCATGAAGGATCAGTTGAAATGGGCGCCGATCATCGGGATCTATGGCATCCGGATCGGGTCTACGCCCGTGTCTCGGGGCAAGAAGGGCAAGGCCATGACCCAGATGGTGGCAGGCGTCGAGAAGAAGTCAGCCACCGAAAGGGGCCAATTGGTGATCTATCCCCAAGGAACCCGGACGCTGCCTGATCAGAAACTGCCGTACAAGGTGGGGGCTGGCGTGCTCTACGAGCGGATGGGCGTGCCTTGCGTGCCTGCTGCTACCAATGTGGGCGTGTTCTGGGGGCGACGCAGCCCCTATCGCAAGCCGGGACTCGCGGTTCTGGAATATCTTGAGCCGATTGAGCCGGGTATGGCCATCAAGCCGTTTCTGGCGGAGCTTGAGAACCGCGTCGAGGCAGCTTCGGACCGGTTGATGGCCGAGGCGGGTCATGTAAAGGCCGGGCAACCGCCAGCGTAAGTGCCCAATTGCCGGAGACGGGAGCCTCCGGCGGGGATATTTTTGCCAAGAAGTGAAGTGGGTCGCTCTAGAAATTATCCTTGCGGCGGCGGATTTCGGCAAAGACATCCGCGTCCGCGGCGTCGGACATCGACATCAGGGCTTTGACCTCGGCCAGATCGGCCCGCAGGAAGGGATTGGTTGCCAGTTCCTCTTTCAGTGTGGACGGGACAGTCGGTTGACCTGCCGCGCGGGCAGCGGCTATCCGGTCTCCCCGGGCTTGCAGATCGGGATTGTCAGGCTCGATTGTCAGGGCAAAGCGCAGATTTGCTTCTGTATATTCATGGCCCGAGCAGACCAGCGTGTCAGATGGCAGGGCTTTCAGTTTGGAAAGGGAAGCCCACATCTGCGGGGCAGTGCCTTCGAACAGACGACCGCAACCCAGAGCCATCAGGCTGTCGGCGGTGAAAACAGCGTTGCTGTCGGGAAAGTGAAACGCGATATGCCCGACCGTATGGCCCGAGACATCGATCACATGGGCGGTTTCACCGCCAATGCTGATCTGGTCGCCTTCGCGAACCTCTTGCGTCAGCCCGGTGATGCGATGTGCATCGGCGGCAGCGCCAATCACCGCGACACCGCCACCGGCGGTCAGCGCCGGGATGCCCTCGACGTGGTCACCATGGTGGTGGGTGATCAGGATGGTCGAGAGGGTCCAGCCCCGCTGATCCAGTGCGGCCTGAATGGGTGCGGCCTCGGGCGCGTCGACCAGCGCGGTTGTCGCGCTTGCCGGATCGTGCAACAGAAAGGCATAATTGTCGGAGCGGCAGGGAATGGTGATGATGTCGAGTGGCATGAAAGGCTCCGGACTGGGATATTGAGATGCATCTTGATGTAGTCGATTTGCGGGCCTTTTACTACCGCACCAAACTTGGCCGCACCGCACAGCGGGTGCTGCAGGAACGCTTGCGGGAATTCTGGCCCGAGACCACAGGCATGACGGTCGCAGGTTTCGGCTTTGCAGCCCCCTTTCTGCGTCCCTTCATGCAGGATGCAGCGCGCCTGATCTGCATGATGCCGGGTCAGCAGGGCGTGATGCCCTGGCCACCGGGGGAGGACAACCGTTCGGTTCTGGTGGAAGAGACACTCTGGCCGATTGCACCGGGATCCATCGACCGGCTGATCGTGGCCCACGGGCTGGAGACCTGCGAGCGCGCAAATGCCTTGCTTGAAGAGATCTGGCGCTCGCTTGCCCCCGGTGGTGAGGTTGTCTTCGTGTTGCCCAACCGCTCGGGCTCCTGGTCGCGCAGCGATGCGACACCCTTTGGCTATGGCAGGCCCTACAGCTTTGGTCAGGCCGAGGCGCAACTCAGGGCGCATAACTTCATCCCCGACCAGCACAAGGCAGCGCTTTACGGACCACCGTCACACAAACCTGTCTGGTTGAAGACCGCCGGGATGTGGGAGCGGTTCGGGCGGCGGCTGGATGCACAGCTGATTGCGGGCGTTCTGATGATACAGGCCACCAAGCAGATTTACGCAACCCCGCGCCCAGGCAGCAAGGTTCTGGTTCCCGGACCGCTGGAAGTTCTGGAAGGTCTGGCAGGTGCACGCCCCAAGCCTGCGACGCAATTGAGCAAGTCCTGAAGTGGTCAGTGCCGGGCCGGTTGCGATCTGAAAAGTCCAGAATTGCTGCATCTGCGTAAGAAAATGATGATTCTAGGGTGTGCAAAGCGTCGCAGGTGGTCCTGCACAGGCAAAATCACCATAAAAAATTGGGAAATCGGGAATCATTTCAACTGGCTCAGGAGCCTTGCCAGCTAGCAAGACCTCTGTTACACCCACGCCGAATTCGGGGTCTGGTGAAGTCCTGACCTCTCGATCAAGTCAAGCCCGCGTCAAATCAATTTGCGCGGGCATGCTGCATAAAAAGAGGTGTGCGTGTCGAACTCAGCATCATTCTCCTCGGGAATCGCAGGGCGTTATGCAACTGCCTTGTTTGAACTGTCGAAAGTCGAAAAGTCCCAAACCACGGTTGAGGCGGATCTGGATGCACTGTCCGATGCCTTGCAGGCGAGCCCGGAACTGCGCGATCTGATCGCCTCTCCGGTTCACACCCGTGAAGAGCAGGCAGGCGTGATCAAGGCCCTGTCTGACAAGATGGGTCTGAGCGCACTGACGGCCAATACACTTGGTCTGATGGCCCAGAAGCGCCGCCTGTTCGTGCTGCCGCAACTGATTGCCGGAATGAAGGCCCTGTTCGCGCAGGATCGTGGCGAAGTGACTGCCGAGGTGACATCGGCCACGGCACTGACCAAGGAACAGTCCGAAGCGCTTGCCGCCTCGCTCAAGACCGCAGCCGGCAAAGATGTGATTATCAAAGAGACCGTTGATGAAAGCCTCATCGGCGGTCTTGTCGTTAAATTGGGCTCCCGCATGATCGACTCGTCG
Organism: uncultured Paracoccaceae bacterium; assembly: GCA_947494445.1. Taxonomy (GTDB): domain Bacteria; phylum Pseudomonadota; class Alphaproteobacteria; order Rhodobacterales; family Rhodobacteraceae; genus CANLSM01. Next base: position 33,967 of record CANLVD010000001.1, on the reverse strand, counting down.
GTCCGCGCGAAGCTGTCGAAACTCCAGAACGCAATGAAAGAGGTCGGATAATGGCGATCCAGGCAGCAGAAATTTCTGCGATCCTTAAGGACCAGATCAAGAATTTTGGCCAGGAGGCCGAAGTGGCCGAAGTGGGCCGCGTGTTGTCCGTTGGTGATGGTATTGCCCGTGTGCATGGCCTCGACAACGTTCAGGCCGGTGAGATGGTCGAATTCCCCGGCAACATCCGGGGCATGGCGCTGAACCTCGAAGTCGACAACGTCGGTGTCGTGATCTTCGGTTCCGACCGGGACATCAAGGAAGGCGACACCGTCAAGCGGACCAACTCCATCGTGGACGTACCAGTCGGCAAAGGCCTGCTGGGCCGCGTTGTTGACGGTCTGGGCAACCCGATTGACGGCAAGGGTCCGATCGAGTCCGATCAGCGCTCCATCGCCGACGTGAAAGCGCCCGGCATCATCCCGCGCAAATCGGTTCATGAGCCAATGGCAACAGGTCTGAAGGCCATCGACAGCCTGATCCCCATCGGTCGTGGCCAGCGCGAGCTGATCATTGGCGACCGTCAGACAGGTAAGTCCGCTGTGGCACTTGATGCGGTGCTCAACCAGAAGTCGGTCAACGACACGGATGACGAGAGCAAGAAGCTTTACTGTGTTTACGTGGCCGTCGGTCAGAAGCGCTCCACTGTTGCGCAGCTGGTCAAGAAGCTCGAAGAAACCGGCGCGATGGCCTATTCAATCGTCGTTGCCGCGACAGCGTCCGAGCCTGCACCCATGCAGTTCCTCGCGCCATATTCCGCGACCGCGATGGCCGAATATTTCCGCGACAACGGCATGCACGCGCTGATCATCTACGATGATCTGTCCAAGCAGGCGGTTGCCTATCGTCAGATGTCCCTGCTTCTGCGTCGCCCACCAGGCCGTGAAGCTTATCCTGGTGACGTTTTCTATCTGCACTCCCGCCTGCTGGAGCGTTCGGCGAAGCTGAACGAAGACAATGGCGCGGGCTCTCTGACGGCTCTGCCGGTCATTGAAACTCAGGGCGGGGACGTGTCGGCGTTTATTCCGACCAACGTGATCTCGATCACCGACGGTCAGATCTTCCTTGAGACGGAACTGTTCTATCAGGGCATCCGTCCTGCGGTGAACACCGGTCTGTCGGTGTCTCGTGTGGGTTCATCCGCGCAGACCAAAGCGATGAAATCGGTTGCCGGCTCGATCAAGCTGGAACTGGCTCAGTATCGCGAAATGGCGGCGTTTGCCCAGTTCGGGTCCGACCTTGACGCCTCGACCCAACGCCTGCTGAACCGGGGTGCGCGTCTGACCGAGCTGCTGAAGCAGGCACAGTATTCGCCTCTGACCAACGCCGAGCAGGTCATCGTGATCTATGCTGGCACCAAGGGTTACCTCGACAAGCTTGCCGTGGGTGACGTTGGTCGCTTTGAGGCAGGTCTTCTGGCCCATGTCCGCAGCAACAAGAAAGATCTGCTGGACGACATCACCAACAACGACCGCAAGGTTTCCGGTGATCTGGAAGATGCCATCAAGGGCGTTATCGAAGAGTTTGCAGGCTCTTTCGCCTGATTTCTGAAGGGCGAAAGGGAGGGAGCGGCACATGCCAAGCCTCAAGGACCTGAAAATCCGGATCGAGAGTGTCAAAAGCACTCGGAAGATCACCAAGGCCATGCAGATGGTGGCAGCTGCAAAGCTGCGCCGGGCTGAGGAAAACGCGCAGGCCGCACGGCCTTACGCGGACCGTATGAATGCGGTTCTCGGCAACCTCGCCAAAGGGGCTGCCGGGAATGACAATGCACCGATGCTGCTACGCGGTACCGGTTCCGACAAGACCCATATGTTGCTGGTTGCAACAGCAGAACGCGGTTTGTGCGGTGGTTTCAACTCTTCCATCGTGAAGCTTGCCCGCGTGCATGCTCAAAAGCTGATTGCCGAAAGCAAGACGGTCAAGATCATCACCGTTGGCAAAAAAGGTCGGGAGCAGTTGCGCCGCGACCTTGGCGACAAGCTGGTGGCACATGTTGATCTGAGCGACGTCAAGGTCGTTGGGTTCGACAATGCATCGAGCATTGCAACGGACATTCTGGCGCGGTTCAACGCCGAGGAATTCGACGTCTGCACCCTGTTCTACAACCGCTTCCAGTCGGTGATCAGCCAGATCCCGACAGCCAAACAGCTGATCCCGGCTGTGCTGGAGGATGACAGCGACGACGCCACAGAGGCGCCGTTCTATGAGTACGAGCCGGACGAGACCGAGATCCTGGCAGATCTTCTGCCACGCTCGCTGGCCACGCAGGTCTTTACCGGTCTGCTGGAAAATGCCGCCTCCGAGCAGGGCGCGCGGATGTCCGCAATGGACAACGCAACCCGCAACGCTGGCGAGATGATTGACAAACTGACCATTCAGTTCAACCGCTCCCGCCAGGCAGTGATTACGAACGAACTGATCGAGATTATTTCGGGCGCAGAGGCGCTCTGAGACAAGGACGGAGACAAACATGGCAAATGCTGTAGGCAAAATCACACAGGTGATCGGCGCGGTCGTCGACGTTCAGTTCGAAGACCACCTTCCCGAGATCCTCAACGCGCTGGATACGGACAACAACGGCCAAAAGCTGGTGCTCGAAGTGTCCCAGCACCTGGGCGAAAGCACCGTGCGCTGCATCGCGATGGACTCGACCGAAGGTCTGGTGCGCGGCGAGAAAGTGACCGACACAGGCGGCCCGATCATGGTCCCTGTGGGCGACGCGACGCTCGGTCGGATCATGAACGTGATCGGCGAGCCGGTCGACGAAAAAGGCCCGGTTGAAGCAACCGAGCGCCGTCCGATCCACGCGCCTGCGCCGGAATTTGCGGACCAGTCGACCGAATCGACCATTCTGGTCACCGGCATCAAGGTGATCGATCTGCTCGCGCCCTACTCCAAGGGTGGTAAGATCGGCCTCTTCGGTGGTGCGGGTGTTGGCAAGACGGTCCTCATTCAGGAGCTAATCAACAACATCGCGAAAGTGCACTCGGGCTATTCGGTTTTCGCCGGTGTTGGCGAGCGGACACGTGAGGGCAACGACCTTTACTACGAATTCATCGAATCCGGTGTTATCAACGCCGATGATCTGACCAAGTCAAAAGTGGCTCTGGTTTATGGCCAGATGAACGAGCCTCCAGGCGCGCGTGCGCGTGTTGCTCTGTCGGGCCTGACTATGGCTGAGCAGTTCCGCGATCAGTCCGGTACGGACGTTCTGTTCTTCGTGGACAACATCTTCCGCTTCACTCAGGCCGGTTCCGAGGTGTCTGCGCTTCTGGGTCGTATCCCGTCCGCTGTGGGCTATCAGCCGACACTGGCAACTGACATGGGCGCTCTGCAGGAGCGGATCACTTCGACCAAAGCCGGTTCGATCACGTCCGTTCAGGCGATCTACGTGCCTGCGGATGACTTGACCGATCCTGCGCCTGCGACATCCTTTGCGCACCTTGATGCGACAACCGTTCTGAGCCGCGCAATCTCCGAGCTGGGCATCTACCCTGCTGTGGATCCGCTCGACTCGACAAGCCGTATTCTCGACCCGCAAGTGGTTGGTGACGAGCACTACGCGGTTGCCCGTGACGTTCAGGGTACGCTTCAGCGGTACAAGTCGCTGCAGGACATCATCGCCATTCTCGGCATGGATGAATTGTCGGAAGAAGACAAACTGACCGTGTCGCGTGCGCGCAAGATCCAGCGCTTCCTGTCCCAGCCCTTCGATGTGGCGGAAGTCTTCACCGGCTCGCCCGGTGTTCAGGTGCCTCTGGAAGACACGATCGACAGCTTCAAGCGGGTTGTGGCCGGTGAGTTCGACCACCTGCCGGAGAACGCATTCTACATGGTAGGCGGCATCAATGAAGTGATTGCCAAAGCCGAGAAGATGGCTGCGGAAGCCGCCTGATAAGGAGCGATCATGGCCGACATGATGCAATTCGATCTGGTTTCGCCTGAGCGCAAGCTCGCCTCTCTCGAGGTCAAAGCGGTCCAGATCCCCGGTGCCGAGGGCGATATGACCGCCATGGCCAGCCACGCGCCCATGATCACCGTGCTGCGGCCCGGGATCGTGACCGTCGAGGGTGAGCAGGACACAGTCGAATACTTTGTGACCGGCGGCTTTGCGGAAATCTCGCCCGAGGGGACTTCCCTTCTGGCTGAACGCGCAATCCCGCGTGATGAAGTGACCCGCGAAATGGTCGAGGCGGCTCAGGCCGAGGCACAAGCCGCCCTTGATACAGCTAGCGAAGACACCAAGACGTCTGCTGCCAAGCGGGTCAATGATTTTGCCGATCTTCTGGCGCGTCTGTTCTGACGCATTTGCCATAAACAGATTGTTCAAAAGGCCCGGCGGCTCGCCGGGCCTTTTGCTTTTTAGAAGCACTCATCGGCACGTCTTGACGCCTTTGGCCTATGGTCCAAGGCCTCCGGCGGGAATATTTATGGAAAATCGAAATCAGGACTTGCCCTTTCGCGCAGAGGGGGGTGTATCAGGATGGGTGACGCGATTTGAGAAGGGGAGCATTGATGAAACGGTCCGAGATCAATGAAATACTGCGCGAAGGCGATGCCTTCATCCGGTCCTTTGGCTATATCATGCCGCCCTTTGCTTATTGGACACCTGACGAATTGAAAGCCCGCGCTGCCGAGACGCTGATCCCGGCCCGTGGCATGGGGTGGGACATCACCGACTACGGTCAGGGAAAGTTCAGGGAGATGGGCCTGTTCCTTTTCACTGTGCGCAACGGGGATGCAGCAGATCTGGGGCGCGGCACTGGCATGCTTTACGCCGAAAAGATCATGATCTCGCGCAAGGATCAGTATTCGCCGATGCACCGCCATGTGGTGAAGGCCGAGGATATCATCAACAAGGGTGGCGGCAAGTTGGTGCTGGAACTCTTTGCCAGTGCCGAAGATGGCAGTGTGGATCGATCCGCCGACATCTCTGTTCTGGTGGATGGTGAACGCAAGACCCTGCCCGCGGGCGGGTTGCTGAAGCTTGATCCCGGACAGAGCGTGACCCTGATGCCCGGCGACTGGCATGCTTTCTGGGGCGAAGGTGCGGATGTGCTGATCGGTGAGGTTTCAACGGTGAATGACGACAAGACCGACAACATCTTCGAGATGGACATCGGCCGGTTTGCCACTGTTGAAGAGGATACGGATCCGGTTCACCTGCTGGTGTCGGATTACGATACTTATCTGTAGGAAATCAGGCCTTGCGCCGCAGCCTTATGACCACATCGACCTTGGCGATCTCGGTGCCTTCGGGGGCATCGGGCAGACGTTCAAGTTTGACGGCATCTGACGGTGCGTCCGTGATCTTGCCCTCGTCTTCCCAGAAGTAATGCGGGTGATCGTCGGTGCGCGTGTCGAAATAGGATTTTGATCCATCGACGGTCACTTCGGTCATCAGACCGGCCTCGCAGAAGGTGCGTAGCGTGTTGTAGACGGTCGCCAGAGAAACCGCGCGTTCGCTGTCCTGTGCGGCCTCATGCAGACCTTCGGCAGTGACGTGCCGGTTCTGGCCATCGCCCACCAGCAGGGTCGCAAGGGTCAGCCGCTGACGTGTTGGTCGCAGGCCAGCCTCGCCCAACCAAGTGGCCGCACGTCGCTCCATCACTGTTTCCAAGGGCATTTCAGTCATGTCACACCTGTAGGTCCTTCCGCAAACTAGACCGATTTGGCTCAGGATTCGAGTCCTCTCTGCAAGATGCGACAAGTTTTCGGCCCGATTGCAACTCTTGCGCGCATGTAATGCCGGGTGCTAGGACAAGTCGTCTGACAACAAGAACATCCAGGAAGTGGACCGCAGAATATGACCGAAAGGCCGAGCAGCATTGATTTCGAGGGCCTGATGGCCTGTGCCCGGGGCGAAATGTTCGGCCCCGGAAACCCACAGCTTCCAGCGCCGCCCATGTTGATGTTCGACCGGATTACGGAAATCACGGAGGATGGTGGATCGACGGGCAAGGGACATCTGGTTGCCGAGTTCGACATCAAGCCTGACCTCTGGTTCTTCGAATGCCATTTCATAGGTGATCCGGTGATGCCCGGATGTCTGGGGCTGGACGCGCTTTGGCAGTTGACAGGCTTTCACCTGGGCTGGCGCGGAATGCTCGGCAAGGGACGCGCGCTGGGTGTGGGTGAGGTGAAATTCACCGGAATGGTGACGCCTGCAACCAAGTTGGTGACTTATGAGGTCGATTTCACCCGTGTCATCGACCGCAAGCTGAAACTGGGCATGGCCAACGGCATCATGAAGGCCGATGGCGAGACGGTTTACACCACAACAGATATGAAAGTTGGCCTGTTTTCCGAGTGATCGGACAGGGCAACAGGGACAACAGATAGGGGAAGCGCCATGCGTCGTGTCGTCATCACAGGACTGGGCATCGTCTCATCCATCGGGAACAACGCTCAAGAAGTAGTTGCGTCGCTGCGCGAGGGCAAGTCGGGCATCGAATTCGCGCCAGATTACGCCGAGCACGGGTTTCGCAGTCAGATCCACGGACGTCCCAAGATTGATGTGACCGAGCATATCGACAAGCGCAACATGCGGTTCATGGGCGATGGGGCGGCGTACAACTTCATCGCGATGGAACAGGCGATCTCTGATGCTGGCCTTGAGGAGAGCGACGTCTCGAACGAGCGGACGGGTCTGGTGATGGGGTCCGGCGGTCCTTCGACCAAGAACTTCTTTGCGGCCCATAACATCGTGGTCGAGAAGGGCAGCCCCAAGCGCATGGGCCCCTTCATGGTGACTCGCTGCATGTCGTCGACCAACTCGGCCTGTCTGGCGACACCGTTCAAGATCAAGGGCGTGAACTACTCGATCACATCTGCCTGTTCGACCTCGGCCCATTGCGTGGGCAACGGGGTGGAGCAGATCCAGCTTGGCAAGCAGGACATCGTCTTTGCCGGTGGTGGTGAGGAACTGGACTGGACGCTTTCCTGCCTGTTCGATGCTATGGGCGCGATGAGCTCAAAGTACAATGAAACGCCCGAGAAAGCCGCACGGGCCTATGACGCGACCCGCGACGGGTTCGTGATCGCTGGTGGCGGTGGCGTGGTGGTTCTTGAAGAGCTTGAGCACGCCAAAGCCCGTGGCGCGAAGATTTATGCCGAGGTGACCGGCTATGGGGCCACGTCAGACGGCCATGACATGGTGGCCCCGTCAGGTGAGGGCGGGGAGCGTGCCATGCGTCTGGCACTTGGCACCATAGGCGAGCGCAAGGTGAGCTACATCAACAGCCATGGCACATCGACGCCTGTGGGCGACGTCTCCGAGGTTGAGGCTGTGCGCCGGATCTTCGGTGATGGGTCAACGCCGCCGATCAGCTCCACCAAGTCACTCACCGGGCATTCGCTTGGGGCAACGGGTGTCCAAGAGGCGATTTATTGCCTGCTGATGATGCAGAACGACTTCATCACGGCCTCGGCCAATGTGGTTGATCTGGATCCGGAGCTGAAGCCTGAAGAGATCGCCACCACACGCGTGGACAATGCCGGTCTTGATACCGTCCTGTCGAATTCCTTCGGGTTTGGCGGCACCAATGCAACGCTCGCGATGAGCCGGTTTGAAGGGTAGAATTCCATGCTGATGCAGGGCAAACGCGGGCTGGTGATGGGGGTCGCGAATGAAAAGTCGATCGCCTGGGGCATCGCAAAGGCGCTTGCCGATCAGGGCGCGGAACTGGCCTTCACCTTTCAGGGCGACGCGTTCGGCCAGCGGGTCAAGCCACTGGCCGACAGTGTCGGATCCGATCTGGTTTTGCCTGCGGATGTTCAGGATGAAGCCTCGCTTGATGCGGTCTTCGAGACCCTGAAAGACCGTTGGGGCACAATGGATTTTCTGGTCCATGCCATAGCCTTTTCCGACAAGTCGGAACTGACCGGACGGTTCGTGAATTCAACCCGGCAGAACTTCCTGAACTCTCTGGATATCTCGTGTTTTTCTTTTGTCGATCTGACCAAACGTGCGTCTGCCATGATGCCTGATGGCGGCTCGATCATGACACTGACATTTCTCGGCTCGCAAAGGGTCACGCCCAATTACAACGTCATGGGGATTGCCAAGGCGGCGCTGGAAAGTGCCGTGCGTTATCTGGCCAATGATCTTGGTCCTGACGGCATTCGCGTCAATGCAATCTCTCCGGGACCGATGCGCACGCTGGCTGGTGCGGCCATTGGCGGAGCGCGCAAGGTCTATAAAACAACCGAGGCGAACGCACCCATGCGCGCCAACGCCACGCTTGAGGCGGTTGGCGGCACGGCCGTCTATCTGGCGTCTGATCTGGGTGCCTGCACCACAGGCGAGGTGATCTTCGTTGATGGTGGGTATCACGTCACCGGCATGGCGCAGGTCGAAAACCTCTAGCCCTGCATCATCTCTTCAGACGGGGTCATAAGCGCAACATAGGCTCCGGTCGGATCCTGAATGACCGCCATGCGTCCAACACCGGGAATGTCCCATGCCGGGCGGGTCAACTTGCCGCCTGCCGATTGCGACTGCACCACACTGGCATCGACATCATCGACGGCCAGATAAGTGAACCAATGCGAGGGGATGCCCTCAAACCCCTCCAGATCCTTGATCGAGAAGATGCCTGCAACGGCCTCCTCTCCCCGTTTACAGATCAGATAGTCACCCGTGGGCATCGGCACGGTCTCAACCGTCCAGCCCATGACGGTCTCGTAAAACGCCTTGGCCGCTTCCGGGTCATCAGTGTTCAACTCATTCCACCAGATCTTTCCGTGATACTCGGACATGAAAATTCTCCCTTCAAAATGCTGATGTATCCTATCACGAATTGGCGTGCGCACGAAGCGATCTCGGCCCTTGGCCATTCCGTGTGGCCATGCCACTCTGCGCGAAAATAAACGGAGTCTCCCCATGGCCATCACCACCTGCATATTCGACGCCTATGGCACATTGTTCGATGTCGCAGCCGCAGCGCGGGAGGCCGCAGCAGAACCGGGGCGGGAGGCTCTGGCTTCAAAATGGCAGATGCTGGCCGAGACATGGCGGTTGAAGCAACTGCAATACACGTGGCTCAGGGCAGTTTCGGATGCGCATACGGATTTCTGGGAGGTGACCGGCAACGGTCTGGATTTCGCGCTGGAAGAAACCGGCCTTGATGGTGATCCCGACCTTCGCGAACGCCTCATGGCACTGTACTTTGAACTTAGCGCCTATGCAGAAGTCCCCAAGATGCTGTCGGAGTTGAAGGCGGCAGGCTTTGCGACCGGTATCCTGTCAAACGGCTCGCCTGACATGCTGGCAGGGGCTGTCAATTCCGCAGGCGTCGGTGATGTGCTGGATGCGATCCTGAGTGTGGAAAGCGTTGGCGTCTTCAAGCCGCACAAATCGGTCTATGATCTGGTTGGTCAGCACTATGGTTGCGCGCCTGATGAGGTTCTTTTCGTTTCGTCCAACGGCTGGGATGCAGCAGGGGCCGCGGGCTACGGTTTTCGTACGGTTTGGGTCAACCGGGGAAATATTCCCATGGACCGACTGCCCTGGACCCCGCAAAAGGTGCTCAGTGATCTGACAACCATCCCCCAACTCGCAAGGAGCGGGCTTTGAGCAGCTTTCCCACCCATGACGGCCTGAAACTGGACTATGAAGATGAAGGACACGGCACGCCTGTTTTGTGCCTGCCGGGCCTGTCCCGGAATGGACGCGATTTCGACGATCTGGCCGAAGCGCTGGGCCGTTCGGTGCGGTTGATCCGCCTGACCTCTCGCGGGCGCGGTCAGTCGGAATGGGCAAGCGACATCTCGACCTATTCGGTCCCGGTAGAGGCGCAGGACGCCATGCGCCTGCTGGATTATCTGGGCATCGATCAGGCTGTGGTGATGGGCACGTCACGAGGCGGGTTGATTGCCATGTTGCTGGCCGGACTGCCTGAGACCAAGGCGCGCATGTCCGGTGTGATCCTCAACGATATCGGGCCGGAACTGGAAAAGGGTGGTCTGTCCCGGATCATGGGCTATCTGGGCGTCGCCCCCGATGCAGCGAACTACGCGGATTGCGCGCGCAGCCTGAAGGCGCAATACGCGCAGGAATTCCCCGACATTTCCCTTGCCCGCTGGGAACAATGCGCCCGCCGCTGGTTTGAGGAAAGCGAAGGCGGATTGCGCCTGCGCTATGACCCGCGCCTTCGGCAAGCGGTGATGCTGCAGGCAGCCCAGCCCTCAACAGATATCTGGCCGTTCTTCGAAGCACTGGACGGGCTGCCACTTGGGTTGATCCGTGGCATGAACTCCGACCTTCTGAGCGCGGGTGCCGCTCAGCGCTTGGCGATCCGTCGTCCCGACATGACCTTTCGCACCGTGCCCAACCGAGGCCATGTGCCGTTTCTGGATGAGGCCGAAAGCCTTGAGGTGATCAACGCGGTTCTGAATCAGGTCGAAGGGATATGACCACAGCCGCAGCAGTTCGCGCGGCTTATACGCGTCTTGAAGGTGTCGTGCGCAAGACCCCCCTCCTGACCTCGCCCTTTCTGGATGAGATCGCCGGACGGCAGGTGTTCATCAAACCCGAATGCCTGCAACATACTGGCAGTTTCAAGTTTCGTGGGGCCTGGGCCGCGGTGACCGCCCTGCCGCCTGATGTACTCGCGCGCGGGGTTCTGGCCTTTTCCTCTGGCAATCATGCCCAGGGCGTTGCACTGGCGGCTGCCCGGATGGGCGTACCGGCCGTGATCATCATGCCCCTTGATGCGCCTCGTATCAAAATCGACAACACGCGCGCACTGGGTGCCGAGGTTGTTTTTTATGACCGGGTGAATGGCGAGGATCGAGATGCGGTTGGCGCAAAACTCAGTGCTGAGCGGGGCCTGCATCTGATCAAGCCCTATGATGATCCTGACGTGATTGCGGGTCAGGGCTCGGTCGGCCTTGAACTGGCCGCGCAACTGGTGGACACGCCCGTCACCAAGGCCGATGTTCTGGTCTGTTGCGGCGGTGGTGGTCTGACCTCCGGGATCTCGCTGGCCTTGTCAGAGGCTGCACCGATGCTGCGCGTGCGCCCCTGCGAGCCGGAAGGTTTTGATGATGTCATGCGCTCGCTTGCCTCCGGGAAAAGGGAAGAAAACCCTCGGACCTCGGGCACGCTTTGCGATGCGATCGTGACCCAAAGCCCGGGTGAACTGACTTTTCCGATCCTGTCGGCAAATTGCGGCCCCGGGCTTGCTGTCAGTGATGATGAATGCCTTGTGGCCATGTCACATGCGTTTTCACGGTTGAAACTGGTTCTCGAACCGGGCGGGGCTGCGTCCTTGGCTGCGGCTCTCTTTCGCGCTGACCAGATCGAGGGTGATCATGTTATCGTGGTCGCCACTGGCGGCAATGTGGACGTGGACGTGTTTGCCAGAGCCATTGCAAAGGGGACGACATGACCGAATTTTCGCTGGGCACGTTCAACGTGAAAAACCTGATTGGCGCGGATCAGGAGTATTACCGGTTCGAAAAATACACGGCCGAGGAATACGCCTGGAAAGCCGACTGGCTGGCCGATCAGTTGCTGGCGGTGAACGCGGACATTGTGGCCTTTCAGGAGATCTTTGAAGAGGCTCCCTTGCGGGAAGTTGTCGCCGAAACCGATGCCCGTGGTCTAGCCCTGAATGAGGATGTCATCCCCGACCCGCGTGCCCGCCATGCCCGCCGCGCGATCTTTCGCAAGCTTGCTTACAAACCCTACGGGCAGGATGGAATGTTCTGGGCAAAGAACAGCTTTGACGGAGAACCGGGATCGCGCCGGCCCGGCGTGGCAATCCTGTCGCGCTTCGGATTTGCCGAGACGCCGCAGATTATCCAGGACCTTGCCGATCCGCTGGTCATCGACTTTGACCGCATTGGCGGTGGTGATGCCGGGTCCTTCACGCTTGACCGGCTCAGCCGCCCGATCCTGAAGGCGCGTATCCCGGTGGGTGACAAGGTGATCACGGTGCTAAACTGTCACCTGAAGTCGAAACTGGGAGAATTCCCAAAACCACAGGGCGCTGCCTTTGCGCCTGAGGCCGATCTTCTGGATTATGATCCGCTGGGCCGTGCATTGGGGGAAGCCCGCGCTGCAATGCGCCGTATGGCCGAGGCGGCTGTCCTGCGCGATCTGGTGTTGCAGGAACTTGAGCAGGATCATCCGGTGTTCGTCATGGGTGACCTCAATGACAGCGAACATGCGGTGTCATCGGCGATCATTGCGGGCGAACGCCCGTTCAAGAACTACGCATGGATGCGCCGCCATGATGCGCGAACCAATCGCGACCGCTACAGCGATGAAGAAAACACCCAGATTCAGGAAAGCATCGACTCCGTGCGGCTGCATTCCGCCGAGAAGATGTTCGTCCAGCAAAGCCTGCGCGATGTGGTCTACACGTCAGCCTTTGGTGGGGTTTATGAAAGCATCGACCAGATCCTGATGTCGCGTCATTTCGTCGATGGCGAGCATGGAGCGCTTGGCAAGATGGATTATCTGTCGGTGCTCAACGATCACATCACCGATGGCACCCATCCGGAGGCACCTTACAACAAGCTGGCTTCGGATCACGGACAACTGGTTGCCCATATGCGCCTGTTCTGATGTGACTTGGCGGTCCTCTCAGATCAGAGAGAACCGCCTCATCAGAGAAGACCCATGGGTCTTCGAGGGGAAGGTGCGTCGCTGCAGACGCATGGATCCTTAGCGACCCAGGTAGACGTCTGCGATACGACCGTTGACAACGGCGCTGTCAGAACCCTGCTCAACCAGGTACTTCACGGTTGCCAGTGTGCCAGCGTCATGTACGCCATACTCGGATGCGTCCAGGCCCAGCGAGCGTTCGATCTGAGTGCCACCGGCGAATGCTGGGGCAGAGATGGCTGCGACGGCTGCGAGTGCAAGTGCTACGGTTTTCATTTTGATTTCTCCTAAAGTTTGGTTCGGGTCAGCGACCCGGGATGAAGTTGATGTTTCGACGGGCCTCGGTCATCCGGGTCTCCCCGGTGTCTTGCACGTATTTGGCGAGGATCAGTTCATTGCCGCTGAACCTGCCGAAATCCGGTGCGATGACGTCAACCTGTCTTGTGTCCTGATCACCATCGGCAAGAACCGGCACGGCAACGATCGTGGCTGCAGACAGCAATCCTGTGATCAAAATGCGGTACATGGTGGCTCCTCCTTTTCAATGTGGTTGGTGTTCAGGCAATCGTCGGGATCAGCGACCCAGGTAAACGTCTGCGATGCGGCCGTTTACGACAGCGCTCTCGGAGCCCTGCTCAACCAGGTACTTGACGGTTGCCAGTGTGCCAGCGTCGTGTACGCCATACTCGGATGCGTCCAGGCCCAGCGAGCGTTCGATCTGAGTGCCACCGGCGAATGCTGGTGCTGAGATGGCTGCGACGGCTGCGAGTGCAAGTGCTACGGTTTTCATTTTATTTCTCCTTAAGTTTGGTTTTCAGTTGTGTGCGTGAGGGGTTGGATCAGCGACCCAGGTAGACGTCAGCGATACGACCGTTGACAACGGCGCTGTCAGAACCCTGCTCAACCAGGTACTTCACGGTTGCCAGTGTGCCGGCGTCATGTACGCCATACTCGGATGCGTCCAGGCCCAGCGAGCGTTCGATCTGAGTGCCACCGGCGAATGCTGGGGCAGAGATGGCTGCGACGGCTGCGAGTGTGAGTGCTGCGAATTTCATTTTGTTTCTCCTAAGTGTGTGGCCCGTCCGTTTCCTGTGTTTCGGGGCGTTTGTCCGAACCGCCGTGTGTTTGGCGATGTCTGAGAATTCGTACTTGGAGGGTCGATTTTCAACTCACGAAACAGGTCGCGAACGCGCCGTTTTTTGTGAACTTCCGAAGGGGTTGAAATTTTCTGAAACCGTTGGAAATGGCTAAACTATTACGCAAAATCAATGAGTTAAAATATATCACCCGACCTGTTGCAATGTTCACGGCGGGGGCTGCGTGAACACAGTTCTGTGAGATTTCAGGGGTGTTCCTGCAAAAAAACTCAACTCAACTGAGTGTTTCAAAATGGGAAACACGAGGCAGTCTTTTGATTTGTTTCAGAGCCTCTCTGGCGCGTGTGCAGGCGCGACCGGATGTGAGGGATTTGTTACGGACAAATCTAGGCGAATCTGCTGATTCCACGAAGCAAATCAGACCGGGTGTGCCTCCGGAGGGGATATTTTTGCCAAGAAGTGTGGGGGGCGCGGCTTTATTGTTCGCGTGCGCCCCGGTTCAAGTCAGCCATCTACCCGGATGCGGGCGTTGGTGGGATCATAGGGGCTATCTTCGACGATCTCGGCGTCCCAGAGCCGGGTCTGCATCCGGACTTTGAGCTTCTGACCGGGATTGGCCAGAGACGGCGAGACGTAGCCCATTCCGATGGATTTGCCGAAATGCACCGAATAGCCGCCCGAGGTCAGACGGCCTACTTTGGTGTCACCATCATAAAGCGCCTCGCGGCCCCAGGGGTCGGCGTCATCCGGTCCGTCGATCAGAAGTGTGACGCATTTCGACCGGATGCCGGTCGCGATCATGGCGTCTTTGCCGTGGAAGTCCTTGTTCAGGTCGATGAAGCGCGGCAGGTCGGCCTCTTGCGGGGTGGCGTCACGACCCAGTTCAGTGCCAAAGGCGCGGTAGGACTTCTCCTGACGCAGCCAGTTCTGAGCGCGACCGCCAACCAGCTTCAGGCCATGAGGCGCACCCGCTGCCATCAGCTGGTCGAAGAGGTAGTTCTGCATCTCGATCGGATGGTGCAGCTCCCAACCCAGCTCGCCGGTATAGGCCACGCGAATGGCACGCACCGGGCACATCTTCAGTTCGATGTCGCGGGCTGACAGCCATGGAAAGCGTTTGTTCGACAAAACGGTGGCAGGGTCTGCATCGACGACCAGCTCGTTCAGCACATCGCGGGATTTCGGTCCAGCAATGGCAAAGACGCCCCATTGGGTGGTGACGTCGTGGATGTCGATATAGCCGAACTCCTCCATCTTGTCTTCGGCGGCCTTGCGCAGATAATCCGCGTCATAGGCCGTCCATGCGCCAGCGGAGACGAGATAATAGTCATTCTCGCCCCGGCGCACGATTGTGTATTCCGTGCGCGTGGTGCCATTGGCTGTGAGCGCATAGGTCAGGTTGATGCGGCCCACCTTTGGCAGCTTGTTGCAGGTGAACCAATCGAGGAAGGCCGTGGCACCCGGACCGCGCACAATATGCTTGGTGAAGGCAGTCGCATCGATCAGGCCCACGCCTTCGCGGATGGCTTTGGCCTCTCCCACCGCATGTTGCCACCAGCCACCGCGCCGGAAAGACCGGCTGTCATGATCGCTGAAGCCCTCGGGCGCAAAATAGTTGGGCCGCTCAAATCCGTTGACGCAGCCGAATTGCGCGCCTGCGGCTTTCATCCGGTCATAGCAGGGTGCGGTGCGCAAAGGGCGGCAGGCCGGGCGTTCCTCATCTGGATGATGCAGGACATAGACGTGGTCGTAGCATTCCTCGTTCTTGCGCGCGGCATATTCGGTGGTCATCCAGTCGCCGTAGCGCTTGGGGTCGAGCGAGGCCATGTCGATCTCGGCCTCGCCTTCGGTCATCATCTGGGCCATGTAGTAGCCGGTGCCGCCCGCAGCTGTGATCCCGAAGGAGAAGCCTTCAGCCAGCCACATGTTGCGCAGACCCGGCGCCGGGCCAACCAGCGGGTTGCCATCTGGCGTATAGCAGATCGGACCGTTGAAATCATCCTTGAGGCCCGCTGTTTCGGACGTGGGGATGCGGTGGATCATCGACATGTATTCCTCTTCGATCCGGTCAAGATCGAGCGGGAACAGGTCAGCACGGAAGCTGTCGGGTACTGCATGCAGGAAACGTGCGGGCGCGTTCTGCTCATACGGCCCTAGAATCCAGCCGCCGCGTTCCTCGCGGACGTACCATTTTGCATCGGCATCGCGCAGGACGGGGTGTTCGGGATTGGTCTTGCGATAGTCGACCAGCGCCTGATCCTGATCGGTCACGATATATTGGTGCTCCACCGGGATTGCCGGGAACTTGATGCCCAGCATCTTGGCTGTACGCTGGGCATGGTTCCCTGTGGCAGTGACCACATGTTCGGCGTGAATTTCGAATGTGTCCTCACCTGGCACAAGGTTGCCACCCTTCTCGATCATATGCCGCCCGCGCACGATCCACTCGGAACCTGTCCACTCATAGCTGTCGACCTGGGTCTTGCGGTGGATCTCAACCCCGCGCTGACGTGCGCCCTTGGCCATGGCCTGGGTCACGTCGGCTGGATTGATGTAGCCGTCGGTGGGATGATAAATCGCACCTTTGAGATCTTCTGTGCGCACCAGCGGCCAGCGGTCCTTGATCTGGGCAGGCGTCATCCACTCGTAAGGGATGCCCACCGTTTCAGCGGTGGAAGCGTAAAGCTGGTACTCGTCCATCCGCGCATCGGTCTGGGCCATGCGCAGGTTGCCCACAACCGAGAACCCGGCGTTCAGGCCGGTCTCTTCCTCAAGCGTCTTGTAGAACTTGACCGAATAGTCGTGAATGTGGCTGGTCGCATAACCCATATTGAACAGCGGCAAGAGGCCCGCCGCATGCCATGTGGACCCTGACGTCAGTTCGTCGCGCTCCAGCAGCATCGTGTCCCAGCCTGCCTTTGCCAGATGATAGGCAATACCGGCACCAACGGCACCACCGCCGACAACCAAAGCACGAATATGGGTTTTCATGACGCGACTCTCCCAGTTTAGAGGTTGAATCTGTCATGCCTCAGCAGATCGCAAAAGCACAAATGCCGCCCGACTGATTGGGCGGCATTTGCGACATGTCTGGGCAAATCTGATCAGGCTTTGGCTTTTCGTCTGCGCGCAAAGGCCAACCCGCCAAGTCCTGCCAGCAGCAGAACAGACGATGCTGGCAGCGGCACGACGGTTGTGGGTGCAGCCAGGCCAAAGACCGTTGTGGAAACCGCCTGACCATCGAGATTGGCAAAGATGGTGGCCGAACCCAGCTTGCTGAAAGTCAGGGCGCTGGTCATGATCGCGGTAAATGTGTTCTCGGAACCCGAGCCGACAATGGTTGAGAACTCAAACCCATCGCTGGTCGCTTCCGTCAAAAGGTCAATAACGACGTCGCCATCGCTTGTCGTCTCTGTGATTGGCTGGATATCAGCCGGAAAGAACCCGTCATAGCCGGTCAGGGAAATGCCGGTGATCGCGCTGTCGACCGTGTTCTCAAAGACAATGTCACGCAGCCGGAAACTGATCGCTACTGTATCGCTGTTGTTGCGATCCACGACACGGGTCTGGACATTGCCCGATACACTGGGCGTCGGCGCACCTGCAGTTGGCAGTCCTGCCATGGAGAACGCAATCAGTTTATCGAAAATGACCATGCCAGCGGTGTCGGTGGTGGCGCTTGCATTGATCGCGGTCAAAGCGACATTTGTGTCCCCTATATTAACCACCTCGGCCTGCGCGGACGTGGCGGCGAGGAAGGCAACTGAACAGGCAAACTTGGTCAGAAAACGCATCATGATCTCCAAAAAAACTATTCAATTATACGATACTATCATGATTCCACGGAATTTTCTGCACAAATTCCTGCCTGTGTGACATTCGTCAACATGGACGCAGTGGCGCTGGATACCTAAATCAAGGACAGCACAACTCGGGAAGTTTTCATGTCCATCTTGATTGACCACTGGAGCACGCCATTTGGCCTGCCGCCGTTCTCAGACATCAGCGAAGACCAGTTCGCCCCGGCCATGGCCTCAGCGATTGACGAGGCACGGCAGAATTACAAGGACATCTGCGACACGGCAGAACCGCCCAGCTTTGCCAACACGATCGAAGCGATGGAGCGGGCTGATGCCCTGATCAGCAAGGTCGCTGGTGTGCTTTACAACCTGTCAGGCACCGACAGCACTGATGGGATCGAGGCACTTTTGCGTGACCTGTCACCAAAACTCGCCGGGTTTTCCGCCGAAGTGCTGATGAACGCGGATCTGTTTGCCCGGGTCGATGACCTGCACCAGCGGCGCGAGGATCTTGGTCTGACGTCTGAGCAATTGCGGGTACTGGATCTGACCCACCGCAGTTTTCTGCGCAACGGGGCCAAGCTTGATGCAGATGGCAAGGCGCGGCTTAAGTCCATTCTTGAGCGTCTGGCCCATCTTGGCACGGCATTCTCACAAAACGTGCTGGCCGAAGAGCGTGCCTGGACGATGGCGCTGGGTGATGACGATCTGGAAGGACTGCCAGACAGTCTGGTGTCCGCCGCTAGTGCCGCTGCTGCCGAGCGCGGCCTTGAGGGACGGATCATAACCTTGTCGCGTTCGCTGATCGTTCCTTTCCTGCAATTCTCCAAACGCCGCGATCTGCGCAAGCAGGCCTATCAGGCCTGGATTGCGCGCGGCGCCAACGGCGATGACCATGACAACCGTCAGATTGTGGCCGAGATTCTGTCCCTGCGCGACGAGCGGGCCAAGCTGCTGGGCTTTGAGAGTTTCGCAGCTTTCAAGCTGGACACCGAAATGGCAAAGACCCCTCAGGCCGTGCGCGACATGCTCACCACGGTGTGGGAGCCTGCAAAGGCGCAGGCCAATCGTGATGCGGAAAAGCTTGCGCGTCTCATGGCTGAAGACGGTATCAATGACGCGCTTGAGGCCTGGGACTGGCGGCACTATTCCGCAATCCTGCAACAGCAGGAACATGACCTCGACGATGCCCAGATCAAACCCTATTTCCAGCTTGAGCAGATGATCGAGGCGGCATTCTCCTGCGCCACTCGCCTGTTTGGTCTCAGCTTCAAACCGCTTGATGTACCGCTCTATCACGCGGATGCGCGTGCGTGGGAGGTTCTGAAGGGGGACCGTCACATGGGCGTTTTCATCGGTGACTATTTCGCCCGGCCTTCAAAACGCTCGGGCGCGTGGTGCTCGCGTTTCCGGTCGCAATCAAAGCTGGATGGCGACGTGCGCCCCCACGTCACCAATGTCTGCAATTTCGCCAAACCGGCTAAAGGGCAGGCGGCGTTGCTGACTTTTGATGACGCACGCACCCTGTTTCATGAGTTCGGTCATGCGCTTCACTCGCTGTTGTCGGATGTGACCTATGAGAGCATTTCGGGCACATCGGTTGCCCGCGATTTCGTGGAATTGCCCAGCCAGCTTTACGAGCACTGGCTGAGCGTGCCGCAGGTCTTGCGTGAATTTGCCGTCCACGCAGAGACCGGCGAACCAATGCCTGCGGATCTGCTGGAGCGTCTGCTGGCGGCCGAGAACTTCGATCAGGGCTTCTCCACGGTGGAATACACTGCTTCTGCATTGGTGGATCTGGAGTTTCATTCGGGCCCCGTTCCAGCCGATCCGATGGCGCGGCAGGCGGAAATTCTGACAGACCTCGGCATGCCAGCAGCGATTGCCATGCGCCACGCGACACCGCATTTCCAGCATGTGTTTTCAGGCGATGGGTATTCCTCCGGCTATTATTCCTACATGTGGTCCGAGGTGATGGACGCGGACGCATTCGCGGCGTTTGAGGAAACAGGCGACGCGTTTAACGCAGATGTTGCTGCGCGTCTGGCCGAGCATATCTATTCCGCTGGCGGGTCTCAGGAAGCAGATGCGCTCTACAAGGCGTTCCGTGGCAAGCTGCCGGGCGTTGAGGCGCTTTTGAAGCAACGCGGGTTGGCAGCAGCCTGAAACGAAAAAGGGCCGCTCGCGCGGCCCTTCAATCTGGTTATCGCCGGAAAGTTCAGGCTTTCTTGCGACGCACAAAGGCCAGAATGCCGAAAGCCGTTGCGATGAGCGGCAGGCCAGCAGGCACAGGCACGGTTGTCCCTGGCAGGGATCCACCGTTAGGGCCGAAGGTGAAGTTGAAATCACGTGTGCCGCCAAGTGCAACATTCACCTGGTTCGGGTTGGCGATCTCGCTCAGGATGATCCAGGACGAAAAGCCGAAATCACCGGTTGTCCAGTTGGCACCCCAGCCGAACTGAGGGTACTTCGGATCGTTGGCGATGACAGTCGCGTTGGGGCCAAGCATCTGGGTCACACCCAGCTCAAGGCCCGCAGTTGCCGTGCCATCAACACCGGTTACACGGCTGGATGCATCGAAAGACAGGTAGATCACACCAGCATCGGCTGCTGCTTGAGCACCGGCCGCATTCGGATCATTCGGTCCTGTGTCGGACGCATTGGTGACGGAGCAATTGCCGCCGCAATAGGGCGATGAGCGATAGGTGCTGGGATCATTCGCATTCAGCTTGAGGTAGTAGTCAAGCTTGAGTGCCGTGTTGTTGTTGTTGGTGAATTGCCCTTCCATCACCAGCATATTGTCTTCGAAAGTTGCATCACCCTCGACTGTCCAATGTGTTGCGGACCCGTCAATCAGACTTGGCGCATAAAGGCCGTGGCCGGAAAACGCATTGTCGATGGTGTAAACACCTTCATAGCTGTCGCTGTATGCTGGAAGTGGAGAAGCATGAGCGGCAGACGCGCCCATAACGCCCAGCGCTGCCGCTGCGGCGAGTAGTTTTTTGGTAAACATTGAAGCCCCCTGGTTACCGTAATCACAATACAATTGGAAAAGCATAGCCAAGAGCCGCGAAAAAGTCACCCGTTTTCATAAAATTTGCTGTATTTGGGGTCGCTGAAACCTTTGCGTCAAAACCATTGACCCGGTTGCATCAAGCCACAGGCCATCAGTTCTTTCGAAGTCCAATTGAATTCTTCTGATTGAGGAGCAAGGAACTTGGACACTTTGGCGCGGGAGCCGGGGTTGTGGGCCAGGCCCCTTGCCGTGCGCAGGCTGGCAATCGCAATGGTCGGGCTCTTGTGCCATGGGCAGTGAGAGGTATTCATCTCGGCCTCTTCAAACCGCAGATCAGGCCGCAGCTTGTGACGGGCGTGTGCCAGAAACAGACACTGTCGCTGGGCGGGCAGATCGTCCCAGGGAATATGCTCTCGCATCCGCCATTTCAGCCCGCCGAAAACCTCGATCTGGCGATCAACCGGGTCCGGGCCGTCAAAGCGTGGCTTGTGAAAGTAACCTGCCGCATCGAAGTACAGCGGCTCCGGCAAGCCTTCTGCAGTCAGGCCCTCAAATCCTTGAGGATAAAGATCGAATGCCACACCGAATGCAGATTCACGACGCTCGTTTTCCAGAAATGCCGTCAAATCTCTGACGTCGCGCGTGTCCCGGAACGGAAAGAACAGAAACTCTTCGCAATACCCGTAGTAGACCCAGCGACCAGCCAGCACAGGCATCAAGGTGTTCAGAATCAGCGCCAGATCCGCAGGGTTCTGGAAGCTGCATTTGATGTGCCTGACCATCTCAAGGCCCGAAAATGACACCTCCCGATGGGTTCGGTCGATCACCAGAACTGCGCTGAATCCCACCGCCAGACAATCCTCGACGGTTTGATGCAGGCCTTTCACGGTTTCCGCAAACACCACGGCAACCGGTCCGGTCCGGTTTGGCATCGCGCCTTGCGCAAAGGCAAAGGTCTGAGGGGTCAGCAAAATTGGCCTCGCCAGTTCATTTCTTACCTATTTCAAGCATATCCGGCGGGTCCCGCAAGTCTGAAAGGCATTGAAGGTCACCGTCGTATTACAAATCCTTGATGAAACAAGTCTTGAAGGTGTCAGTTCAAAAGAGTAATGAAAAATTTACAGTAGTGCATGTGAATTGACAGATCCTTGGAGATTTGCCTGCGAACCGGGAACAGCTAGTGAGAAGTCACAGGACATGAATGATATGCAAGAACAGGTCATTGATAAGGGCGAATTGCTTGGCCTGACGTCAGAGATCGTGTCGTCCCATGTTGCTAACAACAGTGTTATGCCCGACGCCCTGCCAGACCTGATCCAGTCAGTGTTTACCAAACTGTCCGAACTTGCCTCTCCGGCCGATGCCGTTGAAGAGGACCTGGTGCCAGCGGTGCCGATCAAGAAGTCGGTCACGAAGGATTTCATCATCTGTCTTGAGGATGGCAAGAAACTCAAGATGCTGCGCCGCCACCTTATGACAGCTTTCGGTATGACGCCCGAGGATTACCGTGCCAAGTGGAACCTGCCGTCGGATTACCCGATGGTCGCTCCCAGCTACGCTCAAAAGCGTCAGGAACTGGCAAAGAAAATTGGTCTCGGACGGACGCCCAAGAAGAAATAATTACACCCGGCCCCGCGCTTGCAGACAGAGCGGGGAGACAGTACACAAAAACGCCCGTGACGACCACCGTCGCGGGCGTTTTCGCTTTTGTGGAGAGCCCGCATGACCGCGCCCAAGAAACTGTTCGTAAAGACCTATGGCTGTCAGATGAATGTCTATGACAGCGAGCGGATGGCGGGTGCCTTGGCTGAACGCGGCTATGAGACGACCGAGGATCAGGCCGAGGCTGATATGATCCTGCTCAACACCTGCCACATCCGCGAAAAGGCCGCCGAAAAAGTCTATTCCGAACTGGGTCGTCTCAAGCCGTTGAAAACCGCCAAACCCGATCTGAAAATTGGCGTTGCGGGCTGTGTTGCGCAAGCCGAAGGCGAAGAGATCATGCGCCGCCAGCCAATGGTTGATCTGGTCGTCGGCCCGCAGGCCTACCACCGTCTGCCCCAGCTTGAAGATCAGGTGCAGACCGGTGCGCGTGCGCTCGACACTGACTTTCCCGAGGAAGACAAGTTCGATCATCTGCCACCTGCCCGTGGTCCCAAAGCGCGCCGGGCGCCAAGCGCGTTTCTGACGGTGCAGGAGGGGTGCGACAAGTTCTGCGCCTTCTGCGTCGTACCCTATACCCGCGGAGCCGAGGTTTCGCGCCCTGCTGAACGCCTGCTGGCAGAGGCGCGTGATCTGGTGGAGCGCGGCGTTGTCGAAGTCACGCTTCTGGGCCAAAACGTCAACGCCTATCACGGGGCAGGGCCCGACGGCGACTGGACGCTTGCCCGTTTGATCCGGGAGATGGCCCGGATCGACGGGCTGGAACGGATCCGCTTCACGACCTCGCATCCGCGCGACATGGACGACGACCTGATCGCGGCCCATGGTGAAGTGGACAAACTGATGCCCTACCTGCATCTGCCGGTTCAGGCCGGGTCTGACAAAGTGCTCAAGGCAATGAACCGCCAGCACACGGCCGAGGATTACTTCCGCCTGATCGATCGCATCCGCGACGCCCGCCCCGACATTGCTCTGTCGGGTGATTTCATCGTCGGTTTCCCGGGCGAGACCGAAGCCGATTTTCAGGACACGCTCCATCTGGTGCGCGAAGTGACCTATGCGCAGGCGTATTCCTTCAAGTATTCCGCGCGCCCGGGCACACCTGCGGCGGAGCGCACGGAAGTGCCGGAGGATGAGAAATCCGACAGGCTCGCGCGGTTGCAGGCGCTTCTCAAGGAGCAGCAGGAGGCATTTCAGACCTCGATGATCGGCAAGACACTTCCGGTCCTTCTGGAAAAGCCGGGGCGTGAAGACGGCCAGCTTGTCGGCAAATCGCCCTATCTTCAGGCGGTTCATCTGCAGGCCGATGCCGCCTTGATGGGTCAGATCGTAGACGCCCGGGTCGTCGAGACCAGAACCAACTCTCTGGCGGCGGTGCGCGCGTAAGATATATGTCAACCACGTGACAGGCTTTGGGCTTGTTCCGCCCTGCCAACTGCGGCACGATGCTGGCGACTGAAAGACTCAACCGAACGGAGCAGCCTTGGCGGAACACGTCCAGCAGACACCAGAGCCGGATACGCTGGCTGACACGCTCGTCTCATTTCCCGACAACCGCCTGCTGATCGACCTCTGCGGAGAGCTGGACAGCAATCTTGCCCGCATTGAACAGGCGCTCGACATCCAGATCACGCGCCGTGGCAACGAGTTGGCCCTGCACGGGCCTGAGGTCACGTTGAGCGATGCAGCGACGCTGTTGCAAGCGCTCTACGAGCGGCTGGAACAGCGTCGCCCGGTTGAAGCAGCCGACATCGATGCGGCGCTCCGGATGCTCAACGAAGAGGGAGAGGCGGCAAGCGAAACCGACCAGCTTGAAATGTTTGAAGGCGGCCGGATCGAGATCAGAACCCGAAAGAAACTGGTCGAGCCGCGCACGCGTGCGCAAAAAGGCTATGTCCGCGATCTGTTCAAGCACGAACTGGTCTTCGGCCTTGGTCCCGCGGGCACAGGCAAGACCTATCTGGCCGTGGCCGCTGCCGTGTCGATGTTTGTCGAAGGCAAGGTGGACCGGATCATCCTCAGCCGTCCGGCGGTTGAGGCTGGCGAACGTCTGGGCTTTCTGCCCGGCGACATGAAGGAAAAAGTCGATCCCTACATGCAGCCGCTTTATGATGCGCTGAATGATTTCCTGCCTTCCAAACAGGTCACCCGCCTGCTTGAGGAAAAGCAGATCGAAATCGCGCCTCTGGCCTTCATGCGCGGGCGGACCCTGTCGAATGCCTTCGTCGTGCTGGACGAGGCGCAGAATGCCACGACGATGCAGATGAAGATGTTCCTTACCCGTCTGGGCGAAGGCTCCCGCATGGCGATCACCGGTGATGTGACCCAGATAGATCTGCCGCGCGGAGTATCCTCGGGCCTTGTTGAGGCCGAAAAAATCCTCCGCGGCGTCAAGGGCATCGGCTTTACCCATTTCAAAGCCATCGATGTCGTGCGTCACCCGATGGTGGCCCGGATCATCGAGGCCTATGAGGCCGCGACGAAAGCCCATGACGGCAACAGTTGATCTGGTGATCGAGGACCCGCGTTGGGCGGATCTTGACCTGCAAGCACTAGCTGACAAAGCCTGCAATCTGGCGCTGGACAAGACCGGGATCACTGGCGATTGGGAGATCTGCCTTCTGGCCTGTGATGATGCCCGCATTGCCGATTTGAATGCCGAGTTTCGCGAAAAACCCACAGCCACCAATGTGCTGTCCTGGCCGGCGCAAGAGCTTGCGCCCGCGCATCCCGGCGCTGTGCCACCTGCGCCTGAGCCGGGCTTTGATCCCGCACTCGGCGACATCGCGATGGCGTTTGAGACAATGCAGCGCGAAGCAGAAGACGCAGACCTGCCACTGTCCGATCACATTATGCATCTATTGCTGCATGCGACACTGCATCTGATAGGTTATGATCATGAGACCGATGAAGATGCGCAACTTATGGAATCAATCGAAATTTCATCTCTTGCAACTATTGGGGTGGCAAACCCATATGAGTAATTCTGCCGCGTAACGGATGCGGCCTTTTCGGAACGGAGCAATGGGCGACAAGACAGACGGATCCTCTACCGCAGCGCAGGGCGCGCTGCAGGATGAGAGCACCAAACCGCAGGACGCGACGCAATCAAGCGTGGTGACCCTGTTCGACCGAATGTTTCGCAAGCGCCCGGTGCCCGATGACGAACACCAGAGCTTTGGCACGCCCGAAGACATTCTCGCAGCCACAGCTGGCGCGCGGGAGATGCTCATCAATGTCTCGAAAATGCGGGACATGCGGATTGATGATGTCGCAGTACCGCGTGCCGATATCGTCGCTGTGCCCGACACAGCCTCGCTTGACGAGGTGGTCAACATTTTCCGTGACAGCACCTACACCCGGCTGCCGGTCTATACCGATACGCTTGATAACCCGGTCGGGCTGATCCACCTCAAGGATCTTGCGCTCAATCACGGGTTTGGCCGCGACGCTGAAAGCTATGACATGTCCGGTCTTCTGCGTCCGCTGATCTTCGCGCCGCCCTCCATGCCCATGGGGGTTCTTTTGCAGCAGATGCAGACCATGCGCTCGCATATGGCGCTGGTGATCGATGAATATGGCGGGGTCGACGGACTGGTCACGCTTGAGGATATCGTCGAGCAGATCGTCGGCGAGATCGCCGATGAACATGACCCCGAAGACGACGACCTCTGGCAGGAAGAGGGGCCGGGCGTCTATCTGGCCTATTCCCGTGCACCTCTGGATCAGTTTGAAACCATGGCAGGCGTCGACCTCCTGTCCGATGAGCTGGATGAGGATGTCGATACGCTGGGCGGTCTGGTGTTCATGCTGGCAGGCCGGGTCCCCCTGCGGGGCGAGATTGTGAAGGATTCCATGGGTCACGAGTTCGAGGTGGTGGACGCTGATCTTCGTCAGGTCAAACGCATCCGTGTCCGGCTCAACTCTCAGGCCCCGGCAGATCAGGCAGCGGAATAATTCGTGACAGGTGCACAGGCGAATAGGCCGGTCCCGCTTTGGGCAATCGGCCTGCTGGGCGCCGGTCTGGCCTTGGGCCAAGCGCCGTTTGACTTTTACTTTATCGCCTTTCCGGCACTGGCTGCCGCCCTTTGGGCTTTCAACAGCGTGCAGAGCACACGGCATGGATTCTGGACAGGCTGGGCGCTTGGAACCGGCCATTTCGCCATTGCACTCAGTTGGATCGTCGAGCCTTTTCTGGTCGATATCGCCCGCCACGGCTGGATGGCTCCTTTTGCGCTGGTGCTGATGGCCTCAGGTCTTGCGCTTTTCTGGGGCGCGGCTGGTGCCATTTCGGTCAGGCTGGGACGCGGGCACAAGGCACTTGGTTTCGTTCTGATGCTGATGCTGGCTGAATACGCCCGCGCGACCATCCTCACCGGGTTTCCATGGGCCAATCCATCGCTTATCTGGCTGGAAACACCGCTTGCCCAGTCCGCCGCACTGACGGGACCTTACGGATTGCTGCTGCTCACGCTGCTGGCCGCATGGGGCCTGAGCCGTCTGCACCTTTTGCCCGTGGTATTCGGTCTGGCGATACTGGCGGGCGGTCTCGGCCATGGACAGATGCGGCTGGGGGCCGAACCGCCCGCCCGCGCAGAGCCTTTCACCGTGCGCATGGTACAGCCCAATGCAGCCCAACATCTGAAATGGAAGCCGGAGATGCGTCAGGTCTTCGCGGATCGGCTGATGGAGGCGACCTCGGCAGATCCTGTGCCTGATGTCATCATCTGGCCCGAGACGGCCATTCCGAACCTGCTGGGCGATGATCCCGAGGTTGACCAGCTGATTTCTGAACAGGCAGGTGGCGCACGGGTGATCTATGGCGCGCGCCGCGTGTCTGACGACGGTGGTTGGTTCAACTCTCTGGGTGTGGTCAGCCGTGATGGCGCACTGGTTGCCCAATACGACAAATCCCACCTCGTGCCCTTTGGCGAGTACATGCCCTGGACGGTTCTGGCCGAGCGACTGGGCATCACCGCGCTCGCCTCCCAGAAGGGTTTCAGCGCGGGCGATGGCCTGACGATCACCCGTGCAGACGATCTGCCACCCTTCATCGCGATGATCTGCTACGAGGCGATCTTCCCAGATGAGATCAACGCCGTGGAAGGCCGCGCCGACTGGATGATTCACATCACCAATGACGCGTGGTTCGGCCAGTGGACCGGACCCTACCAGCATCTGGCCCAAGCCCGCATGCGCTCGATCGAACAGGGCCTGCCACTCGCGCGCTCCGGCAACACCGGCATCAGTGCCATGATCGATCCGATGGGGCGCGTCATCACCGCACTTGATCTCGGTTCGCAGGGCCACATCGATGTCGATCTCCCTGCCGCACTGCCACCAACGTTCTATGCCCGTTTCGGCAACCTGCCTGCTGGGCTTTTGTGTCTGCTGGTTTTCGCTGCTCTCCTGCGCGTCCGATTTGCCAAGAACGGGTCAGCCTGATAGGCGGCTGTCGCAGCACAGAAGCAGGAAGAAGACGGTGACGGCACCAGATCGCTCGGACGGCGCGCCATGGCGCAATTTCTATGGCAGACGGCATGGCAAGGCTCTGCGCCCGGGCCAGCAGGTGCATCTGGACACAACGCTTGAGGCTCTGCGCCCCAAAGGCGTCACCTGGGCTGAGAACCCCGAACGCAAGCCGCTGGACCTGACCACGCTTTTTGACCGCGAGGGCGATCTTTGGCTGGAAATCGGCTTTGGCAGTGGCGAACATCTGCTGCATCAGGCCCGCACCTATCCGAACGTAAATTTCATCGGTTGCGAGCCCTTCATCAACGGTATCGCAGCCCTTGTCCCCCGCATCGCCGAGGAAGGGCTGGAAAACATCCGCGTTCATCCCGGCGATGCGCGTGATTTGTTGGATGTGCTGACACCCGGTTCTGTTGCGCGTGCCTTTCTGCTCTATCCCGACCCATGGCCCAAGGCCCGCCACCATCGCAGGCGTTTCGTGAACCCCGAAATGATGGAGCCGCTGGCCCGCGCCATGGCAAAAGGTGCGCTTTTGCGCGTCGCCACCGACATCGAGGATTACGTCCGCCAGACGCTGGAGGTTACCGGGCAGGGCGGTCTGTTCGACTGGCTGGCCGAGACCCCGGCAGACTGGCGCGAGCCGTGGCCCGACTGGCACCGCACCCGCTATGAGGCCAAAGCCGTGCGCGAAGGCCGCACGCCGCATTACCTGACCTTTCAACGCGCTACGTGACAAATCCCACTGACCAGGCGGCGGGCACGGTGTCTAAGGGACGGCGAGAGGGTGTCGCCTAACCCGTAGTCAGTTCGGAGCGTCCAGATGTTTCAAACCATTATCCAGTCCACCCTCGACCTTTCCCTTTCCCAGTTCATAGGTCTCGTCGGGTTTTTCACCTATCTGGGCAGCTTCTTCTCACTGCAAATGGGCTGGCTGGATGGCAATGGAAACCGTTACGCGCTGCTCAACATCGCAGCCGCTGCCTGCGTTCTGTTTTCGTTGCTTGAGACCTTCAATCTGGCATCCGCACTGATCCAGATCTCATGGATTGCCATCGGTCTGGGCGGCTTGGCCCTGCGTGCGCTGGGCCAGTCCGGTGACACGAAGTCCTGAGTTCAGGTCGGGTCTACAATCCCCATCGACATCAGACGCAACGCGGTCAGCGAAGGGATGAAAAAGTAATCCCCTCCGCGCGTCTCCACGAAGCTTTTCAGCTTGTTCATCACATATGGTGGCGTGTCGCCTGACGGATCAGCCGGGATCACATGACGGGTGTGTGTCTTGTGGCTGCCCACCAGCGGACAAGTGTTGTTGCCCGCATTGAAATCCAGACCGTATTCAATCCATTGCTGTTGTACGAATTCGAACTGGCGGAAGATGCTGGCACAAACAGCCATGAAAATGATCCCCTGCTCCTCGTCGTCAGACCCCGCACCGGGTGTCGTCGGGCCATAGGGCAAACCGCGCCGCAGGATGCGTCTGCGCTTGTTCAATTGGGTCGTGGCGTCCGGGTTGGTACCGTCAGGATCGTTTTGCGGATCCAGATAATCGCGCGTATTCACCCGTCTGAGATGTGCCCCCGAGGGGCATTTGAACCCCTTGATGTCATCCCCGAACAGGAAGTCCCGCGCCTCTTTCGAGGTCAGATACTCCCGATATGCCGGTCCTGCGGTCTCGGGGTTGTCAAAGCCGCGCTCCTTGGCCAGCGCCACCCAAGCGTCATAGGTGGGAACCTTGCTCAGCGGCACACCATCGGGCCAGCGCCCGACCATCTTGGCCTGAAGTGTCACATTCGCCTCGGCCTCGCTGATGCCCATGGTGGCCGCGAAGTCCTTGGCCTCCTCGGCCAGCACCTCTTTGAACGTTCCGACATTCTCATGCAGTTTGCGGTAGACCATGAAACTGCCGTTTTGCATGAACTCAGGCGGCATCGCGGTCGGCGGTAGTTCCTGACTTTCATCCGGATGGCCCAGCAGAAATTCCCCGGTGGCCAGCGGCTGCCAGCCCTTTTCGGCATCCATCCACTTGCCCCGCCCGATCACCGCATCGCCTTCTAGCTGATCGGCAAACTGTCCGTCGAAGACCGGGTTTCCAATGCCATCGGTGAAGCCGAAATGCTCCTTGGGCGTGGCCACTTTCGAGCCATCGGGCAGTGTCGCAAAAATGGCGGAGGCCTGCTGATATTCCTGATCCCCGCCCCGGCCGTTGCTGTCCAGAATGCGCACCCGCCCTTTGAGCGTCTTGCGGCACAGATCGCGCAGCCATTGGGTCTGCTCCTCTAGCTCGGGCACAGCCTCATCCGTGCCGGGCTTCACATGGGCGTTCATCGAAATCCAGACATGCACATCGCCATTGGGGCGCGGCTTGTCCGTGCGGTTTTCCTGCCAGACCGGGTCCCAATGGGCCTGCCAGCCCTGATCATCACTGTCCAGCAGGGTGGGATCCTTATCGCCCAGCACAAAGGCGCGAGCCTTCATCCCTTCGATGAACTCCGAGGGCATCTGCTGCAGGGTTCGCGTCGGCAAGCCAAGGTTCCACAACCCCCAGAACGTGAACCCGATGTTCAGCGTGACCGGCGGCATGTCCTCCTTGGTCCAGCGCTGCGCCGTCGTCACCTTGGGCCTGACCGCATCGACAAAGGCGCGCGCCGACACGGTGTCTTCGAATTGCAGGAAGAAATAGCGTGCAACCGGATAGCTGTAGCGGCCATAGGCGCGCACGATGTTGCCCTGAATGTCGTCGAGATTTAGCTCTCTGGTCATTGTCTTACCTCACCGTCCCGCCGTCATGCGCACTTGAAATCACGCCCGGCGACTGGCTGGGCGCCAGTGTGTTCAATGGATCATGGGCCTCGACATAGGCACCGAAGGCCTCGTGGATTTCGGCGTCCGACTTGCCCTGCATCGAGATCGAAAACTCGCTGAAATGCTGCTGGGTGTAGAGCGATTTCAGGACCGAAGGCAGATCGGCCAGCTCTCCGGGCGGCATCGGCTTGTTGCCCAGCCACATGACGAACTGATAGGCGGCAAAGATCGCAATCGCGCTGATGATCGCACCGAAAAACGCGGTTTTGCCCGCGGCCCAGCCGAGGATCGGCAGGTTTTCCGCGCCAAACAGCCAGAACAGCAGGCCGAGCACGGTCAGCACCAGCGGAATGCCAACAACCGCGAGGATCGGCAGCGCTGGCAGGTTGTTCAGCTTCGGTGGCGAGATCCAATAGTCGTTGAACGGCATCGTCGTTTCAACCTGACAGCGCTTGATGTAGCGCGCAAACCCGTCTGCATCTTCGACCTTATCAAACCCCTCGCAATTGGAGTAGATCCGCCGCAGGTCATCCTCCATCGTGTCCCACAGACGTCTGGCATAGCGGTCCCGCACGCGGTCCTGTG
This sequence comes from uncultured Paracoccaceae bacterium, assembly GCA_947494445.1. GTDB lineage: Bacteria > Pseudomonadota > Alphaproteobacteria > Rhodobacterales > Rhodobacteraceae > CANLSM01. The sequence continues at coordinate 2,875 of CANLVD010000001.1, read as the reverse complement.
CCTCCTCGTCCAATGTCTCGGGCAGGGGATCCCCTTCGTTTTCCACGGCATCAATATCGGCCGAGAACATCAGGTAGGCCCGGTTCAGGCGGTCGATTTCCTGCGGCTGGATCGGATCCCGGCCAAGGATCGAGTTTTTCAGCGTGCTGGTTCTGGTCCGCCCGTTATAGATCACGTCATCCATCACCATGAACCGGCACAGATGGGTCTGGCGGTTGCGAGAGAACGGGCTGTTGACGCCGATTTTCACGGTCGCGGGCGATTGCAGCGCGGTCGGCAAAACGCCCAGTTCCATCCGCAGGTTCTGCTGGTAGGAAACCACGACGCCGCGTCCGTCACGGGTCGATCCATTCTTGATCGGGGCAAGCGTGGTCAGGAAATAATGTCCGGTGTCAAAATTTGGCATTTCGTCCTCCTCCTCACACTTCCGGCGGTGCAGCGGCTGCACCCCGGTGGATGAACGGCTCGCGGTTCAGATCCGCTTTCTCCGTCGACAGGCTCGCGACGGGTCCGAAACCGGGTGCGCCGAAACAGCCCTGAACTTCGAACATCGCCGCGCGATAGGCCTTGGCGAATTCCTCGGGCGACAGGGTCTTGTGCTGTTGTGCAAGCTTGGCGACCGCACGCTGGACTTTCATCGCGCATTTCACATCGCGCTGCGCCGAGCCGGGCGTGGCATTGTAATAATAATCGGTCTGTACCTGATTGTAGGTGATGTAATTCTTGAACGGCGTGACCGGGATCGAGGTCGGATATTTGGTCGCGGAGAACCAGAACAGGTTCAGCCCGTTCGGAATACCGTCAGAAAACGCATCAATATACTGGTCCCATGTGCCGTTGAAATTCGAGCAGAAGATCATGTAGTCGTTGTCGACCCTCTCGCGTCCCTGACCCAGATCTGGCCAGTCCTCGGGGCGAATGATCACCCAGCGTGCGAAATGGATCAGCGACAGTCCCAAAAGACCGGACAAGGTCTTGGGTGTGCTGCGCGACACCATGAATATCAGTCGGTTGAGCCAGGTGATCTTCGGGTTCGAAGGCGTCACCACGTTCATCGCATAGGCTTTGCCTGCAAGATTAGACATATCTGTTCCAAATATCTGACGTCACAAAGGCTTTATGTGACCCAGCGTAAGGGAAGCGACGTCAATCCGTCGAGCAGGAAAGTCACTTTTTTGCAGAATTGTCAGTGCGGCTGGCGGTGCTCAGGCTGAACGGCAGGTCATGCCATCCGCAGCAGGTGCGATTGCGCAAAGGTATTTTGCGGGTGGCGGATGCCCCGATACCGGTTGGCCACCTTGCCCGACAAGGGCCACATCAGCCAGAACGATCAGGGCTGCGGGCGCGCGCCGGTCGTTCAGAATGATCTGCGAGATCAGCGAAGAGCGTGCCCAGGGGATTTGATGCCCACCGGTTGCCTGGATCACCGACATCCGGGCGCGCGTCATGGTTTGATCGATGGAAGAGCCGGGCAGGGCAAGGGCCTGAGACAGGGCCTGCGTGAACGGGCTGAGCAGTCCTGTACCATCCAGCGCCAGACCGCCGGGTTGGGCTGCATGGGCAATGTAGATCCCGGCAGCATTCGCTCGCTCGGGGCTTGAGGACAGCGGAGAGGCCGCAAGGTCTGCGGTGCCGGGGATGTCCCGACAGGCATCGACAAGAACCACAATCTGCTGAACCCGGGTGGAGATCGCACCGATCAATGCCTCAACACTCAGCGATGGAGCAAGGGCATTGGCGTCAGTGTCGGTTGGCAGCAGCAGGCTGCGACCCCGGGACTGGACACCATGTCCTGCGAAAAACACCACGACCAGATCGGACTGGCTGGACAGGCTGCGAAAGGCCGTGATCGTCTGGCGCATCTGTGCGCCAGACTGGTTTAGCGCCAGCCAGGTCGTAAAGCCCAGATCGCTGAGCACATGGGCCATTTCTGTCGCATCGCCCACCGGATTGCGGAGCGGTTGCAGCGTGCGATAATCGGAATTGCCGATCACAAGCGCTGCGCGGGTTTCATGAGCCACTGCCTGACCCGTGAGCCCCAGAATGAACAGCAGTCCAGCTACAAGATGACGAAGCATCACTTGCAACCGTCGGGGCCCCGCGGTCTTGCCAGAAATTCAACGCGGCGGTTCTTCGGATGGGTGCCCGGCAGGCCGGGCAGCATGGCCTTTTCACCCATGCCTTGGGCAATCAGCCTGTCAGCGGCGATGCCCAGACTGGCCACCAGCGTCTTTTCCACCGACGCAGCCCTGCGCTTTGACAGGTCCGCATTATAGCCATCCGATCCGACGCTGTCTGTATGGCCCACAAGTTTGACGCAATGGTCTGCCACGGACTCGCTTTTGAGCACCTGAGCAAGGCGCGACAGATGAGCCAGATACGATCCTTCAATGGCTGTGGAATTGAAGCCGAAATAGATGAAATACCCCTTCTCCTGCTGGGCCACATCAACTGGTACGGCTTCAGGGGAACTGGTCACCGCGCGGGTTGTCCCAAGCGCCAGCGGAGCGCAGCGCGGATCGGTCGAGTTGGTAAAGGCGCGCAGAATCGTGCAGTAATCCGCATCGACCTGCAATTCGCCAACGGATTGTGCCTGCGCCATGGGCGACACAGCAAATGCCATCGTCAGCGCAAGCCAGGCTGCAAACAGAAACTTCATCAGGCCCTCCTTGGGGTTTTCACATCGTGCCTGCGCCAACAGCCTTAAGAATCCGTATCTTTGCAGTTTGAAAATATCAGAAATTTTCGACATTTCGGGGTCTTGGGCTGATCAAGTACCTCGCCCAACGGTACGAATTCCTGAGCCTGAGCCTGAGCCTGAGCCTGAGCCTGAGCCTGAGCCTGAGCCTGAGCCTGAGCCTGAGCCTGAGCCTGA